>NZ_BAABBQ010000001.1:270000-2787871 GCF_039538045.1 Sphingomonas swuensis | reverse complement strand
CCCCTTACCCCCCCCCTTTACCTCCCCCTTCCAATCCCCTTTCACTTCATCTTCCTTCCTTCCTTTCCCCATCTGCCTCACAAGCGCGCCAGGGCCGCCACGCCACCAGGCCCTTCCTGACAGCCAGAACCGCGGCCACGCATGCGGACGGCTCCCTTCGTCTGAAAGTGCGGGTACTCGCGCTCTGACCTCGGCCGCAGTTCATTCATCATGATCAGCCCTGCTGCGGCCGCCCCGGCCCAATCGCCGCAGTTCATTCGTTACGGTCAGGCGGCCTGGGCCGCCGCCCATTCTCAGCAACTCAACATCTGCCGCGGCCGCTGCCCGGTTCATCACCTAGGCCCACGGGGAATGCATAATCGCCGCGGCCCTCGTCGCATGAAATTCCGGGCTCAGATGAATCGTGCCTCGTTCAACCGACTAGGCACGGAAAGGCTGGTTCATGGCGGCAGAGCGCGACGCTCACATTCATCAACTGCCACTTATTCCCCAATCCATTCTCCGACGCTTCCGCGTCCTTGAGAAGCACGACACACGCTTCCGTTCATGCGCGCGGTTGTTGCAGGCACTGTGGCGTGAGAGACAAGGTCTCCCCGTCGGTGTTCATCAAGGCCGCGATGGACGCAACCGGCGCATAGGTTCGCTCCTCGGCGCTAGCGCTGCGGATGCTGGCCGGAACTTCTTGTCACCAGCTGTCGCGAACCTGGTTCATCGGGAGGTGGCGTATCAGCAACGAGGCGCCCTGATCGAGCGGCGCAGGCTCTATGGCAATTTATTGTCCAGCCAGCCTCTGGCTTTCAACCTCTTCGCCCCGCTGCGCTTCAATCTTCAACTCGCGGCGAACGTCGTTCGCTGTCTCATTCCTGGCATTGATGTCGCGAAGGTCCTTCATGTTCTGTTCGAGCACTCTCCAGGACGCCTTGATGCCGAGCTGACGGGCGATCGATCCTCGTTCGACGCAGCGATCATCTACGAGCGTTCGGACGGGCAGCGCGGTCTCATCGGCGTCGAAATGAAGTATTCCGAAAGCGGAAGCGAAGGCGCGCGATTGGACCTCGGCGCGCGCTTCAACGAGCTGGCGGGTCGGTCCGAGCTTTATCGGAACTCGTGTTCGGCGGTCCTCCGCACGCCGTCGCTGCAGCAACTTTCCCGAGAACACTTGCTAACTTTCGCTGCCGTTCGACGAGGGGACTATGCGGAAGGCCGCTTCCTCTTGATCGCGCCGCGGCACAATCATCTCATTCAGCAGGCCGCATGCCTGTATTCCGCGCACCTAGAACCGGAATCCAGCACCGTGCCGTTCATCAACCTCGAGCTCGAGCGCGTTATCGAGGCGCTCGGCTGGTGCGGCGAGATGGATTACGCGTTCGCTCTGCACAGTCGCTATCTCGATTGGTCAAAAATCGATGACCTCATCGACGAGGCACTGAAAGCGAAGTCCGGGAATTGGGCGCTGGTCGCGCCGACGATCAGCCGACCCCTCGCGCTCGTCAACAAAGCGGCTTGAGGGCGACGCCATGCGCAGCAATGAGCTTTATGAGCGCATCACTCGCCACATCATTTCATCCATTGAGGCCGGTGCAGCGGACTTCATCATGCCATGGCACAAATGGGGGGAGGGGACAGGGGCACCGATCAACGCAATTACCGGCCGGTCCTATCGCGGTTTGAATACCTTGTTGCTGTGGGCCGCGGCCGAGCTCGGCGGCTATTCGTCCGGCCGCTGGGCAACTTACCGCCAATGGTCCGCTGCAGGTGCTCAGGTCCGTAAGAACGAGAAGGCGTCGACCATCCTGTTTTGGAAGTCAGCCTCCGGCAATCGTGACGATCATGATGATGACGATGATCAGCGAACAAGCCGCTCCGCCCTCGTTTCCCGTGTCTTCCATGTCTTCAATTCTAGCCAGGTTGACGGAGCTCTGGAGCCCACTGCGGCCAGCGGCTTGTCGGCAGAGGAGCGGGTGGCATCGGCGGAGGCGTTCTTCGGCGCCTGCGGCGCAGACATAGCCTATGGCGGCGACCGAGCCTTCTACATGCCGAGCGCCGATAAGATCTCGGTGCCGCACTTCGAGCAGTTCCGCGATGCCGGCGGCTTCTATAGTGTTCTAGGGCACGAGCACATCCATTGGACAGGCGCTGAACGCCGACTCAATCGGGATCTGACTGGTCGCTTTGGGTCTGATAGTTATGCCGTTGAAGAGCTCGTTGCTGAACTGGGCGCCGCCTTCATCTGCGCCAAACTCGGGTTATCAGTTGAGCCCCGGCCGGACCATGCACGCTACATCTCGTCTTGGCTTGGCGTGCTGAGGAATGACGCTCGTGCAATCCTCACTGTTGCATCCAAAGCGCAAGCGGCCGCCGACTATCTCTGCGCGATTGCTGGAGGCGCTTCGACAACCCAAACACAACAGCCCGTTGATGATTTGGCTGCGTGAGAAACGGCCTCGCCGGCGGCAAATGTGATGCGCCCATTGTTGCGACGCGTACGTCAAAATCGATGATATAGGGCTTCAGAAAAGTCAGTCGTTTTCGACCTCATCAAGCCAGAGCTTCTGAGACCGAGGACGGCGACGAGGGCCTGGCCGGGTATCGATGGCCTTGCGGATCAGAGCGTTGATTGCCGATCGGTGAAGCGCGTCGGGGGCAGCTTCCATAAGCCGCTCCAGCTCAGCCATCTCCTGGCGCCGCCTTCCTGCCTCTATCTTCCGGTCAAGGTGCTCGCGCATCTCCCATCCCGAGAATAGCCAATCCCATGCCCCGTCGCCCCAAGCTGACAGAGCAGCAAGGCCGATGATCGCTTCCTCGCGTCGAGCGGTCCCTCCTAGACTTTGCGACATGTTGAAGCGCTTGCCTCCGTTCAGCCTTCCAGCCGGGCGGCGATGCGCTGGAGGTATGCGAAGCCGCTCGATCAATGGCCGTCCGTCGGCGATGATCGTGGGATCGACTCCTCGCCAAAGCCCCCGCACAAATCGCCAATGCTGTGTAACGGCACGATCGCCTGTCAGCGGATCAGCGATAATGTCGGCATCCACGTCGGGAACGTCCGTCTGGATCTGACGGACGCCGTCACTCAATGCCTGTTTCGCTCTAGCGTACACCTCGTGCGGAAGATGAAATAGCGCGATCCCGGTTGCAGACCCGTCGCGGTCTCGCTCGACGATGCTTATCCGGTGTAACTCCAGCCGCTGCATTCGCTCGGCCTCAACACCGCCCCACGTCGCCAACCCTCGCCGAAGATCCTTGTCCAGACCCCCGATCCAAGCCGATACTTTGCCCGTGTCGCCTCCGGGCAAGCGAAGCGTCAGTCGGTAGTTCAGATAAGCGCCGTACTTCTGTACTAAGAAGCTTCCGGCCTCGTGCAAGCTGCGCGCCTGGTCCTCGGAGAGATACTCCTCAGGGTCGAGCACCCCCGATTTCACGGTGCGGTGCTTGGGCTTTCGTCTGGCTGCAGCACTGGACCGGTAGCCTTGCTCTGCCTCTAGCGCTGCGACTGCGATCGCTTTGCCATCGACAGGCTCGGACCGTTCGAGGTTCATTAGATCCTGAAAGCGGACGAGCTGAATGCGCAACGAGCGCTCATCCAGCCGCAGCGGCATGTAAGCCCAGAATTCCAGGACCTCGTCGAAGAGGCTGGTCAAGCTCAGGCCGTGCGCGCGCGCACGTTCGCCGAAAAGTTCGACCAATCGCACGCAGTCCGCCGCGGGCAGCAGGAGCTCGAAGCGTCTATCCAGCTGCTTGGTCGGTCCGATGAAGCCCAGCTTCAGATGCATCAGGACATCGACGATCGCATGATGTTTCTCGACAGAGCCGAGGTTCATCGCTTGGAGCGACGACTCCTGGCCAGCCCAGTCGCTTCGGCAAACCGCCTTTAAGTAATCTACGACGCGCTCGGCCCTGTCTCGCAGCACCGTGCTCCGCACGAGATTGAGATCCACCCTCGAGCCTGCCGCAATTTCAGCGACGGCTTGCATATCTCTAGCCAAACCGCGGAAGCCGGTACGGAAGAGCGCAATGAGCTCAAGCGCCAGGTGATCGGCGCTCACGCCCTCGGTCGTCGTGATCCGGCTCAAGAATGTCAGCTTATCGCTCAGCGTCGGGGCGGCGAGCTGTACTTCCTGGCACCGAGTTCGGAGCGGCTCGGGGAGGTCGCCAGGATCAATCAGCGTAAAGATCAGTGTTCGCTCGGCGCGTTCATCTTCCATCGGTCCGAGGAGAGCGTTGATGGGACCGTCTTTCAGGCTCTGCGCCTCGTCGATGAAAATGACGTGCCGCGCGGCGAACATGTGTGACCCACTGGTCTGGCTCATCACCTCGCGGGCCTGCTCGACGGTGAGCTCTGGACCAGACCGTTCGTTGAAGTTCGGGTTCAGCCTCCGGTCGAATGTCTGACACGCCTCGCAATACCCGCATGGCGACGGGCCACGACGCTGCGTCTGGCACATCAGAGCCTTAGCAAAAACCAGTCCAAGGCTGGTTTTGCCGGCGCCGCTAGGTCCGGCCAAGATGAGATGGCGGGGCGCTCGAACCATCGCCCCAAGGCGCGCGACGGCATCGGCTTGCCCGACAACATCTTCGAAACTGCGCGGCCGGTATTTCGCAGGCCAGTTTTTTTCGGCGGAAAAGCTCACTTTTTCCCAAACGCTAGGGGACTTAGGCCTCGAAACGGGTGACGCACGTCGCCGAGGAGCCTAGGCGCGCCGGCCATGTTTGACGATCTACCTAGTGACGATCAGCCGGAGGGTGAAGGCTCTCCTGCTGCCCAGAACAATCTTGACGCCGATGCCGATTGGGCGGCGGATCAACTCGCTGCTTACCAGCTCGAATTCTTCTTCATGGATGGGGAGGATGCCGCCGCTGTTGGGGAGCTCGCACGGTTCTCGGCACCTGTGCCGCTGATTGCAATTCTTGCAACCCGTGTGCTGCTTCCCGGCTCGCGCAGCTCAACGGAAAGTTCGCCCCCGTTTGCGCTTACGCTCTACCCCGAGCGCATTGTTGCTCGAGCTGCGTCCGGCGGGGTCGTCTCGGAAGCGCAAACAGCACTGCCGCGGAGGTCAGCCGTGCGCGCGGCGGGCGTCGCCTTCTCGCTACCTGCTCGTGCGGTAGCGGCTCTCTTTGGAGGGCAGGGCAAGGCGCGCCTGAACTGGCGGGAGCAGGAGGTTGTTCAGTGGCGACTGGTTGGGCGGCAATCCGAAAAGGTAGGCGGCTTTCTCGGCCTGAGCTCTGATCTGACGCGTTTGCATCTCAGCGCCGAGGAACTGATTGCGTCTCTTCCGCTGCCGAAGACCGAGACCGCTGAGCTCGCTCCCCACGGCTCTTTGACCGTGCTTGGCAGAGCGCTCGGCTTCGCGAATGTCTTCCGGCCGAAGGATAACCGCTTTGGCGTCATCGAGGTAAATGGCGGCGTCGCAAGAGCTGCCAGCTGGGACGGCATCGTGGAGTATGTGGAGCCAGGTCTAGATGCTTTCGACCTCGCCGTGCATGTCAACGACGTCGCGGCTGTCCGTTCCGTACTCAAACGATTGAAGGGCAACGTTCGAATTAGTCGAGATGACGAGCACAGGTTCATTTTCAACAGCGCGGACATGACCGTTGCTGTTTCGACGAGTGACGTTGTCGTACCCAAGATCGACGTCGCGCGCGCCAATGCTGAATCCGGTCTCAAGATTAGCATCTCGACCTTCGAGCTAGTGAGGTTGGCGCGGCCTATGCTGGCGCTGAGCAAAAGGAGTGAGCACCTTGTCAGATTCGAGGTGCGCGACGGCCCCGGCGGTCGCGAGTTGCACCTAGTCGGTCAGACTCCGGAAGCACATGGCTGGTCGCCGATCAGCATTGTTCCAACAGGGTCTGAGCCTGAGTTGGACCGCGCGTTTATTCGGGCCGATACGCTGGTCCGGATGGTCGATCCTGGAAGCTTCGATGCTGCGGAGCTCTATCTCGGATCGCATGCCGGCGTGTTGAAGCAGTATCGCGGCGAGGCTTCGCTGACGCATATCTTTGCGTACGCGCCGCCACCCCGATGAACGCACCGTCGGTAACTTTCCAAAACTCCGTCCTTAACTCTCAGGAGAATCTTCGGACGGAAGTCCCGCACTCTAGGTGAAACGACCGACTGCTCGCGGCAACTTGGAGCGACCAGAGCTGAACAGGAAGGATGTCAGCAGAATCTACTCTTACCTTCATCGGCGGCGCCCCCAAGTGGCCTCGATTATCGAAGAGCAAGATTGCGACGTTCGAGCATTGCGCGCGGCGGCTGTGGTTAAGCGTTTACCGACGCGACCTCGCGAAGATTGATCCGCCCACCGAGCTCCTGTTTGCGATCGGCCACCGCTTCGGGGAGCTCGTTCGCGAGCAGGTACCCAACGGCATTCTGCTCGATACAGACCCGAGGCGCGTCGATGACGCGATTGCCGAAACGAAGGCGATACTAAGCGGACCTTGGAACCGTCCCATTTTCGAAGCCGCCCTCCAGCACGAGGACGTGATCGTGCGTCCCGACGTTCTGCAGCCTGACGGCTGGGGCGGCTGGCGGTTGATCGAAGCCAAGAGCTCCACTGCGGTTCGTAATCATCATGTTCGCGATGCGGCGACGCAGGTCTGGGTGGCTCGTGAGAGCGGCCTATGTATCTCGAGCGTAATCATCCGCCATGCGCGCCGCCGCCTCACCAGCCCGTTCGCGCGCGCGCTCACCGCGCCGACGGTCGACGTCGATGTGACATCTGAGATCCGAAATATAATCCGCAGTCGGTCTCGCGTTGCTGCTGCCGCCCGGGAAGTCATACGCGGGCCGGAGCCTCAGCGTGCTGTTGGGGCGCACTGTACTTATCCATTCCGCTGCGAGTTCAGGGATCATTGCTCACAGCAGGCATAGGCCACGCAGAAGTAGGACGAGAGATGACGAATGTTTATTGCTGGGCCGCGACGCACGTGGGGCTGGTTCGGGAGCAAAATGAAGACGCGCTTGCTGTCTCTGCGGCCTTCGACCTGGGCAGTGAGGGCACTTGGGAAGGCCAGTTGGCGGGTGAGCGCGCATGGGCCATGGTCGCCGATGGCATGGGCGGACATGCTGCCGGTGAGGTCGCCAGTCGCCTTGCCGTGGAGGTAATGGCACCATTCCTGACTGAGTGTTCGTCGGCGGATGATCTGCCAACAGCCCTAGCGTCGGCCGATTGGGCGATAAGACACGCGATGGCCGAGGAGCCGTCGCTTAAGGGAATGGGAACGACCATCTGCGGCATCCTCGCGATCAGCAACAAGATGAGCGTGTTCAACATTGGCGACTCTAAAATCCAGTTTTGGAATGCCGGCGAACTGCGGCAGCTGTCGGAGGATCACGTTGTCCATGGACATATTCTAACCCAATGCCTCGGCGGCTCGTCGCAAGGTCGAACGCTCGCACCGTGCATTGTGACCGAACCCCTTCCGGGTGACGCCCGACTCCTGCTGAGCAGTGACGGCCTGACGGACCTCGTGCCCGATGACCAGATCCAAGACATCCTCTCGAGAAGCGACCGGCCGGCCGAGGAGCTTGTCGAAGCCGCGCTCACCGCCGGTGGCCATGATAACATCACCGCCGTGGTGCTGCAGTTCGAGCCGTCATAAGTTGAGCTGGCTAGGGCGGCTCGCTCGATGACTTTACGCCGGCGGCCGTTCGCCGTCGCCGACCGCCGGCCGGCCGGGTTTGCCGACGGCATCGCCGTCGCCGCCGCCGACGGCCAAAGAGTTCGCAGCGCGGGCGGCCGGCATTAGGAAATCGAGGAGCACCGCCGAGACTTCCGCGAGTGACCCCGGGTCAACTGCAACATCCTCCACAAAGGCGCGCCACTGAGAGGTCTTCGCGCGATCTTCGTAAAACGTAGGCTTCAGGCCGTCCGGCGTGTCCGTCGGAATGGGAGTGCCGCGACGCGCGAAGGTCGCCGCAATGGCTTCCGCGAGACGATCTGAGTCGAAGTCATAACTCCGGGCGAGCAGCCACATATCGTAATAGTCCTTCAGCCGAGTGTTGGCTTGGCCGATCATCACCATGGCCTGGAATTTCTCAGCCACGACGGTCTCTCGCGCATAAGCGCGCAGATGAGGCGGGGGCTGGTCGAGCAGAACCGGAAGTTCCATCTCTTCTACACCCGGTTCAACAGAATCGCCGAAGCCGATGTCGATGATGATGCGAAGTCGTGCGCCGCTGATGACCGCATAGGTCTGAAGACGAAGGCCGCCGTAGGCGAGATCTTCTCGATTGGCTGTGACCGCCAGCTTCTCGATATCGAACTCGACGCCGTCATTCTCGGGAATGCTGCAGATCTCTTTGAAGACCTGAAGCATTTCTTCGGGTCGCGGATCGCCAAATCCGAGCAGGTCGATGTCGCGTGTCGGTCGATGCGGATCGTTGAACCAAGTCGTCATCAGCATCGCGCCCTTGAGTACGAACCAGTCGGCGTGTTCCGTCTGCGTTAGACGATAGAGCAGTCGTTCCAGTGCGTAGCGGGTGAGAAGGAGATCGTGTGACTGGCCCGTCTTGCGCGCGAGGTTGAGCAAGCGCGCGCGCACGGAGGCGCCGACATCTTTCACGTCTTTAGCCATTGATTGTAAGTGCCTCGAGATAGGGCTGGATGACTTTCCACTGCTTCATCTCAGCAGCGATGTTGTGGATTTCAGCGGGGGTGGCTTTCCGGGTCCGCAGCACTTCCCTGAGGCCCTCGATCGCGATGTTCGGGCCCACCTTCGTCCGATACTTGAACAGGTCGACGACCGTTCGCGCCGGGTTGGTGATACGGATTTCTGCTCCTTCGGCGGAGTGCGTATCGACGTGATGGCGGAGCGCTTCCGGAGAGAAGCGAACGAAGCGGATAGGGGGATAGCTGATGTGAGGGCGCCAGTCCTTCGGACCGATGGCAACCCAGACGCGCCGCGGAATGTGGTCCGTCAGCTCGTGGTAGGCGAGGGCGGAGACGAGGCAGATCACGCCCTTCGGTACCAGCTTGGCTACTTCAACAAGCGGTTGGTGCACGCTAAGAGGGCTATCAGCGAGCTGGTACAGTCCGCGGCTAAGACGGACGATTGAGCCGTCGCGCTCGAGACGCGAGACGGCCGTTGCTGTAGCGCCGGTAGCCAGAATCTCTGAGAGCCGAGCGACATTCTGCCGTCCGAGCAGTGCAAGGATTCGATCTCGATGCGTTTCCGATATGTTGGGAGACATGGTACAAAACCTAGGGGCAAATGCTAATCAATCCGAGGATTTATACCACGCGCCGCTGCGCCTGTCACTGCGAGTAAGCCGCAGTCTACGGCCGAATGCCTGCGACCGGCCGAGTGAGTTGAAAGCAGCTCTTTGACGATGAACCTCAAAGAGGAAGCAGTGCGTCAACAAGGCGCTCGATCATCTCCGCCGCGCCGTCATCCTCCAGCGCCTGCCGGATCATGCGCCGCTTGGTAGTGAAATGCGCGTTCTCGGGCAGCTCGACCCCTGCGGCCACCTCGGCGGCATGAAGCGCCGCCGCAGCGAGATCAGCGTGTACCGAATCGTTAGCATCGAATTCGGGGATCGGCAGCGTCCACACCAGATTATCGAAGTCACGCGGATCGCGCTGACCGACAGGCTGGAGATCCCTGACCCGATCGAGCACGATGCTCGTGTTCAGAACGGCCGCAACATAGGCGGCTTCCTCCAGCGAGTTCGCTGCCGACCAGTAAGCCTTGTGATCGACGATGACATCGTCGTCCTCAAGCCAACAGGCGCTGAGCCGCGTTCCGGCCTTCGTGTAGAGAATGCGGATCGGCGATCGCTCCGCCTGGGCTGTTAGTTTCTGTAGGTGGTTGAGAGAGTGGGTTAGCGATACACGCGGAGAGCCGTCGGCGGCCTTGTTGCTGTGCTCGTTCCACTTCGTCTCAGCGTCACGCAGCCAAGCCGCGAGTCCGCGATGCCCGTGCGCATCGGCGCCTGCCGAAGTCAGGATGATACCATCCTCCATTGGAACAACGCCGGTCACGAGGTCGAGCATGCGGTATGGCGCGACGGATTCGCCCAAACTAATCCGGCGGACGAACACCCTTTCGACCGGCCCTTCGGGAGGCTCGACGCCTGTCCACGGCCGCTTATCTAAGTTGGTAACTCGCCCTCGGAGCTGCGGCGCGTCGCGGCGGCTCAAAATACGTCCAGCTGCAACATGCTCAACTAGGACGAAACGTCTCGGGAACAGGCTTGCGCCATTACGAAAGCGTCGGCGGTAAGGTGAGGCGGCCAAAAGCGTACGAGGACGCGGCCAACGAGCGTTCGCATGTTCGAGCACTTCCGCCGCCTCGGCCTCGCTGGCGTCGCGCCGGGGCAGGACACCAACCCAACGGTCGAGCCGCTCGGGCGGACCTCCCTCCCGATCGCGTTCGCCGAACAGCACGCAGGTGCTCGTGGTGCTGCTGCCCGATTGCGCGCCGAAGATCGGCCACACGCGCTCCAGCCCCCACCCGCCGGTGATCGCGACCTTCACACGTTGCATGCTGCCGTCGCGCATCGCGGCGAAGACGGGAGCATTGAGCGCTGCATACGGCAGGACCAGCGCCACCGTGCCGCCTTCGCGCAAATAACGCTCGGCCCCACGCGCCCAGAATAGGGCACACATGTCCTGTTGAGTGGCGAGACTGCCACCGATCCAAAGACCGTAGCTCTGTAGCCCTTCGCGCAGTCGCTCCTTCATCTCTGGGCTGAGATGGCGGTAGACGATCCACGGCGGATTACCGATTAGCACGTCCGCACGGTGGTCGGGATGCGACAGCCAGACGGGGCGCAGCAAATTGCGAAGGACGAAAGTCCAGATGTGGTTGCGGCCGTCGAGATAGAGCTGCTTGAGCTGCGCGAAGGTGCGGCCGAGTAACGCCGCGTCCTCGTCAGTGGCGCCTGCGCGGGCAATAGCGTCACAAATCGTTTCGGGTTCGGCAAGCGTGTCAAGCCCACGGTTGAGTTCGTCCAGCGCGCGCTCAAACAGAGTCTGGTCGCTCGCCAGACCGGCGGGGATGCGAAGCGGGGGATCGTTCGGAGGCACGTCCACCAGAACTTCGGCCGATGCGCCGAGCGGGCGTAGGCTCCACTGCATCGAATCGCCCATGTACACCGGCACGCTGAGTGCTGGCGGGCGATCCTGCACCACATCGCCCAGCGCGAGCAGCCAGGTGACGCGCGCTAGGGAGACGGCAACGGGGTGCACGTCGATCCCGAACACGCTTTCAGCGCAAGCCGCAACAATCTCGGCCGGCGCCAGCTGCGCCTCCCTACCTGCTGCTATCAGGCGGCGGAGGGCGTGGAACAGGAAGGTCCCCGAGCCGCAAGAAGGATCGAGGACGCGCTGCTCAAGCGGGCGCGGGATTGCAGCAGCAACCACACGAGCCGCCAGCCAATCGGGGGTGTAATATTCGCCTAAATCGTGGCGCTCCTCCGGGTCGATTAGACTTTCGTACAGGCTCTTGAGTACGTCCACCTCGACGTCGCGCAGCCGGAAGCGCACCGTCTCCGCTGCCAGGGAGCGCACCAGGTCGGCACCGCCCTCGGCGAGCAGAGGCCAGTCGAAGAAATCAGCCTCGACGGCCCCGACAATGCCTGCATTGGCCAGCAGCCTGCCGGACAACATCTCACCGGGATCATCCACCGCGAGATCGAGCACCCGCGCCGCGATCGCCTTCACGAGGATTGTCAAATAGGTGTGCTGGAGGAACAGGGTATCGCTGCCAACATCGTCGCCATAGACCTGGCGCAGCAATCCTTCCCACAAGTCGCGCTTCAGGCGCACTTCGGGATGATCGCCGACCTCCGTCCATAACCGCCGCAGTTCCGCATGCGCGCGTCCGAAGGCGAGGCTGTGTCGGCCGAACGTAAGCGCAACGGCGATTGGCGTCGGCATAACCTCGGGAACAGGCGCAAGCAGCGGCTCGAGCCAGCTCAGCAGCCGTTCTGGATGATCGACCTCCACTTCGTAGCGGCCGATTGGCGTAAGCATGTCGTGATCGAGCGTATAAGCAAGGAGCGTTGCTCCGTCCGTCGCGACGCCAACGGTCGTGCGGCCAGGTGCGCTTCGTCGGCTTGCGTCCGCCAGATAATCAGGCATTCTCGCGACAACGTCGCGCTCTTCTCGTCGAAGGTCGCTCTTGAGCTCGATAACGGTAGCGCCCCAAGCCACGTCTATGCGGCCGCTATTGTCGACGAGGTAGCGTTCGTGCTCGAGCTCGCTGAAAGCCGCTCCGAAACCTTCGCGCAGCAGTTCGGTCACCAGCCCTCGCAGCGCTTCGTGCCGCGGGCGTGAAGCCATCGAGCGGACGATTTCAGGCAGCCGATCACCACGCCAACCGTTTGCCACTTTTCCCCCTCGCTTGGTGGCTCCCCCGTTGCTGCCGCAGGCGCGGGAGCATAGGCTGCCAGTATGAGAAACACCCAGGCAGACTTGTTCGCGGAAGGCGGCGACGAACGCAACAAGTTGTCAGATTCGCGGCGTTCCACAATCCGATCGCGCTTGGAGGCGACCTTGACCAGGCTCGAAGCAGCTACAGACTTCCCGTGGCGTGATCCGCTCGACGCCGTGCATGAGGAGAATCGCTTCGAGCGCGATAGCCAACTGCTTGGTGACGAAGGCGCACTCCTGTGGGAGCGGTTCGATCGAGAGATGGAGCGGCTTCACGGGCTGTCCGCGCCGGTGAGTGCGCCTGAACCAACCTCTTCCACCAGCTGAGCAATGGGGCGATAAGAATGCTACCCATTCTCGTTCCCCGGAGTTTACGAGCTCCGCTTACTCGGCCGCGTGTTGGAGATCGTCCTCATTAAGGTCATCGGCCTCGGGGTTTGGAGAGACGAGCTCGAGCAAGTCTGGCGCGTCGGTGCCGTCCAGGGTTTCAACATCACGGAGGCGCTTGGTCACTGCACGTGTCCGACGGCCTGCTTCATCAACCGTTCGCTTCGCAGTGTCGAGCTGTCGACCGAGCTTTTCCCAAACCTGGCCATATTTCATAAACTCGGCTTTAGCCGCACCCAGAACCTGCCAGACCTCGCTCGATCGCTTCTCAATGGCGAGAGTGCGGAATCCCATCTGGAGGCTGGTCAACAGAGCCGCGAGCGTGGTCGGCCCCTGTACCATGACGCGATGCTTCGTTTGAAGCTCGTTGGCGAGACCAGGCCGACGAATTACCTCAGCAAACAGACCTTCCGTCGGAAGGTACATAATAGCGAAGTCCGTTGAATAAGGCGGATGTACGTATTTCTCGCAGATGGTCTTTGCCTGAAGCCTGATGGCTCGCTCGAGCGCCAATGCCGCCTTCTCCACCTCCTCCGCGACCGCGCCATCTTGAGCCTGCAGTAGCCGATCATAATCCTCGTGCGGGAACTTGGCATCGATCGGCAGCCATAAGGGTTTGTCATCCTCGCCTCGGCCAGGAAGCCTAACAGCATATTCGACCACCTCTCCGGAATCAGGCCGTATCCGAACGTTGGTCGCAAATTGATCCTTGGTGAGCATGTCTTCGAGCAGCATCCCAAGCTGAACCTCGCCCCATCCACCGCGCGACTTAACATTGCTGAGCACGCGCTTGAGATCCCCAACACCGGTTGCGAGGTTCTGCATTTCGCCGAGACCCTTGTGGACTTGCTCGAGGCGGTCGCTGACGAGTTGGAAGGATTCGCCGAGCCGCTTTTCAAGTGTCCCCTGGAGCTTCTCCTCGACAGTCGCCCGCATCTTCTCGAGCTTATCGGCATTGTCGTTACGTAGGGTTTCCAGTCCGCCTGCGACGGTCTCCCGAAGCGCTTCCTGCCTTTTCTCGTTGCTATCGATGAGCTGGCCGACCCTACCGGCTACGGCTTCGAGCGCCAAACGCTGCTCGTCCCGGCCTTCCCGTTGCGACGCCAGCAGCCGATCGGAGAGGCTGCGGACCGCGTCGATCGTTTCTGCGAGCCGCTCCGATTGGGTCTTGGCAAAGCCGTCGGCGTTGCGTTGCACGGCGTCTTCAAGCTTGGACCGGCCGTCCGATGCTTCGGAGCGCATCGCGGTCAGCTGCTCGGTCTGCGCCTTGCCGAATTCACCGAGCCTCGTCTCGAACGCGACGAACCGCGTTTCGAGGGTTTCGGTCTGCGCTCCGACCGCGCCGCGCAGTTCCTCGCGGCCGGCCCGCGCTTCCTCTCGTACGGTGCCGGGAAGCCCGGTTACGAGCTGCTCGAGCACCGCAATCCTTGTCTTCAATTCCTCGGGCAAAGCGGTGGGCCGGCCGACTTTGAGGAGGATGAGGACGCATAGCACGACGGCGATGAGCGCGAGCGCCAGGGTTGCAACGACAATCAGGTCCATCGGAAGCTTTCCTCTTCAGGTACAACGGTTGGGCGATCAGGCGGCGCGCCGCGCCCCTCCGCATTCGGGACAATCGGGCAGCGGCAAGATCGGCGAATAGGCATAGGCCCAGCTTTCCGGCCGAAGCGCTGAGAGGAAGGCGGCCTGCTCGTTCATCGGCCGGGCCACCCCAGCACGGCATCGAAGGAATGCCGCGGCCAATAGCAGGCCCGCCCAGTATGACACGAAGGCGGTGGTCGGGATGTCACCGCTGCGCTCGATGTCGGACGGGTGGACGCAGCGCGCGCAGGCCAGTCCCGGTTCGTGCCACGAGCATTGGACGGACGTGCCCTCGGTCCCGCCGATGCCGAGCCAGGACGGGTTTTCGCGCTGCACCGCCCAGCGGGACGGGATATGGTCGACGCCGACCAAGACGACATCGCCAAGCGCGATGGGCGGCTCGCCTTCGCCCTTATAGCGATGCGGCACCGGCTCGATCGCAAGCCCGTTGGCGTAGGACGCCAGATCCTCAACCTTGGGATCGTTGAGCCTCGAACGGCGCAGCAAGGCGTTGCGGTTGAGGTTGGTGATCGCGCTCGTGTCATGGTCGATCACCCGGCAGATCCCGCAGATGCCTGGAAGTCGCATCAGCACGTGGAGCGCGGCATTACCAATCGCGCCCGCGCTGACGAGGTCGAACGAGCCAAGGTCTGACACCTTGGGCGTGTCCGGCGGGGCAAGCGCAATTCCGGCCTTGCTGACCGGCGCATGAAGATCGTCGAACAGCGGCGGCGAGAGCGCATGCTCACGAAGCTTGCGCATCGCGGTCTTGAACGCCTCGCCGGCAACGATGGCCGCTACGGCAAGGCCGCCCATCGGCCAGTCTCCGCCCTGCCAACCGCCGTCCGGGGACACCCCCACCTCACAGGCCCAGTCGGTGGCATTGGCATGAAGCGTGAGACCGGCTTCGACCGTCACTTGCGGAGCGCCGAACAGGATCGCGATATCCGCCGTTTTGGGGTCGCCTTCCTCAAACGACCAGTCCGGAAGCAGGTCGCGGCCGGTCTCACGCAGAGCCTCGAGCATCGTGGCGCCCTGCAGCGGCGGCTGCTCTCCGAGCAAAGGCACGTCGTCCGCTTGAAGCCAAACCGAGTGCGCCGAACGCGCCATGGTCGTCGCCGCGGCAATGAAGGCCGACTGGCCTGAGTGGGTTGCGAGAACCGTCTGATCAGCTGCCAGGAGCACGCGGGTTGAGCAGAGCGCTTCGAGCAGCTGTTCGTCGGACACGCCCTCGTTCAGGTCGGAGCGCATCAGGAGAAAGGTCCGGTTGAGGGCGTTGATCTTGGTCATACAAGCTCCAGATGGTCGGTGATGGGGACTTCCCGGAACCGGCCCGCGTCATCCACGCGGGCCAGGAAAGCGCCGTCGAAGCCGATCGCGCCGGTCGCGAAGCGCGGGACGACGAAGCTCAGGAAGCCCGGTGTCTTCAGGATCGGCACCGCATCGTCGGTCGCGCTATGGTAGGCCGCGCCCGGATGGGTGTGGCACTGGACCCGGATTCCGAGCTCTTCCTTGGCCAAGCGGGTCCAGAATTCGCTCAGCCAGTCACTGTCCACGTCGAAGCCGACGGGGGACGCACTGTGGAGCGGATGGACGACCTCGGTGATCCGCTGTGGGTCGGACCAGGGCCCGACCCACAGTGTCTGGCACTCGCACCGCCCCCGCCCGCACGTCCTGAACAGGTCGAACGTCTGGGCGAGGATGTCCCGCGGCAGCCGGTAGCGCATCAGCGGCCGCCGCCGACGTTGCGCGGGCGCAGCAGGAGTAGACTGCCGGCGACGATCCCGGCGTCGCCGACGCTCTGGTGCAGCGGCACCTCGTTGGCGCCGTTGAACAAGGCAAGCTCACCGCCCGGCTGGTGGAACAGCTCCATCGCCCGCGCGAAGACGGCTTGGACCTGTTGGTTGCGATTGATCTCGAGCGGCTTGTTGATGCCACCATAGGAAATGGTGACCTCGAACTTATTGTCCTGGCCGCCGCCTTTTTCTGGATGCTCAGTCATGGTTTTTCAAAACTCCGTTAGGTTGTCGTCGAAGCGAAGTTGTCGCTCGCAACCGGTCAATCGCGGCCGCCAGGAGCGACCGGAAACGGAGGTTTCAAAATTTCTTGGAGAGCGCGCCTTCGGGCAGCGCGTCGCAGACGAACAACGCGGAGCAGCCCGGGCAGGTGAAGGCGCTTGGCTTCGCTTCGAATGCGCCGGCACGTATGGACGCCAGCATCGAGCTCATCTTCGCCCGGTCCTTCGCCTCTTGGCCGCTCTTGCAAGGAATGTCGGTCGCGAGGCCGTCGGCGAGATGAAGCACCTGCACTTTCGAGCCGGGAAAGGCCTGCTGAGCGGCGATTACCAGCGCCCGGGCGGTAAACTTCTTTTCGACATGGCTTTTCTTGAAGTGCCCGGTCCTAATGTTGCGGACAACATGGCCGTCGACACCGCGCAGGATGTCGTCCGGCTTCACCAGGACACGATCGCCGCCGAACTCGATCGACAGCGACTGTGGTTCGACCGGTTCGAGATCCCTCCGCGAGTCACCGAAGAACTGCACCATCGCCGTCGCAAAGCGTTTGAAGTCGTCGAAATAGCCGTGTTCCGCGAGAGCCGGGATATCGCACGCTTCGTGGGCAAGCCGCTCGAGCTCGGCATCGTCGGGAACGCCGTCCGCTTCGGCGATGCTTTGGCAGAGCTTGCGTACGGCGTCGTGCACGCGCCGGTAGGGCGTCCGCTCGGTCGCTCCGCGCACGCCGAGGATATGCTCATAGAGCAGCCGCCGCGGGCACCCATCGTAGGTGTCGAAGTGCCAAGCCTCCCACGAGCAGCCCGGTTCGAACGTGATCGGAACCCGCCGCGCGCTCGGCGCTTCGGGAAGCTCGCGCGTCGGGTTCACCTCCAGCCGCACGACGTCGGACCCCAGCCTGGGGATGAAGCTCGATTCCTTGCGCGTGCCCCGCGCCGTGTGACTGCAGGAGTAGAGGCGCAAGCGGTCGCGGGCGCGCGACAGAGCGACGTAGAACAGGCAATCCTGCTCCTCATCGTGGCTCACCAGAAATTCGTCTTCGGCCGAACCGGAAGCGCCGGCTATCATGCCGTCGGGCGGCGGGCACTTCGGCCGGCTCATGTGCGGATATTTGGGCATAGTGTCGGCATTCAATCCGGGCAGGTGCACGACCGGAAACTCGAGGCCTTTCGAGCCGTGAATCGTCATCAGGCGAACCGCGTCAATCCCCGAGGCGGCCGCCGGCAAATGCCTCAGACCCCGTTCGTCGGCGAGCCGCAACAGGCGGCGAATTCTCGCAAGCAGCTTGGGCACCGCAGGCCATGACGGCGGCTGCGCGCGGAGGAAGTTCATGAACTGCCAGATGGCAAGGCCCGACGAGACGTCCCGCGGCTCTTTCGAGTCCGCGATGCGGGCCGCGATCCGCGTCCGGTCGAGCAGCACGACCGAGAGGATGTGCCACGGGCTCGCGGCAGGGTCAAAGCCGTTGAGCGCATCGCGCAAGAGGCGGATCGTTGCCCGTCCGACCTCGCTTAGCGCTCCCTGGTCCTCGCCAAGGTCGCGCCAGGTGCGGCCGTCTGTGCCCGCGTTCGCCGTTGCCGACAACGCTGCGTCGACCTCGGCCAGTGTCATCTTAAATTCCGGCATGCATGCCGTGCCGACAAGGCCGACGCCCCGCGGATCGCTGACGAGCCATAACAGGCTCAGCAGCTCCTTGATCTCGGGCCGCTCGAACAGGCTTCCGAGGTAGAGCACCGGAATCCCGAGCGCCTCGAGGCCGGCCCCGATGTCGGCCAGCCGGTCGTTGCCCGACACGAGCACACAATGATCGCGGTAGCTGCGGCCCAATCCCCGCAGCTCCGCAATCGCATCAGCGATCGCGGGCGGGATGCAGTGCTTGTCGTGAACGACGCGCAGCTCGGGAAGCTCCCCCGAAAGGCCGCGATCGGCAACCAGCTCCTTGAGCTTGCCGCCGGCGCCCGACATCGATTTGGCGAAGCCCGAGTAAAGCTGAACGATCTCCTCGTTGGAGCGATAATTTAGCACGAGGTCGGCGGTGATTGCCCCTGGGAAATCCGCTTCGAACATCGTGATGTTGTGCGACGAGGCGCCGCGGAAGCGGTAGATTGACTGGCGGGCGTCGCCGACCACCCAGAGGCCCTCGCCCGTCGGGCGGAGCGCCTTCAAGAGCCGGACGCTGCTGCGATTGACGTCCTGATATTCGTCGACGAGGACATGGGTGTACTTGTCGCGATAATGTTTCGCGACGTCGTCATGGGCTTCGAGCAGCTTCACCGGCAGCATGACGAGGTCGCCGAAGTCGACGAGGTTACGCCCACGCTTCAGCTCTTCATAGCGGGCATAGACGATGGCGACCTCGCGGGCCTCCTCGGCGCGGATGATCGCAGCGTCGCGCTCGTCACCGCTAAGCGCCTGCGCCTTGCCCAGCATGGCCTCGGCGAGCGCCCTATAGGTCTCGGCATCACAGACTTCGTCCTTGGCCCGCGAAATGGCGGCGAGGATGTCGGAGATGATTGCGGTGGGATCGTAGATGTCGCGGTAATGGGTTAGGCCTAGGCCCGGCAGTTCGTCCTCGAGCATGGCGACCGCGTCGGTTCGGTCGAGGAGGCCTGGATTCTGACTCAGCCCGAGGCGATCGCCGAACGCGCGCAGCAGGTCGAGCCCGAACGCATGAAAGGTCCCGATCCACATCGCCGCGAATGCGTCGCTGTTTGCGCCGGAAATGCGCTCGGACATCTCGGCGGCAGCCTTGTTGGAAAAGGTGAGAACGAGGATGTTCCGGGGATCGACCGCGCTTGCCAGCAAGTCTGCCACCCTCGCAGTCAACGTCTGGGTCTTGCCAGTGCCCGGTCCCGCCTCGAGCAGATAGGCGACGCCGCGGTGCCGCGCCGCATCGCGCTGCTCGTCGTTGAGCGGCTTGGTCTGCTTGGCGCCTTCTTTCGGCGGCGCGATTTCGGGAAGCATCATCGCGTCGAACAACTGCTGCACAACCGCGGAGCGCGGTGCTCCGAGCTTGTTGGTGATATCTTCGGCCGTCATCCTCTCGTCGAGGTGAAGCGCCTTCACCCATCGCCTTGGCAGCAGCAGTTCGCGAGCGAACAGATCCATCTGCATTTCCCGGCGAAGCTTCGGGCCATGCTCGATGATTCGTTCTTCGCCGATCGGTGCCGCTTCCGCGCTTCGTTCAAAATCGATGGCGCAGCTTCCTGCGGCATCGCCGAGCAGTGCATGCCCAAGCTCGTGCGCAATCAAGAATGCCTTGTCGAAGGTGCTCCCGTCATCGCGATAGAGGATCAGCCTGAAATCGGGGAGGAAGCAGGCCAGCGCGCCGTCAAGCTGGCTCGCCTCAGCGTCCGTCGGTTCCGCGACAAGCCCGGCCTGATCGACCTGCCACAGGACATGCTCGAGCGGGTTCCACACATCGACCGCGTAGGCCAATGCCGATTCTTGGAGCGCGGACGCGTGCCGCCGCGCGGCTTCGATGGAATCGATCATTGGTCATCGGCGAGCAGGCGTTCACGCTCGACCTCGGGGACGCGCGCCGCGATGAGGAGCTGCTCGAAACTAACCGGGGCCGAGGTCTCTGGCCGCTGTTCCGACTTGTAACTCCGCGCCGCGGCAAGCTCGCCTCCAAAGCTGGCTCTAAGCTGCTCCAGGCTGCCGTTCAGGCTCGCGGCGAGCCTGCGCATGAAGGCGGCCGGAATGCTCTCCAGTAGGACGCGGCCGTCGCGGATCGCTGCCAGCACCTGCAGTGGAATGCTGAGTTCCTTGGCCACCCGCCCATAGTCGGCCGGCGACAGGCTCACGAAGAGATTGCGCTCGATACCGGGCCAGGCCGCGCTCAGTGTTTCCCAGCCTTTGCGGATCACCGCCTGACATGGATCTCCCATTGGCGGAAGCTCGTCGGGCTCGGTGCTTCCCATCTGATGGGCAAGGTCGATAAGCTCGGCCTTGTATTGGGGATAGTCGCCGAGATAGCGCGCAAGCGCGCCCGTCTCATCGGCATCGAGCATGAACGCCTCGAGCACATCCTCGAGTTCCGGCCGTACGCCCGGGCTCATGCTTCACCTCCTTCCATTGCCTGGCGCAGCGTCTCGAAGGCGCGGCGCTTGTGATTATTGATCGTTCGCGGTTGGAGGCCAAGCAGGGTCGCAATCGACTCCTCACCCGGCGCACCCGTTCCGATGGGTATGCCCTCTGCCATCATCGTCAGAATCCTGTTTTGTTCTCTCGGCAGCGCGTCAATCGCGTCCCACAGCCGGGATCGGAAATCTTCCTCGTTTAGCCGTCCTGGGTCGAACGGGTCGAATGCGCCCTGGGCGCCCTCGACTTCCCGGGCGAGGACGAGATCGTCGCCGATCTCGACGGTCTCTGGCTCATCCTTGGCGGGAAGCAGCTTCCTCAGCGCATCCCGCCGCAAGTTTTTCAGCGCGAGATCAAAGCGAGCTTCCCAGATGTCGAGGCGATCGTCATAAACATTGCTATCCACGCTCAGCATCTCGATGAAGCGGTGAAATCCGGTCTCGCCAATCTCCAGCTCGCGGGCGGCCGGCCGATCCTTGTTCGATGGCCGCGGGAGGGCGGCCAGCACTCGTTCGGCGAGGATTTCATACCAACGCTCGTAAGAACGGCGGTCACGCAGGCGTGCGGCTCGGCGGGTCATGTGGAGGACGCATTCGCCCGGAAGCCAGCCTGGAGACTTGCGGTTGCGGATTCGGGCTCTAGCGAGGGCTTCCTCGACGGGGAGAGCGATGAGCATCTTGAGCATCTGCTCGATCTGGCTCGGCCGGGTATAGAGCTCGCCACTGCCAGCCTTGCGCTTGCGCAGTGGTTCTATCACGTCCGATCCTGGCTTATCGTCGTTCGTCCAAGACTCTTGCACCGTCTGAGTGTCCTCTTGCCAGGAGGCCGCCCGTCGCACGCGCGATGCGCCCGGCAGCGAATCCTATCGCCTCAATCCGAGCCAGCTGTGCTTAGCACGGTCGCCTCAATGGACAATCGCGGGAGTTTGATCGCATCGGAACGCTGCATGATTCCGCGATCGGGACGAAGACAGGGGTCGGGGTTCAATTTGAACCTCCGCGGCCAAAACCGACCATATTGTGCGGGGTCCGGTGCTATTACGTTCTCTCTCGCGAATACCGCTTGCTCTCTTATGCGCCGAGGAGATACGCCTTCGGGAGGCAGGGGCCGGAGGTTCGAATCCTCTCTCCCCGACCATCTTCTTCCCTCCTCCTGCGGTGCGCTGTTTCAGCGCTCCCGCAGGCGGCGGAGAAGCTTCCGGAGCGCGCGGTCGAAGCGCTTCAGCTCGAAATTCTGCGGATCGTCGTGCGCCTGTTCGAGGCCATGATCCATCGTGCCGTGCTGTGCCGGGATCAGCCAGCCACCCGCCCGTGCGCTCGCCGCGACGTAGAGCAGCGCAAGCCGCTCATACTGGCGCTGGCTGAAGCCGGGCCTGGGCGCGATGGCGTCGTTCCAGCCGGCGATGGACGGGTCGCGGCGGCGCGGAGCGACCGTCTCGACATGGAGGAACAGGCCCTTGGCGGGCAGGCCGATCACCCGCGTCTCTAGCTTGGTCGCCCGCCACGGCCGCGACAGCGGCTGGCCGACCTTCACCACCCCCTGCCGGTTGAGGAACAGGTGCGCGACTGGATATTTCTCGGGATCGGCCCCGACAGGAAAATAGGGCGCGAAGTCGTTGACTCGGGCGTCCCCGTCCACGTCAGCCGGGAAGGGCTCGTCGCCATAATAAGGCGTGCTCGTGTCGTGAATGACGAAGTAGCGCGCGAGCGGCGCCGTCGCCTCGCCGTCGTTGGCCCGCGACACGGGTCCATCGAGCCCGCCGATGTCCACGCCCTCACTGGCCAGCACGCGCTCGACAACTTCGCGCGTCGGCAGCGCCGTGCCCCGCTTGAGCACCACCGAAAGACCGCGCGGCAAGCGTGCCAATTCCTTGCCGAGCACCCCGCGCTTGCCAAGTGGCCGCATCAGGCACTGCGCCTGCTCGGCCGGCGAGCCGGCGAAGCTCAGCGCCACAGTGTCGAAGCGGCAGCGACCGACGAGCCCGGCCGGCACGGCAGATGGCATGGCAACGGGCTGGACCAGGGCCGCGAGCAACAGCCCGGCCGCGCTCATCGCC
Organism: Sphingomonas swuensis; assembly: GCF_039538045.1. Classification (NCBI taxonomy): domain Bacteria; kingdom Pseudomonadati; phylum Pseudomonadota; class Alphaproteobacteria; order Sphingomonadales; family Sphingomonadaceae; genus Sphingomonas; species Sphingomonas swuensis. The sequence goes on along the minus strand of NZ_BAABBQ010000001.1, from coordinate 2,765,378 downwards.
GCGCCCGCTTGTTCATCCGCATCTGCTGCTGCTTGCCGTAGCGCGTCTTGCGCGTGCCGGGCTTGCCCTCGGTCGAGTGGCCGACCCGCGGCGCGGCGCGCTGGTGGTCGGGGATGCCGAGCTCGTCCTCCTCGAGTTTGCGGATCTCGTCGCGCAGGCGACCGGCTTCCTCGAACTCGAGATCGGCGGCGGCCTTGCGCATCCGCGCCTCGAGATCGGAGATGTAGGCGCGAAGATTGTGCCCGACGAGGTGCGGCGTGTCGGGATCGCCGGTGTCGACCACCACCCCGTCGCGGGTCGAGACGTGGGCGATGATGTCGCTGATGTCGCGCTTGATCGTCGCCGGGGTGATCCCGTGAAGGCGGTTATATTCCTCCTGCTTCTCGCGCCGCCGGTTGGTCTCGTTGAGCGCGCGCTCCATCGAGCCGGTTACCCGGTCGGCATAGAGGATGACCCGGCCCTCGACGTTGCGCGCTGCGCGGCCGATGGTCTGGATGAGGCTCGTCTCCGAGCGCAGGAAGCCTTCCTTGTCGGCGTCGAGGATCGCGACCAGGCCGCATTCGGGAATGTCGAGGCCCTCGCGCAGCAGGTTGATCCCGACCAGTACGTCATAGACCCCGAGGCGGAGGTCGCGGATCAGCTCGATGCGCTCCAGCGTCTCGACGTCCGAGTGCATGTAGCGGACCTTCATCCCCGCCTCGTGAAGATATTCGGTAAGGTCCTCGGCCATCCGCTTGGTCAGCGTGGTGACGAGCGTCCGGTAACCCGCCCGGGCGGTCTTCTTGGCCTCGTTGACGAGGTCGTCGACCTGGTCCTCGACCGGCTTGATCTCGACCGGCGGGTCGATGAGGCCGGTGGGCCGGATGACCTGCTCGGAGAAGACGCCGCCGGTCGCCTCCATCTCCCACGGGCCCGGAGTCGCCGAGACGAAGGTCGTCTGCGGGCGCATCGCGTCCCACTCGTTGAAGCGCAGCGGGCGATTGTCGATGCAGCTCGGAAGGCGGAAGCCATATTCCGCGAGCGTGATCTTCCGCCGATGGTCGCCCCGCGCCATTGCGCCGATCTGCGGCACCGTCTGGTGGCTCTCGTCGACGAACAGCAGTGCATTGTCGGGGAGATATTCGAACAGGGTCGGCGGCGGCTCACCGGGCAGTCGGCCGGTCAGGAAGCGCGAGTAATTCTCGATCCCCGCGCACGAGCCTGTCGCGGCGATCATTTCGAGGTCGAAATTGGTGCGCTGCTCGAGCCGCTGATGCTCGATCAGCTTGCCCTCCGCCTCCAGCTCCTTGAGCCGTTCCTCAAGCTCGTGGCGGATCGCGTGGCTCGCCTGCTTGAGCGTCGGTCCGGGAGTCACATAGTGCGAGTTGGCGTAGACCTTCACCGACGGCAGGCTCGCGACCTTCTTGCCGGTCAGCGGATCGAACTCGACGATGTCCTCGATCTCGTCGCCGAAGAAGGAGATACGCCAGGCGCTGTCCTCATAGTGCGACGGGAACACCTCGAGGCTGTCGCCGCGAACCCGGAAGTTGCCCCGCGCGAAGGCCTGGTCGTTGCGCTTGTACTGGAGCGCGACGAGCTTGCGGACGATCTCGCGCTGGTCGACGGTCTCGCCCTTCTTCATTGAAAAGGTCATCGCCGAATAGGTCTCGACCGAGCCGATGCCGTAGAGGCAGCTGACCGAGGCGACGATGATCACGTCGTCGCGCTCTAGCAGCGAGCGCGTCGCCGAGTGGCGCATCCGGTCGATCGCCTCGTTCACCGAGCTTTCCTTCTCGATGTAGGTGTCCGACCGCGGCACGTAGGCCTCGGGCTGGTAGTAGTCGTAGTAGCTGACGAAATATTCGACCGCATTGTCGGGGAAGAAGCTGCGGAATTCGCCGTAAAGCTGCGCCGCGAGGATCTTGTTGGGCGCGAGGATCAGTGCCGGGCGCTGGGTCGCCTGGATGATCTGCGCCATGGTGAAGGTCTTGCCCGAGCCGGTGACCCCGAGCAGCACCTGGTTCTTCTCGCCCTCGTCGCGGATCCCCGCGACCAGTTCCTTGATCGCGGTCGGCTGGTCGCCCGCGGGCGAATAGTCGCTCTTGAGCACGAAGGGGCGCCCGCCCTCGGCCTTTTCGGGCCGGGCCGGGCGGTGCGGCACGAACTCGGTCGAGGTTTCGGGCTCGGCAAGATTCGTGCGGATCTGGATTTCCATCAGCGGAATATGGGCATTGCCGCCGCCCGCGACAATTCTTGCGTTGCAGCGTTGGAGGTTCGGCAAGGAGCAGGCGAATGGCAGACCGACAAGACAGAGGAATCCGGACAACCAACCCGGCGACGGGTGAACCCGGCAAGAGCTATCCGCCCTGCTCGCCCGGCGAGGCTGGAGCCGCGGCCAAGGCAGCCCATGCCGCCTTCCGCGAGTGGCGGAAGACCGACTTCGACCATCGCGCCTCCGTGGTCCGCAAGGCTGCCGAGCTCCTTCGCCGCGATGCCGATCGGTTCGCCGCGCTGATGACCAGCGAAATGGGCAAGACCCTCGACGAAGGTCGCGCCGAGATCGAGAAATGCGCCTTCCATTGTGACTGGTTCGCCGGGAACGCTGCCGATTATCTCGCCGAACAGCCGGTCGACCTTGGTGACGAGAGTGGCGCCGAGGCCTTCGTCACCTTCAATCCGCTCGGCGTGGTGCTGGCGGTGATGCCGTGGAATTTCCCCTTCTGGCAGGTGATCCGCTTCGCCGCGCCGGCGCTGATGGCGGGCAATGGCGCATTGCTCAAGCATGCCAGCAACGTGCCCGGCTGCGCGCTGGCGATCGAGGCGCTGTTCCACGAAGCCGGCGTGCCTCACGACCTCTTCCGAAGCCTGATCCTGTCGAGCAGCCATATCGAGGCGCTGATCAGGGACGAACATATTGCCGCGGTGACCCTGACCGGAAGCGTTCCGGCCGGGCGCAGCGTTGCATCGATCGCGGGATCGGTGCTCAAGAAATGCGTGCTCGAGCTTGGCGGTTCGGACGCCTATCTCGTCCTAGAGGATGCCGATATTCCCGCCGCCGCCAAGGTCGCCGCGACGGCGCGCATGGTGAACGGCGGGCAGAGCTGCATCGCGGGCAAGCGCTTCATCGTGGTCGAGGCCGTCAAGACCGAGTTCGAGACAGCCTTGGTCGAAGCGATGAAGGCCTTCACCATGGGCGATCCGACCAGCGAGGGGACCAAGCTTGGCCCGATGCAGAGTGTCGAGGCGCGCGACGAGATCCACGAGCAGGTCGAGAAGAGCATCGCGGGCGGCGCAAGGTTGCTGCTCGGCGGCGAGAAGCCCGCACGGGCCGGGGCCTGGTATCCTGCGACCGTCCTCACCGACGTGGCCGAGGGCCAGCCGGCGCATGACGAGGAGGTTTTCGGTCCGGTCGCCGCGATCATCGCTGCCCGCGACGAGGCGCATGCCATCGCCATCGCCAATGCCAGCGAGTTCGGGCTCGGATCGGGCGTGCTGACCGGCGACCTCGCTCGCGGCCGGCGGATCGCGGCGGAGGAGCTTGAGGCGGGGATGAGCTTCGTGAACGAGAATGTCCGCTCCGACCCGCGCCTGCCGTTCGGCGGGGTGAAGCATTCGGGCTACGGCCGCGAATGCGCCGCCTTCGGCATCCGCGAGTTCGTCAACATCAAGACCGTGCAGGTGAAGGCGCTGGTCGCGGCGGGTGGCAGCCGGGTCGAGTGACCAGGCGCCTCCTGCCGGACGACGGGGAGGGCGACAGCCAGCCCTGCTGGCTTTGCGCGCGCCCGCTCGGGAGGCGGATCGAACAGCATCATCCGGTGCCCAAGTCGCGCGGAGGGCGCGAGACGAGGCCGGTGCATCCGATCTGCCACCGGACGCTGCACAATCTCTTCACGAACAAGGAGCTGGAGCGAAGCGGAGACGATCCGTCGGCGCTGGCAAAGAATCCCGATCTTTCGCGTTTCCTCGCCTGGATTGCGGGCAAGGAGCCCGACTTTCATGCAGTGACGCGCCGCAAGCGTGCCCGCTAGGCCTCGGCCGAGCCGTAATCCGACGGGATGCGCCGCGCCTCGCTGAGGTGGGCACGGTTGTTGAGCGCCTGACGGACACGATCGAGCAGCTCTGATCGGCGGTAAGGCTTGCCGAGCACGTCCTTGTGCGGCCGGTCAGGACCCGCGATCACCAGCTCCTCATTGTATCCGGTCGTCAGGAGGATGCCGATCTCGGGGTCCTGCTCCCGGACCTTGTCCGCCAGCATCAATCCATTGATCCCGCCGGGCATGACGAGGTCGGTGAAAAGAAGATCGAAGGTGCCAGGCTGCGCCTTCTCGAAGATGCGAAGCGCGATCTCGCCGCTTTCCGCGGTGGTGACTCGATAGCCCGCCGCCTCGAGGATCTCGATCGCCAGCTCCAGCACCTCGGCGCTGTCCTCGACCACCAGCAGGTGTTCGGCGTCGCGGCTTCGGTTTTCGATCACGGCGACCTGCCGCTCGGGCGCTCGCTCGTCGCCGTCCTCGTCCTGGTCGCGTGCAACAGGGAAGAGGAACCGAAGCGTCGCGCCGGCGCCCGGCGCGCTCTCGATCTCGAGCCGCCCGCGCGACTGCTGGACGAAGCCCGAGGCCATGGCGAGGCCGAGGCCGGTGCCCTTGCCCTGGGTCTTGGTGGTGAAGAAGGGCTCGGTCGCGCGCTCGATGACGTCGCTGGTCATGCCCTCGCCCTCGTCGCGCACCTCGAGCGCGACATAGTCGCCCTCGGGCAGCTGCCGTGCCGCCGAATCGCCGTTGAGGTGGACGTGGCTGGTGGCGACGGTGACGAGACCGCCTCCGGGCATCGCGTCGCGGGCGTTCATCAGCACGTTGAGCAGCGCCATCTCCAGCTGCTCGCCGTCGACCATCACCCGCGGCAGTCGCCGGCGCAGGTTGAGCTGGAGCTGGACCTGGCTTCCGAGCGAGCTCTCGATCACGTCGACGAAGTCGGAGACGAGGTGGCTGAGGTCGGTCGGCTTGGGGCTCAGCCTGGTCTTGCGGGCGAAGGCCAGCAGCTGGCGGGTCAGCTTGGCGCCGCGGTCGGCGGCGGTCCGGGCATTGTCGATGTAGCGCTTGGCGCGCTCGCCATCGACGCAGGAGGAGAGCAGTTCGAGATTGCCGTTCACGACCTGCAGCAGGTTGTTGAAGTCGTGGGCGAGGCCCGCGGTGAGCTGGCCGATCGACTCCATCTTCTGCGCCTGGCGGAAGCTCTGTTCGCTGTTGCGGCGACGGGTGACGTCGAGCTGGCTGGCGAACTGGTAGGCGAGCTTGCCCTGCTGGTCGAACACCGGCCCGATGAACACCGCGTTCCAGAAGGGCGTGCCATCGCGTTTGTAGTTGAGGATTTCGAGCGCGATCGAGCCGCCTGCATTGACCGTCTCACGCAGCGCCGCGACCGCCTCGCGGTCGGTGTTGGCGCCCTGCAGGAAGCGGCAGTTGCGCCCGAGGACTTCGCTTTCCTCATAACCGGTAAGATCGAGGAAGGCCTTGTTGGCGAACGCGATCGGATTGTCCGGCTGGTTGGGATCCGTCAGGATCATCGGCATCCGGGTCATCTCGATCGCGGCGAAGAAGACGTTGCCGCGCTCGTCGAGGCCGGGGTGGCTGATGACGCTCTCGCGCCAGTGGTTCAAACCGCGGCTGTCGCCGAAGGTCTCGTCGCCACGCCCGCTATCCAGCAGCCCCTCGGCCGGCCGGCCACGGCTCTGCCCGCCGCCCTCGATGTCGGTGGCGGCATCGGGATCGGCCTCGGTCTGCCTTACGTCTTCACTCACAGTGATCGTGCCTGCCTGCTAAGGGGACAAGGGTTCGGGGGAATAGTCATTTCTCCGTCGCGAACCAGACTCTTGTTCCGCACGTGAGTTCCGGCGGCGGTTGCGTCCGCCCTCCGCAAGGCTAAGCTGCCCCTCTTTGTACGGGGGAGATCATTGCATGCGTTCATTCGTCCTGTTCGGCGCCGTCCTGCTCGCCGGTTGCGGCCAGGAAGCGCCCAAGGAAGCCGCCAAGCCGGTGCCGGCCACGCTTCCCGCCGGCCAGTATGAGGTGACGACCACGCTCACCACCATGGCCTCGACCGACAAGACCCCGCTTCCGACCTTCGCCAAGCAGGGCGACAAGCGGACCTACACCAGCTGCGGTTCCGACGACCTCAAGCCGACCGGCGAGACGGCCGACGTCTGCACCCAGCAGAGCCCCTACATCCGCAACGGCCGGATGAACGTCCAGCTCAGCTGCAACCGCCCGGGCAAGGGCACCGTCACCGCCGACTTCTCCGGAAGCTACACCGCCGACGGCTTCAAGGGCACGATCACCAGCAACAGCAGCTTCAGCGGCCCTGGCGACTACCGGCTGGTCGAGGAAGTGACCGCACGCAAGGTCGCCGACCAGTGCACCGCCCCGGCGGCCGCGCCCAAGGCCTGACCTGAGAAGAGGGTCCGCCTCCCGCGCCTAGATTGGCGGGGAGGCGGACCCTTGCCTACAGCGCCTTGCCGCCGCTCAGCTCGTCGAGGTGGCGCTTGGCGGCATCCGCGCCTTCCTTGGCGGGCCACTCGGGCTCGGCCTCGCCGCGGGTCTTCCACAGCGAGTAAGCGACGCCCGCGCCGATCAGGCCGAAGGTGACGCCGAGGCTGAGCACCGGCGGGAATTTGTCGCCGCCGAGCAGGAAGTCGGCGACGAAGATCTTCGAGCCGATGAACACCAGGACAAGCGCCAGCGCATACTTCAGATAGTGGAAGCGGTGCACCATCGCGGCCAGCGCGAAGTAGAGCGCGCGAAGCCCGAGGATCGCCATGATGTTCGAGGTGTAGACGATGAAGGTGTCGGTCGTGATCGCAAAGATCGCCGGCACGCTATCGACCGCGAACACCAGGTCCGCGAGGTTGATCACCACCAGCGCGAGGAACAGCGGGGTCGCCGCCCACACCAGCTTGCCGCTCGTGCTGTCGGGCACCTTGACGAAGAAGTGCTGGTCATGGAGCTCGCGCGTCACCCGCATCTTGCGCGAAATGAAGCGGATCACCGGATTATGCTCGATGTCCATCGGCTTGTCGCCGGCGAACAGCATCTTGATCCCCGTTCCGACCAGGAAGGCGGCGAAGATGTAGAGCACCCACTCATACTGCTGGACCACGGCGGCGCCGAGCCCGATCATCGCGCCGCGCAGCAGGATCACCGCGATGATGCCCCACAGAAGGGCGCGATACTGGTATTTCGCGGGGATCGCGAAGTAGGTGAAGATGAGGCTGATCACGAAGACGTTGTCGATCGACAGCGCCTTCTCGATGAAGAAGCCGGTGTAATAGGCCATGCCGAGTTCGGGCCCGCGCTCGACCCACACCCAGGCGCCGAACAGCAAGGCGATGCTGATGTAGAAGAGCGAGAGCTTGAGGCTCTCGCCGATGCCCATCTCCTTGTCCTCCTTGTGGAGGATCCCGAGATCGAAGGCGGTCAGGCCGGCGACCAGGCCGATGAAGGCCAGCCAGAACCAGGCCGGGGTGCCGAGCCAGTCGGCGAACAGAAATTCCATAAAGCCATCCTCATGCGAAACCGAAGGATCGAATGGGACGCGTTGCGTACGGATAGCGTGGGAAGCACGCCGGGCCAGTCACATCGGTCACATCCGATGCGGTCCGACATCACGTGGGCTTCGAAAGCGCACGCCAGAGGGGCCCGGTCCGCGACGACACAAATGAACGACGCGGATTAAGGTTTCAAGCGCCTGGTTCCTCACTGGACCAAGAGCGGTGCCTAGCTGGTCGGCGTTGGGGGCGCGCTGGCGACGACGAAGCCCGGCACCGGCCGCCGCTCGACATGGTCGTGGTACATGTCGATCATCACCGACACCGCGTCCTTGCCGGCGCAGCGCACGTCGTAGGCGTCGAGAATATAGCCGTAGACGCCGGTCCCGCTGCTGCCCGATCGCATGAACTCGGGTGCCTGGCCGTCGGCGCAGCGCAGGCTGCGCAGATAGGCCTGTTCGCCCTGCGGCATGTTGGCCCGCACCGGATTGTCCTTGCTGCCGAGCGGAAAGGCTTCCGCCTTGGCGATCGCCTCGGCAAGCTTGCGCCCGGTCAGCCCACCGCTGCCAAGCTGGCGCGACAGCTCTGCGGCCTCGTTGGTGCGGGGCTGCTCCTGCGCCGCCGAGGCCGGTCCGGCCAGCAGCGCCGCCGCGATCAACGCCAATTCGATCCGCATCGCTACTGCTCCCCTGCGCTTCACTTCGCCGACGGAGGCTAGCAGTCACCCCCGGTCGCGCAAGCTCAGTTCCAGCGGCGCTCCGGCTTCAGCCCATAGTCGATCCGGATCCGCACCCACTCGCCGACCTTGACCTGTCCGCCGACGCGAGGCGGGCGCACCTTGAACTGCCACGCCGCAGCGAGCACCGCCCGGGCGAGCTGCGAATGGCTCGGATGTTCGTCCACCGCGACGCAGTCGTCGACCTTGTAGTCGGGCACCGTCCGGCAGGCGATCAGCGCCCACCCGGGCTGGGCGGTCGACAGGTAGCCCTTGAGCTCGCTGTCATAGGGCTCGCGGTACCAGGAGGCGGCGTAGAGCCGTTCGCCATTGGGCCCGCGTCCTTCGACCAGCGGCGTGTCGCTCTCGCCCTTGGGTGCCGGCGGTCCGCTGGGGCCGCGCGCGCTCGGCGGAGAGGGGAGGTTGCGAAGGTCGGACTGGGCCATCTGCTCGGCCGGCAGGCTCATCACGGGCGAGGGCAGCTGGACGACCGGCTCGGGCACCCTGACTTCGCTCGGGATCGGCGGCGCCGGCGGCGCGGTCGTCGGAGTGACCGGCTTGGCGGCGGCGGCCTCCGTCCGGCTCTCTTCCTTCCGTACCTCTCGCGGCGTGACCTTCTCGGGCATCGGCGCGGCAAGATCGAAGGTCGCGAGCGGCCGGTCGTCGCCCTCCGGCAGCCGGCTCTTCCCTTCGCCGAGCGTCAGCATCGCGAGCACCAGCAGCGCCTCGAGCGCAAGCGCGAGAACGAGCCCGGCAACCCGTCGGCGGGCCGGCGCACGCAGCCGCTGGCGGAGCGGGGCTCCCCCGACCGCGAGATCATCCATGCCTGCGGTCGTCACCATGGTCGCTGCCTTTAGCCGGGGGAGGGCCCGGTTGAAACCAAAACGCCGCGCTTCGTTGAGCCATGCATGACCTCTGTTTCGCCGCCCCGGCATATTCCGCCCGTCCGCCGCTTTCCTCTCCTTGCCGCCTTGCTGATGGCGGGGGTCGGGGCCTGCTCACCGCTTGAGACCTTCAACGCGATCGTGCCCAAGGACGCCGGGGTGGCGTCGGTCGGGCGCGACCTCGCCTTCGGCACCGATCCGCGCCAGAAGCTCGACCTCTACCGTCCCGCCGCGAGCGCCACCGGCAAGCCGCTGCCGATCATCATCTTCCTCTATGGCGGCTCGTGGAACTCGGGAGACAAGGGTGGCTATGCCTTCGCAGGACGGGCGCTTGCGTCGCGCGGCTTCCTCGTCGCGGTGCCGGACTACCGGCTGGTCCCGCAGGTCCGCTATCCGACCTTCCTCGAGGACAATGCGGCGGCGGTTCGCTGGGTCGCGGCCGAGGCCGCGCGCTACGGAGGCGATCCGTCGCGGATCGTCCTCGTCGGCCATTCGGCCGGGGCCTACAATGCAGCGATGCTCGCGCTTGATCCGCGCTGGCTCGGCGCCGACCGAACCCGGATCAGGGGCTTCGCCGGGCTTGCGGGTCCCTACGACTTCCTGCCGTTCGAAGGGCCGGTGACCCGCGCCGCCTTCGGCCGCGAGCCCGACCCAGCAAGCACGCAGCCGATCCGCTTCGCCTCGCGCGACGATCCGCCCTCCCTGCTGCTTCACGGGACCGGCGACACGACCGTGCTCCCGCGCAACAGCCAGCGGCTGGCGGAGCGGCTCAACGCCGCCGGCGCGACGGCCGAGTTGCGGCTCTACCCGGGCGTCGGACACGTCGGCATGGTCACCGGGCTCGCCCGTCCGTTCCGTGGCCGCGCGCCGGTCCTGGCCGACGTCGCTACCTTCGCCTCGCGGGTCACTGCGAGTCCCTGAGCCTACGCGTTCGCTGCGGCTTGTCGGCCACGTCATTCACCGCAAATTAGCGTCGATGAGCATTTTCCGGCTTGCGCCAAAACCCGGCTCAAGACACAAGATGTTGTAGCGGCTCGGGGGCACCAACGCACATGATTGTGGTTGGCGCTGGGGATAACTATATCTCCAGCGAGGTGGAGACGCGTCCCTGTGAATAACGGGGATAGCGTCTCCGGCAGACCTTCCGGGCCCTAGCGAATCGCTTGGTGGAAGCGTACACCCCAGGCGAACGAAACGGGAACAAAGGAGCGGCGCGCAATGCACCGCCAGGAGGAATCGACCATGGACTTCTCGAGCAGCAGCGACGTTTCGTCGGGCGACGTGGCCGGCACTGCGGTGGCGGCGAAGAAGGACAGCCACACGGTCGACCAGCGTCGATTCGCCGTCACCACCGATACGTCGCGCGACGCGCTCCTCACCGATTTCGGCAAGGACACGCTGAACGATCGCTACCTTCTCCCGGGTGAGAACTTCCAGGACCTCTTCGCCCGCGTCGCCTCGGCCTATGCCGACGACGAGGCGCATGCCCAGCGCGTCTACGACTATATCTCGAAGCTGTGGTTCATGCCGGCGACTCCGGTCCTGTCGAACGGCGGCACCGGTCGCGGCCTGCCGATCAGCTGCTACCTGAACTCGGTCAGCGACAGCCTCGACGGCATCGTCAACACCTGGAACGAGAATGTCTGGCTGGCCTCCAAGGGCGGCGGCATCGGCACCTACTGGGGCAGCGTCCGCGGGATCGGCGAGCCGGTCGGCCTCAACGGCAAGACCAGCGGCATCATCCCCTTCGTCCGGGTGATGGACTCGCTCACGCTCGCGATCAGCCAGGGTTCGCTGCGCCGCGGCTCGGCCGCCTGCTACCTCGACGTCTCGCACCCCGAGATCGAGGAGTTCCTCGAGATCCGCAAGCCGTCGGGCGACTTCAACCGCAAGGCGCTGAACCTGCACCACGGCGTGCTCATCACCGACGAGTTCATGGAGGCTGTCCGCGAGGGCACGGAGTTCATCCTCCGCAGTCCCAAGGACCAGTCCGAGCGGGGCAAGGTCGACGCCCGCTCGCTGTTCCAGAAGCTGGTCGAGACCCGCCTCGCGACGGGCGAGCCCTACATCATCTTCATCGACCAGGTGAACCGGTCGATGCCGAAGCACCATCGCGACCTCGGGCTCAAGGTCTCGACCTCGAACCTCTGCTCCGAGATCACCCTGCCGACCGGCAAGGACCATCTCGGCGCCGACCGGACCGCGGTCTGCTGCCTGTCCTCGCTCAACCTCGAGACCTGGGACGAGTGGAACGGCGACAAGCAGTTCATCGAGGACGTCATGCGCTTCCTCGACAACGTGCTCTCCGACTATATCGCCCGTGCGCCCGACGAGATGGCGCGGGCCAAGTACAGCGCCGAGCGCGAGCGCTCGGTCGGCTTGGGCGTGATGGGCTTCCACAGCTTCCTCCAGGCCCGCGGCCTGCCCTTCGAGGGTGCCATGGCCAAGAGCTGGAACATGCGCATCTTCAAGCACGTCAAGGCGCAGGTCGACGAGGCCTCGATGATGCTGGCGCACGAGCGCGGGCCGTGCCCCGACGCCGCCGACATGGGCGTGATGGAGCGCTTCTCCTGCAAGATGGCGATCGCGCCGACCGCGTCGATCTCGATCATCTGCGGCGGCACCTCGGCCTGCATCGAGCCGATCCCGGCCAACGTCTACACCCACAAGACGCTGTCGGGCAGCTTCTCGATCCGCAATCCGTATCTGGAGAAGCTCCTCATCGAGAAGAGCAAGAACTCCGACGCGGTGTGGAATTCGATCCTCGAGCAGGGCGGCTCGGTCCAGCACCTCGACTTCCTCTCGGAGGACGAGAAGGCGACCTTCAAGACCAGCTTCGAGATCGACCAGCGCTGGCTGATCGAGCTTGCCGCCGACCGCACGCCCTACATCGACCAGGCCACTTCGCTGAACCTGTTCATCCCGGCCGACGTCGACAAGTGGGACCTGATGATGCTCCATTTCCGCGCCTGGGAGCTCGGCATCAAGTCGCTCTACTATCTCCGCTCCAAGTCGGTGCAGCGCGCCGGCTTCGCGGGCGGGGTCGAGGCCGACAACACCGCCGAAGCCCCCAAATACGAACTCGCCTCGTCGACCGACTATGACGAGTGCCTGGCGTGTCAGTAGAACGCCCCGGGCGGGCGGCGCGGCTCTTGGGAGCGGCGCTGCTCGTCACTCTTCTTGCATCATGTGCACGGCAGGTGCCGGCCGCCGTGGAGACCGGCGCGCCCGGCTTCCTGCACGGACTGTTTCACGGCTGGATCATCCTCTTCTCGTTCATCGGCTCGCTCTTCTCGGACAGCATCACCATCTACGCGGTTCCCAACAACGGCGGCTGGTACAACTTCGGCTTTGCGCTCGGGGTCGGCGCCTTCTCCTGCGGAGTCGCGGCTGGCGGCCGCAAGTCATGACCGGGACCAACATCCTGTTCGTCGCCGTGGGGGCGGTCGCCGGCCTGGCCGGGCTCATCATGCTGATCGCGGCGCTCCGCGGCCGGCCGGGCGAATCGCGCAAGAGCACCGGGCTGCTCATCGCCGGCATGATGGCGCTCGCCTTCGGCCTCGTCCTGTCGGGCTTCGCCATCGCTTACTCGACGACCAAGCCCTATCCCGAGTTCGCCAACGAGGCGGCACAGTGACCGCTCCGGCCCTCCTCGGTCGGTGCCTTACGGCGCCGCTTCCAGTCCCCCGCCGCCGCCACCGGCGGGACGGGGGAGCGGCAGGCTTATTCCTCGACGAAGGTCACGGCATTGGCGCCGGTGGCCGACAGGCGCACCTGGTCGCCCTCGACCTCGGCGACGAGGCCGAGTGGGATGAAATGATGGTGTCCGGCGTGGCTGCCCTCGGCGCCCTCGATCTCGGCGCCGCTGTCCTTCTTGGTGAGCTTGATCCGCTCGCCCTCGATCTTGTCGACGGTGCCGACGTGGGCTCCGTCGGCGCCGATCACTTCCATATGTTCACGGATCTGGCTGCTGTCGGCCATGGTGGTTCTTCTCCTGAGATGGTGATGCCCGCTGAACGCGCCGTCCCGGATTTCGATGCCCGGCGGTTCGCCTCGTCCTTGGCCGGGAGGGGGCACTGATGCGTCGCTGGCACCGCTGGCTGAGCGTCTTCTTCGGCGTCCTCATCCTGTTCATCGCCTCGACCGGCATCCTCAGCCAGGTCGGCGCCCTCGTGAACGACGCCCGCCAGGAGGCCGCGCCGCCGCCGGCCGTCCCTGCCGACTTCGTCTGCCCCGAGACGATGAACTGCCGCCCGAAGCCGCAGCCGGGCGGGTGGAACGTCGGCCTGCTCCATCACCTGCATTCGGGCGAGGAGTTCGGGCCGCTCGGGGTCGTGCTTTCGTTGATGAGTGGGTTTGCCCTTCTTTTCTTCGCATTTTCAGGGCTTTGGATGTATATCCAGATGTTCCGGAAACGCGCCGGCAAGAGCTCGGCCAAGGGGAGGTTCTTCTGGTGAGCTACCGTCAGTCCTCCTCCTACGACCCCTATGCGCCGAGCCCGGCGCTGGCGCCCGCGCGACCCTTCAACTGGGTCCAGTGGAGCGGGGTGGCGCTCGAGGTGGTCGGGTTCGCCGGCTTCCTCCTCTACATCACCGGCAAGGCGGGCTGGACCGCCCCGGTGGTCGCCAACGGCACGCCCTTCATGCTCCTGACCGTCGTCGGCCTGTCGCTGATCAACAGCCGCCGCGCCGGCGACGTCGATCTCGCGCCCGAGCTCGCCCCGGCCCGCCGCCGCTGGACCCTTCTCACCATCGCCTTCTGCGCCGCCATCCTCGGCGCGGCCACCGTCATCACCTTCATGGGAGACCGCTGATGTCCCTTCTCTCCGCCTCCAAGTCCTACAAGCCGTTCGAATACCCCTGGGCGTTCGAGTTCTGGAAGCGCCAGCAGCAGATCCACTGGATGCCCGAGGAAGTGCCGCTGGGCGAGGACTGCCGCGACTGGGCGCAGAAGCTCACCCCGCACGAGCGCAACCTCCTCACCCAGATCTTCCGCTTCTTCACCCAGGCCGACGTCGAGGTGCAGGACTGCTACCACGACAAGTACGGCTCGGTGTTCAAGCCGACCGAGATCAAGATGATGCTGACCGCCTTCTCCAACATGGAGACGGTGCACATCGCCGCCTACAGCCACCTGCTCGACACCATCGGCATGCCCGAGAGCGAGTATAGCGCCTTCCTCCAGTACAAGGAGATGAAGGACAAGCACGACTATCTGAACACCTTCGGCGTCGACACCGATGCCGACATCGCCAAGACGCTCGCCATGTTCGGTGCCTTCACCGAGGGGCTGCAGCTGTTCGCCAGCTTCGCGATGCTGATGAACTTCCCGCGCTTCAACAAGATGAAGGGCATGGGCCAGATCGTCAGCTGGTCGGTCCGCGACGAGAGCCTCCACTGCGAGGGCATCATCAAGCTCTTCCACACCTTCGTGAAGGAGCGCGACTGCCTCACCGCCGACGTCAAGGAAGCGATCATCGACCAGTGCCAGAAGACGGTGCGCCTCGAGGACGCCTTCATCGACCTCGCCTTCGAGCAGGGTCCGGTCGAGGGCATGACCGCCAAGTCGATCAAGAAGTATGTCCGCTACATCGCCGACTGGCGCCTGGGACAGCTCGGCTTCCAGCCGATCTACATGGTCGACGAACATCCGCTCCCCTGGCTCGCACCGCTCCTCAACGGCGTCGAGCACGCCAACTTCTTCGAGCAGCGCGCCACCGAATATTCCAAGGCCGCGACGCGGGGTGACTGGAACACCGTCTGGAGCAACTTCGACAACCGCCAGAAGGCCAAGATCGCCAACGACGCGCCGGAGGCCGAGGCCGAGGGTGGGCTGTTCGACGCAGCTACGGTGGCGGCGGAGTAGGAGCACCACGAAGTGCCGTGACCCCGGGATTTACCCGGGGTCACGCTATCTATACTTCAAATCCGAAGCGCTCACGATGGTGAGACAAATAGCGATGATGTGGTCGGTAAGCCCCAGCCGGAAAGTTGGCCTGACGCCCCGGCAGGAGCATCTTTTCGATTCCGTCACGATCGTTAATCTTGCCGGACAGTAAAATGTGACCATTATCGTTAAGAGAGATGAGGCCGCGGTTAAACATCCAATGAGCTGTCCCACTTAATGCGATGCCGTTCGAAACTGAGTCCGGGCCTCCATCTCCGACACTCATGATGTGCGCTGCTTCGGTTTCTAATCGACCTCCGCCATTAACTAAACGCATCCCCGTTAACGCGCATCGCCCATCGTATACGTGGAGAATTGCGCGTCTAAACTTGGCATCGCGCACCTTTCGGCTGACGAGCATCTTTGCACGATCGATCGGCCCTTCGAACTCTTCCTGATCAGGCTGGCCAAGTAGAAAAGATGGTATCTGCTCAGCCTCGCCAACTCTCGGCAGTTCGGGTTCGGGGTCCAGTAAGCCGACTTCAACAATTCGGTTGAAGTCCGCGTTCCTTAGGGCACGGATCGCAAGTTGCTTGCTGCCCTTGATGCTGCCGTCGGTATTAAGCAGTGCGCGCTCCATGGGGAGCCGATCAATGCTGAAGGGAACGCTTGTCCCAAATTCAAGAAAACTGCCTGGCTCAATTAAAGCTAGAAACATGCCCGGACGTTCGGAATCCCGTTCAATGTTGCTCACCTTTGCGACGGCCCAAAACCCACGTCCGCCAGCGCGCCTGGGCTCCAAATAAACGATCCACTGACCTACCATTCGACGCGCCGCAGTAAGATAAGTCGGCGGAAAGCGGTAAAATCTTTCTGGCTGATCGTCGTAGATTGAATGTGGGCCGGTAACGAAAACGCCCTTTGTCGGACCTGCTGAATCCTCTGTCACCGGCTGTCCAGCGTACCTATAAACGCCTTCACCTACGAATTCGATCGTGCCGCCATCGCGCAATTCCTGAAGCACGCGGCTTAGGGTCTGCCACGGGGTCGCCCCAATCGAAGCGGTCGCCGCGACGATGGCTTCCATCTCCGCGTCAAGAAGTCCTTGGCGGCTAAATATTGTCGAGCCGGTCTTGCGCACATGCCGCCGAACCGCTGCCAACACTGCTTCGGACCAACTCGCCAACACTTACTCCATGTTAGATCAGCATTTGCGAGAGAGTAGCGTCACAGATCAACGCCGCAAACGCGATTAAGCGACAGACATGATCTTTATCCTAGAAGTTCTTACCCTGCGGTTGAACAGCTTGATCGGGGAGCGCGGATGGCAACCTAGTCACGGCGGCGGACGAAGGATTTGTTGGTTCCCGAAACGATCAGGTCGCGTTCGATCCCCGTGCAGCACCTGCCTGCAGGTATAACTCAAAGCACAGGGGAACTGAGTATTGCTGCATGCAAATTTCGACTACTAAACCCGAGCCGTGCCTGGCCTTGGCAGCGACCCACGCCCTTCACCGCCAGTAATCCTTCCGCTCCGACCCATCGAAAGCGGCCGCTGGTCAGGCAGCAGCGCTTGAAACCGCAGGTTCGAGCCGCACGGGCAGGGGTCGTTGCGGCCGAGCTTCTCGATCAGCTCCTTTGTCCCGCCGCGCACGAAGCGCAGCCCGCGCTTGACCCGCGTCTCGCTCGGGAAGCCCTTACGCCGCTTGGCTATCCGCTCGAAAGCAGGGCAGCTCGTCATGGTTCGTCGTCATCGTTCGTCTCCTCGGGGGTTGGCTCCCGCCCCGGCACCGGGCCGGGACGGGAGCGGGTCAGTGGTAGAGGGTCGGCGTCGCCTCGATCGGCTTCGCCACGATCTGATAGGCATCGCGGTAGAGGATCGTGCCCGGGCGGTGGGTCGCGGCCTTGCGGACCGGCACCCCCACTTCCTCGAGCAGCGCCGCAAGCACGAAGGCGTGCGCGATCATCTCGCGCGCCTCGGCATGGAACCAGCAGATCCCGTCCGAGCGCCAGCGCCGGCACGACTTGACCCGGAACGCCTGCCGGCCCGGGACCGGCAGATGCCGCTCGAACCAGTCGATCTCCTCGCCGATCGCGACCCGCAGCACTTCGGGCACGTCGCGGTCACGCCATGCCTCGTAAGCCGGACCGAACGGCCCGCAGTCCACCTGGCGGCGCACGCGCCACCACGGCGTGATGAAACGCACGTAGTTCATTGAAAGACCCCGGCGGGGATCCTCGCCCCGCGTCTGTGTCGCTGCTCTGGGAAGCCGCCGCGATGGGCGGCCGCGCAATGCGTAGGCCTAGAAGCCTAGTGGCGCTTCACGAGGCGCAAGGCGAAATTTCAGCATTCTCGCGACCTCCACTGGGTTGAACGGAGGCGCGCTCCTAGTTTCGGTCCCAGACCTTGTCAAACGCGGGACCACCACTGTCGCCGATTTGGCGCCGCGCGATTAGGGAAATTGCACCATCCGTGCTACATCCTCCCCATCGCACGGATCGGCCCTGTAAGCCCGTGCGGCTGAGAGATTTTACGCGCTCTTGCTTACCGGCAATGGAGCTGCACCTCATGGACATGAACTACCTTTACTGGCGCCGCGGAGTGTCGCTGACGCGGGCGCGCGCCGCCACCTGCCAGGCCTCGGCCCAGGCGCATCTCGACCTGTTCGAGGCTTATGGCCAGCGCATCGTGGCGCGCCGCCGGGCGGCCAACGCATGAGCCGGGTTCTCTTCCTCAAGCTGCCCGAGAAGGACGTCATCGCCAAGTGCGACGCGGCCGACGTCGGGATCTCCGCGCTCGAGCGCCTGCCCGACGGCGGCACCCGGCTGGTCTGCCAGAGCAGCGCCGGCGCCGCGCTGATGAACCGCAAGTTCAAGGGCAGCCTCATCCCCGACAGCGCCCGCCGCGAACCCTTCCGCCCCGCCTTCTCGCGCGGCTGAGCGGGAAGGGGCAGGATGCCGCGCTGGTGACCCGGCGCGGCCACTTCCTCGTTCGCCAGCAGATCGACGCCTACGCGCACAACGGCGGGAAGCGTTTCGGTCGCCCGAGCCGGCGAAGAGGCCGACCCATCCCGCTTGCCTTGTAGGCTTTCAAGCAGTAAACAACCTATATGGTTCGTCCTGCGCTTCCCTTTGTCATGCCCTGCGCGGATGATCGGGTCCGGAGGGAAAACGGCGCGAGACCCCCGCACCCTGTGAACTTCGAGAACTTCGTGAACTTCGCGGAAGGCCGGGCTAGGACCTGGCCATGACCCTCACCGACCTCCTCGTCCCCACTCTCTCGAACCAGTTGATCGCGCTCGGCGGCTGGCTGGACAAGGGCGAGGCGCATGCGCGAGCCCACGGCAACGATCCCGAAGACCTGCTCGCCGTCCGGCTCGCGGTCGACATGTTCCCGCTCCACAGCCAGGTCCGGATCGCGGCCTTCCTCGCCCAGGAGGCGGTGCACCGGCTGCGCGGCGAGGAGACACCCGAGGCGACCACCGCGCTGCGCACCCATGCGGCCATGGCGCAGGACGAGCCGGGCTCGCTTGCCGACCTCCGCGCGATCCTCGGGCAGGCGATCGCCTTCCTCCGCGGCGTCGGTCCGGACGAGCTCGATTCCGCCGCCGACCGCCCGCTCGCCCATGCGCTTCCGATGGGCATGGTGTTCGACATGACCGGCGCCACCTACGTCCGCGACTGGGTGCTTCCGCAGTCGGCCTTCCACGCCGACATGGCCTACGCCCTGCTGCGCAGCGCCGGCGTTCCGCTGGGCAAGCAGGACTTCGTCCCGCACATGTTCGCCTACCTCCGCCCCGGGACGATGCCTGGCGCCTGAACGAGGGGGGAGGGGCGGTCCCTTAAACCTTCCTTCACCGACCGATCCTAGGCTCGGGCCATGCTCAAGCTTCTCCTTGCCGCCTCGGCCCTGCTCCCGCTGGTGCCGCTGGTCGCCGCGCCGCAGGATGCGCGTCCCTACGACTATCCGCCCCGCAGCGAGACCCGCCCGCTGACCAAGCGCGAGGCGAGCGTCACCTACCGCGGCTGCAACGAGATCCGCCGCCTCGGCCTCGCCCCGATCCGCGCCGGCGAGCCCGGCTACCGCCCCTGGATGGACGGCGACATGGACGGCCTCGCCTGCGAACCGATCCGCGGTCGCCCCTAGGAAGCGCGCGGGGCCTCGCGAGCCCCGCCATGCGCGAGCGTCATCAGCAGGCAGGCGCGGTTCGCTTGGAGCGAACTCTTTGCGCCGAGCCGCAAGGCCCGGCGATAGCCGCGGCAGGATGACGGACGTTGCAGCCGCCGCCGCGCACGACCAAAGGGGCGCATGGCTCGGCTGATCCTGTTCAACAAGCCCTATGGCGTGCTGTCGCAATTCACCGATCGGGGCTCGCCCGAGGCCAGGGCGACGCTCTCCGATCATCTCGACATTCCCGGCGTCTATCCTGCCGGCCGGCTTGATCGCGACAGCGAGGGCCTGCTGCTGCTGACCGACGATGGCCGGCTCCAGGCGAGGATCGCGGACCCGCGGTTCAAGATGGCCAAGACCTACCTGGTGCAGGTCGAGGGCGAAGCCGACGAGGCGCAGCTTCTCCGCCTCCGTCGTGGTATCGAGCTCAAGGACGGCCTGACCCGTCCGGCCGGGGCCAATCACATTGCCGATCCCGACCTCTGGCCGCGCGACCCGCCGGTTCGCTTCCGGAAGAGCGTGCCCGACTGCTGGCTGAAGCTGACCATCAGCGAAGGCCGCAACCGCCAGGTCCGGCGGATGACTGCGGCGGTGGGTCTGCCTACGCTCCGGCTGGTCCGCTGGCGCATCGGGGAGTGGAGCCTCGACGGGCTCGCGCCCGGCGCGTGGCGCGAGACCACGACACCCTGAAATTCGCGCGTTAGTGGGCCGAGCGCGGCATCGATCACATGCCGCTTCTTGCGCGTGGTCGCCCTCCGGAGGACAGTGCGGCCATGGTTGCCGGCGTCTCCTCCCTAACCGATCGCGAGAAAGCCGCGCTTCGGCTGCTCCTCGCGGGTCACGACGCCAAGTCGATCGCGACCTACCTTGGACTGTCGGTACACACCGTCAACGAGCGGCTTCGCGGCGCTCGGCGCAAGCTTGGCGTTGGGAGCAGCCGCGAAGCGGCCCGCGTGCTGGCGGCGGCCGAGAACCCCACCGGAAATTCTGTGTCCAAGCAAATCGGGGTGGCACCGTAGCCGCCGAGCGCGGAAGGCGAGAAGCGCCGCGGTGAGGGCCGCTACTCGCGGCGGCAGCTTGGGTTTGCGGTCGGAGGAGCGTGCATCATGTCGCTTGTGGTGGCTGCAACCCTGTTCATGTCGATGACGCCCGACGGCGCGGCGAATTCGCCGCTCGGGCATTGGAAGCAGGCCCGCGCGGTTCCGAGCGGACCCGGGCCCGTCAACCGCCTGCACGTGGCGCCCGGCGGATGGCAGTGGAATGGCCGGACCGTGGCTGAGCCTATGGTCGCCCACTTCCTCCGCGTGGTGAACGGGATGACGCCGCCGCCGCTGATTGTCCTGACCCATGCCGACGATGTCGCGTCCGCCTCGATCCAGCGCGCACGCCAACTGGTCGACCGCGAACTGGCCTGCCGGCCCGAACGCTGCGTCGAGGTGACCGTCGCCCAGCGTTAGCAGCGTGCGCGACCCAACGGCGAGCGAAGCGGTTAACCTTCTTCATTAGGAGCGAGATTAAGAAGACGCGTCCAAGTCGGTGCGATGCTTCACCAGTCGCTTACGGTCCCGGCGGTCAGCCGGGCAGAAGTCATCGCCGCCTTCAGCTATGCGCTTGACCTCACCGAGGGGCAGCCCGCCGGCCATTCGATCCGCAGCTGCTGGATCGGCATGGAGATCGGGCGGATCATCGGCCTGTCTTCGGCAGAGATGGGCGATCTCTACTATACGCTGCTGCTCAAGGACCTCGGCTGCAGCAGCAATGCCGCGCGGATCTGCGAGCTGTACGAAGCCGACGACCGCGCCTTCAAACAGGGCTACAAGACCGTCGGAACGAGCCTCGCCGCGACCCTCCACTTCGTCTTCAGCAAGACTGCGCGGGGGCGACCGCTGCGACAGCGTGCGGCGGCGATCGGCAATATCCTTCGCAATGGTGGTGCGATCGCGCAGGAGATGATCGTTTCGCGCTGCACGAGGGGCGCCGACATCGCCCGGACCCTGCGCTTCTCCGATGCGGTGTGCGACGGCATCTACCATCTCGACGAGCATTGGGATGGCTCGGGCCGCCCGGAGCGGCGACAGTCGGAGGCGATCCCGCTCTTCTCGCGCATCGCGCTGCTGGCGCAGGTGGTGGACGTCTTTCACGTCCATGCCGGGCCCAGCGCCGCGCTGGACGAGGCGCGGCGGCGGAGCGGCGTGTGGCTCGATCCGGCGCTGGTCCGAGCGCTCGAGCAGGCGAGTGCGGCGCCGCTGTTCTGGACCGCCCTGTCCTCGCCGACAATCGAGAGCCGGGTCGTCCGGCTTGCGCCGCACGAGACCGAGCGGCATCTCGACGAGGAGTATCTCGACTGCATCGCCGACGCCTTCGGCAGCGTGATCGATGCCAAGAGCCCGTTCACGGCGGGCCATTCTACACGGGTCGGGAAGCTGAGCGAGCGGATGGCGGCAGGGTTCGGGATGGACCGCGGGCGGACCCGCTGGCTGCGGCGCGCGGCTGTGCTCCACGACATTGGCAAGCTCGGTGTGTCGAGCACGATCCTCGAGAAACCGGGCAGCCTCGACGAGCAGGAATGGAGCGAGATGCGCGCGCACGCGGTGCACACCCGCGCCATCCTCGGGCGGATCGGCGCGCTTGCAGGTCTCGCCGACGTCGCTGCGGCGCACCACGAGCGGCTCGACGGGGCCGGCTATCCGCTTGCACTCGGTGCCTCCGCGATCAGCCGCGAGACACGGATCATCACCGCCTGCGATCATTATGATGCGCTGGTCTCCGACCGCCCCTACCGCGCCGCATTGTCGCAGAGCGAGGCGCTGAGGATCATGACCGACGCCGTCGGCACGGCAATCGACGGCGATTGTCTCGAACTGCTGAAGCGCAGCGTCGACGCGTAACGGGACCAATCTTCGCCACTCCCGCTTTTCGTCCCAGGGCACTAAGCGGGGGCATGCATATGCTCGATCCGCAGGACATCTCGCTCACCGCCCTTCGCTCGCTCTGGGGAGGCGCCCCGGCGCGTTTGGGGGAGGGGGCACTGGCCAGGGTGCGTGCGTCGGCCGAGGCGGTCGCGCGGATCGTGGCCAGCGGCGAGACGGTCTACGGGATCAACACCGGCTTTGGGCTTCTGGCGCAGGAGCGCATTCCGCAGGACCGGCTGACCGAGCTTCAGCGCAATCTCATCCTGTCGCACAGCTGCGGACTGGGGGAGCCGAGCCCGCGGAGGGTCGTGCGGCTGATGATCCTTCTCAAGCTGCTTGGCCTCGGGCGTGGCCATTCCGGAGTGCGGATCGAGGTCGTCGACGCCCTCCAGGCGCTGGTCGACGCCGACGCAATGCCGGTGATCCCGAGCCAGGGCAGCGTGGGGGCGAGCGGCGACCTCGCACCGCTCGCCCACATGACCGCGGCGCTGATGGGCTTCGGCTGGATCGAACTCGGCGAGGAGCGTCTGCCGGCCGCGGCGGCACTACAGCGAATGGGTCGTACGCCGCTCGAGCTCGGGCCCAAGGAGGGGCTGGCGCTGATCAACGGGACCCAATTCTCGACGGCGCTGGCGCTCGACGCGCTGTTCCAAGCCGAGCGCGTGTTCGGCGCGGCGCTCGGCGCCGGGGCGCTGTCGGTCGATGCGCTGAAGGGGAGCGTCAAGCCGTTCGACCCGCGCATCTCGGCGCTTCGCGGGCAGCCGGGGCAGGAGCAAGTGGCGGCAGAGATCGCGCGGCTGCTCGATGGTAGCGATATCGTCGCCTCGCATCATCGCTGCGGACGGGTGCAGGATCCCTACAGCTTCCGCTGCCAGCCGCAGGTGATGGGCGCGAGCCTTGACCTGCTCAACAATGCCGCGCGCACGCTGACCATCGAGGCGGCGGCGGTCACGGACAATCCGATCGTGTTCGAGGACGAGGACAGCGCGATCTCGGGTGGCAACTTCCATGCCCAGCCGGTCGCCTTCGCGGCGGACACGATCACCATGGCGCTGTGCGAAGTGGCGAGCCTGTCGGAGCGGCGGATCTCGGTGCTGGTCGATCCCAAGATGAGCGGCCTCCCGGCATTCCTTACCGACGACGGCGGGGTCAACAGCGGGCTGATGATCCCGCAGGTGACCGCGGCCGCGCTGGTCGCGGAGAACCGCAGCCTCGCCTTTCCCGCCTCGGTCGATTCGATCCCGACCTCGGCCGGGCAGGAGGACCATGTGTCGATGGCGCCGATCGCGGCGCGCAAGGCGGCGAGCGTCGCGCGCAACGCGGCCGGCGTGGTGGCGGTCGAGCTGATCACGGCGGCGCAGGGGGTCGACTATCATGCGCCGCTGACGACCTCACCGGCGCTTGCGGGTCTTCACGGGCGTGTCCGGGGGATCAGCCCACACCTCGAAGCCGATCGCTACTGGGCCGACGAGATGGCGGCCTTGCAGTCGGCGGTGCTCGACGGAAAGATGCACGACGCCTTTCTTCTGGAAGCGTGACCGCTTAAGGGCGCTCCCCATGTCCATCACCGTCAGCAGCGCCTTTGACAGCGGCAACATTCGCCTCATCAAGCAGGAGGGCACGACCCTCGACCTCGAGATCGTCGACGATGCCGGCGGCGAGTTCCGCCAGTGGTTCCACTTCCGGGTTTCCGGCGCGGCAGGCGAGGCACTGACCCTCAGGATCACCAACTGCGCCGATTCGGCTTATCCGATGGGTTGGCCCGGCTACAGCGCGCGCGTGTCGAGCGACCGCGAGACCTGGACGTTGGCCGACACCAGCTATGCCGACGGCGTGTTGACCATCCGCGTAACCCCGGAAAGTGGCGTCCTCTGGGTCGCCTATTTCGCGCCTTACTCGATGGAGCGGCACCACGACCTCGTGGCGCTGATCGCCAGCCTCCCCGATGTCACCCACCGGACGCTCGGCCACAGCCTCGACGGGCAGCCGATCGACTGCCTGACGCTGGGCGAGGGCGCGACCACCGTGTGGCTCTATGCCCGCCAGCACCCGGGCGAGAGCATGGCCGAATGGTGGATGGAAGGCGCGCTCGAGAAACTGGCCGATCCCGACGATCCCGTCGCCCGCGCACTGCTCAGCCGCTGCACCTTCCATGTGGTGCCGAACATGAATCCCGACGGCAGCCGCCGCGGCTACCTCAGGACCAACGCTGCGGGCGTGAACCTCAACCGCGAGTGGCATGCGCCGACCGCCGAGCGCAGCCCCGAAGTGCTGTGCGTCCGCGAGGCAATGGACAAGGATCCGCCGGTGTTCGCGATGGACATCCACGGCGACGAGGCGATCGCCGCCAACTTCCTCGCGGGCTTCGAGGGCATTCCCTCGCTGACCGAGCGGCAGAGCCAACTCTACGACCTGTTCGGGACCACGCTCGAGCGGATCTGCCCCGACTTCCAGACCGAGCAGGGCTATGAACTGGCTCGGCCGGGCCAGGCCAACCTGTCGATGTCGACGACCCAGCTGGCCGAGCGATTCGGCTGCGTCTCGATGACGCTGGAGATGCCGTTCAAGGACCACCAGCCGCTGGCCGATCCCGACCATGGCTGGAGCCCCGAGCGGAGCAAGGCGCTGGCCCACAGCTGCCTCGACGCGCTCTACCAGATCGTGCCCGAGCTGGAGCGGCGCTGACACCCATGCCGACGCTGATCCTGCTTCGCCACGGCCAGAGCCAGTGGAACCTCGAGAACCGTTTCACCGGCTGGTGGGATGTGGACCTGACCGAGCAGGGGGTCGCGGAGGCCAAGGCGGCGGGAACGCTGCTGACCGACAAGGGAATGGACCTCGATCTCGTCTTCACCTCGGTCCAGAAGCGCGCGATCCGCACCGCCAACCTGGCGCTGGAAGCGATGGACCGGCTGTGGCTTCCGCTGGTGAAGGACTGGCGGCTGAACGAGCGGCACTATGGCGGGCTGACCGGGCTCAACAAGGCCGAGACTGTGGCCAAGGTCGGCGAGGAGCAGGTCAAGATCTGGCGCCGAAGCTTCGACGTGCCGCCGCCGCCGCTCGAGGCCGACAGTGCCTATGCGAGCCTTCAGCAGGACCGTCGCTACGCCGGGATCGCGGTACCGGCGACGGAAAGCCTGAAGGACACGATCGCGCGGGTGCTGCCCTATTACGAGGCGGAGATCGTTCCCGCGCTCAAGGCGGGCAAGAGGGTGCTGGTGGCGGCGCACGGCAACAGCCTGCGCGCGCTCGAGAAGCATTTGTCGGGCATCTCGGACGCCGACATTACCGGGCTTGAGATCCCGACCGGGCAGCCGATCGTCTACGAGCTCGACGAGGCGCTGAACCGTGTGGACCGCTACTATCTGAGCGAGCGCTAGCCCGGGACCAAAGGGCAGGGCGGCATCACGGCACCCAAAGCCGCGAGCTTCGTTCCATGGCGGTGACGATCCTTCGTCCGCCACGGAGACCCTTGCCCCATGACCAACCCCGCGCTGACCGCCGTCGCCATCAACTGCACGCTCAAGAAGTCTGACGGGGAGCCGTCCTCGACCGACAAGATGATCGAGCTGGTCGCGGGCGAACTCGGCAAGCACGGGGTGACGCTCACCGAGACGCTTCGGCTGGCGGACTATCGCATCCTGCCGGGTGTCGAGAGCGACATGGGCGACGGCGACCAGTGGCCCGAGCTTCGTGCCAAGATCCTCGCCGCCGACGTCCTGATCTTCGGTACGCCGATCTGGCTCGGCCAGCTGTCGAGCATCGGCAAGAGCGTGCTCGAGCGGATGGACGCGTTCCTGAGCGAGGCCGACGACAAGGGTCGTTATCCAAGCTTCGGCAAATTGGTCGTGGCGGCGATCGTCGGCAACGAGGACGGCGCGCACCGCGTGACGGCCGACCTCTTCCAGGGACTGAACGACGTGGGCTGGACGGTGCCGCCGGCCGCGGCCTGCTACTGGGTTGGCGAAGCGATGCACAAGACGGACTTCAAGGATCTTCCCAAGGTGCCCGACGAAGTGCAATCCACCGCAAAGTTGCTAGCGTCGAGCACGGCGCATCTCGCCAGACTGTTGAAGTCGGACGCCTTTCCGGGAGTGGATGGTTGAAGGCTGAGCAACGGCAGGGGATCGAAGAGCATCGAAGCCTCGGCGAGCGACTGCAGGCGACGCGGGCGCTGACGTTGGCGCTGGCCGAGCCGCTGAGCGACGCCGATGCGACCATCCAGCCCAACATCGACGCATCGCCCGCCAAGTGGCACCTGGCGCATACCACCTGGTTCCTCGAGACCTTCGTCTTGCGCGACCATGTCCCGGGCTATGGCCCGGTCGACGAGCGCTGGGCCTTCCTGTTCAATAGCTATTACGAAGGCGAAGGCGCCCGACTGGAGCGCGGACGGCGCGGAATGATCACGCGGCCAAGTCTCGACGAGGTACGCGGCTGGCGCGCCCGGGTCGACGAGGCAGTGCAGGAGTCGCTGCCGACGCTTGGGGCCGAGGCGCTGACCCTGATCGAGCTCGGGATCCATCACGAGCAGCAGCATCAGGAACTCTTCCTGACCGACATCCTCTCGACCTTCGCCGCCAATCCGCTGGAGCCCGCCTACGCGGCGCTTCCGCTGAGGGAGCGTGTCGCGGCCGCGCCGATGGCCTGGCTGCCGGGTCGTGACGGAGTGGTCGAGATCGGCACGGACGGTCGTGGCTTCGCCTTCGACTGCGAGGGACCGCGGCATCGCGCCCTCCTCCATCCGCATGCGCTTGCCAGCCGCTGCGTCAGCAACGGCGAGTGGCAGGAGTTCATCGCCGACGGAGGCTACGACAAGGCCGGCCTGTGGCTCAGCGAAGGCTGGGACTGGGTGTCCCGCGAGGGCATCCGGGGGCCGCTCTACTGGAATAAGGACGGAAGCCACTTCACGCTTGCCGGTCGGCGTGAGCGGGACCCGGCAGCCCCGGTCGCGCACGTCTCCTATTACGAAGCCGACGCCTTTGCCCGCTGGGCAGGCGCGCGGCTGCCGACCGAAGCCGAGTGGGAAGACCGGGCGCGCCTGGCCGACGCGGCGGGCGGCCACCAGCTGGACCGTGCCGGGGCCGTGCTTCCGGCCGCGGGCGGCGACTGGTTCGGCGACGTCTG
Source organism: Sphingomonas swuensis (assembly GCF_039538045.1). Taxonomy (NCBI): domain Bacteria; kingdom Pseudomonadati; phylum Pseudomonadota; class Alphaproteobacteria; order Sphingomonadales; family Sphingomonadaceae; genus Sphingomonas; species Sphingomonas swuensis. The sequence continues at coordinate 2,738,164 of NZ_BAABBQ010000001.1, read as the reverse complement.
GAACTGGACCGGGTCGGCCTATCTTTCCTACCCCGGCTTCCGTCCCGCTGAGGGCACGGTCGGCGAATATAACGGCAAGTTCATGTCCGGGCAGATGGTGCTCAAGGGCGCAAGCTGCGCGACCCCACGTGGTCACAGCCGCGCCAGCTATCGCAATTTCTTTCCGCCGGCGGCGCGCTGGCAGTTCACGGGAGTCCGCCTTGCTCGCGACGTCTAGTTCGGTCGATCCTCAATTCCGGGAGGACGTTCTGCGCGGGCTGTCGAGCTTGCCAAGGGCGATCCCCGCGCGCTGGCTCTACGACAGCCGCGGGTCCGAGCTGTTCGACGACATCACGCGGCTTGCGAGCTATTATCCGACCGCGACCGAGACCCGGCTGCTCGAGCGGATCATGCCCGAGGTGGCCAAGGCGGTCGGCGCCGGCCGGACAGTGGTGGAGTTCGGTGCGGGCTCGCTGACCAAGACTCCGATCCTGCTCCGGGCAGTTGACGCCCTCCGCTATGTGCCGGTCGACATCTCTGGCGACTATCTGCGCGAGGCGGCCGAGGGACTTGCCGGAGAATTTCCTGATCTCGACATCCATCCGGTCGAAGCGAACTTCGGGGAGGCGATGGACCTGCCCGACAGCGCTCACGGCGAAAAGGTGCTGGGCTTCTTCCCGGGTTCGACGATCGGCAACTTCGTGCCGTGGAGCGCGACCAATCTCCTGCGCCACTTCCGGACGACGCTCGGCACCGGCGCGCTGCTGCTGATCGGGATGGACCGGGTGAAGCCGGTCGAGCGACTGGTCGCCGCCTATGACGAGCCCGAGGGCGTCACTGCCGCCTTCAACCTCAATCTGCTCGACCGCATAAATCGCGAACTGGACGGCACCATTCCGGTTGGAAGCTTCGTTCACGAGGCGCGCTGGAACGACATTATGAGCCGCATCGAGATGCACCTCGTCGCGACGGCCGACGTCACCTTCGAAGTCGCTGGCCGCTCGTTCGCGATGGCAGCAGGCGAAAGCATCCACTCGGAGAACAGCCACAAGTACGGCCCGCGCGGGGGACGCTTGCTGCTGCTTGCCGGGGGGTGGACGCCAATCCGCGAATGGACCGACGCTGCCGGCGATTTCAGCCTGATTCTGGCGGAGGCTCAGCCAGAACGCTTCGCGCCCTGATTGTCACCGCACGGACGCAAAGACCGAATGGATGCATCCGGGTTGGCCGCGTCTCCGATTGATACATTCCATTGACCAGCGTTGCGGGAACGGGGCAGCTACCTATGCGCAAGGCTTCCTAGCGAGTTCAGCATGTCCCTTGACCCCCAAACCCTCCTTCAGGCCGCGACCCTCGTCGACCAGGCCATCGCCTTGCTCGATCAGAGCTCGGCTCCGCCCGACCTTGCCGCGCGTCTCGAGGATGTCGTGCGCCGGATTCGTGAGGTTGCGGGCTTTCCTGGAGCCTAGCTTGGCGGCTTAGCCGCGTGCGGTGGATGATCCCCGACCGAACAGGCGGGGTTCGGCAGGCTCGGAGTCGAGATCGTCCTTCTCGCCGAGGAAGTAAGCCTCGATCTGCGCGATCGCCCGCGTCGTCGGCCGGATGTTGATCACCCTGCGGTCGGCGCCGAAGCGCTCGCGAATGAGGAGGCCGGAGGCTTCCAGATACTCGACCCAGCGGATCGTGGTGGTTAGCGGGTGATCGATCAGCTCGGCCGCTTTCGACAAGGCGAGCGAGCGGCCCTCGCCCTCGCTGATGAAGATTGCCAGCAGCAGCTCCCAAGCCGGCTCGCCAAACAGGGCGCGAGCGAAGTGGCGTTGCCGCTCCTGCCGCTTGTCACGCTCATCGCGGGCAAGCTCCAGGACCAGCTTCCGGCGCTCGGCGACCGTCATCGACGAGGCGAGAAGGGCCTGCTCGGCCTGTTCGCGGCTGCGTGCGGTGATCGCCTCGAGCAGGTCGATGACCTGCGCAAACAGCTCGCCCGGCACCTCCCTGGACTCGAGCGCTTCGGCAGCGTCGTCGACGGCACGGAGGAGTTGTCGGTTCACGTTGTTGGATCCTGAGAAGCATCGCCGATCCCGTTGCCGAGGAAGGCGGAGCGCACGTCGGCACGAATGCCGAAGAACATGACGAGCGACATGGGCACAGCCCAGAAGTTGCTGAGTGCCCGGTAGATGCGCGGTGCGAAGTCGGGTGCGAGGAGGGTGCTCATGTGGCTGATCACCGCGACGAGATGAAGCCCGGCGAGCCAGATGACGAAATAGCGCTGGCTTCGAAGTGCAAGGGCGTAGAGCCCTGCGAGAAGCGCGATGTCGATCACGAACACGGCCTGCTCGGTTCGTGCCCAATGCGCCCCGATGAGGGTCGCCGGAACGCTGAGGAGGGAGGCGCCAAGGATCAGTCCGGCGGCAAGTCGCCCGTCCCTTCCGCCCCGCGTCCACGCATAGGCGCAGGTCGAGAGCGTCAGGAGCCAGAATGCCAGCCCGATTACCATTGATGCCACCCCCCGTTGGTCAGTGCGGTCAGGCGAGCGTCTTCGCCGGAGCCTTGCGTTCGACCGGCTCGGCCGACGCCTTGAGATCTTCCCAGCCGACCGGGCAGCCGTAGCCGACCGGGGCGAGGTTGCTGTTCTTCTTGATCTCGAGCATCTCGCCGAGCGCCGAGCAGATCTTCGCACGGCCTTCGACGGTCGAACTCATCCCGTCGGTCATCGAGCGGAGCAGCCGCTGTGACTGGCCCGCAGGGATGTTGGCATTCTGCGTGGCCTCAAGCACCGACACGATCATCCGGGCCTGGCTGAGGAGGGCGTCGTCGACCGAGGCGAAGGCGCTGCGGACGTCTGCCACGACCACCATTCCTGCTCCGGGCTTCAGTTCGATCATGATTCACCTATGCGTCGAGACGTTCGACGGGAACGCGCCGGCGGCCGCTCAGCGGAAGGTCATCAGCACGCCGGTGATCAGCAGCAGGAGCGCAAACACGACGACCGCCGCGGTTAGGGCGACGCGAAGGATGGCCCTGGTGCGCTGCACACCAGTGAGTTGAATGGGTCTTCCACCGATTGGCGGAGGAGCGAGCAACGCTGCCACTCTCCGCTCGGCTGCCCCCCGTTGGTCGACAAAAGCCGACCTGCTGACAACCGCTGGCGGTGGTGATCCCATTTGTTGGGATATCTCCACGTCGGCGAGAATACGCGCCGCATCGCGCCGATTGCTCGCCGAAAGGCGTGCCATCGCACCCTTTATGTAGGTGTCGACCGTCTGGGGGGTCAGACCGGTCTCGAGCGCGATCTCCTTCGAGGTCATGCCCCGACCGACGAGGCGCAGGCACAGCTTCTGGCGCTCGGACAGCGCCGCTGCCGGCAGGTCGCGATCAGCCAGATCGTCAGTCACGAAAACTCGCCCGGGTCTCGTACAATCGGGAGGGAACAGGTCATTGTTCGGATCCGCTTGCCGGCAATACTGGCCGGCAGAAGAACACGCCGGTACGCGGCGCCCTAGTTGTCGTCGCCCATCCTTAAGGCCGCGATAAAGGCCTCCTGCGGAATGCTGACGTTGCCGTACTCGCGCATCCGCGCCTTGCCCTTCTTCTGCTTCTCGAGAAGCTTGCGCTTGCGGGTCGCATCGCCGCCGTAGCATTTGGCGGTGACGTCCTTGCGCAATGCGGAGAGGGTTTCGCGGGCGATGACCTTGCCTCCGATTGCGGCCTGGATCGGAATCTTGAACATGTGCCTGGGGATGAGCTCCTTGAGGCGCTCGACCATCCCGCGGCCGCGCGCTTCGGCGGTTCCGCGGTGGACGATCATGCTCAAGGCGTCGACCGGCTCCTCGTTGACGAGGATGCTCATCTTGACGAGGTCGCCCTCGCGCGTGCCGATCTGATGGTAGTCGAAGCTGGCATAGCCCTTCGACATGCTCTTCAGCCGGTCGTAGAAGTCGAACACCACCTCATTCAGCGGAAGCTCGTAGGTGAGCTGGGCGCGGCCGCCGACATAGGTCAGGTTTTTCTGGATGCCGCGGCGATCCTGGCAGAGCTTGAGGATCGGCCCGAGATATTCGTCGGGGACGTAGATGACCGCCTCGATCCAGGGCTCCTCAATGGTCTCGATCCGATTGGGATCGGGCATGTCGGCCGGATTGTGGAGCTCGATCGTCTTCGCATCCTCGTTCTTCGAATGCGACAGGTGGAGAGTGTAGACGACGCTCGGCGCGGTGGTGATGAGGTCGAGGTCATATTCGCGGGTCAGCCGCTCCTGGATGATCTCGAGGTGGAGAAGGCCGAGAAAGCCGCAGCGGAAGCCGAAGCCCAATGCGGCGCTGCTCTCGGTCTCGAAGGAGAAGCTGGCGTCGTTGAGCCTGAGCTTGCTGATGCTCTCGCGGAGCTTCTCGAAGTCGGCGGCATCGACCGGGAACAGGCCGCAGAAGACGACCGGCTGGACTTCCTTGAAGCCGGGAAGCGGCTCGGCGGTCGGCTTGCGGGCGTCGGTGATGGTGTCGCCGACGCGGGTCTGCGCGACTTCCTTGATCTGCGCCGTGATGATCCCGATTTCGCCTGGCCCGAGCTCGGGCAGCAACTGCAGCTTCGGGTTCATGCAGCCGACGCGGTCGATCAGGTGGCGGGTGCCGGCCGCCATGAAGACGATCTCCTGCCCCTTGCGGATCGCGCCGTCGATCACCCGGACGAGGATGACGACGCCGAGATAGGGGTCGTACCAGCTGTCGACGAGCATCGCCTTCAAGGGCGCATCGCGATTGCCCTTGGGCGGCGGGATGCGGGTGACGATCGCCTCGAGCACCTCCTCGATGCCGATCCCGCTCTTGGCGCTGGTGAGGACCGCGTTGCTGGCGTCGAGCCCGATCACTTCCTCGATCTCGGCCTTGACCTTGTCGGGCTCTGCGGCGGGAAGGTCGATCTTGTTGATGACGGGCACGATCTCGTGGTCGTGCTCGATCGACTGGTAGACGTTGGCGAGGGTCTGCGCCTCGACGCCCTGCGCGGCGTCGACCACCAGCAGCGCGCCCTCGCAGGCGGCAAGGCTGCGGCTGACCTCGTATGCGAAGTCGACGTGGCCGGGCGTGTCCATCAGGTTGAGCGTGTAGGCGTTGCCGTCGGCCGCCTGATAGGCGAGGCGGACGGTCTGGGCCTTGATGGTGATCCCTCGCTCCTGCTCGATCTCCATGTTGTCGAGCACCTGACCGTGGGTCATCTCGCGCTCGGTCAGCCCGCCGCACTTGAGAATGAGGCGGTCGGCAAGCGTCGACTTGCCGTGGTCGATGTGCGCGATGATCGAGAAATTGCGGATGCGGCTGAGGTCGGTCATGTCGTGCGCCCGCTAGCAGGGTCGTGCGCGGCTGTCAGCATGGCCATCCGGTGGAGTGAGAAAGTGCCGCCGCAGCAACAGGTTGCAGTCGCTCGTCGAAAGCTCTCGACGGTTTGTCGATAGCGGTTGCGCAGGCGGGCGGGGCGGCTACCACTTCGCCGTTCATTTCTTCGTGGAGCCAATACCCCATGCGACATCTTTCCCAGCTCGGCCTGCTGCTCGCGGGAGCGTCGGTCGGAGCGCTCGCGGTTCCGGCTTCTGCCGCGCAGACCGCCGCCACCGTCCAGGCTCCTGCCCCGCTGACGTCGCTGGTGCGCGAAGTCCGCATCCCCAACACCGTGTTCAAGCTGCAGAACGGCCTGACGGTGGTGGTTCACGAGGATCGCAAGGCCCCGATCGTCGCGGTCAGCACCTGGTACAATGTCGGCGCTAAGGACGAGCCCGCGGGCAAGACCGGCTTCGCCCACCTCTTCGAGCATCTGATGTTCAACGGGTCGGAGAACATGCCGGGCGACACCTTCAAGTGGCTCCAGGAAATGGGCGCCACCGACGAGAACGGCACCACCAGCGCCGACCGGACCAACTACTTCCAGACGGTGCCCAAGGCGGCGCTCGACCGCGCGCTGTTCCTCGAGAGCGATCGCATGGGCTATCTGCTCGGCGCGCTGACGCAGGACAAGCTCGATAATCAGCGCGGCGTCGTCCAGAACGAGAAGCGCCAGCGCTACGACAACCAGCCGGGCGGGATGGTCTATCCCGAGGTCTACAAGAACCTCTTCCCCGCCGGGCACCCCTATCATCACATCCCGATCGGCTCGATGGCCGACCTCGACGCCGCGAGCCTTGCTGACGCGCAGAAGTGGTTCCGCGACAATTACGGCCCGAACAACGCCGTGCTGGTGCTTGCGGGCGACCTCAGCGCCGCCGAGGCGCGGCCGCTGGTCGAGAAGTATTTCGGCGCGATCAAGCGCGGTCCGGTGAATACCCCAGCCCAGGCGAGCGTGCCGGCGGCCACGGGCCGCTCGCTCGTCCTCAAGGACAAGGTCGCGACCACCCTCGTGTCGCGCTGGTGGGCGGTGCCGGGGATGCTCGACAAGAGCACGGCGGCGCTCGACCTCGCCGGTTCGGTCCTCGGCGGACTGGCCTCGTCGCGGCTGAGCAACACGCTGGTGCGTGACGAGAAGCTTGCGGTGCAGGCTTCGGCCGGCGCCAGCGCGATGCATCGCGTCGGCACCTTCTCGGTGCAGGCGGTGGTTCGGCCGGGAGTCGATCCGTCGGTGGTCGAAAGGCGGCTCGACGAGATCGTCGCCGACTTCATTGCCAAGGGCCCGACCCAGGCCGAACTGAAGCGCGCCTCGACCAGCCTCGTCGCCAGCCAGATCCGCGGGCTCGAGCAGGTCGGCGGCTTCGGCGGCAAGGCGACTGCGCTGGCCGAGGGCCAGCTCTATGCCGGCAACGCCAACTGGTATCGCACCGAGCTCGACCGCTACGCGGCGGTGACCCCGGCGCAGGTCAATGCGGTCACCCGCCAGTGGCTGACCCGGCCGGCGCTCAAGGTCCGGCTCGAGCCGGGCGAGCGTCCCGCGACCGACGAAGCCAAGGGCGGCACGCCCAGCGCTGCCGGTGCCCCGCCGCCTTCGACCAAGCGCGAAGTGCCGGGGCTCGGCACCTTCGCCGACCTCGACTTCCCGACGGTCGAGCGCGCGACGCTCAGCAACGGCATCAAGGTGACCTACGCCCGCCGCAACGCGGTGCCGCTGACGCAGATGGCGCTGTCGTTCAATGCCGGCAATTCGGCCGATGCGCCGACTGCGCGCGGCCTTGGGTCGCTGACCACCAACCTGCTCGACGAGGGTGCGGGCGGAATGACCGCGCAGCAGATCGCCGAACGCCGCGAGGAGCTCGGCATGGACTATAGCGTGGCCAGCAGCCTCGACCGCACGGTCGTGCTGGGGTCGGCGCTGTCGGCCAATCTGGCGCCATCGCTCGACCTGCTCGAGACGATCGTCGAGCAGCCCTCCTTCGCGCAGGCCGATTTCGACCGGCTGAAGAGCCAGACGCTGGCCGGGATCGCCAACGCGCAGAAGGATCCGGCGTCGATCGCGGCGCGGACCCTGCCGACGCTCGTCTATGGGGCGAACCACCCCTATGCGACGGTCGGAGCGGGCGATCCGGCGGCGGTGACGCGCTTCACCCGCGCCGATGCGGTGGCCTTCCAGCAGAAGTGGCTACGGCCCGACAATCTCGAGATCTTCGTGGTCTCGAACCTGCCGCTGGCCGACGTCCGCGCGCAGCTCGAAAGCCGCTTCGGCAACTGGGCCGCACCTGCCGGCGTGGCCAAGGGGGTGAAGGCGTTCAACGTCGCGCCGCCGGCGGTCTCGGGCGCCAAGATCTACCTCGTCGACCGGCCGGGCTCGCCCCAGTCGATCATTCGGGCGATCCAGCTGACCGACCTCAAGTCGAACGCCGACATCCTGACGGCGCAGGCGGGTTCCGAAGTGCTCGGCGGTAACTTCCTGTCGCGCTTCAACGCCGACCTGCGCGAGACCAAGGGCTGGAGCTACGGCGTCGGCGGCAACTTCTCGCTCAACGAGAACAACGTTGCCTATGGCATCAATGCGCCGGTGCAGTCCGACCGCACGGGTGAGTCGATCGCTGCGCTCAACAGCCAGATCGCGGACCTCTACGGATCGAAGCCGATCACCGAAGAGGAACTGGGGCGGCTAGTCAGCAGCAACGTCAAGTCGCTTCCCGGCCAGTTCGAGACCGGCTCGGCGGTGCTGGGCGCGATGATGCAGAACGCCATGCTCGGCCGGCCGGACACCTACCAGGAGCAGCTCGGTCGCCGCTACCAGGCACTTGCCGTCGGGCAGCTGGTTCCGGCGCTGAAGGCCGCGGTCGACTCGCAGCGCTTCACCTGGCTGGTCGTCGGCGACGCCGCCAAGGTCAAGCCGCAGCTCGACAAGCTCGGCATCCCGGTCGAGGTCATCCAGGGCCGCTAGGCCGCGACCTCGCGGAGGACAGACAGAAGGCCCGGGGCAGCGATGCTCCGGGCCTTTCTTCTTGGTCGGTGAAGGCGGAGAGCCTCGGCTCAGCCGAGGCGGGTGACGTGGCCCATCTTGCGGCCGGGGCGGGCCTCGCCCTTGCCGTAGAGGTGCAGGGCGGCGCCGGGCTCGGCGACGAGCTCGGGCCAGCGGTCGACGTCGTTGCCGATGAGATTGTCCATCGTCACCTTGGGCGAGCGCAGCGCGGTCGAGCCGAGCGGAAGGCCGCAGATGGCGCGGATGTGCTGTTCGAACTGCGAGGTGGCGGCGCCCTCGATCGTCCAGTGTCCGCTGTTATGGACCCGGGGGGCGATCTCGTTGACGAAGGGGCCACCCTCGGCGGCGAAGAACTCGACGGTGAGCACGCCGACATGGCCGAGCCGCTCGGCGATGCGGGCCGCCTGCAAGCGCGCGGCCGCCTGCTGTGCTTCCACCACGGGACCGGCGGGAAGCTCGGAGCGGCGGAGGATGCCATCCTCGTGGTGGTTGCGTGGGGAGTCGAAGAAGGCAACCGCGCCATCGAGGCCGCGGGCAAGGACGACCGAGAATTCGGCCTCGAAAGCGACCACTTTCTCGGCGATCAGCGGTCGCCCGCCGAGACGGGTCCAAGCGCCCCTTACGTCTTCTTCGGTGCGGAGCCAGGCCTGGCCCTTGCCGTCATAGCCGTCACGGCGGGTCTTGAGGATCAATGGTCCGCCAAGGTCGGTCCAAGCCTGCTCGACGTCGTCCTGGCTATCGATCGTCCGCCACTCGGCCGGCTGCCCTCCGGAGTCGCGGACAAAGCTCTTCTCGGCATCGCGGTCTTGGGCGATCGACAGGCTGGCAGTGCCGGGGCGGAGCTTGCCGGCGATGGTCGCAAGCGGTCCGACGGGCAAGTTCTCGAACTCGTAGGTGACGACGTCGCAGGCCGCCGCGAAGCGCTCGAGGGCGGAGACGTCGTCGAAGGCGGCGCGGGTGAAGCCGGCGGACACGTCGGCGGCGCAGGGCCGCTCATGCGGGTCGAAGACGTGGACCCGGTAGCCCAGCGGAGCCGCGGCCAGCGCCAGCATCCGGCCAAGCTGGCCGCCACCGACAATGCCGATGGTGCCGCCCGGCGCGATCATTCGGGGCTTTCTCCGACGGCCTCGGTCTGCGCCGCGCGCCAGGCATCGAGCCGTCCGGCAAGAGCGGGATCACCGAGCGCGAGGATGGAGGCGGCAAGGAGCGCGGCGTTGATCGCGCCGGGCTTGCCGATGGCGAGCGTCGCGACGGGCACGCCCCCGGGCATCTGGACGATCGACAGCAGGCTATCGAGACCGCTCAGCGCCTTGCTCTCGACCGGAACACCGAGAACCGGGAGGCTGGTCATGCTTGCGGCCATGCCCGGAAGATGCGCCGCGCCGCCCGCTCCGGCGATGATCAGCTTGAGCCCGCGCGCCTTCGCGCCTGTCGCATAATCGTACAGCCGCGCGGGAGTGCGATGCGCGGACACGACCTTTGCTTCATGGGTTATGCCAAGTTCCTCGAGCATCGATGCGGCATGCCGCATCGTCTCCCAGTCGGACCGGCTGCCCATGATGATCCCGACGTCCATTCCGCTCCTGCCCCCGTGCGATCAGGGCCCTGCTCTAGTGCCGCAGGCCGACGCTGTCACCCGGCTCCCCAAGCCGGTTGATCTGGGTTATGCAGCCGCCGTCCGATGACTGACGTGAGTCACTTCCCCAACGACGATCCGCTGGCGCTGCGGGAAGAGATCGCGCGCCTGCGTGGCGAGGTAGCCCGGCTCGAGCGACAGTGCGGCGAGCTCGACCGGCTGGCGCACCAGGATCCGCTGGTACCGCTGCCCAACCGGCGCGGGTTCGAGCGGCAGCTTGCCAGCCTGATCGACCGGGTGGCGCGCTACGGTGACCAGGGGGCGGTCCTGTTCGTCGACGTCGACGGTCTGAAGATGCTCAACGACAGCTTCGGGCATGATGCCGGCGACGCGGCGCTGATCCACATCGCCGAGCTTCTGATGAGCGGGGTGCGGCAGAGCGACTGCGTGGCGCGATTCGGTGGGGACGAGTTCGCGGTGCTGCTCGAGCGGGTTGACCTCGATCTCGCGTCGGAGACGGCGGCGCGCCTGACCGATGCCCTCGCCGGGACTCAATTCACCTTCGAGGGGCGGGCCATCCCGCTTTCGGCGGCGATCGGCATCGCCGAGGTAGAGGCGGAGGATACGCCCGAGGCGGTGATCGCCCGCGCCGACCGCGCGATGTACGAGGTCAAGGCCGCCGCCTAGCGGCTCGCGGTGGCGGAGCGACGGCGGAAGATCGGCGGCTTCTTTCCGGGCCCGCTCAGAACCGAGCGGCGGAACCAGGCGGCAGCCCCCTTGAGGATGAGCGCGATCCACAAGGCCTGCCAAGCGACGGCGATCAGGTGCGGCCACAGCGCCGGATCGAGCGCGCCGCGGGCAATCATCGCGAATGGCGATGAGAGCGGAAACACTGCCGCGGCGATGCCCGACGGGCCGTTCATGTCGGCGATGGCGAAGCTGGCGAGGGCGAACAGCCCGACTTGCGACATGGTGATCGGCATCGAGAGCGTCTGCACCTCGCGAACCGTCGAAGCCTGTGCGCCGATCGCGAGGAAGGCCCCGCCGATCAGCAGATAGCTCATCGTGAAATAGGCGGCGCCGAGGAGCAGATAGGCGGGCCAGCCGACCGCCGGAGCGGGCAGGGCCGTGAGAATCCCCGCCGGCGCGAGCAGCAGGAGTACGGACAGCGCCACGCCGCCCCAAACCAGTATCCCGGTCAGGCTGACGCAGAGCATCGCGAACAGCTTGCCGATAAAGATCGATTCGACCGGCACGGCCGCGGCGAGCACCTCGATGACCTTGTTCGACTTCTCTTCGATCAGCTGGCTGAGAAGCATGGTCGAGAGCAGCAGGGTCAGGAGGAAAAGCAGGGCCTGCGCCCCGCGGGCGGTGACCGAGCGCGCCTGGTGGGTGGTTCCGCCGGTCGCCCGGATGGTCGTCATGCCGAGCTCGGCGACCGCCGGCTTGCCGCGCTCGACCCAGCTGACGAGCAATTTCATCTGGCCGTAGGTCGGATGCTTCCAGCTCATGCCTCCCGTCAGGTGCGGTCGCCCGGCCGGGAAGGTCAGGACCGCGCTGTAGCGCGAGTTCGGAGCCTGCAGCAGCCGCTCGGGATCGGTGGCGGGATCAACCCGCTCAAGCAGTGGCAGGCCGGGCTGGCCCGGAAGGCTGTCGAGTTCCTCGGCGGCAGCGGCATAGGCGGCGAACAGCGACGAAGGAGCAGCGATCGCGACCCTCGGCTGCTCAACGTCGTCAGCGGCGCGCGCGCCGATCGTGCCAAAGAGCAGTACGAGCAGGATCGGGAACAGCGGCCCGAGAAGGAACAGGAGGAAGGTCTTGGAGAAGACGGTCGCGCCATAATCGCGGCGACCGATGACGAAGGCCGCGGCGAGGCGGCCGAGCGGGGGCAGGGTCATTGGGTGTCTCCTCCGCGGCCCATCGCCTCGGCCGCGGCCTCGCCCGCGATGGCGACGAAGGCGTCGTGAAGGCCGGGGCGCTCGATCGACAGCGTCTCGATCCCCGCCTCGCCGGCGAGAAGCGCGCGGAGCAGTGGCTCGGGACCTTCAGGCGGAAGCTCAAAGCGCCATTCGCGACCGGTCCAGCGTGCCTCGGGCGGGAGAGCCGAGCGCCACGGCCCGTCCTCGGCCCGGGTGCGCAACCGGACGATCGGCCGGAGCCGGTCGCGAGCGGCGTCGACCGCTCCGGCAAAGGCAACCTTGCCCTGCGCGATGATCGCGATCCGCTCGCACAGCCGCTCGGCATGGGCGATGACGTGGGTCGAGAAGATCACCGTCGCGCCGCCGGCCGCTTCGGCGCGGATCAGGCTCTCGAGCTTCTCCTGGTTGATCGCGTCGAGCCCTGAAAAGGGTTCATCGAGGACGATCAGTCGCGGGCGGTGGATGAGGGTGCCGAGCAGCTGGACGGTTTGCGCCATTCCCTTGGACAGGGTGCGGATCGGCTTGGTCGACCAGTCGGACAGGTCGCGCTCGGCGAGCAGGACATCGGCGCGCCGACGGCTTTCGGCAAGCGGCAGCCCACGGAGCGCGCCCATGAAGGCGATCGCTTCGCGCACAGGCATGGCGGGATAGAGGCCGCGTTCCTCAGGCAGGTAGCCGACCTCACGCGCGGCCTCGAGCGGCCGCTCGCGCCCAAGCAGCCGGCGGGTGCCGCTGTCCGGATCGATGATCCCGAGCAGCATGCGGAGCGAGGTCGTCTTGCCAGCTCCATTGGGGCCGAGCAGGCCGAAGATGGTGCCGGTCGGGACCGCCAGGCTGACGCCGTCGACCGCGCGCTTGTCGCCGAAGGTCTTGACGAGATCATGGGCCTCGACCGCCGTGTCGCCGCCACTGGCCTGCTGCAGCACTCGTCTGGTCCTCCGCCCGTCGCGCTTGTAGTGGAAGCATGTGCTTGGCCCTGCAAGCCTTAAGGAACAGATACGAGCGGAGGCGGAGCGGCTGGGCTTCGTCGCCTGTGGCTTCGCGCGTGCCGACGCGGTCCCGGAAGCGGGGGAGCGACTTCGCGAATGGCTGGCCGAGGGGCGACACGCCACAATGGGGTGGATGGAGGAGCGAAGCGGCCAGCGCGCGCATCCGCAGGCGCTGTGGCCCGAGGCAAAGAGCATCATCGCGCTCGGCATGAGCTACGCACCGGCGGAGGATCCCCGGCGTCTCGAGGCCGAGCCATCGTGCGCCAGGATCAGCGTCTATGCGCAGGGCGCGGACTATCACAAGACGGTCAAGAAGGCGCTGAAGGCGCTCGCCCGCTTCATCGTCGACACCATCCCCAGCGACCTCAAGGTGTTCGTCGACACCGCGCCCGTCATGGAGAAGCCGCTGTCGGGGGCGGCCGGGATCGGCTGGCAGGGCAAGCACACCAACCTCCTGAGCCGCGAGCATGGCAACTGGATGTTTCTCGGGATCATCTTCACCGAACTGGAGATCGAGCCCGACGAAGTCGCCAGCGATCATTGCGGAAGCTGCTCGCGCTGCATGGTTGCCTGCCCGACAGGTGCGATTGACGCACCCCGCCGGATCGATGCGCGACGGTGCATTTCCTACCTGACGATCGAGCATCACGGGCCGATCCCGCTCGAGTTCCGGGCTGCGATGGGCAATCGCATCTATGGTTGCGACGACTGCCTCGCGGCTTGCCCATGGAACCGGTTCGCTGAGGCGGGGCGGGCGAACAAGGCCTTCCTGCCGCGCGCCGAGCTGGCGGCGCCTGCGCTGGGCGACCTCCTGCTGCTCGACGATGCAGGCTTCCGAGCGCTGTTCGCGGGATCGCCGATCAAGCGGATCGGGGTTGCACGCTTCCTGCGAAATTGCCTGATCGCGGCGGGCAACAGCGGCGATGCCGCGCTGCTGCCGCAGGTACATAGGCATGCGGCGAGCGATGACCCGGTGGTTGCCGAGGCAGCCGTCTGGGCCGGGCAGTGCCTAACCGGAGAAGCTCGCTAGGCAGGCGTCCTGTGGAAGATCGTCGCCGCTGAGCGGTCGCCGGCTGTCGACATGGGTGGCAGTGGCGACCCCAGTGCCGCTCGCCGGCGGGTAGAGATAGGCATCGATCACGCAGCGGTCGTTCTGCCACTGGAGCTTGAGGCCGATGCCTTCGCGCACCTGAAAGGTCGGATTGCCCAGCCGAGCGACGAGTTCGGCCTGGCTTCGGCCGATCAGGGCACCGCGCTCTGTCGGCTGGGCCGGAAGCGAAGCGGGCTGAGGCGTCGGCGCCGGCGGCGGGGTGCCGGCACAGGCGGCGACGGACAGGGCGGCGAAGGGAAGCAGGCGACGCATGGGCATGGCTCTGCCGCCCACTTGCTGGACTGGCAAGGCCGCTGCCGCTACCCGCCCGCGCTTGCGCTTTCCATCCAAGGATTTCCAATGACCGAGCCAACCCTCGACGTCCTCGCCATCGGCAATGCCATCGTCGACGTCATCGCCGATGCCGACGATGCGTTCCTGTCGGAGCAGCAACTGGCCAAGGGCTCGATGCGGCTGATCGACGAGGCCGAGGCCGAGCGGCTGTACGGGCTGATGGGGCCCGGGCGCGAGGCGAGCGGCGGCTCGGCGGGCAACACCGCCGCCGGGCTCGCCGCGCTTGGTATTCGGGCTGGTTTCATCGGGCAGGTCGCCGAAGACCAGCTTGGCGCCATCTACCGTCACGACATCCGCAGCCTCGGAGTCACCTTCGACACGCCGGCGCGGAGCGACGTCGGAGCCACCGCGCGCTGCCTGATCCTCGTCACCGGCGATGCGCAGCGGACGATGAACACCTTCCTCGGCGCGGCGCAGCAGCTGGCTCCGGAGGCGATCGATCTCGAGGCGGTGCGCTCGGCCGGCATCCTCTACCTCGAGGGCTATCTGTGGGATCCGGAAGTTCCGCGTGCGGCGATGGAGGCGGCGATCGGCGCGGCGCGCGAGGCCGGCCGCAAGGTCGCCTTCACGCTGAGCGACACCTTCTGCGTCGATCGGCACCGCGACGGCTTTCACCGGCTGCTCGACGAGAAGAAGGTCGACATCCTCTTCGCCAACGAAGCCGAGCTTGCCGCCATGACCGGCGAGGCGGACTTCGACACCGGCCTCGCCAGCCTGTCGGCCAAGGTGCCGCTGCTGGTGGTGACCCGAAGCGAGCAGGGTGCCGTCGCGGTTGCAGGCGGGGAGCGCGCGTCGGTTCCGGCCGAGCCGATCGACCAGCTGGTCGACACCACCGGGGCTGGCGACCTGTTCGCCGCTGGCTTCCTTGCGGGGCAGGCCCGCAACCTTGGCCTCGAAGCCAGCCTCAAGCTGGGCGCGATCGCCGCCGCCGAGGTCATCCAGCATTATGGCGCGCGGCCCGAGAAGGACCTCAAGGCGCTGGCGGGCGACCTCCTCTAGGACCGCCGCCGCAAGGCAAAGAGAAGGGGCCGGTGGATCGCTGCACCGGCCCCTTTCTTTTTGCGTGTCCGCTCAGTCGCGGGTGACGGTGCCACCGTCCGGATTGTCCTCCGGATAGTAAGGCATCTCGCCGTCGGCGGTCACCGCGTGGCCCTTGGCGAGCTCGCTGTTGTGCATGCCGTAGACGAAGTAGAGCGCGGTCATCCCGAGCATGTACCAGATGAAGAAGACCAGCACGTTCCAGGGAACGGTGGTGATCAGGTACAGGCAGGACAGGATCCCGAGCACCGGCAGGACCGGATAGAGCGGCACCTTGAACCCGCGCGGCAGCTCGGGCGCCGAGCGGCGGAGGTAGATGACCGACAGGCAGACGATGGCGAAGGCCGCCAGCGTTCCGACCGAGGTCATGTCGCCGAGCACGTTGATGTCGAAGAAGCCCGCCGCGACGGCGGTGATGATGCCGACGAGGATGGTGTTGATGTAGGGCGTCTTGAAGCGCGGATGGACCGTCGCGAACACCTTCGGCAGCAGGCCGTCGCGGGCCATGGTGTAGAAGATGCGGGTCTGGGCATACATCAGCACCAGCACAACCGAGGTCAGGCCGATGATCGCGCCGACCTTGATGATCTTGGCGAGCCAGCTCCAGGTCGGGCCGAAGTTGTCGACGACGACCGCGACGGGGTCCGGCACGTTGAGCTGGGCGTAAGGCACGAGCAGGGTCATGATCGCCGCCACCAGCATGTAGATGACGGTGCAGACGATCAGGCTGCCGATGATGCCGAAGGGCATGTCGCGCTTCGGATCCTTGGCTTCCTGACCCGCGGTCGAAACGGCCTCGAAGCCGATGTAGGCGAAGAAGACGATCGAGGCGGCGCGCATGATGCCGTCGACGCCGAACTGGCCGTCGCCGGTGTTCTCCGGAATGAACGGGGTCCAGTTCTTGGCCACCAGATCGCCGAAGTTCGAGAGGACGATGAGGCCGCCGACGACGATGAAGGCGACCAGCACGCTGACCTTGATCGCGACGATGGCGTTGTTGACCTTGGCCGATTCCGACACGCCGACCACCAGCAGCACCGAGAGGGCGAGGCAGATGAGGAAGGCGGGCAGGTTGAACAGGGTGGTGACAGTGGCGCCGTTGATCAGCACCGGCGCGCCGTCACGCATCAGCGTGTAGCCGGCCGGACCAGTGAACTGCGGCGGGATGACGAGGCCGAAGTCGGCCAAGAGGCTGACCACATATCCGCCCCAGCCAACCGCAACGACCGATGCCGCGAGACCATATTCGAGAAGCAGCAGCGCACCCATGATCCAGGCCACGAACTCGCCCAGCGTGGTGTAGCCGTAGGTGTAGGCCGAACCGGAGACCGGGAGCGTCGAGGAGAGCTCGGCGTAGCAAAGGCCGGCGAAGGCGCAGACGATGCCGGCGACGACGAAGGACAGCAGCACGGCCGGTCCGGCATGAAGCGCCGCGGCGCTTCCGGTGCGGACGAAGATGCCCGCGCCGATGATGCAGCCGACGCCGAGCAGCAGCAGGTTCCACTTGCCCAGGGTCCGCTTGAGTTCGCTCGACGCGGACTCCTGCTGGACCTGTGCAATCGACTTGCGGGCGAACATTCGCCCGATCAAACTCTTCTTTGGCGCGACACTGGCCATGAAGGCTCCCCCGAGAACTTGGATACTGAGATTGCGCGGGAGCCTAGCGGCTAGTTCTCCCGGTGCAATCCCTCTGTCACAAGAGGCTCAGCGTGCCAGCATCGGTCCGAGCGGCTGGCCGCCGAACAGGTGGACGTGGAGGTGCGGAACCTCCTGGCCGGCGCGCTTGCCGGTGTTGGCGAGCATTCGATAGCCTTGCGGCTCGGCCCCGACCTTCCGCGCGGTCTCGCCGATCGCCCGGACGAAGTCGGCGATCTCGGCCTCGGACGCGTTGGCGGCGAAGTCGTCCCAGCTGACATAGGCTCCCTTGGGGATCACCAGCACATGCACGGGTGCCAGCGGGTTGATGTCGTGAAGGGCGAGGCTGTGCTCGGTCTCCAGCACCTTTGTCGCAGGCAGTTCCCCGCGGAGAATACGGGCAAAGATGTTGCTGTCGTCGTACGGCTGGTGATGATCGATCGGCATGGTTGACGAGATTCCCCGGGTTGACCCTCTTAGCGACCCCGCTACCACGGGCGAGCCATGTCCGACGAGAGCAATGAGAGCCTGATTCCTTACGACGAGATCGTTCAGGAGGCGCTGCGCGACGTCGTCGGGCGCGTGCTGACGACGGTCGAGAAGACCGGCGGTCTGCCCGGCGGACATCATTTCTACATCACCTTCCGGACCCGGATGGCCGGCGTCGAGATCCCCAAGCATCTCGCCCAGCGCTTTCCCGACGAGATGACCATCGTCATCCAGCACCGCTTCTGGGACCTTCACGTCGCGCCCGACTATTTCACGGTCGGCCTCAGCTTCGGCGGAGTACCCTCGACGCTTCGGGTGCCCTTCGCGGCGGTCACCGACTTCGTCGACCCGGCGGTCGACTTCAGCCTCAAGTTCCAGGCCAACGGCGCCGAGAACGAGGGGCACGAGGAGCATGACGTGCCCGAGAATGACGGCCCGTCGGTGCGGCCGGCCGAGGACGGGTCCAACGTCGTCTCGGTGGACTTCACGCGGAAGAAGTAACGACCGGTTCAGGTCGTCACCCCGGGCTTGATCCAGGGTCCGCCTTCCTCTTTAGCACCGCCTGACTGAAGAACAGGCAGACTCCGGCCACGCCCGGGGTGACGGAGGAAAATGAGCCAGGCTACCCGCACCGAGACCGACAGCTTCGGACCGATCGAGGTTCCTGCCGACTGCTACTGGGGCGCTCAGACCCAGCGCAGCCTCGGCAACTTCCCGTTCGGCGAGCGTGAGCGGATGCCGCTCGGGCTGGTCCACGCGCAGGCGATCGTGAAGCAGGCGGCGGCACGGGTGAACCGCAGGCACGGGCTCGACGGCACGCTCGCCGATGCGATGGAGACGGCGGCGGCGGCGATCATCGCTGGTCGCCATGACGATCAATTTCCTCTTTCGATCTGGCAGACCGGAAGCGGCACCCAGACCAACATGAACGTCAATGAGGTGATCGCCGGGCTTGCCAACGAGGCGCTGAGCGGCGCCCGCGGCGGCAAGAGTCCGGTCCACCCCAACGACCATGTCAACAAGAGCCAGAGCTCGAACGACAGCTTCCCGACCGCACTCCACGTCGCGGCGGTGCTCGCCGCCGAGCAGCAGCTCTATCCGGCACTCGAGCGGCTGACGACTGCCCTCGAAGCCAAGACGGCCGAGTGGGACCATATCGTCAAGATCGGCCGCACCCATACCCAGGACGCGACCCCGCTGACGCTTGGCCAGGAATTCTCTGGCTATGCCGCGCAGCTGAGGAGCTGCCGCGCGCGCATCGAGGGTGCGCTCGAGGGCAACCTTCGGAAGCTCGCCATTGGCGGTACCGCGGTCGGCACCGGCCTCAACGCGCCCGAAGGCTGGGCCGAGGACATGTGCGCGGCGATCAGCGACATCGCCGGCAGCGCCTTCCACCCCGCGCCCAACAAGTTCGCCGAGATGGCGGCGCGTGACGGCCTCGTCTTCTTCCACGGCGCGCTCGTCACGCTGGCCGTGGCGCTGAACAAGATCGGCAACGACATTCGCTTCCTCGGGTCGGGCCCGCGCTCGGGCCTTGGCGAACTCAGCCTGCCCGAGAATGAGCCGGGCAGCTCGATCATGCCCGGCAAGGTCAATCCAACCCAGGTCGAGAGCCTGACGATGGTCTGCGCGCAGGTGGTCGGCAACGGCCAGGCACTGACGATCGGCGGGATGCAGGGCCACTTCGAGCTCAACGTCTTCATGCCGCTGATCGGATCGAACGTGCTTCGTTCGGTCGAGCTCCTGTCGGTGTCGATGGTCAGCTTCGCCGAGCGCTGTGTCGAGGGGATGACCGCCAACGAGGAGCATATCCGCGAGCTCGTGGCGCGCAGCCTGATGCTGGTCACCGCGCTCGCGCCCGAGATCGGCTACGACAATGCCGCGAGCATCGCCAAGCATGCCCACAAGAAGGGACAGAGCCTCAAGGAAGCCGGGCTCGAGCTCGGGCTGGTCGATGCCGAGACCTTCGACCGGGTCGTTCGGCCGGAGGCGATGATCGGGCGGTGAGGCTCGCGGTCACTCTCGTCGGAGTTGCGCTGCTCGCGGGTTGCGCGACCCGGCCGCCGGTTCGCGAACCGGCGCGGCCGCCGATGGTAGTAGAGCCCGAGCGGCCGGTGGCGACCGCGGCCGATTACATGGCGGTGAGTGCGTCGCGCAGCCTGCTGCTGGTGCGCGCGGCCGAGCTTGCGGAGCGGCGGGCACCGACGGTTGCAACCCTGGCTCGCCGGATCGCGGCCAACCACCGGGGGATCGGGGCGCAACTCAACCTTGCCGGGCGCAGGCTGGACCTGCTGCCTTCGGCCGAGCTGCTGCCGCTCGACGCGGCGCAGCTTGCGGCACTTGGGCGGACGGGCGAGCCCGCTGTCGCATTCCGCCGGATCGTCGCATCGGCCGTGGCCAATTGCCTGGCCGACGCGGGGGACTATGCGATGCGCGGCACAAGCCCCACCCTCCGACCGGTCGCGCGCTTCGCCGAAGCGGTATGCCGCGAGGAAGCGGCGCTGCTTTCCAGGGGCTGACGAGTCGCCCCGTTGACTCCGTTCACGGAGTCGCGCGAATAAGAACAAAAGCAGAACATCAGCGTTGTGAGTCGTGTGGATCCAAGGTTTCGCCTGGTCGCCGGCGGCGGAAGCCGTGCGGCTGAAGAGGTGTCGTTTCCCGGCAAAGGCCGGGGCGCGGTGCCTCCTCCGGCACGTCCGGTCGAGCCGGCCAGCAGTGGGGCTTCCGCGTTCGCAGGCGAGCCGATCCTGTCCGAACTCTTCCCCTCATCCCCGCGCGATGGGGGATGGAGCGGGTTCGTCCTGGCCCAACTCGGCACTTCGGGTCCCCTGCTTTGGGTGCAGGAGCGGATGGCGATCCTCGAGGGCGGGCGGGTCCATGCGGCCGGGATCGGTCGGCTTGCCGACCAGCTCATCCATGTCGAGGCGAAGGACGCCAAGTCCGCGCTGTGGGCGATGGAGGAGGGCCTCCGATGTTCGGCGCTGAGCGGGGTCGTGGGCGAGATATGGGGCGATCCTCAGGCGCTCGACTTCACCGCCACCCGCCGGCTGGCAGTGGCGGCGGAGCGGATGGGGGTTTCCTGCTGGCTGGTCCGTCCGGGCGGCCATGCCGGGCTCAGCGGCGCGCGCGAGCGCTGGCGGCTGGCGAGTGCGCCGAGCGCCGTCCACCCATTCGATCCCAAGGCCCCGGGCAGCCCACGCTGGGCCGCCGAGCTGTTCCGCTCGCGACGGCGGGCACCGGCCTCGTGGGTGGTCGGGCATGACCCGGCGGATCTGCTCGCTGTGGCTGCCGAACCTGGCGATCGAGCGCTGGGCGAGTCTCAGCGGCGCACCGGCTGAGGCGGCGGCGCGGCCGCTGGTCCTCACCGTCGAGGGACGGCACGGGCCGCTGATCCATGCCGTCACTCTGACTGCGCGCGAGCGCGGGGCACGTGTCGGATCAAGGCTGACCGACGCCCGGGCGCTCGACCCCGGACTCGAGGCCGAGGCAGCCGACGTCGCCGGCGAGACCGCCTGGCTTCGCGCGGCGGCGCGCTGGGCGTCACGCTGGTCGCCGCTGGTCGAGGACGACGGAAGCGACGCGTTGCGGCTCGACGTCAGCGGGGTGGCGCACCTGTTCGGCGGCGAGCGGGCGCTGATCTCCGACATGGAAGCCCGCTTCGCCGCCATGGGGGTGAGCGCGCGAGCGGCGATCGCGCCCACCGCCGGAGCGGCCTGGGCGCTGGCGCGCTACGAGCCGGAGGTCCGCACCGCCACGGTCGACCGGCTCGCCCAACTGCTCGCCCCGCTGCCGGTGTCGGCCCTTCGGCTCAGCCCGCTCGCTACCCAGACTCTGGTCCGGCTCGGGCTCAAGACCGTCGGCGACCTCGCCGGTGTTCCGCGCAAGGCGCTGGCGCGACGCTTTCCCAAGGACGCGCATCCGCTCGACGCGCTCGATCGGGCGCTTGGCCGCCGGCCGGAGCCGCTGACCCCGCTGCCCGACGACCCGCCGCCGCGGGCGCTGCTTCCGATCAAGGAGCCGGTGGTTCATCCCGAGGCGGGAGCGCAGGCGCTGAACCTGCTGGTGCCGAGGCTCGCGGCCGAGCTGGAGCGCCGCAAGCTCGGCGCGCGCCACCTGTTCCTGACCGCCTTTCGGGTCGACGGGACCACCAGCGAGGTCCAGGTCTCAACCTCGATCCCCACGCGCGAGCCGGGCCATCTCCACCGGCTGCTCGGCGGCGTGCTGGAGCGGGTCGGGCTCGACCCCGGCTTCGGGATCGACGCCTTCCTGCTCGAGGTGCGCTGGTGGGAGCGGCTCGACTCGGCGCAGGAAGCGCTGGTCGGCGAACCTTCGGGCGAGATGGCGGTCGCGGCGCTGATCGACCGGCTGAGCGTCCGACTGGGCCCGGCCAAGGTGCGGGTGCCGGTGGCGGTCGAGAGCCACCTGCCCGAACGTGCGGCGGGCTGGCGCGAGGGGATCGATACTCCCCTCGCGATTGCGGGAAAGCCTGTCGTCGCGGACAAGCGAATTTCTTCCCGCAGGCGGGAGGGGGAGCAGGTCCCCGCCCGACTGCTCGATTCCCCCGAGGCCATCGCGGTCATCTACGCCACTCCCGAAGGGCTGCCGCGGCGGTTCGTGTGGCGGCGCAAGGTGCACGACATCGCCCGGGCTCAGGGACCTCGACGTGTGGCCCCGGAGTGGTGGCGCTCGGCCTCGACCGCCCGGCTGCGCGACTATTACCGGGTCGAGGACGGCGAGGGCCGACGCTTCTGGATCTTCCGCGAGGGGCTGGTCGACGATGGCCGCGGCGGCGCGCCCTGCTGGTTCGTCCACGGGCTGTTCGACTGATGCCCGAACAGGAAGGCTTCGCCCGCCGAAAGCTGGTCCGCGAGGATGGGCCGGCGCCCTTCATCCCCAAGGCACCGTTCGTCGAATTGGGGGTGACGACGCCGTTCAGCTTCCTTCGCGGGGCGTCGGATTCGATCGAGCTGGTGCTGACCGCGCTCGAGCAGGGGATGGACGCGATCGGGGTGGCCGACTGGAACAGCTTGGCCGGGGTCGTACGGATGCACAGCGCCTGCAAGGGCGCCGGATTGAGGCCACTGATCGGCGCGCGGCTGGTGGTGGATGTTGCTGACCCTCCCCCGCCCACGGGAGGGGAAGAGGCGCGCGGCGCCGAAGGGGAGGGCCTGTTGCGGCTGGTTCCGGCAACCCCTCCCCCGGCGCCTCCCGCAAGCGAGAGGGGGGAAGAGAGCATCCACCTTCTCGCCTACCCGCGCGACCGGGAAGGCTATGCCCGGCTGTCGCGGCTGCTCAGCCTGGGGCAGGGGAGGGCGGAGAAGGGGGAGTGCGTGCTGACACTCGCCGATGTCGCCGACCATGCCGAGGGAATCGCCTTCATCGCATGGCCGGGCGAGGACCTCGACGTCTTCGAGGCGCAGCTTCCTGCAATCCGCTCGGCGCTGCCCGGACTCCGCCATGTCGCCGCGACGCATCTCTACCGCGGGGACGACCTCGCGCGGATCGAGCGGCTCGACCGGATCGCGGCGAGCATCGGCGGGACCATCCTTGCCACCAACGACGTCCATTACCATGCCCGCCACAAGCGCCCGCTGCAGGATGTCCTGACCTGCATCCGCGAAAAGGTGACGCTGGCGAGCGCCGGGCTCCGGCTCCACGCCAATGCCGAGCGGCACCTCAAGTCTCCGGAGGAGATGGCGCGGTTGTTCGAGCGCTGGCCGCACGCGCTCGCCGCGACCCGCGACTTCGCCGACGCGCTCGACTTCAGCCTCGACGAACTCAAGTACGAATATCCACGCGAGAGCGTGCCCGAGGGCCGCACCCCGCAGGAACAGCTGTTCCACCTCACCTGGCAAGGCGCGGCCGACCGCTATCCGGATGGTATTCCCGACAAAGTGGACCGGCAAATCCGCCACGAGCTCGCGCTGATCGAGAAGCTCGACTTCGCGCGCTACTTCCTGACGGTGCATTCGATCGTCGACTTCGCGCGGAGCTGCGAGCCGCCGATCCTCTGCCAGGGGCGAGGGAGCGCGGCCAACAGCGCGGTCTGCTACTGCCTCAAGGTGACTGCGGTCGATCCGGCCGACACCGACCTCCTGTTCGAGCGCTTCATCTCCGAAGAGCGCAAGGAGCCGCCCGACATCGACGTCGACTTCGAGCATGAGCGGCGCGAGGAGGTGATCCAGCACATCTACTCGAAATATGGTCGCGACCGCGCCGGCCTCGCCGCCACCGTCATCCACTATCGTCCGCGCTCGGCGATCCGCGAGGTGGGCAAGGTGATGGGCCTGTCCGAGGACATTTGCGCGGCGATCTCCGGGACGATCTGGGGATGGGGCGAGGACGTCACCGAGACCCATGTGCAGGAAGCCGGCCTCGACCTCACCGACCCGCATCTCGCCCGGACCATCAAGCTGGCCGAGCAGCTGATCGGAATGCCGCGCCACCTCAGCCAGCATGTCGGCGGGTTCATCCTGACCGAGCGCCCGCTGATCGACACGGTGCCGGTCGGCAACGGCGCGATGCCCGACCGGACCTTCATCGAGTGGGACAAGGACGACATCGAGGAACTGGGCATCCTCAAGATCGACGTGCTGGCACTCGGCATGCTGACCTGCATCCGAAAATGCTTCGGGCTGATCGAGGAAGTGCATGGCGAAAAGTGGGACCTCGCCACCGTCCCGCGCGAGGAGCCCCGCGTCTACGACATGCTCTGCAAGGGCGATTCGCTGGGCGTGTTCCAGATCGAGAGCAGGGCGCAGATGAACATGCTGCCAAGGCTCCGCCCGCGCTGCTTCTACGATCTGGTGATCGAGGTCGCGATCGTCCGCCCGGGACCGATCCAGGGCGACATGGTGCACCCCTACCTCAAGCGCCGGCAGGGCAAGGAACCGGTCATCTACCCCCGGCCCGCGCCCGAACATGGTCCCCCCGACGAGCTGGAGCGGATCCTCAAGCGGACTTTGGGCGTCCCGGTGTTCCAGGAGCAGGCGATGAAGATCGCGCTCGACGCGGCGCGGTTCAGCTCTGCCGAGGCCAACCAGCTCAGGAAGGCGATGGCGACCTTCCGCAGCCGCGGCACGATCGACCTGCTTCAGGACAAGATGGTCGAGCGGATGGTCACCCGCGGCTACGAGCGCGAGTTCGCCGAGCGCTGCTTCCACCAGATCCGCGGCTTCGGCGAATATGGCTTCCCCGAAAGCCACGCGGCGAGCTTTGCGCATCTCGTCTACGTCTCGAGCTGGCTTCGGTGGAAGTATCCGGCGGCGTTCGCGGCGGCGTTGCTCAACAGCCAGCCGATGGGCTTCTATGCTCCCGCGCAGATCGTGAAGGACGCGCAGGCGCATGGGGTGACGGTGCTGCCGGTCGACGTGAACGAGAGCGGATGGGATTGCAGCCTGGAGGTCGAGCGCCCTTCGACTTCGCTTCGCTCCGCTCAGGACGAACGAGAGGAGGAGACCCGACCACAGCTCGCTCATTCCGAGCGCCCCAACCTCGTTCGTCCTGAGCGAAGTCGAAGGACGCAGGACCAAGCCGTCGCACTCCGCCTCGGTCTCCGCCAGGTCGAGGGTCTCCGCGCCATGGATGCGGCGCGGGTCGTCGCCTCTGCGCCCTGCGCTACGGTCGAGGACCTCCATCGCCGGGGCGGGGTGCCGCCGCATGCGGTGGTCCGGCTGGCCGAGGCCGACTGCTTCCGCTCGATCGGGCTCGACCGGCGTCAGGCGCTGTGGGATGCCCGAGCGCTCCGCCCGGTGCCCGAGCTGCCCTTGTTCGCAGCCGCCCGGACCCGTGAGGAAGGCGAGGAGCGGGAGAGGGCGGTGCTCCCTGCCATGCCGCTGCCCGAGCATGTGGTCAGTGACTATCAGACGGTGCGGCTCAGCCTGAAGGCGCATCCGATGCAGTTCCTGCGCGACCATTATGCGCGGCAGGGCTTCGTTCGCGCCTCGGACCTGCGCGCGATCCGCTACGGAAAGCGGGTCAGTCTCGCCGGGCTGGTGCTGATCCGGCAGCGGCCGGGCAGCGCCAAGGGGGTCTGCTTCATCACGCTCGAGGACGAGACCGGGACCGCCAATCTGGTGGTCTGGCCCGACGCATTCGCCGCCCAGCGCAAGGTGGTGATGGGGGCGCGGCTGATGGTGGTGCACGGCATCGTCCAGCATGACGAGGCGGTCTGCCACCTCATCGCCAGTCGGCTCGAGGATGATAGCTGGCGGCTGCGGACGCTCTCCGACAGCCAGTCCTTCGACCCGCAGGTCGGCCGCGGCGACGGCGCGGGACCCAGCCGCCCGCCGATGGCGCGCCACCCGCGCGAGGCGGAAATCATCCCCAAGGCGCGGGTGATCAACTGCCCGACCCACTGACCGTCCCTTAAAAATGCCACAAAGCTGCCATTCTTCGGCAAGGCTGGCGCAAGGAAAAGGGTGATAGGACAGCGACATGCGCAAGATCACACTGACCCTCGCGGCGCTTGCCGCCGCCCTTGTCGCCGCGCCGGCCTCCGCGCAGAGCCCGCTCGAGGGGCTGTGGACCAGTCCCAAGGGCAACGTCACCGTGCGGATCGCCCCCTGCGGTGCGCGGCTGTGCGGGCAGGTGGTCGAGGCCAGCGCCAAGGCACAGCGCCGCGCCGCCAAGCAGGGCGTCCCAAGGCTGGTGGGCGAGCCGCTGCTCAACAACATCGAGCCCGCCGGACCTGGCAAGTGGAAGGGCCGGGTCTACGTGCCGCGCCTCAAGAGCCATGTCGGCGGCAACATCACCATGCAGGGCCGCGACCGGATGCAGGTCTCGGGCTGCCTTGCCGGGATCCTCTGCAAGAGCGCGGTCTACCGCCGCATCGGCTGAGCCCACTTCGGCGGCGCTTTTCAAGGCCCGCCCGCCCCGCTAGCGCGAGGCCATGAGCAAGCTTCCAGTCCTCGTCACCGGCGGTGCCGGCTATATCGGCAGCCACGCCGTCCTCACGCTCCATGACGCCGACTGGCAGGTGGTGGTCGCCGACAATCTCTCCAACGGCCGCCGCGAGGCGGTGCCCGCCGGAGTGCCGCTGGTCGAGGTCGACGTCGGTGACGAGGCCTGCATGGAGGCGGTGCTGAGAGAACATGGCATCCAGGCGATCATGCACTTCGCCGGGTCGATCGTGGTGCCCGAAAGCGTCTCCGATCCGCACTTCTATTATCGCAACAACACGGTCGCGAGCCATGCGCTGATCGGCGCCGCGCTGAAGGCCGGGGTGCGGCACGTCCTCTTCTCCTCGACCGCGGCCACCTATGGCGCGCCCGAGACGGTGCCGATCGACGAGGATACGCCGACCCGCCCGATCAATCCCTATGGCCACAGCAAGCTGATGACCGAGCAGATGCTGCGCGACTGCGCCGCCGCCTACGGCTTCAACTATGGCGCGCTCCGCTACTTCAACGTCGCCGGGGCGGATCCAAAGGGCCGTTCGGGCCAGGCCGGCAAGGGCGCGACCCACCTGCTCAAGGTCGCCTGCGAGGCGGCGGTCGGCAAGCGGACCCATGTCGACGTGTTCGGGACCGACTATCCAACGCCCGACGGCACCTGCATCCGCGACTATATCCACGTGTCCGACCTCGCCAGCGCCCACGTGCTGGCGCTCGAAGGGCTGATCGCCGACCCGGCGACCAGCTTCACCATGAACTGCGGCTACGGGCGGGGCACCTCGGTGCTGGAGATGCTCGACGCGCTCGATCGGGTGAACGGGACCCCGGTCAAGCGGGTGATGGGCGAGCGTCGCGCGGGCGATCCGCCGCAACTGGTCGCCTCCAACCGGCGCTTGGTCGAACGGCTGGGCTGGCAGCCGGCCTATGCGGATAGCGAGACGATCATCCGCAGCGCGCTCGAATGGGAGCGGCGCCTCAACCGATAGGAAGTCTGCCCTTGCGTCACCGCCTTCTCGCCGCTCCGCTTGCCGCGCTTCTGCTTGCAGCGGCGCCGCCTCCCGCGCCCGCCGGCGTCTACAAGGCGCCCGCCGCGCAGGCCGAGCGGGTCCGGGCGACGGTCGAGTTCCTTGCCGACGACCTGCTCGAAGGGCGCGCCGCGGGCAAGCGCGGGCACGAGGTCGCCGCCGTCTACCTCGCCAGCCGCTATCGCGCGCTCGGCCTCGAGCCGGCAGGCGAGAATGGCAGCTGGTACCAGCGTGTGCCGTTCCGCCGCGCCGCGACCGCGGGCACCCCGACCTTCGCGCTGACTTCTGGTGGACGAACCGAGGCGCTCGCCGCCAACCGCGATATCGCCATCCGCCCGAGCGTCACCGAGCGTGAGCGCAAGATGGCCGCCGAGCTGCTGTTCGTCGGCTACGGCCTTCGCGAGCCCAAGCTTCGGCTCGACGACTATGCCGGGCTCGACGCGCGCGGGAAGATCGTGGTGGTGCTGAGCGGAACCCCGCGCGGCCTGCCCAGTGATATCGCCGCGCACCTCTCGCAGCAGAAGGACGAGATGGCCGCCGCGGCGGGTGCGGTCGGGCTGATCGAGATCGGCGGCGGCAATCCAAGCGACCGCGAAGTGACCGACTGGGTCGATTCGAGGGGAGCGGCAGGCAATGTCCCTGCTGGCCTTCGCCTGCGTGGCTCGGTCAGCCGAGGCGTCGCCGAGCGGCTGTTCGCGGGCAAGCCGCAGAGCCTCGCCGCCATCCTTCAGCAGCGCGCCGCCGGCCAGCCCGTCCGCGGCTTCCCGCTCGGCGCCCGGTTGTCGCTTGATGCCCGTTCGAACTGGACAGACTTCACCAGTCCGGCGGTGATCGGCCGCCTGCCCGGAAGCGACCCCGTCCTGGCCAAGCAGAACGTGCTGCTGATGGGGCACCTCGACCATCTCGGCATGAAGGAGAATGCCAAGCCGGGCGAGGATGCGATCTACAATGGCGCGCTCGACAATGCCGCGGGCGTCGCGACCATGCTCGAGGCGGCGCAGCGGTTCGTCGACAGCGGACAGCGGCCCAGGCGCTCGCTGCTGCTGATCGCTCATACCGGCGAGGAGCTGGGCCTACTTGGCGCTTCCTACTGGGCGTCGCACGCGACCGTGCCACTCTCCAGCGTGACGGCGGCGATCGACCTCGACATGCCCTTGCCGCTCTACGACTTTACCGACGTGACCGCGTTCGGCGCCGAGCACAGCACCATTGCCGACACCGTCGCGGCTGCGGGCCGGACGATGGGCATCAGCGTCGGGCCTGACCCGATGCCCGAGCAGGGCATCTTCACCCGCTCGGATCACTATCCGCTCGTACTCAAGGGCGTTCCGGCGATCCTGATGTTCACCGGCCATGCCAATGGCGGGAAGCCGGTGTGGGATCGCTTCTTCTCCGATGCCTATCACCGCGCCGGCGACGATCTGAAGCAGGACATCAACTGGGGTGCGCTCGCCCGCTACGGCGAGCTCAACTACCGCATCGCGAGGACCCTCGCCGACTCCCCGCAGCGGGCGACGTGGAAGCCGGGAAGCTATTTCGCCAAGGCAGTCCGCTAGCTTACTTCTAGAAAGTAGAATTCGTTCTCCCGCGTCGCGGTGGCGGTGGCCCCTCTAGAATGAGGGGCCGCCTTCTCCGCGGCGGAGGGGAGTCATGCCTTGGGCCTGGTTGCAGAGCAGCGATCCGCAGCAGGCGGGCGCGCGGTGAGCGCGTTCGGACGGGCCGGCGGGGGCGGTCGGCGCCTGTCGCGCAGGCAGTCGGCACCGCTGGTGGCGACGATTTCGACTCTGTCGGCAACCGCGCACGGCACCCTGATGGATCTCTCGGCCAACGGCGCGAGGATCCGGACCAAGCCGCCTGGCGTCGGGCGCGAAGTCGTCCTGATCGTGGCCGGGCTCAAGGTCCATGGGACGGTGTGCTGGACGACCGGAGACCAGTGCGGCCTGGTTTTCTCCGAGCCGCTGACGATCATGGAAGTCCGCCACCTGCTCCACGAGGCGGCGATCGATGGTGCGATGAAGGCCGAGGTGCGGGATGCCCGGGCCGAGTGGCTTGGCGGCAAGCCACGCTGAGCGAGCGGCGGCTTCGACCGCCTCACCTTGACTCGGGCCGTCGCCTCCCATAGTGGCCCCGACCGAAGCCCTTCCGGGCGTCAGCTGACAACAAGAAACAAAGAAACGGGCAGGCCCGGTCATGAAGATTCGCAATTCTCTCAAGAGCCTCAAGGACCGTCACCGGGATTGCCGCGTGATCCGTCGTCGCGGCCGCACCTACGTCATCAACAAGACGAACCGGCGCTTCAAGGCCCGCCAGGGCTGAGCTGAACCGGTCCTAAACGGACCGGATCCACTCATCGCAGGAACAGAGCGACCTGCCGTCCATCGACGGTTAAGGTCGCTTCGTCTATTGGAAGGCTTCGTTCAGGAGCCCGAATCAGATGACCGTCCTCTTCCGCACCATCATCGCCGCAGGCATCGGCCTCGCCGGCCTCGGCCTGGTGGGTGCGCCGACGGATGCCATCGCGCAGGCGGCACCGAGCCAGGGCTGCACGTCGCCTCCGGGCATGAACTACATGATCTGCAACGGTCAGCGCGTGCCCAAGCCTGGCAACCGTGTCGCCACCAGCGGTGGTGGCTGGCGCGAGGAAAGCCGTCAGGGCAATTGCATCGTTGTGCGCGAAAAGACCGCGAGCGGCGAGTATAAGGAAAGCCGCCGCTGCGACTGAGCCTTCTCGGGTAACCACCCGGAGGGCCCAGTTGGTGCCGTAGGCCTCCTGAACCCGGTGCTTGCCGGGAGGAGCCCCTTAGCCCTGCTTCGTGATCCCTCTCGCTGCGCGCCCGCTCGGGTCGGCGGCGATGGTGCAGGCCGGAAGCTGGAAGCGGGCCATGTCGGTGCAGGGGCGGACCTGAGCGCTGCCGTCGGCCCCCACGAAGATTCCCCAGCTTCGCTTGTCGTCACAGTCCGCTGACCACATCGACAGTTTCTTATATTCGGTGACGTAGCCCGAGCGGACAACCCGCTTGCAGCGAAGGCCGCTGGCGAGAATTGCGCGCTTCAAGGCGATGTCGCGATTCTGATCGCTGAGTTGGTGGAGCGCGTTCTGCTCGGCGCTGCGGACCGCGATTTCGGGCTGCTTGGGTGTGGCCTGCTCGCCCTGGTCGCAAGCGGCGGCAAGCAGGGACAGGCCAAATATCGTCGGCAGGCGCATTCTTACTCCTCCTCATCGGCGATGGTGACGGCATTCGCCGCCTTCGTCGCCTTGCTTACGGCCTCTTCAACGCTCGACGCGCGGGCAAGCGCCACGCCCATGCGGCGCCCGGGCAGGGTCTCTGGCTTGCCGAACAGGCGCAGGTCGACAGGCGTCTCGGCGGTGCCGAGCGCAAGTGCGTCGGCGACGCCGTCAAAGCGGAAGCGGCGGCCGGCGCGCTCGGCGAGGATCACCGCCGAGGCACTCGGGCCAAGCGTCAGGATCGGGGCGACCGGCAGGCCGAGGATGGCACGCAGGTGGAGCTCGAACTCGTTGGGCGACTGGCCGATCAGCGTCACCATTCCGGTGTCGTGCGGGCGCGGGCTCAGCTCGGAGAAGATCGCGCGGTCGCCGGCAATGAAGAACTCGACCCCGAACAGGCCGCGTCCACCGAGCGCGGACACGATGGTCGCGGCCTGTTGCTGCGCGTCGTTGAGGACGGCTGGCGCAAGCTCGGCGGGCTGCCAGCTTTCGCGATAGTCGCCGCCTTCCTGGCGGTGACCGATCGGAGGGCAGAAGTGGATGCCGTCCGCTGAGGCGACGGTCAGCAGGGTGATCTCGCTGTCGAAGCGGATGAACTCCTCGACGATCACCCGCGGGCGATCGCCCCGCATCTTCTCGATTGCGAAGTGGAAGGCGGTGCGGACGTCGTCGATGGTGCGTGCGACGCTCTGCCCCTTGCCCGAAGAGGACATCACCGGCTTGATCACGCAGGGGAGTCCCACCACCCCTGCAGCCTCGACCGCTTCCTCTTCGCTCTCAGCGAAACGATAGCCGCTCGTCTTGAGGCCGAGTTCCTCGGCGGCGAAGCGCCGGATTCCGTCGCGGTTCATCGTCAGCTGCGCGGCCCTGGCCGATGGCACGACGTGCCAGCTTTCGCCCTCGAGCGCTGCCAGCGTCGCCGTGTCGATCGCCTCGATCTCGGGGACGATATGGTCTGGACGGTGCTTCTCGACCGCCGCACGAAGCGCGGCGCCGTCGAGCATCGAGAAGACTTCGCAGGCATCGGCGACCTGCATGGCGGGCGCACCGGCGTAGCGGTCGCAGGCGACGACTTCGCAGCCGAGCCGCTTGGCGGCGATCGCGAACTCGCGCCCGAGCTCGCCCGATCCGAGCAGCATGAACTTGGCGAGGAACATGGCGATGATGCCTACCGCAAGCGTTTCGCACGCGATAGGGTAGGGCATGAGCCTGCTCCTCCTCGCCCTCGCCCAAGCCGCCGCGGCAAAGCCGCTGACCCCGAGCGACATCGTCGCGCAGGCGCCCGCCACGGCGTGGGAAACTCTCTCTCCCGACGACCTGATGGTGATCGACTATGCCGACGGGCAGCGAACGGTGATCCAGCTCGCCCCGGCCTTCGCTCCGGTGCACGTCGCCAACATTCGGGCGCTGGCTAGAGCCGATTACTGGAAGGCGTCGAGCGTTTACCGGGTGCAGGACAATTATGTCGCGCAGTGGGGCGTGAACGAAGGCGGCCCGACAATGCCGGCGAGCGTCGTCAGGAAGCCACCCGCCGAATATCACCGGGCCATGGCGGGGCTGGCCATCCGGCCGCTCGGCTTCGCGGATCCTTACGCGCCTCGGGTCGGTCATGCGCTCGGCTGGCCTATCGCCTACAATCCGAGGAACGGGCGGGCCAATCTTGCCCATTGCTACGGCATGGTCGGGGTCGGGCGCGACATGGCGCCCGATACCGGGACGGGCGGAGAGCTCTATGCGGTGATCGGCCAGGCGCCGCGCCATCTCGACCGAAACATCGCGCTGGTCGGACGTGTCGTCGAGGGGATCGAGAACCTTTCCGCCCTTCCGCGCGGGACCGAGGCGCTCGGTTTCTACAAGGCGGGGACGGTGGCTCGAGCGATCCGCACCGTGCGACTGGCCTCGGCGCTTCCGGCCGCGGGACGACCGAGCTTCCAGGTGATGCGGACAGGCAGTGCCAGCTTCGCCGCCTACGTGCGGGCGCGGGCCAACCGCAACGATGCCTTCTTCCAGGTGCCGGCCGGCGGGGTCGACCTATGCAATGCGCCGGTGCCCGTCAGGCGGACACCGGCGCTTCCTTCTCCGCGTTAGTCGTCCCCGTTCGGCGGGTGCGGCGCTGGGCCGCAGTCCCTTCCCTGAAGCCGAGGGGACGTCTCGTTACGCCGCCCAGGCGTGTCCGTTGTTGCGATTGCGGTGCTGGATGACCGCGGGGCCGTGATGATGGCGGGTGCTGGCTTCGGCCAGCGGCAGGGCCGTGGCACAGAAGGCGCATTCGGCCGACATGCGTCCGATCAGCCAGTGCGTGCGGCCGCAGCCGGGGCAGTGGTTGACCTCATGCTCCCGATACACGGCGTGATAGCCGCGACCCTTGGGATCATGCTTGAGACCGAGTTCTCCGAGGGTGGCAAAATTCGCCATAGGAAGTCCTTTCGCCCGGTAAAACTTCGACCCGCGGACGATGGTTCCGTGATGCTTTTGGCAGTCAGACCGTTCGCAAGGCTGTGGCCGGGCGGACACGAAGGGCGGGCCAGGCAGCGAGCAATGCGGTCGCGACGGCCACCACCATTCCTGCGATGGGCAGCAGCAGGAGGCTCGGCCAGTCCGGCCTGAAAGGCAGGTCGAACAGCTGCGTCACGACGCCCCAGGCCGCCGCCGTTCCCGCCAGAAAGGCAAGGGCGACGATCCCCCCGCTCATCGCCAGGAACTCGATCGCCTGGGCGGCGAGCACCTGTCCGCGGGTCGCTCCGACGAGCTTGAGAAGCACGCTTTCGCGCATCCGCGTCCGGCGAGTGGCAGTGACCGCGCCGGCCAGTACCGCCACACCGATCAGGATGGCGACCGCGGTCGCGAGCCTGATGGCAGCGTCGAGGCCTTCGAGGATCGCCGTGACCCGGCTCACGACATCGCTCACGCGGATGGTGCTGACCATCGGCAGGGCCTGCGCGAGCGCTCGTTCGAAGGCGATGGTCGAGCTTCCCTTGGGAGGGGCGGCGGTGGCCATCAGCGTGTAGGGAGCGCTCTCGAGCGTGCCGGGTGCGAAGATGATCGCAAAATTGAAGCCGAAGCTGCGCCAGTCGATTGTCCGGAAGGAGGCGATCCGCGCCTCGATCGGGACGCCGAGCACCGCGACCGTCAGCGTATCGCCGATCTTGAGGTTGAGCGCGCGGGCAGCCTCGACATCGAGGCTGACCAGCGGTGGGCCCTTGTAGTCGGCTGGCCACCAGCGGCCTTCGACGACTTCGTTGCCGACCGGAAGCTCGGCCGCGAAGGTCAGGCCGCGGTCGCCGCGCAGGATCCACGCGCCCTCCGGGATCGCCTTGAGCGCGGAGACGGGCTGTCCGTTCAATGCGGTGACGGGACCGCGCAGCGAGGGCACGAGGCGCAGGTCGGCGTCGGGCAGGCGCTCGGCCGCAAGGGCACGGAAGTGGGCTTCCTCGTTCGCCGGAATGTCGAGCATGAACAGGGCCGGGGCCTTGGCCGGGATGCTTCCGCCAAGCTCCTGCCGGACGCTTCCGCCGATGCCGGCGAGGGCGACCAGCAGCGACAGGCCAAGCCCGAGCGCGACGCTCAGCCGGATGGTCGCGGCGCCCGGACGGTGAAGGGCGGCAAGGCCGAGCCTGGTCAGGGGCCCGCCGCGCCCGCCGGCCGCCCGTGCGGTGCGGGCGAGCAGCCATCCGGCAGCGGCGAACAGGGCCGCGAGCACGAACCCGCCCACGATCGCCGACAAGGTGATCGCGATGCGCTCCGAGGTCATCAGGGCAAGGCCGATCACCGCCGCTCCGGCGGCAAGCGGCACGATGAGGTCGCGCCACGAACCGGCGCTGTCGTCAAGATCCCCGCGGAGGGTGGGGGCCGGGCGGGCGCGGGCGGCCCGTGCCAGCGGCGCCCAGGCGGCAGCAAGGGTGACGAGCAGGCCGAACAGCGCGGACTGTCCGAGCGCTCCCCATTGCGGGCGGGGATCCGGAGTGACGGGCAGGAGGTCGCCCGCCGCCTGCCCGACGATGGAGGGGACGAAAGCGCCGATCAGCAGCCCGACTGCGGTGGCGGCGAGGGCAAGCAGGGTGACGCTTGAACCCAGCATCAGCAGCAGGTCGCGGCTTCGTGCGCCATGCACCTTGAGGATGGCAATGGTCGAGCGGCGGCTGGCAGCGAACGCCCCGACCGCGCTGGCGATGCCGATCGAGCCGATCCCGAGGGCTCCGAGCGCGATGAGGAGCAGCATCTGGCCGGTCCGATCGGTGAAGCGCCGGGTTCCGCCCGCCGCGTCCGCTTTCTCGGTCACGCGCCATCCGCCGTCGGGGAAGCGCTTCTGGAAGGCAGGGCCGATGCCGTCGGTGGACGCGCCAGCAGGAAGCGCGATCCGGTAGCTGCTGGTGTAGAGACTGCCGGGCTGCACCAGCCCGGTCGCGGCAAGTCCGTCGAGGTCGACCAGTACCGGCGGGGCGAGCGCGAACCCGGACGGCGCTGGGAGGTCGGCGATGATGCCGCTGACGGTGAAGCGACCAAAGCCGACGACCAGCGGACTTCCGGCTCGAAGATCGTAACGCTCGGCCAGTTCGCGGCCGATCGCCGCCTCGGCCGGTCCTTGCGGCATCCTTCCGGAGGCGAGCGTCACCTGCCCCGCCGCGGGCCAGCCGCGCCCGATGCCCGACAGCTCGACCAGCGCGGTCTGGTCGGCGACCTGCGCGGTGCTTCGCAGCGTGATGCTCTCGCGAACCGTTCCAAGCTCGGCGAGCGCCAGTCGTTCTTGGGCAGTGGCCGAGCGCTGCGCGACCGACAAGGAAAGGTCCCCGCCAAGCAGTTCGCGGGCGTTGCCGTCGATGGTCGAGCGGATCGAACTGGCGAGGCTGGTGACTGCGGCAAGCCCAGCGACCGCGATCGCGAGGCAGACGAACAGCAGCCACAGCCCTCCGATCCCCCCGGCGAGATCACGCCGGGCGAGCGTCAGTCCGGCACTCATGCCGCGAGCAGTCCGTCGGCGATCCTGATGGTCCGC
The DNA here is from genome assembly GCF_039538045.1 of Sphingomonas swuensis. Classification (NCBI taxonomy): domain Bacteria; kingdom Pseudomonadati; phylum Pseudomonadota; class Alphaproteobacteria; order Sphingomonadales; family Sphingomonadaceae; genus Sphingomonas; species Sphingomonas swuensis. The sequence continues at coordinate 2,702,596 of NZ_BAABBQ010000001.1, read as the reverse complement.
CCGGCGCGTTCGGCCACGGCGGGATCGTGAGTGATGACCAGCAGCCCGGCCCCGGCGGCAGCCACTCGGTCGAACAGCAGGTCGATGATCTTCGCGCCGGTCGCCGCGTCGAGGTTGCCCGTCGGCTCATCGGCCAGCAGGAGCCTCGGCGTCGGCGCCGTGGCACGTGCGATCGCCACCCGTTGCTGCTCGCCGCCGGACAATTGCGTGGGATAATGGTCCTCGCGCGCCTCCAGCCCGACCGCGGCAAGCTCGGCCTTGGCGCGTCCCAGCGGGTCGGCGGTCCCGGCCAGCTCCATCGGAACCATCACGTTCTGGAGCGCGGTCATGGTGGGGAGCAGGTGGAAGGCCTGGAGGACGACCCCGATCGCACGGCCGCGAAGCCGAGCCAGCGCATCCTCGCTCAGCTTACTCACGTCTTCTCCCAGGACGCGGGCCGAGCCGGAGGTGGCACGCTCTAGCCCGGCGATGATCGCCATCAGCGAGCTCTTGCCCGATCCCGAGGCGCCCAGCACCGCCACCGTTTCGCCCGGTTGGACGGCGAGGCTGACCCCGCGCAGGATGTCGGTGCGGGCCGCTCCACGACCGAGGGTGAGATGGACGTCGTCGAGCTGGATCAGGGGTTCGGTCATGTCACCTGATGAGCTAGGAAGCTTGAAGGCAGGCGGCAATGGCCTAGATGGTCATGATGTTCCGCCACCTCCTCCCGTTCATCGCCGCGGCGACCTCGGCCATTCCGGCCACCGCCCAGGCGCCGCAGGGCAAGGTGGAGGGGCCGCTGATCCTTGCCTTCGGCGACAGCCTGACCGCCGGTTACGGGCTGGGACGGGGGCTCGGCTTCGCCCCGCAGCTTCAGGATTCGCTCCGGCGGCACGGGATCAAGGCCCGTGTCCACGATGCGGGCGTATCGGGCGATACTACTTCGGGTGGACGGGCAAGGTTAGGTTGGACGCTCCAGCGCCTCGGTCAGAAGCCCGATCTCGCGATCGTCGAGCTGGGCGCCAACGACATGCTCCGCGGGGTCGACCCAAGGGTCACCGAGGCCAATCTCGAAGCGATCCTGAGCGAACTCGACAAGCAGGGCATTCCGGTCGTGGTCGCCGGAATGCTCGCGGCACCGAACCTTGGTCCCGACTATCGCCGCCGCTACGAGGCCATCTTCCCGGCACTGGCGCGGAAGTATGACGCCGACCTCTACCCCTTCTTCCTCCAGGGCGTGGTCGGCAACCGGGCGCTGCTCCTCGGCGACGGCGTGCACCCCAACTTCGAGGGCGTGAAGCGAATGGTGACGGGCATTCTGCCCACCGTCCAGCGGGCACTCGCCAAGCTCGAGCGCTAGGTGCTCAGACCCCGATCTGGCCCAGCGCCTCGTCGCTGAGCGGCTCGGCGAACTGCGCGCCCAACTTGCCGGCGGCGGTCCAGCGGACGACGGCGCTCGCCCGCTCGCGGCCGGGCAGGATCAGCCAGACGCGCGCTCCGACTTCATATTCGGCGGTTGTCTCGGCCATGAAGCCAGTAGCGGAGATGTTGATCAGCCGCGCCTCGGTCCCGGTCGCGCCCAGCTCGCGGACGTGCGCCTCGAGGTCGACCGGCGAGCGCGGCTCCCGCCGGCGCTCTCCAGGCTCGATCTGCTCGGCAATGGTCACGTCGATGGCCACGTTGCCCGTTACTCCACTCGGATGATGAATGACGCCCGTCGGCACCTGCCGGGCCTGACGCAAGCGAGCGCCTATGACGCATCTTTCTGAAAAAGGCCAGTGAGACCTAAGTCGTGGAGGTCGCAGCCGAAAAGTGACGACGACCTGCCCTCATGTTGCGGCGCGGACACTGGAGCGCGGCGTTCATCTGCGGTAACAGGAGGAACGGCCAGAAGCGGTCGCGACATGATTTTTGGGTGGGGTGACGAGACGATGCGCGGGTGGTTTGCGGCTTCGACGATGCTGGCTCTGACGACAGGGACGGCGATGGCCCAGGTGGCGACCACGCGGGCTCCGGCGCCGAGCGCGCCGACGGCGGCCGTGCCGGCCGTCCGTCCGGCGGTTCAGCCGGCCAGGGTCGATCCGCTCGCCCCGGAGCCCGCACCCGGCACCGCGGTGGCGGCCGAGCCGGTTGTTCCGGTGCTTCCGCCGGCGGTCTGGACTCCGGCGCAGGCACTGGAGCTTTCCACCTACGCCAAGGGTGTCGGTCGCGAGGGTCTCGATCCGCGCGACTACGATGTCTCGCTGCTCGACGTCGCGCTTCGCGGGCAGGATCCGGCGACCATCTCCAAGGCCGCCAACGCGACCTGGGAGAAACTCGCGCGCGACCTGGCGCTTGGCCATGTCCGCGGCTCGGCCCGGGTCCAGTGGTTCGTCAAGGACCCCGACCTGCCTGAAGGACGAAGCCGCGAACTGCTCGACCGCGCGCTCGGCGGCGCCGGGATCGCCGCGACCCTCGACGGGCTGCTTCCCACCCACCCGCAATATGGCTCGCTCAAGGCGGCGCTGGTCAAGGCCGAGGGCGACGCCGCGACGCTGGGCAAGATCCGCCTCAACATGGACCGCTGGCGCTGGCTGCCGCGCGACCTCGGCAGCCGCTACATCATCGTCAACGTGCCGGGCGAGCATGCGACCCTGGTCGAGAACAGTGTCACCCGCTGGAAGCACCGGGCGATCGCCGGAGCGGTCAAGACTCCGACCCCGCAGCTCGCGGTGCAGGCGACTGGCGTCATTCTCAATCCCTGGTGGGAGGTCCCGCCGAGCCTGTCAGCCGAAGTCGCCGGCAAGGGCGGCTACGTCGCGGTCAAGGGCAAGGACGGCAAGGTCCAGCGCTGGCGGCAGCCGCCGGGGCCGGGCAACGCGCTCGGCAAGATCAAGTTCGTGATGTACAATCCGCAGAACATCTATCTGCACGACACGAACAATCGCGGTCTGTTCGACGCCCGCTCGCGCTTCCTCAGCCATGGCTGCATCCGGACCGAGCACATCCTCGACCTCGCGGCCGAGCTGCTTGGCGACGATGGCGGGGAGTGGACCCAGGCCAGGATCGACGAGACGCTGACCGCCAAGAAGACGGTGCAGGCCAACTTCGTGAAGCCGCTGCCGGTCTATATCGTCTATTTCTCGGTGGCGGCGCTGACCGACGGCAACGTCGTCCGCTATGCCGACCTCTACAAGCGCGACGCGCCGGTGCTTGCGGCGCTCAACGATCGCGACGGCGGGGACAAGGCGAAGGTTCGGGCCGCGGCCCGCTGATGGAAGGAACGCTCCGGTTCAAGGCCGGAGCGTTCTTCTCAGGCCAGCTTGTCGGCGAAGATCAGGCGGCCCTCGCCGAGCGAGCGCATTACCTCGAAGTGACTGTTGCGGCCGAAGGCGAAACAGCCTTCGGAGCGACCGAGCTTGCCATGAGCGCCGATCATGTCGGCTTCGGCATACCAGGCCTGGTGCACGACAATCGCCCGATCAAGCGCGTTGCTGTTGCTCCAGTCGAGGCCGTTGACCTTCATCGAGAGGCCGTACTTGCCGTGATAGAAGTCGCCGGTGCTGTAGGCACCGTTCGAGGTCGCGTTGCTTCCAAAGTCGTTGGAGAAATGCTCGAGGAAGCCGGTGTGGCTGACGTCCGAGCCACGACCGTGGGCGACGAAGTGGCTTTCGACCTGGCCCGAGGCGACGTCGACGATGTGGAAGCGGCTCTCGCGGCTGGCCTTGCTGAAGTCGGCGATGCCGATCCGGTCGCGATGGCGGAGCGAGGGGCCATGGCGGTCGAGCGCGGCCTTGGCTCTGGCGAACAGCTGCGGATCGATTCCAAGCGGCGCGGCAGGCGCGGCGACCGGCGCGGCCGGCACCGGAGCAAGCGGGACCAGCGGTTCGCTGGTGACCGGCGTGCTCTTGAGAACGAGGCTCGGAAGATCGGCGGCAAGCGCGGCGCCCGAGACCAGAGCGGCTCCGCCACCAAGGCCGAGCAGACGCAGAATTTCACGGCGATTGGCAGTCACTTGGGTGCGGCCCTCCCCTGTTGAACGAAGAAAGCCTATACATGACAACAGGTTAATGAGCGATAGACACCTTGTCGGCTTGGCGTCCGGCGGCTTCGTTCTGGCGTATCCGTCACTCCAAACCGGGAACGCTTGTCGAATCAGGCCGTCACTGGTAGGGGCTGCGGCTTCCGGTGCGGCCTGTGGTCGCCCGCAAACCGCTTTGGTCGCCCGTCTTTCGCCCTCATGGCCGGGAAACGAGCGATGCCTAGCCCTCCGTGTCGGGGGGCGTGGGCGCAACCCTTAGACACTGGAGTGACGGACCTTTTATGCAAATCATCGTTCGCGACAATAACGTCGACCAGGCGCTGCGCGCGCTCAAGAAGAAGCTGCAGCGCGAGGGCGTCTACCGCGAGATGAAGCTGCGCCGTCACTACGAGAAGCCGTCGGAGAAGCGCGCCCGCGAGCGTGCCGCCGCGATCCGCCGGGCCCGCAAGCTCGAGCGCAAGCGCGCCGAGCGCGAAGGTGCTCGTTAAGGTCGGTCTTCCGATATTAACTTGACCCATGCCGAGGCCGCCCCTTACCGGGCGGCCTTTCCATTTGTGCTTGGCCCAAAGGATCTTGCCACGATGAGCGCCACCCAGGTTCCCTTCCGCCCCGTTCCAGCGGGCACCCGAATCCGGCTGTTCGTCGGCCTCGTCCTGCTGATCATGGGCGGCGCTGCGCTCGCCTGGTTCGGTGCCGGCCAGATGCGCCCTGCAGTCACCGCAACCGGAGTCCAGATCCGCACGATCAAGGCGGGAGAGGGTCCGCTCATCACGGCGAACGACGGGGTCATCATCGACTATAAGGGCGCGCTTCCCGACGGGACCAAGTTCGACGAGGCGCAGGATGCGCCGCTGCTGGTCGGACAGGTGGTGCCGGGGTTCGCCGAAGCGCTCCAGAACATGCGGCCGGGCGGAAGCTACAAGGTGCGGATTCCCGCCGAGCTTGCTTATGGCGCCAACCCTCCTCCGGGCTCGCCGATCCCGGCGAACAGCCCGCTCGACTTCGACATCACCGTCAAGAAGGTGGTGCCGAACGCGGCGCAGATGGTGGCGCAGCAGCAGCAGATGCAACAGCAGCAGATGCAGCAGCAGCTGCCGCCGGGCGTCGATCCGGGCGCGCTACCGCCGGGTCAGTGATCCGCGCGGCCGCGCGCCGCTCGGCCAGCTTCTCGAGCGTCACCTTGATGGTGGCCATGATCGGATCGGCGAGCAACAGGCCAAGAAAGCCAAACAGGGCGCCGAAGATGAGCTGCGCGGCAAGCACCATGGCGGGCGCGAGGTCGACCGTCTTGCGGGCGATGTAGGGCAGGATCAGATAGCCGTCGATGTTCTGGACGGCGAAGTAGGTGACGATCGCCCAGATGCCGGCGTCGCTGCTTGCTGAGAAGCCGACCGCGACCATCAGCAAGCCCGAGACGATCGCCCCGATGTTCGGGATGAAGGCGAGCAGGCCGGTCAGCAGCCCGAGAAGCGCCGCCATCGGTACGCCGCCGGCGGCCAGCATGGCGAAGGTGAAAAGCCCCTCGACGACCATTCCGACCAGCCGCCCAAACAGCAGGCGGCGGAGGGTGAAGCCGACCGCCGAGGCGACTTCATAATAGTCGGCCCGGTGGCGCATCGGCAGCATCCAGGCGAAGCCCCGGTCGTAGACCTTGGGTTCGACCGCGAAGAAGATGCCGATGACGATGATCAGGAAGGCGCTGGTGACAATCCCGAGCAGCGCCCCGACAACCCCGGTGATCCGGCCGATCGAGCCAAGCACCGTGGCGATGCCGCTGCCTCCGGTGACCCCGTCGGCGACCGACAGGCCATAGGCCTTGACGAGCTCCGAGATGGTGGTGGCGTCGGTCGGCGGCACGAGGCCGAGGCTCGAGGCCCAGGCGAACAGGCGGACGATCTGCTGCTCGATGGTCGACTGGAGCTGGCCGAACTGGGCGGCGAACTCGGCCCCGGCGAAGGTCAGCACCCAGTAGAGAAAGCCGAAGGCGGCAAGGGTGACGATCAGCAGGCGCTTGCCGCGACCGATCGGAAGGACCCGGCCGAGCAGGCGGGTGCCGCCGTCGAGCAGGACCGCGAAGACCAGCCCACCGACGATCAGTAGAAGCGGCTGGGCGAGGACGACGAGGGCGGCGACGAACAGCAGCGAGCCGATCCAGACCCAGGCCCGCTGCAGCTCGCGGCGGATCAGGGGATCGTGGAATTCGGCCGGTCCCGGCTGCTCGACGTGAACTTCGTTCTCGCCTGCCGCCGCCACGGGGTCAGACCCCGGAGCGGAGCGACGTGCCGGCGCGATCGCCGCGGAGGCTGCTGAACCAGGTCAGCGGATTGTACCAGACGAGGTCACCGTCGAGGCTGAAGGTGATGAACTCGGCGCGGCCACCGATATTCTCCCACGGCACCGGACCGCCGAGTCCACTCTCGGCAAGGCTGAAGCGGCTGTCGGCGCTGCGGTCGCGATTGTCGCCCATCAGGAAGACGTGATTGGCGGGCACGGTGACCGGTCCGAAGTCGTCGCCCTGGCTCGGTCCGAGGTCGATGGTGTCGTACGTCGCGCCGTTGGGCAGCGTCTCACGGACGATCGGCAGGCGGCAGGCGAAGCTGCCGTCGGGCTGCTGGGCCATGAAGCCGGCGAACTCGATCCCGCAGGGCGCATTCGAATCGACCGGGACCAAAGCGGGCGGACGGACCTGGCGGCGGACGGGCACGCCGTTCAGGATCAGCCGGCCGCCGCGGACCTCGACCGTGTCACCGGGCAGGCCGATGACCCGCTTGATCCAGTCTTCCTTGTGACCTGGCGGAGTGACGATGACGATGTCGCCCTGCTTGGGCAGGCTTCCGAAGATCCGTCCGCCCTGCTCGGGCCAGAGGTAGAAGCTCGGGCTTACCCAGGACCAGCCGAAAGGATATTTGCTGACCACCAGCCGGTCGCCCTTGAGCAGGTTCGGCATCATGGATTCGCTGGGGATGTAGAAGGGCTTGGCGACGAAGCTGTGGAAGAACAGCACGGCCAGCAGGACCCAGAACAGGCCCTTGATCTCACGCCACAGGGCGGATTCCTTCTTGGCCTCGGCGGGCGGCGCGGTGGGCGCGCCCGGAGCCGGGGCGGGGGCCGGGCTGCTGGCCTCATTCAGGACGGTATCGCTCACTCAGCTCTCCGGGACGGGCACGGCTTCGAGGATCACGAAGGCCTGCGCCCAGGGATGGTCGTCTGTCATCGTCAAATGCACGCGGATGGCGTGGCCCGCAGGCGTCAGCGCGTCAAGCCGCTCCGCCGCACCGCCGGTCAGACGAAGCGTCGGTGCGCCGCTCGGCAGGTTGGCGACCCCGATGTCCTTCATGAACACGCCGCGCTTGAAGCCGGTGCCGACCGCCTTGGAGAAGGCTTCCTTGGCGGCGAAGCGCTTGGCCAGGGTGCCGGCGCGGGTGAACGGGCGGCGGGCGGCCTTGGCCCGCTCGAGGTCGGTGAACACGCGCTGGAGGAAGCGGTCGCCGAAGCGATCGAGCGAATTCTGGATCCGCTCGATGTTGCAGAGGTCGGAGCCGAGGCCGACGATCAACGCGCCGAATCCATCAACTCGCGCATCCGGCGGACACTGGCGTCGAGGCCGACGAAGATCGCCTCGCCGACGAGGAAGTGACCGATGTTGAGCTCGGCAATCTGCGGAATGGCGGCGATGGGCACGACGTTGGCGAAGGTCAGGCCGTGGCCGGCGTGCGGCTCGATCCCGTTCTTGGCGGCGAGCGCGGCGGCGTCGGAGAGGCGCTTGCACTCGGCTTCGCGAGCATCCTCGGCGAGGTGGGCGTAGCGCCCGGTGTGAAGCTCGACCACCGGCGCACCGAGCTTCAGCGCGGCCTCGATCTGGGCGGGGTCGGGCTCGATGAACAACGATACGCGGATCCCCGCGGCGTTGAGCTGGTCGACGATCGGACGCAGGTGGTCGAGCTGGCCGGCGGCATCGAGCCCGCCCTCGGTGGTTCGCTCCTCGCGCTTCTCGGGCACGATGCAGGCGGCATGGGGCCGGGTCGCGAGCGCGATCCGCAGCATCTCGGCGGTCGCGGCCATCTCGAGGTTGAGGGGAAGCGCGATTTCGTTCTTGAGCCGGACGAGATCGTCGTCGCGAATGTGGCGCCGGTCCTCGCGCAGGTGCGCGGTAATGCCCTGTGCGCCGGCCGCCTCGGCAAGGTGGGCGGCGCGCACGGGGTCGGGGAAGTCGCCGCCACGCGCATTCCGGATCGTCGCGACATGGTCGATGTTGACGCCCAGCCTAAGCATCGATCGGGCGTCGTAAAGCGGGGGTTGTCACGCAGTGTAACCCTGCCCCGGTGACATTGCGAAAGGGTCGCGGCGAGGCCTTCTCGTGTCGCATCAGCCGCACAGATGGCAGCCCAACTCCTATTGTTCAATCATGCCGCCGCCCGGCTCCCCGGCTTGATCGCGGGAATGGCGGCGAGGTCGGGGGGGAGGTCGTCGGCGGCGTAGGTCGGCACGTCGAGGCGGATCAGCGGGGTGAAGGGGACGCCGAGATCGGCGGTGCCGTTCGAGCGGTCGACAAGAGAGGCCGCGGCGATCACCTCGCCGCCGGATTCGGCAATGGCCTTGATCGCCTCGCGGCTCGACAGGCCAGTGGTCACGACATCCTCGACCAGCAGCACGCGGGTGCCGGGATCGAGGCGGAAGCCGCGGCGAAGCTCGAAGGTGCCGGTGGGACGCTCGACGAACATGGCGGGAAGGCCGAGCGCCCGGCCCATCTCGTGGCCGATGATCACTCCGCCCATCGCCGGGGAGACCACCGCCTGGAGCCGGGCCCGGATGTCGGCGGGCAGCTTGTCGGCGAGCGCGCGGGCGAGGCGTTCGGCGCGGGCAGGGTCCATCAACACACGCGCGCACTGGAGATAGCGTGGACTGCGAAGACCGGAGCTAAGGATGAAGTGGCCCTCGAGAAGGGCCTCGGCGGCGCGGAATTCGGCCAGGATCTGCTCTTCGGTCATGGGCTTGGCACCGCCTTTCATTGCGCCTCCGATTAGGTCGAAGGGAGAGGGCAGACAAGCGCTTGAGGGAGGAGCGCACCCTGCTATAAGGCCGCCACTTTCAAGGGGGCTCCGCGCGGGCGCCCTTTCTGCTGAACCTGTTACCGGGGCTTCGATGACACTGAAACATTGGCTGATCGCTTTTGCCGCCGCCGGCCTCGCGCCCATGGCTGCGCAGGCGCAACAAGCGACCACGCCGGCGACCACCGCTCCGGCCACTGCAGGACCGAGCGCGGCAACCGCCAACCCGGCGGCGACGCCCGAAGCCCCGGCGACGCCGGCGGCCGGCAGCGACGCCACCGGCGCCAGCGCGGTGGCCCCGGGTGCGGCCCCGGCCGCGACCTTCGACCATGCGGTCCCGACCCCGGGCATCGGCATGCCCGACGGACGGATGGGCCTGCAGGACCAGTTCACCCCGGTCGGTCGCGAAGCATCGGCCTTCCACGACAACTGGCTGCTGGCGCTGTGCGCGGCAATCAGCATCGTCGTCCTCGCGCTGCTCGTGTGGACCATGATCCGCTATCGCCGCAGCGCCAACCCGACCCCGAGCCGGACCAGCCACAACACGCTGGTCGAGGTGCTCTGGACGCTCCTTCCGGTGCTCGTGCTGGTCGCCATCGCGGTGCCCTCGATCCGGCTCATCCGCCACCAGTACAGCCCGCCGCCTGCCGACCTCACGGTCAAGGTGATCGGCAACCAGTGGTATTGGTCCTACCAGTATCCGGACAATGGCGGGTTCGAGATCGTCTCGAACATGCTCAAGGAGCGCAACGAGGTCGCCGCCGGCACCCGCTTCCGCACCGACGCCGACGGCCCGCGCCTGCTCGCGGTCGACGAGCGGCTGGTGATCCCGGCGGGCAAGGTGGTGAAGTTCATCGTCACCTCGAACGACGTCATCCACAGCTTCGCCATGCCGGCCTTCTGGACCAAGACCGACGCCAACCCGGGCATCCTCAACGAGACCTGGGTCAAGGTCGACCGGCCGGGCGTCTACTTCGGCCAGTGCTCCGAGCTTTGCGGCGCGCGCCACGCCTTCATGCCGGTCGCGGTCGAGGTGGTGACCCCAGAGCGCTTCGCGCAGTGGGTCGCGACCAAGGGCGGGACCATGCCGGGTGCAACCCCGGCGGCGGCGGACAGCACCGCGGCGACCCAGGTCAGCCCGGCGGCGGTGAGCGCCCCGGCGCCGGTCGCGGGTGCGACTCCGGCCGCTCCGCCGATCGCGCCGCAGCCGGCAGCGCCCGGAAATACTCAGCCGGGCGTCGCCAACCGCGCGCCCGACAGCAGCACCAATTAAGACGAGAAGCGGACCCGACATGGCCACCACCGCCGATACCATGAAGCTGACCCCCGCCGAGGCGGGTCATGCCGACGCCCATGCGCATGACGACCATGACCACAAGCCGGGCTTCTTTGCCCGCTGGTTCATGTCGACCAACCACAAGGACATCGGCACCCTCTACCTGATCTTCGCGATCATCGCCGGGATCGTCGGCGGCGCCATCTCGGGCATCATGCGGGCCGAGCTTGCCGAGCCGGGCATCCAGATCCTGACCGGGGCTTGGCCGCTGGGCGCGGGAAGCGCCAACATCGACGAGGCCTATCACCACTGGAACGTGCTGATCACCGGCCACGGCCTGATCATGGTCTTCTTCATGGTCATGCCGGCGCTGATCGGCGGCTTCGCCAACTGGTTCGTCCCGATCATGATCGGCGCTCCGGACATGGCCTTCCCGCGGATGAACAACATCAGCTTCTGGCTGACCGTGGCGGGCTTCTGCTCGCTCCTGCTGTCGACCTTCACCAGCGGCGGCACCGGGATCGGCGCGGGTACCGGCTGGACCGTCTACGCTCCGCTCTCGACCAGCGGGTCCGCCGGGCCGGCGGTCGACTTCGCCATCTTCGCGCTCCACCTCGCCGGTGCGGGCTCGATCCTCGGCGCGATCAACTTCATCACGACCATCTTCAACATGCGCGCGCCGGGGATGACCCTGCACAAGATGCCGCTGTTCGTGTGGTCGATCCTGGTCACCGCCTTCCTGCTGCTGCTGGCGCTGCCGGTCCTGGCGGGGGCGATCACCATGCTCCTGACCGACCGCAATTTCGGCACCGCCTTCTTCGACGCGAGCGGCGGCGGCGACCCGGTGCTCTACCAGCACCTGTTCTGGTTCTTCGGCCACCCCGAAGTGTACATCATGATCCTGCCGGCATTCGGCATCGTCAGCCAGATCATCGCCACCTTCAGCCGCAAGCCCGTCTTCGGCTATCTCGGCATGGCCTACGCCATGGTCGCGATCGGCGTCGTCGGGTTCGTCGTCTGGGCGCACCACATGTTCACCACCGGCATGGACGTGAACGTGAAGATGTACTTCACCGCCGCGACCATGATCATCGCGGTCCCGACGGGCGTGAAGATCTTCAGCTGGATCGCGACGATGTGGGGCGGGTCGATCACCTTCCCGACTCCGATGCTGTTCGCGATCGGCTTCATCTTCCTGTTCACCGTGGGCGGCGTGACCGGCGTCGTGCTCGCCAACGGCGGCGTCGACACCTACATGCACGACACCTATTATGTGGTCGCGCACTTCCACTACGTGCTGAGCCTCGGCGCGGTGTTCGGCCTGTTCGCGGGCTTCTACTACTGGTTCCCGAAGATGACCGGGAAGATGTACAACGAGCCGCTCGGCAAGGTGCACTTCTTCATCATGTTCGTCGGCGTGAACCTGATCTTCTTCCCGCAGCACTTCCTCGGGCTCGACGGCATGCCGCGCCGTATCCCAGACTACAACGAGGCGTTCGCCTACTGGAACTACATCTCGTCGGTCGGCTATCTCGTGACCGTGGTGGCGATGGGCGTGTTCTTCCTGAACGTCTTCTGGTCGCTGTTCGCGGGCAAGAAGGCGGGCGACAATCCGTGGGGCGAAGGCGCGACGACGCTCGAGTGGACGCTGCCGAGCCCGCCGCCATACCACCAGTTCGACGTGCTCCCGAAGATCGACTGATCCTCGAAGCCTCGACTCGACAAGGAGCCCGCCCTGCTTTCCGAGCAGGGCGGGCTTCGTCGTTCTAGCGGGTCGCGACCTGGCGGATGACGAGCGCGGTACCGGCGAGGAGCAGCGCATCCTCGACGAAGCCGGTACGGGCCTGGCTCCAGCGCTTCATCGAGCGCAGCCGCGCGGCAAGCCCGAGGTGGGCGGTGCCGACCGCGGTGACGGCGGCGAGCAGCCCGGCCTTCACCCGTTCCTCGCGGGGGGCGAGCGCCGCACCGGCCGCCGCGGCGGTGAGGAAGCGCGCGGTGCTGCCCGAGAGGACCGTCCGGTTGGGCGACTTGGGCCACTTGTCGCCGACCATCTCGGCGACCGCGACCGCGAGCAGGCCGCCGGCGACCCAGGGCTTGTCGAGCAGCGGCGGCGGCGCATTCTCCTCGGGCAGGCGGTGACGCGCCGCGGCGATCGAGACGGCGGCGAGCGGGGTCAGGGCGCGCTGGCCCGAAAGGGCGCCGATGATAAGCGAGGGAAGCATGGTCGATCTCCTGGAATGGTCCAGGCTGAACGACGGGGGACGTGGCTAGTGTCCCGCCGCCCGATGCTCGTCTCGCCTAGTTCGCGGTGCTGGCCGGAACGCGCTTCGCCGAGCGGATGACGATACCGGGCTCGAGCATCTGGCCCTTCATCGCGCCGACCCCCTTGGTGGGCGACGTCGGCGAAGCGAAGATCGCCTTCACCACGTCCATTCCCTCGACCACCTTGCCGAACGGCGCGAAGTCGTCGTCGAAGGGGATCGAACCCAGAGTGATGAAGAAGTCGCTCCGGGCAGTGCCCGGGCCGGCGTTGGCGAGGAGGATGGTCCCCGCTTCGTGCGCGATTCCCGTCTTGCTCGCCGGCTCGTGCGCGACCGGCGGGTAGAGCAGGCGCGAATCCTTGGTGATGCCACCCTGGATGAGTCCGTTGCCGCTGCCGTAGGGCATGGCGCGGTAGAAGGTGATCCCGTCGAAGCGGCCGGCATCGACGTAGCGCAGGAAGTTGGCGGTGGTCAGCGGAGCCCGGCCGCGATCGAGCGCGAGGAGGATCCGGCCCTTCTCGGTCTGGAGCTCGACCTGGACGAGATCGGCCAGCGGAGCGGGGGTCGCCGCGGGTGAGGCCTGCGTTGAAGCCTGGGCCCACGCCGGGGCGCCGGCCAGCGCCAAGCTGATGATTGCAAAAGCGATTCGGATGGTCATGGCTTCACCCTAGCTGCACAAGCGCGAAAGCAGGAAGCCAGTTCTTCCCTCTGTCGAAGGTGCGGGACCCCGGCTTCCGCCGGGGGACATCATGACCTATATGCCCGCCGCATCATGAGCACCGCCGTCTCCACCCGCGACCTCCCGGCCGACTGGCGCGACCTGTTCGCGCTGACCAAGCCACGGGTGATGAGCCTGGTGGTGTTCACCGGCCTGTGCGGACTGCTCGCGGCCCCGGTCACGATGCACCCGGTCCTTGCCTTCACCGCCGTGCTCTGCATCGCGCTCGGCGCTGGCGGAGCCGGGGCGCTCAACCAATGGTATGAAGCGGACCTCGACGCCAAGATGAAGCGGACGCAAGGCCGGCCGCTGCCGGGCGGTCGGCTCAGCCCCCAGACCGCGCTGCAATTCGGAGTCGGCCTGAGCGCGGGAAGCGTGGTTCTGATGGACCTCGCCGCCAATCACCTCGCGGCGGCAATCCTCGCCTTCTCCATCTTCTTCTACGTCGGCATCTACACCGTCTGGCTCAAGCGCCGGACACCGCAGAACATCGTCATCGGCGGCGCGGCAGGCGCCTTCCCGCCGCTGATCGGCTGGGTCGCGGCGACCGGCGAGCTGGCGCTCCTGCCGGTGCTGCTGTTCCTGCTCATCTTCCTCTGGACCCCGCCGCATTTCTGGGCGCTGAGCCTGTTCGTCCGCTCCGACTATGCCGCGGCGGGCGTGCCGATGCTTCCGGTCGTGTCGGGCCCGACCCACACGAGGCGGCAGATCGCGCTCTACACGCTGCCGATGGCGGCCTGCGCGGTGGCGCCCTGGGCGCTCGGGCTGACCGGCGCCATCTACGGCCTCACGGCCGCCTTGCTCAGCCTGCTGTTCGTCGGGCTTAGCCTGATGGTGCTGGCCAACAAGGCGACCGAGCCGGCCGGCATGAAGCCGGAGAAGAAGCTGTTCGCTTTCTCCATCCTCTATCTGTTCGCCTTGTTCGGAGCCCTGGTCTTGGATCGTTTCCTGTGAGTGCGCCCGAGGACGAGGTGATCCGGGCGCGGCAGCGCAAGGCGGCGCGGGTGACCGCGATCCTCCTCTTCGCCTTCATCGCGCTGACCTTCGCCATCACCATCGCGAAGCTGACGGTGAACCGGTGACGGCCGCGAGCGCCGAACTCGCTGTCCGCAACCGCAAGGTCGCGGCGCGGGCGGTGCTGTTCGTCATGTTCATGGTCGGCGTCGCCTTCGCCAGCGTCCCGCTCTACCGGATCTTCTGCCAGGTGACGGGCTTCGGCGGGACCCCGATGCGTGCCGCGCTCGCGCCGGGCGGCCAGACCGCGCTAGCCCCGGTCGGAGTGCGCTTCGACGCCAACATCAATCCCGCGCTGCCTTGGGAGTTCAAGCCCGGGACCAACACGGTCAAGGTCGTTCCGGGCGAACGGATCGTCACTTATTATTCGGCGAAGAGCCTGGTCGCTCGGGCGACCACGGGAAGCGCGACCTTCAACGTCTCGCCGGCGGCGGCCGGACAATATTTCAGCAAGCTCGAATGCTTCTGCTTCACCGAGCAGACGCTACGCGGCGGGCAGCGGGTCGAGATGCCGGTGGTGTTCTTCGTCGACCCCAAGATCCGGACCGATCCTGCGACCAGTCACATCGAGGAAATCACCCTCTCCTACACTTTTTATCCCGTAGAAAAGCCCGGCCAACCCGGCTAGAGCGCCATCCACGTTCGTCATTCACGCGCTACTCCGAGGACCCATGGCCGCGACCCGCAACCATCCCTACCACATCCTTCCGCCGAGCCTGTGGCCGCTGATCGGGAGCTTCTCGGCGCTGGCGCTGACCGCCGGCGGCGTGCTGTGGATGCACGACAATCCCTACGGCCGCTTCGTGCTCCTTGCCGGGCTCGCGGGCGTGCTGCTGACCATGTTCAGCTGGTGGCGCGATGTCGTCCACGAGAGCCGCGCGGGCGACCACACGCCGATCGTCCAGCTGCACCTGCGCTACGGGATGATCCTGTTCATCGCCTCGGAGGTGATGTTCTTCCTCGCCTGGTTCTGGGCCTTCTTCGACAACGCGCTCTTCCCGAGCGCGGTTGAGAGCGTCGGCGGCGTCTGGCCGCCCAAGGACATGCCGGTCATCAATCCGCTCGGCTTTCCGCTTCTCAACACGCTGATCCTGCTCTGCTCGGGCACGACGGTGACCTGGGCCCACCACAGCCTGATCAACGGCGACCGTGACGGGCTCAAGAAGGGCCTTCTCGCGACTATCGCGCTCGGCATCGTGTTCAGCGCGATCCAGGCCTACGAATATGCGCATGCGCCGTTCGGCTTCGTCAGCGCCAGCGGCGGCAACGTCTACGGCTCGACCTTCATGATGGCGACCGGCTTCCACGGCGCGCACGTGCTGATCGGGACCATCTTCCTGATCGTCTGCTACGTTCGCGCCGTGAAGGGCGACTTCACCCGCGAGAAGCATTTCGGCTTCGAGGCGGCGGCCTGGTACTGGCACTTCGTCGACGTGGTCTGGCTGTTCCTGTTCATCTCCATCTACCTGTGGGGTGGATGGGGTGCCGAGTGGCACGGCTGAGCGGGCTGAAGGGACCGGCGGGCCAGTGGCTCGCCGGCACCTGCCCCCGATGTTGCAAGGGCCGGCTGTTCGCCGGCCCTGTTCGTTTCCGCGACCGCTGCGAGTCCTGCGGGCTCGACTTCACCCAGTTCAACGTCGGTGACGGCCCGGCCGCTTTCCTCATCCTGATCGTCGGTGCGATCCTGGTCGTCGGTGCGCTCCTGCTCGATGCCGCCGCCGAGCCGCCTTTCTACGTCCATCTCGTCTGGCTTCCGCTCGGGCTCGGGCTGACGCTCGGCGGGCTTCGTCTGGCCAAGGCGTGGCTGCTCGGCGCCGAATATCGCAACGCCGCGCGCGAGGGACGGCTGGTCCCGTGACGCGCCTTCCGATCCTGGCGACGCTGGTGGTGGTCGCGGCGGTCGCGGCGATGGTCGCGCTCGGTTTCTGGCAGCTTGGGCGGGCAAGCGAGAAGGAAGCGCTGCTCGCCCGCTACGAAGCAAATTTGCGCAGCGCTCCACTCGAAGTGACCGACCGGGTCGACCTCGACTCCGACCTGTTCCGACGGGCGCGAACCATCTGCGGCGGCGGGCCTCGTCCGACGCGGATCGAGGGTGCCGGCAAATTCGGTTTCCGCCTGCTCGCCGATTGCACGGCGATGGACGGCGGGCGAACGCTGGTCGTCCAGCTCGGCACGACCCCGCGGCCTGCTACCGGCGCCAGGTGGAACGGCGGACCGGTCGCGGGTTACCTCACTCCGGCACCCGACAAGCGCTCGGTGCTCCGGCGCGGCTTCGACCATGCGGTGCCGGACCCGATGATCGTCGCCGATCCCCCGCTCGCCGGCCTGTCGGCCAACCCCGCCCCGAGCCTTGCCGAAGTGCCCAACAATCACCGCAGCTATGCATTCCAGTGGTTTGCCTTCGCCGTCAGTGCGCTCATCATCTATGGTCTGGCGCTTCGCGGCCGGAGGAAGGGACGAGCGTGAGCCGGATCAGTCATCTCGCCAATGGCGTGACCGTCATCAGCAGCCCGATGGCCGGTCTCGAGACCGCTAGCGTCGGTCTGTTCGTCGACGTCGGCTCGCGCCACGAGGAGGCGAGGCTGAACGGGCTCGCGCACCTGTTCGAGCATATGGTCTTCAAGGGTGCGGGCGGGCGCTCGGCGCGGGCACTGTCCGAGGCGATCGAGGACGTCGGCGGCGAACTCAACGCCTATACCGAGCGCGACTCGACGAGCTTCACCGCCGCGGTCCTCGCCGAGCATGTGCCGCTCGCGGTGGAGCTGCTCGGCGCGCTTGTGAGCCGGCCGCATTTCGAGGGCGCGGACCTCGCGCGCGAAGCCGAGGTGGTGCTCCAAGAGCTGGCCGAGGCCGAGGACACGCCGTCCGACATCATCTTCGACGAGCTGTGGGGCGCGGCCTTCTCCGGCCAGTCGCTCGGCCGCTCGATCCTCGGCAGCGAGGAGAGCGTTCGCTCGATCGGGCCGGCCGACCTGTTTGCCTGGCGCGACGACCATTATCGCGGGGGCTCCATCGTCCTCTCGGCCGCGGGGCGGATCGAGCATGATGCGCTGGTCGCGCTCGCCGAGACTCACCTCGGGGGGCTCGGAAGCGGTCGCTCGGAGCGGTCGGAGGCGGCGACTTTCACCCCGCGGCTGCGCCGCGCCCGGGCCAAGGCCGACCAGGCCCAGCTGACCGCCGGCTGGGCGGCGCCCGCGATCCGTGCCGAGAACCATCTGCCGGCGCGGCTGTTCGCCGACATCGCGGGCGGAGGTACCTCGTCGCGGCTGTTCCAGGCGGTGCGCGAAGAGCGCGGCCTCGCCTATACGGTCAGCGCCGGACTTCACGGCCACGAGGAGATCGGCCTGTTCTACGTCCATTCGGCGATGGCCCGGAATCAGGCTCGGGCGGCGCAGGGGCTGATCGACGAGGTGCTCCGCGAGACCGCCGCGACCCTCGACCAGCGCGAGCTCGACCGCGCCCGGACTCAGGTCCGCGCGGGGCAGGCGATGGGCCGCGAGACCCCGTGGGGGCTGGCGACCCTGGCGGCTCGGCAGTGGCTGATCCACGGGCGGCTGATCTCGCCCGACGAGCTGACCACGCGGCTTCAGGCGCTGGACGTCGAGACGGTCCGCGCGGCGGGCGCTGGGCTTCTCGCCGGGCGACGGGCGGAAGCGACCATCGGCCTTCCGGCGGCGAAGGCGGCATGAGCGGGCTCGAGACCATCGTCGCCGAGCCGTGGGCCGATTGGGGCCTGATCGACTGCGGCAACGGCGCCAAATATGAGCGCTATGGCCACATCCGCGTGGTCCGGCCCGAGCCGCAGGCGATGTGGGCGCCGGCGCGCGACGACTGGGACCCGGACGCGACCTTCGTGCCCGGCAGCGACGAGGATGGCGGCGGACGCTGGGTCCACCATCGGCAGGTCCCGAGAAGCTGGCCGCTAAGTCGCGACGGAGTGCGCTTCGAGGCCAGCCTGACGCCCTTCCGGCATCTCCAGTTCTTCCCCGACATGGCGCCTCAATGGGACTGGATGCGTGCGCGCGCCGAGGGGGCCGAGGTGATGAACCTGTTCGGCTACACCGGGGTCGGGACGCTCCTGCTGAGCGACGCGGGAGCCCGGCTGACCCATGTCGATGCGTCCAAGAAGAGCGTCGAGCAGGGCAAGAACAATGCGCACCTGGCCGAGCTCGACGAGCGCCCGATCCGCTGGATGATCGACGATGCGGCCAAGTTCACCGCGCGCGAGGTAAGGCGCGGGCGGCGCTATGACGGGATCCTGCTCGATCCTCCCAAGTTCGGGCGCGGGCCGACCGGCGAGACGTGGCGGCTGGAAGAGCATCTGCCCGGCCTGATCGAGGATTGCGCGCGGTTGCTCGACAAGGACAGCCGCTTCCTTGTGCTGACGGTCTATGCGGTCCGGATGAGTGCGCTCAGCATCGCCGAGCTGGTGCGGCAGAAGCTCGGGGCACTCGGCGGGACGGTGACCTGCGGCGAGATGGCGGTGCGCGAGGAAGCGCGCGGCCTGCTGCTCCCGACTGCCATCTTTGCCCGCTGGGCGCCCTAGGTCCGTCCCATCCGAAGCGCCGCGCCGGCGAGGAACGGCGTGCCGACGACAAGGAACAGGCTGACCGCGGCCTCGAGCGCAAGCGCGCCGGCGCGGGGGTCCCCGGCTGCCCCGGCGGCGAAGATCAGCAGCGGAATGGCGAGTGGCAAAAGGAGCAGCGCGGCGAGCGCCCCACTGCGCGGCAGGCCAGCGGTCAGGCTTGCGACCGCGACCGCGAGCGCGGCCAGCCCGGGCGTGCCGATGGCGAGGGTAAGGAGGGTTCGGCCAAGCGCCGCTCCGTCCATCCCGAGCAGGGCGGCGGCGGGAAGCGCGGCGAGCAGCAGCGGCGGCCCGAAGCTCAGCCAGTGAGCGACGAGCTTGGCAAGCGCGACCTCCTCCATCAGCAGTCCGCGGACGGCGAGCTGGTCGATGACTCCGCTGGCCCGGTCGGGTTCGATCAGCCGTTCGACCGGGAGCAGCGCAGCGGTCAGCGCCGCGACCCACAGCATCCCAGGGGCGATCCGGCCGAGCAGGCGCGGATCGGGGCCGACCGCGAACGGGACGAGCATGGCCACCAGCAGGAAGAAGGCGAGCGGAAGCCACGCTCCGCCGCCGAGCGAGCGGCGCAGGTCGCGCAGGATCAGGCGGACGATCAGCGGCCGAGCTCCAGCCGGCGCCACTCGCCGCCGAGCGGCTGGTGGGTCGCGACGACCACCGCCCCGCCCGCCTCGCGATGCTCGGCGATCAGGCGGTCGAGCGCCCGAGCGGATGGTGCGTCGAGCGCGTTCAACGGCTCGTCAAGCAGCCACACAGGAGCCTCGGCGCTTGCCGCGAGCGCGAGCGCGGCCCGCTTTCGCTGGCCCGACGAGAGGATCCGGACGGGCACCTCAGCGAGCGGGGCAAGGCCGAGTGCGTTCACTGCCGGGCTGATGTCTCCGGCGGCCCAGAAGGCAAGCGCCCGGGCAAGCGGCAGTTCGGGGTCGAGCGGGAGGCGCTCGTCGGCAAGGGCGAGTTGGGCTTGGCGATGAATGCGGCCCGCCGTGGGCGCGAGCAGTCCGGCAAGGCAGCGCAGAAGGCTCGACTTGCCGGCTCCGTTGGGACCGGTCACCGCGACGCCGTCGCTCGCGGCAAGGGCGAGGTCGAGCCCCTGAAACAGCAATCGTCCGCCGCGCTCCAGCGCCAGCCCCTCGGCGGCGAGATGCATCAGGCGCCTGCAGCCTGTTCGAGCAAGTGCATGTCCTCGTCGCTGAGCCCGAAATGGTGGCCGATCTCATGGACCAGGACATGGGTGACGAGATGCTCGAGGCTCTCGTTCGTCTCGCACCATTCGAGCAGGATCGGTGATCGGAACAGGAACACGCGGTCGGGGAAGCGCCCGCTCTCATCGAAGCTCCGTTCGGTGAGTGGCCGGCCGACATAGAGACCGGTGAGTTCATAGGGGTCTTCCATCCCCATTTCGGCGAGAGTCGCCTCGTCCGCGAATTCCTCGACGCTCAGCAGAACGCTGCGGGCGGTCGCCGCGAAGGGCTCGGGCAGGCGCTCCAGCGCCGTGCGCGCAAGCGCCTCGATTTCCTCGAGCGAGGGGGCCAGTCCGAACGGGCGCATAGGGCATGTCACTAGCGGGAAGGCGACCCCGACCCAAGGGCAAGTTGCCGAAGTGGGTGTAGACAATCCCGAACCCCGGCCTAGTTTTGCCCCATGAATGTGCTGCTTACCGCCAAGGCGCGTCTCAAGTCGCTGATCGGACGCCGACTGTCGCGTGATTTCCTCGAGAAGCTCACCGAGTACAACATCGCGGAAACCGAGCTCACTCTTGCGGGAGCGAAGCATCATCGCCCGCCGGGGAGCAGCTGGGCCGCGATCATCGAGCGTGGGCGCGAGAAGCTCTGGCAGGAAGCGCTGCCTGATCCCGAGACGCCGATCCTGCTGCTCGAGTTCGGCTCGTGGCAGGGCGAATCGATGCGCTACCTCGCCGGTCTCAACCGCCATTCCGACAGCTGCTTCCTCGGCTTCGACAGTTTCGAGGGACTGCCCGAGGACTGGCGCGGCATGGCGGCCGAGCGCTTCGACCAGGGCGGGGCGCTGCCGGTCGTCGACGATCCGCGAGTGCGTTTCGTCCGGGGCTGGTTCCGCGACAGCGTGCCACCCCTGCTCGACGAGCTGGAGGAGCTCGCGCGGGGCAAGCACCTGGTCGTCCACTATGACGCGGACCTTTATTCCTCGACCATCTTCCTGCTGTTCGCGCTGGGGTCGCGGTTCAAGGCCTACGACGTCATCTTCGACGAATTCTCCGGGCACGAGACGCGGGCGCTGTTCAACTACATGCAGGCGACCGGCGCGACCGCGCGCTTCTCGCACCGGCTCGACTGGCAGGGCTGGCCGCAGGTGGTCGCGGGACGGCTGGAGACGCCCTAGCCGCACGGCTTGTTCCCGGCGCACACAGGCCCTAAGGACCCGCCCGTCCAGGCATCACGGAAATGCGGAGCGGTGGCCGAGTGGTCGAAGGCGCTCGCCTGGAAAGTGAGTATACGGCAAAACCGTATCGAGGGTTCGAATCCCTCCCGCTCCGCCATTCGCCTGCCGTCAGGATCTCGTGATCGACCAGCCTTCGCCGCCGCCAATCGTCATTACCGCCCGCGCGCTTCCGCCGCTTGCGGGGGAGGCGGTGCAGGACGTGGTCGTGCTCGGCCGGCCGGCTCTGGAGCGGGCGCCCAGCCAGGCGCTCGAGGATATCGTCCGGGCGGTGCCGGGGGTGCAGCTGTTCCGCCGCTCGGGCGCGCGGAGCGCCAATCCGACGACGCAGGGCATCAGCGCGCGCGGGCTCGGGGGCAATGCCGCAAGCCGGATGGTGGTGCTGCTCGACGGCGTTCCGCAGGGCGATCCGTTCGGCGGCTGGCTGGTCTGGCCGTCGCTCGACGCCGCCGGGCTCGCCGAGGTGCGGGTGACCCGTGGCGGCGGCAACGTCACGGTCGGGCCTGGCGCGCTGGCCGGAGCGATCGAACTCGACAGCGACCGGACGCCGGGGCTGCGCGCGGCTCTCGACGGCGGGCTGCACGGAGCGGGCGAGGCACGGCTGGCGGCGGTCCACGGCGGAACCTCGCTTGCGGCCTGGGGCGGCACCGACGCGGGCTTCATCCCGGTGGTGGCGGAGGATCGCGGAGTGGCCGACCGGCGCTCGCCATTTGCGTATGGCGGCACCCGGCTTGGACTTCGCGCGGGGGCTTTCAGCGCGGCGGCGGCACTGTTCGCGGATCGGCGCGAGCGCGGACTTCCGGGTACCGCCAACGCCAGCCGCGGCGCAGACCTGTCGCTCCGCTGGCGCCGGGCGAACCGCGGCAGCGTCACCCTCTTCCACCAGGAACGGCGCTTCGAGAGCGCCTTCGCCAGCGCCTCGGCCGACCGATCGAGCGTCTCGCCGACCCTCAGCCAGTTCGTGCCGGCGAAGGCGACCGGGTGGAATGCGGAATGGCAGCCGCTGGCGACCCTCAGGCTCGGGACCGATGGGCGAGTGGCGCGGGGAGCATCGGAAGAGGAGGCAAGCTTTGTCGCCGGGCGTCCGACCCGGGACCGCGTGGCCGAGGGCCGGCAGGCGACTGCCGGCCTGTACGGCGACCTCACCTTGCCGGTCGGATCAGTGACGCTGAGCGGAGCCCTTCGGGTCGATCGCTGGTGGCTGCGCGGCCTGTCGCTCGAGGAGCGGAACCGGTCGACGGGCGCGCTCCTCCTGTCCGAACAGGCGCCCGACCGCGAGGGTACGGTGCCGAGCGGCCGCGTCGGTGCCCGGCTGCCACTCGGACGCGCGCTGACGCTTCGTGGCGCGGCCTATCTCGGGTGGCGGCTGCCGACACTGAACGAGCTGGTGCGGCCCTTCCGGGTCGGGCGCGACGCGGTGGCGGCCAATGCGGCGCTTAAACCCGAGCGGTTGCGCGGGATCGAGGCCGGGGCCGAGTGGAAACGGGGTCCGTGGAGCGCGTCGGCGACGCTGTTCGCCAATCGTCTGCGGAATCCGATCATCAACGTCACCCGCGGGACTGGACCCGGGACCTTCCCCGGCGTCGGTTTCGTCGCGGGTACCTACCGCCGGCGCGAGAATGTCGCTGCGCTCGACACGAAGGGCGTGGAGGCGGCGCTCGGCTGGAGCCGGGGCGATTGGCGCGCGAGCGGGACGCTGAGCATGGTTTCCGCGCACGTCCGGGACAGCGGGCCGCTCGACGGGCTGCGGCCGGCGCAGGTCCCGCGGCTCACCGCGACCGCCGAGATCGGCTGGCGCGAACTCGGGCTGCAGCTGCGCCATGTCGGCGCGCAGAATGAGGACGATCTTGGAACGCTCCGGCTGCCGGCCGCGACGACTCTCGACGCGAGCGCGTCATGGCCGCTGCGCGACGGGCTGGCGCTTCGGGTGCGAGGCGAAAATCTGACCAACGCGCGGGTGCTCGCCGCCCGCAGCGCCGACGGGATCGACGAACGCGCGACCCCGCGGCGACTGTGGCTCGGACTGACCCTTCGCCGCTAGTTGAGGCCGAGCTTGTCGAGCTCGGCGGTGACCAGCGGATGGTAGAGCGGGCGCGCCTGGCGATAGACCCGGACCGCGATCGGCCGGCCCCAGCTCCGGTCCTCGGCAAGCGTCTTGATCAGCGGCCGGACGAACTTGCGGCGGCCCTGGGCGGTGAGGAAGCGCTCGAGCGCGGGAACTGCGGGCTGGTAGCGGTTGGCGACGGCCAGCGTCAGCCAGGCGAACAGCACTTCGTTGTTGCCGGTTTCGTTGAGGCCGAAGCTGCGCTCGAGCGCGTCGAGCTGCGCCGGGCTCTGCTTTCGCGGCAGACGGGTGAGGAAGCGCAGACGCTCGTCGGTGGTCCAGCCGGTCCAGGCTGCCGAGGGGAGGGTGCCGCGTGCGGCGGCGGCGACCGCGGCATCGACCTCGGCGAAGGCCTGCGGATCGGCGGCGATCGTGTTGGTCGGAATTCCGGTGCCATAGACCCAGCGGTCGAGCTGGAGCCGCTGCTCCAGCGCGGCGTCGCCCCGCACCAGCTCGCGGCGGAGGTCGGCGAGGAACATCGCGCTGGTCACCGGCTGGAAGGCGTGGCGGTCGAACCAGCCGCGCAGGAAGGTGTCGAAGCGCTGCCGACCGACGTTGGCCTCGACCATGCGGAGGAAGGCCGAGCCTTTCTCATAGGCGATGTCGGTGAGGCCATCGTCGGGGTGGCGACCGCGAAGGTCGATCGCGAGCCGCGTGTCGGCGCCGGTCGGCCCGCCATTGTCCTGGATCGCGCTTTCGAGCGCGTCGATCCCGAGCGCGACCTGCTGGCGGGCGACCTTGGGTCCGTAGACCTCCTCGACAATCCGCCGCTCGGCGTAGGTGGTGGTGCCCTCGTTGAGCCAGAAGTCGGCCCAGGTGGCGTTGGTGGCGAGATTGCCCGACCAGCTGTGGGCCAGCTCGTGCGCGATCAGGCTGGTGAGGCTCTTGTCGCCGGCGATGAAAGTCGGGGTCAGGAAGGTTAGGGTCGGATTCTCCATCCCGCCGAAGGGGAAGGAGGGCGGGAGCACGATCATATCGTAGCGGCCCCAGCGATACTTGCCGAACAGCCGCTCGGCGGTCTCGACCATCTTCTCGGTGTCTTCGAGCTCGCGGGCGGCGGCCGGAAGGGTGACCGGCTCGGCCCAGACGCCGGTGCGCGCGCCGAGCGGCTGGAACTTGAGGTCGCCGACCGCGATCGCGATCAGGTAGGGCGCGACCGGCTCGGCCATCCGGTAGGTGAAGGTGCGGGTGCCCGGTCCGGCCAGCGGCCGAGCGCTAGCGGACGGAGCGCTCATCACCGCGGTCAGCGCCTCGGGGACGGTGATCCGCGCTTCCCAGGTCTGGCGGATTCCGGGACTGTCCTGCGTCGGGATCCAGCTGCGGTTGAAGATCGATTGGCCTTGGCTGAAGAGATAGGGCTGGCGCTTGCCCGCGGTCTGCGAGGGCTGGAGCCACTGGAGCGAGCCGTCGCCGGCGCTTCGATAATCGATCCGGATCCGCCGGGTGGTCGGCGCGAGCGCAATGCTCAGCGGACGCCCGAGCGCCTCGGTACCGGTCCCGAAATTGTAGGCGAGCGGCGCGTTGCTGTCGGCGTCGACAACCCGCGACACCTGATAGCCCTTGCTGTCGAGGACAATCTCGCGGGCGCTGGCCTGACGCTGGATGTCGAGCGTCGCGCTGCCGGCGACCTGGCGGGCAGCGAAGTCGACGGCGAGGTCGAGCGCGACATTGGTCACTCTCGCCTCGAGCGGCCGGGCGAAGCTGTGCGGGTCGACCGCGTCCGCCGTGGCGAGCACGGGGGCGATCTGGCGGGCACCGGTCACCGGGCCGGAAAGGCTCTGGCAGGCGGACAGGGCGACGGCGGAAGCGAGCAGGATGGCGAGGCGGGTCATGAAGGCTCCTTTGTGCAGAGCCCTGTAATGACAGGTGAATGAAGGCGATAGCGTCAGTCGACCGCCGACTTGTAGATACTGCTGAGCGGCGCCGCCATGACCCGGCGGACCATCGGCTCGAAGAAGTCGAGCGGGGCGCTGGCGAAGGCGGGATCGAAGGCGGCCTGGTCGTAGCGCTCGCAGAAGCGCGCGGTCGCCTCAAAGTGCGGGTGGCCGCGATAGGCCTCGCGCATGTCGCGATCCATGCCGAGGTGATGGAAGAAGTAATAGCCCTGGAAGATGCCGTGCTGGGCGGTGATCCAGTGCAGCTCCTCGCTCACGAACGGCTTGAGGATCGCCGCGGCGATGTCGGGATGATTGTAGCTGCCGAGCGTGTCGCCGATGTCGTGGAGGAGCGCCATAACGACATAATCCTCGCTCTCGCCGGCCTGGTGGGCGCGGGTGGCGGTCTGCAGGCTGTGCTGGAGCCGATCGATCGGGAAGCCGCCATAATCGCCGTCGAGCAGCCGAAGGTGGGCGAGCACCCGGTCGGGCAGGGCCTTGGCGAAGGGCGAGAAGTGGCTGGCGATGACCTGCCAGTCCTCGGCGGTGCCGTGCTCCATCGCGGTGAAGCTGGCGTGGGCGGGATGGTCGGTCATGGCTTCGACTCCTCGACCCATGGGATGGCACCCGCCGTCGCCCGTGGCAACGTCGCGGCGAGCGGTGGCTCGCAATGGCGGACGCCCGCCGCTATATCGCGCTGATGCTCAGCGGCTCGATCCGTCATGGCCAGCGATAGCGCGGCACTCCTCCAGCGGGTGGAGCCGCGATCGAAACGGGCACGTGCGCTGCAGCCGCGGTCGGGTCCGATCGCGCGCACGGTCGGGCTGGACGCGCCCTTCTTCGCCGACAAGAACCGCGCTTTCTGGGTGCTCCAGTCGGCGGGGTGGGCCGGCTACTTCATCCTCCGGACGCTGAGCGGGATCGCCAATGCGGTGCCGGCGATGTTCGTGGTCCACACGCTGCTGCTGACCGCGACCGGCTATTCGCTGACCTTGCTGCTCGCCTCGCTCTACCGCCGGCTGATCGTCATGAAGGCGCTCTACACGGTGATCCTGAGCCTCGCCGCGGTGGTGGTCGCCTCGGCCGCCTTCTCGGTCATCGAGACATGGAGCCATGCAACCTTCGTCCGGCCTGGAGCGAGCCCGGTGGGGGTCCAGCTGCTCGGCCCGATCCTGCTCAACTTCGCGCTGCTCGCGGCCTGGTCGGCGCTCTACTACGGGATCAACTATTACCTGCTGCTCGAGGAGGAGATCGACCAGCGTTCGCTGCTCGAGACCCAGGCGAGCTCGGCGCAGCTGGCGATGCTGCGCTACCAGCTCAACCCGCATTTCCTGTTCAATACGCTCAACTCGATTTCGACCCTGGTACTTCTGAAGCAGACCGAGCGGGCGAACGCCATGCTGGCGCGGTTGAGCAGCTTCCTGCGCTACACGCTGGCCAACGAGCCGACCGCGCAGGTGACGCTGGCGCAGGAGGTCGAGACCCTCAAGCTCTACCTCGAGATCGAGAAGATGCGCTTCGAGGACCGGCTCCGTCCGCACTTCCGGATCGAGGCCCAGACCATCGGCGCCCGGCTCCCGAGCCTCTTGCTCCAGCCGCTGATCGAGAATGCGATCAAATATGCGGTGACTCCGAGCGAAACTGGCGCCGATATCTGGCTGACGGCGATCCCCGATGGCGAAATGGTCCGGATCGAAGTGGCCGACAACGGCTCGGGCGGGCAGGACGCCTTGGTCGCCACGCAGAGCACCGGGGTCGGTCTGGCGAACACCCGCGACCGTCTGGCGCAAGCCTATGGTCAGCGGCATCGCTTTACGACCAGGACGAACGAACAGGGGGGTTTCAGCGTTATTGTGGAGATACCGCTCGACGCACGCCCGCTGGGCGAGTGACGGGCGGCCCAACCAGAAGGATCTCAATGAGCATTCGCACCATCCTCGTCGACGACGAGCCGCTGGCCACCCAGGGGCTCCGGCTCCGGCTCGAGGCGCATGACGATGTCGAGGTGATCGCCACCGCCAGCAACGGCCGCGAGGCGATCCGCGCGATCAAGACCCACAAGCCCGACCTCGTCTTCCTCGACATCCAGATGCCGGGGTTCGACGGCTTTTCGGTCATCCAGGGACTGATGGACGTCGAGCCGCCCTTGTTCGTGTTCGTCACGGCCTATTCCGAGCATGCGCTTCGCGCGTTCGAAGTGCAGGCGGTCGATTATCTCGAAAAGCCCGTACTGGAGGACCGGCTCGCAACGACGATGGAACGGGTCCGTCAGCGGCTCGCGGAACGCGGGGCGGCAAGCCAGGCCGAGCGACTGAAGGAGGTGCTTGCCGAGCATGCGCCCGAGGCTGCTGGCGAACTGGAAGAGGAAGGTCCCGCCGACCTTGCCCCGGGTCGCTTCGAGAAGATGATCAACATCAAGGACCAGGGGCAGATCTTCCGGGTCGACGTCGACACGATCGAGCGGATCGACGCGGCCGGCGACTACATGTGCATCCAGACCGGCGACAACACGCTGATCCTGCGCGAAACGATGAAGGATCTGGAGAAGAGGCTCGACCCGCGCCGCTTCCAGCGGGTGCACCGGTCGACCATCGTCAACCTCGACCTCGTGCGTCAGGTGAAGCCGCACACCAACGGCGAATGCTTCCTGGTGCTCAACTCGGGCGCGCAGGTGAAGGTCAGCCGCTCCTATCGCGACGTGGTGGCGCGCTTCGTTCACTAACCTTGCGCATTGTCCGCTTGGCCTGTCGCCGCATTGGCGTAAAACGGCAGGATGGACGAGGCCGACGCCGACGCGCGACAGGTGATTGCCGACCAGGGCTTCGACTTCTCTCGAGTCCTGGCGATCGCCGACGCACTGCCGATGCCGATCGCGCTGCTCGACAGGCAGCAGCGCTACCGCTTCTGCAACAAGGCGCTGGCCGAGTTCTTCGAGATGAAGCGGGCGGCGATCCTAGGCCGGACCTTGCGCGAAGTGGTGGGCGAGAAGGCCTTCCGGGTGCGCGAGCCGATGATGCTCGCCGCGCTTCAGGGCGAGCGGCAGTGGTTCGCAGCGCCGTTCGAGCATCCCTCGCGCGGGCCGATCGCGCTCCAGACCGAATATCTTCCCCAGAAGGACGAGTCAGGGCGGGTGACCGGGGTCGTCGTGCTGGTGCAGGACGTCACCGAGCAGCGGGTCGCCGAGCGCGCACTGCGCGAATCCGAAGCGCGCTTCCGGCGGATCGCCAACAGTGCGCCGGTGATCATGTGGGTGACCCGGCTCGACCGCCGCCGCGAGTTCGTCAACGACGGCTATCTCTCCTTTGCCGGGATCACGCGCGACCAGGTCGAGCGTCACGACTGGAAGGACTTCATCCACCCCGAGGACTGGGAGCGGGTCGCGGGCGAGAGCATCGCCGGCGAAGCGACCCTGCGCCCCTTCACCATCGAGGCGCGCTACCGGCGGGCCGACGGCGAATGGCGCTGGCTGCGCTCGGTCTCGAGCCCGCGCTTCGGGCCTGACGGGGAATTGCTCGGCTTCATCGGCGCAGCCTTCGACATCACTGTCGCCAAGCGCGGCGAACTGCAGCTCAAGGCCGAGGTCGAGGCACGGACGGCCGAGCTCTCAGCCAGCGAGGTCAGGTTCCGGGCCGTGTTCGACACCGCGCTCGAGATGATGGCCCTGATGACGGTCGAGGGCGATTATCTGGAGGTCAATCGGACCGCGCTCGAGGCGCTCGGCTGCCCGATCGACGAGGTGCACCGGCACAAGGCGTGGGAAATGCCGCCGGTCGCCGGCAACCCCGAGGCGACCCGCGTCATGCGCGACCTCATCCGCCGCGGAGCCGAGGGCGAGACCGCCGAGGCCGAGCTGCACGTCTCGGTCAACGGAGTGCGCCAGACCCATCTCACCTCGATCAAGCCGGTGATCGGTCCCGACGGTCGCCCGGTCTATCTGGTCGGCGAGGCACGCGACGTGTCCGAATTGCGCGGAGCCCAGGAGCAGCTCCGCCAGAGCCAGAAGATGGAAGCGCTCGGCCAGCTGACCGGCGGCATCGCCCACGACTTCAACAATCTCCTGACGGTGGTGGTCGGCGGGCTCGACCTCATCGTCAAGCGCGCCGAGGACGCCAAGCTGGAGCGCTACGCCCGCAACGCGCTCGAAGCCGCCGAGCGCGGGGCGCGGCTGACGGCACAGCTACTGGCGTTCAGCCGGGTGCAGCGGCTCGAAGTCCGGCCAACCCTCGTCGCCCCATTGATCGAGAACATGCGGCCGCTGCTGCGGAACGTGCTCGGCCCCGGAATCGAGAAGCAGTTCGAACTCGACGAGGATCCCAAGCCGGTTCTCGCCGACCCGACCCAGCTCGAGCTGGCGGTGCTCAACCTCGCGATCAATGCACGCGATGCGATGCCGGGCGGCGGGTTGCTGACCATCACGTTGCGCAAGCTGCGGATCGACGACGACGCCGAGCTGGACCCGGGCGACTATCTCGAACTGAGCATCGCCGACACCGGCGAGGGGATGGATTCCGATACCATCGAGCGCGCCTTCGAACCTTTCTTCACCACCAAGGAGGTCGGACGCGGCACCGGACTGGGGCTGTCGATGGTCTATGGGGTCGCACGCCAGTCGGGCGGCACTGCGCGGATCGAGAGCAAGGTCGGCGAGGGTACGGTGGTGCGGCTCTACTTCCGCCATGCCGAGGAGGGCTCGGTCGTGCAGGAGCCGATCGTTCCCGCCAACGACGACCACGGCTCGCCGCACGCCTCGGCGCAGGTGCTCGTGGTCGACGACGATCCCGACGTGCGTGCCTTCATCTGCGCCAGCCTAGAGGAGCTCGGCTACGCCGTGCGCGAGGCATCGGACGGCGGCGAGGGGCTGGCCCTGTTCCGCGAAGCTGCCCCCGACCTGGTCGTGCTCGATTATCTGATGCCCGGAATGTCGGGCGCCGAGGTCGCCCGGGTGATCCGGTCGGAGCGGGCCGAGCAGCCGATCCTGTTCGTCTCGGGCTACAGCGAGACCGACGCGATTCGCGCGGCCGCGCCAGATGCGATCCTGCTGCCCAAGCCGTTCCGTGCCGACGCGCTGGGCAAGGCGGTAAGGCAAGTGCTGGCGACGGTCTGACCCGCCGCCAGCTTTGCTTTCCTCAGAGCTTGACGCTGAGCTCCAGGCCGTAGGTCCGGGGCACGCCGAAGTTGGCATATTCGCCGGTGATGCCGTTGACTGCCCCGGTGGTCGGATTGGGCAGGCTGGTCGAGGGGTCGCGGCGGTAGATATACTGTTCGTTGAACAGGTTGCGCGACCAGGCCGCCAGCGTGAACTGGTTGTTGCCGAGCGCGATGTCGGCCAGCGCAAGCCGCGCGTTCACGACGAAGCTGCTATCGTTCTTCGTGGCATATTCGGCGAAGCTCTGCGTCGCCTGATTGTAGTTGCCATCGATGTGGAAGCGCAGCTTGGTCTCGTTCCAGTTGAGCGGCAGCTCATAGTCGATCGCGCCATTGGCGACGTTGCGCGGCGTGTAGACGATGAACACCGGGACCCTCGGGCTTCCCGGACGCTGCGGATCGGACGTGTCGGGCACCTTGGTGTAGGTGTAGGCGTAGGCGCCTGACAGCTGGAGGTTGTCGGTGACCCGGGCGATGAAGTCGATCTCGACGCCCCGGATCTTGGTCTTGCCCGGCGCATTGATCGTGTCGAGCGTGTTGCGGGTCGAGGTACCACCGGTCGAGACGACGCTCGAGAAGTCGACCTGGCTGCCGGTGCGGTCCATGAGGTAGGCGGCGGCATTCACGCGCAGGCGGCGGTCGAACCACTCGGTCTTTGCCCCGACCTCGTAGCTCTTGACGTCCTCGGGCCCGAACTCGCGATAGGTGACCGAGCGCGAACTGGCGCCGCCCGAGCGATAGCCGGTGGCATATTTGGCATAGAGGTTGATCGAGCGGGTCGGCTCGTAGGCGATCGTCACCAGCGGGTTGAAGCGGTTGGTGTCGAGGTCGAGCGTGCAGAGCGGCGCCGTCGTCGACGTCGGCGGGCAGCGCGACGGCTGGTTGTTGAGGAGATAGAGGACGCCGTCCTTCTTGTCCGCGGTGTAGCGGCCGCCGACGGTGAGCTTGAGCTGCTCGAGCCCCGGGGGAGTCCAGGTCGCCTGGCCGAAGACCGCACGGCTGGTTGACTTGACCCGGCTTCCGCGGTCGATCGAGCGGCAGCCCGGGAGTGAGCCGAACCCGCCCGAGCCGGTGCACGCATCGACCACCGTGTAGGCGGTACCGTCGGCATTCCAGCGCAGCGAACTCGGGGTCGCGGCTTCTTCGAAGGCCTTCTCGCGGAACCAGTAGACGCCGAACACATAGTCGAGCTGGTCGGCGATCCGGCCGACGGCTTGGAACTCCTGGCTGTACTGGTTCTGCTCGAGGTAGGAGAGCGAGTAGCGCGAGAAGAGGCCGTTGGGCGAGAAGACCGGCGGGCGGTGGGCGCCGCCGACATTGTCCCACTGGTCGACGCTGACGTCGCGATAGGCGGTGATCGAGCGCAGCTCGAGCCAGTCGGCGACGTTCCAGCGCAGATTGGCCGAGGCACCGCGGGTCTTGTCGACCGAGGGGCGCTGCGGAACGCCGATGTCGGCGACCTTCTGCACCTTGTCGCCCTCGATCACGACGAGCGGCGGCAAGGGCCGGACCTGGCTCGACGGCAGCGAGCCGGTCAGCGTTCCGACCGGATAGCCGTTGGGATTGAAGTTGATCAGCTGGCTGTAGAAGGGCGTGTTCTTGTCCTTGCCCGCATCATAGGCGAAGTCGGCGGTGAAGGACGGGCTCGGGCGGAAGCGGAGCTTCGCCTGGAAGCCCTGGCGATCATAGTAGCCGAAGTCCTTCTGCCCCGGCATCGGGTTCCTGGTGATCCCGTCGCGATAGTCGGCGGCTGCGTCGAACTTGAAGGAGAAAGGGCCGATCGCGGGCAAGTCGACGTGGACGTTGCCATTGACCGCGCCGTAATTGCCCGCGCCGATGCTGCCGCGAAGACCGAAGCGGCCGGTCGGCGCCTTGGTCACCATGCTGACCGCGCCGCCCGAGGTGTTGCGTCCGAAGAGCGTGCCCTGCGGGCCCTTGAGGACCTCGATCCGCTCGATGTCGAGCAGCGCCGCGCCAAGGCCCTGCTGCCGGCCGAGGTAGACGCCGTCGAGGTAAACGCCGACGCCCTGCTCGCGGGCGGGCTGGTTGGCGTCGAGCGGCACGATGCCGCGGATGCCGATGGTCACCGCCGACTGGCGCGCCTCGAAGGTCGCGACGCGAAGGCCGGGGATCGAACCGTCGCCGAGGTCGAGCAGGCTCTGCACCGAGCGATCCTCGAGCGCCTGGGCGTTGGCGACCGAAATGGCGATCGGCGTCCGCTGGAGGTTGGTCTCGCGCTTGGTCGCGGTGACGACGATTTCCTGCAGTCCGCCGGCATTGCTGCGCGGTGTCTCGTCACGAGCGCCCTGCTCGGCAAGCGCCGAGTCGGCGCGCTGAGCGTCGCCCGGCACTTCCGGCGCGCTGCTCGGCGTTCCGGTGGTTGTCTGCTCCTGCGGCGGAAGGGTGGTGCCAGCCTGGGCGAAGGCCGGAACGGCCGCTCCCGACATGAGCAGGATGAAAGCGGCCCGGAGGCCGGCGGAAGCGTGAGCGTTCATGTTGTTCCCTTGTCCCCCCGGCGGCTGCGCGCCGGCTGTCAGGGGGCCCTAGGGAAGTCAGGCGACAGCATTGTTGCCGGTCCTTGGCGGTCAGGTTTCCGTCGCGTGACGAGTCGATGACGAGGCTCGGGAACCCCCGGTCCGTTCTCGGACGTTTGACGGACGAAGATTACTCTCGGGAGTGTCGAGCGATGTTCGCCTTGTTGATGAGTGCCGCCCTGCAGGTGGCAGCCGCCGAAGCCACGCCGGTCAATCCGCGCGCGACCGACCTGTTCGACCGCGATCCGGTCCTCGCCGCCTGGGCGATCCGCCGCTTCGACCAGAATGGCGATGGATGGCTGACCACCTTCGAGGCGCAGCCGGCCCTGGCCGCCCTGAAGGCGCTTGCCGACACCGATCGCGACGGACGGGTGTCGGTCGCCGAGTTTCAGGCGGTCAAGGCGCGGCTGCCGACGCTGGCTTCGAGCCAGCGCTGACGATCAGCTGGCGAGCTTGCGTGCGCCCAGCCCGGTGACCAGCTGGTTGGCCCGCTCGTAGGAAAGCGGCTTGCCGAACAGATAGCCCTGGATGGTGTCGCAGCCGAGCTCGCGCATCCGCTCGAAGTCCTCGGCAGTCTCCACGCCCTCGGCGGTGACCGACATGCGGAAGTCCTTCGCCAGCGCCACGATTGACTTGATGATCGCGACGTTTCCGGGCCGGGTACCGGCGTCACGGACGAAGCTGCCATCGATCTTCAACTTGTGGAAAACCGCCTTGTTGAGATAGCCGATCGACGAATAGCCGGTGCCGAAGTCGTCGAGCGCGATCCCGACTCCGAGTGCGCGAAGCCGGCCGAGGATGTCGAGGCTTCGGCTCGAGCTGTCGATGAACACGCCCTCGGTGACTTCGAGCTCGATCCGGTTGCCGGGCAGCTTGTAGCGGGCGAGCGCCTGGCTGAGCACGGTCGGGAGGCTCGGCAGGATCTGCTTGGGGCTGACGTTCAGCGCGACGGTGATCGGCTCGGGCCAGGTCGCGGCGGCGCGGCAGGCCTCCTCGATGATGAAGTCGCCGAGCGGGCCCATAAGGCCGCATTCCTCGGCCACCGGGATGAAGACGTTGGGCGGCACGAAGCCGCGCTTCGGATGATTCCAGCGGACCAGCGCCTCGAAACCGACCAGCTTCTGGTTCTTGGCGCTGACCAGCGGCTGGAAGGCGAGGTGGAACTGGCGGCTCTCGAGCGCGGCACGGATGTCCGCCTCGAGCCGGACCCGGTCCTCCTGCTCCGACTGGAGCTCGGACGAAAAGTAGCGGACCACACCGCGGCCGGCATCCTTGGCCTGGTAGAGGGCGAGGTCGGCCTTGAGGATGAGGTCGTCGACCGTCGCCCCGTCGATGGGTCCGAAGGCGCATCCGACCGAGACGCCGATCCGGATCTCGGTCCCGTCGATCGAGAAGGGTTCGGCGATGGCGACGATGATCCGGTCGGCCATCTGCTCGACCTTGCGGCGGCTCTGAGCGTCAGGAATGACGATCGCGAACTCGTCGCCGCCGAGGCGCCCGACATGCCCGTCGGAGGAGACCTCGTCACACAGCCGCTTGGCGACCGCCTGGAGCACCGCGTCACCCTTGGGGTGGCCGAAGGTGTCGTTGACCGGCTTGAAGCCGTCGAGGTCGAGGAACATGATCGCGCAGGGCACATTGCCGGCGGTTGCGGCGCGCAGCGCCTCGCCGAGCAGCTGGCGGACCCGGCCGCGGTTGGGCAGGCCCGACAGCACGTCGACGTTGGCGAGGTGGGTCAGCCGCTCCTGCGTGTGACGAACGTCGGTGATGTCGAGCCCGACCCCGCGGAAGCCTTCGAAGCGCCCGGCGGTGTCGATGATCGGGTCACCCGAGAGCGAGATCCAGCGATTGCCGCGGGCGGTCTTGAGCTCCATCTCGAGGTTGGAGAAGGCCTGCTTGTCGAGCAGCACCCGGCCAAGCTCGCTGTTTCCGCCGAGCAGCGCAGGTAGGCTGTGGCCAAGGATCTGGGTCGATGGCCGACCGACCAGCGAGCTCAGACGGCTCGAAACGTAGAAGACGCGGTTTTCCGAATCGATCTGCCAAAGCCAGCCGACGCCGCGCTGCTCATACTCCTGGAGCAGGAGCGAGGCGCTTTCGGACTGGCTGCCCATGTCGGCATTGGTCTTGAGCTGCCCGGCCGCCCAGCGGGCGACGGTGAGCACGCCGACGATCGCCACCCCGAGCACAAACTGCATGGCGATCATCTGCTGGAAGGCCATGGTCGAGCCCATGAGCAGCGCCGCGGAGAGGCCGGCGGTGAAGGCGATCATCCAGGCCAGCGCCGAGGAGAAGATGACGATGAGGCCGAGGCCGGCAATGCCGACTCCGGCGATGAGGGTCCCGGCAATGACCTGGCTGGCGGTGTCGAGGGTCGGGAAGACGTAGAGCGGAAGGCTCAGCCAGACGGCGGCGCGGATCACCACGTCGCCGATCATCAGTGCCGGCGGAACCGGCTTGCCCGAGCGTCCGACGCAAGTCACCGCCTGCGACTGCGACCAGCGCATCGCGAGATAGTTGACGGCACCCACCCCGGCGACCCAGCCAAGCAGCCATGCCGGCGAGACCGAGCCCCACAGGCCCGCTCCGAAGAGGACGGCCGCGACGATGCTGGCGATCGCGAAGAAGGGTGCCAGCTGGCCGCGGGCGATCAGCTGAACGTCGCGCAAGGGCGAGGACCCGGCACCATTGTCTCGGGCGAGCCCGGGAGATTCGCCATCCGGCAACCGGGCGGCGATCATGCGCTTGTAGCGGTCCGGGGCTTCGTACATCGGTGGCAATGGCTCCTTGAAGGGTCCTGCTACCGCCAAGAGGGTTGAAGCCGAGTTAAGAGCTGACGTCTTCCAGAAGCTTTTGCGGGGTGAGCCGGGGCGAGCCGGGACCCTTCTTTTCGGCCTTGCGGATGGCCTCGAACACGGCGCGGTTGGCAGGCGTCGCAATGCCGTGATCGCCGCCAAGGGCAACGACCTTGCCCTGCAATTCGTCGATCTCGGTCGGGCGGCCGCGCTCCAGATCCTCCATCATCGACGAGCGCGCGGTGGCATCAATCCTGACCCCGCGCCGCGCTGCGATGCGGAAGAGAAGGTTGGGCAGGCGGAGCACGAAGGGGAAGCGACGCACGGGCAGCCCGCCGAGGCTCCAAGGCTCGACCTGCATCGCCTCGAACAGCCGCAGCGCCTCGTCCTGGCAGTCGGCGAGAAGCCGTCGCCACGCGCGATCGCCGAGCTGCTCGCGGAGGGTCAGCCCGGACAGCGCATTCAGAGCATTGTTGAGGTTGTAGACGAGCTTGCCCGCCAGCACCGCGGTTATGTCGGGGTGCTGGACGATGTCGAGATGCGGAGCCTCGAGCGGCGGCGCGCCGGCCTCGATCACCAGCGGCCCGCTGGTTCCGCGATGGAAGCGTCCCTCGCCGCGGTGGAGCACGTTGAAGCTGACCATCCCGGCGAACACCGGCCTGCCAGGAAGGAGCGCGCGAAGCCGCGCGGCATTGTCGAGGCCGTTCTGGAGGCTGATCACGGGGGCGACGGATGGGGCGTGAGCAGCAATCAGCCGGCCCATCTCCTCGGTCTGGCCGCTCTTGACCGTGACGAGGATGAGCGACGCCCGTGCAAGGGCACGGGCAGGGTCGGTCTCGATCGCGAGTGCGTCGGCGTCGACCGTCTCGCTCCAGCCCTCGAAGCTGCCGAGGGTCAGGCCATGAGCCGCGACCTCGGCGGCGATCCGTGGGCGTGCGAGGAGCGTGACCCGTTCGCCTCCGACGGCAAGCAGCCCGCCGACGAAGCAGCCGATGCTGCCGGCACCCGCGATCACGATGTCACCGTCCATGGCGGGGTGATGCTGGCCTTAATCCCGGTTGACAAGAAGGACGCGCGCCGGAAAAGGTGCCCGGCGATGGCACAGAGCTGGCACAACTGGCGGAACACCCAAGCGGCGGCGCGATGGCGCTGGCGGTGAGCTGACTCGTCATTTCATCCCAGTCTGACCTACGTGACCCGCCCCACCAGGCGGGTTTTTTGTTGCCGGAGCATGTCTCTTGACCCCCACTGCCCAGTTCACCGCCGTCATCCCGGCCGAGCCGCCGGTCGATCACGGCCCCGTCCAGAATCCGCTCCCTCGCCTGCTGGCGGGGGAGGACCTCAGCGCCGAGCATAGCCAGCATCTGTTCGAGCGGCTGGTGCTCGGGCGCCTGGAGCCGGGCGAAATCGGCGGGATGCTGATCGCGCTGCGGATGAAGGGCGAGACGCCCGAAGAGATGATCGGCGCGGCGCAGGCGCTGCTCGCCGCGGCCACGCCGTTCGAGCGGCCCGAGGGACTGTTCGCCGACTGCTGCGGAACGGGCGGGGACGGGTCGGGGACGATCAACGTCTCGACCGCGGCCGGCCTGGTGGCGGCGTCCTGCGGGCTGCCGGTCGCCAAGCATGGCAATCGCTCGGTTTCGAGCCGCTGCGGCTCGGCAGACGTGCTCGAAGTGCTCGGCGCCCGGCTCGAGCTCGAGCCCGCAAGGGCGCGCCGGCTCCTCGACGAGACCGGCTTCACCTTCCTTTTCGCGCCGGCCTACCATCCGGGGATGAAGCACGCCGCGCTGGTCCGCCGCCAGCTCAGCGTCCGAACGGTGATGAATTTGCTCGGGCCGTGCGTGAACCCGGCTCGGCCCTCGGTCCAGCTGCTGGGCGTGGCCGACGCCCGGATGCTGCGCAGGGTCGCCCAGGTGCTCCAGGCGCTTGGCGTCGCCGAGGCGCTGGTGGTGCATGGCGGCGGGCTCGACGAGATCGCGCTCCACGCCGAGACCCGCGCGATCCGCCTCACCGGCGGCGAACTGGAAGAGATCAGCCTCACGCCCGAGGATGCGGGCTGCACCCGCTCGGCGCTGCAGGCGCTCGAAGGCGGTGACCCCGAGGTGAATGCGGCCCGGCTGAAGGCGCTGCTCGATGGCGGCGGCAGTGTCGCCGAGCAGGAGGCGGTGGCGCTCAATGCCGGCGCGCTGCTGTGGATTGCCGGGCGCGCCGCCGATTTCCGCGAGGGCACCGCAAAGGCGCTCGACTCGCTTCGCTCCGGCGCCGCCGGCCGCACCCTCGAGGCCTATGTCGAGGCGAGCCATGGCTGACGTGCTGGGCGAGATCGTCGTCAACAAGCGCCGCGAAGTGGCCGAGCGGCTGCGCGGGTTCGATGCAAGCGGCATCGCGCCGACCCGCCGGAGCCTGCGGGCGGCGCTCGCCCGGCCGGGTGCGCGCTTCCTCATGGAGGTGAAGCGCGCCTCGCCGTCCGGACATCGCTCCAGCCATTCGGTCGAGACGGCGATCGACGCCTATGCCGGGGTCGCCGACGGAGTCAGCTGCCTGACCGACGAGCGCTACTTCGGCGGCTCGTTCGCGGCGCTCGAGACCGTCCGCGCGCGCTTCGACGGACCAATCCTCGCCAAGGACTTCGTGGTCGTTCCCGAGCAGGTCGCCGAGGCCCGGCGGCATGGCGCCGACGCCATATTGTGCATGATGTCGGTGCTTGGCGACGAGGAGGCGCGAAGGGTCATGGCCGAGGCCGAGCGCCTCGGCATGGACGTGCTGGTCGAGGTGCATGACGAGGCCGAACTGGCGCGCGCGCTGGCGCTTGGCGCGACGCTTGTCGGGATCAACAATCGCGACCTCAAGACGCTGAAGACCGATCTCGCCGTGACCGAGCGGCTCGCGCGCCTGGTGCCCGAGGACGTGACACTGGTCAGCGAATCCGGCGTCGCCACGAGGGCCGACACCGAACGGCTCTCGGCGCACGCCGATGCCTTTCTGGTTGGCTCCTCGCTGATGGCTGCGGCGGACGTGCATGAGGCGGCCCGGGCTTTGGTGTTCGGGCGGGTCAA
The DNA here is from genome assembly GCF_039538045.1 of Sphingomonas swuensis. Classification (NCBI taxonomy): domain Bacteria; kingdom Pseudomonadati; phylum Pseudomonadota; class Alphaproteobacteria; order Sphingomonadales; family Sphingomonadaceae; genus Sphingomonas; species Sphingomonas swuensis. Next base: position 2,663,777 of record NZ_BAABBQ010000001.1, on the reverse strand, counting down.
GATCTGCGGACTGACCCGCGAAGAGGACCTCATCGCGGCTGCCGACGCCGGAGCGACCCACGCGGGCCTCATCATGGTACCGGGCACGCCCCGGTGCCTGGACAAGGAGCAGGCCGCCGACCTTGCGGCGGTCGCCCGCGCGGAGGGGCTGAAGCCCGTCGGCGTATTCCGCAACGAGCAGCCGGAATTCGTGACCGAGGTTGCGCAGCAGCTGTCGCTCGCCGCGGTGCAGCTCCACGGTTCGGAAAGCTCCGACGAGGTGGCACGGATCAAGGCCGGGATCGACGGCGAAGTCTGGACAGCCGGCTTCGAGGAGCGTGGCGGCGACCGTCTCTTGTTCGACTCGCCCGGCGGCGGCACCGGTGCGACCTGCGACTGGGGAGCGGTCACGGCTCACCCGGCCAAGGCCAGCGCCTTCCTCGCGGGCGGGATCGGGACCGACAACGCCCGCGCCGCGCAAGCCACCGGAGTCTACGGCATCGATGCCAGCTCCCGCCTGGAACAAGCAGCGGGCATCAAGGATCATGACAAGCTTGCCGCGCTGTTCGACGCGCTGCGCCTGCCCGACCGGAGAATGACTGATGAAGCATGACGGACGCTTTGGCCGCTTCGGCGGCTGCTACGTGCCCGAGATCCTGGTTCCGGCGCTGGAGCAATTGGAAGGTGCGTTCCTCGAAGCCGAGGCCGATCCGGCCTTCCGCGCCGAACTCGATGGGCTGCTCGCCACCTACGCCGGTCGCCCGACCCCGCTGACGCTGTGCCGCAACCTGGCAGGCGACAGTCCGGCGCGGATCTACCTCAAGCGCGAGGACCTGCTCCACGGCGGCGCGCACAAGACCAACCAGGTGCTCGGCCAGGCCCTCCTCGCCAAACGGATGGGCAAGACCCGGCTGATTGCCGAGACCGGGGCGGGACAGCACGGCGTCGCGACCGCGCTCGCCGGCGCGCTGTTCGGGCTCGAGACCGAGGTCTACATGGGCGCCGACGATGTCGCCCGGCAGCAGCTGAACGTGTTCCGGATGGAGCTGATGGGGGCGAAGGTCATTCCGGTGACCGCCGGCGGCCGGACGCTCAAAGACGCAGTGAATGAGGCGCTGCGCGACTGGACCGCGAGCTTCCCGCACACCCATTACCTGCTCGGCACCGCCGCCGGCCCGCACCCGTTCCCGACCATGGTCCGCCAGTTCCAGCGGGTGATCGGCAAGGAGGCGCGGGCGCAGGTGATCGAAGCCGAGGGCCGCCTGCCTGACGTGGTCCTCGCCTGCGTCGGTGGCGGTTCGAACGCGATCGGCATGTTCGCCGAATTCGTCGACGACGAGGGCGTTCGGCTGGTCGGGACCGAGGCGGCCGGCAAGGGTCTCAACGGCGAGGAGCATGGCGCGACCATCCTCAAGGGCACGGTCGGGATCCTCCACGGGACCGAGACGCTGCTGCTCCAGGACAGCGACGGGCAGATCGCCGACACCTGGTCGGTCTCGGCCGGACTCGACTATCCGGGGGTCGGGCCCGAGCATGCCTGGCTCAAGGAGAGCGGGCGGGCGGACTATGTCGGCGTGACCGATGACGAGGCGCTCGGCGCCTTCCAAGCACTCGCCCGGTCGGAGGGGATCATTCCGGCGTTCGAGAGTGCCCATGCGATCGCCCACGCCATCAAGCTCGCCCGAGAGGCGCAGCGCGAAATGGTAATCGTCGTCAATCTCTCGGGCCGCGGCGACAAGGACATGGCAAGCGCGGTCAAGCTGCTGAAGGAGGACGCAGCGTGAGCCGCTACGACGAGATGTTCGCTCGGCTGAAGCAGCGCGGCGAAGGCGCGTTCGGCGGCTTCCTGATGCTTGGCGACCCTGACATGGAGACGAGCGCGCAGCTGCTCGACACGCTGGTCGAGGCCGGCGCCGACATGATCGAGGTCGGCATCCCGTTCAGCGACCCGGTCGCGGATGGCCCGGTGATCCAGGCCGCGGCGGACCGCGCGCTGAAGAACGGAATGCGGGTGGACGACAGCTTCACCCTCATCGCCCGGCTCCGCGCTCGGCACCCGGCGATCCCGATCGGGATCCTCACCTATGCCAATCTGCTCGCCGCGCGCGGGCGCGATCGCTTCATGGCCGACGCGGCGGAGGCGGGCGCGGACTCGATCCTGGTCGCCGACGTGCCCAGCCTCGAGGCCGAACCCTACAGCGCGGCGGCACGAGCGGCAGGGCTCGACCTCGTCATGATCGCGGCACCCAATACCCCGCCGCCGGTGCTTGCAAGGATCGCCGAGCTGTCGGGCGGCTACACCTATTGCGTCGCGCGGGCCGGGGTGACCGGCACCAGCGAGGGGCTGAGCCTCGACCATGACCGGCTGTTCGCCGGCCTCGCCGAGGCGGGCGCGCCGCCGCCGGTGCTCGGCTTCGGAATCTCGACGCCCGCGCAGGTCGGCCAGGCGCTGGCCAGCGGGGCGGCGGGGGTGATCGCCGGCTCGGCGCTGGTCAAGTGCGGGGCCGACGGGCACGCGCTCGCCAATCTTGTCAGCGCGATGAAGGGCGCTACTGGCCTCCTCGAACAGATGAAGGGTTGAGCCATGGCCGTTTCGCTTGAAGGACGCACCGCCATCGTTACCGGGGCCGGCGGCGGGCTCGGTCGGACCCATGCGCTGCTGCTGGCGCGGGCCGGGGCCAGGGTCATCGTCAACGATATCCCGCAGAGCCTCGGGCAGGCCGAAGCGGTGGTCGAGGAAATCCGTGCCGCGGGCGGCAAGGCCGATGCGGCGGGCGCCAGCGTCACCGACGAGGCGGCGGTGTCCGAGATGGTCTCACGGGCCGGAACGGTCGACATCCTCGTCAACAATGCCGGCATCCTGCGCGACAAGAGCTTCGCCAAGATGAGTCTCGACGAGTTCCGGCTGGTGGTCGACGTCCACCTGATGGGCAGCGTCATCTGCACCAAGGCGGTGTGGGACGGCATGCGCGAGCGCAATTATGGCCGCATTGTCATGACCACCAGCTCGAGCGGACTCTACGGCAACTTTGGCCAGAGCAATTACGGTGCCGCGAAGATGGCGCTGGTCGGGCTGATGCAGACCCTCGCGATCGAGGGCGCAAAGAACAATGTCCGGATCAACTGTCTCGCCCCGACCGCGCGTACGGCGATGACCGAGAACCTCCTTCCACCGCAGGCGCTTGAACTGCTCAAGCCCGATTATGTCAGCCCGGTGCTGCTCGCGCTCGTCGCGGACGAGGCGCCGACCAGGGCCATCCTCGCCGCCGGCGCGCAGGGGGTCGAGCAGGCGCACGTCACGCTGACTCGGGGGATCTCGATCAAGGGCATGGACGATCTCGACGCCGCTTCGGCGATCCTCGAGCGGCTGCAGGAGATCGGCGATCCCGCCACCGCGACCATCCCCGCCTCGGGCCTCGAGCAGGGCCAGGTCGAGCTCGGCAAGGCGCTCGGTGCCTGAATGAGCGACGGCTGGCATCCGGCAATCTGGCGTGGCACCCCTGCGGCGCAGCAGCCGGACTATGCCGATGCCGCCGCGCTGTCGGCGGTCGAGGCCGATCTTGCGAAAGCCGACCCGCTGGTCCGCCGCGACGATGTCGAACGGCTCCGTCAACTGCTCGCCGAGGCCGCCGCGGGTCGGGCGCTGCTGCTCCAGGGCGGCGATTGCGCCGAGACCTTCGCCGAGCCCGACCTTGCCGGGCTGGGCTCCCTGTTCGACACGCTGGCGGAGCAGCTTCCGCTGCCGGCGGTGACGATCGCCCGGATTGCCGGACAGTTCGCCAAGCCAAGGACAGTCGAGGGTCGGGTCTGGCGCGGTGAAATCGTCAACGGCCGGGATGACCTCGAGCCCGATCCCGAGCGGATGCGCACCGCGCTTGCGCACAGCCGGGCCATCGTCGGCAAGCTTCCGCCTCGGCTGTTCACCAGTCACGAGGCCCTGCTGCTGCCCTACGAGCAGGCGCTCGTCCGGCGCTCGGGCGATGGTCGCTGGTGGAGCGGGTCGGCTCATTTCCTGTGGCTCGGCGAGCGCAGCCGGCAGCCGGACGGGGCGCATGTCGCCTTTGCCGCGGGGATCGACAATCCGCTCGGGGTCAAGCTCGGCGTCATCGAGGCCGACGAACTGCGGCAACTGGCGGACCGGCTCGATCCACATCATGAGCCGGGGCGGCTGACCCTGATCGTGCGCATGGGCACGATGATCGGCGCTCGACTCCCGGGGCTGATGCGAGCGCTTCGCCAGGATGGGCGGACGCCCTTGTGGGTCAGCGATCCGCTTCACGGCAACACCGAGCGGGGCGGCGCGCGCAAGGTCCGGCGGATGGATGCGGTGCTTCGCGAAGTGCGCGACTTCGTCGCCATCGCGCGGAGCGAAGGCGTGCATGCCGGCGGGCTTCACCTCGAGATGACGCCCGAGGACGTCGCCGAGTGCAGCGGAAGCGACGAGGGCATGGGCTGGACCAGCGCCTGTGACCCGAGGCTCAACCCGCGCCAGGCCGCGAGCACGGTCCGCGCCTTCGTCGAGGCGCTGAGCCAGCGGGACGCGGCGTGAGGCTGCGCGCCCGTCAGGGCGAGGCCCTTACCGGCCGGTTCGTCGTTCCCGGTGACAAGTCGCAGTCGCATCGGGCGCTGATCCTTGGCGCGCTGGCGACGGGCGAGACGGTGATCGCGGGACTGCTCGAGAGCGAGGACGTGCTCGCCACCGCCGCGGCGCTGCGGGCATTCGGCGCGCGGGTGGAGCGGTTCGGACCCGGGCGCTGGCGGGTGATCGGCGGGCCGTGGCGGTCTCCCGACGCGTCGATCGACTGCGGCAACAGCGGGACTTCGGTGCGGTTGCTGATGGGCGCGGCGGCGGGTCAGGGCGTGCGCGCGACCTTCACCGGCGACGCCTCGTTGTCGAAGCGGCCAATGCGGCGGGTCCGCGGCCCCCTCGAGGCGATGGGCGCGCGCTTCGAAGGCGGTGACACACTGCCGTTGACGGTCGCGGGACCGGTCACGCGCGGGATCGCCCACGTCAACGTGCCGGCCAGCGCGCAGGTCAAGTCGGCGGTGCTGCTCGCCGGGCTCGGAACCGACCAGCCGGTCGAGGTCAGCGAGCCGGTGCCGAGCCGCGACCATAGCGAGATCATGCTCGCCGAGTTCGGGGTGGCGGTGGAGCGGAGCGGCGGAACGGTCCGGCTCGGCAGCCAGCGATCGCTGTCCGGACGGCTGGTCAGCGTCGCCGGCGATCCTTCCTCGGCGGCCTTCGCGCTCGGCGCGGCGGCGATCGTCCCGGGGTCGGAGGTGCGGGTCGAGAACATGCTCCTCAACCCGCATCGCTCGGGCTTCGTGATGGCGCTTCAGCGGATGGGCGCGGACCTCGCGATGAGCAACATCCGCGGCCAGTCGGGCGAGACGATCGGCGACGTGCGGGTGCGCTTCGGCCCGCTGTTCGGGGCCGAGTTCACGCCCGAGGAAATCCCCTCGATGGTCGACGAGATCCCCATCCTGGCGGTGGTCGCCGCCGGCGCGCGCGGGGAGACACGGATCGAGGGGCTCGACGAACTCCGCCACAAGGAGAGCGACCGGCTGTCACTCATGGCCGAGGGGCTTGCCGCCTGCGGGGTCGCGGCGCGGTCCGAGGGTGACGCGCTGGTGATCGACGGCGGCCCGATCCGCGGCGGGGCGGAGGTCAGGACCGAAGGCGATCACCGGATCGCGATGAGCCATCTCGTGCTCGGACTTGCCGCCGAGCAGCCGGTCACGGTCGACGAGGCCGACATGATCGCGACCAGCTTCCCGACCTTCCGCGAGGCGATGCGCGGGATCGGTGCCCGGATCGAGGAGGTGGCGCAATGAGCTGGAACAGCTTCGGGCGCCTCTTCCGCTTCACCACCTGGGGCGAGAGCCACGGGCCGGCGATCGGGGTGGTGGTCGACGGATGCCCGCCGGGGCTCAACCTCGACGACGCGCATGTCCAGCGCTTCCTCGATGCCCGGCGACCGGGGACGGGACGCAACGTCTCGCCGCGGCAGGAGCCAGACCGGGTGCGGATCCTGTCGGGGCTGTACGAGGGACGGACCACCGGCACGCCGATCGCGATGATGATCGAGAATGTCGACCAGCGGTCGAAGGACTATGCCGGCCTGCCGCCGCGCGTCGGGCATGCCGATGCGGCCTACGACTTCAAATATGGCTTCCGAGACCCGCGCGGTGGGGGCCGGGCGAGCGCGCGCGAGACGGCGATGCGGGTCGCCGCGGGAGCGGTCGCGCGGCTGGTCATTCCCGAGGTGACGGTCACCGCGCGCGTGGCGGAGATCGGGGGCGAGCCCGACCCGGATCGGTGGGAGGCGATGCTCGACGCGGCACGGGCCGACCAGGACAGTCTGGGTGCGGTGATCGAGTGCGTCGCCAGGGGCGTGCCCGCGGGCTGGGGCGCACCCATCTACGCCAAGCTCGACGCGGAACTCGCGGCGGCGGTGATGGGGATCAACGCGGTCAAGGGCGTCGAGATCGGCGAGGGCTTCGCAGCGGGGCGGGCCAGCGGCCGGGCGAGCCAAGCGGCGATGGCGGAGAGCGGGATCGACGGCGGCATCGCGACCGGCCAGCCGATCAGGCTGCGCGCGGCCTTTAAGCCGACCAGCAGCATCGGGATCGGCGGGCGGCACGACCCCTGCGTCGGGATCCGCGGTGCCTCGGTCGTCGAGGCGATGGTAGCGCTCGTACTAGCCGACCAGAAACTGCTGAATCGTGGCCAATGTGGTTCGTAGGCCACAGCGAAGTTACCCAAGTTCCCACTGTGAGACGGTCCCGAAGCGCTTGTTCTCCCTTGATCTGAAGCGACGCGCGGCTAACCGCTCAGGTACTTAAATCAGGCGAAATCCTACTTTTCAAGGCCTCTCGCAATGGGGAGGCTGTCAGTGGCATTTGAAGCGATCGAACGGTTCGAGGCAGTCGCGGCAGCGCCACTGGCTCTTGCACGGGGTCGATCCGAAGCGGCTGACCTCCTCGACCTCACCCGAGCCGCACTGCGGGCAATGGACTTCACCCGACGGTTCGGGCGGGGCGATGCCGTAGCGGCGCAGCTTGTCGCGGCCCTCAGGGGTGATCCACTCGGTCGTCCAGGGCGGGCTGATGACAGTCTCGATGGCGGTGCTGCGATAGCCGGCGGCGTCGAGCGCGGCGCGGATCGATTGCTCGATGAAGAGCGTCGCGGGGCAGCCCGAGTAGGTGGGGGTGATGACCACGCGCTCCGCCGAAACGTCGCGCACGATTCCGAGTTCGACCACCGAGACGGCCGGGATCTCGGGATCGGGGACGTCGGCGAGGACGGCGCGAATGGCGTCGGGATCGGGCATCGCTCGAGAGATTGGCCGCTTCCGATCAATCCGCAAGGCCAAGCCCGCTTCCGTCAGCCACGCTGACACCTCCCCTGGAGGGGAAGGGGCGGTCGAACTAGATGCGCTCGACGACCAGCGCGATTCCCTGTCCGACGCCGATGCACATGGTGGCGAGCGCATAGCGGCCGCCGGTGCGTTCAAGCTCGAGGGCGGCGGTTCCGGCGAGACGCGCGCCGCTCATGCCGAGCGGATGACCGAGCGCGATCGCCCCGCCGTTGGGGTTCACGCGCGCGTCGTCATCGGGAAGACCGAGCTCGCGCAGGACGGCGAGGCCTTGCGCGGCGAAGGCTTCGTTCAACTCGATGACGTCGAGCTGGTCGAGGGTGAGGCCGAGCCGTTTGATGAGCTTGGTGGTGGCAGGCGCGGGGCCGATGCCCATGATGCGTGGGGGGACGCCCGCGACCGCGGCCCCGAGGACCCGCGCCCTGGGCGTCAGGCCGAAGCGCTTCACCGCTTCCTCCGAGGCAATCAGCAGGGCGGCGGCGCCGTCGTTCACGCCGCTGGCGTTGCCGGCGGTGACGGTGCCGTCCTTGCGGACGATCGGCTTCAACGCCGCCAGCTTGTCGAGGCCGGTCAGGCGCGGATGCTCGTCGCGATCGACGGTAGTCGTCTCGCCCTTGCGGCCGGCGATCTCGACCCCGACGATCTCTGCGGCGAGACGGCCGTTTGCCTGCGCGGCGGAAGCCTTCTCCTGGCTGCGGTGAGCGAAGGCGTCCTGGTCCTCGCGACTGACCTTGAAGTCGTCGGCGACGTTCTCGGCCGTGCTCGGCATGGTGTCGTCGCCATAGGCGTCGCGGAGCTTGGGATTGACGAAGCGCCAGCCGATGGTGGTGTCGTAGATTTCCGCGTTGCGGTCGAAGGCGGACTGCGCCTTGGGCAGGACGAAAGGCGCGCGGCTCATGCTTTCGGAGCCGCCGGCGATGATGAGATCGGCCTCGCCCGAGCGGATCGTCCGGGCAGCCATTGCGACCGCGTCGAGGCCCGAGCCGCACAGGCGGTTGAGGGTCACGCCGCCACTGTCCTGGGGGAGGCCGGCGAGGAGGCCAGCCATGCGCGAGAGGTTGCGATTGTCCTCGCCGGCCTGATTGGCGCAGCCGAGAATGATGTCGTCGAGCGCGGCCCAGTCGACGCCCTCGTTGCGATCCTTCAGCGCACGGACCGGGATGGCGGCGAGATCGTCGGCACGGACCGAGCTGAGCGCGCCGCCGTAGCGGCCGATCGGGGTGCGGATGTAGTCGCAGATGAAGGCGTCGGACATTTTCAACCCATTCTCGTTCGTGCTGAGCGAAGTCGAAGCACTGCTGTCATCTGTCCTTCGACTTCGCTCAGGACGAACCTTGTCCCTTAGTCCGCGCTGATCACGCCTCGCCGGATCTGGTCCAGTTCGATCGACTCGAACAGCGCCTTGAAGTTGCCCTCGCCGAAGCCCTCGTTCCCCTTGCGCTGGATGAGCTCGTAGAAGATCGGGCCGATGACGTTCTGGGTGAAGATCTGGAGCAGCAGGCCCTGGCCTTCGGTCGGGGCGCCGTCGACGAGGATCTTGCGCTTCTTCAGTTCGTCGAGGGGCTCGCCATGGCCCTTCACCCGCTCGTCGAGCAGGTCGTAATAGGTGTCGATCGTGTCCTGGAAGGGGATGCCGCGCGAGGAGAGGATGTCGACGCTCTTGTAGATGTCGGTGGTGCCGAGCGCGATGTGCTGGATGCCCTCGCCCTTATACTCGCGGAGGAACTCCTCGATCTGGCTCTTGTCGTCCTGGCTCTCGTTCAGGGGGATGCGGATCTTGCCGCAGGGGCTGGTCATCGCCTTGGAGAAGAGGCCGGTGACCTTGCCCTCGATGTCGAAGTAGCGGATCTCGCGGAAGTTGAAGAGCTTCTCGTAGAAGTCGGCCCAGACCACCATCCGGCCGCGCTGGACGTTGTGGGTGAGGTGGTCGAGATAGGTGAGGCAGCTGGCCGAGGCCTGCATCGCTTCCTCATAGCCCGGCAGATAGTCGAAGCTGTCGGCATAGGCATCGCCATGGTCGCCATAGCGGTCGACGAGATAGAGCAAAGAGCCGCCGATGCCCTCGATCGCGGGCCAGCCGAGGCCCTTGGCGGTGACGTCGGTGGCGCCGAGTTCGAGCGCGCGGGCATGGGCGGCAGCGGCGTCCTTGACCCGGAAGGCCATGGCGACGGCCGACGGGCCGTGCTCGGCCGAGAAGTCGGCGGCGTGGCTCTCGTCATGCGCGTTGATCAGGAAGTTGATGTCGCCCTGGCGGTGGAGGGTGATGTCCTGGCTCTTGTGGCGGGCGATGGCCGGGAAGCCGAGCTTGGCGAACAGGTCGCGCAGCAGCTGGGGATCGGGCGCGGCATATTCGACGAACTCGAAGCCGTCGGTGCCCATCGGATTGTCGAAACCGAGCGGGCCCTTTTCGAGGGTGGCGGTACTGGCCATGAACATCTCCTTGTCGCGGTTTCCCTGCGCCCGGGCTAAGCGCATTTCAAGGCCACAGGAGACGGACGGTGGAGTGGAAGGAACAGGACGGCGCCCTGGTGAAGAGCTTCCGCTTCGCCGACTTCAGCGCGGCATTCGGCTTTCTCACGCGGGTCGCGCTGCATGCCGAGAAGGTGGATCACCATCCCGAGTTCACCAGCGTGTGGAACCGGGTCGATTTCCGCCTGACCAGCCATGACGCCGGCGGGGTGACCGACCGCGACCATGCACTGGCCGCGGCGATCGACGGCCTGGCCTAGTAGCTGCGGCCGTGGAGCCGCTGGTTCTTGCGGGCGCCCAGAACCGCGCCGACGATGCCGCCGATGACGGGGCCGATGATCGGCATTGGGATCCCGATGAGGGCGCCGACGGCGGTGTATTTGGCGAGGCGCTTGCCTTCGGTGGTCATGGTCTTCTCTCCTATTCGAACATCTGGGTCTTGAGCGGCTCGCTCGGACCGAACCAGATGACATGGGAAGTGTGGTCCGAACGGTCGTCGCCGGTCGAAGGATGCGCGAAGACGGTCAGGCCGCGGCGGTGGAGCGGGAGCCAGCAGGCGACCGCGCCGAAGCGCTCGGGGGCGACCGTCAGCTGGACCGAGCCGCGCGGATGCGGGCCGACCGGGCGGGTATGGAAGTGGCCGACCGACGCTCCGAAGCAGCTCGCGACCTCTGCGGCGACGGCTCGGGCGAGATCGACCTCGGCCTCGTCAAAATAGAGGTGAACGTGGAAATCGGCGGGCTCGTTCATGACCGTGAGGTGGGAAGCGCGGGCGCGAATGGAAGGGCCAGCTTCCGTTCAGCCGCCGCCTGCGATAGGGAGCATGTCATGACGAACCGTCTCGCCGCCGCTGCCGCTTATTATCCCTGCCTGGTGGGGATCGGCTGACGCGCGTCTGACAGAAGCGTCTTTTCCGCCCCGCCCGACCATCCGGTCCGGCGGGGTTTTTTGTGTCTTCTCAACCAAGGACCCCGACCATGTTCAAGGATTTCACCGACCCCAACCGCGCCGAGCAGGACGGCTGGCGCGGTTATGTCGTCGACCAGGGCTGGGCCGGCTTCAACGCCGAGGAGCATGAGACGTGGGACATCCTCTACCAGCGGCAGACGAAGCTGCTCGAGGGACGGATCGTCTCGCCCTTCTTCGACGGGCTGGCGGCGCTCGGGCTGGGCGAGGGCGGAATTCCCGAGCTTATGGGGTTGAACCGGCGGCTCCACCCGCTGACCGGCTGGCGCTGCGTCGCGGTCGCCGGGCTTGTGCCGGACGCGGCCTTCTTCGCGATGCTCGCCCAGCGCGTCTTCCCGATCGGCAACTTCATCCGCAGCCGGGCGCAACTCGATTACCTCGAGGAGCCCGACTGCTTCCACGACATTTACGGCCATGTGCCGATGCTGGCGCATCGCGGGCTTGCCGATGCGATGGCGCGGTTCGCGGCGGAGGGCTGCCGTGCCATCGCGGCCGGGCGCGGCGACGCGGTGGCGCGGCTCTATTGGCATACGGTCGAGTTCGGGCTGGCCCGCGAGGAGGGCGAGCTCCGAATTCTCGGCGCCGGGCTGGCCTCGAGCTTCGGCGAGGCAGCGAAGAGCCTTGAGGATCCGGGGATCGAGCGACGGCGCTTCACTGTCGAGGCGGCGGCGGCGACGCCCTACCGGCACGACGCGATGCAGCCGCTCTACTTGGTTGCGGACTCGCTGGACGAGGCGGTCGAAGCGCTGGCCACGGCTGCGCTTTGACGGCTAGAGCCGGGCCATGAGTATCTGGCATCACGACGAAATCGACCTCGAGGCCGTGTCGCGGATGGGCGAGGCGACCATGCCCGGTCATCTCGGGATCCGCATCACCGCGCGGGGCGAGAACTGGCTCGAGGCGACCATGCCGGTCGACCACCGCACCCACCAGCCGTTCGGGCGGCTCCATGGCGGGGCGAGCGTGGCGCTGGCCGAGACGGTGGCGAGCATGGCCGGGGCGCTGACGATCGACACCGCGCAGAAGGTGGTGGTCGGGCTCGAGATCAACGCCAACCACCTGCGCCCGGTGCGCGAGGGGCTGGTTACGGCTCGGGCGACGGCCGAGGCGATCGGGCGGACGACGCAGGTGTGGACGATCCGGATCAGCGACGAGCGGGGCAAGCTCGTCTGCCTGTCGCGGATCACGCTGGCGGTGATCCCGGCCGAGCGCGGCTAGGGCCGGGGCAGGTCCCGCTCGGCGAGGAAGCGCAGGGTCGTTTCGACGACCTTGCGGGTTACCGGGCGCGAGACTCCGAAGCCCATGTGGTTGGAGGCGAGTTCGACCGCCTCGTCACTCTCGTGCGGCTGGCCGCGGGCGCAGGCGGGCGCGATGATCCCGTCGCCGCGCGACCAGAGGGCGAGGGTCGGGACGGGCGGCTTGTCGCAGATCCTCGGGAGCGGCGGATTGTCGACCGGATGCCCGGCGACCCACTCGTAGAGGCGCCAGACGTTGTTGGCGCGAAGGTCGCCCGAGAAGGGTGATCCGAGCGAGACGGCGGCCGAGACGAGATCGGGCCGGTGACGGGCGAGCTCGCGCGCGAACAGGCCGCCGAGGCTCCAGCCGACGACCAGCACCGGGGCGCCGCCGCCGATCTCGAGCAGCCGCCGCTCGAGCCGGTCGAGCGTGTCGGCGCGCGCGCCGCGGTTGAGGCCGAGCGCCCAGGGGTAGGTCCGGAAGCCGCCCGCAGCGAAGGCGCGGCGAAGCTCCAGCGTGGTCCGGTCGGTGGCGACGAAACCGGGGATGACGAGGGCGGGCGGACCGTCCGCTGGGCCGCGCGGGCCGAGGTGGCCAAAGCCGTTGAGCAGGCGGGGGGCGAGGCTCAGCGCCTCGCTCAGCCGGCGGTAGCCCGGCGGGGCGAGATGGTCGGCCCTGCTCAGAGCCACTCCCCGCCCATCAGCGGCTGCAGGGCCTTGGGCAGGCGGACCCGTCCATCCTCGGTCTGGTGGTTCTCGAGCAGCGGGACGAGAATCCGCGGGCTGGCGAGCGCGGTGTTGTTGAGGGTGTGGGCGAAGCGGACCTTGCCGTCCTTGTCGCGGTAGCGAAGGTTGGCGCGGCGGGCCTGCCAGTCATGCAGGGTCGAGCAGCTGTGCGTCTCGCGATACTTGCCGAGGCTGGGCACCCAGCTCTCGATGTCATTCATGCGATACTTGCCGAGCCCCATGTCGCCGGTCGAAGTTTCGATCACCTGATAGGGGATCTCGAGATCGGTCAGCAGCTCCTCGGCGAGCGCGAGCAGCTTGGCGTGCCATTCGGCGGAGACCGCCTCGTCGGCCTCGCAGATTACATATTGCTCGACCTTGAGGAACTGGTGGACCCGGAGCAAGCCGCGGACGTCGCGCCCGGCGCTGCCGGCCTCGCGGCGGAAGCAGGGGGAGTAGCCGGCGTAGAGGACAGGGCCGTTCGACAGGTCGAGGATCTCGCCCGAGTGGAGCGAGGTTAGCGCGACCTCGGCGGTGCCGGCGAGGAACAGCGAGTCCTTTTCGAGGGCATAGACCTCGTCCTCGGCGCCGGGGAACATGCCCTGGCGCTCGAACGCCTCGCCGCGGGCGAGCGCGGGAACCGTGATCGGGGTGAAGCCGTGGGCGGCGATCTTCTGAAGCGCCCAGCTCATCAGGACGGTCTCGAGGATCGCGAGCCGGCCCTTGAGGCAATATTGGCGGCTTCCGGCGACCTGGACGATGCGGCTGAGGTCGGCCCAGCCGTTCATCTCGGTGAGTTCGACATGGTCGCGCGGAGTGAAGCCGAAGTCGGGAACGATGCCCTCGGTGCGGACGACGACATTGCTGTCCTCGTCGGGCCCGACAGGCGAGCCGGCGAAGGGAATGTTGGGGATCTGCAGGAGCAGCCCGCGAAGCTCCGCATCGGCGGCGGCGGCATTGGTCTCGAGCTCGGTCGCGCGGGCGCCCGCCTCCTTTGCCCGGCGTCCAAGCTCGGCCTTCTCCTCCGGAGCGGCGCTCTTGAAACCGGCCGAAATGGCGTTGCGCTCGGCCCGGAGCTTGTCGACCTCGGTCTTGGCCGAGCGAACCTCGCCGTCGAGCATGAGCAACCGGTCGAGGTCGACCGCGACATTCTTGTCGGCGGCGGCGCGGGCGACGAGGTCGCGGTTCTGGCGGATGAAGGCGAGGTCCAGCATGGGGGCGCGGGATGCTTGAGAAGGGGCAAGGATGCAACCTTTCGCATGTTGCCGGCTTGACCGCGCGACCGCCTTCCTCTTCCACGAAGCACTAGAAGGCAGACCCCGGACGAACTCCGGGAAGACCATAGAAGGATTGCCATGCCCTCCGGCCTGATCGCACTGCTCGACGACGTCGCCACCCTGACCAAGCTCGCCGCCTCGAGCATGGACGATATCGGCGCGGCGGTGGGCAAGGCCGGGTCCAAGGCGGCCGGCGTGGTTATCGACGACACGGCGGTGACCCCGCGCTACGTCACCGGGCTCAGCCCGGACCGTGAGCTTCCGATCATCGGCAAGATCGCGATCGGGAGCCTCAAGAACAAATTGCTGATCATCCTTCCGGTGATCCTGCTGTTGTCATGGGCCGGAGAGCGGTTCGGCATCGACATCATCACACCGCTGCTGATGATCGGCGGTGCCTATCTCTGCTTCGAAGGCGCGGAGAAACTGTGGGAGAAGGTCGCCGGTCATCACGAGGCGGAAGCCGAGCTGATGGAGTGCGACGAACCGGCCGAGCTGGAGAAAAGGCAGGTCGCAGGCGCAATTCGGACCGACTTCATCCTGTCGGCCGAGATCATGGTCATCGCGCTTGCCGCGCTGGAGCTCAGCGCCTTCTGGCTTGAGGCGGTGGTGCTTGCGGTGGTCGGCATCGTCATCACGGTCCTGGTCTATGGAACAGTGGCGATCATCGTGAAGCTGGACGACATCGGCCTGCACATGGCGGCGCGCGGAGGCCCGGGTGCGGGCTTCGGCCGAGCCATGGTGCGCGGCGTTCCCAAGTTGCTCGCAGCATTGTCGGTGATCGGCACGGCGGCCATGCTGTGGGTTGGTGGACAGATCCTCCTCCACGGCATGGAAGTGCTGCATATCGGCGAAGCTCTTCCGCACCTTGTCCACGACCTTGCGGCCAAGGGCGCCGCGGCGATCGGCTTCTGGACCGGATTGTGGAACTGGGCGCTGAACGCCTTGGGTGGAGCGATCGTCGGAATCGTGGTCGGGGCCATCATCGTCGTCGCGCTTCACGCCTTGCCCAAGCGCAAGGCTCCGGCCGAGGTGGCGGCGCACTGAACGCACTGCTGGTCTTCGTCGGGGGCGGTGGCGGAGCGCTGCTCCGCTGGTGGCTCGGTGGGCAGGTCCGGGCGCCGTTCGGGATCCTCGCGGTCAACGTCGTCGGCTGCCTTGCGATGGGACTGCTCGCCGGCTGGCTGCTTCGCACCGGCGGCAACGAGCAGGCTCGCCTGCTGCTGGGCGTGGGGCTGCTCGGCGGTTTCACCACCATGAGCGCCTTCGCGCTCGACAGCGTCGAACTGTGGAGCCGCTCGCCACTGACCGCGCTCTGCTATGCCGCCGCGACCCTCGGGGGATCGCTCGCGGCGGTCGCGCTGGGGCTGCTGCTGACGCGCTAGAGCTTGAGATTCAGGCGGACGCCGATGTTGTCGATCCCGGGGTTCTGCTTGCCGAAGATCTGACCGTGGCTGAAATGGACCCAGCTCGCCTCGAGGCTGAGGCGGTCGTTGAGCGCAGCGCCGACCGCAAGCTCGGGCTCGAACAGCACCCGGCTGCCGAAGGCGATCCGGTCTGGGCGGTTGCTATTGGCGGCCGAGCCGCTGTGGACCGCGATCCCGATGCCTGGCCGAATGTAGATCTGGCGACCGAAACGGGCGGACAGGCCGGCGGCTGCGAAGTTGGTGTCGCCCGCAGTGTTGACCGAGACGAAGGCGTAGGGCTGGAGCGGGGTCCGGCCGATGCGGTCGCCGCGGATGCCGAGGCTGAGATCGGTTCCCCCCTCGAGGTCGCTTTCGAGGCTGAGCGGAGTGTTGACCGCATGCGCGTGGACGCCGGTGAACAGCTCGCTCGCCGAGGCCGAAGCCGGGACGAGAACAGCGAGGGCGATGCCGAGGAGAAGACGCATGGAGGAACTCCCTGGAGCTTGTGCGACTGCGATCCGGCCACCGCTAGGCCGCGATAGATGAGCGGAACTTGACGCATGGTGAAGGCTTGGCAGTGATATCTCCCGGTTGGCCAAGGAGTTCCCTGATGCGTGCTCTCATTCCTCTTGCCCTGGTGGCGTCGCTGGGCGGTCTTGGCCTGTCGGGCTGTGCGACGACCGGCGCGATGGACCTTACTCCCGAAGCGGCGCCGGCCTTCGTTGCATTAGCGGCGTCGACCGACCGCTTCGAGATCGAGAGCAGCCGGCTGGCGCTGCAACGCAGCCGCGACCCGATGATCCGGATGCACGCCGAGATGATGATCCGCGACCATGGCCAGACGAGCGCGCAACTCGCCTCGGCGGCGACGAGTGCGGGGCTGGCGGTGCCAGGCGAGATGCTGCCGATGCATTCCGCGATGCTGGCGGAGCTGACCTCCGCGGCGGCCTTCGATCCGGCCTATCGCGGACAGCAGCTGACGAGCCACCAGCAGGCGCTTTCGCTTCACCAGAATTATGCGCGCAACGGCTCGGTGCCGGCGCTTCGCGGCGCGGCGGCGAGCGCGGTGCCGGTGGTCCGCATGCACCTCGACCACCTGCGGCGGATGTAGGCGAGGGGCGCTAGCCGGCCTGCCACTGACGCAGCGCGTCGCTCGGCGCGAGCAGCATCCAGACATTCAGCGTCAGATTGTCGCGGATGATCGCCAGCGGCACGAGTTCGAGCACCAGCACGATCATCACGCTTGCCCAGACCGGAACGCGCCGGGCGACGAGGAAGCCGACCATCATCAGCAGGATGTCGCTGACCGAATTGAGGATCGTGTCGCCGCGATAGCCGAGCGCGATGGTGACCTCGCGGTAGCGGTCGATGATCACCGGCGAGTTCTCGACCAGCTCCCAGGCGGCTTCGACAATGGTGGCGAGGACCAGCCGGCGCTCCCACTTCATCTTCTTCGCGGCGAGGTGGAGCAGGCCGTAGAAGAGGAAGCCATGGACGAGATGGCTGGCGCTGTACCAGTCGAACAGCATCTGGCTCTGCTTGGGGCCGACCGGACCCCACAATTCGATCAGCCCGCCGCGGTAGAGCGGAGGTCGGCCCATCAGGAAGAGGATCGCCGCCGCGCCGAGGACGACGAGGAGCGCGGCCCCGAGCGGGCGAATGGAGGCTTTCACGGAAGCGTGGCCCTTTACTGGCATTCGATGGTGAGGTGGGCGATCCGGGGGTCGGGCCCGAGGCGACGGCGGATTTCGGCGGCGTCCGCCCCGCTCGCCGAGACGATCGCGGCATAGCGGCCGGGTCCGACGGTCCACAGGTGCCAGTCGCGGACGGCGATGTCGCCGGGCCCTTCGATCCGGCGGCGGAGCTCGTCGCACAGCGACTGGTCGGGAACACGATCGAGGAGGACCGCGGCGGTTTCGGAGAGGAGGCCGCGGCTCCACTGGAGGATGACGAGCGCGCCGACGATCCCGACCAGCGGGTCGAGCCAGCTCACCCCGAACCACCAGCCCGCGGCAAGCGCGGCGATCGCCATGACGCTGGTCAGCGCGTCGGCGAGGACGTGGAGATAGGCCGAGCGGAAATTATGATCGTGATGGTGGTCGTGGGCATGTTCCCGATCGTGGTGATCGTGGCCATGACCAAGGAGCAGGGCGCTGGCGAGATTGACCAGCAGGCCGATGACCGCGACCACGAGCGCTTCGCCATAATCGACGGTGCGCGCCTCGAAGAAGCGGGTGCCGCTTTCGTAGAGGATGCCGAAGGCGACCGCGACCAGTCCGAGCGCGCTGGCGAAACCGGCGAGGCTCCCGACCTTGCCGGTACCCCAGCTGTAGGCGCTGTCGCTCGAACGGCGGCGCGCGAAGGAATAGGCAAGTGCGCTGACCCCGAGCGCCAGCGTATGGGTGGCCATGTGCCAGCCGTCGGCGACCAGCGCCATCGATCCGGTGATGGTGCCCGCGACGATCTCGGCGACCATCATCACCGCCGACAGCAGCACGACCCAGCGGGTGCGCCGGGCGTTGCGGTCGTGGGCCTCTCCGAGGAAGTCGTGCGAGTGCGTGTCCATCTGGGTTCTGGCTAGGGCAGCGACATGGGCTTGCCAAGGCGCGGAAGGCGGCCCCAAGAAGGCGCATGCTGCGCGCCTACGGTCCCGATTGCGATGGTTCGGTCATCACCGCGACGGGGACGATCCCCGCGGGCGCGACCTGGATCGACCTCGAGGAGCCGACCCGCGAGGAGGAGCAATTGGTCGAGCAGTCGCTCGGCTTCGCGGTCCCGACCCGCGACGACATGGTCGAGATCGAGCCCTCGAGCCGGCTCTACGAGCGGAGCGGGGCGCTGGTGATGACGGTCAGCGTTCTGTTCGGGGTGCAGGAAGGCGACCCTCAGAGCGAGCCGATCAGCTTCATGCTCAAGGGCGGCAAGCTGGTGACGGTGCGCTACGTCACCCCCAAGCCATGGCTCGCCTTCAGCCGCGAGGCGCGGGTCGAGGCCGGGCTGGTCAAGGACGCGACCACCGCGCTGACCCGGCTGCTGGACGCGATCGTCGACCGGCTGGCGGACGAACTGGAAGATGCGGCGGCGGAGATCGAGCGACTGTCGCGCGAGACTTTCCGCGGCGGGGTGCGCGGCGACTATGAGCGGATTCCCACCAAGCAGCTCGAGACGGTGCTGCACCGGATCGGGCAGGTGCAGTCGCTGATCGCGAAGATCAGGGTGACGGCCGTGAGTACCGCCCGGGCGCTGAGCTTCCTCGCGGCATCGGATCGGCTTCACCTGCCGGAGTGCGAGCGCACCCGCGACCTCATCTCAAGCCTCAGCACCGACGTCGCCGCGCTGATCGACCACAGCGCCTTCCAGGCCAGCCAGCTGACCTTCCTGCTCGACGCGAGCCTGGGGCTCATCAGCATCGAGCAGAATGCGGCGATGAAGCTGTTCAGCTGGGTGGCGATCGTGTTCCTGCCGCCGACGCTGGTCGCGGGCATCTTCGGAATGAACTTCCACTACATGCCCGAGCTGGACGAGGTGTGGGGTTATCCCGCCTCGCTGGCGCTGATGCTGGTGAGCGCGGTGCTGCCGCTGTGGATCCTGAAGCGGAAGGGCTGGATCTAGCGCTGGAGGAGGAGCGAGGGACCCTGCGAAAGCGTCGCGGCGTCGGTCCCGGCGTTGCGCGCGGTCCCGGCGATCCGGCGGGCAAGTGCTACCCGGGCGTAGGTGTCGGAGCCGAGCGGACGACCAAAGCGGCCAGCCTCGGCGCGCTCGAGGGCAGCCAGCCGGCGGTCGAAAGAAGCGGATGTGAACACGTTCTGCTCCCCCAGCTGAGCACAGCCGCAACTGTCGGCGGCAACCCCGTCTCAACCGGTCGGGCGCTGCTTGGTTCCACGGCCAAGCGATTCTTTTTGCTCGCCAAGAGAGTCACTTACCCGTGGCATGCAACAGAGAGGGTCGAGGGTCGTTGAGCCCCCGTCATGGCTTTGCGCAAGAACAGGCTGGTCCAGCTGGGCGACCGGATTTCGGATGCGATGTCGCGCCTGTTCGCCCATGCCGGCATGCAGATCGGGGTCATCGTCTTCTGCGCCGCCTGGTTCTGGTTCGGCTTTCATGCCGAGGGGCTGACGGCGGCCTTGTCGATCCTTGCGATCACGCTGACGCAGATGGTGCTCAACGGCCAGTACGACCGCGAAGCCGAGGCGCATCGCCGCGACGTCGCGATGCACGCCAAGCTCGACGAGCTGATCAAGGCGACCAAGCGGGCCCGCGACGAGATGGTGGGCATCGAGGAGGAACTCGAGGAGGAGGAGATCCGCGAACTTCGCGAGGAAGCGAAGGACCTCGTCGAGCGGGCAGCCAAGCGAAGCGGCGAACATGATGACGGCGAGAATGCCAAGCGGGCGATCGAGCGTGTCGGGGACGGCAAGTAGGAGCGGCCTTCGTGCCCTTTGCCGCCCCTTCAATCCCTTGCTAAGGGCGCTGGCAATTCCACTTCCTCTTTCGCGAGCAGACCCATGATCCCGACCGGCCAGGATAGTCTCGGCACTCGTTCGACCCTCGAGGTCGGCGGCAAGACCTTCGCTTATTACGACCTTAACAAGGCCGGAGCTGCGCTCGGCGACGTCAGCCGGCTGCCTTACTCGATGAAGGTCCTGCTCGAGAACCTTCTGCGCTTCGAGGATGGCGTGACGGTCACCCGCGACGACCTCCAGGCGATGGTCGACTGGCAGAAGGAGCGGCGGATCAGCCGCGAGATCCAGTATCGCCCGGCGCGCGTGCTCATGCAGGACTTCACCGGCGTTCCGGCGGTCGTCGACCTCGCCGCGATGCGCGACGCGATGAAGCAGCTCGGCGGCGACCCGCAGAAGATCAACCCGCTGGTCCCGGTCCACCTCGTCATCGACCACTCGGTCATGGTCGACGAGTTCGGCACTCCCAAGGCCGCCGACGCCAACGTCAATTACGAATATGCCCGCAACCGCGAGCGCTACGAGTTCCTCAAGTGGGGTTCGTCGGCGTTCGACAACTTCAAGGTCGTGCCGCCGGGCACCGGCATCTGCCACCAGGTGAACCTCGAATATATCTGCCAGTCGGTGTGGACCTCGGCCGACCAGAGCGGCGAGGAAGTCGCCTATCCGGACACGCTGGTCGGGACCGACAGCCACACCACGATGGTCAACGGCCTCGGCGTGCTCGGCTGGGGCGTCGGCGGGATCGAGGCCGAAGCGGCGATGCTCGGCCAGCCGGTCAGCATGCTCATCCCCGAGGTGGTCGGCTTCCGGATGACCGGTGAACTCCGGGAGGGGATCACCGCCACCGACCTCGTGCTGACGGTCACCCAGATGCTCCGCGCCAAAGGCGTGGTCGGGCGCTTCGTCGAATTCTTCGGCCCGGGCCTCGACGCGATGACGCTGGCGGACCGCGCCACCATCGCCAACATGGCGCCCGAGTATGGCGCGACCTGCGGCTTCTTCCCGATCGACGAGCGCACGCTCGACTACCTTCGCCTGACCGGGCGCGAGGACGGGCGGATCGCGCTGGTCGAGGCCTATGCCAAGGCGCAGGGCATGTGGCGCGACGCCGACACGCCGGAGCCGGTGTTCACCGACACGCTCGAGCTCGACCTCGGCAGCGTCGTCCCGAGCCTCGCCGGTCCGAAGCGGCCGCAGGACAGGGTCGTTCTGTCGGACGTCGACGACCAGTTCAACGCCGAGCTGGAAGCGACCTACAAGAAGGGCAACGACCCGCGCGTGCCGGTCGCCGGGGCCGACTACGACCTTGGCAATGGCGACGTCGTGATCGCTGCCATCACCAGCTGCACCAACACCTCCAATCCGAGCGTGCTGGTCGCGGCCGGGCTGGTGGCGCGCAAGGCGCGGGCGCTTGGCCTCGACAGCAAGCCGTGGGTCAAGACCAGCCTCGCGCCGGGCAGCCAGGTGGTCACCGACTATCTCGACCGCGCCGGCCTCAGCGAGGATCTGAACGCGATCGGCTTCGACCTGGTCGGCTACGGCTGCACCACCTGCATCGGCAACTCGGGCCCGCTGCCCGAGCCGATCAGCCAGGCGATCAACGAGAAGGATCTGGTCGCGGTCTCGGTCCTGTCGGGCAACCGCAACTTCGAGGGTCGCGTCAGCCCTGACTGCCGCGCCAACTATCTCGCCAGCCCGCCGCTGGTTGTCGCCTACGCGCTGGCCGGGACGGTCCGCAGCGACATCACCACCAGCCCGATCGGCACCGCGAGCAACGGCGAGCCGGTGTTCCTCAAGGACATCTGGCCGACCAACGACGAGATCCGCGCGCTGATCGACGCGCACGTCCACTCCGACCTGTTCAAGGCGCGCTATGCCGACGTCTATGCCGGCGACGAGCGCTGGCAAGGAATCTCGGTCAGCGGCGGCGACACCTACACCTGGCCGGCGGCCAGCACCTACATCGCCAACCCGCCCTACTTCGAGGGCATGACGATGCAGGCCAAGGCGATCGAGGACATCGACGGCGCCCGCGCGCTGGCGGTGTTCGGTGACAGCATTACCACCGACCACATCTCTCCGGCAGGCTCGATCAAGCCCGACAGCCCGGCGGGTCAGTGGCTGACCGAGCGGCAGGTCCCGCGCGGCGAATTCAACAGCTATGGCGCGCGCCGCGGCAACCATGACGTGATGATGCGCGGCACCTTCGCCAACATCCGTATCCGCAACAAGATGCTGACCGGGGTCGAGGGCGGCTATACCCGCAACCTCCTCACCGGCGAGCAGCAGGCGATCTACGACGCGGCAATGGCCTACAAGGACGCGGGCGTTCCGCTGGTCGTACTGGCAGGCAAGGAATATGGCACCGGAAGCTCGCGCGACTGGGCGGCCAAGGGTACGGTGCTGCTTGGTGTCCGGGCGGTCATCGCCGAGAGCTTCGAGCGCATCCACCGTTCGAACCTCGTCGGCATGGGCGTCCTTCCGCTGCAGTTCCGCGACGGCGAGACGGCGGCGAGCCTCGGCCTCGACGGGTCCGAGAGCTTCACCATCCGCAATGTCGGGCAGATCCAGCCGCGCCAGGACGTCGAGGTCGAGGTGACCGAGACCGACGGCCACTCGCGCGTCATCACCGCGCGCTGCCGGATCGATACCTTCAACGAGCTGGAATATTTCCACGCCGGCGGGATCCTGCCCTACGTGCTGCGCAAGCTCGCGGCCTGAGGGACATGACGGAGCTGGTCGCCACGTGCCACTGCGGGCGGGCGACCCTCCGGCTGGCGGGGCGACCCGAGTACGTCAGCCAGTGCAACTGCAGCCTGTGCGCGAAGACCGGTTTTCGGGGGATCTATTATCCTTCCGGCAAGGTCGCGATCACCGGCGAGTTCGACAGCTATGTGCGCGAGGACATCGGCGAGCCGTTTCTCCGCAACCTGCGCTGCCGGACCTGCGGGGTGGCTACCCACTGGGAGCCGCTCACCCCTCCTCCGCACGAGCGGATGGGGATCAATGCCCGGCTGATCGATCCGGCTTTGCTCAAGGATATCGAAGTGCGTGACGTGGACGGAGCAAGCTGGTGACGTTGGACCTGTTCGTGGAAGTCGCGGGCTGGATCGCGGCGGTGCTGATCCTCGGTGCCTATGCGCTGCTGACCGCCGGGCGGCTCGGCCCCAAGAGCATCGCCTATCAGGCGATGAACGTCGTCGGGGCGATCGGCTTCATCATCAATTCGAGCTGGAATGGCGCCATCCCCTCGGCGGCGCTGAACGTCGTCTGGGCCGGGATCGGGCTGGTCGCGATCGCGGGTGTGCTCAGAGCGCGGCGGCGAGCCACTCCGGAAGCGTGAGGCCTGCGAGGTCGTCAACCCGGCGGTGATCGACCGCAAGGCCGAGGTCGGGATAGAAGGCCTTGGTGCGCGGCCCGGGTTCGGTCGCGGGGACGACGACAAGCCGCCGGTTGACCTTCTGTCGCCAATTCATCCGCGCGGTATTCTCCTGTCCGACATAGCAGCCCTTGGTGAAGCTGACGCCGTTGAGCTCGGCCGCGTTGCATTCGAGCCAGAGGAGGTCGGAAAGCTCGGCGCGGCCCTCGCAGACGCCGAGCCCAAGGCGGTGAGCGAGCCAGCCCGAGGCGCTTTCGCTCACCGGGGCGAGCCAGCGGCGGCCGAGAGCGGACAGGCGGGGATCGGGCGCGCCTTCCGTTCCTTCCGGCGACCAGTGGACGGCGAGGTTCTCGTCACGCTCGATCGTGATCGGCCGGCGGAGGCGATACATGCGGAGGCGCTTGGCGAGCTCGTCAGCGGCGTCGGCCTCGCAGTCGAGCAGCAAATCCTCGCCATCCGCCCAGACCAGGAAGTCGAACAGGCACTTGCCCTGTGCCGAGAGGAGCGCGGCCCAGACCGGAAGTTCGGCGGAAACGTCGTTGGTGACGATCCCCTGGAGGAAGCCGCGAACATCCTCTCCCGCAAGGCGGACGATGGCGCGATCGGCGAGGGTGGTCTGGGGCATGGCGCTTAGCTAAGAAGCCGCCGGACCAGATACAAACCGCTCTGGACCGACGGAGCCTTCGTTGCAGACCCTGACCATCCGCCGCCCCGACGACTGGCACCTGCACCTGCGCGACGGAGCGATGCTCGAGGCGGTGGCGCCCTGGTCGGCGCGGCAGTTCGCACGGGCGATCATCATGCCCAACCTCGTTCCGCCGGTGACGAGCGTCGCGGCCGCGAGTGCCTATCGCGAGCGGATCCGGGCCGCGGCCGGGCCGGGGTTCACGCCGCTGATGACCTGCTACCTGACCGACGATGCCGATCCCGACGCACTCGAGCGCGGACATCGCGAGGGCGTGTGGGTCGCGGCCAAGCTTTATCCGGCGGGGGCGACCACCAATAGCCATAGCGGGGTCACCGACATCCGCCGGATCGCTCCGGCGCTCGAGCGGATGCAGGCCATCGGCATGGTGCTGTGCGTCCATGGCGAAGTGACCGATCCCGAAATCGACATCTTCGACCGCGAGGCGGTGTTCCTCGGGCGGGTGCTCGCGCCGGTGATGCGCGACTTTCCCGACCTGAAGATCGTGCTCGAGCATATCACCACCGCCGACAGTGCCGAGTTCGTCCGCGACGCCGGGCCGAACCTTGCCGCGACCATCACGCCGCAGCACCTCCACCTCAATCGCAACGCGCTGTTCGCCGGGGGATTGCGGCCGCACGCCTATTGCCTGCCGGTGGTGAAGCGCGAGCGGCACCGACTGGCGGTGCGCGCGGCGGCGGTCTCAGGCAGTCCCAAATTCTTCCTCGGCACCGACAGCGCGCCGCATTTGCGCGAGGCCAAGGAAAGCGGTTGCGGCTGCGCCGGCATCTGGAATGCGCCGCACGCGCTCGAAAGCTATGCGACGGTCTTCGACGAGGAAGGCGCGCTCGACCGCTTCGAGGGGTTTGCGAGCGAGCATGGTCCGCGCTTCTACGGCTTGCCGCTGAACGAGGGCACGATCAGCCTCGAGCGGAAGCCGCAGAAGGTACCGGGCGAGATCGCGGCGGCGGGATCGATGCTCGTCCCGTTCCACGCCGGCGAGGAACTCGGCTGGACGCTGGCCTAGCCGCCGCCCCGACCGCTCGGCCCGAGCACGGACTGGAAGTGATCCTCGACCGCCCGGTAGCAGCCGCAGGCGGCCTTGCTGAGACCGGCCCGGTTGACGACCTGGATGGCGCCGCGACGATAGGCGATCAGCCCCTGCTCCTGGAGCACCCTGGCGACCGCGTTGACCGTGGTGCGCTGCACGCCGAGCAGCCCGGCGAGGCTCTCCTGGGTGAGCGCCAGCCGCTCGGACCCGGCGCGGTCGTGCGCATGGAGCAGCCAGCGCGCGGCGCGGGCCTCGATCGGGTGGAAGGCGTTGCAGGCGACCGACTGCATGATCTGCGCGAGCAGGGCGTCGGCGTAGCGACAGAAGAGGTTCTTGATGTGCGGGCTGGCGAGCTTGGCCGCCTCGAGCACCTTCATCGGCACCGCCGCCGCATGGCCGCCGAGCTGGACCACCGTCTGGGCGAAGGCGGGCACGACACCGCAGCTGACGATCCCGCCGACCGCGCCTTCCATGCCGATCGAGGCGACCTCGACCGAGCGGTTGCCGCTTATCTCGATCTGGAGCGAAACGATCAGGCCGTCGAACGGGAAGAGCGAGGTGGTGACGGTATCGCCGGCATCGAGCATGCAGGTGCCGGATTCAAGGGTAAGGACCCTCATCGAGGGCTCGAGCAGGGCACGATCCTCAGCCGAAAGCGTCGCCAGCAGCCGATTGCCGCTGAACGCCGCGTCAAGCGCCGGCACGGACATGGTTTCGCCCGGTGAGTCCATTCGCCCCATTTCTCCCCAGGCAACGCCGTGCATCCGCTACAATGGTGCCCGATCTGCCCCTTGAACAAAGCATTACGCTAGTGTTTCGAGACGAGGCAATAGCTTATTTTTCATGCACTTAAGGTCATATTTGTGTCGGCTAACCGACTTAAATGCGAGCGCTGCAATGTCGCCTGCACGACGGTCCGGCCGCTAAGTTCATGGCTTTGAAGGGCCCAGCCAGGCTTCTCCAAATGCGCTCGGAACATGGTTGAACCCGCAGCGACCCTCCGCTAAGCCCCCGCCGACGCCGCATCCGGAGACGTGGGTGAGTGGCTGAAACCAGCGGTTTGCTAAACCGCCGTACGGGGATTACTCGTACCGAGGGTTCGAATCCCTCCGTCTCCGCCAGCTTTCAGCATCCCGTTCGTGCCTCAGGACACCTCCGACGGGTGCTGGACGTGGAGCTTGGCGAACAGCAGCTTCATCGTCATCCGGACCGTCGTTTCCTGCAGGTCCAGCTCGTGCGCGATCTCCTTGGCGGAGAGGCCACGCTGGATGCCGCGAAGCACCTGCTCCTGCCGCGGGGTCAGCTGGACGGTCGCAGCGTCCATCTCCTGATTGGCGGGAAGCCAGCTCGAGCTGCCCGAAGCGAGAATGTTGCGAATCTCGAGCTTCAATTCGTCGACCGGCATGGTCTTCGAAAGGAAGGCGACCGCGCCGCAGCGCAGGGCCGAGGCGCCGATCGTCGAGCTGGCGGTTCCCGAGAACAGCACGACTGGTCGGTTGGAATTGGCGCCGACGACCTCGCGCACTCCATTCAGCCCGTCCATTCCGGGCAACTGGAAGTCGAGCAGGATGAGGTCGTAGCCGCCGTGCCGACGGATCGCGCGCATTGCGGAAGGCACGTCCTCGGCATCCTCGACCTCGAACTCGGGATCGGCGCGAAGGTAGGCGCACAGCGCGCCGCGGAGCAGTTCGTGGTCGTCGACGATGAGCAGGCTGGTCATGCGGAGTTCGCCTCGGTTGCGCGGATCACGGTCGCGACGGTCCGCGGCAGGAGCTGGTGGAGGTCGGTCTTGGACAGCATGGCGGCGAACAGCGCGCGCTGCGGCGGTGCGAGCACCAGGTCCTCGGCGACGGCCGAACAGAGCACGACCGGGATCTCGGGCCGAAGCTGGCGCGCGAGAGTCGCGAACTCGACCCCGTTCATCTCGGGCATGTCGTAGTCGACGACGATCGCATGCCAGCCCGTCGCGGTCTCCTCGAGCACCTCAAGGCCGTCGCGCGGCGAGAGGCAGGGGCAGACCTCGGCGCCGGCACGCTCGAGGTGCAGGGTGATGAGGTCGAGAAGCGCCGGATTGTCGTCGACCACCAGGATGGTGCGGCCGGCGAGATTGGCCGGACCGGTCGGCGACGTCGCCTGCGTGTCGCGGGTCTCTGCGGGGTCGAGCGGCCAGACGAGGTCGAAGGTGCTCCCCTGGCTGCTGGTGTGGACGAAGATGCATCCGCCCGCCTCCACCACCAGCTTGCCGACGACCGCGAGACCGAGCCCGGTGCCGAGCGCCTTGCGGGTGACGAATGGCTCGAAGATGCGGGTGAGGTCGTCGGCGGCGATCCCGCAGCCATTGTCCTCGACCCGGATGACCGCCGACGGACCAGCCGGCGACGTACCGACGACCGGCGCGCCGACGAGGTCGCTGCCGTCGACGACATGGGCACTGCACATGATCTGTCCGGGAAGGGAGGCATCGAGCGCGTCGCGGGCGTTGGTGCAGAGGTTCATCAGGACCTGCATGAATTCGCTCTCGTCGCCGCGGATGGTGATGGACGAGTCCGGCAGGTCGACGTCGATCGAATGACCCGGCGACATGCTGACCCCGACAAGGTCGGCGACCTCGCGGAGCGCCTTGACCACGTCGATCGACTGGCGCTCGGTGGTGCGGCGTTCGGGCTTGAGGATCTTGTTGAGCAGCTTGGAGGCGGCGGCGACGGCGGTCTGGATCCGCGACACCTGGTCGAGGGTGACGCCGCTCTCTTCCTCAAGGACGGCGGCGGAGGCGGAGATCACCGCCATCAGATTGTTGAAGTCATGCGCGAGGCCCGACATCACGCGGCCGATCGTCTCCTGTCGTTCGGCGAGCAGCAGTTGTTCACGGGTCCGGATGCGGTCCCGCAAGGCCTTCAACCGCTCGCCGATGTCGCGGGTGGTGCAGATGAGCCCGCCATTGGTGCCGGCGGCAAGGGTGACTTCCTGTTCGACTTCGCGGCCGTCGCGGGTACGGCCGTGCGCCTCGCCGCGCCACGAGCCGCTCGAGGCGAGCTCGGGCATCGCCTCCCGCTCGATCCGCTCGGCCTCGGCCGGCTCGTAGAGCGAAGTCCAGTGAACGCCGATGGCATCGTCGACATTGGCAAATCCGAACATCGCGGCATGTGCCGGGTTCATGAAGGTGAAGTAGCCTTCCTGGTCGGTGATCGCGATGCCGTCGCGCGTGGTCTGGATGGCGGCGAGCTGCTCCTCGAAGCGGCTGGCAAAGGCGTTTCGCTCTTCCTCGAGCCGCTTGCGCTGGGTGATGTCGCGCATGATGGAAGCGAAGCCAGCGGGGCGATCCGTCCCCGGCTCGACCCACATGATGAGCGACAGCTCGACCGGGATCGTACTGCCGTCCTTGCAGACAGCGCTCACCTCGGTCTGCTTGCCGACCAGGCGAGGGACGCCGCCTTCGGCAAGCCGGTGCATGCCGGCAAGGTGCGCCTCGCGAAGTCCGGCCGGGATGATCAGGTGGAGGGATTCGCCGAAGATCTCGTCCCTTCCCCATCCAAGCATCCGCTCGGCTCCGGTGTTCCAGTAGATGATCCGATTGTCACGATCGATCGCGATAAAGGCGTCGGTCGTGGTCTCGGCGATGAGGTGCGAGAGGTTCTCGCTGCAGTCGGCACCGAAGTCGATCATCGGCGCTCCCGGTCGGGAAAGCGGGAGTGGCAGTGGCAGTGGGATGCGTTCGAAATGGGTCACTGGCCAAGGCTCGACTTGCTGCGGACGTTCACCTCTTCATTGTAGGAGGCGTCAGCAGCGCAGCGTTCGAGCTGCGCCTTTCTTGTTGCACCAGAACAAGCGACGGTCTCGTACCGGGACGGCTGGCGGCACCACTGACCAGTCCATCGTTAATCGGTCACCGGCGGCTTACCCGATCATTTCGCCATCGTAGCGGCTGGTTCATCAGGCGCTCAGGGCCGGCCCTCCAAGCTGATCACAACCCGTTGGAAGTGTTGGGTTTGTTTCAGGGCCGGAACCTGTTTGCAAGGGCTCGCGTTAGGGGCTCGCTGACTTGGCTTCGTCCATCCGTCCCAAGCGGGCCTTCCCGCCGTTTGCGTTGTTCGGACGGAGAAGCAAGCCTGACACGGATAAGGGAGAACGCTCATGAAGAAGACTTTCATCGCATTGGCGGCCGCAAGCTCGCTGTCGCTCGGCGCTTGCGCCACCACCTCGAACGACACTCTCGCTGACGCCGCGACCGGCGCTGCCGTGGGTGCCGTTGGCGGTGCCGCCGTTGGTGCCATCGTCCCGGGCGTGAGCCCGATCACCGGCGCTGCCGTCGGTGCGGCCATCGGCGGCCTGTCGGGCGCCGTCTGGGCCGACAACAACAGCGACGGTTATGCCGACGGCTATGTCCAGAACGGCCAGTATTACCAGGGCCAGCCGAGCGGCTGGGATTCGACCCTCGGTCGTGTCGCGACCGGTGCCGGCGTCGGCGCCGTTGCCGGTGCCGTGGGTGGCGCTCTCATCCCGGGCGTGAGCACGCTCGAGGGTGCGATCGCCGGCGCGGTCGTCGGCGGTATTGCCGGCGCGATCTGGGCCGACCAGGATCGTGACGGACGAGTCGACGGCTATGTCCAGAACGGCCAGTACTACCCGGGCGCTCCGGCTTCGACCGGAACGACCGGCTATCAGCAGCCGGCCCCCGCTCCCTCGCGGAGCGGTGAGCGCGGCTAAGGAGCCACATGCACCATAACATCACTGTTGATGGTCGCACCGGTGCCGGGCGCTTCGTGCGCCCGGCACTTCTTTGTGCGGCCCTGTTCCTCACCCCCGCCGCGCTGAGCGCGCCGGCCGTGGCGCAGCCCATGGCCTTGGTGCCAGCCCAGGGAGAGCTGTTTTTCCGTCCCGGCAACGAGGCGGCAGCCAACGAGCTGCTGACGCTGCTGGCGACGTCGAGCGCCGACGGGCTCGACCCGAAGCGCTATCGCATGCGCGAGCTGCCGCGACTGGTCCGCTCGGCCCGCAGCGGCAATCCGCAGGCACGGGCCCGCGCCGAGCGGGCGTTGTCCGAGGCCTATGTCCGCTATGCGCAGGACCTCCGCCGCGCGCCGAACATGGGCGTCATCTATGTCGATGGCGAGCTGAAGCCGCAGGCACCGGCCGCGGCGACCCTGCTCGCCCAGGCCGCCGCCGCGCCCGACCTTGCCCGCTACATGCGCGAGATGGGCTGGCTCCATCCCTATTACGCCCAGCTTCGCCGGCAGATCACCGACAACCGGCTCGACCCGGCAAAGCGCGGCCTGGTTCAGGTCAACATGGCGCGGATCCGCAGCCTTCCCGCGAGCGGCCGCTACGTACTGGTCAATGCCGCGGCGCAGCGACTGTTCATGATGGAGGGCACGCAGGCCGTCGACATGATGCGCGTCGTGGTCGGCAAGCCGGTCTATCCGACCCCGATGATGGCGGCCCTGATCCGCTACACCAGCCTTCGCCCCTACTGGAACGTGCCGAGCGACCTCGCCGCCGAGCGGATCGTGCCCAACGTCATCAAGGGCGGCGCACCCTACCTCAAGGCCAAGGGCTACCAGGTGCTGTCCGACTGGTCGGACAAGGCCAAGCTGGTCAGCCCGGCGAGCGTCGACTGGAAGGCGGTCGCGGCCGGTCGCAAGGAAGTCCGGCTTCGCCAGCTCCCGGGGCCGGCGAACAGCATGGGTGACATGAAGTTCATGTTCCCCAATCCGCAGGGCATCTACCTCCACGACACGCCGCAGGACGAGCTGTTCGGCGAAGCAGCGCGGCTGTTCAGCGGCGGCTGTGTCCGGCTCGAGGCGGCGCATCGCCTTGGCGCATGGCTCTACGGCAAGCCGCTCAAGGCCAAGGGCGCCGCGCCGGAGCAGAAGGTCCCGCTGGCCCAGCCGGTGCCGGTCTACCTCACCTATCTGACGGTGGTCCCGAGCGGCAGCGAGCTCGCTTATTATGAGGACATCTACAAGCGTGACGCGCCGGCGGTGGCGCGGCAGCGGCTGGCGGCGCGCTAGCCGTCAGTCGCGGTTCCAGGTCGCGACGTAGCGCAGCGCTGCCGGCACCGCGCGGCCCTGCCCGTCGCGGGCCGGGTCCCAGCGGGTGCGGGCGAGCAGCCGGCAAAGCTCGGCGTCGAGCGATGGATTGCCCGAGCCGGTCAGCGGCAGGCACTGGAGAAGGCTCCCCTCGGCGCTGACCGTGAGTGCCAGCACCGCCTCGCCCCGCGGGCTGCCGAAGGAGCGGATCCGGCGATAGTCGCGTCGGGTCAGATTGCCGGAGAGCAACCGCGCACCGCTGGCGATGACTCCGCCACCGCCCGCTCCCGCGCCGCCCGAGCCACCTCCGCCTGTTCCATCTCCGCTGCCGTCGGCGCCTCGGCCGGGCCCATCGACCGGCGCTGCCCCGGCACTTGGCGCCGCGGCGGTGTCGGGCGCGCGGTCTTCGGCGGTCGGAAGCGGGGTTGGGAGCGGTAGCCGGACGGGTGGCGGGGGTAGCACGACGGGGGCGGGGCGTGCCTCGAGGTCGGGACTGCCCGCAGCCTCCCTCGCGGCTTCGGCGGGCTGTTGCGGCAGCGGGGGCTCGGGTGGCGGCGGGGGTGGCGCGACGTCGATGGTGACGAGCGCGTCTGTCGCCCGCCGAAGCGGTTCGCCGGCGAGACCGGAGAGCAGGGCAAGACCGATCGCGGCGTGGACGCCGACGACCAGGACGGCCGATTTCAGGCGATCATTCCGGCTTCGTTGCCACGGCATGGGGAAGCAACGCCGATGCGGGCGAGGCGCTCCCACCATCGAAGGATGGACCACCTCTCCGCTGACGAAGAGGTGGTCCTTGTCGTCTAGAATTTGGTCCCGAACCTCAGGCCGATGGTACGCGGGCGACCGATGTAGACTCGCGTATTGGTGCAGATCGAGCAGGCGACCGCGCGGGTCAGCTCGGTCTTCTCGTCGAACAGGTTGGTCGCGAACAGTTCGACATTGTACTTCGCCCAGTCGAACCCTGCGAACAGGTCGACCAGGGTCGAGCTCTTCACTCGTCCGAGCACGCTGTTGGGGTCGATGGGGCTGGAGAAGCTGCCGGCGTTGCGGCGGATATCGGCCGCGGCCGAGCCTTGGTAGGAGACGCTGCCCTGAACATGGGCGCGGCCGGGACCGAGCAGCCAGGCGTAGCGTGCGGTCGCCGAGCCCTTGAACCTTGGCGTGACCGGAAGGCGGCTGCCGTCGGGGGTCACCACGAAGTCGCGGCGGCCGCGGCTGTCGAGGCCGCTGCAATCCTCGTTGCCGAGCGAGAAGTTGCAGATGTTGCCCTTCGTCTTGGCGTCGGTGTAGGCCGCCGCCGCATTCAGGGTGAGCCCGCCGACGGTGTAGTTGAGGTCGGTCTCGATGCCCTTGACGATGGCGTCGCGGCCGTTCTGGATCACCGTCAGGCTGTTCTCGCCGAGGAAGCTGAACTGGAAGCCTTCCCAGCGCTGGCGGTAGATCGCGCCGTTCCAGCGAACCGGACCGAAGCTGGTCTTCCAGCCGAGTTCATAGTTGGTGAGATAGTCGGGGTCG
Organism: Sphingomonas swuensis; assembly: GCF_039538045.1. Lineage (NCBI taxonomy): Bacteria > Pseudomonadati > Pseudomonadota > Alphaproteobacteria > Sphingomonadales > Sphingomonadaceae > Sphingomonas > Sphingomonas swuensis. The sequence goes on along the minus strand of NZ_BAABBQ010000001.1, from coordinate 2,631,221 downwards.
TAGGCCGGTGCGACCGGCTGGCGGTTGATGCCGCCCGGGCGGAAGCCGCGCGACCAGGTCGCATAGACCATCACGTCGTCGGTGAACTTGTACTGCGCGTTCAAGCGATGGGTGAAGCCGTCGCCCTTGCTGCGCCGCGGCACCAGCTTGCCGTCAACGAGGTTGCCGACGTTGGTGCAGGGCGTCCCCGGCAGGCTTCCGGTGACCACGATCGCGCCCGAGGCGGTCGGGCTGTTCGCAGCCTGGCCGTTGGCCACGATGCAGCGGCCGACGCCGCTGCTGAAGCCGCCCGGATTGTCCGAGCCGAAGCCGGCGAAGCCGAACAGGCTGTTGTCGAACTTGAACAGGCGGCCGCCGCCGGTGATGGTGAATTGCGGCGTGACGTCGAAGCTGACTTCGCCGAACAGCGCGTAGTCCTTGTCCTCGCGCTTCTGCTTGGTCAGCCAGATGGTGCCGGGCCGGGTGTCGACCGAAAGGTCGTCGGCAAGACCGGGGACGATATAGTCCTGGAAGATGTTGTTCTTGGTCCGCGAGAAATAGGCGCCGACGATCGCCCTCAGCGGCTTGTCCGCCGGGCTCGCGAGCCGGACCTCGTGGCTCATCTTGCGGTAGTGGTTGGAGCCGTCGATGAACTGCTGCGGATTGATGTTGTTGCCGTTGTTGTCGAGGTAGCGCTGATAGTCGATCAGCCCGACCCCGGAGGCATCGATGTAATAGGCCTCATAGGCATCGGTGTAGTCGGTGTAGTCGGTGAAGCCGTTCGCCTTGCGGTCGAGATAGGCGCCCGAATAGGTCAGGTCGAAGTTGGCGATCTTGCCCTCGACCGTCAGCGCGGCCTGGGTCCACTTGTCGCGGCCCCTGTCATCGGCGAAGCGCTCGGCGCTCAGCCCGGGAAGATCGGGATCGTAGAAGAAGACGCCGCTCGACTTCTGGTTCTGGTGCATGACCGTGGGGGTCACCGTCCAATTCTCGTCGAGGTCGATCTTGAGCGCGGCGCGGCCGCCGAAGGTGCGGACCGAATTGATGTCCTTTTCGACGAACTCGTCATTGTCGACGGTGATGTCGCCGTCGTCGCTGATGTAGGTCCGGCTGGCCGCGACATTGTCGATGAAGCCCGCATTGCGTTCGGCGAAACCGACCGCGCGGAGCGCCATATTGTCCGACACGGGCAGGTTGATCATGCCCTCGAGGCTGCCGCCGAAGTCGCCGTGCCAGGTGCGGTTGACCTCGGCATCGACCCGGCCACTGGTGACCCCGAGCTCGGGCTTGTTGGTGATGATCCGGATGGTGCCGGCCTGGCTCGAGGCGCCGTACAGCGTGCCCTGCGGGCCGGCGAGGCTCTCGATCCGGGCGATATCGTAGATGTGGACGTCGAGCGTGCCACCGATGGTGGTGACCGGCTGCTCGTCGAGATAGGTGCCGACACTCGGCTGCGAGCCCGAATGGTTGCCGTCGCCCCCGGTGGCGATGCCGCGCATGTAGACGATCGCCGAGCCCGGACCCGCCGACTGGAAACTGACCGAGGGCAGCTGCTTCGAATAATCCTCGAAATTGGAGATATTGAGCTGGTCGAGGCGGCGGGTGCCGATCGCCTGCACGCTGATCGGAACGTCCTGGAGGTTCTCCTCGCGCTTCTGCGCGGTGATCACGATCTCGGAGCTGTCGCTGTCGGGCGTGGCCGCCGGCTGGCCTTGCGCCACAGGCGGAGCGGCAGGTTCGGTCGCCTGCGCGAAGGCGGGAGAGGCGAGCGCCGTCCCGGCCAGAAGCGCGAGCGACCAGCGCGCCGGCGAAGCATGCAGAACCATCGATTGACCCCCTGTGCCACTTACCCCGCGGCAATGCTGCCAAGTAGCGGCGAGAAGTCAATCGGACCCGTAACGATTATGGCGTCATTGTAGCGGTGGTGCCGCGGGATAGTGGTCCAGCGTCGGGCCGAGCGCCTGCTTCAGTGGACCAAGAAAAGGTTCGTAGGGCTGCCACTCCTCGGTGCCCTGGCGGAAGATGGGCTGGCGGACCTGCTCGGAGCTTGGCGTGCGGACCGCGCGCTCGGTCTTCCAATATTCGAGGCAGCTCTGCTCGAAGGGCAGCCCGACATGGTCGAGCAGGCGGCGGATCTCGGCCTCGGGATCCTCGACCATCCGTTCGTAGATGACCCGGTGCACCTTGCCGGGCAGGACAGCGTCGACATGCGCCATCAGCCGGACATAGTCCGCATAGTAACGGCCAAGGTCGGCAAGGTCGTAGCTAAAGCCCTGGCCGCGCGCGAAATGCTGGCGGAAGTTGGAGAAGCAGCAGGACAGGGGGTGCCGGCGCGCGTCGATGATGGTCCCGTTCGGCAAGGCGAGGTGGATCAGCGGGACGAACAGCCAGTTGTTGGGTAGCTTGTCGATGAACAGCGGTCGGTCGCTTCGGCGCTGGACGGCGGTGCGGCGAAGATATTCCTCGCCGATCCTGCGCAGGGCTGCCGGTTCGAGCGCCCCATAATCCTCCGGATAGCGCCCGAACTCGCGCGCGAGCGCCGGCATGTCGGCGAGCTCGGACGTGCCTTCGACCATCGAGTGGGAGGACAGGATCTGCTCGACGAGGGTCGAGCCCGCGCGCGGCATTCCGACGACGAAGATCGGATCGCGGGCAAGGCAGGGGTCTGGACCGGGGCGCTGGAGCCGCTCGGCCGTGAAGGTGGCGATGCAGCGATCGACCCGCCGCGTAATCCGCTCGGGCTCATAGGCGATCATCTTGCGGCGGAGGGCGTTGCCGAGCTGGAAGTGGGCAAAGGCCGGCTCGGGCTGGCGGCGATCGTGGAACGCCTTCCCGAGCGCGAATTCGAGATGGAAGCGGTCCTCGTCAGACAGGTCCGAACCTCCGAGCAGCGCCTCCATAGTCGCGACATCGGGATCGGTGAACTTGACCGTCTTGAGGTTGGCCAGGCTGAACCAGGCTTCGCCGAGGGCTGGCCTGACCGCGATCGCCTCGCGATAGGCGGCGATGCCCTCGTCGAGCCGGCCGATGGTCTTGAGCATGTGGCCGTAGGACAGCCACAGCCGCGGCTGGTTGGGCGCCTCGTCGAGGACCCGGCGATAGATGGCGATCGCCTCCTCGAAGCTGCCGAGCCGGCCCAGCGTCGCGGCCTTGAGGTTGAGGTGGCCGAGCGCCTCGCCCTCGGCTTCGAACAGCGCGTCGAGCAGCGGCAGCGCCTCGGCCGGCCGGCCGGCGCGGCCGAGCACCATCGCGAGGTTTGCGCGCGCCGAGTGGAAGCCGGGCGCGACTTCCAGCGCATGGCGGAGCAGCAGCTCGCTGTCGTGGAGCCGACCGATGCGCGCGGCGACCTCGGCCAGCATGCGCAGCGCGCGCGGGTCGTCGGGATCGCGCTTGAGGCGGGCCTTGAGCAGCCGCTCGGCGATGTCGATCCGGTTGTCGGTCATCGCCAGCCCGGCCTCGAGCAGGTCGCGCGGAAGATGCGGGGCGGAGGGCAGGGCGGCAGTCACCATCACAGGATGAAGGGCGCCGCGCGGGTGCGCAAGGAGGCTCCGAGTCGCTGCGATTCGGCGGGCCGAAGGTGCGCCTCTTCCCGTTTCGGGACGCGCTGCGAAAGAATCTTCGCGCTGTGTCCGAGTCAGTTTCCCGCAGGCATTGGCCCGCAACTCGGTTCAACCAATATCCTTAACATACCGTAAATATTCGCCAGCCGTTTTGGTTCCATCAATGACACAGCAAGAAAGTGGAATGCTGTTCTACCAAGAGACTGAAGTCCAGATTGGTAGTCCAAGTCATACGGCTCCTGCCCTTGCCAAAACGAAGCGAGTTAACGGAGTTGTTGGGACATTTGCTGGAGCGTTAACCTAGATATACTTTGGTAGGAGAAGCATGAGGAACGGGCATGTAGACGGCTCGAGAGGGCAGAGTCTTGCAATCGTCATGCTTCCTGTGATTGTTCTTGTCGCAACGCGCGGCCGAAGCGCTCCATCGTTAACCCTTTCCGTTTAACGGAAAATGCGATCGACCTTCGGCTGCAGCGAGACACGGGTCCGGCGATGGGGATCGCCGCCCACGGGCTGAAGGGTGAACGATGCGCTACGAAGATGCTTCGCTTTCGGGGTCTTTCCAGGACCGCGGGCCGATCGCACGGGACGATGCCGACCAGCTGGCGGCAGGCGATCGCGGGCCGGCCACCGGCAACGTCATCACGGGTGCGGGCACCGAGACCGGAGCGGCGGGGGCCGACGTCGGGGCGGGCGCGCGGGTCACTTCGGTCCAGGGCGCGGGCGGCAACGACAGCAGCTTCGCCAGCGGGCAGCTGCGGGTCGAGGGCGAGCATGGCACGCTCAGCCTGAGCGCGCGCGGCGACTATAGCTATACCGCGAAGCCCGGCGTTCCCGAGAACAGCCGCGACACCTTCACCTACACGCTCGCCGACGCGGACGGCGGGACCAGCCAGGCCCGGCTGATGATCGAGATCGGCAAGACCCAGGCCGTGGTGGATGCGAATGCCCAGCGCATCGTCCCCGGTCCTGACGGGGTCGTGACCCTGCCGGCGGGAGTCGAACTCAGCGACATCCGGATCGTCGGCCGCGACCTCCTCATCATGCTGCCCGACGGCACCCAGATGCTGATCGTCGACGGCGCGGTGTTCGTGCCGCAGCTGGTGATCAACGACATCGAGGTGCCCTCGACCAACCTCGCGGCGCTGCTGATCGAGCAGGAACCGCGCCCGGCGAGCGGCGTGCCGCAGTCGAGCGGCGGCAACTTCATCACCGAGGTCGGCCCGCTCGATCCGGGCACTCCGCTCGGCGACCTGCTTCCGCCGACCCGGCTCGACTATACGCCTCCCGAGTTCAACGAGACCGCGCTCGAAATCGATCTCGAGCCCGAAGTTGGCACCAACCCGCTGATCCAGATGGACGACGATGTGCGGACCGGCGGCAATGCCGGCGGCACCGGCGACGATGCCGACGCGGTGAACGTCACCGGGATCCTGTCGGGCTCGGGCGGCGACGGGCCGCTCACCTTCGCCTTCCAGACAAGTGGCGCGCCGACCGGCTTCTCCTATTCGATCGGTGCCGGCGGCGCGCTGCTGGTGCGCCAGGGCGACACGCTCGTCCTGACCGTCACGATCAATCCGCAGACCGGCGCCTACAGCGTCGTCCAGAACGCCGCGATCCTGCATGCCACCGGGCAGGACGAGAACAACCAGCTGTTCACCTTCAACTACACCGTCACTGACCGTGACGGTGACAGCGCGGCGGGCACGGTCCAGCTCAATGTCGACGACGACACGCCGCTGGTCGACGTCGCGGCGGGCGCCGATGCCGGCGTGACCCTGACCACCGATGACCCGCAGACCCGCGGCGAGCTCACCGACACGGCCTCGAGCAGCGCCAACTTTGGCGGCGTGTTCAGCCTTCCGGTCAATGCGGCGGGCGCCGACGGCCTCGCCTCCGGCGGTGTCCTGACCTTCGCGCTCGGAACGCCGGGCGGGGCGTCGGGGCTGACCCAGACCGGGGTCGCCATCAACCTCTTCCTGATCGGCGGCAAGGTCGTCGGCTCGACCGCCACTGCGGCCGGAAGCGTGACCTCGGCCAACACCGTGTTCGACGTCTCGGTCAGCTCGACCGGCGTGGTCACTCTCACCCAGTACAGCCAGATCGATCACCTCGGCGCCAATGGCGACCTGATCAGCCTAGCCGACGGGCTCGTGACCCTGACCGGCAGCGCGACCATCACCGATCGCGACGGCGACACCGCCAGCGACAGCGCCGTGGTCCAGATCGGGTCCAACCTCCGCTTCACCGACGACGGGCCCTCGCTGAGCGGCGCCGCCACCGGTCGCGGCGTCACCCTCGACGAGACCAGCGCCGGAACACCGGCCGGTTTCCCGATCAGCGCGACCAGCGACGGCGCGGTGATCGTCGGAAGCAACCTCAGCTACGGCGCCGACGGCCCGGCCGCGAGCAATGCCGCGAGCTACGGGATCGCGCTCGCCGGGACCGGTGCGACCGCGCTGCGCACCGCGCAGGGCGATTTCCCGATCACGCTCGTCCAGACCTCGGCCAGCGTCATCACCGGCACCTATGACGGCGGCAAGGTCGCCTTCACCGTCACCATCAACGCCAATGGCTCGATCACCGTCCAGCAGTCGGTGCCGCTCGAGCACAATGTCGACGGCAGCACCGCCGCCGCCTTCGACGACAGCCTCGACCTGTCGGGGCTGATCAACGCGACTCTCACCATCCGCGACTTCGACGGCGACAGCGCCAGCGCGACGGCCGGGATCGGCAACCTCATCGTCTTCAAGGACGACGGCCCCGACAGCCGCCTCGCGGTCGATGTCGCCAAGCCGGTGCTGGTCCTCGATGAGACCCAGCCGGTCGGCAGCGACAGCGCCGGAGCGGCTGCTCCGTCCGGGCTTGCGAGCGTCAGCGCGGGCTTCGCCGGCAACTTCGCCGCGGCCAGCTACGGTGCCGACGGCGCCGGAAGCACGAGCTATTCGCTGGTCCTGAACGGGACCAACGTCGCCTCGGGCCTCTATGCGCTGCAGGCGGGCGACGTGAGCACGGCGGACGGCGACGGCCTCGGCCAGGGCGCGCAGATCGTCCTCAACCTGAGCGGCAACACAATCACCGGCTCGGTCGGCGAAACCGCCTATTTCACCATCTCGATCGATCCCGCGTCGGGCGTGGTGACCTTCACCCAGCTGCAGCCGATCTGGCAGCCGGTCGGCGGCGCCTCGTTCGACGAGGCCGCGGCGCTGACCGCCGCCGAGGGCGCGCTGGTCGTGCGCCAGACCGTCACCGACAGCGACGGCGACAGCGACAGCAGCGATCTCGACGTCGGCCGCGGCATCTTCCAGATCCAGGACGACGGCCCGGTCGCCCGTGCCGACTCCGACCAGATCGCCGCTGGCACCTACGGTCCGGAGACGGGCAACGTCATCACCGGTGCGGGCACGACGGCGGGCGAGGGCGGCGCGGGCGCCGACACCCTCGGTCGCGACGGCGCGCAGGTCGTCGGCGTGCTCGACTCGGGCGGCAACCCGGTCTCCAGCCTCGCCGGCCTCTACGGCACGCTGACCATCGCTGCCGACGGCAGCTACAGCTACGTCCGCAATGCCGGGACCCCGGGCGGCGTCAGCGACGTCTTCACCTATGTCCTCCGCGACACCGACGGCGACATTTCCTCGGCGCAGCTGACCATCCGGATCGGCAACCTCCCGCCGCAGGTCAACGCACCCGACGCCGACGCTCCGGGCACGGTCGTCTACGAGGCCGCGCTCGGCGGCACTCCGGAAGGGTCCTCGGAAGGCGCCGATCCGGCTCCGAACAGCGACGGCCGCGAGACCACCACGGGCACGATCAGTTTCAGCCAGGGCGACGGCCCGGCGGTCATCACCATCGCCGGCACCACCGTCACCGGAACCGTCGGCCAGGTGATCGACACCGGCGAGGGGCTGCTTACCATCACCAGCCTCACCCCGACGACGCTCGGCTACAGCTACACGCTCAAGGACAATCTGCTCGTCTCGGGGACGAGCTCGCCCGACAACATCGTCGTCACGGTGACCGACAAGGACGGCCAGACCGCGACCGACGCGCTGGTCGTGAGCATCGTCGACGATGCACCCGACGCGCGCGACGACACCGACGCACTTGGCGCCGGCAGCTATTCGGAGAGCGGCAACGTCATCACCGGTGCCGGCACCACCACCGCGCCTGTGGGCAGCGGCAACGACGTGCTCGGCGCGGACGGCGCCAGCGTCATCGCGGTCTCGGGCAGCGGTGGCAGCGACAGCAGCTTCGACGGCGCCGGCAACCTCGTCGTCAACGGCACCTATGGCGTGCTGACGATCAAGGCCGACGGAAGCTACACCTATGCCCGCAATCCGGGTACTCCGGGCGGCGTCAGCGACAGCTTCGTCTACACCTTGCAGGACGGCGACGGCGACCAGGATACGGCGACCCTCACCATCAGCATCGGCAACCTCCCGCCGACGGTGAACGCGCCCGACGCCGACGCTCCGGGCACGGTCGTCTATGAAGCGGCGCTCGGCGACCGTGGCGCGGGCGAAAGCCAGGGCTCGAGCGAGGGCCTGCTTCCCGGCGCCAACGACGACACCCGCGAGACCACCAGCGGCGTGATCACGCTGACCCCCGGCGACAGCCCGGCGGAAGTGACCATCGGCGGCACCGTGGTGACCGGCACCCTCGGCCAGGTGATCGACACCGGCGAGGGTCTGCTGACCATCACCAGCTATTCGCCGACCGCGATCGGCTACAGCTACACGCTCAAGGACAATATCGTCCTTGCCGGCACCAGCAGCACCGACAGCATCGCCGTGACGGTCAAGGACCAGGACGGCCAGACCGCCAGCGACACGCTGGTGATCCGGATCGTCGACGATGCGCCCGACGCGCTCGCCGACACCGACTCGCTCGCAGCCGGCAGCTACGGGCCGGAGAGCGGCAACGTCATCAGCGGCGCTGGCACCACCAGCGGCCTCGCGGGTCGTGACCAGCTCGGCGCCGACGGCTCGTCCGTGGTCGCGGTGGCTGGCAGCGGCGGAAGCGACAACAGCTTCGACGGCGCCGGCAATCTGGTCGTCAACGGCACCTATGGTGTGCTGACGATCAAGGCCGACGGCAGCTACAGCTATGTCCGCAATGCCGGCACTCCGGGCGGCGTCGACGACGTCTTCAACTACACGCTGCGCGATGCCGACGGCGACGAGGACAGCGCGACGCTGACCATCTCGATCGGCGATGCCCGTCCCGTCACCGCCGCGAACGAGATCGTGCGCACCGACGACGACGTGTTCGGCGGCAATCCGGGCGGCATCGGCGACGACGTGGATGCGGCCAACCTCAGCGGCACCCTGTCGGGCTCGGGCGGCGACGGACCGCTGACCTTCAGCTTCACCGGGCTCATCTTCAACACGCCCGGCTTCAGCGCGACGCTGGTCAACGCGGGCGAACTGAGCGTGACCCAGTTCGGCAAGCCGGTCTTCACCATCACGCTCAACAATGCGACCGGAGCCTACAGCGTCACCCAGCTGGCGCCGCTGGTTCACCCGGACGGGCAGGACGAGACCAGCCTCCAGTTCGACATCAGCTACCAGGTCCGCGACCAGGACAATGATACCGCCAATGGGACGCTGACGGTCCGGGTCAACGACGACAGCCCGATCGCGCTCAACGATTCCGACGCCATCGCGGCGGGCAGCTACGGGCCGGAAAGCGGCAATGTGCTCACCGGCGCAGGCACCACCAGCGGTGCCGCGGGCAAGGACTCGCCTGGTGCGGACGGCGGTGCCGTCGTCGCCATCGCCGGCGCGGGCGGAATCGACAGCAGCTTCGATCCGGCCGGAAACCTGGTGATCGCCGGCCTATACGGCACGCTCAGTATCAAGGCCGACGGCAGCTACAGCTACGTCCGCGACGCGGGTTCGCCGGGCGGCGTCAACGACGTCTTCACTTACACGCTGCGCGATGGTGACGGCGACAACGCCACCGCGACCCTGACCATCGCGATCGGCAATGCCCCGCCGACGGTCAACGCACCCGACGCCGATGCCCCGGGCACGATCGTCTACGAAGCCGCGCTGAGCGGCGCGCGCGGCCCGGGCGAGAGCGAAGGCTCGGGCGAGGAAGTCGCGGCGGGCGCCAACGGCGATCCGCGCGAGGCGACCAGCGGCACCATCACCTTCACCCAGGGCGACGCGCCGGCCGCGATCACCATCGCCGGGACGCTGGTGAGCGGAACGGTCGGGCAGGTCATCGACACGGGCGAGGGGCTGCTTCGCATCGATGCCATCACCGGCGGCTCGATCAGCTACACCTACACGCTCAAGGACAATCTGCTCGTCGCCGGCGCCAGTGCCAATGACGCCATCGTCGTCACGGTCACCGACAAGGATGGCCAGACGGCAACCGACACGCTGACGATCAAGATCGTCGACGATGCGCCCCTTGCGAAGACCGACAGCGACCTGGTCGCGGCCGGTACCTTCGGTCCGGAAGGCGGCAACGTCATTACCGGCGTGGGCACCACCTCGGGCGACGCCGGCAAGGACCTGCTCGGCGCCGACGGCTCGACGGTAGTCGGGATCGGCGCGGGCAGCTCGGCCACCCCGATCGAGACGGGTGTCGGGCAGGTCATCAACGGCCAATATGGCACGCTGACCATCGCCGCCGACGGCACCTACAGCTACGTCCGTGCGGCGAACACGCCGGGCGGCGTCACCGACACCTTCAGCTACACGCTCAAGGATGCCGATGGCGACACCAGCGTGGCGCAGCTCAACATCGTCATCGGCGACTCGCCGGTGCTGGTCACCATCCCGGGACCGGGCGAGGCGAGCACCACGGTCTATGAGGCCGGTCTTTCCACCCGGCCGGGCGAGCCCGCAGGCTCGGGCGAGATCGCGGACGGCGACGCCACCAACAACAGCGACCCGCGCGAAGCGGTCAGCGGCAGCATCGGCTTCGTCTCCAAGGATGGCCTGGGCGCGATCAGCGTCGGTGGCGTGACCATCGATCTGGGTGGCACCTATCCGCAGACGATCAGCACGGCCGGCGGCCAGACGCTGGTTGTCACCGGTGTCAGCTACAATGCGACGACCGGTGTCGGCTCGATCGGCTACACCTACACGCTGACCGACAACCGCCTCGGCGTCGAGGCGACCGACGGCGGCAACACGCTTTCGCCGGCTTATGCCATCGTCATCACCGACAAGGACGGCGACGTCTCGCCGTCGGGCAACCTCGTCATCAAGATCGTCGACGACGCGCCGACCGCGCGCCCCGATGTCGACATCGTCGAGAATCGCGTCGGACCGGAGACGGGCAACGTCATCAGCGGCATCGGCACCACCAGCGGGGCCGCGGGCGCGGATACCGTCGGTGCGGACGGCGCGATCGTGATCGGAGCGGGAAGCGTCAATCTCGCGGGTCCGTTCAACTCGAGCCCGGTCAGCGGCTCCTATTCGGTCGTCGGCCAGTATGGCACGCTGACGATCTTCCAGAACGGCAACTACAGCTACACTCGGGCGAACGATGCCCCGCTGACCGGAAGCGACGTCTTCAGCTACGTCCTGCGCGACAGCGATGGCGACATCCGGCCGACGACGCTGACGATCAACATCGCCGACAACCCCGTGATCGTCACCATTCCGAGCGACTCGGCCTCGACGACGGTCTACGAAGCGGCGCTCGCGGCTCGCGGCAACGAGTCCGAGGGATCGGGTGAGGAAGCGGCGGCGGGTGCCAATGGCGACACCCGCGAGCAGGTCAGCGGAACCATCACCTTCAGCGGTGCCGACGGCATCGAGTCGGTCACGCTGGCCGGCACCCCGCTCTCGCTGAACACGCCGATCACGGCCTTCAGCAATGCGACCGGCACGCTGGTCGTCACCGCGGTCACCTACAATGAGGCGACCGGCAGCGGGACCATCAGCTACACCTACACGCTGCTCGACAACACCGACGGCACCGGCCAGCCGGCGCCCGGCGACGTCACCCAGTCCTTTGCCCTGGTCGTCACCGATGACGACGGCGACACCAATGGCGGCAACCTCGTCATCACCATCAAGGATGACGCCCCCGTTGCCCGGCTCGACACCGACAGCGTTTCGGAGGGCAGCACCACCGACGGCAATGTCGTCGCCGGCACCGGCACCACCAGCGGTCTCGCCGGTGCCGATACCCGCGGCGCCGACTCGGCGGTCGTGGTCGGGGTCAAAACCGGCGGCGACACCGCCGTTCCCGCCAGCGGCAATGTCGGGACGGAGATCACCGGCCTTTACGGCAAGCTGACCCTCAACGCCGACGGCAGCTACACCTACAAGGCCAATCCGGACAGCGTCACCACGACGCAGCAGGACGTGTTCACCTACACGATCCGCGACTCGGACGGCGACATCTCGACCACCACGCTGACGATCGACGTCACCAACGTCAGCCTGCCGCAGGTCAACCAGACCGGCACGGTGTTCGAGGCCGCGCTCGACCTCGTCGTCGACGGCAAGGATCTTGCGGCCGGCACGGTTGAGGGCTCCACCCCGGCCTCGACGGGCGAGACTACCGAGGGCGACATCGATGTCGCCGGCGCCACCAGCTACACGCTGAGCGGCAGCGGGGTCGGCACCTACGGCCAGCTCAGCCTCGACAGCGCCACCGGCAAGTGGATCTACACCCTCACCAGCCCGGTCGCGAACGGCGTCGCCAATCCGACCAGCGGGACCGAGCAGTTCACCTACACGGCCAAGGATGCCGGCGGGAACAGCGTCACCGGCACGATCACGATCACGATCGTCGACGACCAGCCGATCGCCCGCAACGACCTCGATCGCGTGACCGAGGGCTTCGGCAACAGCACCGACGGCAATGTCGTGACCGGTGCCGGCGCCAATCCGGCGGGCACTGCCGGTGCGGACACGATCGGCGCCGACCTGCCGGGCAGCGTGGTCGGTGCACGCACCGGCACCGAGGCTGCGGGCGGCGCCTTCGCCGCCGTTCCGACCGGGACCGGCGGAACGGTCATCGCCGGGACCTACGGCGACCTGTTGATCAAGGCCGACGGCAGCTACGTCTACACCCTCAAGACCGCCTCCATTCCGGCGGGTGTCACCAGCGAGACCTTCAGCTACCAGCTCAAGGACGGCGACGGCGACATCGACGTGGCGCAGCTCACCATCAGCCTCGACCAGGATACGCGCATCCCGATGGTCACCAATCCGACCGGGACGGTGTACGAGGACGGGCTTGCGGACGGCGTCCAGCATGGCTCGGCCAGCGAGACGGTGACGGGCTCCTTCCAGGTCGACCTCAAGGGTGAGACCGGCTCGGTCACCATCGGCGGCGTCGCCGTGACCAATGGCGCGGTGTTCGACACGGGCGAAGGCCTGCTGACGATCACCGGCGTCTCGACCAACGCCGGCGTCACCACCTACAGCTACAGCTACACGCTGAAGGTGGCGCTGACCCATAGCGGTGCGGGCGAGATCAACCCGATCAGCGACATCGTCACCATCAACGTCGCCGACGCGACCGGCGATGCGGCGAGCGGCACGATCACCATCGGGATCGTCGACGACGTTCCGATCGCGGCCAACGACAGCGACAGCGTGACCGAGGGTCTCGGCAACGTGGCCGACGGCAATGTCCTGACCGGCAGCGGCGGCAGCGACGCCAACGCGACCGACGGATCGGCCGACAACATCGGCGCGGATCTTCCGGGCAGCGTCATCGGCGTTCGCACCGGGGCCGAGGCCGCGGGCGGAAGCTTCGCGGCGGTGCTCACCGGCACCACCGGCACGATCATCGCGGGCACCTATGGCGACCTGCTGATCAAGGCCGACGGCAGCTACGTCTACACGCTCAAGACCGCGTCGATCCCGACGGGCGTCACCAGCGAGACGTTCAGCTACCAGATGAAGGACGGCGACGGCGACATCGATGTTGCCCAGCTGACCATCGCGCTCAACCAGGACCTCCGAGTCCCGGCGGTGACGGGCGACAGCCGGATCGTCTACGAGGACGGCCTCGCGGACGGGGTCCAGCATGGTTCGACCAGCGAGACCGTGACCGGCTCCTTCCAGGTCGATCTCAAGGGCGAGACCGGAAGCGTCACCATCGGCGGTGTTGCCGTGACCAACGGCGCGGTGTTCGACACCGGTGAGGGCACCCTCACCATCACGGGTTCGTCGACCGTCGGCAGCGTCACCACCTACAGCTACAGCTACACGCTGAAGGCGGCGCTGACCCACACCGGTCAGGGCGAGGTCAACCCGATCAGCGATACGGTCACCGTCAGCGTCACCGACGCCACCGGCGACAGTGCCAGCGGCACCATCACCATCGGCATCGTCGACGACGTCCCGCTGGTGAGCAACGCGGGGCCGCAGGGTTCGCTGATCACCGACGACACGACGCTCAACGTCAACGCCACGACCGCCTTCGCCGGTGCCTTCGGGTTCAACTATGGCGCGGATGGCGCCGCCGCGACGGGCGCGGTGGCCTACACCCTTGGCATCAACGCCGGCGCGACCGGAGTCGTCGACACGCTGAGCGGACAGAATGTGGTGCTGTCGGTGAACGGTTCGGGCCAGGTCGAGGGTCGCACTGCGGGCTCCAACCTGCTGGTGTTCGTGGTCAGCGTCGATGCCAGCGGCAACGTCACGCTCGACCAGCAGCGCGCGGTCAAGCACGACGATCCGAACGATCCGCAGGAAGCCGGCGCGAGCGCCGTCACCCTGTCGGCGGACAACCTCATCACGCTCACCGCCACGATCAAGGACGGCGACGGCGACACCGCGTCGAACGTGATAGCAATCGGCCAGAACATCAGCTTCCTCGACGACGGTCCGACCGCCGTCAGCCCGGAAGCCGCGGTGCTGGTCAACAGTTCGAGCGGGCTCGACACGGGCGCGATCGACTTCGGCGACGCGCTCGGGATCAGCAACAATGTCGGCAACGACGGCGGCACGGCGCAGTTCTCGAAGAACCTCGCCGGCTATCCGACCGGGCTGACCGCTGGCGGCCAGCCGGTCACCTTCGCGGTGAGCGCCGACGGGCAGACGCTGACCGCGTCGGCCAACGGCACCCTGGTGTTCACCGCCACCATCACCGGCTCGACCTACACGATCGACATGAACGTGCCGGTCGACAGCCTGACCAACGTCAGCTTCACCGATGCCAATTACGACTTCATCGGCGGCAACAAGGGCTGGTTCGGGATCGTGCCCAACGGGCAGGTTTCCTCACCGGTCAATGACAACAGCAACGACGTGCTGATCACTCCGATCGGCGGCCCGTCGGTCAACACCAGCGGCATCCTCGGTGGTGTCGATACCGGCCAGTCGGTCGGCCCGGGCGAGGGTTTCCGCCTCGACTTTGTGGTCGACCTTACCGGTTCGCCGCCCAACAACTATGTCGACAATGCCACGAACGGTCACACCTTCGACCAGCATTGGACGACCAACGGCGGCAGCGTCAGCTTCCGTCAGTCGGGCGGCACGACCCTGCGGTTCGAGGCCTTCGACGACAACGATCCCGACAACATCGTCGGAGACGGCACGCAGGACGTCATCAACGGCGTGGTCATCACCTACAATGGGGTGGCGAGCGCTCTGCTGACCACCACCACCAGCGTGCAGAGCGTCACTCTGTCCGGACACACCTTCACCTACCAGCTCGATGCCAATGGCGGGCTGGTCGTCACCAACATCAGCGGTGCGAGCGGCAACAGCGGCCCGCCCGAGACCTCGGTCGCGATCTTCACGGCGAGCGGCTACACCAGCCTCGAAGTCGAATTTGTCAGCGGGTCGGACATCAAGTTCTCGGGCTTCGGCGCGGCGGTGCCGAGCACGGCGCCGGTCCAGTTCAACCTGCCGATCGTGATCGTCGACGGCGACGGGGACATGTCGAGCAGCAGCAACCTGTCGGTCACGCTCAATGCGCCGAGCACCACCAGCTCGACCACGACCAGCAGCGGGCTGCGGACGATGGAGTCATCGATGTCGTTCATCGGTGGCAGCAGCAGCACCAGCACCAGCACCACCAACCTGGCGCTGCTGGCCGGGCTTGCGACCTACTCGTCGAGCGCGGCGGCAAGCCCGAGCGATCCGCTCGTGCCGTTCGACTTCAGCGACCACGGCAGCCGCCTGTCGGCCACCGACATGCAGCTGTACGGTCAGGATCTCGGAACCGACATGCGTCTCGACACGCTGCGGGCGACCTTCGACGGCAACATCGCGCAGGAGCTGCAGGTCGCCGACAGCGGGTCCGCCGCTAGCGGCCAGGGCGACATGTCGACCTTCACCGCGACGATCGGCGGCGAGGCTCCGACGCTGTCGGCCTTCCTGCCCGACAGCGGGACCGAGCTGGCCCAGTCGGGCGGCACGAGCTTCGGCGGCAACGAGATCGTCATGCCGGCGAACATCGAGCTCGCCTTCGGCACGGCCGGCACTCCCGGTGCCGATGCTCTTGCCGGGATCCAGGGCGGCCAGGCCAATGCGGTGGTCGGCAAGGTCATCGTCGATGCCCTGTCGGGCGGCGGCTCTGACCCGGTCAGCCTCGACTCGCTGATCGACGCGGCGATCAAGCTGGCCGACCCGGTCCAGCATCAGAATGGCGACGTGAACGAGGGCGCGGTCCGCGGTCTTGGGGAGCTGGCAACCCAGCTTTCCGCTCATGTTCCGGGCTGGGACGGTGGCCATTTCAGTCCCTTGTTCCAGGCCCAACCGTCGGTGATGGATGCGCAGACCACTCATCCCGACGCGCTTCCAGCAGCCGTCAACGGCTAACAACCAAGGCGGGCGGGGGGCCAGTGGACGGGCACCCCGCCCAGCTTCAGACCAGAAGGGGGAATTTATGACCTTGAAGCATTGGACGCTGATCGTGCCGGGCGCGCTGATTGCCTGCGCGGTGCCGGCCCACGCCGTCGACCTTCGCTCGGCGGTGCAGGCCGCGCTGCAGAGCAATCCCGAGATCCGGCAGGCGGTGCACAACCGCGAAGCGACGATGGAAGAATTGAACCAGGCCCGTGGCCAGTGGCACCCGCGGGTCGACCTGCGCGCCTCGGCCGGCCTGCGCGAGCTGCGCAATCCGAGCCGCCGCCGGATCGGTCTCGGCGACGAGCTCCTGAAGCCGGTCGAGGGCGAGCTGGTGGTCGACCAGCTGCTGGTCGATGCCGGCGGCCGCAATGCCGAGATTCGCCGCCAGGCGAGCCGCACCGATGCCGCCTCGGCCCGGGTCGAGGAGCGCAGCCAGTTCGTCGCGCTCAACGTCGCGCGCAACTACATCGACTATCTGCTCCAGCAGCGGCTGGTCGCCATTTCCGAAGACAATGTCGCCTTCCACGAGCGGCTTGCCGGCGACCTTCGCCAGGGCGTGCAGCAGGGGTCGATCTCGATCGCCGACCAGCAGCAGGCCGAGGAGCGGCTGCAGTCGGCCCGGGCACGGGTGACCGAGGCTCGCGAGGACCTCGAGACCGCCTCCATTTCCTTCCAGACCCTGACCGGCATGCCCATCGACAGCGTCTCGGTTCCGCCTGACCTGACCGGCCAGGTTCCGGCCACGCTGGCCGAGGCCGAGGCCGCCGCGCGCAACGACAATCCGCGCGTCCAGGAAGCCGTTGCCGACCTCAACTCGGCGCGCGAAGTGGTGCGTGCCGCGCGCAGCGACGTCGGTCCGCGGCTCAATGCCGAAGGCCGGGCCCGGGTCGGTAACGACATCGACGGATTCGCGGGCAACACCCGCGACCTCCAGGCCAATCTGGTGATGCGCTGGACGCTGACCAACGGCGGGATCAAGGAAGCCAATGTCCGCGAGCAGCAGCGCCGCGCCGACGAGGCCCATGCCCGGCTGTTCGAGACCCAGCGCCGCGCCGAGGAGGATGCCCGCTCGGCCTGGAGCCGGCTGCAGAACCAGCAGCGCCTGGTCGGCGAGCTCGAGAACCAGAGCCGGATCAGCGACGACCTGCTGCTCTCCTACCGCGAGCAGTTCAACGTCGGGCGGCGCAGCCTGCTCGACGTGCTCGACGCGCAGAACACCCGCCAGAACGTCCAGGCGCAGGCCGAGACGGCGCGGATGAGCCGCCTGTTCGCGCAATATCGGGTGCTGGCCGCTTCCAACCGGCTGATCGAGGCGCTCGGCGTCCAGATGCCGCGCGAGGCCTACAGCGACCTTCGCAGCCGCTACAAGGTCCGTTCGGTGCCGGCCACCGACCGCCAGGAAAACAGCCTGCGCTACCCGGTCATGGGTCCGCCGGCCGATCCGCAGGACGTCGGCGCGACTCCGCGTCCGGTGGCGGCCGCGGCTCCGGTCGCGGAGACCGCGCCGGCCGGCCAGTAAGCGTAGCAGGGGACGTGTGTTGAGTTTCGTGAACCTCGTCGAATCCTCGTCCAGCGAGGCCCTCGACCCCGTCCTCGATTGCCTTGCCTATCTCGCGCGCGCAGCGGAGCGGCCCTCCTCGCCGGTCCTGCTGCGCGCCGGACTGGCACTCGACAGCCGTGGCCTTCTGCCCTTCCACCAGGTCGAGCCCGCGCTCGAGCAGGTCGGGATGCGCGGCTTCCCGCTGACCCGTCCCCTCAAGGGCTGGCCCACGGCGAAGCTGCCCGCGATCCTCGAGCTGGAAGACGGCCGCGCGATCGTCCTCAAAGAACTGAACGGCCGTGACGCGCTCGTCTATGTGCCTGGCGCTGCCGAGCCGATGTGGGTCCAGTCGGGCGAGATCGAGCCGCTGTTCACCGGCCGCGCGGTCCAGGTCGAGGCCGATCCGACGCAGGAGCGGGCGGGCGAGCGGCCGTGGGACAAGGCCAAGCGCGTCCACTGGTTCTGGAGCGAGGTGAACAAGGTCCGCGGCGAGCTTCGCCCGGTCCTTCTGGCGGCGCTGGTCGTCAACCTTCTGGCGTTCGCGGTGCCGCTGTTCACCATGCACGTCTACGACCGGGTCATCCCGAACAAGGCGATCCCCACCCTGTGGGTGCTGGCGCTCGGCGTGCTGCTCGCGCTCGGGCTCGACTTCATGCTCCGCCTGGCCCGATCGCAGCTGATCGACGAGGTGGGCCGCTCGCTCGATGCCAAGCTCAGCCAGAAGCTGTTCGAGAAGATCATGAACATCCCGCTCGCCGAGCGCGCGGGAAGCACCGGCGCGATGGCGCGGCGGGTCAGCGAATATGAGATGGTCCGCGACTTCTTCGCCTCGACCACCGTCGTGCTCGCTGTCGACATGATCTTCCTGTTCCTGTTCCTCGGGCTGATCACCGTGCTCGCCGGCTGGCTGGTGCTGGTGCCACTGGTAGGGATCACCCTGATGCTGATCGCGGGCATGAGCCTGCAGCGGGGGATGAACCAGGCTGCGCTGGACGCGCAGGCCGATTCCAGCCTCCAACACAGCGTACTGGTCGAATCGATCAGCGGGCTCGAGACGCTCAAGGCGCAGCGCGCCGAAGGGCAGATGCTCGGTCGCTGGCGGCGCCTCAGCGACATGACCGCCGCGACCCAGGAGAAGATGCGGCGGCTGACCGCAGTCGCGGTGAACCTCGCCAGCCTGTCGCAGCAGGTCATCTCGATCGGACTGCTGATCGGTGGCTTCTACCTGTTCAATGCCGGCGAGATGAGCATGGGCGCGATCATCGCCATCGTCATGCTGGCCGGGCGCGCGCTGTCGCCGGTCGGCCAGTTCGCCTTCCTCATCACGCGCGGCAAGCAGGCCTTCACCACCCTCGACAGCCTTCAGCGGATGATGGAATCGGGCGACGAGCGGGTCAGCGCGGCGCGCTCGATCGTGCCGGAGATCCGCAGCGGCCATATTGCGCTCGAGCATGTCGGCTTCCGCTATCCGACCGCGGCCCGCGACAGCCTCAGCGACGTCAACCTGACGATCAGGCCGGGCGAGAAGATCGGCATCATCGGCCGGGTCGCCTCGGGCAAGTCGACGCTCGGCCGGCTGCTGTGCGGCCTCTATGCGCCGACCGAGGGCGTGCTCACCGTCGATGGCCTCGACAGCCGCCAATATCATCCGCACCAGCTGCGGGACGCCTTCCGCTTCGTCGGCCAGGATGCCGAGCTGTTCTCGGGCTCGGTCAAGGACAACCTCCTGCTGGGCGGGGCGCGCGCGACCGACGAGCAACTGATCGACGCGGTCCGCCGCTCGGGCGCCGACATCTTCCTGTCGCGCGACGCCGCCGGCTTCGACCTTCCGGTCGGCGAGCGTGGGGCGCTCCTGTCGGGCGGCCAGCGCGCGTTGCTGGTGCTCGCCCGGGCGCTGGTCAGTGACAGCCGCATGCTGTTCCTCGACGAGCCGACCGGCGCGATGGACAGCCAGACCGAGAATTACTTCATCGACAAGCTGCGTACGGCCTTGTCGCCCGAGCAGACGCTGATCGTCGCCACCCACCGCCACCAGATGCTGGCGATCGTCGACCGGCTGCTGGTGATCGACAATGGCCGGATCATCGCCGACGGGCCGACCGACGCGGTGCTTGGCCGGCTGCGCGAGGCGGCAGCAGCCGAGCAACGAGGAGCGCAGGCATGAGCGGGATCGCGCTATATCGGCGCCGGCTGGCCATCCGCCTTACGGCACTCCGGCTCGACATGGTCGCGCTCGGCCTGGTCGGGTTGCTCGCTCTGGGAGCGCTCGGCCTGACGCTGGCGGCAAGCATGCGCGGCCGGGCCGACGCCGCCCTTCCGACCGCGCTCCCGGTCGTTCCGGCGCAGGCGAGGGCGCTGATCTCCGCCACCAGCGGCGCGCAGTCGCTCGAGGTTCGGGCGACGGGCCAGGCCGCCGAACAGATCAACGCCGCGCTTCCGTTCGACCGCGCACCGGTGCAGGCGGCGGCCCCGTTCGCCGCGCCGACAGGCGGCACCAGCTACGACCGGGCGCTGACCTGCCTCACCCAAGCGGTTTACTACGAGGCCGGGTTCGAGCCGGTCGAAGGTCGCCGCGCGGTCGCGCAGGTCATTCTCAACCGGATGCGCCACCCGGCCTTTCCCAAGTCGGTCTGCGGGGTCGTCTACCAGCGCAACCAGACCCCGATCTGCCAATTCACCTTCGTCTGCGACGGATCGCTGCTTCGTCCCGCGGCCGTCGGTGCCTGGGCGGAGGCCCGGAAGGTCGCGGCCGCCGCGCTTGCCGGCTACGTAGAGGCATCGGTCGGCCAGGCGACGCACTACCATGCCGACTATGTCGCACCGTACTGGGCGCCGATGCTGGCCAAGGTGAGCAAGATCGGCGCGCACATCTTCTACCGCTGGCCGGGTGCCTGGGGCCAGCGCGGCGCCTTCACGGGCCGCTACATCGGCGAGCCGAGCGACCCGGCGGCGCTTCGTCCGGTCC
Source organism: Sphingomonas swuensis (assembly GCF_039538045.1). Classification (NCBI taxonomy): domain Bacteria; kingdom Pseudomonadati; phylum Pseudomonadota; class Alphaproteobacteria; order Sphingomonadales; family Sphingomonadaceae; genus Sphingomonas; species Sphingomonas swuensis. The sequence continues at coordinate 2,610,392 of NZ_BAABBQ010000001.1, read as the reverse complement.
TCCGCCCCGTGGCCCCGATCACGGGCGATGAGATCGCGGCCGCGAACATTCCGCCGGCGCAGATCACCTTCGAGCAGGACAAGACCGTTCGCCGCGCCTCGAACGACGTCGGTGGGTTGATGGACCCAAGCAAGGGCTGGACCCTCAGCATCCCCGATCCGCGCGACAGCGGCAGCCGCACCAAGGCGCTGCTCGCCCAGCAGCAGCCGACCCCGGCACCACGTGACGTCGCGGTGGTTGCGGCGGTCACCACCGCAAGCACCGGCAGCGCCGTGCTGGCCAACGAATAGAACAGGCGCGTAGCATCATCTCCTCCATCCCCTTCGCGCCTTCGGGCCACTCGAGCCGGCACCGCCAGCCACTGACCGGTGCCCGCCGGATCATCCTTTTCTCGGCGATCGGCTTCTTCCTGTTCCTTGCCTGGAGCATGATCGCCCACGTCGACGAGGTGACGCACGGCCAGGGCAAGGTCATCCCGTCGAGCAAGGTGCAGCTGGTCCAGTCGGCCGAGCCGGCAGTGGTTCGCGAGATCCTCGTCCGCGGCGGCGAGCGCGTGAGCCGGGGCCAGTTGCTGGTTCGGCTCGACGACACGCAGTCGAGCTCGGAGCTGGGACAGATCGAGGCCGAGACGCAGGCGCTGCAACAGCGCGCGAACCGGCTCGGTGCCGAGGGCGGGGTTGGCGGGAGCGGGGTTGCCGGCGACGAGGGCGCGCTCCTCGCGGCCCGGCGTGGTGCGCTGTCGGGTCGGCTGGGCGCGCTCGGAGCCACGGCCGAGCAGCGCCGCCGCGAGGCGGCCGAGGCCGCCGCGACCATCAACTCGCTCGGGCAGAGCCTTCGGCTCGCGCAGGACAATGTGAATCGGCTGGCCCCGCTCGCCGCCAAGAGCATCGTGCCCCAGACCGAGCTTGCCGACGCGCAGCGCGAAGTCGTCGATCTGCAGGGGCGGATCGCGGCCGCCCGCGAACAGCAGGGCCGGGCGCTCGCCGCGGTGAACGAGGCGCGCGCTCAGGCCGCGGAGGCGAGCGCGCAATTCCGTCAGGATGCCCTCAACGAGCGTAGCCAGGTCACGCAGAAGATCGCGGTCAACACCCAGACCCTGCGCGGCGCGCAGGGACGGCTCAACCGGGCCGAATTGCGCTCGCCGGTCGACGGCGTCGTCAACGACGTCCAGATCACCACCCGCGGCGGCTTCGTCCAGGCCGGGCAGAAGATCATGGAAGTGGTCCCCATGGGCGACCGCCTGCTGATCGAGACACGGGTCAAGCCGAGCGACATTGCCTTCATCAAGGTCGGCGACCGAGCGCTGGTGAAGGTCACCGCCTACGACTTCTCCATCTACGGCGGGCTCGAGGGCAAGGTCGTCCAGGTCAGTGCCGACTCGATCTACGACGAGACCACCCGCGAGGCCTATTTCAACGTCATCGTCGAGACCGGGCGCGCCTATCTGACGACGGCGGGACGGCGGCTTCCCATCACGCCCGGCATGATGACCGACACGCAGATCATCACCGGTCGCAAGTCGATCCTCACCTATCTCCTGAAGCCGGTCCTCAAGGCCAAGAGCGACGCGCTGACCGAGCGCTGAGCCGCAACTGGATCAGCCGAGCAGCGCCGCCGGAAAGTCGGCTTCGCTGACCGTGAAGCGCGGCTCTGACGAGGCATTGTCGGCCGGCGCGGCAGCCGGAACGGGCAGGGCACTCTCGGCGGGGGTCGCCGACGCGAGCACCAGGGGCGGCTCGGCCGAGCGGCGGTAGCCATGGGTCCAGCGATGTCCGGCCGAGTAGCTGAAGATCGGGCGATAATCGACGATGTCGGCGCTGTCGGTCACCCGGTCGGTGCCATTGTCGAGCACCCACAGCCGACCTTCGCTTTGCACCGCAAGCACGGCATGGTCGCTGCGGCGTACGAGGTCCTTCAGGATCACCAGATACAGGTCGCGGGCCTCGAAGCCGGCGGCGCGGAGCAGCTGCAGCTTGGCGATCGCATAATCCTCGCAGTCGCCGCGGCCGCGACCAAGCGAGTCCGAAGCGCTCTGCCAGACGTCCGCACGACCGAACAACCGCTCGTCATCGATGAAGGAGATACGCGCGTTGACGAAGCGGTTGACGAGCTCGATGCGCTCGGCCTCGGGGCGCTCGCGGAGCGACGCTGCCCAGGAGGCGCTCGTTCCGGTGGCGGAGCGGCTCACCACCGCGTTCCAGCGGCGATCGAGCGGGGTCGACGTAACCGGCAACGCGACCGAACCGAAGACGTCGGGTCGGCCGCTGGTGATCGCTGCCCGGCGAAGCGCGAGCCGCGGGCGGGAATAGCTGGCGGCCATGGCGAAGGAGGCCGGCTGAAGCGCGGCAGACGCAGGCGGGGCGGACGTGCCGCCTTGCTGGGCGAGCAGGGCGGCAAGCTTGCTGCCGGTGCCGAGCAGGGCCTCGCTCTTGCGTACCGCCGAGGCGCTTACTGCATAGGGCGAGGCGCTCTGCGCGACGGCGGGGGCCGGTCCGAGCAGCGCCGCCGCGCCAAGGGCGGCAAGAAGAAGGGCCTTCCTGTCCATGTCCTGCAATCTCGCAGGACAAGGCGAAGAACGGCTTGAAGTCCTTGGTTAAAGGGCCGGTAAGGCTATGCTTTCTCATCCACTCCGGAGAGGAATGCCGCCACGATGCGGTCGAAGATGGCGGGCTGCTCGAGGTTCGGCAGGTGCCCCGCGCCCGTGATCTCGACGAGGGTGGCGTGGGCAATGAGGTCCTTGAGCTCGTCCGACAGCGAAGGCGGCGTGATCCGGTCCTCGCTCCCGCACAGGATGAGCGTGGGACATTCGATGGCTCGCGCCTCGCGGCGCTGGTCGGCGAGCCACACCGCCTTCGCGGCCAGCACGTAGGCCGCGGGGTCGATGGCGGCCATGGTCTCGATCACGGCGGTCTTTACCGCGGCCGCTGCCGGCTGGGCGAGGAGGGCATCGGCGCGGCTTTCGGCGAGGCCACGCATGCCCAGTGCCTCCATGCCGGCCAGCGAGCGGGCAAGGATCGCCTCGCCCTCGGGATGACAGGCGAAGGTGTCGGCGAGGATCAAGGACGCGATCCTTTCCGGAGCCTGGGCGTGCATCGCGATCGCGAGGACGCCGCCGAGCGACAGGCCGCAGACATGCGCCCGCTCGATGCTGAGAGCGTCGAGAAAGGCCAGAGCGGCCGCCGCGAAGTCGTCGCGGGTCGCGCCGGGCAGGAGCGCGCTGTCGCCATAGCCGGGCAGGTCCATGGCGAGTGTCAGCCGCTCCGCGCCGAAGCGCTCGACCTGGCCGTCCCAGGCGTGGCGATTGGAGCCCACGCCATGAAGGAACAGGAGAGGAATGCCGCTGCTGCCGCTGCGTTCGTAGCCGATCGTGCCGAGGCGGGTGTCGATGGTCGTCATGGAGAGCGATGCTTGGCAGGATCGCCAGGCCGCGGCTAGGGTCGGGCCATGGCAAAGATGCGGGTCAACGGGCAGGCGCTGGAATTTACCGCCGATCCGGCCATGCCCTTGTTGTGGGCCTTGCGCGACCTCGCCAACCTCACCGGGACGAAGCAGGGTTGCGGCAGCGGCCAGTGCGGCGCCTGCACGGTGATCGTGGATGGCAATGCGGCGCTCAGCTGCCTCGTCCCGCTCGGCAGCCTCGAAGGGGCCGACGTGACCACGGTCGAGGGCCTGGCCAGTCACCCGATCGTGCCGGCGCTGGTTGCGGAGGAAGCCGTGCAATGCGGCTTCTGCACGCCCGGATTCGTCTGCGCGCTGGCCGCCCTTCTGCAGCAGAGCGCGCGGCCGACGGCCGAGCAGATCGACGCGCTTCCGAACCGCTGTTCGTGCGGCACGCAGCCCCGAATTCGGCGGGCAGTGGAGCGTGCGGCGCGCAGCCTCGCTCCCGCGTCTCCGTCCAAGCCAGTACCGCCGACGAAAGTCGTTTCGGGTCGTTAATCGTCCGCTCAGCCGATGCGAGAGAAAGTCGAGTGAACGACCTCGACGGAACCATCGCCATGCGCCTCACTGCCCTTGCCATGCTGCTCCTCACTGCCGCTTCGCCGGCATTTGCCACGCTCGATCCCGACGAGCCCACGCCGCGGATGGGTCGTGCGGAACGCGCGGCGCAGCGGGCCGAGCGCGCCGAGGCCAACGGACAGTCGGACCAGCGGGAGGCGCGCTGGCAGCGGAGCGAGCGGGACGAGCCGCCGGCACCGCCGCGTCCCGAGCGACCAAGGCGCGAGCGGCCGGCGATGGCGGAGCCCGCTTTACCGATGCCCGCGCCGGCGACAGAGCTTCGCGGCCAGCGCGCCGAAGGCCGCCGCGACCGGGAGCCGCCTGCCGACGGGGTTGCCAACTGGCGGTTTCGCGAGCGGGTCGCCGCACGCGTCCGCGAGGCCGCCCCTCCGCCGCTCGCTGAACCCGCAACGGGCGGGCCCGAGCGGCCGTCCGGCCAGTTCGGCGACCGCCGCGACCGGCCGCAACCACCGGTCGTGCATCGTGGCGATCGCGGCGAGCGCGAGCGCGGTGGCGAGCGGATCGGCGATCGCCTGCGCGACCGGGTCGCCGCCGAAGGCTGGCGCAAGGAATGGCGGCGCGACCATCGCTACGACTGGCGGCGCCATCGCGACCGCGATCGCCGCCGCTTCCACGTCGGGATCTACATTGACCCGTTCGGCTGGCGCTACCGCCCGTGGCAGCTCGATTGGCGGCTTCCATCGCGCTACTATTCAAGCCGCTACTGGATCTCCGATCCCTATTATTACAGCCTGCCGCCGGTCTATGCGCCCTACCGCTGGGTCCGCTACTGGAACGATGCCCTGCTCGTCGATCTCCGCACCGGCCGGGTAGTGGACGTCATCCCGAATTTCTTCTGGTAGACGGCTCGAGACCGTTGATCGAAGGGGCGTTGCCGACCACGGCAGCGTCCCTTCCGCCATTTTCGTCCCCCTCGACCGAAAGCCCCGCCGATGATCCGCCGCTTCCTGCTTCTTGGTTCCGCCGCCCTCGGCCTGTCCGCCTGCGCGGCGGTCGACACCGCGCCCGTTGCGACCAGCCCGTCGCCCGCTGTGGTCGCCGAACCGGACCCCGCGCAGCAGGCCGCGGCCCGGGCTGAAGCTGCGCACCGTGAGCTGTTCGCGCTGTTCCAGGCGAGTGACGAAGCAAGCCTCAAGCGCAATCCGCTGAGCGGGCTGTTCCGCGGCGACTTCCGCTATGCCGACCAACTCGGCGACTCGATCTCGGACGCTTATTTCGCTGGGGAGAAGGCCGCTGCCGAGAAGGACCTCGCCGACCTTGCGAGGATCAACCGCGCGGCGCTGAACGAAACCGACCAGATCGCCTACGACGTCTTCAAGTTCAGCACCGAGGACACGCTTCGCGGCTACCAGCCCGACCTGCTCGCGCTGACCCGGGTGCGGCCGATGAACCACTTCTTCGGGCTTCACACCTTCTACCCGACACTCGCCAGCGGCGAGGGTGCGGCTCCCTTCAAGACGCTTGCGGACTATGAGAACAATCTGAAGCGGCACCGCGACTATGTCCGCTACCTCGACGCGACGATCGGCCGCTGGCGCGAAGGCATGGCGAGCGGGGTGGTCGACACCAAGCTGACCGTCCGCAACATGATCGAGCAGCTCGACAACCAGCTCAAGCAGAAGCCGTCCGAGAACAATTACCTCGGTCCCATCCGCAAGTTTCCGGACACGGTCGCGGCGGCCGACCGGACCCGGCTGACCGCCGAATATCAGGCGGCCTATGCCGACGGCATCCGCCCGGCGCTGACCCGAGTCCGTGATTTCCTGAGGACCGAATATCTGCCCCGCGCCCGCGACGGGGTCGGGCTGATGTACATGAAGGGCGGGCCCGAGCTGTACCGCTACCTGATCAGATCGACGACCACACTCGACATGACCCCCGAGCAGATCCACGACCTCGGCCTCAGCGAAGTGGCGCGGATCACCGCCGAGATGGAGAAGGTCCGGACCGAGACCGGCTTCAAGGGCAGCCTGCCCGCCTTCTTCAATTATCTGCGCACCGACGCGCGCTTCAAGCCGAAGAGCCGCGAGGGGCTGACGCAGGGCTATTATGACATCGGCAAGAAGGTCGACGCGCAGCTCCCGCGCTACTTCTCGACTATGCCGAAGGCGAAGCTCGAGATCCGGCCTTATGAGCCGTTCCGCGAGAAGTTCGAAGCCGGTGGATCCTACCAGAACGGAACCCCCGACGGCACGCGGCCGGGCATCTTCTACTTCAACGCCTATGACCTGCCGAGCCGGACCACGCCCGGAATGACCACGCTCTACCTCCACGAAGGGTCGCCGGGGCACCACTTTCAGATCAGCCTCGCGCAGGAAAATGAGGCGCTTCCGGCCTTCATGCGGTTTGGCGGGAACACCGCCTACGTCGAGGGCTGGGCACTCTATGCCGAGACGCTCGGCTACGAGATGGGCTTCTACCAGGATCCCTATCAGCGGATGGGGACTCTCGACGACGAGATGCTTCGCGCAATGCGGCTGGTGGTCGACACGGGCATCCATTCCAAGGGTTGGACCCGCGACCAGTCGATCAAGTACATGCTCGACCACAGCAGCATGGGGAAGACCGACGCCACCGCCGAGGTCGAGCGCTACATCGCCATTCCCAGCCAGGCGACCGCCTACAAGATCGGAGCGCTGACCATCCAGCGGCTGCGGCGCAAGGCCGAGGCAGAGCTCGGGCCCAAGTTCGACATCCGGGCCTTCCACGAGCAGGTGCTCGGCACGGGCGCGCTTCCGCTGGCGGTGCTCGAGCAGAAGATCGATCGCTGGATCGCGACGATCAAGGCAAGCTGAGCAGGATATTCGACCCGCATCGGGGCGGTCAAAATCGCGTCCGCTCCATCGCTCCCGGTCCTGCTCCTCTATGAGTGTGGAGGAACCAGGGGAGCGGAACGAAGCATGTCCGAAGAGATGGCAACGCGGCTGTCGTTCATGAACTTCACGCCGGGGCAGCGTAGCGTTCTGAAGGACATCCAGGGATTGCTCGGGAGGCTGATCCCACCGGCCCTCGACAAATTCTACGAGAAGGTGCGCGCAACGCCGGCGACCAGCCGCTTCTTCCGCGACACGAGCCACATGCATTCGGCGCAAGCGGCGCAGGAGAAGCATTGGGGGCGGATCGCGGGCGGCGAGTTCGACGAGCAGTTTCATGCCGGGGTGCGGCGCATTGGCTCGGTCCACGCCGCCATCGGGCTCGAGCCGCGCTGGTATATCGGTGCCTATGCGCTGGTCCTCGAGCATGTGCTGCACGGCCTCGCGCGGGAATATCACTGGACCAACCGGCTGCGCCGCAAGGTGGGAGGACCAGGCCAGGCGGACGCGACCGTCGCGCTGGTCAAGGCCGCGCTGCTCGACATGGAGCTGTCGGTCTCCATCTACTTCGAGCAGAGCCAGGTAGAGCGCAACGAGGCGATCGAGAAACTGAGCGCCTCACTGAGGAAACTGGCCGCAGGCGACCTCACCGTCGAGTTGAGCGACCTGCCTGCAAGCTTTTCCACCATTCGCGAAGACTTCAACTCGGCGGTCGGGCAGCTCCGTGGCCTGATCGGCGGGGTCGCCGAGGGCGCGGTCCACATCGACACCGGCGCATCCGAGATCGCACAGGCCGCGGAGGACCTCGCCCGGCGGACCGAAAGCACCGCCGCCAGCCTCGAGCAGACCAGCGCCGCGGTCAGCCAGATGAACGAGCGCATCCGCGCCACTTCGGACTCGGCCGAACAAACCGTCCGTAGGGCCGACGAGGCCAGCGCGACCGTTGAGACCGGCCGGAGGGTCGCCGACGAAGCCGTTCGGGCTATGGGCTCGGTCAGCGACAGCGCGACGGGCATCGACAGTGTCATCGAGGGGCTCGACAAGATCGCCTTCCAGACCCGCGTGCTGGCGATGAACGCGGCGGTCGAGGCTGGCCGCGCGGGTGAAGCGGGACGCGGCTTCGCGGTGGTCGCAGACCTCGTCAGCGCGCTCGCCATGCGCGCAGAGGAAGAAGCGAAGAAGGCGCGCGACCAGCTGACCACCACCCAGACCGAGATCGTCACTGCGGTCCGGGCGGTCGGGCAGGTCGACGGCGAACTGGAGAAGATCTCCACCGACGTCGGCGCGGTCCACAAGCTGCTGACCGCGATCGCCAGCGACAACCAGGCGCAGGCGACGGCGATTGCCGAGATCAGCAGCGCGGTCGGCTTCATGGACCGCGCGACTCAACAGAATGCGGCGATGGTCGAGGAAGCGTCGGCCGCGGCCCGGAGCCTCGCGGCGGAGGTCGGCAAGCTCAACGCCAGGGCCGGTCAATTCCGGATCAGCGCGGGCCCATCCTGGGGCGCGGTGCGGCGCGAGCTCACCGAAGGCGCGCCGCAGATCCTGGCTGCCTAGCGCGAGCCTGAGCGCAGCGCCGGCTCAGGCGGCGAGCGCCTCGGCGATCAGGCGGCGGCTGTTGTCGATGCCGTAGAGGGCGATGAAGCTGCCAAGCCGGGGTCCCTGACTTGAGCCCAGCAGGGTCTCATAGGCGGCCTGGAACCAGTCGCGCAGTGCTTCCTTGCCATAGTGGCGCTTGCCGACCTCGAAGACGCCATTCTGGATTTCGTCCGCGGGCGTATCCGGCGCGAGATCAGCGAGGAAGGCATCGAGGTCCTGCAGCGCCGCCGTCTCGGTTGCGGTCGGCGCCCGGCGCTGAAGGCCCGGCACCACGAAGTCGCGCGCATAGGTGACGGCGAGGCCGATCAGCTCGTCGAGCTCGGGATCGCGCTCGGGAGAGGTTTCCGGCGCGTAGCGCTGGACGAAGCGCCAGGCGGTGTCCTTGTCGGCCACGCCGGGAAGCGAAGCGAGGTTGAGCAGAAGCCCGAAGGACAGCGGCAGGGTCGAGGGCTCGGGCACCGCCCCACCGTGGATGTGATGCACCGGATTGCCGAGGCGCTGCTCGACCGGCTGCTCGGGCCAGCGGCCGCGGAATTGCCAGTAATCGTCGATCGCGCGCGGAATCAGCCCGAGGTGAAGGTTCTTGGCCTTCTTCGGCTCACGGAAGAGGTAGAATTCGAGGCTCCGCTCGCCGCCATACTTCAGCCAGTCGTCTAGCGTCAGGCCGTTGCCCTTGGTCTTGGAGATCTTCTCGCCCTTTTCGTCGAGGAACATCTCGTAGTTGAAGCCCTCGGGCGGACGGCGACCGAGGATGCGCGCGATCTTGCCCGACTGGATCGTCGAGTCGATCAGGTCCTTGCCGGCCATCTCATAGTCCACCCCGAGCGCCACCCAGCGCATCGCCCAGTCGACCTTCCATTGCAGCTTGGAGCGCCCGCCGAGCGCCGACTGGACGACCTCGCTGCCATCCTCGTCGGTGAAGGCGATGGTGCCCGCTTCGGCATCGACCACGCGGACGGGCACCTGGAGGACCCGGCCGGTGGTGGGCGAGACGGGAAGGACCGGCGAATAGGTCAACCGGCGCTCCTCGCGCAGGGTCGGCAGCATGACTCCGAGGATGTCGTCGAAGTGGCGAAGCACCTGGCGCAGCGCGTCGTCGAAGCGGCCCGACGTGTAGGCATCGGTCGCGCTGACGAACTCATAGTCGAAGCCGAAGCGGTCGAGGAACTGGCGAAGAAGCTCGTTATTGTGGTGCGCGAAGCTCGGGTGACAGCCGAACGGGTCGGGGACCTTGGTCAGCGGCTTGCCGAGCGCACCTTCGAGGACCTCGCCATTGGGGATGTTGCCGGGGACCTTGCGCAGCCCGTCCATGTCGTCGCTGAAGGCGATCAGCCGGGTCGGCACCCTTCCGCCGGTCAGCACTTCGTAGGCGCGGCGGACCCAGGTGGTGCGAAGGACCTCGGTGAAGGTGCCGATGTGCGGCAGGCCCGAGGGACCATAGCCCGTCTCGAATACGACCGCTTCGCCGTTCGGCTTGCCGTCGGGATAGCGGGCGACGAGCTTGCGGGCTTCCTCATAGACCCAGGTCTTGTTGGCGAGGGCGGCCTGGCGGATGGCGTCGTCGGTCATGGCGCGCGAATGCACATGTTGCAGGTGCGAAGGCAAGGGGGAGCATGGCTTGGTTGCGGAGCCGAGTGGCTGGCCGCATCATGCCGCGCGACGGGAGAGGACATGACGACGTTGAACGCCTTGCTGATCGCCCTGCAGCTCGCCGGTGCCGTTCCCACTCCGACGCCGGAAGCGAAGACGGCGGTCAATGCCGAAGAGGCCTTCTCCCAGCTCAAGGCGATGGTGGGCGAGTGGCGACCGGCGGACGATCCGGCCAGCCCCTTGCGCATCCGCTTCTACCTGACGGCGCGCGGTTCGGTGCTGGTCGAAAGCTGGGAAGCGCGCGGCAAGCCGCATTCGCTGACGCTCTACCATCGCGACGGCGCGGCGCTGATCGCCACCCATTACTGCCCGCAGGGCAACCAGCCGCGACTCGCGCTCCACGGAAGGGACAAGAACGGTCTTCACTTCGCATTGCGGGACATCACCGACCTCGACGCGGCAACCGAGTCGCACCAGCACGATCTCTGGATCGACCCGGCAGGGCCGAAAGGACCCACCAGAAGCGAGATCTACGCGAGCAAGGCGGGTGCGGGGGAGGTCGAGCGGATGCGACTCGTCCGCACCCAGGACAAGTAGAGCCCTGGCGACCATCCATTCGCCGCTTCCTCGTTGCCCTTTCGTTCCCCTGCCGCCACATGAGGCCAAGTGGCGTCGTCCTTCTTCCTTCCCGCGCTTCACGCGAGCCATGCCGGTATCTGGCTGGTCGGGCGCGACGGCGTGCGCGAGGCGTCGCGCGGCGAGGCGATCCGGGCCGTTTCGGACACGCCGCACCTTTTGCTGAACGCTCCGCTGACGGGCCAGCGGCTCGGTTTTGCCGAGGTCAGTGGGCTCGACCTTCTCGAACTGTTCGCCTTCGTTCATCCGGCCCGCTTCGTGGTCCCGACGGTGGCCGGCTTCGCGGGCTGGTTAGGGCTTGCGGAGCCGGCTGACGATGCGGCCGCGGCGGCGCTGCTGCCGGTGATCGCCGAGCGGCTGCTGGAAGTCGTCGGCAACGACGGGTGGCCCGAGCGCGAGGGCGCCTGGACCGTGAACATGACCCTGCAGCGACTTGGCTGGGGTTGGGCCGGGCTGGTCGGGCAGCGATTGCGCAAGCCCGATCGCGGCGAGCGGATGCTCTTCTCGCGGCTCGAGCAGTGGGAGGAAGCGGCGGAGCGCCCGCCGCCGCGCGCGGTCCGGCTTGGTGACGGTGAAGCGGAAGCGCGGCTTCGCCTGCTGACGGGCTCGGGCTCCGAGCAGCGCGACGGACAGCGGGCCTTCGCCGCCGCCGCCGCGCACGCCTTCTCTCCGCGCGACCGGCGCGACTCTCCCAACATGTTGCTGGCCGAAGCGGGGACGGGCATCGGAAAGACGCTGGGCTATCTCGCGCCGGCTTCGCTGTGGGCGGAGAAGGCGGGCGGCACCGTGTGGGTATCGACCTTCACCAAGGCGCTGCAGCGGCAGCTCGACGCGGAAGGCCGGCGGATCATCGCCGATCCTGACGAGCGAAAGCGGCGGATCGTCGTCCGCAAGGGCCGCGAAAATTATCTCTGCCTGCTCAACCTCGAGGACGCCATGCAGGGCAGCTTCTCGGGGCGAGCGGCGGTGCTGGCGCAGCTGGTCGGTCGCTGGGCGGCCTACACCAAGGACGGCGACATGGTCGGCGGCGACCTGCCGGGCTGGCTGCCGAGCCTGTTCCGCCGGGCGGGTGCCACCGCGCTCACCGATCGCCGCGGCGAGTGCGTCTATGCGGGCTGCCCGCACTATCGAAAATGCTTCATCGAGCGCGCCGAGCGCGCGGCCCGCGGCGCCGACCTGGTCATCGCCAACCATGCGCTGGTGATGGTCAGCGCGGCGCGCGGTCGGCTCGCGGGCGGGCTCGAGCGGATCGTGTTCGACGAAGGTCACCACCTGTTCGACGCCGCCGACTCGACCTTCGCGGTGGCGCTGACCGGCGCCGAGACGATCGAACTCAGGCGCTGGATCATCGGTCCGGAGCGGAGCAGCAAGGGGCGGAGGCGCGGCCTCGCGGCGCGGCTGATGGACGTCTGCTCCTACGACGACCAGGGTGCGGCGGCGCTCGACGCGGCGATCCAGGCCGCGGGGCAGCTGCCGGCCGACGGCTGGCTCGGCCGGGTGGTCGAGGGCAATCCGTGGGGACCGCTCGAAGGCCTTTTCGCCGCGGTGCGCGGAACGGTGCTCGCGCGGGCCCGGGCGGAGGATGCCGGCTACGGGATCGAGACCGAACTGGCCGAGCCCGACGGAGCGCTGGTCGGCGCGGCGGCGGCGGCGCTCGAGGCGATGGAGGCACTCCAGCGGCCGCTGAGCGCGCTCCGGCTGAGGCTCGAAAGCGTGCTCGACGAAGCTCCCGACTGGCTCGACGGAGCTGCCCGGGCGCGGGTCGAGGGGGCGATCGCCGGCCTGACCTGGCGCGGCAATGCGGTAATGGCGTGGGGCCAGCTGCTCGCCCGGGTCGGCGGGGCTCCGGACCCGGACTTCGTCGACTGGCTCAATGTCGACCGGATCGAGGGACGCGAGCTCGACATCGGGTTGCAGCGGCGCTGGCTCGACCCGACCCGGCCGCTGGCCAAGGCGGTGCTCGAGCAGGCGCATGGCGTCCTCGTGACCAGCGCGACGCTGCGCGGGGGCGAGGAAGGCTGGAGCGTCGCCGAGGGACGCACCGGCGCCACCCACCTGCCCGCGCCCGCCCTCAGCTTCCATGCGCCGAGCCCGTTCGACTATGCGGCGAGCAGCGAGGTGCTCGTGGTCACCGACGTCAGGCAGGGCGATTTGGCGGCGCTCGCCAACGCCTATGCCCGGCTTGTCGCGGCGGCGGGCGGGGGCACGCTCGGACTGTTCACCGCCATCTCGCGACTGAAGGCGGTGCATGCCCGGATCGCCGACCGCCTCGCCCGCGACCAGCTTCCGCTCTACGCCCAGCATGTCGATCCGATCGACACCGGCACGCTGGTCGACATGTTCCGCGCCGACCCGGCGGCGAGCCTGCTCGGCACCGACGCGCTGCGCGACGGGGTCGACGTGCCGGGCGAGTCGCTGCGGCTGGTGGTGATGGAGCGGGTGCCATGGCCCCGGCCGACGGTGCTTCACGCCGCGCGGCGGCTGGCGGGCGGCGGAAGCGCCTATGATGATCGGGTCGTCAAGGCGCGGCTGGCGCAGGCGTTCGGGCGGCTGATCCGGCGCCAGGGCGACCGGGGCACATTCGTGATCCTCTCGGCGGCTTGCCCGTCCCGGCTGCTGACGGCCTTTCCCGACGGCGTGCAGGTGAGCCGGGTGACGCTGGAGGAGGCGGTTGGGAGAGTCGCGGGAAGTCGCTCTTCCCCCGCGGGGGTGGTGGGCGCGCGCAGCGCCGACGGAGGGGTGATCGAGGCTGGCGAGAACCCCTCAATCACTTCGTGACGGCTCCCCCAAGGGGGAGCGTCGTCTAGCGGATCGCTTCGACCAGTTCCGCCCGGACCCTTTTCAGCGCGCCGAGCAGGTCTTCCGCGACGGGTTCGGGCTCGGGGATCGGCTCCTTGCTCTTGAGCAGTTGCTGGACCCCGCGCACAGTATAGCCCTGCCGATTGAGCAGCTGGTCGATCTGGCGGAGCAGGGCGACGTCCTCGGGCCGGTAGTAGCGGCGGCCGCCGGCACGCTGCAGCGGCTTGAGCTGGGGAAACTTGGTCTCCCAGTAGCGCAGGATGTGCTGGGCAATGCCGAGTTCGGCCGTGACCTCGCCGATGGTCCGGAAGGCCTCGGGCCCCTTCACACCGGCCGTCATCGGCTCAGTCGTTCGCGATACGATCGCGCATCATCTGGCTGGCGCGGAAGGTCATGACGCGGCGCGGCGCGATCGGCACTTCGACCCCGGTCTTGGGATTGCGGCCGATCCGCTGCCCCTTGTCGCGCAGGATGAAGCTTCCGAAGCCGGAGATCTTGACGTTCTCGCCATGCGCCAGCGCGGCGCACATGTGGTGCAGCAGACGCTCGACCATCGAGGCCGATTCCGCCCTGCTGAGACCAAGCTTTCGGTGCACGACATCGCCAAGATCGGCGCGCGTCAGCGTGCCCTGGTGCATCTCGCTCGATTGCCCGCCCCGCGGGACGCCTGCGTCGGCCATCCTAAACTCCCGCCCTGTTAAGGGCATGCCCCCAGCCGCCCTGTCGCAGCGTTCATAGCCCAAAGCGGGCTGTCGGCAAACCGACAATTCTCGCGGCAAAAGGGCGCCTTGTCCGATTGTTAAACGATAAGTACCGCGGCGCCCCAGGTGAAGCCTCCGCCCATCGCCTCGAGCACGACAGTGTCGCCGCGCTTGATCCGGCCATCCTTAACCGCGACGTCGAGCGCCAGGGGCACCGAAGCGGCCGAGGTATTGGCGTGGCGATCGACCGTCAGCACGACCCGTTCGTGGTCGAGCCCGAGCTTGCGCGCGGTGGCGTCGATGATCCGGGCATTGGCCTGGTGCGGCACGACCCAGTCGACGTCGTCGGTCGAAAGCCCGGCCTTGGCGAGCACGTCGCCGAGCACCTGGGCGAGATTGACCACCGCATGGCGGAAGACCTCGCGCCCCTTCATCCGGAGCTTGCCGACCGTGCCCGTCGTCGAGGGGCCGCCGTCGACGTAGAGCATGTCGCCCCACTGGCCGTCGGCATGGAGCTGGGTGGCCAGGATCCCGCGTTCGTCGGTCGGGCTGGTCTCCTCGGCGCGCAGCACGACCGCGCCCGCGCCATCGCCGAACAGGACGCAGGTGGTGCGGTCCTCCCAGTCGAGGATTCGGCTGAAGGTCTCGGCGCCGATCACCAGCGCGGACTTGGCATTGCCGCCGCGGAGCATCGAGTCGGCCACCGTCAGTGCGTAGAGGAAGCCAGTGCAGACCGCGTGGACGTCGAACGCGATCGCGTCCTTGATCCCGAGCAGGTGCTGGACCTTGGTCGCCGAGCTCGGGAATGTCTGGTCGGGCGTGGCGGTGGCGAGGACGATCAGGCCGATGTCCGACGGCGCGAGCCCGGCATGGGCAAGGGCCTTGCGAGCCGCTTCGGTCGCGAGGGTCGCGGTCGTCTCGCCGTCGCCGGCGATGTAGCGGGTGCGGATCCCGGTGCGCTCGACGATCCACTCGTCGGACGTGTCCACCTGCGCCGCCAGTTCCGCATTGTCGACTCGCCGCTTGGGCAGGGCCGAACCCACTCCGAGAAGGATGCTTCGAAGGGTCACTCTGGGGCACTCGCTCCGGCAAAGGCGTGGGCACGGAATTCGTCGAGGTCGGTCATGACCTGACGGATGATGTCGTTGCGAACCATGGAGGCCGCGACCGCGATCGCGTTGGCGACGCCCTTGGTGTTGGCGCCGCCATGGCTCTTCACGACCAGACCGTTGAGGCCGAGGAAGACCGCGCCATTGTGGTTGTTGGGGTCGAGATGGACCTTGAGCATGTGCAGCGCCGGCTTGGACAGGGCGAAACCGGCCTTGGACCGGATCGACGATGTAAACGCGCGGCGAAGGAGATCGGTGACGAAGCGGGCGGTGCCCTCGGCCGTCTTGAGCGCGATATTGCCCGAAAAGCCGTCGGTCACGACCACGTCAACATTGCCGCGCGACAGCTGGTCGCCCTCGGTGAAGCCGTCGAATTTCAGGGGCAGATAGTCCGCCTCGCGGAGCATGGCGGCGGCGTCCTTGAGCTCGCCGGTGCCCTTGAGCTCCTCGGTGCCGATGTTGAGCAGCTTCACCCGCGGCCGCTTGAGGCCGAGCACGGTCCGCGCATAGGCCGCGCCCATCACCGCGAACTGGACGAGGTTCTGCGCGTCGCACTCGGTATTGGCGCCGAGGTCGAGCATGACGCAGTCGTGGGCACCGAGCGTCGGCAACAAGGCGGTCAGCGCCGGCCGGTCGATCCCGGGCATGGTCCGCAGCGCGAGCTTGGACATGGCCATCAGCGCGCCGGTGTTGCCGGCCGACAGCGCGGCATCGGCGCTGCCGTCCTTCACCGCGTTGATCGCAAGGCCCATGGAAGTGGTCCGGGCGCGGCGCAGCGCCTGGCTCGGCTTCTCGTCGCCGGCGACCTGGTCGGGGGCGTGGACGATGGTCGCGGCGCCGGCAGGCAGCTTCAGCCGCTCGATCGCGGGCTGAAGCACGGCCTCGTCGCCAAACATCAGGAAGCGAAGCGAGCGGTCAACCTTGAGGGCGCGCTCGATCCCGCCCAGCATTGCTGCCGGGCCGCCGTCGCCACCCATGGCATCCACTGCAATCCGCGGTGCGCTCAGCGAGGCGGCGCGGGGCGAACTGCGGTTCACTAAGCGAAGCTCGCTTAGGCTTCGGTCGCGACGATCTCGCGGCCGTTATAGTGGCCGCATGCCTGGCAGAGATTGTGCGGAAGCTTCAGCTCGCCGCAGTTCGGGCATTCCTGAAAGCTCGCCGGGGTCAGCGCATGATGGCTGCGGCGCATGTTGCGCTTCGAGGGCGAGGTCTTTCTCTTGGGGACGGCCATTGCGGCACCTGTTCTATGCTGTTGCGGTCAAAAAAGAAGGCGACGCCCTTGTGCCGAACTCACCGGGCAGGGCCGGAGGCGGCGACAAGCTCGTCGCGAACGCGTGGGCCTATAGCGGAATGGCGCGGGGAAGCAAGGGATAGCGGCTAGGCCAGCACCGCATCGCCGACGAAGGGATTGCCCGCCCGTTCGCGCTCGAAGCTGCTCATCGGGCCATGGCCGGGGATGAAGACGGTGGCGCCGCCGAGCGGCCAGAGCTTGTCGCGAACCGAATCGAGCAGCGCCTGATGGTCCGACAGCGGGAAATCGGTCCGCCCGATCGATCCGGCGAACAGCACGTCGCCGACCAGCGCGAGATCGCTCGGCGGATGGTGGAAGATGACGTGGCCGGGGGTGTGGCCCGGCGTGTGGTAGACGTCGAGGACCAGCTTGCCGACCGCCACCTGCTCGCCGTCGGTCAGCCAGCGATCGGGCTCGAACGGCGAGGCGTCGATGCCGTAGGAGGCGCCGTCGTCGGCCAGCCGCGCGATCCAGAAGAGGTCGTCGAGGTGAGGACCCTCGATCGGCACGCCAAGCTCGGCCGCCAGCTGACCGGCTTGCCCGCAATGGTCGATGTGGCCGTGGGTGAGGATGATCTTTTCGACCGTCACCCCGGCCTGCGCGATGGCGGCACGCAGCTTCGGAAGGTCGCCGCCGGGGTCGCACAGCGCCGCCTGCTTGGTCGCGGTGCACCACAGGAGGGTGCAGTTCTGCTGCAGCGGGGTCACCGGGATGACCATCGCCTGCAGCGGCGGAGTGGCGGTCTCGCTCACTTGAGGAGGGTCTGCTGCCAGAAGTTCAGCGTCGACCAGAACAGATAGTCCTGATTCTCCTTCTTGCCGAATCCGTGGCCTTCGTTCTCGCCGACCATGTACCAGGCCGGAGCCACACCGGGACGCGCGTTCAGCGCGGCGACGACCTGGTCGGCCTCGGACTTGGGCACGCGCGGATCGTTGGCGCCCTGGACGACGAACATCGGTGCCTTGATCTCCCCGATCCGGCGCAGCGGGCTGATCTCCTCGAGCTTGGCGCGCTGAGCGGGATCACGCTCGTCGCCATATTCGACGCGGCGAAGGTCGCGGCGATAGCTTTGCGTGTTCTGGAGGAAGGTCACGAAGTTCGAGATGGCGACGTTGCACAGCGCGCCCTTGAAGTCGGCGGCGTAGCGGATCGCTGAAGCGTAGCACATGTAGCCGCCATAGCTTCCGCCGGTCACCGCCATGCGCGCGCCATCGATCGCCGGATCGGCCTTGAGCGCGGTCAGGAAGGCGCCGATGTCCTTGACCGAATCCTCACGCTTGAAGGGTCCGTTGTCGAGGCTGACGAAGCGCTTGCCGAAGCCGGTCGAGCCACGGACGTTGGGGAGGAAGACGGCGATGCCCAGCTCGTTGATGAGGTAGTTGTCGCGCCCCATGAAACCGGGCCGCTCCTGCCCCTCCGGCCCGCCATGGATGTCGACGATCACCGGGCGCTTGCCGGGGAAGCGCGCGGGGTCGGGCCGGTAGAGGAAGCCCGACACACGTTCGCCATCGAAGCTCTTCACCTCGAGCAGCTGCGCCGACGGATTGCGCGAGAAGTCGAGCCCGCCGGTCTCGCTCTGCGTCCAGCGCGTCAGCTTGCCCGTCCTGGGATTGAGCGACCAGGCGTCGGCGGTGCCCTGGGCCGAATTGAAGGTGAAGCCGAGCTCGCCCCAAGGCGACCATTCGAGCCCCCCGGCCACCCCGACCGGGAGGGTGGTTACCGGGCGTGACCGCCCGCTGGCGGTATCAAGCAGGTAGAGGCGGCTGATGCCTGCCTCGTTGGTGAAGTAAGCGATGGTTCGGCCGTCGTCGGACAGGTCGAAGCTCTCGATATCCCAGCGGCCGGCGTTCACCGCGGGGGTGAAGCGGCCGGTCGCCGGATCCAGCCGGCCGAGCCGCTGCGTGTCGCTGTCCTCGTCCGACAGCACCCACAGGGTGCCGTTCGGCGCGAACTCGGCACCGCCATAGGCGATGTCCTTCTTGAGGTCGCCGATCGGCGTCATCTGCCGCGTCGCCAGGTCGAGGATGTAGGGATCGCTGTTGGTGACCTGCTGGTAGTTCAGCACCAGGGCGCGCTGGTTGCCCGGCGCGAAGGCGGCGATCCCCCAGCCGCCGCCCTTGACCTCGGCGACCAGCCGGTCGGTCCGGGGATCGCGCGGGTCCATGACATAGAGGTCGGTGTCGGCGCCGTTGCGGCGGGTCGAGCTGTAGGAGAGCAGCTTGCCGTCCTTGCTCCAGCTGCCGAGATTGTTGCGGCTCTTGCCGTCGGTGAGGAGGGTCAGCCGACCCGCGTCGAGCCGGTAGAGCTGGAAGAATTCGTCACCGCCGCGATCCTTCTGGAGGGCGAGAACGTCGCCCGACGGCGCCCAGCTGCCACCGACGGGCTCGGCCTCGAAGGTGATCTGGTGGCGGTCCATCATCGGCCCCGCGACCCGGTGGAGCTGGGGCACATTGCCGAACCGGGTGCGGATCAGCATCGAGCGGTCGCGCGCGTTCCACCCGGCAAAGGAAGCCGAGCGAAGCTCCATGTAGGGCCGGGTCCGGGCTGCGAGCTCGGGTGAGACCTGCGGGATGCCCTGGACGGTGAGCGCGGCCGGCTTCGGCACCGATCCGGTAGGCTGCTGGGCGGCGGCGGGAAGCGCCGACAAGGCGGAGGTGGCGGCAAGCGCCAGCAGGATCCGGTTGGTCATCTTCTCTCCCCCAAATTCAACGAGTAGCGTTCGAGGCCGGCGCGAGCACCGCCATCGACGGCGGAACGTCCTTCATCGACCGGGCGGTCGCCTCGGCGCCGCGAAGCGCGCGAAGCACGTTTCCGCCAGCCAGCTTGGCAAGGTCGCGGTCATTCCAGCCGCGACGGATCAGCTCGGCGAACAGGCGCGGATAGGCCTCGACGCCCTCCAGCCCGACCGGCGTACGCGGAATGCCGTCGAGGTCGCCGCCGATCCCGACATGATCGATCCCCGCGACCCTGACGACATGGTCGATATGGTCCGCGACGTCCTTGACCCCGACCACCGGCCGCGGATTGGCGGCGACCCAGGCCGTCATGCCCTTCTCAACGTCGGCCTTGCTGGTCCGGTTGAAGGTCTTGAGGCGGGCCTCGGCGGCGGCGAACTCGCCATCCCACTTCCACATGGCGGGGCTGACGAAGCTCGGCACCCAGGTCACCATGACCACCCCGCCGTTGGCCGGGAGCAGGCGAAGCACGTCGTCGGGCACGTTGCGCGGGTGCGGGTTCACGCCGCCGGCGCTCGAATGGGAGAAGATGACCGGCGCGCGCGAGGCCGCGATCGCGTCCTTCATCGTCGCCGGGCCGACATGGCTGAGGTCGACCAGCATGCCGAGGCGGTTCATCTCCTTGACCACCTCGGTGCCGAATGGCGACAGCCCGTCATACTTGGGCTCGTCGGTGCCGGCGTCGGCCCACTCGGTCGTCTGGTTGTGGGTCAGCGTCATGTAGCGCGCGCCGAGGTCGTAGAAGCGGCGGAGCGCAGCCATGGACCCGCCGATCTGGCGCCCACCCTCGATCCCGAGCATCGAGCCGATCCGTCCGGCCTTGTGCGCGGCTTCCATCTCGTCGGCGGTGCGGGCGAAGCGAAGGTCTTTCGGATAGGCGGCGATGATCCGGTGGGCGGTGTCGATCTGCTCGAGCGTAGTCCGGATCGCCTCGTCGCCGAGCGTGGTGCCCTCGATGTAGACCGACCAGAACTGGCCGCCGACGCGCCCCGTGCGAAGCCTAGCCATGTCGGTCATCAGCGGCGGCTTCCAGCCGTCGGTGCCGCTCGCCAGCCCCTCGGTCTTGCTTCCATGGTCCTCCCGAAGTGCCCAGGGAAGGTCGTTGTGGCCATCGATCAGCGGGGTCCGCTTGAGGATCCGGTCGATCCTCTTCTGCACGGCGGGATCGATGTCCTGGGCGGTGGCGGGAGTGGCGAGAAGAGCAGCGGCGAGGCCGGCAAGGATGAAGCGCATGGGCATGACTTTACGAAGCCCCTGCCTTGGCGGCAATGCGGGAGCGTGACGAAGCCATTTCTCCTGTTCGACGACGCGCGGCCGGGGGGCATGGCGCGGTGCTACGCCGATCCGGCAGCGGAAATCCGGGCCGACCGGATGGAGGAAGTCCAGCCCGCGCTCGAGCGGTTGCAGGCGGCGGTGCGCGGCGGCGTCCATGCCGCGGGCTTTCTCGCCTACGAGGCCGGCTATGCGCTCGACCCGGCGCTTGCCGCCGTGGCCCGGTCGGGTGACGGGCCGCTGCTCTGGTTCGGGCTGTTCGACCGCTTCGAAAGCGTCGAAGCAGCGATGCTGCTGCCCGACGCTGCGGGAGCATTCGTCGGCCAGCCGCGTCCGCGGACCAGCCTGAAAGCCTATCTCGATGCCGCGGCGGAGGTGCGCGAGCATCTGCTGGCAGGCGACTTCTACCAGGCGAACCTGACCTTTCCTTGCGACGTCCCGGTCGTGGGGAATCCGGCGGCGCTCTACGCCCGGCTGCGTTCGGCGGGCGGGGCGGGATGGGGCGCGCTTATCCGTCATCCCGATGGCTGGCTGGTCTCGCTCAGCCCCGAGCAGTTCTTCCGCATCCGCGACGGCGAGATCGAGGCACGTCCGATGAAGGGTACCGCCGCCCCTCATGCACCCGACGAGCTTCTCACGAACGATGCCAAGAGCAGGGCCGAGAACCTCATGATCGTCGACCTGCTCCGCAACGATCTAGCGCGGGTCGCCGAGACGGGCAGCGTCGCGGTACCCGAGCTGTTCGCGATCGAGCGCTATCCGACCGTCACCCAGATGGTCAGCCGGGTGACGGCCCGGCTCCGCGAAGGCCTCGACGCGGTCGACGTGCTGCGCACCATCTTCCCCTGCGGCTCGGTGACCGGTGCGCCCAAGGTGGCGGCGATGACGGCGCTCCGCCGGCTCGAGCCGGAGCCGCGTAGCGCCTATTGCGGTGCTGCCGGCTGGATCGAGCCCGGCGGCGACGCGGCCTTCAGTGTGCTGATCCGGACGCTCGAGCTCGCGCAAGGAGCCAAATCGGCAAGGCTTGGGCTCGGATCGGGACTTGTCGTCGACTCGGCATCCCGCGATGAATGGCAGGAGTGCCTTTCCAAGGGAGCGTTCGTGACCCGAGACCAGCCTGCCGTCGATCTCATCGAAACCATGCGCTTCGATCCGCACGATGGACTGGTGGAACTCGACCGGCATCTCGACCGGCTGAAGGATTCGGCAGGAGCGCTCGGCTTCAGCTTCGACCGGCATGCCGCGCGCAATGAATTGCAGGCGGCGACATTCAACCGCCGTTCGGCGGCTGCGGCGCGGTTGTTGCTCTCTCCGACCGGAACGATGGCGGTCGAGGTGCGGCCGCTACCTGAATGCGCGGCGCGGCCGCTGCAGGTGCGGGTGGTGCCGCTTCCGGTGCCGAACGACGACTTCCGCCTTCGCTTCAAGACCACGGACCGCGCCTTCTACGACGAGGCGCGTCTGGCGAGCGGCGCCGACGAGGTGATCTTCGCCGATCCCGAGGGCTGGCTGACCGAGGGCAGCTTCACCTCGGTGTTCGTCGAACGCGACGGAATGCTGCTGACTCCGCCGCTAAAGCGCGGACTGCTGGCCGGAGTGCTGCGCGACAAGCTGATCGGCGAAGGGCGGGCACGCGAGGCGGACCTGACGCAAGCCGACCTCGCCGGCGGGTTTCACCTCGGCAACATGCTTCGCGGCCTGATGAAAGGTGAGCTGGCCTAGGCCGCCAGCGGGAAGCGCAGCAGCCGTTCCTTGACCGGGATCAGCGCGGCGGCGGGGGTGCCGACCTTGCGCATGATCTCCTTGTGCCCCGCATCGAGCCCGCCGGTTAGCGCGCCGAACGCGGGGAAGATGAGCTTGCTCGGCGAGGCGACGAAGCAGCGGCGGCTGACCTGCTTGCCGCGCAGCTGGAGACGGAGCTTGGGATGGTAATGGCCCGACATCTCGGGCCGGGGGTCGGCCGGGTCGGCCTCGTGCCTGAGGACGATCCCGTCGACCAGTGCTTCCTCCATCAGCGTCCCGCCGCAATGGTCGGCGAAGCCCGGATCGTGGTTGCCGAGGATCCAGGACCAGTCGAGCCGTCCGGTGAGGTCGAGGAGCATCGCGCGCGCGGCTTCTGGCAGGCGATCGCAGCCGAAGCGGTCGTGGAAGCTGTCGCCAAGGCAGTAAAGCGCCTCTGCACCGGTGCGATCGACGATCTCGGTCAGCGCGGCGAGCGTTGCTTGGCTGTCGTAGGGGGGCAGGAACTGGCCGAGCCGGGCGTACCAGCTCGCCTTCTCGAGGTGCAGGTCGGCGACCAGCAGCGCGCGCCGCGCGGGCCACCACAGGGCACCCTGCGGATCGGCGAGAAAGTCGTGGCCAGCGAACGAAAGGGGAACCATCCCGATCGCCACTGCCCCAGCCGGCGCCTCAATCCAAGTGGGAAACGACATGGTCGCGCAGTGCCCGCGCATCGTGGAGGGCATTATGCGGCACGGCGCTGTTGCGGGCGGTCGAGAAGCCGGGCGTCCGCAGCCAGCGCAGAGAGAGCGGCGGCATGTCGACCACCTCGCCGTTGCCGGTCACCAGCAATCGGCAGAAGAGAGCGAGGTCCTCGGGCCAGTCGGCGACGATCTCCACCTCGCTGAGGCCGGCCAGCCAGGCCGAAAGGTCGCGGGCGACATCGGCGGCGGGTTGCGGCTCGCGCCTGAGCATTGCCGGCACATGGTCGAAGTAGGGCGCAACATGGCGCTCGACCCAGTCGGTCAGCGGGCGCGCATGATCGAGCACGGCATAATATTCCTCGCTCCCGTCCTCGGGAACGAGCGCGAGCGTCAGCAGCGGCCCGCCGAAGCCGTCATATTCGCAATCGAGAAAGTAGCGCATCGCCTCGCCTAGCGCGGAGTGACGAGGCGGCAATCGTCGGTGGCGAGGGGGCGGCCCTTGCGGCAGCGCTCCTCGAGCAGGCGTCGCTCGCGACCGAGCCGCTCCTCTTCCTCGCGGATGGCGCGGCCGCGCTTCTCGTCGGCCTCCGACTGGCTGGTGGTGGCAAGGTCGACGCCCTTGCTGACCACCTTGACCGGCAGGGTGACGACATCGACCGCCGTGCTCGCGACCGAGCAGGCGGCGAGAGCGGGGGCGAGGAGAAGAGCGGGAAGAATCAATCGCATGGCGGATGACTTAGCCGTTCTCCTGCGAAAGCAGGAGCCCAGTTCTTCCGCTCTGCCTCACTGCCTTCGCGGGAAACTAGTCCTCGCGCATCGCCAGCTCGGCCAGCACTTCCTCGGCCTCCATCAGCAGCGCATCTTCTGCGCCCGAGCCGCTCGGCAGCGCTTCGCGTCCAATGACGACCATCAAGGGGACGGCCATCGGGGTCACGCGGGAAAGGTCGACATGGACCATCTGCGCCGCCGCCCGTTCGACCAGCCGGGCAAGTCGCCCGAGCTCGGTCATCCGGGCACGCGCGTCGTCCCAAGCGGCGCGCATCAGCAGGTGCTCGGGCTCATATTTGCGCAGCACGTCGTAGATGAGGTCGGTCGAGAAGCTGACCTGCTTGCCGGTCTTCCGCTTGCCCGGGTGCTGGCGTTCGACCAGCCCGCCGATCACCGCCACCTCGCGGAAGGCGCGCTTCAGCAGCATCGACTGCTCGACCCACTCGACGAATTCGCCTTCGAGGATGTCGGGGGAGAGCAGGGGCGCGGGGTCACCGATCGGCTCGAGCCCGTAGACCGACAGCGCATAGTCGTTGGCAACGAAGCCCAAGGGCTTCAGCCCCATCTTCTCCATCCGCTTGGTCACCAGCATGCCGAGGCTCTGGTGCGCGTTCCAGCCCTCGAAGCTGTACATGACGAGGAAATGGCGGCCCTCGTGCGGGAAGGTCTCGACCAGCAATTCGTCGGGCTGCGGCAGGCGCGAGCGGCGCTGCTGCACCTCGAGCCACTCGCGGACGTCGTCGGGGAAGCGGTGCCACTCGTCGGGGCTGGCGAGGAAGCCCTTCACCCGGTCGGCGAGGTGGGTGGTCATGCTCATCCGCTGGCCGCCGTAGGTAACCAGCCGTGCTTCCTTCTTCGAGGCCTGGACGAGGATGTCGCTGTCCTTGAACTGCAGCACCTCCAGGCTGAGGCCGGCGAAAAAGACATGGTCGCCGACAGTCAGGGTGGAAGCGAAGCCTTCCTCGATCCGGCCGAGCATACGCCCGTTCTTGAACCGCACGTCGAGCATCGGATTGTCGACGATGATTCCCGCGTTCATCCGGTGCTGGACGGCGACATTGGGCTTGGTGATGCGCCAGTGCCCCGGGCTGTCCTCGACCAGCCGGCGGAACTTGTCATACGCGCGAAGGGCGTAGCCGCCGGTCGCGATGTAGGCGAGGACGGTCCCGAACAGCTCGTCACTTAGCCCCGCATAGGGCGCTGCGGACCGGATTTCGGCGAGCAGTTCGCCCTGTTCGAACGGCGCGGCGCAGGCGCAGGCGAGAATATGCTGGGCGAGGGTGTCGAGCGTTCCGGGGCGGAAGATCTCGGGGTCGAGCTCGCGCGCGTCGACCGCGTCGAGAGCCGCGCGGGCCTCGAGATATTCGAAGCGGTTGCCCGGCACGATCGTCCCGTGGCTGGGCTCGTCGAGGCGGTGGTTGGCGCGCCCGATCCGCTGCAACAGCCGCGAGCTGCCCTTGGGCGCGCCCATCTGGATGACCAGCTCGACATCGCCCCAGTCGATCCCGAGGTCGAGACTGGAAGTGCAGACCAGCGCCCGCAGACGGCCCTCGGCCATCGCCGCCTCGACCTTGCGCCGCGCCTCGAGCGCAAGGCTCCCGTGATGGACGCCGATCGGCAGGCTCTGCCCGTTCACCTTCCACAGATCCTGGAAGATGAGCTCGGCAAGGCCGCGGGTGTTGCAGAAGACGAGGGTGGTGCGATGCTTCTCGATCTCCGCCATCACCTGCTTGGCGGCATAGCGGCCCGAGTGGCCCGACCAGGGCACGCGATTTTCCGGCAGGAGGATGTCGAGCACCGGCTCGGCTCCGGGCTCCCCCTCCACGAGATCGACCGCCTCGATGTCGGCATCGGGAGCGAGCCAGCCCTTGTAGGCCTCCGAATCGGCGACCGTCGCCGAAAGCCCCACCCGCCGGAGATCGGGCGCGATCCGCTGCAGGCGCGCGAGGGCGAGTGCAAGGAGGTCGCCGCGCTTGTCGCGGGCGAAGGCATGAATTTCGTCGAGGACGATGGTCCTCAACCCCGCGAACATCTGGAAGCTGTCGGGATAGGAGAGGAGGAGCGACAGGCTCTCGGGCGTCGTCAGCAGCACCTGCGGCGGCTTTGCCCGCTGCCGTGCCTTGCGGTCGGAGGGCGTGTCGCCGGTGCGGGTCTCCACCCGGATCGGAAGCCCCATCTCGCCAATCGGATCGAGCAGGTTGCGCTGGACGTCGACCGCGAGCGCCTTGAGCGGCGAGATGTAGAGCGTGTGGAGCCCCTCGGCCGGCTTGTCGGCAAGGTCGCAGATGGTGGGCAGGAAGCCCGCGAGCGTCTTGCCCGCCCCGGTCCCCGCAACCAGCAGCGCATGACGGCCGGCCCGCGCCCGCTCGAGCATCTCGAGCTGGTGCCGGCGCGGTCGCCAGCCACGTTGCGCGAACCAGTCGGCAACGACCGTGGGGAGGTCAGCCGTGCTCAGAGGCCGCTGTGACCGTCACGCTCATGCTCGCGCTGCTCGGCGGCGTAATTCTCGCGGGTCGCGCGCTCGGTCACTTCGGGATCGATCTTGCTCTTGCGGTTCTTGGCAAACACCCAGATCAGCACCGCCAGCAGGACGATCGGCCCCACGATGGTGACCAGGGACCAATAACTGACGTCGCTGCCTTCGGCCATGTTGCCATCCTCTTGAACGTTATGGTGGCGGAACCGTCCGCCTGTCATCCCCGTATAAGCCCGCATGGCCCGTCTCGGTTCCTGGATCGAACCCTTCCCCGAAGGCATCTACGTGCGTCCTGCCGACGCCTGGGTCGATCCGTCGCAGCCAAAGGAGCGCGCTCTGGTCACCCACGGCCACGCCGATCACGCCCGTGGCGGTCATGGCACGGTCTGGGCGACTCCCGAAACGCTGGCGATCATGGGGGTCCGCTACGGCGAGCAGAATGGCTGCGAGGTCGCCTACGGGCAGAGCGTCACCGTCGGCGAGGTCGAGATTACCTTCGTTCCCGCCGGCCATGTGCTCGGCTCGGCCCAGATCATCCTCGACTGGAATGGGGAGCGGGTCGTGGTGTCGGGCGACTACAAGCGCCGGCCTGATCCCACCTGCGAGCCCTTCCTGCCGGTCAAGTGCGACATCTTCATCACCGAGGCGACCTTCGGCCTCCCGGTGTTCCACCATCCCGAGACCGGGAGCGAGATCGACAAGCTCCTCGTCCGGCTGGCGGACAATCCCGATCGCTGCGTGCTGGTCGGCGCCTATGCGCTCGGCAAGGCGCAGCGGGTGATCGCCGAGGTCCGGCGGCGCGGGCATCACCGGCCCATCTATCTTCACGGCGCACTGGAGCGCTTGTGCAACCTCTACCAGGAACAGGGGATCGACCTCGGCGAGCTGCGGCTCGTCGCCGGCACCGACAAGAAGGAGATGATGGGCCACCTCGTCCTCTGCCCGCCGGGCGCACTCAACGATCGCTGGAGCAGGCGCCTGCCCGATCCGATCACATCGGCCGCCAGCGGGTGGATGCGGATCCGCCAGCGCGCACGGCAGAAGAATGTCGAGCTGCCGCTGATCATCTCCGACCATGCCGACTGGGGCGAGCTCACCGACACCATCCTCGAGATCCGGCCCAAGGAAGTGTGGATCACCCACGGGCGCGAGGATGCGCTGATGCACTGGTGCATGACCCGCCAGATCAAGTCGCGCGAACTCAACCTCGTCGGCTACGAGGACGACGAGGACGAGTAAGCTCGTTCATGGACGAGCAGGCCACGCGAGGTCATGATGCGGAAATGACCCACATGCCCGATCGCCGAACATTTCTTGCCGCCGCCGCTTGCGGCAGCGCTCTTGTGCTTGCCGGCGGTCCGCTCCGGGCCGCGACCAGGCCGACGATGACGACCTTCCGCGATCCCGGCTGCGGCTGCTGCCACAAGTGGGCGGCAGCGATGCGCAAGGCGGGTTTCACCGTGAATGTCCGCGATGCCGACATGGGTGCGGTCAAGCAGCGGCTGAAGGTGCCCGAGGCGCTCGCCAGCTGCCACACCACCGTCGTCGGCGGGCTGGTTGTGGAAGGACATGTCCCGGCCGCCGCGATCCAGCGCCTGCTCGCCGCGCGGCCAAAGGGCGTCATCGGGATCGCAGCGCCGGGCATGCCGCGTGGATCACCCGGCATGGAGATGCCGGACGGATCGCGCGACCCGCTCAATCTCACCTTGTTCGATGCGGCCGGTCGGAGCAGGCCCTTCGCCTGATCCGTTCCGACGGGGTGGCCCTAGTGGTCGCCGTCGGTCCGCTCGACGTCCGACAGGGCGAGCTGCTGGTCGATCTCGGTCACCAGCAGGTCGAGCCCGCGCTGGTCGCTGGCTTCGGCGCGGGCAACCAGCACGTCCTGCGTGTTCGACGCGCGAAGCAGCCACCAGCCTTCGGGCGTGCTGACCCGGACGCCGTCGGTGGCGTCGACCTTCGCGCCGTCGGCCGAAAGCCGGTCGCGGACTTCCTCGACCACCGCAAACTTGCGGCTCTCGTCGACCGGGAAGCGCATCTCGGGGGTGGCGAGGCTCGTCGGCATCGCATCGCGCAATTCGGTCAGGCTCTTGCCCGCCTCAGCAATCGCTTCGATCAGCCGGACGCTGGCGTAGAGCGCATCGTCGAAGCCGTACCAGCGGTGCTTGAAGAAGATGTGGCCGCTCATCTCACCCGCGAGCGGCGCGCCGGTCTCCTTCATCTTGCTCTTGATCAGGCTGTGCCCGGTCTTCCACATCAGCGGGGTCCCGCCGAGCGCGGCGATGCCGTCGAACAGGGTCTGGCTTGCCTTGACGTCGGCGATGATCGTCGCGCCGGGCTGCTCCTTGAGCACGGGCCCGGCGAGGATCATCAGCAACTGGTCGCCCCAAATCACCCGGCCCTGGCCGTCGACCGCGCCGATCCGGTCGCCGTCGCCGTCGAAAGCGATCCCGAAATCGAGGTTCTTCTCGCGCACCAGCGCCTTCAGATGCTCGAGGTTCTTCTCGACCGTCGGGTCGGGATGGTGGTTGGGAAAGCTTCCGTCGACATCGGTGAAGATGGTGTGGTGCTCGCCCGGAAGGAGCTTGATCAGCTTTTCGAGCGCCGGACCGGCGGCGCCATTGCCGGCGTCCCAGCCGATGCGATACTCGCCGCCGGCGAAATCCTCGACCAGGCGCGCGACGTAGCGGTCGATGATGTCGACGTCCTCTACCTTACCTTCGCCCTCGCTCCAGCGACCCTCGGCCGCGCGGTCCCCGAGCGCCTTGATCGCCGCGCCGAACACCGAGCCGCCCGGAAGGAGCATCTTGAACCCGTTGTAGTCGGCCGGATTGTGGCTTCCGGTGATCTGGATGCCGCCGTCGACATCGAGCTCGGACACCGCCCAGTAGAGCATCGGCGAGGGCCCCTGGCCGACCCGCACGACGTCCATCCCGCCTTCGGTCAGGCCTCGGACCAGCGCCTCTTCGAGCAGCGGCGAATGCTCGCGACCGTCACGTCCGACGGCGAGACGCCTGGCGCTTTGCTCCCGGCCCTCGGCAGCGAAGGTCCGGCCAAGCGCATAGGCGTCCTTCTCGGACAGGGTGCGGCCGACGATTCCACGGATGTCATATTCGCGGAGGATGGTGGGGTGGAAGCTGTGGGTCATTACGGCTCGTGAACGAGAAGATGGGAAGAAGGTTGCGTGCTCCTCATCGTGCCGGCCATCGCCGGGACGACAGCGTTGAGGATCAGGCCGCCTTCGCCGCTTCGGCGCCAGGCAGCCCCAGTCCCGCGACCATCTCGCGCAGCTCCTGCCTCGCCGCGATGTGGGCGATCCCAGCCTCGCCGATCTGCTTGAGGTCGAGCAGGGTCAGGCCCTTGGGGAAGAGCTCGCGGTAGATGACGCGCTCCGACAGGCCGGGAATGACCCGGAAGCCGACCCGGCGGGCGAGTTCGTCCATCGCCGCCCCGACGCGCTGCTGGTTGTGGCTGCCGATGTGCTGAAGGCGATTGCGGAGCACCACCCAGTCGACGCTCTTGCCCGCGGTCTTGGCCCGGGCTGTTCGGCTGTTCCAGATGAGCTCGGCATAGAAGCTGGGCCGCGTCACCTTGAAGGTGTCGGGATTAACCTGCCCGATGAGGTCGAGGTCGACGAAGCTGTCGTTCATCGGCGTGACCAGCGTGTCGGCCTTGAGGATGGCGGCGCGGGCGACCTCGTCGTCGCGGCCCGGGGTGTCGATCACCAGGATGTCGGCCTGCTGCGACAGCTCGGCGATGGCCGCCTCGAGCGCGGGGACGTTCTGGTCGTCGAGCACGACGAAGGCCGGCTGGGGCAGAGCGGTGTCGAGCCGGCGGATGGTGGCGGCGCGGTTCTCGAGATAGCGGGTGGTCGTCCGCTGGCGATGATCGAGGTCTAGCGCCGCGACGCGGTGCCCGGCCGCCGCCAGCGCGACCGCGGTGTGGACCGCAGTGGTCGACTTGCCGGTGCCGCCCTTTTCGTTGGCGAAGACGATCGTATGAACCTGGCTCACTGTATTCTGTCCCCCGCTGGCGCTAGACGCGCGGCAAGCTTTTCGGCTGGCAGGATTAAACCGGGGGAATCGGCGGTGCAAATCATCCGTGCGTTGGATCAGCTCGCACCCGCATTGGCGAGCGTTCGTGGCGAGACGGACACGCTGGCGCTGGTGCCGACCATGGGCGCGCTCCACGATGGCCATCTGGCGCTTGTCGCCGAGGGCAGGCGCCGAGCGGCGAGGGTCGCCGCGACCATCTTCGTCAACCCGATGCAGTTCAACGATCCCGCCGACCTCGCCCGCTATCCGCGGACCGAGGAGGCGGATTTGGCGAAGCTCGAGGCGGCAGGCTGCGACCTCGTCTGGCTGCCGACGCCGCAGCATCTCTACCCTGACGGCTTTGCGACGACGATCAGCGTGGCCGGCGTTTCGTCTCGGTGGGAGGGCGAGCATCGCCCTGGCCACTTCGACGGAGTCGCGACGGTCGTCGCCAAGCTGCTTCTGGCGGTCCGTCCGGACCTTGCCATCTTCGGCGAGAAGGACTGGCAGCAGCTCGCGGTAATCCGCCGAGTGACGACCGATCTTGGCCTTGGAACCGCGATCGTCGGCCACCCCACCGTCCGCGAGCCCGATGGCCTGGCGATGTCGTCGCGCAATGCGCTGCTGAGTGCGGATGAGCGCATCAGGGCCCTGGCGCTTCCCGAGGCCCTCCACGCCGCAGCCGCCGCAATCAGCGGCGGCGGAGCGGTCGGGCCTGCGCTGCAGCAGGCCCGACAGGCGCTCCGCGCCGGAGGCTTCTCCGAAGTGGATTATGTCGCGCTGGTCGATGCCGACGGCCTCGAACCCCTTGAACGCCCGAGCGAAAACATGCGGTTGCTCGCGGCGGCGACGCTTGGCCGGGTGCGCCTGATCGACAATATGCCTGTCACTTTGGAGCAACAGTTAAGAGGGTAATCACCTCGTTAACCATTTGATGACGCCACTGGGGGAGCTTGCCTGCAACAGACAGGGGAGTTCTTGAAGATGGCGATCAGTCAAAAGGGTGCCGAGTTCCTGATCCGCAGCCGCCTTGCGGATGCTGAGGCCGGCGACGTCAATGCCTTGTTCGAGCTTGGCGTGACCTACTCCACCGGGATCGGCGGAGCGCCGGTCGACCTCATCGAAGCCCACAAGTGGTTCAATCTCGCCGCCCTCAACGGCTGCACCCGCGGGCAGGCCTGCCGGGCCGAGATCAGCGTCGAGATGACCGCCCGCGAGATCGCCGAGGCTCAGAAGTCCGCCCGGGCCTGGCTCGCGCTCACCGGCCGCGGCGGCGTGCGCGCCGCGGCATAAGGTTCGCTCCTCGCATTCGTGGAGGTGCCCTGGCAGCAGCCAGGGCGGAGAGAATTGACCTCGAACCTCCCGCTCGCTTCGCGAGCTGCCCTCCTGAAGGAGGGCTGCGGCGATTATCGAACCACCACCGTCACTGCACGGCGGTTCTGGGCCCAGGCGCTTTCGTCCGAGCCGGTCGCGACCGGCCGTTCCTTGCCCCAGCTGATCGTCAGCAGCCGGGTTTCCGGAACGCCCTGCGCCATCAGGAACAGCTTGGCCGCCTGGGCCCGTCGCTCGCCCAGCGCCTGGTTGTACTCGCGGGTGCCGCGCTCGTCGGCATGGCCTTCGACACTGGCTCGCACATTGGCATTGGCGATCAGCCAGCGCGCCTGCGAGCGCAGGGTCGCCTGCGCTTCCGGCGACAGATCCGACTGGTCGGTCCCGAAATAGACCGTGTCCGAGCCCGCCGCCGCGACCAGCGCCGACTGGCTGCCGGGAAGCTCGACCAAACCGACCTCGTCATTGGGGACACCGGCGCCGGGCCCGGCATTTGGGTCGACCTGCCCGGTCTGGGGCGGAGGCGTGGTCTCGACGGCGGGCTTGCGGCCGCAGGCGGAGAGAGTCAGCGCGACAGTCAGCGCGGTGATGGTGATGGTCTTGCGCATGTCTTTTCTCCTTGTCAGCGCTGCAGGGGTGACCAGCTCGGGTCGGAGCCGTCCTGCGGAGTGGGAAGTCGGCGGGCGGTGCCGCCTGCGAGGGGAACCGCGAACAGACTTGAGCGGCCGTCGCGGGTGAAGCGGTTGAACATGACGAACTGGCCGTTGGGCGCCCAGCTCGGGCTCTCGTCCTGCCAGCCGTTGGTCAGCAACTGCTCGCCGCCGCCGCCGGCGTTCATCACGCCCACGCGGAAGGAGCCGACGCGGACGAAGGCGATGCGATCGCCGCGCGGGCTCCACGAAGGCGAGGCCGATGGGCCGCCGAAGCTGATCCGCCGCTGGTCGGAGCCGTCGGCGTTCATCACGTAGAGCTGCTGCGATCCCGAGCGGTCGCTCTCGAACACGATCCGGCGCCCGTCGGGCGAGAAGCTCGGACTGGTGTCGATGCCTGGCGCGCTGGTCAGCCGCTGCGGCGCGCCCGATCCGTCGGCATTGGCCATCCAGATGTCGGTGTTGCCGCCCGCCGAGAGGGCGTAGGCGATGCGATTGCCATCGGGCGAGAAGCGCGGGGCGCTGGTCAGCGCAAGGCCGGGCACGAGCAGGCGCTTGGTGCCGGTCGCGATGTCGAGCACCCAGACCCGGGCGCGCCGGCCTTGGTAGCTGACGTAAGCCAGACGGCGCCCGTCAGGCGAGAAGCGCGGCGTGACGACGGTCGCCTCGCCCTCGGTCAGGTAGCGGACGTTGGCGCCGTCCGAATCCATGATCGCGATGCGCTTCTGCCGCTGGTTCTTGGGGCCGGTCTCGGCGACGAACACGACGCGGGTGTCGAGGAAGGCGCCCTCGCCGGTCAGCCGCGAATAGATGGCATCGGCGCAGCGATGCGCCGCGCGGCGCCAGTTGTCGGCACTAACCTGGAAGCCCTGGCGCACGAGCTCGCGTCCGGCGGCGACGTCGTAGAGGTAGCAGCCGACGGTCAGCTGGCCGGGCCCGCTCGCCTTGACGAAGCCCGAAACCAGTTGCTGGGCACCGGCCGAGCGCCACTCGCCGAACGCGGGCGCGTCCGCCTGCGGGATGGTATAGCTCGGTAGTCCGGCCGGCCCGAGCGGAGTGAAGCGTCCGGTGCCGCGCAGATCGGACGCGATCACCTCCGAGATGCTGCGGCCGATGGTCAGCGCGACTCCGGGTTCGACCGGCATGACGGGCACCGCGACGGTGGTCGCCTGGTTGACCCCGCCGCTCTCGACCTCGACTTCGACCGGCGGCGGCTCGTCCGTCTGGGCGAGCGCGGGCGAGGCGATCAGTGCGGTCAGGCCGAGAAGAAGGACGCGGACCATAGGGCTCCTCATTTCGCGCGATAGGTCATGGTGATGTTGCCCCAGCCACCTTGCGGTGTGCTGTACAGTTCGGCCGGCAGCCGCAGCGGCGCGCATGCGCGGAATACCGCCACCGCCTGATCGAAGGCGAGATCCTCGAAGCGGCCATTCTCCTCGTCGACCCCGCTGGTCCTGACCAGCGTTGGCGGGCGCGACAGCCGGCCCGAGCGGTCGAGGCGAAGGTTGAGGACGACGCGGATCCGGTCGGCGCCCGGGCCGAGCGCGGCCTGGCGGTCGGCGCAGGGCTGGATCTGGCGCTTGATCGCGCCGTCGACACTGGCCTTGGCCGCCGCGTTGAAGGTCGCGGCTCCCTGTTGCGCGGCGCGCGGCGCGGGTGTCGAGGGCGCTTCGGCAATGCCGCTGAGGAAGTCGTCTCCGAGCCGCGACTGCCGCGGCTGGGCCGGGCGGGATGGTGCCGGACGTGCTCGTGCCGGGGCAGGACGCGGGGGCGCCGCGCGGGCGGGCGCAGGCGTCGGCCGCGTCGGCCGAGCCTGGGGCGGTGCCGGGCGCGCCTTCGGCGGGGCTGCTCGCGGCGGATCGGGCCGAATGACGGGCGCGGGTGGCGGCGGCGCGACCGGTTGCGGCACCGGCGGCGCCGGCGCGGGCTGCGGTTCGGGCGGCGCGGGTGTCGGCTCGGCGGGAGCGGGCGCCTCGAACTGCGGCGGAGGAGCGGCGGGCTGCGGCGCGGCAGCGGTCAGGGCGACCTCCTCGCTGTCGACCATCTCGATTTCCATCGCCGGCGGCTCGGGCTTGGGCGGAACGTTGGCGAGACTGGTCGTCAGCGCGATGAACAGCCCGATGTGCAGCAGCAGGGCGACACCGGTGCCGCCTGCCTCGCCGCGATCGACCTTCACCGCTCGCCGCTCCCGACACTGACGAGGGCGACGCGGTTGAGGCCCGCACGATTGAGCTCGCCCATGACCGTCATCACCCGGCCATAGTCGAGCGTCCGGTCGGCGCGCAGGTAGATGCGGCGGCCCTCGGGCGGAGCGGGCTCGGCCGCGAGCGCGGCGAAGCGCTGCGGCAGCGCGGCCAGTGCGACCGGCTGGTCGTCGACGAAGATGGCGCCGCTCGCGTCCATCGCCACCTGCACCGGCTGGGCCTGCTGGTCGAGCGCCTGGGCCCGGTTCTCGGGAAGGTCGACCGGAACGCCCGCGACCAGCAGCGGCGCGGTGACCATGAAGATGATCAGCAGCACCAGCATGACGTCGACCAGCGGCGTCACGTTGATCTCGGCCATCGGAGCCCGTTTGCGGCTTCCACGCCGTCCGCCGACCGGCGCGCCCATCCTAGCGCTCCATCTCCAGCTCGCGGCTTAACGTCGCATGGAAGCGATCGGCAAAGCGGGTCAGCCGCGCCTCGAGCCGGTCGAGTCCGTGGGTCAGCCTATTGTAGGCAATCAGCGCGGGGATTGCGGCGAACAGGCCGATCGCGGTCGCGAACAGCGCCTCGGCGATGCCCGGCGCAACCACCGCGAGCGAGGTGTTGTTGGCGCCGGCAATCGCGGTGAAGCTGCGCATGATACCCCACACGGTCCCGAACAGCCCAATGAAGGGCGCCGAGGAGGCCACGGTTGCGAGGATGTTGAGCCGGTCGGACAGGCGGTCGAGCTCGCTCGCCACCTCGGCGCTCATCCGGCTGGTCAGCCGCTCGCGTGCGCCGGAGCGGTCGGTGGTCTTGATCCCGACCGAGCGGCGCCATTCGTCGAGGCCGGCCGAGACGATCCGCGCCGAGGGCAGCGCCTCGGTGCCCCGCTTCTCGACGAAGGCGTCGACATCCTTGGCGTCCCAGAACTCACGCTCGAACGCATCGGTCTCGCGATTGATCTTACGGAGCCGCGTCGCGTGGGTGATGATGATCCCCCAGGTCCAGACGCTGGCGAGGAGGAGCCCGATCATCACCGCCTTCACCACCACGTCGGCGTGGAGGAAGAGGGCCAGCGGGCTCATCAGGTCGGCGGGGGGCACGGCGCCCGTCATGCGTGTTCCTTCGGTGTCGTGCGAATGGTTTCGAACCGCTCCACCCAGTCCCGCGGCTGACGCGTGGGCCGCCCGTCGGGAGTGAGGAATGCGGCAGTGATCCGCCCCTCGGCACAGAGTTGATCGCCGCGCATGACTCTCTGCTGAATCCGGACCGAGGCGGCGCGGACTTCCTCGAGGCTCGAGACAATGACGAGGTCGTCGCCGAGCTTGGCGGGGCGGACGTAGCGGACATGCGCCTCGGCGACGGCATAGACGCCGGTTGCCGCCTCGAGCGCACCGCGCTGGTCGATCCCGGCGGCCCGCAGCATGTCCGAGCGCGCCCGCTCCATGAACTTCAGATAATTGGCGTAATAGACGATGCCGGCCGTGTCCGTGTCCTCGAAATAGACAGTGAGCGCGAAGCGATGCTCCGGCCCGTCGAAGCCGCCGCGATACGGCTGGTCGTAGGGTGACGCCATGCCGCAGCCTCTAGCCGTGCCGGACTCGCGACGGAACCCCGGTTGACAGAGAAGTAACGCAAAGGTTACATGTCACCTAAGGGTTACAGGGAGTTCGCGCCATGGGGTATCGTGCACGTCCAGACTATCTGACGCCTAGCGCCGAGGACATCGAACAGCAGCGCAAGTCGCTGATCTGGCTGATCCCGCTGGTCGTGATCCAGCAGGGGTCCGGCATCTTCGCCGCCGACGCGGGACTTGCCCGGCAGCTCATGTCCACGCTGGCCTGGGCATCGGTGACGATCGTCATGCTGGTCGTGGTGCTCGGTGCGCCGCTCCACTGGATGAACGATCGGGACCGGGCGGTCCTGAGCGACGAATGGCATCAGGCGGTCGCCAGCGACTCTGCGCGCTGGGCGCTGGCGGCACTGGTGATCAGCGGGATCGCGCTGATGATCGTCCGTTTCATGGTGCCAATCGACATGGGCAAGGCGGTCTACGGCTTGGTCAACGCCGCGATGGTGACCGCCGTGGTCCGGCAGGCCTGGCTCAACCGCAAGAGCGGACTGGACGAGGATGAATGACCGGCTCGGCACCTGCCTCAAGGAGCGGCGGCTCGAGCTCGGCCTAACCCAGGCCGAGCTCGCCGAGCGCTGCGGGGTCAGCCGCAAGACGGTCAACACGGTCGAGAATGGCATCTTCGTGCCGTCGACCGTGCTTGCCCTGACGCTTGCCGCGGTGCTCGACGTGCGGGTCGACGAGCTCTTCTGGCTGGAGGGCTAGCGCGCGACCGCCTCGACCAGCCCAAGCAGGTCGCCCTGCGCCACCGGCACGTCGGCGAGGTGCATGCCCCAGCCGGGGATGAACAGCCCGCCGACCCCGACCTCGCCGCCGATCCGGTCGGACCATTTTGCCCCGGGCGTGACATTGGTGCGCACTTCCAGATAGCCGCGCGGGCCGGCATTGACGCAGCGGCCCGAGGCGAGACCCTCGGTCCGGACGAAGGGGGTCGGCGGCGCGCCCTCGGTCGACCAGCGGATCGGCCCGCCCGGCACCGCATAGGTGGTGCGGGTCGGCCAGTAGCTGTCCATCTTTGCCCAGCCGCGCGAGCCCAGCGCCGCCGGATTGGTGCAGGCGACCGTCATTCCCGGCGCGGGCGCATAGCCGAACAGGGCGCCCGGCGGCGGCGGATTGTTGGTGCGGAAGGAAACGTAGCTGACGACGCAGCCGCGCTGTCCCGCGCGCTCGCACAGCGGGGTCGACTTGAACGTGCCGCCGATCGTCTTGCCGTCGGGGACGAGCACGTTGAAGCCGGGAATGATTGCGAGCGCCATCTCCGAGGCGTTGGGCTTGCCCTCGATCTCCTCGGCGATCAGCCGCTGGAGCAACCAGCTTCCCTGGCTGTGCCCGACCAGAACGAACGGCCGGCCGCGGTTGCGGGCGCGGAAGTTGCGGAAGGCCTCGCGCACGTCGCCGTAAGCGATGGCGAAGTTGGGCATGATGTCGCGTCCGAGCGCCGCCGCGCCGATCGCCGCGCTGGTCATCTGGCGATAGACGGGCGCGTAAGGCCGGCACACGCCGGAGAAGCGCGCGAACTGGCTGCTCGCCGCCGCCTTCTCCTCGCTGACCACCAGATCGCTGTTCATCCCGCGATCCTGGCTGACCGTCGGATAGACGTAGAAGCAGTCGAGCTTCGGTCCGCTCGCCACGGTGCTGGGGCCATTCGAGCCATAGCCGCGCGGAGTGAGCGCGGTGGTCGGCAGCGGCGTGTTGCAGACGTCCTTCTGGCCGGGCAGGCAAAGCCAGTGCTCGCTCCGGCGATAATCGGGTGCGGCTGGCGGAGCGGGCTGCGCGGCGGCGGCCTGGGCGGCAAGAGCAAGCAGAAGCGACATGGTGACTCCCTAGTCGAACAGGCCGTTGGCAGTGCCGGCAGGCGGGTTGAGGCCAAGGTGCGTCCAGGCCTTGCCGTTAAGGCAACGCCCGCGTGCGGTGCGGGCGATGAGGCCGAGCTGAATGAGGTAGGGCTCGATCACGTCCTCGATCGTGTCCCTGGGCTCGCTGAGGCCCGCGGCGAGCGTCTCCACCCCGACCGGCCCGCCGCCATAGAGATCGGCAATCATCAGGAGGTAGCGCCGGTCCATCGCGTCGAGCCCGAGCGCATCGATCTCGAGCCGACCGAGCGCACGGTCGGCGGCGGCCATGTCGATGCTGTCGGCGCCCGCCGCATGGGCGAAGTCTCTAACCCGGCGGAGCAGTCGCCCGGCGATGCGCGGCGTGCCCCGGCTGCGCCGCGCGATCTCGTGCGCGCCATCCTCGGTGACCGGAGCGCCGAGCAGGCTGGCGGCGCGGCGGACCACCTTTTCCAGTTCCTCGACCGTGTAGAAGTTGAGCCGGACCGGAATTCCGAACCGGTCTCTCAGCGGGGTCGTCAGAAGCCCCTGCCTCGTGGTCGCGCCGACGAGGGTGAAGCGGGGCAAGTCGATCCGGACCGAGCGCGCCGAGGGTCCCTCGCCGATGACGAGGTCCAATGCCCGGTCCTCCATCGCCGGGTAGAGCACCTCCTCGACCGCCGGATTGAGCCGGTGGATCTCGTCGATGAACAGCACGTCGCCGTCCTCGAGGTTGGTCAGCAGCGCCGCGAGGTCGCCCGACTTGGCGATGACCGGACCCGAGGTGGCACGGAAACCGACCCCCATCTCGCGCGCGACGATCTGCGCAAGCGTGGTCTTGCCGAGCCCCGGCGGGCCGAAGAACAGCACATGGTCGAGCGCCTCGCCCCGCGCCTTGGCCGCGGCGATGAAGACGCGCAAATTCTCGCGCGCCGCCTGCTGGCCGACGAACTCGTCGAGCCGCTTGGGCCGAAGCGCGGCGTCGACGTCCTCGGCGGTGCGCTCGGGCGTGGTGATGCGGTCGGGATCGATGGTCACTTCGCGGCCTTGCGTAGCGCGAGGCGGACCAGCGCGTCGAGGGTGGCGGATGGGCCGAGCTCCTCCGCGGCGGCGGCGACCGCGGAGGCGGCCTCGGCCGGCTTGAAGCCGAGGTTGGCGAGCGCGGAAAGGGCATCGTTGGTGGCGCCGCTCGCCGCCAGCGGCGTGCCGGGTGCTAGCGTGGCGGGAAGGCCCAGCTTGCCCTGGAGTTCGAGCGCGATCCGCTGGGCGAGCTTGGGTCCGACCCCGCTCGCCCGGGCGATCATCGCCTTGTCGCCGGCCGACACGGCGCGCGCCAGTTCGTCGGGCGTCAAGATGGTGAGGATCGCCAGCGCGACCTTGCCGCCGACGCCTTGGACACTCGTCAGCTGGCGGAAGGCCTCGCGCTCGCCCGCAGAGCCGAAGGCGAACAGCGTCATCGAATCCTCGCGGACCTGCAATTCGGTCAGCAGGACGACGTCGCCTCCGACCGGCGGGAGCGCGGACAGCGTCTTGCCGCTCGCAAGCACGAGATAGCCGACCCCGCGCACGTCGAGCACGGCGCTGTCGGCGGAAAGTTCGGCGAGGGTGCCGGCGAGGCGGGCGATCATGGCGCCGGATTAGAACAGGTCAGAGCCAGCGCAAACATCGAGGGCTGGGAAATCAACGAACCCCCCGCCGCGCACTTGCCAGATGGTGCGCATGGGTGATCGCGACCGCCAACGCGTCCGACGCATCCTCGCCCGCGATCTTGGCGCCCGGAAGGAGGAGGGCGACCATTGCATGGACCTGGTCCTTGCTCGCGCCGCCGGTCCCGACCACCGCCTTCTTGACCAGGCTCGGCGCATATTCACCGACCTCCAGGCCGGCGCGTCCCGCGCACATCAGCGCGACGCCGCGGGCTTGGGCGAGCTTGAGGGTCGAGGCGGGGTTCTGGTTGACGAACACCTCCTCGGCCGCGGCGGAGGCGGGACGATGCTCGGAAACCACCGCATCGAGCGCGGCGGCCAGCTCCGCCAGCCGGGTGGCCAGGGGAAGGGAAGCCTTGGTCTTGATCTGGCCGTTGGCGAGGTGCGTGAGCCGGTTGCCCTCGGCGCGGATCACGCCCCAGCCGGTCGAGGACAGGCTGGGGTCGAGGCCGAGGACGATCATGCCCGGTGCCTAGCCGAGCTTCGCCAGCTCGTCGTCCGAGATGTCGTAATTGCCCCAGACGGTCTGGACGTCGTCGTCGTCCTCGAGCGCGTCGACCAGCTTCATCAGGCTTGCCACGGCATCGCCCGAGACCTCGGTCGTGAGCGTCGGCTTCCACGCCAGCTTAACTGCGTCGGCCGGCCCAAGCGCCGCCTCGAGCGCCTTGGCGACGTCGTGCATGCCGTCCTGCTGGGTCCAGATCTGGTGGCTGTCCTCGTCGCTCTGGACGTCGTCGGCACCCGCTTCGATCGCGGCTTCCATGACCTTGTCCTCGTCCCCGGCGGCCGCCGAATATTCGATCAGGCCGAGCCGCTCGAAGCCATGGGCGACGCTCCCGCTCGCGCCGAGGTTGCCGCCGTTCTTCGAGAAAGCCGTCCGCACGTTGGTCGCGGTGCGGTTGCGGTTGTCGGTCAGCGCTTCGACGATGATCGCCACGCCGTTGGGGCCATAACCCTCGTAGCGGACTTCCTCATAATTCTCCGCGTCGCCCTTGCTCGCCTTGTCGATCGCCCGCTGGATGTTGTCCTTGGGCATCGACTGCGCCTTGGCGGCGTTGACCGCGGCGCGCAGACGCGGGTTCATGTCCGGATCGGGCAGGCCCATCTTTGCGGCGACGGTAATTTCGCGGGACAGCTTGGAGAACATGCCCGAGCGCTTTTTGTCCTGCGCGCCCTTGCGATGCATGATGTTCTTGAACTTGCTATGGCCGGCCATGAGGGTCCTGTCAGATGATCTGCCGGCGCTTTAGCCGCGTGGCGGCCCGGGCTCAACGGCGGCCTTTTCCAGCAGCAGGTCGACCTTGCGGTGCAACCGGACGATCGCGAGCTCGGCGCGGATATTGGTCTCGAAGTCGACCTGTGCGTCGCGCCGATCCTTCTGGCTCTGGCGATTCTGGCTCATCATGATGATCGGCGCCTGGATGGCCGCGAGCGTCGACAGCATCAAATTGAGGAAGATGAAGGGGTAGGGGTCGAACACCATTCCCCAGTGCTTCAGCACGTCGGTGTTGAGCAGCATCCATCCGAACAGCACTAGGGTGAAGCTGATGATGAAGCCCCAGCTGCCGCCGACCCGGGCTACTCGGTCGGCCAGCCTTTGGCCGAAGGTCGGATTCTCGACGCCGGCGTGGACATGGCTGTGGTGCCCCGAGGCGAGGCTTTCGAGCACCGAGCGCTCGCCCGGCCCGAGCTCGTCGCCGATCCGCTCCAGCAGTTCGCGGGCGAGATCGGCGGTGCTCGGGACGAGGTCGCTCACCGGCTCAGCCGAGCTTCACCGCCGTGCCGCAGACGCACACCATCAGCATCGAACCCGACTTGCCGAGCACCTCATAGTCGAAGGTCACCGCGACGATCGCGTCGGCACCGAGCTTAAGCGCCGAATCCTGCATTTCCCGCATGGCGTGCGCACGGGCGTCCTGGATCGCGCGTTCATACGACCCCGAGCGCCCACCGAAGAAGTCGCTGACGCTGGCCAGCACGTCCTTGATGACGTTGGCGCCGACGATGACCTCGCCCCCGACCAGGCCGAGATAGTCGTGGACCGGCTGGCCCTCGATCGTCGAAGTGGTGGTGATGATCATGCGTCTGCTCCCCCCGGTATCAGCCAGACCTTAGTGCAGTCCAAGCGCGTTGCGATAGGTCTCGAGCAGCGCGTCGGCCTCGTCGCGGGCGTGCTTCTCCATCTTCCGCAGGCTGACGACCTTGCGCATCGTCTTGGTGTCAAAGCCCGTGGCCTTGGCCTCGGCGTAGACATCCTTGATATCGTCGGCGACGCCCTTCTTCTCTTCCTCGAGACGCTCGATGCGCTCGATCAAGAGGCGCAGCTGATCGGCGGCGACATTGCCGTCGGACATGATTCTCTCCCCGGTGAATAGGTATGCGGCGCGCCACTTAGGCCACCTGACGAGGCCCGCCAAGCGGTTGAACAAAGGGCGTTGGCCGCTATGGCGAGGATGCAACATAGGAGTGAAGAGTGGCGATGTCGGTTGGTCCGCGAGGACGCAAGGTCAGGATCCTGGCGACGCTCGGTCCCGCCTCGAACAGCCGGGAGATGATCGCCAAGCTGATGAGCTGCGGCGCCGATGCCTTCCGGATCAACATGAGCCACGGCGACCAGGCGGCCAAGGCCGAGCTGGTGCAGATGATCCGGAGCCTCGAGGCCGAGCACAAGCGGCCCTCCTGCATCCTGTTCGACCTTCAGGGTCCCAAGCTGCGGGTCGGCAAGTTCGCCGGCGGCACCGCCCAGCTCGAGACGGGCGGCCGCTTTCTCCTCGACGCGAGCGACGCCCCGGGCGACACGAGCCGGGTCGAGCTGCCCCATCCAGAATTGTTCGAGGCGGTCCGTGAGGGCGACCAGCTGCTGATCGACGACGGCAAGATCCGCCTTCGGGTCGCGGCGGTCAGCGCGACGCGGATCGAGACCATCGTCGAGGTCGGCGGCCGGGTCAGCGACAACAAGGGCGTCAACGTCCCCGACGTCCTCGTTCCGATCCCGGCCTTGACCGAGAAGGACCGCTCCGACCTCCAATTCGCGCTCGAGCAGGGCGCCGACTACATCGCCCTGTCCTTCGTCCAGCGTCCCGAGGACGTCGAGGAAGCCCGCGCGCTGATCGGCGACAAGGCCGCGCTGCTGGTCAAGATCGAGAAGCCCGCGGCGATCGAGCGGCTCGAAGGCATCCTCGCGCTGGCCGACGCGGTGATGGTCGCGCGCGGCGATCTTGGCGTCGAGCTACCGGCCGAAGCCGTCCCGCCGCTGCAGAAGATGATCGTCGCCCGTGCCCGCGAACTCGGCAAGCCGGTGGTCGTCGCGACCCAGATGCTCGAGAGCATGATCACTTCGCCGACCCCGACCCGGGCCGAGGTGAGCGACGTCGCCAACGCCATCTACGACGGTGCCGACGCGATCATGCTGTCGGCCGAAAGCGCGGCGGGCGACTTCCCGGTCGAGGCGGTGCACATGATGGATCGCATCGGTCGCTCGGTCGAAGCCGATCCCAACTATGCCGCGCGCGTCCACTTCACCGCGACACCGGCCGAGCCGACCACCGCCGACGCGCTTGCCGAAAGCGCCGGCAACATCGCCACCACGGTCAACGTCGCGGGGCTGGTCTGCTACACCTCGACCGGTTCGACCGCCCGCCGGATCGCGCGCGAGCGTGGCCCGGTGCCGCTGCTGGTGATGACCGCCAGCCGCTCGGTCGCGCGCCGGATGGGACTGGTCTGGGGCGTCCACGCGGTCCACACCCGCGACGTCGGCAGCTTCGAGGAAATGGTCGGCAAGGCCAAACGCATGGTGCTTCGCCACAAGCTTGCGGGCGGGGGCGACCGGATCATCATCCTCGCCGGCGTGCCGTTCGGAACCAGCGGCTCGACCAACGTGCTTCATGTGGTCAAGGTCGCCGGCGACGAGCTCGACGACTACGGGGTCAGCTGAGACCTAAAGCGCTCCGGCCTCGCGAAGGACGCTGGGAACCTCGTCGACGATCTCGCGGGCAAGGAAACCCAGGGTCCCGATCCTCTCCGCCAGCCGGCGGCCGGCTTCGCCGTGGCACCAGACTCCCCACAGCAGGGCGGTCAGCGGGTCGGCGCCGCGCGCCAGCAGGCCGCCGACGATCCCCGCCAGCGTGTCGCCAGAGCCCGAGATTCCGAGCCCGGGCCCACCGCCCGGATATCCGAACAGCGCCCCCTCGGGGGTCACCACGTGGCTCGCCGCGCCCTTGACGAGGGTGATGCTGTCGAAGCGATCGGCGCAGCGACGCCCGGCCCCGATCGGATCGGATTCGACCTCCTCCGGCTTGCAGCCGAGCAGGCTCGCCATCTCGCCCGCATGAGGGAGGAGCAATGCCGGCACTCCTTTGCGGGCGACCTCGGCGCGGCGTTCGGGAAGGGCGTGGAGCAGCGCCGCGTCGAGCACCAGCTTGGGGCAGGCCTCCGCCAGCGCCGCGGCGAGCTTGGGGGTGGAGGCATTGCCCTGCATTCCCGGCCCTGCGACCACGACGTCCGCCTTGCTCGCGCGCTCGGCCAGAGGCTTGACGGTCGAAGGTGCGAACCCGCCATCACGGCCTTCGGCGAGGCCGACGACCATCGCTTCGGGCATGGCGAAGGCGAGGCTCGCCGCGGCGCTCTGGACGGTCGCGATCTGCAGCCGGCCGGCGCCGGCGCGCATCGCGCCCATGGCGGTGAGCAAGGCTGCTCCAGCCACGTCGCGGCTCCCGGCGATGATCAGGATCGAGCCGCGGGCGTCCTTGTCGCCCGCCTCGATCGCGGGAAGCGGATGCTCCTTGAGAAGGGCGGTGTCGAGCGCGCGCGGCTCGATCACCTGGTGCCCGTCATCTTGTCGGGCGCGGAGGTGACCGGCGCGCCTTCCTGCTCGAGCGGCGCGGCATGGTTCCACAGCGCCAGCTTGGGCGCGCAGTCGAGCTCCTGGACCTCGAAGTCGAAGGCGCAGATGCCGCAGTTGAGGACGTCCGCCGCCCGGTCGATGCCGAGGATCTCGGCCTCGTCCAGTTCCTCCAGCACGTAGCGCATGCACAGCACCACCACCTGGTGGCAGACGATCAGCACGCGTCGCCCGTTATAGTGGAGGTTGATCGAGTTCATCGCCGAGCGCAGGCGCAGGATGACGTCGGCCCAGCTCTCGCCGCCCGGCGGCCGATGGTAGAATTTGCCGAGCCGGGCGCGATGCGCCGCCTCTTCGGGATAGGATTGGCGGATGCCGAGCGTGGTCAGCCCGTCGAACACGCCGAACTCGCGCTCGCGAAGCCGCTCGTCGATGACCGTCCGCGCCTTGCCGCCGGCCAGGCCGCCGGCTTCGCAGATGTGCCGGGCGGTCTGCCGCGCCCGCACGTAGGGCGAGGAGAGGATGACCTCTGGCTTCTCTTCCTCAGGCAAAGC
This sequence comes from Sphingomonas swuensis, assembly GCF_039538045.1. Lineage (NCBI taxonomy): Bacteria > Pseudomonadati > Pseudomonadota > Alphaproteobacteria > Sphingomonadales > Sphingomonadaceae > Sphingomonas > Sphingomonas swuensis. The sequence goes on along the minus strand of NZ_BAABBQ010000001.1, from coordinate 2,565,423 downwards.
GGCGAACCAGCGGCCCGCGGCCTGCGCCTGCTGGTGGCCGAGGTCCGACAGCGGCACGTCGACGTCGCGCATGTCGATCCCGATCGTCGCCAAGCCCTCGGCCTCCGACCGGTCGCGGGCGACATTGCCTTGGCTCTGCCCGTGCCGGACCAGGTAGAGGCGGGCGGGCCAGTGACTGGTCTGCATGGGTCGGGGCGGCTCCTTCGCCCCCGTCAAAGCACGAGCGGCCGTCATGGTTCAACCGACCCGGCTCGAACTTTCCGGGCCCGTCACGGCTCCAACCCGCCGCCCATGCATTGTGGAAGCGTGCAGACCGGACCCGAAACGACCTTCGCCAGCTTCTTCCAGGGCGGCTTCGAATGCTCCTCGCATCGCCGCCGCGATGGCGTCCGGCTCGACCTCATCCGCGCAACCAGCCACGACCGGCATGTCGATGGCGATTACCGCCAGCTCCGCGCGCTCGGGCTCCAGACGATCCGCGACGGCCTTCGCTGGCATGTGATCGAGAAGGCTCCGGGCCGCTACGACTGGTCGAGTTGGCTGCCCGCGCTCGAAGCCGCCGAGCAGCACGGCATGGACGTCATCTGGGACCTCTTCCACTATGGCTCGCCCGACCATGTCGACCCGGGTTCGGACGACTTCCCTCAGCGCTTCACCGACTTCGCCCTGGCCGCGGTCGAGCTGCAGCAGTCCATCGTCGAGACCAGGCCCAAGCTGTGCCTGCTCAACGAGGTCAGCTTCATGTCCTGGGCGGTCGAGGTCGGGTACTTCCCCGCGGTCGGTCCCGACACGAAGGGCTGGCTCAAGGAGCAGCTGACCCGGACCGCAACCCATTCGGCCGCGGCTGTGCGAAGGCAGTGGCCAAATGCGCTTCTGGTCTGGGCCGAGCCGCTGGTCCACATCGCCCCGCGCGATCATCGCCGCAAGTCGGTGGTGGCAGCGGACCGGCCCCGGATCGGCCAATTCGAATTTTACGACTGGGTCACCGGCAGGGATCGGCCCGAGCTAGGCGGCGATCCCTCCTTCGCCGACCTCATCGGGCTCAACTACTACCCGCATAATCAATGGTATCTCGACGGCCCGACCATCCCCATGGGCCACCACGAGTACCGCCCCTTGTCCGACATGCTCGTCGAAGTCTCCGAGCGTTATGGCAAGCCCGTCTTCCTGTCCGAGACGGGCGCCGAGGGCTGCGGGCGGGCCTCGTGGCTCCATTATGTCGGGGCGGAGGCGCGCGACGCGATTAGGCGCGGGGTCGACCTGCGCGGGATCTGCTGGTTCCCGATCACCGCCTATCCTGGCTGGGATAACAGCCGCCATGCCGAGGCGGGCCTGCTGTCGAGCATCACCGCCGACGGCGAGAGAAACGTCGACGAGCGCCTGCTCGAGGAATTGCGCGACCAGGCGCAACGCTTTCGCGCCCTCGAAAAAGCCTAGGTCCGGGGCGCCTGCTGCTCGCCGTGCGAGGGCGTGCCGACGATCGGCCAGCCGTCTTCCCAGCGAATGGGGTCGATCAGCAGGATCCGACGGCTGTTGATCTCGTCTTCCTGCCGCTGCCGCGGCCGCTCGATGTCGATCGCATGGTAGACGATCCAGCTCGTCCCCGCGCGATCCTCGATGATCGAGTTATGGCCGGGGGCGAGCCAGCGCTCGTTGCGCGTCAGCATCAGGCTGTGCGGAACGCCCTTTGCCTGCTCGAGCGTCTCGAAAGGACCCATGGGCTGACGTGAGCGGGCGACCATCACGCCATATTCCGCGTTGGGTCCGCAGCAATTATCGCCCGAATAGAAGATGTAATAATGGTCGCCGTGGTGGATGACCCAGGCCGCTTCCACCAGCCTCGGGAAGGCACCGGCGATCGGGTTGGGCCAGATGATGTCGGTCGGCGCGCTGCCCGGCTCGAACGACATCAGGTCGTCCGCCAGCTGCTGCACCTTGATCGGCTGGAAGCCCGAACCCCAGTAGAGGAAGGGCCGGCCCGACACGGGATCCCGGAACACCATCGGGTCGATATATTCGAACCCACGACCGTTCAGCAGCGGCTTGCCGATGTCGACGAACGGTCCCTCGGGCCGGTCCGCGACCGCGATCGCCAGCGAATGGCTAGGCTGCCCCGCCGTCTCGTCGGGCGTCGCCGAATAATACATGACGTAGCGCCCGCGGTCGAACAGCACGTAGGGCGCCCAGAAATCCTGCGACTGCGACGCCCAGGCCGGCTTGGCCGGCATCGCGTCGCCGAGGAACTGCCAATCTACCAGGTTGGCCGAACGAGCGACCTGGATGTTGATCCACGCGCCGTCACGCAGGGTCTGCGTCGCATAGGCATAGTAATAGCCGTCCTCAGCCAGCAGCACGGCGGGGTCGGGGAAATCCTGGTCGAGGATCGGGTTCGCGTAGGTCGCGACCGGAGGAACTTCGGTCCGATCGACGGGCAGGGCGCTGGGCATACTCCGAGATAATGCCGGCCGCCCGTCCCGAAAAGGCGCCGCAAACGCGGTTCGTCGCAAATGGTTCCCGGCCGTTGCGCCGGGAACCATTTGGTCAGGTCAGGTCAGATCGCGAGCCGGAGCTCGCGGCTGGTCGCGCCGGCCGCCGCAGGCTTGCCGCTGAAGCGGGCGCGCGCCTCGTCCATCCGCCGGAAGGTGGCAAGCGCCTGCCCGACGATCTGGTCCATGTTGTAGTAACGGTAGGTCGCCAGCCGTCCGACGAAGGTCACGCCCGAAGTCGAGTCGGCCAGCGCCTCATACTTCTTGAACAGCAGCTGGTTCTCCGGTCGCGGGATCGGATAATAGGGATCGCCCTCCGCGCTCGGATATTCGAGCGTGATGGTGGTCCTCGCATGCTCCTGCCCGGTCATGTGCTTGTATTCGGAGATGCGGGTGTAGGGCGTCTCAGTGTCCGGATAGTTGACCACCGCCACCGGCTGGAATTGCTCCTTGTCGATCGTCGAGTGGACGAAGCGCAGGCTGCGATAGGGCAGCTTGCCGAAACGCCAGTCGAAATATTCGTCGATCGGACCGGTGTAGATGATGTGCGCGGCGTCGATGTCGTTGCGGACGTCGCGGAAGTCGGTGCCGAGCTGCTTGTCGATCAGCGGATGGTCGAGCATCTTCTCGAACATCTTGGTGTAGCCGTGCAGCGGCATGATCTGGTGCGTGTCGGTGAAGTAGCGATCGTCGGTGTTGGTCCGGGTCGGGATCCGGCTGGTCACCTGCTTGTCGAGCTCCGACGGATCGAGGCCCCACTGCTTGCGGGTGTAGCCCTGGAAGAAGAGCTCGTAGAGCTCGCGTCCGACGGCGTTGATGACCACGTCCTCGCTGGTGCGGATCTCCGCCACCGGCTCGGAGCGCGAGGCGAGGAAGGCCGCGGCCTCCTCGTCGTTCTTCAGGCCCGCGTCGAACAGCTTGTTCAGCGTGGTCCGGTTGATCGGGATCGGCACTAGCTGGTCGCGCACGTTCGCCAGCACGCGGTGCTCGTAAGGCCGCCACTGGGTGAACTGCGACAGGTAGCTGACGATCTCGTCCGAGTTCGCATGGAAGATGTGCGGCCCGTATTTGTGGTACAGGATGCCGTTCTCGTTATACTCATCATAGGCATTGCCGGCGACGTGATCGCGCTTGTCGATCATCAGCACGCGGGCGCCATGCTGGGTCGCGAGCCGCTCGGCCAGGACCGAACCGGCAAAGCCGCAGCCGACGATCAGATAGTCGTACTTCTTGTTCTTGCTGTGCGTGTAGGCGCCGTGCTGCCCGAACGCCGGGCGTTCGATCTTCTGGCCTTGCTCGGTGACCTCGGCGACCAGCGCCGCCATCCGCGCCTGGGTCGTGTCCCAGCTCATGTCGGCCAGCGCCAGGTCGACCTCGGCAAGCCAGTCGCCGCCCTCGCCGCGGGTCAGTCCGAGCGCGCGCTCGCCCGCTTCGACGAACTGCTCGGCGGTGCCGGCGATCATCACGCCCGACAGCTTCTCATAGTGGCGCTTGACGTCCTTGATCGGGGTCGAGACCACCGGCTTGCCGGCTGCGAGATATTCGGGGGTCTTGGTCGGCGAGATGAAGCGCGTCGCCTCGTTGATGGCGAAGGGCATCATCGCGACGTCCCAGTTGCCGAGGTAGGTCGGCAGCTCGTCGTAGCTCTTGCCGCCGAGATAGTGGATGTTGTCGCGGCGGGGGAGGTCGTCCTCGCTGATCTTCACCACCGGTCCGACCATCACCAGCTGCCAGTCGGGGCGCATCTCGGCGACCCGGTCGAGCAGTTCGAGGTCGATCCGCTCGTCGATCACGCCGTAGAAGCCGAAGCGCGGGCGGCCGATTCCGGACTGGTCCGACGGGTCGGCGATGCCGGCGCGGGCCGCACCGAAATGCGCGCGATCGACCGAGGAGGGGAAGGGGTGGACGTTGCCGTGGCGCTTCTTCTTCGCCTCGTACAGCGAGTAGCCGCCGGTGAAGACCACGTCGGCCGCCTCGAGCAGTTCGCGCTCGAGGTCGAGCAGCTCGGTCGGGGCGAAACGGAAGGCCGACAATTCGTCCATGCAGTCATAGACGGTCGCGACCGCGTCGAGGTGCCGCGAGAAGGGCAGCATCATCGGCGTGTAGTACCAGCGGATCAGGCGGCCGCTCAGCGTCGCCGAAAACTGATCGAGCAGGCCCTTGAGCACGGTCCGCTCGGCGCCGACTTCCAGCCCTTCGGGCAGGTGGGGCGTGACGACCGTGACGTTCGGCATTCCTTTGGCCGGACGAACGTCGAGCGAAGGTCCCTCGCCGGCGGCGGAGTGAACCGGCTCTTCCCAGATCACCACCGGCATCGACTTGGCGAAGCGGCTCATCAGGTGCTGCGGCCGCTGGAACACGAAGTCCCACCGCAGGTGCGAGAAGCAGAGTAGGGTAGTACCTTTGTTCGACGATGCCTGAGTGGACGCACTGGCAGAGCTACGGACGCCAACATCTTCGAACATGGACGGACAACCCCTTGGAGATAGAGAAGGTTACAGCGGAACAACGATCGAGCGAGTCGGGTTCCAGCCCGTACGGGTATGAAACCGATTGCTCATGGTGCACTGCGGCAAACTAGGGGCTTTTAACCCCCAGCAGCAGACACAACCGCCCGAGTGCTCCTTTTGTTCCGCGTTGACGCAAGGCGCTTCACGTCCGAAGAGCCTGACCCATGAGCAGCACCATCGCCGAACTCGAACGCCGCCGCGCCGCAGCGCAAATGGGAGGCGGCCAACGCCGCATCGACGCCCAGCATGCCAAGGGTCGTCTGACCGCGCGCGAGCGGCTCGCCGTGCTGCTCGACGAGGGCAGCTTCGAGGAGGTCGACGCCTTCGTCGAACATAATGCGACCGAGTTCGGGATGGCCGACCAGCGCTTCCCCGGCGATGGCGTGGTGACCGGCTCGGGCACGATCAACGGCCGGCTCGTCTATGTCTTTGCGCAGGACTTCACCGTTTTCGGCGGCTCCTTGTCCGAGCGCCACGCGCAGAAGATCTGCAAGGTGATGGACGCGGCGATGAAGGTCGGGGCGCCGGTCATCGGCCTCAACGATTCGGGCGGCGCGCGAATTCAGGAAGGCGTCGCCAGCCTTGCTGGCTATGCCGAGGTGTTCCAGCGCAACGTGCTCGCCAGCGGCGTCGTGCCGCAGCTTTCCCTCATTATGGGACCGTGCGCCGGCGGCGCGGTCTATTCGCCCGCGATGACCGACTTCATCTTCATGGTGAAGGACAGCTCCTACATGTTCGTCACCGGCCCGGACGTGGTGAAGACCGTCACCAACGAGGTCGTCACCCAGGAGGAGCTTGGCGGAGCGGTCACCCATACCGCCAAGTCGGGCGTCGCCGACGTCGCCTTCGAGAACGACATCGACGCGCTCCTCGCGGCGCGTGAATTCTTCGACTTCCTGCCGCTGTCCAACCGGCTGTCGGTGCCCGAGCGGCCGACCGAAGACCCGTTCGACCGGTCCGAGGACAGCCTCGACACGCTGATCCCGCCCAGCGCTAACCAGCCTTACGACATGCACGAGCTGATCCGGAAGGTCGCCGACGAAGGCGACTTCTTCGAGCTTCAGCCCGCCCATGCCGCCAACATCATCATCGGCTTCTGCCGGATCGAGGGACGCACCGTCGGCGTCGTCGCCAATCAGCCGATGGTGCTGGCCGGCGTGCTCGACATCAACTCATCCAAGAAGGCCGCGCGCTTTGTCCGCTTCTGCGACGCCTTCGACATTCCGCTGCTGACCTTCGTCGACGTTCCCGGCTTTCTCCCCGGGGTGGGCCAAGAGCACAACGGCATCATCAAGCATGGCGCCAAGCTGCTGTTCGCTTATGCCGAGGCGACCGTCCCCAAGATCACCGTCATCACCCGCAAGGCCTATGGCGGCGCCTATGACGTCATGGCCTCCAAGCACCTGCGCGGAGACTTGAACTATGCCTGGCCGACCGCCGAGATCGCGGTGATGGGCGCCAAGGGCGCGGTCGAGATCATCTTCCGCGGCAAGACCCCGGAAGAGATCGCCGAGCGCACGCAGGAATATGAGGCGCGCTTCGCCAACCCGTTCGTGGCGGCGAGCATGGGCTTCATCGACGACGTCATCCAGCCCCGCGAAACCCGCCGGAAGGTCGCGCTTGGCTTGCGGAAGCTCAAGGACAAGAGCCTCGAGAACCCGTGGAAGAAGCATGACAACATCCCACTTTGAACTCGACAAGTGGTTGCCGCCACTGATCTTCCTTCTGTCGTCGGTCGCCTTCGCCCGCGGCGTGGTCAATGCCTTGTCAGCCCAGACGGTTCAGGAATCGGCGTTCGTCGCGGACCGGGAGCTTGAGCCGGGCAAGGCGCAGCTGCTGATCGCACTCAAGTTCGTCTGGTTGGGGCTCAGCCTTGCCGCCCTGATCGTATCGACCATTGCAGCGCTGAAGTAGGATCTCGATGAAACTCGGACGCCTGAACCATGTCGGGGTCGCCACCCCGTCGATCGAGCGTAGTCTCGACATGTACCGTACCCTCTACGGTGTCGAGCCCAGCTCGCCGCCGTTCGACCTTCCTGCCCAAGGCGTGCGGGTGTGCTTCGTCGATGCGCCCAACAGCCAGGTCGAGCTGATCGAACCGCTCGGTCCCGACAGCCCGGTCGCGAAGTTCCTCGAGAAGAACCCGCAGGGCGGACAGCATCATGTCTGCTTCGAGGTGCACGACATCGCCGAGGCGCGGGCGCATTTCGAGGGCGCCGGCGTGCGCATCCTCGGAGCCACAAGGATCGGGGCGCACGGCACGCCGATCTTCTTCCTTCATCCGAAGGACACGGGCGGAGTGCTCACCGAGTTGATGGAAAGCCCCCGCCAGGCGCATTGAGCGCCTGGGCGGGGAATTCTGCCTACTGCTTGGGCGCCGGCGTCGCGGTGGTGCCCGGCGCGGTGACCTTGGGGGCACCCTCGCCGCGGATGTTGGCGATTCCGCCCTTCTGCGCGTCCTGCTCGGTCAGCACCGGCTCGTTCTCGGCCTTCTGCGCGCCGGCATCGTCGGCCTCGGAGGCGGCCTTGTCGCCGGCAGCGCCCGGGGTCGAGGCGACGGGCGCGGCCGGAAGCGGCATCGGCGCGTCGCTCTTGCTGTTGAGATAGGCCATGACATTGGCCCGGTCCTCGGGGTTGCTGAGGCCCGCGAAGGTCATCTTGGTGCCCGGCGCATACTTCTTCGGATTGGCGAGCCACTCGCTCATGCTCTTCCAGTCCCACACGCCCGGAACTCCCTTCAGGGCATCCGAATAAGCGAAGCCCGGGACGTGGCCGTGCGGCTTGCCGAAGGCGCCGTAGAGGTTCGGGCCTAGCGCGTTCGCTCCGCCCTTCTCGGCATTGTGGCAGGCCTGGCACTTCTTGAACACGTCCGCGCCCTTGGCCGCGTCGGCGCTGGCGAGATAGAATTCGATCGGCTGCTCGGCCTCGCCGCTGCCGCCTTCCTCGACCACGCCCTCGATCGGATAGCCCATCTTCTCCGGACGCTCGCCGTGGAAGTAGGTGCCGGCGACCAGGCTGCTGCCCAGCGCGACGATTCCGGCGAACAGCACCCAGCCGGCGACCGTGTTGTTATTGTCCTGCATGATGGTTCTAGCGCGTCCGATGGATGAGAAAATGCCCGCGCTCTTTAAGCGGGCCCCTTGAGTTCTTCAAGCGGCCAACCAGTGGGCAAGCAGGCTGTGCGCGATGGCAAAAGGAGGCGGCGCGACGAAGGCCGGGTCGATCTCGCCCGCCATCGCCGCGGCGACCTCGGCGCGGGTAAACCAGCGCGCATCCTCGAGCTCGGTCGTGTCGATCGTCAGCGCGTCGTCTCGCGCCTTCGCGGTGCAGGCGATCATCAGCGACGAAGGAAAGGGCCACGGCTGGCTCGCGACATAGCGGACGTCGTCGACGCGCACCCCCGCCTCCTCGAACAGCTCCCGCGCGACGGCATCCTCGAGCGCTTCGCCGACCTCGACGAAACCCGCCAGAGCCGAATAGCGCTGCGGTGGAAAGCGCGGCTGCCGGCCGAGCAGCACTCGCCCGTCATGCTCGGCAAGCATGATCACCACCGGATCGACCCGCGGAAAATGCTCCGCCTGGCAGGCGCCGCAGCGCCGCGACCAACCGCCGCGGACGATCTCGCTCGAACTGCCGCAGTTGGCGCAGAAGCGGTGCCGCCGGTGCCAGCTCGAAAGGCTGGTCGCGGCGGCGAAGACCGGCGCGTCGGCCGCCGTCAGGTGGGCCAGCGCGCCGAACTGCGCGCGAAGGTCGCCGCCTTCGGCACCCACTGGCGAGAAGCAGGGCGTGTCGCCGTCGATCCCGAGGAATAGCGCCGGGTCGCGAAGCGGTCCCCAGCGCAGCGCTCCGTCGGGGTCGAGCGCCGGAAGGCCATGCTCCCAGATGAGCTCCCTCGCGCCCGTCGCTTCGGCGAGCTCCGCAAGGCGCTCGGGCGCGCCCCGCAGCTGATCGGCACGGTCGAGCCCGGGCCCGGCGAAGAAGATGTCAGGCGGCAAGTCGCGGCTCCCGTTCGGCGGTCAGCGCGGCCTTGATCGCCCGCGCATAGAGGGTCGGGAGGCCGGCGTCGGCGATCCCTTGCAGTGGTTGCCACCAGCCCTCGCCGTCGGGCGGTTCGGCTGCGGGCACGACCAGAAGATCGAGCGTGAAATGAGTGAAGCCGTGGCGGTGGATGGCGATCGCGTTGGCCGAGGGCCGCTCATCCTGCCACTCGGGCCCGGGCAGCGCGGCCATTCCGCCGAGCAAGCCCTGCTGTGCGCGGCGGACGAGCCAGACGTGATCATCCTTCCGCACCCACCAGGCGATTCCGAAGCGGTGCGGGCGGGCCTTGCGAACCTTGGGCGCGGGAAAGGCCTCGGGGGTGCCGCTCGCCGCGGCTTGGCAGTGCTTCCAAAGCGGGCACGCGGGGCAGGCGGGCGCCCTTGGCCGACAGAGGGTCGCGCCGAGATCCATCAGCGCCTGCGCCACGTCGCCGTTGCGTGCCCCCGGGAAGAAGGCCCTGGCCGCCGCCGGCACTGCGCTCCGCTCCGTGAGGCCGTAGAAGCGGGCGATCACCCGCTCGACATTGGTGTCGATCGGTACCGCCGGCTGGCCGAAGGCGATCGCCGCGACCGCCGCCGCGGTGTAGGCGCCAAGCCCCGGAAGTGCGCGGAGACCAGCCTCCGTGACGGGAAAGCCGCCGTCTGCGGCGACCTTGCGGGCACAGGCGATGAGATTGCGCGCCCGTGCATAATAGCCGAGCCCGGCCCACTCGCCGAGGATCTCCTCGTCGCTCGCCGCCGCCAGCGCCTCGACCGTCGGCCACCGTTCGACGAAGCGAAGGAAGCGCGGAGTGACGGTGGCGACGGTGGTCTGCTGGAGCATGACTTCGCTCAGCCACACCCTGTAGGGGTCCGGCGAATCGCTCCGCCAGGGAAGGTCGCGGCGAGCGGAATCATAATGGTCGAGCAGCAGCGCGGCTGCGGTGGCGTCCATGCGCCGCCTATGGCATGGCAGGCGAACATGTCGAAGAAAAAGCCCGAACCAGCCGACGCGCCCCGCCAGAACCGCGCCCGCGCGGCGGGCGAACTGGCGCTCGACATCGGCGGGCTCGCCTTCAAGCGCTTCGGCTTCATCCAGGGCGCAGTGGTCTCGCGCTGGCAGGAGATCGTCGGCGAGCGTTACGCCAGGGTCTCCACCCCCGAATCGATCCGCTTTCCGGCCGGCAAGAAGGGCGGCGGGACCCTGACCCTCGCGGTCGAGGGAGCCCACGCGCCTTTGCTCCAGCATCTCGGGCCGATGATCATCGAGCGGGTCAATCGCTTCTTCGGCTATGCCGCGGTCGAGAAGGTCGTCTTCCGCCACGGCGCCGCGCTCCGGCCCGCGCCGCGACCACCACGCCCGCAGCCCGCGCCAGTCCCGCGCGAGCTCGGCGACGGCCTGCGCGAGATTGCCGATCCCGAACTGCGGACCGTGCTCGAGAACATGGCCGGCGCGATCGCCGCCAATGCCGGGCCGCCGCGGATCGTCGCCGCCCCATTCAAGCTCAAACCATCGCCCAAACGGAGTGACCAGGACCTATGAACAAGTTGATGTTGGGATTGGCTGTCAGCGCGCTCGCGCTCGGTGCTTCGGCCTGCAAGCAGGAGCCGACTGCCCAGAACGACAATCCCGCCGCCGCGCCGGTGCAGGCACCCAACGGCGACTGGACCAAGCTCGTCACCCAGACCACCGAGGGCGGGATGCTGATGGGCAATCCGCAGGCCAAGGTGAAGGTGGTCGAGTTCGCCTCGATGACCTGCTCGCACTGCGCCGACTTCTCGCGCGAGGGTGAGCCCAGCCTCGTCGAGCAATATGTGAAGAACGGCAATGTCAGCTTCGAATTCCGCAACTATGTGCGTGACCCGCTCGACATGACGGCGTCGCTGATCACCCGCTGCGCCGGCGCCACCCCGCAGTTCTTCACGCTGACGAACGCGCTTTTCGCCGACCAGAAGACCGTCTTCGAGAAGCTCCAGTCGGCGCCGCAGGATCGCCTGCAGGCGCTCCAGACTCTCCCGCCCGGGCAGCAGTTCCAGCAGATGGCGCAGCTCAGCGGGCTTCAGGAATGGGCCGCTCAGCGGGGCCTGCCGTCCGGCAAGACCAGCCAGTGCCTCGCCAACCAGGCCGAGATCGACCGGCTGGTGCAGATGCTGAGCGATGCCAGCACGCAATATGACATTCCCGGCACTCCGACCTTCCTTGTCAACGGCGACGTGGTCGACATCAAGGTGGGAACGCCGACCTGGCAGCAGCTCGAAGCCGGCATCAAGAAGGCGCTCTGATCCCCAGGGCGCCGTCCACACCCGGGGGGAGTGACCAGACGGTGCGGTTTCGCCGCCTCAAGCTGACCGGCTTCAAGAGCTTCGTCGAACCGGCCGATCTTCGGATCGAGCCGGGGCTGACGGGCGTCGTTGGGCCCAATGGCTGCGGCAAGTCGAACCTGCTCGAGGCGCTCCGCTGGGTGATGGGCGAGGGCAGTCCCAAGTCGCTTCGCGGCGGCGGGATGGAGGACGTGATCTTCGCCGGCACCGCGCAGCGCCCGCCGCGCGATTTCGCCGAGGTCTCGCTCTTGGTCGAAAGCTCGGCTGACGGCGAGAGCGAGGTCACCCGCCGGATCGAGCGCGGCGCCGGTTCTGCCTACCGGATCGACGGCCGCGACGTTCGCCAGAAGGACGTCGCCCTGCTGTTCGCCGACGCGGCGACCGGCGCCCACTCTCCCGCTCTGGTCAGCCAGAACCGGATCGGCGCGCTCATCTCGGCCAAGCCCGCAGAGCGAAGGGCGATGCTCGAGGAAGCGGCCGGGATTGCCGGCCTCCACGTCCGCCGCAAGGATGCCGAGCAGAAGCTCCGCGCGACCGAGACCAACCTCCAGCGGCTCGACGAATTGCTCGGCGACCAGGAAATCCGCGCCGCCGCGCTCCGTCGCCAGGCCCGCGCCGCGGAGCGCTATCGGGCGCTGACCGACCGGATCCGGTTGAGCGAGGGCCGGCTGATCTACCGCCGCTGGGCCGAGGCCGATGCCGCCGCCCGCGAGGCCGGGGTCGAAGCCGATCGCGCCGCTCGCGAAGTGGAGGCGCTGACCGCCGGACTCGGGCGCGCCCAGGCCGCGCAGCAGGTCGCCGCCGGGCTGGTCGCGGAGCGGCGGCAGGCGGCGACCCGCGCCCGCGAGGAAGGGCAGGAGCTCGCCCACAAGCTCGCCACCACCCGCGCCGCGCTCGACACCGCCCGCCACCGTCTGGTCGAGCTCGAGCGCAGCGCCGGGCAGCTCGACGCCGAGCGCACGCGCGAGCAGGCGCTGTCCGCCGACGCGACCCAGGCGATGGCCGCCCTCGCTGCCGAACAAGAGGCCATCGCGGCGCGACTTGCCGACTCTACCGATCACCAGGCGCGACTGACCGACCAGTTGCGCGGCGCCGAGGAACAGGCTCGGGCGGCCGAGGCGGCGCTCGCCGGTCTCCTGACCCGCGAAGCCGCACTCCGCGCCGAGCGGCAGGTCGCGCTCGCCGCGCTCAATGCGGCGCGCAGCCATGCGGCACGGCTCGCCGACGAGGCTCGCCGGCTCGAGGACCAGCTGGGCCGCCTCGGCGACGGTGCCGACCACTCCGCCCGCCGTGACCAGGCCGCGGCGCGCGCGGCCGAGGCTTCCGCCAAGGCGGCCAGCGCCGAGCAGGCGATCGCCGCCGCCGAGCAGGAGCGCGGGAAGGCCGCCGAGGCACGCAACCTTGCCGAGGCCGCGCTCGCCGAAGCCCGCGCCGCCCATGCCGCTGCGACCAGCGAGGCCGAGGCGCTTCGCCGTGCGCTCAGCCAAGGCAAGGGCTCGGGCGTCCTTGCCAGCATCACGGTCGCGTCGGGCTACGAGAAGGCCTTGGCCGCCGCGCTCGGCGACGATCTCGGCGCCCCGGTCGGAAGCGCGGGCGAGCGCGGCTGGGCGGGGGTCGAGCCCTCGCCCTACGATCCCCCGCTGGCCGACGGTCTTGTCCCCCTCGCAACCCTGGTCACCGCGCCACCCGAGCTTGCCCGCCGCCTCGCCCAGGTCGGGGTCGCCGACGCCGACGACGGACAGCCGCTCGCCGCGGGGCAGCGGCTGGTGACCCGCGACGGCCGGCTTCGCCGCTGGGACGGATTCGTCAGCAGCGGAAGCGGCGCCGCCGCGGCCGAGCGGCTCGAGCGCGCCAATCGCCTCGCCGCGCTCGACGACAGGCTCCCTGAACTTCGTGGGCGATTCGATGCGGCCACCCGCGAGCGCGAGGAGGCGCTTGCCAGGGTGACCGCCGTCGCCACGGCCGCCGACCGGGCCCGGGCCGAGCTGCTCGCCGCGGAAAACACCGCTCGCCAGGCCCGCCGCGACGAGGACGCCGCCGCCGCCGCGCTCGAGCGGCACGAGGAACAGCGTGCTTCACTTCGCCAGCGCCGCGAGGAGCTCGCCCCCGTGCTCGACGCCTCGGCGAACTCGGTCGCGCAGGCCGAGGCGGTGCTTGCCGCGCTGCCCGCGCAGGACGCGCTTGCCGGCGAACTCGCCGACGCCCGCGCGATTGCCGCCGAGCGCGGTCGCTCGGTCGCCGATCACCGCGCCGAACTCGCAACTGCCGCGCGCTCCGCTGCCAGCGATCGTGACCGCCAGCTTGCCGCTGCCCGCGAGCAGTCGGCGTGGGACGAGCGCTCCCGCACGGCGATGCAGCGGATCGCCGGCGCTGAGCGCCGCGCCGAGGAGCTGGCAAGCGAGGCCACGGCGCTCGCGGGCGAACCCGAGCGGCTCGCCGCACAGGTCGCCGCCCACGAGCAGGAGCTGCAGGGTTCGAGCGCGGCGATCGGCGCGGCGCTTGCCGCCGAGCGCGAGGCCGAGGCCGCGCTCGCCGACGTCGGCAAGGCGCTCGCCCAGGCCAACGAGGCGATGGCTCTGGCTCGTGAGCGGCGCGCCGCCGCGGCAACCCGGGCCGAGGCGCAGGCCCTGCGGCGGATCGAATATGGCCGGGTCTGCGGCGAGAAGTTCGAATGCCCCCCGCCGCTGCTTCCCGGAAAGCTAGGCTTCGCGCCCGACGACCTCGCCGACTCGGTCGAGGAAAGCCAGTCGCTCGAACGCCTGACCGCCGAGCGCGAGCGGATCGGGCCGGTCAACCTCGTCGCCGAGCAGGAGCTCGCCGAGCTCGATGAGGCCCGCACCCAGGGCGCCGCCGAGCGCGATGAGCTGACCCAGGCGATTCATCGCCTGCGCGGCTCGATCGGAAGCCTCAATCGCGAGGGCCGGCTCCGCCTGCTCGACGCCTTCGAGCAGGTCGACCGCCACTTCCGGAGCCTTTTCACCACCCTGTTCGACGGCGGCCAGGCGCACCTCGCGCTGATCGACAGCGACGATCCGCTCGAGGCGGGTCTCGAGATCATGGCGCAGCCGCCCGGTAAGCGGCTCAGCGCCCTGTCGCTCCTCTCGGGCGGCGAGCAGGCGCTGACCGCGGTCGCGCTCATCTTCGCGCTGTTCCTGACCAAGCCTTCGCCGATCTGCGTGCTCGACGAAGTCGACGCCCCGCTCGACGACGCCAACGTGGAGCGCTTCTGCGACCTCCTTGTGCGGATGACCGCCGAAACCGACACCCGCTACCTCATCGTCACCCACAATGCGGTGACCATGAGCCGGATGCATCGCCTCTATGGTGTGACGATGGTCGAAAAGGGCGTCAGCCGGATCGTCTCGGTCGACCTCGGCGGCGCCGAGGAGCTGCTCGCAGCCGAGTAGATCATCGATTCATTCGATTGAACAAGGCTGGCTGATGAACCTTTCCATCAGTCAGCGACCTCTTCTTGCGAATAACTCGCATTAGCTTTAGCAGGATCGGACCGAAACGATCCTGACTCGAAGGGGCTTTCTGCCTTGCGTACCGTTGCTCGCGCCCTTGCTGGCGCCACCCTCCTCGTTGTGCCCGCTTCCTCGGTCCTCGCCGCGGAAGTCGTCGCAATCGGCACCGCGACCACCGCCGAGGAGCAGGCCGCGCAAGTGGTCACCGTCACCGGCAAGCGCGACGAATATGGGGTGAAATCGACCGTCACCGGTACCAGGACCAACACGCTGGTGCGCGACATTCCGCAGGCGATCTCGGTCGTGTCGGAAGCGCAGATCGAGGACCAGTCGCTGCGCTCGGTCGCCGACCTCCTGCTGTTCGTCCCCGGCGCGACCCCGGGCACCGGCGAGGCCAATCGCGACCAGCTGACTCTGCGCGGCAACAACACCACCGCCGACTTCTTCGTCGACGGGATCCGCGACGACGCGCAATATTTCCGCGACTTCTACAATCTCGACCGTGTCGAGGTGCTCAAGGGCCCCAATGCGATGATCTTCGGCCGTGGGGGCGGCGGCGGGATCATCAACCGCGTCACCAAGCGCGCCGGCGTCAAGGACAGCCAGCAATTCATCCTCAGCCATGACAGCGAGGGCGGTACGCGCCTCACCGCCGACGACAGCCTGCGCCTCACCGGCGCGCTCGGGCTCCGGGTCAACGGTGTCTACGAGAAGGGCGACAGCTTCCGCCGCGACGTCGACCTCAAGCGCTACGGCATCAACCCGACGATCGGCTGGCAGCCCGGCGCCGACACACGGGTCGACCTGTCCTACGAATATTTCCACGACCGCCGGACCACCGACCGCGGCGTGCCCTCGCTGAACGGGCGCCCGATCAAGGGCTACGACCGCGACTTCTTCGGCGATCCGTCGAACAGCGTCTCCGACGCCGACGTCCAGATCGCCACGCTCGCGGTCGAGCAGAAGTTCGGCGAAGCGCTGCTGCTCCGCCACCGCACCCAGTTGGCCGACTACGACAAGTACTATGTCAACGTCTTCCCGAGCTCGAACGCGAATAGCGGAACGGTCGCGATCGGCGCCTACAACAGCCGCAACGATCGCCGGAACCTCATCAGCCAGACCGACCTCGTGTGGGACGGCCGCATCGCAGGGATCGACCAGACTTGGCTCGTCGGGGTCGAGCTCGGCCGCCAGAAGAGCCGTAACCAGCGGCTGAGCGGGCGCTTCCTCAATGACCTCGGCGCGGTCGACGCAAGCCTCGGCCGGGTCAGCCTGGCCGACACGACGGTCGAGCGCCGGATCGACTTCTTCCGCTCGGCCACCGACGCCGACAACCGGACCCGTGCCACCGTCGCCGCCGGCTATGTCCAGACCCAGCTTCGTCCTGCCGACTGGATCGAGCTGGTCGCCGGCCTGCGCTACGATCGCTTCAAGCTGCGCGTCACCGACGAGAGGACCACCGTTCCGACCTTTGGCCGCACCGACCGCCTGGTCTCCCCGCGGGTCGGGCTCGTCCTCAAGCCGCGCCGCGACCTGTCGCTCTACACCAGCTTCTCGCGCTCGTTCCTGCCGCAGTCGGGTGACCAGTTCTCGGGCCTGACGCAGACAAGCGAGGCGCTGAAGCCCGAGCGGTTCGACAATATGGAGGTCGGCGCCAAGTGGGAGCTGCTCGATGGCCTCCTCGCCACCGCCGCGCTCTACCAGCTCGACCGCAGCAATACCCAGTCGCCCAACCCTGTCGTCGGGCTTCCGCCGCTGCTGACCGGCGCGACCCGCACCCGCGGGCTCGAGCTCGGCCTCGAGCGGAGCATCGCCTCGCGCCTCCAGGTCTCGGCCGGCTATGCGCTGCAGGACAGCGAGATCCTCCGCACCACCGCCTCGGCGCCCGCCGGGCGCAAGGTTCCCCTGGTGCCGCGACACAGCTTCTCGCTCTGGTCCAAGTATCAGTTCAGCAAGCCGCTCGCCGCCGGCCTCGGCCTGCTCGCCCGCTCGAAGAGCACCGCTTCGCTCGGCGGCACCGGCGCGGTTAGCACCGCGACCGTGCTACCCGGCTACGCCCGCATCGACGGCGCGCTTTTCTACAAGCTCGCCCCCGGCATTGAGGCGCAGCTCAACGTCGAGAACCTCACCAACCGCGACTATTTCCCGACCGCGCACAACGACAACAACATCGCTCCCGGCGCTCCGCGCACAGCGCGGCTGAGCCTCAAGGCGGAGTTCTGATCGCTCCTCCCCCGCGGAGGAGCGGCGGCTAGCCCGCCAGTTCCTCGCTCCGCGCCCGGATCCGTTGCAGATCCTCGACGAAGCGTGCGCGCTCCTCCTGCCGGCGATCCTCTTCGGGAATGCGGAGCAGGAAGCTCGGGTGCACCGTCACCCAGCATTCGCTGCCATCGGCCAGCAGCAGGGGTGCGTCGCGCACCTTGCTGATGGTCACCGTCTTGCCGGTCAGCGAGCGGGCAGCGGTGGCTCCGAGCGCGACGGTCAGCGGCGGCCGGATCAGCGCGCGCTCCTGCTCCTGCCACCATTTGCAGGCGTCGATCTCGGCGGTGTCGGGGCGCGCATGGATGCGCTTCTTGCCGCGCAGCACGAACTTGAAATGCTTGACCGCATTGGTGACGTAGGTGGTCGAGCGGTCGATCCCCGCCTTCTCCAGTGCCGCGTCGAACAATTGCCCGGCCGGGCCCACGAACGGCCGTCCGGCGAGATCCTCCTGATCGCCCGGCTGCTCTCCAACGAAGAAGATGCGCGGGTCGAGCGGGCCCTCGCCGAACACCGTCTGGGTGCCGCAGCGGAACAGGTCGCAGCGGGTGCAGTGCATCGCCTCCTCGCGCAGCGCGGCCCAGGCCGCTTCGAGGTTGCCACCGGGTCGCGGGGCCGCCTGTGCGCGTTCGATCATCTCCAGCTCCCGTGCCCGAGCGCCCGCGATCAGCGGCGCGACCAGCGCCGTCTCGGGCATGTTCTTCCAATATTTCTTGGGCATCTCCTTGAGCATCGCCTTCACCTTGAGGCGCGCCGGGTTGAAGATGCTCGAATAATAGGTCCGCCACATGTCCTCGAGCGGATCGCCGTCGGGCGCCTGCGAGCGGTTGGCGCCGGGTCCCTCGCTCAGGATCTCGCTCGCCGGATCCCAGTGGATCGACAGCTCGGGCGTGAGGATCGACCAGCGCATGGTGGCGAAGCGGCGGACGAAGAAGCCCGCCTCGCGCCGGACGATATGATGGTCGGGCTCGAAGAAGGCGACGAAGCGCGTGGTGCCATCCTCCGCCACCTCGCGGAAGCGGACGAAGGCGTGCATCTTGTGCGCGTCACGCCGCACTTCCTTGGCGAGCTTCTCGAGCCGGTCGACAAGAGGGTCGGCGCGATCCTCAAGCGCCCGGCGATTGGCCTTCAATTTCCACAGCAGGGTGTAGAGCAGGGCAAAGCGCTGCGGCTCCGAATGGCAGATCGCCGCCTTGGCCATGTCGATGAACGGCTTGGGCACCGAGAACATCGGCTGGCCCGAAGAAGGCGGCGCCGCGCCCTCGCTTCCGAACAGCTCGCCGTCCTCGCCAGCGACCTGCCAAACCACGCCCATGGGCGGCACGCCGGCCATGACCAGCTCGCGCGCCGCCTCGCGCCAGCCGTCGAAATCGTCGGGCTGGTCGAGGGTGATCTTGAGCGGGTCGATCTGCGGCCCGTCGGGCAGCAGCACGCCCGCACTGCCGCTCACTCCGTGGCGCCGGTCGAACAGGTCGGCGGGATTGCCGCACCGCCCGTTGGCGTCGCTCATGCGGCGAACAGCTCCATCTGGCTCTTCTCGGGCTTGATCCAGCGCTTGAGGTCGGCCTTGTCGGTCAGCAGCGTCGGGCGCCAGTCGCTGGTCACGATGAAAGGCCGGATCTTGGCGACGCTCACCGTCAGCCGAGCCACGTCGTCGAGGGTGAACGTGCGGAAGCGACGCGAGCTCAGGATTCGCGACACGGCCTTGGTCCCGAGCCCTGGCACCCGCAGCAACTGCTCCTTCGTCGCCTTGTTGACGTCGACCGGGAAGTATTCGCGAAACTTGAGTGCCCAGGCGAGCTTGGGGTCGATGTCGAGCGGCAGCATTCCGTCATCGCCCGCCGCGCTCACCACCTCATCGGGCTTGAACCCATAGAAGCGCATCAGCCAGTCGGACTGGTAGAGGCGGTGCTCCCGCATCAGGGGCGGACGTTGCAAGGGCAGCACCGCACTCGCATCGGGGATCGGCGAGAAGGCCGAATAATAGACCCGGCGAAGGCTGAAGCGGTCGTAGAGCGTGCTCGCCTTGGCGACGATGTCGCTGTCGGTCGCCGCGTCCGCCCCGACGATCATCTGGGTCGACTGCCCGGCCGGCGCGAAGCTCGGCGCCGACTTGTACTTCTTCTTGGCGTCGCGCCCGTCCTCGATCGCGCCCTTCATGCCGGCCATCGCGCCCTCGATCTGGCCGACGCTCTTCTCGGGGGCGAGCCGCTTCAGCCCGGGCGCGGTCGGAAGCTCGACGTTGATCGACACGCGGTCCGCGTAGAGCCCGGCCTTCTGCACCAGCTCGGGATCGGCATCGGGGATGGTCTTGAGGTGGATGTAGCCACGGAAGTCATGGTCCTCGCGAAGGCTGCGCGCGACCTCGACCAATTGCTCCATCGTGTAGTTGGACGAAGCGATGATCCCCGAGGAGAGGAACAGTCCCTCGATATAGTTGCGCTTGTAGAAGGCGAGGGTGAGGTTCACCACTTCCTGCGCCGTGAACCGCGCCCGCCGCACGTTCGAGCTCTTGCGGTTGATGCAATAATGGCAATCGAAGATGCAGCTGTTGGTCAGCAGGATCTTGAGCAGGCTGATGCAGCGACCGTCGGGCGCATAGGCGTGGCAGATCCCCATGCCTTCGGTCGAGCCGATGCCCTTTCCGCCGACGCTGTTGCGCTTGGAGGTGCCCGACGACGCGCAACTCGCATCATATTTCGCCGCGTCCGCGAGGATCCCAAGCTTCTCGCGAGTGTCGAGCTGCGCCATTCGTTCGTTATATGTTCACGGCGTCGTCGAGGCAAGCTTTTCCGCTTATTTCCGGCATTTAGCTCAGATCGGAAGCTTGGAGCGAGCCTTTGCGGCCATGCCGTCGACGGGCACGTCCTGGAGCACCCGATAGCGTGCCTCGATCAGGCTGTAGACCCCGAACAGGAGCAGCCCGATGGCGACCAGCACGTCCCACGGCGAAGTCAGCCAGGCCAGCGCCTCGGCCATTCCGCCCGCCTCGCTCGCGCGTTCCTTGAAGCCGGCGGCGACGAGGAAGGTGCCGCTGATCAGGAACACCAGCCCGCGCGCGGCATAGCCGGCCTGGCCGCTCCACCGCGCCCACGGCTGGCTTGCGACCTGCGGCTCGAGATGCTGGAGGAACTTCGCCTTATAGGCATTGACGAGCTGCGCCACGCCGACGCCAAGAAGCACCAGTCCGGCGAGCTCCAGCGCCAGTTCGCCGCCGGGAAGCTGGAGCGCGGTTTGCGCGCCTTCCTGGGTGCCGCTGCCGCTCGACTGGCCCGAGCCCTTGAGCAGCTTTACCGCCTGCCAGGCGAGGAACAGGTGGACGATCCCGCTCGCTCCCGCGCCGAGCCGCTCGACCAGTCCCTTGCGGCCCGATTCATGACGCTCGATGTTGAATGCCGCATCGCTCAGCCGCCACAGGCCGTAGGCGAGGAAGCCGGCGATGATGAGGTAGAGGAGAGTGCGCCCGCCGCCCTCGGCCACCACCGACAGGGCGCCCGCGGGATCCTCGGTTCGCCCGGTCCGCAGGATCAGCAGCCCAATAACCAGATAGAGCAGTCCGCGCGCAGCGAAACCGAGGCGAGTCAGCAAGGTTAGGGTTCGGCTCGGGTCGGCTGTCATGATCATGCTCCTGTCAGCCGCGCCAACTCACCTGCGCCGCCTCCGTTCCGTCGCCGCAACGGTCACGACGGAGAAGCGGTCAGCGACGCGGTCGGAAGATGATCATTCGGGCGGAGTGTCGCCCGCGTCCTGTTCGGCCCGCTCGGCGACGCCTTGCTGAATTTCCTTCAGCGCGCAGCCGTCGACCCCGCCGGGACCCACGCCCGAGCAGGTGCCCGGCCCGGTCGAACCGACCGTCGCGAGCGCCTTGGAGCGCGCGGCCCAGCTCTGGCTGAGCTGCGGCGGGCCCGAGGGGCGAAGCGCCTCGGGAAGGCGATAGCGCTCCTTCTCGCTGCGGCGGGCGCAGACCACGACATCGTCGTCGGTCGAGCGCGGGCAGGGGTCATTGCCGTAGACGATGATCTCGCGGGTCCGGGCGGGAGCGGTCTGCGCATCGGCCGGAAGGGCCAGCGCGCCGGCTCCGGCAGCGGTCAGGGCGATCAGCAAACGGGCCTTCATCATGCATTCCTTTCAGTGGCTTCAGCGCACGGGACGGGCCCGCGTTCCAGCTCAGATCTTCTTGGAGGCGGCGATCGCGACCTTGCAGATGGTGCGGATGGCCGCGCTCAGCACCGGATAGCCGGCGGCTTCTAGCGCGCCATGCTCGCGAGCGGTGTCGCGATGTTCGAGCTCCTCCGCCTGGAACTGGCGGATGTCGCCGGACAGCTCGGCGTCCGAATCGCCGAGTTCGACCAGCTGCTCCTCGTAATGCTTGTCGATCTCGGTCTCGACTGCCTCGGTGCAGGCCATCGCGGCCTTTTCACTGATCAGCGCGGTGACCGCCCCGAGCGCGAAGCCGCCGACGTGCCACAAGGGCTTGAGCAGGGTCGGGCGCACCTTGCGCTCGGTCAGCAGCTGGTTGAAGCGGGCGAGGTGCCGCTCCTCCTGCGCCGCCATGTGCGCGACGAGATGCGCCGCGCGCGAGGAGCCGCGGAGCACCGCAAGCTGCCCGGCATAGATTCGGGTCGCGCCATACTCGCCGGCGTGGTCGACCCGGATCATCGAGGCGAGGTCCGAGCGCCGGTCGCCCGGCTTCCAGCTCCTGCTCAGCGTCGGTTCGTCAGCCATAGGATCGCTCCAGCGGAGGAAAGGGAGATGATCGCGTTCCACGCCGCAAGCGACAGGCCGAGGAAGCTCCACTGGACCTGGTCGCAGCGCACCACGGGCGTGTTGAGGATGGAGTTGAGAAGCTCGGCGGTGCTTCCACCCTGGACCATCGACGAACAGGCGGTGAGACCTTCCCACCAGCGCGCCTCGACCCCGGCGTGGAACAGGCCGATCGCGCCCGACACCGCGATCGCGATGGCGGCAAGGATGGTCAGCAACCGCGCCCTGGCGGGCAGGAAGAAGGACAATCCGCCGAGCGCCAGCGCAACCCAGTGCGGATAGCGCTGCCAGTAGCACATCTCGCAGGGGTTCAATCCGCCGAGATGCTGGGAGCCGAGCGCCCCGGCGAGCAGTGCGCCCGGGACCAGGATCGCAAGCCACTGTCCAAGTCGCGCCGGACCGGAAGCTACCCCGGTAAGCGAACCACTGCGCGCGTCCATCAGCCGGCCCGCGAGGTGCCCGCCGGACCCGTCGCGAGCCGCCGCAGCGTCTTCACCGCATAGTCGAGCTGGAAGTCCTTGATGCCCTTCTTCTCGAGCTCGGCGGCGCTTGCCGAGAAGCGCGGATCGACGTTCGCGTCCTTCTCCAGCAGCTTGTCGTCGACCTTGTTCTGGCTGATGAGGTGGCGGCGGAGGTCCGCCTCGCGCACCGTCGGCCGGTCCTTGTAGTCGGGGTCGCTGAGCTGCGGAACGAGGATGTCCGGCTCGATCCCGCCCGCCTGCACCGAGCGGCCCGACGGCGTGTAGTAGCGCGCGGTAGTCAGACGCAGCGCGCTTGCCTGGTCGAGCTGGATCACCGTCTGCACCGAACCCTTGCCGAAGCTGCGCTCGCCCATGACGAGCGCGCGGCGATGGTCCTGGAGCGCGCCGGCGACGATCTCGGCCGCGCTCGCCGATCCGGCGTCGACCAGCACGATCAGCGGCTTGCCCGCGGTGAGGTCGCCCGGACGGGCATAGAAGCGCTCGATGTCGTCGCGCGCCCGGCCGCGCTCGGAAACGATCTCTCCACGCTCGAGGAAGGCGTCGCTGACCGACACTGCCTCGTCGAGGAGGCCGCCCGGATTGCTGCGCAGGTCGACGATATAGCCGATCGGCTTGGCCGAGCCCGCGGCCTTGTCCATCGCGGTCAAGGCGGCGGCGACCTGCTCCCCGACATTGGCCGAGAACTGGTTGATGTTGAGGACCCCGACTCCGTCCTTCAGTTCCCACTTGACCGGGCGAAGCTCGATCCGCTCGCGGCGCAGCGTGACGTCGAACGGCTTGTCGCGGCCCGGACGGACGATCGTCAGCTTGATCGCCGAGCCCGGAGGCCCGCGCATCTTCTCGACCGAGGCGTCGAGGTCGAGCCCGTAGAGCAGCTCGCCGTCGAGGTGAGTGATATAGTCGCCCGACTTGATCCCCGCGCGATCCGCCGGCGTGTCCTCGGTCGGGCTGATCACCTTGACCGTCCCGTCCTCCTGCGTGACCGACAGGCCAAGCCCGCCGTAATTGCCGTCGGTGGTGGTCTTGAGCTGGGCGAAGTCCGACGCCTCGACGTAGGAGCTGTGCGGATCGAGGCTGGCGAGCATGCCGTCGATGGCGCCCTTGATCAGCGTGTGGTCGTCGACGGTGTCGACATAGTTGGCGCGCACCCGCTCGAACACGCCCATGAACGTCTCGAGTTCCTTGTAGGTGTCGGTGTCCGCGGCGGCGACCGTCGCGGTGGTGAGCGGAACCAGCGCGAGAGCGCCGACGAGAGCCAGGGGCGGAAGCAGCTTGCGGATCATGACACTCACTCTAGCCGGTTAGACCAGCGCATAACAGCATTCAGGATGAACGGGCGATGAGGGCCGCCGGCTCCACCGTACCGCCACGGAACAGTTCGGCGGTCAGGTCGCCGAGTGCGCTTCCGACCCGCTCGCCCGGCGCGACTCGCTCGCCGACACGGCGCGTCGGGCGAAGTCCGCTGAGGAGGGTCATCCGGCCGCCGCCATGATCGATGATTAGCACGCCTTCGCGGCGGCGGAACGGCCCCGAGAAGACGACCGTGCCGCCCGCCGGGGCAACCACCTGCGCGCCGCGTCCGGCGGCGATCGTCAGCCCGCGCGAGCGCACGCCATTGTCCATCAGTTCGCCGACCCCGGTGAGCAGGCGCCCGCTCGCCGGAACGCGCCAGGCGAAGGACTCCGCTTGAGCGGACCCGGCATCGGCGACCGGGCGCGGCTCGGCTTCGGGCAGCTGCGCGAGCGCGGCCGCCAGCCGGTTCGCCGCGGCACGCTGCTCGGTCTCGCTCCGGAGCGAGGCCAGCCGGTCCGCCCGGTCGACCACCGTGTCGCCGGCCGCAAGTGCCTGCCGGCCGCTCGCCGCAGAGGCCGCAAGCGCGTCCTGCTCCAGCCTTGCGAAGCGCTGCTGGGCCGTCTTCGCGGCGGCGCGCTGCTCGCCGAGCGCGGCGACCAGGCTGCGCTGCCGCTCGGTCACCGCCCTTAGTGCCTCGACCTCGCCGCGAAGCGCCGCGCTCCGCCGGTCGACCTCGGGCCGGACGTGCCGCACCAGCGCCGCCAGCCGGACCTGCTCGTCGGCGCCGCCATGGCTTGCAAGAACAACCCACGCCGGTCGCCGAGCCGACTGCACCAGCCCGGCAAGGAGATTGGCGGCCGGCGCTCGCGCCTGTGCCAGTCTCTGGTCAAGCACCGCCTGGCGTCGTGCGAGGCTCGCCAGTTCCGCCTCGCTCGCGGCGATCCTGGCGTCGGCGGCGAGCATCGCCTGCGCCGCCGCCGCCGCCGCCGCCGAGGCCCTGGCCGCCGCGCCGCGGGCCTGGCTCTCGACTTGCTCGAGCCGGCGCTGCTCGGCTTCTGCCGCGCGCGCCTCGCGCTCGGCCTCGATCAGCGGATCGGCCGCCGACAGCAACAGCGGCGCGGCAAGGAGGAGGGCGAGGGCTCGCATCGCCTCAACCCTGCCGGTGATAGGGATGTCCCGCAAGCCAGGAGGTGGCGCGATAGAGCTGCTCGGCCAGCATCGCCCGCGCCATCATGTGCGGCCAGGTCGCCGGTCCGAAGCTCAGCAGCAGGTCGGCGCCTGCACGCACCTCGTCCGAATGGCCGTCGGCGGCGCCGATCAGGAAGCGACACTCGCGCCGTCCCTCGTCGCGCCAGCGCCCGAGCCGTTCGGCCAGGTCGCTCGACGCCAGTGCCTTGCCGCGCTCGTCGAGGAGGACGGTCACGGTCGGAGAGAGGGCAGGGGGAGGGGTTCCGCCGCGGTCGGGCAGCTCGCTGATCTTCGACGGCCATTGCAGCCGCTTCATGTAGCGTTCGACCAGTTCGGCCTCGGGCGAGCGGCCGATCTTGCCGCGCGCGATGATGTGAAGGAGCATGGGGCGAGCCTCAGCTCACCCCGCCGCGACCGCCTTGTCGTCGCCGAACGCCCACATCCGCTCGAGATTGTAGAAGCTGCGGACCTCGGGGCGGAAGAGGTGGACGATGATGTCGTCGGCGTCGATCAGCACCCAGTCCGCGGTCGGCAGGCCCTCGATCCGGACCAGCTTGCCATAATCCTGCTTAAGGCGGTCGGCGAGCTTGTTGGCCATGCTCGCCACCTGCCGGGTCGAGCGGCCGCTGGCGATCACCATATGGTCGGCGATGCTCGACTTGCCGGCGAGTGGGATGGAAACGATGTCGAGGGCCTGATCGTCGTCGAGGCTGCGCATCACCGCGGCGTGAAGGTCGTCGACGGAAGCCGGCGCGCGCGCACCAGCCAGCTCAGGGGTGTCGGCCAAGGTCTCTCCTGTACTCTCTCAAATGGTCAACGCACGATGGTGCGTTCGTGTTGCGGACGAAACGTTCGTGCCAGCGGGGGTCGGCGGCGCGGAGCTGCGTGGCGGAAGTCCGGTCGGGCGGTAGCCGCAGGAAGACGATCGCCGGGGCACTCCACCGCGTCCACTGCTTTGCCTGGCTGCCGGGCCGGACGAAGCGCCGGAGCCAGCCCGAAGCGCTAGCCGTCCGAGCCTCGTCATCATATCCCGGACGCGACAAAACGGCAATCGGCACCGTTGCCGCCAACCGCCGCCAATCTTTCCACTGATGGAATTGCGCCACAGTATCCTCGCCCATCAGCCAGATGAAGCGATCGCGCGGGTAGCGGCGGACGAGAACCTCGAGCGTATCCACGGTGTAGACCTTGCCCAGCCGCCGCTCGATGTCGCTGACCTTGATCGGCGACCGCCGGGCCATCTCCCGGGCCGAGGCGAGTCGCGCCGCATAGGGTGCCATCCCGGCCTTGGGCTTGAGCGGATTGCCGGGCGAGACCAGCCACCACACCTCGTCGAGCCCGAGCGCACTGGCCGCGGCAAGACTCATCGCCCGGTGCGCGCGGTGCGCCGGATTGAAGCTGCCGCCGAGAAGCCCGATGCGCCGTGTCACGGGCGAGGGGCTAGCAGGGCGGCCCCGCCTCTGCCACTCTCGGGGCTGCCGTCAGGGGAAGGCAGATGAACGCGCTCGACAAAGACATCGCTGCTGCCCAGCAGGCGCAGTGCCTCAACTGCGCCGCGCCGCTGAGCGGCCCGTTCTGCGCCAGCTGCGGGCAGAAGGCCCGGATCAACCGCTCGCTCGCCGCCTTCTTCAGCGATCTTCTCGCCGGACTGTTCAACTTCGAAAGCCGCTTCTGGCGCACCCTGCCGATGCTTGCCTGGTGCCCGGGCGACCTTACCCGCCGCTACGTCGAGGGGCAGCGCGCACGCTTCATCTCGCCGATCGCGCTTTACCTGTTCAGCGTCTTCCTGATGTTCGCCGCATTGGGCTCGATGGGCGGTGCGATGGCTGGACTGAACGTCAACAACGGCCTCGCCAAGGCCCGGACGGAAAATCAGGCCCAGCTTGCGGCGCTCGATCGGCAACGGGCCGAGGCTGTCCGCACAAAGTCTCCGACGGTCGAGCTGGATCGCCAGATCGCCGCCAAGCGAGGCGAAATCGCCGACATCGACCGGACCATCAAGGGCGACTTCTCGACCGAACTGGAGAGCGGCAACGACGGGGCGCCCGCTTGGGTCGTCGAGGGCGTCCGCAAGGTCGCCGCAAATCCCCGCGAATTCATGAGCCACGTCCAGGAAGCCGCGTCCAAGTACAGCTGGGCGCTGATCCCCTTGTCCTTGCCCTTCATGTTCCTGCTCTTCCCTTTCAGCAGGCGGCACGTCTTCGATCACGCGGTGTTCGTGACCTACTCGCTGTCCTTCATGATGCTTCTGATCCTTGCCGGAAGCCTGCTGGTGGTGGTGGGAGCCGGCATCATGGCGCCGTGGCTGCTGCTGGTCCCGCCCTTCCACATGTATCGCCAGCTCAAGGGCGCCTACCAGCTGCGCTGGTGGAGCGCGCTGCTGCGCACCTTCGTGCTGCTGACCTTCTCCTTCATCGCCCTGCTGCTGTTCGCGGGGGCGATGGTCGCGCTCAACCTCGTCGCCTGAGCTAGCGGCAGGGGTAGCGCTTCACCATGATGTGGCGGAAGCCGTCCGAAATCGTCATCGAACGGGACTGGGCAGGGGGAATGGCGCGAAGCTCTGCCAGCAACTGCTGCGCACTGAAGCCCACCCTCTTCTGACCCGCCGGGCGGCAATAGACTCCGGGCTTGCCGCTCTTTTCGGCCGCCAGCTGCTCGGCCTTGAGCGCCTCGCCGGACCCCTTCATCTGGGCCATGAGGACGTTGATCTCGCCCTTGTGGAGCAGGGCCAGCATGCCCTTCTTCTCCAGCGCCGTGCCGCGCTTGACGAATTCCGCCAGTGGCATGCTCTGCGCGCTCGCCGCGCTGGCCATCATCAATCCCGTGATCAGAAGAACCAGCCGCATTCCACCCCCATCGATGCCGCCGGTCAGCCCCGGCAAGGATATTTGCGCTGCAACACGATCAGCATGCCTTGCCGCAGGCTGATCCGCTCACGCTGCTGTTGAGGAATGGCTCGCAGACCTTTGATGAACTCCATATTACCAAGCTCGGCGCGCGGCTTGGGCGAGCAATAGAGAATCTTGCGCCCGGCCTTCTCGGCCGCTTCGCGCTCCAGCCGGATGCTGTCGCCCGCCGCCGTCCCCTCGCGTTGCAGTCGCTTGTAGTCGCCATCGACCAGCGCCAGCGGTCCCTTGCCAAGCAGCCGCTCGGCGCGCGTCAGGAAGTTCTGCGCGGTGCCCGGTGCCGCGGCGGCGGCGGGCGTGGCGATCGCGCTGGCGGCAATCAGGACGGTGACCAGATAACGCATAAGACAAACCCCTTCCCGGCAAGCGCCGGAAAGGGGTTTGCCGTTGAGATGCTGGTAACGCGTCAGGCGCCGGCGGGTGCCGCTCCGCCGATCGCGCCCGGACGGCGAGTCTTGGGAATGCCCGCGCCCGCCGTCGGGAAGATCGGCCTGGCCGACGATCCGCGATCGATCGAGCCGCCCGCCAGCAGCGTCTTGATCTCTTCGCCGGTCAGCGTCTCGAATTCGAGCAGCGCCTTGGCGATGAGGTGGAGCTGGTCGACATGGTCGGTCAGGATCTGCCGGGCCCGCTCGAGGCCGCCTTCGACGAACCGCTTCACTTCCGAATCGATGAGCTTGATCGTCTCGCCGCTCATCCGCTTCTGCTGCGGCGCGAAATAGCCGGTCGGGGTCTCGTCGCCCTCGGAGAAGTCGAGCGGTCCGAGCGCGTCCGACATGCCCCACTTGGTGACCATCGCGCGGGCCAGTCGGGTCGCCTGCTGGATGTCGCTCTGCGCACCCGACGACACCTTGTGGTGGCCGAAGATCAGCTCTTCCGCGACGCGCCCGCCGAACGCCACCGCCAGGTCGGCGTGCATCTTGTCGCGGTGGTAGGAATAGCTGTCCCGCTCGGGAAGCGGCTGGACCATGCCCAGCGCGAAGCCGCGCGGGATGATCGTTGCCTTGTGGATCGGGTCGGCGGTCGGCTCGTGCGCGAACACCAGCGCGTGGCCCGCCTCGTGATAGGCGGTCATCCGCTTCTCGTCCTCGGTCATGACCATCGAGCGGCGTTCCGCGCCCATCATCACCTTGTCGCGGGCGTCGTCGAATTCCTGCGCCGCGACCAGCCGCTTGCCGCGCCGGGCGGCGAGCAGCGCCGCCTCGTTGACGAGATTGGCGAGGTCGGCACCCGAGAAGCCCGGGGTTCCGCGGGCGATCACCCGGCCGTCGACGTCGGGCGCCAGCGGCACCTTCTTCATGTGCACCGCGAGGATCTGCTCGCGGCCCTCGATGTCGGGGCGCGGCACCATAACCTGGCGGTCGAAGCGGCCCGGACGAAGCAGGGCGGGGTCGAGCACGTCGGGACGGTTGGTCGCGGCGATGATGATGATGCCCTCGTTGGCCTCGAACCCGTCCATCTCGACCAGCAGCTGGTTGAGGGTCTGCTCGCGCTCGTCGTTGCCGTTGCCGAGCCCGGCGCCGCGATGGCGACCGACGGCGTCGATCTCGTCGATGAAGACGATGCACGGCGCGCTCTTCTTGGCCTCGGCGAACATGTCGCGGACTCGGCTCGCGCCGACGCCGACGAACATCTCGACGAAGTCCGAACCCGAGATGGTGAAGAAGGGCACGCCCGCTTCACCCGCGATGGCGCGGGCGAGCAGCGTCTTGCCGGTACCGGGCGAGCCGACCAGCAGCGCGCCCTTCGGGATCTTGCCGCCGAGCCGGGCGAAGCGGCCCGGATCCTTGAGGAACTCGACGATCTCCTGCAGCTCCTCGCGGGCCTCGTCGATGCCGGCGACGTCGGCGAACGTCACTCGGCCTTCCTTGGGAGTGAGCACCTTGGCCCGGCTCTTGCCGAAGCCCATCGCGCCCGAACCGGCGTTCTTCTGCATCTGCCGCATGATGAAGAAGCTGATCCCGAGGATCAGCAGGAACGGCATCGACTGGTAGAGGAGGATCAGCCAGAAGCTCGACTGCTCGGCTTCCTTGGCCTGCACCTGCACGCCGCGCTGGACCAGCCGCTCGGTGACCTGTGCGTCGGCCGGAGCGGTGGTGCGGAAGCTCTCGCCATTGGCGAGCTTGCCGGTGATCAGCTGGTTGCCGCTGCTGGTGCTTGCGATCGTGACCTGCTTGACGTTGCGGTCCTCGACCTGCCGCACGAAGTCGCTGTAGGCGACCGAGTTGCCGGCCTGGGCGCGGCTTCCACCGTCGAGCATCTGCGCGAACAGCACCAGCGCGAACAGCACGCCGACCCAGATCAGCAGGCTCTTGGTCCAGGCGTTGCCGGGCTTCTTGTTCTTATCGTCCATGGCCGACAATGTAGGTGAGCCGTCCCGCTCCGCCTAGAGGGCCGGGCGACCGTGTCGAGGATTCGACTCGGCGCGTCGAGGCCACCATTCGCCTCACCGCGACGGCAAGTTCTTGTCCCGCCAAGGAACATGCCTCTACCGTTAAGGAACCGTTGGGCCGATCGCCGCGATAGTCGTGGGAACGTCGGTTCTTCCCTTCCTTCTGATGGAGCCTGGATGCGCGTTCTCGCACTGCTCGCATGGATTCTCAGCCTCACCGCGGCCGTGCCCGCGCTGGCCTCGTCGAATCCCGCACTGCAGCCGGTCGAGCAGCAGCTCGCCTCGCTCCTCGCCAACCGTTCGGGCGACGTCGGGGTCGCCGCGCTCGATCTCGCGACCGGAGAGACCGTCGCGGTTAACGGCGACAAGGCCTATCCGATGGCCTCGACCATGAAGGTCGCGGTCGCCGCCGCCTACCTTGCGCAGGTCGACCATGGCCGCCGCAGCCTCAACACGGTCATCGCCGGGCAGAGCGCCCGGTCGCTGATCGAGGCGATGATGACCAAGTCGAACAATGTCGCGACCGATCATCTCATCAACAATCTCGGCGGTCCGTCGGCGATCCAGAGCTGGCTGAGCTTCAACCAGGTCCGCGGCGTGCGCGTCGACCGGACAATCGCCCGGCTTCTCGCCGACAAGCGCGACCTGTGGGACATGCGCGACAGCGCGACCCCCCTCGCGATGGTCTCGATGCTTCGGACGATCGACAAGGGCAACGTTCTGACCCCCGCCAGCCGCCTCTACCTGCTCGACGTCATGGCGCGCTGCGCCACCGGCAAGAACCGCATGCGCGGCATGCTCACCGGGGTTCCGATCGCGCACAAGACCGGCACCCTCAACAACTACACCAGCGACGTCGGCTTCATCACCATGCCCGATGGCCGCCGCCTCGCGGTCGCCTTCTTCGCCCGCGGCGGGGCCGACCGGCCGACCACCATCGCCCAGGCCGCGCGGACCATCTACGACGGCTTCGCCGGCTGGCTCCGCCGGGTCAGCTTCGGCGACAGCATGGCCGCCGCGATCAGCGCCAACTAGGATCGGCGCGGCGGCTCCGGGGAGAGCCGCCAGACCGTCCCGCCCTCGAGGAGCGCGCCGCCGAGGGTGACGCGCGTGCCTGCCTCGAGCTGCCGCATCGCCCGCTCGATCTCCGGCCCGTCAGGCCGGGCCAGGCCGAGCCGGTCATAGCCAAGCAGCAGCAGCCGCCGGCGAAACTCCGCCGGCAGATCGTGTGGTTCGATCCGCACGCCATGCTCGGACCGGACAAGCCGCTCATTCGCCAGCCGGTTCGCGGCATGGGCCAGCGCCTCTTCCGCCTCGGCCAGCGCGGTCGCCGATCGCGCCAGGCGGGCCGAATCGAGCCATTCGGTCCGTCCGAGCAGGGACCGCACCCGGCTGCGATCGTGCCGCGGATCGGCGTTGGCGGGATCGTCGACCGGCTCGAGTCCGGCCGCCTCGACCACCGCCGCCAGCGCCGCCTTGCGCAGTCCGAGCAACGGCCGGACAAGCCGCACCCGGTCGGTCAGCGCACGGCTCTCGCGTACCCCTGCCAGCCCGGCGAGCCCGCTTCCTCGTGCCAGCCGCATCAGCAAGGTCTCGGCCTGGTCGTCGGCATGGTGCGCGGTCGCGACCGCCGCCAGGCCGAAGCGCTCCGCCCAGGCCGCCAGCGCCGCGTAGCGGGCCGTTCGAGCCTGCGCCTGAAGGCTCGCGCCTGACGCGACGGTCACGGTCAGTACGTCGTGAGGGATGCCGAGCCGCGTGCAGCAATCGGCAACGAACGCCGCTTCGGCGGCGCTCTCCGGCCTCAGGCCATGGTCGACCGTCGCCGCTTTTACTTGTCCGGGGCGGGCCTCGGCGGCGAGAAGCAGCAAAGCCAGGCTGTCGGGACCGCCCGATACCGCCACTCCCAGCTCGCCCTCGGGCACCAGCCGGTCGAGGGTCTGGCCGAGCCTCGCGGCGAAGGCCGTAACCTCAGGAGGTCGGCGCGACATGGCCCGCGGTCCCGGCCTTCGCCGGGACGACGGCGGCGATCAGCACTTCGCCTTGGCCTTGGCCGGCGGAAGCAGCTTCTGGAGGTCGGCGCGCATGGTCGAGCCATAGACCTCCTCGAGCTCGGCATAGGCCTTGCACGCCTGCGCCGGCTGCTTAAGCGCGACCAGCGACTGGCCGAGATAGAAGAGGCTGTCGGCGGCCCGCTCGCCGTTGCGATTGCCGCGATAGTTGGCGAGCAGCGCCTCGGCGGCGGCGCGCGGCTGCCCGCTGTCGAGCAGCGCCCGGCCGGCGAGGTTGTTGGCCCAGCTCACCCGGCGATGCCCCGGAAAGCTCGACGACATCGCGCGCAGCGCGGCGATCGCCTGCGGATACTTCTTCTGCAGCCACAGCTGGTAGCCGACGTCATAGGCGGCCTCGGCGTCGGCATCGAGATTGCCGGTGCGGACAGGCCTCGGCGTGGCGGCAGTGGCGGCCGGCTCGGGCCGGGTTTCCGCTACCGCGGGAGCGGTGGTCTCGCTGCCGCTTGAGGTCGCGGCGGGTTCGGCCGGGGCTGCGGTCTCGATCCGGCGCAGACGCGCGTCGACGTCCGCCCGCATCCGCGCCAGCTCGGTCTCGAGCGTCGCGACGCGATTGCCATTCTCCTCGGCCAGCCGGGTGCTCTCGGCCAGCTGCCGCTCGAGCGCGTCGATCCGATTGGACAAGGCGACCACCACCACCTGGCTCGCGGCCGGGCTGTCGTCGACGCCGGCGGTGTCGGCGGGCTGGCCCTTTGGGAAGACCTGGCGCTGGATCTGGCGGGTCTGCCGCTCGAGCCGGTCGATCCGCTGCTCGGGGGTGGGCTGCCGCTGGGCGGAGGCCGGCGCGGCAAGGAAGAGGGCGGCGGCCGAAAGGCTGAAGGTCAGGGTGCGCATCATGGCTCTGTTCGTGGGAGTCGCAGGCTTGCCGGTCAATGAACTACGGAGTGACCGGCGGCACCGCGGCCGGAGCCGTTGCCGCGGGGCCACGCATCAGGTCCGTAGGGGCCAGGCTGACGTTGCTGACCAGCGTGTCGGCAGGGCCGACGGCGGGCGCGTCGGCGGTTCCGACCGAGATCCGGATCGACTGCGGCCGACCCGTCCGAAGGACCGGCGCGGTGGCGGTGGCGGGGACCTCGAAGCTCTGCCCCGGGGCAAGCTCGCCCTGGAACAGGTTGCGGCCGCCGCGCTCGCGCACCTGGAACCAGACCTGCTCGTTGGCGGTGATCACCACCGGCCCGGTCGGGGTCGCGTTCGGAGCGGCGGAGGCGGGGACCGACCCGGCCGGCGAAGCCTCGCTCGTCGCCGGCGCCTCGGCGACTTCGTCGGGTGCCGTCAGATCCTGATTGCGCATGTAGAGGAAGGCGGCGACCGCGGCGACCAGCAGCAGCAGCGCGGCGAGCATGAGCCAGCGCGGCATCACTCGCGCCGGGTCGGCCGGCTCGAACACCTGCGCCTCAGGCCGCGCCGCCAGCGCGCCGCCGCCCATTTCGGCCCGGAGGTCCTCGCCGATCTGGCGGCGGTCGAGCCCGACCACGCCCGCATAGCTCTTGGCGAAGCCGATCGTGTAGGTCGGCGCAGGAAGCTTGGCCCATTCGCCAAGCTCGAGGCTCTCGAGATGGCGGGTCGGAATGCGCGTGCGGGAGGCGACATCCTCCAGCGTGATCCCCTGCGCCTCGCGAGCGGCACGGAGCTGTTCGCCTACCGTCGCCGTTTCGGCCGTCTCTTCATCCATTAAAGATCCCCACCCGAACTCTGGTGCCACAGGTTCCGTCTTGTCGCGGCCAAGCGCGCATCCGTCAACTTGGCGACATTCAGCCGACCGCCACTCCGTGCCGCTTGGCCCAGTCGCCGAGCACCTTGCGCATGTCGCGGGGCGGGCGGGCAAGCAGTTGCTCGACCTTGGTCCGAATTGCCGAGGCGTCGAGCGAGCGGACCATTGCCTTGACCGGGCCCACTGCCGCCGGCGTGATCGAGAAGTTGCTGATCCCGATCCCGATCAGCGCCATGGCCTCGAGCGGGCGCCCGCCCATCTCGCCGCACACCCGCACCGGAACGCCGGCGGCGCTCGCCTCGCGCGCCACCCTCCGGAGGAAGCGGAGGATCGCCGGGCTCAGCCAGTCGTAACGAAGCGCCAGCCGCGGATCGGCGCGGTCGGCGGCGAACAGGAACTGGGTCAGGTCGTTGGTCCCGATCGACAGGAAGTCGATCCGCGGCAGCAACTGGTCGAGCATCTCGGCCAGGCTCGGCACCTCGAGCATCGCGCCATATTCGATCCGCGAAGGACCTTGCCGCCGCTCGCGCACCCACTCGACCTGCGCCTCGAACAGCGCGCGGGCTTCCTCATATTCCCACGGTTCGGAGATCATCGGGAACATGACCCGCAGCGTCCGCCCCTCGGCGGCCTCGATCAGCGCCCGTGCCTGCGCCTTCATCAGCGCGGTCCGCTCGAGGCTGAGGCGGAGCGCGCGCCAGCCCATTGCCGGGTTCTCGGCTTCGTCGCGGATGTCGTTCAGATAGGGCAGGGCCTTGTCGCCGCCGATGTCGACGGTGCGGAACACCACCGGGCGCTCGCCTGCCGCGTCGAGCACCTGCCGGTACAGCTTGAACTGTGCGTCGCGTCCGGGAAGCGCGGCCGAGACGAGGAACTGGAACTCGGTCCGGAACAGCCCGATTCCGTCGGCCCCGGTCGCGTCGAGCGTCGCCGCATCCTCGGCGAGGCCGGCATTGACCATCAGGGTCGTCTGCAGCCCGTCGCGAGTGACCGCCGGAAGGCCCCGGATCGCGGCATATTCGGCGCGGCGCTTCTGGCTCATCGCCATGCGATTGTCGAAGCTGCTCGCAATCGGCCGGGTCGGCCGGACCACCAGGCTGCCCTGGTTGCCGTCGACCAGCACCGCGTCGCCCTCGGCGGCGATATGGCCGATGTCCTTGACCCGCCCGATCACCGGCACGCCCATCGCCCGGGCGACGATCGTCACATGGGCGGTGAGCGAGCCTTCCTCGAGCACCACCGCCTTCAGCCGGCGCCGGTCATATTCGAGCAGCTCGGCGGGCCCGAGGTTGCGCGCGATCAGGACCGCGTCGCGCGCCAGTCCCGACTGCGCCGCGGTCCCGATCCGCCCGCTGACGATCCGCATCAGCCGGTTGGAGAGGTCCTCGAGGTCGTGCATCCGCTCCTTGAGCAGGGGATCGTCGATCTCGAGCATCCGGGCCCGGGTCCGCTGCTGGACCCGCTCGATCGCCGCCTCGGCGGTCAGCCCACTGTCGATCGCCGTGTTGATCCGCCGGACCCAGCCCTCGTCATAGGCGAACATCTTGTAGGTCTCGAGGATCTCCTGATGTTCGCCCGCGGTCCCGAACTCGGCTTCGCGGGTCCATTGCTCGATCTGCTCGCGCATCTTGCGGAAGGCGGCGACGACCCGCGCCCGCTCGAGCTCGGGATCCTCGGAAACGGTATGCTCGACCACCACCCGCGGCTGGTGGAAGACCGCGTGGCCGCGCGCCATGCCCGCGACCAGCTTGAGCCCGGCGAGCCGGATCATGCCCTCGCCCTGGCCGCGGCGCCGCTCGGCCCCATCGACCAGCCTCGCTCCGGCGATCAGCTCGGACAGCACCATCGCCACCGTCTGGAGCGCCTCGATCTCGACCTCGGCATAGGCGCGCGGCTCGGCATGCTGCACCGCAAGCACCCCGATCGCCCGCTCGCGGAAGATGATCGGCACGCCCGCGAAGCTGTGGAAGGCCTCCTCGCCGGTTTCCGGGCGATAGGCGAAGGCGGGATGGCTGCTCGCTTCGGCGAGATTGAGGATCCGCTCCTCGTTGGCGATGGTGCCGACCAGGCCCTGGCCAAGCGCCAGTCGCGTGACGTGGACCGCGCTCTTGTTGAGGCCCTTGGTCGCCGACAGCTCGAGCGCCCCGGCGCGGAGCAGGTAGATGGAGCAGACCTCCGAGCCCATCGCCTCGGCGATGAGGTCGACGACATGGTCGAGCTTGGCCTGCGCCGACCCGCGCTTGGCCATGACGTCGTGAAGCCCGGTCAGGATCTCGCGGGCGGACGTGGCTGCGGACAAGGGCATGGACCGCAGCGCTACCAGCCCCGCCGCGCTTGTCCAGCGGCGGCTTGACCTAGCGCCGCATGATCGCGGCGACTTCCTGGTTGCGGGCGAGGTAGGCGTCGCGCTTGCAGCTGTCGCTTCCGCACGCCTCGAGCCGCTTGAGGAAGCCGATCCGGCTCTCCATCAACCGCGAGCGGCGCGCCTGGTCGCCGGCGAGGAACGACTGATTGTAATAGACCACCTGGTGCCGGTCGAGCGCGGCAAGGTCGATGTCCGAGCCGCGCGTCGGTGCGCTCCGCGTCGCCTGCCGCGATGCCAGCCGGACGGGGGGCTGCGCCTGCGCCTGGGCCTGGGCCTGGGATTCAGCAAGCCGCGAAGACTCGGCTTTCCTCGGGGCGGTGGCGACCCGCCGCTGGGCAAGCTCGACGGGTTTCGCGGGCGGCGTGCGTACCGCCGTGTCCCGCGCCGCCGGAAGCGGCAGGGGCAGCGGAGCCGGGGTGGGAAGCGGGATGTCGCGAGGGTCGGGCAGCACCGCCTCGGGTTCTTCGGTGGAGGGCAGGGGAGTGCGGACCGGCGGCTCGGGCTCGCTCCGCTCGGGCAGCACCGACGGTACTTCCGGCGCCGGCTTGGCCACGTCGCGCTGCGCCGTCCGGACCGGTCCGGATCCACCA
This sequence comes from Sphingomonas swuensis, assembly GCF_039538045.1. Classification (NCBI taxonomy): domain Bacteria; kingdom Pseudomonadati; phylum Pseudomonadota; class Alphaproteobacteria; order Sphingomonadales; family Sphingomonadaceae; genus Sphingomonas; species Sphingomonas swuensis. Next base: position 2,528,606 of record NZ_BAABBQ010000001.1, on the reverse strand, counting down.
TCGAATTCTGGCAGCGGCTGAGTCAGCGCGGCGTAGAGCAGCCCCGCGGTGGCCGCCGAGATGGCGAAGAAGGCCAGCCGACCGGTCTGCCGCTTGGCCTTGCGCGGCATCGCCATCGCGCCGCCGGGGGCGAAGCGCTCGTCCATCGCAAGCCCGTGCGCCGACCGCCGCTCTGGATCGCTCACCAGCCGATAGGCCGCGGCGACCGACTTGGCGCGCTCGACATCGGCGCCCGGCTGGTCGGGATGGTAGCGCTTCATCAGCGCCAGATAGGCAGCGCGGATGACCGCGTCGTCGGCGGTCGGAAGCACTCCCAGCACGCGATAGGCGTCGCTCATGTTCATCAGCTTGGGCGTCGGACCTCCCGGGCCGAATCACTTGTTTCTCAACGCGAAGGCCGCGCCCTAGCGCATAACGCGCCGCGGGTCAGCGCCGCCTGGCAAGCGCCGCTTCGGCCTCCTCGACCAGCTCGGCGATGATCTCGGCGGTGGGCTGCTCCCTGGTCACCATGCCGACCGACTGGCCCGCCATCACGCTTCCGGTCTCGACATCGCCGTCGATCACCGCCCGCCGCAGCGCGCCCGCCCAATAATGCTCGATCTGGAGCTGCGCCTCGGCCATCTCCAGCCGCTTGCCGTCGAGATGCTCGGCGATCTCGCGCTGCTTGGCGGCGAAGCGCTCGGTCTCCTTGTTCTTGAGCGCGCGCACCGGGATGACCGGCAGCCGCGGATCGATCTGCACGCTCGGCACCGCGTCACGTGCGCTCGCCCGAATGAAGGCCTTCTTGAAGTTGGCGTGGGCGATGCTCTCGGTCGCGCAGACGAAGCGGGTGCCCAGCTGGACCCCCGCCGCGCCCATTTCGAGATAGGCGGCGATCCCCTCGCCCCGGCCGATCCCGCCGGCGAGGAAGACCGGGATCTGCTCGGCCATGTGCGGCAATATTTCCTGCGCGAGCACCGTGGTCGAGACCGGGCCGATGTGCCCGCCGGCCTCCATCCCCTCTATCACGATCGCGTCCGCGCCCGAGCGCGTCAGCTTCTTGGCCAGGCTCAGCGCCGGGGCGAAGGCGATGAGCTTGGCGCCGGTGCCCTTGATCTTCTCGATCGCGCCGCCCGGGGGAAGCCCGCCGGCGAGCACGACATGCCCGACGCCGTGCCGCCCGCACACCTCGATCAGCTCGTTGAGCTGCGGGTGCATGGTGATGAGGTTGACCCCGAACGGCTTGTCGGTGCGCTTCTTGGTTTCGGCGATCTCGGTGTCGAGCAGCTCCGGGTTCATCGCCCCGCAGGCGATCACCCCGAACCCGCCGGCGTTGCTGATCGCCGCCACCAGGTTGCGCTCCGAGACCCAGCTCATCGCCCCGCCCATGATCGCGTAGCGCGTACCCAGGAACTCGGCGCCACGCGCCATCAGGTCGTCGAGCAGGCTCATGCCTGGCGCTCCGCGTCGAGCCCGAAGGCGGTATGCAGCACCCGTACCGCAAGCTCGGTATAGGCCTCCGGGATCAGTACGCTCACCTTGATCTCCGATGTCGTGATCGCGATCACGTTGATTCCCCGCTCGGCGAGCGTGTCGAACATTTGCGCCGCGATCCCGGCGTTCGAGCGCATCCCGACCCCGACCACGCTGACCTTGACCACGTCGGTATCGGTCAGCACGTCACCGAAGCCCGCGCTCTCCCGCACCTTCTCGAGCTCGGCCACCGCCTGCGGCAGGCTTGCGGTCGGAACGGTGAAGGTGAGGTCGCTCGGGCTTCCCGGCTTGGCCACCGACTGGACGATCATGTCGACGTTGATGTTGGCTTCGGCGAGCGGGCGGAAGATCGCCGCCACCGCGCCTGGCCGGTCGGGCAGCCCCGCCAGCGTGATCCGCGCTTCGTTCAGATCGTGGGCGATGCCCGTGATGATGTTGCGTTCCATGTTCAGTTCCCCGACCGCCTCTTCCCCGGCGATGAGCGTGCCCGTCTTGTCCTCGAACGAGGACAAGACGGTCAGCGGCATGTTGAAGCGCATGGCGAGCCCGACCGAGCGCGTCTGCAGGACCTTGGCCCCGACCGACGCCAGCTCGAGCATCTCCTCGTAGGTGACCGTCTCGAGCTTGCGCGCCCTCGGCACGATCCTCGGGTCGGTCGTGTAGACTCCGTCGACGTCGGTGTAGATGTCGCAGCGGTCGGCCTTCATCGCGACCGCGAGCGCGACCGCCGAGGTGTCCGATCCGCCGCGGCCGAGGGTCGCCAGCGCGCCTTCGCCGGTCACGCCCTGGAAGCCCGGGATCACCGCGATCCCGCCTTCGCCGAACGCCCGGTCAAGCACTGCGACGTCGATCTCCTCGATCAACGCCGAGACATGGCCCGATGCGCGGATCGGCAATTGCCAGCCCATGTAGCTGCGCGCCTTCAGCCCCATTCCCTGGAGCGTGATCGCAAGCAGCCCGCTCGTCACCTGCTCGCCGCTTGCCACCACCACGTCATATTCACGCGGGTCGTAGAGCGCGGCGGCCTCGCGGCACATCTGGACCAGCCGGTCGGTCTCGCCAGCCATCGCCGACACGACCACCGCCACCTCGTTGCCGGTCTCAACCTCGCGCCGCACCCGCTCGGCGACCGCGCGGATCCGCTCCATCCCCGCCATCGAGGTCCCGCCGAACTTCATCACGATGCGGGCCATCAGCGCTCCCCTTCCGCTTGCGGGAGGGGCCGGGGGAGGGCTTGTCGCAGGTCGTTGTTCCGCATGGTCGCCATGGCGCCGCCCTGTTAGGGAAGCCCCATGGCCGAAACAAGCACGAGCATCCTTCCGCAAGAAGCCGCCCACTTCGGCGCGATGGCCGCCGACTGGTGGGATCCCAAGGGCAGCTCGGCGATGCTCCACCGGTTGAACCCCGTCCGCCTGGCCTTCGTCCGCGAGTGCATCGACCGCCATTTCGATTCCGACGAGCGAAGCCTTCGCCCGCTCGAGGGCCGCACCGCGCTCGACGTCGGCTGCGGCGCCGGGCTTCTGGCCGAGCCGCTCGCCCGGCTGGGCGCCCACGTCACCGGGATCGACGCCGCGCCCGAGCTGATCGAGGCCGCCCGCACCCATGCCGGCCAATCGGGGCTCGCCATCCGTTACGTCGCGGGCGAGGTCGGAGCGCTCGACGGCACCTTCGACCTCGTCACCGCGCTCGAGGTGGTCGAGCATGTCGCCGACCCCGCCGCCTTCGTGCGCCAGCTCGCCGATCGCCTCGCGCCCGGCGGCCTTCTCGTGATGAGCACGCCCAACCGCACCGGCCTGTCGCGCCTGCTCACCATCACGCTCGCCGAGGGCGCCGGCCGGATCCCGCGCGGCACCCACGACTACGACCAGTTCCTGCCCCCCGAGCAGCTCGCCGCGCACCTCGCCGCCGCCGGCCTCGCCGTTACCGCCACCCGCGGAATCGCCTTCTCGCCGGGCAAGGGTCTTCACCTCAGCGAGGACCTGCGCCTCAACTATCTCGTCGCCGCGACCTGGCCCTGAAGCGCGTCGCCGCTCAGTCGTCCGACACTTCCATCCACCAGCCGCCGCCGATCGGCCGCATGGCGTTGAACCATGTGTCGGTGACGAAGCCTCGCCGGTCGCTCGTGTCGTCAAGGCTGGGCAGTACCCGCCGCCCCTCCATCGTCCCGTCTCTCCAGCTTACGGACTTCATCGCGCCCCCGAAGGCGAAGCCCCAGCGGAACAGCGCGAAATCGACATAGCGCTCGTCGCCCTTGCGCCCGCCACCCTGGATGACCGTCGCTCCGGTCCGCTCGCGAAGCCGTTCCATCAGCGCTCGCTCGCCCGCGTCCAGCGCGCCGAGCGTCGACGGATCCTCGAGGTCGAGCCGCACATATTGCCGCTCCAGCCCGAGCACGATGTCGCGCGCTTGCTCGAAGTCCGCCCGGTTCGCCCGCAGCGTTCCGATCACCTCCGAGTCCGACGGAAGCGAGGGCGAGCACCCCGCCACTCCGAGCAGCAGCAAGAATGCCGACAGGCGCATCCACCACATCCCGTCGTCAGTCCAGCCCGAGGACGATCCGCGACGGGGTCGCCTTGCCGTGGTGGATGCTGTTCCTCGCCGCCCGGCCCACCGTCTCCTCGCCGTTCCGGCCGCCGGTGTTGAGGTTGCGTTCGTAGCGCGGGAAGTTGCTGCTGGTGACCTGCAGCCGGATTCGGTGGCCCGGAAGGAAGCTGTTGCCGGTGAACATCGGCGGCAGCGTCACCTTCACCACCCGGCCCTTCTCCATCATCTTCGGCCGGTCGTAGCCGTCGCGATAACGCACCCGGAAGATCGAATCGTCGAGGTTGTAGGAGCGGCCGTCGGGATAGACGTCGGTCAGCTTGACCGCGATGTCGGTGTCGGGCGCGTCCGACGACACGAACAGCTCGAGCGTCACCGGCCCGCGCACTTGCATCGTCCGGGTCAGCGGCGCGGTCGAATAGACCAGCACGTCCTGCCGGGCCTCGACCTGCGCCTGGTCGTAGGCCCCCGCCGCCGGGATCCCGCCCATGCAGCAGGCCCCGCCGCCGAGCGTCTGCACCGGGCGCAGCGGATCGTAGACGAAGCTGTCGGCCTTGCGCGGGCTTGGCGCGGGGGCGGGCACCAGCATCCCGTCGCCCTGCACGCTGTTCGCGCCCGTCCGGCTGGTCAAATAATAGGTCATCGTCCGCGCCGGCATGGTCATCGAGCGGTCGCCCTTCAGCCAGGCGTTCTCGCCCATCTGGTAGGTCTGGACCTTGGGCTCGGCGGCGGCCCCGTTGGCCACGCCCTTCAGCTTCCAGTCGAAGAATTCGATGATCCGCTTGTCGAAGTCGTAGGAGGGATCGCCGATGTCGCGCTCGCCCACCGGCCCCGTTGCGGGCTGGCGCTGGAACGAGCAGTGGACCCCGGGCGAGACGACCAGATATTGCTGGTCCGCCGGTCGCCCGGCGGCGATGTTCTTGCGGGCGTAATCGTAGAGGTAGAGGTTGGGTCCGACGCTGACGTCGTACCAGCTCACTCCCCACAGCGCCGGCACGCCGAAGGTGTCGCCCTCGTTGGCGAAGCTGATCTCCTTCCACTTCGGCTCGGCCGGGGTCCAGCGCGAGAACCAGTCCCAGTCGGTGCGCGGGCCCTTGTCGGCGGCGATGAGGTCGCTGACCGGCAGGTGGCCGTAAAATTTGAGCATGTCCGCGGTCGAGATCTTGGGCGTCGTCGCATAGGCGTTGAGCCGCTGCGAATAGAGTTTGGCCAGTCGCGTCTTCGCTTCGGGCGTGAGGTCGGCGGGGAACATCGGCCGCTCGTCCGCGCCCGGCCCGCTGCTCCCGATGTAATCGCGCATCCAGCTCGCGAAGAGCAGCTGCAGCGCGCCGCCGCGATAGATGTTGCCCTGCTCGGCATAGGGCCCGATCTTGCCGATCCCCGCGCCATAGCCGAGCACCACCGCCGCCTGATGCGCCGGATGGTTCAGGGCCATCAGCGCCAATTGGTCCTCGGCGGTGGACGAGCAGCCATAGGTCCCGACCTTGCCGGTCGACCAGGGCTGCTTCGCCACCCAGCTGAGCGTGTCGACCCCGTCCGGCCCGGCGTTCGCCATGTAGATGTGCTTGCCCTCGGACATGTACATCCCGCGCTCGTTCTGCAGCACCAGCGCATAGCCGCGGTCGAGCAGCTTGCGCGCGAACTGGTCTTGCGCGCCGGGCTCCTCGGGATTGCCGATCGGATAGGGGGAGCGGACGACGATGGCGGGGAAGGGGCCGGCGCCCCTGGGCAGATAGACGCTGGTGTCGAGCCGCACCCCGTCGCGCATCGGCACCCACTGATGCTCCATCGCCTTGGCGACGACCGCCCCCTCGGGCGCCTTGATTGACTGCGCGGCCGCCACGGAGGGCGCCAGCGCCCCCGCCAGCATCGCCGCCGCGGCGCACCCGCTCACCCACTTGCTGCCGCTCGCCGTCATCCTGCCACCCTTGCTGTTCGCGCCGACTATGCGGGGGCGAAGTGCGGCATGCAAAGGCTAGTTGACGCCACCGCCCGATCGCCGTTCCGAGACCCTCTCACCGACCATCCCGTCCCGAGGCGCCGGCACGCACCAGGGCCCTGACCAGCGCTATCGCCACCCAATACACCGCCCCCGCCACCATCGAGACGATCCCGGGCATGACCATCATCGGCACGAAGAAGAGGGCGAGGCCCAGCAGGAACAGGAAGATCGCGAAACGGTCGGGGCAAAGAAGTCGCAACACCGCGCCACACTAGGCGCGGGGATGTCCGCTTACGACCCATTGCGGACCCGCGCGCGCCTGCTAGCCTTGCAGCGTGCCGGTCGAGAACCTCCCCGTCGCAAAGCGATGGGGAGGGGGACCGCTCCGCGTCAGCGGAGTGGTGGAGGGGCCAGCCACATGCGCGCCATCACCCGTTGCGGACATCGCAGCCAACAGCACCGGCCATTGCGAACCGTGGCTGCAGCGCCTTAGATCGCGGCATGTCGGAGCGAGCAAAGGCGTGGGTGGTCCGGAGGCAAGTCCGCCGATTGCGTGGGCTTGCGCCTTTGCTGGCCCTGACATTGCTGTCATCCTGCGAGGAGGAGCGACAGCCACCTGCGACATTTCTATTCGAATTGCTGCCGGTCAGCGGCAGTCTGGCCGATGCGCGGCGCGCCGGATTAACCGACTGCGTTTCGCACAATGTCGAGATGCGGTGCCGCAAGGAAGGCCTGTTCTTCCGGCGGCACGGACCATTCAGCGCGGCCGTCGATCTTGGCGGCGGCGATGGTGCGGGCGGCTTCGATCACCTTACCTTGTGGCATTCCTCGGACCAGAGCGCCCTGGTGGCCGTCACCAATGACTTGCGCAGCGAGGGCTGGAGCGAATGCCTGACCCCGTCGGGGGCCGACTGGAAGGGTAAGGCCATCTACCAGCAAAGAGGGTCGCCGGTCTTCCTCGCGCTGGATCTGACCTATTGGGACAGACGCAGCCTCACGCTGTTTCGGGCGGTGCCGACGAACATTCCAGCGTGCCGCGCGCATGGGCAAGCGGGGTGAGCATGGCGACGTTCGACCCATTGCGGACCTCCGGGCCTTAGTTATCGAAACCGCCATGGAACACGCATCGCTCGTTGCCTTTCTGGAAGGCAAACTCGCGCCGGAGCAGTTTGGCGACGAAGTCGGCGCGGAGGTGAGCGCCTGTAATCAAGCGTTCCGCTCAAAAGGCTTGGGCTACATTGTCGTCAGCGATGGGCCTTGCACCATCGTTACCCGCGACCATGCGAAGCGCCTTTTGGAGGCCGTAGCGGATCAGCGACTGACCTTCCAGATCGCGAACTATGCGGCGGACTGTATCATCATGAGCGACGACTTCGAGTTTGCGGACGATGCGGTGAACGAGGCGATCTACTTCGTTGAGGATGACAGTGTCGCACCAACGCTTGAGGAAGTGCGAGCAGCCATCGAGCAACTCTCACGCTGACGTCCGCTTTCCACCCAATCAGGACATTCACCGAACGACACGTTGTCAGCTCGGCGGACCTCCGCCAACTCATGCCTGTTCTCAAATTGTCGTGAGCGGGCGGCGTGGTGAGAAGGGGTCGGGGCAAAGTCAGAGCATGTCTGCCCAAGTGCCAGCCGCCGCGGCACCGTAGTCGTCGTCGAGGCGACAGGCCTTGCCGCTTCCCTCAGCCACCCGATCGCCAGCACCTTCATGGGGATCGACAGGCCGGTAGTCGCGCCGCAGCCGCGCTGGAGCAGGACCGCTCATCGTGGTCACGGAAGCGATAACGGACCGCGCGGACACCTCCGGGAAGACATTCCGCGCAACGCCTAAATCTATGTTATAAATCGCCTGATTATAATTGCTTATCCTCGGTCGGCGACCTGAGTCGCGCCGACGGGGGAACGGATCATGAGTGGCAGGCAGGCCGACCGCGACTACTATCGACAACGGGCAATCACCGAGTGGGCCCGAGCGTGCGAGGGCGCTGATCCTCGGGTCGTGGCCTGTCATCTCGAACTCGCCAGGCGATACGAAGCGCTGGCTCGGGACAATGAGCCGGCGCACCTTGCAATGCCGATGCTGGCGGCTTGAGGTGGCCGAAAGCAGCGAGCGATATCGGACAAGGGAGCTGGAAGAGCGTCGCCTTGCCGATCTTACGGAAGGCGAAGCGCAGGTCATTCACCGGCTCAGCGCCGACCTCTACGGCGAGATCTGCCGGCAACTCGAAGCGGAAGGTTCAGACGATCGTGGGGCCGCTGCTCGGCAGGTCGATGGCCAGGCTCGTTCCGATCGCCTCGAGTAGCACGATTGGTCCCGCGAGACTCTCAGGGTCGGCGCCACGATCATGGGCGCTTTCCTCGGCGACCTCTGCCGCCACCGCGACGATCTCGACCGCATCCGCGATCGCGATCACGTTTCGAGCGATCAGGCCGTGCAGCAGGCTTTCCACGAGAAGCAGGGCGGCCCGGCCATGCGCGTCGGCGTTCGGTGGCCGTGAACCATCCGCATTGTCGTTCAGCGTGACCGTCACCGATACTCTCCTTAGGCGCGAAGCTTCGCGGCCGCCGGAGCTGTGAGGAATCAAGCCGACGCATGATCGATATAGGGCCGGACGCCCTGCCACCAATCATCCAAATCAACTTTCGACAATAACTTTACCGAATATGAAATTGGGCTTCACTGTGTGACTGTGCTCCATGCCTAACCAGTTCATCAAAAAACTCCGTGGTTTCGGGAGGTTAGGCGAGGCTGACGTCGAAGCGCTCAAGCGCGCCACCGCCCGCCCGCGCCGATTGCCCCAGAAACACGACCTCATCCGGGAAGGCGACCGACCGGGACCCGTGTTCGTGATCCTCGAAGGCTGGGCCCATCGGTACAAGATTCTTCCGAACGGCACGCGTCAGGTTCTCGCTTTTCTCATGCCCGGCGACGCCTGCGACCTTCACATCGGTCTGCTCGGCGAGATGGACCACAGCATCCAGACACTGACCAATGCGCTCGTCACCACCATCGGCCGCGACGAGATCGAGAAGATCTTCGTTGATCATCCGCGGATCGCCAATGCGATGTACGTCTCGCAACTGGTGGACGAGGGCACCATGCGGGCGTGGATCACCAGCATGGGCCGTCGCACCAGCATCGAACGCGTCGCCCACCTCATGTGCGAGCTGTTCATCCGTGCCCGGAACATCGGTCTGCAGACCGAACCGGTGTTCGACCTGCCGCTGTCGCAGCTTCTGCTTGCGGACTCGCTGGGGATGACGGCGGTTCACCTCAATCGGGTGCTGAAGGAGCTCCGCCAGGAAAATGTGATGACCCTGACCCGCGGCTGCGTGTCCATCGTCGATATCGGCAAGCTGATCCGCATCGCCGGCTTCGACGACAATTACCTGCATCGCCGGATCCGCGCCGCGGCCTAGGGCTGCACTCGTCTTGCAAAGTAGGATTCGCGCTGCTTAGTTCACCGGAAGGGTTCGCCTCTTCGTTCTTTCAACCTGTCAGCTCAGCTTTGCGACCTGTTGCCTGAATGCACCAGAATGGTTGTTAGAAAAGGAGGTTGGAAGGCGTACGGAAACCCGGCACCCTGTGAACTTCGAGAACTTCGGGGCCTCAGAAGTCCACTTTGTCGTAATGTTGTGGCGGAACGATCACTTCCATGCGTTCCCCGAGCAACGGTCGGAAGGCCGGCCGGCTCTTCATCACCGAATACCAGTCCTTGGTCTGCTTGTGCCCGCGCCAGTCGACCGCGCCGAGATAGTCGATGACCGAAAGGTGCGCCGCCGCGGTGAAGTCGGCGAGGCTCAGCGCCGGGCCCGCCAGCCAGCGCCGGTGGTCGAGCAGATAGTCGAGATAGTCGAGGTGGTTGTTGCCGACCCGCATCGCCTCGCGAAGCACCCGCGTGTCGGGGCTCTCCTTGCTGACCAGGCGCTTCCGCATGCGCTCGACCATCAGAGGCTCGACCACCTCGTGGAACAGCTTCTCGTCGAACCATTCGGTCAGCCGGCGGATCTCGGCGCGCTGGGCGGCGTCGCCGTGGATCATCGGCACCTTCTCGATCGTCTCGTCGAGATATTCGGCGATCGGCTGGCTTCCGATCAACGTCACCCCGCTGTCGCTCTCGACCAGCACCGGCGTTTCGCCGGCCGGGTTGAGGTCGAGGAACTCGTCCCTCCGCTCCCACGGGTTCTCGCGCACCAGCTCGGCGGGGACGCCCTTTTCGGCCATCACCAGCCGGACCTTGCGGGAGAAGGGACAAAGCGGGAATTGCAGGAGCTGCCACATGGCTCCGGCTTTAACGCGGCTTCACCGGGGGGCAAGGCGAAGCTACAGACGGCGGCATGTCCCGTCGCAAGAAGTCGCACCAGTCGAGCCACGGCTCCGCCAACCGTCCCCGTTTCTGGGGCAAGCACGCCGTCGCCGCGGCCCTCGACAATCCCGATCGCAAGGTCCTGAAGGCCTGGGCGACGCGCGAGGCGGCGGGCTTCATGAACTTCCCGCCCGAGGTCGCGGTGACCTTCGCCGAAGCCGCCGATCTCGGCCGGCTGGTCCCCTCCGACGCGCCGCACCAGGGGGTGGTGATCGAGGTCGAGCCGCTTGAGGACGTGTGGCTCGGCGACCTCCTTTCGGAGGCCGACGACAAGGCGGTGCTGCTGGTCCTCGACCAGGTCACCGACCCGCAAAATGTCGGCGCGATCCTGCGCTCGGCGGCGGCATTCGGGGCGATCGGGATCGTCACCCAGGACCGCCACGCCCCGCCCGAGAGCGGCGCCCTCGCCAAGGCCGCTTCGGGGGCGCTCGAGCGGGTGCCATGGGCTCGGGTGGTCAACCTCGCCCGCGCGCTCGAGGAGATCGCCGAGGCGGGCTTCTGGCGGATCGGGCTCGCCGGCGAGGCGCGCTCGACCCTCGGCGAGGCGCTCGGCCCGCAGCGCGTGGCGCTGGTGCTCGGCGCCGAAGGCCCCGGCATGCGCCAGAACATCCGCGAGCATTGCGACGCGCTTGCCAAGCTTCCGATCAGTCAGGCGGTCGAGAGCCTCAACGTGTCCAACGCCGCCGCCATTTCGCTTTACGCCGCGACCGTCGCCTGATGGTCCACTCGCCCGAGGAGTTCGGCCGCGGGCTCGACCATCTCGCCTCCGCCGAGCCGAGCTTCGCCGCGGTCCTCGAGCGGCTCGGCCGACCGGGCCCCCGCGTCCATCCGCGCGGCGCGGCGGCGCTGATGCGGACCATCGTCGGCCAGCAGGTCAGCGTCGCCGCGGCGGATTCGATGTGGGGCAAGCTCACCGCCGCCTATGGCGATCCGCCCGATCTCGAGCGCCTGCTCTCGGCAACCGACGAGGAACTGCGCGCGCTCGGCCAGTCGCGGCAGAAGGCGGGCTACCTCCGAAGCCTCGCCGCGCTGACCCACTCGGGCGAACTCGACCTCGACGCGCTGCCCGTCGAGGACGAGGAAGCGATCGCGCACCTTACCCGGGTCAAGGGCATCGGCCGCTGGTCGGCCGAGATCTATCTCCTCTTCGCCGAGGGGCGGGGGGACGTCTTCCCGGCGGGTGACCTCGCAGTGCAGATCGAGCTCGGGCGGCTGCTCGGCACCGACGAGCGCCCGTCCGAGAAGTGGCTGCGCGAGCGGGCGGCGGAGTGGTCCCCCTATCGCGGGGTCGCCGCGGTGCTCGCCTGGCACAGCTACAATACCAAGGTGCTGTAGCGATGGCGCCGCGCTAGAGGATGGCGATGGAGCCCACTTCCCCCCGCCGGATCGTCGCCATCGGCGGCACCATGCGTCCCGGCAGCAGCACCGAGCGAGCGCTGGCGATTGCAGCCGCCGCGGCCGAGGCGGCGGGCGGCCACGTCACCAGCTTCGGCGGCGACTATATCAGCCACCTGCCACACTATCGCGGCCCGCAGTGGAGCCATGACAGCGGGCGCGAGCTGGTCGAGGCAGTGCGCGCCGCCGACGGTATCCTGCTCGCCAGCCCGGGCTACCACGGGACCGTCTCGGGCATGGTCAAGAACGCCATCGACTATCTCGAGGAGCTGGCGGAGGATCGCCGCCCCTATCTTGACGGGCGCCCCGTCGGACTCATCGTCACTGCCTTCGGGCACCAGGCGGCGAACAGCGGGATGACGACGTTGCGGACCATCGCCCATGCCCTGCGCGGCTGGCCGACCCCGTTCGGAGCGGCGGTCAAGCTCCATGCCGACAGCTTCGACGCCGAGGGCAGCTGCCTCGATCAGGCGGTCCGCGGCCAGCTCGAGCTGGTCGGCCGGCAGGTGGCGCAGGCGGCCGGACGGCTGGGGTGACCGAGCGGGCCATCCTGGTCCTCGACGCCGGCACCAGCTCGACCCGCGCCATCCTCTACGCCGCCGACGGCACCGTCCTCGGCCACTGCAGCCGCGAGCTGACCCAGCATTATCCGGCGCCCGGGCTGGTCGAGCATGATGCCGACGAGATCTGGCGCCACAGCCTCGCCTGTGCCCGCGAGATGGTCGCGGCGGCGGGCGGGGCCGAGCGGATCGCCGGGATCGGGATGACCAACCAGCGCGAGACGGTGGTCGCCTGGGACCGCGCGACCGGCGCGCCGCTCGCTCGCGCCACCGTCTGGCAGGACCGCCGCACCGCCGACGCTTGCGAGGCGCTGCGCGAGGCGGGGCACGAGGGCCTGGTCCAGCGCCGCACCGGCCTCCTCCTCGACCCCTATTTCTCGGCCACCAAGATGGCCTGGCTACTGGCCAACGAGCCGGCGGTGGCGAAGGCGGGGGAGCGGCTCGCCTTCGGAACGGTCGAGAGCTGGCTCGCCTTCAAGCTCAGCGGGGCGCACCTCAGCGACGTCAGCAACGCCAGCCGGACCCTCCTCTTCGCGCTCGACGGCCACGACTGGGACCCGGAGCTGCTGGCCCTGTTCGGAGTGCCCCGCGCGGCCCTGCCCGGGATCGTCGGCAATGCCGGCCGCTTCGCCGAGAGCCGGCCCGAGCATCTCGGCGGCGCGATCCCGATCACCGGGCTGGCCGGCGACCAGCAGTCGGCGACGATCGGCCAAGGCTGCCTCGCCCCCGGCCAGACCAAGCTGACGCTCGGCACCGGCGCCTTCGTCCTCACCAACCGCGGAACCCAGCCGCCTCGCGACCCCGGTCGCCTGCTCGGCACCATCCTGTGCGAGGTCGGCGGAGTCCGCCACTATGCGCTGGAAGGCGCGGTGTTCGTCGCGGGGAGCCTGATCCAGTGGCTTCGCGACAACCTCAACCTTCTCGACACCGCCGCCGAGACCGAGGCGCTGGCCCGCTCGGTCCCCGACAATGGCGGGGTGGTCCTGCTGCCCGCGCTGTCGGGTCTCGGCGCGCCCTACTGGAAGCCGCAGGCGACCGCGACCATCGCCGGCCTGACCTTCGCCGCGACCAGGGCTCACGTCGCCCGGGCCGCGCTCGAGGCGGTGAGCCACCAGCTGGTCGACCTCGCCGAAGCCTTCGCGGCGGCGGGCGCGCAGTGGGGCACGCTGCGCATCGACGGGGGCCTGTCCGCCAACGACTGGCTGGCGCAGGACCTCGCCGACATGACCGGGCTGGCCGTCACCCGCCCGAGCGACGTCGAGACCACCGCCCGCGGCGCGGCGCTGCTGGCCGCGGTCGGCGCCGGCCTCCACCCCGACCTTCCCGCCGCGGCGGCGGCGATGATCCCGAGCGGGGTCCGGTTCGAACCGCGGGACCTCGGCGCGGAACGGTCGCGGCGATTGGACGCCTGGCACCTGCTGGTGGCGCAGGCCTGACCTCCCGCCGGCCGACGTTGCAGGGAAAGCGCAGGATCGTTGCCGCCGCGCCACGGAAATTTCGGAAATGGGCCCGGGAAGCGCCCGAAGTTCACGAAGTTCACAGGGTGCGGGGTCTTCGCAGACCATTGCGCCCCTTCTTAATGAACCATTTTGGTGCAATTATGCCACAAAGCCCGTCCCGCGGAAGCAACCTTGGGAGCCAGGACAAGCGGTCTTGGGCCGCCGGTTCGACAAGGGGAAAGAGCAAGCGGAAGAACCGCTCCGGTAAGTAGAGCAGTCGAATTCCTACTTTGCAAGTGCTGGACGGGCGGACAGGTAAGGGCCTGGCCGGGGTGTCGGCTTCATTGTTGGCCGTGCAAGCCGACGATCAGCGCCAGACGAGAGGCGACGACCTGCTCCGCCGCACGGCCGCGCCCGCGTTTGTGGCCTCTTTCGCGGGGCGGTGGTCGTGATCCGCTTCCAGGTGCCCGGTGGGTGGAAAGCGGACGTAGCAGGCCCGTAACATCGCGCTCATATGTCCAGCCAACATGGACGTCATCATCTATCACAATCTCGATTGCGGCACGTCGCGCAACGCACTGGGAATGATCCGCAACGCAGGCATCGAGCCGCACGTCATCGAGTATCTCAAGACCCCGCCAAGCCGCGCACTGCTCGTCTGGCTCATGCAACGTGCCGACCTGTCGGCACGCGACCTTCTACGGCAGAAGGGGACGCCTTATGCGGACCTTCGCCTCGACGATGCGCAACTCAGCGAAGGCCAGCTAATCGACGCGATGATCGCGCATCCGCTCCTCATCAACCGGCCCCTGGTCGTATCGCCACTCGGCGTGAAACTCTGCCGGCCTTCCGAAGCGGTGCTGGAGTTGCTTCCGGCAAACCAGAAACTCCCTTTCACGAAGGAAGATGGCGAACAGGTTCTGACCGACGACGGATCGCGTGTCCGGTAACTCGCCGGCCATGGTTCGAAGGCTTGCGAGCGAAGGACTGGGTTCCTTCTTCCTGTTCGCCTGCGTCATCGGCTCCGGCATCATGGCCCAGGACCTCAGTGCCGGAAACGATGCGGTGGCGCTGCTGGGCAATACACTTGCCACGGCAGCCATGCTGTTCGTGCTGATCACCATATTCGGGCCCATCTCGGGCGCACATCTGAACCCCGCCGTCAGCCTTGTCGCTGCGTTGCGGAGAGAGCTTAGGTGGCGCGATGCCATTCTTTACACGTCGACGCAGCTAGTCTTCGGCATTCTCGGCGCGTGGGCGGCGCACCTGATGTTCGACCTGCCGGCGCTACAGCTCTCGGTGAAGGGGCGCACCGGAGTTGGTCAGTGGATCGGGGAGGCGATCGCTACCTTTGGACTTGTGCTGACCATCCTGGGCTCTGTCCGCTCTCGCCGGGAGTGGGTTGCTCCAAGCGTGGCGCTCTACATCACAGCCGCATATTGGTTCACGTCATCGACCAGCTTCGCCAATCCGGCGATCACGATTGCACGAAGCCTGACGAACACCTTTGCCGGCATTGCCCCGCACGACGTTCCTCCGTTCATCATCGCTCAGCTTGTCGGGGCGGGAGCGGCGGCACTGCTTGCAAGGTGGTTGATCGATCCCAGCTAATGTCCGCAACGGGCGGACGTGGACGGTCGCCGAGCTGCTAGGTGCTGTTTAGGATGAGCGGGTGAAGGGAATCGAACCCTCGTCGTAAGCTTGGAAGGCTTCTGCTCTACCATTGAGCTACACCCGCGAGACATCGACCCGGTCCGTGCTTGCCGCTGCCGTGGCAGCGCCGCCGTGGCTGGTCGGTGCGTCGCGGGTGCAGTGCCATCCTCGGCACCCATCCGTCAACCTGCCGACGGCGCGGAAGGTGGCGCGCGCATGCCTGCTGGTGCCGCGAAGAGTTCGGTCTGGATTGGGGGCAAGGACAAGGCCGCGCAGAGGGCCGGCGCCCCAGAGGCAGTTCCTCCTGACCAGAGGAACGCACGATGAACCACCGCTACCGTATCACCGCCGACCGCCTTGCCGCCTGCGGTGCCTTCCTGATGCTCTCGGGCACCGCGCCCGCCGCGGATGGATCCTGGATCACCGGCGTGCCGCGCGCCGCCCTGCTGACCAATGCGCCCTTCGAAGCCTGCCGCGTGCCCTTCGAGACGGCGGCTCCGTTCGTCTATCGCTACCGACCCTGTTGGGAGTGACCCGGGGCCGACGCGGAGCCAGATGGCGAGGAGACGCCGGGGGCTGAGCCGCGCCTTGCGGGGGCAGGCGGATCTGTCGACTTGCCATGGGGCGAGTGCGCGGCCAGTCTCGCGGGCGCTCCAGTGGAGGCTCCATGCGTCATCCCGTCCTCGCGTTTCTTCTCCTCGCCCCCGGATTCGTCGCCGCGCCGACGTACGCGCAGGCGGTGCCGGCCGCTCCGATGCTCGACCGGTGGGAGGTGGTGGTCGCCCCGGGCAAGTGCACGCTGTCGCGGCGCTACAGCCAGCCGGCGGCGACGCGGCTGACGATCGACACCGATGTCGGGACGGGCGACTATTCGCTATCGATCGCGATGCCCGGGCTCGAGCGGCAGCCGGTCGGGCTTCCGGGCGAGGCGGTGCTCAAGGCGGACCGCAAGACCGCGGCGCGCGGCTTCGTGACGGTGTTCCGCGAAGGGGAGGCGGGCGCTCCGCTGCTCGCCAACATGGCCGGGCTGTCGGCGGGCGCGATGACGGCGCTCGCCGCGGCGCGCGAACTCAGCATTTCGGGCGAGCAGCTGCGGGTGAAGCCGCTCGCGCTTCCGGCTGCCGCGCAGGCGATGGCGGCGCTTAGGACCTGCGAGAATGAGCAGATGGTCGAATGGGGCGCCGATCCGGCGCAGTTCGCGCCTGGCGGGAGCATGCCGCGGGTCCGCGACCTCCATGCGCTGCTGCCGCAGTCGGCGCTGCGCAAGATGCCCTATCCGGCTGGGCCTGCGAACCTGATGCATGTGCTGGTGATCGACGAGCGCGGGGCGGTGGCAAGCTGCGCCTCGTCGGGCGCGCTCGTCGGGGCGCCATTGGAGAAGACGGTCTGCGCCCAGCTCGTCGGCAAGGTGGTGGGGACTCCGGCGAAGGACCCGGGCGGCAAGCCGGTGCGCGGCGTCGTCGGCTACTTCCCGGCGCTGATCCGCTCCTTCATCGTGCAGACGCCGATCTGATCCGCCCGGGCCTTGCCGCCACAAGGCCGCGCGACTAGCGCGCCGACATGACCGCCACCCCTGCCTGGCCGCCGCGATCCTTGCCACGCCTGTTCGTCGAGCAGCCGCTGGCGGCGGATCATGCGGTGTTGCTCGAGGGCAAGCCGGCGCATTATCTCGCCAACGTGCTTCGGCTGGGCGAGGGCGCCGAGCTTCTGCTGTTCGACGGGGCGAGCGGCGAGTGGCGGGCGTCGATCGAGGCGGCGGCGAAGAAGCGGCTGGTGCTTCGGGTGACCGAGCAGGTGCGGGCGGCCGAGACCCTGCCGCCGCTGACGCTCGCCTTCGCGATGATCAAGCGCGCGCCGGTCGAGTGGCTGGTCGAGAAGGCGACCGAACTCGGCGTCGCACGGCTGCAGCCGGTGGTGACCCAGCGGACGGTGGTCGAGCGGTTCAATCCCGAGCGGCTCCGGGCGATCGCGATCGAGGCGGCCGAGCAGTGCGGGCGGACTCGGCTGCCGGAGATCGGCGAGCCGGTGAAGCTGGCGGCATTGCTCGGGGTGCATGAGGGGGCGCTGCTGTTTGCCGACGAGACGGGCGGGGCGCCGATGGCTTCGGTGCTGGTGCCGGGACCGGCGACGATCCTGATTGGGCCCGAGGGAGGCTTCACCCCCGACGAGCGGACGGCCATCCTCGGCGCGGGAGCGGTCGGGGTCGGGCTCGGGCCGCGCA
Source organism: Sphingomonas swuensis (assembly GCF_039538045.1). Taxonomy (NCBI): domain Bacteria; kingdom Pseudomonadati; phylum Pseudomonadota; class Alphaproteobacteria; order Sphingomonadales; family Sphingomonadaceae; genus Sphingomonas; species Sphingomonas swuensis. Next base: position 2,511,009 of record NZ_BAABBQ010000001.1, on the reverse strand, counting down.
TCCTCCGCGCCGAGACGGCGGCGCTGGCCGCGGTCAGCCTCTATATGGCGGGCGCCGGGGATTGGCGCTAACGCGCGAAGCATGACCACTAGGACCGACCTTAGCGACAGCCCCCTCATCACTGGCCGCGACGACCTGCTGGCGGTGTTCTCGGGGGGCGAGAAGCCCGAGGCCGACTGGCGGATCGGGACCGAGCACGAGAAGTTCGTCTATCGCCTCGCCGACCATCGCGCGCCCGCCTGGGACGAGTCCGGCGGGATCCGCGACCTGCTGATGGGGCTGACCGACTATGGCTGGCGCCCGATCGAGGAGGACGGCAAGGTCATCGCGCTCGCCGGGAGCGACGGGACCATCAGCCTCGAGCCGGCGGGGCAGCTCGAGCTGTCGGGTGCCCCGGTCGAATCGCTCCACGAGACCTGCGCCGAAGCCGGGCGGCATCTCGAGCAGGTCAAGGCGGTCGGCGACCGCCTTGGGCTTGGCTTCCTCGGGCTCGGCATGTGGCCCGACAAGGCGCGCGCCGAGCTGCCGATCATGCCCAAGGGGCGCTACGGGATCATGCTCCGGCACATGCCGCGCGTGGGCGGGCTCGGGCTCGACATGATGCTTCGCACCTGTACCATCCAGGTCAATCTCGACTACTCGTCCGAAGCCGACATGGTGAAGAAGTTCCGCGTCGGCCTGGCCCTGCAGCCGCTCGCCACCGCGCTGTTCGCCAATTCGCCGCTGACGGAAGGGCGTCCCAACGGCTTCAAGAGCTTCCGAAGCCATATCTGGACCGACACCGACCCGCACCGGACGGGCATGCTGCCCTTCGTGTTCGAGGAGGGCTTCGGCTACGAGCGCTACTGCGACTATGCGCTCGACGTCCCGATGTACTTCGTCATGCGCGACGGCAAGTACATCGACTGTGCGGGGGAGAGCTTCCGGGCATTCCTCGACGGCAAGCTGCCGCAGCTTCCCGGCGAGACCCCGACGGTCGCCGACTGGACCGACCATCTCTCGACCGCCTTCCCCGAGGTCAGGCTGAAGAGCTTCCTCGAGATGCGCGGGGCCGATGGCGGGCGCTGGGGGCGAATCTGCGCGCTTCCCGCTCTGTGGGTCGGGCTGCTCTACGACGCCGGCGCGCTCGACGCGGCATGGGACCTCGTCAAGCACTGGAGCATCGAGGAGCGCGAGCAGCTTCGCGCCGACGTCCCACGGTTGGCGCTGGAGGCATCGGTGCCCGGCGGGGGCACCGTCCGCGAGCTTGCCGGCCGGGTTGTCGAGATCGCCTCGGCCGGGCTGGCAAGCCGCGCCAGGCTCGACGCGGGCGGGACCAACGAGGTCGGCTTCCTCGATCCCCTGCGCGAAGTGGTGGCGACCGGGGTCACGCCCGCCGACCGGCTGCTCGCCTGGTACCATGGCGCGTGGCAGGGCGACGTCACCAAGGTCTATGACGAGCTGAGCTTCTGACCATGACCGAGCGCCGCACCCTCTACCCGCCGATCGAACCCTATCGCAGCGGCATGCTCGAGGTCGGCGACGGACACAGCCTCTACTGGGAATTGTGCGGCAACCCGCAGGGCAAGCCGGTGGTGTTCCTTCACGGCGGTCCGGGGGGCGGGGCGAGCCCGGCGCACCGCCAGCAGTTCGATCCCGCGCGCTACCATATCCTCGTCTTCGACCAGCGCGGCTGCGGCCGCTCGACGCCCTTCGCAAGCCTCGAGGCGAACACGACCTGGCACCTCGTCGAGGACATCGAGCGGCTGCGGACGCAGGTGATGGATTGCGAGCGCTGGCAGGTGTTCGGCGGGAGCTGGGGCTCGACGCTGTCGCTTGCCTACGCGCAGACCTATCCCGAGCGGGTGACCGAGCTCATCCTGCGCGGGATCTTCCTGTTCGACCAGCATGAGGTCGACTGGCTCTACGAGGAAGGTGGCGCGTCGCAGGTCTATCCGGACGGATGGGACGAGTTCGTCGCGCCGATTCCGGAAGAAGAGCGCGGCGACATGATGGCGGCCTACCATCGGCGGCTGACCAGCGACGACGAAGCGGTGCAGCTCGAAGCAGCCAAGGCGTGGAGCAAGTGGGAGGGCGTGACCGTCACTTTGCTGCCCGATCCGGCGGTGATCGAGGAGTTCACCGAGCCCGCCAAGGCGATCGCGGTGGCGCGGATCGAGAACCACTACATGCGTGCCGGCGGGTGGCTCGAGGAAGGGCAGCTGCTGCGTGGGGTCGAGAAGATCCGGCACATCCCGGGCGTGATCGTGCAGGGTCGCCACGACATGTGCACCCCGCCCAAGGCGGCATGGGAGCTGCACAAGGCCTGGCCGGAAGCAACGCTGCACATCGTCCCCGATGGCGGGCATCTCTACAGCGAGCCGGGAGTGCTCGACCAGCTGGTCCGCGCGACCGACAGGTTCGCCGACGACTAGAAGTCGGGGAGGGCCTGCCTTCCCTGGCCCCACTTCTTCAGGCCCTTGTCCGCCGCCCGGTCGAGGAGGCTTGCCGCGTCGCGGATCGAGAAGATGTTGGCACCCTTGAGGTCAGGCAGTTCGTCCCAGGTGACCGGCGCGGCGACCGGGGCGCCCTCGCGGGCGCGGGCGCTGTAGGGCAGGACCGCGGTTGCGCCGCGCTGGTTGCGAAGCCAGTCGAGGAAGATGCGGCCCTTGCGCTGGTTCTTGCGGATGTTGGCGGTGAAGGTCTCGGGCTCGGCCTCGGCGATCGCGCGGCTGAAGCGCTCGGCGAAGCTCTTGACGGTCGGCCAGTCGCGGCTCTGGTCGAGAGGCGCGACGACGTGAATGCCCTTGCCGCCCGAGAGCAGGGGAAAGGTCTCGAGCCCTAAGTCGGCGAGCATGTCGCGGAGGCGAAGCGCGGCGGTCTTGACGCGGTCGAACCCGAGGCCCTCGTCGGGGTCGAGGTCGAACACCAGCCGGTCGGGCTTCTCGAGGGGATCGATCCGGCTCCCCCAGCCGTGAAACTCGATGGTGTTCATCTGCACGCATTCGAGCGCGCCGATCGGCTCGTCGACGTAGAGATAGTCCTCGGTCGTGCCGTCGCCTTCCTTGACCGGGACGTGGAGCACGTGCGCGCCCATCGAGCCGCTGTCGTGCTTCTGGAAAAAGCAGTTCTTCGAGCGGCCCGAGGGGCAGCGGATGAGGGTCATCGGGCGGTTGGCGAGATCGACCATGAGGAGGTCGGCGACCGCGGCGTAATAGTTGGCGAGATCGCCCTTGGTGAGATTGTCCTCGGGGAAGATGACGCGATCGGGGGAGGTCAGGCGGAGGTCGAAGTCGGCGGCGGTGCGCAGATCCTCCCCGTCGCGGAGCGATGGGGAGGTGGCAGCGGCGGAGCCGCTGTCGGAGGGGCCTTTCCCGACCTTCGCCTTGGCCCCTCCACCACGCCGCTTTGCGGCGCGGTCCCCCTCCCCATCGCTCTGCGACGGGGAGGTTGCGGTCGTTTCCAGCACGACGTCCCTGGCCGGCTTGTCTTCGCGCAGGCCGAGGAAGCTCGGGTGCCGGAGGACGCCGTCGGTGGTGAATTCGGTATAGGCGATCTCGGCGACGAGGGTCGGGTCGATCCAGGTCGAGCCGCGGCGGGCGGTGCGGGGAACGTCGAGCGCGGGCTCATCGCGCTTCATCGGTGCCATGCGTTTGCTCAACGCCTCGATGGTCTTCGTGTCGAAGCCGGTACCGACCTTGCCGACGTAGCGGAGCGTGCCACCTTCGTTGACGCCCAAGTGGAGCGAGCGGAAGCCGCGGCGCTTGTCGCTCGCCTGCCAGCCGACCACGACGAATTCCTGGCGGGCGATGCACTTGATCTTGAGCCAGCACTTGCTGCGGGTGCCGCGATAGGGCGCGCTGGCCTTCTTGGAGATGATCCCTTCGCCCTTGTCGGCGCAGACCTTGTCGAACAGTTGTTCGCCCTTGCCGACGATGTGGTCGCCGTAGACGAGCGGGGCGGGGACGCCCTCGAGAAGCGCCGCGAGGCGCTTCTTGCGCTCGAGGGTGGAGAGCGCGGTGATGTCCTCGCCGCGGTCGACGAGAAGGTCGAAGGCGAAATAGGCGAGGTCGGGGCGGGACTGGCCGCTGCCGCCCTTCACGGTCGACTGAAGAAGCTGGAAGTTGGGCTTGCCATCCTTGTCGAGCGCGACCGCCTCGCCGTCGAGCAGGCAGCCGGGTGGAAGCGTGGCGGCGGCGGCGTCGGTCAGCTCGCCGAAGAAATCGCTCCAGTCCTTGCCGTTGCGGGTCCAGGCGAGCGCTCCGCCCCCGCCGACGCTGAGCAGCAGCCGGTAGCCGTCATATTTATACTCGTGGATCCAGTCCGAGCCGGTCGGCACATGGTCGGCGAGGGTCGCGAGCTGGGGGGCCTGGAAGGCGGGCGGGGACACGACCTTGCGCTTGGTCCGGCCGCCCTTCTTGCCGCCCTTGTTCGATTGCCAGACGTCCTCGCCGGCCGCGATCTCGGCCATGCTGCGGCCGCTCTCGACGCTGGTGAGGCAGGCTTCGACCAGCGCGTCGCCTTCCTCGGGTCTGGCCTCCTCGTCGGTGACCTTCTTGAGCATCCACGCCTCGCCCTTCTCGCCGGGCTTGGGCTTCATCCGGAACATCACCCATTCGCCCTTCATCCGCTCGCCTTCGAGGGTGAAGTGGAGATGGCCTTCCTCGAGGGTCTTGCGCGGGTCCTTGTCGGGATGCGGGATCCAGCGACCGCGGTCCCACAGCATGACCGTGCCGCCGCCATATTCGCCCTCGGGGATGATGCCCTCGAAGCCGCCATAGTCGAGCGGATGGTCCTCGGTGCGCATCGCGAGGCGGTTGGTCTTTGGGTCGAGGCTGGGACCGCGGGGCACTGCCCAGCTCTTGAGGACTCCGTCGAGTTCGAGCCGGAAGTCCCAGTGAAGGCGACTGGCCTCATGCTTCTGGACGACGAAGCTTTCGCCCTTGCCCTTGAGCTTTCGGCCCTTCGGCTCCTTCGTCTTCGCGAAGTCGCGCTTGGCATTGTAGGTGTCGATCGTGAGGCCGGAGGGGCGTTTAGCCACGGCCGTTCTCCTGCACAGGCAGGAGAACGGTGACCTCGAGGGCGCCGCCGAAAGGTACGGGGCCCCAGCGGCCGCAGGAGGGCATCAGCGTTTGCCCCCCGCAGCCTTTCTCGGGGTGGCCGGCTTGCGCGAGGGGGCGGGCTTGGCAGCGGCTTTCTTGGCGGCGGGCTTCTTCGGCGGGGCCGGCTCGCCATTGTCGTTGCTTTCGCCGAGGCTCTTCTTGAGCGCGGCCATCAGGTCGATGACATTGGTCTTGGGCTTCTTCGCGCCGTCGTCGGGGTCCTGGATGACGAGCCCGCCACCCTTGGCCTTGCGCTTCTGGTCGATGAGGCCCTTGAGCGCATCGATGTAGCGGTTGTGGAATTCGCCGGCGTCGAACTTGCCGCTCTTCTTGTCGATCAGGCTGGTGGCGAGTTCGAGCAGGTCGGCGTCGGGCTCGACGTCGTCGATCTCGCGGAAATAGCTCGACGCCTTGTTGAGCTCGTCGGCGTAGCGCAGCGTCTCCATCAGGATTCCGCGGCCGCACGGCTTGATCGCGACGACATATTCCTGGCCGCGCATGGCGAGCTGGCCGATCCCGATCTTGCGGGCTCGGCGGAGCGCTTCGCGAAGAACGATGAACGCCTCCTCGGCGAGGTCGTCGGCGGGGACCACGAAGTAGGGCTTCTCGTAGTAGAGCGCGTCGATGTCGTCGGCATCGACGAAGTGGGCGAGCTCGAGCGTCTTGCGGCTCTCGAGCTTGACGCTCTCGATCTCCTCCGGCTCGAGCAGGACATATTCGCCCTTGCTGATCTCATAGCCCTTGACGATGTCGTCGGTGCTGACCGGCCCGACCCCGGGCACCACCTTCTCATATTTGATCCGCTTGCCGCTCGGCTCGTGGATCTGGTGGAAGGAGATGCTCGCGCCGGACTTGGAGGCGGGATAGATTTCGACGGGGATCGAGACGAGGGCGAGGCGGATCTGTCCGCGCCAGCTGGGACGGGCGGCCATTGGGCAGGCTCCTTGAAAACGTTTCGACCCTGAATCGCTTGGGAGGCGAGCGCGGTTCCGTTACTGTCCACGGATGGTCAACGCCGCAATCAACCCCGCGATCATCGCCGCCGCGCAGCAGGCCGCGCTCTCAGGCAAGGCGATCGCCGATCAGCTGCTCAAGGGCCGGGCGATCGACCGGCGAAGCGCGATCCCGCTCGACCTGTCGGAAAAGGGTTCGGCCGAGGCGCTGGCCTATCTGGTCAAGCGCGAACAGGTGCGCGAGGCGGGGAACGGGCGCTACTGGCTCGACCAGGATGCGATGGCTCGGTCGAGGGCCAATTCGATCCGCTGGGTGGCGATCATCGCCATCTTCCTGTTCAGCGTCGCGGCGAGCCTGGTCGCGCTTCTCGCCGCGTCCTGACGGGTCGGATCAGGCCATCACCGCGTCGAGCGCATAGCCGGCGCTGCGCACGGTCCGGATGAGGTCGGGCTCGCCGATCGCCAGCCGGAGCCGGCGGATGTGGACGTCGACGGTGCGAAGCTCGATCTCCTCGCTGTGCGGCCAGACCGTCTCGAGCAGCTGCTGGCGCGAGAAGACGCGTCCGGGGTTCTCGAGAAAGTGGCGGAGCAGGCGGTATTCGGTCGGGCCGAGCGAGAGGTTCTTGCCGTCGCGCTTCACCCGGTGCGCGACGAGGTCCATCTCGAGCCCGCCATAATCGAGCGCCTGGGCGGCGAGGGCTGGGCGGACCCGGCGCAGCACGGCCGCGGCGCGGGCGACCAGCTCCTTGGGGCTGAACGGCTTGGTGATATAGTCATCGGCGCCGGTCTCGAGCCCGCGGACCCGGTCGTCCTCCTCACCGCGCGCGGTCAGCATCAGGATTGGCAGGTTGGCGGTGGCCGGGCGGCGGCGCAGGCGGCGGCAGACCTCGATCCCGCTGATCCCCTCGATCATCCAGTCGAGGACCATGATGTCGGGGCGGATCTCCTCGGCGAGGATCAGCGCTTCCTCGCCGTCACCGGTGCGCGTGACGACATAGCCGTCGCGCTCGAAATGGAAGGTGATGAGGTCGGCGAGCGAGCGGTCGTCCTCGACCAGCAGGAGGCGCTTGGCCCCGGCCATCAGCTGGACAGCCCTTCAGCGCCCTTGACCCGGTCCGCCATCTGCTGGCCGGTCGCGGCGTAGAAGACCATCTCGGCAATGTTGGTGGCGTGGTCGCCGACCCGCTCGAGGTTCTTGGCGACGAACAGCAGGTGCGCCGACTGCCCGATGATGTGCGGGTTCTCCATCATGTGGGTGAGGAGCGTGCGGAAGATGCTGTCGTAGAAATCGTCGACCGCCTTGTCGCGCTCGCACACCCGAAGGGCGGCGTCGGAGTCGCGCTGGACGAAGGCGTTGAGCACGTCATGGACCATCGCGGTGGCGATGCGGGCCATTTCGGGCAGCAGCGACAGCGGCTCGATCTTGGCCGCGCCTTCTAACAGCGGCACGCGCTTGGCGATGTTCTTGGCATAGTCGCCGATGCGCTCGACCACGCCCGAGATCTTGAGCGCGGCGACGACGTCGCGAAGGTCGCCAGCCATCGGCGCACGCAACGCGATGATCTGGATCGCGCGGCGTTCGGTCTCCGCCTCGAGCGCGTCGATCTTCTTGTCTTCCTCGATCACCCGAAGCGCGCCGTCGAGGTCGCGCTCGGACAGGCAGCGCATCGCCTCGATGATCGCATGCTCGGCCCGGCCGCCCATCTCGGTGATGAGCGCCCGGAGGCGGTCGAGATCCTCGTCGAAAGCCTTCAGCGTATGTCCCTGAGTTGCCACAGATAAGCTCCCCTCAGCCGTAGCGGCCGGTGATGTAGTCCTGGGTGCGCTGCTCGCGCGGATTGGTGAAGATGTCGCTCGTCTTGCCGTATTCGATCAGTTCGCCGAGGTGGAAGAAGGCGGTCCGCTGGCTGACCCGCGCCGCCTGCTGCATGTTGTGGGTGACGATCGCGATGGCGTAGCGGCCGCGAAGCTCGTGGATGAGCTCCTCGATCTTGGCGGTGGCGATCGGGTCGAGCGCCGAGCAGGGCTCGTCCATCAGGATGACCTCGGGGTCGACCGCGATGGCGCGGGCGATGCACAGGCGCTGCTGCTGGCCGCCCGAAAGCGCAGTGCCGCTTTCGCCGAGGCGATCCTTGACCTCGTCCCACAGGCCCGCGCGGCGAAGGCTCTTCTCGACGATCGCGTCCATTTCGTCCTTGCCGCTGGCGAGGCCGTGGATGCGCGGCCCGTAGGCGACGTTCTCGAAGATCGACTTGGGGAAGGGGTTGGGCTTCTGGAACACCATGCCGACCCGGGCGCGGAGTTGGACGACGTCCATGTCGGGCGAGGTGATGTCTTCGCCATCGAGGGTGATCGTGCCGGTCACGCGGGCGCCGGCGATCGTGTCGTTCATCCGGTTGAGGCAGCGCAGGAAGGTCGACTTGCCGCAGCCCGACGGGCCGATGAAGGCGGTGACCTTGTCGTCGTGCACCTCGATCGAGACGCCCTTCAGCGCCTGCTTCTCACCGTAATAGACCTTGACGTCCTCGGCCCGCATCTTGGGCGAAGTGCCGGGGTCGAGGTCGACCGCCGGGGCCGCACGGTTTGTCGATGCCGACTGCTGCTCCTCGGGTGGAAGGCCGGGGGCGAGGGGATCGTTCTCGGACGCCACGCGCGCGACCACAGTCGACGGGAAGGGTACCGCCGAGTTGGTCAGGATGGGCTGCTTTTCGTCGGTCATTGGTTGCGGGCCTTACCAGCGGCGCTCGAAGCGATTGCGAAGATAGATGGCGAGGCCGTTCATCATCAGCATGAACAGCAGGAGGACGATGATCGCGGCGCTGGTCTTCTCGACGAACGCGCGATCGACCTCGTCGGACCAGAGGAAAATCTGGACCGGGAGAACAGTGGCGGGGTCGGTGATCCCCTGCGGCGGCGAGACGATAAAGGCGCGCATGCCGATCATCAGCAGCGGTGCGGTCTCGCCCAGGGCGCGGGCCATGCCGATGATGGTGCCGGTAAGGATCCCAGGCAGCGCGAGCGGGAGGACGTGGTGGAAGACGACCTGCATCTTCGACGCGCCGACCCCGAGTGCGGCGTCGCGGATCGAGGGCGGCACCGCCTTGATGGCGTTGCGCCCGGCGATGACGATTACCGGCATGGTCATCAGCGCGAGCGTCAGCCCGCCGACCAGCGCGGCCGAGCGCGGCAGGTTCATGACGTTCAGGAACACCGCGAGGCCGAGCAGTCCGAAGATGATCGAGGGCACCGCGGCGAGGTTGTTGATGCTGACCTCGATGAAGTCGTTCCAGCGGTTCCGCTTGGCGAACTCCTCGAGGTAGACGGCGGCCAGCACCCCGACCGGGAAGGCCAGCGCCATCGTCACGATGATGGTCAGGAACGAGCCCTTGAGCGCGCCCCAGACGCCAACCATCATCGGGTCGGTCGCGTCGCTCGCGGTGAGGAAGGTGGACGAGAAGCCGCCGACCCCGCGGACCGTCATGGTGACGAGCAGGAAGGCGAGGAAGGCGAGGCTGACGCCGACGGCGAGCAGCCCCAGCGCCTTGAACCGGCGCTCGGCGGCGTAGCGGCGGGCGATGCGCTTGGTCATCGCCTCGCTCGCCCAGCGGGACGAGGGCTTATTCATAGGCTTCCCGGTAGCGGCGGACGACCCGCAGCGCGATGAGGTTGAGGAGCAGGGTGACGAGGAACAGCACCAGCCCGAGCGCGAAGGCGGCGAGGGTCTTGGGGCTGTCGAACTCTTGGTCGCCGGTCAGCAGCTGGACGATCTGGGTGGTGACGGTGGTCACGCTGGCGAACGGGTTGGCGGTCATGTTGGCGGCAAGGCCGGCGGCCATGACCACGATCATCGTCTCGCCGATCGCCCGGCTGATCGCCAGAAGCACGCCGCCGACCACGCCGGGAAGGGCGGCGGGAAGGATGACCTTGCGGATCGTCTCCGAGCGGGTCGCGCCCAGCGCCAGGCTGCCGTCGCGCATCGACTGGGGAACGGCGGCGATGCTGTCATCGGCCATCGAGCTGACGAAGGGGATGATCATCACGCCCATGACGAGCCCGGCGGCGAGCGCGCTTTCGCTCGAAGCGCTGCTGATACCGATTGCGAGCCCGAGGTCGCGGACCAGGGGGGCGACCGTCAGCGCGGCGAAGTAGCCGTAGACCACGGTCGGCACGCCGGCGAGGATCTCGAGCAGCGGCTTGAGCAGCTTGCGCAGCTTCGCCGGGGCATATTGGGTGAGGAAGATCGCGCTCATCAGCCCGAGCGGGATGGCGACGATCATCGCGATGATCGCGCCGATGAAGATGGTGCCCCAGAAGAGCGGGATCGAGCCGAAGGCGCCCGACGAACCGGCCTGGTCGGCGCGGATCGCGACCTGCGGGGACCAGGTCGTGCCGAACAGGAAGTCGCTGGCGTCGACCATCGAGAAGAAGCGCATCGTCTCGAACAGCAGCGAGAGGACGATCCCGAAAGTCGTCAGGATCGCGATCAGCGAAGCGGCGACGAGCAGGCCCATCACCCAGCGCTCGACCCCGGCGCGGGCGCGAAGCGTGGGCGAGACGCGGGTGATGGCGAAGCCCGCGCCGGCGAGCGCGAGGAGCAGGGCGAAGCCGCTTCCGATCAGCCCGTAGCGGCCGAGCGCGGCCTCGTAGACGGGCACGAGCGCCTGGGCGAGCGGGTTGAAGGCGAGGTCGGAAGCACCGGTCGCGACCGCTGCAGCCTCGGACAGGATCGAATCGCGGGCGAGGTCGAAGGCGGGAAGCTGCTGGCCGGCGGGGCTGGCGAGCACGTCCTGCTTGACCAGCCCGCCCTGGACCGGAGCCCAGATGGCAAGGAACAGCAGCGCGGGAAGCGCGGCCCACAGCGCGGCATAGATGCCGTGGTAGGTCGGCAGGCTGTTGAGCCGCCGACGCGTGCTGCCGGCGCCCTGCAGCCCCGCCGCGCGCCCACGGGCGACGACGAAGGCGGCAGCGGCCACCAGCAGCACGACAAGCAGGCCGAGCCCGATACTCATGATGGCGCGGCCTCAGCCCGTCTTTACTTGAGGGTCGACGGGTCGAGCGGCGTCATGCCGGTCGCGGCGGCGTTGGCGGTCGTGGCGTCGGCGCCCTTGAACGGGACCAGGCCACGCTTCTCGAGCAGCCCGCCGGTGCTCCACTCCTTTGCGAACTGCGCAAGGAAGGCCTTCATCGACGGCTTGACCGCCGCATGCTCGCCCTTGGCGTAGATGTAGAGCTTGCGCGCGCCGGGGTAGGAGAGGTCCTGGATGGTGGCTTCGGTCGGAAGCACGCCGCCGACCTCGACTGGGCGGATCTTGTCGGCGTTGGCGGAAAGGAAGCTGTAGCCGAGCACGCCGATGGTGCCGGGGTCGGCCTCGACCTTCTGGACGAGAAGGTTGTCGTTCTCGCCGGCCTCGACGAACAGGCCGTCCTCGCGCACCTTGGTGCAGAGGTCCTTGTGCTTGGCCTCGTCGCTCTTCTTGAGCGCCTTCATCGCGGGGTCGCTCTCGCAGCCCTTGGTGAGCATCAGTTCGGCGAAGCTGTCGCGGGTGCCGCTGGTCGGCGGCGGGCCGAGGACCCGGATCTTGAGCGCGGGAAGCGCCGGATTGACGTCCTTCCAGGTCTGCGCCTTGTTCGGCCCCTTGCCATAAGGGTTGGCGGCGACGGCGGCGTAGATGTCGGCAAGGCTGACCTTGAGCGGCTCGGCCTTGTTCGATTCGATGAGAGTCAGCCCGTCGATCCCAATCGGCACCTCGATGACCTGCTTGGCGCCGGCGGCGGCACAAGCGTCATACTCGCTCTTCTTCATCGGCCGGGAAGCGTTGACCATGTCGGGGAAGTTCTGCCCGACGCCACCGCAGAAGAGCTTGATGCCCGAACCGGTGCCAGTCGATTCGACGATCACGCTGGTCCCGGCATTGGCCTTCTGGAAAGCCTCGGCGACTGCGGTCGTGAACGGATAGACGGTCGACGAACCGACGATCTTCAGCTGGTTGGCCGCATTGCTGCTGTTGCCGCCGCCACAGCCACCCATCAGCGCCGCCAGGGGCAGCACAAGCCACATCTTGGTCATTGACTATCCTTCGTATTCGGGCGGACCACCCGCCCCCCGAGGCGCGGCCTAGGCCCGTGCTACGGGCCCTCCTGTGACACCAAGATGACAGGCTGATGACAGCGGCCGGCTCAGCCCTGCGGGAGGCGGATCTCGACCTCGGTGCCCTGGCCGACCCGGCTCCGGATCTCGAGCTGGCCGCGATGGCGCTCGACGATCTGGCGGACGATGGCGAGCCCGAGCCCGGTGCCGCCGCTGTCTCGGCTGCGCGCCGCATCGACCCGGTAGAAGCGCTCGGTCAGGCGGGGGATGTGGCGGGCGGCGATGCCCTCGCCATGGTCGCGCACGAGGAGCCGCTGCCAGCGGCCGTCCTGCTCGAGGGAGACCTCCACCTGCGCCTCGGTACCCGGGCGGCAGCCGTAGCGGAGGGCGTTGTGGAGGAGGTTATCGACCAGCTGCCGGAGCTGGGCGGGATCGCCGCTGACCGCGGGCAATGGGTCCGCGAGCGCGAGCTGGATGGCGCAGGAGCGTTCACGGGCGAGCGCTTCCGCCGCCGTGGCGGCCTCGCGGACCAGTTCGGGCAGCGAGACGCCGGTCTTGAGAACGGCGAAGCGGCCGGCCTCGATCCGCGACAAACCCATCAGGTCGCGGATGATGGCGAGCATGCGCTCGGCCTGGACCTGGATCTGCTCGCCGAAGCGACGGCGGGTCTCGTCGTCGAGCGGCGCATCGTCGGCGAGGGTTTCCGAATAGCCGAGCACCGAGGCCAGCGGGGTGCGCAGTTCGTGGCTGGCGTTGGCGACGAAATCGACCTGCGCCCGTTCGGTCGCGCGGCGGGCCGACTGGTCGGTCAGCCGGACGAGCAGCAGCCCGGGGTCGAGCCGCTTGATGCGGACCAGCCAGCTGCGGTCGATGCTTCCGATTCCGAGCACCTCGAGCTTGCGGTCGCCACCCGCAAGGATGGCGTCGAGCGCCTGCGGCTGGCGGATGGCGAGGCGGATATTCTGGCCGACCAGCCCCTCGCCGAGCAGGCTGCGGGCAGCGGGGTTGGCGGCGACGGTGCGCTCGCCCGAGACCAGCAAGGTGGGTTCCTCGAGCGCGTCGAGCAGTGCGATTGCGATCGGAGGAACGGTCATGCCGCCGGAATGCTAGGTGGTCAGGCGGGATCCAGCAACCGGGCGCGCCAGCCTTCAACCAGCTGGGTCCGAAGCGTGCCGACCGCGATCAGCAGGATGATCGGGTAGGACCAGAAGGCGAGCGCGGCTCCGAACACGAAGCGCATGAGGTCGGGACTGACCAGCTTGAGCAGGTGGACGCTGGTCGCGGTCAGCTGCAGCCCCGCGACCCACATCGGCCAGAAGCGCTCCGACCTCAGCGCGAGCGCGACGAAGGCGCCGAGGACGCAAAGGTCGACCAGGAAGGCGAGGAGGTCGAAGCTCTGGAAACGCGTGGCCATGCTCTGGGCGACGAGCATGGTCGCCAGATTGCCAGCGACGCAGATGAGGCCGGCAGCGCGCTCGTCGAAGCGGCCGCGCCACCAGGTCAGCGCCACCACGGCCAGCAGGAGGAGGTTGAAGAGCCCAATGCGCATGTGCGCCCTATGGCACGACGTCGCCGGTGATCCACCGACGACGCCAGCCCTGAGTTGAAGTCGGCGGCTTCAAGAGACCGCGCGGAGGGGTGACAGGGCACCCGGTGGAGGACATTCGACCGAATCGCCGAAGGAGACGGTGCGCAGACCCGGGACCTTCTGCCGCGCCTCGACCAGCGCCGCGTGGCAATTGGCCATGCCGCCGCGGGCGGATACCAGCCCCTGCAGCGAGCAGGCGACCTGCTCGAGCGCCTGGTGACCGGTGGCGATGCCGACGCCGGTGACCGACCGGGCACGGATCATGCGATTCTGGAGCTCGGCCAGTTCGATGAGTGCCGCTTCGATGCTGTCCTCGACGGCGCGAACCTGATGCGCCACGTCCGCCGCCGTCTGTTCGAGAATGTGCCTACGCATGACCTCTCCCTGCCGGAAGCCCCCGCTTCCGGACTCTGTTGGCTTGCAGCAGGAGCGGCTGGCGGAAGGCCTCAGGGATGGACCAGGCGGGCCAGGCTCTCCAGCCCCGCGAGGAACATCCCGGCCGAGAAGCTGGCGCCGATCGCAATTCCGACGATCGCTGCCAGTCTCTTTCCCGCAGGCCACCCGTTGCTGGGTTGCTGTGGTGTCGACCAAGGAAACAGGGAGGGACCGGAACGGACCGTCCTTTGCTCGGTTTCAAGGCGCTCCGCCCCGACCCCCCCTGTGCGATCAGCGTGCCGAATCTGATAACTGACCGCCCCGTCGTTTTGCGGAGCAGCGGACGGCCGGTCGATGTCCGGCGATTGATATATCAATTGCTGATATGTCTCGCTCGACGAAGGACTTACGCCTGCCTCGTCAGCGCCTGGGAAGCGGTTACGGTCGTAGACGTCGACCAGCCGCGCCGCTTCACTGCGCCGAGTGACGCCGAGCCTGCGGATCGCACCGCGAACGCGCTGGTCGACGGTATGACTGGAGATGGCGAGCCGGGTCGCAATCTCCTTCGAGCTGAGATGCCGATTGACGAGGCGCAAGACTTCAAGCTGGCCGCGGCTCAATTCCGAGCAGCGCTCCCATCCGGCGATTGGCGCCGTGCCTGAAGAACCAGGCCCCCCAGCCGGTTCAACTCTGTCCGCCGACCCCCGCTCTTTCGAAACAAAAGGGGTCATGCGCTTTTGTTTAGCAGATAATCCTCAACGAAGTCAGTAGGTCATCTACCCGACACGCATAGTAGCGACTGATCAGATTTGGCTTTTTTCCGCCATTCTTCGGGAAGTGAGTTGGCGACGGCTGGCCCAGCGCCGAACCGTGCCGCGACATTGATCCGAATCAGTTTCGAGATCGCAACCGAATCTGTGGATTATTTCGATTTCGCGATAGACGGGCCGGCCTTGGGCGGGAGCCATGATGGTGGAGAGGGCTGGATTCGAACCAGCGTACGCTTGCGCGGGCAGATTTACAGTCTGCTGCCTTTAACCACTCGGCCACCTCTCCACGAGGTGCGAGGCGCGCCAATGCCGATGCACCGCCGCCCTGTCAACGCTTGTCCCTATCGGCGGACCGCCTCGTCGAGCCGCTTGGCGCCGAGACCCGCAAGCCGCGCTTCACCCGGCTGCAGGACGAGAGGGGCGAGGCGGTCCGAGCCAGGCTTCTGGTGTCCGACGAGGAACGCCGACCCGGTCCGTCCGGTGCCGCCACCCCAGCGATAGCTGACGTTGAAGGCGATGATCGGCACGAACAGGCGCCGGCCCTGCGCCTCGTATTCGCGGATCGAGGCGCGGTTGATGCGGATCTCGTGGGTGAGTTCGGTTGCGGCGCCGCGCGGAAGCTCGGCAAGGCCGCTGTCAGTGCTTGCCGCGCGCTCGAAATAAGCGGCGAGCTCGGCGGCCTGGTTGTCGCCGGCATTGAGCGGAAGCGCCTCGACGATGACGTCGCGCGCCGCGGCCGTCCCGCCGTTTGCGAGCACGATGGCGATGCGGATGATCACCTGGGTCTCGTCGAGCAGGATCTCGCTGACCGCGAGGTCGAGATCGATCCATGGCCGAAGCCGGGTGCTGACGATCCCACCGGCCGGTAGCGGCGCGGCTTGCGGCGCGGGCGTCGGTGAGGGCTGAGCCTCGGGCGGAGGAGGCGGAGCCGTGCGAAGCCTGCTGGTGACCATGCCGGTCGGAAGCGGCGGAGCCGGGGCAGGGGCAGGAGCCGGGGCTGGGGTTGGTGCCGGTGCTGGCGGGACCGGGGTGGGCGAACGTTCGCGGGGAAGGCCGACCGGCGCGAGCACCAGGCCGTCGTCGGCATCCTCGAGGTCCCGCTCGCGCCCGCGCCGGCGGAGCCAGAGGGCAAGCGCGATGCCCGCCGCGACTGCGGCGAGGGCCCATGGCCACCAGGCGGCGCCGCTCTCGGGTACCGAGGCCGGGACGTCGTCGGCGGGAGGCGGCGCGACATCGCCGACGGGCAGGCTCGGGGTGGCGAGATCGCTGACGGGCGCCGGGGTCGGGGCCGCGACCGGCTCGGGCAGGCCGACGGTGACCTGCTGCTGCGGCGGGGCGACCACGGGGGTAGGCTCGGTCCGGGCCGCCGGCGGAAGCGCCACCGACTCCGAGCGCCGCGTGGGCGCAGCATCCGTCGTGGCCGGTGCCGGGCGCGGAGCCGGCGCCGGGGTCCGCGTTGACGGCGGAGCCGTGGTCGCCGGTGCCGGAGTCTCGGTCGCGGGCTGAGTGTCAGGCCTGCGGGTGCCGGGGAGCGAGAAATCGCGCAACTGCTCGGGGCCGACCGTTCCTTCGCGGGGCGGCGGCGCCGGAGTGACGACATTGGCCTGCGTATTCTGCGCGGCCGCCGGCAGGGCCGGGGCAAGCAGCAGGAGGCAGGCAAGGAAAATGGTCCGCGGCACGGGTCTGCAGGTCATCGGCGCTTTGATGGATAGGGAAGCGCCTATTGAACCAGCAAGCCCGCATCGGCAAGCGGCGGCGCGCTCAGCGAGCGTCCACCAGCACCAGTTCGGCGTCGGCATCGCCCTCGATCGTCAGCCGGGCTTCGCCGGTGACGGCGATCCCGTCGCGGGCACCGGCGGCCACGCCGTTGACCCGGACCGGGGCCGAGGCGACCAGATAGAGATGCCGGGCCGGATCCGCTTCGAGCGTCAGGGTGGAGCCGCCGCGAAGAGTGGCCCCCATGATCCGCGCATCGGCATTGATATCGAGGGCGCCGTCGTCGCGATCGCCGCTCGCGAGAAGCTGGAAGCTGCCGTCTCGCGCGTCCTTCGGGAAGGGCATCGCGCCCCAGCTCGGGCGAGAACCCGGCCGGTCGGTCTCGATCCAGATCTGGAACAGGGTCGTCTGCTCGTCCTCGAGATTATATTCGGCATGGGTGACGCCGGTCCCGGCGCTCATCACCTGCACGTCGCCGGCAGCGGTCCGGCCCTTGTTGCCCATGCTGTCCTGGTGGGTGATCGCGCCGGTCCGGACATAGGTAATGATCTCCATGTCGCGATGGGGATGAGGCGGAAAGCCCGACTTCCCCGCGATCCTGTCGTCGTTCCAGACTCGGATGCTGCCCCAGCCCATGCGGGCGGGATCATGGTAGTTGGCAAAGGAGAAATGATGGCGGGCGTCGAGCCAGCCATGGTCGGCGTGGCCGAGAGTGGCGAAGGGGCGGATGTCGATCATGGAGGCAAGGTGGGCCCGAGCGGAGGCGCCGCCAAGTGTCAGGACTGTAACCGCAGTCGGTCGGCGTAGAGCGCCGCCTTCTGCGCGTAATGGAGCGCGCCCGCTTCGAGCATCTGCAGTTCCTCCTCGGTAAGCCTGCGGACGACCCGCGCCGGAGCTCCGACCAGCAGCTGCCCGCCCTCATAGGTCTTGCCTTCGGGTACGAGGGCGCCCGCGCCGACGATGCAGCGCTCGCCGATGAAGGCGCCATTAAGTACCCGGGCACCCATTCCGACGAGCGCGCCGTCGCCGATCGTGCAGCCGTGGAGGATCGCCTGGTGGCCGACCGTCACCCGCCGGCCGATGACGAGCGGCGCGTGGGGATCGCTGTGACAGACGGCGCCGTCCTGGATGTTGCTGTCCTCGCCGACGAGGATCGGCGTGTTGTCGGCGCGGATCACCGCGCCGAACCAGACGCTTGCCCGGGCTTCGAGCCGGACGTCGCCGATGAGGTCGGCGGACGGGGCGACCCACGCCCCCGGCGCTATCGTCGGGCCGACGCCATCAAGGGAGTAGGATGCCATGGCGCAAGGCTAGGCCAATGGCGCCTCGCAGGCAAAGACGTCTTTGCGGCGCTCGAACAAGTCGCTAGCGGGTTGCGATGCCTGTGTTTCTCGACGGCGGTGGCGAATGTGGCGCCCTCATCAAATCACGCGACTGGTCTGACAGCCTCGGACCGGTCGAATTGTGGTCGCGGAGCCTGAAGGCGGCCACGGGACTTCTTCTCCGTTCTCCTGTTCCAATGGTGATGCTTTGGGGCGAGGAGGGCATCATGCTCTACAACGACGCCTATTCGGTGTTCGCGGGCGGCCGTCATCCACAGCTTCTTGGATCGCGGGTGCGCGAGGGCTGGCCCGAGGTCGCGGACTTCAACGACCATGTGATGAAGGTCGGGCTGGCCGGCGGCACCCTGTCGTTCAAGGACCAGGAGCTGGTCCTGCATCGACACGGCGAGCCCGAGACGGTGGCGATGAACCTCGATTATTCGCCGGTGCTCGGCGACGACGGCAAGCCGGCCGGCGTGCTCGCCATCGTGAACGACACCACCGATCGGGTTGCGGCCGAGCGCGCGATGCAGGCCCGCGCCGATCGGCTCGGCCTGTTCGATCGCCTGTCGCAGGAGATCGGCGACATCGGTGCGCCCGACGAGATCATGGCGGTCACCGCGCGGCTGATCGGCGAGCATATGCACGCCTCGGTGGTCGCTTATGCCGACATGGAGGTCGACCAGGACGCCTTCACCATCCGCGGCGACTGGTCGGCCAAGGGCGCCCAGAGCATCGTCGGCAACTACCGGCTCGATGCCTTTGGCGAGACTGCGGCACGGGCGATGCGCGCGGGCCGCGCACTCGTCCTGCGCGACGTCATCGGTGAATTGGGCGAGGTCGAAGGCGCCAAGTTCCTGTCGATCGGCATCCAGGCGACGATCTGCATGCCCTATGTCCGCGCCGGCAAGCTCGCCGCGATGATGGCGGTGCACCAGAACGTGCCGCGCGACTGGACCGCCGACGAGCTGTCGCTGGTCGCCGAGGCGACCGAGCGCAGCTGGGCGCACATCGTCCGGGTTCGCTCGGAAGCGATCCTGCGCGAAAGCGAGGACCGCTTCCGCAACATCGCCGACCAGACACCGGTGATGCTGTGGGTCACCGACGAGACCGGCTACTGCACCTACCTCAACCGGACCTGGTACGAGTTCACCGGGCAGGAGCAGCATGAAGGCGAGGGCTTCGGCTGGCTGAACGCGGTCCACGAGGAGGATCGGCCGGGCGCCGAGCGTTCCTTCCTCGCCGCCAACGAAGCCCATGTCCGCTACGAGACCGATTTTCGCGTGCGCCGTGCCGATGGCAAGCTGCGCTGGTGCATCGACGCCGCCGCTCCGCGCTTCGACGGATCGGGCAAGTTCCTGGGGTTTGTCGGATCGGTGATCGACGTCGACGAGCGCCGCGAGAATGTCGAGCGTGTCCGCCGGAGCGAGGAGCAGCTTCGCGCCGTGATCGACCAGATGCCGGTCGGGGTCGCGATTGCGCGTGCGCCCGGGGGGGAAATCTTCCTCTACAATCAGGCGCTTGAGGAGATGCTCGGCCATCCGCTGATCTCGGACGGGGCCGAGACCTACAGCCGCTATGGCGGCATCGACGAAGACGGACGCGCAATGCCTGCCGAGCGCTACCCTCTTTATCGCGCGGTCGCCTCCGGCGAGACGGTGATTAACGAGGAGATGCGCTACCGTCGGCCGAGCGGAGCGGTGGTTCACCTGCTCGCCCAGGCCGCACCGGTGCTCGACGACGAAGGTCGTGCGGAGATCGCGATCGTCGCGCTTCAGGACATTACCGCCCGCAAGCGGGCCGAGACCCACCAGCGGCTGCTGATCAACGAACTCAGCCACCGCGCCAAGAACCTGCTGGCGATCATCCAGAGCATCGCCCAGCAGAGCTTCAAGGGCGACCATGCCTCTGCGGACTCGCTGGCGCGGTTCGAAGGGCGGCTCGGCGCGTTGTCGGCGGCGCACGGGATCCTGACCCAGGAGCGATGGGAGAAGGTGCCGCTCCGCCGGCTGATCTGCGACACGTTCACGACCGTGCGGAGCGAGGATGAGCGGCTGACGCTCGATGGCGGCGATATCCTCGTTTCGCCGAAGGTCTCGGTGAGCATCGCCATGGCGATCCACGAGCTTGCGACCAACGCACTCAAATATGGCAGCCTCAGCAACGAGACGGGCAAGGTCGAGGTGCGCTGGAAGAACGAGGACGGCCGCCTCCGGCTGAGCTGGAAGGAACGGGGCGGACCGGTCGTCCACGAGCCCGAGCGGCGCGGCTTCGGCAGCCGGATGATCGAGCGCGGCCTGTCTGCCGAGCTTGGCGGAAGCGTGGTCATCCACTTCGAACCCGACGGCGTGCTGTGCGAGGTCAATGCGCCGATGCCGGTCGATGACTGAGCGCCGCCGGATCCTGCTCGTCGAGGACGAGCCGATGATCGCCTTCGCGCTGGAGGACATCGTGTCCGACCTCGGATACGAGGTGGTCGGCCCCGCGCACCGCCTCGCCGACGCGCTCGTGCTGGCAGCCAACCAAGAGCTCGATGGCGCGATCCTCGACGTCAACCTCAACGAGGTGTCGAGCTTCCCGGTCGCCGACCTGCTCAAGGAACGAGGAATCCCCTTCATGTTCGCGACCGGCTATGCCGAGGGCGGGGTCGACTGGACCGGCGAGGTCGTGGTCATCGCCAAGCCCTATGGGCGGGATCAGCTGGCCCAGGCGCTCGCCTCGCTGTTCGCCTAAGGTCCGGGTTCTTCCCCCGGCGCGGATTCCTATATGCGGGCCATGCTGACCGTTTGGTACGATGGCTCCTGTCCACTCTGCGTACGTGAGATCGCCCTGATGCGGCGGCTCGACCGGGCCGGGCGGATCCGTTTCACTGACGTCGCCAAGGATGGGCCCGCCGACTGCCCGATCGACCGAAGCGCGCTGCTGGCCCGCTTCCACGCCCGCGAGGGTGACCGGCTGCTGAGCGGGGCCGAGGCCTTCGCCGCGATGTGGCGGGCCATTCCGCTGCTCCGCCCGCTCGGGCTGCTCGCCCGCAATCGGCAGGTGCTTGCGCTACTCGAGCGCGCCTACGTCCGTTTCCTCGTCGTCCGTCCGAGGCTCCAGCGGCTGCTCGCCTCGTGAGCGAGGAGGAAGGCGGCGGCCGCTCGGTGCCGCGCTCGCGGATGGCCCGCGCCGGCCAGTTCGGAAGGCTGGCGGGCGGCCTTGCGGGCGGGATGCTGGCCGAGGGGGCGCGAAGGCTGGGGCAGGGCGAGCGGCCGAAGGTGCGCGACCTGCTGCTGACGCCGGGCAACCTCAACCGGGTCGCCGACCGGCTGGCGCATCTGCGCGGCGCGGCGATGAAGCTCGGGCAGATGATCTCGCTCGATGCCGGCGACTTCCTACCGACCGAGCTGACCGACATCCTCGCCCGGCTGCGAAGCAATGCCTACCACATGCCGCCACCGCAGCTGCAGAAGGTACTCGCGGCCGAATGGGGCGCCGACTGGCGGCGCCGCTTTGGCCGCTTCCAGGCCCATCCGATCGCCGCCGCGTCGATTGGCCAGGTCCACCGAGCCGAGACGCTCGACGGGCGGGTGCTCGCGATCAAGGTGCAATATCCGGGCGTCGCGGAGAGCATCGACTCCGATGTCGACAATGTCGCGACGCTACTTCGCGTGTCGGGCCTGATCCCCGCCGAGCTCGACCTCTCGCCGCTGCTGGCCGAGGCCAAGGCGCAGCTTGCGCGCGAATCCGACTATCGTCGCGAAAGCCGCGAGATGCACCGCTTCGGCGAGCTGCTCGCGGGCGACCCGGACTTCGTCGTGCCCGCCCTCGACGAGGAGTTCAGCACCTCGCGGGTGCTGGCGATGACGTTCCTCGAGAGCCGTCCGATCGAGAGCCTCGACGAGGCGCCGCAGGAGCGCCGCAACCAGGTCATGGAGAGGCTGGTCGGACTGGTGCTGCGCGAACTGTTCGAGTTCGGCGTGATGCAGACCGATCCCAATTTCGCCAATTACCGGATCATGGACGACGGGCGGCTGGCGCTGCTCGACTTCGGCGCGGCGCAGCCGGTCGCCGGGGTGGTGCAGCAGGGCTATGCGCGCCTGCTCCGCTCGGCGCTTGAGGGTGATACGGCGGCGATCAAGCAAGGCGCGGTCGCGGCCGGCTTCCTCGGCGCGGTCGCGGCCGAGCGGCATCCGCAGGCGCTCGACCGGATGGTGGCCATCGTCCTTGCCGAGCTGCACCGCCCCGGCGCCTTCGACTTCGGCGACCGCGCCTTCCTCCAGGTGCTTCGCGAGGAGGGCATGACCATCGCCGCCGACAAGGCGAGCTGGCACCTGCCGCCGGCCGAGCTGCTGTTCGTCCAGCGCAAGATCAGCGGCACCGCACTGCTCGCCGCGCGGATGAAGGCGCAGGTCGACGTGCGGGTGTTGCTCCGCCGCTACCTTCCGGCCGAACCGGTCGGGTCGAAATGGTGACATTGGAGCAACAAGTGGAACAAGAAGCGGCGAGGATCGTGGCGGCGCTGCAACCTTTGCCGCGCTGATCAGTCGCGTTAGGGTCGACACGACAGCCCGGTGCCTGCTCGGCATCGTCCATGCCCGTTGCCGAGAGCGCCCTTTTGCCCAATCGATCACTGCAGCGCCTGACACGATCGCTCCTGACCGGGTCCGCGATGCTGCTCTTTGGTGCCATGGCGAGCGAGGCCGCGGCGCAGATCGCGCCCCCGGCGCCCGAGCGCCCAGTCTGCCCGCCCGAGACGTCGACCGCCGCGCCGGCCCCGCCGGCGGGCGCGAACCTGCCCGAGATCGAGCCCATCGTCTGCCAGGGCGAGGTCGAGCAGGAAGCGCCCCCGCTCGGTCCCGACGATCCGTCGCTTGCCCAGCCGCTCGAGAGCGTCGCCGAGTTCGAGCAGAAGCTGCGTGCGCAGGAAGCCGCCGACGTGGCGCCGAGCGCCGATCCGGAGATCGCCGCGCCGCTTCCGCCGCTGGCGACCTTCGACGTGCGCGAGGTGGAACTTGCCCAGCCCGAGCCGAGCACCGCCGCGGCCGAGCTTCGCTACGCGGTTCGGGTCGATGGCCTCGAGCAGGCCGACGCCGCGACCGAGACCAGCCTCAGGGGCGAGTTCGACGAGCTGTCGGCGCTGGAGGATGGCAAGGGCAAGGCGGCCAACGAGGCGCAACTGTCGGCGCGGCTGACCGAGGACAGCCGGCTCGTCCAGCGCATCCTCCAGGCCGAGGGCTGGTACGATGCCGCGGTCCAGACGCGGATCGACCCGGCAGTCACCGAAGGCACGGTGCGGCCCGCGACGGCGGTCCTGCTGGTGGCCCCGGGTGAGCGCTACAGGATCGGCAGCATCGCGCTCCAGGCCGGCCCCACCGTTCCCGCCGACCTCGTCACCAGCAACCTTCCGCTCAAGCTCGGCGAGCCGATCGTCGCCGAGCGGATCCAGGGCGCCGAAGCCAATGTCGCCGTGGTCCTTCCGCAGCAGGGCTACCCCTTTGCCACTGTCGGCCAGCGCGACGTGCTGCTCGATCCCGACACCAAGCTCGGCGACTATACGCTTCCAATCACCGTCGGCCCGAGAGCCCGCTTCGGCGGTTTCCGCACGGTCGGCGACCTTGCCTTCGACGTGCGCCATGTCGAGGTGCTCGCCCGGTTCAAGCGCGGCGAGCTGTACGACAGCCGCGACGTGGACGACCTCCGCCAGGCACTGGTCGCTACCGGGCTGTTCGCCACCGTCGCGGTCGAGGCCGAGCGGACCAACCAGGCCAACGCCGACGGCACCGAAAACGTCGTCATGCTGGTCACCCAGGATGCTGGCCCGCCGCGCACGCTCGCCGCGAGCGCAGGCTATGGCACCGGGCAGGGGCTTCGGGTCGAGGCCAGCTGGACCCACCGAAATCTGTTCCCGCCTGAGGGCGCGCTGATCGCCTCCGCCGTTGCGGGAACAAAGGAACTGGGCGCCTCGGCGATCTTCCGCCGCTCGAACGCGGGCAAGCGCGACCGCACGCTTCAGGCCGGGATCGAGGCGCTTCGCAGCAATTATGACGCGTTCAATGCGCTGACCGGGCGGTTGTTCGCCCGGCTGAGCTACGACAGCACGCCGATCTGGCGGAAGACGATCACCTGGGGCATTGGCGCGGAGATCCTCGGCACGGTCGAGGAAGATTATGACTTCGCCCGCGCCGGACGGTTCAAGCGCAAGTTCCTCATCGGCGGGCTCAGCGGTCAGCTCGGCTTCGATCGCACCGACAGCCTGCTCGATCCGACCCGCGGTTTCCGCGCCCAGATCCTGGTTCAGCCCGAGGGCGCGCTCCGCGACGGCTTCCGCCCCTATCTGCGAAGCCAGCTCGACGGCAGCGCCTACTATCCGTTCGGCGACAGCCTGGTGGTGGCGGCGCGCGGACGGCTCGGCACGACGCTCGGGATCGATCGCTTCAACCTGGCCCCGTCGCGCCGCTTCTACGCCGGTGGCGGCGGGTCGGTCCGCGGGTTCGGCTTCCAGCAGCTCGGCCCCAAGGACCCCGACAACCGACCGCTCGGCGGACTGAGCCTGGTCGAGGCCGCGGGCGAGGTTCGCTACCGCTTCGGCGACTTCGGGGCGGTCGGCTTCGTCGATGTCGGGCAGGTCTATGACAAGCGCGTTCCCGACTTCTCGGGGCTTCGCGCCGGGATCGGCGTCGGCGGGCGCTACTACACCAGCTTCGGACCGCTGCGGCTCGATGTCGCCACGCCGCTCGGCCGCAAGAAGGGCGAGAGCCGCTTCAACGTCTATATCTCCATCGGCCAGGCCTTCTGATGAGCGAGGCCGTCGCCGCCCCAGGTGCCGTTCCGCCCGTGGGCGAGGAGCGGATCATCGTCCGCCACCGCGTCAACTGGCCGTTGCGGATCGCCAAGATCCTGCTCGGGCTGGTGGTCGCGGCCGCGCTGCTGGTCCTGGCGGTGGCGGTCGGGATCAACACCGACGGCGGGCGTCGCTTCATCGCCGAACGGATCGCCGGGCTCGAGTTTGCCAACGGGATGAAGATCGGGATCGGCCGGATCGAAGGGTCGGTCACGGGCGACCTGACGATCCGCCAGTTCACCCTGTCGGATCCCAAGGGCGTTTTCTTCGCTGCACCGGTCGTGCGGCTCGACTGGCGGCCGTTCGACTATCTCAACAACCATGTCGACATCCGCAGCCTGACCGCGCCGACCGCGACCCTCTCGCGGCTGCCCGAGTTCACCGCCACTCCGCCCAGCGACGGCCCGATCCTGCCGGACCTCGACATCAGCATCGGGCGGCTCCGGATCGACCGCCTGATCCTCGAGCCTGCGGTCACGGGCGAGCGGCGGATCGGCTATGTCGACGGCAAGGCGCGGATCGCCGACCGCCGCGCGCTGGTCAACCTCGAGGCTGCGGCACTGGGGGTCGAAGGTCGCGCCGGGGGCGATCGGCTGCTGCTCAAGCTCGACGCGGTGCCCGACGACAACCGGCTCGCGCTCGCCGCCTTCGTCAGTGCACCGGCCAACGGGGTGATCTCGCGCCTGACCGGGATCGCCAGGCCTGCGCGCCTGCAGTTGCAGGGCGCCGGCGACTGGAAGCAGTGGAATGGCCAGCTCGCGGTCGATCTCGACAATGCCGCCTTGGCCCGCCTCGGGCTGAGCGCGCGCGACGGCACCTTCGCCGTGCGCGGTCCGACCCGAATCGCGCGACTGGCCGAGGGCTCGACGGCGGCGCTGCTCGGCCCGATCACCACCATCGCGGTCCAGTCGACCTGGGCCAATCGCCGCGCCGACCTCTCGGCCCGCGCCTCGAGCGATGCCTTCACGATGGTCGCAAACGGCGTCGCCGACCTCGGCCGCGATCGGTTCGAGAAGATGCGGGTGAATTTCGCGCTTTTGAAGCCGGGCGCGCTTGCGCCGAACCTCGCGGGCCGCGACCTGCGCGTCGTCGCCGGCCTGTCGGGTGCGATCCGCCGCCCGACCGTCGACTATCGCGTGACCGCCTCGACGCTCGCCTTTAACGACATGGGACTGCAGGGCCTCGACGCGCGCGGCGTGGCACGGTTCGACCGGACCCAGCTAATCGTTCCGATCGCCGCGACCGCGCGGGCTATCACCGGGCTCGACGTCGCCGCCGGAGGGTCTCTCCGCAACGTCCGCCTCGACGGCGACCTCGCGGTCGACTGGCCGCGGATCGTGTCGGACAACATCCGCATCCGCTCGGACCGGATCGACGCCAAGGCGATCGTCCTCGCCGACGTCGCCCGAGGCCTCTACACCGGGGCGATCGAGGGTCGGATCAACGACTATCGGATCGACAGCCTCGGTATCTTCAACATCACCACCAACGCCGACGTGAAGACGCTAGGCAATGGCGGCTTTGGCCTCGTCGGGCGGATCCGGGCACAGTCGACGCGGCTGTTCAACGACGGGCTTCGAAGCTTCCTCGGCGGCAACCTCGTCGCATCGAGCGATGTCGCCTACGGGGCGGACGGGATCATCCGCTTCTCGCGGCTGCGGCTGAACGCGCCCGAGCTCCGGGTCACCGACGGCCGGGGCAGCTATGCGCCGAGCGGCCAGATCGCGCTCACCGCGAGCGGAGTCTCGCGGCAATATGGCCCGGTCGGGGTGCAGGTCGCCGGCACCGTCTCGAGCCCGCGCGCGATCGTCACCGCCGCCCGGCCCGGATTCGGATTGGGGATCGCCGGACTCCGGGCGGAGATCCGGAGCGCCGGCAACGCCTATCTCGTCATCGCCCGCGGGCGCAGCGACTATGGCGACTTCACCGCCGACGTCGCGGTCCAGACCGCCGCGGGTCCGCTGACCATCGACATCCGCCGCGCGACGCTGGCCGGGATCACCGTCGACGGACGGGTTCGGCAGACCGGCGCCGGGCCCTACGCCGGGCAGCTCAACGCGCGCGGGCAGGGGATCTACGGCCTCGTCCGACTCGCCGCGGCGGGCCGCTACCAGCAGGCGATCGTCAACCTTCGTGCCCGCGACGCGGTCCTGCCCGAGCCGGCCGGGATCGCCGTCGGCGCCGCGATCGTCGATGCCCGGATCATCCTCTACGACCAGCCCGAGATCGTCGCCGACGCGCAGCTCGCCCGGGCACGCTTCGGCTCCACCGAGCTGTCGGCGTTCCGGACCATCGTCAATTACCAGGGTGGGCGCGGATTCGCGCGCGGGCTGGCCGAGGGCAACAGCGGAGTGCCCTTCCGCCTCGCCTTCAACAGCCAGCTCGAGCCGCGGCTATGGCGCGCGGCGCTGCGCGGACGAGTCAACGGGATCGACGTTCGGACCGACAGCCCGGCCCGCATTGTCCCCGGCAGCGGCAGCTACGAGCTTCTCCCGACCCGGCTCCTGCTCGAGCGCGGAAGCATGCGGTTGTCGGGCACTTACGGCCGCGGGCTGCGCCTGCAGAGCCGGATCGACGGGGTCGACATGAGCCTCGTCAATCTGTTCGCCCCAGGGCTGGGGGTCGGCGGCCGGGCGACCGGAAGCGTCGACTTCGCCCAGGTCGGTTCAGCCTTCCCGACGGTGGACGCGAGCCTCGCGATCCGCAACTTCACCCGGACCACCGCCGCCGCGGTCAGCCGGCCGCTCGACGTCAACCTCATCGCCCGACTGGCACCCGGAACGGGAACCCTCAACGCCGTGATGCGCACGCGCGGCACCGTGGTCGGGCGGGTCCAGGCCGCGATCGTCCCGGTCGGTGGCGGCAGCTGGACCGAGCGGATCGCGGGCGCTCCGCTGCGCGGCGGGATCCGCTACTCGGGACCGGCCGACGCACTCTTCTCGCTCGCCGGACTGACCGACCAGAGCCTCAGCGGTCCGCTCGGCGTCGCGGCCGACTTCGGCGGGCGAGTCGAGCAGCCCTCGCTCCAGGGCATCGTCCGCGGCCGCAACCTGACCTATGCCAACGCGACCTACGGGACCCGCCTCACCAATCTCGCGGTGCAGGGCCGCTTCACCGGCGAGCGGCTGCAGATCGACCAGCTGACCGCCAATGCGGGAAGCGGCACGGTGACCGGCAGCGGCTATGTCAGCCTTGCCGCCGCAAGCGGCTATCCCGCCAACTTCGACCTCGCGCTCAACAATGCCCGACTTGCCGACAGCGACGCGCTGAGGGTCAGCGCCACCGGCAATGTCCGCCTGGTCAAGGCCGCCAACGAGGCGCCGCTGCTGACCGGGACGGTGCGACTGCCCGCGACCCGCTACCAGGTCGTCCGCCAGGGCGGCGCTCAGGTCCCCGAGCTGACCGGGGTCCGCTTCAAGCCGCCGAGGGGCCGGCCGAGGGTCACCGGCGATGCCGCTCCAGCGTCAGCCGCCGCAAGCTTCGGCGACGTGCGCCTCGACCTCACCATCCGTGCGCCCGACGAGCTCTACGTCTCGGGGATGGGGCTGGAGAGCGAATGGAGCGCCGAGCTCAGGGTCACCGGGACCAGCCAGAACCCGCGCGTCGCCGGCA
Source organism: Sphingomonas swuensis (assembly GCF_039538045.1). Lineage (NCBI taxonomy): Bacteria > Pseudomonadati > Pseudomonadota > Alphaproteobacteria > Sphingomonadales > Sphingomonadaceae > Sphingomonas > Sphingomonas swuensis. The sequence continues at coordinate 2,482,678 of NZ_BAABBQ010000001.1, read as the reverse complement.
ACGTCGAACTGGTCCGCGGCACGCTCGGCTTCGCCGGCCGCTCCTTCACCCTGCAGGAAGGGCGGATCCGCTTCGCCGGCGGGGCGACCACTGACGCCACCATCGCGCTGAGCGCGCTCGAGACGATCGAGGACGTCGACGTGACGGTCAACGTCAGCGGCTCGGCGCTCGACCCCAAGGTGACCTTCTCGAGCTCGCCCGGCCTGCCGCAGGACGAGATCGTCAGCCGGATCCTATTCGGCAACAGCGTCGGCCAGCTGTCGGCGATCCAGGCGGTCCAGCTCGCCGCCTCGCTCAACACGTTGCGGAGCAGCGGCGGCGGCCTCAACCCGCTCGGCAAGCTGCGACAGATCGCCGGGGTCGACCGGCTTCGGATCCTCGGGCCCGACGACACCACCGGCCGCGGCACCGCGCTCGCGGCGGGCAAGTATATCGGGGACGACATCTACCTCGAGGTGGTGACCGACGCCCGCGGCTTCACCGCGACGCAGCTTGAGGTGACGCTGAGCCGGAGCCTGTCGATCCTCAGCCAGGCGGGGGGATCGAACAGCACCAACGTCAACGTGCGCTACCGGAAGACCTACTGATGCGGATGGTCGCAATCGGGGCGGTGCTGGTGGCGCTCGCCGGGTGCGGCGACCGGCGGACCTTCGATGAGCGCTACGACGACACCAGCAAGCAGCTGGAGGAGAAGGCGCGCCAGCTCGACCAGAATCTGTCCCAGAATGTCGACGAAGCGCCCAAGAAGCGCTGATTTGCTCGCTCCCGAACGTGCGGGATGGTGCCCAGGAGAGGACTCGAACCTCCACGACCTTGCGATCGCCAGCACCTGAAGCTGGTGCGTCTACCAATTCCGCCACCTGGGCACAGGAGCATAAGAGCGAGAGGTTTCTCGCTGGTAGGCGGCGGGCACTAGAGGGGGAGGGCGAGGGCTGTCAACAGCCGTTCGCCCGCCTTGTGAGCGAAAGCACACGCGGCTAGGGCGATGGCATGACCGGCACTCATTGGCACCAGCGCATCGTCACCGTCTTCGGCGGCGGCGGCTTCATCGGCCGCTATGTCTGCGAAGCCCTGTTCAAGACCGGGGTCCGGGTGCGTGTCGCCCAGCGGACCCCGCGCGACGCCTTCTTCCTGCAGCCGCTGGCGGCGGTCGGGCAGCTCGACCTCGTGCGCGCGGACTTCACCCGTCCCGACACGCTCGGGGCGGCGGTGGAGGGTGCCTGGGGGGTGATCAACCTCGTCGGAGCCTTCAGCGGCAAGCTCGACGCGATCCACGGCAGCGCGCCGGGCCGCATTGCCGAACTCGCCGCCGCGACCGGGGCCGAGAGCCTGGTCCATGTCTCGGCGATCGGGGTCAGCGAGGACAGCCCGTCGACCTACGCCCGAACCAAGGCGGCGGGCGAGGCGGCGGTGCGCAAGGCCTATCCGCGCGCGAGCATCGTTCGCCCGAGCGTCGTCTTCGGTCCCGAGGATGATTTCACCAACCGTTTCGCCGGAATGGCGCGAATGCCGTTCCTGCCGGTGCTCGGCGGCGGGACCCGCTTCCAGCCGATCTTCGCCCGCGACCTTGGCCAGGCGATCGCCAGGGCCGCGCTCGAGCCGGAGCGCTTTGGCGGCGAGACCTACGAGCTGGGCGGTCCCGACGTCTTCACCATGGCCGAACTCAACGCAGTCATCGCCGAGGCCGCCGGGCAGAGCCCCGAGATCCTGCCCCTGCCGAACTTCGTCGGCGACGCGATGAGCCGGCTTGGCTTCCTTCCCGGGGCGCCGATCACCCGCGACCAGTGGCTGATGCTGCAGAAGGACAATGTGGCGAGCGGGCCGGGTCTCGAGGCATTCGGGATCACCCCGACCCCGCTTCCCGCCGTCGCGCCCGAGTGGCTCGGCCGCTTCCACAAGGGTGGGCGCTTCGCCAGCCGCCGCGCCCAGGCGAGCGTCGGCTGAACTGATGCCGATCCTGCTGCTGGTCGTCATCCTCGGCATCGTCGAGGGACTGACCGAATATCTGCCCGTCTCGTCCACCGGCCACCTGATCCTCGCCACCGAGTTGCTCGGCTTCCGCGCGTCGGACTGGGAAGCGTTTAACGTCGCCATCCAGCCGGGCGCGATCCTGGCGATCGTGGTGCTCTACTGGCGGACCTTCTGGGACGTCTTCACCGGCCTGTTCCGCAAGGACGCCGGAGCCTGGCGGTTCGTCCGCAACCTCGTCGTCGCCTGCGTCCCCGCGGTCGTCCTCGCGCTGCTGATCGGCGACTATATCGAGGCGCTGCTCGGCAATGCGGTGGTGGTCGCCTGGGCATTGGTCATCGGCGGGGTCGCGATCCTGATCATCGAGCGGCTCGTCCGGCCGCGCGAATGTGGCGGGGTCCAGAACCTTACCCTGCGCCAGTCGGCGACGGTCGGGCTGATCCAGTGCCTGGCGATGGTGCCCGGTGTCAGCCGCTCGGGCGCGACCATCCTCGGCGCGATGAGCATCGGGGTCGACCGCAAGACCGCGGCCGAGTTCAGCTTCTTCCTCGCCATGCCGACGCTGTCGGGCGCGACCGCCTATTACCTGCTCAAGCACCACGACCGGGTGCCCGCGGAAATGTACGGCAACATCCTGATCGGAAGCCTCGTCAGCTTCGTGGTCGCGCTGGTCGTGGTGAAGCTGTTCGTCGGGTTCGTCACCCGCTTCGGCTTCGCGCCCTTCGCCTGGTACCGGATCATTGCCGGTGGCGCCGCGCTCGTTTGGCTCACTCTGCGCTGAACCCTCGTTCAGGCTAGGCCAAGGCAGGCGTGCTAAGGCTCTGCGCAAATTGGCTGATTCGAGGAGCAGAAAGATGCAACGCCTGATCATCGCGGCGCTGGCCGCGGCGGCTGCCGTTCCCGCTGCGGCGCAGCCCTACCCGCAGCCCTATCCCCCGGCGCCCCCGCCGGCCGCGTCGCTTCCGCCCGAAATTGCGGACGGACGCACGATCGACCAGCTCGGCAACATGGTCGGTGCGCTGACCCGGGCCTTGCTCGAGCTTCCGGTCGGCGAGGTCGAGGCGGCGATCGAGAACCGCCCGGTGACGTCGGCCGACCGGCGCAAGACCGTCCGTTCGGTCACCGGCACCGACGAGCGCGAGCTCGGCGAGCAGATCGAGGAGAGCAAGGTCGCGGTGAAGCAGGGCGGGGCCGCCGTGGCGCGTTCGCTGCCGGTCATCCGCGACGCCCTCAACCGCGCCGGTGACGAGATCGCCCGGGCGACCGCCAATGTTCCCCAGCCGGGCTATCCGCGCCGCTGAGGAGCTTTCACCGGCTTCGAACAAGAGAAAAGGGCCGCTCCGGATTGTCCGGGGCGGCCCTTTGCTTTGTCGGTGGCTGGTGCCTCAGGCGGCCAGCTGATCGTCCTCGTCGTCGGCCATGATCGGCCCCGAGTCCTGGCCCTTGGCCGAGACGTCGCGGTCGACGAACTCGATGATCGCCATCGGCGCGGCGTCGGACTGGCGGATGCCGGCCTTGATCACGCGGCAATAGCCGCCGTTGCGGCCGGCGTAACGCTCGGCCAGCACGTCGAACAGCTTCACCAGCATCGCGTCGTCGAGAAGACGGGCGTGCGCCAGACGGCGGTTCGAGAGGCCGCCCTTTTTGGCGAGGGTGATGAGCTTCTCGGTGTAGGGACGAAGCTCCTTCGCCTTGGCGAGGGTGGTGGTGATCTGCTCGTGCTTGATCAGCGCCGCCGCCATGTTCCGGAACAGGGCCGCGCGGTGGGCCGAGGTGCGCTGCAGCTTACGGCCGCCAACACGATGTCGCATAGTATCTTCCTTCTTCGTTCGTCGGAGCCCCGTTCAAGGTAGGCCCCGCCCGGCGGTGATTGAGGGCACCGCCCTGACCCTTGCGAGCCCGGCCGAGGCCGGGCTCCGGAGGCTTAGCCGAGCATTTCCTGCTCGAGCTTCTTGGCCATCTCTTCGATGTTCTCCGGCGGCCAGCCGGGGATGTCCATGCCGAGGCGCAAGCCCATCGAGGCAAGGACTTCCTTGATCTCGTTGAGGCTCTTGCGGCCGAAGTTCGGCGTGCGGAGCATCTCGGCCTCGGTCTTCTGGACGAGGTCGCCGATGTAGATGATGTTGTCGTTCTTCAGGCAGTTGGCCGAACGGACCGACAGCTCGAGCTCGTCGACCTTCTTGAGAAGGTAGCGGTTGAGCTGGTTGGTGTCGGTGGTCTCGGGCACCGCCCCGCCGCCGATCGGAGCCGCCGGGGCAGCCTGGCCGATCATCGGCGAGGCCGAGCGGTAGCTCGAGTCGTCGAAGCCGACGAACAGCGCCAGCTGGTCCTGGAGGATGCGCGCGGCATAGCCGATCGCCTCTTCCGGGGCGATGGTGCCGTCGGTCTCGACCGTCAGCGTCAGCTTGTCATAGTCCAGTTCCTGGCCGACGCGGGTGTTCTCCACCTTGTAGGCGACCTGGCGGACAGGGCTGTAGAGCGCGTCGACCGGGATGAGGCCGATCGGCGCGTCGAGCGGACGGTTGTTCGCGGCGGCGACATAGCCCTTCCCGATGTCGGCGGTCAGCTCCATGTTGAGCGTCGCGCCCTGGTCGAGGTGGCAGATGACGAGGTCGGGGTTGGTGATCTCGATGTCGCCCGAGGTCTGGATCTGACCGGCGGTGACTTCGCCCGGACCGGTCGCGGTCAGGTGCAGGCGCTTGGGGCCTTCGCCTTCGAACTTGAGGGCGATCTGCTTGACGTTGAGGACGATGTCGGTGACGTCCTCGCGAACTCCGGCGAGGCTCGAGAACTCGTGCAGCACGCCCTCGATCTTGATCGAGGTGATGGCGGCACCCTGCAGGCTCGACAGCAGCACTCGGCGAAGCGAGTTGCCGAGGGTCATTCCGAAGCCGCGCTCAAGCGGCTCGGCAACGAAGACGGCCTTGCGACGGGCGTCGCCGGCGGCCTTGCGCTCGAGCGCGTTGGGCTTCTTCAGTTCCTGCCAGTTCTTTGCGTTGACGGCCATGTTGCTTCCTTGGCAGCGGAGGCCGCGTCCGGCCTCCAGAGGGGTATTCGGGTCGGGTCGGGCGAGCAGCGCCGCGTCAGACGCGGCGGCGCTTGCTCGGACGGACGCCGTTGTGCGGGATCGGGGTCACGTCGCGGATCGAGGTGATCTGGAAGCCGACGGCCTGAAGGGCGCGAAGCGCGCTCTCGCGGCCCGAACCCGGGCCCTTGACCTCGACCTCGAGGGTGCGGACGCCGTGATCGGCAGCCTTGCGGCCCGCGTCCTCGGCCGCGACCTGCGCGGCGTACGGGGTCGACTTGCGGCTGCCCTTGAAGCCCATCATGCCGGCGCTCGACCAGGCAATCGCATTGCCCTGCGCGTCGGTGATGGTGATCATGGTGTTGTTGAAGCTCGCGTTGACGTGAGCCACGCCCGCCGAGATGTTCTTGCGCTCGCGGCGCCGAAGGCGCTGGGGTTCGCGTGCCATATCCTACTATCCTTATCCATTCGTCCCGAGCGCGAGGCTCGAAGGACGTGAAGCTGAAGCGAGAAAAAGAAGCTTACTTCTTCTTGCCCGCGATCGGCTTGGCCTTGCCCTTGCGGGTGCGCGCATTGGTGTGCGTGCGCTGGCCGCGGACCGGAAGGCCCTTGCGGTGGCGCAGGCCACGGTAGCAGGCGAGGTCCATCAGCCGCTTGATGTTCATCGCGGTCTCGCGGCGGAGGTCACCCTCGACCGTGTGATCGGCGTCGATGGCTTCGCGGATCTGGAGGACTTCCTGGTCCGACAGGTCCTGAACCCGGCGCTCGTTCGCGATGTTCAGCTTGGTGGTGATTTCCTTGGCCTTGGTGCGCCCAATGCCGTGGATGTAGGTCAGCGCGATTTCGACGCGCTTGTTGGTGGGGATGTTGACCCCGGCGATACGTGCCATGAAGGTGCGTTCTTCCTTGTGTTAGCTCCACGGACCGGCGCCATGCCGACCCATCTCGTCGCTTGCACCCCGCATTCCGGGCCCTTGTCTGGCATCAGGAAAGTCTAACGCCAAAACGGCGGACGCAAGGGAGCGCCGCCGGGAACGGAGGAACGGGATGCGGCGCAGATATGATGCGGCCCTTCCCGAGTCAACCGGCTTTGCGTGATCGCGGCTCCTCGCCTAAGGGCCGGAGAACATGCAGCGACTTTCCCTGAGCAACGGCATTCCGGACGCATTCCGGAACTCGGTCGTGGCCCTCGGCAACTTCGACGGTTTCCATCTCGGCCACCAGGCGGTGGTCGGGCGTGCCGTCGCCCGCGCCGCGCACGAGGGTCGGCCCGCGGTGGTCGCGACCTTCGACCCGCACCCGGTGACCTTCTTCAAGCCCGACGCCGCCCCCTTCCGCCTGACCAGCCTCGACCAGCGCGAGGCACTGTTCGCGGGCGCAGGCGCCGATGCCATGCTGCTATTCGACTTCGACGCCGCGCTTGCCGCGACGAGTGCGGCCGAATTCGTGGCGATGCTCCAAGCTGTGGTCGGAGCGGCGGCGGTGGTGACGGGGGAGGACTTCGTGTTCGGCGCCCGGCGGAGCGGCGATGCGGACTTCCTTCGAGCGGAAGGAGAGCGCCTCGGCCTTGCCGCCGAGACGGTCAGCCCCGTCGCGCTCGGCGAGGAGCCGGTCAGCTCGAGCCGGATCCGCCAGGCGCTGGCCGCGGGCGATCCCGGCACCGCGACCCGGCTCCTCACCCGCGCCTTTGCCATCCGCGGCCCTGTCCAGCATGGCGACAAGCGCGGCCGCGAGCTCGGCTATCCGACCGCGAACATGGTGCTCGGCGACTATCAACGGCCCGCCTACGGCATCTATGCCGTGCGGGTCCGGCTGGCGGACGGAAGCGAGCATCCCGGGATCGCCAACGTCGGCGTGCGCCCGACCTTCGAGCCGCCGGTCGAATTGCTCGAGACCTTCCTGCTCGACTGGTCCGGCGACCTCTACGGGCAGGAGATCGAGGTCGCGCTGCACCACTTCCTCCGCCCCGAGCGGCGGTTCGAGAGCATGGACGCGCTGAGCCAGCAGATGCGGTCCGACGAGGCCGAGGCGCGGCGGTTGCTGCTCTAGGCCTCGCCCGCTAGAGCCGCCGCCAAATGTCGGACGAACAAACCCCCGCGAAGCGCGCCAATCCTGAAGCAAAGGATTATCGCGACACCGTCTTCCTGCCCAAGACCGCCTTCCCGATGAAGGCCGGACTTCCGCAGAAGGAGCCGGCGATCCTCGCCCGCTGGCAGGAACAGGACCTCTACGGCGAGCTGCGCCGTCAGCGCGAAGGCCGGGAGAAGTTCATCTTCCACGATGGCCCGCCCTACGCAAACGGCGACATCCACATCGGCCACGTCCTCAACAAGACGCTGAAGGACCTCGCGGTCCGCACCCAGTCGCTGCTGGGCAAGGACGCGCCCTTCGTTCCCGGCTGGGACTGCCACGGCCTGCCGATCGAGTGGAAGGTCGAGGAGCAGTATCGCAAGAAGAAGCGCAACAAGGACGAGGTCCCTCCGGCCGAATTCCGCGCCGAGTGCCGCGCCTATGCCCAGCATTGGGTCGACGTGCAGAGTGGCCAGTTTCGGCGCCTCGGCATCCTCGCCGACTGGAAGAAGCCCTATCTGACGATGAGCTTCGAGGCCGAGGCGACCATCGTCTCCGAGCTGACGAAGTTCGCCGAGTCCGGCCAGCTCTACCGCGGCGCCAAGCCGGTGATGTGGAGCCCGGTCGAGAAGACCGCGCTCGCCGAAGCCGAGATCGAATATGAGGACGTCACCTCGACCCAGATCGACGTCGCGTTCGAGATCGTCGAGAGCCCGATCCCCGAGCTGGTCGGCGCGCATGCGGTGGTTTGGACGACGACTCCGTGGACGATCCCGGTCAACCAGGCGATCGCGTTCGGGGAAGGCATCGACTATGAAGTGATCGAGTGGGGCTTCCCCGTCCGCCGATATCTCGTCGCTTCCGAGCTCAAGAATGCCTTGATCAAGCGGCTCAGCGAGACGCTCGACAAGGACGACGACGCACCAACGATCGACCTTCCGCCCGAATGGCACGAGGGCTTCCTCGCAGACCTCGACAAGTTCGAGGCCGAGAATCCTGCACCGCCACCAACGACCTGGAAGGGCGCGCAGCTCGCCGGCAGCATCGCCCGGCACCCGATGCACCACCTTGGCGGTTTCTTCGCCAAGCCGCGCCCGCTGATCGCGGCGCCGCATGTCACGACAGACGCCGGCACGGGCCTCGTCCACATGGCGCCCGACCATGGCGAGGAAGATTTCGAGGCGTGCAAGGCGGTCGGGATCGACCCCGTCTTCGCGGTCGAGGGCGATGGCAAATATCGCGAGGACTGGCTGTGGCTGGGCGGGCAGGGCTCGGTCATCAACACCAAGTTCAACGGCCCCGATGGCCCGATCTGCACCGACCTGCGCGAGTCCGGCGCGCTCCTGAGCGCGGGCGACTTCAAGCACAGCTACCCGCATTCGTGGCGCTCCAAGGCCCGCGTCATCTATCGCTGCACCCCGCAATGGTTCGTCGGCATGGACCAGCCGATCGAGGGCGGCACGACGCTCCGCCAGCGCGCCTTGTCCGAGATCGACCGAGTCCGCTTCGTTCCCGACAAGGGCCGCAACCGGATCGGCTCGATGGTCGAGGGCCGCCCCGACTGGGTGCTCAGCCGCCAGCGCGCCTGGGGCGTTCCGATCACGCTGTTCGTCGATCGCAAGACCGGCAAATATCTGGTCGACCCCGAGGTCAATGCCCGCATTGTCGCCGCCGTGCGCGACAAGGGCGTCGATGCGTGGACCGAAGAAGGCGCTGTCCAGCACTTCCTCGGCGCTGGCCGCGACCCCGACGATTACGAGCAGGTCACCGACATCCTCGACGTCTGGTTCGACAGCGGCTGCACCCATGTCTTCACGCTGGAGAGCGGCCACTGGCCCGAGCAGCGCTGGCCCGCCGACCTCTATCTCGAGGGCTCGGACCAGCATCGCGGCTGGTTCCAGTCGAGCTTGCTTGAGAGCTGCGGGACCCGCGGCCGGGCGCCCTACGACACGGTGCTGACCCACGGCTTCACCATGGATTCGAAGGGCATGAAGATGTCCAAGAGCCTGGGGAACACGGTCAACCCGCTCGACCTCATGAAGGAGACCGGGGCCGACATCCTGCGGCTGTGGGTGGCGAGCGTCGACTTCACCGAGGACCATCGCATCGGCAAGGAGATCCTCGCCGGCGTCTCCGACAGCTACCGCAAGATCCGCAATACCTTCCGCTACCTGCTCGGGGCGCTCGAGGGGTTCGAGAATTCCGAGCGGGTGACCGACGTCTCGGCCATGCCCGAGCTCGAGCGCTACATGCTCGCGCTGCTCAGCAAGCTCGACGCGGACCTGCGCGAGGCGGTCGCGAATTACGACTTCAACGGCTATGCGCGGGCGCTCGGCGACTTCTGCAACAACGATCTCAGCGCCTTCTACTTCGATATCCGCAAGGACTGCCTCTACTGCGACGCGGCCACGGACCCGAAGCGGATGGCCTATCGCAGCGTGCTCGACACCCTGTTCCATGCGCTGGTCCGCTGGTTCGCGCCGGTCCTCGTCTTCACGACCGAGGAAGTTTGGGCGAGCCGCTACCCCGACGCGGCGTCGGTGCACCTCAGCGAGTGGCCCGAACTGCCCGACGCGGCGGACGAACGGATGCTCGAGATCTGGGCGGGCTACCGCGCACTTCGCGAGCAGGTGACCGCGCAGATCGAGCCGATGCGGCGCGAGAAGGTGATCGGCTCGAGCCTCGAGGCCAAGGTCGCGATCGGGCTGCCCGACACGGCCGACCGGCCGATGCTGACCTCGGACGAACTGGCCGAGCTGTTCATCGTCTCGGACGTGGTGCTCGACACGGGCACGGTGGTCGAGGGCCCGGCGGTGATCGCGCACCGGACCGACCATCACAAGTGCGGGCGCTGCTGGCGGCACCTGCCCGAAGTTAAGGAAGACGGGGACCTGTGCGCCCGCTGCGAGGAGGTGGTCGCGTGAGGGGCAAGAACGGGTTCATCGTCGCCGGGCTGCTGTTCCTCGCCGACCAGCTCAGCAAGTGGCTGGTGGCCGGTCCGCTCGGGCTGACCGAGCTTGGCCAGAACATCCATGTCCTGCCCTTCTTCGACCTGACGCGGGTGCACAACCACGGCATTTCGCTCGGCCTGCTGACCGCCGAGAGCGACAGCACCCGCTGGCTGCTGGTGGCGATGACCGCGGCGATCGCCGGGGTGGTCGGCTTCTGGCTGACCCGCGAGGAGCAGGCGGGCGACCGGATCGCGCTCGGCATGGTGCTGGGCGGCGCGCTCGGCAATATCGTCGACCGCGTGCGGCTCGGCTATGTATTCGACTTCGCCGACCTTCACATCGGCGATTTCCGTCCATTTCTGGTCTTCAATGTTGCCGATGCCGCGATTAGCATCGGCGTCGTGATCCTGATATTGCGCGCACTATTGGTCCGCGATGCCGGACCCAAGGAGAAGCTCGACGATGCGTAAGTCCCTTACCCTGCTGACCGCGATGGCCGCGCTGGCGACCTCCGGCTGCGCCCTGTTCGGCGGCGGTGGCGGCGGCACCAAGCTCGACGAGTTCCGCGTCGCCCGCAACGCGCCGCTGGTGATCCCGCCCGACTACAGCCTGACCCCGCCGCGGGCCGGCACCGCCTCGCTGACCGCCGAGGGCGCGCAGAGCCAGGCCGTGCAGGCGCTGTTCGGCGGCCCCGCGCCGCGCCCGGCGAGCGAGACCGGACTGCTCGAGAAGGCGGGCGCCGATCGCGCTGCGCTCGGTGCCCGCTCGGTCGCCGGAAGCCCGGACACGGCGGTAATCGACAAGGGCGCGCTGACCCAGACGATCCTCGCGACGCCGGCCGGCGACACGCAGATCGCGTCCATCCAGACTCCGTAAGCCGATCAGCAGAGCGGGAGGGCAGACCACATGGCAGACGACACGATTTCCGCCCGGCTGGTCGAGGTGGAGACCCTGCTCGAGCGTTCGCGCAAGCGGTTCGAGGAAGGGCAGAAGATGGCGGAGGAGGCGCATGCCCTCGTCTCCGAGCTCCAGCAGCAGTTGATCGGCGCGCCGGTCAGCCTGCCGCGCGACGACCAGGACGACGTCGCCTCCAAGCTGCTCGCCAGCCTGAAGGCGCAGGGTTCCGAGCTTCCGCCGACCCTGTGCGGCGGGCGGATGGCGGTGGACCAGGTCCAGCGGCTGATCCGCATCGACGGCCACCCGATCGCGATCACCGAGATGGAATATCGCGTGCTCGAGCTGCTCGCCTTTGCGCGCAACAATGTCGTCACCCGGACGATGCTGCTCAAGCATCTCTATCGCCGTGCCGACGACCAGCCGCAGCCCAAGATCATCGACGTGTTCATCTCCAAGCTGCGCAAGAAGCTGCGGTTGGCGAGCGGCGGGGCCGAGTTCATCGAGACCATCCCGCAACGGGGCTGGATCCTGCGCGACCTGGAAGCGACCGCGGCGGCCTAAACCATTTCTCAACCATGCGGCTTTACTTGCGAGTCGCATGATCCACTTCCAGCCCGAGACCAGCGTCGCCCCCGCTCCCTATGTCGAGGCGGTGGAACGGCTGCGCAGCGTCCGCAAGGCGCTGGCGCTGGTCGAACTGTTCGACGGGCGGGCCAAGCGCGACCTCGACGAGATCCGCTTCGACGCGCTGTTCCTCGACGCACCGGAAGCGGTCCAGCGCTGCGCCGACGGGCGCTCGGTCCAGGCGGCCGGTGCCGCCGCGGCGGGGATCGAGGCGCTGATCGGCGCCGAGAGCGCGGGCGAGACGCCCAACCCGGCGGCGATCGACGTGCTCAGCGACAGCCTTCGCCGCGACCTCCAGGGCATCCATGCCCTGTTTGTCGGACGGGCCTGAGGCTCAGCCCTTCTCCTTGGGGGTGTGCGGGTCCGCGCCCCACTCGCTCCAGCTTCCGTCGTAGAGGCGCGAGTCGCGATTGCCGAGCAGGCGCGCGGCGAAGATCAGGCTGTTGGCAGTAACGCCCGAGCCGCAGGTGGCGACGAACGGCCGTTCGGGATCGAGCCCGGCATTCTCGAAGGCGGCCCGGATCTCGCCCGGCGCCCGGAAGCGACCGTCGGCATCGTAGAGCGCCGAGAAGGGCAGGTTGCGCGCGCCCGGCATGTGCCCCGCCTCGAGCCCCGGACGGGGTTCGGGCTCGGTCCCGGCGAAGCGGGCCGGCGCGCGCGCATCGGCGAGCGGGACCCCGACCCCGCGCAGCAGGTCGGCCTTGGTCACCACTTCATTGGGCCGGGCGGCGGCGGCGAAGCTGGCGCGGCGCTCGGGCGGCGGATCGGCGGTGACGGGATGTCCTTCGGCGATCCAGCGCTTCAGCCCGCCGTCGAGGATGGCGACATTGCGGGCCCCGAAGTGGCGAAGCATGAACCAGGCGCGGGCCGAGGTCCGGAGATCGCTGTCATCGTAGATGACGATGCGGTCGTCCGAGCCGACGCCGAGCGCTTCCATGCCCGCAGCGAAGGCGTCGGCGCTGGGCAGCATGTGGCTGGTGGCGGCGTCATGGTCGGCGAGCATCTCGATGTCGAAGAAGCGGGCGCCGGGGATGTGCCGCGCCTCATAGTCCTGCCGGGGATCGCGGTTGGCGGCGGGCAGGTGCCAGCTGGCGTCGAGCACGACGAGGTCGGCGGCGCGGATGTTCGCCGCCAGCCATTCGACCGAAACCAGATCGTCCATCATCCTCTCCCGCGATAGCTCGCCACGCCCTGGTCGGGGACCCACAGGCCCTCCGGGGGCGCGGACGATTGCCAGAAGACGTCGATGGGGATTCCGCCGCGCGGATACCAGTAGCCGCCGATGCGCAGCCAGCGGGGCTTCATCTCGTCGAACAGGCGCTGGCCGATGCCGACCGTCACGTCCTCGTGGAAGCCGCAATGGTTGCGGAAGGAGCCGAGGAACAGCTTGAGGCTCTTCGATTCGACGATCGTCTCACCCGGCGCATAATCGAGCACGAGGTGGGCAAAATCGGGCTGGCCGGTGACCGGGCAGAGCGAGGTGAATTCGGGCGCGGCGAAGCGGACGAGGTAGAGCGAGCCGGTCCGCGGATTGGGCACATAGTCGAGCTCGGCCGCCTCGGGGGAAGCGGGAAGGGTGCTGGTCTGGCCCAGGTGCCGAGGAGTCATCTCGTTCATCATCGTCTCTTCAACTCGTGTCTGCCCGCGCCGCGAGTGCAGTCCGAAGTTACCCAAGTTACCCTGGTGGAGTGCTTCGGACCGCCCCGAAGTTACCCAAGTTACCCTGGTGTGCATGTGGGTTCTTCTTCGCGGCACCCGAAGGAAAGACCCGCGCCCGGCCAAGGCCGAGGCGCGGACTTTCCGCCGCCGATCGTCTTACCGAAAGAGGCGCCTGTAGGACAGCCTCAGCGGATCGCGGCCTCCTGCGGCGGGATCGGGCCTTCGTCGGCGGTCGGTGCCACCGAGGCGCTGGCGCGGGTGCGCAGGTAGAGGAAGACGATCCCGCCGGCGAACAGCAGGATGCTAATCGGGACCGCCCAGGGATTGTCGGCGACGACCGCGAGCACTTCGGCGCTGTTCTCCGAGCCCGAACGCTCGGCCCCGGCGACGAGACCGGCGAAGACGACGCCCATCAAGCTCTCGCCGACGATGAGGCCGGTCGCCATCAGCGTCCCGATCCGCTCGGCAAAGGCCGGGTTGACCGAGCGTTCTGCCCAGCGGTTGTAGAGGTAGCCAAGGAGCGCGCCGACCGGGATCAGCAGGGTCAGCTCCATCGGCAGGTAGATGCCCATGCCGACCGCGAGCGCGGGCAGGCTGAAGCGGCGGGTGGCGCGGCGGAGCGTCTCGTCGACCGCGATCACCGCGACTCCGATCATCGCCCCGGTGGCGATCAGCGACCAGTCGAGGCTTCCACCGAGCACGCCGGTGGCGATGGTCGAGATGATCTGCGCCTGCGGAGCGGAGAGGGCGTTGGGCCCGGCCCCGGGGGCACCTTCGAAGCCGAAGGCGGTGTTGAGCAGTTCGAGGATCGGCGGGATGACCAGCGCGCCGAAGATCACGCCGAGGACCAGCGCGACCTGCTGCCGCCACGGGGTGGCGCCGACCAGCTGACCGGTCTTCAGATCCTGGAGGTTGTCGTTCGAGATGGTCGCGACGCCGAAGATGATCGCGGTGACGAACAGGGCGAAGGCGACCAGCGCGCGGGTCCCGTCGGCATCGACCGTGCCGCTGTAGAGACCGGCGAGGATCAGCGAGATGCCGAGCACCGAGAGGATCCCGACGCCCGAGATCGGGCTGTTCGAGGCGCCGATCAGGCCGGCCATGTAGCCACAGACCGAGGCGATCACGACGCCGGCACCGAGCACGTAGAGCAGCGACAGTCCGATGGTCGGGAATGGGTTGGCGGCGATCGGGCCGCTCTGCGCAAAGCCGAACAGGAGCAGCGCGATCGGGATCATCGCGGCGACGATGGTCCCGCCGACGATGGTGATCGGAAGGTCGCGCTCGGTCAGCTCGAGCTGCTCGCCGGCGCCGCGGGCGCGGTTGGCGGCGAGCGCTCCGGCGATGCCCTTAGCGATCGGGCCAATGATCTTGAGCAGGGTCCAGATGGCGGCGATGCCGATGGTTCCGGCGCCGATGAGGCGGGCCTTCTGGCGGAAGGCGGCGGAGACCAGCGCCTCGACGTCGCCCGCCGAGGCCGCCACCAGCGCGGGGTCGGTGGACCAGCTCGGGACCAGCCAGAACCAGCTGATGACCAGGCCGACGACCATCGCGATTCCGACCGCCATGCCGACGAGGTGGCCGACGCCGATCAGCGCCATCGAGAAGCTTGCGGAGACGGCGGTCGCGCCGCTTCCGAGGCGGAGCACCTGGCTGGCGGACTCGGCCGCGAGCTTCATCTTGGCGAGGATGAAGAAGCCCGCCGAGACGAGACTGGAAAGGAGGATGGCGCGAAGCCCGCGGCGGTTCTCCTCGGCCCCGCCGACGCCCGCGCCGACCTTAAGCACCTCGGCTGCGGCGACACCCTCGGGATAAGGGAGGTCGGACCCGGTGACGAGCGCGCGGCGCAGCGGCACCGAATACATCACCCCGAGGATCCCGCCGATCGCGATCACCGCGACCGACAGCCAGTAGGGGAAGCCGGTCCACCAGCCGATCATGACGAGGCCGGGAAGGACGAAGATGATCGCCGACAGCGTTCCCGCCGAGGAGGCGATCGTCTGGACGATGTTGTTTTCCTGGATGGTCGCGTCGCGGACGAAGCGGAGCACGGCCATCGAGATGACCGCGGCGGGAATTGAGGTCGCGAAGGTGATCCCGAGCTTGAGGCCGAGATAGACGTTGGCGGCGGTGAACAGGACGGTGAGCACGGCCCCAAGCAGGATGCCGCGAAGCGTGAGTTCCTTCATCGTGCGGCCTCCCCCCAGCCGGTTGCGAGAAATCGGGTGGCGAAGGCGCAGTGGAGCGCGACGCCGCGTTGCAGCCAGTCCTCGTGGACCGTCATCTTGGCATGGTGGAGCCCGGGCCGGCCCTCGGCCTGCTCGTCCGGTGGCGCGACCCCGACGAAGGCCATGCAGCCCGGCACCCGCTGGAGGACATAAGCGAAGTCCTCGCCGCCCATGATCGGGCTCGGCATCGGCACGAACTGGTCGGCACCGAACAGGTCGGCGGTGAGGCTCTCGACCATGGCGACGGCGCGGGCGTCGTTGACGCAGGCGGGATAGCCCTGGTCGACCCGGGTCTCGGCGGTGCAGCCGTGGGTCTCGGCGACGCCCTTGACGATCCGCTCGAAGGCGGCGCGGCCATCGGCGCGGCGGACGTCGGAGAGGGTGCGGAGCGTGCCCTTGAGTTCGACCGTCTCGGGAATGACGTTGTAGGCGGTGCCGGCGTGGATCTGGGTGATCGAGATCACCGCCGCGTCGAAGAAGGGGACGCGCCGGGCGATGTAGGCCTGGAGCGCGCCGACCGTCTCGCAGGCGACGGGGATCGGATCGATCGCGTCATAGGGCATGGCCGCGTGGCCGCCCTTGCCGCGGATGGTGGCGTTGAGCGCGTCGGTCGAGGCGAGCAGCGGGCCGGGGCGGCTGGTGACCATCCCGCCGGGCAGGGTCGGCCAGATGTGGAGCGCGAAGGCGACATCGGGCGCGGGATCGTCGAGCAGCCCGTCCTCGATCATGAAGCGGGCGCCGTGATGGCCCTCCTCGCCGGGCTGGAACATGAAGACGACGGTGCCCTCGAGGCTGGCCTGCTGCGCGCTGAGGATCCGCGCGGCGGCGGCGAGCATCGCCGAGTGGGTGTCGTGGCCGCAGGCGTGCATCGCGCCGGCGGTGGTGCTGGCGAAGTCGAGCCCGGTCTCCTCGTGGATCGGGAGCGCGTCCATGTCGCCGCGAAGCAGCACGGTGCGGCCGGGGCGGGCGCCGCGAAGGATGGCGACGAAGCCGCTGGTCGAACTGCTGTCGCGGATCTCGAGCGGCAGGCCGGCAAGCGCGGCCTTGAGCTTATCGGTGGTGCGGGCGCAGTGGAGGCCGATCTCGGGATCGGCGTGGATGGCGCGGCGGAGCGCGATCATCGCCGGAAACTCGGCCTCGGCGGCGGCAGCGAAGTCGGTATTGAGGAGGGTCATGGCAGCGGGATGCGCGGCTTTGCCTGCGGAGGCAAGCGCTTGCCTCGGCCCGCGAGACTGCTAGCAGTCGGCGCGACATACCGGAGGGGTCCATTCCCATGCGCAAGAGCTTGATTCTGATGACGCTGCCGATCGCCGCCTGTTCGACCACCCCGCCGCAAGGCTCGCTGACCACGCCGCCGCCGGTGGAAGCGCCCGCCGAGGCCGCCGCCCCGGTGCCCGCAGCCCCGGCGCTCGCCTATCCGCAGACCCGCCGCGACAATGTCGTCGAGACCCAGTTCGGAGTGGCGGTGGCCGATCCCTATCGCTGGCTCGAGAATGACGTGCGCAAGGACCCGCAGGTGGCCCAGTGGGTGGCGGCGCAGAACCAGGTGACCAACGGCTTCCTCGCAACCCTGCCGGGCCGCGATACCCTCAAGCAGCGCATGACCCAGCTCTACAATTACGAGCGGGTCGGAGTGCCGGTGAAGAAGGGGCGGAGCTACTTCTACCAGCGCAACACCGGCCTTCAGAACCAGTCGCCCTTGTTCGTTCGCGACAGCCTCAACGGGCCCGAGCGGCTGCTGATCGACCCCAACAGCTTCAGCAAGGACGGCGCCACCGCGCTCGCCGAATGGGTGCCGAGCGAGGACGGGCGCTACCTGCTTTATGCGATCCAGGACGGCGGGTCGGACTGGCGGACGCTGAAGGTGCTCGACGTGCGCACCGGCCAGGTCGTCGGCGACGAGGTCAAGTGGGTGAAGTTCTCGGGCCTCAGCTGGTCCAAGGACAGCAAGGGCTTCTTCTATTCGCGCTTCCCCGAAAGCACCGCGGGGCAGGACTTCCAGTCGCTGAACAAGAACCAGGCGGTTTATTATCACCGGTTGGGGACGGCGCAGTCGGCCGACCGGCTGATGTTCGCCCGGCCCGACCGGCCCGAGCTGAGCAACACCGCGAGCGTCAGCGACGACGGTTCGACCCTGGTGGTGACCTCGGCGAGCGGGACCGACGAACGCTACGAGGTGACGCTGGTCGACTGGCAGAAGCCCAATGCCAAGCCGCGCGTGCTGATCCCGGGCTTCACCCACGACTACAGCTACATCGGCAATCGCGGGTCGACCTATTATTTCCAGACCAACGACGGCGCACCGCGGCTCAAGGTGGTGGCGATCGACGTCAATGCGTCGCGGCCCAACAAGCGGACCATTGTCGACCAGCAGGCCGAGACGCTGAGCGGGTCGAGCCTGGTCGGCGGCAAGCTCATCCTGTCCTACCTCAAGGATGCCTCGACCGAGGTCCGCGTGCACAGCCTCACCGGCGCGCGCGAGAAGGTGATCGAGCTTCCGGGCCTCGGCACCGCGGGCGGCTTCTCGGGCGACATCGACGATCCCGAGACCTTCTTCGCCTTCACCAGCTTCAACCGGCCGACGACGGTCTATCGCTACGACGTCAAGGCCAATGCCAGCACTGCATGGTTCGAACCCAAGCTGCTGTTCAACCCCGACGATTTCGCGGTCGAGCAGCGCTTCTTCGCGTCGAAGGACGGCACCCGCGTGCCGATGTTCATCGTCCGCAAGAAGGGGCTGACCGGCCCGGCGCCGACGCTGCTCTACGCCTATGGCGGGTTCAACGCGTCGATGACGCCGAGCTTCTCGGCCACGCGCCTCGCCTGGCTCGAGCAGGGCGGGACCTATGTGCTGGCGAACATCCGCGGCGGCGGTGAATATGGCAAGGCGTGGCACGATGCCGGGCGGCTCGCCAACAAGCAGAACGTGTTCGACGACTTCATCGGCGCGGGCGAGGCGCTGATCGCGACCGGCGTGACGCCCAAGGGCGGCCTCGCGGTCCAGGGCGGCTCGAACGGCGGCCTGCTGATCGGGGCGGTGGTCAACCAGCGCCCCGATCTGTTCGCGGCAGCGATCCCGCAGGTCGGCGTGATGGACATGCTGCGCTTCGACCGCTTCACGGCCGGGCGCTACTGGGTCGACGACTATGGCTATCCCAACAAGGAAGCCGATTTCCGCACCCTGCTGGCCTATTCGCCCTATCACAACATCAAGGCGGGGCTGCCCTACCCGGCGGTGATGGTGACGACTGCCGATACGGACGACCGGGTCGTGCCCGGCCACAGCTTCAAATATGCGGCGCAGCTCCAGAGCGCCGCGCCCGAGGGTCCGCCCAAGCTGATCCGGATCGAGACCCGCGCCGGTCATGGCTCTGGCAAGCCGACCGACAAGATCATCGAGGAAGCCAGCGATATCGTCGCCTTCGTGGCGAAATATACCGGGCTGGAGATCAAGTAGGCGGCGTCCCGGCAGGAGCGGAATGCTCTCGCCGGGACGACGTTCCTAGCTGATCACCACGCGGTCGCCGATGTCGGTCATCCCGAACAGCTTGGCGGCGAAGGCGGCGGGAAGCCGGACGCAACCATGGCTGGCCGGGCGGCCCGGAATGTTGCCGGCGTGGAGCGCGATTCCATACTGGTCGAGGCGCTGCATGAAGGGCATCGGCGCGTTGTCATACTTGCGGCTGTGATGCATCCGCTTCTTCTCGAGGATCGGGAAGATGCCTGCCGGCGTGTCCTTGCCGGGCTTGCCCGACGAAATGGTCGAGACGCCGATCAGCTCGCCGGCGCGGTAGACATAGGCGCGCTGGTCATCGAGACTGACGACGACCTCGAGCGCACCGTCGCGCGGGGCGTCTGCGGCCCACCAGTAGCCACCGGGCTTGAGGTTGCGGCCCTCGAGCACGGGCTCGGCATGGTCGCGCGCCTGAGACACGGCTGATGCGGCGGTCATCAGGGCGGCGGGGCTTTCGTCGGGTCCAAGGTCGGCGGCAAGAGTCGGACTTGCCACCGCGACGGCAAGAGCCGCCACGAGGGTTGCTAAACGCTTCATTTTGCAGGTCTCCGTTTGGTCGTAAAACCCGCGGAGAAGCGCAGCGGTTCCGGACTTCACGCTGGCGAAATGAACTCCGCTTCATTGTCAAGCAGAAAAGTTGAAGACGGCAAGAAATCTGAACCGGAGCCTTCACCGGCATTCAGACGCGATGCAGCGCAATCCGCACATAAGCGTTTGCGTGGCGAAGCGATGACTTCGCGAATCGATGAGGAGGCGTGGCCATGAAGGCTGTTTCTAAGATCCTGGCGGGTACTGCTGCCGTCGCTGCGGTGACCCTGGGTGCGGCGGCCCCGGCCGCGGCGCAATATTATCCCGGCTACGGCGGCTACGGCGGTGGTGGCCTTGGCGACGTGATCGTCGGCCAGGTGCTCAACAACATCCTGCGCGGTGGCAATCCCTATGGCGGCAACGCCTATTACGGGACCAACAACTACAACCTCGAGCGCGCTGCGGTCGACCAGTGCGCCCGCGCGACCGAGCAGCGCCTGAACGGCCAGAGCGGCTATTATGGCGGCTACAACAACGGTTACGGCTACAACAATGCCGGCTACCGGGTCGTCCAGATCGACCGCGTCGAGCGCACCCGCAATGGCAACATGCGGGTCTATGGCCAGGCCGCGAACACGGCCTACCAGGGCAATTACGGCTATGGGTACAACCAGCGCTACGGCGGTGCGTACAACCAGCCGTACGGTGGCTACCAGCAGGCAGCGGCTCCGTACCGCTTCAGCTGCAAGTTCGAGCGCAACGGCCGGATCACCGACCTTGATCTCAATCGCAACCGGACCGCTTACCGCTACGGCTACTAAGCTCACGCGCTAAGTGGACAGGAGGGCGCCGTGGCCATAGGGCTGCGGCGCCCTTTCTCTTGTCCTTGAGCGGAGCCACACGCCTTGACCGTGCAACCGGCCGAAACCCTCCTGATCGTCGATTTCGGGAGCCAGGTGACCCAGCTCATCGCCCGCCGGGTGCGCGAGGCCGGCGTCTATTGCGAGATCGCGCCCTTCAACGCGGCGGAAGAAGCGTTCGAGCGGCTTCGGCCCAAGGGCATCATCTTCTCGGGCGGGCCGTCGTCGGTGACCTTCGAGGACAGCCCGCGCGCGCCGCAGGTGATGTTCGACAGCGGCTTGCCGCTGCTCGGCATCTGCTACGGCCAGCAGACGCTCCACCAGCAGCTGGGCGGAACGGTGGTCACCTCCGACCAGAAGGAATTCGGGCGCGCCTATATCGAGGTGGTCGCCCCATCCGCGCTGTTCGACGGGCTGTGGAAGGTCGGTGAGCGGCACCAGGTGTGGATGAGCCACGGCGACCGGGTCGAGAGCCTGGCCGAAGGCTTCGAGGTCGTCGCCCGGAGTGAGGGCGCGCCCTTCGCCATCGCGACCGACGAGGAACGCCGCCGCTACAGCCTGATGTTCCACCCCGAGGTGGTCCACACCCCCGACGGCGGCAAGCTGCTGGCAAACTTCGCGCGCCACATCTGCGGCTGCAGCGGAAGCTGGAGCATGGCCGCCTATCGCGACCAGAAGATCGCCGACATCCACGCGCAGGTCGGCGACGGCCGGGTGATCTGCGGGCTGTCGGGCGGGGTCGACAGCGCGGTCGCGGCGGTGCTGATCCACGAGGCGATCGGCGACCAGCTGACCTGCGTGTTCGTCGACCATGGGCTGATGCGGGCGAGCGAGGCCGACCAGGTCGTCTCGCTGTTCCGCGGCCACTACAACATCCCGCTGGTCCATGTCCGGGCGGAAGAGCTGTTCCTCGGCGGGCTCGCCGGGGTCGACGACCCCGAGGCCAAGCGCAAGTTCATCGGCAAGACCTTCATCGAGGTGTTCGAGGCCGAGGCGGCGAAGATCGGCGGGGCCGATTTCCTGGCGCAGGGGACGCTTTATCCCGACGTGATCGAGAGCGTCAGCTTCACCGGCGGGCCGTCGGTGACGATCAAGAGCCACCACAATGTCGGCGGGCTGCCCGAGCGGATGAACATGCAGCTGGTCGAGCCGCTGCGCGAACTGTTCAAGGACGAGGTGCGGGTGCTCGGCGAGGAGCTCGGCCTGCCCCCGGCGTTCGTCGGGCGGCACCCGTTCCCGGGACCGGGGCTGGCGATCCGCATCCCGGGTGCCGTGAGCAAGGACAAGTGCGACATCCTGCGCAAGGCCGACACCATCTACCTCGAGGAGATCCGCAACGCCGGGCTCTACGACGCGATCTGGCAGGCGTTCGCGGTGCTGCTTCCGGTGCGCACGGTCGGGGTAATGGGGGACGCGCGCACCTACGACTATGTCTGCGCGCTTCGCGCAGTGACCAGCGTCGATGGGATGACGGCCGACGTCTATCCCTTCACGAGCGAGTTCCTCAGCCGGGTCGCGACCCGGATCGTCAACGAGGTGAAGGGCATCAACCGGGTGGTCTACGACTATACGTCGAAACCGCCGGGCACGATCGAGTGGGAGTGAGCCCGGACTCGTCAGCGTCCGGGGGACGCTGATTGCCGGCTCACTCGGCCGTCAGGCCGTAAGGCTCAGCGCCGCCCCGCCTCGTCCAGCGGAGGCACGAAGCGCGTGTTGCCCGGCGCTTCGGGTTTCCAGCAGGGCTGGAGCGCAGCGAGCAGGCGGTCGATCCAGGCGGCGAGCGGGGTCCGGACGTTGCTGGTGATGCGGAAGCGGGTGCCTCCGTCGCCGATCCGGCCGGGAGCGTCGAGGCTGTAGCCGACCCCGTCTAGGATGAGCCATGGGCTTTCCCGTCCCTGGCCGGGAACGTCGGGACCGGCGGTGATCTGCTCCATCGTTCCGATCAGCTCGCGCGAGCCGGGGCAGTCGGCGGTGGTGGTCCAGCCGACGGACGTCGTGCCGCGCTCGGTGTAGGTGCGGCGCATCCAGTAGCGGATTCCTCCGGGCCGGGTTCCGGCGATGGTGCCGATCTCCACCGTCTCCTTCGATCGGCGAAGCGCCGGATTGCGGCCGATCGTCGCCCAGCTTGGGCTGAGCGAAACGGAATCGGCCTGGACGACCGCCAGCAGCGAAGCGAGGAGGAGGCTCATGGCGGCAAATGTGTCAGTCCGGTCGCCGGCAAACCAGAAGTTTCTCAAGCGCCTGGAAATTAAACCACCATATACCGGTGACTTGACGCCATGCCGCCAGTGGATTGTGGATGCGCGATGACCAGCATCGCCCGCCTTCGACTCGCCGCCCTTGCCTTGACCGCAGGGCTGCTTGCCTCCTGCGCCACTGCCCCGAAGCAGGCCGGGACGGGCAATGCCGTTCCGGTCGCCCAGGCGCAGCTGCCGTACGAGTGGACCCATGGTCATGCGCCAAGGGCGACCAAGGAGGCGCAGGCGCTGTTCGGGACGGTGGCGATGAAGCCGGGCCAGTATCGCTGGGCGACGACCATTCCCGATGCGCCGGCGAGGGTGATCATCGACCGGATGCAGCAGCTGATGTTCGTCTACAAGGGCGACACGCTGGTGGGGGTGACGACCATCTCGTCGGGCAAGAAGGGCAAGGAAACCCCGCTCGGCTACTGGAAGGTGTTCCGCAAGCAGGTGAAGGGTTTCAGCCGCAAGTATGACAATGCGCCGATGCCCTACATGCAGATGTACGACCCGATGGGGATCGCCTTCCACGCCGGCGCGCTGCCCGGCTATCCGGCGAGCCACGGCTGCGTCCGGCTGCCGCTCGAATTCGCCAAGAAACTGTACGGGCTGACCACCAACGGCACCGAGGTGGTGATCGAGGGCTGAACGCCCTCATCGATCGATTTGCTATTGCGACGCGTTCGCAAGAACGCTAGCGGGGTTTCGTGTCCCGCGGCAAGCTCTTCTTCTGGCTGCTTCTTTCGCTCCCGCTTGGTGCGGCGCTGCTCCGTTATGCGCTGACTCCCGAGGCGTGGCCGGGCGACCTTCTTCATCCGACCGGCGAATGGTCGGCGCGCTTCATCATCCTGGCGCTGATGGTCACCCCGCTGCGGCAGCTGTGGCCCGAGGCGCGCGCGATGCGTTTTCTTGCGCGGCACCGGCGTGCGCTGGGCGTCGCGGGCTTTCTCTACGCGCTGGCGCATCTCGTGGCCTATGTGCTCGACATGGAGACGCTCGCCGCGATGTGGGCCGAGCTCGGCGCGCCGGCGATCTGGAGCGGGTGGCTCGCGCTGCTGCTGCTGCTGCCGCTCGGGCTCACCAGCAACGATGCGGCGATGCGGCTTCTTCGCTCGGGCTGGAAGAAGCTCCAGCGGCTCGCCTATCCGGCCGCGATCCTCACCCTCGTCCACTGGGCGCTGGTCCACGACGGCCTCGCCGCCGCGCTCGCCCACTTCATTCCCCTCGCATTGCTCCAGGCGATGCGGGTGGCCCGTCACTACCGTTCCAACCCAAGGAGTGTTGCATGATCCGTTCGTTCATTCTCGCCGGCGGCCTTTCGCTCGGCCTGCTCGCCGCCGTTCCCGCCGCCGCCACCGGCAAGATGACCTGCAATGCCCCGCAGGCGCAGTGGAAGAGTATGGAGAGCCTGCAGGCGAGCCTCGTCAAGCAGGGCTGGCAGGTGCGCAAGGCCAAGGTCGATGGCGGCTGCTACGAAGTCTACGGCACCGATCCCAAGGGCAATCGGGTCGAGGCCTATTTCCACCCGGTCAGCTTCAAGCTGCTGCTGAGCAGCCGCCGCGGCGAGGTGCTCTACAAGGCCAAGTAGGTCAGAGCGGAAGCAGGGTAAGGGCAAGCTGGGGTTCGAAGCCGAAACCGTGGGCGACTGCGGGAAGGCGGACGATCACCAGCCGCCAGTGCCCCCGCGGCGCTTCCGCCGAGCGGCCGATGCGGCATTGATGAAGCATCGGCCCGTTCACCCCGTCGCTCGCCAGCAGCCGGGCGAGGGCGTTGCCGAGATGGCGATCCTCGTGGCGGTTGGCGAGCCGCAACCGCTGCCCGTCGAGGACCAGACCGGCGGGATGGTCGAACAATCGTTCGGCGGACTCGGTCAGCGCAGCGAGCTGGCCGTAGCGGTCGAGCAGGATGGTCGCCTCGTTGCGGCCGCCGAGGCCCGAGAGCATGGTCTCCGCCATTTCCTGGCCAAGTGCGAGCTCGACTCGGACCGCGCGCTGCGCCGAGCGGGCCAGCCTGGAGAAGCGCTCGAGCACCACCGCGTCGCAGGGTCCTTCGCGCGACGAGCGAAGCAGCGCCATGCCGAGCAGGCCGTCCGAATCGAGCAGCAGCGGCATCTGGCAGCCGAACGGGATGTCGAGATCGCTGCAGGCGTCGTCGTAGTAGGAGGTGTCCTGCGCTCCGCGATAAGCGGCATAGTGCCGCTCGTGGCGGAGCTGCATCGGCCGGTCGGTGACGCCGATCCGCCAGTTGGCGGGGCCGTGGAGCAGCGGATTGCCGAGGTGCCGATGCGGATCGGTCGGCGTGTCGCTGAGGATGTTGAGCGAAAGCTGGAGCGGGCCACCGATGCCGAGCAGCTGCGCGGTGCGGCTGCCGGTGGCGACCGCCAGGAGGGCGATCGCCTCCTGCCAGCCGCCATCGCGGAAGGGGGCGTTGAGGAAGGCGAGTTCGGCTTCGCGAAGAAGTTCGTCCGACGCCCCCACTGACGCTACCCCCTATGTTCCGCTACCCCTAGCGAGCGGTAAACTTCTCGCCTTTTCCGGCCTTGTCCAGCAGCAATTGGCTGAAGGTGAAATCGTCACCCATGTGCGGGGCGGCGGCCTTGAGCCCATCGACGATCTTCTGCAGCCCTTCGCTGTCGGCCCAGTGCATTGGGCCGCCGCGGTAGACCGGCCAGCCATAGCCGTAGATCCATACGACATCGATGTCGGACGCGCGCTGGGCCATGCCCTCCTCGAGGATCTTCGCGCCCTCGTTGACCATCGTGTAGAGGGTCCGCTGGACGATCTCCTCGTCGCTGATCTCGCGCTTCTGAACCCCGGCCTTGCCGCGGAAGTCCTCGATGATCTCGGCAACCCGGGCGCTTTCCGAAGGACGGCGCTTCTCGTCATAATCGTAGAAGCCGGCCTGCTTCTTCTGGCCCCAGCGGCCTTCAGCGGCGAGCGCGTCGCGGATGTTCTCGATCCGGTTGACGTCGCGGTGCCAGCCGATGTCGACCCCGGCGAGGTCGGCCATCTGGAAGGGGCCCATCGGCATTCCGAAGTCGGTGTGGACCTTGTCGATCTGCGCCGGGGTGGCGCCCTCGAGGAGGAGCTTGGTCGCCTCGGTCTGGCGCGGGATCAGCATGCGATTGCCGATGAAGCCGTAGCAGACGCCCGCCACGACGGCGACCTTCCGGATCTTCTTGGCGAGCGCCATGGCGGTGACCAGCACGTCGTCGGCGGTCTTGGCGCCGCGCACCACTTCGAGCAGCTTCATCACGTTGGCGGGCGAGAAGAAGTGGAGCCCGACCACGTCCTGCGGCCGGCTGGTGGCCGCGGCGATCTCGTCGATGTTGAGGTAGCTGGTGTTCGACGCGAGGATCGCGCCGGGCTTTACCACCTTGTCGAGCCGGGCGAAGATCTCCTTCTTGATCTCCATCTGCTCGAACACCGCCTCGATCACGAGGTCGCAGTCGGCCAGCGCGTCGAAGTCGAGCGTGGGGTTGAGCAGGCCCATCATGTGGCCGACCTGCTCTTCGGTGAAGCGGCCCTTTTTGGCGCTCGCCTGGTAGTTCTTGAGCATGACGCCGGTGCCGCGGTCGAGCGCCTCCTGCGCGGTCTCGACGATCGTCACCGGGATGCCGGCGGTGAGGAAGTTCATCGAGATGCCGCCGCCCATGGTGCCGGCGCCGATCACGCCGACCTTGCGGATCTCGCGCGGCTTCACGGTCTCGTCGACGCCCTCGATCTTGGCCGCCTTGCGCTCGGCGAAGAAGAAATATTGCTGCGCCTTGGCCTGGGTGCCGCTCATCAGCTCCATGAACAGCTGGCGCTCGACCGCGACGCCCTCGGCATAGGGATGCTGGACCGCGGCGCGGACCGCCTCGAGGTTCTTGCGGGGCGCTTCGAAGCCCTTGAAGGTGCGCGGATTGGCGGCGACGAAGTCGTCGAACACGCTCGGGGAGGCTTCGGCGATCTTGTCTTGGCGCTCGGAGGACCGGGGCAGCGGGCGGACCTCGGCGACTTCGGTCGCGTAGGCGACGGCGTGCTGGAGGAGATCGCCCTCGATCATCCGGTCAACGAGCCCGATCTCGAACGCTTCCTGGGCGCCGATCGGATTGCCCGAGGTGGTCATCTCGAGCGCCTTGTGGACACCCGCGACGCGCGGCAGTCGCTGGGTGCCGCCGGCGCCGGGGAGGAGGCCGAGCTTCACTTCGGGCACGCCGAGCTTGGCCGAGGCGACCGCACAGCGATAATGGCAGGCGAGCGCGACCTCGAGGCCGCCGCCCAAGGCGGTGCCGTGGATCGCGGCGACCACCGGCTTCGAACAATTCTCGATGATGTCGACGACCTGCGGAAGCATCGGCTGGGCGAAGGCCTTGGGGGTGCCGAACTCGCTGATGTCGGCGCCGGCGAAGAAGGTCGCGCCCTCGCCGATGATGACCACGGCCTTGATCTCGTCGGAGGCGTCGGCCTCCTCGATCCCGCGGACGAGGCCTTCGCGCACCGCATGGCCAAGCGCGTTCACCGGCGGGTTGTTCGACGAGATGATGAGGACGTGGCCGTGCTTCTGCGTGCTGATGGGCGAGGTCACTTGGGTCTCCATGGGCTAGATGGCCGTGCGGCCATAATCCTGACGGTTGAAGGGATGCGAGGAGGACAGGCCGCCGTCGACGACGAGCGCGTGGCCGTTGACGTAGGAGGACTCGTCCGAGGCGAGGAACAGCGCCGCATGGGCGATCTCGTCGGGGACGCCGCCGCGGCGCATCGGGTTCAAATGGCCGAGGCGGTCTTCCTGACCCTTGGCGCGGGCGCGCTCGTAGACGAACTCGGTCATGCCGGTCTCGATCAGGCCGGGGCAGATCGCATTGACCCGGACATTGGAGGTCGCGAGCTGCTGGGCGGCGGTCTTGACCAGGCTGATGACGCCCGCCTTGGAGGCGCTGTAGGCCGCGCCGCCAGCACCCGAGCGAAGCCCGGCGACGCTGGCGGTGCAGATGATCGACCCGCCGCCCTGCTCCTTGATGATCGGCGCGGCATGCTTGATTGCGAGCGCCGGGCCGATGAGGTTGACCCGAAGGATCTCGGTCCAGTCCTCGACCGTCTGCTCGAAGATCGAGGCGAGACCGCCCGAGATTCCGGCATTGGCGAAGAAGCCGTGGAGCGCGCCATGCTGTTCGCGGGCGATCGAGACGAGCGCGGCGACGTCCTCCTCGCGGCCGGCATCGGCACGGTGGTCGGCGCCCTGCAGGTCGGCGGCGATGACGGTCGCGCCATGCTGGCGGAACAGCGCGGTGCTGGCCTTGCCAATGCCCGAGCCAGCGCCGGTGACGATGATCACCTTGCCTTCGAGGCGAGGGTGGTGGCGGTGCTCGGGCTCGACGCTCATCGGCTCAGAACCCCGCGCCGAAGGTGGAGCCGCCGTCGACGACCAGGGTCTGGCCGGTGACGAAGCTGCCGGCGTCGCTGGCGAGGAACAGCGCGGCGCCGGCGATCTCGCGCGGCTCGCCGATGCGCTTCAGCGCCGAAACCTTGGTGACCGACTTGAGGATGTCGGGATTCTCCCACAGCGCGCGGGCGAAGTCGGTCCGGACGAGGCCGGGCGCGATCGCGTTGACCCGGACGTTCGAGGGCCCGAACTCGGCGGCGAGGTTGCGGACGAGCTGGAGGTCGGCGGCCTTGGAGATGTTGTAGGCGCCAATCACGGTCGAGCTGGTGATCCCGCCGACCGATGAGACGATGATGATCGAGCCCGACTTGCGCTCGACCATCTCGGGCGCGACGAAGCTGGTCAGCCAGTGGTTCGAGAGGACATTGTTGTCCATGATCTTGCGGAACTGCTCGTCGCTGATCCCGCCCATCGGCCCGTAATAGGGATTGGAGGCGGCGTTGCAGACGAGGACGTCGATCTGCCCGAGCTCGGCGCGGGTGCGATCGATCAGCTCGCGCAGCGCCTCCTTGTCGGAGATGGAGGCGGCGATGGCGACCGCCTTGCCCTGGCCGCGGGCATTGATCGCCGCCGCGACCTCCTCGCAGGCATCCTGCTTCCGGCTGGAGATGACGACGTTGGCGCCGTGCGCGGCCATTTCCTCGGCGATTGCTCGACCGATGCCCCGCGAGGAGCCGGTGACGATGGCGGTCTTGCCGGAAAGGTCGAATAAAGAGCTGCTCATTCTCAAACTCCGTTCGCCCTGAGCCAAGTCGGATCGAAGAGACCGCCAGGTCAAGGGCGTTGGCGCGGACGTGCTTCGACTTCGCTCAGCACGAACGAGGTTGGTTCGCGATCAAGGCACCTGCGGATCGAGCGGCGGGTGCTTGCCATATTCGATCAGCGCGATGGCGCGGTTGTGGACCTCGTCGGGGCCGTCGGCGAGGCGCAGCGTGCGGATGCCGGCCCAGCTGTGGGCGAGGCTGGTGTCCTGGCTGACGCCCATGCCGCCGAACGCCTGGATGGCGTCGTCGATGATCTGCAGGGCCATGCGCGGCGCCTTGACCTTGATCATCGCGATCTCGGCCTTGGCGGCCTTGTTGCCGGCCTTGTCCATCAGGTCGGCGGCCTTGAGGCAGAGAAGGCGGGTGCAGTCGATCTCGATCCGAGCCTCGGCGACGCGCTGTTCCCACACGCTGTGCTCGGCGATCTTCTTGCCGAAGGCGGTGCGCGACTGGATCCGGCGGACCATCAGCTCGAGCGCTTCCTCGGCCGCGCCGATGGTGCGCATGCAATGGTGGATCCGGCCCGGTCCGAGACGGCCCTGCGCGATCTCGAAGCCGCGGCCTTCGCCGAGCAGGAGGTTGTCGGCGGGAACGCGGACGTCCTTGAGCTCGATTTCCATGTGGCCGTGGGGCGCGTCGTCATAGCCGTAGACGGTGAGCGCGCGCTCGACGGTGATGCCGGGTGCATCCATCGGGACGAGGATCATCGACTGCTGGGCATGGCGGCGCGCTTCCGGGTCGGTCTTGCCCATGACGATCGCGACCTTGCAGCGCGGATCGCCGGCCCCCGAGCTCCACCACTTGCGGCCGTTAATGACATAGTCGTCACCGTCGCGGGCGATCTCGCACTGGATGTTGGTCGCGTCGGACGAAGCGACCGCGGGCTCGGTCATCAGGAAGGCCGAGCGGATTTCGCCCCGCATGAGCGGCGCCAGCCACTGGTCCTTCTGCGCGCGGGTGCCGTAGCGGTGGAGCACTTCCATGTTGCCGGTGTCGGGCGCCGAGCAGTTGAACACCTCGGAAGCGAAGCCGACCCGGCCCATCTCCTCGGCGCACAGCGCATATTCGAGGTTGGTCAGCTGCTCGCCCTCGAAGGCGAAGCTCTCGTCGACATGCTGGAGCGCGCCGCCCGGCGGCATGAACAGGTTCCACAGGCCTTCGGCACGCGCCTTGGCCTTGAGCGGCTCGAGTCCTTCGAGGTGATGCCAGCGGTCGCCCTTGTTCAGCTCGGCGGCGAGGCCGGGCACGGCGGGACGGACATGGTTCTGGACGAAAGCGCGAACGCGATCCCGGAAGTGAGCCTGTCTTTCGGTCAGGTCGAAGTCCACGCGCGCGCTCCTCTATTTCCTTCAGTTGGCAATGCGCTAGGACGGGACACAAGAGGAGACAAGCCGCGATGACCGATCTCGAAAGCTTCCGCGCCGAGACCCGCAGCTGGCTCGAGGCGAACTGCCCGGCCGAGATGCGCACCCCGATGCGCTCGGAGGACGACGCCTGCTGGGGCGGGCGCAACTTCCAGTTCCAGTCCGAAGCGCAGGAGCAATGGCTCCGGGTGATGGGCGAGAAGGGCTGGACGGTCCCCGACTGGCCCGCTGCCTATGGCGGCGGCGGTCTGTCGCCCGCCGAGACCAAGGTGCTGCGCGAGGAGATGAAGGCGATCGGCGCGCGCAACCCGCTGTCGAGCTTCGGAATCTCGATGCTCGGGCCGGCGCTTCTGAAATATGGGACCGAGGAGCAGAAGACGCGCTTCCTGCCCGAGATCGCGCGCGGCGAGATCCGCTGGTGCCAAGGCTATTCCGAGCCGGGTGCGGGATCGGACCTCGCGGGCCTGCAGACCCGCTGCGAGGACAAGGGCGACCACTGGCTGGTCAACGGCCAGAAGGTATGGACCAGCTATGCCGACAAGGCCGACTGGATCTTCTGCCTGGTGCGGACCTCGACCGAGAGCAAGCATGGCGGGATCAGCTTCCTCCTGTTCGACATGGAGAGCGAGGGGGTCTCGACCAAGCCGATCCTGCTGATCAGCGGCTATTCGCCCTTCTGCGAGACCTTCTTCGACGACGTGAAGGTGCCCAAGGACCAGATCGTCGGCGAGGTGAACAAGGGTTGGGACGTCGCCAAATATCTTCTCGGACACGAGCGCGAGATGATCAGCGGCATGGGGCTGGGCTCGGGCTCGTCGCGGACGCTTGCCGCGAGCCTCGGCGAGATCGACGACCCGGTGCTTGCCGCCGAGGTCGCGCTGTTCGACGTCGATGCGATCGCCTTCGCCGCGATGAGCGAGCATTTCATCGACCAGCTGAAGGCCGGCGAAGCGCATCCGGCGATGCCGAGCATGATGAAATATGCCGGGACCGAACTGAACAAGAAGCGCCACGAGCTGATCATGGCGGCGGGCGGCTCCGACGCGCTCGAATGGGACAGCGAGCGGTCGCGCGGCGGCAAGGCACCGCGCGAATGGCTCCGGACCAAGGCCAATTCGATCGAGGGCGGGACCAGCGAGGTCCAGCTCGGAATCGTCGCCAAGCACATCCTTCGGCTGCCGGGGGCGTAAGCCTCCCGGAGATTTGTGGGGGGTCGTTCGCCCTGAGCGAAGTCGAAGGGCCCCACGAACCGTCGCCAAACGTCCTTCGACTTCGCTCAGGACGAACGAGAGTTGTGAAACGATGATCCTTACCGACGACCAGCGCCAGATCGCCGACATGGCCAAGTCCTTCCTCGCCGAGGAGGGCACGATCGCGAAGCAGTTGCGCCACTGGCGAGACATCGGCTGCAAGGACGGGTTCGGGCATGACCTGTGGAAGCAGATGGCCGAGCTCGGGCTGACCGGCCTTGCGGTTCCGGAAGCGGAGGGCGGGCTCGGCCTCGGTGCGACCGAGGCGGCGCTGGTGATGGAGGAAGTCGGTCGCAACCTCACTCCCTCGCCCTTCCTGACGACCGCGCTGGTCGCGGTCGAGGCGATGAAGGGGACGGAGCAGGGCAAGCACTGGTTCCCCGGCATCGTTGCCGGCGAGACGGTCGCGGCGATCGCGGTCGACGAGGGCCCGCACCACCGCCCGCGTCAGATCGCGCTGCGCGCCGAGCGCTCGGGCAACGGCTTCGCGCTGTCGGGCACCAAGCAGTTCGTGGTCCATGGCGCCTCGGCGGACGTCATCCTCGTCGCGGCGCGCACCAGTGGTTCGGCCGGCGAGAGCGACGGGCTGACCCTGTTCGCGGTGCCCCGCGAAGCGGCCGGAATGACGGTCGAGAATGTCGCGCTCACCGATAGCAGCAAGGCCGCTCGGCTGACCTTCGACAAGGTCGCGGTCGATGCCGACGCGGTGATCGGCGAGGTGGACGGCGGCTGGGAGCCGCTTCGCCGGGCGATGCGGCTCGGGCGCACCGGCGCTGCCGCCGAGATGGTCGGCGCGGCAGGCGGGGCGATGACCATGACCGTCGACTATCTTCGGCAGCGCAAGCAGTTCGGAAAGCTGATCGGCGAGTTCCAGGTGCTCCAGCACCGCGCCGCGCACCTGTTCGGCGAAATCGAGATCGCCCGCGCGGCGACGCTGAAGGCGGCCGAACTGCTCGACAAGGGCGACGACAAGGCCGGGATCATGAGCCACGTCGCCAAGGCCAAGGCCGGGCGGGTTGCGACACTGGCGGTGCAGGAAGGCGTCCAGATGCACGGCGGCATCGGGATGACCGACGAGCATGACATCGGCTTCTACATGAAGCGGGCGAAGGTGCTCGATTCGCTGTTCGGTGACAGCAGCTACCATGCGCGAATGGTGCAGGTGATGGGGGCCTGATCGAGAGAGCCCCAGCCTCTCACCCGCGCAGTAAAGCAAAGCTCTTGCGAACGCTTCGCATTACCATTAGCAACAAGCTAATGATCGTCTGCGTCTGCAATGCGATTCGCGAGGAGAAGGTGCGGGAAGCCGCACGGACCGGCGCGTGCACCGTTGGCCAGGCCTATGCGCGCTGCGGCACCAAGGCGAAGTGCGGAAGCTGCCTGCCTTTCGCCCGCGCGATCATCAACGAGGAACGCGCCGCGCTCGCCGCCAACCCGCCGGCGGTCGCCGCCTGACATTCCCTTTCTGCGAACGACTCTTGCAAGTCGTTCGCGCTTCGGTTGATTGCCGCAACGGAGTAGAAGCCGCGCCATGAAGGGCGACCCCACGATCATCGAGCTGCTCAACGAAGCGCTCAAGGCGGAACTGACCGCCATCAACCAATATTGGCTGCACTATCGGCTGCTCGACAATTGGGGCGTGCACAAGCTCGCCGCCTACGAGAAGCATGAGAGCATCGACGAGATGAAGCATGCCGACCGCTTCGCCGAGCGGATCCTGTTCCTCGAGGGCCTGCCCAACTTCCAGATGCTCGGACGGCTGCGGGTCGGGGAGACGGTCGAGGAGATCCTCAAGGCCGATCTCGAGGCCGAATATGAGGCGGCCAAGATGTACCGCGAGGCGGTGGCGATCTGCGACGACAAGCGCGACTATGTCAGCCGCGACCTGTTCGCCGAGGTTCTCCGCGACGAGGAAGGCCATATCGACTTTCTCGAGACCCAGTTCGAGATGATCGCGCGGATGGGCCTGCCCAACTACATCCAGCTGCAATCAAACGCCGCCGAGGCGCATTAGGCTCTTCCCTCATCGGTCTTGCCGGGCTTGACCCGGCGTCCGCCTTCCTACTCACTGCGAAGAGACAGACTCCGGATGAGGTCCGGGGTGACGGGGGGTTAGGCATGGCAACGACTTCAGGCGAGCGAATCGCCACGCTCGACATCGTCCGCGGGGTGGCGGTGATGGGCATATTGGCGATGAACATCGTCGCCTTCGCGGACGTGCCCGCCGCCTACTTCAATCCGCTGGCACAGACGGTCGCGGTGCGGACCGACGACCTCCTTACCTATGCCGGGCAATTCCTGCTGTTCGACGGCAAGATGCGCGGGCTGTTCTCCTTCCTGTTCGGGGCCTCGCTGCTGCTGCTGTCGGAAAAGATGGCGCCCAACCTGGTCCGCCGGCGGCTGATGTGGCTGCTGCTGTTCGGCGCGCTGCACTTCTTCTTCATCTGGTGGGGCGACATTCTGATCGCCTATGCGCTGGTCGGCTTTCTCGCGCTGGCATTCCGCGATGCGGGGGTGCGCGCGCTGGTCATCGCCGCCGTGGTGCTGCTTGCGATCCAGTTCGCGCTGTTCGCCGGCATGACCTTCTATTCGCTGTCGCTCCAGGATGCGATCGCGGGCGGGACGGCGAGTGCCGAGCAGCTCAAGTCGTGGGAGGAGATGACCCGCGACATCGCCATGCCGAGCGCGGCACGGCGGGCAGAGGCCATCGCGCTCTACCTCGGTCCGTGGACCAGCCTGGTCCACCACCAGTTCACCGAGAAGGCCTTCATGCCGCTGGCCGGACTGTTCGGCGTCGGCTGGGAGACACTGGCCTACATGCTGCTCGGCATGGCCTCGCTGAAGAGCGGGCTGCTGACCGGAGCCTGGGCGGATCGCCGTTACTGGCGCACCGCGCTCATCGGCCTCGCGATCGCGCTTCCGGCCTATGTCGTGGCGCTGCGCTTCCTGTTCCGCTCGGAGTGGGCGGGGCCGGCGATCTTCATGTGGGCCTTCGCGGCGACGGTGCCGGTGCGGCCGCTGATGGTCGTCGCCTTCGCCTGCCTGATCATCCTCGCGACCCGGCGTGGCGGCGCGCTGACCGGGCGGATCGCCGCCGCCGGGCGCGCCGCCTTCAGCAACTATCTCGGGACGTCGATCGTGATGACCGCGATCTTCTACGGCTGGGGGCTGGGGCTGTTCTCGACGCTCGGCCGCATGGAGCTCGCCGGCGTGGTGCTGGCGACGTGGGCGGCAATGCTGCTGTGGTCCAAGCCGTGGCTCGATCGCTTCCGCTACGGGCCGCTCGAATGGGCATGGCGGAGCCTGACCTTCGCCCGGCTCGAGCCGATGCGCCGGCAAGCTGCCGTCGCGGGCTAGATCCGGCCGAAGCTCTGATTGTTGGCCTTGCGGCCGAAGCCTCCGGGCATCGCGCCGGGGCGGCTCTTGAGCGGATTGGTCGCCTCGTCGAACAGGGCGATGGTACGTTCGAACACCTTGCGCAGCTCGACGACGTCGCGGATGAGTTCGTCGGGGAAGCGGCGGGTCTCGATGCACAGCCGCGCGGTGCTCTCGATCAGTTCGGCAATCCTGGCCAGCGGCTCGGCGCCGAACTGGCGGGCCTCGCCCTTGATGGTGTGGGCGGGAATGACCAGAGCCACGGTATTCTGGTCGTGCATCGCCTGCTCGATCGCGGCGACAGACTTGGTCCCGTCCTCGCGGAAATAGGAGAGGATGCGGATGAAGCCCGGTCCGAGCTCCCCGCGAGTCTTCTCGAAATGCGCCCAGTCGACGACGTCGCCGCCCGGACGCTCGACCTGATTATCCTCGGATCCCATGCCTTCCTTCTAGTGCCGCGAAGGTAAAGGCGGGGTTAGCGGTCGAACGGGTTCTTGGGGGCGCGCAGGGTCATCCGGAGCGGGACGGCGCCGAGATCGAAATATTTGCGCAGGCTGTTGAGCAGGTAGCGCCGGTAGCTCTCGGGCAGCTGGTCGACGCGGGTGCCGAACACGACGAAGCTCGGCGGACGGGTCTTCACCTGCGTGATGTAGCGCAGCTTGATCCGGCGGCCGCCGGGGGCGGGCGGGGGGTTGGTCTCGACCGCCTGCTCGAACCAGCGGTTGAGCTCGCCGGTGGAAGTACGGCGGTTCCACGCCTCGCGCAGGGTGAAGGCGGCGCCGAGCAGCTGGTCGATGCCCTTGCCGGTGACCGCCGAGACGGTCAGCACCGCGGGGTCCTTGAGCTGGCTCAGCCCCTCGACGAGCGCGGCCTTGACCCCGTTGAACAGCGACGAGGCATGCTCGGCGACGTCCCACTTGTTCAGCGCGATGACCAGCGCGCGGCCTTCCTCGAGCACCTGGCTGGCGATCTTGAGATCCTGCACCTCAAGGCCGCGGGTGGCGTCGAGCAGCAGGACGACGACCTCCGCCATGTCGATCGCACGGCGGGTGTCCTGGACCGACAGCCGCTCGAGCTTGTCCTCGACCTTAGCCCGCTTGCGCAGGCCGGCGGTGTCGACCAGCTTGACCTTGCGACCCTGCCATTCCCAGTCGATGCTGATGCTGTCGCGGGTGATCCCGGCCTCGGGTCCGGTGATCATCCGGTCTTCGCCGAGCATCCGGTTGACCAGCGTCGACTTGCCCGCGTTCGGGCGACCGACGATGGCGAGGTGGAGCGGGCGGTCGGGATCCTCGGGGTCGAGCTGCTCTTCCTCCACTTCCTCGCGCTCGACGAACGGGCGGAGGTGCTCGAACAGGTCGACCAGGCCCTCGCCATGTTCCGCCGACAGCGCGATCGGTTCGCCGAGACCGAGCGAAAAAGCCTCGAGCCGGCCCGCCTCGCCGCCGCGGCCCTCGGCCTTGTTGGCGGCGACGATGACCGGCGTGTCCTCGACCCGCAGCCAGCGGGCAATTTCCTCGTCGAGCGGAGTGACGCCTTCGCGCGCGTCGATCACGAACAGCGCCGCGTCGGCCTCGCGCACCGCGGCCTCGGTCTGGCGGCGCATCCGGCCGGGGAGGCTGGCGGGATCCTCGTCCTCGAAGCCGGCGGTGTCCATGATCTGGAACTCGAGCCCGAGGAGGTGGGCGGTGCCGACCCGCCGGTCGCGGGTGACGCCCGGTCGGTCGTCGACCAGCGCCACGCGCTTGCCGACGAGGCGGTTGAAGAGGGTCGACTTGCCCACGTTCGGGCGCCCGACGATGGCGACGGTGGGAAGGGGCATGGGGCGTCTCTTACCGGAGTGATGGGAATTAGACCACTTCGCCGCTCCCCACCTGGAGGAAGCCGTCACGAAGCGACTGAGGGGTCCTCGACCAAGGCCGAGAACCCCCCCGTCAGCCGCGAAGCGCGGCTGCACCCTCCCTCAGCAGGGAAGGTGGTGGTTGATCAACGAAAGGCGTGCAGGCGCGCGCGGTCGTCAAGGACGTAGAGGGTATTGGAAGCGACGACCGGGCTGAGGCTGATCGGCGCGCCTATGTTGGTCTGGCTCTGGAAAGCGCCGGTTGCTGGGTCGATGTTGACCAGCACGCCGTTGCTTCCGCCGAGCACCAGGCGGCCGCCGGCCAGAACCGGGCCGACATAGGAGATGGGGCCGCGCTTTGCCTTGGCGTTGGCGAAGGCCGGGAGCTGGTTGATCCAGCGGATCTTGCCGGTCTGGCGGGCGATCGCCATCACCTTGGCATCGTCGGTCACTGCGAACAGCCAGTCGCCCGCGATCGCCGGAGTGGCGGTCCCGGCGAGGTTGAGCTCCCAGATGCGCTGACCGCTGATGAGGTCGAGCGCGACCATCCGTCCGCCCTGGCCGAGCGCGAACACCTGGCCGTTGTCGATCACCGGCGAGGCGTCGATGTCGCTGAGGTTGGCGACGCTGGTCGAGATGGAGGTGCGGGCGAGCGCGTCCTGCCAGACCACACGGCCGTTCTCGTAGCGATAGGCGTTGAGCTCGCCCGAGCTGAAGCCCGCGACGACGGTGCCCTGCGCGAAGGCCGGGGCGCCGGTGCCGAACACGCCGGCGATCTCGACCGAGGCGGTGGCCGACCAGTTGGTCGTCCCGTCGGCGGTCTTGAGGCTGTAGAGCTGGTTATCCTGGCTCATCACGTAGAGCGTGTCGCCAACCAGGGTGGGAGCGCCGCGAAGCGGTCCGCCCGGACGCACCTGCCAGGCGCGCGCGCCGTTGCGGGTGTCGAGCGCGGCGACGAAGCCGAGGCCGTTGGTGGCGTAGACGCGGTTGCCCTCGACCGCCACGCCGCCGCCGAAGAGCGAGGCATTGTTGCCCTTCTCGGTCCCGAACTGCACCGCCCAGCGCTGGCCGCCGGTCGCCGCATCGAAGGCGCGGACGGTGGCGTTGGTGTCGATCGTGTAGACCGTCCCACCGGCAATCACAGGAGCGGAGGCGAGGCGGGCGTCGAGCGACGTGCCCTGGCCGGTCGAGATCGACCAGGCGGTGTTGAGCGCAGTCCCGAGCGCGAGGTGGCCGACCGCCTTGGACGGGCTTCCGCCGGGCTGGCTCCAGCTGTCGTTGGCGGTGGCTGCAGGAAGCGCGAAGGGCAGCGCCGCCGTGGCCGGGTCGACCTGGACGTCGGGATCGGTCGAGAGGACCGAGACCCGGTCGCCGAGGACCGGAGTCTTCGGGCGCGCCTTGTTGAGCACGTTGCAGCCGGCGAGCAGCGAGGCGGCAATGGACAGGGTGACGAGCTTGCGGATCATGGGCGTGGGTTGGTCCTCAACGGGCCGCGGGAGCGGTCGGGGCAGCGGCGGCGGCAGGCGCGGCCGGGATGGAAAGACTGGAGGCGAGCTCGGCGGTGCGAGCCTTGATCGTGGCGGGCACGTCCTTGTCGGCGGCGACGGCGCGGAGCAACTGCGCGGCCTCGCTGCGGCGGTTGGCCTTGACCATCGCCAGCGCGGTCAGCTCGGCCGCCGAGCCGAACCAGGCACCGTCCTTGACCGCGAGCGGCTGCATGCGGGCAATCACGTCCTCGGGCTTGAGGGTGTCGAACTCGAGCTGGGTGCGGCGGATGAGGGCTGCGTCGCGATAGGCCTGCGGAGCGCCGCTATCGTCGGTCACCTGCGTATATTGGGCGATGGCCGTCGCGCGGTCGCCGTCCTGGATGGAGAGCGCGGCGCGGGTCAGGCGGGCGGCGGCGGCCATGCTGTCATTGGCATTGCCGGCGATGGTCTCGAGCCGCTTGCCCGCGTCCCCGCTCTTGTTCTGGCCGATGTCATTGAGGATCGCGCTGAACGCTTCGCTGTTGGCGGCGGCCTGCTGCGCCTGCTGGTTGCGCCAGTAGAGGTAGCCGCCGGTCGCGAGCAGGATCAGCACCGCGAGCGCGATCAGCCACTTGCCCCACCGCTTGGCGAATTCCTCCGCCTGGCTGCGGCGCAGGTTGTCGTCGACTTCCTTGATGAAGCTTTCGCTGGTTTGTCCGGGCGCCAGTGCCAAGAAGGTCGATCCTTGTGAGTGTTCCGGCGCTCTTCGCCGGAATTTGATGAACGCAAGCTTGAAGCTGGGGCGTCTAACCGCTTTTGCGAAGAGCGGCTAGGCCTTGGGCCGGTAGGTCTGGTCGGCGGTCGGGAAGGAGCGCGCACGGACCTCTCCGGCATAGGCCTCGACCGCGTTGCCGATGCGGGTCGCGAGGTCGTCGTAGCGCTTCACGAAGCGCGGCGTGCGCTCGAACAGGCCGAGCATGTCCTCGGTCACCAGCACCTGTCCGTCGCATTCGGCCGACGCGCCAATGCCGATGCTCGGCACGGGAATGGCGCGGGTGATGGTGGTGGCGAGTTCCTCCATCACGCCTTCGAGCACCACGCAGAAGGCGCCAGCCTCGGCCACGCCCTTGGCATCGTCGAGGATCTTGGCGGCCTCGGCCTCGCTTCGCCCGCGCGCGCCATAGCCGCCGAGCGCGTTCACCGCCTGCGGGGTCAGGCCGACATGGCCGATGACCGGGATGCCGCGGTCGGT
This sequence comes from Sphingomonas swuensis, assembly GCF_039538045.1. NCBI lineage: Bacteria > Pseudomonadati > Pseudomonadota > Alphaproteobacteria > Sphingomonadales > Sphingomonadaceae > Sphingomonas > Sphingomonas swuensis. The sequence continues at coordinate 2,443,379 of NZ_BAABBQ010000001.1, read as the reverse complement.
GAGGAAGCGGATGGTCGGGGCGATCGCCCGGCCGCCCTCGAGCTTGACCGCCGCGCAACCCGTCTCCTTCATGATCCGCGCCGCGCTGGTGAAAGCCTGCTCGGGCGAGCCTTCGTAGCTGCCGAACGGCATGTCGACCGCTACCAGCGCGTGCCAGCTCCCGCGCACCACCGCGGCGCCGTGGTTGCACATCATCTCGAGCGTGACCGGCACGGTCGAGGGCAGGCCGTAGATGACCTGGCCGAGGCTGTCGCCGACCAGCAGCAGGTCGCAATGCGGGTCGAGCAGCTGCGCCATCCGCATCGTGTAGGCGGTGAGCATGACGATCGGCTGCTCGGTCCGCCCGTCCTGCTTGCGGCCCTTGAGGGCGGGGACGGTCATCCTTTTGCCCGGAACGGGCGACGGGGTCGCCCGGCTGGTCGAGGTGTCGATCGTATAGGTACTCAACGCAGCCAACCCCGCTGCTGGCTGTGACGCGCGAACCAGAAGCTGGTCCACACCAGAGCCGTGACGACAATTCCCACCGCGCCGTCATTCTCGGTCGCGAGCTCGCGGACGCGCGGGACGACGGCGTAGGGCAGGAAGGTGAAGATGGCGCCGACCAGCGAGACCAGCAGCAACGGCACCGCGACCTTGCGGCGGGCGAGCAGCGCGATCGCGCCGAGCAGCCCGACCCAGACCGCGATCGCATAAGCCGCGATCATCCAGACGGGTCGCGCCTCCATCAGCGCGCGCTGGTCGGCGGGAAGCTGGTCGAGTGGCGTGAAGACGCTGACGAGATAGCCGGCGCATCCCATCAGCATGAACAGGAGAACGGCAATCGCGCCGACCCAATACCATCTGGCCAGCGGCCGCGGCGCGAAGCGATCATCACTCTTCATCATGTTTCCCCCTGACGATGAGATGACCGCCGTCATAGCGCCTGCGCCGGGCGCTGGAAACGCACTCAGGACGATGGCGTCTGCTCCCTTGGCAGGAGCCACAGGAAAGCGCCCGCGGCGGCCGCGATGGCGGCGCTCGCGAGGAAGGTCATGGAAGGGCCGTCGCGGGTCCAAAGAAGACCGGCCCCGAGGCTGGCGAGAAGGAGGCCGACCCCAGTGGCGACATGGAACAGGCCAAAGGTGGTCGCCCTCAGATGCACCGGAGCGGCATCGGCGACGAGCTTGGCGAACAGCCCCTGGGTCAGCGCCATGTGCGCGCCCCACAAGGCGACCCCGAGGGTGAGCGCGGCAAGCCCCTCGCCCCAGGCGAGGAACAGATTGCCGAGGATCAGCAGGGCGATCCCGCCAGTCAGGATCAGTCGCGGGTCGGCGCGGTCGCCGAGCGCGCCCGCCGGGTAGGAAAGGAGGACGTAGGACAGGTTGAACACGACCAGCACCAGCGGCGCGGTGGCCAGGGTTAGGCCGGCTTCGGCTCCCTTGAGGACGAGGAAGCTCTCGGAGAAGCGGGCGAGGGTGAAGAGGAAGGCGACGAGGATCAGCCGGCGGCTGGCGCGATCGACCTCGCGGAAGCCCCACAGCAGGGGCTGGACCTTGCCGCTGTCGGACCGGCGCTCGGGCTCCTTGAGGAACAGCATCAGGATGGCGACCGCGACGAGGGCGGGAACGGCCGCGATCCAGAAGATGGTTCGAATGTCCCCCGCCAGCCAGATCATCAGCCCGGCCGCCGCGAGCGGCGCAAGCAGCGCACCGATCGTGTCGAGGCTCTGGCGGAGCCCGTAGGCGGCGCCGCGCTGCTCGGACGGGGTGTCGTCGGCGATGAGCGCATCACGCGGCGCTCCGCGCAGGCCCTTGGCGGTGCGGTCGAGCAGGCGCGCGCCGAGAACGGTCAGCGGCGTGGAGGCGAGCGCCATCAGCGGCTTGGTCAGCGCGGCGAGGCCATAGCCCGCGACGATCCACGGCTTGCGTTTCTGGTTGCGGTCGCTGAGCCGCCCGCCGGCAAGCTTGGCGAAGCTCGCGGTCGCTTCCGCCACCCCGTCGATCGCGCCGAGCACCACCACGCTGGCGCCGAGCGTCACCGTGATGAACAGCGGAAGCAGCGCGTGGATGATCTCGCTCGACAGGTCCATGAAGAGGCTGACGAGGCCGAGAATCCAGACGGAACGGGGAAGGGCGGGACGGCGGGAGGTGCTCACCCTTTTTTCTTAGCGGTCCGCCTGCGCCGAGTCTCCCAACCCTTCTTGGCCGCTTCCGAGCGGCTGCGGGCCCGGCCCGAGCCCGTTTCCTTGCCGCCGCCGTCCTGCTTGTTGACCGTCGCCCAGGCGATCCGCTCGGCTTCTTCGGGCGAGCGGCCCTGCGCCTCATAGCCCTTCTCGATCTCGGCGGCCTTGCGCCGCTGCTTGTCGGTATACGCGCTCTTGTCGCCCTGCGGCATGATCATCTCTCCTGCTGCCATTGCTGAAACGCGCCCATTCCGCTACGGGCGCCGCAACCTATTCCCAAGGACATCGCTAATGACCCTCCGCAACGTGGCGATCATCGCCCACGTCGATCACGGCAAGACGACCCTCGTTGACCAGCTCTTCCGCCAGTCCGGCACCTTCCGCGACAACCAGCGCGTCGAAGAGCGGGCGATGGACTCGAACGACCTCGAGAAGGAGCGCGGGATCACCATTCTCGCCAAGTGCACCTCGGTCGAGTGGAACGACACCCGCATCAACATCGTCGACACCCCGGGCCACGCCGACTTCGGCGCCGAAGTCGAGCGGATCCTCTCGATGGTCGATGGCGTGATCCTGCTGGTCGACGCCGCCGAAGGGCCGATGCCGCAGACCAAGTTCGTCACGGGCAAGGCGCTCGGCCTCGGCCTCAAGCCGATCGTCGTCGTCAACAAGATCGATCGTCCCGACGCCCGTCCGGCCGAAGTGCTCGACGAATGCTTCGACCTGTTCCTCAGCCTCGACGCCAACGACGAGCAGCTCGACTTCCCGGTGCTCTACGCCTCGGGCCGCAATGGCTATGCCGGCCGCGAGGACACGGTTCGTGACGGCGATCTCACCCCGCTGTTCGAGACCATCGTCAGCCATGTCCCCGAGCCTGGCCTCCCGATCCACGGCGAGTTCAAGATGCTCGCCACTCTGCTCGACCGCGACCCGTTCCTCGGCCGAATCCTTACCGGCCGAGTCGAATCGGGCACGCTCCACATCAACCAGCCGATCCGGGCGCTCGACGTCGACGGCCACAAGGTCGAGGAAGGCCGCGCGACCAAGATCTTCGCCTTCCACGGCCTCGAGCGCGTGGCCGTGGAGCAGGCGCAGGCGGGCGACATCATCGCCATCGCCGGCCTGATGAACGCGACCGTGTCGAACACGATCGCCAACCCGATGGTCACCACCCCGATCAAGGCGCGCCCGATCGATCCGCCGACGCTCGCGATGAGCTTCGCGGTCAACGACAGCCCCTATGCGGGGCGCGACGGCGACAAGGTCCAGAGCCGGGTCATCCGCGAGCGCCTCGAGCGCGAGGCGGAGACCAATGTCGCCATCCGCGTCACCGTCGCCCACGACAATGACAGCTATGAAGTCGCCGGACGCGGCGAGCTCCAGCTCGGCGTCCTCATCGAGACCCTCCGCCGCGAAGGCTTCGAGCTGTCGATCAGCCGTCCGCGCGTGCTGTTCCAGGACGGCCCCGGCGGTCGCGAGGAGCCGTACGAGACGGTCGTGATCGACGTCGACGACGAGTTCAGCGGAACGGTCGTCGAGAAGATGAGCCAGCGCAAGGCCGAGATGACCGACATGCGTCCCTCGGGCGCGGGCAAGACCCGCCTCACCTTCAGCGCGCCCTCGCGCGGGCTGATCGGCTATCACGGCGAGTTCCTGTCGGACACTCGCGGCACCGGGATCATGAACCGGCTGTTCGAGAAATATGGCCCGCACAAGGGCCAGATCACCGGCCGCCAGAACGGCGTCCTGATCTCGATGGAGAAGGGCAAGGCGCAGGCCTACGCCCTCAACATGCTCGAAGAGCGCGGGATCATGTTCATCTCGCCCAACGATGACCTCTACGAGGGCATGATCATCGGCGAAAATGCGAAGCCGCAGGATCTCGAGGTCAATCCCTTGAAGTCCAAGCAGCTGACCAACTTCCGGGCGAGCGGCAAGGACGAGGGCATCCGCCTCACTCCGCCGCGCAAGATGACCCTGGAGCAGGCGATCGCCTACATTCAGGACGACGAGCTGGTCGAGGTGACCCCGAAGGTCATCCGCCTGCGCAAGCGTCACCTCGATCCGCACGAGCGCAAACGGCAGTCGCGCAAGGCCGAGGCAGCCTAACCAGGGCAGATGCCCCGGCGCCGATTCGCCGAACGCAGGCAAGTCACCACGGAAGGCTCCAGCGACCCACTTCGGTTCGTCGCTGGAGCCTTTCGTTTGGTCAACTCTCTGTCCCGCAACGAGAATTGTTCCTGCAGCTGGCCGCAGGACTCGCTCCGTTCACCCCCGGGTGGGTTTCAATCCTGCCAACCGCCAGTATCTGCATCATCAGCAGTTTAAGAGCGACGGAGCCGGCGTAGCGGTTCCAGGGCAAGACGGACGAGGACAGACGGCGCAACGCTCCAAGTGAGCCATGTGAAGCCGCCGTCATTTTCGCCCGCACAGGATAGAGAAGAATTTGACCAAGCGATTTGCGCTGGGCCGTGCGCCCGCGATTGCTGCCTTTTGTCTTACGCTCGCGGGGGTCGCGAGCCCGGCCTCGGCCCAGCTTGCGACCATTTCCGCCATTCCGGTGAGCACGATTGCTCCCGCCGCCACCGCCGGCAAGGTGCTGGCCCCGGTCCGCCCTGCCGCGACCGTCCTCGTTCCCGCACCGGCGACCGCGACGATCGCGACCGCCGCATCGATCACCCCGAGCCCCATCGGCCGCGCCGCGGTGCTCTCGACCACGCCGCGTCCGACCACTGCCGGGATCAACCCGCCGGCCGGTGTCGCCGAGGTCCGCCCGGCCGTGACCCATGCCGGCCTGTGGCCGATGGTCTGGGCCAAGCAGACCGGTGCCGCGCTGACCGAGCAGGAAGAGTGCGTCGCCATCGCCGTCTACCATGAAGCCCGCGGCGAGCCGCTCGACGGGCAGCTGGCGGTGGCCGAGGTCATCATGAACCGCGCTGCTTCGGGTCGCTATCCGGCGAGCTGGTGCGAGGTGGTCAAGCAGCCCTGGCAGTTCAGCTTCGTCAACCCGCGCTCGGGCCACATGCCCGCCGTCAAGCGCGAGAGCGCGGCCTGGGCCTATGCGCAGGCGATCACCCGCATCGCCGCCGGCCACTTCGCCGACGCGCTACCCTCCGACGTCCTGTGGTACCATGCCGATTATGTCGCTCCGAGCTGGGGTCGGCGGCTCGCCAAGGTCGAGAAGATCGGCGCCCACATCTTCTACCGGGCGGCCTGAACGGCGCTCCGGCGCTGACGTCATGACGTTTCGTCTCCGTAAGAGCCCGGTTCGGCGATAATCCGCTGAACCCGGGATTCGCACGACGGTCTTCCCCTGCAACCTTATCCACAGGGCGGCTGTGCCGCCGGGAGGGTGCAAGGTGCTGAAAATCCTGATTGTCGAGGACGAGCGGCCACTGGCGGAAACGCTTCGTTACCTGGTCGAGGACAACCCGCGCTACCGGGTGATCGGGATCGCCGAGGACCTCGGCAGCGCGCTCGAGATCCTCGAGCGCGAGGAACCCGACCTCGCTCTGGTCGACCTCCATCTCGCCCGCGGCTCGACCGGCTTCTCGGTTGCCGTCCGGCTGAACGATGTCGGGGTGCCCTGCCTGTTCGTGACCGGACGCGCCCCCGGCTTCGCGATGCCGGACCTTGCTCTCGGACTTCTGCTCAAGCCGTTCACCGGCAACGAGGTGCATCGTGCGCTGGCGCTTGCCGAGGACGTGATGCGCGGTCGCGAGACCCTCCGGCCGCGGCTTCCGCGCAACCTCCAGCTGTTCGATGCCGAGAGCGAGGAAGCGGAGCCGACACCCGAGCCCGCCTTCCTTCCCGAACGGCGCGGCTTCAAGGCGCGGCTCGAGCGCTGGATCGGTGGAAACACCCTTTGAAACTACTGAGTTAGTCAATCGTTAAACCGGCAAGAGACTGATTTTCAGAAAGTATTGCCGGATGAAACGCCTGTTGATTGGCGCCGCTGCTGCGGCGACACTGGGCCTTGCTATGCCTGCGACGGCGGCGGTCAGTGCCGCCGACCAGATGGCCCCCGCAAGTGCCGTTGCCCGTTTCTACGAGGGCCGGGCGCAGCCGCTCTGGCTGCGTTCGCCCGAAGCGGTCCGGGCACTGCTCGATTCGCTGCGCCAGGCGCCGGTCGATGGCTACTCCGACGGCCCCGAGCTGGCCGGCCGCATCGAGCGTGTGCTGGCCGACGCCGAGCGGGGCGTTCCCGGTGCCGAACGCGAGGCCGAGAAGCTGATGAGCAACGGCTTCGTGCTCTACGCGCAGGCGCTCCGCTGGCCCGGCCGCAACGGGATGATCTATGCCGACCCGGCGCTCAGCCCCAAGGTTCCGACCCCGGCGCAGGTGCTCGAAGCGGCTGCAGCGGCGCCCGACCTCGCGGCCCATGTCCGCACCACCGCGGCGATCAACCCCTTCTACGCCGCGCTCAAGACCGCCGCCGAGGGCGACATGCGCTTCCTCGGCCAGCCGAGCCAGGCGCTGCGTTCGAGCCTCGACCGGGCCAAGGTGCTTCCGGCGAGCGGCCGCTTCGTGCTGGTCGACATCGCCAGCCAGCAGCTGATGATGATGGACGGCGGCCGGGTGGTCGACCAGATGAAGGTGGTCGTCGGCAAGCCGACGATGAAGACTCCGCTGATGGCCGGTACGCTCCGCCAGGTGACCTTCAATCCCTACTGGAACGTGCCCGTCGACCTCGCCGCCAAGAACATCGCTCCGAACGTCGTCCGCAACGGCGTCAGCTGGTTCAAGTCGCGCGGCTACGAGGCGCTTTCGGGCTGGGACGCCGGCGCTCAGGTGGTCGATCCGGCTACCATCGACTGGAAGGCGGTCGCCGCAGGGACCGTCGAGGCGCGGGTCCGGCAGAAGCCGGGCAGCGGCAACATGATGGGCGCGATGAAGTTCGAATTCCCGAACGACATGGGCATCTATCTCCACGACACCCCGCAGCGCGAATATTTCGCCGAGGCCGAGCGCGCCTACAGCTCGGGCTGCGTCCGGCTCGAGGATGCCGCCCGGCTCGGCCAGTGGCTGCTCGGCCGCGAACCCAAGCCCAGCAGCGATCGTCCGGAATATCAGGTCGCCCTTCCTCAGGGTGTGCCCGTCTACCTCACCTATCTGACGGTGCGGGCGGGCAGTGACGGAAGCCTTGCTTACGCGCCGGATATCTATGGTCTTGATGGCGGGCGAGACGAGACCAAGGTCGCACTCGCGAATTGATCCTCTTCACAGTCGCTAAAGCCTTGCTAAACTTCCCCTAATCCAAGGGGGAGTGAAGCGTATGATTGGCAGGTGGATGCTGGCGGCCGCGGCTGCCGGGCTGGCGATGACGTCCAGCGCGGCGATGGCGGGATGGAGCAAGGCGACGACCCGCCACTTCGTCATCTATTCCGACCAGAGCCCGGCCGAACTCCAGGCCTATGCCACCCGGCTCGAAAAGTTCGACCAGGCGGTGCGCTTCGCCCGCGGCGTTGGCGATCCCGAACCGATCCGCGCCAACAAGCTGCAGCTGTTCGCCGTCCGCAACCTGCCCGAGATCGCGAGCATCTACGGCGGCTCGGGGGTCGGCGGTTTCTACGTGCACCAGGCCGGCTCCAACGTCGCCTTCGTTCCGCTCGACACCGATCCGGACACGCGGCTCGACCTCACCGCCGACAACGTCTTCTTCCACGAATATGCCCATCACCTGATGTACGAGAACATGGTGACGGTCATGCCGATGTGGCTGAGCGAGGGCTTCGCGGAGTTCTTCTCGACCGCCAAGTTCGAGGCCGACGGCTCGGTCGGTCTCGGGGCGCCGGCCGCGCATCGCGCCGAGATCCTCCTGACCAAGCTCTATGCGCCGCTTCCGACCGACATCATGGTCGGCGGAAGCTGGAAGCAGCTGCGCAACTATTACGGGGTGGAATTGTACGGCCGCGGCTGGCTGCTGGTCCACTATCTGACCTTCAATGCCGCCCGGAAGGGTCAGCTCGACACCTATGTCGCGGGCCTTCGTGCGGGCAAGCCGGCGATGACCGCCGCGCGTGATGCCTTCGGCGACCTGAAGCGGCTCCATTCCGAGCTCGACCAATATGTCCGCCAGACCCGCTTCCCCTACGTCACCGTCCCGGCGAGCAAGCTGACGGTCGCTGCGCCGGTGATCGAGCCGCTGTCGGCGGGCGAATCGGCAATGATGGGCGTCTCGATGATGAGCCGCAGCGGAGTCTCGCTCGAGCGCACCGGCGGAGTGGCGACGGCGGCTCGGACCATCGCCGCGCGCTATCCCGGCGATGTCGCGGTGCGGGTCGCGCTGGCCGAGGCGGAGCTCGACGACGAACGCTACGATGCGGCGATCGCCGCGGCGGACCAGGCGCTGGCGCTGCAGCCGAACTCGATTCCCGCGCTGCTCGTCAAGGGACGGACCATCGTCGAGCGGCACGTCACCGGCAAGCAGGCCGCCGACTGGCCCGCCGCGCGGGCGCTGTTCCTCAAGGCCAACCGCGCCGATCCCGAGGACCCGCGTCCACTGATCCACTATCACCGCACCTTCGAGGAAGCCGGGCAGACACCGACCAAGGATGCCAGCGAAGGTCTCGCCTACGCGCTCGAACTGTCACCGGCCGACCGGCGGCTGCGCTGGGCAATGGTCCGCGACTACGTCCGACAGGGCAAGGCGAAGGAGGCGGCCGACACGCTCGCGCCGCTCGCCTATGCGCCGCACGGGGGCAAGGACGTCGAGCGTCTGAATGCGATCCTCGACGCGCTGGAAGGCAACAATCTCGGCTCGGCCACCCAGCTCATCGCCGAGGACCGCAAGCGCGAGGACGAGGAACTGGCCAAGGCCAGGCGCAAGGCCGGCAAGCCGGTGGCGATGGTTCGCTGATCAGGGTGGAGGTGGATGCCCGACGTGGATTCGAACCACGATTGACGGAGTCAGAGTCCGTAGTCTTACCATTAGACGATCGGGCAAGAGCCTGAGGCGCGGCCCGAGGGCTGCGCTGGGAGGCCAGCTAGGGGGCGGGCCGGGCGCTGTCAATGAAAAGTGCCGTCCCTTGCGCCGGTTGATCGATCTGGCTTAAGCCTGTCGGCAAGTCAGCCGGCGGCATGTTCCGCCGCCGGTGCAGAGAATGGACGAGACAAGAGGATGGCGACTCACCCCGCGCCGTCGCCGGCGAGCCCGGCAAGACCGGGCCGGCCGAGCAGCCGAGACCGGACGGCCGTGCCGCCGTCGCAGACCTATGCGGCGATCGACCTCGGCACCAACAATTGCCGCCTGCTGATCGCCCGCCCGACGGGCGAGGGCTTCACCGTGGTCGACGCCTTCAGCCGGATCGTCCGGCTGGGCGAAGGGCTCGCCTCGAGCGGGCGGCTGACCGACGGCGCGATGGACCGCGCGGTCGAGGCGCTGGGCATCTGCGCCGAAAAGCTCCGCCGCCGCCGGGTGGGACTCGCCCGCTCGGTCGCCACCGAGGCCTGCCGCCGCGCCGCCAACGGCCGCCACTTCGCCGAGCGGGTCCGCCGCGAGACCGGGATCGTGCTCGAGATCATTCCGCCGCAGGAGGAAGCGCGGCTTGCGGTGCTCGGCTGCCACAAGCTGCTCGAGCCCGGCGACGGCCCGGCGCTGATCTTCGACATTGGCGGGGGATCGACCGAGCTGGTGCTGGTCGAGCCGGGCGAGGGCGAGGACGCCCCGCCGCGGATCAAGGCCTGGTGGAGCGCGCCTTGGGGCGTGGTCAGCCTGACCGAAAGCGAGGGCCGGGAGGCGATCGAAGGCGCCGACCGGGTCAGTGCCTATAGCCGGATGCGCGAGCGCGCCCGCCACGCCTTCGCGCGCTTCTCCGAGCTGCTGCCCGAGGATAAGGAAAATATCCGGCTGCTCGGAACCTCGGGCACGGTGACGACGCTGGCCTCGGTCCACCTCGCGCTGCCGAGCTACGACCGGCGCGCAGTCGATGGGTTGCACGTGCCGATCGCAGCCATGCGCGACATCTCGACCATGATTGCTGAGATGGACTTCGAACAGCGCTCGGGCCTGCCATGCATCGGCTCCGAGCGCGCCGACCTGGTCGTCGCCGGCTGCGCGATCCTCGAGGCAATCCTCGACATCTGGCCCGCCGACCAGCTCGGCATCGCCGACCGCGGGATCCGCGAAGGCATCCTGCGCAGCCTGATGGCGCGCGACGGGCACCCGCTGTGAACACGCGCGTCCGAACCGCCAAGGGGCGCAAGGTCGGGTCGACCAAGTGGCTGCAGCGGCAGCTCAACGATCCCTACGTCAAGCGCGCCAAGGCCGAGGGCTATCGCAGCCGCGCGGCCTACAAGCTGATCGAGCTCGACGAGAAGTTCCGCTTCCTCAAGGGCGCCAAGGCGGTGGTCGATCTCGGCATCGCGCCGGGCGGCTGGAGCCAGGTGGTGCGCAAGAAGGTGCCGGGGGCAGCAGTGGTCGGAATCGACTTCCTCCCGGTCGACCCGATGGACGGGGTCACCATCCTCCACATGGACTTCACCGACGAGGATGCCGACGCGCGGCTCAAGGAAGCGCTCGGCGGCGAGGCGGACCTGGTGCTGTCCGACATGGCGGCGAACACCGTCGGCCATCCCCAGACCGACCACCTCAGGACCATGGGGCTGGTCGAGCTCGGGCTCGAATTCGCCAAGGACGTTTTGAAGCCGGGCGGCGCCTATATCGCCAAGGTGCTGGCCGGGGGGACCGACAACCAGTTGCTCGCCGAGCTGAAACGGCACTTCGCAACGGTGAAGCATGCCAAGCCGCCGGCCAGTCGCAAGGATTCGTCCGAATGGTATGTGGTGGCCCAAGGCTTCAAGGGACGGCCCGACGCCGAGTGACGAGGGCTGGCAAAGTTACCCTTGTTACCCAGGTGAGCGGTTTTCGATCGCCGGGGTAACTTCGGCGACGATGTTCACGCGACATGGGATGTCGAACCGCATGGGTTCGTTTCTGGCAGGTGAAATCCTATTGCTCAAGGTCGGGCGCTGATGCGGACGCGCCTGAGCATCTGTCGTCGCAAGGCGGGCTACCCGGACGAGGCAACGGCCCGGGCGGCGGCGGAGTCGTTCGGCCTCGACCTTCGGACCTATCGCTGCGGCCGTTGCGGGGCGGTCCACCTCACCAGTAGGCGCAAGGGCAAGAGGATCCCCCGGCCGGCGCCTTGAGGCCTATTCCCCACCCGAGGCGGCGAGCAGGTCCATCAGGTTGCGCGCGGCGTCCTGATCCGACGGGTCGGGGAAAGCGACGTCGAGGTCTGGCGCTTCCCCGAGCATGAACAGCAACGACCAGAGCGCGAAGCGACGCGCGCGGTCCTTCTCAAGCCCGAGATCGACCTTGAGGCGGTCGGTCCCGGCTTCGAGCATGGCAGGCGAGACGCTCGCGAGATCGGTGGTCGCAAAGTAGCGCTGGAGAAGATCGTCGAAGTCCATGCCGCGGCCTTCCTCCGCAGCGCCGGCCGAGACAAGCCCTAACGGCGCGCTCAGGGCCGGCCGGTCGCCTTCGACTGCTGGTAGAAGGCGTCGGCCAGGGCGGCGCGGATGGCGACGACCGGGGTCTTCCCGAGCCCTTCGACACCGCCGCACAGGCGCGAGCCGCCGTACAGCCTGGCCGCGGCCGCCTGCTCCTGCGGCGATCCAGCGGGGGTGGCGAGCACCTCGCGGGCGGCGGCGGGAAGGGCGAGCACCTGGCAGCGGGCGACCGAGGCGATCGGCAGGTTGTTGACCTTGATCCGTGCTTCGCCCGCCGGACCGCGCTTGATGAAGCTCTCGACGTCGTCGATCGAGATTTCGGCCGGGGCGGCTGAGGCGGCGGGCGCGGTGGCCTTCCACGAGACTTCGGCGAGCGCGCCGCGGAGCAGCGCCGGGTGGACGCCTTCGCGGCGGCCGCAGGCCCGGACCTGCGAGACGAGCCGCTGGACCGCGGCCTCTTCCTCGCGCGAGGCGGCCGGAGTCTGGAGGACCGCGGCGACCGCGGCCGGCTGGAGCCCGTTGGCGCAGCCGGCGAAGGTCAGCGCGGTTGCGTAGGAGCGGGCGCTGAAGCCGCGATCGGCCTGCAGGCTGTGCTCGAAGAAGTCGCGCTCGCGGATGCGGTTGTCGAAGGTGTCGGGCTGCGCCTGGCGGGCCGGCGAGCCCTGGGCGGAGGCCATGGTTGCGGCACATCCCATGACGACGGCCAACGCGATCCTGTGCAGCATGGAAACCTCCCTCGACGAACCACGTCGTTCAGGGGCAAGGCTGTGCCCAAGCCGAACCCTTGTCAACGGGGAGGATCAGGCCTTGTTCTTGCGGGCCTCGGCGATTGCCTGCTTGAGGACCTCGTAGCCGACCGCTCCGTTGAAGACCTTGTCGCCGACCACGAACAGGGGGGTGCCGCTGGCGCCGAGCTGCTGCGCATGCTGGAAGTTGCGGCGAAGCTCCTTATCGACCTCGCCATCGGCCGGGATGGCGTTGGGGATGCCGGCGGCGCGAGCGGCCTGCTCGAGCGTCGCGGGCGAAGGCCGGCCGGCGGCATACATGGCGTCGTGGAAGGCCATGAAGCGACCCGCCTTGCTTGCGGCCAGCGCCATTCGCGAGGCGGCCTCGCTCTCGGGCCCGAGGATCGGGAACTCGCGGTAGACGACCTTGAGCTTCGGATCCTCGGCGACGAGCTTGTCGATCACCGGAAGCGAGGCTTTGCAGTAGCCGCAGGCATAGTCGTAATATTCGACCAGCGTGACGTCGCCGTCGCGGGCGCCTTCCCAGCTACTTCCGAACGGGGTCTCGATCGACTGGCGGTTGGCGGCGAGCACCGGCGCGAACTGGCGGTCACGAAGCGCGTCGGCGGTTTCGGTCAGGATCTGCGGATTGTCGACCATCGCCTGGCGGACGAGCCGGTCGCCCCAGCCGCTCTGCACCGCGGCGACCGCCAGCAGAACGGTCGCCACCGCTCCGCCAGCCGCGCCCGCCAGCGCGGCACCCCACGCACTTGCCCCCCTGTGTTCGTTCACTTGTCCCGCCTGCGCTTCTTGTCCTTGTCGACTGCGGTCCGCGATACCATCGCGATGTCCTGCGCGCGAATGTAATCGGGGGTGCCCTGCGGAATGCCGCGAAGCGCCAGCTCGGCGCTGCTCAGCGCGAGCTTGGGCTCGCCCTCGAGGCTGTAGCGTTCGGCAGTGGCGAGCGCGGCCCGGGCGGTGTCGCCCTTGCGGTCGTAGATCATGCCGAGCTGGTACCAGGCGAAGGGCTGCTCGGCGTCGCGACCGATCGAAGCCTTGAGCACCTGTTCGGCCTCGGGGAAGTTGGCGGGCTTCTCGGTGGCGAGGAGGGCATGGCCGAGCATCGCCTGGATCATCGGCTGGTCGGGCGCCCTCGCGACGGCATCGCGGAGCGGCGTCAGGGCGTCGGACGGCTTGCCGCTCTCGAGCAGGATCTGGCCCTTAAGCTCGAGGAAGAAGGGGTCCTGCGGGGCGGTGGCGAGCAGGGCGTCGGCCTCGCGAAGCGCCGAGTCGCGGTCCCCCATCCGGTGATAGGCATAGGCCCGGGCGTAGCGCGCCGGGATCGAGGTGTCGGTTGCCGGATAGACCCGGAGCACCGATTCCTTGGCGCTGATGTAGCCGATGAGCTTGGCCCGGACGCGCTGGAAGCGGGCCTCGAGCGCGGGGTCGCTGCGGCGCTTCCAGGCGGGATCGTTCTGGTAGACCTGGGTCAGCGAGGCGATGCGCTCGGACGACAGCGGGTGGGTGCGGTTGTAGCTGTCGGTCGAATAGACTGCGAGGCGATATTCCTGCCCCTGCAGTTTCTTGAAGAAGTCGATCGAGCCCTGGCCCGAGATGCCGGCCCGGCCGAGGTAGGAAGCGCCGGCAAGGTCGGCACTGGTTTCCTGCGCTCGGGTGAAGGCGAGGAACTGGCCCATCGCCGCCTGCTGACCGAGCGCCATCGCGCCCATCGCCGCCTCGCCCGCGCCGGCCGCCATGGCGAGGCCGCCGAGCACCAGGCTGAGGATCGAGATGCCGCTCGCCTGCTTGGCCCCGTCCTGAATGCGGATCGAGTGACCCCCGGCGACGTGGCCGAGCTCGTGCGCGATCACGCCCTGGACCTGGTTGGCATTGTCCGAGGCGGTGATCAGCCCGGTGTGAAGGTAGACCGTCTGCCCGGTGGCGACGAAGGCGTTGATCTCGGGGTCGTTGATCAGCACGACCTTGACGTTCTTGGGGTCGAGCTTGGCCGCTTCGATCAGCGGCCGGGACATGTCGTTGAACAGCTTCTCCGTCTCGCTGTCGCGGAGGATCGACTGGGCGGCGGCCGGCTGGGCCACGGCGAACAGCAGGGCGAGAGCCAGCAGCGGCCGGCCGGCGGTCATGGTCACGCGTCGCATCACCGGACGCACTCGTCCTCCAGGGCTGAACGGGGGGTGACTGCAAAGGCCGGCTTGGCGTAAGGGCATGTCCCTTCCTGACACAATATAGACGGCTGCCAAGACCTTGAGCCTGTTCGCGACCTTCACCGACCACATCAACCAGGCGCTCGACGCGCTTGCCGCCGAGGGCGCGCTGCCCGCCGGCCTGCCGCGTGGCAACGTCACGGTCGAGCCGCCGCGCGACGCGAGCCACGGCGATCTTGCGACCAATGCGGCGATGGTGCTGGCCAAGCCGGCCGGGACCAATCCGCGCGCGCTCGCCGGGCTGCTGACGGCCAAGCTCGAGGCGCTGCCCGGAGTCGAGGCGGTCGAGGTGGCGGGCCCGGGGTTCATCAACATCCGGCTCGGCCAGGACGTGTGGCGCGACGAGTTGAAGCGAATCCTCGCCGCCGGCTCGGACTATGGCCTGTCGGACATCGGCCGGGGCAAGAGGGTCAATGTCGAATATGTCTCGGCCAATCCTACCGGGCCGATGCACATGGGCCATTGCCGCGGGGCGGTGGTCGGCGACGCGCTCGCCAGGCTGCTCCAGGCGGCGGGCTTCGCGGTCACCAAGGAATATTATGTCAACGACGCCGGGAGCCAGGTCGACACGCTCGCCCGCTCGGCACACCTGCGCTACCGCGAGGCGCTCGGCGAGGACATCGGCGAGATCCCCGAGGGGCTCTATCCGGGCGACTATCTGAAGCCCGTCGGAACGCTGCTTGCGGCCGAACATGGCTCGGCGATGGTCGGCAAGCCCGAGGCCGAGTGGCTTCCCGCCTTCCGCGAGAAGACGGTGGCGGCGATGCTCGATCTCATCCGCCACGATCTCGCGTTGCTCGGCGTGCACCATGACCTCTTCTCGTCGGAGGCCGAGGTGGTCGCCTCGGGCGCGGCCGATCGGGCGGTGGCCGAGCTTCGCGCCAAGGGACTCGTCTACGAAGGCGTGCTCGAAGCTCCCAAGGGCAAGAGCGTCGAGGATTGGGAGCCGGTCGAGCTGACCCTGTTCCGCTCGACCGAGTTCGGCGACGACCAGGACCGGCCGATGAAGAAGTCGGACGGGAGCTGGACCTATTTCGGGGTCGATACCGCCTACCACCTCCAGAAGCTCGAGCGCTCCGAGGAGCTGATCAACATCTGGGGCGCCGACCATAGCGGGACGGTCAAGCGGACCCAGGCAGCGGTCGCGGCGCTGGCGGGGCGCAACGTGCTCGACGTCAAGCTGGTGCAGATGGTGCAATTGCTGCGCGCCGGCGAGCCGGTGAAGATGAGCAAGCGCTCGGGCAATTTCGTGACCCTGGCCGACGTGGTCCGCGAGGTCGGCAAGGACGTCGTACGCTTCATCATGCTGACCAAGCGGGCCGACACGCCGCTCGATTTCGACTTCGCCAAGGTGGTCGAGGCGTCGAAGGACAATCCGGTCTTCTACGTCCAATATGCGCATGCCCGGATCGCCAGCCTCAAGCGCAAGGCGGCCGAGGCCGGGCTCGATGGCGGCGAGGCGGACCTGTCGCTGCTCGACGCCGAGGAGCTCGGGGTCATTCGCCTTGCCAGCCACTATCCGCGGGTGGTTGAGGCGGCAGCCGTCGCGCACGAGCCGCACCGTATCGCATTTTACCTCTACGAGCTGGCGGCGGCGTTCCATGCGAGCTGGAACCGGGGCAATGACGATCCCGGCCGGCGCTTCCTCGTCGAGGGAGAGCCGGCGCTGAGCCGCGCCCGTCTCGAACTGGCGAACGCGGTGCAGTCGGTGCTTCGGAACGGACTCGACCTGATGGGCGTCGAGGCTGCGGAGGAGATGCGTTAGGCCTATGAACGACGGCGGCGAGCGCCTGCCCTGGCTGAGTGACGAGCCGGTTCTTGCAAGTGCCGGTCGGGGGCAGGGGCGCACGCCCGGCGATGCGGAGGCGCTTGCCCGGCCGCCCGTCGGAAGCCGCTCGATGTGGCCCTTCTACCTGCTCCTGCTGCTGCTGATCGGTGCGGTCGGGGTGGGGGCCTGGTGGCTCGGCACCCGCCAGAAGGAGGCGCGGGCGCCGCAGCTTCCGATCGAGGAGCCGGTCGCGGTTCCGGTGCCGCCGGTCGCCACCGCGCCGGTCGAGGTGCCGCCTCCCGAACCCGTTCCCGAGCCCGTCGCCGAGACGGTGACGTCCGCCCGGCCGCCAGCGCTCGTCCGGACCGCTCCGCCTGCACCCGTACGCACCGCCGAACGCTCGCGCGCCGCGGCTCCAACTCGCCCCGAGAGCGAGGGCCGGAGCGTGTTCCCGGCCGACGAGCCGGTCACCGCGCCGCTTCCGGTCACCGGACCGCAGCCGGTCGTCGTCTACCATCCGCAGACCAACCGCGGGCGGGTGATCCAGCTTGGGGCCTATCCCAATCGGACCCAGGCCGAGCAGGCGTGGCGCAAGGTCACCCGGCGCTATCCCTATCTTTCGACCAAGCCGCGGATGATCAACACGGTCGACGTCCGTGGCCTCGGCAGCGCGCGGCGGACCCGAATGTACCGGCTTCAGCTCGGCACCTCTTCTCAAGCCCAGTCGGCGGTCATATGCCAGCAGCTCGAACGGGCGGGACAGAGCTGCGTGGTGGTGTACTGAAATGGCGAGCGTGAAGGGGATGGACGGGGAGCCGCTGCCGTGGCTGGAGCCGGTCGATGACGAGGACGAGCCGCCGGCGCTGTCCGCGCGCAAGATGCTCGCCGCGATCCTGGTCGTGCTGCTCGCCGCGGCGCTGGTCGCCGGGACGCTCTGGTGGGTCGGCCGGAACAGTGCCGACGAAGGCACCGGCGCGCCCGAGCTGATCAAGGCCGAGCCCGGCCCCTACAAGGTGCGTCCGAGCGATCCGGGCGGGATCAACGTCGCCGGTGACAGCGAGACCGCCTTCGCCACCGGCGCGGGCGAAAAGGTCGACGGCCAGCTTGACCTCGACGCGATGCCCGAGACCCCCGTCGCACGCCCGCAACCCAAGGCGACCACTCCGGCCCCGGCCGAAGAAGAGGAGCCGGCCTCCACCGAGCAGCCCGAGGCCGCGGCGCCGTCGGGGCCGTCGGGAAGCACGGTCCAGCTCGGCTTCTACGACAATCCGAGCCAGGCGAATGCCGCCTGGACAAGCCTGTCGGGCCGCTTCCCGGCACTGGCCGGCGCGGGCAAGGTCGTGGTCCCGTTCCAGAAGGGACAGCGGCTTCGCGCGAGCTTCGCCAGCCCCGACGAGGCGCGCCGCGCCTGTCAGTTGCTCAAGGCGGCGGGCGACGCCTGCTTCGTGGTGCGCTGAGCCATGCAGGCCGCGATCTACGGCATGTCGGGACTGACGCTGACCGCGGAGGAGCGGAGCTTCTTTGGCGAGGTCGATCCTGCGGGCTACATCCTGTTCGCGCGCAACTGTGGCGACCCCGAGCAGCTCAAGGCGCTGACCGCCGCGCTGCGCGACATTCACGGGCGTGACGACCTGCCGATCCTGATCGACCAGGAAGGCGGGCGGGTGATGCGGATGCGGCCGCCGGCCTGGCCGCAGCTTCCGGCTGGAGGCGCCTTCGACCGGCTCTACCGGACCGCTCCCTCGTCGGCGATCGAGGCGGCGCGGATGAACGCGCGGGCGATCGGCCTGATGCTCGCCGCGCACGGGATCAACGTCAATTGCGCGCCGATGCTCGACGTCCGCCAGCCCGACGCCGACCGGATCGTCGGCGACCGGGCCTATGGCGAGGAGCCGATGCAGGTGGCCGCGATCGGCCGCGCGGTGCTCGACGGGATGGCCTCGGCCGGGGTGGTCGGGGTGGTCAAGCACATGCCGGGCCATGGCCGGGCGACGGTCGACAGCCACAAGGAACTGCCGCTGGTCACCGCCAGTGCCGAGGAACTGGAGATCGACCTCGAGCCGTTCGAGGCGCTTCGCGAAGCGCCGATGGGGATGGTCGCGCATATCCTGTTCGACGCCTGGGACTCCGAGCGCCCGTCGAGCCAGTCGCCGTTCGTGATCGAGGAGATCATCCGCAAGCGGATCGGCTTCACCGGCTTGCTGATGACCGACGACATCGGAATGGAAGCGCTGTCGGGATCGGCCGGAGAGCGGTCGGCGGCGGCGCTCGCGGCAGGCTGCGACCTGACCCTCCATTGTTCGGGCAAGTTCGACGAGATGCTCGACGTCGCCAACCATGTCGGCGCGCTCGGGGTCGAGGGCGAGGCACGTCTGGCGCGGGCGATGGCGGGCACCCGCGTCGGCGGCGAGGACGGTCCCGACTTCGCGGCGGCGGTGGCGGTGCGGGATGAACTGCTCGCGCTCGCCTGACATCGTCCGGTGACGGCCGGACCGAGCGACGCATGACCCTCCTTCCCGAGGACGAAAGCCTTCAGCTCAGCCTGGGCGCATGGGAAGGGCCGCTCGACCTGCTGCTCAGCCTGGCACGGGCGCAGAAGGTCGATCTGCAGCAGATTTCGATCCTTGCGCTGGTCGAGCAATATCTCTCCTTCCTCGAGGGCGCCAAGGCGCTGAAGCTGGAGATCGCCGCCGACTATCTCGTGATGGCGGCGTGGCTGGCCTATCTCAAATCCTGCCTGCTGCTGCCCAAGGATCCGGAGCAGGACCCGAGCCCCGAGGAGCTGGCGGCGAGGCTCCAGCTCCGGCTTCAGCGCCTGGACGCGATGCGCGAGGCGGGCGCCCGGCTGATGGGCCGCGACCGGCTCGGCCGCGACGT
This sequence comes from Sphingomonas swuensis, assembly GCF_039538045.1. Classification (NCBI taxonomy): domain Bacteria; kingdom Pseudomonadati; phylum Pseudomonadota; class Alphaproteobacteria; order Sphingomonadales; family Sphingomonadaceae; genus Sphingomonas; species Sphingomonas swuensis. Next base: position 2,424,170 of record NZ_BAABBQ010000001.1, on the reverse strand, counting down.
ATTCGGGCGGGGCGCGCCCGAGGGGCTGCGCCAGGTTCGCAAGAGCGCCTGGCAGGCGTCGCTGTTCGAGCTTGCCGCGGCCTATGGACAGGTGAGGGCGCGCAGCGCGCCGGTGCTTCACGTGGTCTCGCGGCGCGCGGTGCTGACGCTTGAGGAAGCGATCGAGCGGGTGGCGGCGATGGTCGGAAGCGCGCTCGATTGGACCCGGCTCGAGCATTTCGTGCCGGCGAGCCAGGACCCTGCCTATCGCCGCTCGGCGCTGGCCTCCTCCTTCGTCGCGGCGCTCGAGCTGGCGCGCCAGGGACGGCTCGAATTGCGCCAGGAAGCGGCGTTCGCACCGATCGAGCTCAAGCGGGCGCAGCGATGAGCGACGAGTTCACCCGCGCGGTCGAGGCGGTGCTGTTCGCCGCTGCCGAGCCGCTCGCCCCGGACGACATCGCCGCCCATGCCGGCGAGGGCGACGTCGCGGCGGCGCTCGAGACCCTCGCCCGACACTATGACGGGCGCGGTGTCCGGCTGGTCGAGCGTGGCGGGCGCTGGCACTTCCAAACCGCGCCCGACCTCGCGCACCTTCTCCGCCGCACCCGCGAGGAGCCGCGGCGGCTGAGCCGGGCGGCGACCGAGACGCTGGCGATCATCGCCTATCACGAGCCCGTCAGCCGCGCCGAGATCGAGGCGATCCGCGGGGTCCAGGCGGGGAAGGGGACTCTCGACGTGCTGATGGAGGCGGGCTGGGTGCGCCCGGCGGGCAGGCGCGAGGGCCCGGGGCGGCCGTTGCTCTACGCCACGACCGCCGACTTCCTCAGCCACTTCGGTCTGGGGAGCCGGCGCGACCTGCCCGGTCTCGAGGATCTCCGCGCCGCCGGGCTGCTCGACCCGATGGAGGAGGCGCTCGGCACGCTTCCGCTGGAAAGCGACGGGGAAGACGCCTAAGTAGCCCGCCGACAAGGAGTGTTTTTCATCATGGGCGGTTTCAGCTTCTGGCATATCCTGATCTTCGCGGTCGTTCTTCTCCTGCTGTTCGGCGGCAATCGCTTCTCGAACATGATGGGTGACGTCGCAAAGGGGCTGAAGAGCTTCAAGGCGGGCATGTCCGACGACGAGGAAGAGGAGCGCCGCAAGGCCGAACTGCAGCGCTCGCGCCTCGGCAGCCCCGACCGTCCGATCGACGTGACCCCCAATCCGCGGGTCGCCGACCCGGTCGCGCCGCCGCCCCCACCCCCGCCGAGCCAGGACCCGCGCGGCTAAGCGGAAGGCTTTCCCCACATGTTCGGCGTCGACAGCAGCGAACTTTTCATCGTCGCGGTGCTGGCGCTGATCTTCATCGGCCCCAAGGAGCTGCCTGCGACCATGCGCACCGTCGGGCGCTGGGTCGGCAAGGCGCGTGCCCATGCCCGCCACTTCACCTCCGGCATCGAAAACATGATGCGCGAGGCGGAGCTGGAAGAGATGGAGAAGCGCTGGCGCGAGGAGAATGAGCGGATCATGCGCGAATTTCCGGCAGCGCTGCCCTATCCGGGCGCGCGGGAAGAGCATGGCGCGGTGATGCGGCCGCTCGAAGGCGAGCATCGTCCCTCGCCAGCGATCGCGACGGACGAGGACAGGGTCGCGCCGACGCCCCACAACGACGAGCCGACGCTTCCGCTTCCCGATCCCGAGCACCACCGGCGCGAACTGCCGTGAGCGAGATCGACGAAACCAAGGCGCCGCTGCTTGAGCATCTGGTCGAACTTCGCCGGCGCCTGCTGGTAAGCCTGGCCGCCCTCGTCGGGGCCTTCTTCCTGTGCCTTACCTTCGCCAAGCCGATCTTCGCGCTGCTCGTCCAGCCGCTGCTGGCGGCAGGCCAGGGCAAGCTCATCTACACCGACGTCTTCGAGGCCTTCTTCACCGAGGTGAAGGTCGCGCTGTTCGCCTCGCTGATGCTGTGCTTCCCGGTCTTCGCGACACAGATCTGGCGGTTCGTCGCGCCCGGCCTCTACTCCAAGGAGAAGAGGGCCTTCCTGCCGTTCCTAGTGATGACGCCCTTCTTCTTCGCCGGGGGCGCGCTGTTCGCCTATTTCGTGGCGATGCCGTGGGCGCTCAAGTTCCTGCTGAGCTTCGAGGGCAATGTCGGCGGAGTGCAGCAGGAGGCGCTTCCGGGGGTCGGCAACTACCTCAACTTCGTGACCCGCTTCCTGTTCGGCTTCGGGGTGGCCTTCTTGACCCCAGTGCTGCTGATGATCCTCGAGCGGGCCGGGGTCGTGACCCGCGAGCAGCTCGCCTCCAAGCGGCGCCACGCGATCGTGGTCTGCGCCGGCGTGTCGGCGGTGCTGACCCCGCCCGACGCCGTGTCGATGCTGCTGCTGCTGGTGCCGCTCTACCTGCTCTACGAGTTCGCGATCCTCGCCATCCGGCTGACCCACTGGCGGCGTGGTCGTCGCAACGGCTCGGAAGCCCAGACGCAAAGCGGGCCCGAAGTCGTCACCGGGGGGGGGAGGGTTGACGACTTCGGGCCCGTGTAAGCGGACAGCGAGAGCGGGGGGGCAAAAGGTCGCTATCCGAAGTGTAGAACGGCGTATGGCGCCCGGGGTTCCTGCCCCCGTCGAATTTTTTTACGGGCGGGCGGGAAATACCGGAAGGTCGACGGTGTAGCTTCCCGGCTCCTTGCCGAGCGGCGAGCGGAGCTGCTTGGCGAGCCCGGCGACGATCCGCTCGAACTGCTGGTGCTCGGGCCCCATCTGCTCGGACAGGGCACCCGTCGAGAGAACGAAGCGGGCGGTAAGATCGCCGGTCCGGTGAAGCGACAGGGTGACCGGCGCGTCGGGCTCGGTCAGCATCGCATGCTCGACGATCTCGGTGGTTAGGAAGGCGGTCGCGACAGCCACGTCCTGGGTCGTGTTGAGGCTTTCGAGGTCGAGCCCGATGTCGAGCATGCGGGCATGATCGGGCGCGCTTCCGCGCAGGTTGGCGGCAAGCTCCGACAGCAACGGCCGCAGCGCGATCCCGCGATTCTCCTCGAGCTCCGCGAAATGGTTGCGGTGGACGACGGCGAGCGCGTCGACCCGCCGGCCAATCGAGGAATAAGCGTCGCGCGCCTCGTCCGAACCGGCGCTGCGGCGATGGATGTTGAGCAGCGAGGCGACGACCTGGAGGTTGTTCTTGACCCGGTGATGGACCTCGCGGACGAGCTTGCGCTGCCCTTCGAGGGCCTCGGCCATGTTCTTCTCGCTGCGCTCGATCCGCTCGACGGCGCGGGTGAAGGAGGCGCCGAGTTCGCGGATCTCGATCGCCGAGCCGAGCTTCTCGGGCAGGACCAGCGCGCCATCGTCGGGATCATGGGCGGCGATGGCCCGGCTCATCCGGCGCAGCGGCGCGAGCAGGAAGGTGCGCACGACCAGCCAGCTGAGGAAGGCCGCGACGATCCACATCAGCACCGGGAGGAGGGTGATGGCGCGGTCGACCGAGGCGACGCGCTCGCTCGACACGGTCGAGCGGGCGAGAAGCTGGCCGGCGGCGATCGGTCGCTCGATGACCCTGGTGTCGCGCTCGAAGCCGGCGATCGGCCGCTCCACCGCGGGGCTGCTGAGCCGGATGTCGCCATTGCCGTCGGACAGGATGAAGCTGTCGGTCTCGGCCCGCGCAGCGGCAAGCGCCTCGCGCATGTCTTCGCGGTCGATCGAGCCGGTCGCCGATCCGCCATAGACGCCGACGCGATAATAGAGGCTGCCCTTGCTCGGGGAGATCCAGAGGCGGACATTGCCGGGGGGAACCAGCAGGGTCGAACGCTCGGTCGTGTCGGCCTGTCCGCGAGCGCACAGCTCGGTCCCGACCTGGTCGCGCAGGATGAACTTGTCGGGGACGTTGGGCGACAGGCTGAGCGAGCGCTGGACCTGCTCGCACGGGTCGCCCGGATCGTTGATCGCGGCATTGGCGGCCACGCGGAGAGCAAGGACGTTGCGGGCGATCAGGCTGTCGATCGAGCGGATGGCGATCCGCCCCTGGTCGGTCGCACGCCCCTCGAGCGCACGATTGGCCTGGTCGATGCCGGACGAGGCGGCAAGGATCAGCACTAGGCCGAGCGGGAGGATGGCGGCGGTAAGCAGCAGCAGGAGCTTGCCGGCGGTGGGCAGCTGCTGGAACCAGTGACTGAGCTTGTGAATCATCGCGTCGAGCGAAGCGTTGCGGGCACGGCCCGGCTCAGCTCAGCTTCCCGAGTAGATCAAGGAAGTCGTCGGGTACCTCTTCGCGGAGCGCCTCGTCATAGGCGCTGCGAAGCGCCTTGCCGACGTCGTCGGGAGCAGCGCCCTTGCGGCGCGCCTTCGGTTTGGGTTCTCCCGCGGGTGGCGGACTTTCATTCATATCCGCACTCAACCCACTGTCCCCCTCCAGCCGCTTCATGGCCTGGCGCAATGACTGCTTCCTTAAACTCTCGGGCCTCAGCCCCACCGGCCCACGTATGAGTCTTGCAGCCCGCTCGTCAATCGAGAGACTGTCCGACCCACGAAACCAAAACGTGACAGCTTTGTTCCGACCAGCGCGCACTTTTGTTTCAGGATCGTAATCGGTCCGAGCCGAGGGTTGCAGTTTAACGAACCGGCTTCCAATAGGGTCGGCAACAACGAATTAGGAGCACGACTGAACCATGTCGCTTGGCCAGGAACTTGCGCCGCATCTGCCCTTTCTGCGGCGCTATGCGCGGGCGCTTACCGGTAGCCAGACCCACGGAGATGCTTTCGTCCGCGCGACTCTGGAGGCGATCGTCGCTGCTCCCGACAGCTTCCCCCGCGAAGTCGAGCCGCGGCTCGGGCTGTACAAGACCTTCCACGCGATCTGGTCGACCGCCAACATCGAGGAAGGCGGCGACTTCGGCAGCGAGAACCTCGGCAATGCCGAAGGGATCGCCCAGGCCCGGCTGAGCCGGATCACCCCGCTGTCGCGCCAGGCGCTTCTGCTGACCGCGCTCGAGGGCTTCTCGGCGACCGACGCCGGCTACCTGATCGGTGCCCAGCCGGGCGAGATCGACAATCTGGTCCAGGAAGCGTTGGGCGAGATCGAGCGCCAGACGCTGGCCGACGTCCTGATCATCGAGGACGAGCCGATCATCGCGATGGACATCGAGACGATCGTCCGCGACCTCGGCCACAATGTCACCGGCGTCGCCGTGACCCGCGACGAGGCGGTGGCCCAGGCCCGCGCCCACCCGCCGGGACTGGTGCTGGCCGACATCCAGCTGGCCGATGATTCGAGCGGCATCGATGCCGTCCGCGACATCCTCGCCGAATTCTCGGTCCCGGTGATCTTCATCACCGCCTTCCCCGAGCGACTGCTGACCGGCACCCGTCCGGAGCCGACCTTCCTCATCACCAAGCCGTTCCAGCGGGCGACGGTGAAGGCGGCGATCGCGCAGGCGCTGTTCTTCGACGCGGCGACCGTTCCGGCCAGCTAAGTCCGAGGTTCAGGGGAACCGAGGTTCCCATCGTTGCGTTGGCGCTCCGAAATCTATCTGCGGGAGTGCAACGTTACATGGATCCCAATCATCCGGATCATCTGACCGGAACCGAAGCGCGTGCCGGAACAACGCCGGGCGTCGCTCGGGTCGCGCTGTTCGGCGGACTTGGGCTTGTTATTCTGATCTTTGCGATCATCTTGCTTGTCGCCGGCTGAGCGGATCCGGTAGAGTTATGAACCATTTCGCACGCGGTGCCGCGGCACGCAGCGAGTTTCGGCGGGGATCAGTGAGCGACCAACTTGACAGCCGGCCAGCCGAGGCAGCCCGGGAAGAACCGGTTCCGCTGTCGGACCCGGAGTTCAAGACCCAGCTCGCGCAGGTCATCCCGCATCTCCGCGCTTTCGGGCGCTCGCTCTCGGGCAGCCGCGACCTTGCCGACGATCTCGTTCAGGAAACGCTGCTGAAGGCATGGGCGGCGCGCAAGCGCTTCCAGGCCGGGACCAACATGCGCGCCTGGACCTTCATCATCCTGCGCAACCTGTTCCTCAGCCAGATGCGGCGCGCCCGCTTCAAGGGCGAGTGGGACGAGATCACCGCCTCCAAGCTGCTTGCTGCTCCGGCGAGCCAGGACCGTCACGTCGAACTGGGCGACATGCAGCGGGCGCTCATGCACCTGCCGCAGCCCCAGCGCGAGGCGCTGATCCTCGTCGGCGCCGGTGGCTTCGCCTATGAGGAAGCGGCCGAAATCTGCGGCTGCGCGGTCGGGACGATCAAGAGCCGGGTGGCGCGCGGGCGGGTTGCGCTCGAGCAGTTGCTCAGCGGCGGCAAGCTTCCGAGCCGGCGCCAGCACAAGACCGATCCCAATCACAGCGCCCTGTCGCAGATCATGGGCGAGGTCGACGAGCTGGCAGGCAACCGCGGCTGATACGGCTCAGCCCTCACGATGGACAAAGAAAAAGGGCTCCGGCGAAAACCGGAGCCCTTTCTTGTACGCGTCTACTGCCGGCTTTCGCCGGCAAGGGTGTCAACCGAGGCGCGCCAGCAATTCTTCGAACTGGCGGTCTTCCGACCCCGCTGGGACGGACGCGAACGCCCGTCGCAGTGCGGCGGTGACACCGGCATGAGCAGGAGGTAGCTCGACCCTGATGATACGTCGATCCATGGAGTCGTTCGCTTCTACCAACGCCGCCGTAGAGAGTGGCTCGGATTTCATTTGTCAGTTCAACGCCGCAAAGAGCCAAGTGTTTCTCAGACCGACGCTTCCTGCCGAAAGTATCCCATGAGCGACAGTCCCGTCGATCGCTCGGCAAGCCTGGCGCGGGCGCGGCGCTGGTCGCCATTCCTCGGCGGGCTGATCGAGCGCCACCCCGATCTTGTCCGCGCATTCGAGGAGCAGGGCAGTGAGGCTGCGCTGGGCATGGCTGCGACGGTCGGCGGGAGGCCGGTCGGTGAGGCGCTGCGGGTCGAGCGGCAGCGGCTTGCGCTCGCCGTGGCGCTCGGAGACCTGTCGGGCGAGCTCGGGCTTGAGGAGGTCACCCTCGCCCTGTCCGACTTCGCCGACCGAGCGCTCGACGCAGCGCTCGCCCAAGCGATGACCGAGCGGGTTCCGGACGAGGAGCCTACAGGGATGGCGGTGCTTGCGCTGGGCAAGCTCGGCAGCCGTGAGCTCAACTACAGCTCTGACGTCGACATCATCCTGCTGTTCGACCCCGCGACCTTGCCGCGGCGGGCACGCGAGGAGCCGGGCCAAGCCGCGGTGCGCTACGGCCGGCGGATGATCGAGCTCATCCAGGAGCGGACCGAGCATGGCTATGTTGCACGGGTCGACATGCGGCTCCGGCCGTCGCCCGAGGTGACCCCGATCGCGCTTCCGGTCGATGCCGCCATTTCCTATTACGAAAGCCAGGCACTGCCATGGGAGCGGGCGGCATTCATCCGCGCCCGCGCCTGCGCCGGCGACATTGCGCTTGGCCGACGCTTCCTCGACGAGATTAGGCCGTTCGTGTGGCGGCGGGCGCTCGACTATGGCGCGATCGACGAGATCCGCGACATCTCGCTCCGCATCCGCGACCATTATGCGCAGGGGCAGGCATTCGGGCCCGGCTTCGACCTCAAGCGCGGGCGCGGCGGGATCCGCGAGGCCGAGTTCTACACCCAGGTCCAGCAACTGGTGCATGGCGGGCGCGAGCCCGGGCTGCGTGCCTCGGCGACGGTCGAGGCACTGGCGGCGCTGGAGGCGGCGGGGCGGCTCGAACCGGAAGTCGCGAACGGAATCGCGGCGGCCTATCGCGCGCTCCGCACCGCCGAGCACCGGGTGCAGATGATCGACGACCGGCAGGAGCATCGGCTTCCCCGCGGCGCTGCGCTCGACGCCGTGGCAGGACTCGATGGGATCAACGGTGAGGCGCTGCTGGAACGCTTGCGGCCACATGTCGAGCGGGTCGGGAAGACGTTCGACGGTCTCGTCCGCGACCGCACCCGCGGCCTCTCGAACGATCCGGACATCCTCGCCAGGACCCTTGCCGACATGGGCTGGCCCGATCCCGCGGAAGCGGCTCGGCGGGTCGGCGAATGGCGCTCGGGCAAGGCACGGTCGCTGCGCTCGCAGCCCGCCAGGCAGGCGTTCGAGGCGATGCTTCCGACGCTTCTTCCGCTGATGGCCGCCGGTCCCGACCCGGCGCGCGCGCTCAACCGCTTCAGCGACATCGTCGAGCGGCTGTCGAGCGGGGTCAATTTCTTCCGCCTGCTCGAGGCGCGACCGGCGCTTGCCAATCATCTTGCGCTGGTGCTCGCCCATGCGCCGGCACTGGCCGATCAGCTGGCTCGGCGCCCGACCCTGCTCGACGGGCTGGTCGACGAGAGCAGCTTCGCCGCGCCGCCCGATGCCGAGGCGCTGGCCGAGCTGTTCGGCAAGCGCGTCGGTGGCGAGGGGCTCGACCAGGCGCTCGACCTCATCCGCCGGCTCGTCGGCGAGCGCCGCTTCGCACTCGGGGTGCAATTGGTCGCCGCGCACCGCGACCCGATCCTCGTCACCAAGGGCTACAGCGACCTGGCCGAGGCAGCGGTGGTGGCGCTGTCGGCCAAGGTTGGCGACGCCTTCGCCGAGGCACATGGCCGCATCGCGGGCGGCGAGCTGGCGGTGCTGGCGCTGGGCCGCTTCGGCGGCGAGGCGCTGACCGACGCGAGCGACCTCGATCTCATCTTCCTGTTCGACGCGCCGCCCGACAGCCGCTCGGACGGCGCGCGGCCGCTGACCGCGACCGACTATTACAACCGGCTGGCGAGCCGCATCGTCGCGGCCCTGTCGGTGCCGACCGCGGCCGGCGCGCTCTACGAGGTCGATACGCGACTGCGGCCGCAGGGCGCACAAGGCATGCTCGCGGTCAGCCTCGAGGCGTTCGCCGACTACCAGCGGCGCGAGGCCTGGACCTGGGAGCATCTGGCGCTGTGCCGGGCCCGGCCGCTGACCGGAAGCGCGGCCTTCCAGCAGCGGGTGCGCGATCTCGTCTGCGCCATCCTCACCGAGCCGCGCGACCCGGCCAAGGTCCGTGCCGACGCGGCGACGATGCGGGCCGAGATGGCGCGGCACAAGCCGCCAGGCGGGCCGCTTGACGTCAAGCTTGGTGCGGGCGGGCTGGTCGACCTCGAGTTCACCGTTCACGTGCTTCAGCTGACCCATGGCGTCGGGCTCGACCCGCGGCTGGAGGTGGCGATCGCCGCGCTGGTAGAGGCAGGGCTGCTCGATGTTCGGGCGGACGACGATCTCCGCCTGCTCAGCCGGTTCCTCGTCGTGCTCCGGCTGGTCGCGCCCGAGACCCGCGAGGAGCTGCCCCCGGCCAGCCGCGCCCTCGTCGCAAGCCTGTGTGGACATGAGGGCTGGGATGGGCTGTTGGCGGCGATGGACGCGGCGCGGGCGCGGATCGCGGAGCGCTGGGAAAGAGTGAAGGACGGACGATGATCGAGGAAGGACAGAAGGCACCGGCGCTGAATCTCGCCACGACTGCGGGCGAGACGATCGACCTCGGCTCGCCCAGCGGCAGGCTGGTGCTCTATTTCTACCCCAAGGACGACACCTCGGGCTGCACCCGCGAGGCGCAGGACTTCACCGCCTTGGCCGCCGAGTTCGCGGCGGCTGGGACGAAGGTCGTCGGAGTGTCGCGCGACAGCGCCAAGAGCCACGACAAGTTCATCGCCAAATATGACTTGAAGGTGCCGCTCGCGGTCGACGAGGGCGAGGTCAGCGAGGCGTTCGGAACCTGGGTCGAGAAGAGCATGTACGGCCGCAAGTATATGGGGATGGAGCGCGCGACCTTCCTGATCGGGGCCGACGGAACGCTGCTCAGGGCCTGGCGCAAGGTGAAGGTGCCGGGCCACGCGGCCGAGGTGCTGAAGGCCGCGCAGGCGGGCTGACCTCAACGCAGCGGGACAGTCTCGGTGATTGCGGGAACCGTCACCGATGGCGCATGTTGCGCCTCCTGATGATCATGATCCCCCTGATGCTGGCGCTGCAGGTTGCCGCCACGCCCCCCGACATCGAGATCAAGGCCACCGTCCGCGCTCGCTCGCTGACCATCGAGAAGGCCGGGCGGGCCGAGGTCCGGGTCAGCGCGGGGGATCGCAACGTCGTCGACATCCAGGGTCCGGCGCCGAACGGCCGCAAGCAGATCCGCAATCCGGCCTACACGGTCGACATCAGGGCGCATGTCGTCGAGCCGGGGGCGGCTCCGGCGGCGCAACCCGAGTAAAGCGTTCAACAGGGAGAATATCGGTAATGAAAGTCATGATCTGCGCCTCTGCGGCGGCAATCCTTGCGACCGCGGCGCCTGCCGAGGCCCAGACGCGGCGTCCCGCCCAGCCGCAGCCCGGCGCCTCGACCCAGCTCGCGCAGCAGGTCTCGGCTTCGGGCGACCAGCCCGACGTTCTCCTCGACATCCCCAACCTGTCGGTCGGCGAACTGACGGTCGAGGTCTCGAAGCTCAACGCCAACATCTCGCTCGACGCGCGGCTTGGCGGGCTGCTCAAGCTGACCGCCGGTGCCGACGTCAGCGTCGACCAGGTCAAGATCCAGCTGAAGGACGTGCAGGCGACCGCGACCCTCGTGGTGCGGCTCGACAATGTCCGGGCGATCATCGAGCGGACGCTCCAGACGGTCGACAGCAATCCGCAGATCGTCAGCGGACTGCTGAGCACGGTCGACAACACCGTCGGCACGGTCGGCGGGGTCGCCAACAACGCGGTCGGCACGGTCGGCGGGATTGCCACCAACCTGCTCCGCTCCGGGCAGGTGCTCGACCTCGCCCGGGCGGGGCTGACCGAGGTGTCGCGAACGGTCAATGCGCAGGGCCAGACGCTCGTCCGGGCACGCAACGGCGCCGGCCAGCTGCTCGACATCGTCACCGACAGCGCCAATCGCGTCGTCTCTTCGCGGGCGGCAGGTCGGTAGGCCGGAAGGGGCTTAACACCCTCATGACAGCCACTGCTCGTTAGCAATGTGGCTTCCGAACAACATTGCTGCAGCTGATTGATCCCGGTTCCGGAACGACTTGCGAAAAGTCGTTCCGGAACCTTACCAAGTCGCTCCGGGCCTTCTCGCCCGGGTGTAATTGGGGGAATAATCTTGAAGCGAGTCATTGCTCTCGCCGCGCTCGCGGCGGCGTCCTTTGGCGTGACCGGTTGCGCCACCGTGCTCAACGGCACCAGCCAGCCCGTCAACTTCCGCTCGGATCCGGACGGCGCCGTGGTCAAGCTGGTCACCGGGCCGAGCTGCACCACGCCGTGCCAGTTCGACATGAAGCGCGGAAGCGATTCGATGGCGACCTACAGCCGCTCGGGCTACAAGTCGGTCGAAGTCTACATCCAGAGCCGGCTGGCCGGATCGACCTTCGGCAACATCCTTGCCGGCGGCGTCATCGGCGCCGCGGTCGATGGTTCGAACGGGGCTTCGAACCGCCTCTATCCCAACCCGGTCTATGTCCGGCTGGTGGCCGATGGGGCCGAAGGCGACGCCATGCTGCTCGACAAGGACGGCAAGGTGATCAGCACGGTCGCGGCCTACAACGCCAAGGTCGCCGACGACGTGCTTCGCGGGCTCGAGAAGCAGGGGCTCTACGCCAAGGGCACCGCCGGCCAGCAGGTCGGCGCGAAGTAAGCCACGGAAGCGAGGGACCGGCCCGACGGCTCGGTCCCTCGCGGACGCCTGCCGCGCTGGCCGGGAGCCAAGCCGCGGGCGAAATGTTACGGCCCCATGACGGAAATACTCGGGACCGACCACTTCGACATCCTGCCGCACCTGGCGGCGCTCGTCCTCGCCTACCTGCTGGCGCTTCCGATCGGCTGGAATCGCGAAAAGGAGGAGCGAAGCGCGGGCCTGCGGACCTTCCCGCTGGTCGCGGTCGCTTCCTGCGGCTTCCTCCAGGCGAGCGAGGGGATCATCGGCAATGACCCCGAGGCGACCGCGCGGGTGGTCGAGGGGCTGATCACCGGGATGGGCTTCATCGGCGGCGGCGCGATCCTCAAGGTCAAGGACAGCGTCAAGGGAACCGCGACCGCGGCGAGCCTGTGGGTGACGGGCGCGATCGGCCTGTCCGTCGGGCTCGGGGCGATCGACGTCGCGCTGGTGCTGACCGTCATGGCCTTCGTCACCCTCTACCTGCTGGCGCCCTTCAAAAAGCTGGTCGATTCCGACGGCGTGCGCTCCTCGGACTCCGAATAAGGATGGTCTTTGGAAGGGCTGGCCTTTCCGGCTCGCCCCTCCTATTTCGCGGGCAAGCTCAAGAGGAACAAGAATGGCCGAATTCGCCCTTCCGAAGAACAGCAGGATCACCGGCAAGCCGCGGACCTACAAGGCGGAAGCCGGGGCCAACCGGGTCAAGTCGTTCAAGGTCTATCGCTACGATCCGGAAGGCGGCGAGAACCCGCGCTTCGACACCTACGAGGTGAACCTCGACGAGTGCGGCCCGATGGTCCTCGACGCGCTGATCAAGATCAAGAACGAGATGGACCCGACGCTGACCTTCCGGCGCTCGTGCCGCGAGGGCATCTGCGGGTCGTGCTCGATGAACATGGACGGTCGCAACGGCCTCGCCTGCACCACCGCGATCGAGGATGTGAAGGGCGACGTCCGGATCACCCCGCTTCCGCACTGCGACGTCATCAAGGACCTCGTTCCCGACTTCAGCCACCTCTACGCGCAATATGCCTCGATCGAACCTTGGCTGAAGAGCGCCTCGCCGAGCCCGAGCGGCAAGGAGCGGCTGCAGAGCCCCGAGGACCGCGAGCATCTGAACGGGCTGTACGAGTGCATCCTGTGCTTCTGCTGCTCGACCAGCTGCCCGAGCTACTGGTGGAACGGCGACCGCTTCCTCGGCCCGGCGATCCTGCTCCAGGCCTATCGCTGGCTGGCCGACAGCCGCGACGAGATGACCGGCGAGCGGCTCGACCAGCTCGAGGATCCGTTCCGCCTCTATCGCTGCCACACGATCATGAATTGCGCGAACGTGTGCCCGAAGGGGCTGAACCCGGCCAAGGCGATCGCCGAGACCAAGAAGCTGATCGCCGAGCGCGCGGCCTAGTCCGAGCCCTTCCTCCTGTCGCGAAGCGATGGGGAGGTGCCAGCGCGACGGGCCGACGGAGGGACCGTCGCGACTGGCCCCTCCATCGCTGCTTCCGGCAGCGGTCTCCCTCCCCATTGCTGCGCAACGGGGAGGTTCCTAAGAGCAGGCGATGGACGCACCGCAGGAAGATGCTGACACCCGCCCGTCGGGTGCGCGCGAAGATCCCGACCATCCGGGCTGGTACAGCTGGGTCGAGCTCGATCCCGACAGCTTCGCGGCGCAGACCGGCAAGATGATCTTCCGTCCCGACGGCCCCGGCCGGGCGGTGGTGCGGATGTTCCCGGAAGCACGCCACCTCAACCTCGGCGGGTCCCTGCACGGCGGAATGGTGATGAGCTTCATCGACATGGCGCTGTTCGGCGGCGGACGCTGCGCGGGGATGAAGCGGGCCCATTATGTGACGCTCGACCTCACCACCAAGTTCATGGGCCGGGGAGAGGCGGGCAAGCCGTTGGACGCCCATGTCGAGCTCGTCCGCCAGACCCGCAGCCTGGCGTTCCTGCAGGGCGTGGTGAAGCAGGACGGCGCCGCCTGCTACAGCTTCTCGGGCACGCTGAAGAAGCTTCGCGAGACCACGTGAGCGGCCCCGTCGCCGCGGCCTATGCCGCGCTGCTCGCCGCCGGTGAACTGCGGCCCGACCCCGACCAGGCAAGGGCGGCGGGGGAGCTCGACCGGCTTGGCGAGGAGCTGGCACTCCGGCGCGGATTCCTTGCCCGGCTGCTGAGCCGCAAGCGCGACATCTGCGGAGTCTATTTGTGGGGTGGGGTCGGGCGCGGCAAGTCGATGCTGATGGATCTCGCCTTCGACGAGATCGCGGTCAGCCCCAAGCGCCGAGTCCATTTCCACGCCTTCATGATCGAGGTCCATGAGCGGCTTCGGGCCGAGCGGGCCAAGGGTCATGGCGATCCGATCCCGGCGGTCGCCGAAGCGATCGCGGAAGGCGCGACGCTGCTCTGCTTCGACGAGATGGTGGTCAACAATCCCGCCGACGCGATGATCCTGTCGCGGCTCTTCACCCATCTGCTGGAGGAAGGGGTGGCGGTGGTCACGACCTCGAACCGGCCGCCCACGGACCTCTACAAGGACGGGCTCAACCGCGAGCTGTTCCTGCCCTTCATCGCGCTGATCGAGGAGCGGCTCACCGTCCTTCCGCTCGACGGGCCGACCGACTATCGGCTGCAGCGATTGCAGGGGGTCGCGACCTGGCACGTCCCCAACGGACCGGCTGCGACGGCGGCGTTGAGCGAGGCCTTCTTCAAGCTGACCGACACCGTCGTCGAGGACCGCGCGAAGGTCCCGAGCGAGGAACTGGCAGTGGGTGGTGGCCGCTCGCTGCACGTGCCCAAGAGCCTCAAGGGCGTGGCGGTCTTCTCGTTCAAGCGACTGTGCGGCGAGGCGCGGGGCGCGGCGGACTATCTCGCCATCGCGCAGCGCTTCCACACCGTCATCATCGTCGGAATCCCGGTGATGGGTCCGGACAAGCGCAACGAGGCGGCGCGATTCGTGACGCTGATCGACGCGCTCTACGAGCATAACGTCAAGTTGCTGGCGGCGGCCGACGCCGAACCGGCCGGTCTCTATCCGGCGGGGACGGGTGCGTTCGAGTTCCAGCGGACGGTGAGCCGGCTCGAGGAGATGCGGAGCGCCGACTATCTCGCCTCGGGCCACGGCGTGGCGGAGATTGGGGAGAGAGGCCCGGCGCCGCCGCCGGGCCGCCTATAAGGGGAGGGCACCGCTCCAGCGAAGGCCCGCCCCATGTCGATCAGCCGTCTCGTCAAGATTGCCTCCGCAGCCCTGCTCGGGATGATGCTGCTGAGTGCGGTGGTCTTCACCATCGGGATCAACACCATCAGGATCGGCGGCGACTATCAACTCGGCATTGCCCGCGCGGCCGAACTGGAGGCGGATATCCTGCCGCCGCCGATCTTCATCGTCGAACCCTATGCGGTGGCGATGGAGGGTCTTGCCCACGAGGGGAAGAGGGGCGAATCGATCAAGCGGCTGCAGGCGCTGCGCAAGACCTACGAGGAGCGCAAGCGCCACTGGGCTGGCGCGGACATCGACCCGGAGGTCAAGGCGCAGCTGGCCGTCGCGATCCGCGAAGCCGACGCCTTCTGGAAGACGGTCGACGAGATCGCGATCCCGACCCTCAGGAGCGGTGATCGCTCGCGCTACAATCCGACGCTGGATGCGCTCTTCGCGCGCTATACGGCACAGGTGCGGACGCTCGGCAGCGTGCTTGCCACCACCCGGAACTTCAAGACCGTCAGCGAGAGCGACGCCCAGGACGCCACCAGCCTCACCGCGGCCATGCTGATCCTGCTCGGCCTGGTCTTGTTCGGCGGCGTGGTCGCCGCGGCGCTGCTCCTGCAGCGCAAGGTCGTCTCTCCGCTTGGAGAGCTCACCGAGGCCGCCCGCGGGCTGGCCGACGGGCGTGATGCCGCGGTCCCGCAGCTCGGCCGGGGCGACGAACTCGGGGCCCTGGCCGGCGCCTTCGACCACTTCGTCCGCGCCTCGGCCGAGCGGCAGGAGGTGGAACGGCGCGACGCCGCCCGTAACCGCGAGTTGGTCGACATGCTCGGCGCGATCCTGACCCGGGTGTCCGAGGGCGACCTGCGCCGTGTGCTCGAGACCGAGTTCGAAGGCGACTATCGGATTGTCGGGCTGAACCTCAACAATGCGATCAACTCGCTTCGCGACACCATCCAGCAGGTGGTGATGAGCGCCGGCTCGATCCGGCTTGCGGCCAACGAGATCGCCGACGCCTCGTCGGACCTCGCCAACCGGACCCAGTCCAACGCCGCGGCGATCGAGCAGACGTCGGCGGCGCTGGCTGATGTCGACGGACGGATCGCCTCGACCCGCGACGCCGCGCAGAGCACCGCCGAATCGGCCGAGCGAGCCCGTGCCGCGGTCGAGTTCGGACGCGCCAAGGCGCAATCGGCCGCGACCACGATGGAGGAAGTGCGGCAGGCGGCGGCGAGCGTCGACGGGGTAATGGAGGCGCTCGACAAGATCGCCTTCCAGACCCGCGTGCTGGCGATGAACGCGGCGGTCGAGGCGGGCCACGCGGGCGAGGCGGGCAAGGGCTTCGCGGTGGTCGCCGACCTCGTCTCGCAGCTCGCCGCCCGGGCCGAGGAGGAGGCCCGCAACGCGCGCGAGCAGCTGACGTCCACCGCCGAACGGATCGCCCAGGCGGTCGGCAGCGTCGGCGAGGTCGAGGTCCAGTTTGCCGGGATCGTCGAGGATGTGACCACGGTGACGAGGCTGGTCGGAAGCCTGACCGAGAATGCTCGCGCCCAGGCGAGCGCGGTGGCCGAGATCAGCTCGGCGATGCGGCAGATGGACATCGCCACCCAGCAGAATGCGGCGATGGTCGAGCAGACCAGCGCGGCGGCGGCCAACCTCCTGTCGGACGCCCAGCAATTGGTGGTCCGCACCGACAGCTTCCAGTGGGAGCGGCGCGCGGTCGACCAGCCGATCACCGTCGAGCGCCGCGGCTATCATCCGGGGGCACGGCTCGCGGCCGTAGCCTGATCCCGCGGGCTAGAAACGGTAGGAAAGCTCGGCGCCGCCGCCGCTTACGCGCACCATTGGCCTCGTCCAGCCGAGGCGAGGGATCGTCGCAAGTCTCGTTAACCTTGTTTTAGCGAGGCGGGCCCAAGGTGCGCTGGCATTTTCAAGGAACAACCATGGCTTCGCATGCCCTGACTGCACCGGTCGCCGACGCGCCTGCCCCTTCGCCCAAGGCCGACCCGGTCCCGCCGGTCGCCGCCAAGGCAGTGCCGCAGCCGCGTTACCTGTTCGGTCCGGTGATCGACTTCCTCTGCCTCGGCGGGAGCTCGCTGCTGCTGTTCCCCTTGGTCTACGCACTTGGCGACAGCGCCAACGTTGCGGGGGTCGCGGTGACGATGCTGCTCGTCGCGCACTTCATCAACCATCCGCATTTCGCCGCCAGCTACCAGATCTTCTACCGCGGCTTCGCGCAGAAGGCGTTCACCCCGGCGCTCGGCAGGGCGATGCAGGCCCGCTACCTGTTTGCCGGGCTGATCGCACCGGTCGCTCTGGTGCTGTTCTTCCTGTGGGGCGCGGGGACCAGCAACAGCCGGATGCTCGGCTATGCCGCCAATGTCATGGGGCTCGCGGTCGGCTGGCACTATGTGAAGCAGGGCTACGGCATGCTGATGGTCGATGCCGCGCTGAAGCGATTGTACCTCAAGGATCCGGCCAAGAAGATCATCCTGGCCAATTGCTACATGACCTGGTTCGCCTCCTGGCTCGGGCTCAACGCGGCGGCGTCGCGGTGGGAGCTGTGGGGGCTGGCCTATTACAGCTTCGCGGTCCCGACCCCTCTGGTCACCGCCGCCACCGCCGCGGCCGGGATGACCGCGCTCGCCGCCGCATGGGTGCTTGCTTCCGAGTGGCGGCGGATGGGCAGCCTGCCGTGGAACGGGGTCATCGCCTTCGGGGTCAGCCTTTACGCCTGGCTGCTGTTCGTGACCGTCAATCCAGTCTGGGGTCTGATGGTCCCGGCGCTCCACTCGCTCCAGTATCTGGTGGTCGTGACCCGCTTCCAGCTCAACTACGAGCGCGACCAGCTCACCAATCCCGACTACAAGAAGACCTCGCTCGTGCGCCGGATCTTCGGGGGCAATCCGCTTCCGCATCTCGCTTTCTTCTTCGTGGTCGCGGCGATCGTCGGCTGGCTCGGTTTCTGGGGAATGCCGACGATCCTCGACGGGCTGGTCCCCTACGACAGCATCGCGACGACCGGCACGCTGTTCCTGTTCGTCTTCTGGATCTTCATCAACGTCCACCACTACTTCCTCGACAATGTCATGTGGCGGCGCGAGAATCCCGAGACGGGCAAGTATCTGTTCGGCTGATCGCTTGCGCCGGGGCGCCGGTGCGGCCTAGCCTTCCTCCCCTGACACGGCTCGGGGGAGAAGAGGCTTGCTGCTCACGTCTTTGATGCTGGCTGCGGCGGCTCCTGCCGCGGCAATTCCCGACCGGGCGGCCGAACGCGCGCTGTTCGAGAAGGTGGTCGAGATCCCGACCGTCGCCGGGCGCACTGCCGAGTTCCGGCGGCTGACCACCCTTCTCGGGGCCGAGTTCGCCAGGGCGGGCATGACCAGCATCGTCAAGGACCATGACGGCACGCAGACGCTGATCGCGCGGTGGAGAAGTCCACGCCCGTCGGGAAAGAAGCCGATCCTGCTGATGGCGCACATGGACGTGGTCGAGGCCAAGGCGTCCGACTGGAAGAACCCGCCGTTCGAGTTTCGCGAGGCCGGCGGATATTACCTCGGGCGCGGATCGGCGGACAACAAGGCGGCGCTCGTCGGCATCGTGCTCGCGCTGCAGGGGCTGAAGGCGAGCGGCTTCGAGCCGAGCCGCGACATCGTGGTGCTGTTCACCGGCGACGAGGAAACCAGCGGCAATGGAGCCCGGCGCGCGGCGAATGAATGGCGCTCGCTGATCGACGCCGACTATGCGCTGAACGGCGATGCGGGCGGCGGCTCGGTCTATGCCGACGGGCGGCCGCAGGACTGGTCGATGCAGATCGCCGAGAAGACCTACGCCGACTTCACCTTCAGCGCGGTCAACCGCGGCGGGCACAGCAGCCGGCCTCGGCCCGACAATGCGATCTACGCGCTGGCCAACGCGCTCGCCGCGCTCGAGCGGCACCGCTTCAAGCCGATGATCAACGAGGCGGTGCGCGGCGAGGCCGAGCAGGTCGCCGCGGAGGATAAGGGCACCTTCGGCGAACTGGTCAGCAAGTGGCTCAAGGACCCGACCGACCGCGAGACGGCCGACCTCATCGAGGCGATGTCGCCGGGTGGCACCCGGACCCGCTGCGTGCCGACCATGCTGAGCGGCGGCCATGCTCCCAATGCGCTGGCGCAGAAGGCCGAGGCGACGGTCAATTGCCGGATCTTCCCGGGCGTCTCGATCAAGGCGACCACGGCCGAGCTCCAGCAGCTCGCGGGCGAGGACGTGACGGTGTCGCTGGTGCCCGGCTCGAGCACGCCCGCGACCGCCCCGACCGCGATCCGTCCCGACGTGCTCGCGGCCTATCAGGCGGCGGTCCGGACCCGCTTCCCCGGTGTGCCGGTGATCCCCGGCCAGTCAGCGGGCGCGACCGACGGGGCGTTCCTGCGCGCGGCGGGGATACCGGTCTATGGCTTTGGAGGCCTGTGGGGGATCGTCGGCCAGTCCGGCAACGCCCATGGCCTCGACGAACGCGTGCTGGTCGAGGGCTTCCACGGCCAGGTCCCGATCTGGCGCGAGATGCTCAAGCGGGTGGCGGGATAGCGCACGCCGACCTCGCATCCCCGTCCATGCGATACACGGACGGGGATGGCGTTCCGATCAGCGGATCAGCGCGCGGATGATCTGCTCGACGATCTGGGTGCGGGGGTCGACCCCGTAGAGCGTGCCCTGGTCGTAATAATAGTTGTTGTACGGATCGAGCTCATACTGGCGCCGCACGTCGTAGGGGATCTGGTTGTAGGCGTAGGGATCGTAGCCGTAGCTCTGCGCATAGCGCTGTCCGATCGCGAGCTTCTTCGCCTGGCCCGGTGGCAGGCAGCCGTTGTTCTTCTTGGCGAGGCCCGGCGGGCAGCCCGGCTGGGCATAGCCATAGCCCGAATGCTGCTGGTGCTTGCCATGTTTGGCGTGGGGCGGCTTGGCGGCGGCCGGGGTCGCGGCGAAGGCGAGCGCGGCGCCCGCGAGGATCAGTGCGTTTTTCATCATGACTTCCTGACAGCTTGCCGGTGAACCATCGGTGACGGCTCCATTCACGACAAGTGCAACGGACGGAGCGCCGTGGCGGTTGCCCGTTCGGCGCTCACCGGCTAGAGGCGCAGCCGAACCGGCCGTCCGTCCCGGCGGCCCCTCGCACCAGACCCGACGGAGACCCATGGCCCGCAAGAAGATCGCCCTCATCGGCGCCGGCATGATCGGCGGCACCCTTGCCCACCTCGCGGCGAAGAAGGAGCTGGGCGACATCGTCCTGTTCGACATCGCCGAGGGCATGCCGCAGGGCAAGGCGCTCGACCTCAGCCAGTGCGGCCCGGTCGAGGGCTTCGACGCGAAGATCACCGGCACCAACGACTATGCCGACATTGCCGGCGCCGACGTGGTGATCGTCACCGCCGGCGTACCGCGCAAGCCGGGCATGAGCCGCGACGACCTGCTGGGCATCAACCTCAAGGTCATGAAGGCGGTCGGCGAGGGGCTCAAGCAGCACGCGCCCAACGCCTTCGTCATCTGCATCACCAACCCGCTCGACGCGATGGTCTGGGCGCTGCGCGAATTCTCTGGCCTTCCGGCGCACATGGTGGTCGGCATGGCCGGCGTGCTGGACTCGGCCCGCTTCGCGACCTTCCTCGCCGAGGAGTTCAAGGTCAGCGTGCGCGACGTCAACGCCTTCGTGCTCGGCGGCCACGGCGACACTATGGTCCCGGTGACCAGCTACACGACGGTCAGCGGGATCCCGGTCGACGACCTCGTCAAGATGGGCCGCTCGAGCAAGGAAGCGATCGACGCGATCGTCAAGCGGACCCGCGGCGGCGGCGGCGAGATCGTCGCGCTGCTCAAGACCGGCTCGGCCTATTACGCCCCGGCGACCAGCGCGATCGCGATGGCCGAGGCCTATCTCAACGACCAGAAGCGAATCCTTCCGTGCGCGGTCGAGGTGAACGGCAAGTACGGCCTCGACGGGCTGTATGTCGGCGTCCCGGTGGTGATCGGCGCGGGCGGTGCCGAGGAAGTCATCGAGATCAGCCTCGACGACGAGCAGAAGCGCAACCTCGACGTCAGCGTCGAGGCGGTGAGGGAACTGCTGGTCGCCTGCAAGCAGATCGATCCGAGCCTTGGCTAAGCAGGCCGCCCTTGCGGCGGCGCTGCTGGCGCTGGTCCCGGTCGGCGCATCGGCGCAGTCGGTGAACCCGCCGGCGCAGATCGTCGAGGCGGCGGCGGACTGCTGGGCGGCGGTCGGCGAAACTTCGGTCGATCAGCAGGCGCTTGTCGCCAAGGGCTGGAAGGCAAGCGAGTTCAAGGCCAAGGGCAAGCCGGTCGAAACCCCGCTCCGCTTCTACAGCAAGGCCAAGTCCGGCGTCATGCTGATGGTGCTTCCAGGCGGCAAGTCGCCGGCCTGCACCGTCATGTCGCGGGTCGGGGGCGAGCCGGCATATCGGCAGCTCGTCAGCCTGCTCCTGCAGCGTCTCAAGTCAATCCAGCCGGGCCTCAAGGCCGGGCCGGGCGGCGACAAGGGCGCAGCGTTCATCGGCGGCAACCGCGTCGCCCTTCTCGAAGCCACGGGAACGAAGGCGGCCCCGGCCGCCCGGATCATCGTCGGCTATTCCGCTTCGGAGAAAAAATGAGCATTCTCGTCAACCGGAACACCAAGGTCATCACGCAGGGCATGACCGGCGAGACCGGCACCTTCCACACCGAGCAGGCGCTGGCCTACGGCACCCAGATGGTCGGCGGCGTGACCCCGGGCAAGGGCGGCACGACCCACATCGGCCTGCCGGTGTTCGACACCGTCGAGGAAGCCGTCGCCAGGACCGGTGCCGACGCTTCGGTCATCTACGTGCCGCCGCCCTTCGCGGCCGATTCGATCCTCGAGGCCATCGACGCCAAGGTGCCGCTAATCGTCTGCATCACCGAGGGAATCCCGGTGCTCGACATGGTCAAGGTCAAGCGCGCGCTCGACGGCTCCAAGTCGCGGCTGATCGGCCCGAACTGCCCTGGCGTGCTGACGCCCGAGGAGTGCAAGATCGGGATCATGCCCGGCAACATCTTCAAGAAGGGCAGCGTCGGCGTGGTCTCGCGCTCGGGGACGCTGACCTACGAAGCGGTGTTCCAGACCTCGAACGAGGGCCTCGGCCAGACCACCGCGGTCGGCATCGGCGGCGATCCGGTCAAGGGCACCGAGTTCATCGACATGCTCGAGATGTTCCTCGCCGACGACGAGACCAAGTCGATCATCATGATCGGCGAGATCGGCGGCAGCGCCGAAGAGGAAGCCGCGCAATTCCTCGCCGACGAGGCCAAGCGCGGGCGTTCGAAGCCGACCGTCGGCTTCATCGCCGGCCGGACCGCGCCTCCGGGACGCCGCATGGGCCACGCCGGGGCGATCGTCTCGGGCGGCAAGGGCGATGCGGAAAGCAAGATCGCTGCGATGGAAGCCGCTGGAATCCGCGTCTCCCCGAGCCCATCTGAGCTTGGGCGGACGCTGAAGGAACTGCTGAACCGCTAACGTCGTCCCGGCGCTGGCCGGGACCTCGGCGGGTTGAGGCACTATAATGGCCTGAGTCCCCGGCCTCCGCCGGGGCGACGAGGAACGAATGGACGCGTACGAGATCGAGCAAGGACCGAGCTGGCAGCGGGCGAATTGGCCGCTGGCGGAGCTGGACGCCGTCAATCTCGGTCTCGATCCGACCGAGGCGACCCTCGAGCAGGTCGCGGGCAAGGCCAAGGAGAAGGCCACCGCCTCGGGTGCGTCCGAAGCCGAGGTGCGCCGCGCGGCCGAGGACAGCGTCCGTGCGATGATGCTGATCCGCACCTACCGGGTGCGCGGCCACCTGGCCGCCGACCTCGACCCGCTCGGCCTCGCCAAGCGCGAGCTTCCGGCCGACCTCGCGCCCGAATATCACGGCTTCACCGCCGCCGACTTCGACCGGCCGATCTTCATCGGCGGTGCCCTCGGCCTCGAGACGGCCACCGTCCGCGAGATCGTCGCCATCCTGCGCGCCAACTACTGCGGCAAGGTCGGCGTCGAATATATGCACATCAACGACCTCGGGGAGCGGCGCTTCCTGCAGGATCGGATCGAGGGCCGCGACAAGGGCGCCAGCTTCACCGCCGAGGGCAAGCAGGCGATCCTCGAGAAGGTCATCCAGGGCGAGCAGTGGGAGAAATTCCTCGCCAAGAAGTATGTCGGGACCAAGCGCTTCGGTCTCGACGGCGGCGAGAGCATGATCCCGGCGCTCGAGGCGGTGATCAAATACGGCGGGCAGGCGGGGGTCGAGGAGATCGTCGTCGGCATGGCCCATCGCGGTCGCCTGAACGTCCTCGTCAACGTCATGGGCAAGCCCTACCGCGCGATCTTCAACGAGTTCGCGGGCGGAAGCGCCAATCCCAAGGATGTCGGCGGGTCGGGCGACGTCAAATACCACCTCGGGACCTCGAGCGACCGCGAGTTCGACGGGACCAAGGTACACCTCTCGCTCCAGGCCAACCCATCACACCTCGAGGCGGTCAACCCGGTCGTGCTCGGCAAGGCGCGCGCGGTCCAGGTGATCAAGGGCGACGAAGAGGGCGACAAGGTCCTTCCGGTGTTGCTCCACGGCGACGCGGCCTTCGCCGGCCAAGGCATCGTCTGGGAGTGCCTGAGCTTCTCGGGGCTTCCCGGCTACGGCATCGGCGGCTGCATCCACTTCGTCATCAACAACCAGGTCGGCTTCACCACCAGCCCGCAGTTCGCGCGTTCGTCGCCCTATCCGAGCGACGTCGCCAAGGGCATCCAGGCGCCGATCCTGCACGTCAACGGCGACGATCCCGAGGCGGTGACCTTCGCCTGCAAGCTCGCGACCGAGTTCCGCCAGGAGTTCAACCGCGACATCGTCATCGACATGTGGTGCTACCGCCGCTTCGGCCACAACGAGGGCGACGAGCCGAGCTTTACTCAGCCGGTGATGTACGACGCGATCCGCCAGCATCCGCCGGTGAGCAAGCTGTACGGCGACCGACTGGTGGGCGAGGGCGTGGTCGAGCAGGGCTGGATCGAGGCCAAGACCGCCGAATTCATCGCCCATCTCGAAACCGAGTTCGAGGCCGGCGCCAACTATCTTCCCAACAAGGCCGACTGGTTCGAGGGTCGCTGGGCCGGGCTGAACAAGCCCGCCGAGCCGGTCGAGGGCCGCCGCAACACCGGGACGGCCGTCCCCGCGGACGAGATCGCGTCGGTCGGCAAGATCCTGACCAGCGTTCCCGACACGCTCACCATCCACAAGACGCTGGCCCGGATCCTCGACGCCAAGCGGGCGATGTTCGCGAGCGGCGCCGGGTTCGACTGGGCGACCGCCGAGGCGCTGGCGTTCGGGACACTGATCGCCGAGGGCCACAACGTGCGCCTGTCGGGCCAGGACAGTGGGCGCGGCACCTTCAGCCACCGCCACGCGGTCTGGACCGACCAGAAGAGCGGCGACAAGTTCGTCCCGCTGAGCACGGTCGAGGGTGGCCGCTTCGAGGTCCGCGACAGCCCGCTGTCCGAATTCGGCGTGCTCGGCTTCGAATATGGCTACAGCCTCGCCGACCCGCGCACGCTGGTTCTGTGGGAAGCGCAGTTCGGCGACTTCGCCAACGGCGCGCAGGTCATCATCGACCAGTTCATCGCCAGCGGCGAGGCCAAGTGGCTGCGCGCCAGCGGGCTGGTCCTGCTTCTCCCGCACGGGTTCGAGGGGCAGGGGCCGGAGCATAGCTCGGCCCGGCTCGAGCGCTATCTGCAGCTGTGCGCCGAGGACAATATCCAGGTCGCCAACGTGACCACGCCGGCCAACTACTTCCACCTGCTCCGGCGGCAGTTGCTGCGCGACTTCCGCAAGCCGCTGGTGGTGATGACCCCGAAGAGCCTGCTTCGGCACAAGCAGGCGGTGTCGGCTGTCGCCGAGTTCAGCGGCGAATCGCACTTCAAGCGGATCCTGTCGGACCTCAACCCGCCGGCCGAGGGCGGAACCCGCCGGCTGGTGCTCTGCTCGGGCAAGATCGCCTATGAGCTGATGGAGGCGCGCGATGCGGCCGGGGCACAGGACGTCGAGGTGCTACGGATCGAGCAGCTCTACCCGTTCCCCTCCGAGCCGCTGGTCAAGCGACTGGCGGCAATGACGAACCTCGCCGAGGTCGTCTGGTGCCAGGAAGAGCCGCGCAACAATGGCAGCTGGTTCTTCGTCGAGCCGTTCCTCGAGGAGTGCCTGAAGGCCGCGGGCAAGAGCTTCCGTCCGAGCTACGCCGGGCGCGCCGCCTCGGCCTCGCCGGCGACCGGACTTGCCAAGCGCCACGTCGCCGAACAAACCGCATTGATCGCCGAGGCGCTCGGCACGAATGCCGCCAAGGACGAGGCGGCCGAAGTCGCGGTCGACACCGTCCGCAACGCCGGCCAAGCGAACGCTTAAGGGAGAAGCATGGGCATCGAAGTCAAAGTCCCGGCACTGGGCGAGAGCATCACCGAAGCGACCCTGGGCGCGTGGCTCAAGAAGCCGGGCGACGCGGTCGCGGTGGACGAGCCGGTCGCCAGCCTCGAGACCGACAAGGTCAGCGTCGACGTGCCTTCGCCAGTGGCGGGGGTGTTCGGCGAGGCGCTGGTCGCCGAGGGTGACACGGTCAACGTCGGCGCGGTGATCGCGACCATCGGCGAAGGAAGTGGCGCCGCTGCTGCCGCTCCGGCCGCCAAGCCGGCCGAAGCCGCGCCCGCTCCGGCGGCCGAGGCTGCTCCCGCCGCGCACGGCCAGGAAGTCACCGACGAGCAGGCGCAGGCGCTTCGTCTCAGCCCGTCGGTTCGCCGCGCTGTGCAGGAAAGCGGAGTCGATCCGGCCGGGCTGACCGGCTCGGGCCGTGACGGGCGACTGACCAAGGAGGATGTTGCCAAGGCGAAGGACGCTCCGGCAGCGCAGCCCGCGCCGAGCGCGCCGAGCGCGCCGGCGCAGGCCTCGGCTCCCGCGGCTCCGAAGGGCGAGCGAAGCGAGGAGCGGGTCAGGATGACCCGGCTTCGCCAGACCATCGCGACCCGGCTCAAGGACGCGCAGAACACCGCGGCGCTGCTGACCACCTTCAACGACGTCGACATGGCCGAGGTGATCGCCGCCCGGACCCGCTACAAGGACCTGTTCGAGAAGAAGCACGGCATCCGCCTCGGCTTCATGGGCTTCTTCACCAAGGCCGTGGCGCTCGCCGCGCGCGACGTCCCGTCGGTCAACGCCCGGATCGAGGGCGACGAGATCGTCTACCACAATTACCTCGACGTCTCGGTCGCGGTGTCGGCCCCCAAGGGGCTGGTGGTGCCGGTGGTGCGAAGCGCCGACCAGATGAGCTTCGCCGAGATCGAGAGCGCGATCGCCGGCTTCGGCAAGAAGGCCAAGGCCGGGACCCTGACCGCCGAGGACATGAAGGGCGGCACCTTCACGATTTCCAACGGGGGCGTGTTCGGCTCGCTGCTGTCGACCCCGATCATCAACCCGCCGCAGTCGGCGGTGCTCGGCCTCCACCGGATCGAGGAACGGCCGGTGGTCAAGGACGGGCAGATCGTCGCGCGGCCGATGATGTACCTGGCGCTCTCCTACGACCACCGCCTGGTGGACGGGCGCGAGGCGGTGACCTTCCTGGTCCGAATCAAGGAAGCGATCGAGGATCCGACCCGCCTGCTGATCGATCTCTGACCGTCGTCACCGGCGACGGAGCCCCTATATACACTGGGTCCCGGCCGTCGCCGGGCCGACGAGGATGACATGGCTGACTACGACTACGACGTTCTGGTGATCGGCGCCGGCCCCGGCGGCTATGTGGCCGCGATCCGCGCCGCGCAGCTGGGGCTCAAGACCGCCTGCGCCGAGAGCCGCGAGACGCTTGGGGGGACCTGTCTCAACGTCGGCTGCATTCCGTCCAAGGCGCTGCTTCACGCCAGCGAACTGTTCGAGGAAGCCGCGCATGGCCACATGGCAAAGTGGGGCATCACCGGCCAGTTCAACATCGACATTCCGACCATGCAGAAGGGCCGGGTCGAGGCGGTCGAGGGCCTGACCAAGGGCATCGAATTCCTGTTCAAGAAGAACAAGGTGACCTGGCTCAAGGGTCGCGCCGCCTTCACCGGCAAGGACAGCGTCGAAGTCGGCGGTCAGACGGTGCGCGCCAAGAACATCGTCATCGCAACCGGCTCGTCGGTCACCCCGCTTCCGGGCGTGACCGTTGACCAGGAACGGATCGTCGATTCGACCGGCGCGCTCGAGCTTGCCGAAGTGCCGAGCCACCTCGTCGTGATCGGCGGCGGCGTCATCGGGCTCGAGCTCGGTTCCGTCTGGCGGCGCCTCGGCGCGCAGGTCACCGTGGTCGAGTATCTCGACCAGATCCTGCCCGGCATGGACGAGGAAATCCGCAAGGAATCGAACAAGATCTTCAAGAAGCAGGGCTTCGCCTACAAGCTCGGCACCAAGGTCACCGGGGTCGCCCGCAATGGCGACAGTGTCACCGTCACGGTCGAACCCGCCAAGGGCGGCGCGACCGAGACGATCGAGGCCAGCCACGTGCTCGTCTCGATCGGGCGGCGTCCCAATACCGACGGCCTCAACCTCGAGGCGGCCGGGCTCCAGATCAACGGCAAGGGCCAGGTCGATACCGACCACAGCTTCCGCACCGCCGTTCCCGGCATCTGGGCGATCGGCGACGTCATCCCGGGACCGATGCTCGCCCACAAGGCCGAGGACGAGGGCATCGCGGTGGCCGAGAACATCGCGGGCCTGACCGGCATCGTGAACCACAACATCATCCCGTCGGTGGTTTACACCACCCCCGAGATCGCGGGCGTCGGCCTGACCGAGGAGCAGGCGCGTGCCGGGGGCGAGGTCAAGGTCGGCAAGTTCCCGATGATGGCCAACAGTCGCGCCAAGACCAACGGCGAGCCCGACGGCCTGGTCAAGGTCATCGCCGATGCCAAGACCGACCGCGTGCTCGGCGTGTGGATGATCAACAACCTCGCGGGCACGATGATTGCGCAGGCCGCGCAGGCGATGGAGTTCGGCGCGACCAGCGAGGACATCGCCTACACTTGCCACGCGCACCCGACCCATGCCGAAGCCTTCAAGGAAGCGGCGATGGCGGTGCAGGGCAAGCCGATCCACATCTGAGCCGGCAGTGGCTTTTGCGCCGGTGCCTTGAGGAACTGGGCCCCGGCTTTCGCCGGGGAGCAGGCGCATGAATCTTCGCCGCACCCTCCGCCGCTGGCATCTCTGGCTCGGCTGGCTGGTCGGCGTTCCGCTGCTGCTGTGGACGCTGTCGGGCTTCGTCATGGTGCTGAAGCCGATCGAGGAGGTGCGCGGGGCCGAGTTGCTGGCGCCGCTCGCCCCGGTTCGGCTGGCGGGGCCGGCGCTGCTTCCCTCCGAGATCGCCGGGCTGCCACTGGCCAAGGTGACTCTCGAGCCGCGGGTCGCGGGGCCGCGCTGGGTGATCGAGGTGCAGGGCGGTCCGACCCGGCTTGCCGACCCCGCCACCGGACGGCTGGTGCCGCCCCTGTCGGCCGCCGAGGCCTCGGCCGAAGTGCAGGCACGCTGGCGCGGAACGGGCGGGATCGCGGGCGTGACGCGGACCAGTGCCGACGATCCCCCGCTCGACCTTCGCCGCGAGACCGAGGCCTGGCAGGTGCGGATGGCCGACGGCACCCACCTCTATGTCGAGGCGGCAAGCGGACGGATCCTCGCGACCCGAACGCGCTGGTGGCGGATCTACGATCTCATGTGGGGCCTCCACATCATGGATCTTCGCGGCCGCGAGGACACCCATCATCCGCTGCTGGTCGGCTTTGCCGCCTTCAGCCTGCTGACCGTGCTGCTGGCGCTGGTGCTGCTGCCGCTTTCCACGAGGCGCCGCCGCTCCTAGATAGGCGGCATGGGATATGAGACCGAGCTGAAGCTCTTCATCGACGGCGCGTGGCGGGCAGGCGAGGGCGACAGCGCGCCCGTCATCAACCCGGCCACGGGCGAGACCATCGCCGACCTCCGGCTGGCGAGCACCGCCAACCTCGACGAGGCGGTGCACGCGGCCGAGCGCGCCTGGCCCGAGTGGCGGGCGATGGACGTCGAGAAGCGCGGCGCGATCCTCCACAAGGCCGCCGACCTGCTGCGCGAGCGCGCCGAGCAGATCGGTCGGCTGCTGACGCAGGAGCAGGGCAAGCCGCTGGTCGAGGCGATCGGCGAGGTGATGGGCTCGGCTCAGATGTTCGACTATTTCGCCGAGGAGGCGAAGCGGCAAGGCGGGCGCGTGCTGGTCCGTCCGACCGGGCAGCGCTCGATTGTCATTCCCCAGCCGGTTGGTCCGACCGCGACTTTCACGCCGTGGAATTTCCCGATCTACCTGCTCGCCAAGAAGGTCGCCGCGGCGCTTGCAGCGGGCTGCACCGTCATCTCAAAGCCGCCCGAGGAGACTCCGGGCTGCACCGGCGCGATGGCGCGGGCACTCGACGATGCGGGCATCCCCAAGGGCGTGTTCCAGCTGGTCCACGGCGTTCCCGACGCGGTGTCGCGCCAGCTCATCGGAAGCAAGGTCATCCGCAAGATCAGCTTCACCGGCTCGACCGCGGTGGGCAAGCATTTGATGAAGCTTGCCGCCGACGGAATGAAGCGGATCACCATGGAGCTTGGCGGGCATGCCCCGGTGCTGGTGTTCGACGACTGCGACCTCGAAAAGACGCTCGACATGCTGGTCCCGCAGAAATTCAGGAACGCGGGCCAGGTGTGCGTGTCGCCGACCCGCTTCTACGTCCAGGAAGGCATCTACGACGCCTTCGCCAAGGGCTTCGCCGAGCGGACCGCGGGCGTGACGATGGGCAACGGGCTCGATGCCGCGAGCCGGATGGGTCCGCTCGCCAACCAGCGGCGGCTCCCGGCGATCAGCAGCCTCGTCGAGGATGCCAGGGCCAAGGGGGCGCGCGTCCTCGCCGGGGGCGAGCCGGGCGATGCCGGCTATTTCTTCCAGCCGACCGTCCTTGCCGATGTCCCCAACGAAGCCGACGCGATGAATGTCGAGCCGTTCGGCCCGGTCGCGCTGATGCGCAGCTTCGCAACCGAGGACGAGGCGCTGCACGAGGCGAACCGGCTGCCGTTCGGGCTCGCCGCCTTCGTCTTCACCGAGAACGGCCGCCGCGCCAATCGCCTCGGCGATGCGATCGAGAGCGGGATGGTCGGCATCAACAGCTTCGCCATCTCGGTCGCCGACGCGCCGTTCGGCGGGGTCAAGGAAAGCGGCTCGGGCTCCGAGGGCGGGGTCGAAGGGCTGGCGAGCTACCAGGTGACCAAGGCGATCCACCAGGCGTGAGCAAGGCGGGCGGCGGAGCGCGCCTGGTCGCCGCCGGCGCGCTGCTGGCGGCGTCGGCGGTGCTGCTCGGGGCGTTCGGCGCCCACGCGCTGCAGGCCCGGCTCGGCCCGGTGGAGCTCGGCTGGTGGCAGACCGCGGGCCACTATCTGCTGCCCCACGCCGTGGCGGCGTTCGCCATCGGGCTCAACGATCGCGCGGCCTTTCGCCTGCCCGCCTGGATGCTGGCTGGTGGGGCGCTGCTGTTTGCCGCCACGCTTTACCTCATGGCGCTTGGCGCACCGCGAATGCTGGGCGCGGTCACCCCGCTTGGCGGGCTGTTGATGATCGCCGGCTGGCTGCTCCTCGCCTGGCGGGCCTTGCGGGAGGACTGAGCCACCCCTACGTCGCTGCCACGCCCACGTGCTCGGGCGAACGCACTCCCCCCCATGAGGAAGCGAATGCCCGAGCTTGCCATCCTGTACGAGCATCCCCTGTGGTTCGAGCCGCTGTTCGCCGCGCTCGACGCCCACGGCATCGATCATGTGAGGATCCCGGTCGGCGACCACGCCTTCGATCCCGCCGCATCGCCGCCGCCCGCGCCGGTCATCTTCAACCGCGTCGCCATGTCGAGCTTCCTGCGCGAACCGGAGCATCCGCTCTACTACAGCATGGCGTTGCTCGATCACTGGCGCGGGCAGGGAGCGACCATCCTCAATGGGCCCGAGGTGATGGCGGTCGACAGCAACAAGGCGCGGCAGCTGAGCCTGCTCCAGCGCCTTGGCCTGGCCACTCCGCGCACCCGCGTTGTGCACCGCGCCGCCGACCTGCCGCGAGCCGCCGAGGAGATCGGCTACCCCTTGCTGGTCAAGGCCAATGTCGGCGGCTCCGGTGCGGGGATCATGCGCTTCGACAGCGAGGCCGAACTTGCCGCCGTGGTCGCCGCGGGTGAGGCGCCGAACTCGGTCGATCGGGTCCTTCTCGTCCAGGAGGCGATCCCCGCCAGGGATGGCGTCATCTGGCGGATCGAGACGCTCGGCGGCCGCTTCCTTTACGCGATCAAGGTCGACGGCGCCGGCCAGTTCGACCTCTGCCCCGCCGACGCCTGCGACGACGATCGGGGCACGCCGATCGCCATGACCGCCTTCGAACCGCCGGCCGAGATCGTCGCGGGTGCCGAGCGGGTGGCCAACGCAATGGGGATGGATGTCGGCGGGGTCGAGGTGATGGTCGACGAGCGCGACGGCACGGCCAAATTCTATGACATCAACGCCCTGTCCAACTTCGTGGCGCGTCCGACCGAGGTGCTTGGCTGGGACCCGCATGACCGACTGGTCGCATGGCTCAAGGACAGGATCGCGGAGGCGCAGGCATGAGGTTCGGATACTGGATGCCGGTGTTCGGCGGCTGGCTGCGCAACGATCCCGACGAGGGCCCGGCGGCGAGCTGGGAAGCGGTGCGCGACCTCACCCTCCGATCGGAGGAGAAGGGCTGGGACCTGACGCTCATCGCCGAGCTGTTCCTCAACGACATCAAGGGCGTCACAGAGCCCGCCCTCGACGCCTGGAGCACGGCCGCCGCGCTGGCCGCGATCACCCGCAGTCTCGAGCTGATGGTCGCGGTGCGTCCCAACTTCCACCATCCCGCGCTGTTCGCCAAGCAGGCCGCCAACATCGACCGGATCAGTGGCGGGCGGCTCGCGCTGAACGTGGTCTCGAGCTGGTGGAAGGAGGAGGCCGAGCAATATGGCCTGACTTTCGACCAGCATGACGATCGCTATGCCCGTACCGCCGAATGGCTGAGCGTGGTCGACGGGCTGTGGACGGAGAAGCGCTTCAGTTTCGCCGGCGAGCGCTACCGGGTGACCGACGCGATCGTCTCGCCCAAGCCGGCGAAGCGACCCACCGTCTATGCCGGCGGCGAGAGCGACGCGGCCAAGACGCTGATCGCCCGCCAGTGCGACGCCTATGTCATGCACGGCGATCCCGTCGAGGCGGTCGCGCCCAAGATCGCCGACATGGCGCGGCGGCGTTCGGAGGCGGGCGGGCCGCCGATGCAGTATGGCATGGCCGCCTATGTCATCGTCCGAGACACCGAGGCCGAGGCGGCAGCCGAACTGGCGCGGATCACCGCCATGCCCGCGACCCCGCCGCCCGGCTTCGCCAATTTCGACCAATGGCTGTCCGGCACCGAGCTCGAGCGCACGCTCAAGCTGCAGGAGTATAGCGTATCCAACCGAGGATTGCGGCCCAACCTCGTCGGAACGCCCGAACAAGTCGCGACACGGATCCGGGAATATGAAGCCATCGGGCTTGACCTGCTGCTGCTGCAGATGAGCCCGCAGGCCGAGGAAATGGACCGCTTTGCCGAGCAGGTGATGGCGCCGATGCGAGCCGGACGACTGTAGCGCTGACCCGAAGCGGTACAGTCTTTGTCCTTAACCATCTTTGTGCGGGAGCGGCCCCTTTTCAGGTGCGTTGGTGGAGCGCATAAACACTTTCGTAACCATTTCGAACACGAAGGCCCCGCTTGAGCGCTCCGTTCCGCTTTCCGAAATTCTTCGTGACGTCGCCGTCGGCCTGCCCGTACCTGCCGGGCAAGATCGAGCGGAAGGTGTTCACCGAATTGTCGGGCCACCATGCCGGTGAACTGAACGAGGCGCTCGGTCGGATCGGTTTCCGCCGCTCGCAGTCGGTCGCCTACCGGCCGAGCTGCATCGACTGCCAGGCTTGCGTCTCGGTGCGGGTTGCCGCCAACGAGTTTGAGCCGACCGCGACCCAGCGCAAGCTCATCCGCCGCAACCAGGACATCGAGGTGACGGCGTGCAAGCCGTGGACGACCGAGGAGCAGTTCGACCTTCTCCGTCGCTACCTCGCCGTCCGTCATCCCGGTGGCGGAATGGCCGAGATGGACGAGAACGACTTCGCCGACATGGTCGAGCAGACCCCGGTCCGCACCTATGTCGTCGAATATCGCGAGCCGTCGGTCGACGGTCGGCCGGGCAAGCTGATCGGAGCCTGCCTCAGCGATCAGCAGAGCGACGGGCTCAGCATGATCTACAGCTTCTACGATCCGAGCCTCGAGCATCGGAAGGGGCTGGGGACGTTCATCATCCTCGACCACATCCAGCGTGCCGCCCGGGCCGGGCTGCCCTACGTCTATCTCGGCTATTGGGTCGAGGGGTCGGAGCGGATGGCGTACAAGGCCATGTTCCGGCCGATCGAAAGGCTCGGCCGCGACGGCTGGAAGCGGTTCGAGCCGATGACCAGCGGCGGCCGGACCGAGCGCGTGCTGCGCGGCCGCGGGCTGCTCAAGGTCTGAGCATCCGGCGCGGTCAGCGCCACTCCTCAAACAGGCGGTCGACATCGTTGCCATTGGCTTCGAGTGCGGCTTCCACCTTCTTGCGGCCGGTCCAGTAGAGGAGCGCCGGACGGGTCTGGCCGCTGGCGATCAGCGCCTTCGCCTGGGCGTCGCTGAGCGTGCTGCTTCCGGCGACATGGTCGCAATAGCCCTCGACCAGCTCGGCCGGCATCAACTGCGCGCGGACGATCCCGAAGCGCGCGCGGATCGCGCCGTGGGTGAGTTCGTGGGCGACGACGTCGGTGAGCCTCCGGGTCGCGCCATAGGCATTGGTCATGATGTCGCGCGACGGATCGGAATGGTTGACGATCACCGGTTCGCCGAGCGGTCGGCTCAGCGCGAAGGCGTCGGACGCGGAGATCGCAAGCCAGCGCCAGCGCCAGCCGCCGTCGGTGAGCACGACATCCTGGTCGAGCGGGCGGGCGTCGCCGAGCGGGCTGGCACGCACCTTATCGTCAGCAGCGCCGACGATCCGCCGGACGGCCGGCGTGATCGGCATGTCCGAATAGACATGGTGCTGACCGACGGTGGTCGAATGGGGGAAGGCGAGCAGCCGCGGCGCGAGCAGCGGCGAGGCGAGGATCAGCACGGCGGCGACGGCGACCCGACCGGGCCAGCCGAAGCCGCGGCGTCGCCGCGCCGGGCGGTTCAAGCGACCGCCGCCTCGGGAACCTCGACTTCGGCTTCGGACGCGTCGCGCAGCACGTAGCCACGTCCCCACACCGTCTCGATGTAATTGTCGCCGCCGCAGGCGAGGCTCAATTTCTTGCGCAGCTTGCAGATGAAGACGTCGATGATCTTGAGCTCGGGCTCGTCCATCCCGCCGTAGAGATGATTGAGGAACATCTCCTTGGTGAGCGTGGTGCCCTTGCGGAGCGACAGGAGCTCCAGCATCGCATATTCCTTGCCGGTGAGGTGCACGCGGGCACCGTCGACCTCGACCGTCTTGGCGTCGAGATTGACCGCCAGCTTGCCGGTGCGGATGACCGACTGGCTGTGACCCTTCGAGCGGCGGACGATGGCGTGGATGCGGGCGACCAGCTCGTCCCGGTGGAACGGCTTGGTGACATAGTCGTCGGCGCCGAAGCCCAGGGCCCGAACCTTCGAATCCATCTCGCCGATGCCGGACAGGATGAGGACCGGGGTCGCGACCTTGGCGGTGCGAAGCTTCTTCAGCACGTCATAGCCGTGCATGTCGGGAAGGTTCAGGTCGAGGAGGATGATGTCGTAATCGTACAGCTTGCCGAGGTCCAAGCCCTCTTCGCCGAGATCCGTCGTGTAGACGTTGAAGCCCTCCGTGCCGAGCATCAGCTCGATCGACTTGGCGGTGGTCGGCTCATCCTCGATCAGCAGAACGCGCATCAGATTTCCCCCTCTAGGACCCAAGCCAAGCGTTACGCCCGCTTAACGGCCCTGAAGTGTGCATTAACCATTCGGGGTGTCGCCTGAAAAGGTTAACATGCCCTAAACGGCTGGTTTCCGCCGATATCGTTGCCGCGCTGTCACAGTTTTCCACAGGGCCGCGATCAGCAGGGCTGTCGTAAAGCGGGGGTTGTCACCCGGTGTCACCCTGCCGGATCGGCTCGGGAGAAGGGCCGCAGCCGGCGCGGCACCGGTGGTCGAGGGAGGGCGGCTGTCCACGCGCCGAGGCAAGCAGGCGAAATCCTATTGTTCAAGGCCTGGCCGTCGCCGGGGCACTTTTCCGAAGGCACGCGCGCTTGTCTTTCGACCGTCCCTATGGTCTCGCGAAAGCCATGATCCTGTCCGACCTCCTGCTGTTCGCCGATGGAGAGGCGCTGGTCCTCGACAAGCCGGCGGGTCTTCCCGTCGACACGCCCAAGCGCGGCGGCGACAGCATCGAGCAGCGGCTGGACGAGCTGCGCTGCGGCTTCAAGCGGTTGCCGACACCGATGCACCGGCTCGACCAGGACACGTCGGGATGCCTCCTGTTCGCGCGCCATCCGAGTGCCCGGGCCAAATATCAGCAGGCTTTTGAATCCGGTTCGGTGCAGAAAGTCTATCTGGCGCTCGTCGCGGGCGAGATCGCCGAGGAGGAAGGGCTGATTGACCTCCCGCTGGGCAAGAAGAGCTCGGCCGAGGCGGGCTGGCGGATGATCGGCGATCCGGGCGGCAAGCCGGCGCGGACCGCGTGGAAGCGGATCGGCTCGCGCGAGGGCAGGACCCTGGTCGAATTCCGGCCGCTGACCGGACGGACGCACCAGATCCGAGTCCATGCGCGCGAGGGGCTCGGCGCGGGGATCTTCGGCGACCGGGTCTATGGCGTTCCGGGCGGTCCGATGCTGCTCCACGCAAGCCGGCTGATCGTGCCGCGCGGGAGCAAGCCGCCGATCGACGTCACCGCCCCGCTTCCGGAGCATTGGGGAGAGTGGGCGTCGCTGGCCGCGGCCGATGCGCCCTGAAGAGGTCAACCTTCCCGAAGAGGCGCTGAGCGAGACCTTCCTCGCGAGCACGGGGCCGGGCGGGCAGAACGTCAACAAGGTCGCGACCGCCTGCCAGCTGCGCTGCAACGTCTTCGCGCTCGGGCTGCCTTTGTACGCCTATGAGAAGCTCAAGGTGCTGGCCGGGTCGAAGCTGACCCAGGGAGGCGAGCTGATCGTCACCGCCCGCACGCACCGGACCCGCGAGGCCAATCGCGAGGAAGCGCGCGACCGGATGCGGGCGCTGATCGCCGCCGCGTTCCAGCGCGACGCCAAGCGCCGCCCGACCAAGCCGAGCCGGTCGGCCAAGGCCAAGCGGGTCGATTCGAAAAAGGGTCGTGGCGCAGTGAAGGCGATGCGGGGCCGGGTCTCGCTCGACTGAGCCGGAGGCCTAGCGGCGACCCGCCCGTCGCCGTTCGAGCGCGATCCCGGCGAGGTTCTGGTTACGCGGGATCCAGCGCAGGCGGCGGGGTGGTCCGGCGGCCACGCCGCTGTCGAAGCGCCGACGATGATCGACGCACGACGGCGCGGTCCTGACTTGGTCGCCGGCCTGGTCGATGATGCTCCGGCTGTCGCCAAGGAGATCGAAGGAGGAAGCGCCGAGCGCCTGCGCGACTTCGAGCGCGCAGCACAGCGCGAGCCATTCGGCGTCGCTGCTGCTGGCTTGGCCGAGATTGTCGAAGAAGTGGATTTCACCCCGCGCGACCACCGCGACCTCGATCGGCCCGGGGTTTGGCCGGCACCCGCCGTCGAAGTAGACCTTGAGCGGTTTTGGTCCTCCCGTCACAGGAACTGGCCCGGAGCGCCAAGCAGGCGGCGGGCGCCTTCGTGAAAGTGATCGACCGCGGGAGACTTGAGGCGGAACTCGCGGAGGATCGTCTCGCCCGGGTCCTTGCCGAGGCGAACGTTGCCGCCTTCGAGCAGGTCGGCGATCCAGCCGAGGAAGCGGCCGAGCGAGGGGGCGAGCACGACCTTCACATCCTCGTCGCGGCCGAACAGGATCACCTGTCCGACTCGGCCGCCAGGCCAAGGAGCGAGGTCGATTCCGATGTGATTGCCCGAGCCGTCGGCGGTCAGCGGGATCCAGCCGGGATTGCCGTAGGCGGGGTCGATCGCGCCGGCCGGCCAGCTCGCGCCGCGCACGACATAGGGATCGTCGCCGAGTTCGGCGAGCACCTTCCCCCAGACGATCCACTCGGCCTCTGCCTGACCCAGCGAGAGCAGCGGCAGCCCGTAGAAGTGCCCCCAGCGATCGTCATTCTCGCCATCGTGCCAGCGGTAGAGTTGTCGCCAGGAGCGGGGGAGTGGGCGGCCAATCCGGCGCTGGAAGCGGTCGATCGCGGCCTCGCTGGCCGGGGGATTGAAGGCGTAGCGGCGATCACGAAGGTTTGCCGCGAACCAGGCATCCAGCCGGGCGAGAACGGGCGCAATGTCCTCGTCGAGCATCGGCTTCGGCTCACCGGATGGGCGGGTCGGACGAGCGGCGGACTGCGCCGGCCGGGTCAGGCGCGCACAAGCGGCCGGCATCACGCCGGTCAGCAGCGCGCCACCGGCGAGGACTGCGCCAAGGATGAGGAGGCGGCGATGCGGATCCATGATTCCGGTGCGTAGAAGGCGGTTGCTAAGATAAGTTTGCGGCGACGAGCGCGGCATGGAAAGGTCTTCAGATGGCGACAGGTGAGGAGCTTGCCGGGGGCACGGTGCACGCGCTGCCTGACGATCTCGAGCAGGCGCTCCGGAACGCGCCGGCGACGGCGGCGACCTGGGCCGCGATCACGCCGCTCGCGCGAAACGAGTGGATCTGCTGGGTGACCAGCCCCAAGAAGCCGGAAACGCGGGTGAAGCGGGTTGCCTGGGGAATGGAGTCACTGGGCGAGGGCAAGCGCCGGCCATGCTGCTGGCCGGGCTGCCCGCACCGCGAGCGCGGCAAGGGCTAGGCCGTGGCGCGCGCCTCGCGGAAGGAGATCAGGCGGCGGGCGCGGTCGTCCCACAACGCGAGGCGGACGGTGCGGAAGCTCTCGCGCACGGTCAGTCGGCTGATCCGGGTGAGGACCGGGACCTCGCGCATCGCCTCGGGCAGCCGGTAGAAGGGGATTCGGCTGGCGAGGTGATGGACATGGTGCATGCCGATGTTGGCGCTGAACCAGTGGATCACGGTCGGAAGGACGTAATAGCTGCTGCCGTGGAGCGCGGCCTCGTGGAACGACCATTCGTCGCGGGGCGACCAGTGGGTCTGCTCGAACTGGTGCTGGACGTAGAAGAACCAGACCCCGAGCGAGGCGGCGACGAGGGTGGTCGGAAGGAAGATCATCAGGAACAGCTTCCAGCCCATCGCCCAGATGAGCAGCCCGGCGAACACGGCGATGCCCGCGTTGGTGCCGAGCGCGCTCGCCCACGGACGCCAGCCCCCGCGCATCATTCCGACCGGAAGCCGGTGCCGAAGCATGAAGAGGTAGGCGGGGCCGATCCCGAACAGGACGATCGGGTTGCGGTAGATGCGGTAGCGCAGCCGCCCGGCCGGTGAGAGCGCGCGATATTCGGAGACGGTCAGCGTGTCGATGTCGCCGACCCCGCGCAGCTCGAGGTTGCCGGTGGTGGCGTGGTGGGTGGCATGGCTCCGGCGCCAATAGTCGTAGGGCGTCAGGGTGAAGACGCCGAGGAAGCGCCCCAGCCAGTCATTGCCCCACTGGCGCGAGAAGAAGGCGCCATGGCCGCAATCGTGCTGGATGAGGAACATCCTGAGGAGGAAGCCGCCCGCCGGAATGGTCAGGAGGAGGCCGATCCAATAGCCTTCGCTGAGGCTCGCCCACATCGCCGCCCACAGCAAGGCGAAGGGAAGGACGGTGACCGCCAGCTCGAACAGGCTTCGGCCGGTCCGTGGCTCACGGAAGGCGGCGACCTGCCGGAGCACGGCTTTGGGATCAATGTCGGCGGGGGTCGAGGTCGGTTCGTGCAAAAGAGAATATCCTGGCCGCGCGTGACTACCGGCGTGGCGTTCGGCGTCGGCGGCGCTTGGTGGAAGGAGCGCTGCCCAACTGGTGAGACCCCTCACTCCTTCCGAGCGCAGGGCGGGGTCTCATGGTTCCTTCTAGATGGCAGAAGCTTGCCCGGAGCTTGCCGCGAGCAAAGTCGCGATCACTGCTCGCCCTCGGCGCGGAAGGGAACGATCGGCCGCCCGACGTCGCCCTTGCCGACGGTCCGGCCGGCCATCTCGAGCATGCGTTCGAGCGGGAGCCGGGCCTTGTCCATGAGGTCGGGCGCAAGCTCGATCCGCGGCTCGAGGTCACGCAAGGAGACGTAGAGCTTCTCGAGCGTGTTCAGCGCCATGTACGGGCACATGTTGCAGTTGCAGTTGCCGTCGCCGCCCGGGACGCCGATGAAGGTCTTGTGCGGCGCCGCTTTCTCCATCTGGTGGATGATGTGCGGCTCGGTCGCGACGAGGATGACCTCGGCCGGCGAGGCGACGGCGAAGTCGAGGATGGCGCGGGTCGAGCCGACGAGGTCGGCATGGTCGACGATGTGCGGCGGGCACTCGGGGTGCGCGGCGACGGGCGCGTCCGGGTACTGCGCCTTCAATTTGAGCAGTTCGGTCTCGCTGAAGGCCTGGTGGACGATGCAGATGCCCGGCCACAGCAGCATGTCGCGCCCGGTCCGCCGCGCGAGATAGCCGCCGAGGTGGCGGTCGGGGCCGAAGATGATCTTCTGGTCGAGCGGGATCTGGCTGAGGATGACGTCGGCGCTCGAGGAGGTGACGATGATGTCGCTGAGCGCTTTCACCTCCGCCGAGCAGTTGATGTAGGTCAGCGCGATATGGTCCGGGTGCGCGGCGCGGAAGGCGGCGAACTGGTCGGGCGGGCAACTGTCCTCGAGGCTGCAGCCGGCGTCCATGTCGGGCAGGATGACGGTCTTGTCGGGGCTGAGGATCTTGGCGGTCTCGGCCATGAAGCGGACGCCGCAGAAGGCGATGACGTCGGCATCGGTCGCCGCGGCCTTGCGGCTGAGGTCAAGGCTGTCGCCGACGAAGTCGGCGAGGTCCTGAAGCTCGGGCTTCTGATAGTAATGCGCGAGGATGACGGCGTTCCGCTCCTCCTTGAGACGCTTGATCTCGGAGAGCAGGTCGAGGCCGGCAAGGCTGCTGTGTGCGGTCATGGGAGCGGAGATAGGCTCAGCGCTGCCGATCCGCCAGCACCTGCTCGATCGAGCGGCTGACGTCCCAGCGCTCGCCGTCGCGAACCCCGGCGGCGGGGGTGACCACGCGGACCGTGACCGGGCCGAGGCCGGCGGTTTCGAGGGGGGCCCGGGCGAGGTCGGCGACGACCTTCTCGGCATTGGCCTGCGCGCGTGCGAGGTTGGCGGGCTCCTCGGCGACCTCGCCCGCCTTGGCGGTGGCGAGCTGCGAGGCGCGGCGGGCGAGGTTGGCCGAGGCGCCGCGGGTGACGAACAGCCCGCTGGTGCCGGCGACCGCCCGGTTGGCCTCGTCGATGTTGGGAGCCTCGGCGGCGACCAGCGGCACCCGGATGGTGAGCGTTCGGGCGGCCGGGTCCCAGCGATAGTCGTCGGCGCCGAGATCGCGCAGGTCGAGCGTGTAGCCGACGCTGTAGGGAACGGTCGCCTTCTGCGAGGAGCGGAGGAAGGGGACCGCGCCCGGATCGACGGTGGTGACGTCGAGCGTGCCGTTGATCTCGCCGACCTTGAGCGCGGCGCGGTTGGAGAAGGTCTGCGAGAGGACCCGGACGATCCCTTGCGCCTGCGCGAGCTCCTCCTCCGCGCGACGTTCCTTCGCCTGCTCCGCGCGCCACCAGAAGAGCGCGCCGAGGATCATCGCGGCGATCAGCAGCAGCGGCCAGTAGCGTTTCAAACCTTCCATATGCCCTGAACGCAGTCGACGCGGCCCTGCTCCTCCAGCGTGATGAGATGCGCGAGCGCGGTGGCTCGGGCGGCGGGGACGAGGCGCGGGTCGAGCGCGGGATAGGCGCGGCCCGTGAGCTCCTCGACCGTGCCGGGCTGCTCGCCGGCGAGGCGGAGCAACTGGCGCTCGCGCTGGATCCGGTGGGTGAGGAGACCGCGGAGCAGCCGCTGCGGATCCTCGACCGGCTCGCCGTGGGCGGGATGGAAGAGCGTCTCGGAGCGCCGCTGGAGCTTCTGCAGACTCGCCATATAGTCGCCCATGTGACCGTCGGGCGGGATGACCACGGTGGTCGACCAGCCCATCACATGGTCGCCGCTAAACAGGCGGTGCTCCCACGCGAAGCACAAGTGGTTGGAGGTGTGGCCGGGGGTGTGGACAGCCTCGATCCTCGTGCCGGCAAGCGCGACCGTCTCGCCGTCGGCGAGCACCCGGTCGGGAGCATAGTCCGGATCGAAGCCCGCTTCCTGGTCGCCGGGGATGGCGAGCGGCGCGCAGCCCCAGACGGGAGCGCCGGTTGCGGCCGAGAGCGGGGCCGCGCCCGGGCTGTGGTCGCGGTGCGTGTGGGTGACGAGGATCGCCTCGACCGGCCGCCCGCCGATCGCCGCAACGATCGCGTCGAGATGCGCCGGATCGGCCGGGCCGGGATCGAGGATGGCGAGCCGATCGCTTCCGATCAGGTGCACCCAGGTGCCCTCGCCGGTGAAGGGCGAGGGATTGGGCGCGAGCAGCCGGGCAAGGCCAGGCCCAAGCGGCTCGAGGATGCCGGGCGGGTGGGTCACCGGTCCGCTCAGACCAGAGCCGGCCCGGCGATGCAACTCACTCGCGGACGGGCGCCTTGGCGATCGCCTCGTTGATCGCGGCGACGACCCGCGTCCGCGCCTCGGGCGACAGATTGTCGTCGGCCTCGATCCGCTTGGCCGCCGAGCGGAGCCGCTCAACCCAGGCGACGTCGCTCTCGTCGCCCTTGGAGCAGAGAAGGATGCGGGTCTTCTCCTTGCGGCCCTCGCGGGTGACTTCGGCGTCGGTCTCGAACCGGCGCTCGGAACCGCAGCCGCCGATCTCGACCTTGTCGCCGCGCCGGACGATGGTCGGCGCGCCGGTGCCCGCCTTGCCGGTTTCATGGACGACGATCATCCGCTCGACGCGTTCGGCGGGCGGAGCCGGCGGCGCAGGCGGTACGGGCGCGGCCTGCGCGGCGATCAGCAGCATGGTCGTAAGCATCGATGAAACCCCCTCTTGGTTGCGTCGCGACGACGATCAACTACCCGGCGCATAAACGCAGGGTGAACAGGGGTCAGGCGGGCACTGTGGCGGCGGCGCGCTTCGCGGCCTTGGCGAGCGCATGGGGGATGATGGTGCCGAGCAGCTGCTCCATGCTGTGCTGCCAGCTATATTCGGCCGACACCCAAGTCCGGCCCTTCTCGCCCATCGCGCGATGGTCCTGCCCGAGCACCTCAAGGATGTTGGCGGCCATGGCAGCGCTGTCGCCGACGGGTCCGAGGCGGCCCATGCCGGGAAGCACGCGCTCGGGCATCGCG
Organism: Sphingomonas swuensis; assembly: GCF_039538045.1. NCBI lineage: Bacteria > Pseudomonadati > Pseudomonadota > Alphaproteobacteria > Sphingomonadales > Sphingomonadaceae > Sphingomonas > Sphingomonas swuensis. The sequence goes on along the minus strand of NZ_BAABBQ010000001.1, from coordinate 2,381,823 downwards.
CCGCCGTTGACCCCGACCACCGGAAGACCCGAGGCCTGCGCCTCGATCACCGACACGCCGAAGGTCTCGTTGGGCATGGCCGAGACATAGAGGTCGGCGCTCGCCAGCCAGCGGGCAAGCACGGTGCGGTCGGTGACGAAGCCGGGGGTAAGGATGCGCGGATCGCCGAGCGCCTCGAACTGCTCCTTCTGCGGGCCCTGACCGAGGATGACGAGCTTGGCGCCGAGGCTTTCGGGGAGCTGGCGGAAGGCGTCGACGACGATGTCGGGGCGCTTCTCGATGTCCATTCGCCCGACGTAGATGAGCAATGGCTGGTCGTCGGCGAGCCCGAGCTCGGAACGGAGGGCGGGGTCGCGGCGGTCGGGGCCGAAGTCGTCGAGCTCGACCCCGAGCGGGAGCATCTGGACATCCTCGACCCCGAGGCTCCGGAGCAAGCGGGCGCCGCCATTCTCCGACAAGGCATAGACGGCGTCGAACTGGCGGTAGAGCCGGCCGCAATAGTCGTAGCTGAGCCGGCCGAGCCGATCGGCGATGCCGTGGCCGAGGAAGCGCGACAGCGGGCGGGCGACATAGACCGTCGGGAAGTCGGTCATGTAGCCGGCGATCAGCGCGGTCTTGGGATAGGCCGCGCGGTGCTTCAGCGCGGCATGGGGAAGGTTGTAGGCGTCCTGGCACTCGATCACGTCGGGCCGGTAGGCGGCGAGCGCCTTGCGGACCGAGCGGTTGCGAAGGAGCAGCCGGTAGTTGGGGCTGAAAGGCACGTGCGGGCTGCGCAGCCAGACGGTGATCGCGCGTCCGCCGTCGCTCTCCTCGACCACGTCATGCTCGCCCGGCAGGATCATCAGGTGACGGTGCGGGGTGTGCTCGAGGATGTGCTCGCGCTTGTGCCGGAGGTAAGTGCCGACGCCGCCGCCCACTGCCGACCAGCTCTGGGTCAGGTCGGCGAGAAGAAGCGGGCGTTCGGTCCCGAGTGGATGGGCGGCGAGGTTCACGGGAGCGGGCCATGCGCGGCCTTGCGCGGACTGTCCACTGCGCGAGGTGAGTTGATGCTCCTGCCTGTCGGAAATTCTGACAGGTTGCGCGGCTTCCGGCGGACGCGTGTCGGACAGAATGGCGGAAAAACGGCATTCTGCGAGAAATGGCACGGGGGCTGCTTACCAGAAGTCGTCCACTTTGGTTCCACGCCAAGCAAAAGGGGCGGCGAAGCGGTTTCTGGTCCCGCTTCGCCGCCCCTTTCTGTTTCGATTCGAACCGTGCGCGACGGCGCTCAGGCCTGCGGCGCGAGCAGCCCCTGGAGCTCGCCGTTCTCGAACATCTCCATCATGATGTCCGAACCGCCCACGAACTCGCCCTTGATGTAAAGCTGCGGAATGGTCGGCCAGTCGCTGTAGGCCTTGATACCCTGCCGGATCTCCTGGTCGGCGAGCACGTCGACCGTCTCATAGGGGGTGCCGAGATGGTCCAGGATCGCCACCGCGCGGCTGGAGAAGCCGCACTGCGGGAAGAGCGCGGTGCCCTTCATGAACAGGACCACGTCGTTGTTCTTGACCAATGCGTCGATGCGCTGGCTGGCGTCGCTCATCATTTCACTCCTTGGGGGGCGGCGGTGGTCAGCTGGAGGGCGTGCAGCTCTCCGCCCATTCGACCACCCAACGCCTTGTAGACCATTTGGTGCTGCCGGACCTTGGGCATTCCGGCGAAGGCCGCGCTGACCACGCTTGCGGCATAATGATCGCCGTCACCGCGCAGGTCGCGAATTTCGATCGTGGCATCGGGAAGGGCGGCGCGGATCAGCGCCTCGATGTCGGCAGCGGCCATCGGCATCGGATCAGCCCTTCGCTTCCATCAACTGGCGCTTGGCCTCGACCGTCTGGTCGGCGAGCGCCTGGCGGATGGCGGCGTCGTCGATCTCGATGTCGGCAGCGGTGAGGTCGCCGAGCAGCTTGCGGATGACGTCCTCGTCGCCGGCTTCCTCGAAGTCGGCGCGGACCACGTCCTTGGCATAGGCCTCGGCTTCGATCGGGGAGAGCTTCATGAGGCCGGCCGCCCAGTGGCCGAGCAGCTTGTTGCGACGCGCGATGACCCGGAAGCGCATCTCCTCGTCATGCGCGAACTTGGTTTCGAAGGCCCGCTCGCGATCGTCGAAGGTGGTCACGTAAAACTCCCCGTCCGGATGGTGAACGGGAGATAGGGCCCGGCGGGGCCAAGGGCAATGTCGGGACGACTCGCGTGTTCCGCGCGCCCTGCTTGCCACCATGTCGTTACGGGTTCATCATTCATGCTTACCGGCATTGCTCGAAGGGGAGGCAATGATGGACACGAACGGCATCTCTCGAATTGCCGAAGGGGATCGCATTCCCTCGCTCGACATCCTGCGGGGCCTCGCGATCCTGCTGATCCTGCTCATGAACATCTCGTGGATGGGCGGATATGGCGGGCCGCCGCTGTTCGAGCTTCGCCATCCAAGCTGGACGCCCGCCGACTATTGGGCGACCCTGATCCTTCACGTGACGCTGGAGGGGACCCAGCGCGGCCTGCTCGAACTGCTGTTCGGCGCGGGCATCATGATCATGGCAAGGCGCGCAATGACGCCCGACGGGCCGGTCGAGGTCGCCGACCTCCACTATCGCCGCAACCTGTGGCTGATCCTGTTCGGGCTGGCCAACGCGCTGCTGCTGATGTGGATGGGGGACATCCTGCTGGTCTACGGCATCGCCGCCATCTTCCTCTTCCCCTTCCGCAGGACCGGCCCACGGGGCCAGCTCGGCTGGGCGGCGCTGATCATCGCCGCGCTGATGACCGTCGGAGCCATGGAATATCGCAGCGCGGTGACCGAGCGCGCGAAGGTCGAGCAGCTTGCCGCCCAAGCCGCGTCGGGGGTCACGCTGAGCGAGGCCGATTCGAAGAAGGTCGAGGAGCAGAAGGCGCGCGACCTGCGCCGGAGCAGCCTGCCCGCCGCGAGCCCGGACAAGATGAAGAGCATCGAGGCAGCAGACCAGGCGCGGCGCTCAAGCTTCGGCGCCTATTGGGCGTTCCAGCGGGACGGCTGGCTGATGGTGATGAGCAATTTCTTCTGGCAGATCGAAGGCGAGATCCTGGCGACCATGCTGATCGGAATGGCGCTCTACCAATGGGGGATCATCCAGGGGAAGGCGAGCACGCGCACCTATGCGGCGCTGCTGGTGGTCGGCTACGCGGTCGGGCTCAGCCTGAGGGGCACCTTGTGGGCCGAGCGGCTGACATTCCAGCCCGGGATCCACTGGCAGCGGATGTTCGAGGACATCGCCAGGCTGGCCGTGACGCTGGGACATGTCGGGCTCGTCCATCTGGCGCTTCGAGCGTCGCTCGGGCGACGGCTGCTCGCTCCCTTCGCCGCGGCGGGCAAGATGCCGCTCAGCATTTACCTCTTCACGTCGCTGTTGATGATGTGGGTGGTGTTCGCGCCCTGGGGCTTCGGATTGGCGGGCCGCTGGGGCATGGCCGACATGACGCTGGTCGCCGCCATCGTCATCGCGCTCGAACTGGTCGCGGCGGTGCTGTGGATGCGCCGCTTCGAGAACGGGCCGATGGAATGGCTGTGGAAGAGCCTCGCCTACCAGCAGCGCCAGCCATTCCGGCGCGCGCGGCTGGAAGGACGGGCGCAGCCGGCGGAATAGCTTCTCGCGAGTGGTCAGCCGATCTCGACCACCAGCTTGCCGATGACCTGGCGCGCGGCCATCGCGGCGATCGCCTCGCCGGCGCGCTCGAGCGGGTAGGTGGCACTGACTCGCGGGCTGATCCTGCCGGCGTCCCAAAGCGCGAACAATTCCTCGACATGGGCCTGGTTGGCGGCCTGGTCACGCGCGGCGAAGGCGCCCCAGAAGACGCCGCAGACATTGCAGCTCTTGAGGAGCGTCAGGTTGAGCGGGAGCCTCGGGATTCCGGCAGGAAAGCCGACCACGAGGTAGCGGCCTTCCCAGGCGATGGCGCGGAGCGCGGGCTCGCAATAATCGCCGCCGACGGGATCGTAGATGACGTCGGCGCCCTTGGGGCCGACAGCGGCCTTGAACTGCTCGGCGAGCGCCTTGCTGGCGTCCTTGTCGAAGGGTCCGCGCGGATAGACGATCGCCTCGTCGGCGCCGGCGTCGCGCGCGGCCTGAGCCTTGTCCTCGCTCGAGACGGCGGCGATCACGCGGGCGCCGCGGGCCTTGCCGAGCTCGACCGCGGCGAGCCCGACCCCGCCCGCCGCGCCGAGCACCAGAAGGGTCTCGCCGGCCTTAAGCTGGCCGCGGTCCCACAAGGCGTGGATCGAGGTGGCGTAGGTGAGGAGAAGGGCGGCGCCGTCGGTGTAGCTGCGGCTCTCGGGCAGGCGGAAGGCGGAGGCGGCGGGGATGACGATCTTCTCGACCAGGCCGCCGAAGCCCGGGACGGCGATCAGCCGGTCGCCGACCGACCAGCCGGTAACGCCCTCGCCGATGCCGATGACCTCGCCGGCGATCTCGCCGCCGGGCGCGAACGGCCGCGGCGGGCGCATCTGATACTTGTCCTCGATGATCAGGACGTCGGGATAGTTGATCGCGGCGGCATGGACCCGGACGAGCAGCTCGCCGGTGGACGGCACGGGATCGGGGAGCTCGGCCAGCTGGAGCGTGTCGGGCCCGCCGGGGGCCTGCGAAAGCAATGCGCGCATCTGTCTCTCCTCGTCGTGCCGGCGAGCGCCGTCGCGCCCGCCCGCCTGTCGCTGCTGCAGTGAGAGGCTGGCGCGTCCCGGGTCAAGCCCGGGCGACGTTTCAGCGCGAGCGGCGGCGCTGGTCGTCGACGACCTGCGCGGCGGTCATTCCGTCGAAGGTGGTTCGGCGGAGCTGCTCGGGGTCGCCAGACGAGTAGCGCCGGGCGGGCACCGAGGCGAGGGCGCGATCGAACATAAGGCGGTCGGCGACGGGCAGCTCCTCGCGGGCCGCGCTGGTCGAGGCGGCGAAGGCCTCGGGCGAGCTTCCGTCGATGGTGGTCGGCGGCGGATCGGCGCAACCGGCAAGCAGCAGCGCGAGGAGGAGGAGGCTAGCGGCGCGCGGCGGCAAGGCTCGTCACCCAGGTCTCGAGCGCGGCGGTGTCGCTGATGTCGCCGTCGAAGCGATGCACGGGCATCGCCGGCTGGTTGGAGCCGCGCTTGCGTCCGCGATAGACCTTCATCGGCACGCTGATGCTGGTCAGGCGCGAGGGCAGGGTGCGGTCGCGGATTTCCATGTAGAGCGTGTCTGCGCTGGTCGGACGGCCGATCTGGATGGCGCCGAGCGCGGTCCACCGGTCGAGCGCGTCGAGGCAGGCCGAGGCGCAGGAGGAATCGGTCAGGACGTAGATCGGGCGAACCGGGCGCGCTAGCGCGGGCGCCGTCGGCCGCTTTCCTTCGCTGCTGGCGGCGGATGGCCCGGAGGCATCGAAATCGACGTGCCGCCAAAGCGCCTGCTTGCGGGCGACGGCCACGCCGAGGCCGGCAATGACCGAGCGGTACCAGTTGTCCACGGGCGCGGAGAAGCCCTCGCTTCCGCGGCGCTCGGCATAGCCGTTGGCGATCTCGGCGAGGTTGGCGGGCGAAGCGCGCCAATCGACCTCGACGGTCGGGCCGGGCGGAAGGCTGTCCTCGGCGCCTTCACCCCACAGGGCGACCGCAAGCTGCCGCGACCAGTCGGACGAGCCGCCGCCGTTGCCGCGCAGGTCAAGGACGATCGCCGGGGCGGCGAGCATCGCGGCGCGATCCGAGCGTGCGCGTGCGATCATCCCCGGAAGCGCCTTGGCGGCGGCGGAAGCGGGGTCGCCGTCGAAGGAGGGCATCGCCAGCCAGCGGATACCACCAGGCAGCGTCCGCTCGCCGAAGTCGCGGCTCCGGCGCCCCTGGAGGCTGTTGAGCAGCGGCCCGACCCGGTCGAGGGCAAGCGGTTGCCAGGACAAGGGAATGCTCTTTCTCTGCCCGGCGATGGCGAAGGTGCATTCCTTCGCCTTGGGGATGAGGTTGCTGCTCTCGTCGATGAACAGGAAGGCGCCCATGCGCTGCTGCTGCGCCTCGAGCGACCAGCGGCCCCACATGGTCCCGAGCGTCGCCTCGGCATAGCGGCTTGCGCTCATCCCGTCGCAGGACAGCAGCTCGGCGCCCTGCGGCACCGGGCTTTCCGGCTCGCTGGTCCCGACCACGATCCGGCCTCGCCCGTCGTAGCGGGTGGCGAAGCCGGGCCAGCGCAGGTCGTTGGGCGTGTTGCCGAGCGCGCCAAAGCCGAGATGGCCGTCGTCGAAGGAGGAGACGTAGATGCGCAGCGGGAAGAAATAGTCGGCGTAGCTTCGCGCGCTCTTCGCCCGCTCGAGCGCGAGCTTGAGCTGGCGATCATTGTTGGCGTTGAACCCGGGGTCGAGGCTGTTGACCGCGCCGGGATGATTGGCGGCGAGGTCGTCGTGGAGGGCCTGGGCGTCGCGGGCGAGCGCCTCGCTCCAGTCACGCTCGGCCGGAGGTGCGGCGGATGCGACCGAGGAGGCTAGTAGGAACGCTAGTGCCGCTGCGCCAATCCGTCCCTTCATGCTCCCCCCTTTGCCGGCCCTCAGCTCAGATAGCTGGCCGTCGTCTTCGCCTTCACTTCGTCCGCACTCACCCCCGGCGCGGTTTCGAGCAGCCGGAAGGGACTGGAATGATCCGGGCGCTGGAAGACGGCAAGATCGGTGATGATCATGTCGACCACATTCTTGCCGGTCAGCGGCAGGGTGCAGGAGGGGATGAACTTGGGATCGCCGTTCTTGCTGGTGTGCTCCATCACGACGATGATCTTCTTGACGCCCGCGACGAGGTCCATCGCCCCGCCCATGCCCTTGATCATCTTGCCCGGAATCATCCAGTTGGCGATGTCGCCGTCCTGGCTGACCTCCATCGCGCCCAGGACGGTCAGGTCGATGTGCCCGCCGCGGATCATCGCGAAGCTGTCGGCCGAGCTGAAATAGCTCGACGAGGGAAGCTCGGAGATGGTCTGCTTGCCGGCGTTGATGAGATCGGCGTCGACCTCGTCGTCATAGGGGAAGGGGCCGATGCCGAGCATCCCGTTCTCGGACTGGAGGGTGACCTCGAGCCCCTGCGGAATGTGATTGGCGACGAGGGTCGGAATGCCGATGCCGAGGTTCACGTAGAAGCCGTCGCGCAGTTCTTTCGCGGCGCGGGCGGCCATGTCGTCACGGGACCAGGGCATTAACGACGCTCCATGTACGGGGGGAGGGGCAGCTGCGGGTTGGCGGCCTGCCACAGGATGGAATGGACCAGCCAGCGGCCATCGGGCTGGCGAGCGAGCTGGAAGCTGTTGATTCCGCGGACGTTGACGCTGCCATCGCTGCTGGTGCCCGCATAGGACGACCAGACCTGCGCGACGTTGCCGAAGACCTGGACCTGACTTGTCAGCTCGCGCTCGGAGAAGCCGACCCTGGTCAGCGAGTCGCCGTTCTTCGCGATATAATCGTCAAGCGATCCGCCCTGCAGCCCGCGCCCACCGACCGCGTAGAGCCGCGCGTCGGGAGTGAACAGGCTCTTCATCCGGGCGAAGTCGCGCTTCTGACCGGCCGGACCGGAGATGACGGCGTAGACGCCGGCGACCGCCTCGCGGATTGCCATGTCTTCGCGGCGGGCGCGATCGTCGGCAGGCGTTCCCTGTGTCGCGACAATCACCGGCCTGGGCGGACTGACGCCCTGCGGGAGTTGCGCGGCGAGCGCGGCGGCGAGGATCAGGGTCATGCGGCCTCCCGCTGGCGGACGGTGCGGAATTCGATCTTCTTGTCGTAGGGTGCGCCGAGGATCAGGCGCTTCACGTAGATGCCGGGAAGGTGGATGGCGTCGGGGTCGAGCGATCCGACGGGCACGATCTCCTCCACTTCGGCGACGCAGATCTTGCCGCTGGTGGCGGCGGGCTGGTTGAAGTTGCGGGCGGTCTTGCGGAAGACGAGGTTGCCGGCCTCGTCGGCCTTCCAGCCCTTGATGATCGCGAGGTCGGCGCGGATTCCGCGCTCGAGGATATACTCCTCGCCGTCGAAGCTCTTCACTTCCTTGCCCTCGGCGACCTTCGTCCCGACTCCGGTCTTGGTGTAGAAGCCCGGGATCCCCGCGCCGCCGGCGCGCATCCGCTCGGCGAGCGTGCCCTGCGGGCAGAATTCGACTTCGAGCTCGCCGGCGAGATACTGGCGCTCGAACTCCTTGTTCTCGCCGACGTAGGACGAGATCATCTTGGCGATCTGGCGGGTGCGCAGCAGCTTGCCGAGGCCTTCATTGTCGATGCCGGCATTGTTGGAGGCGACGGTGAGGTCCTTGACCCCGCTGGCGACGATCGCGTCGATCAGTCGCTCGGGAATGCCGCACAGGCCGAAGCCGCCGGCGGCGATGGTCATGCCGTCGTGGAGCAGTCCGTCGAGCGCCGCCGCGGCATCGGGATAGATCTTCTTGGCCATCGTCACTCCACCGTTTCACGCTCACGACTAGGCAAAGTTGAATCATCTTTCAACTTCACTCGGGACGTCGTGGCGGTCTTGATGCGGGCGGGCGGGCGCGGGAGCAAGAAGGAAGTGGACGGGTGGGCGGCCGCCTCAGCCGAACGCCCACTGCCACATCGTGCGGCCCGGGAGAAAGGTGAAGAAGCCGGCGATCAGCATCGAGCCGGTGTAGAAGGTGAGGAGGTGACGGCGATGGGCGGCGATGTCGTGGCGGCGGGCGGCGATGATCGCGCGCGGGATGGCGACGAGGCTCAGCAGCGTGAGCAGGTGGATGGCGCTGAAGTCGCCGTGATTGAGGTTGCGGATGAAGATGGTCGACACGGAGGTCACCAGCATCAGCGCGAGCCACAGGCTGCCGAGGGTCCGATGGCGGCGGTCGCCCTTGCGGGCGAGCAGGACATAGGCGCCGAGCGGGATCGCCGGAATGACGGTGACGAGATGGAGGGCGAGCGCGGTGCTTCGCACCCAGGGGGTGGCGGGGGCGACCCCCGACAGCCAGCGTATCACGCCGTAGAGGACGACCGTGGTCAGTAGCGTGGCGCCAAGCGCGATGGCGAAGCGCACCGCGGCCCGTTCGTCGAGCGGGCGCCGGGACGACGGCAGGGGGAGGGTGGCACTGGTCATCGGTTCGGCTCCTGGCACGGGTCGCCACGGAGGTTCGGGTCCGGTCGTCTTGCCAGCAAGTGCGCATACGCTAGTCGTGCAGGCTAGTTCGTCGGCGGTGGCAAGGGACGGTTCGCGAAGCGTGAACGGGCAGGGGCAGGCACGGCAGTGGTTCCGGAGGGGTCTGATCAGCCTTGCGCTGGTCCTGCTCGCTGCGGTCGTCCTCGCTGCACTCGGACCCTTCGGGAGCTTCGCCGAGGGCGGGTTCGGGGCGCGGCTCGGCTACTGGCTGCCGGCGGTGCTGGTCGGCTTTGCCGTGTTCCGGCCGATCGTCTGGCTGGGCGAGTGGGCGGCACGCACGCTCGAACTGCCGCGGATGGCGGCGATCGGCGGGGCCGTGCTGGTCGGGGCCGTTCCGGCGACGCTCGCGATCGGCTGGCTCGGCGGCGGCCTGCGCGACGGGCTTCCCCCGCTCGATGCGCTTGCGCCGCTCTATTTCAATGTCGCGCTGGTCGGAGCTCTGATCACCCTTCTGTTCGTCAGCCTCGAGCGGAAGGTCGAGACCGATCGGCCACCCGACGGCACGGCCAGCCAACCGCCGTCACCGCCGTCACCCTTTCTCGATCGCCTCCCGGCCGACTGGGGCGGGGAGCTGCACGCGCTAGAGATGGAGGATCATTATGTCCGCGCTCACGGGCCGGACGGCCGGAGCCTGCTGATCCTGATGCGGATGGCCGACGCCGAGCGCGAGCTGGCAGGGACCGACGGTCTTCGGGTGCATCGCAGCTGGTGGGTGGCGCGAAGAGCGGTCGAAGGCCGCGAACGCGACGGCCGCCGACTGGTGCTGCGGCTTAAGGGCGGGCTCGAAGCGCCGGTGGCGCGCGACCGGGCCGGCGCCCTCAGGGACGCCGGCTGGATCTGAGGTCAGGCGAACTGGGTGATGGCGAGGCCTTCATGCTCGATCGCGCGGACGAAGGACGGGCGCTCGACCACCCGGCCGACGAGCGCGGTCCAGCGCGGGTAGAGCGACAGGTCGAACTTGGCCGCGCGGGCCCAGCGGTAGAAGACCGCGGCATAGCTGTCGGCGGCGGTGAAGCTGTCGCCGACGAGCCAGCCCTCGCCGCACAGATCGTCCAGCTCGACGAAGTGGCTGGTGAGGGCGGCGTGCGCGCCTTCCTTGATCCCGGCGTGGAGCGTCTCGTCGGCGGTGAAGCGGGCGGGGCGGAACAGCGCGGCGAAGGCGGTGGCGTGGACGGTGCCGCTCAGCCAGCTGAGGAGCTGCATCGCCTTGGCGGTGCGGTAGGCGTCGCCGCGCGGGATGGTGCCCTCGGCCCCGAAGCGGTCGGCGAGATAGCCGAGGATGGCGAGATTCTCGGTGATGGTGCCCTCGTCGGTCACCAGCGCCGGGACCCGGCCGTGCGGATTGATCGCGAGATAGTCGGGGCTGCGCTGCTGGCCGCTGGCGAAGTCGAGCCGCTCCGCCTCATGCTCGGCGCCCGCCTCGTGCAGGGCGATGTGGGTGACGAGGCTGCAGGCGCCGGGGGAATAATAGAGTTTCAGCATGGGGTCTCCTGTTCTCCTCAGGAAAGCAGGAGCCCCGTGCGTTTGTTCCTGTTCGGCAGGAAGAAGATACTGGCTCCCGGTCTTGACCGGGGCCGGCATCGCTCAGCGAAGCTTGGCGAGAACGCCCTGGAGCTGCATCGCGTTCGACATGTCGCCTTCGACCTTGAGCTTGCCGGTCATGAAGGCGGTCATTCCGTCGAGCTGGCCCGAGGCCATCGACTGCCAGTCGTCCCAGTTGACCTTGATGGTGGTGTCGGCGGGGCTGTCGGCGTCCTCGGTGACCTGGCTGGCCTGCCCGTCGAGCAGGATCGCGCCCTGGTCGCCGAAGTGAAGGCGGACCTTCTTGCCCGGGACGAACGCGCCGGCGTCCTGCATCTTGGTGACGAGTTCCTGCTTGGTCATGACGGCAATCCTCCTGACAAATTTGTAGGTAAGGCGGTAACGGGCATGGCCGGGCGGGGCAAGGCTGCCCTCAGTCCATGTGCTTGAGGCCGATCCTCAGATAGTCCCAGCCGGTGACCCCGGTGAGGATCGCGGCCGCCCACAGGCTGACGAGGCCGGTCGCATGGACCCACCAGACCTGCGGGGTCGCGCCGGCGAGGATCAGCGCGCCGAGCGCCACCAGCTGGAAGGTGGTCTTCCACTTGGCGAGCTTGCTGACCGGCATCGAGACATGGAGCGGGGCGAGGAATTCGCGAAGGCCCGAGACGATGATCTCGCGCAGCAGGATGACCAGCGCGGGCACGATGTGGAATCCATGGATGATCGGCTCGGCGCCGACCTGGCGGCTCGAGACCAGCATCATGATGACCGCGGCGACCATGATCTTGTCGGCGATCGGATCGAGGAACTGGCCGAGCCGGCTGATCCGCCCCTGCGCGCGGGCGAGGTAGCCGTCGAAATAATCGGTGATGCCGACGATGCAGTAGAGGACGAAGGTGACGAGATAGTCGACCGGCGTCGGGGTCCACAGCAGGAAGACCAGGATCGGCACCGCGAAGATGCGCGACAGGGTGAGGAGATTGGGCAGCGACAGCATGGACCCGGGCATCCTTAGCGATGAAACCCGCCAAGCCAAAGCGGTCGAGGTTGGAGTTCGTGGTCGCCACCGCTAAGCCGCTTTGACGATCGCTCCATCCGGGACCCGTAAGGCATTGATCCAGAACGTCACGCACCTGCTCGGAACGAAGCGTTTCCTGCCGATTTTCGTCACCCAGTTCCTGGGGGCCTTCAACGACAATCTGTTCCGGACCGCGATGATCCTGCTGGTCATCTACGGCATCTATCGCTCGGAAGAGCAGGAGGCGATGTTCTCCGCCGTCGCGGGCGGGCTGTTCATCCTGCCCTTCTTCCTGCTCTCGGCACTGGCGGGGCAGCTGGCCGACGCGACCGACAAGGCGCGGATCGTGCGCTGGGTGAAGACCGCCGAGATCGGGATCATGCTGTTCGGCGCAGCGGGGCTGTTGCTGCTGAACGTGCCGCTGATGCTGGTCGCGCTGGCGGCGATGGGCATCCACTCGACCTTCTTCGGGCCGATCAAATACGCCATCCTTCCGCAGCACCTGCGGAGCGACGAGGTGCTCGGCGGCACCGGCCTGGTCGAGGCCGGTACCTATATCGCGATCCTCGGCGGCACGATTCTCGGCGGGCTGCTGGTCGTGCAGGACGCGGGCGGGCGCTACCATGCCGAATATGCCGCCGTCGGCGTGCTGGTGGTGGCGGTGCTTGGCAAGATCGCGGGCCAGTTCGTGCCCGCCGCGCCGCCCTCGACCGAGGACAGCGGGACGATCAACGATCCCGACCTGCCGCGGCCGGGCATGGACTGGCATATCGTCCGGGCTTCGCTCGGCCTCGTCAGGGCGACCATGCACGTGCCGCGCCTGTTCGTCGCGATCATGGCGATCAGCTTCTTCTGGGCGATGGGCGCGGTGCTCGCGGCGCAGTTCCCGCCGCTGGTCAAGAACGTGCTCGGCGGCGACCAGAGCGTCGCGACCCTGTTCCTGGCGATCTTCTCGGTCGGGGTCGCATCGGGATCGCTGGTCATCAACCGCCTGCTCGGCGGCGAGGTGTCGGCGCGCTTCGCCCCGATCAGCGCGCTGCTGATGGGCGTCTCGGTGTTCGCCCTCTACCTGCTGAGCGCGGCCTGGTCGCCCTTCCCCGAGCTGGTCGGGACCCGGCAGTTCCTCGCCGAGCCGACCGGCTGGCCGGTGGTCGCGAGCCTGTTCTTCGTCGCGCTGTTCGGGGGCATGTTCGTGGTCCCGCTCTACGCCTTCCTGACGACCACCGTGCCCAAGTCGGAGACGGCGCGGACGGTCGCGGCCAACAACATCGTCAATGCCGGGGCGATGGTCGGCGCGACGGTGCTGCAATATCTGCTTCTGAAGGTCGGCGTGTCGGTCGAGCAGACGCTGCTGCTGGTGGTCGCCGGGACGCTCGTCTCAGCCTTTCTCGGCAAGAAGCTCCATCGCGCCTGCCTTGCGGCGGGTCACCCCTAGGCGAGGTAGAGGCTGACCGCGGCGAAGCCGGCGGCATAGGTGCCGAGGAACAGCCGGGCGTCGTCGCTCAATCCCGACGGCAGTCGATCTAGCTTCTCGGCGAGGCCGAGGAGCCAGCGCCGGCCGGTGCCGAAGCGCATCGGATGGGGTCCGCCGAGGCGGACCGAGTAGGGCAGGACGACGGCTGTCGAACGAGGCATGGCAAAACCTTAACGCGATTTTTACCATGCGCAAACGGGAGGCGCGGACAGGCGGTTGCCGACTGTCCTGAAGTGGGATGGCGGGAACGGAAGCTGCGCCCGGCGAGTGTGGAGCGCCGTTGCGTCAGCCGATCTGGCGGGCGTCCGAGACCAGTTCGAGGCTTCGCCGGGCGAGCAGTTCGCCGGTCGCCTCGGCGCTGAGCGGCTTGCCGAGGAACCAGCCCTGGCCCGTGGTGGCGCCGAGCGCGACGACCCGCTGGAGCGTCTCGGCATCCTCGAGGCCCTCGGCGGTGACGGGCACGTTGAGCGCCTGGGCGAGGGTGGTCACCGCGCGGACGATCGCCGCGCTCTCGCGGTCGACCGCGATCGAGGCGACGAAGCTGCGGTCGATCTTGATGAAGTCGAGCGGCAGCGAGCGCAGGTGCGAGAGCGACGAGAAGCCGGTGCCGAAGTCGTCGAGGGCGAGCCGGACGCCCTGATTGCGGAGGCTGAGCACCAGGCTGCGGGCAAGGTCTAGGTCGCTGAACAGCGAGCTTTCGGTGACCTCGACCACCAGCCGCTCGGCCGGGAAGGCATGCTCCGTCAGGAGGCGGACAAGGCGGTGGGCAAGCCAGGGATCCGACAGCTGCGCGGGCGAGATGTTGACCGACAGGCTGAGCGCGGCGTCCCACTCGCGCGCGGCCTCGAGGCCCTGGGCGATGACGGACTCGGACAGCGCGCCTATGACGCCGATTTCCTCGGCGACGGGGATGAACAGCTCGGGGCTGAGGATCCCGCGATTGGGATGGTGCCAGCGGGCGAGCAACTCGAAGCCCGTGATGGCGCCGGTCGCAAGGTCGATCTGGGGTTCGAACACGGGTACGAACTGTCCGTGCTCGATGCCGACCCTGATCGCCTGCTCGAGCTCGCCGCGCTCGATCAACGCCCGCTCCATGCCATGGTCGAACCAGGTCGGACGGGCGGCGCGCGCGCTTCGGGCATGGTCGAGCGCGATGTCGGCCCGGCGGAGGAGGTCGGAAGCGCGGCAGGCGGTCCCCGGGGTCGCGCTGGCGATCCCGGCGAAGGCGCCGACCTGGGCGAAGGTGCCGCCGATGTCGTAGGTGCGGCTGACGTCTCGGAGCAGGCACTCGGCCATGACCTCGGCCGAGGCAAGGTCCGCGGTGCGGACGCAGGCGGCGATCGCGAACTCGTCGCCCGACAGGCGGGCGATGATCCCCGCCGGCGGCACGCTCTCGCGCATCGCGCCGGCGATCTCGCGGAGCAATGCGTCGCCGAGGTCGTAACCGTGGCGATCGTTGATCCGCTTGAAGCGCTGCATCTGCAGGCTGACGATGACCAGGCAATGATCGGGATCGAGCGTGTCGCGGCAGAGGCGCTCGACCCCGTCGGCGAAGCCCTTGCGGTTGGCGAGACCGGTGACGCTGTCGCTTGCCGCGAGCAAAGCGGCGCGGCGCTCGCCGTCGGCCCGGCGGTCGGCTTCCTGGCGGAGGTCGGCATAGCGACGCCAGCCGAACAGGATCAGCGCGACATTGAGGACGAGCGCGGAGGCGGCGACCTGGACCGAGGTGTTGAAGCTGGCGGTGCGGTCGGCGGCGACCAGCTGGAGCAGCGAGCTGCCATTGAAGATGAAGGCACTGACGGCGCTCAGCAGGAAGACGATCATCAGCAGCTCCGCGCCTTCAATGGCGAGGCGCGGGCGTGCGGAACCGAGCTTAAGCAAACCGGGCATGGGAAAGGGCTTACAGTCCAGCCCCTTAACAATTTGCTCCAATACGGTTGTTTAGCGCGACGGAAATTCACGAGTTGGTGCGGACGGCGGGACTTGAACCCGCACTTCGTTCCCGAAAGCCGATTTTAAGTCGGCAGCGTCTACCATTCCGCCACGTCCGCATCCGGGCGGACGACTTGCCTCGCGCGCGTCGCCCCGGTCAAGCGCCGCACCACGCCGCAGTCGGTCAGCGAGAAAATAACGCCTCCGTCATGGACCCGCGCCGCGAGTCTCGCGTTCGTTCAGCCGCAAGACAGGAGAGAACAGCATGGTTCGCAAGGTAATGACCCTGGCCCTGATCGCCGGCTCGCTCGGCATCGCGGCTTGTAACACGGTTCGGGGTGCGGCGGCTGACGTGAACAGCGTCGCCAACACCGTCGACAAGAACACCTGATCCGAGGCATGGGTCGTTTCGGTTGTTTAACGGAGTAGACCCATGCGCAAGTTTTTGACCCTGACCCTGATCGGCGGTTCGCTGGCCCTTGCGGCCTGCAACACCGTTCGGGGCGCGGCTCAGGATCTCAACTCGGCTGCGAACTGCACCGAGAACACGATCAACGGCCAGAACTGCCGCTAAGGCATCCACGGCTGACATGAGAAACCCCGCCGGCGACGAGCCAGCGGGGTTTTTCTTTGTCTGCCTTTGGTCCGGCCGAGGCCGGCAGGCTCCCCTCCCGCACACGGCGGAAGGGGAGGCTGGCGCTTAGTCCTGCAGATAGTCGCCGGCGTCGGCATCGCTGCCGGTGCCGCTGGTGACCACCTCGCCCAGCGGGTCGGACGGCGACGCCGAGGCATCGCGGTTCGACTGGGCATTCTCGGCGGCACGCAGTTCCTCGGCGCTGTTCGGAGCGACCAGCGCGTCAGCGAGCTTGCGCTGCGCGGCCCGGAGCGAGGCATCACGGCTCGACGCCGCAACCCGCATCCGGTTCATGCCCGCGCCGGTACCCGCCGGGATGAGGCGGCCGACGATGACATTCTCCTTGAGGCCGTTGAGCGTATCGATCTTGCCCTGCACCGAGGCCTCGGTGAGCACCCGGGTGGTCTCCTGGAAGGAGGCCGCCGAGATGAACGACCGGGTCTGGAGCGACGCCTTGGTGATCCCGAGGAGGATCGGCTTGCCAACCGCCGGACGCTCGCCCTTGCCGAGCTTGGAGTTGATCTCGTCCATCTCCTCGCGATCGACCTGCTCACCCTTGAGGAGGGTGGTGTCGCCGTCGTCGGTGATCTCGACCTTCTGCAGCATCTGGCGAACGATCACCTCGATGTGCTTGTCGTTGATCTTCACGCCCTGGAGTCGATAGACTTCCTGGATCTCGGTGACGAGATATTCGGCCAGAGCGACGACGCCGAGCACCTCGAGGATGTCGTGCGGATCGGGCGAACCACCGACGAGGTTGTCGCCGCGCTTGACGTAGTCGCCTTCCTGGACATCGATCACCTTCGACTTGGAGACCAGATACTCGACCGGCTCGCCGCCGTCCTCGGGGACGATCGCGATCTTCCGCTTGGCCTTGTAGTCCTTGAGGAACTGAACGCGGCCCGAGACCTTGGCGATGATCGCATTCTCCTTGGGAGTGCGCGCCTCGAACAGCTCGGCCACCCGCGGCAGACCACCAGTGATGTCGCGGGTCTTGGCGGCTTCACGCGGCATGCGGGCGAGCACTTCGCCGGCTTCCACGGTGGCACCGTCCTCGACCGCCACGATGGCACCCGCGGCGAGACGATAGACGCCCGCTTCCTGGGCACCGTCCCCGAGCAGGGTCAGGCGCGGACGCAGATCCTCCTTCTTCGACTTGGCCATGTCCTCGGTGACGACGCGCTGGCTGATGCCGGTCGCCTCGTCGGTCTGCTCGGACATGGTGCGGTTCTCGGTCAGGTCCTGGTACTTGATGGTACCGGCCTTCTCCGTGATCACCGGGCTGAAGCTCGGATCCCACTCGGCGATGCGTTCGCCCTTGGAGACGATGTGACCGCCCTCGCACAGCAGGTGGGCGCCGTACGGGATGCGGTGCGTCGAGAGCTCGCGCCCGTCCATGTCGAGGATCGCGATCTCGCCCGAACGCGACAGCGAGATGTGCCGGCCGCGCGGGTCGGTGATCGTCGGCATGTCGCGCAGCTCGATGGTGCCGTCGACCGGAGCCTCGAGGTTCGACTGCTCGTTGAGCTGGGCCGCGCCGCCGATGTGGAAGGTCCGCATCGTCAGCTGGGTGCCCGGCTCGCCGATCGACTGGGCGGCGATGACGCCGACCGCCTCGCCGATGTTCACCGGCGTACCACGGGCGAGGTCACGCCCGTAGCACTTGCCGCAGACACCCTGGCGGCTGGCGCAGACCAGCGGCGAGCGGATCTTGAGGCCCTGGAGGTTGGCGGCCTCGAGCTTGGCGACCATCGCCTCGTCGAGCAGAACGCCCTCGGAGATGATCGTCTCGCCGCTCTTCGGATCGACGACGTCTTCGGCCGTGGTGCGGCCAAGGACGCGGTCGCCGAGCGAGGCGATGACGCTGCCGCCCTGGACGATGGCGCGCATCTCGAGCGCCTGGTCGGTGCCGCAATCCTCCTCGATGATCACGGCGTCCTGCGACACGTCGACGAGACGGCGGGTCAGGTAGCCCGAGTTCGCCGTCTTGAGCGCGGTGTCGGCCAAGCCCTTGCGGGCGCCGTGGGTCGAGTTGAAGTATTCAAGGACGGTCAGGCCTTCCTTGAAGTTCGAGATGATCGGGGTCTCGATGATCTCGCCCGACGGCTTGGCCATGAGGCCGCGCATGCCGGCGAGCTGCTTGATCTGCGCCTGGCTACCACGGGCACCCGAGTGCGCCATCATGTAGATGGAGTTCACCGGACGCTCGCGGCCGTCCTCGCCCTTCGGCGTGGCGGAGATTTCCTTCATCATCTCCTGCGCAACGCGGTCGCCGCAACGCGACCAGGCGTCGATCACCTTGTTGTACTTTTCCTGCTGGGTGATCAGGCCGTCCTGATACTGCTGCTCATAGTCCTTCACGAGCGCGCGGGTTTCCTCGACGAGAGGATCCTTCGCCTGCGGGATGACCATGTCGTCCTTGCCGAACGAGATGCCGGCCTTGAACGCGTGGCGGAAGCCGAGGCCCATGATGGCGTCGGCGAACAGCACCGTGTCCTTCTGGCCGGTGTGACGGTAGACCTCGTCGATGACGTCGCCGATGTCCTTCTTGGTGAGAAGGCGGTTGACGGTCTCGAACGGCACCTTGTGGCTCTTCGGGAGGGTCTCGCCGAGCAGCATCCGGCCCGGGGTCGTCTCGAAGCGCTTCATGTAGGTCTTGCCGGCCTCGTCCGTCTGCGGGACGCGGCTGACGATCTTCGAGTGAAGCGTGACGACACCGGCGGCGAGGGCCTGGTGGACCTCGGTCATGTCGGCGAGCAGCGAACCCTGGCCCGGCTCCCCGTCCTTCTCCATCGAGAGATAGTAGAGACCAAGCACCATGTCCTGCGACGGCACGATGATCGGCTTGCCGTTGGCCGGCGAGAGGATGTTGTTGGTGCTCATCATCAGGACGCGCGCTTCCAGCTGGGCCTCGAGGCTCAGCGGGACGTGCACGGCCATCTGGTCGCCGTCGAAGTCGGCGTTGAACGCGGCGCAGACCAGCGGGTGGAGCTGGATCGCCTTGCCCTCGATCAGCACCGGCTCGAACGCCTGGATGCCGAGGCGGTGGAGGGTCGGCGCGCGGTTGAGGAGCACCGGATGCTCGCGGATGACCTCGTCAAGGATGTCCCAGACTTCCTTGCGCTCCTTCTCGACCCACTTCTTCGCCTGCTTGAGGGTCATCGAGAGACCCTTGGCGTCGAGGCGCGAGTAGATGAACGGCTTGAACAGCTCGAGCGCCATCTTCTTGGGAAGACCGCACTGGTGGAGCTTGAGCTCAGGACCGGTGACGATGACCGAGCGGCCCGAATAGTCGACGCGCTTGCCGAGCAGGTTCTGGCGGAAGCGGCCCTGCTTGCCCTTGAGCATGTCGGACAGCGACTTCAGCGGACGCTTGTTGGCACCGGTGATGGTGCGGCCGCGGCGGCCGTTGTCGAACAGCGCGTCGACGGCTTCCTGGAGCATGCGCTTTTCGTTGCGGACGATGATGTCCGGCGCGCGCAGCTCGATCAGCCGCTTCAGGCGGTTGTTGCGGTTGATGACGCGACGATAGAGATCGTTGAGATCCGAGGTCGCGAAGCGGCCGCCGTCGAGCGGCACGAGCGGGCGAAGCTCGGGCGGGATGACCGGAACGACGTCGAGGATCATCCACTCGGGACGGTTGCCCGACTCGAGGAAGCTCTCGACGACCTTCAGCCGCTTGATGATCTTCTTGGGCTTGAGCTCGCTCTTGGTGACCGCGAGCTCCTCGAGCAGCGCCTTGCGCTCACCCTCGAGGTCGAGCTCCATGAGCATGATCTTGACCGCTTCCGCGCCGATCCCGGCCGAGAAGGCGTCCTCGCCATACTCGTCCTGCGCCTCGAGGAGCTCGTCCTCGGTCAGCAGCTGGAACTTCTCGAGCGGGGTCAGGCCGGGCTCGACCACGACGTAGCTCTCGAAATAGAGGATCCGCTCGAGCTGCTTGAGCTGCATGTCGAGGAGCAGGCCGATGCGCGACGGCAGCGACTTGAGGAACCAGATGTGGGCGACCGGCGCGGCCAGCTCGATGTGGCCCATGCGCTCGCGGCGGACCTTCGAGACGGTGACTTCGACACCGCACTTCTCGCAGACGATGCCCTTGTACTTCATGCGCTTGTACTTGCCGCACAGGCACTCGTAGTCCTTGATCGGACCGAAGATGCGGGCGCAGAACAGGCCGTCACGCTCGGGCTTGAACGTGCGATAGTTGATCGTCTCGGGCTTCTTGATCTCGCCGAACGACCAGGAGCGGATCTTGTCGGGCGACGCGATGCCGATCTTGATCTGGTCGAAGGTCTCCGGCTTGGCCACCGGGTTCGCGAAGTTGGTCAGCTCGTTCATCAGTTTTCTCGTTCCTTTTCCCCTTCCGCGTGCGGGAGGGGCCAGGGGAGGGAATGTCGTTGGGGGCGGGCTACGGGCCTACCCCCGACCCCTCCCGCGCGAGCGGGAGGGGAGAAGGCAGGTTACTCCGCAGCCAGCGCCGGCGGCTCGTCCGCGTTGTCGACGCTGTCGAGTTCGACGTTGAGGCCGAGCGAGCGCATTTCCTTGACCAGCACGTTGAAGCTCTCCGGAATGCCGGCCTCGAACGTGTCGTCGCCCTTGACGATCGCCTCGTAGACCTTGGTCCGGCCGATGACGTCGTCCGACTTCACCGTCAGCATCTCCTGCAGCGTGTAGGCGGCGCCGTAGGCCTGGAGCGCCCAGACCTCCATCTCGCCGAAGCGCTGGCCGCCGAACTGCGCCTTACCGCCCAGCGGCTGCTGGGTGACGAGGCTGTACGGCCCGATCGAACGCGCGTGGATCTTGTCGTCCACGAGGTGGTGAAGCTTGAGCATGTAGATGATGCCCATGGTCACCTGACGGTCGAACGGCTCGCCGGTGCGCCCGTCGTACAGCGTCGACTGACCCGAGGTGTGAAGCCCGGCCTGAGTCAGCGCGTCCGACACGTCGGCTTCGCGGGCACCGTCGAACACCGGCGTTCCCATCGGCAGGCCGCCGACGAGGTTGCGGGCGAGGTCGAGCACGCTCTCGTCGCTGCGAACGTCGATGTCGCCGTGGTACTGCTCGCCGTAGAGGGACTTGAGCTGCTGGCGGATCGCCTGGCTGTCCTTGCCGGTGAAGTCAGAACCGCGGTGATGCATCTCCTCGAGCATGTCGCCGATCTGCTTGCCGAGGCCGCGGGCGGCCCAGCCAAGGTGGGTCTCGAAGATCTGCCCGACGTTCATGCGCGACGGCACGCCCAGCGGATTGAGGACGATGTCGGCGTGAGTCCCGTCCTCGAGGAACGGCATGTCCTCGATCGGCAGGATGCGGCTGATGACGCCCTTGTTGCCGTGACGGCCGGCCATCTTGTCGCCCGGCTGAAGCTTGCGCTTCACGGCAACGAAGACCTTGACCATCTTGAGCACGCCCGGAGCCAGCTCGTCGCCCGCTTCGACCTTCTGGATGCGGTCCTCGAGCTTGCGGCGGATGGCGGCCTCGGCCTCGTCATACTGGCCCTTGAGGGCCTCGATGTCGGCCTGGCGGCTGTCGTCCTTGACCGCGATCTTCCACCAGTCGTGCTTGTCCGCCGCCTCGAGCGTGTCGAGGTCGAGGGTCGAGCCCTTCTTGATGGTCTTGGGCGCCGCGGTGGCGACCTGGCCGATCAGCATCTCCTGCAGACGGGCGAAGGTCGCGCGGTTGAGGATCCGGCGCTCGGACTCGGCGTCAGCCTTCAGCCGGTCCTTGTCCTCGGCCTGAATGGCGCGGGTCCGGTCGTCGATGTCGATGCCGTGGCGATTGAAGACGCGAACGTCGACGATCGTCCCGGCGACTCCCGGCGGAAGACGCAGCGAGGTGTCGCGGACGTCCGAGGCCTTCTCGCCGAAGATGGCGCGGAGGAGCTTCTCCTCCGGGGTCATCGGGCTTTCGCCCTTCGGCGTGATCTTGCCGACCAGGATGTCGCCCGGCTCGACCTCGGCACCGATGTAGACGATGCCCGCCTCGTCGAGGTTGCGGAGCGCTTCCTCGCCGACGTTCGGGATGTCGCGGGTGATGTCCTCCGGCCCGAGCTTGGTGTCGCGGGCCATGACCTCGAACTCCTCGATGTGGATCGAGGTGAAGACGTCGTCCTTCACGATCCGCTCGGAGATCAGGATCGAGTCCTCATAGTTGTAGCCGTTCCACGGCATGAACGCGACGAGGACGTTGCGGCCGAGCGCCAGCTCGCCGAACTGAGTCGAGGGACCGTCGGCGATGATCTCGCCGGCCTCGACCGTGTCGCCGACCTTCACCAGCGGACGCTGGTTGATGCAGGTCGACTGGTTCGAGCGCTGGAACTTCATCAGCGTGTAGATGTCGACGCCGCTCTCGCCCGGACGAAGCTCGCCGGTGACGCGGATGACGATGCGGGTCGCGTCGACCTGGTCGACGACGCCCGGACGACGGGCACCGATGGCGGCGCCGGAGTCGCGTGCGACCGTCTCTTCCATGCCGGTGCCGACCAGCGGCGCGTCGGCCTGCAGGAGCGGAACCGCCTGGCGCTGCATGTTCGAGCCCATCAGCGCGCGGTTGGCGTCATCGTTCTCGAGGAACGGGATGAGCGAGGCCGCGACCGACACCAGCTGCTTGGGGCTGACGTCCATCAGGGTGATCTGGTCACGCGGGGCGATCAGGAAGTCGCCGTTGCGCCGCGACGAGATGATCTCCTCGACGAAGGTGCCGTCGGGGCCGATCTCGGCGTTGGCCTGCGCGATCGTGTGCTTGGCCTCTTCCATCGCCGACAGATAGACGACCTCGTCGGTGACGACGTGATCGACGACCTTGCGGTACGGAGTCTCGATGAAGCCGTACTTGTTGACGCGGCTGAACGAGGCGAGGCTGTTGATCAGACCGATGTTCGGGCCTTCCGGCGTCTCGATCGGGCAGATGCGGCCATAGTGGGTCGGGTGAACGTCGCGGACTTCGAAGCCCGCGCGCTCACGGGTGAGACCGCCCGGCCCGAGGGCCGAGACGCGCCGCTTGTGGGTCACTTCCGACAGCGGGTTGGTCTGGTCCATGAACTGCGAGAGCTGGCTGCTGCCGAAGAACTCGCGGACCGCGGCGACCGCCGGCTTGGCGTTGATCAGGTCGTTCGGCATGACCGTCGACACGTCGACCGAGCTCATGCGCTCCTTGACCGCGCGCTCCATGCGGAGGAGGCCGACGCGATACTGGTTCTCGAGCAGCTCGCCGACCGAACGCACGCGGCGGTTGGCGAGATTGTCGATGTCGTCGATCTCGCCCTTGCCGTCCTTGAGGTTCACCAACTCCTTGACGACCGCGAGGATGTCCTCGCGGCGAAGCGTGGTGACCGTGTCCTCGGCGTCGAGGCCGAGGCGCATGTTGAGCTTGACCCGGCCGACGGCCGAGAGGTCGTAGCGCTCGGAATCGAAGAACAAGCCGTAGAACAGCGCATCGGCGGTTTCGCGCGTCGGCGGCTCGCCGGGGCGCATGACGCGGTAGATGTCCGACAGCGCCTGGTCGCCGTCTTCCGACTTGTCGGCCTTGAGCGTGTTGCGGATCCACGGACCCGTGTTGACATAGTCGATGTCGAGCAGCTCGAGCCGGTCGACGCCGGCCTTGTCGAGCACCTCGAGATTCTCGGGGGTGATCTCGTCACCGGCCTCGACGTAGATCTGCCCGGTCGACTCGTTGATCAGGTCGTAGGCCGAGAAGCGACCGAAGATCGTCTCGGTCGGGATGATCAGGTTGCCGAGGCCTTCCTTGCCGGCCTGGTTGGCGCGGCGCGGCGTGATCTTCTCGCCGGCCTTGAACGCGACCTCGCCGGTGTCGGCGTTGACGATGTCGAACATCGGCTTCTGGCCGCGCCAGTTCTCGCTGACGTAGGGGATCTGCCAGCCGTTCGGCCCGCGCAGGTAGGTGACGCGGCCGTAGAACTCGTTGAGGATCTCTTCCGAGGTCAGGCCGAGCGCGTGGAGCAGCGCGGTGACCGGCAGCTTGCGCTTGCGGTCGATGCGGACGTTGACGATGTCCTTGGCGTCGAACTCGAAGTCGAGCCACGAGCCGCGGTACGGGATGACCCGCGCGGCGAAGAGATACTTGCCCGAAGCGTGGGTCTTGCCGCGGTCATGGTCGAACAGGACGCCCGGCGAACGGTGCATCTGGCTGACGATGACGCGCTCGGTTCCGTTGACGATGAAGGTGCCGTTCTGCGTCATGAGCGGCATGTCGCCCATGTAGACGTCCTGCTCCTTGATATCGATCACCGACTTGGCCTCGGTGTCGGGATCGATCTCGAAGGAAGTGAGGCGCAGGGTGACGCGCATCGGCGCGGCATAGGTCAGCCCGCGCTGGCGGCACTCGTCCGTGTCGAACTTGGGATCCTCGAGGACGTAATGGTCGAAGTCGAGGTGCGCGGTGCCCGCGAAATCCTGGATCGGGAAGACCGAGCGAAGAGTCTTCTCGAGACCCGAGACGTAGCCGGTCGCGGGATCGGAACGCAGGAACTGCTCGTAGCTCTCACGCTGAACCTCGATGAGGTTCGGCATCTCGCTGATCTCGTGGATGTTGCCGAAGATCTTGCGGATGCGGCGCTGCTTGGTGAAGCGGCCCGAGGAGGTGTTATGCGGAATGTCGATCGACTTCGTGGCCATGAAACGTCCCTGCGCTTGATCGGGACGGCGGACCGCCCCGCAAGGCCCCCGCACCGGCGAGGACCAAGGATCTGGGCTCCGGCTTTCGCCGGAGAAATGTGTGAGGCGCTGCGCCCGCACTCTCTCCCATTCGTTTGGCCCGCGCGCTGTTCGGGCCCTGTCCCGGAGAGGGCAGGAAAGGCCCCAGGCGCATGGATGGCCATGCGGCGGAGCCGGTATGTTTGTCGGATGAGGTCCGCATATAGCGTCGGAGGGGCTCAGCGCAAGGGGAAAGGCAACCAAGTCGGGGCGGGCGCATTGGTCCAGCCACGCCACCCGTCGACAGCCGAAAGCCCCGTCCATGCGCCTCCTTCTCGTCTCGCCCGCCTTCATCCTGCTTGCCGCCTGCGGCTCGGCAGCCAATGACCCGGACAAGAACATCCTGAACGCCACCGCGCAGATGGACCCCAGTGCGGCCAATGCGGTCGAGTCCGCCGTGCAGAACGGGGTCGACCCGCAGAACGCGCTGGCGATCGGCGGCGCGGCACAGGTCGGAGCGCCCGATGCACCGAGCGCAGCGGATGCCGGCCAGGCCGTCCCTCCGTCGGTGCAGGCTCGTCCGAACCTCGTCCAGAACCCCAACCGGAAGGACGGTACGGTCGCGCCCGACAAGGGCACCGGGACGACCAGCCAGCCGGGCCTGCTCAAGGGTGGGCAGGAGGGCGACGCCCAGCCTTCGGGCTGAGCCGTTCGGGGAGCGATTTAAAAGCGGCTTGACTTATCGCTTATCGATAAGGCACCTTACCGTTAGTCGGTAAGGAGTCGATTGGATGCTGAAGGTGTCGACCTGGGTGCTTCGGGCACTCGTCGTGCTCAATTTCCTTGTCGGGGTGCCGTTGCTCCTGCTGTTCGGCTATACCTTTGTGGCCGAAGCGAAATTCCTCGAGACGCTCGGCAAGCTGAATATCGGCATGGACCTGCCCCTGCTGCTCGCGAGCGCGCGCTGGCTGCTCGCCATAGCCGCGCCGGTCATGCTGTTCGCGCACCTTCTGTTTCGCCGGCTTCTCGCCATCCTCCGCACCGTCGAGGAGGGCGAGCCGTTCGTGGCAGCCAATGCCGAGCGGCTGCGGGTCGTGGCCTGGTGCCTGCTTGCCATTCAGCTGTGCGACATCGGCTTCGGAATCGCCGCCACTGCTTTCGACACGGCGGCTGGAGAGCGCACGTCGGGCTGGTCACCGGGCATCACCGGCTGGGTCGCGGTCCTGCTGGTGTTCGTGCTCGCCCGCGTGTTCCGCGAAGGCACGCGCCTGCGCACCGAAGCCGATCTGACCATCTGATGCCGATCCGCATCGATCTCGACGGGCTGCTTGCCGAGCGGCGGATGACGCAGGCCGAACTTGCCCAGCGCATCGGCATCACCGCGCCCAATCTCAACGTGCTCAAGACCGGCAAGGCGAAGGCGATCCGCTTCTCGACCCTGTCCGCGATCTGCCGCGAACTCGGCTGCCAGCCGGGCGACATCCTGCGCTGGGAAGCCGGTGCCGACGAAGGGGACGATCAATGAAGAGCCTGTGGCGTGACGTGCGCGACATCTACGGCAGTGCCTGGGCGTTCGCGCTCGCCTGCCCGCTGCTGTTCCTGGTGCCGGTGCTGTTCGAGTTCGCCCAGCATGTCATCGAGGTCCGCATCGGCCTCTACCAGTCCGCCGACATGGCGCGCGCGCTGGAGAATGACGGCGCCCGGATGATGGCGGGCTATTGGAAGACGCTTGCCATCTCGCTGCCGAGCTACTGGATGTACCGCTATGTGGCGAGCGGGCGCGACGCCGCCTTCGCCCGGCGTCCAGACGGGAGGGCGCTGCTGCTGTGGGCGGCGCTGTTCGTTCCGCTGGTCGCGCTGATGCAGTGGCTGGCGCTGTTCGGGCCGCCCCTCGGGTCCGTGATCGGCCTGAACGGCAGTGCGGAGAGCTGGGCGAAGGGGCTTCTGACGCTGTTCCAGACGGTGGTCGGAATCTATCTCACCGCCTGGCTGGTCGCCTGGTCGCTCGGCAATGCGGCGATCGGACCGCTGCGCTCCGTCGCCATCATGAACGGCAGC
This sequence comes from Sphingomonas swuensis, assembly GCF_039538045.1. NCBI lineage: Bacteria > Pseudomonadati > Pseudomonadota > Alphaproteobacteria > Sphingomonadales > Sphingomonadaceae > Sphingomonas > Sphingomonas swuensis. The sequence continues at coordinate 2,355,367 of NZ_BAABBQ010000001.1, read as the reverse complement.
TTCTGGCGCACGGTCGCACTGATCATCGCCGGGGTCGTGCCGCTGATGGCGCTCCACTACGGCGGCCTGTTCGCGATCGGCCGGCCCGAGCCGCTGGTGTGGGCGATCATGGTGTTCGACGCCATCGTCGTCGGCTTCCTGTCGCTCACCATCTTCGGTGCCAATGCGATCGCCGCGATGCGGGCTGCGGAGCGCAAGGGTGTCAGCCTGATGCCCGTGGACGAGGAGCGCAGGGCAGCGGCGATGCCCGCCTGACACGGAAAAGGGCGACCCCTTGCGGAGCCGCCCTTCCCAATCACCGGCGCTTCAAGACACCGGCGAAACTGATGCAGAAGCTTACTTGAGCTCGACGGTGCCGCCGGCTTCCTCGATCTGCTTCTTGATCTTCTCGGCCTCGTCCTTGTTGACGCCTTCCTTGAGGGCCTTCGGAGCGCCTTCGACCAGGGCCTTGGCTTCGCCGAGGCCGAGACCGGTGATCACGCGGACCTCCTTGATGACGTTGATCTTCTTGCCACCGTCGCCGGTGAGGATCACGTCGAATTCGGTCTTCTCTTCAGCGGCCGGAGCGGCAGCGCCAGCGGCCGGGCCAGCGACGGCGACGGCAGCGGCGGCCGAAACGCCCCACTTCTCTTCGAGGGCCTTGGCGAGCTCGGCGGCCTCGAGGACGGTGAGCGCCGACAGCTGGTCGACGATGGAATTGATGTCAGCCATTTTCTACTCCTGTGCGGGGCCTCTGGCCCCAGATTGTCGTGCAATAAGAAAAACGAAGAACCTTAAGCCGCTTCGGCCGCCGCATAGGCGCCAAACACGCGAGCGAGCATTGCGCCCGGCTCGTTGATGGTCCGGGCAATCTTGCTCGCCGGCGCCTGGATGAGGCCGATGAGGGTGCCGCGGAGTTCATCGAGGCTCGGCAGCTCCGCCAGCGCCTTGACCCCGTTGAGGTCGAGGACGGTGTCACCCATCGCTCCACCAAGAACCTCGAACTTGTCGGTGGTCTTGGCGAAATCGACGGCGACCTTGGCGGCCGCCACCGGATCGATGGACGTGGCGAGGGCCGTCGGACCCTTGAGCAGCTCGCCGATCGGCTGATAGCGGGTGCCATCGAGCGCGATGAGGGCGAGACGGTTCTTCGCAACCTTGAACTGAGCTCCGGCGTCGCGCATCCGCAGGCGCAGATCGGTGGACTGGGCCACCGACAGACCGAGATTGCGGGTGACAACCACCACGCTGGTCTCGGTGAAGACCTGCTTCAGCTCGGCAACCAGATCCGCCTTTTCGTTGCGATCCATGCCAACTCCAAACAAATGGCCATCTGCCCCGAGGGGCGAACGACCGGCTTCATGACCCGGACGCGGGGGCGCCCGGGAGCTCATGTCCGTGGGGTTGGGAGGCGCGTGCGCGAACGAAGCGGCGCACGACAGAGCGGGGCAGGCCCGCCTGAAACTCTCTTCCCCGTCTAGGCTGGAAATTAAGGGCGCGAGGCCCACCAACTGTCTCGGACGGCGTTTCCGGCAAGCCGGGAACGAGGCGCCCAATAGCAGAAAGCGCCCGCCGATCAACCCGTGGCGCGATCCGCTCCTAGCCGAACAGCGCCAGCGCGTTCGCCATCATCACTTCGCCGTGGGTGGTGAGGATGCTCTCGGGGTGGAATTGCAGTCCGAGCTGGAGTGCTTGCGGATCGCTGAAGGCCATCGCCATTCCGTCCACCTGCGCGTGGACGGTGAAGCGCTCCGGAAGGTCGCGGGTGCACAGGCTGTGGTAGCGGCCGACGCGGACCGGGCTCGGCAGACCGGCGAATGGCCCCGCACCGTCATGGGCGAGCAGCATCGACTTGCCGTGCACCGGCTCGGGGGCTCGGGCGACCGTCCCGCCAGCCTGCTCGACGATGGCCTGGTGACCGAGGCAGATGCCGATCACGGGCACCCGGCCCTTGGCGAGGGCGATGAGTTCGAGGCAGCAGCCCGCCTCGGTCGGCGAACCCGGGCCGGGCGAGATCATGATCACCGCATTCATTCGCCGCGCTTCCTCAAGTGCCGCATCGGCAGCGATGCTGTTGCGCCGGACGGCGACCTCGGCACCCAGCCGCTGGAGGCTCTCGACCAGGTTGAAGGTGAAGCTGTCGAGATTGTCGATGAGGAGGACGGGCTTCATGCGCTGAGTACTCCGAGGAGGGCGGAGGCCTTGGCGCGGGTCTCCGCCGCTTCGGCTTCGGGCACGCTGTCGTGGACCACGCCGGCGCCCGAACGGACCGCGGCCACGCCGTCGCAAACGAGGGCGGAGCGGATCACCACCGCGGTGTCCATCCGCCCGTCGCCAGCGATCCAGCCGACCGCCCCGCCATAGGGACCGCGGCGGGTCGCCTCGTGCGCACGGAGCAGCTGCATCGCGCGGATCTTGGGGGCTCCGACCAAGGTCCCCACGTTGAGGCAGGCGGCCAGCGCGTCGAAGGCGTCATAGCCGGGGCGGAGGATCCCGGTGACCGAGGAGACGAGGTGCATGACCCGGGCGAAGCGCTCCACCGTCAGCAGCTTCGCCACCCGCCGGGTCCCGGGCAAGGAAACCCGGGCGACGTCGTTGCGGGCGAGGTCGACCAGCATCATGTGCTCGGCCAGTTCCTTGCCGTCGAGCCGCATCTCGGCCTCGAGACGGTCGTCCTCGTCGGGGCTTGCGCCGCGCGGGCGGGTGCCGGCGATCGGCTTGACCTCGACCACGCGACCCGTCGCTCCGCCGGGCGACAGGCGGACGCTCGTCTCGGGGCTTGCGCCGAGCAAAGTCCAGCCGTCCCCGGCGACGAAGAAGCGGTAGCTCGCCGGCTCCGCCGCCCGCAGCCGGGCATAGGCGTCGAGCGGGTCGGGGCAGGGGCCCCGGAAGGTGCGGCTGGGAACGATCTGGTAGACCTCGCCGGCGGCGATCTCCTGCTTGAGCCGGATGACGAGGGCGGCGAAGGCGTCATCGTCGAGGTCGGGGGTGAAGAGATCCTCCCTGCCGCCGGAGGCGGTGGGGAGGGGGACCGGTCGCGAAGCGACGAGTGGAGGGGCCCCTCCGTCAGCGCTTCGCGCAGGCACCTCCCCATCGCTACGCGACAGGGAGGAGCCGAGCTTGGCCAACCCCTCCTCAAGCCTTCGCGCCGCGTCGTGGGCGTGTCGCTCGTCGGCGCCGAAGGCGGTGCACAGCAGCCGAGCGGCGCCGCCCGGGGCGATGGTCAGCAGCGTGTCGGGGACCCAGAAGACGAACTCGGGAAAGTCGCTGGCGGGCGCGGGCGGCATCGCTTCGCCCCAGCCGGCAAGGTCGAAGCCCGCGACCCCAAGCAGCACCGCGCCGAACGGCTCGCCCGACGGCGCCGCTGCCGCCGAGAGGAGGGCGCGGAGCGCGTGCAGCGGCTGCGCACCGAGCAGCCGTTCGCTTGCGTCGTCGCTCTTCGGCAACGCGAAGGCGAGGGTCAGGCGGTCGGTCCGGCGCTCGACCAGCGCGGCCGAATCGAGCGCCTCGAGCAGCGTCTCGCCATTGGCGTTGAGCGCCTCGATCACCACCGTGCCGTCGCGCGCCTCGGCCCGGACGCAGGCGCGGGCCATGACCAGCACCTGCCCGTCGGGCGCCTCGAACAGCCCCGTCCCGGGCTCCCCGCAACCGAGCGCGCGATAGGCGGCAAGCGGGTCCTGGCCCGCCGGCAGCCGCCGACCAAGCACCCGCGCCTCGACCTTCACAGCGATCGCCCGACCGCCGCCGCAACCGGGCGAAGCGCCGCCATCAGCGCCTCGAACTGCGCCGGGTAGAGCGACTGGGCGCCATCCGACATGGCGACCGCGGGATCGCGGTGAACCTCGATCATCAGCCCGTCGGCGCCGGCCGCGGTAGCGGCGAGGCTCATCGGGGGCACGAGGTCGCGCGCGCCGGTGCCATGGCTCGGATCGACCACCACGGGCAGGTGGGTCTTGCCCTTGACGTAGGGGACCGCGTTGAGATCGAGCGTGTTGCGGGTCGCGGGCTCGAAGGTCCGGATCCCGCGCTCGCACAGGATAACCTGCGAGTTGCCGGCCGCCATCAGATATTCGGCGGCCAGCAGCCACTCCTGGATGGTGGCGCTGAGACCGCGCTTCAGAAGCACCGGGCGATCGGTCGCTCCGACTGCCCGGAGGAGCGCGAAATTCTGCATGTTGCGGGCACCGATCTGGAGGCAGTCGGCGCTGTCGGCGACCAGCGCGACGTCGGCGGTGTCCATCACCTCGGTGACGATTGGCAGGCCGAGGTCGTCGCCGACCTCACGCAGGATCCGCAAGCCCTCGGGCCCATGGCCCGAAAAGCCGTAGGGCGAGCTGCGCGGCTTGTAAGCGCCGGCGCGAAGCAGGGTCGCGCCCGCCGCCTTCACCGCCTGCGCGGTCTCGTGGAGCTGCTCGGGAGTCTCGACCGCGCAGGGGCCCGCGATCACCGCCAGCCGGTCGCCGCCGATGCTGACCCCGCCGACGTCGACAACGGTGTCGTGCGCCTGGAGCTCGCGGCTGACGAGCTTGTAGGGGGCGAGGATCGGCTTGACGCTCTCGACCGCGGGATCGCTGTCGAGGGCGAGCTCGGCCAGCACACGCTCGTCGCCGAGCGCGCCGAGAACCACGCGCTCGGCGCCGGGCATGTGCAGCGGCTTCAACCCCGCATCCTCGATCTTGCGCAGCAGGCGCTCGGCGGAGTCGGTGGGGGCTTCGGGCTTCAGTACGATGATCATGATGATTCCTGTCGGTGAGATGGGGCCGGCAGGGCTGTCACGCTGGACAAAGAAAAACCCGCCGGCCGAAAGGCGGCGGGTCGGAGTTGGAACGCCCGGGAGGAAAGCGTTCTAGGCCGGCACGCCGCTCGAGACCTGCCAGCGCCACCAGCGGCGAGCGAGCAAGGAGGAGGGCGTGCGAAGCATGGCGGCGACAAAAGCCGCTGAACTCCTACAGGTCAAGCCGGAAACGACGCGGCGTGCTCGCGGCGGAGCAGGGCTCGCAGGCGGCGGGCACCAAGCTCGACCCGGGCCCGCAGTTCCGGCGTCAGGCGTGGATCGTCCATCGCCAGCTGCAGCCGCAGGAGCATCGTCTGGCGACGCACCTGCTCGGACTTCAAAAGGGAAACTGGCTGGGTCATGCAACCGGAACAACGCTTTAGGCGGGCTCCGGTCGCATGGACCTTGGGCGAGGTCGCTCATCCAGGGATGGCACGGACGACGATGCTGGCGGTCAGGATGCTGTCGCTTGCCGCCCGCCGAGCGAGCTGGTCCCTGGCATCCTCCATCGCCGCGCTCCGGCAGCGGTTCTCGATCGTGCCCGGGAAGCCGACCGAGACCGGGGCGCAGACCCGCCCGCTCGCCGCGCGGAGCCGGCGATCGAGCAGCAGGCGGTCGTCCTTGCTGGCAAGGTCGAGCCCGGCAAGCGAGACCCTCTCGGTCAGCAACTCGGACTGGCGCGGAGCGGTGACGGTGAGGTCCCGGGCGGCGGCGGGCGGAGCGGCGAGAACGGCCACGGCGCTCGCCGCGAGGATGAGGGCGAGGGCCGCTCCGGCGGCGCTCCGCAGCAGGTTGGTGGACATGGCTTCTTCCCTTGTCATGCCCGCCCGGCGCATCCGGACGGGTGACTTGGGAATAGGCTTTGGGCCGCGCCTCCGCTCGGCAGGTTCGATCGACGCGAGGCGCGACTTCGACCTGACGGCGAACGCGAGCTTCCAGACGACGGATCGGCAAACGGCGGAAAACAGCTGTTCAGAGCCGTCTTCCGCCGGCGATTTCGCTTGGTTTAGAAGCTGCTGGTGCCACCGCCGCCGGTGGTCGTCTCATGGTGCCGCTGGCCCTGGCCGAGCCCGTCCTGCCCGAAGGAGGAGGACTGCGGGTCCTCGCCCAGGCCGCCCTGGCGGTCCCTGTCGCCGCCCTGCGCGAACTGGTCAGAGCCGCCCTCGGTCCGGCCGCTGGCGAAGCGGAGGGCGCTGCCGTCATCCTGGGCTTCCGAGAAGCTGTGCGACTGGCCCGTCGCCACGCCCTGGTCGACCGGTGAGCTGTCGCGGCTCATGCCCTGCTGGCCCATCGATCCGCCGCGGCCGGTCTCGCTCATCAGCGCATCGTGGAGCAGCCGCTTGGCCTGCTCGGCGAGCTTCTTCTGGCTGTCCAGCGCCTGCTGGAAGAACTGGCGGTGCTCCGCGCTTCCGCCGGCATCGCCCATGTAGGTCTGGCAATTCTCCACGCCCTGCAGCGCATGGTAGAGCACGGCGGTCAGGTCATAGGTGCTGTCGCGAGTGCCGGTCTTGCTGCCCTGGTCGCCGCTCATGTTGCTGTTGTCCATGCCGTCTCTCTCCTGCCGCTGGACCGGCCGGGGATGCCGATCGGGTAAGGGGTAACGCTTCGCGCAGGGCGGCGACGCTCGGTTCACCGCAGCCGCATTGCCTCCTTCCTCAACCGTCGGGAGGGCGCAGCCGACCGTTCGTCGAAGGCGGATTGCCGCTCGTCGGTCCTGCCCCAAGCTGCAGGAAAGTCTTCGAACCAGGGGAGTGCACCATGTCCGTGTCGATCCGAGCCGCGCTGCTGGGCGCGCTCATGACCAGCGCCATCGCCATGCCGACGGCCGCGGCCGCCCAGGCGACCAAGCTCGGCGCGCCGACCATCCCCTTCACCGAGCGCAAGCTTGCGAACGGCCTTCGGGTGATCGCCATCCGCGACACCAGCACGCCCGACGTCACCGTCTCGATGTGGTATGAGGTCGGCTCCAAGCACGACCCCGAGGGCCGTTCGGGCTTCGCCCACCTGTTCGAGCACATCCTCAGCCGCAAGACGGTGAACATGCCCTACAACACCATCAACAAGATGGTGGACGACATCGGCGGCACCCGCAACGCCAGCACCTGGTACGACCGCACCAACTATTACGAGACCGTCCCCGCGCAATATCTCGAGCGGATGCTGTGGACCCACGCCGAGCGAATGGCGCGGCCGGTGATCGACAAGGAAGTGTTCGAGACCGAGCGGAACGTCGTCAAGGAAGAGCTTCGCCAGCGGGTCCTCGCCCCGCCATACGGCCGGCTCTACTCCTTCGCGCTCGGCGAGAATGTCTACAACGTGCTTCCGCATCGGCGCCCGACCATCGGCAGCATTTCTGACCTCGACAGCGCCACGCTCGAGGATGCGCGCGCCTTCCATGAGGCCTTTTACGGTCCCGACACGGCGACGCTGATCGTCTCGGGCAATTTCGAACCGAGCCAGCTTGATGCGCTGGTGAACAAGTATTTCGCCGCGGTGCCCAAGCGGCCGCGCCCCGCGAGCCTCGCGATCAAGGGCAAGGACCGGCCTCTGAACGGGCGGCGGGTCAGTGCGACCGGCCCCAACGTTCCGCTGCCGATCGTCGGTGCGGCCTGGCAGACGCCGGGTGCGGCCAGCACCGACATGGCCGCGATGGAGGTGCTCGACGCCATCCTGACCCGCGGCGACAGCAACCGGCTCGAGACCGCGCTGGTCAAGACGGGCCTGTCGACGCGCCCGATCAGCCAGCTCAACGACACCGAGGAGCAGGGCTATTATGCGCTGATGGCGATCGTCGCCAGCGGTCGCGAACCCGAGGTGGTCGCGACCGAGCTCGCCCGGACTCTCGACGCGCTGCGCAAGTCGGGGCCGACTGCCGCCGAGCTGGCCGAGGCCAAGAACGAGCTGCTCTCGGCCGGACTTGAGGAGCGCGAGGTGGCGAGCAGCCGTGCCTTCACGCTTGGCGAAGGTCTGGTCCGGACCGGCGATCCGCGTGCCGCCGACAAGCGGCTGGCCGCCGTCACCCGGGTGACCGCCGCCGATGTCCAGCGCGTCGCCCGCACCATCCTCGACCCGGCGAAGAGGATCGAGCTTCGCTACGCCAAGGGCGACGGCGAGGCGAAGGGCTGGGCCAATCCGACCCCGCTGCCACGCTTCGCAAGTCCGCCGCCGGCCGCCCGGCCGCCGCTGGCGCTGCTGCCCGAGGGCCAGCGCCAGGCGCCGCCCGCGCCGGGGACTCCGGCCCAGTTCCGCATGCCGGCGCTCAGCGAGACGACGCTCGGCAACGGGATGAAGCTCGTCACCGCGCGCACCGGCAACGTGCCGCTGGCGACGCTGACCGTCGCGATCCGTGCCGGAAGCGCGGTCGAGCCGCGCGCCAAGGCCGGGCTCGCCAGCATGGTCGCGAACATCGCCAGCAAGGGCACGACCACCCGCTCGGCCGATCAGATCGCGGCGGGACTCGAGCGGCTTGGCGCCGACCTCTCGGCCAATGCCTCCCTCGACGGCACCGTGCTGTCGCTGACCGCGCCCGTCGCGACCATGCCGCAAGCGGCCGAGATCCTCGGCGACATCCTCGCCAACTCGACCTTCCCCGAGGAGGATTTTGCGCGCGAGAAGAAGCGGTCCTTGGACGGGCTCCAGGTGGCGCTCAAGGATCCGGGACAGATCGCCGGGCTGGCGCTGCCGCCGGTGGTGTTCGGAAGCGCGCCCTACGGCACGGTCGCAAGCCCGGCGACGATCGCAGGGCTGACCCGCGCCGACCTCGCCCAGTTCCGCTCGACCTGGTGGCGGCCGGACCTCGCCACCGCCTTCGTCTCGGGCGGGATCGATCCGGCGCAGGCCCGGCAGATCGCCGAGAAGGCGCTCGGCGGCTGGCGTGCGACCGGCGCCGCGCCGGCGCTTCCGAGCGACGTCGCAGGCTCCGAGCAGGCCCCGCGCACGCTGGTCATCGACCTTCCCGGCGCGGGCCAGGCGACGGTGGTCGCAGCGGTCCGCGGCGTGCCGCGGTCGGACGCCGGCTATTATGACGCGCTGCTCGCCAACAGCATCCTCGGCGGCTCGTCGACCGGACGGCTGTTCCAGGAGATCCGGGTCAAGCGGGCGCTGAGCTACGGCGCGTCGAGCTCGCTTGCAGCGGGGCTCGGAAGCGGGACGCTGTCGGCCAGCGCCTCGACCAAGAACGAGAGCGCCGCCGAGGTGGCGCAGGTGTTCCTCGACCAGTTCAGCCGGATCGGGAGCGAGCCGCTCACCGCGGCGGACGTCGAGAACCGCAAGACCTTCATGGTCGGCAGTTTCCAGCGCTCGCTCCAGAGCAGCGCGGGCTTCAACAGCCAGCTGGCCGGTGCCTCGCTGCGCGGCGTCTCTCCGACGGAGCAGCTGGCCTATGCCGAGCGGGTGCGGGCGGTCGGCGGGACCGCGGCGACGAGCGCGATCGGACGGCTGCTCCAGCCCAGTCGCGTCAGCTTGGTGATCGTCGGCGACTCGGCCAAGTTCATCGACAAGGTCCGCGCGATGCGGCCCGACGTGATGGTGGTCCCGGCCGACCAGCTCGACCTCAGCACCCTCGGGATCGCCCGCTAGTCTAGAGGGCCTGGGCGGCGGCCACCCCGCTCGCCCAGGCCCACTGGAAATTGTAGCCGCCGAGCCAGCCGGTGACGTCGACCGCCTCGCCGATGGCGTAGAGGCCGGGCACCCGCCGCGCCTCCATCGTCTGCGAACTGAGTTCGGCGGTGCTGATCCCGCCGACGGTCACCTCGGCCTTGGCGAAGCCCTCGGTCCCGTTGGGCTGGAACGGCCAGCCGGACAGTCGCTCCTCGGCGGCGGCGAGCACCTTGTCGGGTGCATTGGCGAGGTCGCCGGCGACCCCGATCTTCTCGGCCAGCGTGTCGGCGAGTCGGCCGGGAAGATGCTCGCCGAGGAGGGTCGCGAGCCGGGCCTTCGGCCGCTGGCGCTTGGCCTCGCGCAGCCAGCCGGAGCCCGCCTCGGGCAGGAAGTCGATCGCGACCGCCTGGCCGTGGCGCCAGTAGCTCGAGACCTGGAGGATGGCGGGACCGCTCATCCCCTTGTGGGTGAACAGGGCGGCCTCGCGGAAGGCGGCCTTGCCGCAGCGCGCCTCGACCGGAGTGGCGACTCCCGACAGCTCGCGGAACAGCGCCTCGTCGCCGCCGAGGGTGAGGGGCACGAGGGCAGGGCGTGGCTCGACCACCTTGAGGCCGAACTGGCGGGCAAGGTCGTAGGCGAAGCCGGTCGCGCCGAGCTTGGGGATGGACGGACCGCCGGTGGCGATGACGAGGCTGGGCGCCTCGGCTTCATGCTCTCCCGCCGAGACCCGGAAGCGGCCGTCGGCATGGTCGACCGAGCGGATCGGGGCGCCGCAGGCGATGGTCGCTCCGCCGACCTCGCACTCGCCCATCAGCATCGCGACGATCTGGCGGGCCGAGCCGTCGCAGAAAAGCTGGCCGAGGGTTTTCTCGTGCCAGGCGATGCCGTGCTTCTCGACGAGATCGAGGAAGTCGCGGGGCGTGTAGCGGGCGAGCGCCGAGCGGGCGAAGTGGGGATTGGCGCTGAGGTAGCGGTCGGGGGCGGTGCCGAGGTTGGTGAAGTTGCAGCGGCCACCGCCCGAGATGAGGATCTTGCGGCCGGGCTCGGGCGCATGGTCGAGGATCAGCACCCTGCGCCCGCGCTGGGCCGCCACCGCGGCGCACATCAGCCCGGCGCCACCGGCACCGAGGATGATGGCGTCGAACCGCTGCGCCCCCCCGGCCAGCGGCTAGTTCCCTTCGAGCGGGAGCGTGTCGCGCTCCCCGGTCTCGTCGTCGACCGAATCCTCGTCGTCGAGCGCCATGCCCGAGGCCGCGCCGGTGGCGTCGGTGTCGAGCGGCAGTGCGCCCGCCTCGGCCTCGGCGACGTCGCGGGCGAGGAATTCGAGCTCGATCCCGCTCGACGCGTCGCCGGCGAGTTCGTTGGGGCTGGCGAGCGGGTGGGCGTCGCTGAACTCGGCGTCGTCGGCCTTGATCTGCTGGTCGTCGTCGCGGGGCGTGTCGGTCATGGTCATGGATCTCCTACAGCCTCCTCAACGAGGAAGGGGCCGGAGCGTTGCCGCTCCGACCCCTTCTTGTTCAAGCGCGGTCGTTGCCGACGTCAGGCGACGCCCTCTTCGAGCTGGACCTTGATGCCCGGGCCCATCGAGGAGCTGATCGCCGCCTTCTTGAGATACTTGCCCTTGGCCCCGGCCGGCTTGGCGCGGGTGATGGCGTCGACGAACGCGTCATAGTTGGCGCGCAGGTCGGCGGCATCGAAGCTCGCCTTGCCGATGCCGGCGTGGATGATGCCCGCCTTCTCGACACGGAACTCGATCTGGCCGGCCTTGGCGTCGGTGACCGCCTTGGTCACGTCCATGGTCACGGTGCCGAGCTTCGGGTTCGGCATCAGGCCCTTGGGACCGAGCACCTTGCCGAGGCGACCGACGACACCCATCATGTCCGGGGTCGCGATGACGCGATCATAGTCGATCTTGCCGGCGACCATCTCTTCCATCAGGTCCTCGGCACCGACGCGGTCGGCGCCGGCGGCAGTGGCCTCGTCGGCCTTGCCACCCTTGGCGAAGACGGCGACGCGGACGGTCTTGCCGGTGCCCTTGGGCAGGTTGACGACGCCGCGGACCATCTGGTCGGCGTGGCGCGGATCGACGCCGAGGTTCAGCGCGACTTCGATCGACTCGTCGAACTTGGCGGTGGCGAGGCTCTTGGCGAGCGCGATGGCTTCATCGACGCCGTAGAGCTTCTCGCGGTCGATCGCGGTTGCCAGGCTCTTCTGCTTCTTGGTCTGCTTGGCCATCTGCTCAGCCCTCCACAACCTGGAGGCCCATCGCGCGAGCGGAGCCTTCGATGATCTTGGTCGCCGCTTCGATGTCGTTGGCGTTGAGATCCTTCATCTTGGTCTCAGCGATCTCGGACAGCTGCGAGCGCTTGATGGTCCCCGCGGAGACCTTGCCCGGCTCCTTCGAACCCGACTTGAGGCCGGCGGCCTTCTTGATCAGGAACGAGGCGGGCGGGGTCTTGGTGGCGAAGGAGAAGCTGCGATCCGCATAGACGGTGATCACCGTCGGGATCGGCATGCCCTTTTCCATCTCCTGCGTGGAGGCGTTGAACGCCTTGCAGAATTCCATGATGTTGACGCCGCGCTGACCCAGCGCAGGGCCGATCGGCGGGGACGGATTGGCGGCGCCGGCCGGCACCTGCAACTTGATATAGCCGGTAATCTTCTTGGCCATGTCACTCTCTTCTGGGCACGGGGCCCGTTCAGTCGAGCGGTGTTAGCGGACGCCCGAGGACGTCCTCCCGCAATTGGCTCCAGTGATGCTGGAAGGGCGCGCCCCTAGCAGAGGTGTGGCCGAGCGGCAAGCGTCGGGCGAGTCGCGGCGTGGCGAAGTTCTCGAAGTTCCCGGGGTGCGGGGGTCCGGCGCGGATCGAAGTTCTCGAAGTTCCCAGGGTCCGGGGATGGCGCGAGGCGCGCGGCCTCATAATTGCGTGTCCCGCACGCCGCAGCTGTGACTGCGGAGCGACAGCGCAAACAGAGGAGAAAAGGGCGGATCGTGCGCACGCCGGCGAGGCAAGCAGGCGAAATCCTACTTTGCAAGGATCGGCCGCGACTGGCCATTGCTGCGCAGGCCGGGCTGGTCGATGATGGCGCATGGACTTTCATGAAGTGGATCAGCTCGCTCGACGAACTCCTCTACGAGGTCATGAGCTGGCTGCTGTTCTTTCCGTTGACCCTGGGGCGCGCGATCGTGCGCCCGCTCAGGACGATGGCGTCGGTCAAGCCGCAGTTCCTGCTTCCCGACGAGCAGCAATTTTCCGAGCTGCTCAGTCCGCCGCTGTTCCTCGCGCTGGCGCTGCTGCTCGCCCATGCGATCGCCATGGCGCTCGGCCAGCCCGACGAGATCGTCAACAACCAGCACGGGCTCGCGGCCCTGGTCGACGATGCCGCCTCGGCGCTGGTGCTCCGGGTGATCGTCTTCGCGAGCTTTCCCCTGTTCCTTGCCGCTCGCTTCGTCCGGCGGAGCGGTGTCAGGCTCAGCCGGATCTCGCTGCGGGAGCCCTTCTACGAGCAATGCTTTCCCGCGGCGGTCTTCGCGCTCGGGATCAGCACCGGCACCAACCTGCGGGCAGCCGGGGCGCATTGGACCCTGATCGGGAACGCGCTGCTGGTCGCGAGCTTCCTCTATCTGCTGGTGGTCGAGATTCGCTGGTTCGCGATCAGCGGCGACGGCCGCCACGGTCGCGCCGCAGCCAGTGTCGCCATCGGCCTGCTAGAAGGCGCACTATTCGTGCTTCTGGTTGGATTCGCCTTCACACGGTAGGCCGCTGCTACCGGATGGCGGTACAGGTCGCCGCCATCGACAGCTTCCGCGGGCTTCTGCGGCCAGGTCGGCCGGGAGAGCCGGCGCTTCCGAGGTCAAGCCTCCTGCCGGCGCATCCGGGCGACCAGTTCGGCGAGGCTGGGCTTCTGGCCCTGGGCGAGCAGGCTGGCGCGGAACAGGCGGCCGAGCAGAACCAGCTCGAGCGCGACGAAGGCGAGCAGGAGCAGCCCTGAGCCGATTACCTCCCAGGCCGGGATGCCCATGCCCAGTCGGGCGAGCACCGCGAACGGAGTCCAGATCGGAACCCAGGTGAGGACGGTGATTCCGACCCCCTGGCCGCCCGAGAGGATGCCCTGGATGAGGATGGTGATCGGCAGCAGGATGACGAGGATGATCGGCATCAGATAGCCCTGCGCGTCGTTCATGCTGTCGCTAATCGCGCCGACCGCGAGGAACAGCACCGAGATGGCGATGTAGCCGACGACGAAGAAGAAGATCATCGCGGCGATCGTGCCGGGCGAGGTCAGCGGGTCGAGCGCCGGGCGGATCATGTCGGCGATCGCGCCCTGCGTCGCATAAGCGGCGACGAGGCCGCAGCCGATCCACACCGCGATCATGGTCAGCCCGACCGCGACGGTGCCGAACAGCTTGCCGTACATCAGCTCCTCGGGGCTGACCGCGGCGAGCACGGTCTCGAGGAGTTTGTTCGAGCGTTCCTCGATCGTGCCCTGGAGCATCCAGCTGCCCGACAGCATCAGTGCCATCATCAGCAGGTAGGAGGCGGCGAGCGGGAGGATCGAGCGGACCAGCAGCGCTTCCTTGGCGCCACCGCCGGGAGGCGGCTGGACCAGCGACAGCGCCGGTGTGATGGTGGCGGCGGCGGTGGCAACGTCGGGGGCGACCCCGCGGTCGGTCAGCAGGCGCTGGCGGAGCGAGCGGGTGAGCACCTCCTGGACGGTGGTGACGAAGCCGGTGTTGGGACGGCCGCCGGTCCACATCCGGACCGCGCCGGTGCGGGCGAAGTCGGCGGGGACGAGCAGCAGATAGTCCAGCCGCCTGGCGTCCTTGTCGTCTGGCCGGAGCAGCCCCTCGACCCGGGCGTCGATCGTCGCCGGGGTCGCCTGGCGAAGCTCTGCCGGGACGGGGACCAGTTCGTAATAAGGCTCGGGCTCGTCGAAGTCGGGAACGCCCTCGGGGACGAGCGGGGTGATCTGGCGGAGAGCGGCCTCGACCCCGCCGGCGGCGCCGAAACGGGTGACTTCCTCGTCGCTGAACCAGCGGTCGTGCTGCGACCAGAGCGCGCCGGGAGCGGTGGCGAGCTTGTGCCGCTGCACGTAGCGGCTGAGCTCGATCAGTCCGCGGCGCTGATGCTCGAGATCGAGCCGGGCGGTGATGGCCGCGGCGTTGCTTCCGTCACCCTGGTCGAGGACCATGATCCGGTCGGCCTCGTCCTTGTCCATGAAGCGCTGGGCGAGCGGGGCGATGGCGAAGGCGAGGGGGAGGATCAGGAGCGTCAGCCAGAAGCTGCGCATGCGGGTGATCTGGCGATATTCGCGGATCGCGACGAGCAGGATGTTGTTCATGCGCGCGCCTCCTGGGGGCCGACCATGTAGAGGAAGACGTCGTGGAGGCTCGGGCGTCGCTCCTCGAAGCGGCGGAGCGCGACTCCGTTGGCGGTGCAATGTTCGAGGAGGTCGCCAGCCTGGACTCCGGGGGCGAGCGATATCGTCTGGTCGCGCCAGCCCTCGCCGCGCTCGGTGCCGGCCTCGACGCTGGCGACCCCGGGAAGGGCGCCGAGGTCGCCGCGGGCGGTGACGGTGAGGCGGGCGGGAAGGAGATCGCGGGCCTCGTCGAGCGTGCCCTCGAAGCGCTTCTGGCCCTTGGCGAGGAGCAGCAGGCGGTCGCACAGGCGCT
Source organism: Sphingomonas swuensis (assembly GCF_039538045.1). Classification (NCBI taxonomy): domain Bacteria; kingdom Pseudomonadati; phylum Pseudomonadota; class Alphaproteobacteria; order Sphingomonadales; family Sphingomonadaceae; genus Sphingomonas; species Sphingomonas swuensis. The sequence continues at coordinate 2,340,341 of NZ_BAABBQ010000001.1, read as the reverse complement.
CGGCATGCTGCATCACGTGGGTCGAGAAGACGACGGTCGCGCCCTTGGCCGAGGCGCGCTTGATCTCGTCCTCGAGCAGGCCCTGATTGACCGGGTCGAGGCCCGAGAAGGGCTCGTCGAGGATCAGGAGGCGCGGACTGTTGACCACCGCGGTGGCGAGCTGGACCTTCTGCGCCATGCCCTTGGAGAGCTTGTCCATGGTCGACTTGGCGAAGTTCGAGAGGCCGAAGCGATCGAGCAAAGCGAGGCCCTCGGTGCGGGCATCGCCTGGGCTCATGCCCTTGAGGCGGCCGAAATAGGTGATGGTGTCGAGCGCGCTCATCGAGCGGTAGAGGCCGCGCTCCTCGGGCAGGAAGCCGAGGTGGACGGCATTCTCGCGGCCTGGCGGGCGGCCGAGGACCGAGATGCTGCCCGAGGTCGGACGGATGATGTCGAGGACCATTCGGAGCGAGGTCGTCTTGCCCGCGCCGTTGCCGCCGAGGAAGCCGAAGACCTCGCCCTCGCGCACCGCGAAGCTGAGATCGTCGACCGCGGCGAGGTCGCCGAAGGTCTTGCTGACATGCTCGAGCGCGAGCGCTGGTCCACTGGCCACGTTATTCCCCCTGATGTGATCGAGTGTGGCGGCCAGGCGGCAGGGGTCAAGCGCGAAGCCGCACCGCATGGCTGTTCGTCGGGCCACGCGCATCTTTCGTCGAACAGGGCCCGGCGAGGGCTGCCGACCGTTACCTCATCTCAAAGGAGACGAACATGCATGTGGTCAATCATGGGCGCGGGCGCCCCTTGCTGCTGGTGCACGGGCTGGGCAGCAGCGGCCACGCCTGGGAGCCGGTGCTGGCGCCGCTCGCCGAGGCACGACGCGTGGTCGTCATCGACCTTCCGGGGCACGGCCAGACCCCCGCCGAGGGCGACAGCGGGACCTTCGCCGGCCTCGTCCGCTCGGTCGCCGCGTGGCAGGATGCCAACGGGATGACGGGCGTCGACATGGTCGGAAGCTCGATGGGCGCTCGGCTCGTGCTCGAGCTGGCGCGGCAGGGACGGGCGGGTAACGTCGTCGCGCTCGATCCGGGCGGCTTCTGGGAAGGGTGGGAGCGGCAGCTGGTGGTGACCACCCTGTCGGCCTCGCGCGCCCTGGTGAAAGGGCTGAAGCCGGCGCTTCCGACACTGGCGGGCAACAAGGTCGGGCGCTCGGCGCTGCTGGCGCAGTTGTCGGCGCGGCCGTGGGCGCTCGACGGCAGCTTCGTCGCCGAGGAACTGCGCGCGCTGGCCGTGACGCCGACGGTGCCCTCGCTGATCAAGGACCTCGGCTACGGGCCCGGACAGGAAGGGGCCGAGCGGACCGGCGGACGGTTGGCGATCGGCTGGGGACGGCACGACCGGCTGTGCCTTCCGGTGCAGGCCAAGCGCGCGACCAAGCGCTTCCCGGGCGCGCGGCTCCACTGGTTCGAGCACAGCGGCCACTTCCCCTTGTGGGACGAGCCGCGCGAGACGGTGCGGCTGATCGCCGACACCTGCGGGTAGGCATGGTCGCCGTTGTGCGACAGTCATGCTGGAAGGTGTAGAAGCGCTCGATGCCCGCGACTGGAAGGATGCCGATGAAGAAGTTGCTCCCCGCACTGCTGGTGGCGTTCGCCGCGCCGGCGTCCGCCGCTGCCCCGCGCGAGACGGCGGTGCTTGCCGGAGGCTGCTTCTGGGGCCTCGAGGGCGTGTTCGAGCACGTTCGCGGCGTGACCGACGTGGTCTCGGGCTATGCCGGGGGAAGCGCCGCCGACGCGACCTACGAGCGGGTCAGCAGCGAGCGCACCGGCCATGCCGAGGCGGTTCGGATCACGTTCGACCCGCGGCAGGTGAGCTACCGGCAGCTGCTGACCATCTATGCGACGGTGGCGCACGACCCGACCCAGCTCAATCGGCAGGGTCCCGACAGCGGACCGAGCTACCGGTCGGCGATCTTTCCGCAGAGCCCGGCGCAGGCGACGGAGGCCCGCGGCTTCCTCGGGCGGTTGTCGGCATCGGGGACGTGGAAGCGGCCGATCGTCACCCGCATCGAGCAGGGACGCTTTTATCCGGCGGAGGCGTCGCACCAGGACTTCATGCGGCGCAACCCGAGCCACGGCTATATCGTCGTGAACGACCGGCCCAAGGTCGAGGCGCTGCGCAAGCGCTACCCGGCCTTCTGGCGGGGCTGAGCAGGCGGCTCCCGGGTCAGGCCCGGGAGAACGCGCCTGCGTAAGCTTACTTGACCAGTTCGACCTGCTCGAACTCGAGCTCGACCGGGGTGGCGCGCCCGAAGATGGAGACGCCGACCTTGACCCGACCGCGGTCGAAGTCGAGTTCCTCGACGACGCCGTTGAAGCTGGCGAACGGACCGTCGAGCACCTTGACGCTGTCGCCGATCTCATAGTCGACGCTGACCTTGGCCTTGGGCGCCGCGGCGGCGGCCTCTTCCTTGGTGTTGAGGATGCGCGCGGCCTCGGCCTCGCTGATCGCCTGCGGCTTGCCGTTCGGGCCGAGGAAGCCGGTCACCTTGGGGGTGTTCTTGACGAGGTGGTAGACGTCGTCGTTCATGCCGAGCTTGGCGAGGACGTAGCCCGGGAAGAACTTGCGGTCGCTGGTGACCTTCTTGCCGCGGCGGATCTCGGTGATCTTCTCGGTCGGGACCTCGACCGACTCGACCAGCTGCTCGAGGCCGAGGCGCTTGGCCTCGCTCACGATCGAATCGCGGACCTTGTTCTCGAAGCCGGAGTAGGCGTGGATGATGTACCAGCGGGACATGGGCAGACCTTAACCGAGCAAGCCGAGGAGGGAGCGGACGATCGCGGCGAACGCGCTGTCCACGGCGAAGAAGAAGAGGGCGAGGAGGCCGGTGAGGATGAACACCATCACCGCGGTGACCCAGGTCTCCTTGCCGGTCGGCCACACGACCTTGCCCGCTTCGCTGCGGACCTGGCGGATGAACTCGCCGGGAGATGTCTTGGCCATCTTTTGCCTCATAACAGATAGAAAAACGAGGTCCGCGGATGGCTCCGCCGGACCTCGGTTGCGAGCGCATGTAGCGTGGTGCCGCTGTTCCTTCAAGCGGGCCGTCACGGAAGTGCATTCCGTGCCGTCGATCCGGAGCGCAATGATGCGGCGTGATTGGCCAGGCCGACATTCGCGGGTCGGCGCGCTGCTTCGCTACGCGCCTCGCGGCGGCCTGGCAGGGGCAGGGGGACTCGAACCCACGACCCTCGGTTTTGGAGACCGATGCTCTACCAACTGAGCTATACCCCTAGGCCGCGGCGCGGGTACCCCGACTGGGGCCGCCATGCAAGCAAATGCTAGCGGTCGCTGTCCGATGCGACAGGAGCGACGAACTGGGCGAGGCCCGGGGGCACGTCGCGGATGCCGTTGGCGTCGAGCACGTGCCGGACGAGCCGTGCGTCGGGAACGATGCGAGTAAGGCTCGGAGCTGCCCAGGGCTTGCGGATCGAGGGATACATCATCATGGCACGAACGGTCCCAGAGAGCGTTCCCTGCGACAAGCCGATTAATACATCCAAGGTGAAATTTAACAGTCCCGTCAAGGATTTGACTGGGCTGAGCAAGAACGCTGTGAAGGTAGATGGGACATCGAACCCGTTGGGATTGCGGCGAAGTTACGGGATGGCACCGAGACGCCATTTCGCCGTTTTCCGGCTGGTTGGTGCCCCCTTCGCGGGGTTAATTGAAGGTGCTTCGACGGTCATGAAGGACAATGTGTTTGGACCCCGCAACGCCACGGAGTCGGTGACTCTCTCGTCGGAGGAGGCCGCGCTGGCCCACAGCCTGCTGGCCAAGCTGCTTGCCGGGAACAAGGGCAGGGAAGGAGAGGGCGGCGAAGAGGCGGCCGAGACCGAGGTGATGGTCGCGGCCCACGAAGACGTGCTCACCCTCGCCCGCGCGGTCTACCAGTCACGCAAGCGGCGGATCGAGCATTTCGGGCAGTCGCTGTTCAGCGAACCGGCCTGGGACATGCTGCTGGTGCTGTTCATCTACGGCGACCGCGGCGACCAGGTGTCGGTGACCAAGCTGGCCGAGTTCAGCAATTCGCCGCTGACCACCTCGATCCGCTGGCTCGACTATCTGGAGAGCCAGAAGCTGGTGGTGCGGACCCAGAGCTCGCACGATCGGCGCAAGAATTATGTCGAGCTGAGCGAGAAGGGCCGGCGGCTGCTGACCGAATATTTCCGCAGCCTGATCGAGGGCGGGACCGCGATCAGCGGGATCGGCGTCTGAGCGCCCGACGTCCGCCGGGCGCGTACGCTCAGGCGGCGATGTCGAGGGGCACGATCTCGCCCGAGAGATAGAGATTGCGCGCCTTGGTGCGCGACAGCTTGCCCGAGCTGGTGCGGGGAAGCGTGCGCGGGGCGATCAGCTCGACCACCGGCGAGATGCCGGTGATGGCGCGGACCCGCTCCTTGATGTCGTCCCTGAGGCGGCTGCGCTCCTCGAGGTCCGAGACCCGGCAGTGGACCAGCACCGCGGGCTGCTCCTCGCCCGACGGTCCGGTGATCGCGAAGGCGGCGATGTCGCCCGACTTGAAGCCGGGCAGCTGCTCCACCGCCCACTCGATGTCCTGCGGCCAGTGGTTGCGGCCGTTGATGATGATCATGTCCTTGGCGCGGCCGACGATGAAGATGTAGCCCGCCGAGAGGTAGCCCATGTCGCCGGTGTCGAGCCAGCCGCCGACCATGCAGGCGTCGGTCGCTTCCTTGTCGCGGAAATAGCCTTCCATGATCGAGGCGCCGCGAACCCATACCTTGCCGATCTCGCGGTCGGGAAGGATGGCGCCGTCGGCCGAGCGGATCTCGATCTCCATCCCTTCGACCGGGCGGCCGCAGTTGACGATCGCGCGGAAGCGCTTGGGCCGGTCCTGACCATCGGCGGCGGCAGCGCCCGAAAGCTGGCTTTCCTCGACCAGTTCCAGGCGGATGCCCTCGCCCGGCGGCATCAGGCTGACCGCCAGGGTCGCCTCGGCAAGGCCGTAGGAAGGGCAGAAGGCGCTGGCCTTGAAGCCGGCGCCGGCGAAGGCGTCGACGAAGGCCTGCATGACGTCGGGACGGATCATGTCCGCGCCATTGCCGGCGATCCGCCAGCGCGACAGGTCGAAGCGGTCCTGCGCCTTCAGCTGGCTCGACATGCGGCGGGCGCAGATGTCGTAGCCGAAGGTCGGCGAATAGGAGAGGGTGGTGCCGGGGTTGCGGCTGACGAGGTCGAGCCAGGCCAGCGGGCGGCGGGCGAAGTCCTCGGTCTTGAGATAGTCGACGCTGAGCTGGTTGGCGAGCGGCGAGAGGAAGCAGCCGACGAGGCCCATGTCATGATACCAGGGCAGCCAGCTGACGACCCGGTCGGTCGGCTCGACGTTGAGGCCAAGCCCATGCGCGCGGAGATTGTCGAGCAGCGCATGGTGGGTGACCGCGACCCCGTGGGGGAAGCGGGTCGAGCCGCTGCTGTACTGGAGATAGGCGATGTCCTCGGGCTTGGCCTGGGGCAGCGCGAGCGCCTCGTCGACGGGGGCGGCGGCGAGCTCTTCCCAGCTCATCGCGCGGACCTGGCGGCGGTCGCCCGCGGCGACGCAGAAGTCGGCAAGCTCGGAGGGATAGAGGAACAGTGCCGGGTCCGAGCTCGTCAGCATGACGGTCAGCTGCTCGACATAGGCCTCGCGCCCGCCGAAGCTGGTCGGGAGCGGCAGCGGGACCGGCCACAGGCCGGCGTAGATGGCGGCGAAGAAGCCGGCGGCGAACTCGGGCCCGGTCTCGGCGACGAGCGCGACGCGGTCGCCCGGCTCGAGGCCGAGGCCGATCAGGCGGCGCGCACCGGCGAGGGAGTCGCGGCGAAGCTCGGCATAGCCGTAGGCACGCGACAGCGTTCCGCGAGGATCGTGGAAGTTGAGGCCGCGGGTGCCGGTCGCGGCGAAGTCGAGCGCTTCCCCGAGCGTCGCGAAGTCGGCGATGCGGCGGGGAAGGTCGTCCAAGGTCGCAGTGGCGCCGGGGGGCGCAAGCTTGTTGTCCTTGGCGATGACGTCGAGCACGCGATGTTCCTGCTGTCTTGTTCGAACGGCCGGGCGGCACCAGACAGCCGCGATTGCCTCCGATGGTTGTTCGCGGGACACTGTGGCACAATCAAGGCGTGAGGGGTCGAGCCTAGGCATGGACGGGGATGAGGAGGGCGGCCGGAAGAGGCGCCAGCGGCGGGTTCCGAAGCCGCTCGACCGGGTCGCGCTGAACGATCTGGCGCTTCATTATGTCGCCCGCTTCGCCACCAGCCGGGCCAAGCTGTCGACCTACCTCAAGCGCAAGCTGCGCGAGCGCGGCTGGGATGGCGAGGGCGAGCCGGACCTTCCGGCGCTGGTCGCCAAGCTGACCGAGCAGGGGTTCGTCGACGACCGCGCCTTCGCCGAGGCCAAGGGCGCGAGCCTGACGAGGCGCGGCTTCGGCGGGCGCCGGGTGCGCGACGCGCTCAGCGTGGCGGGGATCGCCGAGGAGGATCGCGCGGGCGCGCTCGAGGCGGCCGAGGCGGCGGCGTGGCAGTCGGCGCTGCGTTTCGCCCAGCGCAAGCGGATCGGTCCCTATGCCGAGGAAGCGGCCGATCGCGACGGGCGGGCCAAGGCGCTGTCGGCGATGATGCGCGCCGGTCACGGCTTCGAGCTTGCCAGGCGAATCGTCGCCGCCGCGCCCGGCGAGCTACCCACTTCGGACTAAGCATAAAGGCGAGGTCGTTTTGGTTACGTAACCTTTTGCCACCTGCCTTCGGGCGTGGTATGCGTAGCCGGGTGAAACGGGAGTACGCGTCAGTCTCGGAACCGGATGGCAAGCAGGGATCCTCCGCGCAGGGGGAGACCGCGGCTTCGGACGAGTCTGCGATCCAGGTCACCGGGCGGGTCAAATGGTTCGACGCGACCCGCGGCTTCGGCTTCCTCATCAGCGACGACATCGAAGGCGACGTGCTGGTGCATTTTTCCGTCCTTCGCGACCATGGCCGGCGCTCGCTCCCCGAAGGAGCGGTTGTGACTTGCGACGTGGTGCGGCAGGATCGCGGACTGCAGGCGGCGCGCGTGCTGTCGATCGATCTGGACGAGGCGGTACCGGTACGGGCACCCGCCAGCGGCCATGACCGGGCCGACCGCGTTGCGCTGCTGGACGGCGCTGGGCCGTTCGAGCCGGTGGAGGTCAAGTGGTTCAATCGCGTCAAGGGCTATGGGTTCGTCAATCGGGTGGGATCGCCCGACCAGGACATCTTCCTGCACATGGAGACGGTGCGCCGAGCGGGCATCCTCGATCTCAATCCGGGCGACCGGATCGAGGCGCGGGTGGCCGAGGGGCGCAAGGGCCTGACCGCGGTCGACTTGCGACAGGACTGAAGCGGCTCGCGCTGCTGCTGGCGATCGCTCCGCTGGCGGTGAGTGCCGCCGCCTGCCAAGCGAACCAGAGCGGCGGTCCGCAGCTCGAGCGCAGCGCCGCCGGGCTCGAGCAGGTGCCGCTGACCATCCGCAGCGCGGGCGGCAAGGAGCATCGCTTCACCGTCGAGGTCGCGCGCACTCAGGACGAGCAGGCGCAGGGACTGATGAACCGCGACACGCTCGCGCCGGACCGGGGCATGATCTTCCCCCACGTGCCGCCGCGCCCGGCGAGCTTCTGGATGAAGAACACGCTGATCCCGCTCGACATGATATTCATCCGTCCCGACGGGACGATCAGCAGCATCGCCGAGAACACCGTTCCGCTGAGCCTCGAGCCGGTGACTTCGCTGGAGTCGGTCGGCGCGGTGCTCGAGCTTGCGGGCGGGCGCAGCAGCCAGCTCGGGATCAAGGCGGGCGACACGGTCAAGTGGTAGGCGGCCCGCGCTGAGCGGGGCACCGGCACAAGCGGGGCAGGGGAGCGGCGATCAGGTGTTGCTCCCCACCGCTCCGCCGCGCTAGGGGCTCGCCATGGGTTTTCTGGCCAGCATCTTCACCTGGTGGAACGGCGCCGGGTTCAGCACGCGGCTGTTCACGCGGCGGCACGGGCGCGAGGTCGGGCGCGACGCGGCCGGCAACGTCTATTTCGTGCACCGCAAGGATCCGCGCCGCCGGTGGGTGATCTACGAGGGCTCGAACGATGCCAGCCGGGCCCCGCCGCAGTGGCAGAGCTGGCTTCGTGGGCAGATCGCCGACGTCCCCGACAAGGCGATGCCGGCAGCCCGCACGTTCGAGAAGCCGGGCCTCCCCAACCTGTCGGGAACGGGCGAGACCTATCGTCCGGCGGGATCGCTCAGCCGGGGCGGGAAGCGCCCCGCGGCGACCGGCGACTACCAGGCCTGGACTCCGGACTGAGGTGAGGCAGCTCGGGCTCGCCTGCCTCGCGCTCGGCCTGACGCTGGCCGGGTGCGACCGGCTGCCGACCGGCAAGGAACCGCGCGCCGGGCAGGCGGCGGCGCCCAAGGCCAATGTGACGGCGACCCTCAACGAGCCGCTGGCGCCGGGGACGACCCCGATGGGCGAGCGGGTCGCGGTGCTCGGACTGCTCAACAAGCGCAACTCGATCTCGCGCGATCTGACGATGAAGCCGGGGCAGGCGCTGCGCGTCGACGATGACGTGATCGTCCGCCTCAAGGCCTGCGAGCGGACCCCGCCGTGGGAGTTCGACCAGCTGACCGGCGCCTTCGTCCAGGTCGACGTCCAGCAGCCAGGCGGCGGGTGGAAGCGGGTCTTCTCGGGCTGGCTCTACAAGGAAAGCCCGAGCCTCAACGTGGTCGAGCACCCGGTCTACGATGTCTGGCCCAAGAGCTGCGCGATGAACTTCCCGGCCGCGGCCGAGGATGCCGGCTCGCCCGAGGACGACAGCAGTCCGTCGAACGACTCCCAGGCGGACGGGTCGGCGGACGACCGCTCCAGCGCGACCCCTAGCAACTGAAGGTAGCGCGTCCGGGGGATCTCGACCGCTCCCAGTGAGGCGAGGTGCGGGGTCATGAACTGGCAGTCGAGCAAGGTGAAATGGCCGGTGCGAAGGCGCGCGACCAAGGCGGCGAGCGCGACCTTGGAGGCATCAGTCGCGCGGCTGAACATGCTTTCACCGAAGAAGGCGCGGCCGAGCGCCACCCCGTAGAGCCCGCCGACCAGGGCCTCGTCCTCCCAGACCTCGACCGAGTGGCCGAAGCCCTTGTCGAACAGGTCGAGCATGGCGCGCTCGATCGGGCCGTTGATCCACGTCTCCTCGCGGTCGGCGCAGCCGGCGACGACATCGGCGAAGGCGGTGTCGACGCTGACCCGGAAGCGACCCGAGCGGAGGCGCTTGGCAAGGCTTCGGCTGAGCCGGAAGCCGTCGAGGGGAAGGATCGCGCGATGCCTCGGCTCGACCCAGAAGAGGTCGTCGGTGTCACGCGAGTCGCTCATCGGGAACACGCCCGAGGCATAGCCGTGAAGCATCATCGAAGGGTCGAGCGGGCCGCTCATGGTGGGGGTCTAACGCATGGATGCGGCATGCGGTAGCGACTGCCTGTGTCCCGGCTCAGCGCAGCGCGGCGGCGACCTCGGCGGGGTCGATCGGCTTGCGCACCACGGCGAGGTGCGAGAGGTGCGGCGGGATCAGCCGGTCGCAGTCATAGCCGGTGCAGAAGATCACCCGCGCGCCCTGCTCGAGCAGCCGCTCGGCAACCGGGAAGCTGAACTCGCCGGCAAGATTGACGTCGAGCAGGGCGGCATCGGGACGCCGCTCCTCGGCAAGCGCAAGCGCCTCCGCGACCGTTGTCGCAATTCCGACCAGCCGGAAGCCGCGACGGGTCAGGATCCGCTCCATCTCCATCCCGATCAGCGCCTCGTCCTCGACGATCAGAAGCCGCTTGGGAGCGGCGGTGACCACCGGCTTTGCGGGCAGCGCTGACGCTTCCGGGATGGCGATTTCCTCTCCGCCGTCGCTGCGCGCGCGGGCGAGCTGGCCTGCGGGGAGGCGGAGGTGGACCTCGAGCCCGTCGTCGGTCCACTTGCGCTCGACTTCGCCGCCGAGCTGCCGTTCGATGCTGGCGGCGATTACCCGGCTTCCGAAGCCCGAGCGGTCGGACGGGCGGAGCGGGCCGCAGCCAAGCTCGCGCCAGTGAAGGTCGAGCCCACCGCCCTCGCTTCGCCGCCAGCTGACCATGAGGCGGCCGCTCTCGATCTTCAGCGCGCCATATTTGACGGCGTTGGTGGCCAGCTCGTGGAGGGTCAGGGCAAGGCTCTGCGCGGCGGCGGGGCGAAGCTGGAGGTCGGGTCCTTCGATGGTGACGCGCTGCTGATGGTCGAGGGCGTAGGGGGCAAGTTCCTCGACCACGAGGTCGGACAGGCTGACGGCTTCCCAGCGCCCGGCGGAAAGCAGGCTGTGCGCCCGCCCGAGCGACTGGATCCGGCCGACGACGCTCTCGCGGAAGGCGTCGGCATCCTGGGCCCGGCTGAGCTGGACGACCGACTGGACCACCGCGAGGAGGTTCTTGGCGCGATGGTCGACCTCGCGGGCGAGCAGCCGTTCGCGCTCTTCCAGGGCCTTGCGCTCGGTGATGTCGGTCGAGACCCCGACCATCCCGATGATCGCGCCGTCGGAATCGCGAAGCGGCGCCTTCAGCCCGCGCCACACGCGCGGCTCGCCGTCGCGCCCGGGCAGGGTTTCTTCGACTTCCGTCGGGCTCTCCGCGACCATCGCCGCGCGGTCGTTCTCCATCAGCGTGGCGGCAAGGTCCGCCGAGGCCCAGAAGGCGTCGGTCCGGCCGAGCAGCTCGCCGCGCACAGTGCCGGTGGCCTCGGCAACGGGCGTGTTGAGGTAGAGGTAGCGGCCGTTGAGGTCCTTGGCGAAGATCGCCATCGGGGCGCTGTCGTTGACCAGCCCGAGGATGGCTTCGAACCGAGCGAGTTCGTCGCGGGCGGAGAGCTCTCGCTCGCCCGCGGCGCGCAATTCGGCCTCGGTGTCGCGTTCGTCCACGGTGGCGGCGAGCAGCAGGGTAGTCGCCCCCGTGACCGCGAGAAATTGCTGCAGGATCAGCAGGCTGACGGCGCCGTCCGGACCCGCGACGAAGGGCCCAAAGCCGCTGTCGGTCCCGGCGATGGCGAACACGATCACCAGCAGGAGCGAGAGAAGCGCGCCGCGCGCTCGGAGCGCGAGGCTGGCCCAGCCGAGCGCCGGATAGACGGCCCAGGCGCGGGCGAGCGGCGGCCCGAAGAAGATGACGTGGGAAAGGATCGCGACCAGCAGCAGGATTGGCGGCAACCAGCGCCAGTCGAGTGGCCGCTTGCCGGTGCGCGCGCCAGCCGGCGACCAGGCCAGCAGGAGGGCGCCGATGGCGATGATCCCGACGAGATCGCCGACCAGCCACGACTGGAACACCATTGCCGTGGAGCCTGCGGCAAGGCTCCCCGCGAACTCAAGCGCTCCGACTCCCACCACGGCGGAAAGCAGGGCGGCGGCGACCGCTCCGACGAGGTAGATGAGGACGCTGCGCAGCCTGTCGAAGCGGATCGCGCCAGGGCCGCCGAAGCGGCGGACGAGGCCGGCAGCGACGACAGCCGCTGCCCCGTTGCCGATCCCGATCATCAATTGCGACCACAAGGGGTGGGTCGCACCGGTAAGCTGCGACGCGGTGACGAGGCCGAGCGCAATCGGGACCGCCATGGCGCGTCCGCCGAGACAGACCGCAGCCACTCCGACCCCGGCGGCCGGCCAGATCGGCGACGCGGCGCCGCTGACCATCGCCCATTGCAGGCCGAGGGCCGCGGTCAGCGTATAGGCAAGATAGGTGAGCAGCCCTCGCAGCAACCGGGCTGCGAAGGGGCTTCTGGAGCTAACGCCAACAGCTTGTCCCCCTGCCACCCCCAACTGCTAGCAAATGGGGGTGGGGGCGCAACCAGTCTCATGGCGCAGGTCGGAATTCCGACGTTCAGCCGGCGCGCTGTTCCTCGAGCCAGCGCTCCAGCCACTTGATCGTATAGTCGCCGCTCTTGAACGCGTCCTCCTTGAGGATGCGCTGGTGAAGCGGGATGTTGGTCTTGGGCCCGTCGACGATGAATTCCTCGAGCGCCCGGCGGAGGCGGCAGATCGCCTCGTCGCGGTCCTTGCCCCAGACGATCAGCTTGCCGATCATGCTGTCGTAATAGGGCGGCACCTTATAGCCCGAATAGAGGCCGCTATCGACGCGGGTCTGGAGACCACCCGGGGCGACGTAGTTCTTCACCAGGCCGGGGGAGGGGGCGAAGGTCTCGGCGTCCTCGGCGTTGATCCGGCACTCGATCGAATGGCCCGAGAGTCGGACCTCGTCCTGCGTGACGCTGAGCCCGCGGCCCTCGGCGATGCGGAGCTGCTCGGCGACGAGGTCGAGGCCGGTGATCATCTCAGTCACCGGATGCTCGACCTGGAGCCGGGTGTTCATCTCGATGAAGTAGAATTCGCCATTCTCGTAGAGGAACTCGATGGTGCCGGCGCCGCGATAGCCCATGTCGGCCATCGCCTTGCGGACTCGCTCGCCCATCTCGGCGCGCTGGGCGGCGGAGATGACCGGCGAGGGCGCTTCCTCGATGACCTTCTGGTGGCGGCGCTGGATCGAGCAATCGCGCTCGCCGAGGTGAACGGCCTGGCCGTCGCCGTCGCCGAACACCTGGAACTCGATGTGCCTCGGGTCGCCGAGATACTTTTCCATGTAGACGGTCGGATCGCCGAAGGCGGCGTTCGCTTCCGACGAGGCCTGCGCCATCAGAGTCTCGAGCTGGTCGGGCTCGGGCACGACCTTCATGCCGCGACCGCCGCCGCCCGAGGCAGCCTTGATCAGCACCGGATAGCCAATCTCGTCGGCGATTGCCTTGGCTTCGTCGAGGTCCGAGATCGGGCCGGGCGAACCCGGGACCAGGGGCAGGCCGAGGGCAGCGGCGGTGCGCTTGGCCTCGACCTTGTCACCCATCACCCGGATGTGCTCGGGCTTGGGCCCGACCCAGATGATGTTGTGGAGCTCGACGATCTCGGCGAACTGGGCGTTCTCGGAGAGGAAGCCGTAGCCCGGGTGGATCGCGTCGGCGTGGACGATCTCGGCGGCCGAGATGATGTTCGGGATGTTGAGGTAGCTGTCGCGCGCCTGGGGCGGTCCGATGCAGACCGCTTCGTCGGCCAGACGGACGTGCATCGCATCGGCGTCGGCGGTGGAGTGGACCGCGACGGTGCGGATCCCGAGCTCCTTGGCGGCGCGAAGAATGCGCAGCGCGATCTCGCCGCGATTGGCGATCAGCAGCTTGTTGATCTTGGCCATCTACTCGATGACCACCAGCGGCTGGTCGAACTCGACCGGCTGGGCGTTCGAGACCATCAGCTGGGCGATCCGGCCGCCGCGCGGCGCGGTGATCGGGTTCATCACCTTCATCGCCTCGACGATCAGCAGCGTGTCGCCTTCCTTGACCGTGTCGCCAACGACCGAGAAGGGCTTGGCGCCCGGCTCGGCGGCGAGATAGCAGGTGCCGACCATGGGCGAGCGGACGATCTCCCCGCTCGGCTCGGGCGCCGCGGCAGGGGCTTCACCGCCCGAGGCCCCGGCCGAGGCCTGGACGACGTTCTGGGCTGCAGTCGGCGCCGCGACAATATGCTGCACGGGCGCGGCGGCGACGGTCAGCTCGCGGCGGACGCGGATCTTGCGATCGCCGTCCTCGACTTCGATCTCGGACAGCTCGTTGGCACTGAGCAGCTCGGCAAGTTCGCGGACCAAGGCGCCATCGATGCGCATCTGCTTTTGTTCGTCGGACATGGAAGAATCCCTGTAATCTGTCGCGGCGCGCTCTGTCAGAGCCGGGCGGCGGCGTCCAGTGCAAGCAGGTAGGAACGGGCGCCGAAGCCACTGATGGAGCCGACACAAACGCCCGAAATCAGGCTCTTGTGCCGGAAGGGCTCGCGCGAGGCCGGATTGCTGAGGTGGACCTCAATCACCGGCGTCGGAACGGCGGCGATCGCGTCGCGTAGCGCGACCGAGGTGTGGGTGAGACCGCCGGCATTGAGGATCACCGCCGCCGCGTCGGTGTCGGCCGCCTCGTGGAGCCAGTCGATGAGGTGGCCCTCGTGGTTGGACTGGCGGAGGTCGATGTCGAGCCCGAGCAGAGCGGCCGCCTCGTGGAGCATGGCGGCGATGTCGTCGAGGCTGTCGCGGCCATAGACCTCGGGCTCGCGGGTGCCGAGCCGGTTGAGGTTGGGGCCGTTGAGGATAAGGACCTTGCGCATTGCGGCAGCCTCTTCCGCCACCTAGATGCCCTAGTCAAATGAGCGAAACCGAAACCCACAGCATCACCGTCAATGGCGAGCACCGGCGGGTGGCCGCGGGGACGACCGTCGCCGGGCTGGTCGGCGAGCTCGGGCTCGATCCCGCGCGGGTCGCGGTCGAGCGCAACCTTGAGATCGTGCCGCGCTCGACGCTCGCCGAGGTGCAGGTCGAGGACGGCGACGATTATGAAGTCGTGCATTTTGTCGGCGGAGGCTGATCAGACCCTGGTGCGCGGCAGGGGAATGGTGGCGCCGCGAATGCGGGCAAGCCGCTCCACCTCGTCGAACGTGGCATTGATGCGGGTTCGCGCGTCACCGACAGCCCATTCGCTTCCGGACGGAGCAAGCTCGCCCGGCTGGCGCCTGGCCGCCGCGTCAAGCGCCGCGGCATAGTCGTTCCACGCTTTGACATGCGCTTGGTAAGCGACCCAGAAGTCGCGCGGCGCGGCGCCTTGCCGGATGTCCCGCATCGCCGCGGCGATCTCCTGCGGAGACAGCGTCTCGACGTCCAGATTGTCGGCCTTGAGGATGCGCTCGACCGCGGGAACCGCGGCGGAGCGGGTGACCACCACGTCAGGCTCGGCGGCATATAGGAAGAGCAACGTTGCAAGCATCGGCCAAGCGCTCATATCAGCGCGCATGGCAAGTCTTCCAGTCACAACCTCCGCCGCGCCCACCGATTCCGACAGCTGGACCGTTGCCGGCCGGACCTTCTCTTCACGGCTGATCGTCGGGACGGGCAAGTACAAGGACCTCGAGCAGAATGCGGCGGCGGTGGCGGCGAGCGGGGCGGAGATCGTCACGGTCGCGGTGCGGCGGGTGAACCTGACCGATCCCAAGGCGCCCAAGCTGACCGACTATATCGACCCCAAGGTCACGACCTTCCTGCCCAACACCGCCGGCTGCTTCACCGCCGAGGCGGCAATCCGCACCCTGCGCCTGGCGCGCGAAGCGGGGGACTGGAAGCTCGTCAAGCTGGAAGTGCTGGCCGAGGCGAAGACGCTCTATCCCGACATGATCGAGACGGTGCGGGCGACCGAGCTCCTGACAAAGGAGGGGTTCGAGGTGATGGTCTATTGCACCGACGATCCGATCATGGCGCGGCGCTGCGAGGATGCGGGCGCGGTGGCGATCATGCCGCTCGGCGCGCCGATCGGCTCGGGCCTCGGCGTGCAGAATCCGGTGACCATCCGGCTGATCGTCGAGGGCGCCAAGGTGCCGGTGCTGGTCGACGCGGGCGTCGGCACGGCGAGCGACGCGGCCTTTGCGATGGAACTCGGCTGCGACGGCGTGCTGATGAACACCGCGATCGCCGAGGCCAAGGACCCGATCCTGATGGCGCGCGCGATGAAGGCGGCGGTCGAGTCCGGCCGGCTCGCCTATCGCGCGGGGCGGATGCCGAAGCGCATGTATGCCGATCCGAGCAGCCCGCTGGCTGGGCTGATCTAGGCGGCGAGGATCCCGCTCAAGGCTTCGTCGAACATCGCGCCGCAGGCCGTGAAGGTATCGGCGACGCTCTCCAGCTCGCCGAGCGTCCACTGGTCGCCATCGCGGAACAGGGCTTCGCTCTGGTCAGGTGCGAGGCCCGGCTTGGCGTGAACGAGATTGTTGCGAGTGCCGACGAGGAACTCGAAATCGCGCGCGGCCTTGCGCAGCGCTGCCTGGGCAGGCGACGCGGGCATGGCTCCGACGAGGTGAAGCAGAGTGTCGGCGATGCGACCGGCGGTGCGGTCGGACAGTAAGTCGAGGCTGCCCGCTTCGAGGCGCTCGCAGCAGCGGACCGCCTTCCACTCGAGGTTTGCAAAGCAATAGATCGCAAGGCCGAGGGCTTCGGCATAGTCGGGGCGCAACCCGACCTTCAGGCGATCGTCCTCCATCGCGAGCCTACCCCCTGGACTTCGCCCGCAGCGCCGAGATGGTGGTCTGGTTGGTGATCACCTCGACGTCGGTCTTGCAGTGGAGGAGGCGGATGCCCTTTCGGGTGAGGGCCTCGTCGATCGCCGGACCGAACTCTTCGGTAATTTCGACCGTCGCGGCCCAGGCGCCATAGGCGCGGGCGAGGGCGGCGAAGTCGGGGTTGGCGAGGGTGGTGGCGGACAGGCGCTCGGGATAGTCGCGCTCCTGGTGCATGCGGATGGTGCCGTAGCTGCCATTGTCGACGACGATGACGAGGAGGTCGGCGCCATATTGGGCGGCGGTGGCGAGCTCCTGCCCGTTCATCAGGAAGTCGCCGTCGCCCGCGACGCACAGCACCTGCCGGTCCTTGAAGCGCAGGCTCGCGGCGACCGCGGCGGGGAGGCCGTAGCCCATGGTGCCGCTGGTCGGCGCGAGCTGGGTCGGCATGGCCGCGTAGCGCCAGTAGCGGTGGAACCAGCCCGAGAAATTGCCCGCGCCGTTGCAGATGATCGTGTCGGCGGGAAGCTTGTCGCGGAGAAGCGCGACGCAGGGGCCGAGATCGAGCGCGACTCCGTCACGTGGCTTCGGCGTGGTCCACTCGAGATAGTCGGCGTGGGCCTCGGCGCCGGCCCCGAAGGCGACGAGGTCGGGATCGTCCCAGAAGTCGAGCGCCTGGGTGAACTCGCTCATGTCCGCGCAGATCGGAAGATCGGCATGGTAGACCCGGCCGAGCTCATTGGGGTCGGGGTGGACGTGGACGATGGTCTGGCCCGGATGGTCGGGCGTGACGAGCGTGTAGCCCTCTGTCGTCGATTCGCCGAGGCGCGCGCCGACGACCAGCAGCAGGTCGGCCTCGCGGACGCGGTCGAGCAGCTTGGGGTTGGGTCCATAGCCAAGGTTGCCGGCGTAGACCGGGCAGTCGTTGGCGACCGCGTCCTGGCGGCGGAAGGCGGCGGCGACCGGAAGGCCGACCCGGCTTGCCCAGCTGGCGAAATGGTGCGCGGCGCAGGGGCTCCAGTCGGCCCCGCCGACGATGGCGAGCGGTGCGGCGGCATCCTTGAGCAGTTCGTAGAGGGTGGCGATGGCCGACGGGTCGGGATGCTCGACCAGCGGCGGCACCGCCGGGCGGTCGAGTGCCTCGACCTCGTCCCGGAGCATGTCCTCGGGGATCGAAAGGACCACCGGGCCGGGCCGGCCGACGCAGGCGACGCGCCAGGCGCGGGCGACATATTCGGGAATTCGGCGCGCGTCGTCGATCCGCGCGGCCCATTTGGCGATGGGTGCGAAGAAGGCCGGGAAGTCGATTTCCTGGAAGCCCTCGCGGTCCTTGTCCTTGCGATCGAGGTCGCCGACGAACAGGATCATCGGGGTCGAATCCTGGAAGGCGACATGGACGCCGGGCGAGGCATTGGTCGCGCCCGGCCCGCGGGTGACGAAGGCGACCCCGGGACGACCGGTCAGCTTGCCGTCGGCCTCGGCCATGTAGGCGACCCCGCCCTCCTGCCGGCAGACCACCGTCTCGATCGCCGGCTCGTCATGGAGCGCGTCGAGCACGGCGAGGAAGCTTTCGCCGGGAACGGTGAAGATCCGGTCGCAGCCCTGGATGCGGAGCTGGTCGACGAGGATCTGGCCGCCGGTGCGGGTCGGGGCAGTGGTCATGGTCAGAGGTCCTGGGACGGGAAGGTGGATTCCACCAGCCGGATGGCTTCGGCCAGCGCCTCGGCGGCGGTCATGGCGCTGGTGTCGAGAAGCATCGCGCCCTCGGCCTGGACGAGCGGCGCTGCCGACCGGTGCGAGTCGCGCTCGTCGCGGGCGCGGATGTCGATCAGCACGTCATCAAGGTGGACGGGGAGGCCGGAGGAAGTGAGCTCGGCGAAGCGGCGGCGGGCGCGTTCCTCGGGGCTGGCAGTGACGAACAGCTTGGCGCGCGCGCCCGGCGCGATGACGGTGCCGATGTCGCGCCCGTCGAGCACCGCGCCGCCGGGTTGCGCGGCAAAGTCGCGCTGGCGCTCAAGCAGCGCCGAGCGGACCGCCGGATAGGCGCTGATGCGGCTGGCGATCCCGCCCACCGTCTCGCTCTTGAGCTCGGGGTCGTCGAGCAGCCCGGAGACCTCGTCGCAGGCGCGCAACGCGGCGAACTCGCTCTCGGGATCGCCGCCCCAGCGCAGCAGCGAGAGGGCGACCGCCCGGTAAAGCTTGCCGGTGTCGAGGTGCGGAAGCCCGAAATGCTGCCCGAGGCCGCGGGCGATGGTGCCCTTTCCGCTCGCGGCTGGGCCGTCGACGGCGATGACGAGGGTGGAGGGTTCGGCCATGGGCGCGGGCTTTGACAGCCACCCCCCGCTATGGCAAGGCGCGCCGAACGGCCGGGGCATGACTGCCGCCGGCCTCCTTTCACGTTGGAGATTTCAGCTCATGGTGAAACCCGAATGGGGCACCAAGCGCACCTGCCCCAAGTGCGCCACCCGCTTCTACGATCTCGGCAAGGACGATCCCGTCACCTGCATCGAGTGCGGCAACACCTTCGTGCCCGAGCCGGTGCTGAAGTCGAAGCAGCCGATGCCGTTCGAGCAGGTCTCGGTCGCCGCGGCGCCGCAGCAGCAGGCCGATTCGGATCTTGGTGCCGAGGATCTCGCGCTTCCGGATGAGGATGAGGAGCCCAGCGCCGACGACGAGGTCGATCTTTCGACCGGCGACGACGATCTCGGGGTCGAGACCGGCGGCGACGAGGAAGAGAACAACTAGGTCGGGCGCATCGCCGGACCATCTGGAGAAGAGCCGCTTTCGAGCGGCTCTTTTTTTGCCTGGCGTCCGGGCGGCTCCGGCGCGGATCGCGCGGGCAACAAAAAAGCCCGCGTTACCGCGGGCTTTTAGGGGATGGTGGAGCCGTGGGGGATCGAACCCCAGACCTTCGCAATGCCATCGCGACGCTCTCCCAGCTGAGCTACGGCCCCTTGTCCCGGGGGGCCTTTAGGGCGCTCTCGCGGCCCTGCCAACCCCAAAGTTCATGCATCCTGCACAAAAGAAAACGGCGCCGGATGAACCGGCGCCGTCTCTTTAACCCAAGCGCTCCTGGAGAGCGCTCCCCATTACGGGGCCGCCGGGGTCGGGGTCGGCGAAGCAGCCGGAGCAGCCGGAGTAGCCGAACCGAGCGAGCCACCCACCTTGGTGAAGGTGCTGTTGAGGTTGGTGCCGATGCTGGTCAGCGCGGTGATCGCGGCGACGGCGATGAGGGCGGCGATCAGGCCGTACTCGATCGCGGTGGCGCCATCTTCGTTGTTCAGCATCTTGATGAAATTGGTCATGTCCGGTCTCCTAGTTCCACTTATTCCCCCGGGGCTTCCCGGCACCGCCAAGCTGGTCGAGCCCGTCGGTCAAGGGTGGTTCTAGGCAGAAGGGGTTAAGAAGGTCTTTCACCCACCGGTAAATGTCGCTTCATCATTTAAGGCACCTTCAAAGCATGTCTTCGAGCAGCCGTTCGGCAGTGCGGCCGAGGTCCTCGATCAGGCTGTCGAGGCTTTCGGAACCGGGCTGTGAAGGGGAGACCGGAGCGCGGCGCGGTGCCCGGTAGCCGCTCGGCAGGCTGGTCGAGCCGCGGCCGTCGATCGCCAGCGCCGAAGTCATGAAGCTTCGCCACAGCTGGGCCGGCGCGGTGCCACCCGAGACCGACTTGCCGAGGCTCTTGTTGTCGTCGCGCCCGATCCAAACCCCGACCACCAGATCGCCGGCGAAGCCGACGAACAAGGCATCGCGATTGTCCTGGCTGGTGCCGGTCTTGCCGAAGGTCGCGGTGGACAGGGCGGCGCGCTTGCCCGTGCCCTCGTTCGCGGCGGCCCACAGGAGGTCGAGCATCGGCCGCCAGTCGCGGCCTTCGTCGAGCGCGCCGCCGCGGCCGAACATCATGTCGGCGAAGCCCAACTCCTCCTTGACCTGCGGCGGGAGGCCGGTGGCCTTGACCGGATAGCGGCCACCGGCGACCGCCGCATAGGCCGAGGTCAGCTCGAGCAGGCTGACCCCGGCGGTGCCGAGCGCCACGCTCGGGCTGTCGGGAAGCGGCGAGGAGATGCCGAGTTCGCGCGCGGTGCGCAGGACATTGGCGCGGCCGACCTGCTCGGACAGGCGGACCGTCGCGGCGTTGCTCGAGCGGGCGAACGCCTGCCGCATCGGGATCGAGCCGCGATAGACGCCGTCCGAATTGGCCGGGGTCCAGCCATCGATGGTGATCGCGCGGTCCTCGACGATGGTGTCGGGCCGGTAGCCGGCGCGAAGCGCGGCGAGATAGACGAACAGCTTGAACGCCGAGCCCGGCTGGCGGCGCGCCTGGGTCGCACGATTGAAGGACGAATCCTTGTAGGACCGCCCGCCGACCATCGCGACGACCCGTCCGTCCGGACGCATCGCGACCAGCGCCGCCTGGACGCCTGGGGAGAGCGGGGCGTTGGCGACCGCCCGGCTGGCGATTCGCTGGAGATCGGCGTCGAGCGTCGTGCGTACCCGAACCTCGCCGAAGTCGCTTTCGAACGCCGCCCCGGCCTGGGGCGCGACCCAATCGGCGAAATAGGTGCCGGTCGGGACCTTGTTGGTGCGCGCGACCGGACGCGCGGGCACGGCGGCCCTGGCGCGGGCTGCGGGGATGACGCCGGTATCGGCCATGGCGGCGAGCACCAGCCTGGCCCTTTTCTGCGCACCTGGCAGGTTGCGGGTGGGGGCGAGACGGCTCGGGGCCTGCACCAGCCCGGCGAGCATCGCCGACTGCGACAGGGTCAACTGCTCGGGCGGACGGCCGAAATAATGGCGCGAGGCGGCGCGCAGGCCGTAGACTCCGTCGCCGAAATAGACCGATGACAGGTAGCGCGAGAGAATCTCGTCCTTGGTCAGCCAGCCTTCCAGCCAGAAAGCGATGATCACCTCCTGCGCCTTGCGCTTGAGGCTCCGGTCGGAGGAGAGGAAGCTGGTCTTGGCGAGCTGCTGGGTCAGGGTCGAGCCGCCCTGGCGGACCCCGCCGGCCTGGAAGTTGGTGACCATCGCCCGGCCGATCGCGCGCGGGTCGATCCCCCAGTGGCGATAGAAGCGGCGGTCCTCGATCGCGACGAAGGCGGCGGGCGTATAGGGTTTGAGCTTGCTCGCCTCGACCGGGGCTTCCTTGATGGCGCCGCGCCGCGCGATCGGCTTGCCCTCGCTCGACACGATCAGCATCGCCGGGTCGGGCAGGGGCTCGAGCGCCCGTCCGAGCGGGGCGGTGATGATCAGCCACAGGAGGGTGACCAGCAGAAGCGCGGCCACCGCGATCATGCCCCAGCGGAGCCACGGCCGGCGGCGGCGGACTGGGGGCGCCGTGGGTCGCTCGTCGGCGGGCGGCGGCGGGGCGCCGAAGAAGTCGCGCTCGACGGGCTGCGCGGAAGGCTGCTCGGACGCGGGCCGGGGGGTGCGACTCCACCAGTGCTTGCGCCGGGTCAGCGGGGGCGCCGACCAGGGCGGCGGCGCGAACGGGTCGGGCAGTTCCTCGACGTTGCGCCCGCCACGCTGCCAGGGTGAGTCGCGATCCGCCATTCCACCGATTGTCCTACTGGGTGACCTAACGCCCTAATACAGCAGAGGTGCCGTGACTAGGGGGCGCAAGCTGAACCCTTTCTGTCGGCGGTGGCGCAGGCTAGGGCAAGGCGGATGAAAGCAAGTCGAGCAGGACGGCGAAAGGCCGGCGGAGCGGCACTGCTGCTTGCGCTCGCCCTGCTCGGCGGCTGCCGCCAGAACCCGGGTGGCGAGGTCGACGCGCTGGTCATCGGCGAGCGCCTGCCGCGGATCGCCGATCCCTCGTCCGCAAGCCTCACGCCGGGCGACCTCGTGCTGGTCGAGAATGCCGCGCAGGGGCTGGTCGGATTCGACTCGGGGGGCAACATCGTTCCCGCGCTGGCCGAGCGCTGGGCGGTCAGCGACGACGGGCTGAGCTATGTCTTCCGGCTGCGCTCGGCCGAGTGGAGCGAGGGCCGCAAGGTCCGCGCCCGTGATGTCGTCCGGCTGCTCGAGCGCCACTTCGCAAAGGCGGGCCGCAATCCGCTGCGCGATTCGGTCGGCGCGATCGACCAGGTGGTGGCGATGACCGACCGGGTGGTGGCGATCGAGCTGAGCGCGCCCCGGCCGCACCTCCTCCAGTTGCTCGCCCAGCCCGAGTTCGGACTGGTGCGCGAGCGCCGGGGCACCGGCCCGTTCGCGGTCGAGGCGAAGAACTCGACGCTGCTGCTGACTCGAACCCTCCCGGGCTTCGACGGCGATGAAGGCAGCAGGGAACAGGTCCGGCTTGGCGCCGCCGCCGCCGATGCCGCGATCGCCAACTTCGTCGCCGGCAAGGCCGAGCTGGTGCTCGGCGGAACGATCGCCGACCTGGCGCTGGCGCAGCAGGCGCGACTACCGCGCGGATCGCTCCGGATCGACCCCGTCGCGGGGCTGTTCGGGCTCGTTCCGGCGCGCAAGGACGGGCCGCTCGCCGACCCTGCGGTGCGTGCGCTGCTCGACGAGACGATCGACCGGGCCGCGCTGGTCGCCGCGCTCGGAGTGCCCGACCTTCAGCCGCGCACCAGCCTGCTCCAGCTCGGCCTCGACGGAGTGACGGCGCCGGCCGAGCCCGCCTGGACCGGCGTCCCGCTCGCCAATCGCCGCGAGGACATCATCGCCCGGGCTCGGATGCTCTTCCCCCGTGCGAGCGGCGCGCAGGAACCCCCGACGCTCGAGCCCGCGCCCGAGCTGCGAGTCGCGCTTCCGCCCGGCCGGGGAGGCGAGATCATCCTCCGCCGACTTCAGGCCGACTGGGGGCCGCTCAACCTTTCGGTGGTCGCCGCCAAGCCAGGACAGCGCGCCGATCTGCGCTGGGTCGACGAGGTCGCGCCGTCGACCTCTCCGGCCTGGTTCCTGCGAAGCTTCCGCTGCGACTTCGTGCCGGTCTGCGACCCCGATGCCGACCGGCTGCTCGACGCCGCCCGGCTCACCGGCTTCGCGCCGCAGCGCGTTGCCTTCTTCGCCGAGGCCGAGCGACGGATGCGCGAGGCCGTGCTGTTCATGCCCGTCGCAGCGCCGGTCCGCTGGTCGCTCGCCGCGCGCGGGATCAGCGGCTTCCAGGAGAACCGCTTCGCCCGTCATCCGCTAACGGGCTTGCGCGAACGCCCCGCATCACGAGATTAGGGGGATGAGCGTTCGACCCCAGCCCCTTCGCCCCGAGCTTCCCCTCGGCCGCGACCCGCAGCAAGTCCGGCAACGGATGGAAGCGCTCGAGCATCTGCTCGAACGGGCCTTCCCGATCCCGGGCACGAGCAAGCGGGTCGGTCTCGACGTGCTGCTCGACTTCGTCCCCGGAGTGGGCCCGACGGTCGCCGCCGGACTCGGCGCCTATCTGGCCTGGGAGGCTCGCAACCTTGGCCTCAGCAAGTGGCAGGTCAGCCGGATGGGAGCCAACATCGGCGTCGACTGGCTGCTCGGCCTGATCCCGTTCGTCGGCGCGATTCCCGATTATTTCTTCCGTGCCAACACCCGCAACCTGCGGATCATCAAGCGCCACCTCGACAAGCATCATCCGGCGACCCGGACCATCGACGCGGAACCGCTTCGGTGATGCTGGCGGCGGCGCTGGCAGGACTGGCGCTGACGCCGTCCGCAGTGCCACCGGGTCTCTACGACGGGACCATCGGCAGCCTGCCGGTGCGGCTGTGTATGGCTGAACGGCACGGCGCTTATTACTACCGTTCGCGGCTGGTGCCGATCATGCTCAGCCCCGTCGAAGGATCGTCTGGCCTGTTCAGCGAGGGCAATGGCAGCGAGCCAAGCCTGAGCCTGCGCGGCGCGGTCGGCGAAGCTGTGATCGGTGAATGGCGAAGTGGGAGCAGGCGACTGCCTGTCCGGCTTCGCTCGATCTCGTTCGACAAGGGCGAATTCGAGGACGATCCATGCGCGAGCAAGACGTTCCAGGCGCCAAGGCTCGAAGGCGTGCGGATCGTCCGGAGCGAAGTGGTGCAGGCAGGGCAGAGGGTGACTCTGACGACCCTCGACACGCGCGGGCACTTCCCGGATTTCTCGATCGTGTCGCTGCAACTGCCGGGGGCCGGGTCCGCAGTGGCCCAAATCAATCGCCGGTTGTTCGAGCCCTTCCGCGACAGCGAAGAGGCCGACTGGAAGGGTTGTGATCGGGGAGGCTATTGGGGTGGCGGGACGGGCGCGAGCTACGATGTCGAACTGACGCTTACCCTCGCGACGCGGCGCTGGCTGGCCGTCATGGAGCGTGGTGGCGGTTTCTGCGAAGGCGCGCATCCCGACGAGTGGTCGAACCCCCTGCTGTTCGATCGCCGAAGCGGAGCGGAAGTCGAACTGCTCGACTGGCTGTCCACGCGCGCGGTGACGAAGGAGCGGTTGGGTGAGGGGGAGGATCGCTTCTATCGCACCCTGACCCCGGCCTTCCGCGCCGTCCTGATGAAGCGCTACCGCCATGACGATGAGTGCACCGAGGCAGTCGCCGACACCGAAGGCTGGTCGGCCGAGCTTCGCCGGACCGGCATCGTCTTCCTGCCCTCGATGCCCCACGTCATGCAGGCCTGCGAGGAGGAAGTGCTGCTACCCTGGGCGTCGCTCGGACCCTGGCTGTCGGGAGAGGGCAGGAGCGAGGTGGCGGCGCTCAAGGCCGAGTGGCGCTGACAAATCGGGCGAGCGTCCCTAGATCGTCCGCCATGTACGACTTCAAGATCGATGCGGCGGACAAGCCGACGCTCTACGCCGACCTCCTGCAGGCGCTCGACGGGCTCACCGAGGGCGAGCCGGACGGGATCGCCAACATGGCCAATGCCGCCGCGCTGATCTGGGAGACGCTCCCGGGCCTCAATTGGGCGGGCTTCTACCGCAATGTCGGGGGCGAGCTGGTGTTGGGGCCGTTCCAGGGCCGCGCCGCCTGCATCCGCATCCCGTTCGGGCGGGGCGTGTGCGGGACCGCCGCCGCGACCCTCGAACCGCAGCGGGTCGACGACGTCCACGCCTTCCCGGGCCACATCGCCTGCGACGCCGCGAGCCAGAGCGAGCTGGTGGTGCCGATCGTCGGAGCCGATGGCGCACTCATCGCCGTCCTCGACCTCGACAGCCCCGACAAGTCCCGCTTCGACGCCGAGGACGAAGCCGGCTGCGTCAAGCTGTGCGCATTGCTGGCGGAGCGGCTCGCTTCCTAGCTCAGCTGCTCCAGCCGTTCGTCGCTCAGGCCGCCTGGGATGATCATCAGCGGGCAGGGGAGCTTGCCGGCGTCGGTGCCGGCGAAGGCGGCGACGAGCAGGCCGGGATCGCCCGTGGGAGCGGCGCCGAGGACCAGCGCGGCGATGTCGTCGCGGCTACCCATCAGCTCGCGGACGACCGCCACCGGCTCGCCTTGGCGGACCATGATCGCGGCTTCGGCGAGCGGCACCGCGCCGGCGAGATCGCCGAGGCTGGCCGCGACATGACCCTCGATTCGCAGGCGCTGTTCTTCCTCGATCGCGGCCTGCACCCCGCCCCACTGGACGAAGTCCTGCGGCTCGACGATCGCCAGCACCTCGAAGGCGCCACCGGTCTTGGCCGCCCGGCGCGCGGCGAAGCGCAGCGCGATCCGTGCCTCTTCGCTGTCGTCGATCACGACCAGATAGGTGCGCTTGCCCGTTGCCATCGCCGGGAAGCGTGGACCAGCGCTGCTTGACGGGCAAGGGGGCATGGTCTTTGGGAGGCCAACAGTTTCCGTTCCAGCCCCACGAAGGTCCACGATGGCGATCGAACTCAAGATGCCCGCTTTGTCCCCCACCATGGAGGAGGGCACGCTCGCCAAGTGGCTGGTCAAGGAAGGCGACACCGTGTCGAGCGGCGACATCCTGGCCGAGATCGAGACCGACAAGGCGACGATGGAATTCGAGGCGGTCGACGAGGGCGTGGTCAGCAAGATCCTCGTTCCCGAAGGCACCGACGGGGTGAAGGTTGGGACCCCGATCGCGCTGATCGGCGGCGAGGGCGAGGAAGCGGCGCCGGCGGCGGCTGCGGCTCCCGCGGCCGAAGAGAAGCCCGCTGCTCCTGCACCCAAGGCCGAGGCTCCGGCTCCGGCTGCGCCGGCTCCGGCTCCGGTCGAGACGCCCGCCGCACCGGCAAAGCCGGCCGCCGCGCCCAAGGCGGACGGCGAACGGGTCAAGGCGAGCCCGCTCGCGCGCAAGCTAGCGCAGGCGCAGGGAATCGACCTCACGACGCTGACCGGTTCGGGGCCGGGCGGGCGGATCGTTCGCGCTGACCTCGGCACCGCCGGCGGTGCGCTGTCGCAGCCTCAGGCCCAGCCCGCCGCCGCTGCTGCACCCGTCGCTGCCGCGGCTCCCGCGCAGCCGTTTTCGACCGACATCCCGCACGAGGCGGTCAAGCTCAGCAACATGCGCAAGACCATCGCCCGCCGCCTGTCCGAGGCGAAGCGCGATATCCCGCACATCTACCTGACGGTCGACGTCCGCCTCGACGCGCTGCTCAAGCTGCGGTCCGAGCTCAACGCGGGGCTTGCGGGTCGCAAGATCAAGCTCAGCGTCAACGACCTGCTGATCAAGGCGCTTGCCGTCGCGCTCGAGGCGGTGCCCGAGTGCAACGTCAGCTTCACCCCCGACCAGCTGATCATGTACAAGCGCAGCGACATCGCGGTCGCGGTGAGCATCCCGGGCGGCCTCATCACCCCAATCGTCGCCGACGCCGCGACCAAGTCGGTCAGCAAGATCAGCCAGGAGATTACCGAGCTTGCGGGCCGCGCCAAGGAAGGCAAGCTCGCCCCCCACGAATATCAGGGCGGCACCGCGAGCCTCAGCAACATGGGCATGTTCGGGATCAAGCAGTTCGACGCGGTCATCAACCCGCCCCAGGCGATGATCCTCGCGGTCGGCGCGGGCGAGAAGCGTCCGTGGGTCGAGGGCGAGGAACTGACCGTCGCCACCGTGATGAGCATCACCGGCAGCTTCGATCACCGCGCCATCGACGGCGCGGACGGCGCTCGCCTGATGAAGACGCTCAAGGAACTGATCGAAAGCCCGCTCGGCCTCGTTGCCTGACATGGCGCGCGAGGCGCTTATCCGCACCACGGCGATGCCGACGGACACCAACCCTTACGGGGGTGTGTTCGGGGGCTGGCTAATGGGGCAGATGGGGCTCGCCTGCGGGAGCTTCGCGTCGCGACATACGGGCGGCAAGGCGATCCTCGTCGGGGCGGAGAAGCTCAGGTTTCCGGGGGCGATGGCCGTGGGCGACGAGCTGTCGGTCTATGTCGAGCTGTTGAAGCAGGGCCGGACCTCGCTCCTGCTGCGCGCCGAGGGCGTGGCGCGAGAACGGGACGGCGAGACCGAGACATTGGTGGCGGAGGGCGAGTTCACCTTCGTCGCGCTGGATGACGACAACAGGCCGCGGCCGATCGCGGCGAAGGAAGAGAAGAATGGCTGATACCTACGACCTCATCGTGCTCGGCTCGGGCCCGGGCGGCTATGTCGCGGCGATCCGCGCGGCGCAGCTCGGGCTGAAGGTCGCCATCGTCGAGCGCGAGAACCTCGGCGGAATCTGCCTCAACTGGGGCTGCATCCCGACCAAGGCGCTGCTCCGCTCGGCCGAGATCCTGCATTACGCGCAGCATGCGCAGGATTATGGGCTGAAGCTCGCGGGCAAGATCGAGGCCGATCTGGCGGCGGTGGTGACGCGCAGCCGCGGGGTGGCCAAGCAGCTCAATCAGGGCGTCACGCACCTGATGAAGAAGAACAAGATCACCGTGCACATGGGCGTCGGGACGATGACCGGTCCGACCAGCATGACCGTCAAGAGCGACAAGGGCGAGGAGCAGCTCAGCGCCAAGCACGTCATCCTGGCCTTGGGCGCCCGGGCGCGCGACCTCCCGTTCGCGCCCGCCGACGGCAAGCGCATCTGGACCTACCGCCACGCGATGACCCCGGCCGAGATGCCGACCAAGCTGCTGGTCATCGGCTCAGGCGCGATCGGGATCGAGTTTGCGAGCTTCTACAACGACATGGGTGCCGAGGTGACCGTGGTCGAGATGCTCGACCGGATCGTGCCCGTCGAGGATTCCGAGGTCTCCGCCTTCCTCGAGAAGAGCCTGACCAAGCAGGGGATCAAGATCATGACCGGCGCGGGGGTCGATTCGATCGCCGCCTCGGGCTCGGGGATCAAGGCGCAGATCAAGGGCAAAGACGGCAAGGTCGGGAGCCACGACTTCAGCCACTGCATCGTCGCGGTCGGGATCGTCCCCAACACCGAGAATGTCGGGATCGACACGCTGGTCGAGATGGACCGCGGCTTCATCCAGATCGATCCCTACGGCCGGACGAAGTCCAAGGGTTTGTGGGCGATCGGCGACTGCACGCCGGGACCGTGGCTGGCGCACAAGGCGAGCCATGAGGGCGTCACCGCCGCCGAGGCGATCGCGCAGGATCTCGGCAACAAGGAGGTGCACCCGCATGTCCTCGACCGGGCGAACATTCCGGGCTGCACCTATTGCCACCCGCAGGTGGCATCCGTGGGGATGACCGAGGCCAAGGCCAAGGAAGCCGGCCACGAGGTCAAGGTCGGCAAGTTCCCCTTCATCGGCAACGGCAAGGCGATCGCGCTCGGCGAGACCGAGGGCTTCATCAAGACGGTGGTCGATTCGAAGACGGGCGAGCTGCTCGGCGCGCACATGATCGGCGCGGAGGTGACCGAGCTGATCCAGGGCTATGTGGTCGGCAAGACCGCCGAGCTCATCGACGAGGATTATGCGCGGACGATCTTCCCGCACCCGACGCTCAGCGAGATGATGCACGAGAGCATCCTCGCCGCCGACGGGCGCGTCCTCCACATGTAGCTCAGGCCAGCGCGGGCTCTGTCATCACCGCTTCGGCAAGCAGCGCGTAGGAGCGGCGGCGGGCCTGGTGGTCGTGGATCTGCGCGGTGACGATCAGCTCGTCGGCCCCGGTCCGCTCGATGAAGTCGAGGGTCTTGCGACGGACCGTCTCCGGGCTGCCAATCGCCGAGCAGGACAGCAATTGGTCGAGCATCGCCTT
Organism: Sphingomonas swuensis; assembly: GCF_039538045.1. NCBI lineage: Bacteria > Pseudomonadati > Pseudomonadota > Alphaproteobacteria > Sphingomonadales > Sphingomonadaceae > Sphingomonas > Sphingomonas swuensis. The sequence goes on along the minus strand of NZ_BAABBQ010000001.1, from coordinate 2,311,153 downwards.
GGCCTGCAGCGGCAGCGTGTCGGCGAAGCCGGGCAGGGGCGGCGGGAGCTTGCCCGGCGTGCCCGTGCGAAGCGCGACGAACGCCTGCTGGATCGAGGTGGCGAGCAGCTCGGCTTCCTCGTCGCTGTCGGCGGCGATGACGTTGAAGCCGAGCATGACATAGGGCTTAGCGAGCTGCGCCGAAGGCCGGAAGGTCTCGCGATACACGGCGATCGCGTCCATCATCTGCGCCGGGGCGAAGTGCGAGGCGAAGGCGTAGGGCAGGCCGAGCATCGCCGCCAATTGCGCGCCGAAGGTGCTCGATCCGAGGATCCACAGCGGAATGTCCATGCCTTCGCCGGGCACTGCCCGCACCCGCTGCTCGCCGCCGCGAAGGTAGGACTGCAGCTCGAGCACGTCCTGCGGGAACTGGTTGGCGTCCGATGCAAGGTTGCGGCGGAGCGCATGAGCGGCGGCCTGGTCGGTGCCGGGCGCCCGGCCGAGCCCGAGGTCGATCCGTCCGGGATAGAGCGCCTCAAGCGTTCCGAACTGCTCGGCGATGGTCAGCGGTGCGTGGTTGGGGAGCATGATCCCGCCCGAACCGATGCGGATGGTCGAGGTGTTGGCGCCGACGAAGGCGAGGGCGACCGCGGTCGCCGCGCTGGCGATCCCGGGCATGCTGTGATGCTCGGCCATCCAGTAGCGCTTGAAGCCGAGCTTCTCGGCGTGGGCGGCAAGGTCGGCGCTGTTGCGCAGCGCGTCTCCGGCCTCCGAGCCTTGAGGGATCGGGGCGAGGTCCAGGACTGACAGCGGGATCATGATCAAGAGATGGGGCCGCGCCTCGGCGTTGCAACCGCGGCGGTTGCGTCGGCGCCCGCTCCCCGCCAACATCGGTCAGGGTCCAGGGGGGAAGACAGATGAAGAAGCTGCTGCTCGCGTTGCTCGGTTCGGTGATGGCGACGGCGCCGGCCTCGGCCGAGAAGGTGGTGGTGACCGCCGACCGGATGGTCGACGTGCTGACCGGCAAGGTGGTCGACTATCCCGCGGTCTTCATCGGCGACGACGGGCGGATCACTTCGATCGCCGACGCGCGCACGGTCCGCTGGTCGAGCGAGGTCCGCCACATCGACCTTGCCGGGACGACGCTGCTGCCCGGCTTCATCGACATGCACGTCCACCTCGACAGCCCGGCCGACATCGGCGGCTATCGCGGGCTCGAGTTCACCGACAGCTTCTTCGGCATGACCGCGGTCGGCAATGCGAAGGCGATGCTCGATGCGGGTTTCACCACCGTCCGCAACGTCGGCTCGCAGAACCGCAACGACATCGGGCTGAAACAGGCGATCGACGAAGGCTATGCGGTGGGCCCGCGGATCGTCCCGGCAGGCTTCGCGCTCGGTGCGACCGGCGGCCACTGCGACTCGACCTTCCTTCCTCCGAGCCTCGAGAAGGCCAACAAGGAAGAAGGTGTCGCCGACGGAGTCGAGGAGCTCCGCTACCAGGTCCGGCGGCAGCGCAAATATGGCGCCGAGGTGATCAAGGTCTGCGCCACCGGCGGGGTCTTTTCGCGCAACACCGAGCCCGGCCAGCAGCAGCTGAGCGAGACCGAGCTTCGCGCCATCGCCGACGAGGCGCACCAGTGGGGACTTCGGGTCGCCGCCCACGCGCATGGCGCGGACGGGATCAAGGCGGCGGTGCGTGCGGGGATCGACACGATCGAGCATGCCAGCCTTGCCGATGCCGAGGGGTTAAGGCTGTGCGCGCAGCGCGCACGACCCTGCTGGTTCTCGATGGATATCTACAACACCGACTACACCCAGGCCGAGGGCCGCAAGAACGGCGTGCTTGAGGACAACCTCCGCAAGGACCGCGAGATCGGCGAACTGCAGCGGCAGAACTTCCGCCGCGCGCATCAGGCGGGCGTGCGGATGGTGTTCGGCTCGGACGCCGGCGTGATGCCGCACGGCCTCGTCGGCCGGCAATTCGGGACGATGGTGCGCTACGGAATGACGCCGTTGCAGGCGATCCAGGCGGCGACCCGCAACGGAGCCGAGGCGCTCGGCCGCGAGAAGGACGTCGGTGCGATCGCGGTCGGGCGCTTCGGCGACCTCGTCGCGGTTTCGGGCAATCCGCTCGCCGACGTCGCCCCGCTCGCCAGTCCGGTCGCGGTGGTCAAGGGCGGGGTGCTGGTCCGGGGACCCAAGCCCTAAGGAACGCAGCGCCCCCTCCCTTGTTGGCGTCCTCGAACAATCCATGAGGATCCGAGGACGATGAACAAGGTACTTCTGACTGCGGTGGCGACAGGCGTCCTCGCCCTCTCTGCCTGCAAGCAATCGGGGACGACCGTCTCCAACAACCAGACGCAGGGCATGGCCGACGAGGCGCCGGTCGAGAACAGCGGGCTCGGCAATGGCATGGCAGACGGCAACATGGGCGGTGCGGCGAACGCCTCGGCGAACCAGGCTTATGTCCAGGATGCCGCGACCAGCGACATGTTCGAGATCCAGAGCAGCCAGATCGCGCTCGACAAGGCGACCTTGCCGAGCGCCAAGACCTACGCCCAGATGATGATCGACGAGCATGGCAAGTCGACCAGCGAGCTCAAGGCCGCGGCGCAGTCTGCCGGGCTGACGGTCCCGACCGCTCTCCCCGCCGACAAGCAGGCGCAGGTCGAGGCACTTCGGGCGCTGTCGGGCGCAGGCTTCGACCAGCGCTACCTTGCCGACCAGCGCGCCGGGCACCAGGAGACTCTGGCCAAGGTCAACAGCTACCTCGCGTCGGCGCCGGCCGGTCCTCTCAAGGACCATGCCGCCAAGGTCACCGGGGTAGTCCAGAAGCACCTCAACGCACTGGAGAAGATCAAGTGAGCGACACCAAGACGACCAAGCAGGGCTATTGCGCGGACATCGAGGAAGCGACGATCGCCAACAACGACTTCCGCCGCGTGCTCTACACCGGCGAGCACCTCCAGCTGGTGCTGATGAGCCTCGCTCCGGGCGAGGAGATCGGCGAGGAGACGCACGAGGACCGCGACCAGTTCTTCCGCTTCGAGGAAGGCGAGGGCGTGGTCGTGATCGACGGCAAGGAGAACCGGGTCGAGGACGACACTGCGGTGATCGTGCCCGCCGGCGCCCGCCACAATGTGAAGAACACCGGCGAGGAGCCGCTCCAGTTCTACACCCTCTACGGTCCGCCCGAGCACAAGGACAAGGTCGTCCACAAGACCAAGGCGCAGGCCGAGGCCGACCACGACAATGACGAGTGGGACGGCAAGACCAGCGAGTGAGCGGCCCGTCACCCGAGAGTTGACCGCGCGGAGCCGCTTCGGTAAGGGGCGGCTCGTTCGCGGCGGCCAAGGTCCTGCGGACAGAGCAGAACATTGCGTTGTTACTTCGCGGGACGGCCGGCGGCCTTCGGGTCGGCCGGCCTTCGCGCTTGAACAGCCAAAGTAACCGCCGGGTCTTCCGGCAATTCAAAGGTGAAGGGCTTCATGCCAACGATCAACCAGCTGATCCGCAAGGGTCGCGAGCCGCAGAAGGCCAAGAGCAAGGTCCCTGCGATGGACCAGAACCCGCAGAAGCGCGGCGTTTGCACCCGTGTCTACACCACGACCCCGAAGAAGCCGAACTCGGCGCTGCGCAAGGTGGCCAAGGTCCGCCTGACCAACCAGCGCGAAGTCATCAGCTACATCCCGGGTGAGGGCCACAATCTTCAGGAGCACTCGGTGGTCCTGATCCGTGGCGGCCGTGTGCGCGACCTTCCGGGTGTCCGCTACCACGTGCTTCGCGGCGTGCTCGACACCCAGGGTGTCAAGGACCGTCGTCAGTCGCGCTCGAAGTACGGCGCCAAGCGCCCGAAGTAAGCTGGTGTTGGCCGCGCCGCGTGAGAGTCGCAGGCGCGCCGCTCGAAAAAGGAATAATCAATGTCCCGTCGTCGTCGCCCAGAAAAGCGCGAGATCCTGCCGGACCCGAAGTTCGGTGACATCACCCTGTCGAAGTTCATGAATTCGGTCATGCTCGATGGCAAGAAGTCGGTCGCCGAGAGCATCGTCTACGGTGCCCTCGACGTGGTCGAGACCCGTCTCAAGAAGGACCCGATCGGGGTCTTCCACGACGCGCTCAACAACGTGAAGCCGGGCATCGAGGTCCGCAGCCGCCGTGTCGGTGGCGCGACCTACCAGGTCCCCGTCGAGGTCCGTGACGTCCGCGCCCAGGCGCTTGCGATCCGCTGGCTGATCACCGCCGCCCGCGCCCGCAGCGAGAAGACCATGGCCGCCCGCCTGTCGGGTGAGCTGATGGACGCCTCGCAGAACCGCGGCAACGCGGTCAAGAAGCGCGAAGACACGCACCGCATGGCCGAAGCGAACCGCGCCTTCAGCCACTACCGCTGGTAAAACAAGCACCTATATCGTGGGGGTCCGGCCCGGCCGGGCCTCCGCACATCGAAGGAAGCACCGACCATGGCCCGCAGCCATCCGCTCGAGCGTTATCGTAATATCGGCATCATGGCGCACATCGACGCCGGCAAGACGACGACCACCGAGCGAATCCTCTACTACACCGGCAAGTCCTACAAGATCGGCGAGGTCCACGAGGGCACCGCGACCATGGACTGGATGGAGCAGGAGCAGGAGCGCGGGATCACGATCACGTCGGCCGCGACCACCTGTAAGTGGAAGGCCGAGGACGGTCAGGGCGAAGAGCATCTGATCAACATCATCGACACGCCCGGCCACGTCGACTTCACCATCGAAGTCGAGCGTTCGCTGCGCGTGCTCGACGGCGCTGTCGCCTGTTTCGACGGCGTTGCCGGCGTCGAGCCGCAGTCGGAAACCGTGTGGCGCCAGGCGGACAAGTACAAGGTCCCGCGGATGTGCTTCGTCAACAAGCTCGACCGCACCGGTGCCGATTTCTATTATTGCGTCGACACCATCGTCGAGCGCCTGGGTGCGCGCCCGGCCGTGCTGTACCTGCCGATCGGCATGGAGGGCGGCTTCAAGGGTCTCGTTGACCTGGTCAACAACCGCGCGATCATCTGGCTTGAGGAGTCGCTTGGCGCGAAGTTCGAATATCAGGACATCCCCGATGACCTGAAGGAGAAGGCCGCCAAGTATCGCAGCGACCTCATCGAAATCGCCGTCGAACAGGACGACGATGCGATGGAAGCGTATCTGGAGGGCAATGAGCCCGACACCGCCACGCTCAAGAAGCTGATCCGCAAGGGCACGCTGGCGATGGACTTCGTTCCGATCGTCTGCGGCTCGGCATTCAAGAACAAGGGCGTCCAGCCGCTGCTCGACGCCGTGGTCGACTATCTGCCGAGCCCGCTCGACATTCCGCCGGTCGATGGCGTCAAGCCGGGTACCGAGGAAGCCGACACCCGTGAGGCGTCGGACGAGGCGCCCTTCTCGGCGCTGGCGTTCAAGATCATGAACGATCCGTTCGTCGGCTCGCTGACCTTCACCCGCATCTATTCGGGCACGCTGTCCAAGGGCAGCTACCTGAACTCGGTGAAGGACAAGAAGGAAAAGATCGGCCGCATGCTCCTCATGCACGCCAACTCGCGTGAGGACATCGACGAGGCGCGTGCGGGCGACATCGTCGCGATCGCGGGTCTCAAGGAGACCACCACCGGCGACACGCTGTGCGATCCGGCCAAGCCGATCGTGCTCGAGCGGATGGAGTTCCCCGAGCCCGTCATCGAGGTCGCGGTGGAGCCGAAGACCAAGGCCGACCAGGAGAAGATGGGCGTCGCCCTCAACCGCCTGGCCGCCGAGGATCCCTCGTTCCGCGTCACCTCGGACCACGAGAGCGGCCAGACCATCATCAAGGGGATGGGCGAGCTCCACCTCGAGATCCTGGTCGATCGCATGAAGCGCGAGTTCAAGGTCGAGGCCAACGTCGGCGCGCCGCAGGTCGCCTACCGCGAGTATCTCGGCAAGCCGGTCGACATCGACTACACCCACAAGAAGCAGTCGGGCGGCACCGGCCAGTTCGGCCGCGTCAAGGTCAAGCTGACCCCGGGTGAGCGCGGTTCGGGCATCGTCTTCAAGGACGAGATCAAGGGCGGCAATATTCCCAAGGAATATATCCCGGCGATCGAAAAGGGCTTCCGCGAGACGGCTGCCACGGGCTCGCTGGTCGGCTTCCCGATCATCGACTTCGAGATCAACCTCTACGACGGCGCCTACCATGACGTCGACTCGTCGGCGCTGGCGTTCGAAATCACCGGTCGCGGTGCGATGCGCGAAGCGGCCCAGAAGGCCGGCATCAAGCTGCTCGAGCCGATGATGAAGGTCGAGGTGGTGACTCCCGAGGATTACCTCGGCGACGTCATCGGCGATCTGAACAGCCGTCGCGGCCAGATCCAGGGCACCGACAGCCGGGGCAATGCCCAGGTCGTCGAGGCGATGGTCCCGCTGGCGAACATGTTCGGCTACGTGAACCAGCTGCGTTCCTTCACCCAGGGACGCGCTCAGTACTCGATGCAGTTCTCGCACTATGACGAGGTTCCGCAGAACGTGGCGGAAGAGGTCAAGGCGAAGCTGGCGTAACTCAATTTTAGACGCTAAGGGCGCGCTCGCAATCGGGCGAGCGGTCCTGATAACCCAAGAAGAGGCGTAACATGGCGAAGGCGAAATTCGAGCGGAACAAGCCGCACGTGAACATTGGCACCATCGGTCACGTCGACCATGGCAAGACGTCGCTGACCGCAGCGATCACCAAGGTGCTGGCCAAGCATGGCGGCGGCACCGCCGTCGACTTCGCCAACATCGACAAGGCGCCGGAAGAGCGCGAGCGCGGCATCACCATCTCGACCGCCCACGTCGAGTATGAGACCGCCGCCCGCCACTACGCGCACGTCGATTGCCCGGGCCACGCCGACTATGTGAAGAACATGATCACCGGCGCCGCGCAGATGGACGGCGCGATCCTGGTCGTGTCGGCTGCCGACGGCCCGATGCCGCAGACCAAGGAGCACATCCTGCTCGCGGCGCAGGTCGGCGTTCCGACCATGGTCGTCTTCCTCAACAAGGTCGACCAGGTCGACGATCCCGAGCTGCTCGAGCTGGTCGAGCTGGAAATCCGCGAGGAGCTTTCCAAGCGCGGCTTCGACGGCGACAACATTCCGATCGTCGCCGGTTCGGCGCTGGCGGTCCTGGAAGATCGTGACGAGAACATCGGCGAGGAAGCGATCCTCAAGCTGATGCAGGCCGTCGACGACTGGATCCCGCAGCCGGAGCGTCCGCTCGACAAGCCGTTCCTGATGCCGATCGAGGACGTGTTCTCGATCTCGGGCCGCGGCACCGTCGTGACCGGCCGCGTCGAGACCGGCATCGTCAAGGTTGGCGAGGAAGTCGAGATCGTCGGCATCAAGGACACCAAGAAGACCGTCGTCACCGGCGTCGAGATGTTCCGCAAGCTGCTCGACCAGGGCCAGGCCGGCGACAACATCGGTGCGCTGATCCGCGGCGTCGGCCGTGACGAAGTCGAGCGTGGCCAGGTTCTCTGCAAGCCGGGCTCGATCACTCCGCACACCGACTTCTCGGCCGAAGTGTACGTGCTGTCGAAGGACGAGGGTGGCCGTCACACGCCGTTCTTCGCCAACTATCGTCCGCAGTTCTACTTCCGCACCACCGACGTGACCGGCGAAGTGACCCTCCCCGAGGGCACCGAGATGGTCATGCCGGGCGACAACGTGACCCTCGGCGTCAAGCTGATCGCCCCGATCGCGATGGATCAGGGCCTCCGCTTCGCCATCCGCGAAGGCGGCCGCACCGTCGGCGCCGGCGTGGTGGGCACCATCACCAAGTAAGCTCCTGCCGCGCCTCTCGGCGCAAGGAACTGACGGCAAGGGCCCGGCACTCGCGAGAGTGTCGGGCCTTTCGCTGTCTGAGGCAGGTGCGATCCGGCTACGGGAACATGACCGAGCAGAGTTGCGTTCTGCCGCCGTAATGAAGTCTGCGTTTCTCCCCTTCCTGCTCACCGCCGCTGTTGTCGGCTGCGGCGATCTCCCGAGAGACAGCGAGGGTTCGCTCGAGCAGATCCGCGAGCAGAAGAGCTTCCGGGTCGGCCTCATCGCCGGCTCCGAGGACCGCGAGGGTCGAGGTCGTCGGCTGATCGAGGCGCTTGGCGTCGAGGCTGGTGCCGAGCCGCGACTGCGCGTCGGGGCCGCCGAGCATCTCCTCACCCAGCTTGAGGAGGGCGAGCTCGACCTGGTGGTCGGCACGATGGCGCGGAAGAGCCCTTGGGCGATCAAGGTCCATGCCTCCAAGCCGCTGTCGCCGGCGGCCGAGAAGGCGCCGGTGCGGCTCGTCGCAATGGCCCGCAACGGCGAGAATGCCTGGATCAGCCTTCTTCACCGCAAGGTCGAGCAGGTGAGGGGCCGGCGGTGACCGGGATTCCCCGGCCGATCCTCGCCGACTTCGCTCGCGCGCGGCGGCTCGAATGGTGGACTTTGTTCTGGGTGAGTTCGGTGGTGGTGGTGATGTTCTTCGCCACCGGCTCGAGCCAGGCGATGCGGACCGCCTGGTTCGAGGACATCCTCAGCCTCGTGCCGTCGATCGTCTTCCTGGTCGCCGCGCGGCTGGAGGTGAGGGGGCCGACAAGGGCGTTCCCGTTCGGCTTCCACCGGGTCCAGAGCCTCGCCTTCTTGATTTCGGCGACGGCGCTGTCGGCGGTCGGCGTCTTCCTGCTGTTCGAATCGGCGATGACGCTGATCAAGCAGGAGCATGTCACCATCCCGCCGGTGACGATCCTCGGCCAGACCGTCTGGTTGGGCTGGCTGATGATCGCCGCGCTGGTCTATTCGATCATCCCGCCGGTGATCCTCGGCCGGATGAAGGAGCCGGTGGCGGAGCGGCTCCAGGACAAGGTGCTGCACACCGACGCGCTGATGCAGAAGGCCGACTGGATGACCGGGCTGGCAGGGATCGGCGGGATCCTCGGGCTGGGGCTCGGCTATTGGTGGGCCGACGCCGTGGCTAGCGCCGTCATCTCCGCGAGCATCATCAAGGATGGCGTGGGCGCCCTGCGGTCGTCGACCGCCGAGCTGATCGACGGAGCGCCGCGCAAGCTCGACAGCGACGAGATCGCCGAGGAGGTGGAGGTGCTCCGCGAAGCGCTGAAGGCGCGCTATCCGGGTGCCGAGGTCCGCACCCGTGAAACCGGGCGCTACATCCTGGCGCAGGTCGGCGGGGTCGATCCGGACGCCCAGGTCGATCTCGCCGACATCTGGCCCGGCAACCCCGAGCGGAGTTGGCGGCTGGCCCAGCTGAGCTTCGTTCCACGCGGCGCGTGCGAGGAACTTTAGCGCGAGTTCGAACGTGCGCGCCCGAACGCAGGGCTTGATCTCACCCCCACGCCTCTGTAGAGGCCCCTCCACCGACGGGGATTCGTCCCTGTCACCAAGTTTCAGCGTTGGGGTCAAACCGACCCGGGAGACCGGGGGTAATCGGCTGCGGCCTCAGCTTTTCTTGGGCGGGTAACCGTCCAGCGGCTCTTTGCAATCGGTAGTGGAAGATATGGAAACCCAGAACATCCGGATTCGTCTGAAAGCCTTCGACCACCGCGTGCTCGACCAGGCGACCGGCGACATTGCCGACACCGCTCGGCGCACCGGTGCTCTCATCCGTGGTCCCATTCCGCTCCCGACCCGCATCGAGAAGTTCACCGTCAACCGCTCGCCGCACGTCGACAAGAAGTCGCGCGAGCAGTTCGAGGTGCGCACCTACAAGCGGCTGCTCGACATCGTTCAGCCGACCCCCCAGACGGTCGACGCGCTGATGAAGCTTGATCTCGCTGCCGGGGTGGACGTGGAGATCAAACTGGCCTAAGGGCTGCGGCGCGGCGGTTGAATCGCTTTCGAGCGATCCTGCTGCGCCAAAACAAAGGGATACCGCGGGAGGCCTCTCACGAGGTTGCCCGGTCTGCGTCCCCCGTCTCCTGCCTCGGCAGGAATAGCCCAGGCGGGGCGACGCACTTATTCACGGGCTGCATGCCTCTTCCGGTAACGGATTAGGCCTCTGTGAGGAGTGTTGATCATGCGCACCGGCGTGATCGCCAAGAAGGTTGGAATGACCCGCCTGTTCCAGGCGGACGGACGTCACGTTCCCGTGACGGTTCTCCAGCTCGATGGCGTACAGGTCGTTGGCCGCCGCGACGGCGAGACGGACGGTTATACCGCCGTCCAGCTCGGCGCGGGTACCGCCAAGGCCAAGAATGTGAACAAGCCGCAGCGCGGCGCCTTCGGCAAGGCCGAAGTCGAGCCCAAGGCCAAGGTGGTCGAGTTCCGGGTGGCCGAGGACGCGCTCCTCGACCTCGGGACCGAGATCTCGGCCGATCACTTCGTCGAAGGCCAGATGGTCGACATCTCGGGTGTCACCCAGGGTAAGGGTTTCGCCGGCGCCATGAAGCGCTGGGGCTTCGGTGGTCTTCGTGCCACCCACGGCGTCTCGGTCTCGCACCGTTCGCACGGTTCGACCGGCAACCGCCAGGATCCGGGTCGCGTCTTCAAGAACAAGAAGATGGCCGGCCACATGGGCGCCCGCAACCGCACCCAGCAGAACCTCGAGATCGTCCGCACCGACGCCGAGCGCGGGCTGCTGTTCGTCAAGGGCTCGGTTCCGGGCCACAAGGGCAGCTGGCTGACCGTCAAGGACAGCGTCAAGGTCGCCCGCAACGAGAATGCTCCGTATCCGGCTGGTCTCAAGACCGCCGCCGCGGCTCCGCAGAACAACGAAGCTCAGGTGACGGACAATGCTCCGGCCACCGACGAGAGCACGGAAGGCTAAGCGATGAAGGTCGAAGTCAAGACCCTCGACGCGGGCGGGAATGGCGACGTCGAGCTCAATGATGCCGTGTTCGGCGTCGAGCCCCGCGCCGACATCCTGCACCGGGTCGTCACCTGGCAGCTCGCCAACCGCCGCGGGATGGCTCGCGCCGCCCGCGAGCGTTCGGATGTTGCCCGCACCGGCAAGAAGTTCGGTCGCCAGAAGGGCGGCGGTACCGCTCGTCACGGCGATCGCCGCGCCCCGATCTTCATCGGCGGCGGCAAGGCCCATGGCCCGCGTGCCCGTCTGTTCACGCTGTCGCTGAACAAGAAGGTTCGTGCGCTGGGCCTGAAGATGGCGCTGTCGAGCAAGGCGCAGGGCGGTCAGCTGATCGTCGTCGACAACCTCGACGTGCCGGAAGGCAAGACCAAGGCGCTGGTTGAGCGGCTCGGCAAGCTCGGCTTCGGCAAGAGCGCGCTGGTGATCGACGGTGACGCGCTGAACGTCAGCTTCGCCAACGCCTCGTCCAACCTTCATGGCATCAACCTGATGCCGGCGGTCGGTGCGAACGTCTACGACATCATGCGCCATGAAACGCTGGTCCTGACCCGCGCTGCGCTCGAGAAGCTGGAGGCCCGGTTCAATGGCTAAGAAGCCAGAAGCCACGGCGATCGACAATCGCCACTATGACGTGATCCGCGGTCCGCACATCACCGAGAAGTCGACCATGCTCTCCGAGCATAATGCGGTCGTGTTCAAGGTGGCGGGCGACGCCAGCAAGCCGCAGATCAAGGCGGCTGTCGAGGCGCTGTTCAACGTCACCGTGACCGGGGTCAACACCCTGGTGACCAAGGGCAAGACCAAGAAGTGGAAGGGCAAGCCCTACCAGCGGTCGGACGCCAAGAAGGCGATCGTCACCCTCGCCGAGGGCCAGTCGATCGACATCACGAGCGGGATCTAACGAGCCATGGCACTCAAAGCATATAAGCCGACGAGCCCGGCCCGCCGTGGCCTCATCCTCGTCGACAAGAGCGCGCTCTGGAAGGGCAAGCCCGTCAAGGCGCTGACCGAGGGCAAGCACAAGACCGGTGGCCGCAACAACAAGGGCCATGTGACCAGCCGCGGCATCGCGGGCGGCCACAAGCAGAAGTACCGGATCATCGACTTCAAGCGTCGTACCTGGGACGTCTCGGCCACCGTCGAGCGGCTCGAGTATGACCCGAACCGGTCGGCGTTCATCGCGCTTGTCACCTACGAGGGCGGCGAGCAGGCCTACATCCTCGCGCCGCAGCGTCTTGCTCCGGGCGACAAGGTCATCGCCGGCAAGAAGGTCGACGTGAAGCCGGGCAACGCGATGGAAGTCGGCCAGATGCCGGTCGGGACCATCGTCCACAATGTCGAGCTCAAGCCCGGCAAGGGTGGCCAGATCGCCCGCGCCGCCGGCACCTATGTGCAGGTCGTCGGTCGCGACAAGGGCATGGTCATCGTCCGCCTCAACTCGGGCGAGCAGCGCTATGTCCGCTCGGACTGCATGGCGACCGTCGGTGCGGTGTCCAACCCGGACAACGGCAACCAGACCCTCGCCAAGGCCGGCCGTACCCGCTGGCTCGGCAAGCGCCCGCTGACCCGCGGTGTCGCCAAGAACCCGGTCGACCACCCGCACGGCGGTGGTGAAGGCCGGACCTCGGGCGGCCGTCACCCGGTTACCCCGTGGGGCAAGCCGACCAAGGGTGCCCGCACCCGTCACAACAAGGCAACGGACAAGTTCATCATCCGTAGCCGTCACGCCAAGAAGAAGGGCTAAGAGATGGCTCGTTCCGTCTGGAAGGGTCCGTTCGTCGAACTGTCGCTCCTGAAGAAGGCTGAAGCCGCTCAGGACGCGGGTGCTCGCGCGCCGATCAAGACCTGGTCGCGCCGCTCGACCATCCTCCCGCAGTTCGTCGGCCTGACCTTCAATGTCTACAACGGCCGCAAGTTCGTGCCGGTGTCGGTCAACGAGGACATGGTCGGCATGAAGCTGGGCGAGTTCGCTCCGACCCGCTTCTTCCCCGGCCACGCCGCCGACAAGAAGGGCAAGCGCTAATGGGCAAGGCAGCAGCACCCCGTCGCGTGGGCGACAAGGAAGCGCTCGCGGTCGGCAACACCATCCGTGGCTCGGCGCGCAAGCTGAACCTGGTGGCGCAGCTGATCCGCGGCCGTCGGGTTGAGGAAGCGCTGAACATCCTGAAGTTCAGCCCCAAGGGCATGAGCGAGGACGTCTACAAGGTCCTGGCTTCGGCCGTGGCCAATGCCGAGAACAACCACAACCTCGACGTCGACGCTCTCGTCGTCGCCGAGGCCAGTGTCGGCAAGTCGATCTCGATGAAGCGTTTCGCCACCCGCGCCCGCGGCCGGTCGAGCCGCATCGTCAAGCCGTTCAGCCGAATCCGCGTCGTCGTGCGCGAGCAGGAAGAAGCCTAATGGGTCAGAAGAGCAATCCGATCGGCCTCCGGCTGCAGATCAACCGCACCTGGGACAGCCGCTGGTTCGCGGAAGGTCAGGACTACGGCCGGCTGCTGCTGGAGGATCTCAAGATCCGCCAGTACATCATGAAGACGCTGCCGCAGGCCGCGATCTCCAAGGTGGTCATCGAGCGTCCGGCCAAGCTGTGCCGCGTCTCCATCTATGCCGCGCGCCCTGGCGTGATCATCGGCAAGAAGGGCACCGACATCGAGAAGCTGAAGAAGATCCTGTCCAAGATGACGGGTTCGGAAGTCAGTCTCAACATCGTCGAGATCCGCAAGCCGGAAGTCGACGCCCGCCTCGTGGCTCAGGGCATCGCCGACCAGCTGGAGCGCCGTATCGCGTTCCGCCGGGCGATGAAGCGCGCGGTCCAGTCGGCTCTCCGCCTTGGCGCGGAAGGCATCCGGATCGAGTGCGGCGGCCGTCTCGGCGGCGCCGAGATCGCCCGCTCGGAGCGCTATCGCGAAGGCCGCGTGCCGCTTCACACGCTGCGCGGCAACGTCGACTATGCCGAGGCCCAGGCCCACACCGCTTACGGTGTGTGCGGCGTCAAGGTGTGGGTGTTCAAGGGTGAGATCCTGGGTCACGACCCGCTCGCCCAGGACCGGCTGATGATGGAAGCACAGACCTCCGGCGTCCGCCCTGCGCGCGACGACGATCGTCGCCGGTAAGGACGAAGAACCATGCTGCAACCAAAGCGCACCAAGTTCCGCAAGGCCTTCAAGGGCCGCATCCATGGCAATGCCAAGGGTGGAACCGAGCTCAACTTCGGCGCCTTCGGCCTGAAGGCGATGGAGCCGGAGCGAATCACCGCCCGCCAGATCGAAGCGGCTCGCCGCGCGATCACCCGTCACATCAAGCGCCAGGGTCGCTTGTGGATCCGGATCTTCCCGGACCTGCCGGTGTCGAGCAAGCCTGCCGAAGTCCGCATGGGCTCGGGCAAGGGCTCGCCCGAGTTCTGGGTCGCCCGGGTCAAGCCCGGCCGCATCCTGTTCGAGCTCGACGGCGTTCCCGGTCCGCTCGCCAAGACGGCGTTCGAGCGGGCGGCTGAGAAGCTCCCCATCAAGGTCAAGGTGGTCGCCCGCCTTGGCGAAACCCTGATCGAGGCCGACTGACGATGGCGAACCGTGACGACCTGTCGGTGAAGTCCGACGACCAGCTGTCGAGCCAGCTCTCCGAGCTGAAGCGCGAGCAGTTCAACCTGCGCTTCCAGGCGGCGACCAACCAGCTGGAGAAGCCGAGCCGGGTTCGCGAGGTCCGCCGGACCATCGCCCGCATCAAGACCCTGCAGGGCCAGCGCTCGAAGAGCGCCTCGGCGCCGCAGGGCTGAGGAGAGAATAGATGCCAAAGCGCGTCCTCACCGGCACCGTGGTGTCCGACAAGGGTGACAAGACCGTGGTGGTCCGTGTCGAGCGGCGGGTGAAGCACCCGCTGTACGGCAAGATCATCAAGCTGTCGAAGAAGTACCATGCCCACGACGAGGCGAATGCCTTTTCGGTGGGTCAGCAGGTTCGCATTGAAGAATGCGCTCCGATTTCGAAGCTCAAGACCTGGACCGTTGCCGGACTGGTTGGCGAGGCGAAAGCCTCCGACCTGGCCGAAGCGGCCAACGTCTGAGCGGCTCTGGACAAGGATAGGATAGACCCATGATCCAGATGCAGTCCAACCTCGATGTCGCGGACAACAGCGGCGCCAAGCGCGTCATGTGCATCAAGGTGCTTGGCGGATCCAAGCGCCGCACCGCGAGCGTCGGCGACATCATCGTCGTGTCGGTCAAGGAAGCTGCTCCGAAGGGCCGTGTGAAGAAGGGTGACGTGCATCGCGCAGTCATCGTTCGCACCGCTAAGGACATCCGCCGTCCCGACGGTTCGGTGATCCGCTTCGACAGCAATGCCGCCGTGCTGGTCAACAAGAACGAGGAGCCGATCGGCACTCGTATCTTCGGGCCGGTGGTGCGCGAACTGCGCGCCAAGAAGCACATGAAGATCATCAGCCTTGCGCCGGAGGTGCTGTAATGGCCGCCGCGAAGATCAAGAAGGGCGACAAGGTCGTCGTCCTCTCGGGCAAGGACAAGGGCAAGACCGGTGAGGTCGTCCAGTCCATGCCGAAGGAACAGAAGGTCGTGGTGAGCGGCGTCAATGTCGCCGTCCGTCACAAGAAGCCGACCCAGGCAGCCCCCCAGGGCGGTCTGGAGCGCAAGGAAGCGCCGCTGCACGTCTCGAAGGTCGCGATTGCCGATCCCAAGACGGGCAAGGCCACCCGCGTCCGCTTCGAGGAGCGCGACGGCAAGAAGGTGCGCGTTGCGGCCAAGTCCGGGGAGCTGATCAATGGCTGAGGCCACTTATACTCCGCGCCTGCGGAAGGATTATGACGAGCGCATCGCCAAGGCGATGACCGAGAAGTTCGGGTACAAGAACCGCATGGAGGTTCCGCGCCTGGAGAAGATCGTCATCAACATGGGCGTCGGCGAGGCGACCCAGGACAAGAAGAAGGTCGAGGCCGCCGCGGCCGAGATGCAGGCGATCTCCGGCCAGAAGCCGGTCATCACCAAGGCCAAGAAGTCGATCGCGCAGTTCAAGCTGCGCGAGGGCATGCCGATCGGTTGCAAGGTCACCCTTCGCCGCGAGCGCATGTACGAGTTCCTCGACCGGCTCGTGACCATCGCTCTTCCCCGGGTCCGCGACTTCCGCGGCCTCAACCCGAAGAGCTTCGATGGTCGTGGCAATTACGCGATGGGTCTCAAGGAGCAGATCGTGTTCCCCGAGATCAACTATGACCAGATCGACAAGGTCCGGGGCATGGACATCATCGTCACCACCACGGCGAAGACCGACGAGGAAGCGCGCGAGCTGCTCCGCCTCTTCAACTTCCCGTTCCCCGCAGACGCGGACCAGCAGAAGGCTGCCGCGTAAGCGGTTAGGAGAACTTAAGTCATGGCGAAACTGAGTTCCATCAACAAGAACGAGCGTCGCAAGAAGCTCGTCGAGAAGCAGGCGGCCAAGTACGCCAAGCTCAAGGCAATCGCGAACGACGAGAGCCTCGACGAGACCGAGCGTCTGATCGCACGTCTGAAGATGGCGGAGCTGCCGCGTAACGGCAATCCGACCCGCATCCGCAACCGGTGCGAGCTGACGGGCCGGTCCCGCGCTTATTACCGCAAGTTCCGTCTTTCGCGCGTGATGCTTCGGGAAATGGGCAACAAGGGCCTGATCCCGGGCCTCACGAAGTCGAGCTGGTAAGGGCCACAAGAATGGCGATGACCGATCCCCTGGGTGATATGCTCACCCGCATCCGCAACGGCCAGCAGGCGAAGAAGGACAGCGTCCTTACGCCGGCTTCCAAGCTGCGCGCCCACGTCCTCGACGTGCTTCAGCGCGAAGGCTACATCCGCGGATACTCCGAGGAAGAACTGTCGGGCCAGAAGGGCCTACGGATCGAACTCAAATATTTCGAAGGCCAGCCGGCGATCCAGCATCTGGCGCGCGTCTCGAAGCCCGGTCGCCGGGTCTATTCGGGTGCTCGTGAGCTGCCGCGGGTCCGCAACGGCCTTGGCATGACCATCGTCTCGACGCCTCGCGGCGTGCTTTCCGACGCGGAAGCACGTGAGCAGAACGTCGGCGGCGAGGTTCTGGCGGAGGTGTTCTAAGATGTCCCGTATCGGCAAGAAGCCGGTCCCGGTTCCGGCCGGGGTGACGGCGACCCTCGAGGGTTCCAACCTCACCGTGAAGGGTCCCAAGGGCACCCTCTCGATGTCCGTGCTCGACGAGCTGGTCCGTACCTCGGTCGAGGATGGCCAGATCAGCGTGCAGCCCGTCAACGACAGCCAGCGTTCGCGCGCGGCCTGGGGGATGCAGCGTACCAACGTGCTGAACCTGGTTACCGGCGTGACCGAGGGCTTCACCAAGGTGCTCGAGATCACCGGCGTCGGCTATCGCGCGGCGGCCCAGGGCAAGAACCTGCGCCTGCAGCTCGGCTACAGCCACGACGTCAACTACGCGATCCCCGAGGGCATCGACGTCAAGACTCCCGACCCCAACACGGTCGAGATCAGCGGCATCGACAAGCAGAAGGTCGGTCAGGTCGCGGCTGAGATCCGTCGCTGGCGTAAGCCCGAGCCGTACAAGGGCAAGGGCATCAAGTACCGCGGCGAGTTCATCTTCCGCAAGGAAGGGAAGAAGAAGTAATGGCCAAGCTCTCCCTCTTCGACCGGCGTCGTCGCCGGGTGCGCACCACGCTTCGTTCGCGCAGTGCCGGCAAGCCGCGGCTTTCCGTGCATCGCTCGGGCCGGCACATCTATGCGCAGGTGATCGACGACGCGGCGGGCCGGACCATCGTCTCGGCTTCGACGCTCGACAAGGACCTGCGCGGCAAGACCAACGCCACCACCGATGGTGCGGCGCTGGTCGGCAAGACCCTGGCCGAGCGCGCCAAGGCGGCTGGTGTCGACCGCGTCGTGTTCGACCGTGGCGGGTTCCTTTTCCATGGTCGGGTCAAGGCCCTGGCCGACGCCGCCCGTGAAGGCGGCCTGGAGTTCTAAGTGATGGCTGACGAGATCGAAACCCAGACCCAGGCGGGCACTCCCGACGCTCCGGCGGCTGCCGAAGCCGCCGACGCCGGCCAGGCCGCTCCGCAGCAAGACTCGCGCGGTCCTCGCGGTGGTGGCGGTCGCGGCGGTCGCGGCGGTGGCCGTGACAATCGCGGTGGCGGCAATCGTGGCGGCGGACGTCGTGACGATCGCCGTGGCGGTCGCGGCGGCGACGACGATGGCGGCGAGGAGCTGATCGAGAAGCTGGTCCACATCAACCGCGTCTCGAAGACGGTGAAGGGCGGCAAGCGCTTCGGCTTCGCGGCGCTGGTCGTGGTCGGCGACGGCAAGGGTCGTGCGGGCTTCGGCCACGGCAAGGCCCGCGAAGTCCCGGAAGCCATCAGCAAGGCGACCGCGGCGGCCAAGAAGGCCATGATCCGCGTTCCGCTGCGTGACGGACGTACGCTTCACCATGACGGCAAGGGCCACTTCGGCGCCGGCAAGGTCGCGCTTCGCTCGGCTCCGGCCGGAACCGGGATCATCGCGGGTGGCCCGATGCGCGCCATCTTCGAGAGCCTCGGCGTGGCCGACGTGGTGACCAAGTCGGTCGGCACCTCGAACCCGTACAACATGATCCGCGCGACCTTCGAGGCGCTCAAGGAACAGACCAGCCCCCGCTCGGTGGCGCAGCGTCGCGGCAAGAAGATCGCCGACCTGCTCGGCCGCGGCGGAGCGAGCCAGGCGGAGGCCGAGGCCACCGCAGAAAGCATCACGGAGTAACCCCAGTGGCGACCATCAAGATCACCCAGACGGGTTCGCCGATCCGCCGTGACAAGACCCAGCGCGCAACGCTGGTCGGTCTCGGGCTCAACAAGATGCACCGCACCGTGGAAGTGGAGGAGACCCCCGAGGTCCTCGGCCAGATCCGCAAGGTGCAGCATCTGGTGAAGGTCGAAAAGTAGTTGGATCTGGGCCCCTGCCGGTGCAGGGGCTCTTTTCCATTTCAATCCAAGTGACTGGCCTCTCGTCTCGGCGGGGGGCCAGATGCGCGACAAAAGCGAAAGCGAGTGCACGACATGACGATCAAGCTGAACGAACTCCGCGACAACGATGGCGCCCGCAAGTCCCGCATGCGGGTCGGCCGGGGCATCGGCTCGGGCAAGGGCAAGACCTCCGGCCGCGGCCAGAAGGGCCAGACCAGCCGCTCGGGCGTGTCGATCTTCGGCTTCGAGGGCGGCCAGATGCCGCTCCACATGCGGATCCCGAAGCGCGGCTTCAACAACATCTTCGCCCGCGACCACGCCGAGGTGAACCTGGGCGCGATCCAGAAGCTGATCGACGCCGGCACGCTCGACGCCAACGCCACCATCGATCATGACGCGCTCAAGGCCGCGGGTGTCGGTCGCGGCGGCAAGGACGGCGTCCGCATCCTCGGCAAGGGCGATTTCTCGTCCAAGCTCAACTTCCGCGTCGCCGGCGTCAGCAAGGGCGCGCGCGAGGCGATCGAGAAGGCCGGCGGCAGCGTCGAACTGATCGAGCGCAAGGACAAGGCCGAGCTGGCCAAGGCGAAGAAGGGCAAGGCGCGCGAAGCTCGCCTGGCCGACAAGAGCGCCAAGCAGCAGGCCAAGTAACCTGTTCCCCGGCGAAGGCCGGGGCCCAGTGTTCTTTCGCCCCAAGCTGAAGAAGGCACTGGGCTCCTGCTTTCGCGGGAGAACGGCTTTCATCGTCGGATGCCGCCCCTATATGGGGCGCTCCGGGGTAGGGACGAAAAGAACACATGGCATCCGCAGCCGAACAACTGGCTTCGAACATCAACCTTGCCAATTTCGGCAAGGCGACCGAGCTGAAGAAGCGCATCTGGTTTACGCTGGGCGCGCTGATCCTGTTCCGGCTGCTCAGCCACGTGCCGATGCCCGGCATCGACCCGCGCGCCATGGCCGAGCTGTTCAACACGCAGCGTGGCGGCGTGCTGGACTTCTTCAACACCTTCTCGGGCGGCAGCCTGGAGCGGATGAGCATCATCGCGCTCGGCGTCATGCCCTACATCACCGCGTCGATCGTCGTGCAGCTCGGCGCGACCATGTACGGCCCGATGATGGCTCTCAAGAAAGAGGGTGAGGGCGGGCGCAAGAAGCTCAACCAGTACACCCGCTACCTAACGGTCGTCCTGACTACCGTGCAGGGCTACTTCATCGCGGTCGGCCTCGAGGGCCTCGGCGCCAACCAGGGCATCCCCGCCGTGGTCGAGCCCGGGCTGCTGTTCCGCGCCGCCGCCACCATCAGCCTTGTCGGCGGAACGCTGTTCCTGATGTGGATCGGCGAGCAGATCACCAGCCGCGGAATCGGCAACGGCGTGTCGCTGATCATCATGGCCGGCATCGTCGCAAGCCTTCCGCGCGGCCTCGCGCAGATGCTCGAAGGCGGCCGTTCGGGAACGATGGATCCGCTGGTCATCATGCTGATCATCGGCATGGCGGTCGGGCTGATCCTGTTCATCTGCTTCATGGAACGTGCGCAGCGCCGCGTGCTGATCCAGTATCCCAAGCGCCAGACCGCGCGCGGGATGATGGCGCAGGAGCGCTCGCACCTTCCGATCAAGATCAACACCGCCGGCGTCATTCCGCCGATCTTCGCCTCGTCGCTGCTCCTGATGCCGCTGACCGTCATCCAGATGGCCGGCGCGACACCGGGTGCCGAGGGCGGGTCGGAGTGGCTGATCACGCTGTCGACCTACCTCCAGCACGGCAGCCCGATCTTCATGACCCTCTACGGTCTCGGGATCATCTTCTTCTGCTTCTTCTACACCTCGGTGCAGTTCAATTCGGAAGAGACCGCCGAGAACCTCAAGAAGCATGGCGGGTTCGTCCCGGGCGTCCGTCCGGGCAAGGCGACCGAAGGTTATTTCGATCACCTGCTGACCCGACTGACGGTCATCGGCGCGGCCTATCTGACGCTGATCTGCCTGGTGCCGGAGATCCTGTTCACCCAGGCCGGCATTCCCTTCTATCTCGGCGGCACCAGCCTGCTCATCGTCGTCAACGTGACGATGGACACGGTCAGCCAGATCCAGGGCCACCTGATCGCGCATCAATATGGCGACCTCATCAAGAAGTCGAAGCTCAAGGGCGGAAAGCCGGCGCGGCGCTGATGCTTGACGGGCCGTGACCGGCTCGTGACAGTGACCGCCAGAACGGGGAGCGTTGACGTCTTGGATATCATCCTGTTGGGACCGCCGGGCGCCGGCAAGGGCACGCAGGCTCAGCGGCTCGTCGAGACGCGTGGCATGGTCCAGCTCTCGACCGGCGACATGCTGCGCGCCGCGGTAAAGCTCGGCACACCCGTCGGCCTCAAGGCCAAGGCGGTGATGGAAGCCGGCGAGCTAGTCAGCGACGCCATCGTCTCGGCGCTGATCGGCGAGCATCTCGACCAGTCCTCGGGCAAGGGCGCGATCTTCGACGGCTTCCCGCGCACCCAGCATCAGGCCGAGGCGCTCGACATGCTGCTCAGCGAGCGAGGCCGGAACCTCGCGCACGTCATTGAGCTCGAGGTCGACGAGGAAGCGCTGGTCGAGCGGATCACGGGGCGCTTCACCTGCGCCACCTGCAGCGCGCCTTACCATGAGCGACTGAAGCGTCCGGCGATCGACGATACCTGCGACATCTGCGGCGGGCACGAGTTCAAGCGCCGGCCCGACGACAACGAACAGACCGTTCGCACGCGCATGGCCGAATATCGCGCCAAGACCGCGCCGATCCTTCCCTATTACGAAGCTCGGGGCCTGGTCAGCAGGGTCGAGGGCATGGCCTCGGTCGAGGCGGTCGCCAGCCAGATCGACGCGATACTGGACGGCACGCGCTGATTTGCGCCATCCTCCCCGCAACAGGGAGGGGAAATGAAGGCATGCATGGTGGCAGCGGCGGCGCTGCTGGTCGCGTCGGCTCCGGCCAGGGCGACCGTTCTCGCTTCGAGCGGCAACGGCTTCGAGGTGGAGAGCCGCGTCGACACGGCGCTTCCGCCAGCGGCGCTGTTCCGGGCGTTCGGTGACCTGCCATCCTGGTGGTCTGCCGAGCATAGTTATTCGGGCAAGTCGGCCAATCTCAGCCTCGATCTCAAGCCCGGGGGCTGTTGGTGCGAGCGGCTGCCGAGCGGGGGCGGGGTCGAGCACATGCGGGTCGCCTTCGTCGATCCGCCCTCGCGCATCGTTCTGACCGGCGCGCTCGGCCCGTTGCTTGCCGAGGCGACGACCGGAGTCATGCAGGTGGTGATCGAGCCTTCCGCCACGGGATCGTCGCTGGTCATCAACTATCGCGCGGCGGGCTTCGCCAAGGGTGGCGCGGCGCGGCTCGCCCCGGCCGTCGATCAGGTCCTCGCGATCCAGGCGAAGCGGCTGGCTGCGCGCGCCGAGGAGCTCGCCAGGAAACGCTAGGCGCGTTCGAGCGTGACGAAAGCAAAGGGCGGCCGGCTATCCTCTGCCGGATGCTCTTCGCGGAAGGTCTCGCGCCAGGCGCCGCTGTCGCGAGGATCAGGCATGGTCGTGTCGCCCTCGACGTCGGCAAGCACCTCCGTGAGCTCGATCCGGTCGGCGAAATGCACCGCGAGCACGAAGATCTCGGCGCCGCCGATGATGCTGACCGGATCGGGCGCCGCCGCGGCAAGTGCGTCTGGCAGCGAGTGGACGACCTCCGCTCCCTCGGCGCGCCATTCGGGGGAGCGAGTGATGACGATGTGCCGGCGCCGCGGGAGCAGCCCCGGCAGGCTGTCGAAGGTCTTGCGGCCCATCACCATCGCGCTGCCGAGCGTCAGCGCCTTGAACCGCTTGAGGTCGGCAGGAAGATGCCACGGCAGCTTGCCGTCGCGGCCGATGACGCCGTTCCTCGCGCGGGCGACCACCAGCTGGATCATGCCGGCACCGCCGCGGTCATGTAGTAGCGCCGCTCGCCCGCGGCGAAGCGCTGGAACTTGAGGCTGCCCTCGACCGCCGCATAGTTGGCGAGCTCGTTCTTGAGGAACAGGCGGGCGGCCAACGGGGCGCGGCTCCGGATCACCTCGCGCCGGCGCGGGCTGTCCTGGCGGCAGGCGTCGACCACGTTGGCGGTGATCTCCCTGAGCTCGAAGCGGAAGCCGGCCTGGGTCAGCTCGTTTGCCATCCGGCCGGCATGCTTCGCCTTCTCGGTGTCGGCGTAGAGGAACACGCCGCCGGGCTTGAGGACCCGGCGCACCTCGGCGAAAAAGCGGCGACGGTCGGGGTAGTCGTTCGAGGCCTCGACGTTGAGCAGCACGTCGACGCTGGCGTCGGCGAAGGGCAGGTCCATCGCGCTGCCCTCGACAAAGGTCAGCCCTTCGCGGTCCGCATATGAGCGCTGGCAATAAGAAATCGCGCTCGCGGCGACGTCGAGCCCGGTTGCGTCGAAGGCGTCGGGTCCGGCCGCGTCGAGGAAGGCGTTGAGGCCGCCGCCGCGGCCGCAGCTGACTTCGAGCAGGCGGGCACCGGGCGGGAAGGGGCGGTCGCCGAGCAGCTTGAAAATCTCGCGGTACATCTGGCGCTGGAAACGATCGGGCGCAGGGTCACTCCCGTCGACCGGCGCGAAGCCGTAATTGTTGGTCGCCGTGCTGCCCCAGTCGAGCGCGTAGAAGCGGTTCCAGAGGGTCGGGCGAAGCGCGTGATCGTCGCGCAGCCGGCGCAGTCGCCGCTGCACCAGCCGGCCAGCGGCGACGATCGCACCGGTCGCGACCATCAGCAGCAACAGGGCCCACAGCAATCCGCTCACCTTCGCACCACTCCCCCCGTTGAAGCCGGTCTTCTGGACCGCATGGGCTCGCCTGCCAAGCGCGTCTTGCGCTACGAGGTAGCGATGCCGGTCGATGCCTTCCTCGCCGATCTTTCCGCCGTCCTGCCCGAGCGCGCCCTGGTGCGCGAACAGGAGCGGGTCGCGCCCTGGCTGACCGACTGGCGCGGGCGCTGGACCGGCGCCAGCAAGGCGCTGCTCGAGCCGGGCACGACCGAAGAGGTGGCGATCATCGTCCGCCTCAGCGGCGAGCATCGCGTCGGGCTGGTGCCGCAGGGTGGCAACACGTCGATGGTCGGCGGCGCGACCCCGCCGGCGGACGGCGACGCCGTGCTCCTTTCGTTGCGCCGGATGACGAGGGTCAGGGCCCTTGAAGCTGGATCCGCAATCGTCGAGGCGGGCGTGATCCTTGCAGACCTCCATGCCGCCGCAGCGGCGAGCGGGCAGCGCTTCCCGCTCACCCTGGGTGCCCGCGGCAGCGCCACGGTCGGCGGGCTGATCGCGACCAATGCCGGGGGAACGCAGGTCCTTCGTTTCGGAACGATGCGCGCGCAGGTGCTCGGGCTCGAGGCGGTGATCGCGGGCGGGCTGGTCCACGACGGCCTCGGCGGCCTCAAGAAGGACAATCGCGGGACGAGCCTCGATCAATTGCTGATCGGAAGCGAAGGGACGCTGGGTATCGTCACCGCGGCTCGCCTTCGGCTAATTCCGGCGATCGCCGAGCGCGGCGTCGCATGGGTCGGGCTCGACAGCGCCGAGGCAGCCTGGTCGCTGCTTGGCCAACTTGAGGAGGCGAGCGAGCGGGTCGAGGGGTTCGAACTCGTTCCGGCCGAGTGCCTCGCGTCGGTGCTCGACCATGTGCCGGGCACGCGCTCACCGCTCGAACAAACCCACCGCTGGAACGCGCTGATCGAAGTGACGGCAGGGAGGGGCGAGCCCGAGCCGCCAACGGCCACGCTCGAGCGGCTGCTTGCCCCCGCCCTCGAAAGCGGGCGGGTCGCGGACGCGGTGATCGCCGGAAGCGAGGCGCAGGCTGAAGCGCTGTGGAAGCTTCGCGACAGCATATCCGAGGCCGAGCGGAAGCGCGGACCGGCGGCGCAACACGACATCTCCGTCCCGCCCGCCGTCATGGCGCGCTTCATGACCGATGCCGCAACCCGAGTGGAGCACGCTTTTCCGGGTACTCGCGCCTTCGGCTATGGTCACCTTGGCGACGGCAACGTCCATTTCCACGTCCGCGCGCCCGCGGCTTCGTCGCGGGACTGGGCCGAGAGCGGCGAGGGCAAGGCGGTCAGCCGGCTGGTCCACGATCTCGTCACCGACAGCGGCGGCTCGATCTCGGCGGAGCATGGCATCGGGCAGATGAAGAAGGACGAGCTTGCACGGCTGGCCTCGCCGGCGCGGCTCCAGGCACTGCGGGCGATCAAGCAGGCGATGGACCCGCGGGGCATCTTTAATCCCGGCAAGCTGGTCGACTGAGCGGAACGCCCGTGGTGGCGGTCCGTTCGGGGGGGCATGGCGAGGGGCGACGACAAGCAGCAGGACGTGAAACTGGAAACCGGCGAGGTGGCGGCGGCGCTTCTCGCGAGCGAGGGCGGCTCGGTGCTGTTCCTCGCCCGTGACGAGGTCCGGGCGGCCGCGATCGCCCGCATGGCCTGCGAAGGCGCGGGCCCCGCCGACGACGGACTGCTGGTGCTCCATCTGCCTGCCAGCGACTCGCTCCCCGGCGACTCGGCGCCGGCGTCGCCCGGCGTCGCGGGACAGCGGACGAGCTGCCTGAGGCAGTTGCGCGAGGGTGTCGACCGGGGACGCAGGATCCTCCTCGTGACCTCGGGTGAGGCGGCCGGACGGCTGCTGCCATCGATCGAGGCCTTCAGGGGCAAGCCCCCTTTGCTCGAAGTCGGCAGCGACATCGATCTCGAGCAGTTCCGCGAAGCCGCGGTCGGGCTCGGCTACATCGAGGATGACCGGGTCGACGAACCCGGCGAGGTGGCCATTCGCGGCGGGGTGATCGACATCTTTCCCGGCGACGTCGTCGAGCCGTTCCGGATCGAGGTGGTCGACGGGCGCATCGCCGGCATCCGCAGCTACGACCCGCTGACCCAGCGCACCCATGGCGACATCGACTGTCTCGAGGTCGGGACCGTATCCGAGCCTTCGGCCGCCGGAGGCGTTCCGCTGGCCGACCATCTTCCCGACTCGGCGCTGGCCTATGACGCGGGCGCCGACCAGCGGCGGCATCGCTTCCTCGCCCTTGCCGCCGACGCCGCGCGGCGGTTGCCCAAGCGGGCGCTCGCCGATATCTGCAGCGACGAGCGCTGGGAAGACGCGATCGCCGGGCATGCTCGGCTCGACCTTGCCGTCGGTCGCGAGGAAGCGCCGCCGCGCTTCATCGAGCATCGCAATCCGGAGCGCGACTTCAAGCGCTTCGCCAAGGGATTGCTGGCGGAGGAGCGGACGCTGGTCCTGCTCGGCTCGCCGCGCGACCTGCGCTTCCTCGTGCCGCGGATGGCCAAAGGGCTGAAGCAGTCGGTCGAGAGCGTCGAGAGCTGGTCCGACCTTGCCGCAGCCAAGCCGGGCAGCCTGCTTGCCTTGCCGATGGCAGTGCCGCGTGGCCTCGCCCGCAAGGGCCTGGTCGCGGTCGCCGCCGCCGACCTCATCGGCAGCCGCGCAGAGCAGGAAGGCAGCGCCACAGGAAACGCCGTGCAGGCCTTTGCGGCGAGCGAGATCCGGCCCGGAGACGTCGTCGTCCATGAGGATCACGGCCTCGCGGTGGTGGCCGGCATCACCGCGCTTCCCGAAGATGGCGGCGACGCCATCGTCCTGCGCTTCGCCGCCGAGGCCCGGCGGCTGGTTCCCGTCGCCGAGGCGGGCAAGCTGTGGCGCTACGGGTCCGAGGAGGAAGCGGTCACGCTCGACAAGCTCGATGGCTCGTCGTGGGAGAAGCGCCGGGGCGAAGTCCTCGCCGCGGTTGCCGAGACCGCCCGCGGCCTCGTCGTGCTCGCCGATGAGCGGATGCAGGCGACGGCTCCCGCGCTGGAGCCGGACGCCGCGCGCTACGAGCAACTGTCCGCAAGCTTCCCGCACAGCGAGACCGCCGACCAGCTGAAGGCCATTCAGGCGATCCGGGACGATCTCGCCTCGGGGCGGCCGATGAACCGGCTGGTGATCGGGGACGTCGGCTTCGGCAAGACCGAAGTCGCGCTGCGCGCGGCGGCGATGGCCGTGTTCGCCGGCAGGCAGGTCGCGCTCACCGCGCCGACCACCGTGCTGGCGCGCCAGCATCTCGAGACCTTCCGCGAGCGATTTGCCGAGCTCGGCATCGAGGTCGCCATGCTGTCGCGGCTGGTGACGGGCGCGGAGAAGAAGAAGGTGCTCGCCGGGATTGCCGACGGCAGCATCGCGATGGTCGTCGGTACCGGCGCGGTGGCGGGCAAGGGCGTGGTCTACAAGGACCTGGGACTCGTCATCATCGACGAGGAGCAGCGCTTCGGCACCAAGGACAAGGACAAGCTTCGCGACCTCGGCGCGCCGCACAGCCTGAGCCTGACGGCAACTCCGATCCCGCGCACCCTCCAGTCGGCGCTGATCGGCCTCCAGCCGATGAGCGTGCTCGCCACGCCCCCGGCCCGGCGCCAGCCGATCCGGACCGAAGTCGGCTCGTTCGATCCACAGCAGATGCGGACGGCACTGCTTCGTGAGCGGTCGCGAGGCGGGCAGAGCTTCGTCGTCGTGCCGCGGATCGAGGACATGGCACCGCTCCGCAAGGAGCTCGAGAAGCTCGTTCCCGAACTGTCGGTGGCCGAGGCGCACGGCAAGATGGCCGCTGCCGACATCGACGAATCGATGGTCGGCTTCGCCGCCGGAGACGGCGACATCCTGCTTGCGACCAACATCATCGAGGCCGGGCTCGACGTGCCGCGCGCCAACACGATGATCGTGGTCCATGCCGACCGCTTCGGCTTGGCCCAGCTCCACCAATTGCGCGGACGGGTCGGACGCGGCGCGCGCCGCGGACACATCCTGCTGATGACCGGCAAGGAAGGCGAGATCGCGCCGCGCACGCTCGCCAGGCTGAACACGCTGGCCGCGTTCGACCGCCTGGGTGCGGGCTTCGCGATCAGTGCCCGCGATCTCGACCTGCGCGGGGCGGGCGACCTCCTCGGCGAGGAGCAGTCCGGTCATCTCAAGCTGATCGGGATCGACCTCTACCAGCATCTCCTCGGAGCGGCGCTGCGCCGCGCGCGGGGCGAGGATGCCGACCCCGTCATTCCCGAGCTTCACCTTGGGGCCACCGGGCACCTGCCGGAGGAGTGGATCCCCGAGGAGGAAGTCCGCCTGTCGATCTACATGCGGCTTGCCCGGCTGGAGGAGAATGGCGCGCTCGACAGCTTCGAGGCCGAACTTGCCGATCGCTTCGGCAAGCTTCCGCCCGAGGTCGAGGCGCTGCTGTCGCAGGCCCGGATCCGGATGCTGGCGCAGGCCGCGGGGATCGCGAGGATCGATGCGGGTCCGGCGGCGGTCGCGCTGACCCCGACCGACAGGAAGGCCGAGGCACCCGCGTCGCTTGAGGAGAAGAACGGCCGCTGGCTGCTCCGCACCTCCGACGAGGAGCCGATGGACGCGCTGTCGGATGTCCTCGCCGAGCTTGCCGCCTAGTCCTCGATGACCGGATGCTGGTCGGGCGCGGCGGCGTCGCCCTCGCGCTTGGCCCATTCCTTGTTGATGGCCAGCGCGCCGAGCGTGCACAAGACGCCGGACAGGAGATAGAGGCCGACCGACCACAGCCCGAGGTTGGCGGCCAGCCACAGTGCCACCAGCGGGGCGAAGCCCGCCCCGATGAACCAGGCCGAGTTGGAGACGATCGCCGCCCCTGTGTAGCGATACTGTTGCGCGAAGCTGCTGTTCACCGCTCCCGCCGACTGGCCGAAGCTGAGGCCTAGCAGGACGAACCCGCCGAGCAGATAGAGCGCCTCGCCGATCTGGCCGGCGCCGAGCAGCTGGGGCGCGAAGCCGCTGTAGGCCCCGATCAGCGCCGCCGACACGCCGAGCACCGCGCGGCGTCCGACCCTGTCGGCAAGCAGTCCCGCGGCGAGGATCGCGCCGACGCAGATCAGCGCGCCGACACCCTCGATGACGAGGAAGCGTACCGGCTCGGTCTGGGTGAACAGCTGGTTGTAGGACAGCGGGAACACCGTCACCAAGTGGAAGAGCGCGAAGCTGGCGAGCGGCGCAAAGGCGCCCAGCAGGATCGTCCGCCACTCGGCGAACAGGGTCTCGAAGGGCGGCGAGGGCTGCAGCTCGCGGCTGTCGAACAGGCGCTTGAACTCGGGCGTCGCGACGATCCGGAGGCGGGCGAACAGCGCGACGATGTTGAGCGCCAACGCGACGAAGAAGGGATAGCGCCAGCCCCAGCGGAGGAAGTCCGCCTGCTCGAGCAAAGCGAGGAAGTAGGCGAACAGCGCACAGGCGAGCGCGAGGCCGAGCGGAGCCCCGAGCTGCGGGATCATCGAATACCAGCCGCGCTTCTCCTTGGGCGAGTTGAGCGCGAGGAGCGAGGGCAGGCCGTCCCAGGCGCCGCCGAGGGCCACGCCCTGAAGCAGCCGGAACAGGCCGAGCAGCCAGGCACTGGTCGCCCCGACCTGTGCGTGGCTCGGAAGCAGGGCGATCGCCATGGTCGATCCGCCGAGCAGGAAGAGGGCGATGGTGAGCTTCACCCCGCGCCCGTGATGCTGGTCGATGTAGGTGAAGAGGAAAGTGCCGAGCGGCCGGCCGAAGAAGGCAAGGCTGAAGAGCGCGAAGCTGTAGAGCGTGCCCGTTAGCGGATCGACGTAGGGGAAGACGTAGCTGGGGAACACCAGCACCGAGGCAATCGCGTAGACGAAGAAGTCAAAGAATTCGGTGGTGCGGCCAATGATCACCCCGACCGCGATCTCGCCCGGGCGAACCTCGGCGTGGCGCGAGTTGACCAGCCGGGCGTCGCGCTCGAGCGCGTCGGAACTGGCAGCGTTGGACGGGGCGGTCATCAGGCTCGTCTACTCCAATCGGCGATGGCGCGCTGTGCGCACGCGGAACCATCGTCATCGCTTCCTTGCCCCAGCGACCGCGACTTGGGGATTGGACATTTTGTCCAATGTCGCGCCCGCCGCTTCGACCGTAGGGAGGCATCATGCCGCAGCAGTCTACCGGTCGATTCCCCAAGGGTCTTGCGCTCGCCGCCTTGTCGCTGATCCTGGCGGGCTGCAGCCATGCGGTGCTCGATCCCGCGGGGTCGATCGCCCGGCAGCAGCGCGACCTCATCTACATTTCGACCGGGCTGATGCTGCTGATCATCGTGCCCGTCATGGTGCTGATCGTGATCTTCGCGTGGCGCTACCGCAAGGGCAAGGGCGGCACCTACGATCCGAATTTCGACCATTCGACCAGCCTCGAGCTAGTGATCTGGTCGGCCCCGCTGCTGATCATCATCGCGCTTGGCGCGCTGACCTGGTCGAGCACCCACCTGCTCGATCCCTTCAGGCCGCTCGACCGCAAGGCGACCGCGCTCGAGGGGCGGGCGGAGAACAGTCAGGCGCTCCGGGTGCAGGTCGTCAGCCTCGATTGGAAGTGGCTGTTCATTTATCCCGACCTCGGCATCGCGACGGTCAACGACCTGGTGCTTCCGGTCGACCGGGAGGTGCGGTTCGACATCACCTCGTCCAACATGATGAACACCTTCTACGCGCCGACCATGGCGGGAATGATTTACGCCATGCCGGGGATGCAGAGCACGCTCCACGCGGTGCTCGACCGGCCGGTCGACAGCAAGGGCTATTCGGGCAACTACAGCGGAGCCGGTTTCTCCGACATGCGCTTCCGGATCCGCGGGGTCAGCGAGCAGCAGTTCGCCGGCTGGGTCGCGGGAGCCAAGGCGAGCGGACGGACGCTCGACATGCCGACCTACCGCGAGCTCGCCAAGCCGAGCGAGAAGGTCCCGGCGATGCTGTTCGCCGCGGCGCCGGCCGACCTCTACCGCCGGATCCTCGAGCGCTGCGTCGAACCGGGGCAGCCCTGCATGAGCGAAGTCATGGCCAGGGACATGGGCCATGGCGGCGGTCACCCGCAGGCGGTTCGGCCCGGTGCCGGAATGCCGCCGGGCCGCGGGTCGATGCCGGCCGGCGGCAAGCCCGAGGGGGCGCTGTTCAAGTCGCCCGACGAGAAGGGCTCCGGCCCCAATGTGACCAAGCCGGCGGATCCCAGCGCCGCTCCGGGCGCGACCAAGCCCGGCGACACCGCCAACCGCAACATGACCTGAGCCCAAGCGCCCAAGAAAGCACCCGCACCCGTGTTCGATCCCAAGATCATCTTCGGCCGCCTCACCCTCGAGAGCTTCCCGATCCACGAGCCGATCCTGCTCGTCACCTTTGCGGTGGTCGTGCTCGGCGGCCTCGGCGTGGTCGGCGCGATCACCAGGTACAAGCTGTGGGGCTACCTCTGGAAGGAGTGGTTCACCACCGTCGACCACAAGAAGATCGGGATCATGTACATGATCCTCGGCGTGGTCATGCTGCTCCGCGGCTTCGCCGACGCGATCATGATGCGCCTCCAGCAGGCGATGGCGTTCGGCGGAAGCGAGGGATACCTCAACGCCCACCATTATGATCAGGTGTTCACCGCCCACGGGACCATCATGATCTTCTTCGTGGCGATCCCATTGGTTTCGGGCGTCATCAACTTCGTCATGCCGCTGCAGATCGGTGCGCGCGACGTTGCCTTTCCTTATCTCAATTCGCTGAGCTTCTGGCTGACGGCGGCGGGCGCTGGGCTGGTCATGGTCTCGCTGTTCGTCGGCGAGTTCTCGACCGCGGGCTGGCTCAACTACGTGCCCGTTTCCAACCTCCAGAACTCGCCCGGGACCGGGCCCGACTATTATCTTTGGGCATTGCAGATTGCCGGGGTGGGCACGACGCTATCCGCGATCAACATGGTCACGACCATCATCAAGATGCGTGCGCCCGGCATGACCATGATGAAGATGCCGGTGTTCTGCTGGACCGCGCTGTGCAGCCAGGTGCTGGCGGTGGCGATCTTCCCGATCCTCACCGGCGCCTTCGCGATGCTGATGCTCGACCGCTACCTCGGGATGAACTTCTTCACCAACGACCTTGGTGGAAACCCGATGATGTACTGGAACCTGGTGTGGATCTGGGGTCACCCCGAGGTCTACGTCCTGATCCTGCCATTGTTCGGGGTCTATTCGGAGATCACCTCGACCTTCACCGGCAAGCGGCTCTTCGGATATTCGTCGATGGTCTATGCGACGGTGGTCATCACGATCCTCAGCTACCTCGTCTGGCTCCACCACTTCTTCACCATGGGCTCGGGCGCGAGCGTCAACAGCTTCTTCGGCATTGCGACGATGGTCATCGCCATCCCGACGGGCGCGAAGATATTCAACTGGCTGTTCACCATGTATCGGGGCGAGATCCGCTTCGAGCTGCCGATGATGTGGGTCGTCGCCTTCATGCTTACCTTCGTGGTCGGCGGGATGACGGGCGTGCTCCTCGCGGTGCCTCCGGCCGACTTCGTGCTCCACAACAGCCTGTTCCTGGTCGCCCACTTCCACAACGTCATCATCGGCGGGGTCGTGTTCGGCCTGTTCGCCGGGATCGACTACTGGTTCCCCAAGGCGTTCGGCTTCACCCTCAACAAGTTCTGGGGGAAGGTACACTTCTGGGGCTGGGTGATCGGTTACTGGGTGGCCTGGACGCCGATCTACATCGTCGGCCTGATGGGCACGACGCGCCGCGTCCGCCTGTTCGAGGACCCGACGCTGCAGCCTTACTTCATCGTCGCGCTGATTGGCGTGTGCATCATCGCGATCGGCATCCTCGGCTTCCTCATGTGCCTCTATGTCAGCGTTCGCGACCGGGCGCAGAACCGGGTCGGGTCGGATCCGTGGGACGGACGGACGCTCGAGTGGGCGACCGCCTCGCCGCCGCCCGCCTACAACTTCGCCTTCACCCCGGTCGTCCACGACCTCGATGCCTGGTACGACATGAAGTGCCGCGGCTATGCGCATCCGAGTGACGGCTACCGGCCGATCCACATGCCCCGGAACACCGGCGTCAGCGTGATCCAGGCCGGCCTGTGCGCCGCGCTCGGCTTCGGAATGGTCTGGTACATGTGGTGGCTGGCCGCGCTCGCCTTCGTCGGCCTGATCGTGGTCACGGTCGTGCACAGC
Organism: Sphingomonas swuensis; assembly: GCF_039538045.1. NCBI lineage: Bacteria > Pseudomonadati > Pseudomonadota > Alphaproteobacteria > Sphingomonadales > Sphingomonadaceae > Sphingomonas > Sphingomonas swuensis. The sequence goes on along the minus strand of NZ_BAABBQ010000001.1, from coordinate 2,278,367 downwards.
TTCGATGAGGACCGCGACTACTACATCCCCGCCGAAGAGGTTGCGCGCGCCGAGCGGGAGGGCATCTCCTTCCTCGAGGTCGGGCATGTGCCCGCGCCCGCCCGCAAGGCATTGAACGCGCTCGACCCGGCAACGGCGGGAGCCTGAGGACCATGGCCGACATCGCTCCCACCGCGGGCTTCGACCGCGACACCTTCCACCTGATCGAGAAGGACGGCCACGACGGCGGTCATTCGAGCCCCGTGCTGCTCGGCTTCTGGATCTACCTGATGAGCGACGCGCTCATCTTCGCCTCGCTGTTCGCGACCTATGGCGTGCTATCGACCAGCTTCGCCGGCGGTCCGACCCCGCGCGAGCTGTTCCACCTCGAGCTGGTCGCGCTCAACACCGCGATCCTGCTCTTCTCCTCGATCACCTACGGCTTCGGCATGCTGGCGATGGAGGAGGGGCGGCAGCGCTCGGTGCAGCTGTGGCTCGCGGTCACCGCACTGCTCGGCATCGCCTTCGTGGGAATCGAGCTCTACGAGTTCGGCGTGCTCGCGAGCGAAGGCGCGACCCCGCAGCGGTCCGGCTACTGGAGCGGCTTCTACACGCTGGTCGCCACCCATGGTCTCCACGTCACGACCGGCATCCTGTGGATCGGGCTGATGATGGTGCAGGTCGCCAAGCGCGGCCTGACCCTCGTCAACAAGCGCCGGCTGCTGTGCCTCAGCATGTTCTGGCACTTCCTCGACGTCGTCTGGATCGGCGTATTCACCTTTGTCTACCTGCTGGGAATGCTGCGATGAGCGCCTCCACCGACCACGCCGACGGCGAGCTCCACGCGCATAGCGGTGGTGAGCTCCACGCTCACGGCGAGGAGCACGGCCATGGCAGCAAGAAGAGCTACCTCGTCGGCTTCGCGCTGTCGGCCGTGCTCACCGCCATTCCCTTCTGGCTGGTGATGGCCGCGCCGCTTGCCAATCCCGGGCTGACCGCGGTGCTGGTGATCCTGCTCGCGATCGCCCAGATCCTCGTCCACACCATCTGCTTCCTGCACGTGAACACCAGCGGGGAGGGCGGCTGGACGCTGCTCGCCTATGTCTTCACCGGGGTGCTGCTGCTGATCACCATCTGCGGCTCGCTGTGGATCATGTACCATCTCAACACCAACATGATGCCGGGGATGATGTCGGCGCAGGTCGGCGCCGCCCCGTGAGCCGGCGGGCGCCCAAGCGCCTGCTTCTGCTGGCCCTGTGCGCCTTCTTCGCGCTGCTCTTCGCCGGGCTCGGGATCTGGCAGGTCGAGCGGCTGCGCTGGAAGCTCGACCTCATCGCCCGGGTCGAGCAGCGCGTCTCCGCCGCCGCGGTCGCGCCCCCCGGCTCAGCATCATGGTCGTCGCTCGAACCCGAAGCGATCGAATATCGTCGCGTCTCGCTTCGCGGCACTTTCGACCATCCGCGCGAGACGCTGGTCGAGGCGCTGACGGAGCAGGGACCAGGCTATTGGGTCGTCACCCCATTCCGGACAGATGCCGGCACCTACCTCGTCAATCGCGGATTCGTCCCGCCGGACCGGCGCTGGCCAGGGAGCCGTGCGGCGGGGCAGGTCGCGGGCCCCGTGACCATCGTAGGACTGGTCCGCCTGAGCGAACCCGAAGGCCGGTTCCTGCGCACCAACCAGCCCGAGGCCGACCGCTGGTTCTCCCGCGACGTCGCGGCGATCGCCACCCGGCGCGGCCTGGGTCCGGTCGCACCCTTTTTCATCGATGCCGACCGGACCGCCAATCCCGGCGGCTTCCCGATCGGCGGACTTACCGTGGTGTCCTTCCGCAACGCCCATCTCATCTATGCCCTGACCTGGTTCGCGCTCGCCCTGCTCAGCCTGTTCGGGCTGGCGCTGACCGCCAGATCGACGCACAACCGGGGCTGATGGACGTGCCACTGCTCGCCCTGACGCGCCAACCCGCGCGCTTGCCCGGCCGCTCCCCCCAGGAGGCCGTGGTCGAGAACATGCGGCTGCTCATCCAGCTGCGCTGGATCGCGGTCGGCGGACAGGTGCTGGCGATCCTCGTCGCGCAGTTCCTCCTGGGCGTGGCGCTGCCGTTCGAGCCAATGCTCAGCGTTGCCGGGCTGCTCGCGCTCGGCAACCTCCTCTTCATGCTGACGCTCCGCCAGGCGTGGGTCGTCCCTGGCGAGCTGTTCCTCGCGCTTCTCCTCGACATGTCCGCGCTGACCGCGCAGCTCTATCTGAGCGGCGGGGTCGAGAACCCGTTCGTGTCGCTCTACCTGCTTCAGATCGTGCTCGGCGCGATTCTGCTCCCCTCGGGCCGCGCTTGGCTGCTGGTCGCTGGATCCATCATCGCCTTCGTCCTGCTCACCATCGACCATCGTCCGCTCAACATTCCGCCATTCTCCGCAGGCGAGATCGACCTGCGGCTGGTCGGCGCGGAAATCGCCTTCGTCATGGTGGCGATCCTGCTTGTGCTGTTCATGACGAGGATCAGCCGCAACCTGCGTGCCCGCGACGCCTATGTCGCCGAACTCCGCCAGCGCGCCGCAGAGGAGGACTCGATCGTACGGATGGGCCTTTTCGCGAGCGGCGCGGCGCATGAGCTCGGCACGCCGCTGTCATCGCTCTCGGTGCTGGTCGGCGACTGGCAGCGCCATCCCAAACTGGCCGCCGACCCGCAACTGCAGGAAGAGCTGGCCGATGCCCGCCTGGCAGTCGAACGCTGCCGCGAGATCGTCAGCGACATCCTCGACACCAGCGGCCTTCCGCGCGGCGAGGCGATGGGGTCGGAGACCGCCAACAGCCTGCTCGCCGGGCTGGTGGCGGACTGGTCGTCGATGCATTTCGACATTCCCCTCGACGCGTCGTTCGAGACCATCGGCAATGCCCGCATCCCTGCCGAGCCGGCGCTTCGGCAAGCCCTCTGGAGCCTGCTCGAGAATGCCGGGGAGGCGTCGCCCGCGGGAGTTCTGCTGCGAGGAACGGTCGAGAAGGACCAGTTGGTCGTCGAGGTGGAAGACCAAGGGGCCGGCTTCTCGCCCGAACAGATCGAGCATCTCGGCCAGGTCGGCCGATCGCGGAAGGGCGCCGGCCATGGCGTCGGCCTGTTCCTCGCCGCCAACGTCGCCCGCAGGCTCGGCGGCAGCCTGACCGCCGCCAACCGTCCGGACGGCGGTGCGGTCGTTCGGGTCGCCCTTCCGCTGGTCGGGACCCGGGAGAGCAGCTTGTGAGCGAACCGGGTCGGCTGGTGATCGTGGAAGACGACGAGCAGTTCGCCCGGACGCTGGCGCGCTCGTTCGAGCGCCGCGGTTATGCCGTCGCGACCGCCGCATCGCCGATGGAGCTCGACCGGCTGCTCGGCGGCCAAGGGTTCGACTATGCCGTCGTCGACCTCAAGCTCGGGCCGCACAGCGGGCTGCCCTGCGTCGACGCGCTGCACCGAGCCGATCCGAAGACGCGGATCGTTGTTCTGACCGGCTTCGCAAGCATCGCCACGGCGGTCGAGGCGATAAAGCTCGGCGCCGCTCATTATCTTCCCAAGCCGAGCAACAGTGACGACATCGAGGCTGCCTTCGGCCGCGTCGCGGGGGACTCGCAGGTGCCGCTCGAAGGCCGCGCGACCTCGATCAAGACGCTCGAATGGGAAAAGATCAATGAGACCCTGATCGCGACCGGTTTCAACATTTCCGAGACGGCGCGGCGCCTCGGCATGCATCGCCGGACGCTTGCCCGAAAGCTCGAGAAGCGGCCGGTGCGCTAGGGCAGATCAGAAAGGCAGGGGCTCGCCCGAAGCGCCGATCAGGAAGTGGCCGGCGGTAAGGGCCTGGAGGAAGCCGTTGCGATAGGTCTGCATGACGTTGCTCCGGTCCCAGCCGCCCGTCGGCCACGCCTCCCACAATTTGCGCAGCCGGACAGTGTCGATGACCTCGCCCGCGACCGGGCTTGCGACGATCGCCTCGACCAGCGCCTGGAGCCGGTCGCGGTCGGCGCTGAGCGTGAGGTGCCAGTCGGAACCCTGGTAGCCCTTCCTCGGTGCCCGCAGCACGTCCTGCGGCAGGCGATCGCCGAGCGCTGCAAGGGCGAGCGGGCGACGCCCGCTTGGTCCCATGACCATCTCGACCGGAAGAGACAGAGCGAAGGCGATGAGGCGGGGGTCCGCGGTCGGATCGCGCTCCTCGACCTCGGAGGAGGCCTTTGTCCCCGCGCGATACTCGCCAAAGTCCATGGCGGCGAAGGCATGGCGCGCATCGTCCCGCCAGCTGCGCGCGGTGGCGTCATGCTCGGGAGCGAAGGCGGGGGTAAGCAGGGGCGATGGCGAGGGCTGCAACCGCTCGCGAACCCAGGGCGAGAGGAAGGTCGAGGCGAGGATACCCTGCCAGCGCGCGCCGTGAACGGTGCGGAGCGAATGCGCGGCTGCGAGCCATCCGCCCATGCCGCGTTCCTGCCACAGGCTGCGCATGGCGGCGATCGGCCCGGCGCTGATCGTCCAATTGCCGATCTCGCCGGTGAGGATCACCTTGGCCCCGTTCGCCACGGCTTCGCGCCGGATGTGCGAAAGCCACCCATGGTTGCAGAGATTGAACTTCGGCCGCTCATGAAGGCGAAGACCGTCGGCAAGCTGGTCGAGCGGCGAGGACCCATCCGGCTCAACCAGTCGGTGACGGATGGAGGAGTGGAGGCTTGCCGTCCGTGCCGCGAGGGGGCCCTCGTCGGCGAGCAAGGCGCCCGCCTGCACACGTGCGAGTGCGCTGGGCACGGCTGTGAAGGCGAACAGCGGACCGTCATGCAGGCGCGCGGCGGTCGCGCTCACCGCGCCACTGTCGAGGCCGCCGCTGAGATGGGTGGCTAGCGGCGCACTCCGGGGCGGCAAGCGGGTGGCGACCGCATCGTCGAGCTTGCGGCGATAGGCCTCGACATATTCTTCGAAAGATCGGCAACCGTCGTCCCGCTCCTCGGGCTTCCAAAAGGCGCGCTCCTCCACGCCGTTGGGGGTCACGATGACGTAGTGACCGGGCGAGACGCGCTGGACCTGATCGAAGAAGCTGTGGGCGCGGGGGTGCTGGCCATTGGCCATGAAGCCGGCAACCGAGGCGAGGTCCGGTGCTCGCGCTACCTCGCCCGACGCGTGGAGGCCGCGCGGCATCGAGGCGAAGGTGAGACGCTGGCCCCGGCGGCTCCAGAACAGCGGCCTCTGACCGAGCGGGTCTCGAGCCAGCACCAAGGTGCGCGATCGCGGGCGGTACCAGGCGAGGGCAAAGTCGCCCTCGATCCGGGCGAGCGCGTCGGTTCCCCACCGCTCGAGGGCGAGGTGCACGAGTGCGGCATCGGTGAGCTCCGTCGGCGGCGAGCCGAGTGCGCGCGTCAGGTCCGGGCGGTAGTCGAGCCGCAGGTCGGCCACGACCAAGGAGGGCTCGGGCGAGGACGACACATGGCCGTCGCCGACGGCTCCGCAGGCGAAGTCCAGCTCTTCAAACAGGAGCGGGGATGAGAGTTGGCGCGGCGAAAGCGCGTCTAGCGCGGCACGGCAGGCATCGGCAGGGCGCCCACGTCCGGGTCCGGAGATGCCGGCAATCATCGGAAAAGGTCAGCTCCCGGCATCACTGCCGGGAGCTTGTAGTGCATCGATATCGAAAGCGGCAGGGCTGACTTAGCTGCCCTGGAACCCGCCGCCGCCGTCGGCGACGTTGCCGCGCTGGCTCTCAGCCGAACCGGCGACCATGCGGGTCAGGACCGGCTTCGACCACGGCTTCTTGGCGGTCGGGACACCCTTGGCGTCGCTCTTCTCTCGGTTGTTGATCATGGACATCTTCCTTCGTTGAATTCTTAAATCAGTCTTTGACTGACCCGGCTAACCGGTGGAGGTTCCGGTCAGCGCCCGGAGGCTCTGACCAACGGTGCAACAAACAGGCCAAGCACCTTCCATCCGCCATTGTTCTGCTCGAACAGCAGGTCGAACCCGATCGCGACCGGTCGCAGCGGATACACGCCCTTCGCGCGCAACACGCCGCCGGTCACCGTCGGGGCACCCTCGTAGATCGGTGAGATGATCAGGGTGTTCGACAAATCGACCTGATTTGCCCGTAGGTTACGGAAGGTTGCGGCAAGCTGTACCTCGGAGTTGGTCCGCTGAAAGCTTTCCGATCCGAGCGCCCGAAGAACGCTGTAATTGCCAGTGCGATTGGCCTGATCGATGGCGATCAGGGTCGACCAGACGAGCTTGTCGGCAACCAGACGATCCATCAGCTCGCCCGGGCGTTGCGCGGGCTGTTGCTGGGCCGTCGCTTGTTGTGTCGCCGCCTGCGCCCCGTGCACCGGTGCGAGCAGGACCAGAAGTCCTGCCCACACCGATGAGGATCGGCCGACGTTGGTCAGACGAGCACGGGTGATCGTAGCGACCCCTTGCTTACCAGGCGTGCTGGAAGCCGGCACGAGCACCGATCTTGCCGGAGTCGAAGCCGATGCCGATGCCGCCGGTCAGCGCCGAACGCTGGCCGACACGCGCCGCGAAGGAGGCGGTGCCGCCGACGCGGTTGCCGAAGTAGCCGAGGCCACCGGCAACGCCGAAGCGGGCATCGCTCGGGAGAACCGGGCTTTCCATCGCGAGCGCCATGGCGACACCCTCGTTGGCGCGGCGGATGTCGCGGCGATTGACGTTGGCAAGGTCGAACAGGGTGGTCTGGTTGGTCTGCAGCGTTCCGACCTGGCCCTGAAGGGTGGTGACATTGTTGACCAGCGTGGTGTTGGTCGAGACGATGCCGTTGGCATCGGTCTGCAGGATGCCCGCGCCGTAGCCGCCGAGGCGGACGGTCGAACCGGCGGCGCCGATCGAAACCTGATTGGCGGCGGTGGTGGCAGCGCCGGCACCGATCGCGGTCGAGCCCGCGAAGGCAGCGGTCGCACCGGAGCCGACGGCGGTGGCGTTGGCGGCGCTGACCACCGTGCCCTGGCCGAGCGCGGTGCCGTTGGTGCCGGCCGCGGTCACGTTGGCGTTACGGCCGATCGCGGTGGAGTTGGCCGCGAGCGCGCTCGCGACGTCGCCGACGGCGGTCGACTGGAGGCCGGTCGCGGCGGCGAAGTCGCCGAGCGCGGTCGAGAAGTTGCCCGAGGCAACGGCGCGATCGCCGAGCGCGGTGGCCGAGGTGCCGGTCGCCTGAGCGAGATTGCCGACGGCGGTGCCGTTGACTCCGGTGACGGCCGTGTTGGCGCCGAGAGCGGTACCGTTGGTCGCAGCCGCGCTGACGTTGGCATTGCGGCCGAACGAGCTGGCGTTGGTCGACAGGGCGCTGGCAGCGTCACCCACGGCAGTGGCCTGAAGGCCCTGCGCCGCGGAGAAGTCGCCGATCGCGGTCGAGAAGTTGCCCGACGCGAACGCGCGGTCGCCATAGGCCGACGACGACGTGCCGGTCGCAGTGGCGAGATTGCCGGTCGCGGTGGCGTTGGCGCCGGTCGCGTTCGAGTTGGCGTTGCAGTTCACCTGCCCGGCCACACCCGTTACGCATTGGGCAGCGGCTGGAGTCGCTGTGGTGAAAGCCAGCGCCGCAACACTGACGCTGAGAGAAACTGCGAAACGCTTCATATTTGATCCCCTTCTGCTCGGCTCATGCGAGCCCGACCGCCACAAGCCGTGGCGTCCGCGTGGGGTTGAATGGATTTTGAACGCCTTTGTTTCCTCCGATGTGGTGCTTATCGGAAGGTGTTGCTTAAAGGCATCAGTGCTTGATGGTAGCTCGCAAGGGAGAGCCTCGCCGGAAAGGCGTCCGGCAAACGAGATCGCTACCGCAATGGGCAGATTATCTCGCGGTTCAGAGATGCCCTTGCGCGAGGCGCATCAGGACGACTGCTCCGAAGCTTCCACCTTCGACGAGCCGATAAGCTCCCCGATGGTCCTGGCCAATTTCTCGAGCGTAAAGGGCTTGGTGATGAGCGACATGCCCGGCCCGAGGAAGTCGGCCAGGGTGGTCTCATGTCCGGCATAGCCAGTGATGAACAGGATCGGCAGGTCGGGGCGGGTACGACGCGCTTCGTCCGCAAGCTCGCGACCGTTTATCCCCGGCATTCCAATGTCCGAGATCATCAGGTCGATGTGCTCGCCAGAGGCAAGGCAGGGGAGGGCCTTGGCCGGATCGGCGATCTCGATCGCCTCGTAGTCGAGCTCCTCGAGCACTTCGCGCACAAGCATCCGCACGGCGTCCTCGTCCTCGACCACCAGCACCCGCTCGCCCGCTCCCTTGCGGGCCGCGGGCTGCACTCCACTTTGCGGCACCGGCGCCGACCGAGTGGTCGGAAGGGTGAGCGCGATCGTGGTGCCCGCGCCCGGCTGACTGTCGATCCGGACGGTTCCGCCGCTCTGCTGGGCAAAGCCGTAGACCATCGAGAGGCCAAGGCCGGTGCCTTGTCCGATCGGCTTGGTCGTGAAGAAGGGCTCGAACACCTTCTCGAGCACCTCGGGCGGCATCCCCTGTCCGGTATCGGCGACCGAAATCAGCAGAAACTCACCGGCGATCACGCCCTCCAGGGGGACGGCGCGGGCCGCCGATATCACCAGATCTCCCCCGTCGGGCATTGCGTCGCGCGCATTCACCGCGAGGTTGAGGATGGCGTTCTCGAGCTGGTTGGAATCCGCCAGCACCAGCGGAAGTCCGTCGGGAATGTCGAGCCGCAGCCGGACATTTTCTGGCAGCGCGTGGCTGACGAGCTGCGCCACCGATTGGAGGATGGCGGCGACATCGAGCGGCTGCGGGTCGAGCGGCTGGCGGCGCGCGAAGGCGAGCAGGCGGTGGGTCAGCGCCGCCGCCCGCTCGGCCGAGCCAAGCGCCGTGTCGAGGTAGCGGTCGATCCCGTCCATCCGGCCATCGGCGATGCGCCGGCGCATCATGTCGAGCGAACCGATGATCCCCGTCAGCATATTGTTGAAGTCGTGGGCGATCCCGCCGGTGAGTTGGCCGACCGCCTCCATCTTCTGGCTTTGCCGGAGCGAGGCTTCGGCCCGCTCGCGCTCGGCGACTTCTTCCTTGAGCCGGCGCATCGCTAGTTCGAGTTCGGCGGTCCGCTGGCGCACTTGCACCTCGAGCTGGTCGGCGGCATCGGCCAGCGCCAACCGCTGCTGGTGCAGGTCGACGAAGACGCCGACCTTGCTGCGCAGGACGTCGGGCTCGATCGGCTTCTGGATGAAGTCGACGGCACCCGCCTCATAGCCGCGGAAGCGCCGGTGCGTGTCTCCGCTCCCGGCGGTCACGAAGATAATCGGAACCCGCCGCGAGCGTTCGTTGCCGCGCATGAACTCGGCCAGTTCGAACCCGTCCATGCCCGGCATCTGAACGTCGAGCAGCGCCAACGCGACGTCGTGCTTGAGCAGCAGCTCGAGCGCCTCCTCGCCCGAGCGCGCACGAAGGAAGGTGAGGTGATCGGTCCTCAGCAGCGCCTCGAGCGCAAGCAGGTTCTCCGGGAGATCGTCGACGATCAGAAGCGGGACGGGCCTCGCGGCAGTCATCGGCTGCCCACGCTCAGCAGGTGCTCGGCAATGGCGTCGAGCGATAGGGCCCTCGCGGCGGAGCAACGGGCAAGGGCGGCGGACGGCATCGCGGCGGCATAGGCGGTCGAAGGCTCCTCGACCAGCACCCGTCCTCCGGCCTGCTCGATCGCGCGTGCGCCGCGCGACCCATCCTCATTGGCTCCGGTGAGGACGATCGCGAGCACGCCCGCCCCAAGGCTGTCCGCTGCACTTTCGAACAAGACGTCGATCGACGGCCTCGAGAAGAGGACCGGCTCGTCGGCGGAGAGCGCGACGGTAAGGCCATGCTCCACCAGCAGATGGTAGCCGGGCGGCGCGAAGTAGACCGTCCCGGGCGCGATCGCCTCCTTGTCGTCCGGCTCGACCACGGCCACCGCGCACTTGGCCGAGAAGAGGGTGGTCAGCCCCGACGGGGCGGCCGGGACGTGCACGACGATCAGGATCGGAAGCGGATAGTCGGCGGGCAGTCGCGGGAGAAGGTCCGACAGCGCCTGCACGGCCCCCGCCGAGGCACCGATCACGATCGCGGTCGGCGGCGCGGCGCTCACCTCTCGCTCCGCTGGTAGATCTTCTCTTCGCGGACGAAGTCGGTGAACGCCTCGACATGGCTCGAGAAGCGCAGCGTCTCCTTGGAGCCGAGCCCGAGGAAACCGCGTCTGGTGAGAGAGTCCCGGAACAGTCCGACAGCGCGGTCCTGCAGCGGACGGTCGAAGTAGATCATCACGTTGCGGCAGGACACCAGCTGGCACTCGGTGAAGACTTCGTCGCTGACCAGGCTGTGGTCGGAGAAGACGACCTGCGCGCGCAGCTTCTTGTCGAAAACCGCGCGCCCGTAGGCGGTGGTATAATAGTCGGCGAGCGAGGTCTTGCCGCCGGCCTGCTGGTGATTGCGGGTGAAGAGCGCGATGCGGTCGAGCGGATAGACCCCGCTTCGGGCGATCTCGAGCGCCTCGGGGTTGATGTCGGTGGCATAGATGAGGGTGCGGTCGAGCAGCCCCTCCTCAAGCAGCATGATGGCGAAGGAATAGACTTCCTCGCCATGGCTGCAGCCGGCGATCCAGATCTTGAGGCTGGGGTAGGTGCGAAGGTGCGGCAGCACCTTCTCGCGCAGGGCCCGAAAGTAGCTTGGGTCGCGGAACATCTCGCTGACTTGGACGGTCAGATAATCGAGCAGGCGCCCGACCATCTCGTCGCTGTGGAGCAGTTGTTCCTGCATCGCCGAGAAGGTGTCGAAACCCAGCTGGTCACGGGCCTGGCGGAGCCGGCGCTTGATCGAGGCCCGAGCATAATGGCGGAAGTCGTAATGGTAGCGAAGGTAGAGGGCTTCCAGCAGAAGCTGGATCTCGATGTCCTCGACCGGCTCGGCGGGCGCTTCGTTCACCGCGGCATCCACACCCGGACCAGCGACAGCAGTTTGTCGACGTCGAGCGGCTTGGCCATGTAATCGCTTGCTCCCGCCGCCAGGCACTTCTCCTGGTCGTCGGGCATCGCCTTGGCGGTCAGCATGATGATCGGAAGCTTGCCCCAGCGATGGTCGTCGCGGATCCGCCGGGTTGCCTCGAGACCGTCCATCACCGGCATCATCACGTCCATCAGGACGAGGTCGATCGGCGCCTCGCCGTTCTTGTTCCCGAGCGCGTCGAGCGCTTCCTGCCCGTTGCGGGCGATCCTGACCTTGGCTCCGCGCGGTTCGAGGATGTTGGTCAGGGAGTAGACGTTGCGGACGTCGTCCTCGACCACAAGGATCGTTCGGCCCTCTAGCAAGGCGTCCCGGTGACGAGCCTGCTGGATCATCTTCTGCTGCTCGGGCGGAAGCTCCGAGACGACCTGGTGGAGGAAGAGGGTGACCTCGTCGAGCAGCCGCTCGGGCGACTTGGCGCCCTTGATGATGATCGAGTTCGAATAACGGCGGAGGCGCTGCTCGTCGGCCTGGCTGAGATCGTGCCCGGTATAGACGATCACCGGCGGGAAGCTGTGGTCGCCGTCCTTGCTCAGCGTCTCGAGCAGCGAGAAGCCCGAGGTGTCTGGCAGCGACAGGTCGAGAACCATGCAGTCGAAGGTCTCTTCGCTCAACAGCTTGAGGCATTCGGCCGCGGTGCCGGCGCCGACGGTCTCGATCTCCGGTCCGGCGAGCAGCTTGGCGACCGCGTCGCGCTGCCGTTCGTCATCCTCGACGATCAGAACGCGCCGCATCGTGCGGGTCAGCTGGGCTTCGAGCGTCTCCAGCGCATGGGCGAGCTCCTCGCGCTTCACCGGCTTGACCAGATAGCCCATCGCGCCGAGCGAGAAAGCCGTCTGGGTCTGGTCGCTGGCCGAGATGACGTGGATCGGAATGTGACGCGTCGCGTCCTCGCGCTTCAGCCGGTCGAGGACGGCGAGACCCGACTGGTCCGGAAGCCCGAGATCGAGGACGATCCCGCTCGGCTTGTGCTCGCGCGCCAGTTCGAGCGCCTCTTCGGCGGTCCCGGCGACGAGGGTCTGGAACGCGGCCTCGCGGGCGATGTCGCGGACGATTCCGGCGAAGGTGCGGTCATCCTCGACGATCAGCAGCACTCGGCGGCCGCCGCCGAGATGGTCGCGGTCGTCTTCGAGCGGAGCCGAACGGACCGCCTGCTTGCGCTTGGGCATGGCCGGCTGCGGCGAGGCGGCGAGCGGCGCGGACTTCGCGGGGGCAGCGGCGGGCTCGGGCCGGGCCGCGACCAGCGCCGGATCATAGTCGACCGGGATGGTGACGGTGAAGCGGCTTCCGCGGCCCGGCTCGCTCTCGAGCGCGATGCTTCCGCCGAGCAGTCGGGCAAGCTCGCGCGAGATGGACAGCCCGAGGCCGGTCCCGCCGAACTTGCGGTTGATCGATCCGTCGGCCTGGCGGAACGCCTCGAAGATGGCTTGCTGCTGTTCGGGCGCGATGCCGATCCCGGTATCGGACACGGTCAGGGCGAGGCGGTCGCCTTCCGCCTTCGCGATGCCCAGCGTGACCGTACCCTTTTCGGTGAACTTGAACGCGTTGGCGAGGAGGTTCTTCAGGATCTGCTCGAGGCGCTGGCGATCCGAAACGATGTCGGCGGGCGCGCCATCGCCGATGTCGATCGCGAAGGTCAGGCCGCGCTCGGAAGCGATCGGATCGAAGGTCCGCTGCAGGTCCCTGACCATCCGCGAGATCGCCATTTCTTCCGGCCGGACCTCGACGTGGCCGGCCTCGATCTTGGACAGGTCGAGAATGTCGTTGATGAGGTTGAGGAGGTCATTGCCCGACGCCTGGATGGTGCGGGCATATTGCGCCTGCTCGTCGGTCAGATTGCCGTTCGGATTGTCGCCGAGCAGCTTGGAAAGGATGAGCAGCGAGTTGAGCGGGGTGCGCAGCTCATGGCTCATGTTGGCGAGGAAGTCCGACTTGTACTGGCTGGCCTGCTCAAGCTCGCGAGCCTTCAGTTCGACCGCCGCGCTCGACCGAGCGATGTCGTCGCGCTGGTGCTCGAGCAGCTGCGCCTGCTCCTCGAGCTGCGAGTTTGTCTGTTCGAGCTCGACCTGCTGCTGCTCGAGCCGCACCGCCGATTCCTTGAGCGCGCGGCCCTGCTCTTCCAGTTCCTCGTTGGAGACCTTGAGCTCCTCGCTCTGGACCTGCAGCTCCTCGGTCTGGCGCTGCGTCTCCTCGAGGAGCATCTGGAGCTCGGTCCGGTACTTGGCCGAGCGAAGCGCGGTGCCGGCGGGCTGGGCGACATGCTCCAGCAGCTCGAGCACTCGGTCATCGACCGCCTTGAGGAAGCCCAGCTCGACCACTGCGTTGACCAGCCCATCGGCGCGGAGCGGCGCGATCACCAGGTGACGCGGCACATCGCTTCCAAGCGCCGAGCCGATGGTGAGATAGCCCTCGGGCACGTCGTCGATGATCATCGGCGCGCCCTCGGCCGCGACCCGCCCGAGCAGGCCTTCGCGAAGGGCGAAGCGCTGCGGCACCTTGGCTTCCGACGGGACCCCGAGCGTCGCCATCTGCTGGAAGACGCCATGCTCGCCCTTGAACAGGACGGCAGCCTGGGCGCCGGTGTAGCTCGTCAGGTAATCGACGATGTCGCCGCTGAGCCCGCGAACGTCCTTGTCGCCGAGCATGGCCTGGCTCAGCCCGACCTCTCCCGAGCGCAGCCACAGCTGGCGGCGCCGGAGCTGCATGGCGCGGTGGTTGAGGAAGCCGATGGCAAGCGTCAGCCCCATGCCGAGCAGGGCTGCGAGGATGGTGCTGAGGATCGCTGACTGGAAGGCCGCGTCGCGCTGATCCAGCCGCGAAAGGCGGGTTCGCCGCTCCTCGGCGCGCAGCTGGGCGATCCGCGCCCTGACCGCGTCCATTTCGGCCTTGTCGCGATCGGCATCGATCGTCGTCAGCGTGCCTTGCAGCCCCTGCGTGCGCCTGACCTCGATCGAGCGGGCAAGGCCGGCGAACTTGGCATCCACCTGCGGCCGAAGCGCGCGCAGATTGGCCTGCTGCGCCGGATCGTCATGGGTCAGCCGGTCGAGGCTCTGGAGGCTTGCCACGCTTCGCGACTGCGCATCGCGATAAGGCTGGAGAAAGGCAGGGTCGCCGGTCAGCAGATAGCCGCGCTGTCCGGTCTCGGCGTCCTGCATCGCGGACAGGAGGTCGCCGAGCCCGGTGATGACCTCATGGGTGGTCGCGACCCGGTCGGTCTCGGTGCGGACCGACTGAATGTTGAGGTAGGTGACGATCCCCGTGGCGAGGAAGAAGAGGAGGGCGGCGGCGATACCGGCCAGCGTGCCCAGGTTCGAGCGCATGCCAAGGGCATCCTCTTGGTTCTTCTTCATGGGCGCGGCAAATCCGGAATGAACATCGATTGCAGCGCGTTTCCATGACCCACGCGATTGCGCAACCGTCAATCGCCTTCAGGCGCGGATCGAGCCGGCCTCGAACATGGCCTCAATCTGCCGGCGAGCGCTCGTTGAGCCGGTAGCCCACGGCGGGTTCATTGATGATCATCCTCGGCGAAGCGGGGTCCTGCTCCAGCTTGAGGCGCAGCCCGCGCGCGGCGACGCGAAGGTATTCGAGGTCGCGCTCGTGCGCCGGACCCCAGATCGTTCGCAGCAGATGGGCATGGGTGAGGACCTTGCCAGGCTGGCGGGCAAGTTCGGACAGCAAGGCATATTCCTTGGGGCGCAGGTGCACGTCCTCGCCAGCCCGTGTCACCCGCCGCTTGTCGAGGTCGATCGCGACGTCGCCGATGGTAAGCAGTGGATCGCCGCTGGCCGAGACCGTCCGGCGGAGCGCGGTCCGCACCCGCGCCAGCACTTCTTCGGTGTCGAACGGCTTGGTGACATAGTCGTCGGCCCCGAGGTCGAGCGCGGCGACCTTCTCGGCGGTGGCCTCGCGCGCGCTGACCACCAGCACCGCGACCGCGCGCGCCTTGAACAGCGGGATTAGCTCGAGTCCGTCGCGGTCGGGCAGGCCGAGATCGAGCAGAACGAGCGCCGGTTTGTCGATCTCGAGGGCACCGAGCGCCTCGCGTCCCGACTCCGCCTCGACTACCGCATGCCCCGACCGCTCCAGCGCCCCGCGCAGGAGGCGCCTGATGGCGGGCTCGTCGTCGACGATGAGGATCGGGGCCGCGCTCAGCATTGCTGGGTTTCCCGGAGCAGGCTGGCTTCGGGGAAGGTGATGGTGAAGACCGCTCCCGTGCGATCGGTGCGATTGGCCGCGGTCGCGGTAAGGTTCATGCCACCGGCGAAGCCACGCACGATGGCAAGTCCGAGCCCGGTGCCGCCGACCCGGTCCGATCCCTCGAGGCGGGCAAAGGTCTCGAAGATGCGATCCTCGCTGCCGGGCGGAAGGCCCGGTCCTTCGTCGATGATCTGGAGCTCGATCGCGCTCGCCGTGCGCCGCCCGGCGACGATGATCGGACTTCCGCCCGGGCTGAATTTGGCGGCGTTCTCGATCAGGTTGACGAGGCACTGGTGGAGCAGCCGCTCGTCGGCGCGGACGAGGGGCAGGTTGGGTGGCACCTGAAGCTCGAGCGGATGGTCGGCGAGCGCGGAGCGGAGATCGTGGACCGCGCTCGCCACCGCTTCGGTGAGGTCGACCGCGGTCAGCCTGAGGTCGAGCGCACCGCTTTCCACCCGTACCATCTCGAGCAGGTTGGCGACGAAGCGGTTGAGCCGCTGGGCTTCGCGCTCGATGATCGCGGTCTCGGACGAGGCCTGTCGGCGGCGGAGTTCCTCAACGGCGGCGAGGATCGACGTCAACGGGGTCCTGAGGTCGTGGCTGACCGAGGAGAGCAGCGCCGCCTTGAGCCGGTCGCGCTCCTGGAGCTTGGCGACGTCCGCCATCTCCTCCTCGAGCGCGACCCTGCGGAGCGCCAGCGAGGCCTGATCGAGGACACTGACCAGCAACTGATGCTGGTCCGAGCGGAGGACATCGCCCTGGCTCGTCCCGCCGAGGCCGAGGACCGCGAGCACCCGCCGGTCGGTCGCGATCGGGTGGAACTGCCAGTCGGACGAGGTCAGGGTTCCCGATCCACGGCCGGTCGCCTCATTCTTCTCGAACGCCCATTCGGCCGCTGCGAGGTCGAGGGTGTCGAGGCGCGGAAGGGCGGGCGCGCCGGCCGTGAGCCGGACCGAGCCGTCCACGTCCCGTGAAAGGAAGATGGCGTCCAGCTGAAGCAATTGGGCGGCCTCGCGGGCAAGCACCTCGCCCAGGGAAATGCGGTCGGTGACCCCGGTCAGATTGCGTGCGATCCCGGCCAGCGCGCTGTTCTGCGCGGCGCTCTTGCGGGCGATGGTCGCCTGCGCCTGCACCCGCGCCGCAAGCTGGCTGACGACGATCGCGACCCCGAGAAGGACGAGGAAGGCGACGACATTCTCGGGATCACCGATGGTGAAGGTGTAGAGCGGCGGGATGAAGAAGAAGTTGTAGCACAGGCTCGAAATGACACCCGTTGCAATGCCCGTCCGGAGGCCGAAGCGCATCGCCGCGATCAGGACCGGCACGAGGAACAGCATGCCAATGTTGCTGACGATCCCGATGCTTCCGGCCAGGTGTCCGATCCCGGTCACCGCCGCGACCGCGAGCGCGGACCAGAAGTAGCCGGCGGGAGAGCCCCAGCGGCCCGGCCGGCGCTCCTGCGGCACGGGAGCGGCCCCTTTCACCAGCGGCAGCACATGCACGGCGATGTCGGGCGTCTCGCGCACCAGCCGGTCGACCACCGAGCCGTGCCGAAGCTCGAACCAGCGCGAGCGGGCCGACTTGCCGACCACGATCTGGGTGGTGCGGGCGTCGGCGGCGTAGCGCTTGATGCCCTCGAGCACCGTCTCCGCCGGTGCCGAGACGACCTCGCCCCCGAGCCGCGAGGCGAGCTGCATCGTCGCCGCGAGCCGCTGTCGCTCGACATCGCCGAAGGTCGCCGTCCGCGCGGTCTCGACGTGGAGGGCGACCCACGGCGCACGCAGGGCATCGGCCAGCCGCTTGGTCGCGCGGACAAGGCTGTCGGCACCGGGAAGCTCGCTGACGGCGACGAGGACGCGCTCGCCGGCAGCCCATTTGCCGGCCAATCCGCCCGCCGCCGTGTCGACGAGGATGTCGCGGTCCACTCGCTGCGCGGCCTGGCGCAGGGCGAGCTCGCGCAGCGCCGACAGGTTGGAGCGGGAGAAGAAGTGGCCGAGCGCGCGCGAGGCCTCGTCCGGCACATAGACCTTGCCGTCCTTCAGGCGCTGGATGAGTTCGTCGGGCGGAAGGTCCACGACCTCGAGCTCGGCCTGCTCGATGATGCTGTCGGGCACGGTCTCGCGAACCCGTACCCTGGTGAAGGAGGCGACGAGGTCGTTGAGGCTCTCGACATGCTGGATGTTGACCGTCGTGTGGACGTCGATCCCCGCCGCGAGCAGCTCCTCGACATCCTGATAGCGCTTGGGATGGCGGCTTCCGGGCGCATTGGTGTGCGCGAGCTCGTCGACCAGCGCCAAGGCCGGACGCCGGGCAAGCAGCGCGTCGAGGTCCATCTCCTCGAGCTGGCGGCCCTGATAGGCCAGTGTCTGGCGGGGGAGGATCTCGAAACCGGCGGTCAGCGCCGTCGTCTCGGCCCGGCCGTGGGTCTCGACCACGCCGATCACCACGTCGACCCCGGCGCGACTCAGACCGGCCGCGTCCGCCAGCATCTCGTAGGTCTTGCCGACCCCCGGCGAGGCACCGAGGTAGACCTTGAGGCGCCCGCGCTCGTCCCGCCGCACCTGCCGCAGCAGCGCGTCGGGGGAGGGTCGAGGGGCATCGCCGGCGTTCACCGCCCGGCTTGTGCCGCCGCCCGGTCGAGTTGTCGATTGAGGAGCAGGACATTGACCCGCGGCTCGCCGAGCAGCGGCCGCTCGACCGAGCCCGCTACCATGGCGCTGAGCGCCTCGACGCCCATGCCGCGCGCCGCCGCGACCCGCGCGACCTGCGCCATCGCATTGGCCGGGGAAATGTCGGGATCGAGCCCGGAGCCGCTTGCCGTCACCATATCCGCGGGCACCGGTCCGGACACGCCCTCGGTCCGGGCGGCCGCGATCCGCTCGGCGATGGCATTCTTGAGGTCGGCGCTGGTCGGGCCGAGGTTCGAACCCGAGGATGCCGCGGCATCATAGCCGTCGCCGGCGGCCGACGGGCGACCGTGGAAATAGCGGGGGCTGGCGAAGGTCTGGCCGATCAGGCTCGAGCCGATGATCCGGTCGCCCTCGCGCAGAAGGCTGCCGTTCGCCTGGGTCGGCAGGGCGACCTGCGCCACGCCGGTCACGGCGATCGGGTAGACGAGGCCCAGCAGCAGCGTGAATGCCAGAAGCAGGACGAGGGCGGGGCGGATGGCGGACGAAAGGTCGCGAAGCATATGTAAGCCTCCTCAGGCGAGGTGCAGGCCGACGACGGCCATATCGATGAGCTTGATTCCGACGAATGGGGCGACGAGGCCGCCGAGCCCGTAGACGGCGAGGTTGCGGCGAAGGATGTCGCCGGCCGGCGCGGGCCGGTAGCGCACTCCCTTGAGCGCCAATGGCACCAGCAGGGGGATGATCAGCGCGTTGAAGATGATCGCGCTGAGGATCGCGCTTTCGCTGCTCCCGAGCCGCATCACGTTGAGCATGCCGAGCGTCGGATAGAGCGCGACGAAGATCGCCGGGATGATCGCGAAATATTTGGCGACGTCGTTGGCGACCGAGAAGGTGGTGAGCGCGCCGCGGGTCATCAGCAACTGCTTGCCGAGCCCGACCACCTCGATGAGCTTGGTTGGGTCGCTGTCGAGGTCGACCATGTTGCCCGCCTCGCGCGCGGCCTGGGTGCCGGTGTTCATCGCGATCCCGACGTCGGACTGGGCGAGTGCGGGCGCGTCGTTGGTCCCATCGCCGCACATCGCCACCAGCCGCCCGCCGGTCTGCTCCTTTCGGATGAGCTCAAGCTTGTCCTCTGGAGTGGCCTCGGCGAGGAAGTCGTCAACCCCGGCCTCGGCCGCGATCGAGGCGGCGGTGAGGGGATTGTCGCCGGTGATCATCACCGTCCGGATCCCCATCGCACGAAGCTGGGTGAAGCGTTCGCGCATCCCGGCCTTGATGATGTCCTTGAGGTGCAGCGCGCCGAGCAGGCGGCCGTTCTCCGCCACGGCCAGCGGGGTGCCACCGCTGCGGGCGATCTCGTCGGTGATCCGCTTGAGTTCGGTCGCGGCCGGGCTGTCCGCGCCGCCGGCGGCCTTGAGGATCGAGTCGACCGCGCCCTTTTCGAGCCGCCGGCCATCGATGCGAAGCCCGCTTAGGCGGGTCTGCGAGGTGAAGGGGATGACTTCGGCGCCGGCCGGCATCGCGCGCGGAGCCACTCCGTAGCGCTCCTGCGCCAGCGCGACGACCGAGCGGCCCTCGGGCGTCTCGTCGGCGAGGCTGGCGAGATAGGCCGCTTCGGCAAGCTGGGCATCGCTGACCCCGGCAAGCGGGCGGAACTCGGTGGCGTGGCGGTCGCCGAGCGTGATCGTTCCGGTCTTGTCGAGGAGCAGGACATCGATGTCGCCAGCGGCCTCGACCGCGCGACCCGACTTGGCGAGCACGTTGAATCGCACCAGCCGGTCCATCCCGGCGATCCCGATGGCCGAGAGAAGGGCTGCGATCGTGGTCGGGATGAGCGTGATCAGAAGCGCCGCCAGCAGCGGCACGCCGATTGTCCCGCCCGAATAGGCCGCGAGGCCGGGAATGGTCGCGACCGCGATGAGGAAGATGATGGTCAGCCCGACGAGCAGGATGGTGAGCGCGACCTCGTTCGGGGTCTTCTGTCGCGACGCCCCTTCGACCAGCGCGATCATCCGGTCGAGGAAGCCTTCGCCCGGCTCCTGCGTCACCCGCACCTTGATCCAGTCGGAGATGACCCTTGTCCCGGCGGTCACCGCCGACCGGTCGCCGCCGGCCTCGCGGATGACGGGGGCAGATTCGCCGGTGATTGCCGCCTCGTTGACCGACGCGACGCCCGCCACGACCTCGCCGTCGGCCGGGATGAGGTCGCCGGTCTCGACCAGCACGATCTCGTCCACCATCAGCTGGGTGGCGGGGATCTTGCCGTAGGTGTCGCCGACGCCGAGCAGGCGCTTGGCCCACAGTTGCGACTTGGTGTCGCGGAGCGAAGCGGCCTGCGCCTTGCCACGGCCCTCGGCCAGCGCCTCGGCGAAATTGCCGAACAGGACGGTCAGCCACAGCCAGGCGACGAGCTGAACCTGGAAGGCGATGCTCCCGGTGCCGTGGCCAGTGACGAGCAGAGCGGTGAGGAGCAGCGCGACCACGCCCGTGGTGAACATCACGGGGTTGCGGACGAGCTGGCGAGGATCGAGCTTGCGGATGCTCTCGACGAGCGCCGGCAGGACGAGCGCGGCGCTGAACATCGAGGTCGGTTCCGAGACGGTGCGGGACATGGGGAGTGCGTCCTTCAGAAGGTTTGGCCGCTGATCATCGCGAGATGATCGGCGACGGGGCCAAGCGCGAGGCTCGGGAGGAAGGTCAGGCCGCCGAACACCAGCACCAGCCCGGCGAGGAGCCCGATCCACAGCGGACCGGTGGTCGGGAAGGAGCCGGCGCCCTCGGGCACGTGGCGCTTGGCGGCGAGACTTCCGGCGATCGCCAGCACCGGCACGATGATGGCGAAGCGCCCGACGAACATTCCAAGCGCCAGCGTGTAGGCCCACCAGCCGTTGCTCGCGGTCAAGCCTCCGAAGGCCGACCCGTTGTTCGCGACCGCAGAAGTGTAGGCATAGAGTGCCTCGCTGAGCCCGTGCGGGCCGCTTTCCTGGAGCCCCTCGAGCCCGGCTGGAAGGACGAGCGCGAGCGCCGTCAGTCCGAGGATGAACAGCGGCAAGACCGCAATGGCGAGCACCGCCAGCTTGACCTCGCGCGCCTCGATCTTCTTGCCGGCATATTCGGGGCTTCGGCCGACCATGAGCCCGGCAATGAAGATGCCAAGGATGACATAGAGGAGCATCCCGTAGAGGCCCGCGCCGACGCCTCCGACGATCACTTCGCCGAGTTGCATGTTGAACATCGGCACCAGCCCGCCGAGCGCGGTGAAGCTGTCGTGCATCGCGTTGACCGCGCCGCACGAGGCCGCCGTGGTGACGGTCGCGAAGAGCGCCGAGGCGGCGATCCCGAAGCGGGTCTCCTTGCCTTCCATGTTGCCTGCAGCCGGATCGATCCCGGCAGCCTGGTGGATCGGATTGCCCGACGCTTCGGCGATGTAGGTCACGCTGGCGCCGGCGGTGAACAGCAGCATCATCGCGGTGAGGATGGCCCAGCCCTGGCGGGTGTTGCCGATCGCCTTGCCGAAGCACCAGGTGAGGCCGGCGCCGAGTGCGAAGATCGACAGCATCTGCAGCAGGTTGCTGAGCGCGCCGGGGTTCTCGAAAGGATGGGCGCTGTTGGCGTTGAAGAAGCCGCCCCCGTTGGTGCCGAGCATCTTGATCGCTTCCTGGCTTGCGACGGGGCCGAGCGCGATTGTCTGGCGGGCGCCCTCCAGCGTGTCGGCGACGGCGGAGCCGGCGAACGTCTGCGGCACGCCGAGCGCGACCAGCACCAGCGCGTAGGCGAGCGCCATGGGAAGCAGGAGGTAGAGGGTCGAGCGGACGAGGTCGGCCCAGAAATTGCCGAGCGAGCCGCTCTCCCGCCGGGCGAAGCCGCGGATGAGCGCGAAGGCGACCGCCATGCCGGTCGCGGCCGAAAGGAAGTTCTGGACCGTCAGACCGACCATCTGCGTCAGGTGCGACATGGTCGTCTCGCCGCCGTAGCTCTGCCAGTTGGTATTGGTGACGAAGCTCACCGCCGTGTTGAAGGCGACCGGGAAGGGCACCGCCGCCATGCCGGTCGGGTTGAGCGGCAGGCTGCCCTGCACAAGCTGGAGCAGCAGCAGGAAGGCGATGCCCAGCAGATTGAAGACGAGCAGGTGCGCGGCATAGGCGCGCCAGCTCTGCTCGGCGCGGGTCACCGGGCCGCCGAGCGCAAGCAGTCCGCGTTCGACCGGCGCCAGCCAGCCGAGCAGGCGCGGCGCATGCCCCTCGTAGATGCGGTGAAGCCAGGGTCCGAACAGACGCGCCATGGCAAAGGTCAGCGCGATGAAACCGGCGATGAGCGTCCAGCCGGCAAGGGTCGTGTGGTGCATGGGAAAGGGCCTCAGAAGCGCTCGGGCCGCGCGAGCACGGCGAGCAGGTAGAGGAGGAGGGCTGCGGCCGTCAGCGCGCCGAGCCAAAGGTCGAGGGTCATGTCCGCACCGCCCCTTAGAAACTGGCGCCGAGCGACAGCACGACCGCGCCGTCGACGATGGTCTTCGTGGCGCCGGCGCGGCGAGCGTCTGCAGCGCCGATGTCCGTATCGACATAGGCAATGCCTGCGGTGAGATTCCGCCAGCTCGCGGCCGCGCCGAGCGACCAGTCGAGGTAGCTTCCGCCCGGAGTCAGCGTGGTGTCGCCCTTCGACCAACCGACGTGGCCGGTCAGGCTGACCGGGGTGCCCGCGATCGGCAGGCTGGTGTCGTTGAAGAGGTAGAGGTTGCTGTTGCCACCAATCGCCTTCTGCGCAGGCGCGAAGGCCGCGCCGACCTTGGTGGTCGCGGGTCCGACCGGAAAGCTGACGTTGGCGTAGGGCTCGAAGAACTCGAACGTGCCGCCCTTGCTGCCGGGGTAAGCGTAATAGAGCAGGCCCGCGTCGAGCGTCGCCTTGCCGACCGGAAGCTTGTAGCCGCCGTAGAGGTCGAGCTCGAGATTGGACCCGCCAAGCTCGCCGAAGCCGTCGAGCGACGACGCCCAAGCACCGGCATAGGCGCCGCTCCGATGGGTGAGGTTGATCGTGCCCTGGACGGCGGCTTTCTCGTCCGAAAGCGAAATGCCGCGGAACCGATATTGCGACACGAGGCTGGTGCCGCCGGTCACGCTCAGCGGAGGCTTTGTGGGCTCCCCGGGGGTTTGGGCCGCGGCCCGCAGGGGAAAGGCTGCGGCAAGGATCGCAGCCGTGGTCAGGTGATCGAAAACACGCATCGTGGACTCCGGGGGCCGGGTGGCCGACGGAAGGTCAGATGGCGAATGGTGCCGTTACAATGCCATGTGGCGAAACGCCGGAACCGTAAAACTTTCGTGCAAGAGCCAGGCGGGCATGCCGCCCAGCGTGAGTGGCCTCTCTTACGCGGCTGCCGGGCAATATTGCGCCAGATACTCGCCGTGGCCGGGCATGCGCTCGACGACGTAGCGCACCGACTTCTCGATCTCGTCGAACTCACCCCGAAGCTTGCCCTGGGGGATGCGCGCGGCCATCGGGTTATGCCCTTCCATCCCGATTCCCTGGCCCATCATCACCGCTGCCCAGCTGGTCTCGGTGAACAATTCGTCCTCCTCGCGGAAGATCTGGCCGTTCATCCGGAACAGCTCGACCTTCTCGGTCAGCGTGTCGGGCACGTCCATCGTCCGAACGTGATTCCAGAAGTCGGAATCGGTGCGCGCGGTCGCATTGTAATGGAGCACCAGGAAGTCGCGGATACGCAGATATTCCTTGGTCGTGAGGCGGTTGAACGCTTCTTCCTGGACCGGCGTGATGCCCTTCAGCGAAAGCAGGGAGATGAGCTTGTTCACGCCGGTGTTGATGAGGTGGATCGAGGTCGATTCGAGCGGCTCCATGAAGCCGGCGGCAAGGCCCAAAGCGACGACGTTGCCGTTCCAGAATTTCTTACGCCGGCCGGTGGTGAAGCGAAGGAAGTTGGGGTCGGCCTGAGGCTTGCCCGCGAGGTTTCCGGTGAGCGTCTCGAGCGCCGCGTCGTCGGACAGATACTCGCTGCAATAGACATGGCCGTTGCCGTTGCGCTGCTGGAGCGGGACGCACCATTGCCATCCCGCCGAATGGGCGGTCGCGCGGGTGAACGGAGCGGGCGGCGAGCCGTCCTCGCGAAGGCAGGGCAGGGCGACCGCGCGGTCGCAGGGTAGATAGTGGCGCCAGTCCTCGTATCCGGTCTTGAGCGCCTGCTCGATCAGCAGTCCGCGAAAGCCCGAGCAATCGACGAACAGGTCGCCGGAGACCACCGTCCCGTCCTGCATCGTCACCGAATCGACGAACCCGCTCTCGCCGTCGAGCGCAGTGTCCGAGACCCGTCCTTCGCGGCGGACAACTCCGCGCTTCTCGGCGAATCCGCGAAGGAAGCGGGCGTAGCGCGACGCGTCGATGTGGTAGGCATAATTGACCGGCGGCAGATCGTCGCGACGATAGTCCTCGGTGCGCGCGAACCTTCCGAAATAGGCCGCCATCGTCTCGAGGTTGAAGACCTGGATCGGACGCGGGTCGCCGAGTGTGCGGGCGCGATGCCAATGCTGCTGGAAGCCGACTCCGTCGATCGGATAGCCGTAGGCGCCGAATGGGTGGATGTAGCTGTCGCCCTGCTTGCCCCAGTTGACGAACTGGATGCCCAGCTTGAAGGTCGCCTGGGTCGCCGCCATCATCTCGCGCTCGTCGATCCCGAGCAGCTGGTTGAACTCGACGAACGGCGGGATGGTCGCCTCGCCGACCCCGACCGTGCCGATCTCCTCGGATTCAATTAGGGTGATCGAAAGGTCGTTGCCCTCGAGCAGGCGCGACAGGGCGGCGGCTGCCATCCACCCGGCGGTGCCGCCGCCAACGATGACGATCTGTCGAATAGGCTTCACGACCACTCCTCCCACCCAATCCGCTAGGCTTCGCCGAAGGGTAGGCGGGAGGCAAGATGTGAACGTTCATTATTTAGTTGAGAACGTTCACGCGTCGAGTTATCCAGTAAGTTGCTACGGGGGTGTGTGCTCCCCGTAACGTGCCTTATGGCAAGGGGGAGGTTCACTTGGTTCGTCGTCATCGGATCGGCTTTGGTGCAAGCCGTCTTTGCGCTCTCACCAGTGCTTCGGCTCTGGCGTTGATGGCGGCGCAGCCCGCCTTCGCCCAGCAGAAGGCGCCGGCCAAGACTCCTCCGACCGAGGAAGAGAAGGAAGCAACGACTCCGCCTCCGGAAAAAGACGCGAACGGCGAAGAAATCGTCGTCACCGGCTTCCGCGCCGCGCTCGGCAGCGCGCAGTCGCGCAAGCAGCGCGCCGACACCGTGGTCGACGTCATCACCGCCGAGGACATCGGCGCACTTCCGGACCGCTCGGTCGCCGAAGCGCTGCAGCGCGTTCCCGGAATCAACATCGGCCGTTTCGAAAAGACGAGCGATCCCGACCGCTTCTCGGTCGAGGGCACGGGCGTCATCCTGCGCGGCCTTCCGTTCGTCCGCTCCGAACTCAACGGCCGCGACATCTTCTCCGCCACCGGCGGGCGAGAGCTGAGCTTCAACGACGTCTCGCCCGAGCTGCTTGGCCGGGTCGAAGTCTTCAAGAACGTCACTGCCGACATGATCGACGGCGGCATCTCGGGGACGGTGAACCTCGTCACCCGCAAGCCGCTCGACAAGGGTGGCTTCCATATCGCCGGCACGGTCGAGGCCAATTACGGCGACATGGCGCGGAAGTGGACGCCGGGTGTTTCCTTCCTCGCCTCCAACACCTTCGACACCAAGATCGGCACCTTCGGGCTGCAGATCGGCTTTGCCGACTCCGAGCTCATTTCGCGCACCGATGCGTCGCAGCTGACCGATCCCTGCTATCGTGCGCAGACGCTCGACGGGCCGTGCTTGCGCGTTCAGTCGGCCACGTCGGGTGGGCTCGGCGACACCCCCAACTTTACCGAGGCGAATTTCCCGCCGCCCGGCACCGTGGTCGCCCCCAAGGGCGCCGGTGTCCGCACCACCGAACTCGACCGCAAGCGCCGCGCCTACAATGCGACGGTGCAGTGGGAATCGCCGGACGGCAGGTTCATCGCGACCGGCGAGTGGCTGCGTTCCAAGACCAGCTTCTTCACCGATGAATATGCGCTGCTCGCGCTGGTCAACGACGATGCCCTGTTCCCGGTCCCGCGCGCCGGAAGCACCTGGCAGTTCGACAGCAACGGGGTCTTCCAGAGCGGGATCCTGACCCAGCGCCCGGGCGATGCCTACGCCAACCCGTTCGGGCGGGGCGGAATCCCTCTTGAGAGCCTGCGCTTCCAGCGCGACGCCAAGGGCACGACCGAGGACTTCTCGTTCGACGCCAAGTGGAACGTCACCGATCGGCTTCGGCTCAACTTCGAGGCGCAGCGGGTCAAGTCGGATCTTAGCCGCAACTCGGTGATCGGTGCGATGAGCACTTGGGCCGACGTCGCGATCGATGCGACCGGCAAGACCCCGGAGATCAGCTTCCTCGCGCCGCAGGGTTCGCCCGCAGACTATTTCTCGAGCGGTTTCTACACCTATTACTGGTTCCTTCTCGACAGCATCGAGAAGAACGACGCCAAGATGAACACCCTGCGTGTCGATGGCGACTATGAGCTCAGCGAGACGGGCTTCCTCAAGAACGTCCGCTTCGGCGCGCGCTGGGCCGACCGCGATCGCACCACCCGCAACACCAACTTCAGCACCTGGGGCAACCTGTCCGCGCCGTGGGCCGGCCGCGCCGGCTGCGCTCCGTGGAATGCCGGGCCCAACTGCCCGTTCGTCCCGGGCCGCTTCTACACCGGCCTTCCGGGGCAGGAGTTCGCGATCGCCGGCGGCGCATTCGTGGACGATTTCCCGACCTATTCGCAGACCCGCAGCCCGTTCGGCGACCGCTTTCAGCGCGGCAACGTGCCGATCCCGATCCCGGGCGGCTCGGCCTTCTTCTTCGGCGGCGACGATTTCCTCGGCGAGTATCTCGCCGGCATCTCGAAGCAGCAGGCGGGGGCGATCAACACCTTCTCGCAGACCCCCAACCCGTTCTTCGGCGTGCAGGGGCGTTCCTACACCCAGATCGACGGCACCACGGTCGCCTGCACGCCCTTCTGCCCGCCGGAAATCTCCGAGGTGGGCGAAGTCACCAAGGCGGCTTACGGCCGGGTCGACTATGGCGGGGACCTCGGCGGCGGCATCAAGGTCGATGGCAACTTCGGCGTCCGCTACGTCCAGACCCGGGTCAAGACGACCGGCCTGATCGGCTTCCCCAACGGCTTCTCGTTCGACAACGGGCCGGGCGGCAACCAGAACGGCAAGGTCGAGGTCGCCGAGATCCTCGCTTCCTGCAACCAGACGCCCCCGGGGCAGTCGCTGCCGGGCTACTGCAGCCTGACGCCGGCGCGGCAGCAGGAATTCGCCAACGCCTTTACCGGCGAGTTCCTCAACGATGACCGGGCGATCACCTTCGATCACTGGCTTCCGAGCTTCAATGCCAAGTTCGACTTCGGTCGCGGCAGGCTGATCCGGGTGGCGGTGTCGAAGGGCATCTCCCGCCCCGAGCTGAACCTCTTTTCCTCGGGCGGCGGGATCAGCGACAACACCAACGACCTGCGCTCGTCGGGTACGCTTGCCAACGGTCCGCTGTTCCAGCTGTTCACCGGCAACCGCAACGTCCGTCCGGTGACCTCGTGGAACTACGACCTCTCGCTCGAATGGTACTTCGCGCGGGTAGGCTCGCTGACCGGCGCCCTGTTCTACAAGGACATCAAGGGCATCGTGAACGGCGGCGTCGACCTGCAGACCTTCACCAGCCCGAACGGGACGACCATCCCGGTCGAGGTCAACGGCCCGATCAACAGCAGCGGCGGCAAGCTCAAGGGCTTCGAACTCGCCTACCAGCAGGTCTATGACAAGCTGCCCGGCCTGCTCAGCGGCCTCGGTACCCAGCTGACCTACACCTATGTCGACGGCGGCGACTTCAAGAACACGCAGGTCGGCGGCGCCACCCGCAGCTCGTTCGCCTCGCAGCAGCCGCTGGCGGGAATCTCGAAGCACACGGTCAACGCCGTGCTGTTCTACGAGAAGGGCAAGTTCGCCGCCCGTACCGCCTACAACTGGCGGTCGGACTTCCTGATCACGCCGCGCGACGACATCTTCCCCTTCTCGCCGATCTGGCAGGAAGCGAGTGGTCAGCTCGACGCGTCGCTCTTCTATTCGCTCAACAAGCGGATCAAGCTCGGCGTGCAGGGCGTGAATCTCCTCGACGAGGTGACCCAGACGACCCAGGTCATCGACTTCGATGGCAACCGGGTGACTCGCTCGGCCTTCCGCAACGATCGGCGCTATACCTTCCTCGCGCGGTTCGATTTCTGATCGTCCTGCAAGGAGCGCGGGGGGAACGTTCCTCCCGCGCTCCCAGCCTTAGCGCCTGAAGGGAATGGCTATATGATGTTGCGCCCAGCCATGATGCTTGCCGCGCTGGCGGTGACGGGATGTGCCGCCGCCAACGGGCAGACGATCCCGGTTGCCCCGACCACGGCCCCGCTCGGTCCCACGAGTCCGCCCAAGACAATCGCCAAGGTCGCAATGCCGGCGCCGGGGACGACCCGCGAGCCGGGTCGCGAGCGTGGCTGGCAACTGGTCTGGTCGGACGAGTTCGACGGCTCTTCGGTCGATCGCGCCAAGTGGGACTTCGACAGGGATTGCTGGGGCGGGGGCAACAACGAGCGGCAATGCTATACGGACCGCAAGGCGAATGCCGCGGTCGGCGGCGGCTTCCTCACCATTACCGCGCGCAAGGAGCGCTTCACCGGTCCCGCGGTCCCGGCGCACATGCGTCCGGCGAGCGGCGAGGCGGCCGAGGCGACCAAGGACTATACGTCGGCGCGGATGGTGACCCGCGGCAAGGCGTCGTGGACCTTCGGCCGGATCGAGGTGCGGGCCAAGCTTCCGGCCGGGCAGGGCACCTGGCCGGCGGTCTGGATGCTGCCTGAGGACCACACCTACGGCCCCTGGGCTTCGTCGGGCGAGATCGACATCCTCGAGGCGGTCAATCTCGGGGTGACCTGCGCCGACTGCCCCGGCGGGCGAGAGAATACGATCCTCGGAACACTCCACTTCGGTGGCAAGTGGCCGGCCAATGCCCTCAACAGCACCGAGACCAATGCGCCTGACGTGCTCGACGGCTTCCACACCTACGGGATCGTCTGGGCGCCGGGCCGGATCGACTGGACCTATGACGGGCGGGTGTTCGCGACCAAGCGCCGGGGCGACTGGTGGAGCGCGGCCTCGAAGAGGCCCGACGCGCCATTCGATCGCCCCTTCCACCTGATCCTCAACCTCGCCGTAGGTGGCGGCCTTGCTGAGGAGCGCGGGCTCAAGGGGGTCGACTCGACCATCTGGCCGCAGACGATGAAGGTCGACTGGGTCCGGGTCTGGCAATGCCGGCCCGACGGGACTAGCGGACGGTCCTGCCAGGGAGACCGCTGACCCGATGCCGAGAAGGCGCCAAGCCGTCACGATCAAGCATGTCGCCGCAGACGCCGGAGTCTCGCTTCAAACGGTAAGCCGGGTCATCAACGCCGAGCCCAACGTGCGCGAGGAGATGCGCGGGCGGGTGCAGGCGTCGATCGACCGCTTGGGTTACAGCCCGTCCATCGCTGCGCAGCGGATGAGCGGGTCGCGCTCCTACCTCATCCTGACCCTCAACGACCGCGACCGGACGATCGAGGCATGGCGCGCGCGACAGGGCTCGGACTGGGTCGACCAGATGCTTCTGGGCGGCATGCTGAAGTGCGCCGAGCACGGCTACCGGATGCTGTTCGAGCTGGTCGACACGCACGACGACCATGTCGAGCGCGAGCTTACCGCGACGCTCGCCGCACTCCAGCCCGACGGGGTGATCCTCACTCCGCCGCACTCGGACAATCCGAAGATCACCGCCTTCCTCCAGAGCCGTCGCGTCCCCTTCGCGAGGATCGGGTCCAAGGGGAAGGCAGGGGGCATTCCGCTCGTCATGGGCGACGAGGATGCAGCGCGCGACGCCACGCGCCGGCTCGTTGAGCTCGGTCACGAGCGCATCGGCTTCATCGCCGGGTCGAAGGAATATTCGCTGAGCGAGTGGCGAAAGGCCGGCTGGCGCTCGGCCATGGCCGACGCCTCGCTGCCGCTCGACGGGCTCTGCGTCCGCGGCGACTTCAGCTACGAGTCCGGGCTTGCCGCGGCGCGTTCGCTGCTCGCGCTCGAGCGCCGTCCGACCGCGATCATCGCCAGCAACGACCAGATGGCGCTCGCCACCCGCGACGTCGCCGAGGAGATGGGCATCGCCATTCCCGAGACCCTCTCGCTGATCAGCTTCGACAACACTCCGGTGACGACCTTCGCCAATCCCCCGCTGACGGCGATCGACCAGCCGATCGCGGAAACCGTGTCGCGCGCGGTCGAGCTGCTGATTGCCGCCTCGCGGGGCGAGGAGCTGCCGCACCTGCCGGTCATCGTCCCCGCGAAGCTGATCGAACGAGGCTCGACCGGACCCGCGCCGCTTGCCGGCTGAGGACGAAGCCGGCGCGCTCCAATCGCGGCGCTTCCTGTGGCTCTATGCGCTGGCCTCCGCAGGCGGCTCGATCGCCTACGTCCCCTTCCTGACCATCCTCCTGCCGATGCGCGTGACTGCGATGGCGGGGAACGACGACGTCGCCTGGCTCGCCTATGCGACCTTCTTCGGGGCGATCGCGGCCAGTCTCTCCAACATCGCCTTCGGCTGGGCGAGCGACCGGACGAGGCGCCGGGCGCCGTGGATCGCGGCGGGGCTGTTGGCCTCCTCGCTCCTGCTCGGCGCCTTCGGTTTCGCCCGAAGTCCGGCTGCGATCATCGTCCTTCTGGTCGGCTGGCAGCTTGCGCTGAACATGATGCTGGCGCCGCTCGCGGCCTGGGCCGGCGACCATGTCCCCGATGCGCAGAAGGGTCGGCTCGGCGGGCTGCTGGCGTTCGCCCCGGCGGCGGGAGCGGCAGCGGGGGTGCTGGTCACGCTTCCGGGACTCGCCTCGGCTGACGCGCGGCTGTGGCTGGTCGCGGGACTGGTGGTGCTTTGTGTGATGCCGGTCCTGCTGCTTGGTCGGCCCCGGACCATCGCCGGGCTCGCCCGCGAGCAGGAGATCGAGCAGTCGGATGCGCAACCCCATGGCGAGGTCGTCCGCATGTGGCTTGCGCGGCTGCTGGTGCAGGTCTCGGAAGCCGCATTGTTCGCCTTCCTCTTCTTCTGGTTTCGGGCGATCGACCCGGAGATGACCGATGCCCGGGTCGCGCAGACCTTCGGGCTCATCCTCCTCGGTGCGGTGCCACTGGCATTGCTGGCCGGGCGCTGGGCGGACCGCCACGACCGTCCATTCGCGCCGCTCACCCTCTGTGCCGCCGGCGCGGCGCTGGGTCTCTCCGTGATGGCCGCGGCGCCCGGGCTTGAGGCGGCCCTGGCCGGCTATGTCCTGTTCGGCCTCTCGGCGTCGATCTTCCTCTCGCTGCACAGCGCGCAGACGCTCCGTGTCCTTCCCCGCGCCAGGCATCGCGGACGCGACCTCGGCCTGTTCAACCTGACCAACACCGGGCCTTCGCTGGTCATGCCCTGGCTGACCCTTGCCTTGGTCCCGGCCTTCGGCTTCACCGGCCTGTTCCTGGCGCTCGCCGTTTTCGCCCTCGCGGCGACCCTGCTGCTGCTGCGCATGCCCAACCTTTCTTCACCGCTTGCAAAGGCCCGGGACGCATGCGAGACCGTTAATTGAGAACGTTCTCACAGGGTGGGTGGTAGCGTGACGACGCAAATGACGAAGCTCCTTGCCGCAGCGGCGTGGACCGGTGTTCTGGCCGGCTGCGCGACCATTGGCGCTGTCGAACCCATGGGTGCCGGGCCGGCACCGACGCCGATCGCGACGGAGAGCGACGAAGCACGGATCGCTGCTCTGCTGTCGCGCATGTCGCTCGAGCGCAAGGTCGCCCAACTGATCCAGCCGCAGATCAACTCGGTCACTCCCGAGGAGATGCGGACGTACCGCTACGGAAGCTACCTCAACGGCGGCAACGGCGGTCCGTACGGCAACGAATATGCACCGGCGTCCGACTGGCTGAAGCTTGCCGACGAGATGTGGGACGCATCGACCGCGCCGCTTGCCAATGGCGAGCCCGCGATCCCCGCGATCTGGGGCACCGACGCGGTCCATGGTCATACCAATGTCGTCGGCGCGACGATCTTCCCGCACAACATCGGGCTCGGCGCGGCGCGCGATCCCGACCTCGTCCGCCGCATCGGCGAAGCGACGGCGGCCGAGATCGCCGCCACCGGCATCGACTGGAACTTCTCGCCGACCGTCGCGGTCGCGCAGGATGACCGCTGGGGACGGACCTACGAGAGCTATTCGGAGGATCCCGCCATCGCCGCCGAGATGGGCGCGGCATTGGTCCACGGTCTGCAGGGCAAGGCCGAACCCGGAGGCCGTATCGGCCAGGGTCATGTCCTTGCCACCGCGAAGCATTTCTTCGGCGACGGCGGGACGACGCAGGGTGTCGACCAGGGCAATGTCGACGGCGACATCGCCCGGCTCGAGGCGATCCACGCTCGGCCCTATCCGGCGGCGATCGGCGCCGGGGTCGAGGCGGTGATGGCGAGTTTCAACTCGATCAACGGCACCAAGATGCACGGCAACAAGCCGCTCCTGACCGGCCTGCTGCGCGGTCGGATGGGCTTCACCGGGGTCGTCGTCGGCGACTGGAACGGGCATGCGCAGATTCCGGGCTGCACCAACAGCAACTGCCCGCAGGCGCTGCTTGCCGGGCTCGACATCTACATGGTGCCCGACGACGCCAAAGCGCTGCACGCCAGCCTGCTGGCACAGGTCAAGGACGGCACCATCCCGATGGCGCGGCTCGACGAGGCGGTGGGTCGCGTCCTCCGAATGAAAATTCGTGCCGGCCTGCTCGATGCCGGCGCCAAGCGGCCGTCGCAGCGGGTGCATGGCGGTGACCTCGCCCTTCTCGGGTCGCCGGCCCACCGCGCGATCGCGCGCGAAGCGGTGGCGAAGAGCCAGGTGCTGCTCAAGAACGACGGGGTGCTCCCGCTCAAGCCCGGTGCCTCGATCCTCGTCGCGGGCCGTGCCGCGGACGACATCGCGCAGGCCGCGGGCGGGTGGACGCTGACCTGGCAGGGCGGCGAGGACCTGACCAACGCGTGCTTCCCCGGCGCGACCTCGATCTGGGCGGGTCTCAAGGCCGCTGCGACCGAAGCCGGAGGCTCGGCCACCCTGTCGCCCGACGGCCGCTTCGATGCCAAGCCCGACGTCGCGATCGTGGTGTTTGGCGAGAAGCCCTATGCCGAGTTCGCCGGCGACCGGAAGGACATGGTCTTCGCCGACAGCGAGGGTCTCGACCTTCTGCGCAAGTATCGCGCCGCCGGGATCCGCACCGTCGCCGTCTTCCTATCGGGCCGGCCCTTGTGGATGAACCGCGAGATGAACGCCGCCGACGCCTTCGTCGCAAGCTGGCTTCCGGGCAGCGAAGGGGCAGGGATCGCCGACGTCCTCTACGGCCGTCGTCCCGCGACCGGGCGCCTTTCGTTCAGCTGGCCCGCCTCCTGCACCGGGCAGCCAGTGAACGGCCCCGACGGCGCACTCTTCCAGCGTGGCTACGGGCTCTCGCTGAACCAGTCGGCGCCCGTCGCCAGACTGTCCGAAAGCTGCGCCATCCTCGACGCCCGCTCCGCCGACTGGTTCGATCTCGGCCGGCTTGGGGCCGGAATCACCGCGCGCGGCGGCGATGTCGCGCTGCCAGGCCTGCGTGGCACGGGTGGCGGGATCACCGCTCGCGGCATTGATCGCAATCGTCAGGAAGACGCGCGCGAGATCGTTTTCGCGCCGGGATCGACCCTGACGCTCACCGACCAGGGCCGCGCCACCGGCGGCTTCCGCCTTGTCTACGAACTGGCCAACGCTCCGACCGCGCCTGTCACGCTGACCACCGGCGGAAAGGCGCTCGACATCACCGCCGGACTGACCACCTCGGCGGGCAAGGGCTGGCGCGAGATGATCGTCACCGGGGCCTGCGCGCCCGGCAACGGCCGCACGCTGTCGATCACCAGCGCCGGACCGCTGACCCTGCGCATCGCCAAAATCGCGCGGCAGGACATTCCGGCGGGCGTGGACTGCTCCTTCTAGCCGGCGGTTCGATCCGTCACTGGCGGTGAATGGCGCACCCGACATGACAGAGTTGGGCACTCTGATCATTGGACTATTTCCGTTCAGTTGACCCGCTAGCGTCTGCTTAGCGCCCATTGCGGTCGTTCAAATCGACCGATCAGGTATCAGGAAGCGGTCGTTCGTTCAGCGAGACGCTTTTCCGCTTCCGACCCATTGCAGACATTGGCTGCTCACACAGGAAGGCCTATGCTTGGTTCGTGCTTAATCCGTGCATCAGAAGAATAGCCGACGGCATTTGGACAACGGATTCTTACTTCAGGGCTTTGGGCTGCAAAGGCAGCCTCCGGATGACGATCATCCGCACGAAGAGCGGGTTGATGCTCTATTCGCCAGTGAGGCTCACCGAGGAACTTGCGGGGGAGCTCACGACACTTGGCTCGGTCAGCGCGATCATTGCGCCGAACCTGTATCATCACATGTTCTTGCGAGATTGTGCGGAATTGTTCTCCGACGCCCGCATCCATGTTCCGCTAGGTCTCGAAGATAAGATCGGCAAAATCCACGGCGCTGAAGTGATTGCGGAGACGACCCGCTTCGCTTCAGATGTCGAGCAATTCACGGTCACTGGTCACGGGTTGCGCGAGACTATTCTCTATCACGCGCCTTCCGCGACCTTGATAACCGCTGACCTCCTCTACAACTACGCAGGAAGGCAGTTTCCGGCTGAGAACATGTGGTTCAAACTCGTTGGCTGCTACGGCAAGCCGGACGTTGCCTTCTACCACCGCTTCTCAATCAAGAACCTAGCATCCCTCATTAGCCTCTTGGATTGGGTGACTGCACGAGACGTCAAGCGCGTGGTCATGAGTCACGGCGACATACTCTACGATCCGGCGGCCGGATCGATCTTTGTCCAAGCTTGGAAGCGTCTCTTACGACTTGAAGATTAAGGCGATCCCGAACGTCCGCTTTCCACCCAAAGCAGACATTAGATGCCCAGCCACTCTAGCCCATGAGGCAGCCGAGCGGCGGCATAGTCGACCTGTAACACGCGTCGGCTTCTTGGAGACGCGGCGGCGTCGGAAGCGTGCAGGATGGGCGTGGAGTAGAGCCACACGTCGCCCGCATCTGCAACGCATATGGACGTTCCACACTCGTCGACCACGGCGCTGATCTGGTTCTCAGGTATCCGCCCAAGCCGATGCGATCCCGGCGCGATTATCAAAGGCGCGTTCGTCGCGGGAACATCATCCAGATGTGCTCGCAGCGTCACCATCCCAGCAAGAAGCTCGATTGGCGGTGCCACGTGAACCATTCCAGCCTTGATGGTCCAGGGACCAAAGCCCGGCGCCTCCCGTCGCTCTTTCACGCAGATGGTTCGGTCCTGGTGCCAGCCTAGAGCCCAGTTCGTTTCGGGAGACTTGTTGAACAGAATGGCCCTGACCGGTCGCGCCTCCTGACCAAGGATCGCGCTCGCAAGCGCTCCAATGCACCCGGTGGTCTCCAAAAACGCACTGAGGCCCTCAACTTGGTGGAGGCGTATTCCTGCTGCGGTGGCTCCAATCGGCTCTAGTACCTGCAGCAGATCCGAGAGGCATGGATGCAGCGCACCCGGAAAACGCTGAGCCCCCGCACGGGAGAAATCATCAAGGTCGAGGGCGCTCACGGCCGCTAGCTATGCTGCCAGGCGAGGATGACGCAATGTCCGATATGGGTGGAAAGCGGACATCATCGACTTGCCGATAAGCTGGGTCAAACGTGCTCCTTCAGCACGTCAACGTGACCTGAACCGCAGCAATAGAGGTCCAGAGCAATCGCGGCTTCGACCGCTGCCCGCACCCTCTCAGGGGCAAGCACCTGAAAGGACTTTAAAGCGTGCTCAGCGCCAAGTGCATAGTCGCTGCCTGAGCCGCGTGCCCAGAGTGTGTCTTCGGGAATGCGCGAGTAAGCCAACGCATCGTCTAAGTCCCAGACCTCACCTCTTGGATGAAGGAGAAGGCACCAGACACCAAAGCGAAACTCTACCTCGTCATCGTCTTTCTGCCCGATGCCGCTCTCGGAAAGCACAAGCCGTATCCTGAGAACCAGAGCTTCGATGCTCTCGCATCCGTCTGCGAAACGCTCACGGTGCTGACAGAGGATGGCGAACGCTGCCGAAGAGCCAGATACCCCCAAGAGCCAAGGACCGAGCCACACCCAAGGATAGCCTTCTCCCGGCATCGGCGTGTCGCCCACGGTGTGACCGTCGTTGTAGCCGAAATGCACGGTGTTCTTCACGGCCAGAGCGGCAAGAATGGTCACGTTTTTGGTCCCAGAGAGCAAGGCGGCGGCTCACGCCTACACGATGCGGAACCGGATTGCTTGAATGTCTGCAATGGGTCGAAAGCAGACGCTAGGCAGGAATGTCCGCTCTGGGTCGTAAGCGGACGTTCGCTCTCTAGCTTAACGAGCGGCCGCGTCGGCCTGCCTAGCGCCTGACAGCCGCTTCCGGCCACTTGCCGACGGTCAGGCCGGCTTTCACCAACCGTCTGCTGATGGTGGCAAGCGGACTGGCAGCTTCTGGGTGAGCAATGCCGATAAGCTGCCGTTCGTGCAGGTGGACCAACACGTCGGCTCAGCGCCCATTGCGGACGATCAGGGCCACAGTTCGGACGCCAAGAAGGGGCCGTTCATTCAGAAAACGGTGAATGACCAATTCCGACCAAATGTTTACATTCACGAGATCGCGCCAAGTTGGCTGGCCGAACCTTCGTTATGGGTGGAAGGCTGACGCTAGCATTTGAGCTGACTTGGACTCGGCCCAACGAAGTGCCCGTTGCGCAATTCGTAATGGTCTCGGATGTCGGTGCCGTCGACGACGATATCAAATGAATGGTCGCGCTCGACGTTTGCATACCACCCAGGTCTGGCACGGACATAGATCGTGCCACGATCCATCGGCCCTTCGGGTCGCAACTCTATGTATGTCACCCACGGACATTTTGCGTTCCCACTGGAGCGACTGC
The DNA here is from genome assembly GCF_039538045.1 of Sphingomonas swuensis. Classification (NCBI taxonomy): domain Bacteria; kingdom Pseudomonadati; phylum Pseudomonadota; class Alphaproteobacteria; order Sphingomonadales; family Sphingomonadaceae; genus Sphingomonas; species Sphingomonas swuensis. The sequence continues at coordinate 2,241,425 of NZ_BAABBQ010000001.1, read as the reverse complement.
TACGCACGCCGATGAGGGGATAGGTGGTTAGCTGATCGTTTAATGACGAACCGTTCGAAATAAGCTCCCCTCGTTTCGCGTTCGCGCCAGTTGGCCAAACCAACGGCCAGCGGCGCCTGGCTGTGATCCAACTTCCCTTCTCCCTGAGGTAGGCGACGCCGACGCCTTTTAGGCAGTCGTTGCAATAGGGAAGTGAGTCGGGAGGATAGCTTCTCGTCACGAGGACGGGGCCGAAGCGGGTATCAACGACAAAGTAAGATTCCGTTCGATATGCGACGCCGTTGATGGTTTCGCGCTTGTCTCTGGCGGTGCCGAGGACGGCCACAGCGGCACTTCCCAAGCGTGGAGAGTCCGCTAGCCTCAGGTCCCGGCAGAATTTGCCAACAGCTACGGGTGCGAGATCAATCATCCTTTGATTGTAGATCTCGACATATTTGTCAGCTTCGTGCCGGCATAAGTGGTGGCTGGGCGGGCGGCTCAGCAACATTGAACTTTCTTCACTGGTGTAAGTGAACCACTTTCCGGTCTGCCGATACTCGGCGCCGAAATGCTCACATGCGAGGGGATAGCTGGTGTCCGGGCCCGGCGGCTCATCTGGCCAGTAGGTGACGCCGATTGGTGTTGCGTCACCTCTGGCGAAATCTTGTTCGGCATCTGCCCGGGGGTCGCGTTGAGCGAGTTCGACAAGACAATGCTTTGCACTGGCCTCAGCTGACTCAAGCCGGACCTTTTCATGCGCGTCGTAAGCGCGCCATCTCACGTATTTTCTGAGAATGTCGGGGTATGCCAAGGCCGTGAAGGCAACCGACGCAAGGCCAAGAGCCGATGCCCATGCTAATAGCCTCATCCCCCTTGTCTGGACGTGATGACCTTTGGTCCAACCGAAGATGCAGCAAGCGATCAGGAAAATGCCCGCCAGCACGGCGACCACTTCATGGCGCTCCGGTCGGAGCCACGCTACTGCTACAATATTGCAAGCAATGATCAGGCTGAGCGATAGCGCCGCCGCGCCTCTGAGAAGCTTTCTCGCCAAGAAGTAGGACAGCAAGCATTCCACGATGCCGATGCCTAGAACAAGCGCCAGGTCGAATGGCAGAGTCGGATCGAACAAGCTTGGCGCAGGGCTCGCGCTGACAATACTCAAAAGCTCGGCCTATATTCGGTCATTCGCCCGTTCTTCCCCCAATTTCGCGGCACCATCATGTTTCAGGCTGGAAGCGTCCGCAATGTGTCGAGTGCAGACATCCGCATGACCGATGAGCAAGCGACCGCTTTCGCGAAATGGCCGCGAAGGTTGGACGGTCTGCTGACGGCCAGTTCCAGCTAGTCGGCTCAGCACCCATTTCTGACGCTCCGACAATTGCCGCCGACACCCCTAAGCGGACACTCTTCGCGCTAAGAAGCGATTTTCCCAAGAAAGGCTTTCGGGGCCCCTTTGCTTTCCTTGCCCGAAGCAATCGGACAAACACAGGCCCGTTAATATTTGAATGCCACAGATGCGTAGAGGCGAGGAGTTCTGACCGTGTGGCGTTGGATGGCAATATCGGAGGCGCTGCTCTTGTCCGCCTGCGGACTGCTTTACCCATCTGACAAGTTGCGGCACCGGATCACGGTGAACGTGGATACGCCTGCTGGCATTCGCGAGGGCAGCTCGGTGATCGAGACACGAGTAGAAGAGGGCAAAAGCTGGGGCGATGCTTCGGGCACGCGGTTCCGGCTGAAGGGCGAGGCCGTGGCCGTGGATCTTCCCGGAGGGCGCACCTTGTATGCACTGCTACGTCCAGCGGATAGCGGCCTGGGCGATGCCAGCGGCTATCAAACGCGGCTCCTGTGGGAAGCGCTACGCGGCAGAGGGTCGTCGAGCGCGGGGGGTAATACTTCGGCAATGGATGTCATGGAAGCGCGAGCGGCGGCGAAGGAAGCCAAGGTAAAGCTGGAGTTGCCAGCCCATCTCTATCCTCTCCTGGTAACCTTTCGCGATCCGGCGGACCCCGCCTCAATCACCCGTGTGGAGCCTAGCCAACTAGCCGCTCACTTTGGGGCGGGAGTGCGGCTCCGAGGCATGGCGGTGGAGGTGACGGATGCGGCGGTAACCGAAGGACTTGAAAGCCGACTACCGGATCGGTTTTGGCGGCGATGGGCTGCGACTCATAAAGCACAGATGTCGCTAAATGGAGGCATCATGCGCAACCCGTTCTTCCAATCGCTTGCGGGCAATCTCTCCCGCAACGACTTCAGAGAAGGCGAGAAAGGTCCGTAAGCTTTTCTAAGAACGGCTTTCTCGCCGAATGAGCACTTTAAAGCACCAGCACCACCGAGCGTAACTCGCTTGGCGGACTTAGCTAGCCACGCTTCGCTCGTAGGCCTTGAAAGCCTCACGCGTCCGCCGCGAACGCATGATGACGCGGCAGTAGGTCCGGCGCTCGGCGTTAGTCAGCGGCCGCATTGGCATTTCTACGTACACCGACGAGATGGCTACGCCGTCGGCCGGGTCGGTGTCCGACGCGGGCGTTGGCCGCGTTTGAGCCGTGACACCGAGGCGGTAGTCGACCAACTCATTGAACCCTTCCACGAGGGCGGCGTCGAGGCGCGAAGGTCCCATGTAACCGACAGCGCCGACATCCTTGTCGCGTAACTGGCCGATCGCTTCCGTAAGGTCGACGACCGTAGGATCGAAGCGTTCGCAATCCTTTTCGCGAAGGTGAGGCAGCCAGCGAGAGTCAGTCGGGTCGGGATCGCGCTCATTGACTATGGTGATCGGTTCGAACGTCCCAGGTTCTCGCGCCGCCCGTTGCGATAAGGGCTGTTGGGGCTCGGACGCGCGACATCCGGTCAGGAAAAGGACGACAAGGATTGCGCCGCCGATCGAGCGGGGGGACCTATCGTTCATTCTTGATCGCTTGGATCGCCGCCCTCATGTCCGCCTTCTCGCGTTTGGTCAGGTGCCGCGCCGGAAGCCGGATGTCGGGCATGGGCGTATCCATCCCCGTCTGGTCGCGGATCTCATGCCACCGTTCAGCGAAGATCGTTCGCGTCTCGGCGAGCAAGGTCCGCTCTTCTTCGGTCGGTCCTGCATAGGGCGCGGTGACCAGGGTTGGCGCATAGCCCGACTTCACAGCCGGCATCGAGAGTGCCTGCGAGGCGTCCGCGAGATCGTCGATGTCGGCGCCTTCGACTTTCGCCGAGCGCTCGCCCAAGCTTCCCTTGACACCAAGCTGCAAAGGGCCACCCGGTCCGCGCTTGGTGCTCATCTCGGCATTGAAGCTGCCGGACAAGGTAAGCCCCGCCATCGCGATCATCACGAATAGGAGGATCACAAAGCCGATGAAGAGAAGGCGTCGCCGCTGAGTTACCATGACGAAGGGATAGCCCTCACCCCTTGCGATTTGCTTGACGAGCTCCAATCAGTCGATCGGTCAAAGCCGGAAAGTCGTTACATACACGGCCCCTTGCTGGGGACACGGTTGCCCTGTCGTCGTCGCCTCAGCGTTCATAGGCGACACATTCACGATGTCTCAATCATCGTCCCGCTTGGATCACCGGCGTTTGACGGATTTGAAGAAACACCGGAGATCAAATCTTTGTCCCTAGAAGACACCAAGTTCGGAGCAGACATCCCGCCGTTCATAACCCGCGCCGCTCGTGAGCTGCGTCACGAATTCGAGCAAGGAGTGAGCGCGGTGTTTCTCGCCCGCGCCAAGCTTAGGGTTTCAATAAACGGGGCATATAGCGACTCCTACACGGACTACCACATCGGCTTCTGGCACGACGAAGCAATCACGCCAGGCAAGACGACAATGCCGTTCCCCGATTATCTGATCAAACGATGGCAGATGTACGGACGATTTCACGGGCAGGTTCAGGATTTCTGGTCCGAAAACGAAAAAAAATTAGTACGTCTTTCGGCTAAAGTGATGTCCGAAGACGATGTTGCCGTCTGCACGGTCTGTGCGAGCACCTCTACCATACAGACAAGTATTCAGAAACTCGATATTCTGGCTTCGAGAAGCGATATTCCACCAGCTGATCTTTTCTGGGGGGGCATTCTGGCGCTCTCCAAGCTGGACTCCTGGAAGCAGCTGCCCGCAGATCGAGGTGCGGGACATGCGACCTTCCGCCTTCAGGTCGCGATCGATGATGCGTCTCACGTCGAGGTGCATTCCATCCTGACGCGGGATCTTCGCCAATGAGCTTCGCTACTTGCATCGAGCGGGACGATTGCCTGCGGTGCGGCCTGTTCGCTCTCTTACCTTGCGGAACGCTCAGCTAGCTAAGCAGGCGTAATATCGCGGTCGCTTGCTATGGGGCGACCGGGCAATTCTTAATGCGTCAGGTAGGCATCGGACTTTTCTTTCGAAGTCGGTGAGAGCCTTCAGGTCAGGGATTGAGCCCTCGCGTGAAATCATAGGAACGCAGCTGCTGCGCAAGGGTCGGTGTGGGTGTAGGTTCGAAATGGGAATCGAGCTCTCGGCCCCTTTGAATGCCGAGCCTGTGCAGTCTGTCGCCGATGGTGATAGTGACTCTATCGAATACAGCTTCAACGCTGACGCTCTTCAATTGATACCCCGAGCCCAGGACGGCGGCAAAGTCATTCGGCATGAGCTGCTGGACGGTTTTGGCGTTTGAGTTATCATGGAAGGTCACGAACATCGGCAGGTAAAGCGGTGCATCCCCCGAGCCCTCCGGCACCCTCGGCCACAACTCCACTTTGTCGTGGCTCGGACCCGATCTCTTCAGCACATCCCAAATAGTCGAAGCGGCATAATCCAAGTCCCCTTGTTGGCTCCTCAACAAGGCGAAGACGGTCTTGCCCGGCGCGACGTCGATCTGGACCGCTTCTCCCCGAAGCTTCCAGGTGTACCCTCCTTCGCCGAAAAAGGTGCCGCTCTTCGGGATGAAGCGGACCTCTCGGACTGCGTACCCCGTCTTTGGACCCGACGGTGTCTCGACCGTCACGGTCATCTTGTAGCGCGTGCGCTTGTCCGCATCGCATCCCGATACAGCGAAGAAGAGCCCGGCCATGATCAGGATGGATAGCCGCCGCATCATGCCTCGAGAGCTTGCACCGATTCATCATGCACAAAAATAGGAAATTCCGGCGGTAGCTTAGTAGGCAGGCCTTACCATTTCCAAGATGGAGCGGTCGCCGGCACGCGATATTTCAGAGAGCAGCTCTGAGCATTTGAGCGCGAGCCACCTGCGCTAGGCCTGCATTTGGTCGAAAGCGGACATTCGCTGAGGCTCACTAGATGGCAGCTCTAGCCAACAGGATAATGACGTTTGCTCTCGGGCGCCCGACGATATCTCGTTGAATTGAGAGGATTCACGAATCGTAAGGTCAGGTTTGTCAGGATCAGAGACTTTGGGGGGGGGACTAAGCGCTTGCCGGAATTAAGACAGATCCTCGGTCGCGGATGGCTATTCACGACATTCGCCGTCTTGCTTTGCACGTCACTTGCTGGATGCAGGCTGCCACCGTCCACTTACCCGCCGATCCGCTATCGCTTAGTTGCCGAGGTCCAGACACCTCAAGGCTTGAAGACGTTTTCTCGGATTCAGGAAGTCACGTACCGGCGTCCCCCGCGCGGCTACACGATGCGGGGTGAAGCGGTCCCAATCGCACTTCTGCCGGGCAAGACGGTATTTATGACTTTGAGGTCGGAAACGCACGTGGATTGGCTGGCGGACGCGATCCTGGCCTTCGACTGGTCCGGTAAAGCAGATGAGGACAAACCCGTCATGCCGGCAGATCGTGACGCGTATGATGAGAGACGTTTCAGCGAAATTCGCATCAGCAGAAGGCCCAATGTCATCTGGCAGCGTGACGGAAATGGCGGCAAGATCCCGCCCTCGTCGCTCGGGCCGCCGATGCTCGTCTACTTCGATGACATTGCTGACCCGCACACGGTGCGGCAGGTCAAGCCGGGCGAGTTCGATAGATATTTCGGAAAGGGCTTTGATCTCGTATCAATCAAGGTGGTCGGTACCGATGAGGACGTGAATCTCACAATCCTCAATGTGCTGCCTTGGATTGCCACGCTGCAAGGTGACTTGGAAAGGGAACGAACCTTTGGAAAGCCACTGAGCGAAATCCCACCCGAGCAGCTGCTGACTGCCTCGGCATTCATCCTCGACCAGAAGCCATGACCGACATAGCGCACCGACAGGGCACTGCAGGACCGCTGGCGGAACCTTGAGCTTGGTCATCTGATCGGTTGTCCGTTCCCCTCAGCGCGAGACTTCGAACATCGGTCTCGGGTTGAAAGTGGACGTTAGGATTGTTCCGCTAGTCGACTGTGATGCGAGCAGAGCCCTTCAAGCGCGGACGGGTCGCGGCGGCTGCCGCCACCATTGTGCTTGCATCTTGCAGTCAGTCCGCAGGCCACGACCCTTGGGCGGGAGACCGGCGGACGGCCAACCCTCCGCCGCAGCCGCCAGATTGCCCCCAGACGAGGGAGATCAGGAATCTCACGCTCAAAGACGGCCGGATCGACGATGTGCGGATCCTGCAAGTCGATGATGTGAAACTATACGTTCCGCGGGCCTGGTTCGGTCAGATGAACGTCGACACCGAGACCAACGGATCGAGCTCATCGAGCATCGGTATGTACGATCCGGACCTCGGCAAGTCCGAGTGCCCCGGGGTGGTCCACAGGTTCGTCAGCAAGCGGGCGATCTTCGACCTATGGTTCAATGTGGTCGTTCGAAGGTCGAATGCTCCGCTTTGGGTTGGTCCAAATTTAGCGTCGACATCCGCGATCGCGAATATTCGGATTGCACGGCCGAGAGGCGTGACCGATCCTCAGGCCAGTACAGGTCGCGAGTTCAGCGAACAAATCATCGATTGGCCGACCCCCAGTTCGCCATCGGCTTACATCGTCGTGAAACAAGACCATTTGGTTGCCATCTATCCCTGGTCGAGAGCCAATCCGCCTGGGTCTATGGCATGGAAAACTGCAAGTGCCTCGGTTCGCGAACTCGTCGATTGGCTTCGCACTCCGCCAAACAGGCGCGACAACGCTCGGGTCTTCGAACTGGGCGGAGATCGAAAGGAATAATGCGTGGTGCCAGCGTGGCTGGCTGGAAAGCTTATCTTCGATGTCCGCTTGAGGTCGAAAGCGACATTAGCCCCACCGATGAACCAGCGGCCGCTTTCGCGACCTACCAGCGAAGACCGGTCGTTCCGGTTTCGGCCAAAGCCAGCCGTCATGATGCGACAAACTCTCCTCGCTGCTTACGCGAAATAAATGGTGTCGCGTCTAACGCGGACCGATGAACGCGATTTCCTCGATCGAGACAGCCCTGCCGCGAATCCCATTCGAGGCGGCTCGAGACGCTGCCGCGGCGTGGCGGGGCCGGTGCCTCGACGTGTTCGCTCGAAGTGAGGCGGCGGTCACAGAGACCCTGCTTGTCTTGGCGGCGGTCAAGGGGCGCGGCGCTTCGCTCAAATTGCCTCACCTGGTCGGCCAGCGCTACGATGCCCTTTCGCACGCAATAGGTGCCGGCGGCGCGTTTGCGGACGAGGGCACGGCCGTTGCTCAGGCTGTGGCCGAGTTCCGGAAACACGACGGGTTCCGGACCCAGATCTCGCATGGCGTGTTCACCGTGACGCTCGATCATCGAGGCCAGTGGCACCTCGTCTCTCGCGTCCTCGCGCTTCGGACAGGCCGGGCGTCTCGGGACTTGTTCGTGACGGAGCAGACCGAGGCCGCCGCGATTTTGGCATCGTTAGAGAAGGACGGCAGTCGCCTGCGATCGGTTCTTGGCCAGCTTCGGCACCGCGTTCGCGAAACCTGAGGAACGGCGCAGCGGTGAAGGTCGGCTTGTGCTCGATCAACGCAGAAAGCGGACGATCCGCATTCGGCCAATTGCCGCCACTTCTTGCAACTCCTAGCCGAAACTAATCTGACCTGCAGGGAGCGCTGAACTACTAATACCCAAAACCATCGTCTGGAAGCTGGGTCTGAGTTGGCGAGGCAATCTGTGGTGGCAGTATCGGTGTCTGAGACAGACTGATTGCAGCGAAGCCAGGAATGGCCAAAGCCAGTACCGCAACGAACAGACGCATCACTCATCACCTTTGCTGTGGATGATGGAGGTCAGCGTGCGATGTGGCGCTTAGTTGCAAGAGTTACACACCCGCACCTATGAGCGCCAGCCGGTAAGACCCAAAACTCGTATATGTTTAAGCTATTTCCCCGAGAGCCGGACCAGCCGCAATCGGCCCAATGGCGGTCACAATGGTCGGCGAGCTAAACTTCAAGTTTCTGTATCGAGCTTCCTTGCTACGATGCTTACAAGGCGCTCAGTTGGGTACGGCTTCGGCAGGAAGCTCCCGTGGTCAGGTAAGTCTTCATCGGCAATGGTCACCGCGCCAGACGTAACAATTAGTGACACGTCCGGGCGTCGGAGGCTTACCTCATAAGCCAGCCCAAGTTCGTCCATTTTGCCCGGCATGCTTACGTCGGTAAACACCAGGCCAATGCTGGGATGCTCACCCAAAACGTGCAGCGCTTCTTCTGCATCTGCCGCCTCCCAGGCCATGATGCCCTTATCGACGAGGGCATCTGCAGCGACCATCCTGACGAGGGGCTCGTCTTCAACGACGAGAACTTCCTTGGGGTTAGAAATTGTCATCGTACCCGAACTGCGCGGCGCAAAAGCCGTTCCGAGCGTTGCGCCTGCGACACGGGAAATCTGCCTGAAGTGGCCCACCGTTTAGCGCCGGCTTCTTTGGGTCGCCAACTAGATCCCGTCCTTCCGCTTGCCGCCACCTTTTACGATCAGTTGCGCATCATGGGCGTGACCCGTCAAGCAGCGGCGATCACGTCGAAACTCCGAAAGTAAACCGCAGGCGACTGGGGCAAGACCTGGCGCGCGGCGCTTGGCCCCGCGCCTCGCCCGCGTGCTTTTCGTGTCGGTTTTGACGCAAGAGCGTAGGCAGAGGAAAAAGGGCAGGGGTCAGTGACGCATTTAGACGCACCTAGGGCCCCATCTTTTTGCCGCACCCAATCGCTCATGCCGGAGGCCGCAGATCCCTGAGCCGACCTTCTGTGATCCGCCTCAGGTCCGCTTGTGGTGGAAAGCAGACCGGCAGCTTGCGAGTGGATTGAGGGCAAAGCGGACACCTGTTCATTCGGCGTCGACGTCACTGTCAGCGGCTTAAACGGCCAGCCGATCACACCTCCGGCGCCATAAAGCGGCTGCTTATGCAGCTATGCCCGTTCGAGCTTCTTCTAGTTCGAGTAGTCACAGTTAGTTCGTTCGGGACGGAAGGAAGATGTGAGAAGAGGCGTATGCCGGCTGGTTGCGAAGGCATCATCTATTGTGCAGAATGTTCGATGTGAAAGATGACTTCGCTGTGCAGGTCGCTGTTGAAGGCCGTGATGCGGAAATCGAGGCGATCTTGCTCGAGGTCTGCCACACCACGCGCATGGGCTTTATTGCCGTTGCGCGGGTAACGGAGTCGCGCTGGGTTGCTGCGCAAGTCCTCGATCGCATCGCGTTCGGGTTGAATCCGGGTGACGAACTCGACGTAAAGAAGACGATCTGCGACGATATTCGGCAGTGCGGCAAGGCGATCATCATTGACCGGGTGGCCGATGATCCGGAATGGCGCACCCATCCGGTTCCAATGATGTTCGGCTTCGAAAGCTATGCCTCCGTACCCATCGTGTTGAGCGATGGAAGCTTCTACGGCACGCTTTGCGCGATCGATCCCGAAGAACGCGTGCTGAGCGCAACGGAAACAGTTGATCTGCTGAATCGCTGTGCCGCCCGGCTCGGCGCCATCCTGTCGAAAAGGAAGAGCTAGTCGCGGCCACGGGTCGGAGCCGATGGTCAGGCAGGCCCGCAGGAGCGGCACCGGCTATCGCTTGCATCCGATCCTCAATCGCATTCTAAGTGTCTGATCTTCAACCGAGGTGTTTCACCTCCCACCGGTCAGCCTTTCGGCGGAGCTGGTGCTGTCGGGTGCGCAGCTCTTCCTTTAAGCCAGTCTGGATGATGGTTCGCTTCATTCAACAAATCGCCCGTCGGCGGCTCAGGGACGGCACTGCCGATTGCCATGAGCGCGTGGACGCGCTCTTCTCGGGCGCCGATCTTGGAAGCCGAATTGGGTACGAGCGATTTCTGGTGGCCCAGGCGACCGCCTTTCTGCCGGCAGAGCGGAGCCTCGAGGAAGGCGGCATCGCCGCGGTGCTTGGCGACTGGCCGAGCCGGCGACGGTCGCACCTCATCGCACAAGATCTGAGAAAACTCGGCCAGCAGCTCCCGAGCGGCGAAGACGCACCGACGCTGAACGGCACGCCTGCCCTCCTGGGTGGTGCCTATGTGCTCGAAGGACCGCGGCTGGGTGCGGCATTGCTGCGCCGGCAAGTGCCGAGCCACCTTCCGGTCGCCTTTCTCTCGAGCAACTATCCGGGCGCCTGGCGCACCATAGTCGAAACGCTTGACGAGGATCTCCGCGATTCACACGCCATCGATCAGGCCATAGAAGCTGCACGATCGGTGTTTGCTCTTTTTGAACGCAGTGGGCAGCAGATGAGTGTCAGAAGGATTACTGATGTTGCCTAATCCAGAACCTGTTGACCTGACCAATTGCGACCGCGAGCCGATCCACATTCTCGGCGCAATCCAACCGATCGGGTTCTTGCTGGCGCTGACGGCCGACTGGATCGTGGCGCGCGCATCGGCAAATGTCGGTGAGTATCTGGGCCGCTCGCCCGAGCAACTGATTGGCGAGCCTTTATCCACGTTCCTGTCGCCCAAGGTCATGCACGACCTGCGCAACCGGACGGCCATGCTTCGTGGACCCGACGCCACCGAACGAATGTTCGGCTGCGTTCTTCTGGAAGACGGCAAGCCCTTCGACATTTCGATCCATATCACCAATGGGCAGGTTGTGATCGAATGCGAGCCGGCTTCGGGAGAGCCGAGCGATGCCAGCGGTACGGTGCGCTCTATGATCTCCCGGCTCGATCAGTGCGCCGATCTCCAGACCTTTTTCCGCGAGGGGGCACGGCAAGTTCGCGCCCTTGTCGGCTTCGACCGGGTCATGGTCTACAGGTTCGCGCCCGATGGTTCCGGGGAAGTCGTGGCCGAGGCCGTCCGCGGCGGCCTCGGGCGATTTCTTGGCCTTCGCTATCCGGCCAGCGACATTCCCGTGCAGGCCCGCAAGCTGTACGAGCGCAATCTCCTCCGGGTGATTGCGGATGTGAACGCCGAGCCGGTGCCGATCGTCCCCACGCTGGACGAGCATGGCGCGCCGCTCGATCTTTCCTTGTCGACGCTTCGATCCGTGTCGCCGATCCATATCGAATATCTCAAGAACATGGGGGTCGATGCCTCCATGTCGATCTCGATCTTGGTGGACGGCAAGTTGTGGGGCCTGTTTGCCTGCCACCACTATTCGCCGCGCTGCCCATCCTTCGAGCGGCGTTCGATCACCGAGCTTTTTGCGCAGATGTTCTCGATGCGCCTTGAAAGCTTCGAACGACAGGCGACCGTTATCTATGAACGGCGCGCCCGCGATATTTCCGATCAGTTGCTTGGTGCCGTCGCATCGGACGAAACGCTCCTCAAGGACCCGGACTGGCTTGCCGATATCCTTACCAATGCCATTCCGGCCGATGGTGTCGGGGTGTGGATCAACGGAAGTTTCGCCTTTTCGGGCCTGACGCCGGAAGCCGACGATTTCCGGAAGATCGTCCGCGCGCTCAATGGGACCGCCTCGGGCAAAGTCTATGCGACCGATCAGATCTCCTCGCTTATCGATGGAGCCGAGGCCTTTACCTCCCTTGCAGCAGGCCTTCTCGCGATCCCGATTTCGCGAGCGCCGCGCGACTATGTCGTCCTGTTCCGCTCCGAGCTCGTCCGCTCCGTGCGCTGGGCCGGCGATCCGCATAAACCGGTTGAATTCGGTCCCAACGGTCCAAGGCTGACTCCCCGCGAGAGCTTTGCCGAGTGGAAGGAGCTTGTTCGCGGGCGCTCGCAGCCATTTTCACCCTCGGAGGTGCGCGTCGCCGAGACCCTTCGCGCGACGCTGATCGAGGTCGTGCTGAGGCTTGCCGACGATGCCTCGGCCGAACGCCAAAGGGCAAGCGCACGGCAGGAGCTCCTAATCGCCGAACTCAATCATCGGGTTCGCAATATCCTTGGCGTGATCCGCGGGCTTATTCGCCAGTCGCAGCCCTCCGATCCGGCGGTGAAGGACTTCGTGGCGCTGGTGGATGGCCGCATCCACGCCCTTGCGAGAGCGCACAATCAGATCACCGACGATCATTGGGGGCCGGCACCGCTGCGCGCCCTGATCGATGCGGAGGCGCGCGCCTATATCGAGCCCAAGGAGCGAATCATCGTGTCCGGTGAGCCGGTCATGCTCAACCCGCAAGCCTTCTCGACCATGGCGCTGGTGCTCCATGAGCTGATCACCAATTCGACCAAATATGGCAGCTTGTCCGGAGATGGGCAGGTGTCGATCGCATGGGACCGCAATGATGCCGGCGATCTCGTGCTGACCTGGGAGGAACGAGGGGGCCCGCCCGTCGCGCCGCCAACGCGCAAGGGCTTCGGGACGACGATCATCGGCAAGTCCGTCCCTTACGATCTCGGCGGATCGGCCACCGTCGACTATGCGCCGGAAGGCGTCACTGCCTCGTTTCGCATTCCGGCGCGCCACGTGTCGGAACAGCCAAAGTCGATCGCCGGATCACCTATTCGCTACCCACGGCCAGCCTACGGTCATCCGACCGAGCCTCCGGAGCGCATGCTGGAAGGATTGGACGTGCTGCTCGTCGAGGACAGCCTGATCATCGCGCTCGATGCGGAGGATGTGCTGCAGCGCCTCGGTGCGGAGAACATCACCACGGCCGCCACGGCCGAAGTCGCTCTGGACGCGATCGACGCCCATCGCCCGGCCATTGCGATGCTCGACATCAATCTCGGCGACCGCAACAGTTTCCCTGTGGCGGACCGCTTGCTGGAGCTCGGCATCCCGTTCCTGTTCGCTACAGGCTATGGTGAGCAGGCGCAGTTGCCGATGGAGCACCGCAACCAGCTCATCGTTCAAAAGCCTTACACGCTTGAGAACGTAGCTCGCGCGGTAAGTGCAATGATCGGAATAGTCCCTCGCCAGTAATCTTTGGCCCACTGTTTCTTCAAGCCTTGTTGAAAGTCATACTGGCCAGGGCTTCCGCGAAAATTGTTTGCTTGGATGCCAAGCGGCAACGTCGATTATCATGCTCGTGCTTCGCCCATGCGCGATCTGGCACGGCTACCGCCTGTTTCAGAACCTACACTAGAGTTCAATCTCAACACGGACGTCGATCATTCGCCTCAAGATAACGCAACTAATTGGTGGGAAGCAGACCGACGGCTTTAGGTTGAGAAGGCCGATTGACTGCCGTTCGTTCAGGCGGAGCAAGATGACGGCGATGCGCCCGAAGCTATCACTGCGACTGGAACCCGCTGCCCACAAGACTTCCATTCATGAGCGGATTGCAATGAAACCGACTTTGCTGTGTCCATCAAACTTCGTCTCACCTACCGCTGACCGGCAGGATTTTTGCCAAGTGCGCCGCAAGATCAGCATTGCGGAAAGGTTTCGTCAGGCGGGGGAGGTCAGGCGAGATGCCATCGACTTCCGCGTATCCTGATACGATCAGCACTGGCAGTCCGGGGATCCGCGCGCGCGCCAAGCTCGCAAGGTCGGCGCCGCTGAGTCCGGGCATGAGGTGATCGGTAACGAGAAGGTCGGGGACCTGCCCGGTGTCGAGCAGCGTCAGCGCTTCATTGCCTGAAGTCGTTTCGACGACATCGAACCCGAGATCGATGAGCATGTCGGCGGTGCTCATCCGCACCAGATCTTCGTCGTCGACCAGAAGCACGGTACCCCGCACCAGCGGTGTCTGTGCCGGTCTCGACGACGGCGCCTGACCCTTCGCGGGCTCTGCGCTGAGGGGAAGCCAGAGGGTGACGTCGGTCCCCTCGTTCGGAGTGCTGTCGATGGTCAGCCCGCCGCCGAGCTGCGCGGCAAGGCCATGCACCATGGAAAGGCCAAGGCCCGTCCCTTTCCCAATGCCCTTAGTCGAGAAGAAGGGCTCCACCGCCCGTCTCAGCGTCGCTTTATCCATCCCAGCGCCCGTGTCGCCGACGCTCAGCCGGACATAGTCGCCGCGCGCGAGGCCGAATGGATGCCCGGCCGAGATAACCTCGCTGCGGGCTGCGATCGTGAGCCGACCGCCCTTTGGCATGGCATCACGCGCATTCACCGCCAGGTTGAGTAGCGCCATCTCGAGCTGGTTGGCATCGGCGATGGCGGGAGGAAGCGCGGGGTCCACGTCGACGCTGAGATCAATGGTCGGCCCGACGGTCGAGGCGATCAGATCCGTCATGCCGCCGACGAGCGTGTCGATATCCACCGCGGTCATTTGCAGCGGCTGCCGCCGAGCGAAGGCGAGCAGGCGCTGCACTAAGGTCTTGGCGCGCTCTGCCGACTGGAGGGCGCCATCGATCAGCCGCCGCTCGCGTTCGCTGCCGATGCCCTTACGCACCAGCATGTCGAGCGAGCCGATGATCGGGGTCAGGAGATTGTTGAAATCGTGCGCGACGCCGCCGGTAAGGCTACCCATCGCCTCCATCTTCTGGCTCTGACGCAAGGCTTCCTGCGCAGCGGCAAGCTCGGATTCCTGCTTCTTTGCATCGCTGAGGTCGCGGCCGACGGCGATGAAATTCTGACCATCGGCCTCTGGCGCGACCGTCCATTCAATCGGCTTCCATCCGCCGTCGGCTGTGGCAATCCGGTTCTGGAAGCGCGCCGGCTCGCGGGTCGCGCTCATCTGCTCGATCGCCGCCAGCGTTGGCGGCATGTCGTCGGGGTGCATGAAAGTCGCATAGCCGCGGGTGAGCAATTCGGCCTCAGTCCACCCGAGCACTTGGGTCCAGGCCGGGCTGACGGCCGACATCATACCGGTGAAGTCCGCTCGCGCGAGCATGTCCTGCGAGAGATTCCATAGTCGGTCGCGCTCGGCCGAACGGGCTTCTACCTGTGCTTCCAGGGTCTCGTTCAACTCGTGCAACGCCTGCTCGGCCCGTGCGCGTTCGACGGCCGCCCAGGTGCGCTCGGCCGCATCCTGCATCAGCGCAATCTCGGTCGCTTTCCAATGCCTCAACTTGCTTTCGTGCGCGTAAAGGAAGGCGACCAGCCGGCCTTCCTTGATCAAAGGCACCGCGATGATCGCCCGCAGGTCGATACTGGCCCACGCGTCGGCTACGCCGGCCCCCGCCACGCGCATGTCCGAGGTGCTGTCGTCCACCACTAGGGTTCGGCCGGCGCGGAGTTCCTCTGCGATTGCTTCTCCAAACCCATCGAGGAGACGGGCTTCGCCAGCTAGGCTGGGCGTGGACCTGGTCCAGTCGCGCGACACACGGATGATCTCGCCATCGGCGTCGATCTCGCCATAGCCGGCCCGGCCAACGTCGAGGGCCGCCCCGAGCCGCTCTGCCGCCACGCGCATCACGCTGATGGGATCGTCGAGGTTCCTGAGGGCCTGCTCTAAGTCGAGACGGAACGACTGGGTTCGTTCGCCCACCACACGTGCTGTCGTTTCGTTTCCCTGATTGAGAATACCGACGATTTCACCGTTCTCGTCGCGGATCGGCGTAAAGCTGTAATTCCAGTAAGTTTCTTGCACCTCCCCGCCGCGGCGCATGGGGAGCATCTGGTCGAAGGCTGCGAAGCCGTCCCCTGTGCGCCAGACCTCATCAAATTGCGGTCCAACGACGGACCAGATGTCGGACCAGACCTCGGCGCCGGGACGTCCGAACGCCCAAGGATGACGTTCGCCAGCAATCGGAGCCCAGGCATCGTTGTAAAAGAGGCGGAGCTCACGCGTGCAGTAGATCGCCGTGGGAAAGCTGGAGTCGACGCAGAGCGATAAGGCTACTTTTAAAGCGCTCGGCCAGTGGTCCGGCGAGCCCAACGGGAAGTCCGACCAATCAAACGAAGTCAGCATCGATTCACTTGGTCTTTGACCAAGCTGGCTTGCGTTAGGCGACGAGGCCTCAGACATTTCACCGGACGAGATCACAATTTCGACTATAACCTATCGAGGGTTGGCGGAAGGCCTGCGCCAAACGCAATATGATTCCCCGGTCCTGCTAAGGGTCAGCTGGTGGTGGGAAGCGGAAGGTCCGCTTTCAGGCTGCAATCGGCAGAAGCCGACATTTGTTCAGGCGCGCCGTTGCGGCAGCAATGCGGCCTTTGTGAATGTTCGAGGTCGTTCGACAGCGTCGCGAAAGCTGACACTCGTTCAGCAGACACGCTTATGTCTCATCACGTTCAAAATCGGACTGTCCGCTTCCGGTCATCTGTGGATCTGATGGGTCGAAGGAGGTCGGCAGACCCCGGGTGTCGAGTCTTGGGTGACGGTGGTGGCCGAGATCGGTCTCGCATGGGTGTCGGCGCCGGGCGTCGCCTCCCTACCGTTGGTCGAGCATCTCCGCCGTCTGGTCGAAGTCGCTTGCGTCCATCTCGCCGGACTTTCACAAAGTTCGTCAGTGAAACCAACCACCTTGACGGGGGAATCGACGGCGATGCGGATGATGGGCGGACGAGTGTTGCTAGCAGCCTCATTGCTGGCGGGGACTGCGGTTCCAGCGCTGGCGGCGCAGCCGGCGGCGGCGGGGTGGCCAAGTGCGTCCGGGCTCGCCGTCGATCCAGCGTGGCGAACGGGCGTACTTCCGAACGGCATGCGTTTCGCCATCCGCCGCAATGCGACTCCGCCGGGCAGCGCGGTGATCAGGATGCATATCGAGACCGGCTCGCTCAATGAGGCCGAAGCGGACCGCGGGATCGCGCATTTCATCGAGCATATGGTGTTTAACGGAACGAAGAACGTTCCCGAGGGCGAGATGGTCAAACGGCTCGAGCGGGCAGGGCTCGCCTTCGGGGCGGACACTAATGCCCAGACCGGGTTCGAGGAGACGATCTACAAGCTCGACCTGCCGCAAGCCAAGCCGGAAATTGTCGACGAAGCCTTGTACCTGATGCGCGAGGTAGCCGACCGGGCGACCTTCAACCCGGCGGCTATCGACCGTGAGCGCGGAATCGTTCTGAGCGAGGAACGCAGTCGCGACACGCCGCAGATCCGTGCCCTTATCGGGCGGATCAACTTCCTGTTCCCGGGCCAGCGGCTCGGCCAGCGACTGCCGATCGGGCTGACCGACGTCATCAGGACCGTCACCCGCGAGCGGATGGTGGCCTATTACAACGCTTATTACCGACCCGAAAATACGACCATCGTCGCGGTCGGCGACGTCGATCCGGCCGAGCTCGAGCGCAAGATCCGGGCCGGCTTCGGCGACTGGAAGGGCGAAGGTGCGGCGGGTGTGCAGGCCAATCAGGGCAAGCCGCAGGCGCGTACCGCGTCGGCCGCCGACGTGCTGGTCGACCCGGGATTTCCGAACGTGTCGAGCCTGCTGTGGGTTCGCCCGGCCGACCTTTCGCCCGACACACGTGCGAAGCGGATAGCCGATCTTCGTGAGCTGATGGGGCTCGGGGTTTTAAACCAGCGGTTGCAGCGGCTCGCGACGAGCCCCAATCCGCCCTTCCTCGGCGCGCAGGCGATGGCCTCGCAAGAGGCGGACAGCGGTGACTATACGCAGATCTTCGCAATCACGGCGCCCGGCGGCTGGCAGGGGGGGCTGACCGCAATCGAACAGGAGCAGCGCCGGCTGGTGCAATATGGTCCGACCAAGCCCGAGCTCGACCAGGTGATTGCGGCGGTGCGAGGTGGGCTGACCAACGCGGTCGGCGGGGCGGCAACGCGCACGAACGTGGCGCTGGCGGAGGGGAAGATCGCCTCGCTCGCCGACGATACGATCGTCACCACGCCGGCCGACGACCTCGCCATGTTCGAGGAAGCGGTGAAAGGGCTGACCCCAGCGATAGTGCAGGAAGCTGTGCGTGGCGCGTTCGCCGGAACGGGGCCGCTGGCTCAGGTCACGGCGCCGAGCGCGGTAGCGGGCGGCAAGGAAGCGGTGCTGGCGGCTCTGCAATCCTCCACCAAAGTGGCGGTCGCCGCGCCGGTCGAGCGGGCGGCAGCGACCTGGCCGTATCAGAGCTTCGGGACGCCCGGGAAGGTCGCGTCGCGGCGCGTGTTTCCGGCGCTCGGCGCGACGGCGGTCACCTTTGCCAATGGCGTAAGGCTCACGGTGCGGCCGAATGCGGCGAGCAAGGATCAGATCCTGGTCCGGGCGCTGGTCGGCGACGGGCGGCTCGATCTGCCAACCGATCGCGCGGTGCCGGGCGTGATGCTCACTTTGGGTGCGCTGGCAGGAGCCGGGCTCGGCAAGATCACCGCCGAGGACACGGCGCAGGCGCTGGCCGGCCGCCAGGCGGCGGTGGCGTTCGGGATCGAGGACAATGGCTTCCGCTTCGACGGGACGACGCGCGCCGCCGACTTCGCTACGCAGATGCAGCTATTGACGGCGAGCATCACCGATCCGGGCTGGCGCGCGGCGGGGTGGGACCCGGTCCGACCGCTTGGCGGGACGATTCTCGACCGCTATGCGGCGAGCCCGGGCGGGGTGCTGGAGCGCGACCTCCAGAGCTTGCTGCGGGCCGGCGACAAGCGCTGGGCGACCCCGACGCGCGAGCAATTCGCGGCCTTCACGGTCGAGGATCTGAAGGCGCTGCTGGGGTCGGCGCTGGCGAACGATCCAATCGAGGTGATCATCGTCGGCGATGTCACCGTCGACGAGGCAATCCGCCAGACCGCGGCGACCTTCGGGGCGCTGCCAGCGCGGCGGGCGGCGAAGAATGCCGCGTTGGCGCCGCGTCTCCCCGCGCCGACCGCGCAGCCGATGGTTCTGACCCATGGCGGGCGGGCCGACCAAGCGGCGGGGCTGATCGCGTGGAGCACGCAGGGGCTCGACGTCGACCTCAAGACCGCGCGGACGATGAGCGTGCTAGCGGAAATCTATCAGCTGCGCCTGACCGCCAAGCTGCGCGAGGAGCAGGGCGCGACCTACAGCCCGGGCGCGGTTAGCCAGATGTCGGACGTGTGGGACAATTACGGCCTGATATTCGCGGTGATGGAAGCGCCGCCGGCGGCGCTGCCGAAATTCTTTAGCGACGCGCAGGCGATCGCGGGAGAACTGGCGGCGCGACCGGTGACCGCCGACGAACTGCTGCGCGCGCGGCGCCCGCTTGTCGAGCGACTCACGCAGAGCCGGACGACCAACGCTTACTGGCTGGGCGTGCTCGACGGGCTGGCGACCAACCCGCGAGTCGCGCCGCGAATCGAGAGCCAGATCCGGCTGGTCGAGGCGGTCACTCCGGCCGACCTGCAGGCGGCGGCGCGGCGATTTCTGGCGCCGAACAAGTCGTGGAAGCTGTCGGTGGTGCCGGCGGCTGCAGCGGCCAGGTAGCCGACGGTCAGAAGATCGGCCGGCAGCGCTGATCGAGGCGGGCGAGGAAGTCACCGAGCAGGAGGCACTCCTGAGCGGCGAGGGCGGCGAGGAGATAGGTCTCGATCGTCGCCGGGATATAGGCTTCGCCCGAGGTATTTGTCTTTTGAACTACCTCGTCCGCCTTGATCCAGTCCTCGGCGTGCAGAAGTTCTCGCCAATCGGCGTTGCTGACCAGTCCATCGTGATCTTCGGTAAGTCCAAGCATGATGATGCATTTTTGGGAGGTGCGCGACATTGGTTTTGTGATCGAGCTTCCATCTGCCAGCCATAGCGCCGGTCATAGCCACTCGCAGCCTGTCTTCGCTGAGCTTCAGCGCGTTGAAGGCAATTGAATGCTGCCGGGCCAAGGCGACTTGGTCGGCGATGGCCTTGAACAGGCTAGCTCAAAGGCGCCGAAGTCGTTACGTTTGCGACTGCAAAAGGACAATGTGCGCCGACCAGCGCCCCTGAGGCAAAGAGAAGTTCACGGACAAACATCCGCACGTCGCGCCGCCCACGGCGCCAAGTTCATCATCGACGGCGGTACCGTGCGGACGGTGTGAGCTTGCCCGGAGGCGCATGTCGGGGCCAGAGACGTAATCTTGTTCGCTGGGCTTGAGCCCTCAGCTCAGCGCTGCATGTCGACCGATGCCGTGAAGGGCGAAAGGTGGTGGAAAGCGGAACGGCCGCTCTTGGTGGATGCGGGCGAAGAGCCGACGTTCGTTCATGCGGAGGGTAGGAGCGGCTTAGCGCCCATGCCAGTCGTTCCGGAGCGGCGCTGCCGGATCCCTAAGCGGACCCTCGTTCAGCTATGTTGCTAATGTCCGGAATCGACCCATTGCAGACATTGCGCTAAGCCGTTGCGGCTGCAAGAATGTCCGTTCAATCATCGGAGCTTGCGTGATGCTCATGGCTTCACTTGCTGTTGCGGCAGTAATCATGGCCCAACATACGGACGCTGCTCGAACCAGTGCGATGGTGATTGCTCAAGCGCACGACCGGTGCATGGCCGGTTTTGCTGTGCGTCTTACCAAGACCTCAGCCACTGACGATGCAGTCTACTCTGAGGCGGTGGCGGGTTGCAGAGCGCTCCGCGAGCAGCGTGATGCTGCTGTTGCGCGGGAGTTTGCGCCCGAACAGGCTGCCCACCTAACCAGATTCTTCGAGGCGCAAGCCAAGCCAAGCTTCCTTCGTCTGCTTGAACGGATAAGGAACGACCGTCTGCAAGGAAGGAATGTAGAAGCTCATTGAGGGTAACCTTGCGAGCTACCTGCTCATGTCCGCTTTCCACCCAAAGCGGACATTCCGCTTTTGACCCATTCCGGACATCAAAGCGCGGCGCATGTTCGCTTTTACCGTTCACGATTACTCGGAGGCGGCATGGCCTCCGAGAACGAGCGTCCTCGGTTCTGAACTCGGCGGCTCGTCTCGGTCGCGGACCTTGCTATCGTGCTGGAGTGCGACCTTCCTCGACCATCGTTCCGGAAAGGACGTCGGCCACCCTGAAATAAACGATCTCGTTCCTTCCCTCGGGCGAAGCGTTTTCGCCCTCAGCAAGCATCTGTCCCACGATGCGGCACTGAGCGAAGTTGCCTCGATAGCCACAATCGCTGACCTTAATGACGGCCATCCGAGGCATGCTTTTGGCATGAGCAAGTTCCGCCATGCGAATGAGCACACCTTGCTGAACTAACTTCACGCTCATGCCGGAGCGTCCTTGCCCATAAACTCTGATTTGGTTGTTCTTCCTGTATGCTTGGTCGACACCAACCTTTTGACCATTTGGTAAGACGACCCATCCATCGCTGGCGTATGCAGGTATGGACGAGAGGAGAAGCCAAGCTAATAAGAAAGAACGCATTCCACTTCTCCTACGGGTTGGTGAGTAGCATGCTTAGCCACTACGCTGCTTGCTGCAATTGACTTGCCCGCGACATGCATCGATCCTGCGCAACTGCGGCACATCTGCATCCCTACCGCTCGCTAGAGATTCATCGCGTATGTCGGAAGCTGCGCTTACAAGCCTTGGTCGAAAGTCCGATTTCCGCCCAAAGCCGACAGTCCGCTTTCGACCCATTGCGGACATTCAGCAGATGGTTGAGAAGAGGGCCATGCGTCCGTTGCAACTTCTGGCATTCGTGTTGATGTCTGCTCATTGCGCTGTCGGCAATGCGCAGCGCACGCCCGTGATTGCTCCTCCGGCCACTCGCCAGCTTAGTGGCTTAGGGTCGCCCGAGGCCGATTCACTACTCGCCAAAGTAAAGGACGCGCAGAGGCGATTATCGGCAGGCGAAGTCCAAACCTTTGAACTCTTGGCTGGCTCGGTTGCCTCGTCTGAAGCTGCAAGAATCTCACCGCGCGAGGCTTTCTTAGGGGTGCCCTTTGACAAAGTTTGGAAGATAGAAAGAGTCCGCACCGACAATCGTCTTTGGCAGCCTTTCAAACTTGCCTACGCACCAAAGGGACTGGGTCAGCTATACTGGGATATAGAGGTGGTTCTGGGCTTCAACGGCGACATCGAACAAGTGTCTATGACATACAAAGTGCCCGCACCCTTCTGAGGCTAATGTCTGCTTTCGACCCAATTCGGACAACTCTAATCAGGAGGCGGTGCACCATCTGAGCTTTGGCCTTAGTGGCGATCGTTCAGCCCGCGATAGATCAGAATAGAGCCCAATAGGATTAAGAAAGCTGCCTCGACCCAAAACAGCAGAGGATCCTCTGCCGCGCTTATGGTGCTCCGGCGCAGCTTTATCTCGCCGTCGACAATCTGCGAGAGAACGATTGCGTGCACAAGTAGACCTAGCCCAACTGTAGCGCAGCCTCGCATAAATCGTCTTTCGCTACTTGCTTTTGCCTCAATAGCACGCTGGCGTCAGCACAAGCATAGCCGGTTGCTCAAGACAGACACTAGGTCCGTTTTCCACGCATTGCGGACGTCAATTACCAATCTCTTGTCAGAAGCACCTCGCCCAGCCTGCGCAGCACGGCGGGCAGTGTGAACCACGCGATGGAGAGCGCCAGCCAGAGAACGATTAGCAACTTGGCGGTCCGCCCGCGAAGCCAAAGACCCTGGCGGATAGGAAAATGACCGCGCTTCCAAAACCAGATTGCGAGAGCAACGGCAGCGCCGTTGAGCCACAGCCATATCAGGAGTGGATTGCTCGTTGTGAAGTCCGGAATGTCGAGATCGAGTGCGCCTCGAAGAACGGTGTAAAGGAGGCCGAAGTGGATCAGCGCTACTGGAACTGCATAGTAGCCCACTTTCGCGAACAGCCTCGCTTCTTCGATTGCAGTGGACTCCTCATCAGAACCTACGCGGGCAAAACCTTCTGCCGGTTCAGGCCCATTCTCCTCCGTCTCATGAGACTCCCGGTAACCCATGACTTTTCTCTGACAGAGCAAACGTCCGCTTTCCACCCGAAGCGGACATCAGGAAGGTGAGCAGCAGCCTGCAACCCCGGTCTCCCGTGCTTCCTGTATGGGCGGGCATGGAACGTCACCGTATGAGCAGTAAACGCAGCAATCGCCCTTGAGTGGGCGAAGGACGGCGCTGCAATGCTTGCAATCGTAGAAAAACTGACAAGCGTCGGTGGGCATCTCGTCGGTGGAAGCTCCCCCACATTCAGGGCAGGTGAGTGTCGATGCTAGAAGAGTCATGTGCCAACTACTTTCGTGAGCGGCGCTTCAATGAACGGCCACGCCGCTGCAATGACCACGAGAAGCGAGGCCACTATCAAAAGCAGAAACGTCGTTTTCGATGGAGGCGCGCAATCAACGCCCACGGCACATGCCCGACGGCGGTGCAGATAAAGAAACCATCCAGTCGCGACCGCAACAAGAGCGATGACCGACAGTGGCCAATGGAATGGCACCATCGGCGTCAAGGCGCCCGCGCCGACGCCGACACCGGCGAGCATCAACGGAAGCACGCAGCATGCCGCGCCTGCGGTTGTAGCTCCAAGGCCGGTTGCCGCCGCAATCGCAGCGAAAGTTGTTTCCGAGAACTTCATGCCGCTGCTCTAGATGTCAGGGTAGGCTTGAGCAACGTCGACAGTCGCCCCCATTGCGATCAAGGAGGAGCGGGCGTTATGCTACTCAGGGAGACCGCTAGATGGATCACGCGACGCCGAACCTGCCGAGCCGGGACTTCGAAGCGACATCGCAGTTCTATCGGAAGCTAGGTTTCGACGAGGGCTGGCGTGACGACGGGTGGATGATCCTGAAGCGCGGCGGCTCGACGCTGGAGTTCTTTCCTCATCCGGATCTGGACCCTGCAACGGGCAACTTTAGCTGCTGCCTGCGTCTAGATGACATGCAAGAACTCTACGAAATCTGCAAAGCTGCTGGATTGCCAGAGCAGTGTTGGGGGTGGCCTCGCCTTCATCCGCCAACCGAAGAAGATAGCGGTAAAACCATCGCCTACATGGTCGATCTAGACGGAACGCTCGTTCGCCTCATCCAAAACTGACGAAATGTCTGCTTTCCACCCGTAGCGGACATGAGCGCGTCAGCGCGTGTCCTCGCTCTTCTGCGCCGTGTCCGCGAAAGCGGAAGTGCAGGTCAGCCGACGAAGAAGGGCAGGGCCAGGAACATTAGACTGGTCGGCGCCAGGGCGACGGCGAAAAGCTTGAGAACTGCGGCGGCGCCCTGCCTCTTTGCCTCCTGCTGACGAGCCAACATGAGGAGCAGCGACGCGACGACCAGCAGCAGGCCCGAGATGGGGCTGATCTGAACGCCGTCGCGGCCGGCGAGATCGGCGAAGGTGCGGCTGCCGGCAACGCCGAGCCAAAGGGTCAGCGCGGCACCGCCAAGGGCCAGGGCGAGCGCCAGGACCGTGGCGAGGGCGCGGTGGCGACGCGAGGGCTGCCAGGGGGTCACGAGACGCCAGCGATGAGGACGATCGCGGCAACGATGAGCCCGCCGACGAACAAGCTGCCGAATACCCACCATAGGCCCTGCCGTTGCTCGGCCCTCGTCATCACGCGGCCGGGTCCGCGGCGCGAGTGGAGGAGGATCGCGCCCGCACCAAGCAGCAGGAAACCGGGGGCCGGGCTGCCAAGCACGGGTTCGATCCAGCCAACCTGTCCGGCCCAGTACAGACCGATGACGATGGCGCCCACGGTGTCGAGGGAAACGCCGAACCATTGCGTCCGATTATAAGGGCGCGCTGGCGGGCCCAGCGTCGTCGCCCGCGGATCGTAGGAGGAGGTGCGGTAACTCATCGCGCGATCTCCAGCAGCAGGTCGCTGCCGAGTGGGAGAGGAGTGATGACAACGCCGAGGATGGTGTATGCGATCGCCCAGCGACGGGCTGCGCGGGGGCTAAGGCGATCGTCGGGCTGCGGCTGGCTGGCCCGCAGCCACATAATGCCCGCGAAGATCCACATGAGGGGTCCGACAGTGGTGAACTTGTCTTGCCAGGCGCTCAGCGAAGGAAAGACGCCCGCGTCGAGAAGCGCCAGGAACGCCGTCAGCAGCGCGATAGCGACGGCCGCGAAGGCGAAGCGCCCCTCCGCCGGAGTCGCAGTCGCGCCAGGATCCGAGCGGTAGCCGGCCATCATCGTGCCGCTCCGAGCAGGCCGTCGAGGAAGCCAGCAAGGAACAAAGTGGCGGCAGCCGAAAGGATAGCGGAGCCAACAAGATGCTTCACCCGCTCGCGTGCGCTGTTGGTGCGGCCAAAGCACCGGCCGAACAGGAATGCCGCAGCGACAAAGCCAAGGAGCCCCGCAGACAAACGAAGACCAGACCGTGCCTCGACCGGCACGCCCAACGACGAGCCAATTGGGCTACTGGCGATTAGCAGAGCAAGGCCGAAGACTAGCGCAACGAGGCCGAGAACGAGACCGCGTCCGCCCGTCTCCGAGTGCCTGGTTTGAAGAAAAGGGTTGCGAATCATGCCCCTGCTCCTTTGGCGAGAGAACGGAAGCTTAGCCGAGCCAACCCTGCCGACGAGCAACGTCTGTCAGACGAGCCAAGGAATTCGACCAATGGCACATTGCGACTGAGGGCCGTAACGAAGCCGGTTTATGTCCGCTTTCCACCCATTGCGGACGTTGGCACTAGGACCGATTGTGCATGGGTGCCGCACGTCTTTGCTGATCTGGATGCCCTTGCTCATGCCTTAATGGAGAGGCTGGGGGCAGCCGCCATCATCGGGATCGATGGGTGGACCGGGAGTGGCAAAACCACCCTCAGCAAAGCACTAGCCGACAGAGTGGGCGGTTCCACCTTCGATCTGGATAACGCTCTTACCCGTGACCTGAGGCGGTACGTTACCGCAATCCGGCTCGATGAAGTCGCGGTCGCTCTAAGCCACACAGACCGATTGATGTTCGTGTCAGGCATATGCCTCAGGCAAGTCCTGACGAACGCAGGTTGCGCTGCTTCAGTCCACATCTACGTCAAGCGAATGGCCGCTTGGGGTTGGGCTGATGAGAATGAGCTAGTCCCTGGGCTAATACCCGAGGTTCGAGGAGCAAGCGGAGAGCTGGTGCGGCAAGAGCTCCGTTCCTACCACGAACGGTGGAGGCCACACCTTCAGGCTGACTTCGAGTTTCAGCGCCCCGGCTAGGCGTCTAAATGTCTGCTATGGGTCGGAAGCGGACTGTCGGCTTTGGGTGGAAAGCGGACCTTCGGCTAAGGTGTGCGCTAAGGATTGTCCACAGGATTAAGAAGCAATGGTTCTTTGCCAAAACCCAGGAGATACACAGGTCCGCGATAACGCCCCCCGTAGCTGTAGAAGCAGGTGAGGGCTGACAACACGTCGGCTGCGTAGCTGTCCGGCTCGCCGTGCCCGACCGCTGACTTGAACGGAAGCAGCCCCAACTCGATGCGAGCATTTGGATAGCATGATACGCTGAACGGCTCTTTGGAGGTCGGTTCTGGATGAACAAATCTCAAGCCGATCCGATTGTAGTGTAAGGGGACCGAGAACTCGCAATCAGGTGCTGCAAAGCGAAACACGGCGTAGTTCTCGTCGAAGCGCCCGCCCCTCAACTCAAGACTCAGATTGCGTTCGCGATCTACGACCTTGTCGTCAGTGTCAGCTACGAAGCCCATCTTACCATGGTAAGCTGCCACAGAACGTCCGCAATGGGTCGAACTCAGATGTCCTTCTTGGATGTCCGCATTGGGTGGAAAGCGGACTTCGGCAAGTCTATGCCATCAACATGTGGCTCGCGCTTACGGCCTTGTTTCTCGTCGCAGCAGCAATAGCCTCCGCGTCCAATGTCGTCTTCGGACAGCGTGCCGAAAGCTACTCGGCCAAGGCGGGCTGCCTTTCGATCATGCTCCCTGTGGTGATGACCTTGCTCGCGAGCTTTGGCCTTGCCTACTATCTGGCAAGTTCCTGTGCGCCTGGCTGTGACGGCGCAGGGCCAGTGATGATCGGGGCCTTCGGACTGTTGGCCACCATTCCCGCAGGACTGGGTGGAGGGACCGGATACATTCTCGCTGGTCTTTGGACTGGGAGAAAACGGCCTGACGGCGATTAGATTCGTCCTACTGTCCGCAATGGGTCGATTCGGGATTTCGAGGCGTGCTGATCTCCCAGCCCGCCGAGCAGGGGATGGCGTAGATGCGTCAGCGAAGACTATTTGGCGTTGCGGGCTTGCTGCTCCTAGGCGCAATGGTCGGGCCGCCCTTGGCTGGCTCAGCATCCACTCTGTTCTGGAATGAAGCGGCTGATGGGAACACGGCGTCCAGCGTCGCTGCGCGCATGTATGATCGCATCTACCCGCTTCCAGTCGGATTGATCTTGGTCCCCGAAGAGGAACGCATGCTCGACGTGAGTCTCGGCATATCTTGCGCGCAACCATACCTCGAGAGGATGGCGACTGGCGACTGGGGGACGATAGTGCTCGAGGAGACAGTCAGACAACACTCAGCAAGGAGGCTTGATAACCTGCTGAACGTCGAACCTGCTCATGCTGCTCTCTTGTCCGTCCCTCTTCCGGTACTCGGCGCACTTGATGCCTGCATTGGCGGCAGCCTTTTGCTCGGCGGTTTCTGCGAAGCTTTTGCGCGAAGGATCACCGACAAAGCTCGCTCAATAGCCGCTTCAAAGCGGGCGGAGTTCGCCAATGTCGTTCAGCGTGAAACCGAGCCGATCTGGTGTGCGGCTGCGCAGAAGAACAACGACGGCAATTCAAATTAAAACAGGGCCAACCGCTCATAACCGGATGTCTCCTTTGGGTGGAAAGCAGACATTGAAAATGATGACCGGAATGGGTGGGAAGCGGACGTCGGCGATTGGCTGTTTGCCTCGCATTGATAGGCGGCTCCACAAGAGATCAGTTGAGCTGCTCGTTCAGGTAACGCGCGAACTTGGTCTCTGCCTTTGCCAGGGCTGCTTGATACCCCTCGGGATCAATGAACGGCTTGGCAGGGTCCGTGCCAGCCTGCCTCTCCTGAAGCTTGCGCCAGCGTCCGAAGTCACGGGCATGCGGCGTCAGGTAGATGTCCGCCTGCAGGGCCTTCAGCCGGCCTAGACTCTGCCCGAAGGCCTGCTTGACGCCGGGGTAATCGCCTCTCCTGCCAATTGGCTCAAACGGCGACGGGCTGAGACTGCAGATATTTACCGCGAGCAGGTCGCGCCCGGCATCCCGCACCGGAAAGGACCAAGAGGTGCAACCGCGCGTGTGCCCGGGCGTGATATGCGCCGTGAGCTTCACCGGACCGACACTTGCGATCGCGCCATCAGCGATCCTTCGATCAACCTTAGCACCTGGAAAAGCGAGGAGCCCGCTTGCCGCGAGGAATCTTAGCGGACCTGACGACTGGTCCGCGGCCCCTCCACTCTCCACCGCATCGGCGTCGCCTTCGCTGACCCACAGTTGCGCGCCGCTCGCTCGTTTGAGTTCGGCGAGCCCACCGGCATGGTCGAAATGCCCGTGTGAGTTGAGCAGGAGTCTGACGTCTTCGATACGGAAGCCAAGCTTCTTGATGCTCGCAATGATCAGCCGCGCCGTGCCCGGATAGCCACCGTCGATCAGTACGTGTCCTTGCGGACCTGTAATCAGGAAGGCGGTCACGTCGTTCGCCCCGACGTAGTAGAGATTGCCGGCGATACGGAACGGGGCAACCGCCTGCTGCCCGCCATCGTAGCTGGCTGCTTTCCAGAATTGATGCGCGGTCACCAGACCTATTGCAAGAAAACTGGCGAAGACCCAGCGCCACTTAACCCTGAAGTCCTTGAGTTGCAGCATCCGACCTGTCCTTTGTTACGCGACGTCGGATCTGACTGTTTGTGCGACTGAAGACATGAGCGGAATGTGAGCATTCCATGATGCCGTAACCGGCAGGCTCGATGCACCTAGGAGGTGGCACGACCAACGCTTCAACCCCAACCAGCAAGCCATGTAGGCCACAAAGGCGGCTCGCAAGGTCGGCAGGGTGCCTACCGCTGCTAGTGCGTCCCACCTGCGTGAAGTCTTGTCGGCATATGCCATGCGCCATGAACGTGACTACACCCGCAATGTCCGCAACGGGTCGAAAGCGGACATAGCCGCTAAGCTGAACGGGCGTCAGCATTCGGCCTCCACGCGTTAGAATCGGACGGTCTCCTGGCGGCCACTTTCCGACAAAAGAGCTACCTGACCCTAGGGTCTGCTCGTGGTGGCAAGCGGACAGGCAGCTTTCGGGTTGGCACTGTCACATAGAAGACGTTCGTTCAGGTGGACGAAATTGTCAGCTTAGCGCCCATCTTAGTTGCACAGGCAAAGCTCTCGGCACGCGAATGCTGACGCAAGCGGAGCAAAACGGGCGCGAGACCCGTCAGCTAGGCTCAGAGTTCCAACGGCCTGGAGGCTGCCCGCTTGATCAGCGGAGCCGCAAAGTCGAGCTCCCGGGCCTGTCCCACCAGCTCCGCAGGCTTGGTCTCGACGTCGGCCACAATGCGCCTTCGGGCGGACGGCAGCGCCTTGTCTTGGGCTCCGCCGCTGTACCAGTCATCGATCAGCTCGATGAACGAGCGGACGAAGGTCCTCGGTTCGGTGGTCTGGATGTGTACCGGATCGATTAGTACCTGTATCCGCCTTCCATCGCGGTGGACCACTACGATGTGCGCCAGCTGGGCGTTCACCAGCCGCAGGCCGAGCGCTCCGATCTCGTCGAAGCCCCATTCCGCCATATGCCACTCGCGGTTATCGTGCAGGCCATGGATCATCCGGTCGGCCCCGACCAAGAAAAGAATGTTGCCGTGTTGCTCCTCCCGATCGTCGGCCCCAAAATTAGCGTAGGCGAGATAGATGCGGTTGGCGGCCCGCTCCCCGATTCTCTGTGCCTGATCCACCGCGGCCGCGTCGACATTGCCATGGACCTTCTTCACCATCCTGAGATGGCGCCCGCTGAGCGCAGTTCCCGCTCCCGCGACGAGCAGGAAGGTCGCAAGCACGCTGAAGCCTTCCACGGCCATGTAGAGGAAGCAGGCGACGGCAATAAGGATTCCGTAGGGCACCAGGGAATCGTAGCCCCTTGCGATCTGCGCATCTCGCTGGCGCCACAGGGGAAAGGATTGGCCCGGTCGGTAGGGCTCCGCCGCCTTCAGCCCGATGATGAGGAAGGTTGCCCCGAGCCCGCCGAAGACGAGCAGGAAGGCCCAAGACAAAAAGCCGCCGCCGCCGAGAACGAAGAGGGCGGCCAATGCCGCGATCGACAGGAAGCCGATGCAGAACTTTCGGTACCTTGCCGGGGCGAGCAGCCGGATGACCTGCAGATCGTTCAGCACCAGCATTATTCGTCCCCCTGCCCCGTCCTTCGCCCGACCCGTCGAGCTCCGCAGGACTCAGACCTCAAGCCTTCTGGCCGTGGGTGAGAAGCTGGGGGAGATTTCCTCAATGATCGGCGTGGCGAACGCGATGCCTTGCGCCTGGCCAACCAGTTCGGGCTTTCGCTCCCCCTCACTGCCCATGTCCGTCACCACCCGGCGACGCGACGCCGCAGCCGGAGTCGCAGCCCCGTCCAGTGCCCAATGGTCAATCAGCTCGAGCAGCGAACGGATGAAGGTCCGCGGCTCGGTGGTCATGATTAGCGCGGGGTCGAGGGTGATGAGGGTCGACGTGCCATCCTCAAATTCGAGGTATATGCAGCTCTCGTGCTGCTCGGTCTGGCGAAGACCGAGCGCATGGATGCGGTCGAACGGCTGCTCGGTCGAACGCCAGTCGTGGCCGTCATGATGGCAGGTGATCACCCGGTCCGCGCCGACCAGGAAGATCATGTTGCCCTTGCGCTCCTGCGGATCATCAGCCCCGTAATTGGCGTAAGCTAGGTAGATGCTGTTGCGGCCTTTCGCGCCGAGATCCGCGGCAATGCCGACTGC
The DNA here is from genome assembly GCF_039538045.1 of Sphingomonas swuensis. NCBI lineage: Bacteria > Pseudomonadati > Pseudomonadota > Alphaproteobacteria > Sphingomonadales > Sphingomonadaceae > Sphingomonas > Sphingomonas swuensis. Next base: position 2,210,654 of record NZ_BAABBQ010000001.1, on the reverse strand, counting down.
GGCTGCGTCGACATCGCCGTGCGCGGACTTGGCGATTAGGCCATAGTAAGCATAGCCGGCGAGGCCGAGGCCACCCAGCAGGCCCTTGGCGAGGCCAGCATTGAAGCCGGAGTTAAAGCCCCAGAGCAGGGCGGCACCGGAGAGTGCTAATCCAACAACGATCATCAGCTTGTAGCCAAGAACGATCTTGCTGTCAGTGCCGCGCCACCCTTTGAGAGAGCGCCGCGGCTGGTAAGGTTTCGGCGGCAGCAAGCCCATGAAGGTCACGACCGCGCCGCCGCCGCCGAAGAAAAGGAGGCAGGCCCAAGCGACCCAGCCGCCCTCGTCCGCGACCATAAACAGGGCGAGGACCGTGAAGGCCGCAACACCCGCGACCAAGGCCCAGAACACCCCCTTCCGTGTACGCCTCATCACGTGAACCGGATTCAGTACCAGCATCCTCTTCAGCTCCTCTCTTGCGCTCGTCTGTCAGAAATCCAGCGCGCGTCCGCCGACCGCCTGCCGGTCCTTTGCTTCGCCCGGAGCCGTCATCCTATGCTCCGGAATGGTCGCGGCCACCGCATTTTCCGACGCCCAGCGCCGCACTTTGCTGATGTCCGTTGCCCGCATTTTGGCCATAGGCACCAACCGCGCGATGGTGGTCTCGAAATCCCCCATGCCAAGGATTGAGTCACCACCCTCGAGGTGGCGCCGCCAAGCTTCTAATAAGGCATCGTTGACCCAGCTCTCCAGCTCAGCCCCCGAAAGTCTGATCTCGTCACCGAACCGCTCCTCGCCGGACGCGGCGGCGAGCCGTTCAAGGTCCAGCCCGGCCTCTGCCCGTCCGCGCCGCCGGAGGTGGATGTCTAGGATCTGCGACCGCTCCGCTCTAGTCGGCAGGTCGACGAAGAAGATCTCGTCGAAGCGACCCTTGCGAAGCAGTTCGGGGGGAAGGCCGCCGATGTCGTTCGCTGTCGCGATCACGAACACGGGGGCGCTCTTGTCCTGCATCCAGGTGAGCAGAGTTCCAAACACTCGCGCCGACGTTCCGCCGTCGCCGCCCGATCCGCCGACCCCAGAAAGGCCTTTCTCGATCTCGTCGATCCAGAGAACGGCCGGAGCGATCGACTCCGCGGTCGAGATTGCCTGCCGGACATTGGCTTCCGAGGAGCCGACAAGTCCCTGGAACACCTTGCCGACGTCCAGCCGGAGCAGCGGCAGCTGCCAGGCCGCGGCGACGCACTTTGCGACCAGCGACTTGCCGCAGCCCGGAATTCCGGTCAGCAGCACGCCCTTGGGCGCCGCCAGCCCGAAATCCCTCGCCGCCGGACTGAAGGCAGTGGCCCTGAGCGCCAGCCAGCGCTTCAGGGTCTCGAGCCCACCGACGCTCTGCAGCGACAGGCCGCCGGTGTCGACATATTCGAGGATTCCGCTCTTGCGGACTATTTGCCGCTTTTCCTCCAGAATGATCGCGACCGTGTCGGCATTCAGCGACCGGGTCGCTACCAGCGCCCGGGCAAGGCAGTTCTCCGTCTCAATGGTCGTCAGGCCGAGCGAGGCCTCGACAAGCGCCGAGATCGTCTCGGGCCTTGAGTCGATGCGCAACCGCTCGTCGCCCGCCCGCTCGCTCGCGAAGGCGCCGATCAGTTGCTGCAATTGTGACCTCGTCGGAAGCGGATAGTCGAACAAGGCGACGTCCTTGACCAGGTCCTCCGGTGGATTTGCTGACACGCCCAGAAGCAGGCAGTTGGCGCGATAGCCTTGCGTCCGGATGGCGTTGGCCAGCTCCTTCAGCCGCCGCCGGTAGATGGGTGGAGACGTCTTGGTCAGGAAGGCGTCCGCGTCGACGAACACCATGAGCAGCGGCTCGCCGCTCCGCGCGCGCTGCTCGCAATAGTCAATCGCGGCGCGGAGGTCCGAGGTCTTCTCGCCCGCTACCTTGCCGCGCACCTTGACGCCTTCGGTGGAGGTCCAAACGAGCAGGTTGTGCTGGAGTTCGCTGGCGATCCGCTCGAGGTCCGCCAAGGACCTGCTTTCCTCCGCCGACACTATCTGGATGAGCGCGTAGCGCGCGCGGATGGCACTCTTCAGTTCTTCGTAGAAGTCCACGTCTTTCTCCGTGGGTAGCCGGTGACGGTTGCATTCGGCCCCGTCCCGACCACCAGTTCGATTATATGATGGGGGGTAAGCTCGTCCGCCCGGATCCGCCCGCCACGAAGCAGCAGCGACTTGCCGGCAAAGGGATGGTCGTTCGCAGCCGAATAGCGGCCGGCTAGGACCGCATCGCAACGGGCAATGACCGCGCGCATGACGCTGCTCCGGCGAATCTCGGCAAGCTCGTGACCGGTGAACAGAAGCACGTCGAGAGCGGGGTCAAGCCTGTCGAGCAGATGCGCCACGGCCCGCGCTTGAGCGAGCGGTTCCCCGCCACTCAGCGTGAGTCCGCGGAGCCCTGAGGCGCGGGCCGAAGCGTTCACCTGCCTGGCAAGCGCCGGCACCTCGATGATCTCGCCGTTGGCCTTGGCATGGCTGTCAGGGTTGAAGCAGCCTTCGCAGGCAAGCGCGCAGCCCTGTGTCCAGACCACGAAACGTTGGCCGGGGCCGTTTGCCAACGACGATGGACAAAGGGAATGCACCCGTAGCTTCAAGCGCCCAGCCTCAGCACCTGCACCACTTCATCGTCGATGGTCTCGTGGTACGAAGGCTTCCACTCCGTCAGCAGCTCGGCGGTAGCCGACGCCAGCAGGTCCTCGAGCTCGGCGGTCAGCTCGGCGCAGCGGCCGCCCAAGACGCCGGCCACTTCTTCCTCAACGTGGTCGCCGACGCTGCGAAGGATAACTCGCCGGGCAAGATCCGGCCCGAAGCGGATGACCATCCCGTCAGGCTGCTCCTCCATAGTCCAGGGCACACCGCCATCATCGAGCGAGGCGCAGAGCGTGCGCTCGGCGGCGACGGCGAGATAAGCGAAGCGGAATGCCGCCTCTAGCGCCTCGACCCGCTCGTGGTCGGCTAGGGCGGACCGATCGTCGCTTTCGATCACTAGCTGGAAGTCGCTGCCGCTTCGCACGAGAAACAGCTGAAAGGGCGAGTGGCGCGCGCAGATAGCCCGGGACACGCCCTTTCCAGCGATCCCAATGTGCCCCAGAACGGCCTTGGCCAAGTCGCTGTCATACCACGAGATGACCGCCGTCTCCGGCCGCAGCCCGAGCCTTCGGAATGCCCCGACCGCAATGGCTTCGTCGCGGTAACTAAACTGGAAACGCGTACAGTGCGACAAGCGCCTACCCCCAATCATTAGGTCGCATCGCCGGCGCCGACCGTCAACTTGGGTGGCGAAATATTCAGCAAGCCCGTTCGTGGCGCTTGCGCTTACTGACCGGGATCGTAGATTGCATGTCCCATGCTTCATCTCCTCAGGCCAACAGCGGCCGAGGAGAAAACGAGGGGACAGGCTGCGCATTGGGCTTGCCGGCCTCAACGCGTCCCGATGAACCAACGTCCGCTCACGGGCAGCGTCGATCAACGTTTGAACGTCCGAGAGTGGGTCTTTTCGGACGCGGATGTAGCTGAGCTAAGCAGCCTGAACGATCGGAGGGCCTAGCCAATTTAGAGGTCCGCCTTGTTGTAACGTCGCCGGTTACAACAGGTGTCTGTTGCGACTGACCAGATTGGCGTCATGTGACTCAACCCTCATCTTTGAGGGTCAGCCTTGTGTCCTGTGTCGCAAAGAGCAGTTTGGACGTCAAAAAAGCGCCAGAGAGCAAGCGCTTAGCCTTCGGGCAGAGCACTGTCGTGAATGGTTCAGACAGCTGCCGAGGGCGCACGACCCAATCTGAGACAATCACTGAAGCTGAAGGCTGCCTCCCCATCATGGACGAAGAGGTCGAGTTGCTTCATCGCTTCTTCGGCCCGCAGATCCTAGCTTTGTTCGCCTGAGGAGTAACATGGCACCCGAACTTCCCGCTGTTCTCGCCAGGCCTGCTCTACGCGCCGTCGCCTATGTCCGGGTTTCCACGAGCCGCCAGGCAGAGCACGAAACCAGCCTGACTGATCAGGTCGGAGCCATCACCCGCTTCTGCGAGGGCAGGGGCATCGACCTTGCCGAGATCTATCGTGAGCCCGGGGCATCAGCCACGGACGACCATCGGCCTCAGTTCAGGGCAATGATCGAGGCAGCAACAGCTCGCGAGCGGCCATACGATCTTGTGATCGTCCACAGCTTCAGCCGCTTCTTCCGCGATCAGTTCGAGTTCGAACGCTACCGACGCAAGCTTGCGAAGGCCAAGGTCGAACTGGTCTCGATCACTCAGGATGTCGGAGAAGGCGCCACCGGAGATTTGGTGCGCTCAATCCTGAGCAAGTTCGACGAGTATCAGAGTGCTGAGAACGCAAAGCACGTGCGCCGCTCCATGCTCGCCAACGCGCAGCAGGGCTTCTGGAATGGTTCACGCCCACCGCTTGGCTACAAGGTGATCGTGGCCGAGCGACGGGGCGACAAGGACAAGAAGGTCCTTGCGATTGATGAACTTGAAGCCCCGATCATACGTCGCATCTTCTCGCTCTATCTTGAGGGTGACGGCACCAGCGGACCTCTGGGCGTCAAGAAGATCGTCTCTTTTCTGAACGGCCGCGGGTACAGGTATCGGGGTAAGCCCTTCCACGTGTCCAACGTGAACGCTGTCCTTCGCCGCACCACCTACATGGGCACTCACTACTTCAACCAGAAAGACTCCCGTGCAGGCGAGCGCCGGCCTCGCGAACAGTGGGTTGAGCTGGCTGTGCCCGTCATCATCGCCGAGGACGACTTCCAGACTGTTCAGGCGCGGCTTGCCGAGCGCAACCCGCGGCGCACGCCGGCACGGGTTGTCTCCGGCCCCACGCTGCTGATCGGCCTTGCGAAATGCCTTGGCTGCGGTGGGGCCATGACTATCCGTACCGGCAAGTCTGGCCAGTACCGATACTATGCTTGCTCTCGCCGAGCCACGCAGGGTGAAACTGCTTGCAAGGGCGGCGCAATCCGGATGGAGAAGCTGGACGACGCTGTTCTGGGAGCCCTTGAGCAGAGGATTGTGGCTCCTGAGCGCTTGCCGGACCTGCTTTCTGCGTTCCTCGAGAAGAGCGACGCTTCCGACGCTCGTCGCCGCGAGGAGCTGGCGCTGCTTCGCTCTGCCAGAACCAACAGCTCAGGTGCCCTTAATCGCCTCTACGAGCTGGTCGAGCAGGGGATGGCCTCGCCCTCAGACCGTGACTTCGCTGAGCGCCTGACCCTTCATCGCCAGCGCGTCTCAACCCTGACCAGCAACATCTGCAGTCTCGAGCGGCAACTCACTTCAGATCGCCGTCGAATCACGCCAGAGCTGGTGGAGAAATTCGGAGCTTTGCTGCGGGAAGGCCTCCGCAATGGCAACCCGGCACTCCGGCAGGCCTACACAAGGCTGCTGGTCGACGAAGTTTCCGTTGCTGCGGGCGAAGTCTGCATTCGAGGCTCTCGCAAGGCCCTCGAAACGGCAGTGCTGGCTAGCTCGGCAGCAAGCAGAGCACCGGTGCCCAGCTCTGCACGTGATGTGAGGCTGCACTAAAGCTGCGCTCCTACAAGAGGGGCCTGTTTGCTTTGCAACGAGGATCATTGGCACAAAGATGCTCCCAGGGCCGCGTCCGTTTGCAGGCGATTGCGCCGATCGCACGGGTAGAACTCACGGAGCCTGCCACAGAGGGGTAAATCAGTGGCCTGCTGGGTGGAGCGGCACCGGGTACAATGAGGACCGGCGTTCGAGATCGCGACAGTCGCATGCTTAAGCAGCTTGCCTTTCTGTTCTCTATACGTTCTCAACGGCATCATGCGGCGAGTCGACGATAAGCACCTGCGCGAGCTTGCGCTCGAAACGATTGAGGAAGCGGCCGCTGCAGCTCACATGGGTCCGGTTCGCCGAAGCAGAGGGATCGCGCTGGCCCTTGCGTGGCTCCGCCACAGGGGCAGTGAAAAGGTTCTGCCGCTCTGGCCGTTTAATGGATTTTGGGAGGGGCTGGGCAGCGAGCGACAGCATGATCGCTGGTCTGCCGTGAACGCTGCTGCCAATGCGATTTATCTGGCGCTCGATGTGCCTCGGCGTCCGGCTGTAATTTCAGCTTTCGAGTGTCAGCTGCGGCACACATCTGGAGGGAGCGAGGCTGCCGGCCCTACCAAAGGGAAAGCCGGTATGCCGGATCGCGACCTGAATCACTCAGGTGAGACCTAGCTGTCTTTCTGCAGCTTCACGACACCAACCTGCCGGGCCGAGCAGGGGCACCATCATCTCCTTGGCTAGGGCAAACGCCGTCTTCGGCGCTATGCCCAGGCGAAGAGCGATTTCGCGGCTGCTGATGTGAATTCTGCTGAGCCTGACAATTTCCGGGAAGTCCACGGCCTTGGAGTCACCGCGCACAGATGCCATCCCCTTAAGTAGCGGCGTGGAGGATTTGGGGGAGAGGTTCAGCACTTCGCCAGCATCTCGCCGCGACATCACGTTGCTAAACTTCGCGCCCTCATAGTTGGAAACTTCGAAGAAAAATGAGCGAAGGAAGCGAATGCAGGTGTGGTCTACAAGAATCTGCTCTGTCAGTGCCCCAGTGCAATGATCGAGTTTGAAGGGCAGTGCACCATCAAGCAGGGCTTTGAAGATCGGTCCCCAAGGCTTCGCTCGGCCGCCAATTGAACCCACGGCGGTTCGCAGCGTGATGGGCTCGCTTGCGAGAGAAGATCGGGATGAGGATCCGATCCTCGCGATCAGGTCGTCAAGGACGGGCCCAGCGATCTGCGGAGCGCCATACCGAGGTATGCAGAAGCAATCGCCGTGAGTTTGCAGCATCTGCATCGCGATCAGCTGTTCAACGCCGTGGTGAGAGATGCCGAGCTTCCACGCTGCGCTCTCCAATGAAACCCGGCACACAATGATTTCGGCCAACTCGTCAATCTCGGCGGCGTCGTAACGGGGTGCTGCCCGACCCTCATGCAGGGCAAAAACAGTTCCAAGCGCACCCTGCCTACGAAGATCAGCGACGCCCTTGGTAGAATATCCGAGGCGAGCCGCCGCATCCTGAGTGCTGAGTGTCTGCCTGCCCAGATGACTGGAGTTTGGACCGTCGAGATCGATAGAGGAGCGGAACTGCTCAATCGTGTCTCGTAATTGGCGTGTAAGTCCTTCGTGACTGGGTAGTCGAAGGAAGCGCATTGTGCTTCCGCCATTGCCGTCTTGATGACGGGTGGATGCGCTGCTTAGCCGGTACGCCATCAGGCCTTGAAGCGAATGGGGCCAGTCCAAAAGCATGTTCCAGGCAGCCGCGATGGCTTCGACCACCACAGATTTAGGCTGATTCCAGCTTGCATTCGTGCCGTATCGGGCTGGCGTGATGCGTGGCTGAATGACGATCGCCACCCTGACGAGCAATTCATACGTTTCAGCTAGGCCAAGATGCTGCAAGGCGGCGGGAAGTGCACCCAGGCTGTGCTGCCGGCGAGCGGTATCCGGGTGGACCAGGCCTACGGCCGCCTCAAGGCTTGGTCGAAGCTCGTTCGGTACGACGTCGGACTCGACCGCTGAGAGATCCTCAACGCACCGATCACAACGAGCGACACCATTGGTGTGGTGCCAACGCTGGATACGCTCACAGCGAGCACAGCAATCTACAAGGTATTGCCATGTCTCGCAGCAGAAGGGGAAGGCTCGGAGCTGCCACAGCGCTCTATGGTGGGGCGAGATAGACAAAGCAGCCGGCGCGAAGCGCCTTACTGCGATGTCGATATCATTTCGCGGAATGGGCACCCCAAAGAACGCACGGCGCCCGGCATTATCGGTCGGATAAGAGCGAAGCTGCAGGTCTTCGACATCGACGCGCAGGCAATCGGCAATGACAGGAAGACCATCCCAGTTCGACGTCGATAACGTCGGCTTATGGCCATAGATCACGCCAGCCAGGCTCGTGATCGTTAGGGCATTCTCGATCCAGTTGGCTGCGGCAACCCTGGCGATGTAGCCGTCCAGCGACTCCCCCATGATGACGGGCTTCGGTGCCTCGATGCGCCATGGTGCTCGGGCATGCTGACTAGCTGTCGCCATGGCCTACTTAGCCCGGAAAGGGTTGTAGGCGATGCAGTGGTTGGCGATCGACCAATCATCAACTGCGTCAGCAAGGTCTTCGCGCCCGATGGCAGCGTCGTCTCGCCGCACAGCAGCGGCGAGAGCTGTCTCGATGACGCGGCAGAGCTGGCGAAGGTTTCCGTTGGACGCCTCGCAAAGAAGGCGAGCGAGAGCTTCTTCAGCAAGTCCTGACGAGAGCCGAAGGATGCCTCGATCGACGAGTTCGCCGTCTAAGCCGCTAACGAAGCCAAGGAACAGCTCTCTGTCCTCCTCCACAAGCCAATCGAGAGGATCCATGGTAACCGGAGCATCCAATCGACCGGCAAGATCCGGGCTGCGCTTGAAAACGTCGCGTGCTTCCTCAGTAGCCAGAAACGCCATCGGGACGATGCCGCGATCCATCACGTCACGGAGAGCGGTCGCGATTGCTGAACTCATGGTCGGCCGGCGAGCCGCGCGGTTGAACTCGTCGATGATCAGCAACTGTGTCTCATAGCGCTCGAGAGCGTCGAAGGCCCGCATCCAGAGGACTGGCTCTGCACCATGCTCAGGACGTGGGACACCCATGGCTTTCAAGATGCTCGCGGGAATGGACCGAGTGGTGCCTGAGCCGTCGACCGTCGCGATGACAACAGGCTGGCTTCCTGGGGCATGCTCATCAGCCGCTTCAACGTAGGCTTTGAAACGCTCAGCTCCGACCGTCTTGCCTGAGCCAGTGTTTGCGATGAGGCGGACTCCGCCTTGTGTCTGCCCCTTCGAGAGTTGACCAGTCAATCGAAGCTCGTCGAGGGCAGCGACAAGCTCATCCTGCCGAGGGTAGGGGAGGCGGATCGCGCGAAACGAGGCCCGCGCCTCTGCCACACGACGCGAACGCTCGGAGGGGCGCTCCGCGCGCCCCTCCTTGCCGTTATCGGCCCGGACCGAGGTGTTCATCTGTTCGGCCATCTGACTGACCTCACTCATAGCTGCCGCTCACGCGGCGGGTGCGGGTGGGGCGACGGGCAGGCATCTTGCTCTCCTGACTCTCACTGGGCTGGCCCGCGTCACGACGGTCCCGTTTGTTCTTCGGCTTGCGAGATTGGTCGACAGGAAGTCGAGGAGCCAAAATCTCGTCGTCCAGCATCGTAGTTGCTGAGAGGTCGTGGGCGATGAACTCGTCGAGAGAAATGGCTTCTGGTTCGTCCATGTGGAGGTGGACGAGGTTGCCCGTGATCTGCCGGAGACGCGGGATCTCGTAGAGGCGTGCGACCGTAAGCCGCTCACGATGCTTAGCCTCCGGCGAGATGTTGCGAATGGCCTTGATGCGCCGCGAACGGAAAGCAATCCGCTCTGCCTCTGTGTTGAAGGCGGCCGCCTCTTCACGCGCACGCTCTAGGAGCTGATTGTGAAACCATAGCGGCATGCCGTTTGCATAGGTTTCGTCCGAGCAGCGAAGGATGGTGTGAGTCTTCTTGACGCGATTCCAGACGTGGACCACCGAGATATCTTGAGGGTCGTACTTCACCTTCACGGTGGCGATTGCATCTGCCCGCGACTGCCGCCGGGGTTCCACGGCAACGAGGTCTTCGAGCAAGCTCGGAACGCCGCGAATGCAGTGGTAGCGCAGGTTGAAGAGCCGCAAGCCGGTGTTGGACAGCTGCACGGCTGGTGACACATCCATGATTTCGCGTTGGAAGCCCGCAAGGTCGTGGATCAAGTCGATCCCATGCTTGGCGACACTCTTCTCGAAAACGAGCGCAGGCTGGCGGTCTTGGAGGCCGGAATGTGTCGAGATGTGATATTCCGCGATCGCGGCATTCACCAAGGCCTCCAGCTCGCGCACCGTGACGCATGCTTCCTGCTCGGGGTCGTGGCCGAGCTTACGCGCAAGCGCGATGGGCTTCGATCCGCCTGGAATCAGCTTGGTGACTTTCTCTTGCAGCGTGGGAAAAATGCGCTCGCCGATCGCGCGGTAGCGGGGCTTCTTGATGGGGCAGTGACGGACGGCAAAACCGGCCCCCTTGGCAGCGTCTTCGAGCGCCTGGCTCCGGAACTCAGCTGCGTTATCGACGATGATTTCGGCCGCCTTGCCGCAGATGCGGCGAAGGATGGGGTATCGCTCGATGAGCTTGGGCGGGGGGCGCTTCGGAAGGCTCGCACGCTTCAGCACCTCGCCTACCGTCCAGTAGGAAGGTGGGAGGTAGCTAATAACGTGGCCGAGAATCACCTCGCTGTGAACGTCAATCATGACGATCAGCCATGGCTTGCCGGCCACCATCTCGTGATCGAGGTCGAGAACGAAGAACCCGTTGATCGGCGTATGGTCGATGATCGCCAGTTCGAGGGCGCGCTTTGCCGTCAGCGGGCGGCCTGAACCCTTCCAGTCGGCGTCGCTAGCGGCTTTGCCGTCGCGAGCTTCGCGGGTAACGGCCCCAATCAGCGCCCGGCAGGCTCGCCGCACGGTAGCGTAGTGCGGAATAGGATAGGGCTTCTCGGGTTTGGGATAGAGCGACGAGTTACCAGCATTGATGTCGCGCAACTCGTTGCTGATTTCAGTGGTCACGTCCGCGTAGCTGAGCTGCTGCGTCCAATTCAGGAGAGCACCCTTCTGAAGGACTTCCTGCGGTACGTCATCGAAGTAGGGAGCGCGGCGGACCCGGCCGGTCATCCGCACCATGTCGCGGATGTTACGGTCGCCTGCGAAACCACGGTCGGTACGCCACCGCTTGATGGTATGCGGATTGTCGTGCTCGCCGTACTTTTCGCGAAGCTCAGGCGTCCAATAATCGCCCAACGCCAATCCGATCGCCTTGACGCCATTCGGTACTCCGTGATCGTCGAGGATCTCGCATTGTGCGAGCATCTTGCGGGCCTTGGGGTCCAGTTCGTCGCAATCAGCGAACGTCCACTCCGCCTCAGAAGCCATCTTACGAGCGATCGATGCCCGCTCGGTCTCTCGTACGATAAGACGGCCTTCCAAGAGCAGCTCATCATAGCCCTCGGGCGTCAGCAACCCCATGAAGCCCTCTTTGTCTTCGATGATGTAGGGCAGGCCCGTTTGGCAGTGCATCAGATGAATGCGGCCCGGCATGGGCAAGCCAACGTACTTGTAAGGCGCCTCATCGATCTCGATGATTGTGTTCAGAGGGTAATTGTAATGCGACATAGCCTTCTCCCTGTTAGGCAATAGTTGTCCAGTCCGCTGAGCGACGGGCTCAGCGGTTAGTTCGCGCTCGAAGGCGCCTCGGTTCTCCTTGAAATGGGGTGGGTCTAGACGATACGCACAGGCGTCTCGTGGAAGATGGGCTGCGTGAGATCGATGCTGATGCGACCTCTGACGAGTAGCGCCTGAAGCACTGCCATGCCGCCTGGCGCGAAGCCGGGTTCGATGACCTCGGCGAGCTCTCCGTAGCTGCTAACCAGTCCGCATTTCAAAGCGAAGCTATCCAGCCGACGGATGTGATCGGGGCTGACCCGTGCGAAGCGACGCGACTGGAAAAGCTCGACGTTGTCACGGTGGTGACGCGACACGAAGATCTCGGGCGCCAGAACAATTTTGAACGTCCAGCCGCAGCGGCGACAGATTTCGGCGACCCCGGCAAGGGTATGACGGTAATCTTCGTCTTCGAGGTCGCGCTCGTTACGCTTGAGTTCGACGATTTCGACCGAGCCGTCCGTTTTCTGGACCTCGACGTCGCAAGTGTAGCGACGGAGCCGGCCATTCAACGGAAACTCGAAACGGCGGCGCTCGCTTTGGGCCCATTCTACTTCTTGATCTACCTCGCAGCGCATGAGGTAGGCGCGCTGCGTCATGCCTTCCCAGTATTGAAGACGGCGGCGCTTGTACGATGGCCACCAACCATTCTCGTGAGCGAGGTTACCGGTAAAGGTGCGCAAGGAACCACCGTGGACGGCTACATGCATGTGAGCCATCGTTACGAGTTCGTCGCCAGCCTCAGGCAAGTTCGTGAGCGGACGCACACGGGTACGATCGGGCGTGATTGCAGGATCTAGAAGCTGGCGAGCGATAGCAAAGCGCGGGTCGACGTGCGTGGCGACCGGTGTAGCTACGATATCGTCGTTTTGCTTGTTGCTGCTCATGCCTGCGGAGCCTGACGGCTGGACACGCGCACCCAGGAACGAGCCTGCCGCCGCCGCCAGCTGAGCCGCCGCATCGCATCGGTGATCACCGGGCGAGGAACGTCAGCCTTCATGCCATGACCCGACAAGTCGACATCTGCGCTGTCGTCAACGAGCGGCTTGATCGCGACTTCGGACTGGCCCTTCCGTGTGTCTGTCATGAAGCGCTCATCCATAATCGTTTCCACTTTTCTTGTCGGTGCGTGGCCATAGCTAGGGTTGAGTTGCGCTGGGCGCAAGCTCGCTGCTGACAAAAAATGTGAAAACGATGATTGCTCGTCATATTGATCCTGCGTAGGGTCGCAGCATGATCTCGGCAGCCGACCTTGAACTCGTGGCCAAGCATTCCGCTGACCGCGCCACCTTCGAGAGCAACGAAGCCACGCTCTTGGCACTGCCGCTCGTCAGCCAATCGGCCGTTCTGCAGCGCCTAAGGGCGATGGATAAGTACGTGGGGATGCCGAGCCCGACTGCTGCGGATGCCGCCACCTTGGCGGCGGATCTCGGCACGTCTGAGCGGAATTTCTACCGGCTGGTCCGAAAGTTTCGCGAGCATGGACCCGTGGCCGGGTTAGCTCCCAATTTTCGGGTGCGTCAGCGGGCATCGGCCGCTGCAGATGGTTTGGGCAAGGTTGCAGAAATAACCTTGGAGCGGATCCTGGAAACCGAAGAGGATGCGCGCTGGAAGGACGTCGTCGATGAAGTGCTGGCCGCCTGCCGAGCAGCGAACGTAGAGCCTCCTTCGACAGCTGCAATTAGGCGCCGTCTGCTAGCTCTTCGCGCCGAAGGCCGCTTGCGGGACGCCGGCGAACGCATTTTCGGTGAAAAGTGGCTTCTGGATCAATCGGCTATAACACTGACCCGTGAGAGCGATGAGGGGGTCGAGTATGTGGTCGTCACGCTGCTCATTGATCGGCAAACCAAGCTTATCGGTGGTGTTGGGCTTTTCAGACGAGGCAACCCGCTATCCGGTGTACTGTCCGCCCTTGTTGATGCCTGGTCTCGGGTGCCTGAATTTGCTGGCGCCGGCTTGAATGTTGCTTCTCGGGTTCGCGAATTCGACTGGGTTTATCCGGAGGACGCTCATGTATCGGGTTTCATGCTGGACTATGGCGTAACGAGAACGTCAGGTCGGGGACCACGCAGGCATGGTGAAAACATCTTTCGAATGATCGGCAACCGCTTGGGTCCGTACACCTTGTTAATTCGATCAACGGCAAACCCTCAGCTCGTCGATGAGCAGCTTGCGACCGCCCCTCTGCCTTTTGCAAAGGCTGAAGAGGTCGTGCGGCACGCCGTTGCGAAGTGGAATGAAGGCATTCTTCAACAGATGAAGGCTGGCCGGTCGCGAGACGCTCGTCGGAAGCGCCTGATCGAGATCATGCGGAGCATGACGGAGTTATTTCTTCGGGCGCTCGACGACTCGTCAGCTGCAATCCTCAAGGATGCCGAGCGCAAGATCACGCACGGACCGGGCGTTCTTGGGACTCACTAAGCCCGCGCATGGCCGGCCTCCTGCGAGCGACCGTCGGGCAAGGAGTTCGCCCACAACTGCTTGAGCGTGGTGGAGCGGAACGGCGAGATCAGGACGAGCCTTCACTCGGGCTCGCGGCGCAAACGGAATGCGCCCGATTTTTCGACCGACGGCGTTTGTCAGCGCAGTGCCGGGCGCGAGGCCAAGGGAAGCAGTGGTGTCGAGACGCAATTTGGCGGCTTGAGCAAGGCTCTCAACAACTGACATGTGCGACTGCAGGGCTGTCGAGACGATCAGTCGTTGACCCCGGTGACGGGAATGGGGCCCGCTTCTCCGATGATCGATGGCGTCCACAAATGCGTGCGCCACCGCTGACGTTTCTACAGGCTGCCCATCGAGGTGGAAGCCAAGCACTTCGCCGCTGTCGACGTGGATGATCGCGGTGAGCACGGCCAATTGCGGTTCGGCAGAAGCAACATGCACGGTCAGGTCGAGGGGGCATGCATCGAGGACGAAATCAGCGTCGCGGCGCATCCGACTCCGTAAATCAGGGTTCAGCACTGGCTTGCCAGTGCGTGTCCGGACCGCGTTCCACGAAGGCGGCGTCAGACCTTGCTCTTTGCATCGCCGGCTGCATTCGGCGAATATCTCGCTGTCACGTGCACCCGGACCAAGATCGGTGATGGTGTCGTCCAAGACGCTCCGCTTGTCGTGCCGAAGTTTGCTTTGCTGTCCCTGCGAGGAAACCTTCGGCGTTCCGCCCGCGCGAAGTTCGCGGACTGCGGCGGCGAGACGGAAGAAGCTGCGCTGAACCAGATTGAGCTCAGCAGCCGATCGATCTGCGTCAGCCGTCGTCGGCTTGTCGAGGGCAAGGTAACGGTCAACTACTTCCAACCTGCGGAGAGACTCAGCCCAGAGATGCGGAGGTAACTCCGCCAACTGCCTGATGATCTCGTCGCCCATTTCTTCCTCCGATGGAGTTCATCGGAGTCCGGATCTTCCTTCTTTTGCTGGCCTTGTGTTGTGCTGGGAACGAACGAGAGAGGTAAGGACTTGAATCAGCGTTCCGAGGATAACCGTTTGATCACGCAACTTCTTCAAAGCTTGCCCTTCGCGGCACGCTCGTCGAGGATCGCGTCGTTGGTCTCAGATGACGCTGGGCTGAGAGCGCGCCAAGCAGCGAAGGCGACGAGCGTCAGCAGCAACGCTAGCAAGGCAACTGCAAAGCCTCCGAGAACAGGACGGTCGTGCTTCATTTTGTCCCTGCCTGCTTTGCCATTCTCCGCTTCGCACGCTCGGTAAGGCAGATGGTGTTCGGCCCCATAGTGATTTCCCCACTATGGTGCATGTTGGTCAGAAGAGAGGGCAAACCGCCAACCTTCGCAATTCGCTCCGAGCACGACGCGTCGGTGGCGATTTCCCGATCGAGCATTTCGCGACTGATCGCTCCTCCGGCGTTGGCAATCCTCTGCCGAATGTCATCGTAGAGCGACCCTTTCGGAGTGAAGATCGGCGGGCCGATCCGGCCGTGATGTACCATGGGGTCTCCTTCTCACTCCACCGGTGATGAAGTGGTCAGAACTTGGTATCGCCGAGTGCCGATGATCAGGGATGAAGGGCACTCGCATCCTCACATTCTCTCCGCTCAACCTGGATCGTGGAGTGCTGCAGCTCAAACCGGTCGTGCAGCATGGTGGCGATTGCAATCCGCACTGTTTCGAAGTCGGCCCCTTCTTTGAGCTCGACGTGCGTTGAAAGGCTGTTGTCATCGCTGGTGAGCGACCAGACATGGAGGTCGTGGACGCCGGCCACCCCAGGGACATCCGAGATCGCTTTCCGGACCTCGGCGAGGGTGATGCCGCTTGGCACCCCTTCCAAAAGGATGCGGGTAGTGTCCTTGAGCAGGATCCAAGTACGAGGAAGGACCCACAGGCCGATACCGATGGCGACCAGTGGATCAACCCACTGCCAGCCGGTAGCCATGATCACGCCAGCACCGACGATCACGCCCAGCGACCCGAGCATATCCGCCCAGACTTCGAGGTATGCGCCTTTGACGTTCAGGCTCTGGTCCTTGCCAGCCGACAAAAGGCGCATAGCGATGATGTTTACGACGAGGCCGATCGTAGCGACGATCAGCATGCCGGTCGACTGCACTTCGCTCGGTTCGAAGAACCGCCGGATGCCCTCGACGAGAACGTAGGCGGCCACCGCGAAGAGCAGCAGCGCGTTGAAGGCGGCCGCTAGGATCTCGAACCTCCGGTAGCCGAAGGTTCGTTTCTCGTCGGCTGGACGCTGACCGATCTTCACTGCCGCCAATGCAATCGCCAAAGCTGCGGCGTCGGTGAACATGTGCGCCGCGTCGGACAGCAGGGCGAGGCTGTTGAAGACGTAGGCCCCGACCAATTCAGCGACGAGGAAGGTGGTGGTGAGGGCCAGAGCCCAGCCCAGCATCTTGCTGTTGGCCCCTGCCGCATGGTTATGGGCATGTTCGCCGTGACTATGCGCCATGCTGGTTCTCCTGCTGATCGTGCATCACTGCTTGCTTCCGTCATCTTGAGGTCGGGCGAGCCAACGCTCGAGCTGATCGATCTCGCTTTGCTGGTCCTTGATGATCTTCGTCGCCAAGGCGCGAAGTTCGGGATCCCGGCCGAGGCGCAATTGCGCCTCGGCCATCTTTACGGCGTCGCGGTGGTGCGGGATCATCCCCTCCGCAAAGCTCCGGTCCGGATTATCCGGATCGAGGGTCATGCCCATGCCTCCATGCGAGGTCTCGGTCTTTCGCTCCGCCGTCTTCTGCTCGTCACGCTGCGCTTGCGGGGCGCAAGCGGCGAGAAGAAGCGCTGCAAACGCGATTGGTGTTGCCGCTTTCATGTGTTGACCTTTCCTCATCATTCCGCCGGGACCGGTTCGCGGCCGAACGGATCTTCATTGCGGTAATCACCTTGGACATGGCGGGCCCGAGCCTTGTGCAGAAGGAAGTGGCTGATCGCTGGCAGCACGAAGAGCGTGAGGAATGTCGCCACGATCAGACCGGCAATCACCACGACCGCCAGCGGCTTTTGCACTTCGGCACCACGGCCCATGGCCAAGGCCATCGGCACGAACCCGATTGCCGGGACGACACCCGTCATCAGGACGGCCCGAACCCGTTCCATCATTCCTCCCCGGATGCTGGCATCGATGCTTTCGCCCGCGCCGATTCGCTGCTGGATACTGGTCATCACGACCAGGCCGTTCAGAACGGTGACCCCCGACAGCACAATGAAGCCGACGGCGGCCGAGATGGAGAAAGGGAAGCCGGACAGCACTAGGCCGAAGACGCCTCCGGCAAGCCCTAGCGGCACGGCCGAGTAGACGGCGAGCGCCGAGCTGAAGCTTCGCAGAGCCATGTAGAGGATGCCGAAGATCAGAAGGAACACCGCCGGGATGACCAGCGAGAGCCTCGCCGAGGCGGCCTGGAGATTTTCGTACTGGCCACCCCACTCGATGAAGACGCCGGGTGGCAGCTTCACGTCACGCTCGACCGCAGCGCGCGCGGCCTCGACATAGGAGCCGAGGTCGCGACCACGGACGTTGGCCTGAACGACCACGCGCCGTTGTCCGTTTTCCCGGCTGACCTGGTTCACGCCGTCAGCGAAGCGGAAGCTGGCGACCTCGCGAAGAGGAACCGAGGTCCGAGCTCCGGCACCGCTGTTCTCCAGCATCACTGGGAGGGCGCCGATGGCTTCGAGATTGTCGCGCGTCGGGTTGTCGAGCCGCACCACGATATCAAACCGACGGTCGCCCTCGAAGACGATGCCGGCCTCACGGCCGCCAAGGGCTGCCGCGACCGTGTTCGCAACCTCGTCGACCGTCAGCCCATAGCTCGCGATGGCGGGGCGGTTGAACAGCACCTCCAAGGTCGGGAAGCCAGCCGTCTGTTCGGAGCGAAGATCCGCCGTGCCTTGAACCTTGCCGATCGACGATGCGACCTGTGCCGCAACGGTCTCAAGCTTGGCGAGGTCGTCGCCGAAGACCTTGATAGCTACGTCCCCCCGAACGCCCGCAATGAGCTCGTTGAAGCGCATCTCGATGGGCTGACTGACCTCGAAGGCATTGCCGGTGAGCGAACCCATCTTCTCCTCGATGCGCTCGACCACCTCGTCCTTGGTGTCGACGCCTTCCGGCCACTCCTTGCTCGGCTTCAGGATGACGAAAGAATCCGAGATGTTTTGCGGCATGGGGTCTGTGGCGACCTCAGCCGTGCCCGTCTTCGAGTAGATGAAGGCAACCTCGGGAAGCGAGGAGATCGCCCGCTCAACCCTCAGCTGCATGGCCAGGGATTGATCGAGCGATGTTGAGGGAATGCGGATTGCCTGAACCGAGGCGTCGCCTTCGTCGAGTTGCGGAATGAACTCCTGACCCAGGGTCGTGAAGAGAACACCAGCGAGGGCGAAGACCCCCAAACCTGTGCCAATCCACGGCTTCGGCCGCGAGAGCACCTTGCCGAGGAGCGGCTCATACCGTTCCTTGGTCCAGCGGATGACCGCGACATCCTTCTCCGCAACCTTGCCCTTAATCAGCACGGCGACCATCGCCGGCACGAAGGTCAGCGAGAGGATGAAGGCACCAACGAGAGCGAAGATGACGGTGATCGCCATCGGCGTGAACATCTTACCTTCGACACCCGTAAAGGTGAGCAAGGGCGCGAACACGAGAAGAATAATTGCCTGCCCGTAAAGGGTCGGGCGGACCATCTCCTTGGCGGCCTCGAAGACCTCGTGCAGCCGCTCCGAGAGTTGAAGAAGGCGACCTTCGCGGTGCTGCCGTTCTGCTAACCTTCGCAGGCAGTTCTCGATGATGATGATCGAGCCGTCGACAATGAGACCAAAGTCGAGCGCGCCGAGGCTCATCAAGTTGCCCGACACCCCGTAGCGGGTCATGCCGATCGCCATCATCAGGAATGACAGCGGGATCACCAGCGCCGCGATGATGGCGGCGCGGATATTACCGAGCAGCCAGAAGAGAACGGCGATGACGAGAAGGGCGCCCTCGATCAGGTTCTTCTCGACCGTCGAGATCGTCGCATCCACGAGTGCTGAGCGATCGTAGAGGGGTGTCACCTTAACGCCGGGAGGGAGCGATTTGGCTACTTCCTGAAGGCGCTCGGCGACGGCCTCGGCAACGATCCGGCTATTCGAGCCAGCCAGCATCAACGCCGTTCCGACGATGACTTCCTTGCCATTGGTAGATGCTGCACCCGTGCGCAGCTCACCGCCCAATCGAACCGTCGCCACGTCCGACACGCGGACTGCAACCCCGTTGCGATTGGCGATAACCGTGCCGCCGATCTCGTCGATATGCCGGATGCGGGCATCGGCGCGCACCAGGAAGGCTTCACCGGCCCGCTGGATGAAGTTGGCGCCAACCGAGATGTTCGAGCCTTCGAGGGCGTCGGCAAGCTCGGTGAACGATACCCCGTAGGATGCCAGGCGAGCCGGGTCCGGCTGGACGACGAACTGCTTCTCATATCCGCCGATGCTGTCGACGCCGGCCAGGCCGGCCACGTTGCGCAGTTGCGGGCGGATCACCCAATCCTGGATGGTCCGCAGGTAGGCAAGCTTCGAAACCTCGTCTGTGAGCCTCTCCCCTTCGATGGTGAGGTAGGATCCATCGGGCTGAAAGCCGGGGCGGCCGGCGATCTTCGGATTTTTCGCTGTGGCGGTCGGCTCGTAATCGACCGACCACATCAGCACCTCGCCAAGACCGGTGGACACCGGCCCCATCTGCGGCTGAACGCCATCCGGCAGGCTTTCGCTCGCCTGGGCCAGCCGTTCCGCGACCTGTTGCCGGGCGAAGTAGATGTCGACCTTCTCGTCGAACACCGCTGTCACCTGCGCGAAGCCATTGCGCGAGATCGACCTCGTATAATCGAGGCCAGGAATGCCAGCGAGCGTGGTTTCCATCGGGAAGGTGACAAGCCGCTCCATGTCGAGCGGGCTGAACTGCGGGGCAGAGACGTTGACCTGCACCTGCTTGTTAGTGATGTCGGGAACGGCGTCGATGGGCAGCTTGAAAAGCTGGAAGGCGCCATACAGCGCGATCACCAAGGTCAGGCCTATTGTGGCCCAGCGGAAGCGGATCGCAGCGTCGAGAATACGCTCAATCATGTGGGATCAATCCTGATGAGATGGGGCGAGGAGCGGGCAACACGATCAGTGTTCCGCTTCACTCGCTCCAAGCTGCGACTTGAGGGCGAAGGCACCGCGCGAGACGACTGCCTGACCGGGCTGAAGGCCTTTCAGGATCTCGACCCGGCCGCCGCTGCGTTGGCCGATCTGGACCGGAACGGCTTGGAAGCCGCCCTTCACCTGGACAAACACGGTGTCGCGGCCCTCGATCTGCTGGATGGCATCTTCGGGAAGGATGATGCCGGTGACCTCGCTGTTGCTCGGTGTGATGCGGGTACGGACCGCCTGGCCCTGGCGCAGACCGCCAGGAGCACCGGAAAGTTGCAGGACGACTCCTACCGCCCGGCTCTGCGCGTCGGCCGATGGAGTGATCGAGCGAACCCGAGCCTCGACGATGCCGCCTCCGGGAAGCTCCACGACCGCTCGATCGCCCGGTTGGAGCCGCTGCGCTTCGGGCACGGGAACAGCCGCCTCAACCTGGATGCTATTGGGATTGGAGACGTTGAAGAGCTCCGCGCCAGCAGCCACATAGGCGCCGAGCTGCGTGTCCACCTCGGTGATCCTGCCGCCAATCGGTGACCGTACTGCAAGGTAGCGGCCGTCGCCGGTAACGCCGGCTGTCCTGACGGCTGCTTCGGCACGTTGCAGTTCGGCTTCGGCCGTCTGCCGAACGGCGACGGCGGCTTCCAGGTCTTGCCGGGCGGTCACCTTTGCGTTGAATAGCCGTTGCTCGCGGGCCGCAGCAGCTCGCGCTGCCTGAGCCCGGGCTGCGGCAGCGTTGCGCTCGGCGACGAAGGCTGCCGCTTCACGGCTTTCCAGCAGGGCGATCGTCTCACCGGCGCCGACAGGATCGCCAAGCCGCTTGTTGATGCGGGTGATAGCGCCGTCGGCCCTGGCAGTGACTAGCGCTTGCCCTTCGGGTGGCGCGGTCACGATTGCCTGCGAGATGACTTCTGAGAGGATGGAGCCCGAGGAGACCCGCTCGACGGCAATGCCGTTTGTCGCCAGCTGAACCGGCGTCATGGGAATAAAGCCCTCGGGACCGTGCTCCTCGCCTTCTTCCGCTTCGGCAGCAGGGGCTTCGGCGCTCCTCGCGACGGGTTCGGGTGCCATGCTCCTGCCAATCAGCACGCCGCCCAGGCCGGCGAGTAGGGCGAGCGCGGCTCCGCCAGCCATGAACTTGGAGCGGCCATCACGGATACGGATGGCGGTGGTTGCGCGTTCGATCACGGTCATTGGGGATCCTGTTGTGCTGCGACCCGGCCGAGTTCGGCGGTCGCGAGAGCCTGCGCGAGGCGGGCATCGATGAGGGCTGCTTGAGCTTCGCGGTACGCCGACTGGGCATCGAGCAATTCGACCAGCGAAGCCCGGCCTTGAATGTAGGCTAGGCGCGACAGCCGAAGCGCCTCGGTGGCCTCCGGAATGGCGGACCGCTCGAGCGCTTCCACCCGTGTCGTGGCCGACTGAACGTTGGTCACAGCATTCGCAGCTCTGACCTGCACCGACGCGCGAATGTTGGCGAGATTGGCTTCAGCAGAGCGGATGCCGGCCCGAGCGGCTTCGATATTGCCCCGGTTGCGGTCGAAAACCGGCAGTGGTAGCGACACTCCGCCCACGAGCGCCACGGCGCCCGCCTCTCGCACATGGCGGATACCCAATCCTACGGCGGGGTCGAGCCGGCTGGCGGCCTGCTCTTGTCTCAGCGTCGCTTCGGCAACGAGGCGTTCGGCCTCGGCTAGGCGCACCTCGAGGCTGATCCCGGGGTTTACGAGCCTCGGCGTGAGATCGATGAGACCCCCGCTCAGGCTCTGGACCGGATCGGTAACGCCAAAGAGCGAAACCAAGGTCGCTCGGGAAGACCGCTCCTCGGCACGCGCTGCCTCAAGGTCTGCGGCAGCTTGTGTCGCCGCCGATCTCGCGCGGAGGGCGCGAAGGGGAGGCTCACGGCCATTGTCGACCAAGATCTGGGCGATGCGTGCGAGTTCTCGGGCGCGCTCATTGTTGTCTTCCGCCAAGCGGAGACGGTCGCGAGCCACGATGGCGCGAGCGAACTGTTCCCTCACCGATTGGGCGAGGTCTGCGCGGGCGATGCTGAGCCGGATGCGTTCGGCCGTCAGCGCGGCTTGCGCCGCCGTAACGCGGGCTCGCCGGCGCCCGCCGAGATCGAGGCGCTGGTTCACTGCGACCGTAGTCTCGGTCGCCCGCAACCCGGCCAGATCGCCGGTCCCGAGAAAGTTCTCGACCTCGACGCTGAGCTCCGGGTTGGACCGAAGACCGGCCTGTCCGATGCGGGCGGATGCCGCCTCGACGCGAGCGCGGGCAGCAAGCACTGCCGGTGATCGGGCTTCGGCTTCCTCCAATGCTTGAACAAGCGTCAGCGACGATGGAAGCGGTCCGCTTCGCGGCACCAGCACGGGAAGGTTCGCAGAAGGTAAGGGCGCTGGAGGCCCAGCGCGGGGTGTAGCAGTGGGCGAGCCGACGCGCGGCGTAGCAGGCGTACTCACCTGCGCACCGGCACCCGCCACGGGTACGAAGGCTACGGCGATAGCCGCAGCGAGAAAACGAGACATGTAGAAGGACTCCTGACGGCACTGAAAGAGCCAGCCGGACCGCATCCAGCCAGCGTCAGCGTGTCGTCAGGCGATCGGGGGGCGCAATGCGGTCCCGGGGTCGTTGCCGAAGTGGAACGCGGCCGTGGGCGCGATCACATTCGCGGCGGCAACGTTTGGAAGAGCGTCGCTGGTGTCTTCCAACGGTGTGCCCACACAGTGACCATGGCAGGCACTGTGATGATGCGGTGTCGCCTTGTCGCCGTCTGCAGGGACCTCATCGCTGTCCCCGTCGAAGTGGCCCTCGGCGCTCGCCGACAACTCGGCGCAGCCAAACGCCTCGGCCGCATGCGCTACGCTGCCCGTCCAAAGGACAAGCATCAGCATCAGGGCACTGACCAAGGGTAGAATGCGACGCATCGTGAGCCGGCCTCTACCAGCGATGCTTGGAAAAGGGAAAGCCCATGCCTTTACGGGTGCACTGCAGCTTGGGTCGAAGCCGTTCGAAGCTCCGCCATTGCGAGCCGCACGATCTTCCAGCCGCCGGCAAAACTGAGGGCCGCCATCAAGCCAGCCACGATCAGATCAGGCCACCGCGTGCCGCTTCCGAATACCCCCACTGCGGCGGCCACAACCGCTATATTCGCGATCGCGTCGTTGCGGCTGCAGATCCAGACGGACTGCATGTTGGCATCACCCGAACGCCAGCGGAACAGCATCACAGCGACAGCGATGTTGGCCACGAGCGCCGCGATGCCGACGCCGCCCATGACGAATGGTTCGGGACTGGACCCCTGCAAGGCAGCAACGACGACGGCGGTGACCACGTAAGCGCCGAGCAGAAGGAGGGTGATGCCCTTGAAGAGGGCGGCACGCGCGCGCCAGGCGAGCGCCATACCCGCAACGCCGAGCGATATGGCGTAATTGGCGGCGTCCGAAAAGAAGTCGAGCGCATCGGCCTGAAGCGACTTGCTGTCGGCCATGACGCCGGCGATAAGCTCGATGGCAAACATCCCGCCATTTACCGCCAGTGCAATCCACAGCGCTTGACGCCAGAGCGCATCGGTCGCCGCGTTGGACACCTCCGACGGACAGTGATTGCAAGCCATTTGTCACCTCGACCGAATCGGTGTGATAGGTTTATGGACCTTGTAGCAAGTACAGGGTCAAGCGCCGATCCGAACGTCGGCACCGCTTCATCAACGCCAAGGCTGACACTCGGGCATTTCGATGATGCGTTGGAGATCGTGAAACCCTGAAGCCAAGATTCAGCAAGGAATGAGTCGACGGACTTGGGCTGGGCGTTTTATCGCCGGTCCGAGGGGACACTGACATGGCATTGAAAATCGGTCAGCTCGGAAAGGCGACCGGGACGAACACGGAAACCATCCGCTATTACGAACGAATTGGCCTTCTTCCGAAGGCCGGGCGGACAGACGGAAACTACCGTAACTACGATGTCCGAGACGTTGAACGCCTGACGTTCATTCGCCACGCGAGAGGCCTCGGTTTTGAGATCGCAGATATTCGGTCGCTGCTCGAGTTATCGGAATCCCCGGACCAAGATTGCAGTGAGGCCGACCGGATCGCAAGCCAGCAACTTACGGCCGTCAAACGAAAGATTGGGCAGCTCACTAAGCTACAGGCCGAGCTCAAGCGCATGATCTCGCAGTGTAGAGGTGGGCAGATTTCAGATTGCCGGATCATGCTTTCATTGGCTGATCACGAGCAATGCATGGATGACCACGCTTAGCACTTAAACCTTGTAGTCGCTATAACCTTTTCTATGTTTCGCAGCTCCATTCATCGAGCAGGGACATGGTGATCAAGCGAGGGACACACCGCGATCTCAGTGGAGCCGGACTGCGAACATTCGGCCGAATCGCTGAAGGTTGGGGTTTGAACGAGGCTGAGCAGACAGCCATTTTGAGCCTGAATCTGAATGATAGATCGGTTGTATCGGCCGCAGATCATGTCCCTCCGCTCAGCGAGGACACTCTTCTCAGACTTTCATACATATTCCGGATCTACCGGGCGATAAACACGCTCTTACCTGCCGAAGGTCGCGCGGCCCAGTGGATGCGTTCGCCGGGGAAGGTGCCGATGTTCGAGGGGCGCTCGGCAATCGAAACCCTTACAACCGGCCATTTAGACGTCCTGCGCATGCTAGCCGAGTACCTCGAAGCCCAATGCCAATAAGACCATGATGGTGGCGCTCATAATGCTCACCCTGTAAACCTTGTAGTTACTTTAAGGTTAACCTACCTTCGTCTGCGGCCGTTCGATTGCGGTCAGACAGGGAGCATAGGATGCAAGATTGGATTGATTGCCCGGCCTCGGCGATGGCGCCTTTTGATCCAGCGCGAGTGCGTCAGCATCATGAGAGCGATGTCCAAAGCATCTCTTTCTGCGATCCGCTCGAGCCAGATTCCCCCAGCGACATCAGGATTACCCTGACGCATCGCCAGCTCGGTCGACTGGTATTCGTTGCGGCGGAGACCGGCTCACGCTTCGCTCGGGAACGTTCGTCCTATGACCCCGCCGCCTGGATGGCGGCACCCAGGAGCCTGTTCGGTGGTCGCAACGCACTGACTGCGTGCGTGGATCGCACCATGTTCATGCGGGCGATCGTTCTGCATGGAGCAACAGCTGTTTATGACATGGCGCCGCAGGACATGTCTGAGCTGCTTTCCTCTTCGGACTGCGATGACGAAGCTCCGATCGTGATCCGACATGCTGACCGCAGCCTCAAACGGGATGACATTGCGCTGATGCAGTGGGGACCGACACTCTTCACGGCGACGTACGCTGAGCAGGGTCAGGACGGGGTTCTTCACGTATTCTTCGCAACGATGGCAACCGACGAAGGTGCTGCAAGAGAGCAGTTGCGGGAACGGCTCGGGGGGCGGGTGTCGAGCATCGCCACCGTCCGGGCTGGATTCGACCCCTCTCAGCCTGTGGCCATTTCCCTGCTCTCCGAGGCAATGGCGTACTTGCTGGCCCAAATCACACATGAGCCGAACTCAGCGCTCGCGGCTGGCTTCAACGTCCTGATTGAACACCGTTTCGATCAATAGCTGCTGAGCCCGGCAGCTTGCGCGCTGATCGATTGCGACTGCTCCTGTGAGGGGAAGGCAGACGGTCGACGCGCAAGCTGCCAATGGGCAATACCTCGCCCGGAAGGACATCTTCGAAATCCCTATACCGAACTCAACTGACAGACCGCCAATCGCCCAACGGCGAACCCTCGACTGGCGGCCACAAGCAATTGCATTCGACTGCTACGACACGCTGCTGACGATCACGAACAGGAGAGGGCCCTATCAGCAGCTCGCGGCACTTGCTGGCGGCCGCTTGGACCCGTCACCGATGACTTTGCCCATGTCGCTTAGGGATGTTGTCGAGCGCAACATGCCTCGGATTGAACTTCGGGCTGGCATACTGGAAAAACTCGAAGCCGATCTGCTGAATGAACTCGCCTCCGTTCAGCCTTTGCCAGGTGCAATCGAAGCGCTGCAGCATTTGCGTGACCTGGGATATCGCCTTGCGGTCGCATCCACCTCGCCCTGCCGTACTCCGAGCCACTCAAAAACTGGCTGGGCAGTCTGGTCGACGTCCAGATTCTTTCCTTTGAGGTAGGCTCGGCCAAGCCATCAGCCCTCTTCTATGAAGAGACATGCAAGCGCTTAGCTGTAGAACCTTCGGAGGTCCTGATGGTGGGGAACTCGCTGAAGAACGACGTTGTCGCAGCCGAAGCCGCCGGGTTGCAAGCTCGACACCTTCGGCTTGGGGAACGCCTTCAGCAAACCTTGCGAGATCTTCTGCAAGGCTGAAGTGCGTATCGCTTTCCGCAGGCCTCGGGGCTAGGTTTCTTGGTGAAACAGCGGCCAGAGTCCATGACGACCCTCAACCTTCAAGCGAAGCAAGATTTCTTGGAACGGGACGCGGCGACCCGCGATCCGCTCCGGGCGCTTTCTGAGTTCGTTTGGAATGCCCTTGATGCCGACGCCAGCAAGGTCGAGATCCAGCTTGAGCGCAACGATCTAGGTGGTCTGGCAGCGATCCGCATTGTCGACGACGGAACCGGCATCAGCGCTCAGCATGCAGAAGTCGACTTCGGCAATCTCGGCGCAAGCTGGAAACGGGATGCACACCGTACGTCAAACCTAGGCCGAGCCATACACGGTAAGGAAGGGCGGGGACGCCTTCGCTTCTTCTCGCTTGCGCAGCGCGCCCGGTGGTTCTCCACCACGAGGGAGATCGTGCCGGGTGCGGAAGAGGGGCCGCTAACGTCGCGAGCGATCGAGATACACTCGAAATCCCTAGAGCGCTGCGAGGTGAGCGAGGCAGAGAGCCCATTTGCCGAAACGCCCGGCACAAGCGTAGTGCTTACAATGTTGAAGAGCACGTTCGACGAGCTATCCAGCACCGAGGCATTCAGCAGGTTCAGCACGCTATTTGCGCCCTACGTGCTGCAGTACCCAAACGTCGAGATCTGGTACAACGGCTTCAAGGTCGATCCGAACCTGACCATCCGGCGGTGCGAGGACCTTCCGGCCTTAATCGTCCAGCTTTCAGATCGGACGATCAACGACCTCAAGGTGAAGGTCATCGAGTGGAAGGCGGCCACGGACACCCGTCAGATCCATTTCGGGGGCGAAGACGGTATCGTGCTGGGATCGCAGCCGGCGCATGTCACCGCGCCCGGTTTTGAGTTTTCGGCTTATGCGTACAGCGCCTATTTCCAAGAAGTCGCCGACCATAACTTGCTGGAGCTCGACGACCTCAACGAGCCAGATTTCGTTGTCGTCCTGTCACATATTCGGGAGGCTTTGTCCGAGTATTTCCGCGCTCGGCTCAGCGAACAATCCCTCGGCATTATTCAAGATCTGAAGGACCAGGGCGCATACCCCTATGAGGGCGAGCCGCGTGACCAGATCGAACGGCGAGAGCGTCAGGTCTTCGACATCGCCACCTATGCCATCAATTCACATTCCCGCGATTTTTCCAAGGCGGAAGCGTCGCTGAAGAAGATGACGCTGACGCTGCTCAAGGAGGCTATCAAGCGTAATCCCGACGACCTTTCGACCATCCTGAAGGCCGTTGTGAACCTGCCAAAGGGCAAGCAGTCGGAATTCTCCTCGCTTCTCAAGAAGACCGAGCTGGGCAACATCATCGGTGCATCGAGCCTGATCTCGGACCGGGTTACCGCGCTCGAAGTTCTGAAAGGTATCATCTTCGACCCGAGGCACCGGCAGAAGGTGAGGGAACGGGGCGAACTCGACGCGCTGATTCGCGACCATACATGGCTCTTCGGCGAGCGATTTCACATCACCATGGGCGAGTCCGGCCTGAGCAAGGTCATGAACCGCGTGGCGGAGGATCTCGGCCAAAAACGCAATGGGAGGAAGGTCACGAAGAAGAACGGCTCAGTGGCGCGAGTTGACGTGTTCCTCGGCAGGTCAGTGCCACACTCCGACGCTGGCAAGCGCGAATTCCTGCTCATCGAGCTCAAGCGCCCGTCGCTGAAGCTCGGTCGCAAGGAACTCGATCAAGTCGAGGATTACGTCACCGCAATTAGGTCGGAGCCCGAGTTTCTCCACACTGACACCACGTGGAACTTCTTCTTGGTGGCCAGCGAGTACGAGCCAGAAGTCGCTGGGAGGATTCACCAAGCCGATCGCCCACCAGGGCTGTTCCTCTACGGCGATAACTTCAAGTTCTGGGTCAAGACCTGGGCAGAGATCGTCCGCGAGAATGAGGCTAGACTGCACTTCGTGCAGGAGAAGCTGCAGGTGGATGTCTCGGACGCAGAGATTGAGACAAAGATTGAGGATCTGAGAAGACTTGTGACCCAGTAGGATTCCGAGTGCAAAGATGCGTCTATCTACACTGGGAGGTTCGTGCGACGTGTGCCAGACGGCGCCGAGTGGACTTGAAGGCGAAAGGGCAGGGTTGACCCACTTTCAGACGTTCAGGCCTTAATCGACGCTGCCCGCGAGCGGACGTTCGTTCATCGAGGCGGCTTCGGCCGCAAAGACCCAGAAACTGACGTTCAGGGCTGCCCGCCTCATACCCGTAAGCGGACGATCGTTCATTCAAGCGGGCTACGGCCCGAAAGACCCACGCTCGGACGCTCAGGCTCCTATCGGGACCGCTCATAAGCGGACGCCTGTTCATTGAGGCGAGCTGCGGCCGCTGAGACCCACAAGTTGACGTCCGGAGAGGCTTCGCCGCGTCCTGTAAGCGGAAATACGCTAATTCGTCCAAATCCACCTAAGTGCGCTGTTGCAGTCGCGCTGCTCTCCCGCAATCTGACGGATAGTTGAGGCTGGTGTGGAGGGAGCATTCAGTGGCTAAGGATGACACGGAGAGTGGCATGATACACTTTGCCATGAACCCCACTCCCGAAGGCGCGCGGTTGTTGACCGACTACCGCCTGCACGAGGCGATTAGGTTGTCTGACCGTGGGCAGTACCACGTTCAAGCAATTGCGGAGGCTGAGCTTCGGCGTCGGGAGGCCTGGCGTGCGCCAGCTGGACGAGCGTTCTGGATTTCGATCGTGTCAGTATTGATAGCTTTCGGCGCCCTGGCAATTGCGATCATCAAGTGACATTGGCAGTCAGGTCGCAAGGGCTTGGTGCCAAAGACAATCTCACCAGTTCATGCGAACGATTGTTACCCGCGTTCCTGCGATGCTGGCGCCGCACTCGCCTCACTCAGGCCGTCAAAACCCCAGCTTGCTCATAACGCGTTGGAGCCGCGCTGAGATCATTGATGGTGTAGGTCCAGCTCCTACCGAGTGGGGGTGTGTCGGTCTCTACATAGGAGCCGGGCACGCGGCATACGAGCGTGAAGTGAGATCGTAACTGCGCCGCTATGCCAAAGCCGAGCGCCTGAGGCTTGGTGCCAAGGCATAGACCGACCTCGTTGAAGCGTTTGTCGCTATCAAGCACTGAGATCACAGCAGCGCTCGTGGCAACAACACCTCCAGCTGAACACTGGATCACATCCTCGATTGGGACATCCAAATTGCTCGCCAGTGCCTGTGACTCAGCTTCACTACGCTCTTCATATTCGACGGTGAAGCCAGGTTTAGGAGTGACGAGGATGTGGCGCTCCGCCTCGTATGACCGGATGAACTTGCGAGCTTGGAAAGTCTCGAATCCGACAGATGCAATAATGCGGATCTTGCGGTCAGGATTAAGCTCCCCCTCTAGATAGGGGACCGGAAAAGACGTCCATTCGCCTTGGGTGAAAGCATGATCTGCCGCGAGCGTGCTGTTTGCCCCTACCGGTGCATACTGGCCTTCGGCGTAGAAGAAAGTGATCGACCGAACGGCGCCCGCCTTCACCGAAAATCCGAGAATTAAGAGCAGATAGTATTTCGGCAAGCACGTCATATCGACAACTAAGTCAATCGGTCGTTCAAGTCGCGCCTTAACGGCGACAATAAATTTGCCGAACGCATCCCGCCAGCCGAAAAAATCGTGCACGGTGAGGCTGGGAAGGTCGATATAGTTGTTGGTATGGCTGCGTGCGTGCTCGATAAGAACCGCATCGTGCTCCGCGCGACGTCCCGATTTGCCGGCTTCAACAAAGCGGACGACTGCTGCAGAGTCGAACGTATCCATTTTTGCAGTCCGGATCTCCGTACACCGTCGCTCCCAACTCGAAACACATATTAGTGCATCGCCGCGCAACGAATGCTCGACGGTGGGAGCGCAAGCTTCTGTGATCGCGAGGTGGCCGTAGCGGCCGGCCGAAATACTCGACGAATTCATGTCGGCGCTCACAACAGCTTGGGGTGGTCTAAAGGTGTGTCTCGCGAGATGCGTTGGTAAGCGCGGTCAACGAGCGCATCGAGCGTTTCGCTAGAGCCCACGCACATCTCGGCAAACTCCCCCATCGGCATGCGCAGCAAGCCGTATGGTCCACGATAGGAAAAGCCGAACTCAGGCGCGAAGCGACGATGCAAGTGGAAGGCGAGTTCATGCGCCTCATCATCATCATTCTGGTCGCTGCGGGCGGGCCGGAGAAGGCCATCAGCTTCGCACCGGCGCAGCACGCGAGTGACGAAGGCTCGGCGGCCTGGATGATCTCCATTGTCATCGTCGAGGAGCGACAGGTCGAAGATGAAGTTGCCTCGTTCGGGTGTCGCTAGGGTGGACTCGACGTTGGGATTAGATTGGAGCAGGGCCGTTAGCTTCCCGATAAACTCGACGGTCCGAGTGGCCTCGGCCCAGTCGCGCTCAATTATGTTGCGAATACCGTCTAGTTTGGCCCTGCTGGAAGCCCGCACCCCAACGCGCTGAGCGTCGAGAGACAAAGGAACCTCGCGCTGGCGTAGGTCAGCAACGCTACGAATCTCCCTGCGGCGTAGAGCCTCATCAAAGATAGACCCTATGAGTTCGAGATAGTCTCGAATGCAGCCATTACTCAGCGACACGATAGTCGTTGCGCCAACGTAGGGGATGTTTGTGATCCTGAACTCGGCACAGATAGCTAGCAAGGCTGCAACGTTTTTCCGACGGAGATAGGCACCCAAATTGGCTTCTCGGTCATCCGCAAGCCTATGGCCTAATTTCTCGAGTACATAGGTTTCAAAGATGGAAGGCACGCGGTTGCTCCCGCGACGCTTGTCTCTAGCCTTGGCGCGCTCAACTAGCTGAGTGAACTCGGCGGACAGTGAGTGCTGCGCCTGATTTGCAAGAAGTGCGTTGATCGACACCTTTCCGAGCAGCGACTCTAGCTCAAAGAAATCCCGCGGAAGAGCGTTGAGGGGCGTGTCGCGGAGGCCGGGATCGGAGTAGTAAACGCGCAGCAGACTAACGCCTTCACAAAGTCGGTAGAAATCCGAGTTCCCCATGTCGTCGAGAAGCAGTTGGGTGCGGTCTGCGTCACTTAGAGTCTGATTGAAGTGAACTGTATTGGTCGAGTCATAATCTACTGAAACGTAGCTCACGACCCAAAAGAGTGGGTTTTGAGTGCTTCGAACTAGCGAGTTCAGGAATTTCTGTTGAACAGGCTGCAGCGTCTCACAATCGTCAATACAGATTTTTAGATGAAAGCTGGTGGAACAGCTTCCTTCGGCGGCGCAGGCAAGATCGCGAAGCCGCGCTGCCAGCTCGTTTATGAAGACGCCGGGCTGCGCCTCGAGCGAGAGCGCTAACGCATCGTGAACTTGGCCTCTCGTAATGAGAACGTTGAGGCGCTGGTGCAAACGGCGAAAGATCAGCGACAATCCATCCAGGCCCTCGCAACCATCCTGCCCAACGGCTTCAGCAAGTGCTGGATAACGGGCGAGGACAGCAGCGACTAGCGCATCCTCGTCGTTGGTCGAATAAGAAAACCGCTGTGCAGCCCGGAGAGAGCTTATTGCTTCGCAAATAAGTTGCGCACCAACGAACTCTATCAGCTGGCTGAAGATCTCGTAGCCCACTAAATCAGGGGTCGGGCTGTCCGGAAAACAATGCTCCCAGTTAATCAGCCCGATTGCTGACGTTAGAAAGTCCGGTAGCCGAAAGTAGACTGCGACATAGTCAGGCGGGTTGGCTCCGAGCTGATCTCGCACAGTCGGGTTATAGAGGCGCTCGCGCCAGTTGATGGCCTTCAACAAGCTGGTCTTGCCACTGCCTCGAGTTCCGGCAACGTAGACGGACTTGAGGCCTTCAAGCAGCCGCACGTTGGGCGACAGCCAGATCAGCGGGTGATCGTGGTGCTCAAATCGTGTCGGCCTGAAGGGATTGGTGGGCGTCATCAGATACTCCTCGTGACACGCCAATGAATTGCAGGCCGATCGTGGTTGGGTATCTCGACAGCACCGAGCCAGCGCAGCTCCGTAAGCGCGTCGTCAAGAACCATCTCGGGCCAACTGAGCCGCGCAAGGAGGTCACTCCGCGGCACAACAGCGTCGGGTTCCAGCACCTTCATCAGCTCTCGCGCGCGAAAAGTAGTGAGGCGAAGACCTTCGGCAGCGGTCCAGGCTGGAATGATATTTGAGCTCGCTATGCGGCACTGACTTCCATCCAGCCTGTGAGCAATGACACGGCAACCGAGCGGCACCGCTTCTTGGTTGAAGGCGATCTCGATCACATTGAAGCCCTCGCGGAGGAGCGGTGCCGAGATGGAGATGATCGCTGAGCGGGTGTGCTCCGGCACCCGCACAACCTCGATCGGACTAGTGTGGAGATGACCATGGAGGTAGAGAAGTGGCCGATTCAGGTTGAGGAGCGCAGCGCGGATTGCACCGCCATTGATCAGCTCTGAGTAGGGCGCGATGCGAGGCATGGCTTGCGGCAACAGATTATGGTGCGCGCAGATTACGGGCATCACTGTTTCGCCGACGTGCGAGAGGCTATTTGCGAGTAGAGCTATGGTGTGTTCGTCAATCGCGGGGGTATCGATTTGCTCGTATAACTCGTCGAGTTCGGCACCGCTGCCGCCCTCTACGAGAAGCTTGCGGATTGCAGGGCCTGCATGCTTCTCGAGAATGCTACCAAGCAGGCGAAGCTGACCGCACCCTCGACAGCTATTGATGCCAAACACCCGCACCTCAGCGGCATCGTCACTAGGGATAACGGACTCGCAGGGGGCAAGAATGCTGGCGGCCTTGAAGCCTGCTCCGGTTAGCACCGCATTGATGCGCTCAAAGCGATCATCGCTATCAGGATCTAAGCGCCGATCAATGTCGTGGTTACCAATTATCAGCTTACAATCGGGACCTTCGCCAGGCCAAGTCTCGGCAAACAGTCCGCGAATGTACCGCGCACATTCGTTAAGTGCCGTGCTGTCGCCTCGGGTCGTGAAATCACCCATAAAGGTGACGAAGTCGATGCCCCCCGTTTCGAGGACGTGACTAAGGCTACGGAAGACGGCCTGAAGCGGGGCCGTTCCAATTGACTCACGCAGAGCGGCCGGAAAACCGGGATCCTTGTTGTCCACGGGAGACTGAAAGTTTTCCGAGTCAGAGTAGTGGATGTCGCCTACTTGTACGACACGAAACACACGCAATTCGGAACCCCTAACCGTGGCTTTGTCTCAGTTGTATCCAGCGATCGATGCGGCTGCCATAGCTTACCAGCGGCTTGTTCCTAATCTTCTGCCATTATGGCCCGGCCACCTCTGGTTTGAATGATTTCTAGGTTAGCCGAAGTATGGATGGCGTAGGCGAATGTCTTCTTTCCGCCTCTGCCCGCCCGGAAGCCGCCGTTCCGCTTTCCACCACCAACCGACTTTCAGACAGCCACTTAATACGACTGGCAATGGCCGGTAGCTGCCGGTCCGCAAAAGAAAGCATGGATCGCAAACTCGGACATTCATTCGAACGCTGCGAGCTCAGCGACGTTCGTGCCGCACAGCCTTTATCTCTTCAGCCAGCATCGCCCGCGACAGCTCGCCCACATGCACCGACTTAACCTTCCCAGCTGCGTCGATGAAGATCGTGGCGGGATACCCGGCGGCGCCGATGACGGTGGCAAGAGAGGCAGTGTCGTCGAGGTAAACCAAATCGTCGGGCAGGCGGTTTGCAACTAGGAATCGCTCGGCAACCGCCCGCTCTTCGCCGCTGTTGACGAGCAAGATGGGGACTGGTGAGCGTAACGCCGTGTCGATCAACATCGGCATCTCTCGGCGACATGGCAGACACCAGCTCGCCCAAAGATTGATTACCAGTGGCCGGCCACGCCATGCGGAGAGATTGACGTGCTTACCGGTCAGTGTCTGCACAGCGAGGCCGGCCGGCAGCGGTCTTGGTGCGGGTCTCAGAAGGTGAGAAGCGCCGATGTAGGCGCTCGTCACGCCGAGTATCGCACCCACCATAACCAGTGACGAAGTGCGCAGGCGCAAGAACCGCAGAGTGACGAGGACGGCAGCCGCCACTCCGGCCGGCAGCGAGAAGCCTCCCTGCCAGATCGCGAGAATGGATGCGGGCTCGATCGCGAAGGCTTCCCAATTGCCGACGACATAGCCGATCCTCGCGGCCACGAGCCCGACTACCAGCGCCCACCAGCCCGCACGCTCTGCGGACGCATCGTATTTCCTGGCCAAGATGGCGGCGATGACGAGGAAGACCGAGACGAGAACGAGCGCCAGTGCTCGATCGGCTGCCAGCAAGAGGGGGCCGATCTGTACGGCTTGCGGAAGCGACATGAGCTAGAATGCCGCTCCCGCGCTTTTCCATAGCATGTAGGCGGCGACGACGAAGATCAGGACCGCGAAGATGTTGGTCAGCTGACCCGAGCTTGACAGACGCTTGGCGGCGCGCGTGCCTGCGAAGGAGCCGATGACACCGCCCGCAATGAACACACCCGCGAGCAGCCAGTCGACGAGACCCGAGAAAGCATAGTTGGCGGCGGTCGTGAGGCCAAAGGCGGTCACTGCCACAAGGCTGGTGCCGACTGCATTGATCATCGGCATGCCGGTCGACGCGATCAGGCCGGGCACGATGAGGAAGCCGCCGCCGATCCCGAAGAAGCCCGAAAAGCCGCCGGTGCCAAGACCAGCCCCGAGCACCTTTCCGGCGTTGCTGCGGTCGCACTGGGCCCCCGCCTCGCCTTCGTGCTTGCGGCGGCGGAGCATCAGGATGCCGACCACAATCATCACGATGGCAAAGAGGAACAGCAGCTTCTGCCCATCGAACGCTTTGCCGGCGGTCGAGCCGAAGAACGCGCCGATGACGCCGGCCCCGGCATACATCAAGCCGCAGCGCCATTTCACCGTGTCCGCGCGGGCGTGATTGGCGAGACCGGTCGCGGCATTGGCGGCCACCGCGAGGGCACTGGTGCCGATCGCGACATGCGGGCTCTGGACGCCGACCAGATAGACCATCAGCGGCACGGCGAGGATTGATCCGCCGCCGCCGACCAGGCCGAGCGTGAAGCCGACGAGGCTGCCCGACAGAAGGCCGAGGATGTATTGGACGGTATCGAGCATCATGCGGCCTTCTTCAGCTCGGCGGGCGCGGCCAACCACTCCCGGCCCTTCAGCGTGGCGTCCCAGTAGATGGCAGGAAGCAGGTCCTTCTTGAGGTGCCAGGCGAGTCGCGAGGGCTTCGTGCCGTCGATCACGAACTTCGGAAAACTCGGCAGGAGCGCGCCACCGTAACCGAATTCGGCCAGCAGGATCTTGCCATTCTCGACGGTGAGCGGGCAGCTGCCATAACCATCGTAGGCGGCCTTGAGCGGCCTTTTGGCCAAAACAGCAAGGACATTGCCCGCGACAACCGGCGCCTGCTTGCGCACCGCCGCAGCCGTCTTGGCGTTGGGCATGTTGCCGATGTCGCCGATGGCAAAGACGTTTGCGAACAGGCGATGCTGGAGCGTCTGCTGATCGACGTCGACGTACCCGCCCTTGTCCGACAGGAAGCTGTTCGCAACCACTTCCACCGCCTTCTGCGGCGGGGTCACATGCAGCATATCGAAACTGCGAGTTTCCACCGTGTCGCCGGACTTGAAGGTAGCAAGGCGCGCTTCACCATCGACGGCGATGAGGTTGTTCCCGAAATGGGTCTCGATGCCGTAGCGATCGATCGTCTGCTCGAGTGCCGGGACGTACTCCTTGACGCCGAAGAGCGTAGGCGCAGCGCTGTGGAAAGTGACCTGGACGTTGCCGAGGACGCCTTCGCGCTCCCAATGGTTGGCCGACAGATACATCGCTTTCTGCGGCGCCCCAGCGCATTTGATCGGCATGGGCGGCTGGGTGAACAGGGCCGCACCCGACCGGAGATTGCGAACCAGATCCCACGTGTAAGGCGCAAGGTCGGGGCGATAGTTCGAAGTCACGCCATTGCGACCGAGCGTCTCCTTCAGGCCATCAATGGCCTCGAAGTCGAGCCGGTTGCCAGTGGCGACGATAAGGACACGGTAGGACAGGATCTGACCATCAGCGAGAATGATCTCGTCCTTGCCCGGGTCAAAGGCCTGCACCGATGTTTTCAGCCATGTCACTCCCTTTGGCATGACCTTGGCCATTGGCCTGCGAACATCACCGATGGTGAAGACGCCAGCGCCGATCAGGGTGTAGCCCGGCTGATAGTCGTGGGTTTCGCGCGGCTCGACCACCGCGATGTCGAGGCTAGGCTGGCGGCGCAGCAGCGACGCCGCCGCAGCGAGGCCGCCGGCACCGCCGCCGACGATGACGACGTCATGCTTGAGCATCGTCGGTACCCTAAGACAGGCGTTGGCGGAAGGGCTCGAGATCGTAGCCTTCCTTGGCGGCAATCGCGATCCGCTCATCGACGGTGAGATTGGCCTGGTTGGCCAGAGCCCACAGCAGGGCGGCGCGGGTACCGGTACGGCAGAAGACGGCGATCGGCTTCGGCAGCGTTTCTAAGGCTTCACGGAACTCGGCGACCTGCTCGTCGGTGATCTGACCCATGACGACGGGGATGTGGCGCGATTCGAGGCCCTGCTGCGCTGCGGCGGCTTCGAGCTCGGCCCATGACGGCTGGTCATCGCTTTCGCCGTCAGGGCGATTGCAGATGACCGAACGATAGCCGCGCTGGGCCAGGTCGGCGATGTCGTGGGCCGACGGCTGGGCCAAGGCGGTCACGTTTGGGGTGAGGACGGCGAGCTTCATGGTTCAGGCTCCTTGAGCAGCGAGCGCACGGCGCTCGGGGATGAGGCGATGAGCGGCCATGCCGACGAGCATGGCTGCGACGAAAGGAAGGACGGCCGTGGGCGCCAGTGCGAGCGAGGCGACGGCCGGTCCGGGGCACAGGCCCGCGATGCCCCACCCGATGCCGAACAGCGCGGAGCCGACGATCAGCTTGCCATCGAGGTCGGTCCGATCCGGCAAGGCGAAGCGCTCGCCGAACAGCGGCCGGGCCATCCTCGCCTGCAGCCGCCAGGCGATCGCCATGACGATCACCGCACCGCCCATGACGAAGGCGAGGGTCGGGTCCCACGCGCCGAACAGGTCGAGGAAGCCTCGTACCCGCGCGGGGTCGGTCATCCCGCCGATGCTGAGACCGCCGCCGAATAGCGCGCCGGACAATAGCGGCGGAAAGAAGCGTCGTGCGACACTCATCACAGGCCTCCGATGAGATTGATGACGGCAACGGTCGCGATGCCCGCAGCCATGAAGGTGGCGGTGGCGATCATGGAGCGTTGTGACAGCCGGCTGACGCCGCACACGCCGTGTCCGCTGGTGCAACCGCTTCCCATCCGGGTGCCGATGCCGACAAGCAGGCCAGCGGCGACGAGGACGGGCCTCGAGGCGAACTCGGCCTCACCCTGCCCGGTGATCGAAGCGACCAGCAAAGCCCCAAGCGGCAGCCCGATCAAAAACATCCACGCGCTACTGCGCGACATGCCGCTGTCGGCAAGACCCGTGGCGCGCGCGATGATGCCCGACACGCCGGCGATCCGGCCCGCCCCGAGCAGCATCAGCGCCGCGGCAAGGCCGATCATCACGCCGCCGATCAGCCCGTGCAGCGGCTGCGCGTTGGCGAACAGCGCGCTCACAGCAGGTCGATCGGCTGCTTGAGGTAGCGGACGCCATTGTCTTCCGGCTCGGGCATGTGCCCGCCGCGCATGTTCACCTGCAGCGAGGGCAGGATCAGCTTGGGCATCGACAGGGTCGCGTCGCGCTGGGTGCGCATGGCGACGAAATCCTCCTCGCTCACGCCCTCGTGGATGTGGACGTTGGCGGTGCGCTCGGCGAGCATGGTGGTCTCCCACACAAACTCGTCACGGTTCGGCGCCTTATAGTCGTGGCACAGGAACACGCGGGTCTCGTCCGGCAGTTTCATCAGCCGGCGAACCGAGCGATACAGTTGGCGCGCATCGCCGCCCGGAAAGTCGGCGCGGGCCGAGCCATAGTCCGGCATGAACATGGTATCGCCGGTGAACAGCGCGTCGCCCACGACATAAGCCATGTCCGCCGGGGTGTGCCCGGGCACATGCAGCGCGATCAGCGGGATGCCGCCGATGTCGAGCACGTCGCCATCGTCGAGCAGCCGGTCGAACTGCGAGCCATCACGGGCAAACTCGGTGCCTTCGTTGAAGATCTTTCCGAACACGCCCTGCACGGTCACGATCTCGCGCCCGATCGCCATCTTCCCACCCAGCTTCTGCTGAAGGTACGGCGCTGCCGACAAGTGATCGGCATGGGCGTGGGTCTCGAGGATCCAGTCGACCGTCAGGCCTTCTTTCTCGACATAGGCGACGATCTTGTCGGCGCTATCGAAGCTGGTCCGACCCGACGCATGATCAAAGTTCCAGACGCTGTCGATGATGGCCGCGCGCTTGGTGGCGGCATCGCTGACGACGTAGCTCACGGTGAAGGTCGGCTCGTCGAAAAAGGCCTTCACCTGCGGGGCGCGAAGCTCGCCGTGGAGCACGTCGGCGACCTGCGCGACGGCGTGCTCGATGTGGCGATCGTTGGTTGAAGCGGTGGTCATCAGCCTAGCTCCTGCTGGAATTGGAGGCCCCGAGCTCGGGGCAGAAAAGGTCGTGGAGAAGCGCGAGCACCTGCTGCGCCTTGGGATCGCAGACGCTGTAGAAAACCGTCTGCGACTCCTTGCGGGTGGCGACGAGGCCTTCCTCGCGCAGCTTGGCGAGGTGCTGCGACAGGGCCGACTGGCCGAGGCCGACGCGGTCCTGCAATTGCCCGACCGACAGCTCGCCCTCCGCCGCGAGGTGACAGAGCACCAGCAGCCGGCATTCGTTGGCCATCGATTTAAGCAGACCCACAGCTTTTTCGGCCTGGGCGCCAAATTGAGCCAGAAGCTCCGTATCCATTCGGCTCTCCATAAGACGTCGCTTATTTAGGATGTTCTAATGTTGTGTCAAGTCTTGGCGTTCACGGCCCGCTCAATGAGCATCCGAGATGTCAGCAATTGCGGCATGATCTCGGGCGATTTCCCTGGTGCCACGAAGAGGTAGAAGGGGATGCTGTTGCGGCCCTGGCGGGCCAGGAAGCGGGTGATCGT
Source organism: Sphingomonas swuensis (assembly GCF_039538045.1). NCBI lineage: Bacteria > Pseudomonadati > Pseudomonadota > Alphaproteobacteria > Sphingomonadales > Sphingomonadaceae > Sphingomonas > Sphingomonas swuensis. The sequence continues at coordinate 2,171,313 of NZ_BAABBQ010000001.1, read as the reverse complement.
GGGATCCCCGTTGGTCCAATCCCCTCGCAGCGTCACTACGCCAGCCTTACCGAACGCGGCTCTCGTCTCCGGCCGCTCAATGGCGACCTTCTCGTTGACCTTGCAGGTCAGGCACCAGTCGGCGGTGAAGTCGACGAAAACGGGAGTGCCCGCGCTACGAAGCTCCGCAAGGCGCTTCTCGGTAAAGGGCTCGATCCCGCCGATCGCAGGCGCAGGCGCGGCGGCGACCGTTCGCGGTGGAGCTGTCACAATGAGCAGGCCGATCGCCAAAGCGGACGCCGAAAGGGGAAGCCAGCTCCGCGATCGGCCAGCTTGTTGGCGCAGGCCGACCCACCACAAACCAACCGCGATCGACAGTGCGGCAAGCGCTCCTGCCGTCATCGCGGCCGTTCCGCCTTGTCGGCCCAACAGCCACAGCAACCCGACAGTCGTCAGGAGCATCGGAAGCGCCAGGATGCGGCGGAAGGTCAACATCCACGGTCCAGGCTTGGGCAGCCAGCGACGGCTCGCGGGAACATAGGCGAGGATCAGGAACGGCAAGGCGAGGCCAAGCCCTAGTCCAAGGAAAATCGTCATCGCGCCCATCGATGACAGCAGCATTGCGGCTCCGAGAGCCGTCGCCATGAACGGGCCGCTGCACGGCGTGGCGATTAAGGCCGCCATCGCTCCGGTGGCGACGGATCCAGTCACACCCTTACCGCCGGTCTTGCCCACGCTCAGCGAGGGCAACTCGAACAGGCCGGCGAAATTGAGCGCAATCGCGAAGCTGAGAAGCAGAAGGCCGAAGATCACCCCCGGGTTCTGGAGCTGGAAGGACCAGCCCACCTCCACCCCGGCCTGCCGCAGGAGGAGGATGATCACGCCGAGTGCACCCGTACCGAGCAGCGCTCCCGCCGTGTAACCGAGCGCATCACGCCGGGCGCCGCGCTCCGAGCCTCCCGACCGCGCAAGGCTGAGCGCCTTCAGGCTGAGGATGGGGAATACACACGGCATGAGATTGAGCAGCAAACCGCCAAGGATCGCGCCTGCGACCGCCAGGAGCAGCGAAATTGTGGGAGTTAAGGAGACGGGCTGGTCGGAGGCGCCGATGATGGGACCAGTAGGCGACGCAGGTACGGAGGCCAGCTGGCGTGCCTCCGCCGGCGTCTCGGCACTTTCCGGAGCAGCAGGATCGGCAGCAACTTCTTCGCCCTTGGGCGTTGCGTCGAGAGGCGATCTCTCGCTGCCCGTCTCCGTCGCCGCCGCAGCCCGCACGAACCGCATCCGAAATGCCGCGGCTCCGTCATCGACAATCCCGCTGATCGTCGCCGGGGGCTTACCGGAAAGTGTGCCCGTCAACTTGCCGGCGACCGGGCCCGTCGTTGATGCATCGAGGTAGCCGTTTTCGTCCGGGAAAAAGCGAGGTCGGCTCGATCCCAGGCGCACGCCCTTGGGCAACAGGAGAAGCAGCTTGCGCCCCTCTACCGTGTAACTGCCCGCCGCAGCGACCACGCGCGGCAAGGCAGCCTGCGCCTTTCGGATCGCCGGAGCATCGCTGCTCGCTTCTCCGTCGCCCGCCGTGAGCTCGACCTCGACGGTGGCGCGCTCTGGGACGCACAGGCTGTCCGAGCAGGCCAGCCAACTCACGTTTGCCTTGACCCGGAGTCTAGTGCCCGGCGCCACACTCGCCGGCACCCCAACAGTCGAGAGCAGGATGTGCTCGCCCGCGTGCACGTTGCTGGTGATCCCGGCCACCCGCAGGATTGTCGGCGCAGGATGTCGTAAGGGGCCGAAGGTCAGGCCGCCTGGGGCGGTCCACTCCACCTGCGGCGGCAACCCGCTGTCGCCGGGATTGCTCCAATAGCCGTGCCACCCGGCCTTCGGCTGAAAGCGGAGGCCCAGCGTAATCGTGCTGCCGGGCTCCGGCTTCGCTGTGCTGGCCACGAGCGAAACAGCAATGCGCTGCTCACGCGCCTCGGCAGCAGTGGACCAGGAGAGCAGAGCCAGCAGAGCAAGAACCAGCTGCATGGCGGCCTCAGATCCCTTCGGGCTGCGGAGGAATGAAGTTCTTGGGCTTGGCCGACTTGCGAGCGATCGCCACCGCTTTCTTGAGGTCTTTCAGGTCCAGCCCGCCCGCGTAGAGGGTGTCCTCGACGATGAAGCCCGGCGTCCCCGCGAGATCGAGCTGTATCGCCTGCGCATCGTTGCGCTCCAGCAGGTTGTCGACTTCACTCCCTCGCGTTTTGAGATCGCTCTCAAGCTTTGCCCAGTCCACGCCCGCCTTGATGGCCGCAGCTTTGATCGACTGCTCCGAAAGCGGACGCGGCGACTTCATCAGGGCATCGTGGAATGAAGCATGTTTGTTCTGCCACTGGCTGGCGATTGCCAGGCGTGCCGCTCGTCGCGATTGCGGGCCGAAGATCGGCCAGTCGCGATAGATGATCCGAACCTTCTTGTCGGCTGCCACCAGCTTCATCAGGGCATCGTGCGAGGTTCGGCATACCGGGCATTGATAGTCGGTATATTCGACGATCGTGACGTCGTAGCCGGCCGGCTTCACAGTGGGCGCGAGGGCATCCTCGAGGAAGAATTTGCGGGTTTCCTCGGCGCTAGGCTCAACCTCGGTGCCCACCTCGGCCTGGCTCTGCGGAACCTTGGCGGGCTCGCCGCTCGAGAAAGCGATGGCGGACGCCGATCCAGCCCCAACAAGGGCCAAGGCTGCAAGGAAGCTTTTCAATGTCTCTCTCCAACAAGGAGATGGCGCGCAGGCCATCAAGCCTCGCGGAACCAGACGCTTAGGCTTAAGTCAGCCTTAAGTCGGGGGGCGCAGCGACAGCCCTGGCAAGTGAGCGAGACGCGATGAGAGTGTTGGTTGTCGAAGATGATGAGGTGTTGCGTGAGGCGGTTGAAGCCGGGCTCGCGCTCGCCGGATTCACCGTCGATGCCGTCGACAATTTGCATGATGCGAAGGCGGCTGCGACCGACTGGAGCTACGACGCCATCGTTCTCGATCTCGCCCTTCCAGACGGCTTCGGGCTGGAACTTTTGCAGGAGTGGCGAAAGGCCGGAAGTTCGACGCCGGTGCTGCTCCTCACTGCCAGGAACGCAACCTTCGATAGGATCACTGGCCTGGATAGCGGGGCCGACGATTACCTCGGCAAGCCGTTCGACCTGGACGAACTTGCGGCACGGCTTCGCGCCATCGTCCGTCGCGGCCAAGGACGTGCAACTCCCGTGCTTGAATGGGCCGACCTGAGCCTCGATCCTGCCAATCGCGTGGTGACCAAGGCCGGGGAGAGCCTCACCCTTTCCCGCCGCGAGTTCACGGTCCTCGAGACCCTGATGGAGCATCCTCAGAAACTGTCATCCAGGGCGCAACTCGAGGAACGGCTCTACGGCTGGCAGGAAGAAGTCGAGAGCAATGCGGTCGAGGTGCACATCCACAACCTCCGGGCCAAACTCGGACGCGGCTGCATCGAAACCGTCCGGGGTGAAGGCTACAGGATGGGCCGCGCATGACCTCAATCCGCTGGCGCCTCTTCGCGCTTCTCCTTTCCGCCACGGTGCTTGTATGGTCTGCGGCCGCCGCATGGATTTACGTCAGCACGCGGAGCGACGTTCAACGGGTCCTCGATAATCGCCTTGTCGAGGCCGCAGGCATGGTTGCTTCCCTGGCGCGCAACAGTGCCAGAGCACTGCAGGCGGCCCCCGACGAACGCACGTTGCCGGTCGAAACGCATGTCGGACGACAGCTGTCCTGCCAGATATGGACTCTCGATGGACGACTGGTGGGTCGCTCGGGGAGCGCTCCGACCGTCCCTCTGTCGGCGGGCGACAACGGCTTTTCCGAGCGGATCATCAACGGCGAGGAATGGCGCGTCTACACGCTGGTCGAGCCCGAAGCCGGGCTGCGGATCCTGGTCGGCGACAACCTCAAAGTCCGCCGCAATCTGACGGCCGATGTCATGGCCGGCCTGCTTTTCCCTGCGCTGGCTGGCATTCTCGCCCTTGCTGTCCTCCTCTGGTCGGCCGTAGGCAAGGGGCTGTCGCCATTACGTAGGGTCGCAGGGGAGCTGGCGCGGCGGGATCCCGGAGACACGAACGCGCTGACCGTTGAGAAGCCAAGTTGTGAATTGCTTCCGTTGGTCGACGCGATCAACGGTCTCTTCGAACGGCTGGAGGAGCTTCGCGCCACCGAACGCCACTTTATCGCCAGCGCGGCTCACGAACTGCAAACGCCCTTGGCTGGCCTGAAGGCCCATGCACAAGTCGCTCTCGCTGCCAACGACGCTACCCTCCGAAACAAGTCGTTGCGAAGCATTCAGCTTTCGGTGGACCGCACATCACGCCTGGTTGAACAGTTGCTCGACCTTGCCCGCGAGGAAGCCGGCGCGTCGGCGACGGGTAACAGGTGGAGCTCTCTCGGCGCGGTTGTTCGGATGGTCGAGGAAGAGATGCGGATCGATCTCGACCGGCGAGCGGTGCGTCTCGAACTCGATCCGAAGGCGGCAAGCACCGAAGTGCGGGCGGATGATGCATCACTGACTCTCGCCTTGCGGAATCTCATTCGCAACGCTGTGGAGCACGCACCAGAACAGTCGCGTGTCTTCGTCAATGTCACAGATCGGGGCGCTTCTGCCGCGATCCAGGTCCTGGACACAGGCCCCGGCATACGGCCTGACGAACTACCGCAAATCCGTGATCGCTTCGTTCGAGGCCGCCACGCAAAAGGCCCGGGGAGTGGTCTTGGCCTCTCCATCGTCGAGCTGGTCGCCGCCCGTTTCGAGGCCGTGCTGCGGCTCACCAATCGGCCCGGCAGCGGCCTGGAGGCAAGTCTGGAGCTTCCTTCCGAGGCGATCAGGGCAAAGCCATAAGCTTGGCTTAAGGCTGGGCTTCCACCCGTCAGCTCCCTTGGAGCCCGACGCCATGAAATTTCGACCTTTCCTCGCGCCCGTCGCAGCCCTTTCCTTGCTCGGAGTGGGAACCCCGGCATCGGCTCAACCCTCGCCCTCTGCGGCGCAGATCTCTGCGGAAGTCGAGGCGTTCCACCAATACCGCTTCGACCAGCCCTTCTGGACGCCGGCCGCCGTGGAAGCGTTGCTTCGACTTCTCGAAACCAGCGCGGTAGATGGTCTCGCGCCGCAAGGTTACCAGGTCGCAAGGCTGCGCGACCTAGCGGCCAAGACGATGGCAGACCCTCGCCGCGACCGGCGCGCAATGGACCTGGCCCTGTCAGCGGCCTTTGTTCGCTATGCGGCAGCATTGGCGCAGGCCGGAGACACCGGCGTCACCTATGTCGATCCGGCAGCACGGCCGCGCCCGGTGCGGCCAACCTTGCTACTCCTCCGAGCGCGCGAGAGTGGATCGGTCGAGACCTTCATCGAGGAGATGGCATGGATGAACCCCATCTATGCCCAGACCCGGCGCGAGCTTCTCGCCAGCGGGAATGACCCTCGGCGAAGCGCGTTGCTCAGCCTCAACCTCAAGCGAGCCCGTGCCCTGCCGAGAGGCCCGGCTCGCTACATCCTCGTCAACGTTCCCTCGGCCCGGCTGGAAGTTCGAGAAGGAACCCGCATCCTCGAAAGCATGAAGGTCGTGGTGGGCATGAAGCACACCCAGACACCGGAGATGGCCGGCATGATACGCTACGCTATCCAGAACCCGTCGTGGCACATCCCAACCGACATCACCCGCGATAAGGTGGCGCCGCGAGTGCTCAAGGAGGGCACGGCCTATCTCCGGTCAAAGGAATATGAGGTGCTTTCCGATTTCGGCCCGGCCCCGAAGGTGCTCGACCCCGCCAAGGTCGACTGGAAGGCCGTCGTCGAGGGCAGGGTGGAAGCCTTCGTGCGGCAGAAGCCTGGGCCCACCAGCGGCTTGGGCAAGATCGTCTTCAAGTTCCCCAACGAGATGGGAATCTACCTTCACGACACGCCAGGCAAGTCGCTCTTCAAACAGGATGATCGGCTGGCCAGCGCAGGCTGTGTCAGGCTCGAAAATCCCGACGGCCTGTCGAAGCTCATCCTTGGTGATGTGCTCGACCCCACGGCGACGGAAACCGACAAATACGTGCCGCTTCTCCGCCCCGTCCCTGTCTACCTGTCGTACCTGACCGCTTACCCGGTCGACGGGAAGCTCGTCGACCAGCGAGACATCTACAACAAGGACAAGCTGCCGTCAGCGATGACCGAAGGCAAAGCCTCGTGATCGGGTCAGCCTTTATCTCGATTCTCGCGGCGATCAGCTTGGACACGACGGCGACGAAGGAGCGGAGCCATCCAGCGGTTCCGGGCTATGGCGCGATTGTAGCCGTCCCAGAAGCCGCAACGCGGGCAGACCGCAAGCTCGATTACCGGGTGGCGTTCAGCGTCACCAAGGCCGCCCTTAAATCGGATCAGGTCAACCCGAGCCTTGAGAAAGTCGCCCGCTATGTGAACCTGCTGCGCTCGGAAGGTGTACCTGCCCGCCAAGTCTCGATCGTCGTCGCCGTCCACGGCGCAGCAACGGGATCCTTGCTGACCAACGAAGCTTACAGCCGCAAGTATGGCGGTCCGAACCCAAACGTCGCCCTGATTTCCAGTCTGCGGGCGATTGGTGTGAGCCTCCATGTTTGCGGGCAGGCCCTTGCCGGCCAGAAGATCGAGCGCTCCAGCATCTTGCCAGGAGTTCTTGTCGACCTTTCAGCCCTGGTGACGTTGACGACACTCGAGCTCAAGGGTTGGGCCATTGTCACGGACTGACGGCGCCACTGACGCCGGTGCCAAGCCCTGATGGTGACCCTGACCCGCAGAGAGACGCTTTCCCTTGCTGGGGTAGCCATGGCTGGCGCGGCGGCGAGCATTGTCCTTCAGAGTACAGCGCCCCTGGGCCGGGATGTCAGCGACAACGCCGCCGCCAAGAGCATTATGGAAGACAATGATTGGCCCTCCTTTGGCCCCGAGGATGCTGATCTCACCGTGGTCACTTTCACCGACTATCGGTGCCCGGCCTGCCTCTATGCGGCTCCCCGTCTCGATGAGGCCGTTGAGAAGGATGGCAGAGTGCGATTGCTTTATCGCGACTGGCCGATCTTCGGCCCACAGTCAGAAGAAGCAGCGCGCGTTGCCATCGCCACGCACCTTCAAGGCCGCTACGTGGCTATGCACAAGGCTTTGATGGCCAGCAGGTCCGACTTCACCGCCGCCTCGATCATGCAGATCGCCGCTGGCGTGGGCATCGACCTGCAGCGGCTTGGCGTTGATCTGGAAACGCACGCAAGCCTGATCTCCCAACGTTTATCCCGTAATCGCCTCGATGCAGCGAGGATGCGTTTGCCCGGCACGCCCGGATACCTCATTGGCGGTCTACTGATCGTCGGAGCTTTGCAAGCTGACGAGTTTGCAACCGCCTTTGAGAATGCAAGGAAGCTCTAGGAGACTATTCACGTCTGCTTTCGGTCTCGGCCCGTTCGACGACGGATGACGGCTATGGGCGCCTAGCTGACCCGGCGCCCTTCGTGAACGAGCGTCTGCAACCGCTATCGCCGGCCCGAAACCGGCCGGTCCGCTTCCCACCATTTATAGACGAAGACCTTCTTGGGCGAGGTCCACGTTCGGGCACCGGCGTTGATGGCGGATGGTTTGGCGGTCCCCTCTGAACGGAGGCGCAGAACCATTCTTCAGACGTACACGCCGTGCTCAATCTGGTTGAGATAGGTCCTCACCTTCTCACAACCTTCTGGGTCTATAGCGATGACGGCAGGGACGTCACCGTTCAAGCCGATCTGGCTGCTCGTCAGCCAGTCTGCTGCGGCGATCCCAGGACCAATGACCTTCGCGGCAAGCTCAAGAAGACTCGGTCCTTCGGCACTCGCGAACAGGCTCGTAAGCTGATCGACGCTCCTCTGGTGCCGAAGCCTCAACTCGCTCAGCAGCTCGCCCAGCTGTTCTGCGGCCATCTGTGCTTCCTTTCCCGCATGAGTGCTGCACTTCGTCTAGAAACAATGCGAATGTCTGCTTCCGGCGTCTGCCGACCCATTGCGGACATTGGTGTCGGAGCGGTTTAGCGGATGCTGCTTATTGCTCGCCCGCGAAAATAGATGCCCAGTCTGTCACTGGTCGGCGAGTACCGATGCAGCGCCAACTCGTAGGGAACGCCGTCGACGCAGTAGACCGATGCAGCTTGGAACGGTCCTCGCAGTTCAATCTCACTGTTCAGCCGCTGGGCATCAGCTTGCGAGAGCGGTTTGCCGCCGATGCGAACGGCGTAATCCTTCTTGCGCCCCACCTTGTAATCCCAACTCTTAACGAGGGTCAGCGACTGCCGACCACATTGGTGTGTCCCGACCTCGGAACCGGCCTGCGCCGGTGGCGGAGGCGGTACGGCTGCCGCTGGCACCGCGAACACTCCCACACTGAGGCCCGCGAAAGTAGCCCAAGTTTGCCGCATGTTCATCACTGGCAGGTCTCCCGTCCCCGGTGTGTTACAGAAGGACTGAATAATAGCGGTCTGATGTCCGCTTTCCACCCAAATGCGACGTTCCTGCCGAACGTCTGAGACCGACCCATTGAGGACGTTCGTTCCACCTGATAGGATCGAAGCACCATAGCGCTTAAATTTATTCTGTGGGGCATGTGCCTGAAACCGACAAGCCTGACGACGGCCGTAAAGATGGCCTCGGAGCCGCCATGGCCTTAGGAATGTCCCTTGGGCTACTCTTCGGTCTCGTGACCTCAAACGTAGGTCTCGGACTTGTTTTTGGCCCCGTCCTCGGCATCATTCTGCACAAAGCCTATGAGAAGCGAAGCGAGCGCGATTGACACCCTCTGGCTTGCTGCGACGTCCGCTTACCACCAATTGCGGACGTTCGGCAGAACATTCAAAAACCCAGCTGTTCTCCTTACGATCGATTGAGATCAGCAGTTGACGTCGTGGGGTGAACGGCTCCGGCGAGGTGGGCACCTTATCTCTCAGGATGGCAATGGCGCACTCGCCTTCCCATATGCTTGAGGAAGGAGAGGCGCATGGCCGGCGGTTGGACGCGCGATGGCGCGGTTCAGGATCAGATTGATGATACAGTAGCGGACGCGGTGCTGGCCGCTCGGGCAAGCATGCCCAGTGGCGAGAGTGAGCCGTTCTGTACTGTGTGCGGAGATGACATCCCCATGGGTCGCCGCCGAGCAATGCCGGGAGTCCGCACCTGCGTGACATGCCAGAACGGTCGCGATCGACCACTGGCGTCAGTGTTCAATCGACGCGGCAGCAAGGACAGTCAGCTGCGTTGACACCTTTGTCTCTGCGAGGTTTCTCGTTTTCTAGACGTTCAAGGCGATTGTGGGGAACTGCTCTCCAAAAGCAGCTCCTCACTCATCACTCAGGCGGATGGCTGCTACGGCCGCCGATACCGGTGGTCGCGAACCAGCTTTCTTGATTCAAAATTGCCATTCATCACGGCGCTGATCGAGATGGTGCTCAGCAGCCATTACTTCGCTGCCAAGAGCGTAAGTCTATGGATCTGCGGGGGCTCGACGAAGAGTTCTTCCGCCTTCTCCATCAACGCCGCAGCAACCTTGCCATCCAGATGGGTCTGCCGATCTCCCTCGGTATCGAATGTGTCGAAGATCGCGTATTCGCCATCGCCTTCTTGGATCGCATACCAAGTCAAGGTCCCAGGTTCGGCTTCAACTAGGGGTAGCGCGGAAGTGAGAAAGGCGGCGACATCGCTTTCCTTACCGGGTTTGGCCTTCAACGGCACGTACAGCGCAAGTTTCGGCATCTTTGACTCCTCGATAGAAACGACCAACTCCCGGCCGGTTACATAACGAGCGAGCGGGTGAGAACGATGCGTCCGCAATAGCGGACCACTACTCGCTCAATTAAATAGACCCTCGGGCTTTACAGCCGAAGGTCCGGAGTTCGAGCCCCTCGGAGCGAGGCTAACCTCAATATCTGGACTTCGACTAACGCTCGAGGCGAATGCCGCCTTTCCAAGGCTCATCATCAACGAACCAGCCATCGGCTATCGATTTAGGATCTGATTCACCCAGCGGCCGCTTACCGGGTGAAGCGTCGGATCCCTATATGCCAGGAACGGGCGCAAGCGAGTCGTCACGCTCCGCATGAACGAGCGTCCGCTATCCGCCTCAGTTCACCCGAAAGCAGCCGGTCGGCTAACCACCACCAGTTGACGGCGAGATCTGGCCTAACCCTAGCGGCGGAAAGTGGCCGAACGCAGACGGTCTGCTTCCCTTCAGTTCTTGGCCAATCACGGACCTTGGGCGAAGGATCACCTGCCCGCCCAAACCAAAACTATCGAGTGCCCGCGCCCGAAGGAGTTCCCCTGGAAAACTTCAGCCATGTGAGATCGTGCCGCCACATCGTACGGAACAGCAGCCAAAAGCCTGTCACCGCCAACCATGCCATAGCTATGCCAACGGTCACTATGAGCGGGTGGTTGAAGCTGGTGCGCTTGGCATAGTCCATGTTGTGGAGCATCCAGAAGAAGTCCCACCAGCGCCAAGTGTCATTCCTGCGTTCCAGGACCGCGCCGGTAGTGCCTGACACATAGTAACTGCTGTGTCGGTCGTCGCGGAATGCGACCTGCCAAATCGGTAATTGGTGTTCTCGAACAGCCAGCGTCAATTCGGTGAGCGGCGTCACATGGGCAACGACTGCGCGATCCGGATGAGCAGCGGCAGCAATTAGCTGAGCCTCGCGCTCCCCTATCTGGACTGGCAAGCCGGTAGCAGCGTTGAACAGGCGGGCACCCGCGTTTGGGGAAGTCACCAGTAGGTGCTGGCCCCAAGGCAGCGGCTGGAGCGACACCTTGGTTACAGACTGGCCAGCGAGCGCCTGCTGGACCCGTGGCCACGCGACTGGCGTGGCTCGCAGCCCCGGCGTGCTCTGTCCGCCTCGCTTGCCCCCGGCGACCTCCTCCATGTTGAGCAACGCCATGGCAGTGCCACTGATTGCCCACAGCAGGAATTGAACGCCGATGATCAGGCCAACCCACTTATGGATGCGACGGAGCCAGATCGACTTGATGGTCATGCTCGTGCCGCTCCCTTCTTCTTTTTTCTCGGGAAGGCATAGAGCAGAAGCCAGGCACCTGAGAGGGCGAGCAGGACGGTGCCCCAGGTGAAAACACGCAGCACCAGGTTGTTGACGTTCTCGCGCTCATCATAGTCCATGATGTGCAGCATCCAGACGAAGTCGAAGATACGCCAAAGCTCATGACGACGTGAAATCAATTCGCCGGTCGTCGGCGAGAGGTAGAGCGTCGGCTTGTTCCAGTGCGCGAACTCCACGCGCCAGAGCGGCGGCTTCCGGCCCCTTATCTCGCCCGGAATGTCGGTGATCAGCCTCGCAGACGAGATTGGCTCGGGGCCGGTGTAGTATGAGCGGGCGAGCGCCCGGACCTGCTGCTCCATTGGACGGGCAACAGCCTTCCCGTTTCTAGCGTCGACAACTTGCTCACCAGCTTGACCGGTCAGGACATAGACCGGTCGGCTATCAATCCACGCCAAACGGACATTCTCGGCACCGGAGGACGAAGCAAGGGCGATCGGATCTCTCAGCGTTGCCGCATCTACGCCCGGTGGCTGCTGATGGCGCACGAAGTGATCGCCATGGATCGTGTCGATGTGGATCGAGGTCATGTAAAGGCCGCTGAGCGACCAAACGACCACTTGCAGGCCGAGGAAGAGGCCAAGCCACTTGTGAGTTTTTCGGGCAATCACACGGCTACGCATCAGTTGACGATCGCTCCCCCAGCGAGTTTGGTGGCGGGCCGGCAGGTCACTGCCAGCCCATTCCTTCTGAGGATGACGGAAGGGATAAACTCGCGCCAATCGAGCCCCATCACCTCCTCATGCGATCAGCAGTGCCCTGCTGCGCGATGCTCCGGAGCGCAAGTCGATGCCGCAGGGGCAGGTTCGGCCTTTGCGGGAGGCGCCGCGCTTGCCTTCGGCTCGGCCGGACGGGCAGCTGATGTGGCTTTCGGCTGAGCCTTCGGTTCGGCCTTAGCCGTATCTGTCGGTGCGGGTTCTGCCTTGGCCTGCGCAGCGGTCTTCGCTCCCGATTGCTGCATCGCGCTCTGCATCGGTTCGCCCCGCAGCATGGCCTCAACCATGGCGATTTCCTTCTGCTGATCCGCGCGAGTCTTCTGGATCTGGCTGCGAAGCGTGCCTGTCACTCCGTTCGCAAGAGCCACGTCCGACATCGCCACAGCACCCTTATGGTGCTCCAGCATTTTGCGCATGTAGGTTTGCGAGACGTCCGAGCCCGACGCCGCCATCATCTTCTGGTGCATGTCCATCATAGCCGGGCGGTACAGCTCAGCGCTGCGCTGGTCGGGCGCACCCTTCTGAACCAGTTTCTGGAGATCCTCGATCTCCTTACCCTGCTTGGCGATGGTCTCGCGCGCCATCTTTGCGACATCGGCGGTTGGGTTCTGGTCCAGAACGATGCGGGACATGTCGATCGCCCCCTGATGGTGCACGATCATCTTCTTGAGCCAATTCTGGCCGACGTCGCTGCCAACCGCAGCCATCATCTGCTCGTCCATGCGCATCTCGGCCTCCGCAAATGGCCCGCTCATCTGCATGGAGTTACCTGCCGCCATATTGGCATCCATCGCTGGCTCGTTCGCAGCAACCTGGTTATCGGCTTGCGATCCGCACGCTGCCAACCCGGCCGTAGCCATCAGCAGAGCCGTGAATTTCGTTACCTTGTTCATGTTCGTTCTCCTTGAGAGCCGCCCCGCTCAAGTCTTGTATGTCTCGGCCGATCAGCCCTTCACTGATCGGTAGAGGCTAGTTCGACCGTCTGCACCGAATGCAACCACGTTGAATGGTTCCTTCGTGCCATCCGGACTTTCCATGCCAGGTGACCCAGAAGGCATTCCTGCTACCGCAATCCCCTTGATGTCCTTCGGACGCTCGCGAAGCAGCCTGTCGACATCCTCAGCGGGAACGTGACCTTCGATAACGTAGCCGCCAACGAGGCTGGTGTGGCAGGAAGCTAGGTCCGTCGGCACGCCATAGCGCTGCTTCACCGAAGCCATGTCTGGCCGATCCGTCACTCGCACATCGTACCCGGCTTGGCGGGCTCGCTCGGCCCAGAGCGAACAGCAGCCGCAGTTCGGGTCTCGGAAGACGGTGATGACTTCAGCCTTCGTCGGCGCAGCTGCTTGAACTTGAGGAGCTGCCGGCTCACCCGTCGCCGCCTTGTTGTTGACAGGCTCCGAAGTGCCGCAACTGGAAAGCAAGGCACTCATCAGGGCGCACGATGCGGGGAGCTTCCAGCGCCTCCGCGCTCCATCTTCAACTTTCATGACGAACCTCCATCAGCCTACTTACATTCGCGCCATGATCTGCTTCATCTCGTCGATCTCGCGCTGCTGAGCGGGAATGATCTCGTCGCACAAACGCTTGATCTCGGCGTCCCTGATGCTCGACTCGCGGCACATCAGGATCGCACCAGAGTGATGCGGTATCATCGAGCGCAGGAACTGCTTGTCGCCAACCAGCCATTGCTGACGTGTCGCCAGGAAGGATAGGACGAGGACAAGGGCAAAGAGGGCGTGCAGCGCCATGTTCAGGCGCTTGTTCTTATACATGCCGCTCATCATCAGCAGCATCAGCGAGCCCATTGGCGCCCACATCGTGAGAGCCATGTAGAAGAAATTCACGTTCTGAATGAACTCGCCAAGCGAGTTGATCATAGCGAACATGACGAAGTACATGATGGCCAGACTGATCGTCAGGTTCAGCGCCAGCATTCTGTAGTGGCTTCGCATCATGGCCGCGTCGTCCATCGAGTTGCCGGCGGTCTGATGGTGCTCATGTCCCTGTTGCATGCTTCTCTCCTCAGAACATCAGGTGTTCGATGCCGTGCGTGATGCCCGCGCCCAGGAAGCCCTGAACGGCGATTGCAATTGTCATCACGGTGAGCGCCAGGATCATGCCAGCGCCCCGATCTTCCCACGGACGACGCCACGCCCACACGGCCAAAGCGGCGCCGCCAACTCCAACGAGAACGCCGAGCCAACGATGGTAGCTTAGGATAGGGTCCGGTTCTGATCCCATGCCAGCCAGCCAACCTGCGGCGGCAGCGATGGGAGCGAAGATGCCTCCCGCGATGACCAAGAATTGCACGGGCGCGGAGAAGGCGGGCCGGCGGCGGCCGACAATTGCGGTGAACAAAGCGGCGGGAAAGAAAGCGATCGGAAAGTGAACGACGAGCGGATGAAAGCGCCCCATCCATTCGTAAAGACGCTGGAAAAAGGGCATGTTGGAGCGGTCGGTCTCCATATCCATGCCCTCCATCATCCCGTGAGAAGGCTCTTGAGCGGCACCTTTTGGAACGCTGCCAGCGCCGCTCAAGACGCCCGGGTGTCCAGGTTGCATCTGTTGCGCTTGCGTCGCATTCCCATGCTTCTCGCCTTTATGCGCGAGGGCGGGCGGCGACGCTGCGAACGCAACAAGGACTAGAATAGCAGCCACCCAACTGCGCAGCAGGACGCCAAGGCGCCTAAGTTGCTTGTTGTTCATGATGCCCTCGGCTTGCGAGCGGAGTTGTGCATGGAGACAATCTTCCACTGCCCACCGATCTTCTTCAGCACGCTCGTTGCTACACCGCGTCGCTCGGCAATTTCACCGCTCTTTGTCTCGATGCGATAGTTGTATGTCTCAATGGCGTGGGCTGCCGCTGGTCCAATCAGGTGAACGTCGACCTTGTAGTCTGAGAAACGAAATAACCTGAACTCGTGCAGCTCCGGACCAAGGTGATGCGCAAGGTAGTTGGCGTATGTACCCTCCACACCACCTGTCTCGAAGATGGTGGAGTCCTTCGCGAACAAGCGCTCGGTGTTTGTCGCGTCCAATTTCTCGATCGCAGCCTTGTACTGCGCAAGAACGGTCTTGATTGCCGCGATTTCAGCGCGCTGGGCTGCGGCCGGCAGCGCTTGACTGGGTTGAGCAACCGCTGGGGATGCAACGAGCAGTGCGACGCTGAGGAAAAATGCATGCTTCATCTAGCCTCTCCTCAGAACCAGGTTCGTACGCCGATGAGCAGCTGGAGAGCGCCCGCCTTCTCGCCCTCGGCTCGCCTGTAACTGGCGGTTCTGCCGAAAGCGCGCTCGTACTGAACACCGATGTAAGGAGCGAACTCGCGCCTGATGTCGTATCGAAGGCGGGCACCGAACTCAGCCTTGGACAGGCCAGCACCAACCCCGATCTCGCGGCTATTCTGAGCGGCAAAGTCGAACTCAACCCTTGGCTGCAAGATGAGCCGCTGCGTTATGCGCTGATCGTAATAGCCACCAACGCGAGCGGAGAGCTCGCCCTTGTTCGACAGGAAGAGCGCGCCCTCAACGTCGAAGAAGCTGGGGGCAAGTCCCTCCAACTGCACGGTGGCGTACACGCGCGATGGGTTCGGCTTGAAGTCATAGCGAAGCCCGCCTTGCACATTCCAATATGGGTCTATTGCGTGACTGTAGAGGGCCTGGACTTCGGCGCTCTCAATGCCCTCACCGAAGACGCCTTCACCTTCGGTCTTGAGCCAAAATCGGTTTATGTCGCCGCCGTACCAGGCTTCGCTTTCCCAGCCGTAGCCATCAGCGCCCTTCCCAGCTCGATATTCAGCGATGTTGTTCAAGACTTGGAAGAACTTCTGGTCGCCATGAAACTCTTCGAGGTGGTGACGGCCCATGTCCATGGCCGCCCGGCCGTAGAATGCGTCCGCTGCATTGGCGGTGGGTACAGGCGGCGGTGGCGCGTTTCCGGCCGGAAGGTTGGTGCCCTCGAGCGAAGCACTGGATTGACCCGAGCCTTGGTCCGGACTCGGCGTGCAGTGACCCATGGCTGCATGCTCAGGCGGACAGGCCGCCTGAGCTGGCGCAGACTGGGTCTTGGGGCTGGCCACCGACTGAGCCTGTGGCGCCGAGGGCGTGCAGTGCCCCATCGCTGCATGCTCGGGCGGACAGGCCGTCTGAGCTGGTGCAGACTGGGCTTTGGGGGCGGACACTGACTGAGCCTGGGACGCCAATGGTGTGCAGTGACCCATCGCCGCATGCTCGGGCGGACAAGCGGTCTGACCCGTTGCAGCTGCAGGAGCAGCTGGGGTCGTTCGAGCAGGCGCTGCCTGCACCGTTGTTGGAGCTGCGGGTGTGCAATGTCCCATCGCGGCATGTTCTGGCGCACAGGTCGCCTGCGGAGGCGTCGATCGAGCCGGCGCAGCTCCCGAAGCCTGTTGCTGCGGGGGCAGAGTCGGCTGAGGTTGGGGGGCCGGCGTACAATGGCCCATGGCTGCATGCTCGGGCGGACAGGCAGACTGTGCGGTTGAAGTCGACGCAGGCCTTGTTCCTGCCCCGGGCTGCTGTCTTTGCACGGGTCGAACCGGCGCGGGCGTGCAGTGGCCCATGGCGGCATGCTCCGGAAGGCAAGCAGACTGCGCTGACGTCCTTGCGGCAGGCTGATTGCTGTGCCCTGCATGTTGCGCTGCTGCAGGTGCTGCCGGCACGACAGCCGCTGCGGCCCCAAGCAGAGCCAGCTTAAGAGGCGAGGTCATTTTGCATGTCTCCCTGCAAGGGGCGCACGGTCACGACCCGCATCATCCCGGCAGTCATGTGGTAGAGGTTGTGGCAGTGGAACGCCCAGTCGCCGGCCGCATCGGCGGTCACGTCGAACGTCATTTTGCCTCCTGGCGGCACGTTCACGGTGTGCTTGCGAGGGGCGTAAGCACCATGGCCAGTGACCAGTTCGAAGAAATGCCCATGCAAGTGGATCGGGTGGGGCATCATCGTGTCATTCACCAATGTGACACGCACCCGTTCGTTAAGCCGGAACGGAATGGGATCAGCGGGATCGCTGAGCTTCTTGCCATCAAAGCCCCACATGTAGCGTTCCATGTTTCCGGTAAGGTGGATCTCCAACTGGCGGGTCGGTGCGCGGACATCGGGATTGCGCTGAAGGGCCACTAGATCACGATAGGTGAGCACCCTGTGATCCATGCCCTCAAGGCCCTGCGGTGGCTCGCCAGTTCGATCCATCGGCATCGGCGAGATCGACTGGACACCAGGGTTCTTGTCGACCTGAGGGGCGTTCTTGAAATCACGCATGCTCATGGATCCGTGATCCATGCCCTGCATGGCGCCACCCTGCGCCGGAGAGCCATGTCCCATGGCCGAATGGTCCATCCCTGCCATCGAGCCAGCCGCAGCGGGTCCAGCCGCGCCATGACCCATGGCTGCGTGGTCCATGCCGGCCATAGAGCCTTGCCCCATGCCGCTCATCGTGGCTGCTACGGCCGCTCCGGCGGCAGCCTTGATCGTGCCGTGTTCGGTGGGCTCCTTCCAGCCCGTCAGCTTCCACAGATTGCGGGACGCGTTCTGCTCAGCCGAGGGATCGACACCTCGCCGAACGGCAACGTTCGGCACGTTCGGTCCATCCATGGCCATCCCGCCATGATCCATCCCCGCCATGCCGCTCATATCCATGCCCATGTCTTTCATGGTGAGCAGGGGACGCGGGCGGAGTGGTGGAACGGGCGCGAACATCCCTTCGCGCGGCGCAAGCGTGGCTCGACCCATTCCAGACCGGTCGATCGCCTCGCTGACGAAGCTGTAGGCGCGGTCCCCGGGGGTGACGACGACATCAAACGTTTCAGCGACGCCGATCTGGAACTCATCAACGGTAACGGGACGGACATTCTGACCATCCGCTTGGACGACCGTCATCGGCAGGTCAGGGATGCGGACATTGAAGTTCGTCTGGGCCGACGCGTTGATGATGCGAAGCCGCACGCGTTCGCCGGCACGAAACAAGCCCGTCCAGTTGTCGTAAGGTCCGTGGCCATTGACCGTAAAATTGTAGGTCGATCCAGTGACGTCGGCGATGTCGGCGGGGTCCATCCGCATCTTGGCCCATTCACGCCGCTCCTTGGCAGGCATGTCGCGGCCGGCAAGCGCACCCGAGAGGGTCAGGCGCTGGTGGTTGAAGTAGCCACCGCCCATCTGCTTCAGCTTCTTGTAGACCGTGGCGCCGCTCAGCGGCGTGTGATCGGAGAGGACGAGCACGTGCTCGCGGTCGTAAGCGACAGGATCAGGCCCAGCCGGATCGATCACGATCGGGCCATAGAGGCCATCCTCCTCTTGGTAGGCCGAATGCGAATGGTACCAGTACGTCCCGTAGTGAGGGACCGCGAACTCGTAGGTGAAGGTCGAGCGAGGCATGATGCCTGGAAAGCTGACGCCTGGAACCCCGTCCATCTGGAAAGGCACGAGCAGCCCGTGCCAGTGGATCGAGCTCTCTTCATCAAGCGTGTTCTGCACCCGCAGGCGTACACGCTCACCCTCCTTGAGGCGGACAAGCGGAGCTGGCACGGTGCCGTTCACTCCGATGGCGCGGCTAAGCTTGCCGTCCACCTTCACGGCGACTTGGCCGATCGTCAGAGCGATATCAGAGCCGCTAACGGTAGGTAGCGGCCGAGCGATCCCGCGAGACACGGTCTGTGCCCAGGCGGGCATAGCAGCAGCGAAGCCGACGCCGGCACCGCCAAGGGCGGCGGCGCGCAGAAACTGGCGCCGCTCGAGAGCGAGCTTATCAAACATGTAGGATCCTTGCGGAGTCATGGCGCGAAAGGGTGCCGGCGGCGGCCCTAAGGCGCACCGCCGGCTTCCTCAGAGCGGCTTAGTGCTGGTGACCGCCAGGTGCGGTAGTCTTGGACATGTCGTGGCCCGCGTGCGGATCGGTGCCAGCCTTCATGTCATGGCCCATCTTGGAATGGTCCATCTTGGAATGGTCCATGTCCTTGCAGCAGTTGGACTTCATGTCCTTGCAGCAGGGCTTGTCCATTTTCTCGCAGCAGGTGGCCTTGGGAGCAGGCGCAGGAGCAACCTGAGCCTGAGCAACCGCCGGAAGAGCAATCGACAGAGCGATCGCCCTCAGAATCTTGTTCATGTGAAACTCCGTGAAATCGAGGATTTGTTCGATTTCACGCAGATCGTGGAGGAGGTGTAGCAAGCTCGCGCGGTGAGCCAATCAGGACGATTGATGGCGACGATGTGACGTCCGCATGGATAACCATGTGGTCCGCAGCGGGAGCTGTCGGTGTCACTGCAATACCCATGCACATCGATGCACAGCAGTTCTTGCCGGGCACCTTCTCGGGCTTGGAGCCCTCATCAGATGCCCCATCGCAATGCGCGGATGCACTCGTCTGCTGGTAGTGCGAAGATGTGGGAGCTGACTGCTGCTCCATTGCGTTCGCCGCCACCGGGGCCACAAGCACGGCCAGCGCCAGAAGCGCTTGCAGAAGCCCTCGAAGGCTCGTGATGTGACGTACCAAGTGCATAATATCGGCTAGTAGGCCCAATCCGTTCTAGGCGCTTCCGTTCCCTGCCGGGCCAAAAGCCATCCTGAACAGCCCATATAGGGTTTGACACAGTGTCAGGGTCAAGCTCCTTTTGGCGTACGCTCTTCAGACTCAAGGCATGCCAAGATGGGGCAATCAGGCCGATCATCACCGCTACAAGCGTCGGCAAGGCCCTGCAGAGTGGCGCGCATCTGCTCCAACTGGCGGGCCTTACGGCCGAGTTCTTCTGCCCTGGTGAGAGCCAGTGCCTTCACATCAGCGCTAGAACGGGACCGGTCGTGCCAGAGCTGGAGAAGCTGGCGGATGTCTTCTATGGGGAAACCGAGGTCTCTCGCGCGGCCGATGAAGTGAAGAGTGTGAAGGTCACGCTCGTCGTAATCGCGATAGCCGGACTCGCGCCTGACTGCCTGCGGTATCAAGCCGATCTTCTCGTAGTGTCGGATCATCCGCTGACTGACGCCACTAGCTGATGAAATCTGACCGATCTTCATGCGAATGGACTCGCTCCGACGCTCTTCGAGGAGCCAGCAGACAAGGACCGGGCAGAGAGAGAAGTCCCGTCACCACTCCTCGTACAGCCCGCATTTTCAAGTCTTCTCACAGCTGCAAACTCCGGAGCCGCAGGGCGTTGCCGATCACTGATACGGAGGAGAGGCTCATGGCCAAGGCGGCGATCATAGGAGAGAGTAGAATACCGAAGACGGGATACAACACGCCGGCGGCGATGGGCACCCCAAGCGCATTGTAGCCGAAGGCAAACATGAGGTTCTGGCGAATGTTGGCTGTCACCGCTCGGCTGAGCCGCCGCGCGCGCACAAGGCCGGTCAGATCACCCCTCACCAGAGTTACGCCCGCACTCTCAACCGCAACGTCTGCGCCCGTTCCCATCGCGATTCCGATATCGGCTCGGGCAAGAGCAGGAGCATCGTTGACCCCGTCTCCGGCCATGGCGACCACTCGGCCCTGCTCCTTCAGTCGCTCGATCGCTGCATCTTTGTCGGCAGGCAGCACGTCGGCGACTACCTCGTCGATCCCGAGCCTCCGAGCGACTGCTTCAGCCGTACGGCGATTGTCGCCGGTCAGCATGATGATGCGCAGGCCCTCTCTATGAAGACCGGCGATGGCCGCCTCGGTGGTTTGCTTGACCGGATCGGCGACTGCGATGAGCCCTGCGGCTTGCCCATCTACCGCGACAAACATCACGGTCGCGCCTTCATCCCGGTGCTTGCCGGCAGAGGCCTCTAGCTCCTGGGCATTTGCGCCTTCCGCCAGCATCAGCGCGCCATTGCCGATTGCTGTCCTGCGGTTCTCGATCTTCCCGACCAGTCCCTTGCCGCTGATCGACTGGAAGTCGGTCACTGGCGATGGGAACAAGGCACGCTCCTCAGCGCCCCTGACGATTGCGTGAGCAAGCGGGTGAGCACTGGAAGCCTCTAACGAAGCCGCAATTCGCAGCAGCTCCTCCGGGGACAAGGTCGTGGAAGGCTCAACTGCCACCAGAGCTGGCTTACCTTCGGTAAGCGTGCCGGTCTTGTCGACGACCAGGGTATCAACGCTGGCAAAACGCTCCAGAGCTTCGGCATTCTTGATGAGCACGCCTGATTGCGCGCCCTTCCCGACGCCAACCATGATCGACATGGGCGTGGCCAGTCCCAGAGCGCATGGACATGCAATGATGAGGACGCTGACCGCAGCAACTAGCGCGAAGGCAAGACGGGGCTCCGGCGCGGCGAAGGACCAGATTGCGAACGCAATCACTGCAACGGCAATCACGGCTGGTACGAACCACGCTGAGACTTGATCGACCTTACGCTGAATCGGCGCCTGGCTGCGCTGCGCCTCAGCAACCATCTGCACGATGCGTGAGAGCATGGTCTCTGATCCGACCCGGTCGGCGCGCATGACGAAGCTGCCGTCGCCGTTGATTGAACCGCCAGTGACCGCAGATCCGGTCTCCTTGGCAATCGGAAGCGGCTCTCCGGTCAACATCGACTCGTCCACAGAAGACGCGCCTTCAAGTACTTCCCCGTCGACAGGGATTGCTTCGCCAGGTTTGACCCTGAGCTGGTCGCCACTCCTGACCATATCGAGCGGAACATCGCGTTCCTTACCAGCATGGATCAGGTGCGCAGTCTTAGGCGCAAGGTCGAGCAAGGCTCGGATCGCTGAGCCGGTCTGTTCACGGGCGCGCAGCTCCAGAACCTGACCGAGCAGCACCAAGGTCACGATCACTGCCGCCGCCTCAAAGTACAGGCCCACGCCGCCATCGTGTGTGCGGAACGCAGGTGGGAAGAGTTGGGGGGCTACGGCTCCCACGATTGAGTAAGCCCAGGCAATGCCGGTCCCAATCGCGATCAGGGTGAACATATTGAGGTGGAGGGTCTTGAGGCTCTGCCAGCCGCGTACGAAGAACGGCCAGCCACCCCACAGCACGACCGGGGTCGCCATGACGAGTTCGACCCAGTCCAGCGTGCGACCGCCAATAAACTCGATTGTCGTTGGCCAGAAGTGCCGAAGCATGACGAGGACAAACAATGGCGCGGACAAGGCGGCCGACACGACGAAGCGCCGGCGCATATCGAGATACTCTTCCGAAGGCCCGTTGTTTGGATCGAACGCCTTCGGTTCCAGGGCCATGCCGCAGATTGGGCAGGTGCCAGGTCCGATCTGCACGATTTCTGGGTGCATCGGGCAGGTGTACTCGACGTCGACCAAAGCCGCGTCCGGGGTTGCTTGCGCCGGATCGAGATAAAGCTCCGGCCTGAGCTCGAAGCGCTCCCGGCACTTTACTGAGCAGAAATGATATTTCTGTCCGCCGTGCTCAGCATGATGCGGGGTCGTCGCCGGATCGACCGTCATGCCGCAAACGGGATCAATGAACTTTCCTGCTGGCGCATGCTCGTGAGAGGCATTGGACCCATGATTGTGGCCGCAGGCAGAGCCGGTTGCGTGAGAATGTTTTTGCATGGCCGACTCCAGATGCACCCTGACATCATGTTAGGGTCAAGAGTGGTTTATCTGGAACGAACGACGCGCCTTGGTGGGCTCGCAATGTCGGCTTGCGGCACGGCCAGCTGTTTGCTCGAAGGACCGAGATGGGCGCTTAGCTGACCCGGCGCCCTGCATGAACGAGCGTCTGCAATTCGCTATCCCCGGCCCGAAAACAGACGTTCCGCTTTCCACCAGTCACAGCCTCTTTGCTCGTTTTCCCTTTGGCCATTGTCGGCCAGAGGAGATGAAGCATGGGACATGCAATCTACGATCCCGGTCAGGAAGACCGCCCCGCGTGGAATGTTGGCCGTAAGCTAGGTGCAAAGCGCCCACTCCTGCCCAAGCAGGTCTGGGCAGTGCGCTTCTTCCTTGAGCAGGAACACCGGCTACGCGATCGCGCGCTCTTTGACCTGGCGATCGACAGCAAGCTTCGCGGTTGTGACCTCGTGAAGATCAAGATCGATGAGCTGGTCAGTGGAGCCCGCATTCGCCAGCGAGCAATCATTGTCCAGCAGAAGACTGGTCGCCCAGTGCAGTTCGAGCTTTTGGAACCTGCTCGGACCAGCTTGCTCCAGTGGCTTGAACGACGTGGTGGCTCGCTCGAGGAGTACGTCTTTCCCAGCCGCGTTGATCGGCTCGCGCATATGAGCACCCGCCAGTATGCTCGCCTGGTTGACGAATGGGTGACAGCCATAGGTTTGCGCCGGGAAGACTACGGCACCCACTCGCTCCGCCGCACAAACGCAGCTCTCATCTACAAGCAGACAGGCAATCTGCGCGCCGTGCAGATCCTACTCGGGCACACTAAGATCGAAACCACTGTCCGATACCTTGGAGTCGAAGTCGAAGATGCTTTGGCGCTTTCTGAGGCAACTGAGATCTGAGATGGACGGTGGGCTGGTTCACCAGCCCACCGTTTCGGTGCATCGAAACGTCTACGCATCCTGTTGAAGAGCGGAAATCGCGCAGGAAGAAGGCTGCATTGCGCTCGGTTATCCAGCAAAATGCCATTTTTGCCCATTTGCATGATAACCCCGCAAAAAACTGCCATTTTTGCAACTGCATTTGGTCAGCAACGGCAACACAGAAGCAAAGTGGAAGGGGGGGGGTGCGAGCGATTCTGCTACGCCGCAAGCATGCTCAGCGCATGTGATTGCGGATCTCGAACCGACCCAAGCTAAGATCGAAGCCGCTGAAAAGGCTATTCCGCCGTTGCAGTTCGGCGGCGCTTACCTTGCCTTCTGCGAGGTCACGCTCATCCTGATCGCGGGCCAGCTGCTTATCGCGAATGCGCTTATTAGGATCGAAGGAACGGCCAGACATGGCTCCTATGTAGCGGCGAAGGGCATCTCGCGTCATTGACGACCGTCTGTGGCCGTCAGCGGTCCTTCCGCTTGGCGAGCGCAGTCGAAAGCGGACCTTGCCTTCCGCGCCTTTCAGATACGCTACCACCTTCGCCCAGCGCACAGCCTGTTCAGGTGAGGACTGACCCTCGTCCCCGCGATCTGAACGCCTGCGAAGGCGCGCATAAAGCTGTTCGATCCTCGCGGCTACACCGGGAGGGCCGCCAAGGAGGAGGCCGATCGGCGCGCCGGCCGCGCCGGCCCGCTCTGGCTGAAGAACCTGTTCATCCGCAGCTGATCAGGTCGCTACGCACGGTCAGAATCGCCTGCCGAGGCTCAGCCTGAACAGCAGGAAGAACTGGCGCCCGTCTCCCGAGCTTCCTGGATCGGGGGACAAGGCACGTCTGCATAGGAACAGAAGACGCAACAGTCCCCTTTGAGCGGGCGGAGCACCTCGCCACAATGCTTGCAGTCATAGAAAAATTGGCATGCGTCTGTGGGCATCGTCTCCGTGGAAACTCCGCCGCACTTCGGACAGGTGAGGGTCGAGCTCAGCTGCATCACGCGCCTCCGAGCATCCGCATGAGCGGCGCCTCTATGAAACCCCAGCACGCCGAGATCGTCACGAAAACGGTCGCCACGGAGAGGAGAATGAAGGTGCTCTTCGCCGGCGGCGGTGTCATGCAGGTGGCATCCCGCGCGCACGCTTGGCGCTTGCGGAGATGCACGATCCATCCTGCGGCGACCGCGACAATCGCGGCGATCGTCAGAGGCCAGTGGAATGGCACGAAGGACGAAAGGCCGGCCGAACCGACGCCGATTGCCGCAAGCCCGAGCGGCAGGATGCAACAGGCAGCCGCTGAGAACAGGGCTGCAAGGCTCGCCATGGTCCCCAGCGCTGCCACGCCCCGATCCGCGTTCGTCCTAATGGCCGAGCCGTCATCGACCCCCGGGCGCATCGTGTGTTCCGTACTCAAGGTTTCTTCTCCAAGCCGATTCCCTGCTATATGCATCCTGTAGTCACTACAGGATCAAGCGACATCTGATGGCGAGTTTCACGATCGGCCAGCTCTCCCGCAGGACGGGCGTGAACATCGAGACGATACGCTACTTCGAAAAGGTGGGACTGGTGGCGTCCCCGCCCCGCACCGAGGGCGGTCACCGGATCTATGGTGACGACCATCTGCGGGCGCTGGGGTTCATCCGGCGAGCCCGCGAACTTGGTTTTACTCCGGACGAGGTGCGCGGGATCCTCGCCCTTGGGGGCCCGACTGACGCATGTTGCGACGAGGTGCGGGAGATCGCCTCGCAACATCTTGCGATTGTGCGCCGCAAAATGGTGGATCTCGCGCGCTTGGAGGAGCTGCTCGCCTCGGCCATAAACCGCTGCTCTGGCGATCACGTGCCCCACTGCGCCGTCATCGATATGATCGAGCAAGAGCCGGCGGGTTGATCCACAGGACGTAGCGCGACGCGGTCACGTCCATTCCCCTTGGGGCGTCAGAGCATGTAGCCGATGTCTGAGGCCCCAGTGGGGTAGGCGAACATCGTCGACTTCAGGTCGTCGGCAGTAAGCCCATGTCGGATAGCGAGGCCGAACAGGTTGATTACCTCATCGGCATGGGGCCCCACCAAATGTGCACCCAAGATCCGCCCCGTTCCTTCCTCGACAAGCGCCTTGTAGCCATAGACTTGCTCCGCAACACGCCTCGCGGTGTACCAATCCGAAGTCCTCTCTGTCTTCAGCTGGAAGCGCAGGCCCGCCTCACGCGCTTGCGCTTCGGTGACGCCGACGGAGGCGATCGGCGGCAGGGTGAATGCGACGCTCGGAACGCCAGCGTAGTTGGGCGTGCTGTGGTTGCCGTCCAGGAGGTTCGCCGCGACCACCTTCGCATCGTGACTCGAGACGGGGGTTAGCGGCGGGCCCCACTGAGCGGCGTCGCCGGCGGCGTACACCGATGGATTGCTGACGCTCTGCAGATACTCGTTCAAAAGGAGACGGCCGCTCTCTGCCGCCACTCCACCGGCCGGGAGGTCCAACTGCTCCAAAGCAGGCGTGCGGCCGGCCGCGTGCACCACCAGGTCAGCGTGCACGGCGCCGCTCTCGTCTCCGACCCGGGTGTGTACGATGAACGATCCTCCGTTCTCCTCGATAGCTATGACTTCGGTGTTGGTGCGCACATTCACGCCGATGGTTTCGAACGCTTCCATCAGCCAGCCGACGAGTTCCGGCTCGAACTGTGGCAGGAGACGCGGACCGCGCTGCAGGATGGTGACGGCGGCGCCTGCTCGAGCAGCGATGTGGGAGAATTCGGCAGCAATGTAGCCGCCGCCCACGAGGACGATACGGTCCGGCAGCCGCTCCAGCTGGAGGAAGCCCTCGTTGTCGATGAGATGTTCTTCGCCTGATATTCCGAGATGCATTGGCTTTGCACCCGAGGCGATCACGACGTGGCGAGCTTGAACCTCTGTGTCGTTGATCGCGAGGGTGTTAGGACCGACGAACCGCGCGCGGCTACGAAAGGTGGCGATACCCTTATCGTCGTACCGCTGCTGATGCTTCTCCGGGATCGGGTCGGTGAACGTCCGTTTGAAGCGGATCAGCTCCGCCCAATCAATGTGTATCTTCCCGGCGACGCCGTGTCCCTGCACCCGCCGCTGCGCGTCGACCACCTCGACACCGGCAACGAGCATCTTCTTCGGGTCACAGCCTCGTAAGGCGCAGGTACCGCCGAATGGCTTCTCATCGACGATCGCGACGCTCCACCCCGCAGCGCGGACACGAAAGGCGGCGACCATGGCAGCGGTCCCCGAGCCGATGATTACGAGATCGAAGTTCATGTCAGATCCTCCAGCACCCGAACGAAGCTGGAGTGGCTACGGGTTTCAGGCTTACTCAAGCCGCGCCTCGGTAGCGTCGGCTTAAAGGAGCGTTCGAGAGCCTCTGCTACGTCGCACATGGGCGCGAAGCCGCCGCTTGGACCCGCATTAACGGACGTCCGTTATCCGCAATCCTCACCCAAGACCTGCCGTTCCGTTTCCCACCAGAGATCACCGCTAAAAGAGGCGCAAGCGCTTGCAACAGAGGCGCAAGTATACTGCAGCCTCACACGTGAATGGCGCGCCCGGCAGGACTCGAACCTGCGACCACGAGCTTAGAAGGCACGTGCTCTATCCAGCTGAGCTACGGGCGCCCGCTGCTGCGCTAGTGCCGCGAGCCGCAACGCTCAAGCATTCATCCGCTGTTAACGGCGGAAAGGGTGTGTTATGCGCACAAGACAGGGGTGTCGACGATGCGTGTTCATTTGGTGGGTGCAGGACTGTTGCTGATGCTGTCGGCAACGACGGCGCAGGCTGCGACGGTGGTGATCATCACCGATCCAATGACGCTCGAGCGCAGGACGATGGTGCTCGACACCAAGGGACCCGACCGGGTGCTGCTCTGTGCCATGCCGCCGGCAATGAGCGGCTGCCGCGACGTGACCCCGCGTCGCCGCTGAACGAACTCCTCAGGCGCTCTGGAGCGCGCCCAGCAGGCTTTCGAACAGCCGCCGTCCATCCTCATTGCCATGCGCCGCCTCGGCCGCCCGCTCGGGGTGCGGCATCATTCCGAGCACATTGCCGCCGGCGTTGACGATCCCGGCGATGTCGTTGGCCGAACCGTTGACCGTGCAGGCATAACGGAAGGCGACTCGACCCTCGCCTTCGAGCCGGGCGAGCGTCTCGGCGTCGGCCTGATAGTTGCCGTCATGGTGCGCGACCGGGATCGTGATCGCCTCGCCCGCTTCATAGCCGCTGGTGAAGAGGGTCTGGTTGTTGACCACCGTCAGATCGGCGTCCTTGCAGACGAAGGTGAGGTTGGCGTTGCGCATCAGCGCGCCGGGCAGGAGACCGGCCTCGGTCAGCACCTGGAAGCCGTTGCAGATGCCGAGAACCGGCGTGCCGCGCGACGCTGCCTCGACCACCGCGGTCATGATCGGCGATCGCGCAGCCATCGCCCCCGAGCGGAGATAGTCGCCGTAGGAAAAGCCGCCGGGCACTCCGATCAGGTCGATGCCATCGGGGAGGGCGGTCTCGCGATGCCAGACCATCTCGGGCGCCTGGCCGGTGACCCGCTCCAGCGCGACGGCGAGGTCCCGGTCGCAGTTCGATCCGGGGAAGACCAGCACCGCGCTCCGCATCAGCCGAGCCGCTCGATCTTGAAGTTCTCGATGACGGTGTTGGCGAGGAGCTTGCGGCACATCTCCTCGATGGCCGAATCCTCGACACCGTCGGCAAGGTCGAGTTCGATCAGCTTGCCCGCGCGGACGTCGTTGATGCCCGGGAAGCCAAGCCCCTCCAGCGCATGGTGGATCGCCTTCCCCTGCGGGTCGAGCACGCCCGACTTGAGGGTCACAAGCACCCGCGCCTTCATCATCTCACCCCGTGCTGCCGTCGATGGCGGGCCTATGACCCGAGTGCGGCTCGGCGGCAAGCTTTACCCCATCTTCACCAATGCTGGGCGACAATGCGGGCGAGCGTCGAAAAGGGAAGGTCGCATGTCCTATCTAGCCACAGGTATCTTCGTGGCCCTCTTCATGGTGGGGCCGACCTATTTCGGTTGGAGCGATCCGTCGGGGAAGATCTCGATCACCCTGATGACCTGCTTCCTGCTGGGCGCCGTCGCCGGCTACAAGGCCAACGGCTAGAGCCAGCCCATCCGGCAGTACCAGTCGGCGGTCTGCTCGAGCCCTTCCTCAGTCTTGATCGCGGGCTGCCACAAGGTCGCAGGCGGGCGATTGTCCGCACTTGCCGTCCAGTCGGGATGGCAGAAATAGGCCGCGCGATCGTGGGTCAGCTTGGCCTTGCTCCCCCTCAGCCAGCGATCGACGCTCGCTCCCATTCGAATGAGTCCGGCCGGTATGGCTAGTGCCAGCGCGCGGCGGTCTTGTGCCGAAGCGAGGGCCGCGGCGAATTCACGATGGCTCCAGCCGCCCTCGCGGCCATCGTCGGGCTCGTAGACGATCCGGCTCGGCGCTTCGGGGGCGCACAGCGCCAGCAGCAGCCGCGACAGGTCATCGGCGTGGATCAGGCTCAGTCGCCCGGCCGGTGGAAGTGGCACCAGACCGAGACGCGCGGCCTTGAACAGCTCCAGCGTCTCGCGGTCGCCGGGGCCGTAGACCGCCGGCGGTCGGACGATCGCCCAGTCGAGGCCGCTGCTCTTCACCAGTTCCTCGGCCCGGGCCTTGCTCGCGCCATAGTTGGACAGGGCGGATTCCCGCGCCGCCAGGCTCGATACGTGGACAAAGCGCCGCAGCCCGGCCGAGGTAGCCGCTGCCAGCACGGCCAGGGTGCCGGTCACGTTCCCCGCCTCGAAGCCCGCCAGGTCGGGCGCGCTGATCACGCCCGCGACATGGATGAGCGCATCGGCCTCGTCGACCAGCCGCTGCAGC
Organism: Sphingomonas swuensis; assembly: GCF_039538045.1. NCBI lineage: Bacteria > Pseudomonadati > Pseudomonadota > Alphaproteobacteria > Sphingomonadales > Sphingomonadaceae > Sphingomonas > Sphingomonas swuensis. The sequence goes on along the minus strand of NZ_BAABBQ010000001.1, from coordinate 2,142,215 downwards.
GCCTGCCGGTTGTCGAGCGCGCCCTGCACCCAGGTCACGCCATGCCGCTCGCCCTGAGAACGGCGGGTCAGGGCGATGACCTCGTGCCCCTGCGCGACCGCCATGGTCAGGAGGCGGCCGCCGACGAAGCCCGTGGCTCCGGTGATCGCCAGCTTCACAGCGGCGACCAGGCCTTGTCGGAGGGTGTCTCGACCTCGTCGTCGGTCTCGACCGGCGCGTCGATCCGCTCGGCCAGCGCGTCGAGCACGGCTTCCAGCCCGATCCCGCCAGCGGCGGACAGCGCCATCACCTTGCACCCGCATTCCTGCTCGAGCTCGGCAGTGAGCGCCTCGATCAGCTCGGCATCGATCGTGTCGACCTTGTTGAGGGCGACGACCAGCGCCTTGTCCTCGAGGCCCGCGCCGTAGGCGACGAGCTCGTCGCGGACGACCCGGTAGCTGGTCGCGACATCCTCGTCGTTGCAGTCGACGAGGTGCAGCAGCACCTTGGTACGCTCGATATGGCCGAGGAAGCGGTCGCCGATGCCGGCCCCGTCCGCCGCGCCTTCGATCAGGCCCGGAATGTCCGCCACGACGAACTCGCGCCCGCGATGGCTGACGACGCCGAGCTGTGGGCGAAGCGTGGTGAAGGCATAGGCGCCGACCTTGGCATCGGCGTTGGTGACCGCATTGATGAAGGTCGACTTGCCGGCGTTCGGAAGGCCGACGAGGCCGACGTCGGCGAGCAGCTTGAGCCGCAGCCAGACATACATTTCCTCGCCATCCCAGCCCTTCTGGTGCTGACGCGGAGCGCGATTGGTCGAGGTCTTGTAGCTGGCGTTGCCGCGGCCGCCGTCGCCGCCTTCGAGAAAGACGATCCGCTCGCCTTCCTTGGTCAGGTCGGCGAGGACGCTGCGATCCTCGTCGTCGGCGAGGATCTGGGTTCCGACCGGCACCTTGATGACCAGGTCTTCGCCGCCGGCACCGGTCCTATTGGAGCCTGCTCCGCCCTTGCCGCGCGGGGCCCTGAAGTGCTGGGTGTAGCGGAAGTCGATCAGCGTGTTGAGGCCGTGCACCGCCTCGAAGACGATGTCGCCGCCCTTGCCGCCGTTGCCGCCGTCGGGGCCGCCATATTCGATGTATTTTTCGCGCCGGAAGGAGACCGCGCCGGGGCCGCCTGCGCCCGAACGGACGAAGATCTTGGCCTGGTCGAGGAAATGCATGAGCGCGCCCTTACCCGTCTCCCGCCCGAAAGGCCACTCGCGAGCCCCGGCTTCGGTCTAGGACCTGCCAAGCGCCTCCCATCCGGCAAGCTCGCGGTCGGACAGAAGATAGGCGAGCGGAAGGGCGAGGAGCAGCACTGCAACGACCAGCGTGGGGAGGGATGAACCGCCGGCAAGCGAAAAGCCGCCAACGAAGACCAGTGCGGCGCCCATCAGCCCGGTGAAGACCAGCACGCCTTCACCCTTGCGCTGCACATCGGCAAGCGCGCTCCGATCGCGGAACAGGTCCTGGAGCATCGCGACCGTGCGGCTGCAGGTCTTCTCGCACAAGGCGGGGACGATCGCATGGACAAGACAGCCAAGACCGGCACCGATCGCCAGGGCTGCGACGGTCAGCGCGAACCTCATATGCTGGAAGTAGCTCTCCCCGGCCTCGTCGAGGTGGCGGCGGCTCTGCTCGAACATGCGTGTCAGCTCCTCACCGCGAAATTAGATGGCTGCAGGAGTTGGACAAGCCGGTTCGTCGCGGTGCCGAGACAGTTCAGCCGAGCAGGCGCCACAATCCCCAGCCGCTGGTCGCGGTCAGCACTCCACCGACCAACACCAGCAACTTGTCCGCCTCGACACGCTTGGCGACCACGGCGCCCAGCGGCGCGGCGACCACGCCGCCGATCAGCAGGCCGACGATGGCCACGCTGAACGCCTCCCAGCCGAGGGTCAGCAGGAAGGTCGCCGAGATGGTCAGGGTCAGGAAGAATTCGGCGGTGTTGACGGTGCCGATGGTGTAGCGCGGCTCGCTTCCCTGGACCATCAGGTTGGAGGTGACGATCGGGCCCCACCCGCCGCCGCCCGCCGCATCGAGGAAGCCGCCAACGAGCCCCAGTGGCGCGACCACCTTGGGGGTCTTGACGACATGCCGGTGGGTCCAGCCGCGCCAGAACAGGTAGAAGCCGAGAAGCAGCAGGTAGCCGAGCACGAAGGGCCGCGCCGCGTCGGCATGGATGTTGCTCAGCACATAGGCGCCGAGCACGCCACCGACCACACCGGGCAGCACGATCCGGGCGAACAGCCGCCAGTCGACGTTGCGGTGCGCGACATGGCTGATCGCGCTGATCCCGGTCGTGAAGGTCTCGGCGGTGTGGACGCCGGCGCTGGCCACGGCAGGCGGGACCCCCAGTCCCACCAGCAGGGTCGAGCTGATCGTGCCATAGGCCATGCCGAGCGCGCCATCGACCAGCTGCGCTGCAAAGCCGATCAGGATGAAGGGGAGGAGCACCGACGGATCGGCGGCTAGCTCGGCAATGATGGCGTGCGGCTCCCCCGGTTGCAGGCGCGTCCCCATGCCGTGCCCGGCGGTCCAAGGAAAGGGCGCAAGTCCGCCCCTCCTTTGCAACCACGCCGGGAAGACATACATTCGTGCCCAGTCGCCAACATAGCACAAAGGGGATGGGGGCTTGGCTTTTGCCCTCCTCGACTATCTCGACAGCGTGAAGGAGCGCGATCCCGCGGCGCGCAGCCGCTGGGACGTCGTGCTCTATCCGGGCGCGTGGGCGCTGCTCTACCACAAGGTCGCGCACTGGCTTTGGGTCGGCCGGCTCTACTGGCTGGCGCGGCTGGTGAACCACATCAGCCGCTTCCTGACCGGGATCGACATCCATCCCGGCGCGACGATCGGCAAGAACTTCTTCATCGACCATGGCTTCACCGTCATCGGCGAGACCGCGACGATCGGCGACAACGTCACCATCTACCAGAATGTGACGCTCGGCGGGACCAATCCATCTACGGGGGTCGGCGGCAAGCGCCACCCGACGCTCGAGGACAATGTCGTGATCGGATCAGGGGCGCAGGTTCTTGGCCCGATCACCATCGGCGAGGGCGGCCGAGTCGGGGCCAATTCGGTGGTCACCAAGGAAGTGCTTCCGAGGACCACCGTGGTCGGCATCCCGGCGCGTCCGGTCCCGGTCGACCTCGTCCACTACAGCCCGGGCTTCATCCCCTACGGCACGCCGTGCGGCGAGGATATCGATCCGCTGCGTGCCCGTCTCACGACGCTGGAGGAGGAGCTCGACGAGCTTCGGGCCGAGCTTCGCCAGCTCAAGTCGCGCGGGCAGCCAAGTCCGGAGAGCCGCAGCGCGTGAGCAGTGTCACTCCTTTTCCGGTGCGTATCGACCGGAAAGCCGTCGCCGCCTTTGACCGACAGGAGCTGCAGCGCATCCTCGACCTCTACGGACGAATGGTCGCGGCCGGTCACTGGCGCGACTATGCGATGCAGTTCGCCCCCGACCTTGCCAGCTTCGCGGCCTTCCGCCGCTCGGCCGAGCGGCCCGAGATCCGCATCGAAAAACGCCCCTCGCTTCGGCAGAAGCAAGGGGCGTGGGCACTGGTCGGTGAACATGGCGCCGTCCTCAAGCGGGGCCAGGAGCTTCAGGGCGTCCTGGCTCCGCTCGAGCGGCGACTGATCAAGCTGGTGTCGGACTGAGCTGCGGCAGGTAGCCGCGAAGCCCGCCGGGAAGCCGGCCGACGATCGCCGCCCGGGCCTGGTGCCAGAAGGCCGACAGCAGCAGCAGGGCCGAGCCGATCACCAGCGCCGTCAGCGCGATGTTGAGGCTGACCGCGCCGAACTGCTCGAACAGCTCGTTCAAGGCGTAGAGGACGTACGCCAGGGCCGAGACCAGCAGCGCACGGCGGTCGATCGCCAGCGCGGTGATGCCGAGTGCGATATAGATGGCGATGACCACCAGCCCCTCGCCGATCGTCGCGTCGCCATCGTTGAGGCCGAGCAGCGTGAAGACCGGATGGACGATCATCGGTGCCGCCAGCAGGTGGAGCCAGAAGGCGACGTCCGAGCGGCGGGTGACCCGCGCCGGATCCGAGCTGTCCCAGCGCATCGCGTAGAGGAACACGCCGATTCCGAGCAGAAGCACGGTGCCGAGCACGATGTCGGTGATCCCGTCGGTGTTGCCGACCGCGCTGGCGATCAGCGCGACGACGATCCCGGCGACCGAGGCCGCACCGGCGGCGACGGTGATCGGCACGCGGAACGTGCGCCAGTGGATGAAGGCCGCGACCGCACCCGCGAGGGCTGCGACGGCACCGACCATTCCGGCCAGCCAGCCCGGCTCGTCACCCTCGAAGCGGGCCTCGCCGATTGCGAGGACCATGGTGAAGCCGGTGGCCGAGACCACTCCGAGCACGAAGGCGAGCAGGAGCAGGATCGAGGGCAGGGCCATCCGCCGCCGGGCGGTGAAGAAGAGGGCGAGGCCCCAGGCCGTCGCCGCGATCAGCGCGGGGGCAAGCGGCGAGGGGCCGTCGCCTTCGATCTGGAAGCCGATGTTCGAGCCGATGCTCTGCCCGATCCAGCCGACCGCGAAGAGCAGGATGGCGGCGGCGATCGAAACGAAGATGTCGTTGAAGCCGGTGATGAGCCGGAACTGCTCCTCGTCGACCGCGGGCGAGCTCCGCTGGTTGTCGACGAAGCCGCGCAAGGCGGTGGCGGCTTCGGGCGTGATCGCCCCTGCCGCGACCGCGTCGTCGAGATCATTCTGGCTGTACATGACAACACCTCCCTGTTGCCGCGAAGGCTACAGGGAGGTGTCCTATTGTGTCAATACACTAAGCTGCACCCTCCGGAGAGGGCATCAGCGCCTAGCGGCAGCGATAGCGCTTGCGGCTACGCTCGACCTCGCGGCCGATCAGCGCACCGGCGGCGGCACCGACCAGCGTGCCGGTCACGCGGCTTCCGCGGGTGTCGATCGCCCGGCCGATCAGCGCACCGCCGGCAGCGCCGACGATGAGGCCGGTGGTGCCATTGGGCTTCTTGCAGCGCAGGCGGCCCTGCCCGTCGTACCAGGTCTTGCCCTGGTAATAGGTCTGGCGGGCCTCCGCCTGGGTCGGCATGGCCACCGCTGCAACCATCGTCGTGGCGGCAAGCGCCAGCATCATGTTCCGCATCGTCTTCTCCTGTTTTTGTCTGCGGGATCGCTGTCCATGTCTTTGGGCGTTACAACCTGAACGGGCTCGCAACGCTTCGCGGAGTAAATCGGATATGAACCCGTTAACGATGAACCGTTCGGCGTGCTTTGGTGAGGCGAGCTGAGTTCGATGTGCAATCTTTACTCAATGACGGCGAGCGTCGACGAAATCCGGCGGGTATTCGGATCGTTTGCCGGTGATACCGCCAATTTACCTCCCTTTGAGGAGATCTACCCGGGAAAGCCCGCGCCCATTCTCCGCCGCGACGAAGGCGGCGGCTTGCGCATGGACGTCATGGAATGGGGCTTTCCGGGGCCGGTTGCCGCCAAGGGCCGGCCGGTGACCAACATCCGCAACCTCGCCAGCCCGTTCTGGAGGAGCGCGCTCAACCGGCCTGACCGCCGCTGCGTCGTCCCGGTCACCCGCTTCTGCGAGTGGGAGGGGGAGAAGGGCGCCAAGCGCAAGGTCTGGTTCGGCCTTCACGACCATCAGGAGCCTTTGTTCGGATTCGCGGGCCTCTGGCGTCCGGGCGAGGCGGGGGTGGGCTACATGGCCTTCCTCACCTGCGAGCCCAACTCCGTGGTCGGCGCGGTCCATCCGAAGGCCATGCCGGTCATGCTCCGCCCCACCGACGTGCCGCGCTGGCTCGACTCGGAGGCGGCCACGGCTTGCGAACTTGCAGTGCCCTACGCCGATGCCGATATGCGACGTCTGCCTTAGAGGAACAGGGGAATAAGCGATGGCCAAGGACAAGAAGGAAAAGAAGCCTCGCAAGGGCGATCAGCCGCATCCGGACAAGCCCAAGAAGGCGAAGAAGGCCAAGGCCGAGAAGGCTTCCGAGCTGCGCGCACATCCGCTCGAGGCGCTGGGCAAGCTTGCCGATCACCCCCTGGTCTCCGAACTGCTCGCTGTCGGAGCGCTCGCCGCAGTCGCCGCGGTCGCCGAGGCGGGCACCCGGGACCCTACCGCCGTCAAGTCGGCCGAGGCGGTGAAGAAGGCCGGCAAGGCCGCCGCCGCCGCGATCGGGGCACGAGTGCTGAAGGAATTCAGCTCGGCAAAGTCGACCACGAAGGCCGTCGTCGAGAAGAAGTAGAGGTCAGGCCGGCGCGCGGAGCAACGTGATCCGCGCCCGGCCGACATCGCGCTCGGCATCGAGCTCGAACCCGCCCGGCGCGACTGCATCGCCACGCTCGGTCTCGATCGCCAGCCAGCCGCCGGGTGCCAGCCAACCGGCCATTTCGACAGCTTCCCGGACCTTCGTCCCCGACCCGCTTTCGTAGGGTGGATCGGCAAGGACCAGGTCGAACGGGCGGGAGGGCACGGGCAGGCGCAGGGCCGAATGCGCCGCGAGCCTGATCTCAGCGCCGAGCAGCGCGGCGTTGCGCTCGATGACCTTGCGCGCCTGGGGGTCGGTCTCGACCAGCGTCGCCTGGACGGCGCCACGCGACATCGCCTCGAGCGCGAGCGCGCCGCTCCCGGCGAAGAGGTCGGCGACCTCCATGCCCTCGAAGCTTCCGAGCCGGCTCACCAGCATCGAGAACAGGGTTTCACGGGTGCGGTCGGCGGTGGGGCGGGTGCCGAGCCCCGGCGGCGCCTCCAGCCTGCGGCCCCGCCATTGGCCGGCGATGATCCTCATGCGCGTCGCCTAGCAGCGACGAGCGGCAAGGTCAGCAGGTGAGCGGTCAGTTGATCCGCGCGCTGTGGATCCCGGCTTGCGAAAGCCGCGCCTGGACGCTGTCCGGGCCGACCAGATGTCCCGTTCCCACTGCGACGAAGACCACGCCCGGCCGGTCGAGCCTCCGCCCGATCCAGCGCGCCCACGCCGCGTTGCGCTCGCTGAACAGGCGGCGATAGGCTTCGGGCGACTGGATCTTGACGGTGTCCACCACCGTTTCGACCGGGCCGGCGTCGCCCCGGTTCCAGCTCTCGACCATGTGCCGGAGGAATGGCGCAAGCGCGTCCTTCGCCGGCGGGCTGGACACGGCCGCGGCCGGGATCGCGGGGCGAGTTGGTCCGGGAAGCGCCTGGTACATGCGTAGCTGCTCGTCGAAGCTCTCGAGGCCGATCACCGGCTTCGCCGCAGCGTCGGCGGCCCTCGCCAGCACAAGGTCGGCACCGAGCTGAACGCTGAGGCCCGCCGCCCGGGCCGTGTCGATCGTCCTGTGCGCGACCGCAAGGCCGCTGCCCGGCGCCACCGCCACCCTCGGCAGCTCGGTCGGGACGATCGTCTCGAGTACCAGCTCGTCGGAGCGCTCGAAAGCCAGCCTCACGGCGTGGTCGAACCAGTGGGCGCGCCCATCGTGGGTGTGGATCGTCCCGAACAGGAAGATGGTCGTGTCGGCGTCTCCGACCACCCACAGCGCCGGCCGGGCACAATGGGCTTCGTCATGCACCGGCATGTCCGAAGCGGCGGCGCTCGCCGGCGGCGCGTGCCACAAGGCCAGCGCCGCGCATGCGCCCGATAGTCCGCGGACGCACCGCGCCGCCAGGCCCTTCACCATCTCGCGACCCCCCAGCCGCCCTTTGTCGGAAGGGAGTGTGAGTCAGCCGCAAGACACTGTCAACGAGCTGGAATGCGGAAAGCTCTTACTGGACGCGAGTGACCTTGAGGCCACGCTTCATGAGCATGGTCTGGAGCGAATCCGAGCCCGCCAGGTGCCCGGCACCGACGGCCACCATCACTTCGCCCGGCTGGCTCATGCGCTGCTCGATCCAGCGTGCCCAATTGGCGTTGCGGCGCTTCAGGAGCACCTCGCGAAGCGCCGGATCGGCCCCCATGTCGGCGTTGAAGGTACGCGCGATCGCATCGACGTCGCCGCGTGCCCAGGCCGCGAGCATCGCGTCGAACTGGACCTTGACCGCCTCGGGCCGCTCGATCGCGCCTTCCAGAAGGCTGCGCTGCGCCGCCTCGGGCAGGACGTCGAAGAAGCCGAGCTGCTCGGCATTGGTCTCAAGCTCGCCGATCGGCTTTCCCGCCGCCGTGAAGCTCTTCTTGAGCACCGTCTCGACCCCGTCCTCCTGGCTCAGCGACATGCCGCGGAACTGGGTTCCGAGCAGGGTGAAGGCAGCTGCCCAAGTCTCCATGCGATTGAGCGCAACCGCCGGAACGCCGCTCTTGGCGATCGCCGTGGCAAGCGCCGCGCGTTTTGCCGGAGCGACCCGCTGCTCGACTGGGGGCAGGTTGGGGCTGAGCGCGAGCCGCATCATCGTGCCGGCGAGCGCGCCCGGATTGGCCTCGTCGATCCGGGTCTCGACGACCAGGCTCTGACTGCGCTGGGTCGCCGCGTCGAACGCGGGGCTGCGCCAGGCATAGTCCTTCGGCAGGAGGTGGATCGTCCCGAACAGATAGATGGTCGTGTCCTTGTCGGCGACCTTCCACAGCGCCGGTTTGGGATTGGCCGGTGCACGGGCCTCGACCGCGGTTCCGCCAAACCCGAGCAGGCCAAGCGCGGCAAGCCCCTTCTTCCACCAGCCCACCGCCATTCACATTCTCCACTCGTCCACAGCTCTCCTGCATGTAGGGTGCGGCTTGCTCCCCTGCCACCCCGGCGCTTAAAGCCGCGCGCATGAGCTTCCCCCCTCCTGCCGGCGCCGCGCCGCTTGCCTTTCAGGACCTGATCCTGACCCTTCACCATTACTGGTCGGAGCGCGGCTGCCTGATCCTCCAGCCCTATGACATGGAGATGGGAGCGGGGACCTTCCATCCGGCGACGGTGCTTCGCGCGCTCGGGCCCGATCCGTGGAAGTGCGCCTATGTGCAGCCCTGCCGCCGCCCGACCGACGGCCGCTATGGCGAGAACCCCAACCGGCTCGGCGCTTATTACCAGTATCAGGTCATGCTCAAGCCGAGCCCGCCCGACCTCCAGCAGCTCTATCTCGACAGCCTGGTCGCGATCGGGATCGACACGAGCGCGCACGATATCCGCTTCGTCGAGGACGATTGGGAAAGCCCGACGCTCGGCGCCTGGGGCCTCGGCTGGGAAGTCTGGTGCGACGGGATGGAGGTGACCCAGTTCACCTATTTCCAGCAGGTCGGCGGCTTCGACTGCACCCCGGTCGCGGGCGAGCTCACCTACGGGCTCGAGCGGCTCGCCATGTATATCCAGGGTGTCGACAACGTCTTCGACCTCAAGTTCAATAAGGAAGGCGTGACCTACGGCGACGTCTTCCTCTCGAACGAACGCCAGATGAGCGAGTGGAACTTCGAGGTTGCCGGGACCGAGCGGCTGTTCGATGCCTTCCGCAAGGCCGCCGAGGAGTGCCAGAACAGCCTCGACGCCAAGCTCGCCATTCCCGCCTACGAGCAGGCGATCAAGGCCAGCCACATCTTCAACACGTTGCAGGCGCGCGGGGTGATCTCGGTCGCCGAGCGCCAGGCCTACATCGGCCGGGTCCGCGACCTCGCCAAGGCGTCCTGCGCGACCTGGCTCGAGAACCGCCAGGAGAAGGCTTCGTGAGCACTCCCTCGACCCGCGAGCATGCGCCGCTCGATGCCGTGCCCACCGAGCGCACCGCCGCCGACTTCCTCCTTGAACTTCGCTCCGAGGAGATCCCGGCGCGGATGCAGGCCAAGGCTCGCAACGACCTCGCCCGATTGTTCGCCGAGGAGCTTGCCAAGACCGGCCTCGAGGCCGACGCGATTGAGACGTTCGCGACCCCGCGCCGCCTCGGCCTGATCGCGCGCGGCCTTCCGCTCGCTACTGCCGCCGTGTCCGAAGAGTTGAAGGGCCCGCGCTCGTCCGCGCCGCCGCAAGCGCTCGAGGGCTTCCTCCGCAAGACCGGCCTTGCCAGGGAGCAACTCGTCGAGCGCGACGGCGTCTTCTTCGCGGTGATCGACAAGCCGGGACAGGCCACCGCTGAGGTGCTCGGCCCGATCGTCGAGCGGATTGTTCGCACCTTCCCATGGCCCAAGTCGATGCGCTGGGGCTCGGCTTCGGCGAGCACCGCCTCGCTGCGCTGGGTACGACCGCTGCAGGGCATCGTCGCCTTGCTCGGCGACGCGATCGTTCCTGTCGAGATCGACGGCGTCGCGGCGGGTGCGACCACGCTCGGCCACCGCTTCCATCATCCCGGTCCGATCACCCTCGGCGGCGCGTCCGACTATGCCGAGAAGCTGCGTGCCTGCCATGTCATCGTCGATCCCGACGAGCGCGCAGCGATCATCCGCGACCGCGCGCAGGCGCTCGCCGCCGAAGCCGGGCTGACGCTGGTCGAGGACGAGGGGCTGGTCGCCGAGAATGCCGGCCTGACCGAATGGCCGGTGCCGCTGCTCGGCCGCTTCGATCCCGATTATCTAGATGTCCCGCCCGAGGTCATCCAGCTCACCGCGCGGACCAATCAGAAGTATTTCGTGCTCAAGGACGACAGCGGCGCGCTCGCTCCGGCCTTCATCTGCACCGCCAACATCGAGGCCAGCGACGGCGGCGCGGCGATCGTCGCCGGCAACCAGCGCGTGCTTGCCGCGCGCCTCTCCGACGCCCGCTTCTTCTGGGAGCAGGACCTCAAGATTCCGCTCGACGAACAGGCGCAGAAGCTCTCGGGCATCGTCTTCCACGAGAAGCTCGGCACCGTCGCCGAACGCGTGACCCGCATCGCCGACCTCGCCGAGTGGCTGGCGATCGAGGCCGTCGTCCCGAACTGCGATCCCGATCACGCCCGCCGCGCGGCGGAGCTCTGCAAGGCCGACCTCGTCACCGGCATGGTCGGCGAATTCCCCGAACTGCAGGGCCTGATCGGCGGCTACCTCGCCGAAGCCCAGGGCGAACCCAAGGCCGTCGCCGACGCGATCCGCGACCATTACAAGCCGGTCGGGCAGGGCGACGAGGTGCCGACCGCGCCGGTCACTGTCGCCGTCGCGCTTGCGGAGAAGCTCGACACGCTGCGCCAATTCTTCGGCGCGGGCATGCCACCGACGGGCAGCAAGGATCCGTTCGCGCTGCGCCGGGCGGCGCTCGGAGTCATCCAGATCGTCGCGGCGAATGCCCTCCGGCTGCCAATCGCGTCAGGGGAGTTGCTCGACTTCTTCGCCGATCGGCTCAAGGTCCAGCAGCGCGAGGCGGGTGCTCGCCACGACCTGATCGACGCGGTCTTCGCGCTCGGCGGCGAGGACGACCTTGTCCGCCTGCTCGCCCGGGTCACCGCGCTCCAGTCCTTCGTCGAGGGGCCCGACGGGGCCAACCTCCTCGCCGGCTACAAGCGCGCGGCGAACATCCTCAAGAAGGAGAATTGGGACCTGCCGCGCGTGCTCGCCTCACCCGGCGAGCAGGCGATCCCGCAGACCGGCGAGGAGGATCCGCTGGTCGAGGTCGATCAGGCACCCGAGCTCGCCGCTTCGATCGCGAGCCAGGCGCAGGGCTCCGACTTGCCGGCCGACGCCCCTGCGGCAGAGCGCGCGCTGGTGATGGTGCTCCACGAAGCCGAGCCGCGTGCGACCCGGGCGGTTGAGGACGAGGACTTCGCCGCGGCGATGGCGGCGCTCGCCAGCCTGCGCGGACCGATCGACGCCTTCTTCGAGGATGTCACGGTCAACGATCCCGATAGCGAGGTCCGCCGCCGCCGCCTCAACCTCCTCGCCCGCTTCAAAAATGCGGTGCACGGCGTGGCGGACTTTTCGAAGATCGAAGGCTGAGAAAAACCCCCTCCCGCAAGGCGGAAGGGGGTTAGTCACTTACCGCCGGTCGCCGTCGAGCGGGCGGCGATCGTAGTTGTCGGGAACGCCGTCGCGGTCGAGATCGCGGCGCTCGCCGCCGATGTCGTCGGGGTGGCGATCACGAAGCCGGTCCTCGACATAGGGCTCCGAGCGCATCGCCGGACGGTCGCGGAGCGCGGCCTCGCGGCGGGCGTCCTGGTCGCGCCAGTCCTTCTCCTGCGCGGTCCAGTGCGCTTCACGTTCCTTGTGCTTATCCTCCAGCGCCTTGCGGGTGGTCACCTCGTCATTGTAGCGGTTCTTCCACTTGCGGCGCCCGCCGCTGGTCAGCCACATGCCGATCAGCAGGCCGAGCACGAAGACCAGCCCGATGATAACCCACTGGTCGGTGGTGAAAATGGTCATGACCCTGTTTCCGTCCTTGTCGCGTATCCGTAACGACCAATACGAGAAAGGGCGGCCGATGGTTCCCCATGGCCGCCCTCCTTTGCGTCTCGCCTGAGCGAAGCCTCAGCTTCCGCCGCCGCCGATCATGCTGTCGCTGATCGAGCAGGCCGCCGGCCCGAGAATGACCACGAACAGCACCGGAAGGATGAACAGGATCAGCGGGACCGTCATGATCGCCGGAAGCCGCGCCGCCTTCTCCTCGGCACGCATCATCCGCTCGTTGCGGAATTCGGCCGATAGGACGCGCAGCGCCGAGGCGAGCGGCGTGCCGTACTTCTCGGTCTGAATCATGGTGGTGACCACCCCGCGGACCGCCTCGAGGTCGACCCGGTTGGCGAGGTTCTCGAACGCCTGGCGACGCTCATTGAGGAAGCCGAGCTCGATCGCGGTCAGGCCGAACTCGTCACCGAGCTCCGGATAGGCCTTGCCGAGTTCCTTGGCGACGCGGCCGAAGGCGGCATCGACCGTCAGGCCGGCCTCGGCGCAGATGACCAGGAGGTCGAGCGCGTCGGGAAGGCCCTTGCGGATCGCGTTGCTGCGCTTGGTGATCCGGTTCTTGAGCCACAGGTCGGGCGCCTTGTAGCTGAGGATCAGCGTCATCGCGACCAGCGCATATTTCTTGATCGCGCCCCACTCCGGGAAGGCGTCGAAGACATAGACGGCCAAGATGGCGATGGTGCCGAGGACGACCGGCATGATCAGCCGGCCGAAGATGATGAAGAAGGCGAGATCCTTGGTCCGGATGCCGGCCTGCAGAAGCTTCTTCTGGATGTCCTGGAGCTGGCTGTCCTGGACCATGCGGAAGCTCGACAGCAGCCCGCGCACCTTGTCGGCCGCCTCGCTCTTGTTCGAGATCTTCTTGCGCTTGTTGGTCGAGGCGACGATGCCGGCCTTGAGCTGCTCGCGCCGCTCGTTGAGCGCCTTGACGCGGCGCGCCATCGGATCGCGGACGGTGGTCGCGGCGTAGATGGCGATGAGCACCGCCATGGTCGCGACCGCGGTCAGCAGGGTGGCGACCCAGATGACATCGACGCCGAGGAGGGTGGGCCCGGAAGCGGGTTGCATGTCGAAATGCTCCTCAGATCTCGAAGTTGATCATCTTGGCCATGATGGCCACGCCGATGCTCATCCAGACGAGCGCACCCAGGCCCGCGAAGATCAGCCGCTCTTCGCTGAAGAAGCCGCCCATGTAGGCCGGGTTGAGCAGGTAGACGAGCGTGAACACGATGAAGGGGAGGGCGCCGACGATCATCGCCGAAGCCTTGCCTTCCGAGCTCATCGCCTTGATCTTGAGCTTCATCTGCGCGCGCTTGCGAAGCACGTCGGCAAGGTTGCCGAGCGTTTCCGCGAGATTGCCGCCGGTCTCGCGCTGGATCGCGAGGGTGATGACGAAGAACTGGAACTCGGGCGTTCCGAGACGGTCGGCAGTATCCTGGAGCGAAGCCTCCATGGTCCGACCGATCTTCATCTTGTCGCTGACCTGGCGGAATTCGAAGCCGACCGGGCCGGGCACCTCGCCCGAGACGATGCCGAGGGTCTCGGTGATCGGGAGACCCGAACGAAGGCCGCGCACCATCAGTTCGATCGCATCGGGGAAGTTGGCGTTGAACGCCGCGATGCGCTTGTTGATCAGCCGGCTGATCACCAGGTGCGGCAACCCGAGGCCGAGGAACAGGCCGAGCAGGATCGCCAGGGTCCACGGCAGCCCCTGCAGCATCATGAAGAAGGCCACGACTACGAACACGCCGATGCAGGCCATCATGTAGCGGCCAAGCGTGATCGGCTTGCCCGTCCGGTCGAGTCGCTGACGCATCACGGCCGGCTTTGGCACCAGCGTCGAGGCCCAGCTTTCGACCCGGCTGTTCCGGTTGGCGAACAGCTTGCGGATCTGGGCGTTGGCCGAGGCCGCGAGGGTCCCTTCCGCATGCCGCTCGCGGATCAGCTCGAGCCGGCGCTTGGTCGACTTGGCCGCGCTGGGGCCGGACAGGCCGACCACCAGCAGGACCAGGGTGCCGAGCATTCCGAAGCCAAGCAGCAGGAGCGACAGGGACATGGTTGTTCCTCAGACTTTGCGGAAGGGAAGGGCGGGCGCGATCAGGCGGCCGCCGCGACCTTGGGCTGCTTGGCAAGCATCGACTTGAGGCTGTCCACCAGGTTCTTGCTGCCTGCCGTGGCGGCCGGCTTGGGCGCTTCGCCCGCACCATCCTCGGTGGCATGGCTCAGCACCATGTTGCACAGCTGGGTATAAGGCGCGGCCGACTTGCCGCCGGCGACTTCCGCCACCGGCTTGCCGAGCTTGGCGGCCTGCGCCGTGATCTTGCCTTCCTCGCCGAACACGATGTCGACCTTGCGCTCGATCGACTGCTCGAAGTCCTTGCGGCTGATTTCCAGTGCGCCGCCCGAGGGAACGCGGTTGGCAACCACGATGACCTTGGTCTGCGGCGCATTGCTCTTGAGCCAGGCGAGGATCCGGATGGTGTCGCGGGTCGCCGCCAGCGTCAGCTCGCTGACCACCACTGCGACATGCGCGTCGTGAACCATGTGAGGATACTGGATCAGCATGTGCCGAGGGAGGTCGAGCACGGTCGATTCGAACGCAGTCCGCATTTCTTCCTGGAGCTGGAAGAAGGCGGTCCCGTCGGTGACCAGCGGCTGGTTGATCGGCGCCTCGGCCGACAGCACGCTGAGCCGCTCGTTGGCGCGAACCATCGCCCGCTCGATGAACAGCCCGTCGATGCGGCTCGGATTCTCGATCGCGTCGGTGAGGCCGCGGCCCGGCTCGAGGTCGAGCGCCAGCGCACCGGTGCCGAAGTGGATGTCGAGGTCGAGCAGCGCGGTCGAACGATGCGCCCGAGCGCCCAGCATCCAGGCGAGGCTGGTCGCCACCGTCGAGGCGCCGACTCCGCCACGCACGCCGACGACCGCCGCCATGATGTGCGGCTTGTCGGCCTGCGCCTCGCCACGCGGCCCGGACAGGATCATCTGGGCGTTGGCGAAGGTGTCACGCAGCTGGTCGACGTTGAACGGCTTGAGCAGATAGTCGTGGATCCCGCTCGCCAGAAGGTCGCGGTACAGGCGGACGTCGTTGACGGCACCGGCTGCGATCACGATCGTGCCGGGCTCGCAGACTTCCGCAAGCGCGTTGATGTCGTTCAGCGGGTCGGCCGATTCCGACAAGTCGACGAACAGGATGTTCGGCGAGGCCGAGACCGACAGCGACTGGACCGCATTGCGAAGTCCACCCTTGTTGACCTTCTCGGGGCTCCAGCCATGCTCGACCGCGACCGGGCGGAGCATGTCGGCGGTGGCATCGTCGCAGACGAAGGCCGTGAACGGATCGCGCAGTCCTGCGCGGGCCTGGAACGGGGCGTTCATCTCAATTGCCTCCCGAGTTCTTGGTGCTGATGTCCTTGAGCGGACCCTCACCGGTCAGTTTCTTGGCGCGATAGGACTGGATGGCGCGGACGCCCGTCGCCGGGTCGCTGACACCGGCCTCGCGACCGCTGGCGAGGTCGGCCGGGTTGGCGACCATGGCAGCCAGGTTGGCGTTCACCGCGCAACCATGGTTGCTCATCAACTCGTTGTTGTAGGTCGGACTGCTCGCCTTCGACCAGTTGGGGCAGCCCGGAACGTCGGCGCGGGTGCGCGAGACGACCACCCGGACGGCGCCCGGCGGGATCGCGCCCGGGGTGACCGGAGCGCCGTCGGCGACCAGCAGCCCATAGTTGGCGGCGACCCGCGCCACGTCGCCGCGAGCGCTCATGCTGTAGGGGCCGTCGATCGAGATGACGTCGCCGTAGCCAAGCGCCAGCCCGCGGAACCAGCCGTCAAGACGGGCGGCTTCACTCGGGTCGATGCTGCCGCTCGGGGCGGCGAGGTCGAGGGCGAAGTCGGCCCGGCTGACCACCGGCTCGTTGATCGGGACGATCCCGCGGGCGGGTTCGTCGACGCCGCGCTTGACGCCGCAGCCGGCCAGGGCCGCCGAGGCGAGCAGCAGGAAGGAGAGCTTGTGCATCATCGGAAGTGCATCCTTGTCCTGAAGCCGGATCACAGCTTGAAGCCGGGAGCGGGGAGGGCGGCGGCGCTGTTCGAGGCACCGGCGCCGGTTGCCATTCCCGGCCGCGGAGCCGAGGCCACCGGCCGTGGGCCCGAGGTGCCGTTGAAGGTCTGGCCCTCGTAGAAGACGTTCCCGTCGCGCGGCGTGCGATAACCGTCCACCGGAAGCGCCATCCGGCCATTGACCGGGCGGACGAGGTACGGCGTGACGATGATCACCAGCTCCGTCTCCGACTTGCGGAAGCGGGTCGAGCGGAACAGCGTGCCGAGGATCGGCAGGTCGCCGAGGAAGGGCGCGCGATCGATCGAGTTCTGGTTGCTGGCGCGGAGCAGGCCGGCGAGCATGAAGCTCTGGCCCGAACCGAGCTCGACCGTGGTCTCCGCCCGGCGGGTGGTGATCGCCGGAACCTCGAAGCCGTTGAGCTTGAGCGAACCTTCGTTGCTCAGCTCGCTGACTTCGGGGCGGACGCGCATCGAGATGCGGCCGTCGGCAAGCACGATCGGGGTGAAGGCGAGGCCGACGCCATATTGCTTGTACTCGATCGAGATCCCGTCGTTGCCCTGGTTGACCGGGATCGGGAACTCGCCGCCGGCGAGGAAACTGGCGGTCTCGCCCGACAAGGCGGTCAGGTTGGGCTCGGCCAGCGTGGAGACGAGGCCGTCGGTCTGAAGCAGGTCGATCGCGCCAAGTATGTCGAGCCCGAGCAGCCTTCCGGCACCGCCCAAGGTAAGGCCCGCACCGGTGCCGACGACCTTCAACGGAGCGCTCGGCGCAGCCGGGGCAACAGCTCCCGCAGCACCCTGCGCAATGCCGAACTGGAAGCCGCTGGTTCCGTCCTGGCTGAACAGGTTCACGCCGATCTGCTTAAGCGCCGAGCGGTTCACTTCGGCGATGCGGACCTTGAGGTTGACCTGCAGGGGCACCGCGGTGCGCAGCCGGCTGACCACCTGGGTGCCCTCGCCGACATAGGCCTGGGTCAGGCGCTGGGCCTCGGCGGCATCGTCGGGCGAGGCCACGGTCCCGGTGAGCAGCACCAGGCTGTTCATCGGAGTCGCCTGGATCTGCGCCTCGGGCATCGCCATCCGCAGCATCTCGTCGACCGAGGAGATGTTGTTCCCGACCCGGACATTGGCGGCATAGACCACCCGGCCCGACTTGTCGGTCGCATACACCGTCGTCTCACCCCGGGTCTTGCCGAAGATGTAGAGCTGGCTGTTCGAGCGCACCTGGACGTCGGCGATCGCATCGTTGGCGACGAAGATGTCGCTCATCGGGGCGGACAGGCGAACCAGGGTGCCGGTGCCGGACGAGAGGTTGAGGGTCTCCGACGGACGGGCGGCCATGGGCTGCGCGGCGGCGGGAGTGGCGGCCAGGCTCAGTGCCGAGACACCAAGGGCCAGGGCGGCGAAGGCCGAAGCCATGCTGCCCGTGCGGCGGATCTGCTTGCTCATTTTAACGAGCCCCCACTGGAACGAAGCTGACATTGTTGCCGCGGGCGACACGGACCGTCGGCTGGGCCGCGGACGAACCGCCACCCGAGCTGCCGACGCCGCTCTGGGCGACACGGACGGTGCCGCTGACGGCGACCGGAGCATTGTTTTCGCGCGGCTTGGCCGGGACGGTGCGGCGCTGGAAGCGCGACACGTCACCACCGGTGGCGAAGGTCGGAGTGCTGTCGATCGGCTGGTTGGCGACCGCCAGCAGCATCTTGCGCTCTTCGGCTGGGTTGGTGCCGGCGGGCAGCTTGACCTCGCCGCTGGCAACCATCCGCTCGAGTTCGGCGGTGTTGTCGGCCAGGCTGCGAAGCGCCAGGCTGAGGCCGCCGAGGCTCTGCGCCACCGCGATCTTCTCGGCGATCTTCGGCGTCACTTCCATCGTCACGTTGGCGAAGGTCTTGACCAGCGGCCGTCCATCCTCGCCCTTGCTGTCGACCCGCTGGTCGGTGGCAAGCACGCGCAGGTTGCGGACGATCGTCTCGGAAACGCGCAGCGGCGGACCGTCGCCACCGCCCTCGACCGACTGGGTCAGGACCATGTCGACCCGGTCGCCCGGGAAGATGAAGCCGGCGACCCCGGTGGTGTCGTTCACGGGAACGGTGATCGCCCGCATTCCGGGGCTCAGCGCCGCGGCGAGGAAGCCGCGGTCCTGCGGGCCGACCAGCGTCCCGCGGGTCAGCGGCTGCCCGGCGGTGACCGGGTTGCGCACGACCATGCCGATCAGCTTGGTGACATTCGCATCGGGCGCGCCGTCGGTGTAATAGGCCTGCTGCATCAGCTCGGCCGGCCACGGCTGGAACTGGAAGCTCTCGGCGTCGATCAGGGTGCCGACGGGAAGCGCCTTGCGCGCCACCAGGATCCTCGGACCCTGCGGCACGGCGGCCGCCTTGGCTTCCGGAGCGGCTGCGCCGGTAAACATGTTCTTGGCCATGACGGCCGTGACCGCCGCAATCAGCAACGCCCCGACCAGCAGCGCAATCTTCTTCACATCCATGGCGACACCCGCCCCTTCCTCACTGGGAGAAACTTCAGACGGACATTCATTCGGCCAAATTGGTTAAGATATGGTTCGGCGAACTTTGCCTCGGCGGCGGGTCGGCAATGCTGGACGGAGCGGCCCCATAGGCTCTAACCGATTGGCATCGTGAGCCGCTTCGACATTCTCATCGTGGGCGCCGGGATCGCCGGGGCGAGCCTCGCGGCGGCGCTGGCCGGTCGTCGCCGGCTGATCCTGATCGAGGCCGAAAGCCAGCCCGGCTACCATTCGACCGGCCGCTCCGCCGCCTTCTGGCACGAAGGCTATGGCGGCCCGCTGGTCGCGCCACTCACCCGCGCGAGCCACCCCTTCCTCGCCCAAGGTGGCTATCTGTTCCCGCGTGGGGCCATTCACATCGCCCGCATCGGCGAGACGGTCGAACTGGTCGAGGGCGTCGCTTCCGAGCCGCTCGACCGCGCCGCGCTGGAGTCGCAAATCCCCGGCCTTCGCCCCGAATGGCACCACGGAGCGCTCGAGCATGGCCTTGCCGACATCGATGTCGCCAGGCTCCACGGCGACTATCTCGGCCAGGTCCGTCGCTCGGGAGGCGAGGTCCGCAGCGATTCGCGCCTCGTTGCCGCCACCCGCACTGCCGACGGCTGGAAGGTTCGCCTCGAGAATGGCGAAGAGGTCGAGGCCGACCTCCTGGTTGATGCCGCCGGAGCCTGGGCCGACGAGGTCGCACGCGCTTGCGGCGTCCGCCCGCTCGGCCTTGCGCCCAAGCGCCGGACCATGGTCCAGCTGCGGCTCGACCGGGGCGGGCTCAAGCCGCTTCCCCTGGTCGTCGGCGCCGACGGCAGCTTCTATTTCAAGGGCGAGGGCGACCGCTCGATCTGGCTCAGCCCGCACGACGAGAACGACTGCGACCCGTGCGATGCCGCGCCCGAGGAGCTCGATGTCGCCACTGCCATCCACCGCTTCGAGGCTGTGGTCGACTGGAAGATCGAGGCGGTCGAGCGGCGCTGGGCGGGGCTTCGCACCTTCACCCCCGACCGCGTCCCCGCGATCGGCTATGCCGCCGACGAGCCGGCCTTCTTCTGGTGTGCGGGGCAGGGTGGCTTCGGAATCCAGACCGCGCCCGCCGCGGCGGCGCTCGGAGCGGCGCTGATCCTTGGCGATGGCAAAGTACCTGCTGGGGTCGCTCCGGCCCGCTACGACCCGGCGCGCTTCTTCTAGCCGCGCATCCCCTCGGCGGCGGCGCAGGCGAGTTCGTCGACCCGCTCATTCTCGGCGTGTCCGGCGTGCCCCTTGACCCACTTCCACTCGATCCGGTGGCCCTCGACCGCGGTGCACAGCGCCTGCCACAGCTCGGCATTCTTGACCGGCTTCTTGTCCGCCGTCCGCCAGCCGTTGCGACGCCAGTTGTGGACCCACTTGGTGATGCCGTCCTTCACATACATGCTGTCGGTCGACAGCACGACGAGGCAGGGGCGGGTCAGTGCCTCGAGACCGCGGATCGCGGCGAGCAGCTCCATCCGGTTGTTGGTGGTGTGCGGCTCGCCTCCCGACAGTTCTTTCTCGCGCGCGCCCATGCGGATCAGCACGCCCCAGCCTCCGGGGCCGGGATTGCCCTTGCAGGCCCCGTCGGTGAACATCTCGACCCGTGGCAGGTCGACGGGATCGCCGCTCACGCGACCAGTTCGCGCGGCAGCTTGAAGGTCAGGTTCTCCGGCACATGGTCGGTTTCCTCGCTGGTCAGCAGGAACCGCTCCGACAGCGCCTCGATCACTTCCTCGACCAGCACCTCGGGGGCCGAGGCGCCCGCGGTCAGACCGACCGTGCGCGGCTCGCCGAGCCATTCCCAGTCGATCTCGACGGCACGCTGGATCAGCCGGGCGGGAACGCCCTCGCGCTCCGCCACCTCGGCCAGCCGGAGCGAGTTGGAGCTGTTGGGAGCGCCGATCACCAGCATCTTGTCGACCCGCGGCACGATCGCCTTGACCGCCGCCTGGCGGTTGGAGGTCGCGTAGCAGATGTCCTCGCCGCGGGGCGCACGGATCGCGGGAAAGCGCCGCTGGAGCGCGGCGACGATCGCCGCCGTATCGTCGACCGACAGCGTCGTCTGGGTCAGGAAGGCGAGGTTCTCGGGGTCAGCGACGACCAGGTCGGCGACATCGTCCTCGGTCTCCACCAGGGTCATCGAGCCGTGCGGCACCTGGCCGAAGGTGCCGATCACCTCGGGATGGCCGGCATGGCCGATGAACAGGATGTGCCGCCCGGCCTCGATCAGCCGCTGCGCCTGGCGGTGAACCTTGCTGACGAGCGGGCAGGTCGCGTCGAGATAATCGAGCCCGCGGCCCTGCGCCTCGGCCGGGACCGACTTGGGGACGCCATGCGCCGAGAAGACCACCGGCACGCCGTCCGGAACCTCGGAGATTTCCTTCACGAACACCGCGCCCATCGCCTTCAATCGGTCGACGACGAAGCGGTTGTGGACGATCTCGTGGCGGACATAGACCGGCGCCCCGTAGCGCTCGAGCGCCAGCTCGACGATGCGGATCGCCCGCTCGACCCCGGCGCAGAAACCGCGCGGAGCGGCGATGATCAGGTGGAGTGGGGGACGCTCATGCAGCATGGCGGCCATGTAAGGCATCGCTTGCTAGAGGAGAAGGGCCTTCCTATGAGCTTGCGCTTATGAAGAGATCTCTCGCCACCGTCGCCCTTGCGCTCGTCCTCGCCGCCTGTGCCCGCGATGGGCAGATTGCCAACGGCGGCGTCTATGTCACCCGCTCGGGCTGCCCGCAGGTGGCGATCCCGGCAGCGACCGGTGACGTCACCCTGTTCGACCCGGCCGGAAGCACCGACAGCCGGGCGATCGACGTGGTCGCGACGATCACCAACATGCGCGTGTCCTGCACCGAGGACGCCGCCAACGTCGTCTCGGTCGCGACCTTCGACGTGGTCGCCACCCGCCGCGATCCCGCCGCTGCCCGGCAGGTCGTGCTGCCCTTCTTCGCCGTCGCCATGCAGGGCGGGACCAACGTCACCGCCAAGAAGGTCGCCGGGGTCGCGCTCAACTTCCCGGCCGGAAGCCTGCGTGCGCAGACCACCAGCCAGGCGACCGCCCGCGTTGCCCGCTCGGCGGTGGTGCTCCCGGCCGACATCCAGCGCGAGCTGACCCGCGAGCGGCGCCCCGGCGACGCCGACGCCGCGGTCGACCCGCTGAGCGATCCCAAGGTCCGCGACGCCGTCGCGCGGGCGAGCTTCGAGCAACTGATCGGCTTCCAGCTCACCCCCCAGCAGCTCCGCTACAACGCGACTCGCTGAGCCAGTCCGGGTCAGGGCGTGGCAGGAATCTCCGCCGGCCGCGACCGGGTGACGAGATAGGCCGCGAGCAGCGGCAGGACCACGCCGGCAGCGACCAGCCACCATGGGTCCGGGAAGCTGAACGCGCTCGCGACCACGCCGAGCGCGACCAGTACGGCGATGATCCAGGCCGTCCCCGCCCAGCGCGAGATGCCGCTCCCGATTGAGCCGCCGACGGCGGCGCCGAGCACCCAGCCCACGAGCACCACGAGATACATTGCGGTGGTCGCCTCGGCCGGGCTCGCCGGTGCGCCAAGGGCGAGATGACCGAGTTTCTCGACAGAGAGGATGGTCGCCGTGGAGAAGCCGAACCCCGCCAGCGTTCCGATGATCCGCCGCGCAATCATGACGCCGGCCTCACCTCGGCGGCGGGGAGGGGCTGAAGCGCTCGCTCGAGGCCGAGCCTCGCGACCTTGCGGCCCATCGCCTCGCCGGCCTCGTTGCTGAAGCGATAGTGCACTCCGCCCAGCGTTCGCGAGAAGCTCACCTGCCGCGCCCATTCGTCCCAGTCGGGGGTGACCTGCACCGCCGAGGTGCCGAGCGACCCGCTTGCGATCCGCACGCCCCACGCCGGCTTCAGCCCTCCTACCGCGGTCATCAGCTCGGCGGTCGCGCCCGCGCCGATGCAGTGGCCGCAGGGATATTCGGGATGGCCGGGCGTGTTGATCAGCGGCAGCCAGCCCGGCTCGGCCGACGTCGCCGGATTGTCGTCTGCGTCGGCGTTGCGTATCGCGGTGATCGGTCGCCAGTAATTGTAGAACAGCTTGCCGTCGGCCATCGCCATGCCCGCGTCATCGCCGATCATGCTGTAGAGGGCGAAGACCCGCGCATTGTCGACCAGCCGCCGACCCTGCTGGTCCATCATCTCGCGCAGCGCGGGCATCTCGTCGCTGTTGATCCGGTAGCGCGCCATCAGCGTCTGGGTCGCGGTCCGTTCCTTGCTGGTCATGCCGCCCAGCCGCCGCACCTCGTCGAGGTCGCGGGCGTAGCGCTCGCTGGTCAGCGCCGGGGGCGCCGCGGGCCGGACCTCGCTGGCGCTCTTCAGCACCCAGGGCCGGTAGGCCACCGAGTAGGGGCCGAGCACGGGAAGGTTGGTCGGTACCCACCGTCCGGGCGCCGTCAGCGGCCGGTAAGGTGACTGCGCGACCTTGCTGTCGATGTCGGGGATGGCAAGCACTGCCGCCGCCGCCTGCTTGCCGATCGCCACTGCCTCGGACTTGGCTGGCCCGTCGGCGATCCCGGCCATGGCGAGGTCGTAGCTTTCCTGCAGCGCGGTCTTGTTGGCGGGCGCGAGCTTCAGCAGCACCTCCGTCGCCGCGGTCATCGCCGCGGCCTGCTGGTCGGCGGCGGCCGAGCCGACCGGCATCGCCACATAGCTTTGGTAGCGGTGGTCGATGGCGTTGAGTGCCTCGAACATGGCGAGCGCGACCTTGGTCTCGCTATGATCGCCATTGCCGTCGCGGATCATCGTCAGCTGTCCCTGCGTCGGACGGTCGGGAAGCGCCTTGCGGGCAAAGTCCATCCATTCGCAGATGGTGTCGGCCTGCGCCGGCGCGGCAAGGAAGCCGAGCGCGGTCGCGGCAAGCAGGGTCTTGGTGCGCATCATGTTCGAGTCCCCCTCAAGGATGCTGATCCAGATTAACACGGCGCGGCCGCAGCTCCGCGTGGAATCTTCACGTACCGCCACAAGTCGCGTTGACAGGGCGGATGGCGTCTTTCAGAGCCATGGGCAGCCGATCCGGTGGCGACATCGGGCCAGGCGCGCGGGAGAGTAGGGCACCACCCTACGCCGAAGGAGCAACCGCCCCCGGAATCTCTCAGGCACCGAGGACCGCGCACCTGTTAGGCTGTCTGGAAAGTGCGGGCCGGAGCGTCTCCGACCCGCCGCCGAAGGGGTAACCTCGGGAAGCCGGGGGAAAGCTCTCAGGTCGCAAGGGACAGACGGGGGTTCGACTGGGTGAGCGGCGCAGCGATGCGGCACTCGCCGCGTGACCGAACCCAAGCCGGAGCTTGCCCGTGGCCGACACTCTTGAACTCGAACTGGGCAGCCTTCCGCTCGACGGCTGGCATCGCGCCCGGGGCGGCCGGATGGTGCCCTTCGCCGGCTACCACATGCCCGTCCAGTATGAGGGCATCATCGCCGAGCATCGCTGGACGAGGCAGCATGCCGGGCTGTTCGACGTCAGCCACATGGGCCAGCTCATGCTGCGCGGCCCGCAGGTGGCGGAAGCGCTCGAGACACTTCTCCCCGGCGACATCACCGGCCTTCAGCCCGGCCGGATCCGCTACTCAATGCTGCTCAACGAGACGGGCGGGATCATCGACGACCTGATGGTCACCAACGTGACGCCCACCGGCGGCGAGCCCACCTATTACATGGTCGTCAACGGAGCGACCAAGGCGGGTGACATCGCCGACCTCCGCCGCCGCCTTCCGGCCGAGATCACCATCGAGCATCTCGACGACCGCGCCTTGCTCGCGCTGCAAGGTCCCGAAGCGGCCGCCGTCGTGGAAGCGATCTGGCCGGGCGTCGGCGACGAGCTCTCCTTCATGCAGGGCACGTCGCGCGACTGGGAAGGCGTCGCGGTCGGCTTCGGCCGCTCGGGCTACACCGGCGAGGACGGCTATGAGCTGTCGGTCCCCAACAGCCATGCCGAGAAGCTCGCCGACCTCCTGGTGAGCGACGAGCGGGTCCGCCCGATCGGGCTCGGTGCGCGCGATTCGCTCCGGCTCGAGGCCGGGCTTCCGCTCTACGGTCACGATCTCGACGAGCAGACCACGCCCGTCTCCGCCGACCTCCTCTTCGCCATCAACAAGCGCCGCCGCGCCGACGGCGGCTTCGCCGGCAGCGACCGGATCCTCGCCGAGATCGAGCAGGGGCCGGTCGCCAGGCGCATCGGCTTCACCGTCGAGGGCCGCCAGCCGGTCCGCGAGGGCGGGCGGATCCTCGACGCCGAGGGCAATGAAGTCGGCCGGGTCACCAGCGGCGGCTTCTCGCCCAGCCTCGAGGCACCGATCGGCATGGGCTATGTCGCCACGACGCTCGGCGCGCCCGGAACGGCTCTGACGCTCGAGCAGCGCGGAAAGCTGTTCCGCGCCACCGTCACGCCGATGCCGTTCGTTCCGCATCGCTATCATCGCAAGGGGAAAGCATAGATGAGCCTTCATTTCACCAAAGAGCATGAGTGGATCCGGGTCGAAGGCGACACCGCCACCGTCGGCATCACCGACCATGCCCAGCACCAGCTCGGCGACATCGTCTTCGCCGAGGCCCCCGAGGCCGGCAAGCAGCTCGCCAAGGGCGGTGACGCGGCGGTGGTCGAATCGGTCAAGGCCGCGAGCGACGTCTATGCGCCAGCCTCGGGCGAGGTGGTCGAGGCCAATCCGGCGATCGCCGACGATCCCTCGATCATCAACAGCGACCCCGAGGGCGAGGGCTGGTTCTTCAAGCTCCGCCTGTCCGATCCGTCCGAGCTCGACGCCCTGATGGACGAGGCCGCCTACCGCGACTGGGTGGCGACGCTCTGACCGACGCGCCTGCCTCGACTTCCAGCTGGGACGCCGCCGACTATGCGAAGGTCGGCGGCTTCGTGCCCGCGCTCGGCCAGGCCGCGCTCGACCTCCTCGCGCCGCAACCGGGCGAGCACATCCTCGACATCGGCTGCGGCGACGGCACGCTGACGCTCAAGATCAAGGAAGCCGGCGCCGAGGTGGTGGGCATCGACAACAGCCTGTCGATGATCGGCGCCGCTCGCGCCAAGGGGCTCGACGCCCGGCTTATGGACGCGGCCGAGCTCAAATTCTCCGAAGCGTTCGACGCCGCTTTCTCCAACGCCACCCTCCACTGGGTGCTGGCCAAGGATCGCGCCGCCCGCGCCATCTGGTTCGCGCTCAAGCCCGGCGGACGCTTCGCCGGCGAGATGGGCGGGGCGGGCAACCTCGCCGCGCTCCGCCGCCACCTCGACGACGAGCTGGTCGAGCGCGGCTTCGGCCCGCCGACCTATGCCGCCAACTGGTACCCGACCCCGGAAGAGTTCGCCGAGCTCTACCAAGGCGTCGGCTTCCGCGACGTCGACGCCGAGCTGATCGAACGCCCGACCGAGCTCGAGCATGGCGTCGAGGGTTGGGTGCTGACGTTCCGCGCCGGTTGGCTCGACCGCGCCGGCGTGCCGCTCGACCAGCGCCCCGACATCGCCGCCGCGGTCGCCCGTCGCCACGGCAGCACCACCGCCGACTACATCCGCCTCCGCTTCACCATGAGGAAGCCCTAGACTCCCATGCGCTACCTTCCACTGACCGACGCCGACCGTTCGGCGATGCTCGAGACCATCGGCGTGTCCCATGTGGACGAGCTGTTCCGCGACGTTCCCGAAGAGGCCCGTCTCGACGGCCCGATCCGCGACCTCCCGCTGCATGCCTCCGAGCTGTCGGTCGAACGCCAGCTCTCCGCGCTTGCCCGGAAGAACGTGCCCGCGGGCGACGTTCCCTTCTTCCTCGGCTGCGGCGCCTACAAGCACCATGTTCCGGCAAGTGTCGACCACCTGATCCAGCGCGGCGAGTTCCTCACCGCCTACACGCCCTACCAGCCCGAAATCGCGCAGGGCACGCTGCAGGTCCTGTTCGAATTTCAGAGCCAGGTCGCCCGGCTCTACGGCTGCGAGGTCGCCAACGCCTCGATGTACGATGGTTCGACCGCGATGTGGGAAGCGATCGGCATGGCCGGGCGCATCACCCGCAAGAACCTCGCCATCATCCACGAGGGCGTCCACCCGCATTATGTCGCGGTCGCGCGGACCATGGCGAAGTTCACCGGCACCTCGATCGCTGACCGCGCCCCGACGCTTGACGCCGACATGAAGGTCGACGCGCTGCTCGCCGAGATCGCGGCCAACGAGCCGAGCTGTGTGGTCGTCCAATATCCCGACATCCTCGGCCGGGTGACCGACCTCCAGCCGATCGCCGATGCCGCCCACGCCAAGGGCGCGCTGCTGATCGCGGTGGTGACCGAGCCTGTCGCGCTCGGCATGCTCAAGGCCCCGGGCGAGATGGGGGCCGACATCGTCGTCGGAGAAGGCCAGTCGATCGGCGTCGGCCTCAACTTCGGCGGGCCCTTTGTCGGCCTGTTCGCCTGCCGCGAAAAGCATATCCGCCAGATGCCCGGCCGTCTTGCCGGCGAGACGATCGACGCCGACGGCAAGCGCGGCTTCGTTCTCACCCTCTCGACCCGTGAGCAGCACATCCGCCGCGAGAAGGCGACCAGCAACATCTGCACCAACTCGGGGCTGTGCGCGCTGGCCTTCTCGATCCACATGACCCTGCTTGGCGAGAAGGGCCTGCGGCAGCTGGCCGAACTCAACCACGCGCGGGCCGCGGCACTCGCCGGACGGCTCGCCGCCGTCCCCGGCGTCCGGCTGGTCAACGACCTCTTCTTCAACGAATTCACCCTCGAGCTTCCGGTCGAGGCGCGGCCCGCCGTCCACCGGATGGTCGAGAAGGGCGTGCTTGGCGGCGTTTCGCTCGGCCGGCTCTACCCCGACGAGCCGCAGCTTGGCCGAGGGCTGGTGGTGGCGGTCACCGAGACCGCGACCGACGAGGATTTCGATGCGCTCGAAGCGGCGCTGACGGAGGCGTGCAAGTGACCATCAACCAGAGCGGCTGGAAGCCCACGACCCCCGTCGCCGGTGCCACCGACACCGGCACCGTCACCGGCAACCGCGCGCTGATGCTCGAGGAAGCCCTGATCTTCGAGATCGGCGACACCGAGACGACCGGCGTCGACATCGTCCCGGCGGGCGATGAGGCGAAGCCCGCGGCCGGCCTGTCCTCGCTCCTCCGCTCGGCTCCGATCGGCCTCCCCGGCCTGACCGAGCCCGAGACGGTGCGTCATTACACCCGCCTGTCGCGCCAGAATTACGCGATCGACCTCGGTCTCTTCCCGCTCGGCTCGTGCACGATGAAGCACAATCCGCGGCTCAACGAGAAGATGGCGCGGCTGCCCGGCTTTGCCGACATCCACCCGCTCGCCCCGCGCGAGACGGTGCAGGGCGCGCTCGAGCTCATCAACACGCTCGCCTTCTGGCTGATCGACCTGACCGGCATGCACGGCGTCGCGATGAGCCCCAAGGCCGGTGCCCACGGCGAATTGTGCGGCCTGCTCTGCATCCGCGCCGCCCTGGAGGCCCGCGGCGACGCGCGCGAGGTCGTGCTGGTCCCCGAGAGCGCCCATGGCACCAACCCCGCCACCGCCGCCTTCTGCGGCTACCGGGTCGAGAACATCCCGGCGACCCCGGCGGGCCGTGTCGACCTCGAGGCGCTCAAGGCCCGGCTCGGGCCCGACGTCGCGGCGGTGATGATCACCAACCCCAACACCTGTGGGCTGTTCGAGCCCGACATGAAGGCGATCAGCGACGCGGTCCATGCCGCCGGCGGCTTCGTTTATTGCGACGGCGCCAACTTCAACGCGATCGTCGGCAAGGTCCGTCCGGGCGACCTCGGCGTCGATGCGATGCACATCAACCTCCACAAGACCTTCTCGACGCCCCACGGCGGCGGCGGCCCTGGCTCGGGCCCGGTGGTCCTGTCGGAAGCGCTCTCGCCCTTCGGCCCCTTGCCCTACACGGCCAAGACCGCCGACGGGGTCGTCCACCTGATCGAGGAAGAGCAGGCCGACGAGTTTGCGACCGAGCATTTTGGCGGGCCGCTCCAGAGCTTTGGCCGGATGACCGCGTTCCACGGCCAGATGGGCATGTTCACCCGGGCGCTCGCCTACATCCTCAGCCACGGCGCCGATGGCCTCAAGCAGGTCGCCGAGGACGCGGTGCTCAATGCCAACTACGTCCTGCGCAGCCTCGAGGACGTGCTCGACGCGCCCTTCGGCCACTCGGGCCCGTGCATGCACGAGGCGCTGTTCAGCGATAAGGGCTTCGGCGAGGGCATCAGCACGCTCGATCTCGCCAAAGGGCTGATCGACGAGGGCTACCACCCGATGACCATGTACTTCCCGCTGGTGGTGCATGGCGCGATGCTGGTCGAACCGACCGAAACCGAGAGCAAGGCCGCGCTCGACCAGTTCATCATGGCGCTTCGCCATGTCGCCGAGCGGGCGCGGGCAGGGGACCAGAGCCTCAAGTCGGCTCCGGTTCATGCGCCCCGCCGCCGCCTCGACGAGACGCTCGCGGCAAGGAAGCCGGTGGTCGCCTGGAAGCAGCCCGCGCCTGACGGTGCCGACCGCCCGACTCCGAGCGAAGTCGGAGACCGCTGATCGACTGGACCCAGGGCAGCCTGATGATGACCGTCGTCGGGCCGCTTCTGACGCTGGCTCTCGTGCTTGCCTGGCGGCTCCGCAAGCCGGGGCGGGAACGCGGCCTCTCAGCCTGGTTCCTGTGGTTCGCGCCCGCCGCCTACCTGCTCGTCATCCTGGTCGTCGCCGGGCTCCATCCGCCGTCTTCGGCCGGATGGCTGCTGCTGGTCGCCGGGCTGCTGGTCGGGGGGCTTGCCGGATGGTGGCGCGGGCGCCTCTTCCGGCTTCGCCTCGACGAGGCAAGCGGCCTTGTCCTGATGCGCCGCTCGCGCTGGGCGGTGACCATGCTGGTGGCGATCGTGTCGCTGCGCTTCCTCGCCAACCTCTGGCTGGCCGAGGGAAGCCGCGGCGCGCTGCTGCTCGGCGACGCGATGCTCGGCCTTCTCCTCGGCCTCGTCGCGGTGACCCGGATCCAGATCGCGCGCCGGGCCGCCGCGCTGCGCCGCCCGTTGAGCGCCTCAGCGAACCGCTCTAGCGTCGCCTGATGACCTGGAATGCGCTCTTCGGCCTGACCAACCTTGTCGCCCTGCTCGGCTGGGCGGCGCTGCTGCTTCTGCCCCGCCGGCCGCTGACCCACAGCTTCATCCTCTTCGCGGGCGTCGGCCTGCTCTGCCTGGCCTATACGGTTATGCTCGGGCTCACCGTCAGCGGCACGGTCGATCCCGCCGGTCAGCCCGGCGCCGCGCCGTTCGATCCGTCCGACTACAGCATCGCCGGGCTTCGCAGCCTGTTCCTTTCCGACGGCGGGCTGGTCATCGGCTGGACCCACTATCTCGCCTTCGACCTGTTCGTCGGCCTGTGGATCGGCCGTGACGCCGACCACAAGGGCTATTCGCGCCTCGTCCAGGCACCCTTCCTGCTGCTGACCTTCCTCGCCGGGCCGCTCGGCCTGTTGCTGTGGCTCGCGGTGCGCGACCGCCGTGCCCGCCGCCTCGCGAAGAGCGCAGGGTGAAGCGCAGCGCGCCCGCGGCGCTCCGCAACCGCGAGCCGATCCTCGCCGTCCTGCGCGAGTGGCTTCCTTCGGCTGGCGACGTGCTCGAAGTGGCGAGCGGGACCGGCGAACACGCCCTCTTCTTCGCCGATGCGCTCCCCGCGATCCGCTGGCAGCCGAGCGATCCCGATCCCGAGGCCGTCGCCTCGATCGCCGCCTGGCGCGAGGAAGAGGGGACGCCCAATCTCCTTGCCCCGCTCACCCTCGATGTCTGCGCCGCTGAGTGGCCCGTCGCCCGCGCCGATGCGCTGGTCGCGATCAACCTCGTCCACATCAGCAGCCGCGAGGCCAATGCCGGGCTGCTCGACGGCGCCGCGCGGCTTCTTCCCGCGGGCGCCCCTTTGATCCTCTACGGTCCCTGGCGCGTGCGGGGCGAGACGCTCGCCCCGTCGAACCTCGCCTTCGATGCCGCGCTTCGCGAACGCGATCCCGCTTACGGCCTGCGCGAGCTCTCCGCCTTCGCCGCCGAAGCCTCGAGCCGCGGCCTTCGCCTCGCCGAGCGCCGATCGATGCCCGCCAACAACCTCATGCTGCGCTTCGTGGCCAGCGGTAGAAGGTCGCCCACAGCAGGCTGACGAAGGCCGCTCCGAAGATCCACCCGCCGAGCACGTCGCTCGGCCAGTGCACCCCCAGCACCGGCCGGGTGGCGCCGATCGCCAGCGAGCCCGCCACCGCCGCGCCGACCGCCGGTGCCCGCCAGCGCGGCGGCGCGAGGTAGAGCGCGAGCGCGAGGAAGGTCAGCATGGTGTTGCCGGCATGGCCGCTCGGAAAGCTCTGCGAGAAGACCGGCACCGGATGCGCGTCGAGGTTGGGGCGAGGGCGGTGGACGATCAGCTTGAGAAGCTCGATCGCAAGTCGTCCGCCGAGCACGGTCACCAGCAGCCCCGTCATCCGCCGCCGCTTGCTCCGCCACCACAGCCACGCCGCCCCGAGCGCGGTCGCCGCCAGCAGAGTCTCGGCACTGCCGACATAGGTCAGGAGGATGATCACGCCCTCCGCCTGCGGGTGCGCGGTGCGCCAGTCGACGAAATGGCGGATCACCGCGACATCGAGCGGCTGCCCGGCCCCGCCGCCCCAGCCGAGCAGGATCAGCAGCAGCGCCGCCAGCAGCAGCAAGGCGATATTCTTATATTGGGGATGATCGGCCATGCGGCGTTAAACGAAGTTTTACCTGGTCGGTCTAGGCCATCCCGCATGGATGAAAGCGGTCAGGTGCAGAATCGGCGTCAGCGTCGCTCGAACGTGCTGCTCAGCGCCACGCTCGAGGCGGGCGGACGCTCGCTCGACGTCAAGCTGCGCAACCTCTCCGCCGAGGGCGCGCTCGTCGAGGGCGACGTGCTCCCGGTCGAAGGCGCCGAGATCCGCTTCCGCCGCCAGGAACTGGTGGTGGGCGGTACGCTGGTCTGGGTTCGCGGCAGTCGCGCCGGGGTCAGCTTCCACCAGCCGCTCAGCCCCGAGGCGCTGCTCCGCCACGTGCCGACGCCGCGCCCGCGGGTCGCGCCCGACTTCCGCCGCCCGGGGCTTGCCCCGCGCCCGCTGACCGACAGCGAACAGCGCTTCGCCCGCACCTGGACGGTCACCGCGAACAGCGACCTCAGCGGCAAGTAATCGACTATCGTAAGAAGGGGCGGGGACGATCCGCCCGCGTGCGGGTCAGGCCGCGCGGCTCTCGCGCTGGTTGCGCAACCACTCGATCAGCATCGGCAGCGGAAGCAGCCGGTTGAAGGTGATCCCCGCAAAGCCGTCGTCGGTCCAGCGCACCACCGCGGGCTGCGCCGGGAGCCCCGGAAGCGCGACCACCACCTCGGCATTGCGTGCGAACAGCACCGGGGTTTCGACCTTCACGCCGCCCTGGCTGATGTCGCAGGCCCGCCCGCGAAAGATGCTCGCCCCTTCGCGGATGGTGACGAAGCTGCTGGTCTCGATCCGCGGCATTCGCGGCCGCGGCCCGTCCTCGCTCTGCGAGAGCATGGCGATGACGTCGATCGTCCGGTCGAACTCGAGCCCGACGTTGGGCTCGCGCACCCAGGCGACCTTGCCCTCGAGAGGCTGCCCGTACTTCAGCTCGACCTTGAGTCGCTGACCGATCCTGAGACCGCCCGTGTACAGCCGAAGCATCGCGCCGCCGGCCGAGATGTTCTTGATCAGGCACAGCTCGCGCCGGTCCTCGACCAGCATGGTACCGACGCGGAACAGGGTGAGATGGCGGTCGCCCGTCCGCCGCTCCTCGGGCGAGGGCGCGGCTCCACTGAGGGAGTAGAGGGTGGTTTCGACCGGCATCTCATCCACTTTATAGCTCCCCGGGCACAACTTCGGCGGGCCGGCCGCCAATCCCTGTCCGTCCTTTCTAAGGCCCGAATGCTTGCTCAAAAGTTAGGCGAAAGCACCCGGTACGGAGCCAATTGCGGGACAAAGAGTCCCACGATGGTGCGATTACTCACGGCCGCGCGGTCGGCACCTTGAAGCGGTCGGCAACGCCGTCGACCGAGGCTTCGACGTGCGATCCGCTGATCCGGTAGTGGAAACGGGTGCGGGCGGTGTCGCGGTAGAAGCCGCGCAGGTGTACGGTCCCGTCGCTGTCGATCTCGCGGGTATAGACCGCGCGGACCCCGTCGCGGTTGAACTGCCGCGGCATCACTTCGACGGTCGGAGTGAGGCTGCTTGCGGCGGCGGCGGTCATCAGCAGTGCGAACATGGTGGTCTCCCTTGATGGTTGTCGGCGAGCCTCGCGGCTCGTCGACCGCCACCCTGCAGAAGGCGTGCCAGAAGGAGACTTTCGGTGCGCTCGCAGCAACTTGGCCAAGATCCGCAGGGAGGGCTCCGCTCGCCTGTCAGTGTCGCAGTGCCATAGTATGGTAATACGCACCAATTCGCCGCGCGAATGCCGGTGGCCATCATCGTATGGAGAGTTTGGGGAAAGGCGTGAGCCGTGCTGGGCTCGAACCAGCGACCCGCTGATTAAAAGTCAGCTGCTCTACCGACTGAGCTAACGGCCCACGCGAGGGCGCACCTAGGGCCTTGCGCGCCGCTTGCCAAGGCAGGCCATCATCTGCCGCGCGGTGAGTGCCCCACGAATACGCAGGTCCGGCGCGATCGCGGCGAGCGGAAGCAGCATGAAGGTCCGCTCGGCGAGCGCCGGGTGGGGCACGATCAGCCGCCGCGAGCGCACCGGGCCGCCGCTCCAGAAGAGGATGTCGAGGTCGAGCACCCGCGGGCCCCAGCGCTTGCCCGGGCGGCGGCCATAGTCACGCTCGATGGCCTTGAGCGCGTCGAGCATGGCATGGGGCTCGAGGGCACTTTCCACCAGCACCACGGCATTGGCGAAGTCGCGGCCGGCACCGCCGCTCGCGGGATTGAGCAGGATCGGCGAGGAGTCGAACAGGGTGAAGCCGCGGTCGAGCTCTGCCACCGCTGCGGCGACCACCCCGGTCGGGCGCCCGTGTCGCCCGTGCGGGCGATTGGAGCCGACGGCGATGGCATAGAGGTGCGCGGGCTGGGCCATAGGCCGACCGCCCTGAGCGAAGTCGAGGCGCGCTGGCAAGGCCAAGAAGGTGCTTCGACTTCGCTCGGCACGAACGATATGGAAGCGCCATGCTCTTCCCCGCCGCCCCGGTCGTCTCCCCCGTGCCCCAGGCCGAAGCGCCGCGCGACTGCCCCCTGTGCCCGCGCCTGGTCCGCTTCCGCGAGGAATGCCGGGCCGAGCACCCGGCCTGGTGGAATTCGCCCGTCCCCGCCTTCGGCGATCCCGACGCCTGGCTGGCGGTGGTCGGCATGGCGCCCGGCAAGCAGGGCGCAAACCGCACCGGTCGACCCTTCACCGGCGATTTCGCGGGGGAATTGCTCTACGCAACGCTTCTGAAGTTCGGCCTCGCGACCGGCACCTACCGCGCCGATCCGTCCGACGACATCAGGCTGGATGGCGCGCTGATCCTCAACGCGGTCAAGTGCCTGCCACCGCAGAACAAGCCCGAGCCCGCCGAGATCGCCACCTGCCGAAGCTATTTCGAGGCTGCGCTCGCCCAACTGCCCAAGGTCCGCGTGCTGGTCGCATTAGGCGCCATCGCCCATGCCGCCGCCGCGCGGGCGCTCGGCCTGCGCCCTTCCCAGGCCAAATTTGGCCATGGCAGCGAGGCCGTCGCGCCCGACGGCCGGATCCTGCTCGGCACCTATCATTCGAGCCGCTACAACCAGAACACCGGCCGCCTCACCGCGCCGATGTTCGAGGACGTGTTCGCGCAAGCCATGACCCATCGCGATGGTTGAATCGATCCGGACCGAACGTCTGCTCCTCCGCCGCGCCCGCGCCGAGGATGCCGTCGCGCTGCACCCCATCTTCACCGACCCCGAGGGGATGCGCTACTGGTCGACCCTGCCGCACGAGAATCTGGCGCAGACCGAGGAATGGCTCGCCTCGATGATCGACGCGCCCGCCGACACGAGCGACGACTTCATCCTCGACCTCGACGGGCGGGCGATCGGCAAGCTCGGCTGCTGGCGACTGCACGACGTCGGCTACATGCTCGGTCGCGAGCATTGGGGACACGGCTATGCCGGCGAAGCGATGGCTGCCTTCCTCGCCCATCGACGCCGCATGGGATCGACCGAGATCACCGCCGACACCGATCCGGGCAACCTGCCCAGCATCCGGCTCCTCGAGCGCCACGGCTTCGTCGAGACGGGCCGGGCCGAGAATACCTGGCTGATCGGCGGCGTCTGGCATCATAGCATCTACTGGCGGAAGGACCTCTAGCGGGCTCCCGGGACGCTTGCGGCACCCCGTTGCCGCGGCAAGCGGCTGGGCTGTGGACTGCCCAGCCGCCCGCGACCGGCCACTAAAGGGGGGAAGGCCGGTCGCAGCCCCCCGGGTGAGAGGGGGCATGCGAGGACCAGTTCAATTCCCCCGGCAGGACGTCCCCGGAAGTCCGTTGAAGGGCGCTGGTCCCCCGAAGGACGCGCGGATCGCGCCATAGGCCTGCACCTGCGTGCTGGCCCCCGCGCCATCATCATTGAGACCCGAATATGCGCAGATGCTGCTCGCCGTGCCCGACCGGATCGGGGTCGACTCGCCCGTTCCGGTGACCTCGCCGGCCAGCGCCGGGGAAGCCATCACCACGGTTGCGATCAACAGATGCTTGCGAACGGATGTCATTTGTCTGTCTCCCTCCGTGACGCTCACACGACGAGAAAGCCCCGCGCGGCGGCGAGCCGCAGTTGCGGGCCGGGTCCTTGCTGAACCGAATTCGGTGCTGGTGCCTTCTCGACGACTCGGCCCCGCTCACGGAGAGGTGGAAGATCGAACGGGTCTAGTCACCTCGGCCTCGTGGCCTAGGCCTTGGCGACGGCCTTGCGCCTCCCCTGGGGAACGCCTCCGGAAATGCCTTGTGGAGTAGGATTGCGTCGGTTCTACTCACCAGGATGGTTCGCGAACACTCTTTCTCAACCGCTCAGGCAATGCTGTCGCATCCGCGCCTCGGCTGTGGCTTGGGCGCATCCTACAGGGGGGGAGCCGGGGCGACGCGAAACCCCCGCACCCTGTGAACTTCGAGAACTTCGACCGCCCGAAACCCGCTCACCCTGTGAACTTCGAGAACTTCGCTCAGATATCCTGGACCAATCGACCATACAGCTCGGGCCGGCGATCGCGAAAGAAGCCGAAGGCGGCGCGATGGCGGCGCGCGGCGTCGAGGTCGAGCTCGGCCGTCAGCACTCCCGTCTCGGTCGCACCGAACTCGGCCAGCAGGTCGCCGCGCTCGTCGCAGATGAAGCTGTGGCCGTAGAAGCGCTGGCCGCACTCGGTACCGATCCGGTTCGACGCGACCACCGGGACGACGTTGCTCACGGCATGTCCGATCATCGCCCGTCGCCACAGCCGGCTGGTGTCGAGGTCGGGGTCGTGCGGCTCGGTCCCGATCGCGGTCGGGTAGAAGAGGATCTCGGCGCCCATCAGCATCATCGCGCGCGCGGTCTCGGGGTACCATTGGTCCCAGCAGATGCCGACGCCGAGCTTCTCCGCCTGCGGCCCGTCCCACACCTTGAAGCCGGTGTTGCCCGGGCGGAAGTAGAACTTTTCCTCGTAGCCCGGCCCGTCGGGAATGTGGCTCTTGCGGTAGATGCCCGCGACCTTCCCGTCGGGCCCGATCATCGCCAGGCTGTTGTAGTGGTGCGGCCCGTCGCGCTCGAAGAAGCTGGTCGGGATCCAGATCTTCAACTCCTCGGCAAGGCGCTGCATCGCCAGGACGCTGGGGTGGCTCGCCGTCGGCTTGGCGGTGGCGAACAGCCCCTCGTCCTCGACCCGGCAGAAATACGGCCCCTCGAACAGTTCGGGCGGGAGAACCACTTGGGCACCATCGCCCGCGGCTTCGCGCACCAGCCCGGTGACGGCGGCGATGTTGTCCTCGGTGGAGCCGCCGGGCTCCAGCTGCATTGCGGCGACTTTGATCTTGCTCATCTTTGTCCTCAGGCCGGAATCTGCTGGCTGATGCAATGGAAGCTGCCGCCGCCGGTCAGCACATGGTCGGCGCGAAGGCCGCTGACGGCGCGATCGGGGAACAGCGCCTGGACGGCCTCGACCGCAGCGTCGTCGTTGGCGGCGCCGTAGAGCGGCACCACCACCGCGGCATTGCCGACGAGGAAGTTCATGTAGCTCGCCGGGATGACCTCGCCATCGACCTCGACCCGGCCGGGGGAGGGCAGGCGGACGAGCTCGAGCCCCGCCGCGGCGATCCGCTCGGCGGCATCGGCGAAGACGGCGGCATTGGGGTCGTCCTCGGCCGGCTCGGGAAGCGCGACCCGGCCCTTGCCGACGAAGCGGGCGAGATTGTCGACATGACCGTCGGTATGGTCGTTCGCCAGCCCCTCGCCGAGCCAGACCACCCGGCTCGCGCCGAGGTCGCGGGCCAGCCGCTGCTCGATCGCATCGCGGTCGAGGCCGGGGTTGCGGTTGGGATTGAGCAGGCACTGCTCGGTGGTCAGGAAGGTGCCCGACCCGTCCCCGTCGACCGCGCCGCCTTCGAGGATCCAGTCGGCCTTGGCGAAGGGCAGGCGGGCCGAGGCGGCAAGCCGCTCGCCGATGCTGTCGTCGCCCGGCAGGTCATACTTCCCGCCCCAGCCGTTGAAGCCGAACCCCTGCGCCGAACGGCTCGCACCCGACCCGAGCACGATCGGTCCGGTGTCCCGCAGCCAGATGTCGCCGAATGCCTCGGTCAGCACGGTCGCGAAGGGCGCCAGCCGCCGTGCCTCGGCAGCCGCGGCCTCGTCGGCGGCGACCAGGACGATCTCCTCGCCCTTGCCATCGGCATGCAGTGCTCGCGCCAAGGCGGTGACCTCGGCCTGCGCAGGTCCGAGGTCCTCGAGCCAGAGCTCGGGATCGCTGGGGAAGCCGAGCCACATGGCGGCATGGGGCGCCCATTCGGGCAGGGGAGGGTGGGGCATGGCGGGCCAGATAGCGACGAGTGCCGCCAAGTCCAAGCGAGTGCCCCTTGCGCCGCCGCCCGCGAGGCGGAATGGATGGCCCATGGGGGAGACGATCAAGACCCGCTGGCTGCTGCTCGCGCTCGGCCTGCTGTTCCTCGCAGTAGCGCTTTCGGCGCCGGTCAACCATGACGAGAGCCAATATGTCGCCGCCATCGCCCTGATGCGCGAAGGGCTGCCCTATCGTGACTGGGCCTATCTCCAGACGCCGCTCCAGCCACTGCTGCTGAGCCCGCTCTCCCTGCTGCCCGCAGGCTGGCTTCTGGTGGGAGCGAGGCTCGCCAACGTGGCCTTCGCGCTGGTCGCCAGCTGGGCCCTGCTGCGGCTGCTCAAGGGCCGCACGCCCTTCTGGGCCGCGGCGGTGGCGGTGGGCGGCATGGCGACGACCAACGCCTTTCTGTTCGGGACCGAGGTCGCGCGCAACGACATGCTCCCCGTCGCGCTGCTGAGCCTGGCGCTGCTCGTCTTCATGCCCCGCCAAGGGCTGGACTGGCGACGGGCGGCGCTCGGCGGGCTGTGCCTCGGGCTCGCCATCTCGGCCAAGATCAGCCTTGCGCTGCCCGCCGCCGCGATCGGCCTGTGGCTCCTCTGGCGGTCGCGGGAGATCGGCTGGCAGGTTATCGCCGCTGCGGCGCTTGGCGGGATCGCCGGCCTGCTGCCCTGCCTCATCCTCTACGCGCTGGCACCCGAGCCATTCGTCTTCGGCGTCTTCACCTACAGCCTCGAGGCCCCGCAACAGTTCTGGACACTGGTCGGAATGCCGCAGGTCCTGACCCCGCTGGTCAAGCTGCGCGAACTCGGGATCGAAACGGTCGAGGGCGCGACGCTCGCCGCGCTTTTGGTCTGGCTACTCACCCTTCGCCAGGGCGGGCCCGAGCGCCGCTTGCTCGATGCGGCGATCCTGGGCGGCCTCCTCGCGGCTTACCTGCCCGACCCCTTCTTCCGCCAATATCTGATCCCCTTGCTCCCGCCGCTGTTCGCCCGCGCGGCGCTCTCGCTGCCCGCGCTGACGCATCGCTGGCGGCAGGTGGCAATCGGCGCCGGCGCGATCACCGCCGGGGTGGGAGCGAGCGGGAGCGTGGGCAATGTCGTATTGGCCGCGCAGCACCCGCTCGAGCTGATGGAGACCGTACAGCGCGCACGGATTGTGGCGGCGATGACCAAAGGCAGGATGGTCGCGACCCTGTCGCCTGAACAAGTGGCAGGAAATGACGTCCGCCTCGATCCGCGCTTCGCCGCAGGTCCCTTCCTCTTCCGCACAACCGGCAATTTGGGGCAGGCCACGAGGCGCATCACGGGTGCCGCGATCTGGGAAGAGGCAGAAGCGCGTACACTCGCCCTCCCGCCCTTCGTCGTCACCGGCGGAGAGGGCAAGCCGCGCCCTCCGGCCTTCCCCTACGGTGTTGAAGCACCGCTGAGCAGACAGGTCATCTCACGTTATTACAAGTCGATCCGCCTGCCAGGGGAAGGCTGGTTCCTGTGGATCGCACGCACAGAAAAGGGGTGGGCCGAAGCGCCACCCCTTAATTGTCCGCCGGAGAACCGGCAGCCTATCTGTCTGAAGCTGACGTATCAGCGCGAGTAGAATTCGACCACGAGGTTCGGCTCCATCCGGACCGGATAGGGCACCTCGTCGAGGGTCGGGACGCGGCTGTAGGTCACCTTGGCAGTGCCGTCGGGCGAGACGTAGTCGGGGATGTCACGCTCGGCGAGGCTCTGCGCTTCCATGACCAGCGCCATTTCCTGCGCCTTGGGGCCGAGCTCGATCACGTCGCCGACGTTGATGCGGCGCGAGGCGATGTTGCACTTGCCGCCGTTGACCCGGACGTGGCCGTGGCTGACGAGCTGGCGGGCCGCCCAGATGGTCGGCGCGAACTTGGCGCGATAGACGACCATGTCGAGACGGCGCTCGAGCAGCCCGATCAGGTTCTGGCTGGCGTCGCCCTTCATCTTGCTGGCTTCGAAGAAGGTCCGCTTGAACTGCTTCTCGGTGACGTCGCCGTAATAGCCCTTGAGCTTCTGCTTGGCGCGCAGCTGGATGCCGAAGTCCGACATCTTGCCCTTGCGGCGCTGGCCGTGCTGGCCGGGGCCGTATTCGCGCTTGTTGACCGGGCTCTTGGGACGTCCGAAGACGTTCTCGCCCATGCGGCGGTCGAGCTTGTACTTGGCGCTGGTGCGCTTCGACATAATCAGTTCCTCAATTGCGTTACTATCGTGTTCCGGAACCGCGCTACGTCTGACGATGTCAGGGCAGGGCCGCCGCTTCACCGGAGTGCGGGGCCAATTGCGAGCGCGCCCCTTAGAGGGAGGGGTTGCTCTGGTCAAGGTCGCGGCTATGGGCAGGACCATGGACCCGCTAAGAGATCCCGAGGACTGCACCACCATGGCGGAGGTCCGCGCAGGCGTCGACGCGATCGACCGGGCGATGGTCGCGCTGCTTCGCCGCCGCTTCGGCTTCATGGACGCGGCGGCCCGGATCAAGCCCACTCGCGATGCCGTGCGCGACGAAGACCGCAAGGCCGAGGTGCTCGCCAACGTCGAGCGCGAAGCCCAGCGGCTTGGAGTCTCGACCGAACTGACGGCGCGATTGTGGGAAGATCTGATCGAGACCTCGATCGCCCACGAACTCGCCCGCTGGGACGCGACCCGCTAGGCGCGCATCCGCTCGCGGGTCGGCGGGGTGAAGCTGCGGCTTCGCCAGAAGGGGTCCTTGCCTTCCTCGGGCTGTGCAGGAGCGAAGGGCAGATAGCCGAAATAGCTGGCGATGCGACGGCCTCGTGGATCGCTGATCGCGCGCCGTCCGTGCATGAAGCGGCTGTTGTCGAGAACGAGGACGTCACCCGGCTGCCAGCGATGCGCGTAGGTGAGCGTCGCGGCGGCTTCGCGGATGGCGCCCAGCCAGGTCTCCGGAACCGGCTGACCGTCGTCGAGGCAAGGAAAGTTCGGGCGGTGCAGATAGTCGCGCGCGAACAGCACGAAGTTGCCGAAGCAAATCCGGTCGTCGAACAGTGGCCTGTGCAGCAGCGGTCGTGAGAAGCCTCGGATGATCCCGCCGCGCACGCGCCGGAACCAGTAGGGGCAGGAGGCCGGCGGACTGGCGAGCAGCGTATCGTCGGGCGTCAGGGTGCCGAGCCAATGCTGGAGAAGTTCAGGCGGCGCGGCCTGGATGTAGAGGAGCCGCCGGCCCTTCATCTGCTCGACCAGCGCGGCAGGCAGCCGCTCTACGATCCCGACCCCGTCACAGACGGTGGTCTCGCCATCGCTCGACGGCGCGGCGAAGCAGGCGAACAGGCAGGCGTCGGGCCGCCACGGCTCGCGCGACAATTCAGGGTGGAGAGGGAAAGGATCGGTACCGAGATTGACCGTCTGCACAGTCGTTTCCGCCGACAGAGTCTCGCGATCCGGGCTCTCGTTGAAGACGCTGATTGGGCAAAGGGTACGGGCGAAGCGCTCGAACGACGCGACCTCGGTCGCGAAGCCGCGCACCAGCAGGGCGCCGTAGCGCCGCAAATGCTCTCCCACTTGCGACGGGTCGAGCGTATCGAGCGGGACGTCCGCTCCTCCGACGATCGTCGCAAGCGGCAGGTCGGGGGAGGGCTCGGAGAGGGTGAAGGCGCTCACCAGCCGAGCGATAGCCGATGCTCGAAGTGCGTGCTAGGCGGCGCTCATGTCCATCGATCTCGCCCGGCTGTTCGGCGATCCCGCTCTCTACTTCCACGGTTATGAGGGCGACCACGTCCGCTTCCTGCCAATGGATCGCGACAGCTACGAGCGGTCGATCTTCCTCGACCGGCGAATCCAAATTGCGCCCGGCCAGGCCTATCGCGTGCCGCTCCAGCCGCTGCTCGGGCACCTTGCCGCGCAGGGCTTCTCGGCCCCGCGGCTGAACCTCATCCACCATGTCGGCCAATGTGGCTCGACACTGCTCGCCCGCGCGCTCGACGTCACCGACCGGAGCCTCGTCCTGCGCGAGCCCTTTCACCTAAGGCAGGTGGCGGTGCATGGCGGGGCCGGCTTCACCAGCGCCTATGCGTCGGGCGAGTGGCGCGCGATGCTTGGCCTGTCGCTGCACATGCTGGGCAAGAGGTTCGATCCGGCGCAGCCCGTGATCGTCAAGGGCAATGTCCCGATCAGCATGATCGGTGACGCGATCCTCGAAGCCGATCCGGACCGTGCCGCCATCCTGCTCTACTTCCCTCTGGTGGATTATTGCGCCGCGGTTCTCCGGACTCCCAACCACCTTGGCTGGGTGCAGTCGGTGACACGGGAGTTGCGGCTGGCCGAGGATCCGCTGGTCGGCCCGATCGACGGACTCGATCCCGGGGCGCTGGTCGGTGCTCTCTGGTTTTCGCTGATCAAGCGCTATGAGCGCATCCTCTCGCAGAACGGTGCCGCCCGCTCGCTCGACGCCAATCAGCTGTTCGACGAACCGCAGGCGACCGTCGCTGCCTCCGCCCGGTTGTTCGAGGTCGCTCTCAGCGAGGAGGAGATCGCCGAGCGGGTGTCGGGCCCGCTCTTCTCGAGCTACGCAAAGGATCCGAGCCAAGCGTACGCGCCCGAGCAGCGGGTCGAGCGGCGCGAAGCGTGGAAGCAGGACAATGCGGTCCTGATCGATTCCGCCCGGCGGTGGGTCGGCGAAGCGGCCTCGCGCCACGGCCTTCCGGCCGCTTTGGAGCGCCCTCTGCTCGGCGATCCCGCGCCGCTGCTCTAGCCTTCGCTCAGCGGATCCGCGGTGCCCGAACGAGGGCACGGACGATCCCGCGAACGGCCTTGAC
This sequence comes from Sphingomonas swuensis, assembly GCF_039538045.1. Taxonomy (NCBI): domain Bacteria; kingdom Pseudomonadati; phylum Pseudomonadota; class Alphaproteobacteria; order Sphingomonadales; family Sphingomonadaceae; genus Sphingomonas; species Sphingomonas swuensis. The sequence goes on along the minus strand of NZ_BAABBQ010000001.1, from coordinate 2,099,515 downwards.
CTCGCGGCTCGACCAGGCCGGCTTGGTCAGGATGGTGCGAATGGTGTGCCGTGTTGCCGTCTTCCGTTCGGGCGGATGGAAGTAGCCGGCGTGATCGAGGGCCTCGTCGAGCTGCCCGATCAGTCCTTCGAGCTCGGCATGCGGGGCAGGCGGCTCGATCTCGAACAGGGTCGGCTGCTTGAGCGTCACGCCGCGCGACCATTCGTAGGCGAGCAGGATCACCGCCTGGGCGAGGTTGAGGCTGCCGAACTCGGGATTGATCGGGACGGTGACGATGTGACTGGCGAGGACCACGTCCTCGGTCGCGAGGCCCGAGCGTTCGGGACCGAACAGGATCGCGCTTCGGCCCTGCGAGGCATGGATCGAGCTGGCCATTTCGACCGGGCCGACGACTGGCGTCACGACGTCACGCTTGCGGACGGTAGAGGCGAACACCTGCCCGCAGTCGGCGACGGCCTCGGCGACGGTGTCGAAGACCCGCGCCTGCTCGAGCACCACGTCGGCGCCGCTGGCGGCGGGTCCGGCATCGGGGTTGGGCCAGCCGTCGCGCGGTGCGACCAGCCGGAGCTCGGTCAGGCCGAAGTTGAGCATCGCCCGCGCCGCCTTGCCGATGTTCTGGCCGAGCTGCGGATTGACGAGGACGATGACGGGCGGCGGCGCGCTCACAGCAGTTTGCCGGGTTCGACGTCCTCGCCGACCTCGCCGGCAATTTCGGCGAAGTCGCTCGCTTCGGAGAAGTCGCGGTAGATGGAGGCGAAGCGGATGTAGGCGACATGGTCGAGGGTCTTGAGCCCGGCCATCACCGCCTCGCCGATGTCGACTGTCGCGACCTCGTCGCCGCGGGTCTCGAGCTGCCGCTGGATGCCGCTGACCAGCCGCTCGATCCGCTCGGGCTGGATGTCGCGCTTGCGGCAGGCAAAGCCGATCGCGCGGGCCAGCTTCATCCGATCGAACGGCTCGCGCACGCCGTCCTTCTTGACCACGACGAGGTCACGAAGCTGGACCCGCTCGAAGGTGGTGAAGCGGGCACCGCAGCCCTCGCACTGCCGCCGCCGCCGGATCGCCGCACCGTCTTCCGACGAGCGGCTGTCCTTCACCTGGCTGTCCTGGTCACCGCAAAATGGGCAGCGCATCAGGGATAGATCGGGAAGCGCGCGCAGAGGTCGCGCACGCGGACGTTCACCGCGCTCTCGACCGCGCCATTGTTCTCGAGGCCGTTGGCGCGGAGGCCGTCGAGCACGTCGGCGACCATGTCGGCGATTTCGCGGAATTCGGCCTCGCCGAAGCCGCGGGTGGTGCCGGCGGGCGAGCCGACCCGGATCCCACTGGTCTTCATCGGCGGCAGCGGATCGAACGGGATGCCGTTCTTGTTGCAGGTGATGCCCGCGCGCTCGAGGCTCTCGTCGGCGTCCTTACCGGTGATCCCGAGCGGGCGCAGGTCGACCAGCGCGAGGTGGGTGTCGGTGCCGCCCGCGACGAGGTCCGCCCCGCGCTCCTTGAGCCGGCCGGCAAGTGCCCGCGCATTGGCGACCACGGCCCTCGAATAGGTCTTGAAGTCGGGCTGGAGCGCTTCGCCGAACGCCACCGCCTTGGCGGCGATGACATGCATCAGCGGACCACCCTGGAGACCGGGGAAGACCGCCGAGTTGAACTTCTTCGCGAGAGCCTCGTCGTCGGTCAGGATCATCCCGCCGCGCGGGCCGCGAAGCGTCTTGTGGGTGGTGGTGGTGACCACATGGGCATGACCGAAGGGGGAGGGGTGCTCGCCCGCGGCGACCAGGCCGGCGAAGTGCGCCATGTCGACCATGAGGATCGCGCCGACGCTGTCCGCGACTGCACGGAAGCGGGCGAAGTCGAGGTGGCGCGGATAGGCCGAGCCGCCGGCGATGATCAGCTTGGGCTTATGCTCGTCCGCAAGGCGCTGGAGCTCGTCGAAGTCAACCAGATGGTCATCCTCGCGGACTCCATATTGGACGGCGTTGAACCACTTGCCCGATTGCGCCGGCGGGGCGCCATGGGTCAGGTGTCCGCCCGCCGCGAGGCTCATCCCGAGGATCGTGTCGCCGGGCTGGAGGAGGGCCAGGAAGACGGCGCCATTGGCCTGCGCGCCCGAGTGCGGCTGGACGTTGGCGAAGCCGCAGCCGAACAGCTGCTTGGCGCGATCGATGGCGAACTGCTCGACCGCGTCCGAGGGATGGCAGCCCTGATAATAGCGGCGGCCCGGATAGCCTTCGGCATATTTGTTGGTGAACACCGATCCTTGCGCTTCGAGCACAGCCCGGGAGACGATGTTCTCGGACGCGATCAGTTCGATCTGGGTCTGCTCGCGGAGGAGTTCGGCGGCGACGGCCTCGGCCACCGCCGGATCGGCGGCGGCAAGCGCGCGGCTGAAGAAGCCTTCGGGCTGCTGGTCGTTAAGATTGGCGGCGGTGGCCATGTCAGGCTCCCTGGGACTGAGGCTGCGGGGCGGTGAGAAGGTCGACGCGGGCCTGGTGGCGCCCGCCGGCGAACGGGGTGTCGAGAAAGGCGGTGACGCAGGCCTTGGCAAGGTCGATGCCGATCAGCCGCGCGCCCAATGCGATGACATTGGCGTCGTTATGCTCGCGCGCCAGCGCCGCCGAGAGTGGCTCGTTGACCAGCGCGCAGCGGCAGGCGGGGTTGCGATTGACCGCGATCGAGATTCCGATGCCCGAGCCGCACACCGCAATCCCGCGCTTGGCCGAGCCGGCGGCGATGGTCTCGGCGAGGAGGCTTCCGAAGCGGGGATAGTCGACGCTCTCGGGCCCGTTGGTGCCAAGGTCGACGATATCGTGGCCGACCTCGCGCAGCCATGAGGCGAGGGCGTCCTTGAGCGCGAATCCGGCATGGTCGGCGGCGAGGGCGATGCGCATGGCGCCATCTAGCCTCGGCTCGTCCGAAATGCCACCGTGCCGGGATGAAGAAGTCGGTTCCCTTGCCCGCCCTCCTGCTCGGCCTGGCCGGGCTGATCCCGCCCGCGGTGCTGACCGCGGTGGCCGTGCTCGACCTCGGCCTGTTCGCGCCCTCGACCCCCGGGTTCGTGCGGACCTATGCGGCGATCATTCTGAGCTTCCTCGGCGGGACCTGGTGGGCCTTCGCCTGCAAGGAGGAGCGGCCGCGCTGGCCGCTGCTCGTCGTTGCCGTGATCCCGAGCCTCGCAGCCTGGTGGGCGATCTTCACCTTCCAGCCGGCCGAGGGACTATTCGGGCTTGCGATCCTGTTGCTGGCGAGCCTGCTCGTGGACGGGCTGCTGATGCGCCGGCGGCTTGCTCCGCCATGGTGGCTGAAGCTGCGGCTGCCACTGTCACTCGGATTGGCCCTGTGCTGCGCGCTGAGCGGCTGGGCACTGGTTCGCTGACCCGCTCAGGCGGCTTCGCGCATCTCCAGCCGACCGAAGATCTCGATCAGCGCGCCGGTCAGTTCGTCCTGCATCGCCTCGTCGTGGTTGGGACCCGGCGTGAAGCGTAGCCGCTCGGTGCCACGAGGCACGGTCGGATAATTGATCGGCTGCACGTAGAGCCCGTATTCGGCGAGCAGGATGTCGCTGATCCGCTTGGCGCGCGCCGGGCAGCCGACTAGCAGCGGCACGATGTGCGTCGTCGAATCCATCACCGGCAGGCCGGCGTCGGCGAACTTGCGCTTGAGCATCGCCGCGGCAGCCTGCTGGCCCTCGCGCTCCTCGGCGGACTGCTTGAGGTGGCGGACGCTGGCGAGTGCGCCGGCGACAAGGACGGGCGACAGCGAAGTGGTGAAGATGAAGCCCGGGGCATAGCTCCGGATGCAGTCGATGATGTTCCTGTCGGCTGCGATATAGCCGCCCATGACGCCGAAGGCCTTGCCGAGCGTGCCCTCGATGATCGTCACCCGGTCGGCGACTTCGTCGCGCTCCGAGATGCCGCCACCGCGCGGACCGTACATGCCGACGGCATGGACCTCGTCGAGATAGGTCAGCGCGCCGAAGCGGTCGGCGAGGTCGCAGAAGGCGCCGATCGGAGCGACATCGCCGTCCATCGAATAGACGCTCTCGAAGGCGATCAGCTTGGGCGTCGCCGGGTCCTCGGCGGCAAGCAGCTCCTCGAGGTGCGCGAGGTCGTTGTGGCGGAAGATCTTCTTCTCGCAGCCGCTATTCTTGATCCCCGCGATCATCGACGCGTGGTTGAGCTCGTCCGAGAAGATGACGCAGCCCGGAAGCAGCTTGCCGAGCGTCGACAGCGCCGCCTCGTTCGAGACATAGCCGCTGGTGAACAGCAGCGCGGCTTCCTTGCCGTGCAGATCCGCGAGTTCGGCCTCGAGGTCGACATGGTAATGGGTGTTGCCGCCGATGTTCCGGGTGCCGCCCGAACCGGCGCCGACGTCGTGGAGCGCTTCCTCCATCGCCGCGACGACCGAGGGATGCTGGCCCATGCCAAGGTAGTCGTTCGAGCACCAGACGGTGATCGGCTTCGGGCCGTTGTGGCCAGCGAAGCACCGCGCATTGGGGTACGACCCCTTGTTGCGCAGAATGTCGATGAAGACCCGGTACCGGCCCTCGTCGTGCAGCCGGTCGATCGCTGCCTGGAAGATGGAAGAATAGTCCATGTGCCTCGTGCTCGAGCGCGCCTTTACTCACTTCATAGCGGCAAGGCCAATGCAAATGACTCGCAAGTGGTCAGACGTGACGAACGTCGCCGAGCCCGTAGCTTGCAAATGCCTCCACCATATGGGGCCCGGGGCCCGCACCGGTGAATAGGACAATATGTCCCACCGGCGGCTCGGGCCAGGGCTGACCTTCGGTGAGCCTGGCGATGCGGCGGGCGATGCCGGGGCCGCCGTCGATCTGCTCGACCCCGGGAAGCGCTTCGGCAAGCTCGTCGGCGAGCAGCGGGAAGTGGGTGCAGGCGAGCACCACGACGTCCATGCCCCGCCCGGTCAGCGGCGCCACGGCGGCGGCAATTGCGGCGGGGTCAATCGCCTCTCCGGCGAGCTTGGCCTCGGCCAGGGCGACAAGCTCGGCCGAGCCGTGGCGGAGCACGGTGCAGTCGGCAGCGAAGCGCATGGCGAGGTCGTCGACATAGGGCTGCCGTACCGTCGCCTCGGTGCCGAGCACACCGATCACCCGGCTGCGCGAGCGCTCGGCGGCGGGTTTTATCGCCGGCACGGTCCCGACTACCGGAATGTCGAGCGCCGCGCGGACGAAGGGCAGGGCGATGGTCGAGGCGGTGTTGCAGGCGATCACCGCAAGCCGCGGGCGGAACCGCTCGGTCAGCCGGCCGAGCAGCGCCGGCACCCGCGCCGCGATCTCCGCCTCCGACCGCGTGCCGTAGGGGAAGGCCGCGCTGTCGGCGACGTAGACGATCGGCGCGGCCGGTAGCAGGGCCCGCGTCGGTCCGAGCACCGACAGTCCCCCGACACCGGAATCGAAGAAGAGGAGAGGGGCGCTGGCGTTCACGAGCCGGCTTGTGACGGTCGTTGCGTGGCTGCGCAATGCTGACTAGCCTTGGCGCATGTTCTTTCAACCGTTTCTGGCGCTGGCACTCGGTTACCTGCTCGGCTCGATTCCTTTCGGTCTACTCCTCACCCGGCTGAGCGGCCGCGGCGACATCCGCGACATCGGCAGCGGCAACATCGGCGCGACCAACGTGCTCCGCACCGGCTCCAAGGGGCTCGCTGCGGCGACGCTCCTCCTCGATGCGCTCAAGGGCACGGCGGCGGTGCTCCTGGCCGAGTGGCTGTGGCCGGGCCACGGCCGGATTGCCGCGGGCGGAGCGCTGATCGGGCATCTCTACCCGCTGTGGCTCCGCTTCCGGGGCGGCAAGGGCGTGGCGACCCTCCTCGGCATCCTGCTTGGCCTCGCCTGGCCGATCGGGATGATCTACGCGGCGGTGTGGATCGGCGGTCTGCTGCTGCTTCGCATCTCCTCGGTCGCGGGCATGGCCGCGGCGGTCAGCGCGCCGATCGCGTCCGCGCTGCTCGGGCGGGGCGAGTTGACCATCATGCTCGCCGCCTTCGCCCTCCTGATCATCTACAAGCATCGCGAGAACATCGCCCGGCTTCGCGCCGGGACCGAGCCGCGGGTCGGTCGGTCGCGGGCTTGAACGAGAACGATCTTCTCGCGCGGATCCGGCTGATCCGCTCGCAGAGCATCGGTCCTGTTACCTTCCGCCAGTTGCTGCTCCGCTTCGGCTCGGCCGAGGCGGCGCTGCGGGCCGTGCCCGACCTCGCCGCGCGGGGCGGCGGACGCTTGCCGGCCTTGTGCACCGAGGCCGCGGCGCGCGCCGAGATGACGCGGGTCGAGAAGCTCGGCGGCCGCTATCTCACGGTCGGGCAGGGCCTCTACCCGCGCCTGCTGGCCGAGGCGGACGATGCGCCCCCGCTGCTGACGGCGCTCGGCGACCTGACCCTGCTCGACCGACCGCTGGTAGCGATGGTCGGCGCGCGCAATGCCAGCGCCGCCGCCTGCCGCTTCGCCCGGAGCCTCGCCCACGAGCTTGGCCGGGAGGGCCAGGTTGTGGTTTCGGGACTGGCGCGCGGGATCGATGCCGCGGCGCACGAGGGCTCGCTGGAAACCGGTACCATCGGCGTCATCGCCGGCGGGCTCGACATCTTCTACCCGCCCGAGAACGAGCGACTGCAGCGCACGCTCGGCGAGCGCGGGCTGGTGCTCGCCGAGATGCCACCGGGCACGGAGCCGAGAGCGCGGCACTTTCCGTATCGAAACCGGATCATCGCCGGCGTGTCGGCGGGAACGGTGGTGGTCGAGGCCGCGCCGCGCTCGGGTTCGCTGATCACCGCCCGCCTGGCAGCCGAAATGGGGCGGGAAGTGATGGCGGTGCCCGGCAGCCCGCTTGATCTCCGTGCCCAGGGCTGCAACGGGCTGATCCGCGACGGCGCGACGCTGGTGCAGAACGCGGGAGAAGTGCTCGGGGCGCTGAGGCCAGGGCTTGGGGGCGTTCGTTCGGGAAGGGACCTCTTCTCGCATCCGAGTGCGCCTGCGGTCGTCGAGCCCGACTCCGCCGAGCGGGCCCGGGTTGAGGAGCTGCTCGGGCCCTCGCCTGCACCAGTCGACGAGATCGTCCGCCTGTCTGGCCTCGAGCCCGGCGCGGTGCAGCTGGTGCTGCTCGAGCTTGACCTCGCCGGAAGGCTCGACCGGCATGCCGGCGGCAAGGTCAGCCTTCGAATGGCTTGACGACCCCTCCTGTGGCTCCCCACCCTCGTGCGTATGCGTGAGGAACAATCGAAGTGAAGCTGGTCGTCGTCGAATCGCCTGCAAAGGCCAAGACCATCGAGAAGTATCTGGGGCCGGGCCATACGGTGCTGGCGAGCTATGGCCATGTCCGCGACCTGCCGCCCAAGGACGGCTCGGTCGATCCCGACCAGGACTTCGCGATGGAGTGGGAGACCTATCCCGACAAGGCGCGGCAGGTGAAGGCGATCGCCGATGCCGCCAAGGACGCCGATGCGCTGATCCTCGCAACCGACCCCGACCGCGAGGGCGAGGCGATCAGCTGGCACGTTCAGGAGCTGCTCCGGAAGCGCAAGGCGCTGCCCAAGAACGTCCAGCGGGTGACCTTCAACGCGATCACCAAGTCGGCGGTGCTGGATGCGATGGCGGCGCCGCGTGAGCTCGATACGGACCTCATCGATGCCTATCGCGCTCGCCGGGCGCTCGACTATCTGGTTGGTTTCACCCTGTCCCCGATCCTCTGGCGCAAGCTTCCGGGCGCCAAGAGCGCGGGCCGCGTCCAGTCGGTTGCGCTGCGACTTATCGTCGACCGCGAGGCCGAGATCGAGCGCTTCACCGCGCAGGAATATTGGACTGTCACCGCCCGCTTCGAGGCCAATGCGCAGGAGTTCTCCGCTCGGCTGGTCGAGCTCGACGGGACCAAGATCGACAAGCTGACGCTCGGCGACAAGGGCTCGGCGAGCGCGGCGAAGAAGGCCGTCGAAGCCGGGCAGTTCGCGGTGGCGAGCGTCGAGACCAAGCCGTTCACCCGCAATCCGCCTCCGCCCTTCACCACCTCGACCCTGCAGCAGGAAGCCGCGCGCAAGCTTGGCTTTGCCGCCAGCCACACGATGCGGGTGGCGCAGCAGCTCTACGAGGACGGCCTGATCACCTACATGCGGACCGACGGCGTGCAGATGGCGGGCGAGGCGATCAGCGCGGCACGCAAGGCTGTGGCCGATCGCTTCGGCGCGGCGCACCTTCCCGACAAGCCGCGGCAGTACACCTCCAAGGCCAAGAATGCGCAGGAAGCCCACGAGGCGATCCGACCGACCGATTTCGGCCGCCTGTCGGCCGGTAGCGGCGACCATGCCCGGCTCTACGAGCTCGTGCTCAACCGCGCCCTTGCAAGCCAGATGGCGGCGGCTCGGCTCGAGCGGACCGTGGTCGAATTGGCGAGCGACCGTGCCCGGCTTCGGGCGACGGGCCAGGTGACGCTCTCCCCCGGCTTCCTCGCGCTCTACGAGGAGGGCCGCGACGAGAAGGGGGACGAGGAGGACGGCGCCAAAATGCCCCACCTCGCCAAGGGCGACCGGCCCGGCATGCTCGGGGTCGACGCGGTGCAGAGCTTCACCCAGCCGCCGCCGCGTTACTCGGAAGCGAGCCTGGTCAAGCGGCTCGAGGAGCTCGGCATTGGGCGGCCGTCGACCTATGCGGCGACGCTGCAGACGCTCAAGGACCGCGAGTATGTGCGGCTCGAGAAGCAGCGCTTCATCCCCGAGGAGAGCGGGCGGCTGGTGACGGCCTTCCTCGAGCGCTTCTTCGAGAAGTACGTCAGCTACGACTACACCGCCGAGCTCGAGGACGAGCTGGACGACGTGTCGGGCGGGCGGATGGCGTGGCTCAAGCTGCTCGAGGACTTCTGGCGCGACTTCAAGCCCAAGGCGGGCGAGGTGATGGAGCAGAAGCCGTCGGAAGTGACGGCGGCGCTCGACGAGTTCCTCTCTCCCTGGCTGTTCCCCGACAAGGGTGACGGCAGCGATCCGCGGCTGTGCCCGGCGTGCGGGACCGGGCGGCTGGCGCTTCGCGGGGGCAAGTTCGGCGCGTTCGTCGCCTGCTCCAACTATCCCGAGTGCAAGTTCACCCGGAAGTTCGGGCAGGGCGGCGACGCGGCGGCGACCAGCAGCGAGCCGACCGACCTCGGCGAGGGCATCATGCTCAAGAGCGGGCGCTTCGGTCCCTATGTCGAGCAGGGCGACAAGCGCGCGTCAATTCCGAAGGACGTCTCGGTCGATCTCGACTGGGCGAAGAAGCTGCTGAGCCTGCCGCGCGAGATCGGGATGCACCCGGAGACGGGCGAGCCGATCAGCGCGTCGATCGGGCGCTACGGGCCCTACCTCATGCACCAGGGCAAATATGCCCGCCTGTCCACCACCGCCGAGGTGTTCGAGACCGGGATGAACGCCGCGGTCGCCAAGCTGGCCGATGCCGCGGCGGGCGGCGGCAAGGGGCGGGGCGCGTCACGCGAGCCGCTTGCGGTGCTCGGTGCGCACCCCGAGAGCGGCAAGGAGCTCAAGGTGCTGGAAGGGCGGTTCGGTCCCTACGTCTCCGACGGCACCATCCACGCGACCCTGCCCAAGGCCGCCGATCCCAAGGCGCTGACGCTTGACGAGGCGGTGGTGCTGATCGACGCCAAGGCGGCCAAGGGGCCGGCCAAGGGCAAGAAGAAGGCCCCGGCCAAGAAGAAGGCAGCGCCCGCCAAGAAGGCCCCGGCCAAGAAGGCCAAGTAACCGCTCAGCCGGGCTGTCCGCAGGCGCGGCAGCCCGGGTCCGCCATGATGCGGATCTGGCGCTGGGTGCCGGCGAGGGCGTCGATGAGGTGGAGCCTGCCCGAGGGATCATCGCCCGCCTGCGTCAGGAAGCGGATGGCGAGCAGGGCGGCGAGGTTGCCGGCAAGGCCGGTCAGCGCCCCGGTGACCCCAAGCTCGGCGCAATTGTCGCAATCGTCGGCGTCGAAGGCGTCCCCGACGAAGCAGCGGTAGCAGGGGCGTCCCAAGAAGAGCCCGACCTGGCCCTGCCACTGCTGTGCGGCCGCCGAGAGCAGCGGCAGGCCGAGCGCGACGCAGGCGTCGCTCACCGCGAGCCGGGTGGCGAAATTGTCGGTGCCGTCGATCACCAGATGGTGGCCAGCAAGAAGGGCGGGTGCCGTCTCGGGATCGATCCGCCGCTCGATCGGGTCGACCTCGACGAAGGGGTTGAGGCGGCGGACGAACTGGCCCGCGAGCGCGGCCTTGGGCTCGCCCGCGTCGCGCGAGCGGTAGATCGGCTGGCGATGAAGGTTCGAGAGGTCGGCGGTGTCGGGATCGACGATCGTCAGCGCCCCGACCCCCGCGCCGGCGAGCGCGGGAATGACGGCCGCGCCGATCCCGCCCGCGCCAATCACTGCGACCCGTGCCGCCTTCAGCTTCTGCTGTCCGGTCCCGCCAAGCTGGGGAAGAACGATCTGGCGGGCGTAGCGGGTGAGCTCTTCGTCGGTCAGCGCCCCGTGCTCCCGAACCCGCCCTGCCCGCGAATGGTCTCGTCGAGTTCGTCGACCTCGGCCCATTGCGCCTGGGTGACGGCGGCGGGCACGAGCTGGGCGATGCGCTCGCCGCGGCGGATCGGGAAGGGCTGGTCGCCGTGGTTGATCATGATGACCTTGAGCTCGCCGCGATAATCCGCGTCGATCGTGCCCGGCGTGTTCGGAACCGTGATGCCGTGCTTGAGGGCGAGGCCCGAGCGGGGGCGAACCTGGACTTCGTAGCCCTCGGGAATGGCAATTCGGAAGCCGGTCGCGACCGCGTGGCGCTGCCCGGGCGCAAGGTCGAGATCCTCGGCCGCGACGACGTCCATCCCGGCGGCATGCGCGGTGGCATAGGCAGGCAGCGGCAGGCCTTCCCCATGGGGCAGGCGGTGAATCTGGATCTGGATCATCGGTCCTTCAGGGTCCTGGCGAGGCGGGCGACGAGGGTGCGGGCAAGCGCCTCCTTCGAGCCGGCCCCGAGATCCTCGGCACCGGCTTCGGTGACGAGATGGAGGTGGTTGGAGGCGCCGCCCATGACATCGCCGGAAACGTCGTTGGCGAGGATCCAGTCGGCGCCCTTGCGGACGCGCTTGGCGGCGGCATTGGCAAGAAGGTTATCGGTCTCGGCAGCGAAGCCGACCAGCAGCGCCGGTCGCTCGGGATGGCGACCGAGGGTGGCGAGGATGTCGGGGTTGGCGGCGAAGCGAAGCTCGGGCGGGCCGGCGTCCTTCTTCAATTTGGTCGGGCTCGCCTCGACCTTCCAGTCGGCCACCGCGGCGACGAGGATGGCGGCATCGGCTGGCAGCGCCGCCTCGACCGCGGCGAGCATCTCGTCGGCGGTCTCGACGTCGATGCGGGCGACCCCGGCGGGAGTGGGAAGTGCGACCGGACCGGCGACGAGGGTCACCCGCGCGCCAAGCGCGGCAGCGGCGGCGGCGATGTCGAAACCTTGGCGGCCCGAGGAGCGGTTGGCGATGACCCGGACGGGGTCGATCGGCTCGTGGGTCGGGCCGGCGGTGACGAGGATGTGGGTGCCCGACAAATCCTCCCCGGCGCGCAGTGCTGGGGGGGTGGCAGTCGCGACAGCGACTGACGGAGGGGCCTCACGGGCGCTGGCCTTTCCACCACTCGCCTGCGCCGAGCGGTCCCCCTCCCCACTGGCTGCGCCAGCAGGGAGGACGAAGGAAAGGATCTCCGCCGGCTCGGGCAGCCTTCCCGGGCCGTATTCGCCGCAGGCCATGGCGCCTTCGACGGGTTCGATCACCGTCACCCCGCGGGCACGAAGCGTGGCGACGTTCGCCTTGGTCGCCTCGTGCAGCCACATGCGGACGTTCATCGCGGGCGCGGCGAAGACCGGCTTGTCGGTGGCCAGCAGGAGGGTGGTGGCAAGGTCGTCGGCAATCCCCGCCGCCATCTTGGCGAGGAGGTCGGCGGTGGCGGGACAGACGAGGACGAGGTCTGCGGCCCGGCTGAGCTGGATGTGGCCCATCTCGGTCTCGTCCTTGAGGTCCCAAAGCGAGGTGTAGACCGGGCTCTCGGCCAGTGCGGCGAGAGTCATCGGAGTGACGAAGTGGGCACCGCCGGCGGTCAGCACCGGAGTCACCTCATGCCCCATCCGGCGAGCCAGGCGAATCATCTCGGCCGCCTTGAAGGCCGCGATTCCCCCGCCGACGATGAGCAGGATACGCGCCATCAGCGGGTTTGCGCCCGCGAGCGAAGTTCTCGAAGTTCCCAGGGTGCGGGCGTCTCGCGAGGCTCGAAGTTCTCGAAGTTCTCAGGGTAGGGGGTATCCGCGAGGATCCACCCCGTGGCTGCACGAACACAGGTCGTTGCAGAGGTGCAACGGCCGGTCGAACCGGAGGCGAGGTCGCGCGCGAAAGTCACTCCGTCGCGATGCCAGACGAAATCCTACTTTGCTACCGGGAACATGGAAGTGCCCTCTTGGGAGCGGCGGCAGGGCAACCCATGTGGCCGGCGACAACGACAGGGAGCCACTGCATGTCCGATTACCTTCCGCCCAAGGTGTGGGTTCCGAAGCCTGCCGAGGGACGCTTCGCGGCGATCAACCGTCCGGTCGCCGGACCGACCCATGACAAGGAGCTGCTGGTCGGAGAGCATCCGCTCCAGCTCTACAGCCTCGGCACGCCCAACGGGCAGAAGGTGACGATCCTGCTCGAGGAGCTGCTCGCCGCCAGTTATGGCGGGGCCGAATATGACGCTTGGATGATCGAGATCATGGAGGGTCACCAATTCTCTTCGGGCTTCGTCGACATCAATCCCAACAGCAAGATCCCGGCGCTGGTCGACCGCAGCGGCGGCGAGCCGGTGCGGGTGTTCGAGAGCGGCGCGATCCTGCTTTACCTCGCCGAGAAGTTCGGCGCGTTCCTCGGGACCAGCCGGGCGGAGACGCTGAGCTGGCTGTTCTGGCAGATGGGCTCGGCCCCGATTCTCGGCGGCGGCTTCGGTCACTTCTTCGCCTACGCGCCGGTGAAGATCGAATATGCTATCGACCGCTTCACCATGGAGGCCAAGCGGCAGATGAGCGTGCTCGACCGGCGGCTGGCGGAAAGCCGCTTCGTCGCGGGCGACGAGTATAGCATCGCCGACATCGCCATCTGGCCCTGGTATGGCGGAGTGGCGCTCGGCCGCACCTACGAGGGCGCGGCGGAATTCCTCGCGGCGGCCGACGAGTATCCCAACCTGATGCGCTGGGCGCGGGAGATCGACGATCGCCCCGCGGTGCGGCGCGGGCGGGTGGTCAACGGCGTGCGCGGCGAGAACCAGCTTCGCGAGCGGCACTCGGCCGCGGACTTCGCGCCGCTCGGGCTCTAGGCTGCGAGAAGAAGCGGGGCGGGGTCATCGTCGTTGGCGAGGCTCCGCACCGCTGGACGCCTAGTCCGGCGATGGCGTGGCGAACGGCGGCCCCGCGACTGCAGCCTGGCGCCGAGCCATTGCACCAGCGGCCGGGCCCTGAGGGCCACCGCCGCGACGATCGAGACCGCGACCGCGTCGAGATAAAGCGCGATCTGCGTTGCGAGGACGAACGCCATTTCGGCCGAGCCCATCAGCACGAACACTTCGGCCCCGGCGCACAGCAAGAGGCCGAGCACGACAAGTGTCAGCAGCCGCGTCCGGTCGAGCGCGGCAAGTTGCCGCACAGGCTCCTCCACCAGCAGGCGATGGAGGGTGCGGCTAAGAACAAGCCCGGGAGCGAGCCTGAGGAGCGCGATCATCGCGAGGCAAAGGACAAGCATGGATGACGCTCCAAAACCGAAAAGGGCCCGGCGCCTTCGTCGGTGCCGGGCCCTTTCAGATGGTACGTGCCGCTTCCTGAAGGAAGGGCAGGCTCGCCCTAGCGGGCTTCGCCGCGGAGGATGAAACGGTCCTCGTCGCTGGTGCCGAGGTGGACCTCGAACGGGCCGTGGCCGCTGATCGCGTGGACCGCGACGCCGAGGATGTCGTCCTGGTCGCGGTGCAGGTCGTTATAGTCGAAGGTGCCGTGGATCGCGCCCTTGATCGCGCTGAGCAGCGAAGCGCAATCGACCTCGCCCTTTTCGCGGAGCTGGCTGTCGATGCCCTGGTGGAAGGCATCATGGGCCTTGTCGACCGCGATGATGCGGCCGGCATCCTCGTCGATCACGAGGGCGACGACGCCCATCTTGCCGTCGCCAGGAAGCTCGCACTGCCCGATTTCCTGCGGGACGGGGAGGGTGGTGCCGGCTTCGATGTCATTGTCGAAGGCCTCGCGCACGTCGGCGTGCTTGGGGCTGGTGACCGACACCTCGCCATTGCTGCCGACCGCGTAGAAGCTGGTGAAGAGATAGGGTTCGCAGCCGCCCTGCTCGGACTGGGCTTCGCAATGCAGTTCGTTCAGGCTGATGGTGACGCGGCCGGTCATGGTAGAGAATTCCCTGTCTGATGAGATGCTCAGGCCCGCGCCGTAGCATGCGCCGCGCGAGTCGCAAACGGGCAAGAAAGGGAGTGATCCGAGGGGGCTTGTGGGCCCTTGGCGCGCTGCTAGGCTGCGAGGTGACTGCACTTCATCTCGGGGGTTCCTCCATGCGTCTTGGTTTTTCTGTCGCGCTCGCCGGTCTGCTCGCTTCCACCGCCTTCGCCGGCCCGATCATCCAGCCGGGCGCGCCGGGCCAGCCGAGCCGGGTGATCGACGCCGCGCAGGCGAGCCGGATCGCCGACACCAGCTTCTCGGCCTATGACGTGCGCTACCTGCAGGACATGATCCCGCACCATGCGCAGGCGACGCAGATGACCGCGCTGGTTCCCGGGCGGACCAACCGGCCCGAGCTCCTCCAGGTCGCCAAGCGGATCGACGCCACCCAGGCCGACGAGGTCGCGTGGATGAAGAAGTGGCTGTCCGAGCGCGGCCAGCCGACCGCCAACGAGCATGCGATGCACATGATGCACGATGCGGCGATGATGACCCGGATGGGCATGGCGACCCCGGCCCAGCTGGCCGAGATGCAGGGCGCGAAGGGGATCGCCTTCGAGCGGCTGTTCCTGGCGCGGATGATCACCCACCACCAGGGGGCGATCCGGATGACCGAGGAGATGATGCGGCGCGGCGGGACCGCGGCCGAGCCCGGCCTCAACGCCTTCATCACCGACCTTCTCAAGGAGCAGAAGGAGGAGATCAAGCGGATGAACGCGCTGCTCGGCACCGTGGCCGAGGACCCGCGCACCGCGCTTGCCGCCGGGACCAACAATGCCGGCCGGGCGATCAGCGGGCTGAACCTCGTCGCCTCGCTGCCCAAGCCGACCGGCTTCTTCGATCCCAGGAACCCCTACGACCTGCCCGCCGCGGCGCTGGTCAAGAAGGGTCAGAAGGCGCCCGAGGGAGGCCGCTCGCCGCTGCTGAGCTTCGCCCAGACCGACATGGCCTTCCAGGGCGACGTGATGGCGGTCGGCAACTACCATGGCTTCAACCTCTACCGGGTGAGCCAGAACGGAGCGGCGCCGGCGCTTGCCAGCTCGGTCATCTGCCCGGGCGGGCAGGGCGACCTGTCGATCGTCGGCAACCTCCTCATCATGAGCGTCGAGCAGAACCGCGGGCGGCTCGACTGCGGCCGGCAGGGCGTCCAGGACATGGTCTCGGCCGAGCGCTTCCGTGGGATCCGGATCTTCGACATCACCGACATCGCCGCGCCGCGCCAGGTGGGCGCGGTCCAGACCTGCCGCGGAAGCCACACCCACAGCGTGGTCTCGGGCCCGGGCCGCGACGGCAAGATCATCGTCTACGTCTCCGGCACCGCCAACGTCCGCAGCGAGCGCGAAATCCCGACCTGCATCGCCGACCCCGGCTCCCTCCAGTCGGCGCTCTTCTCGATCGACGTGATCGAGATCCCGGTCGCCAATCCGGCGGCGGCGCGGATCATCGACCGCCCGCGCGTGTTCGGCGACCCGGCCACCGGGAGCATCTCGGGCCTGTGGTCGGGCGGCGACCATGGCGACGGGACGCAGGACACCGCGCAGACCGACCAGTGCCACGACATCACCGTCTTCCCGAGCCTCAAGCTCGCCGCGGGCGCCTGCTCGGGCAACGGGATCCTGCTCGACATCAGCAACCCGGCCAAGCCGCGCCGGATCGACCAGGTGCTCGACCCGACCTTCGCCTACTGGCATTCGGCGACCTTCAACAATGACGGCACCAAGGTGCTGTTCACCGACGAGTGGGGCGGCGGCGGACGGCCGCGCTGCCTGGTGAGCGATCCGCGCAACTGGGGCGCCAACGCGATCTACGACATCGACAACGGTCGCCTGCGCTTCCGCAACCACTACAAGCTTCCGGCGGCGCAGAGCGAGCAGGAGAATTGCGTCGCGCACAACGGGTCGATCATCCCCGTCCCGGGCCGCGACCTGTTCGTCCAGGCCTGGTACCAGGGCGGCATCTCGATCAGTGATTTCACCGACAGCAGCCGGCCGACCGAGATCGGCTATTTCGACCGTGGCCCGGTCTACAAGGACGAGCTCGTGATGGGCGGCTTCTGGTCGGCCTATTACTACAAGGGCCGGATCTACGGGACCGAGATCGCGCGCGGCCTCGACGTGCTGGCGCTGACCCCGTCGCCGCAGCTGAGCGCGAACGAGATCGCAGCGGCGGCGATGGCGGTCTATCCCGACAACCGCTTCAACCCGCAGCAGCAGGCGCCGGTCAGCTGGCCCGCCCACCCGGTGGTGGCGGCGGCCTATCTCGACCAGTTGCAGCGGAGCAATAGCCTTCCGACGGGCCAGATCGCACAGCTCCGAACCGCGGTCGCAAGCGGCAACCGCGGGCAGATGCGGAGCCTGGCGAACGGGCTGGTCGCCCCGGCGGATGCGATCGCCGCCAAGCGGGTCGCCGGACTGAAGCAGGTGATGATGGCGCTGTCGGGCCGGTGAGGAAGCTGGCGCGGGCGACGGGGCTGCTGATCGCGGCCCTGTCGCTCGGCGGCTGCCAATATGCCTTTCCGCTCGACCTGGTGCAGCGCGACGGCAAGCTGCTGATCTGGACCGAGCGCGAGTGGAAGTGGTTCCTCATCCCCGAGCGACCCCGGATGACGGTCCGCTGCATCGAGGTCTGGAGCGGCAGAAACTGGATGTGGCAGCTGGAGGCCCCCGAAGGTCGCGAGATCCAGCTCCCGATCGCCTATGGCGAGGCTCGTCCCGGGCTGACAGTCGTGCATTCGCCTCGGCCGCTGACCCTCGGTCTCGGCTATGTCGCGCGCGTCGACATGGCCGATGGAAGGTCGTTCAGGCTTTCGCAGTCGGGCGAGCTGATCGACGTCGTTCGAGCGGGCTGGGAGGGTTCGCCTGACGAGAAGGCGATGAGCGATCTTAGGGATCGGCGCATCAAGGCACTGCGCGCCTCGGGGCTGACGGAAGAGCAGGCCTATGAGACCTGGAACCTCGAGCAGCCGCCGAGCGCCGCCGTCAGTCAGTGCGGGCGACTGGCTTCCGCGGTCGCGCCTAGGTCTTGATGTCCAGCATCATGGTGGGGACGCCCCACGCGCCGAGTACGAAGAGCAGCACGAGGATGTGCAGCCAGCGGCGGTCCGACCAGATCAGCAGGCCGTAGAGACCCGGGCCGACAACGAAGCCCACGAGGTTCGACTGCCAATCGGAATAGCCGTTGAGGATTCCTGTCAGGGCGAACAGCCACAGGCCGATGATCATCGCGCCATAGCTGAGCTTGCGGGCGCGGTAGTAATAGGCCTTGAGGTCGAAGGCACCGTCGCCGAGCAGGTCGGAATCCGGAAGGCAGCTGGCGGCGGCGAAGAAGAGGGTCATCAGCCTCAGGATGGTCAGCGTCGCTGCGGCATAGACCAGCTGCTTCATGTCCTTGCTGAACCACTGGTCGAGCCAGACCTGGATGATGATCAGGGTGATGAGCGCCGCCTGGAGCAGCGGCTCGGGCGCCCAGCGCACCTCGCGCCCCTTGAGCGCAAGGCGCTGGAGGCTCGAGGCGAGGTTGGCGAGCGCGAGGCCGAGGATCACCGAACTGAGGGCGAACAGGAGCTCGAACAGGGTCATGGCGCGCGAAGGTGCTTCGGCGCGGGGTGCGCGTCAATCGGGGCCGACGAGGTCACCCTCAAGGGAGCAGTCGGCGAAGCCGACCGAAAGGTCGATGCGGGTCGCGAGAACCCCTCCGTCAGCCGCTTTGCAGCGCCCACCTCTCTCGACGGGGAGGAGCGGATTACTGGAGGAAGAGCACGACGGCGGCGCCCGCCGCGGCGGCGACCAGCGCGATGATCGCGTCGCGCCAGCGCGGGGCGGGAAGCTCCTTGACCTCGACCTGCGCGGTCGGGAGGTCGGGCGGAGCGCCACCGGGAGCCGGGAAATAATGATCGATGCGGTCGACCAGTTCGGGCAGCTTCCTGAGCGCTCGGGTCCAGGCGATGAGCCGATCGGCGGCATAGGCCTCGGGCCCGAGCTCGCTTCGCATCCATTCGCGAAGGAAGGGCTCGGCCTGTTCCCACATGTTGAGGTCGGGATCGAGGAAGGTGGCGACGCCTTCTTCCATCACCATCGTCTTCTGCAGCAGGAGGAGGTGCGGCTGGGTCGGCATGTCGAAGTCGCGGGTGATCGCGAACAGTCCCTCGAGCATCCGGCCGACGCTGATGTCCTTGACCGGAAGTCCGCGGATCGGCTCGCCGACCGCACGAAGCGCGGTGGTGAACTCCTCCATGCTGTGGTGGCGCGGGACATATTGCGCCTCGAAATGGATCTCGGCGACGCGGCCGTAATTGCCGGTGATGAGGCCGTAGAGGATCTCGGCCAGCCAGCGCCGCGCCTGGGCGTCGATCCGGCCCATGATCCCGAAGTCGATCGCGGCGAGGCGGCCGTCC
Organism: Sphingomonas swuensis; assembly: GCF_039538045.1. Taxonomy (NCBI): domain Bacteria; kingdom Pseudomonadati; phylum Pseudomonadota; class Alphaproteobacteria; order Sphingomonadales; family Sphingomonadaceae; genus Sphingomonas; species Sphingomonas swuensis. The sequence continues at coordinate 2,080,675 of NZ_BAABBQ010000001.1, read as the reverse complement.
GGGAGGGCGAACAGATTGCCCTGATGAAGGTCGGCGTGGAAGAAGCCGTCGATCACCGCCTGGCGAAGGAAGGCGCGGACGAGGATACCGGCGAGCGCACGGACATCGTGCCCGGACTCGATCAGCTGGTCTCGCTTCGACAGCTTGATCCCGTCGAGCCACTCGAGCGTGAGCACCCGGCGCGAGGTGCGCTGCCAGTCGATCTCGGGGACGTAGAAGCCGTCCTCGGCGACCATATTGTCCTTGAGCTCGCTGGCCGAGGCCGCCTCGCGATTGAGGTCGAGTTCGCGCCGGGTCCACTGCTTGAAGTGGGCGATGACCATCTTGGGACGAAGGCGGCGGGCCTCGTCGCCGGCATAGGTCTCGAGGTGGGCGGCCGCCCATTCGTAGGTCTCGAGCGCGGAGGCGAAGGTCTCCTCGATGCCGGGGCGGAGGACCTTGACCGCGACCTCGCGGCCGTCGGTGGTGGTGGCGCGGTGGACCTGCGCGATCGAGGCGGCGCCGACCGGGACGGGGTCGATCCGGCTGAACAGGCTTTCGAGTGGCGCTTCGAGGGCCTTCTCGATGCTGGCCCTGATCTTCTCGAACGTTGCGGGGGGAAGCGAATCCTGAAGCGCGAACAGATTGTGCGCGGCCTTCTCGCCGACGAGGTCGGGACGGGTGGCGAGCGCCTGCCCGAGCTTGATCGCGGCGGGCCCGAGCTGCTGTAGCGCGGTCGCATAATCGGGCTCCGCCGGTTGACGAAGCCCGAACCGGGCGAGTTTGACCAACCGGCGTGCGAACGGCGGGGTCAGCGGGTCGCGCTCGATCCCCTGCAGCGCTCCGTAGCGCGCCAGGGTACGGCCCCAGCGCAGCAACCGGACGACGTGGGTGACCGATGAGGTCAAGCCTTCCATCCCGACCAGATGCAGACGAGCCCGCCCATCAACGTCTCGGTGCGGGTGCGGGTGAAGCCGGCCTCGCCGATCATCCGTTCGAAGTCATAGGGCTTGGGGAAGCGGCGGATGCTTTCGACGAGGTAGCGGTAGCTCGCCTCGTCGTTGGTCACCGCCTTGCCGATCTTCGGGATCGCCTTGTCGGCCCACAGATCATAGGCCTCGCCGAAGCCGGGCCAGTCGCTGGTCGAGAATTCGAGCACGAACAGCCGGCCGCCGAACTTGAGCACGCGGTGGGCTTCGCGCAGCGCCTTGGGGATGTCGGTGACGTTCCGGATCCCGAAGGCGATGGTGTAGGCGTCGAAGGCGCGGTCGGAGAAGCCCAGCGTCTCGGCGTTCTGGACCGACCAGGTCAGCCCCTCGATGGCCTTTGCGGCGGCGCGCTCCTCGCCAACGCCGAGCATGTCGGCGTTGATGTCGGAAACGGTCACCCTGGCGCCGCGCGCGGCCATCCGGAAAGCGATGTCGCCGGTGCCGCCGGCCATGTCGAGGATCTGCTCCCCCGGCTGCGGCTTGATGCGCGCGACGAACCGGTCCTTCCACAGGCGGTGCATGCCGGCGCTCATCAGGTCGTTCATCAGATCGTAGCGGCGGGCGACCGAGGAGAAGACCTCGCCGACCTTGCGGGTCTTTTCTTCCGGGCTGACGAGCTGGTCGCCGAAGTTGACGGTATCGGGCATGGAGGCGCTCTAGCGGGGCGGGGGCGGGTGCGCCATATGGCCAATCGTGCCCGAGCTTCCCGAAGTCGAAACCACCGTCCGCGGGCTCGCGCGGGTCCTCGACGGCCGCCGCCTGACGAGGGTCGAGGTGCGCCGCCCCGACCTGCGCCGCGCCTTCCCCGAGGATCTCGGCCAGCGGCTGACCGGGGCGCGCGTGACCGGGCTGTCGCGCCGCGCGAAATACGGGCTGATCGCGACCGACCGCGGCGACACGCTGATCTTCCATCTCGGCATGAGCGGGCGCTGGCGGATCGATCCGTCCGAGCTGCTGGCGCACGACCACCTGCTGCTCGAGACCGACGAGGGGCGGCGGCTCGCGCTCAACGATCCGCGGCGGTTCGGGAGCGTCGACCTCGTGCCGAGCGACCGGCTGGCCTCGTTCGCGGGCTTCGAGGACATGGGTCCCGAGCCGTTCGACCTCACCCCCGAAGCGCTGAAGACCCGGCTGGCAGGGCGGAGCGCGGCGATCAAGCTGCTCCTGCTCGACCAGCGCATCGTCGCGGGACTGGGCAACATCTATGTCTGCGAGGCGCTCTATCGGGCCGGGATCAATCCCCGCCGGGCGGGCGGCAAGGTCAGCCTCGAGCGGCTCCGGCGGCTGGTGCCGGCGATCCACGCGGTGCTCGAGGAGGCGATCGCGGCCGGGGGATCGAGCCTTCGCGACTATGCCGCGCCCGACGGCGAACTCGGCTATTTCAGCAAGAGCTTCGCGGTCTACGGCCGGGAGGGCGAGCCCTGTGGCTGCGGCGGCACGGTGCGGCGGTTCGTGCAGGGCGGGCGGTCGACCTGGTACTGTCCGACCTGCCAGCGCTGAACGGCCGAGTTGACCGGCGCGGGCCTCTTGTATAGGGGAACCGCCAACCGGTGCGAGCCATCAGGCTTTCGCGCCGCTTTTCATTTCAGCCAGTCCAGGGAATTCTAGTCAGCCATGGCGAACACGCCGCAAGCCAAGAAGCGCATCCGTCGCAACGCTCGCCGGACCGAGATCAACGGTGCCCGCGTGAGCCGCATCCGCACCTTCATCAAGGCGGTCGAGTCGGCCCTCATGGCCGGTGACAAGGGTGCTGCGTCCGAGGCGCTCAAGCAGGCTCAGCCGGAACTGGCTCGGGGCGTGGCGCGCGGCGTCATCCACAAGAACACCGCGAGCCGCAAGTTCTCGCGCCTGACCAAGCGGGTGTCGTCGCTCGGCTAAGCCGCTGCACACGAATCGTCCCAATTCAGGAGGGCCGCCGGAGCGCATCCGGCGGCCCTTTTTCGTTACGGACAAAAAACCTTTTGGAATCCGCGATTCGCATCGTGCCGCGGTTAACAGATGCCCCGGAAATGGCTGAAAACAGCGGTTAATTGAGCCTCCTCTCGGGGGAGGCCTGTCAAGCCCGATTATTTCGCTTTTGTGAAAAAAGGACGGTTGTCAGCGGGCGTCCGGCTGTCCAGAAAACACCTCCGGCAGCGATTCCACTGGGGGGATCCACGCGAGGCAAGGCACAGACGCACCGACTCGGGTTCGGTGCGAACGAACCCTTGCGTCCTCGCGGTTGCTGGCGGAAGCGGAAGATGGAGGCTCGGGGCTAAGTGGACGGATTCGGGACGGGACTAGGGCGGAACGAGCAGGGTCGGGCTGACGAGGCCGCGATTCCGATCGACTCCTCGCCGCTGGCTGCCGCCTGGGCCGCGATCCGCACCGGGCTTCGCCGCGATTGCGGCGCGCGCACGTTCGACGGCTGGCTCAAGCCCGCCGAGCTGGGCGACTTCGATCCCGACACCGGCAGCCTCGAACTCGTCATGCCGAGCCAGTTCATGGCCGACTGGGTCCGCAACCATTTCGGCGAGCGACTCCAGCTGGCGTGGAAGACGACCCTTCCGATCGTCCGCGAAGTGCGGGTCATCGCCTGCGAGGGCGGACCGCGCCCCGCGCCGCTGCTGATCATCGAGGATGCGCCCACCCCGGCCGAGCGCCAGGCTGCCGTCGCAACGCATCCGCGCCCGCCGCTCGACCCGCGCTACAGCTTCGAGAGCTTCGTCGTCGGCAAGGCCAACGAAGTCGCCTTCACCGCCGCCAAGACGCTGGCCGAGGCCGACCAGGTCACCTTCAATCCCTTGTTCGTCCATGGCGGTACCGGGCGCGGCAAGACCCACCTGCTGCACGCCATCGCCCAGCGCTTCCTCGCCCAGCGCCCCGACGCGCTGGTGGTGATGATGAGCGCCGAGAAGTTCATGGTCGAGTTCGTCCGCGCGATCCGGGAGAACGACACGATCGGCTTCAAGCAGCGGCTGCGGAGCGCCGACCTGCTGCTGATCGACGACGTCCAGTTCATCGCCGGCAAGGAATCGACGCAGGAAGAATTTTTCCACACGATGAACGAGATCATCACCGCCGGTAAGCGGCTGGTGATCACCTCGGACCGCGCACCGCAGGACCTCGACGGGATCGCGCCGCGCATCCTCTCGCGCCTGTCGTGGGGCCTGGTCGCCGACATCAACGCCGCCGACCTCGAGCTTCGCTACAACATCCTGCTCGCCAAGCTCGCGCTGCTTCCGGGCGTTGCGATGCCCGAGAGCGTGGTCGAGTTCCTCGCCCGCCGGCTGACCAACTCGATCCGCGAGCTCGAGGGCGCCCTGAACCGGATCGGCGCCTATGCGCTGATGACCGGGCGGGCGATCGACCTGCCGTTCGTCGAGGAAGTGCTGGCGAACGTGCTTCGCGCCAACCAGCGGCGGATCAGCATCGACGAGATCCAGACCCGGGTCGCCGAGCATTATTGCATCCGCAAGGCCGAGATGGTCTCCGCCCGCCGCGCGCGCGAGGTCGCCCGCCCGCGCCAGGTCGCGATGTACCTGTCCAAGCAGCTGACCCCCAAGTCGCTGCCCGACATCGGTCGCCGCTTCGGCGGGCGCGACCACACGACGGTGATCCATGCCGTCAAGCAGATCGAGAAGCTGCGCGCGAGCGATCCCGACATCGACGCCGCGATCCGGATGCTGACCCGCCAGCTCGAAGGCTGACCGGGAGCGCCGGGAGACGAAGGAGGTCGTTCCGGTGCACCGTATCGCCTCCATTGCTGCCGTGGCACTGATGATCGGCGCTCCGGCACAGGCGCGCACGCCGTCCCCACCGTCGATCGCCAGGGTTGTGGCCGCTGCAATGACCGAGACCGGTGCCAAGGGGCTCGCCATCGCGACGATCGAAAGGGGAAAGGTCAGCTCGGTGCAGGCCTTCGTGGCCCGCAACGCGGCCGGCGAGCCGCTCACCCCGGACACGGTCCTTTATGGTGCGTCCCTGACCAAGGCGGTCTTCGGCTATCTTACGGTGCAGCTGGCGGCGGAGGGTCGGCTGTCGCTCGACCGGCCGATCGCGACGCTGCTGCCGCAGCCACTGCCATCCTATGGCAATCTGCCGGCTTACGGGAATTGGGGTGATCTTACCGACGACGAGCGGTGGCGGCTTATCACGCCGCGAATGACGCTCAACCATTCGACCGGCTTTGCCAATTTCGCCTTCCTCAACCCCGACCGAAAGCTCAGGATCCGCTTCGAGCCGGGTTCGCGCTACGGCTATTCGGGCGAAGGCATCATGCTTCTCCAGTTCGGCCTCGAGAAGGGAGCAGGACTCGACACCGAAGCCGAATTGCAGCGCCGCTTCTTTCGCCCCTTGGGAATGACCCGGACCAGTCTTCGCTGGCAGTCGCACTTCGCCGGCAATGTCGCCGATGGCTGGGACGAACAAGGCAAGGCGCAGCCGCACGACGAGCGGAGCCGGGTGCGGGCCGCAGGATCGATGGACACGAGCATCGGCGACTTTGCGCGGGTGGCCGCGGCGATGGTCCGTGGAGAGGGTCTGCCGGTAAGGTGGCGCCGAGAATTTGCGCGCGGCACGCTGCCGATCACCACTCGGCAGCAATTCCCGACGCTGCTTCCCGACGCGCAACTCGCCGAGCGACCCAATGCCTCTGCGGCGATGGGCGTGGTCGCTTTCTCAGGGCCGCAAGGTGCCGGATGGTATAAGGGCGGGCATGACGACATCACCGCCAACACGCTGGTGTGCCTTGAGGAGGGCCGCCGATGCGTACTGATCATGGCCAATGACGTGCGCGCTGAACGGGCGTTCCCGGCACTGGTTCGCCACGTGCTGGGCGAGACAGGCGTGCACTATCGGTGGGAGTATCCCGGGTTGCGGAACTACTGAGCGAGAGTGAAGCGGCGGGGAGCGCAAGAGAGTGATGTCCGACGACGATTACATCTACGACGAGGAGAGCGGCGAGTGGCTGCCGGCGGCCGGGCTCGCCCGGCGACGTGCGGCCGCGTCGGCGGTCGAGGTGCGCGACGCCGTCGGCAATCTGCTCGCCGACGGTGACCAGGTGACGCTGATCAAGGACCTCGAGGTCAAGGGCGCGGGCCAGACGCTGAAGCGCGGCACGCTGATCAAGTCGATCCGGCTGACCGGCGACCCGCAGGAGATCGACTGCCGCTACGAGGGGATCAAGGGCCTCGTCCTGCGCGCCGAGTTCGTCCGCAAGCGCTGAAGTTCCATAAGGCCGCCACCGGTCGGCTTGCTGTTCCGCAGTTGAGCAGGCTGGTTTGTTGATTGCGAATTTACCGAACCGAAAGCACGATCGCCCCATGTGAGCCACAAGGGGGAGCTTCGCGGTCATGCAAACACTCGGGGGACGACTGACCTATACCGGCGGGCGACCCAGCGGGTTCGACTACCAACGCATACTGCTCGCCGTCGCCGTCGTGACCTGGCATTCCGTTTACGTCACCGGCGGCCGTGAGTTGCAGCAGTTCGTGGGGCTGGGTCCGGCACGGCCGATCGTTGCCGCCATTCTCCCCATGTTCTTTGCGCTGAGTGGCTTTCTGGTGGCCGGGAGCCTCGCGCGCTCTGCAAGCATGCTCCAATTCTTCGGCCTTCGCGCACTGCGAATCTTTCCGGCCTTGTTTGCGGAGGTGCTTCTCTCCGCGATGATCTTGGGCCCGCTGGTCACCACAATGACCCTCTCCGGCTACTTTGGAGATGCCGAGTTCTGGCGGTATCTACTGAACGTCACGGGCAACATCCACTATGACCTGCCTGGGGTCTTCAAGAACAATCCCGTGCCTGGCGTCGTGAACGGGCAATTGTGGACAATCCCTTACGAGCTGGAATGCTACATCGCGATTGGCATTATCTCGGTCTTAGGCGTCGTTCGTCGAGCAAGACTGTTCGGACTTGTCGTTCTTGCACTCATGACCTTGCAGTGGAGCTTGGCGCTCTACAGCGAACCACAATATTCTGTGGCTGTGAGTGGAAGAGTTCTGGTTCTCGCTTTCCTGTTCGGAGTGAGCATCTTCCAGCTCCGCGACGTTGTGCCCTGGCATCCGCTTCTGTTCTGGATGAGCGTCGCCATGGCGACCGCGTTCTTCTATCTGCCTCATAGCGATGCGTTTGCTGCACCCTTCATAGCCTACATCTCCGCCTATCTGGGCCTCTGCAATCCACGCGCGAACAGCCTGAACAAGCTTGGTGACCTGAGCTACGGCATCTTCCTCTATGGCTGGCCAATCCAGCAGACGGCGATGTGGATGGGCGTGACGGGCTTCTGGAGCAATCTCAGCCTTTCGCTCCTGCTCGCGACGGCGTTTGCATATTTGTCGTGGAATCTCGTTGAGAAACCCGCACTCGGGCTGAAGAAGCACCTTCCTCAGCACGGGCCAGAGCGTTCGCAAACGAGATCGAGTGCAGCAGCAGACCAGCTTCGCGCCGCACCGTAAGTCCCTCGCGGGAAGAGCGGCGCCACGAGCGACGGCAGTCCAGCATAGAAAAGCCCGCCCGGATCGCTCCGGACGGGCTTCTTGAGAACTGATCTAGCTCAGCGCTTGCGGGGCTGGGCGGGGACGGTGATGCGGACGGTCTCGCCGCTGCGGCCCGGGAAGCCGGTGAACATCGCCTGGATCAGGTTGGGGACGAGCACCTGCGTGTTGTCGGTGGTCGAGCGCGCCTGGGCGCGACCGTCGAACAGCTGCTGGTTGTCGACCCGGCGACGGATGTCGAGGTCGAGCTCCGACTTATACTCGGTATACTGGCGAACGCTCGGCCCGCCATACCAGAAGGGGTCGTTCCAGCCGTAGTAGAAGGGCGAGCGGACTCCGCCATAATAGCCGTAGCGGCTGTAGTAGGGCCGGCCGGTGTAGATGCCCCAGCGCGGGTCGAAGCGGCTGCCATAGGGCCCGTAGGGGCTGTAGAAGCCGCGATAGAAGGGATCGTAGCCGCGCGGGCCGAACGGGTCCTCGACCAGCCGCTCGGTGCCGTCGTCGACCTTGTAGCCCAGCTGGACGATCATGGTCGCGCTCTGCGGGCTGGCGGCGGGGACGTAGCCCTGCGCGGCGAGCTGCTGCGACACGAGCGCGGCATAGCGGCTGAACTCGAGCCCGCCGCCCTGCGCCTGGCCCATGCCGGGAACGACATAGAAGCTCTGGCCCTGCGGCGCCGGCATGGCCTGAAAGCGGGTGACCTTGGCGGGAAGGCCGGTGGCGCAGCCCGACAGACCGATCGATGCCACGCCGACCAGCGCGGCCGCGGCAATCTTCTGGAGGAAAGTCATGGTGAGAGAACCCTCGACTCGGGGAAAGTCCCGGTAAACGAGCGGGTTATAACATGAAGTGAGTTGAACCGTCGATGAAGGGAGCGGCAGCAGCGGTGAAGCGAATTTCGCGCCCAGGCTCCTTCGTGCTGAGCGAAGTCGAAGCACGTCTGCGCCGAGGCCCTTCGACTTCGCTCAGGGCGAACGATTTACGGTCAGTGACGCGAGAGTCCGAGGGCGCGTTTGGCGGCGAGAAGGGTGGGCTGGCCCAGCGCGTTGGCGCGGGCGGCGCCGTCGTCGAGGATGCGATCGAGGGCAGCGACATCGCGCTCGAGCTCGTTGAAGCGGGCGCGGATCGGGGCGATCATCGCGACCAGAGCGTCGGCGAGCGCGGGCTTGAAGGCGCCGAAGCCCTGGCCTTCGAAGCGGGCAAGAACCGCGGCTTCGCTCTCGTTCGTGACGGCGGCCATGATGCCGACGAGGTTGCGGGCTTCGGGGCGCTCCTTGAGGAGCTCGGGGTCGCCGGGCAGCGGCTCGGGATCGGTGCGGGCCTTGCGGATCTTGGCGGCGATCTCCTCGTCGCTGTCGACGAGGTTGATCCGGCTCATGTCCGAGGGATCGGACTTGCTCATCTTGGCCGACCCGTCGCGCAGCGACATGACGCGCGCCGCGGTGCCCCCGCCGATGAACGGCTGGGGCACGGTGAAGAGGTCGGTGCCGGTATCCTGGTTGAACTTAATCGCGATGTCGCGGGTGAGCTCGATATGCTGCTTCTGGTCCTCGCCGACCGGCACGTGGCTGGCCTGGTAGAGGAGGATGTCGGCGGCCTGGAGGACGGGATAGTCGAACAGCGCGACCGAGGCGCCTTCCTTGTTCTTGCCCGACTTGTCCTTCCACTGGGTCATCCGGTGCAGCCAGCCCATGCGGGCGGTGCCGTTGAGGAGCCAGCAGAGCTCGGCATGGGCGGGGACGTCCGACTGGGCGAAGAGGATCGCCTTTTGCGGATCGATCCCGCTCGCGACCAGCGCTGCGGCCATCGAGCGGACCTGCGCGAGGCGGGTCTCGGCGGGAATGTGGTCGCTGAGCGAATGGAGGTCGGCAAGGAAGAAGAGGCAGGGCGCCTCGTCCTGCATCTTCACCCAGCGCAGGATTGCGCCGAGCAGATTGCCGAGGTGGAGGTTGCCGGTCGGCTGGATGCCCGAGACGACGCGGGTGACGGGAATGGCGGCGGCGGGGGCGTCAGGCATTGGCGGCGGGTCTCTTGCGGGCGAGGAGCTCGCGGAAGGCCTGGCGGTCAACTCCGCCGATCGCCCAGCAGAGCGGGAAGTAGATCGCCATGCCGCCGCCGACGAGGGCTGCGACCGACAGCAACTGCTTGGTCAGGCTGCCGGTGAACCAGTCGGCCAGCAGCCACTCAAGGCCGAGCAGGGCGGCGACCATGACGGCGCCCGCGACGAGCTGGCGGAATACCCGGCTCGCAAGCCAGCCGGGCACCCGGAAGTGGCCGCGGCGGTGGAGGACGACGTAAAGGATCAGGCAGTTGAGCCAGCTGGTGATAGCAACCACCGCGCTTAGTCCGTAAACCCGCAGGAGCGGGTCGGACGTCGCGCCCCAGATGGCGAAGTTGAGGACGACGTTGGCGAGCAGCACCACGCCCGCGGTCTTGACCGGGGTCGCGGTGTCCTGGCGCGAATAGAAGCCGGGGGTCAGCACCTTGACCAGCACGTAGGCGGGCAGGCCGAGCACGAGGATCGAAAGGACGGTCGCGGTCACCGAGGCGTCGCGCGCGGTGAATTCGCCGCCGCCGTAGAGCGCGCTGATCAGCGGGCCCGAGACGACGCACAAGGCGAGCGCTGCGGGAAGGGTCAGGAACATGCCGAGGTCGAGCGCCTGGGCCTGGACATGCGCGGCCTTGTCGGGCTCGTTGGCGCCAACGAAGCGGCTGATCTGCGGCAGGATGGCGGTGCCGAGCGCGGCTCCGATCACGCCCAGCGGAAGCTGGTTGAAGCGGTCGGCATAGTTGAACCAGCTTTGCGCCCCAACCCCGGCGCGCGCGAGGAAGAAGGTGTCGATGAAGGCGCTGATCTGGTAGACGCCCGCGCCCAGCGTGGCGGGAATGACCACGACCAGGAACTGCCTCACGCCGGGAGTGATCCGGGGTCTGCGCAGGCGCAGCGAAACGCCGGCGCGGACCGCGGCGAAGATCAGCAGCCCGAGCTGGATGACACCGCCGATGGTGACCGCGACCGCCAGCCAGAAGGCGGTGAAGGCACCGCCCTGGGGGAAGATGATCAGCGCCACCATCATGCACAGGTTGAGCAGCGCCGGGGCGAAGGCGGCCGCGGTGAAGCGCGACAGGCTGTTGAGGATGCCCGCCCACAGCGACACCAGGCTGATCAGAATGAGGTAGGGGAAGGTGATGCGGGTGAGGAGGACGGTGAGGTCGAACTGCTCGCCCTTGTAGCCCGACCAGACCGCGACGAAGGCCGGCATGATGAGCTGGAAGAAGAGGGTGAAGAGGACCAGGGTCGGGAGGAAGACCGCGAGCACTTCCTCGGAGAATTTGCGGGCTTCGGCTTCGCCGTCCTCACCCTGCAGGCGCTGGGCGTAGAGCGGCACGAAGCCGGCGCTGAACGCGCCTTCGCCGAACAGCCGGCGGAAGGTGTTCGGGAGACGGAAGGCGAGCAGGAAGGCGTCGGTCGCGGCGGTCGCGCCCATTATCCGCGCCATCAGCATCTCACGGGCAAAGCCGAGGATCCGGCTGACCATGGTCAGCCCGCCGATCGTGCCGGTGGCCTTGAGGAGATTCATCGGTGCGCCACTCCCCCACTGCCCTTGCGGGCGGCCTCCTCCCGGCGGGGGAGGAGGATGTTCGATGCTACTGGATGGTCGGCTCGGCCTGCGGCTGGTCGCCGGTGGCGGCCTGCTGCTGCGCGGCATCCACCTGGCTCATGTAGATGCTGGCGAAGTCGATCGGGTCGAGCATCAGCGGCGGGAAGCCGGCATCCTGGATCGACGAGGCGACGACTTGGCGGGCGAACGGGAAGAGCAGCCGCGGCGCCTCGACGAGGAGGAAGGCCGGAAGCTGCTCCTCGGGCAGGTTGCGGAGGCCGAAGATGCCGGCGTAGCTAAGGTCGAGGACGAAGTGGACGCCCTGGGCCGAGCGGGCCGAGGCGTCGATCTTGAGCACGACCTCATGCACTTCGTCGGCGATCTTGTTGACCGCGATGTTGAACTGCACGTCGAGCTGCGGCTGCTCGTTCCACTGGAAGACCTGCGGGGCCGACGGGTTTTCGACCGACAGGTCCTTCACATATTGCGCGAGCGCCGCGACCTGCGGAGCGTCGGACGCGGCATCCGCGCCGTTGGGAGCCAGGTCGGTCGGATCGGAAGCGGCCATCAGTGTTGCCCTTAACCATGCTAAAAGGAGTGGCGGGACAAGCTGATGCGGTCCCACTCGGGTTCGGGCGGGCGACTAGCAGCCGCGCCGAAGCGGTGCAATGGCGCGAAGGACGGCCAAAGCCCGGGGTTTGAAGCCGGGGACCTGTGCGCCTATGTAGAGCGTTGAGCATCCCGACAGTCAGACACGAGAAAGCGGTTCCTTGGTTGCAGTCATCATCCTTGCGCTGGTCGCCCTATTCATCGGGCTCAAGCTGTACAGCGTGCTCGGCGAGCGCACGGGCCATGAGCAGCAGCTGTCGCTGAAGCCGGCCGACGCCGAAGGGCGTGCGGTGCCGGCGCCGGCGATGGCGGGTGCCGCGCAGCAGCCCAGCGCCGAGCCGCTCGACACCGCATATCTTCCGACCGCCGGACCCGGCGTGCGTGCGCTGCTCGCGGCCGATCCGAGCTTCGACGTCGCCCGCTTCCTCGAGGGCGCGCAGGCTGCATACCGGATGATCCTGGAAGCCTTCTGGGCGGGCCGGCTGGACGAGGTGCGCTCCTTCCTCGATCCCGAGATCGCGGGCGCGTTCGACGAAGCGATCGCAGAGCGCGAGGCCGCGGGCCAGCGGCTCGACAATCGGCTGATCGCGGTCGAGCAGGCGCTGATCGCCGAGGCGGGCGTCACGGGCAAGGTGGCGACTCTGACGGTCCGGTTCGAGGCCGATATCGCCGCGGTGACCCGCGATGCCGAGGGCAACGTGCTCGCCGGATCGCTCAGCGACGCGGTCCAGACGCGCGATCGCTGGACCTTCCGCCGCGACCTGGCTTCGGGCGATCCGAACTGGGTCCTGATCGAAACCGACGACGAATAGAATAGTGAAGCTTCGCTCCCAAGCGCTGGTCGCGCTGCTCGGCCTGTCGGTGGCCGCCTGCGCCACGCGCCCGCTTCCGCCTGTCGTCGAGACACCTTCGCCGCCGGTGGTTGTAACGCCTTCCCCGGCCCCGGTCCCGGTACCGCCGCCAGGTCCCCGCCGCGCGATCGAGGCCGCGACCTTCGTCACCGCGCCGCGGACCATCAGCCAGGAGCAGGCCGAACGCGGACTCGCCGCCTTCCGCATCTCCTGCCCGGTTCTGGTGCGCCGCAAGGATGCCTCGGGGCTGACGGTCGGTGCCGACTGGCAGGCGCTGTGCACCGAGGCGTCCACGATTGCGCCCGCCGCCGCGCGCAATTTCTTCGAGCAGCGCTTCGAGTGGGTCCAGGTCCACGACGGCAAGGCCTTTGCCACCGGCTATTACGAGCCCGAACTGGCCGGTGCGCGAGTCCAGCAACCCGGCGCGATGGTGCCGATCTACCGCGTGCCGCCCGACCTCGTGCGCTGTACCCGCGCCGATGGCCAGACCGGCCGCGGCCGAGTTGACGAGACGGGAGCCTGCGTCCTCTACCACGACCGCGCCGCGATCGAGGACGGGGTCCTCGCCAACAAGGGACTGGAACTCGCCTGGGCAGCCGATCCGATCGAGCTGTTCTTCCTGCAGATACAGGGCTCGGGGCGGCTGCGGCTGCCCGACGGCGGCGAGATGCGGCTCGGCTATGCCGACCAGAACGGCCGCGAGTATAAGGCGATCGGCCGGATCATGCGCGAGCGCGGGATCCTCCAGCCGGGCGGCACCAGCATGCAGGACATCGTGGCCTGGCTTCGCGCCAACCCCGAGGAGGGCCGCGCGATCATGCGCGAGAACCTGTCCTACATCTTCTTCCGCGAGCTGACCGGGCCGGGCCCGCTCGGGGCCATGAACGTGCCGGTGACCGGGCGCGGCAGCGTCGCGGCCGATCCGTTGTTCGTCCCGCTCGGCGCACCGGTCTTCCTGATGGTCGACCGGCCCGAGGCCAATGGCCTGTGGGTGGCGCAGGACACGGGCGGAGCGATCAAGGGCTCGAACCGGTTCGACACCTTCTGGGGTCATGGCGTCGAGGCGACCCGGATCGCCGGCGGAATGGCGGCCAAGGGCAGCGCCCTGCTGCTGCTGCCCAAGGGCAGCTTGGCGGCGGCTCGCGCGCGGGAAACGGCCACTCAGGCACAGCAGCAGGTGCCGGTCGGTGCGTCCCCTCAGCCCTGAAGAGCAGGCGCTCTGGTCGCGGGTCGCGGCCACCATCAATCCGCTGAGCCGCGAACCGCAGGTGCGGGCGCCGGCGGTGCTCGCACCGGACATCGCGGCAGTGTCGGCCGCGATTGCCGAACTCCCCCCGGCCAAGGCCAAGGGCCGGGTCCCGCCGGCGCGGGTGCAGCCTGTGGCCAAGCCGCGGCGAACGACCATCCACGGCAACCTCGATGGCCATTGGGAGCGCCGGCTCAAAAACGGGTCGGTCCCGGTCGACCGGACGCTCGACCTTCACGGGATGAATCTCGACCGCGCCTATGACGCTCTCGATATGGCGCTCGAGCGGGCGATCGTGGCCGGCGACCGGGTGCTCCTGCTGGTAACGGGGCATCACCGGCCGGGCGAGCCGCCGGTGCTGCGCGGCAAGATCCGCGCGGCAGTCCACGACTGGCTGGCTGTGTCGCGCCATGCCGAGCAGATCGCGGCGGTGCGCAATGCCCATCGCCGGCACGGCGGGGGCGGTAGCCTCTACCTCATCCTTCGTCGCTGAGCGGCGCGCCTACACGGCTTTTTAACTACCCCGCCTTAACCATCGACCCCGCGATGAAGGTGGGGACCGCCCAAAAGATCAGCAACATGCTCCTGTCAGGACTGGCGGGCGTGGCGTCGTTCATCTTCTCGCTCTACGCATTTCTCTCGATCACCCAGCTCCCGCAGCAGATCGCCGCGGCGGTGATGGCGGGCCTGTTCTGCCTTATCGTCTGCTATGTCGCTTCCGAGCGTCCCAACAGCGAGGGGGCGCGCGCGCTGGCGGCGCTTCGCGACCGGCTGCTGGCGGTCGAGGAGGGGGATCTCACCAGCCCGACCCCGGAGCTCGTCCAACGGACCATGCCCAAGGTCGCGGCGGCGGTGGACAGCCTGTTCGCCGAGGTTCGCAGCTCGATCGACAATGCACATGCGCTGGGAATGTACGATCCGGTCACCAGCCTGCCCAACCGACTCAATTTCCGCGCCGAAGCCGAGCGCATTCTTGCCCAGGCGAGCGATCGGCTGTCGGTCATGCTGTTCGTCGACCTCGATCGCTTCAAGGCGGTGAACGACAGCCTCGGCCATGCCCGAGGCGACCAGTTGCTGGTCATGGTCGCCAACCGCCTGCGGGTGGTGGTCAACAGCGAGACCACCACTTCGTCCGCACGGCCGCTGCTGGCGCGACTGGCGGGCGACGAATTCACCCTGCTGTTCCCGCAGGTCGGAACCGCGGCCGAAGCCGAGCGGCTGGCCCGGCGGGTCGTGCTCGCGATCGGCGAGCCATTCGAACTCCAGGGCCACAGCGTCGACATCGGCGCGTCGGTCGGGGTCGCGCTCGCGCCGCTCCACGGCCGGAGCGTCGAGGAACTGATGAAGGCGGCGGACATCGCCATGTATCGCGCCAAGGCCGGCGGGGGTCACCAGCACTGCCTGTTCAACGATGCGCTCGCCGCCGAGCATCGCACCCGGCTGGAAACCGAGAAGGCACTGGTCGACGCGGTGCAGCGGGGCGAGTTCGTGCTCGCGCTGCAGCCGCAGCTCAGCCTTCACGACGGTACCGTCACCGGCGCCGAGGCGCTGCTCCGCTGGCACCATCCGGTCCGTGGGCTGGTTTCGCCCAACGAATTCATCCCGGTCGCCGAGCAGTGCGGGGTCATTAACGATATCGGCGACTGGGTCATGGCCGAGGTGGCGGCGATGATCGCCAGCTGGGAGCGCGAGGATGGCGGTCTTCGCCGCGTCGCCTTCAACGTCAGCCCGCGCCAGCTCGAGCGCGCCGACTTCTTTGCCCGGCTGCGGCAGATCTTCGCCGAGGCGCATGTCGGTCTCGACCGGATCGAGCTCGAGTTCACCGAGAGCGCCGCGATGGAGTGCCCGGCTTCGGTGCTGGCCGAGATCGCCGCGCTTCGCGCCGACGGTGCGGCGATCGCGATCGACGACTTCGGCACCGGCTATTCCAACATCGCGCGGCTCCGCCAGCTGCCGATCGACCGGGTCAAGCTCGACCCCTCGCTGATCGACGACATCGCGACCAGCGAGCAGGCTCGAGTGGTGGTCCAGGCGGTCGTCCAGCTGGTGCGCGGGGTCGAGTGCGAGCTCGTCGCCGAAGCGGTCGAGACGGTCGCGCAGGCCGACATCCTGCGGGCCATGGGCTGCGAGACGATCCAGGGCTTCATCTTCGCCGAGCCGATGATGGAGGAGGAATTCCTGCGCTGGACGAGCCATGCGCAGGCGCATCCGCGGGTAGGGCGCAGCGCCGCCTGACCGCTCAGGCGCGCGCCAGGCCGCCTTCGAACACCCGCCGGTAGATGCGCGACAAAGCGCGGATGTCCTCGATCCCGGCGCTCTCGCCGACCTTGTGCATGGTCGCGTTGGGAAGGCCGAAGTCGACCACCGGGCAGAGCTTGATGAGGAAGCGGCCGTCCGAGGTCCCGCCGCCGGTCGACAGGGAAGGGGCGATCCCCGTCTCCTCGCGAATGGCGGCGGTGACGAGGTCGTAGAGCGTGCCCGGCGGGGTCAGGAAGGCTTCGCCCGAGATCCGTGCCCGAACCTCGCAAGCGGGATCGATCGCGTGCGCGGTCCGGGTGACGAGGTCGATCAGCGCTTCGCCGTCATGCAGGTTGTTGAAGCGGATGTTAGCCTGGGCGGTCGCTTCACCCGGAATGAGGTTGCTGGCCGAGGTCGGCGTGGCGAGCGCGGTGAACTCGAGGTTCGAGGGGGGAAATGCCTCGGTCCCGTCGTCGAGGTGGAGGTCGGCCAGCGCGGCGCAGATGCGCGCGAGGCGAGGCACGGGATTGTCGGCCTTGTGCGGATAGGCGACATGACCCTGGACGCCGCGCACCGTCAGCCACAGGTTGACCGAGCCGCGGCGGCCGATCTTGACGGTGTCCCCGAGCGCGGTCTCGCTGGTCGGTTCTCCGATCAGGATCATGTCGGGGCGGATGGCGCGCTCGTTCAGCCAGTCGATGATTCGCGGCGTGCCCCAGGTCGCATAGCCCTCCTCGTCTCCGGTGATGAGGAAGGAGAGGGTACCCGAGCGCTGGTCGATCGCCGAAGCGGCGGCGGCGGCGGCGGCGATGGCGCTCTTCATGTCGTTGGCGCCGCGGCCGAACAGCCGGCCATCCTCGATCCGGGCGGTGAAGGCGTCGCCGGTCCAGCCCTCGCCGGCGGGAACGACGTCGAGGTGGCCGGCGAAGCTGACGTGGGGTCCCGGGCCGCGGTCGCGGATCGCGACCATGTTCTCGGTCGGCCCGTCGGGCGCCTCACCGAGGATGAAGCGGTGGACGGCGAAGCCGACGCCCGTCAGCGCCTCGTCGAGCAGGTCGAAGACGGCGCCGCTGGCGGGGGTGACCGAGGGCACCGAGATGAGCTTGGCGGCGAGGTCGACGGGATCGATAAGGGACATGGCCGCAAGCGCTAGCATGAGGGACGCAATGCCGAAACTGGACCTGGAAACGATCGAGGCGACCAATGCGACCGGCTACCCGCCGCCGCACGACCGGCCGGTGCAGGGGCGCTGGTACCGCAGGCTCGCGCCCGCCGCGGGGCTGGTCGACTTCGGCGCGAGCCATGTGACCCTCGAGCCTGGCGCCTGGTCGAGCCAGCGCCACTGGCACGAGGGCGAGGACGAACTGGTCGTGATGCTCGAGGGCGAGGCGATGCTGGTCGAGGAGGGGCACCGGACGCTGCTTCGCGCAGGCGACGTCGCGGCATTCCCCAAAGGCGTCCCCGACGGCCATCACCTCATCAACGAGGGGACGGCACCGTGCCGCTTCGTCGCGATCGGGCGGCCGAACGCGACCGACTGCCACTATCCCGATGCCAGGATGCGGCTCGACAACGCGAGCGGGGAATATCGACTGCAGCCCGAAAGCTGAAGTCAGCCTCGGACGACGCCGAGCAGGGCGGTGAAGCCCGTCGGGACGATCCCGCAGCGGCCGCTCGCCTTGGCAATGGCGATGGGAATGGCGGGATCCTTGAGCTGGCTGCTGACCCTCAGGAGGTCATCGAGCCCGAGGCGCGACGGATCGGAATCATTCTGCCGGTACGCCTGCGCCGCGCGGGACAGCTGGAGGAGCTGGCCAACCGAGAGGTCGGCCTGGAGATTGCCTCCGATGCACTCGGCGCGAGGACGGTCGAGGCCGTAACTGCTGAGGGAGTCCGCGATCTGCTCCCTCGGAGCGGTCACGCAGGCGGAAAGGGAAACAAGGGCGACGACAACGGTAAGTAAACGCATGCCCGACGAGCGAACGGCGGGTCAGGCGGTTCCCTGCGAGCCTTCATATTGCTCGATGACCCAGGGTTCGTCCTGCGCGGCGTCGATCCACTGCGCGACATGGGGCTGCTTGAGGACGTCCGACATATACTGGCGGGCGAAGGGCGGGACCGGGATCGAATAGGTAAGGAAGCGCGTGACCACCGGCGCATACATCATGTCGGCCGCGCTCCACTCGCCGTACAGGTAGGGCCCCGAACCACCATGGCGGGCACGAGCCTGCGCCCACAGGACGAGGATGCGGTTGATGTCGGCGACCGTCTCCTCGCTGAGGTCGGGCAGGGGCACCGAGCGGCGCACGTTCATCGGGCATTCGCGGCGCAGGGCGGCAAAGCTCGAGTGCATCTCGGCGGCCATCGAGCGGGCCATGGCGCGGGCGGCAAGGTCCTCGGGCCAGAAGATCGAGCGCTCGGTGAGATCGGCGCAATATTCGATGATCGCGAGGCTGTCCCAGACAACGGTCTCGTCATGCCACAGCAGCGGCACCTTGCCCGAGGAGGGGGCAAATTCGTCGCCCTCGCGGCGCTCGTCCCAGTCGCCATTGTAGAGCGGGACCACCAGCTCCTCGAACTCGAGCCCCGACGCCTTAAGCGCTAACCAGCCACGCATCGACCAGGAGGAATAGGCCTTGTTGCCGAGAACGAGCTTGAGCATGAATTCTCCGTAATCGCCGTGCCGGACCTGATCCGGCATCCGCCTGTCTTGTCGAGAAAGGAAGGCAGGCCCCGGGTCAAGCTCGGGCGACCGCCCCATGGCTCAGATCAGCGAGTCTTCCAGCACCGCGGCGCGGACTTCGGCGATGCCCATGCCCTTCTCGCTCGACGTCGGGATCAGCAGCGGATGGGCGGCCGGGCGCTTGGAAGCCTCGGCGCGGGTCGCCTCGAGCACGGCGGCAAGCTCGCTCGCCTTGATCTTGTCGGCCTTGGTGAGGACGATGCGGTAACCGACCGCAGCGGCATCGAGCATGTCCATGACATCGCGGTCGACCGCCTTCACCCCGTGGCGGCTGTCGATCAGGACGATCGCGCGCTTGAGGACGCTGCGCCCGCGCAGATAGTCGTTCACCAGGAAGCGCCAGCGCTTGACCATGTCACGCGGCGCCTCGGCGAAGCCGTAGCCGGGCATGTCGACGAGGCGCAGCGCGAGCGGCTGGCCGACGTCGAAGAAGTTCAGTTCCTGGGTGCGGCCCGGGGTGTTCGAGGTCCGTGCCAGCTTGTTGCGCCCGGTGATGGCGTTGAGCAGCGAGCTCTTGCCGACATTGGAGCGCCCGGCGAACGCGATCTCGGGCGCGTCGGGATCGGGCAGGAACTCGAGCCCGGGGGCCGACTTGAGGAAGTCGACCGGCCCGGCGAACAGCTTGCGTGCCCGTTCGAGAAGATCGGGGGCGTCGTCCATCAGGTCTTCACCACCGCGCCCTGGCGGGCCGCGATCTTCTCGGCGTCATACTTGGAATAGAGGTACTTCTGCTGCGCGATGCCGAGCAGGTTGGAGACCACCCAGTAGAGCTGCAGGCCAGCCGCGAAGGGCGCCATGGCGAACATCATCACCCAAGGCATGATCGAGAAGATCTGCTTCTGGACTTCGTCCATCGGCGCCGGGTTGAGGCGGAACTGGAGCCACATGGTGATTCCGAGCAGGATCGGCAGCACGCCGAGGTGCAGCAGACCCGGGGGATCGAACGGCAACAGGCCGAACAGGTTGACCGGGGTTAGCGGATCGGGCGCGGAAAGGTCCTTGAGCCAGCCGACGAAAGGCTGGTGGCGCATCTCCACGGTCACCGTCAGCACCTTGTAGAGGGCGTAGAAGACCGGGATCTGGAGGAAGATCGGGAGGCAGCCGGCGGCCGGGTTGATCTTCTCGCGCTTGTAGAGCTCGAGCAGCTCCTGCTGCATCTTGGTGCGGTCGTCCTTGTGACGTTCCTGCAGTTCCTTCATCTTCGGCTGCACTGCCCGCATCGCCGCCATCGAGCGGAACTGGCGGTCGAAGATCGGATACATGATCAGGCGGACGATGAAGGTCAGCGCGATGATCGCGAAGCCGAAGTTGCCGAGCGTGTGGAACAGCCACAGCAGCAGCGAGAAGATCGGCAGCATGACCCAGCGGAACCAGCCCCAGTCGATCGACCGGGCGATGTTCGGGACCGAACCCGACGCCTCGTAGCGATCGAGGATCTGCTTTTCCTTCGCACCGGCGAAGAGGTGCGTGGTGCTGGTCACGGCCTGACCCGGATCAACGACCTTGGGCGCCATCTCATATTCGGTGAGATAGCTGCCGGTCGCGCCCTTGCGCAGGGTCGCGTCGAAGCGGGTGTCGCCGGCCGGAGCGAGCGCAGTCAGCCAATATTTGTCGGTGAAGCCGAGCCAGCCGCCGCTGGTGGCGATCTTCTCGCCCGCGGGGCCGGCCTCGTCGAGCGAACCGTAGTTGATGTCGTAGTTGGCGGCTCCGTTGAAGACGCCCATCGGGCCCACATGGTGGGTCCAGCCGTCCTGGTCGGCCGAGCGGCCCGAGCGGCTGAGCACGCCATAGGGGCGGACCGCGACGGGGCCGGTGCCGGCGTTCACCACCCGCTGGGTGATAGTGAAGAGGTAGGCGTCGTCGACAGCGACCTGAATCTCGAAGCGCTGGCCGGTGGGATTGGTCCAGCTCAGCGTCACCGGGCGACCGGGCGCGAGCTCGCGACTGCTGGCCTGCCAGATGGTGTTGCCATCGGGCGCCTGGACGCCCTGGCCGATCCAGCCGAAGCTGGCGAAATAGGCGCCGGGCGCGCCGGCCGGGCTCAGCAGGCGCGTCGGCACCGCGTCGCGCTCCTGGGTGCCGATGTGGCGAACGAGGCGGAGGTCATCGAAGCGCGGGCCCTGGAGGCTGAGCGAGCCTTCGACGCTCGGGGTGACGATGCGGACCCGGGGGACGCTGCCGATCGCCTGCGCGCGGCTCATCGTCGGCCGGTTGGTGGCATTGTCGGGCCGCGCGGCAGTGCCGGCCGCGGGAGCGCCCGCCGGCGCCGCCTTGGTGGCAGTCTGAGTGGGGTTCGGCTTGTTGGCCGGCATGAAGCGGTCGGAGAGATAGCCCCAGCCAAGCAGCACCAGTGCGGAAAGCACCACCGCAAGGATCATGTTGCGCGTATCGCTACCATTGCGCGTGTCGTTGGTCACTTCGGGTCAGATCCTCGTCAGGGTACCGGGTCGTGGCCCTGGCCACCCCAGGGATGGCAGCGACCGATGCGCCGAAGCGCGAGCCAGCTGCCGCGGAGCGCCCCATAGCGCGTCCAGGCGGTAATCGCATAGGCCGAGCAGGAAGGCTGGAAACGGCAGGAGGGCGGAAGGATTGCGGACGGGCCGAGCTGCCAGCCGCGGGCGATCAGGATGAGCAGCCGGGCGATCATGCCGACGCCTTGCGAAGTGCCTTGGCAAGCTCGGCACGGAGCTGGCCGAAATCGCGCTCGATCCCGCCGCCGCGTCCGATCAGGACGTGATCGGCACCGCTGATGCCATAGGCGGGGAGGAGCTCGGCCGCGAGCGCACGGAGGCGCCGCTTCATGCGGTTGCGAACAACCGCGCCGCCGATCTTCTTGGTCACGGTGTAGCCGACGCGCTTCACGTCCCGGTCGTCACCGCGCGGGCGGACCAGAAGGACGAAGCCGGGCATGGCGACGCGCTTCCCGGCATTGGCTGCCAGGAAGTCCGCGCGCTTTCGTAAGGTGACTAGGCGCTGAGCTTCTTGCGGCCGCGAGCACGGCGCGCCGCCAGCACCTTGCGGCCGCCCACCGTCGCCGAGCGCGTGCGGAAACCGTGACGCCGCTTGCGGACGAGATTGCTGGGCTGGAAAGTGCGCTTCATCGCTCATTGCCTTGATGTTTGAACAAAAAGGGCTGCCGACGAAGGGCAGCCGCTTTGCATGGGGTGGGCCGTTAGTGGAGGCGGGCGCGCAAGTCAATGCCGGTCGGCCTCGGGAACGCGCTGGATTTCGGTCGGCGTCGGGTCGATCGGGCTGAGCTCGAGACCCGCTTTGGGCAGTGGATCGTCGGTCCGCTCGATGCAATGCGGCGGTGGCATCTGCTGGCGTTCGCGCTCCTTGACCAGCGCGTTGCGACGACGGGCGCTGCCGCGGCGCAGGCCCCAGTCGAACCAACCCCCGGCGCGCGGCTGCCAGCGCTTGAAGCGGACATAGTGACGCTTGGCCCACAGGCTGGTGCGAAGGACGAGCGTCAGGCCGGCCGCGGCGATCAGCAGCCCGCCCGGACCCGGCAGCGGGCTCGCCAGCGGCGCGACCACGAACAGCAGGAGCAGGCCGAGGACGAACATGGCGGTCTGCGCAAGCCGCGTGTCGCGGAGGGCTGCCAGGCGGTCCGACAAGGTCATGCGAAGTGATGTAGGGCGGTAAGACGGTGCGGCAAGGGCTTGCCCTTGCCTCCGAAAGTCGTCCGGAATAGTCTCGCCAGGCCGAGCTAGGGGGACGCTTGTTCCAGTCATTGCTGGTGCCCGGGGGGCGCGCCTGATGGTCGCGACCGTGGGAACCGTCGCCTACCTCGGGCTCGAGGCGCGGGCGGTCGAGGTGCAGGTCCAGCTCTCGACCGGGCTTCCCCGCTTCGTCATCGTCGGGCTCCCCGACAAGGCGGTCGCCGAAAGCCGCGAGCGGGTCCGCGCGGCGCTGACCGCGATCGGGCTGGCGCTTCCGCCCAAGGTCATCACGGTCAACCTGTCACCCGCCGACCTGCCCAAGGAAGGCAGCCACTTCGACTTGCCGATCGCGCTCGCGCTGCTGGCGGCGGTGGGCGCCACCGACGCCGAGATGCTGAGCCATTATGTCGCGGTAGGCGAGCTCTGCCTCGACGGTCGGATCGCCGCTTCGCCCGGCGTGCTGCTTGCGGCGCTCCATGCTGCGGGCGAGGGCAAGGGGCTGATCTGCCCGGTCGCGCAGGGGCCCGAGGCGGCATGGGCGGGCGAGGTCGAGGTGCTTGCCGCGCCCGACCTTCTCGGCCTGCTCGCGCATCTGCGCGGCACGACCCTGCTGCCGGCGCCGCCCATCGGCGAGGCGGAGCCGGCGGTCGGCGGACCCGACCTCGGCGATCCGGGGCTGGCCTGCGCCCGAGCGCCGCGCTGCGCTGCCGACTATCAGGCCCGGGTGTCGGGACCCTTGCTCGACCGGATCGACCTTCATGTCGAGGTCGCGGGGGTGAGCGCCGCCGACCTATCGCTGCCGCCGCCGGCCGAGGGCAGCGAAGCGGTGGCACAGCGGGTGGCGCGGGCGAGGGCGGTGCAAGGCGCGCGCTTCAACGGCCATGGTCCGCGCACCAATGCCGAGGCCGACGGCGAGCTGCTCGACGAGGTGGCGACTCCCGACGAGCCCGGTCGGCGATTGCTGGCCGACGCGGCGGCGGCGATGCGGCTGTCGGCCCGCGGCTACCACCGGGTGCTGAGGGTCGCGAGGACCATCGCCGACCTCGCCGGCGCGGAAGGCGTAGGCCGCATCCACGTCGCCGAAGCGCTGAGCTATCGGCGGGTGACGCCGCGCAACTAGGAGTCCGTTTGCAGAGCCCGGCCGGCTGGGCTAGCAGCGCCCGGCGTGCCCCCGTGGCGGAATGGTAGACGCGACCGACTCAAAATCGGTTGTCGAGAGACGTGTCCGTTCGAGTCGGACCGGGGGCACCACTTCCGAAATCCTAGTGACGACCGCGGCGCGCGGCCTTGCGGTCACTTCTTGCCGCGATAGACTGCGGCAATGACGATCCTCGGTGCCTTCGTGAGCGCGCTGGTGATGACGGCGCTTCATGGCGCGATCGCCAACTTCATCTTCAAGCGGTTCGCCTCGCCGAGGATCGCCGCCGTCGCAGCCTTCTGGCTCGCGTTCGGAGCGGCCGGTGGGCGCTATGCTTATGCGGGCGCGCCGAGCGTGGAGGTCCTGATTGCCCTTGCTGCCGTCGGGGGCGCAGGGCTTGCCCTCTTCTTGCTGTGGTACGGGCTGCTCAGGCGTCCTCCCGCCGTGGCTGATGCCGGTGAGCATTGACGATCCGAGCGAGATACTGGCGGGCACAAGTACGGCAATGAAATGAGTTGCGCCGTGATTGCGCGCTGTTAGCCTTCGCCACTCATCAGGGGGAAAGCTTCATGTCGCCGATTGATTACGCACTGACGCCGTTTCGCAAATTTGCCACGTTCAGCGGTCGCGCACGTCGTTCCGAGTTCTGGTGGTTCTATCTCTTGACGATCATCGGCAGCGTAGTCGCCAATCTCATCGACGCGACAATCAGCGGAGGAGACGCAAGTCCGCCCTACGTTTCCCTTTTGTGGACTCTCATCACCTTCATTCCATTGCTGGCGGCGATGGCGCGTCGCTTCCACGATCGGGACATGACCGGATTGTGGGTCCTTGCCCCAGTGCTGGGTGGAATTGGGTTGGGGGTTCTCATGGTGACCGGCTTTGCGAGCGGCGGTGGCGGCGGGATGGCGAGCATCGGGATCGGTGTCCTGCTGCTGCTGGCCCTGTTCGTCTTCATGCTCGTCGTGATGGCGCTGCCCGGTACCAACGGACCCAATCGCTTCGGCGATGATCCGAAGGCATCGGAGCATGGGCACGCCGCCGCCTACTGACGAGGATCGAACAGGACGAAAGGCCGTCATCGCTTGCGAAGGCGGCCTTTTGCATGTGCAGACAGCCCGCGGGGGCGACGCCGCACCCGAAACAAGCAGTCGCGGGTTAAGGGGCCGACATGTTCGGATTCGAAACCTATCACATCATCCTTGCCGGAGCAGGGCTGGCCATCCTGGTCGCCTTCTGGCTGCCGCGCTTCGTGTCCGGCCGCGAGCCCGCCGCGTCGGCGTTGCTGATCCTCGCCGGTCTTCTCGCCTTTCTGCCTTTTCCGGCGGTGCGCGAGGCCCTAAACCCGGTTGCGCAGGCGCGAGCCTGGGAAGTCACCGCCGAACTCTGCGTGATCGTCGGCCTGTTCGGGACCGGGCTGCGGATCGATCGCCTGATCGAGCGGGCGCAGTGGATGCCGACCCTTCGGCTTCTGATCATCGCCATGCCCCTGTGCATCGGCACGCTGGCGCTGTTCGGCTGGTGGGCGGCGGGCCTGACCTTCGCCGGGGCGCTTCTGCTCGGCGCGATCCTTGCGCCGACCGATCCGGTGCTGGCAGGCGACGTCCAGGTAGGTCCGCCGCGCGAGGGCGGCGAACATCCGGTGCGCTTCACGCTGACGACCGAAGCCGGCCTCAACGACGGTCTGGCATTCCCGTTCGTCCACCTCGGGATCCTGGTCGCGACCGCGGGCGGGCTGACGCTCGGCATGGCGGGCGAGTGGCTGGCCAAGGACATGCTCTACCGGATCGTGGTCGGTGTGCTGTCGGGGGCGAGCGTCGGCTGGCTGCTCGGCAAGCTGCTGTTCGACTGGCCGCGCGAGAATGCCCTGTCGCGGACCGAAAGCGGCGTCATCGCCTTCGCTGGCGTGCTGCTCGCCTATGGCGCGACCGAGCTGGTCGAGGGCTACGGCTTCATCGCCGCCTTCGTCGCCGGGCTGACTCTCCGGCGCTCGGAAAGCGGGCACGACTTCCACCGCCGCCTGCACGACTTCTCGGAATCGCTTGAGCATGCGCTGACCTCGCTGCTGCTGGTCGCGCTGGGAGCGTCGCTGCCGATCCTGTGGCCGCATTTCACCCCCGCGAACCTGCTGATCGCCGGCGTGCTGATCCTCGTCATCCGGCCGGTGACCGCGTGGCTGTCGCTGGCCGGGACGCGTCTTGCCGGGCGGGAGCGGCTGGTGGTCGCCTTCTACGGGGTGCGCGGGATCGGCTCGATCTACTATCTGGCTTATGCCGGGCACCATGTGCAGCTGACCAACGAATATGAGCTGTGGGCGATCATCGCCTGCACCATCCTGCTGTCGACCATCGTTCATGGCCTGACTGCCGGCTTCGCGGTCGAGCGGGTCACCGGCGAACGCCAGACCGGCTCGATGCTGCCGCCATCCGACCGGGTTGAGGGTAATCGGGCGCCGAGCTAGTCTGCCGGCCATGGCGGAACGCACCTGCAAGAGCTTCGCGGAATTCTGGCCCCACTATTTGCGCGAGCATAGCGGCGTCCGGACCCGGGCGCTCCACTATGTCGGGACCACGCTGGTGCTTGCGGCCGCCCTCGCGCTCCTCCTGACGGGCAACGGCTGGTGGGCGCTGGCGATGCCGCTGGCGGGCTACGGCTTCGCCTGGTTCGCGCATTTCTTCGTCGAGAAGAACCGGCCCGCGACCTTCACCTATCCGCTGTGGAGCCTGGCGAGCGACTTCCGGATGTTCTTCCTTGCTGTCAGCGGCCGGCTCGGACCGCACCTTCGTGCTGCTGGCGTCGCCCCCCGCCAGTAGCTAGGATGGCGCAATGGATGCGCCCGCCAGACTGCCCGAACCTCCCGAGGACGAAGCGGCGGTCATCGCCGAGCATATCACGATCAAGCGAGACCGGCTGCTTGCCTCGCTCACCCTGATCGCCGGCATCGGGCTGCTGTTTGCCATTCCCTTCGCCCTTCGAGCTGGCGCCGAATTCTTCCTTCCGGTCACTGCAGCGCTGGTGATCGCGATCGCGCTGGTCCCGCTGCTCGAATGGTTCGAGCGGCGCGGGCTTCCGCCGGGCCTGGCGGCGTTCACCTGCGTGCTGGTGTTCCTTGCGGTCATGGCCTTCGCCCTGCTGTCGATCGTCATCCCGGCGATCGACTGGGTGGCGCTTCTGCCCGAACGGATCGGCCGGGTGCGCGAGGCGCTCGAGCCGCTGCTCGATCTCGTCAAGAACCTCGACCGGTTCGTCGATCGGATCCTCAACCAGCTTCCGAGCGCCGGCCCGGGCAACACAAGGACCGTGCAGCTCGAGACGCCGAACTCGATGTTCGACCTGCTGACGAGCTCGGCGCCGCACGCGCTGATCCAGCTGTTCTTCGCCCTGCTCGTGATCTTCTTCTTTCTCTCCGGCTGGACCGCGATGCGCAAGTCGACGATCACCAGCCGCGGCAGCTTCGAGGGAGCGCTGACCACCGCCCGGGTGATCCAGCAGGTGGTCGCGGCGACGTCGACCTATCTTGGCACCATCACCCTCATCAACGTGCTCCTCGGGACGATCGTCGCGGGGATCGTCTGGTACATGGGGATGGACAGCCCGCTGATGTGGGGCGGCATCGTCGCGGTGCTGAACTACATTCCCTATCTGGGGCCGATCGCCTCGGCGCTGCTGCTGGCGCTGGGCGGGCTGATCAGCTTCCCCGACCCGTGGACCGCGATCATCCCGCCCCTGATCTTCATCGGGCTGCATACGGTCGAGGCCAACGCCATCACCCCGTTGGTGGTCGGCATGCGGGTGCACATCAATCCGCTGCTGATCCTGCTTTCCCTGAGCTTCTGGGCGTGGGTGTGGGGCACGACGGGCGCGCTCCTGGCCATTCCGCTGCTGATCATCCTCAAGACCGTGTTCGCCGCCGCGGGCACGCCCGACATTGCCGGATTCCTGTTCGAGCAAGGCACGCTGACGCATGCCGGCGAGGAGGAAGAGGAGGATGCGGCGGCGCCCGACCCGCCGCCATCCACCGGAACCGTCGCCTCCGCACAGAAAGGCGGTTGACGCATCCCCGGGGGTCCCCTAGTTGGCCGCCCACACCGAACGCGGGTGTAGCTCAGTTGGTTAGAGCGCCGGCCTGTCACGCCGGAGGTCGCGGGTTCGAGCCCCGTCACTCGCGCCATTCTCTCCGTCGCTTTTCGACGACGGAGATGATCCCTCATACGTGTCCCTGCGCATGCGCACGGTTCCGATCGATGGCGTTCGATCATGCGGATTCGAGGTCGATCCTCAAGTTCTCAAGTCAAGGCAATCGGCAGGGCGGAGGAAATCCCATGACCGGCAAGGCTCGTCTACGGTAGAGTAGCGCGGCACGTCTGTGCCAGGCGTCGCCCGCTCGCGCGGCTGGCGCTTACTGCGCGGCTCCGGCCGGGGTGCCGGCCTCCGCGGTGGCAGCAGTGGCGGGCTCGTCCTTCTTGCCGAGCGGAGCCTGTCCCGCCGCATCGCTTCCAGTCAGGCCCCAGCTGAGGCTGACCGACGCAGGCGCGGGGGCCGGGCGTTCGATCTCGCGGCGCGCGGGGATCTTGAGCGCAACGCGGGTCTCGCCGGCAGCGCCGATCTCGGCCTCGACCAGCTTGGCGAGTTCGGGCGGAAGCTCGCGCTTGGCCTCAAGGACGGCTTCCTGCTCCGCGGTGACCGGCACGTTGGGCGCAAGCGCGGCGAAGCGGGCCTCGGCGGCCAGCGCGGCGCTGCGCAACGCCCAGGGATCGGACTCGCGCTTCGCCCACTTCTGCGCGAACGCCGCCGGCTGGCCCCAGCCACCCGCCCAGCGATAGAAGATGTGCGCGCCGATCACCGCATTCTTGGTGAGCGTCGGAGCCCAGTAGGGCAGCACGTAATTGGCATGATAATGGGTGGCGTTGCCGACCTCGGCGACGACATGGCCCTGCAGCGCCTCGTTCGCGAAGCGGCGGGCACGGTCCCAATAGCTCTTCATCGGGGCTCGGGCGAGCGAGCCGTCGCAGGTGAAGCTGAATTGGCAGCCGGTGGGCCGCTCGGCGCCCTGGTAGACCACCGCGCAGACGCTGGCGGGATAAGCCGGATGACGCATCCGGTTGAGCACGACCTGCGCGACCGCGCGCTGGCCCTCGTCGCTCTCGCGCGCGGCTTCGTAGTAGATCGCCTGGCTGAGGCACTCGAGCGCGCGGGCGTAGGTCTTGGCGTCCGTCTTGAGGACGAACGGCGCCGCGGCCGGATTGGGACCGCTGGCGAGCGGCAAGGCCGCGTTGAGCTTCAGCGCCTCCTCGGGCGCGACCTGGCGCACCGCGAAGGGCGTAAGGTCCTGCACGGCAGGGGTCGTGACGGCAGCGCTCGAGCCCGTCGATGGGCTGGCGGCGCGCTCGTTAGCAACCGCGGCCACCGACAGGCAGGCGGCAAGTGCCAGCAGGCCCGCGCCCGCGCTTTCGCGCGGGTTGGCGCGAAGCATGGCCAAGGCCTGATGCACCGGAGCGAGCCGGTCGGAAGAAAAGGTCAGAGCGGTCATGAAGAGTGTATGAGGTAGCTAAACCAGTCCGAAATTTCAAGGTCGCGGGGGGTCGGCCCGCCAACGCCCGGTCTCGCTCCAGCGCAGGATCGGTCGCAGCGGCAAGATCCAGATGATGCCGGCGACGATATAGAAAAGCAGCTGAACCAGCGCTGGCCAGCGAGCCACCACGTCCGAGATGGAGACCACCAGCCCAGCCCATATCGCGATGATCCCGAGGATCATGAAGACGGCGGCGGTGGGCCGCGGGCGGGGTTGCTCTTCATGGGTCATCGGGCGAATTCCTTGAGGCCGGACGGAGCGGCGAAGGCATGGAGCGGCTGGTCCCACGGGTCGGCCGGAACCGCTTGGTCGAGAAGCTGGAAGTCCCAGCCGATTCCGACCAGCCGGGCGCTGCCGCGAAGGCCCTCGAGCGCCCGGTCGTAGTGACCCTGGCCCATTCCGATGCGGTTCCCGTCCGGATCGCAGGCGACCAGCGGGATGAGCACGAGGTCGGGCGTGACGGGAGCCGAGTCGAGTGGCGGCTGGAGCAGGCCCCATGGGCCGGGCTGGCTCGCCTCGCCGCTGCGGAAGGTCATCCGGGCATCGCGTGCGGCGAAGGCGGGGAGGGCGGTGACCTTGCCGAGCGCGGAGGCGCGGGCGAGAGCGGCCAGCGGGCTGATCTCGTCCTTCATCGGCTGGTAGGCGGCGACCACGCGGGCGGCGAAGAGCAGCGGCTCAAGCGCCGCGGCGAGATCGGCCTCGAGGGCGACGCGGGTCTCGGGCGCGAGGCTCGCGGCATAGGCGCGCCGCTCGGCCCGGAGCCGGGCACGAAGCCCGGCCTTGTCGGTCGGTGGCGCGAAGGGGGAGGGTGACGGGACCACCATGAGGTCGATGCTCTGTAATCCACTGACGCCTGTTACGTCAGGTGGGAACCATATGTGCCGGGCCAGGGCCCAGCCAGGGACAGCCCCCATGGATCGGGAATAGCCTCAGGGATTTCTCAAGCGCGTGCCAGGCAGTGCCCGTCGCTTCCTATCTAGGCGCTTGCGGCCTCTTTCTCAAGGTGACCGGCGAGTCGTTCGAGTCGCTCGGCGAGCGCATCGACCCGGCGCACGACCTGGGGGTCGGGCGGCATGGTCGGCGGCGGCGCCTGAACGCCCTTCTTCTCGATCAGCTGGTCGGCCAGAAGCAGCGATGCGAACAGCATTTGGCGGCTCTCGGACAGAGCGCCGAGCCCGGCGAGCGCCTCGCGGCTCTTGGCGTCCACCATCTCGGCGGCGCGCTTGAGGTTCTGCTCCTCGCCGTCGCGGCAGGCGACCCTGTAGTGACGGCCGGCGATGTTGATGTCAACTTCGGCCATGCCTCAGGCCTCCACCTTGCTGATGATCGAGTCGAGCTCGGCGATGGCGGCGCGGACCTTGGCCCGCAGCCGCTCCTCGCCCTCGCCGCGATTGCTCGCATGCTCGGCCATCCGCTCGACCCGCGCGAGGGCTCGCTCGGCGCGCGTCAGTGCCACTTCCAGTGCCTCTTGTGTCATTGTCCTGACCTATGACCGCAAACACCCCTTGCCAAGGAGGCGCGGGTGTTGACGCTCAACGGCTCACCGCCCAAAGGGGCCGCATCATCGGTGCCGCCCAATCCGGTGCGGTGCCGTCACTTGCCAGCGGAGCCCCGATGCAGCCCACCCAGCGCCGTCTCGCCAATGCCATCCGGGCGCTGGCCATGGACGCGGTGGAAGCCGCCAACTCCGGCCATCCCGGAATGCCGATGGGCATGGCCGATGCCTCGACGGCCTTGTTCACCCGCCACCTGAAGTTCGATCCAAAGGACCCGCACTGGGCCGACCGCGACCGCTTCGTGCTGTCGGCGGGGCACGGGTCGACGCTGATCTACGCGCTTCTCCACCTGACCGGCTACGAGCGGCCGACGATGGACGACATCCGGCGCTTCCGTCAGCTCCACAGCCCGTGCGCCGGCCACCCCGAGAATTTCGAGCTGCCCGGGGTCGAGACTACCACCGGCCCGCTCGGGCAGGGACTTGCGACCGCGGTCGGAATGGCGATCGCCGAGCGGCACCTGAACGCCATCTACGGCGACGAGCTGGTCGACCACCGGACCTACGTCATCGCCGGCGACGGCTGCCTGATGGAGGGCATCAATCACGAGGCGGTCGGGCTTGCCGGGCACCTTCGCCTCGGCCGCTTGATCGTGCTGTGGGACGACAACAAGATCACCATCGACGGGGCTACCGATCTCAGCCGGTCGGAGGACGTGATGGCGCGCCATGCCGCGTGCGGCTGGCACACCGTCGAGTGCGATGGCCTCGATGCGGGCAAGGTGTCGCAGGCGCTCGAGAAGGCGATCGCCGACCACCGGCCGAGCCTCATCCGCTGCAAGACCATCATCGGCTACGGCGCGCCCAACAAGCAGGGCACGTCGGCGACTCACGGCGCGGCGCTGGGCAAGGCCGAGGTCGAGGCCGCGCGGAAGGAACTGGGCCTTGCCGCGACCGAATTCACCATTCCCGACGACGTGCTTTCGGCCTGGCGCAAGGCCGGCGAGCGCTGCGCGGGCGAGCGGGCGGCATGGGAGAAGAGGCTTGCCGCGAGCGGCAAGGCCGACGAGTTTAATCGGCGCATGGCGGGCGAGGCCGACGAGCGCTGGCTCGCCCCCTATCTCGACGCGCTGCTGGCGAGCCCGCCGACGGTCGCCACCCGCAAGGCGTCCGAGATGGCACTCGAGGTGATCAACACCGCGGTTCCGGCCACCATCGGCGGCTCGGCCGATCTTACGGGGTCGAACAACACCAAGACCAAGGCGACCGGGCCGCTCACCGCCGACGACTATTCGGGCCGCTACGTCTATTACGGCATCCGCGAGTTCGGCATGGCCGCGGCGATGAACGGCATGGCGCTGCACGGCGGCGTCATCCCTTATGGTGGCACCTTCCTCGTCTTCTCGGACTATTGTCGGCCGGCAATCCGGCTGAGCGCGCTTCAGAATGCGCGGGTCGTCTATGTGATGACCCACGATTCGATCGGGCTCGGCGAGGACGGACCGACCCATCAGCCGGTCGAGCACATCATGAGCCTGCGGTTGATGCCCAACCTCGAGGTGTGGCGCCCGGGCGATGCGGTCGAGACCGCCGAATGCTGGGCGGCGGCGCTCAAGCAGGACGGACCCTCGGTGCTGTGCCTGTCGCGGCAGAATTTGAAGCCGTTCCGGCTGGAAGCGGCCGCGGAGAATTTGTCGGCCCGCGGCGGCTATGTCCTCAAGGACGCGGCCGATCCCAAGGTGATCCTCATCGCCACCGGCTCGGAAGTCGAACTTGCCCTCGAGGTCGCCGGGCGGCTCGACGGGGAAGGAGTGGCAACGCGGGTCGTCAGCCTGCCCAATTGGCGCCGGTTCGAGGCGCAGGACGAGTCGTGGCGCGAGCAGGTGCTTCCGAGCGCCGATCCAGAGCAGATCCTTCGGGTGTCGATCGAGGCCGGGACCACCTTCGGCTGGGAGCGCCTGACCATGGCCAAGGGGCTTCACTTCGGGCTCGACGGCTTCGGGGCGAGCGCGCCTGCCGCGGACCTCTACGATCACTTCGGGCTGACCGCGGACAAGATCGTCCCGCAGGTCCTCGCCCGCTTGGCCGAGTTGAAGGGCGGCAGGCGCCCTGACGCGGAAGCCCCCTCTGCCCTCGCCGAGGCCGAGGCACACCCGAGTTGACCGACCACCCGCCCTTGCTCGCCGAGTGGCGAGAACAGGGGCGCTGACGCTCAGGAAACGGGCTTCGACACGCTCGGCCCGAACAAGACTGGAGAGAAGACACGATGACCAAAGTCGCCATCAATGGGTTCGGCCGGATCGGCCGGCTGGTCGCACGGGCCATCCTCGAGCGTCCCGATTGCGGGCTCGAGCTGGTCGCGATCAACGACCTCGCCGACGCCAAGTCGAACGCCTGGCTGTTCGAGCGCGACTCGGTCCACGGCCGCTTTCCTGGCGAAGTGAAGGCCGAAGGCGACGCCATCGTCATCAACGGCAAGCGCATCGCGGTGACCGCAGAGCGCGATCCGGCCAATCTTCCGCACAAGGACCTTGGCGTCGAGCTGGCGCTCGAGTGCACCGGCTTCTTCACCGACAAGGCTGGCGGCGAGAAGCACATCGCGGCCGGCGCCAAGCGGGTGCTGATCTCGGCTCCGGCGAAGGGCGCTGACCTGACCGTCGTCTACGGCGTCAACCACGACAAGCTGACCGCCGAGCACCGCGTCGTCTCGAACGCGAGCTGCACCACCAACTGCCTCGCGCCGGTGGCCAAGGTCCTCAATGACGCGATCGGGATCGAGCGCGGGCTGATGACCACCATCCACGCCTACACCAACGACCAGAAGATCCTCGACCAGATCCACAGCGACATGCGCCGCGCGCGCGCCGCGGGGATGAGCATGATCCCGACCACCACCGGCGCTGCCCGCGCCGTCGGTGAAGTTCTGCCCGAACTGAAGGGCAAGCTCGACGGCTCGGCCATCCGGGTCCCGACCCCGAACGTGTCGATGGTCGACCTGACCTTCACGCCCAAGCGCGACACCACGCTCGACGAGGTCAACGGCGTGCTCAAGGCGGCGTCCGAGAGCGGGCCCTTGAAGGGCATCCTCGCCTACACCGACGAGCCATTGGTCTCGATCGACCTCAACCACAATCCGGCGAGCTCGACCGTCGACAGCCTCGAGACGGCGGTGCTCGAGGGCAAGCTGGTGCGCGTCGTCAGCTGGTACGACAATGAGTGGGGCTTCTCGAACCGCATGGTCGACACCGCCTGCGCGATGGCCAAGTTGGGCTGAGATGCATTTCCCTCCCGCTTGCGGGAGGGGCTAGGGGAGGGCCTGTTGCTTCCCCGACATTCCCTCCCCCGACCCCTCCCGTGAGCGGGAGGGGAGAAGGAAACAGAATGCCTTTCAAGACCCTCGACGACCTCCCTTCTGACCTTCACGGCAAGCGCGTGCTCGTCCGCGTCGACCTCAACGTGCCGATGCAGGATGGGGCGGTCAGCGATGCCACCCGGCTTCGAGCGGCGCTGCCGACGATCCTCGAACTGGCGGATCGCGGGGCGATCGTGCTGCTGCTGAGCCATTTCGGGCGACCCAAGGGACAGACCCGGCCCGACATGTCGACGGCCCTTCTGGTCAAGCCGCTGACCGACCTCACCGGCCGCTCGGTCCGGTTCGTCGAGGATTGCGCCGGGGAGCATGCCGCACGTGCGGTCTCGACCATGACCGAAGGCTCGATCGCCGTGCTCGAGAACACCCGCTTCCATGCGGGCGAAGAGAAGAACGATCCCGAGCTCAGCCAGGGTATGGCGGCGCTCGGCGACTATTATGTCAACGATGCCTTCTCGGCGGCGCACCGGGCGCACTCCTCGACCGAGGGGGTCGCGCATCTCCTGCCGAGCTTCGCCGGACGGGCGATGGAAGCCGAACTGAAGGCGCTCGAAGCAGCGCTCGGAAATCCCGAACGTCCGGTCGCCGCCGTCGTCGGCGGCGCCAAGGTCTCGTCCAAGCTGGCGGTGCTCGGGCATCTGGTCGGCAAGGTCGACCATCTCATCATCGGTGGCGGCATGGCCAACACCTTCCTTGCCGCGCGCGGGGTCAAGGTCGGCAAGTCCCTGTGCGAGCACGACCTGACCGGCGAGGCCGAGGCGATCCTCGAGCGGGCCGACCAGGCCAATTGCACGGTGCACCTTCCTTACGACGTGGTGGTGGCGAAGGAGTTCGCCGCCAATCCGCCGAGCCTGCGGACCTGCAACGTCCACGAAGTCGCCGAGGACGAGATGATCCTTGATGTCGGTCCGGCGGCGGTCGAGGCACTCGGCGATGCACTCAAGACCTGCCGGACCCTGGTCTGGAACGGGCCGCTCGGAGCGTTCGAGACCGAGCCGTTCGATGCGGCAACGGTGGCGCTGGCACGGACCGCGGCGGCGCTGACTCAGGATGGAAGCCTGGTCTCGGTCGCGGGCGGCGGCGACACGGTCTCGGCGCTCAACCATGCCGGGGTCGTCGGCGACTTCACCTTTGTCTCGACCGCTGGCGGCGCCTTCCTCGAGTGGATGGAAGGGCGCACGCTTCCGGGGGTCGCCGCACTCCAGTCCTGAGCCGGTTGCGCACGGCATGACCCGCCGTTAGAGCCCGCCCGCATACGTATGCAGCAGGGTTCAAGGAGCGTCATGACCAACGAAGAGATGCGGGCGAAGATCGAGGCGGGGCAGGGCTTCATCGCCGCGCTCGACCAGTCCGGAGGGTCCACGCCCAAGGCGCTCAAAGGCTATGGCATCGAGGAAGACGCCTATGCCGGCGACGAGGAGATGTTCGGCCTCATCCACCAGATGCGCAGCCGGATCATCACCTC
Organism: Sphingomonas swuensis; assembly: GCF_039538045.1. Lineage (NCBI taxonomy): Bacteria > Pseudomonadati > Pseudomonadota > Alphaproteobacteria > Sphingomonadales > Sphingomonadaceae > Sphingomonas > Sphingomonas swuensis. The sequence continues at coordinate 2,045,243 of NZ_BAABBQ010000001.1, read as the reverse complement.
GCCCTGCTTCTCGGGCGAGAAGGTCATCGGCGCGATCCTGTTCGAGAAGACGATGGACGGCGAGGTCGATGGAAGTCCGACCCCGACTGCGCTGACCGAGCGCGGGATCGTGCCCTTCATCAAGATCGACAAGGGTCTGGAGGACGAGGCTGACGGCGTTCAGATGATGAAGCCGATTGCCGGGCTCGACGAGCTGCTTGCCCGCGCCAAGGACCTCGGCGTGTTCGGGACCAAGGAGCGCTCGGTCGTAAACCTCGCCAACGAGGCGGGCGTGGCGGCGATCGTCGGGCAGCAGTTCGAGGTCGCGCTGCAGGTCCTGCGCCACGGACTGGTGCCGATCATCGAGCCCGAGGTGAACATCAAGAGCGCCGACCGCGATGGCTGCGACCGGCTGCTGCGCGACGAGATCCTGCGTCACCTCGACCGACTCGGCGAGGGCCAGCAGGTCATGCTCAAGCTGTCGATTCCGGCCGAGGCCGGGCTGTTCCAGCCGCTGATCGACCATCCGAAGGTGCTTCGCGTGGTGGCGCTGTCGGGCGGGTTCAGCCGCGCCGACGCCTGTGCCCAGCTGGCGCAGAACCCCGGCATGATCGCGAGCTTCAGCCGGGCGCTGCTGTCGGACCTGCGTCACCAGCAGTCGGACGAGGAGTTCGACCAGACGCTCGGCGGCGCGATCGACGAGATCCACGCCGCCTCGGTCGCCTGATCTCAGCCGCGGGGCGTTCGCGCCACCGCGGCAACAGCGAGTGACAGGGCGCCGACGAACACGGCGCCCTCCACCGCACCGCTGACCAGCCTTAGCCAGATGGGCAGCGCGTCGCCGAGCAGCGAGCCAAGCGGGGCCTGCGGATGCGCGGCGACGAGCACGGCGAGACTTCCGGCCATCATCTGCCCGCCGGCGAGCGTCACCAGCAGGCCGGCATTCGCGCCGATCGCGGCCCCATATGTGGCGGCGCGCTCGAGCGGGCGTGGGGTGCGGAGCGCGAGCCAGGCGGCCGCGCCGGCGAAGGCGCCGACCAGCAGGCCCTCGCTGCCGCCGGTGATCGCCAGCGGACGGGTGCCGACCAGCAGGGCAAATGCGTCGAGCCCGACCAGCCGCCCGAGGGTTCCCACCGCCAGGCCGCCGAGCGCCCCGCCGAGCATCGTCGGGAATAGCCGCCGACCGGGCAGGAGCCGCGCGGCCGCGATGCCCGCGCCGACACCGAGGCCGCCAAGCGCTCCGACGAGCAGGCAGATGCAGGTCATCACCAGCACGATCGAGACCGCGCCGGTCCCGGGTGGCGGAGCGTTGGCGGCGAGAAGGCCGTAGCCGATGCCGCCGATGAGGCCGGCACCGGCACCCCCGGCGAGGCCCGCGGCGGCAAGGAGCAGCCATTCGCTTGCGCCGCGCCGTCCGGACGCGGCCGCCGTTTCTTCCCGCACAGGGTCTGCATTGACGGTGTCGGCAGAGTGGACCTCCGCCACGAAGCGATAGCCGTGCCTCGGAACAGTCTCGATGAAACGCGGCCGCGCGGCCTCGTCACCGAGTGTGCGGCGGAGAGTGCGGATACATTGGGTGAGGGCTTCGTCGGTCACCGGAACGCCGGCCCAAACCTCGTCCATGAAGCGGTCCTTGCTGACCAGCTTGCCGGCATTGCGGGCGAGCAGCAGCAAGGCGTCGAGGTAGCGGCCGCTGAGCTCCACCGCCTCGCCGTCGCGGCTCAGCCGGCGTTCGGCGGGCTCGATCCGCCACGGTCCGAAGGTCAGCGCCTCATTGGTCATCCCGCTCAGCAAATGCTCACCTCTCGCTCATGCCTTTCAGCAGTGGGCGGGGCAGGTGACAAGCCGTCACGTCCACTGCGAGGTAGCTTGCCATGTCCCACTCATCCACTCTCCGTCGCCTGCCCTGGCGCCTGCTTGGCTGGGGCACGATCGCGGTGCTGCTCTCGCTTCCGGCAATCTTCCGCTTCCCATGGACCGCATCCGACTTCGTCATCATGGGGATTCTTCTCGGTTCGGTCGGGCTGGGGATCGAATTCCTCGTCCGACAGTCGGGGAGCATGTTCGTGCGCCTCGGTGCGATCGTCGCGGTGCTCACCGCCTTCCTGACCATCTGGGTCAATCTTGCGGTCGGCATGATCGGGTCGGAGGACAATCCCTACAATCTGCTGTTTATCGGCCTGCTCGCGCTCGTCATGATCGGCGGGATCTGGGTGCGGCTTCGCCCCGAAGGGATGGTCCGGGTGACGCTCGCGGCAGCCGCCCTTCAGGCAGCGCTCGCCGTCGGCGGAGTCGGGCAGGATCAGCGTGGCGCCATCTTCAGCGGCGTGTTCGCGCTCTTCTGGCTGTTTTCCGCCGCCCTGTTCCGAGCGGGCGCGAGCCGCTAGTGGAGCGGGCATGAACGAGAATGACCATGACGACGACCTCAGCGTCGAGGGCTTTGCCGAACGCTTCGTGCCGCAGGGGCGCGGCGATGCGGGGCTCTACCTTATCAGCCCGCAGGAGGTCGGCGGAGCGTTTCCGGATCGGCTGCGGTCCGTGCTGGATGGCGGCGGCGTGGCGGCCTTCCAGCTTCGCGTGAAGGGCGTCGACCAGCATGCGCTGGCGAAGCTCGCCGAGCCGCTGCAGGCGATCTGCGCCGAACATGGCACCGCCTTCATCGTCAACGACGACATGAGCCTTGCCAAGCGGATCGGTGCCGATGGCGTGCACCTTGGCCAGGACGACGGCGATCCGCGCGAGGCGAGGGCGCTGCTCGGCCCGCAGGCGCAGATCGGGGTGACCTGCCACGACAGCCGGCACCTGGCGATGGAAGCCGGCGAGGCCGGGGTCGACTATGTCGCCTTCGGTGCCTTCTTCCCGACTACGACCAAGACGGTGAAGCATGTCGCCGAGCCGAGCCTGCTGAGCTGGTGGGGTACGTTGTTCGAACTGCCCTGCGTCGCGGTCGGCGGAATCACGCCGGAGAATGGCGGCGCGCTGGTCCAGGCGGGAGCCGATTTCCTCGCGGTCAGCGGTGCGGTGTGGAACGCCCAGGATCCGGCTGCGGTGGTGGCTGCCTTCCAACCGCTCCTGAAGCGCTAGCCGCGCGCAAGCGGGCTGTCGTTGAAGCGCGCGAGGATGTCGGCAACATCGTCGTAGATGGCGATGGCGCCCTCGAGCGTCTCGTCGGCAAATAGCCCCGAGCGCACCGCGACGCTGCGCACGCCAACCTTCGTCGCGGCCTCGATGTCGTAGGGCGTGTCCCCGACTACCAGCGCTTGGTCCGGGCCGACCCCGGCCTTGTCGAGCGCGGCGGCGAAGATGTCGGGGCAAGGCTTGGAATGCGCGACGTCGTCGGCGGCGACGAAGCCGTCGACCAGATCGCGGGCATCGAGCAGGCCAAGGTGATGCTCGACTTCCGATTTGCTGGCGGATGAAGCGAGGAACACTCTCAGGCCTTCGCCCTTGCAGCGTGCCAGGAGGTCCCGTGCATGCGGGAACGGCTTCACGCGGTGGAGATAATGTTTGCGGAAGAGGCGGCCATGCTCGTCGCCGAGCCGGTCGGCCTCACTGCCCGGGAGGTCGGGCAGCAAGGCCCGGACATAATTGTCGGCGCCCTTGCCCACCTGATCGTGAAGTTGCCGGAGGCGGAAATCATGGCCCGCGGCGTGGAAGGCCTCGGCCCAGGCGAGGACGTGGAAGTTATTGCTGTCGACGAGCGTGCCGTCGATGTCGAATAGAATTGCATTGGGCATCGACTTCAAACGTCAGAAGGGCGCGACCGTTGCCGGCCGCACCCTCCCATCGATCGGCGAATGGTCGCTTAGAAGCGGAAGCCGAGCTTGCCCGCGAGCTGGCGGCGCTGGAGGTTGATGCCCTCGAACTTGCCGAAGTCCGAATAATTGCCCTCGATCCCGGCATAGGCGTTCTTGCCGATGTTGCCCTCGATGCCGAGGCCGCCACCGAAGCCACCCTTGGTGTCGCTATAGTCGATCTCGGTGTCCGTGAGGCTGAGCTTGATGTTCGAATAGCCGAACTTCACATAGCCGAGCACGCCGCCGAGGCCGGTGCCGACCCGCCCGCCGACCTGATAGTTGCGGCCGACCTTGATCCCCGCACCGGCGTCAGCATCGAGTTCGACCGAGCTCTGCTCCCAGCTGGCGTAGGGACCGACCGTGACATTCTTGCCGACGCTCAGGTCGTAGCCGGCCTCGGCGCCGTAGCTGACCGCGCTACCCAGCTTGTAGACGTCGCCGTCGCCGCTGACGGTCGGGGTTTCCCAGCCGAGGCGGACTTCGCCGCGGAATCCGTCATAGTTGTTGGTGCTTGCGGCGGTCTGGGCTGCCGCAGGCGTGGCGGCCGCGAACGCGATCGCGCTCACGATAAAGAGACGCATGAACTTTCCCCCGGAAAGATAGTGAAAGGGCCGGCGATCGCTGGCCCGCGGCGCCCTTAAAAGGCGGGAATCTGGCTCGCAAGACGTTTCGGCAACGTATCGGTCACAGCGTGGCAAAAGGGCCACAAGCCAGTTCCGAAGGGATACGCAGGGTCGGTCGGTCGTTCCGGCTCCAACAATGAAATGCGTGTGGAGAGTGAGCGTGTCCAAAAGGTGGTTGGTGACGACGGGTGTTGGACTTGCGCTGCTTGCGGGCGCGAGCGTGACCATGGCGCAGAATAACGGTGCGGCGGCGACTGCAACTGCCGGACAGAAAGGCGGGCAGACCGCATGGGTGCCGCCGGGAACGCCCGGCTCTCCGATTGACGGGACCGTCTTCCACGCGCAGGTCCTGCTCGACGCCGCCGGTTTCCCGAGCGGAGTCATCGACGGCAAGAAGGGCAAGGTCTTCGCGCAGGCGATCAAGGGCTTCCAGCAGAGCCGCAACCTGCCGGTCACGGGCGAGATGGATGGTCCGACCCGCAAGGCGCTGGTCCAGCTCGACCGGCCCTCGACCCGCGTGCTGCAGCTGACCGCGACCGATGTCGGCGGGCCGTTCGTCTACCCGTTCCCCAAGGATGCGGCGGATCAGGCCAAGCTCAAGGGTCTCTACTATCGCAACATGCTCGAGCAGCTGGCGGAGCGCTTCCACACAACCCCGCGGACGATCGTCGCGCTGAACGGCCCTGACAAGCTGATCGGTGCGGGGCAGTCGCTGCGACTCCCCAACGTCCTTCCGGCGTCGCGCGACTATGCTGGCGCGATCGACGGCAAGCAGGGCCGCCTGCTAAGCTTCTTCAATGTCGAGGCGCAGCAGCCCGCTGGTGACTTCGTCGTCGTCGACAAGTCCGAGGGCGTGATGCGCGTCTACCAGGGCGAGGTGCCCAAGGGGCAGATGAGCACCAACAGCAATCCCGGACCTGCACCCAAGCTGAGCGACACTCCGGGCAAGCTCGTCGCCCAATTCCCGGTGACGATGGGCTCGGCGCAATATCCGCTGCCGATCGGTCGCTGGAAGGCCACGACCTTCGCCTTCGATCCCGATTTCAAGTATCAGCCCAGCATCCTCAAGGGGAAGGACCCGAACGAGCCCGAGCAGCTGCTTCCCCCTGGACCCAACGGCCCGGTCGGGGTTGCCTGGCTCGACCTCACCAAGGAGCATTACGGCATCCATGGGACCGACAGCCCGGAAACGATCGGTCGCGCCGAGAGCTCGGGCTGCATCCGGCTCGCCAATTGGGACGTCATTCGCCTGAGCCGGATCATGAAGCCCGGCTTCACGGCCATCTTCCAGAGCTAAACGATGGCGAGGCGAGTACGGGTCAGTCGACTGAGCCTGTTCGGCAATGCCCTCGTGTTCGGCCTCCTGGCGCTGGGCGCGTGGCTGTGGTGGCGCAACGTCACCGGTTCGGCCGATCCGCCTGGCGCCACGACCGCCATCCTGTCCGAGACGGCGGAGAAGGTCGGGCTCGATGGAAGTCGGCGCGCGCCGCGAGCGTCCGTCGAGGTGGGGCGGGCGACGATCGCGCCTTCGGGACTGGCGATCCCGGTCGCCGGGGTCGCCTCGTCGGAGCTGAGCGACACCTTCACCGCCAGCAGGGGCGGGGGGCGGCGCGTGCATAATGCGATCGACATCATGGCTCCGCGCGGAACCCCGGTCGTCTCCGCCACCGACGGCACGGTCGAGAAGCTCTATTTCTCGCGCGGTGGCGGGGGCGTGACGGCCTATGTGCGCTCGCCCGATGGCCTGTGGCTGCACTATTATGCGCACCTCGATGCCTATTCGCCGAACCTCAGGGAAGGGCAGCGCATCCGCCGCGGGGAGCTGGTCGGGACGGTCGGGGTGAGCGGCAATGCCAATCCTTCGGGGCCGCACCTTCACTACGCCATCTACCGGATGAGCCCCGGCGAACGCTGGTATCAGGGCGCGCCGATCAACCCCTATCCGCTGCTCGCCGGCCGCCGGTAGCTTGCCGTGACGCGTCGTAGAGGCTAGGGGCCGCGCGGCTCTTTCAAACCAGTACAAAGCGGAAAGCGGATCGGCATGAAGATCAGCGGCGTGGACATTCGTCCCGGCAACATCATCGAATATGAAGGCGGCATCTGGCGTGCGGTGAAGATCCAGCACACCCAGCCCGGCAAGGGCGGTGCCTACATGCAGGTCGAGATGAAGAACCTCATCGACGGCCGCAAGAACAACGTCCGCTTCCGCTCGGCCGAGACGGTGGAGCGGATCCGCCTCGACACCAAGGACTTCTCCTACCTCTATGCCGAGGGCGACGACCTCGTGTTCATGGACAAGGAAAGCTACGAGCAGATCACCCTGCCGCGCGACACGCTGGGCGACGCCGCGGCGTTCCTTCAGGACGGCATGGACGTGGTGATGGAACTCCACGAGGAGCGGCCGCTTTCGGTCCAGCTTCCCGACACGGTCGAGGCGACGATCGTCGAGGCCGATGCCGTGGTGAAGGGGCAGACCGCCTCGTCCAGCTACAAGCCGGCGATCCTCGACAATGGCGTCCGGGTCATGGTTCCCCCGCACATCTCGAGCGGGACCAAGATCGTGGTCGACGTCTACGAGCAGACCTACGTCCGCCGCGCGGACTGAGCCTTTTTCCCTCCCGCCTGCGGGAGGGACCAGGGGAGGGCTGTTCTCCCTCCCTCGACGACAATCCCTCCCCCCAACCCCTCCCGCAAGCGGGAGGGGAGGAGAATGACATGGTTTCCCACTCCGGCCTCATTGCCGTCATGCAGAAAGCGGCCCGCAAGGCCGCCCCGCGCCTGCGCCGCGACTTCGGCGAGGTCGAGCAGCTGCAGGTCTCGAAGAAGGGGCCGGGCGACTTCGTCAGCATGGCCGACCGGCAGGCCGAGCAGACCATCGTCGAGGAATTGCGCGCAGCTCGCCCGGACTGGAATTTGCTGCTCGAGGAAAGCGGCGAGATCGCCGGCAATCCGGCAAAGCCGCGCTTCATCGTCGATCCGCTCGACGGCACCACCAACTTTCTCCACGGCATCCCCCACTTCGCCATCTCGATCGCGGTCGAGGAGAAGAAGCCCAACGGGCAGCCGGACATCACCCATGCGCTGGTCTACCAGCCGCTGACCGACGAGACCTTCTGGGCCGAGAAGGGGCGGGGCAGCTGGCTTCACGACCGGCGCCTCCGGGTCTCGGCGCGGCGTTACCTCGACGAGGCGGTGATCGGTACCGGGATTCCGCACGTCGGCCGTTCCGACGCGCCGAAGTGGAGCAAGATCTACAACGCGATCGCTCCTGAAGTTGCCGGGATCCGCCGTTTCGGCGCGGCCAGCCTCGACTTCGCCTGGGTCGCGGCGGGGCGGATGGACGGCTTCTGGGAAGACGACCTCGACCTGTGGGACAGCGCGGCGGGGCTCCTGCTGGTCAAGGAAGCGGGCGGCTTCGTGTCCGATTTCCGCGGCCAGGACCGGATGATGGACCGGCGCGAATATCTGGCGGCCAATGGCGACCTTCACAGCCGCCTGCACAAGCTGGTCGGCAACGCGCTGCGGGCCTGATTGCGGGCACCGAATGGCCCTTCTGCCAGTTGTGTCCACACTGTCGCTGCTCTAGAGCGCGGCCAGCCTTTCGAAGCGGAGTAACCCGTGGCCTCAGTCGCCGCCTCCTATCTGCCGATCCTGCTGTTCCTGGCCGTCGCGCTCGGACTGAGCGTGGCGTTCGTCGTGCTTCCGATCATCGCGTCCAAGTTCACCGGCGCGGACAATCCCTATGCCGAGAAGCTGAGCGAATATGAGTGCGGCTTCCCGGCCTTCGAGGACAGCCGCAGCCAGTTTGACGTGCGCTTCTACCTCGTCGCCATCCTGTTCATCGTGTTCGACCTCGAGGCGGCGTTCCTCTTCCCCTGGGCGGTCACCCTCGACGAGACCGGCTGGCTGGGTTGGGGGGCGATGATGGTGTTCCTGGCGGAGCTCGGCCTCGGCCTTGCCTATGCCTGGAAGAAGGGAGCGCTCGAATGGGAGTGATGCTCGATCCCGCCGCAAACCCCTACCCGACCGAGGAGGAGCTTGCGCGTGCCGCCGGACTGGTCCCGGGCTCGGTGGAGCACCAGCGCCTGACCGAGATGGGCAAGGACCTGGACGAGAAGGGCTTTCTCGTGACCAGCGCCGAGGACCTGTTCACCTGGGCACGGACCGGCTCGCTGTGGTGGATGACCTTCGGCCTCGCCTGCTGCGCGGTCGAGATGATCCACGTCAACATGCCGCGCTACGATCTCGAGCGGTTCGGAGTCGCCCCGCGCGCGAGCCCGCGCCAGTCGGACGTGATGATCGTCGCCGGCACCCTGTGCAACAAGATGGCCCCCGCGCTGCGCAAGGTCTACGACCAGATGGCCGAGCCGCGCTACGTCATCTCGATGGGCAGCTGCGCCAATGGCGGCGGCTACTACCATTACAGCTACAGCGTCGTTCGCGGCTGCGACCGGATCGTGCCGGTGGACATCTATGTCCCGGGCTGCCCGCCCACCGCCGAGGCGCTGCTCTACGGGATCATGCAGTTGCAGCGGAAGATCCGCCGCGAGGGGACGATCGCACGGTGACCCATTCGGCTCCCAGGATGGCCAGCGACGAGGGCGTGATCGCCGCCGCCGAGGCTGCGCTCGGTGCGCTCGTCATCGAGACCAAGCATGAGGCCCACGAGGTCACGCTGACGGTCGAGCGCGACGGCGTCGCCGAGGCGTGCCGGCTCCTGCGCGATACGCCGGGCCTCGAGTATCAGCAGCTGATGGAGATCGCCGGGGTCGACTATCCCGACCATCCCGAGCGCTTCGAGGTCAACTACCACCTGCTCTCGCTGACCCGGAACCGGCGCATCCGGGTCAAGGTCCGGACCGACGAGGCGACCCCGGTGCCGACCGTGACCACGCTGTGGCCGGTAGCGGGCTGGCTCGAGCGCGAGGTGTTCGACCTCTATGGCGTGACCTTCAGCGGCAACAGCGACCTGCGCCGGATCCTGACCGACTACGGGTTCGAGGGGCATCCGCTGCGCAAGGACTTTCCGATGACCGGCTACACCGAGATGCGCTACTCGGAAGCCGAGAAGCGTGTCGTCTACGAGCCGGTGAGCCTCGCCCAGGATTTCCGCTCGTTCGACTTCCTGACGCCGTGGAACGGGCCGGAGTACCGCCTGCCCGGCGACGAGAAGGCCGAGCCGCAGGCGCCGGGTGCTCCGTCGCCCGCACCGGCGACGACCGACGCGCCCAAGGTCCAGGCGGGCGCCGGCGCCGGAGAGCGCAAGGGCGAGAAGCCCTACAACACCGACAATGAGGACCGCGCGACCGCCGGCAAGGCCGAAGCCTCGGCCGAGGCGCGCAAGTCCAACGAGGACAAGTCGGCGCAGGTCGGCGGCAAGGCCACCGATGTGGACGAGCCGGTCCCCAACAGCCCCAACGTGACCCGCGATAGCGGGGAGGCGCAGTAGCATGGCACAGGAACAGGACCTCGTTCCCGCGACTGGCGGGACGCTCGGCGAGCGGGCAGCCGCAACGCCCGACTCGTCCGCCTTCACCGGCGCGAGCGAGGGACGGCGCAAGGTCGAGGTCGGGGTGATCCCCGAGCGCGGCGACCAGAACGCCGGCGACGACGTCATCGAGAATTACACGATCAACTTCGGCCCGCAGCATCCGGCGGCGCATGGCGTGCTCCGCCTGATCATGGAACTGGACGGCGAGATCGTCGAGCGCTGCGATCCGCATGTCGGGCTGCTTCACCGCGGCACAGAGAAGCTGATCGAGTACAAGACCTACGCGCAGGCGATCCCCTATTTCGATCGCCTCGATTACTGCTCGCCGATGTGCATGGAGCACAGCTTCGTGCTCGCCGCCGAGAAATTGATGGGCCTCGAGATCCCGCTTCGCGCCCAGTACATCCGGGTGATGATGGCGGAGCTGACCCGCATCAAGAACCACATGCTCAACCTGGGCAGCCACGTGATGGACGTGGGCGCGATGACGCCCAACCTGTGGCTGTTCGAGCTGCGCGAAGATCTGATGCAGATCTACGAGAGCGTGTCGGGTGCCCGGATGCACGCCAACTATTTCCGCGTCGGCGGCGTCCACCAGGACATCCCGCCCAAGGTGCTGAGCGAGATCGGCGACTTCCTCGACAACCGCCTCGGCCTGTTCGAGGACGCGATCAGCCTCGTCGCCGACAACCGCATCTTCAAGCAGCGCAACGTCGACATCGGCATCGTCACCAAGGAAGACGCAATCGCCTGGGGCTTCTCGGGTCCGATGATCCGCGGCTCGGGCATTCCGTGGGACATCCGCCGCTCGCAGCCCTACGAGGTCTATGACCGGATGGAGTTCGACGTCCCGGTCGGCACCAGCGGCGACTGCTACGATCGCTTCATGGTCCGCGTCGAGGAAGTCCGGCAGAGCTGGCGGATCGTCCGCCAGTGCCTGAAGGAGATGCCCGAGGGTCCGATCGGCAGCGAGGATCGCAAGGTATTTCCGCCCAAGCGCGCCGAGATGAAGACTTCGATGGAAGCGCTCATCCATCACTTCAAGCTCTATACCGAGGGCTACCATGTCCCGGCGGGTGAAGTGTATGTCGCGACCGAAAGCCCCAAGGGCGAGTTCGGCGTCTATCTGGTCGCCGACGGCACCAACAAGCCCTACCGCTGCAAGATCCGCCCGACCGCGTTCAGCCACCTGCAGGCGATGGACTTCATGATGAAGGGTCACATGCTGGCCGATACGACTGCCGTTCTCGGCGCGATGGACATCGTGTTCGGGGAGTGTGACCGCTAATGGCCGAGCGTCACTTCGCGCCCGACGTCCCCGAGCTTCGTTCGCGCTGGGGTGGGTTCACCTGGGACAAGGCACATGCGCCCGAGGCCGCGCGCGCGCTCGCTAAATATCCCGAAGGCCGCAAGGCTTCGGCGGTGATCCCGTTGCTCGACCTCGCCCAGCGGCAGGTCGGGGCCGAGACGGGCACGCAGGGCTGGCTGCCGATCCCCGTGATCGAATTCGTCGCCGCCGAATGCGGGCTTCCGCCGGTGCGCGCGATGGAGGTCGCCAGCTTCTACACGATGTTCAATCTGGTTCCCGTCGGCAAGTATCACGTGCAGCTGTGCGGGACGACGCCGTGCATGCTGCGCGGGTCTGACGACGTGCTCGCCGCCTGCGAGAAGCGCGGGATCAAGAAGGGCTATACGACGTCCGACGGGCTGTTCACGCTGACCGAGGTGGAGTGCCTCGGCGCCTGCGCAAACGCGCCGATGGTCCAGATCAACGACGACAATTTCGAGGATCTGACCGAGGAGAGCATGGGTGCCGTGCTCGACGCGCTGGCCTCGGGCAAGCCGGTCAAGCCGGGCTCGCAGATCGGTCGGCAGACCAGTTGCGCAGAGGGCGGCCCCACCAACCTCAAGAAGATGACCGAGCGCAATTACGACTATCGGCCGATGTGGGCCGAAGCGGGCGAGGGCGCCTAGGTGGACGGCTCCATCATCGTCATCCTCGTCGCGCTGGTCGCCGCCTTCCTCGCCTTCAAGTTCGTCAAGGGCGTGATCAAGCTCGCCGTGCTCGCGGCGATCGCGGTCGCGGTCGTCTATTTCCTCAGCCAGGGCTCGATCTAAGATGGGCTACACCGGGCCGCTGTCCGACAAGGACCGCATCTTCACCAACGTCTACGGTTTCCAGTCGCCCGATCTAAAGGCGGCGCAGGCGCGGGGCGACTGGGACAATACCAAGGCGCTGATGAGCGTCGGCGCGGACGCGATCATCGACGCGGTCAAGGCCTCGGGTTTGCGCGGACGCGGCGGCGCGGGCTTCCCGACCGGCATGAAGTGGAGCTTCATGCCCAAGGAGCCCAAGCCCGGTAAGCCGAACTTCCTCGTCATCAACGCCGACGAGAGCGAGCCCGGATCCTGCAAGGATCGTGAGATCATCCGCCACGATCCGCACAAGCTGATCGAGGGGGCGCTGATCGCCAGCTTCGCGATGCGCGCGCGGGCCTGCTACATCTACATTCGCGGCGAATATATCCGCGAGGCGCAGGCGCTCGAGAAGGCGATCGCGGAGGCTTATGCCGCGGGCCTGGTCGGCAAGAATGCCGCCGGAAGTGGCTACGACTTCGACATCTTCTGCCATCGCGGCGCGGGCGCCTACATCTGCGGCGAAGAGACCGCGATGCTCGAGAGCCTCGAGGGCAAGCAGGGCCGGCCTCGGCTCAAGCCGCCATTCCCGGCGGGCGCGGGCCTGTACGGCTGCCCGACCACGGTCAACAACGTCGAGTCCATCGCCGTCGTCCCGACTATCCTCCGCCGCGGCGCGAGCTGGTTCGCGGGCTTCGGCCGCGAGAAGAATGAGGGCACCAAGCTCTTCCAGATCAGCGGCCATGTGAACAAGCCGGCGGTGGTCGAGGAGAGCATGGGCATATCCTTCCGCGAACTCATCGACCGCCACTGCGGCGGCATTCGCGGCGGGTGGGACAATCTGCTCGCCGTGATCCCGGGCGGAAGCTCGGTCCCGCTCGTCCCCGCGGCCGAGATCATGGACGCGCCGATGGACTTCGACGGCCTCAAGGCGGTCGGCTCGGGTCTCGGCACTGCGGCGATCATCGTCATGGACAAGTCGACCGACATCGTCCGCGCGATCGCCCGCATCAGCTACTTCTACAAGCATGAGAGCTGCGGGCAGTGCACCCCGTGCCGTGAAGGCACCGGCTGGATGTGGCGGATCATGGAGCGGCTGCGCGAGGGCGAGGGCACGCCCGACCTCATCGACAAGCTACACGACGTCACCAAGCAGGTCGAAGGCCACACGATCTGCGCGCTCGGCGATGCCGCGGCGTGGCCGATCCAGGGCCTCATCAAGCACTTCCGCCCCGAGCTCGAGCGACGCATGGCCGAGCGCAATGGCGGCACGATGCTGGAGGCGGCGGAGTGACAATTAGCCGTATCTGGAAGGAGCACTCGCGGCGTTTTGGCAAAAACGTCGGTAAAACTGAGCTCTTCGTAGTCGAGCCCCGCCACCTTGATGGTAAGTTCCTCGTCAAGCAGCGCGGCAAGAAGGGCAACAAGGACGAAGTCTACGATAAGGTCGATACCCTCGATGAAGTCTGGAATCTTTTGCAGCAGGGCCGTGCTGTCCGCATGAAAGGTCAAGACAGTCGCGAGTGGAGCACCTTGAATGGTCAAGGTACAAAGCATGCCTAAGGTAACCGTCGACGGCGAAGAGATTGAGGTCCCCGCAGGGGCGACCGTGCTGCAGGCGTGCGAGCTTGCCGGCAAGGAGATCCCGCGCTTCTGCTATCACGAGCGGCTGAGCATCGCCGGCAACTGCCGTATGTGCCTGGTCGAGGTCTCTCCCGGACCGCCCAAGCCGCAGGCGAGCTGCGCGCTCCCGGCGGCGGACAATCAGGTGATCCGCACCGATACCGCGATGGTCAAGAAGGCGCGCGAAGGGGTGATGGAGTTCCTCCTCATCAACCACCCGCTCGACTGCCCGATCTGCGACCAGGGCGGCGAATGCGACCTGCAGGACCAGGCGATGTCCTATGGCCGCTCGTCGAGCCGGTTCGACGAGAACAAGCGCTCGGTCGACGACAAGTATATGGGCCCGGTCATCAAGACCGCGATGACCCGCTGCATTCAGTGCACCCGCTGCGTGCGCTTCGCCGAGGAAGTAGCGGGCACGCCCGAAATCGGGATGCTCTATCGCGGCGAGGATGCGCAGATCACCGCCTATCTCGAGCGGGCGCTGACCAGCGAGCTGAGCGGCAACCTCGCCGACCTGTGCCCGGTGGGCGCGCTGCTGCAGGCGCCGCAGAATTTCGAATATCGTCCGTGGGAACTGCGCAAGATCCCCTCGATCGACGTGATGGACGCGGTCGGAAGCAACATCCGCCTTGACGTTCGCGGTCCGCAGGTGATGCGGATCCTTCCGCGCATCAACGAGGACGTCAACGAGGAGTGGATCAGCGACAAGAGCCGGCACCATGCCGACGCCCTGGTCCGCAACCGCCTCGACCGGCCGTGGGTGCGCGAGGGCGGCAAGCTGCGCGCGGCGACCTGGGCCGAGGCGCTCGAGCTGTTCGCGGCCAAGCTCAAGGGAGCGGGTTCGAAGGTCGCGGCGGTTGCCGGCGACCTGCTCGACGCCGAGACGATGTTCGCGGCGAAGAAGCTGCTCGAAGGGCAGGGGAGCACCCTGCTTGAGGGACGCCAGACCGGCCTCGACTATGACGTGACCAGCCTGTCGGCGGTGGCATTCAACTCGACCCTCGCTGGCATCGAGAATGCCGATGCGATCCTCCTGATTGGGACCAATCCCCGCTGGGAGGCGCCGCTGGTCAACACGCGGCTGCGCAAGGCCGTTCGGCGCATGGGCGCGCCGGTGTTCAGCGTCGGCCCCGCGGTCGACCTCACCTACCCGGTTACCGACATCGGTGACGACCTGTCGCTGCTCGGCAAGCTGCCCAAGGTCGTGACCGAGGTCTTCGCCAAGGCGGAGCGCCCGGCGGTCATCGTCGGTCCCGGCGCGCTCGGAGCAGGGGCGCTTGGCGCCGCGCTCGCGCTGGTCGGGCAGCTCGGCCTCGTTAAGGACGGATGGAACGGCTTCAACGTCATCCACACTGCGGCGAGCCGGATGGCTTCGCTTCTCCTAGGCTATGGCAGCAAGGGCGGGATTGCCGATCTCGAGGCCGCGAGCCCCGAGCTGGTGCTTCTGATGGGTGCGGACGAAGTCGCCGGCGAGCGCTTCGCCGGGGCCTTCAAGGTCTACATCGGCCATCATGGCGACAAGGGCGCACGCCATGCCGACCTGGTGCTTCCGGGCGCCGCCTACAGCGAGAAGCATGGCACCTTCGTCAACCTCGAAGGACGGGTGCAGCGCGCCGAAAAGGCGAGCTTCCCTCCGGGCGAGGCACGCGAGGACTGGACCATCCTGCGGGCGGTCAGTGATCTCATTGGCAATCCGCTGCCCTTCGACCGCTTCGACCAGCTGCGCGCGGCGATGATCGCCGAAGTGCCCGCGCTCGGGACCGAGGGGCTGCTCGACCTGCCGTGGTCGCCGCCGTCGTTGCCTGCCGAGGCAAGCGGTCCGGTCGGACTGCCGGTCAAGGACTTCTATCTCACCAACGCAATCAGCCGGGCGAGCCCGACGATGCAGCGCTGCTCGGCCGAACTCATCCACGGCCAGACCTTCGCGGAGGCGGCGGAGTGACCGACTTCTTCCAGAACAGCTGGCACATGACCTACGAATGGTCGTGGTTCCTCGCGACCATCGCCGGCATCCTGCTGATCGCGCTTCCGCTGATGCTGGCGGTGGCGATGATCATCTATGCCGAGCGAAAGATCTGGGCCGCGATCGCGCTCCGCCGGGGCCCCAACGTCGTCGGTCCATTCGGCCTGCTGCAGAGCTTCGCCGACGGCCTCAAGGTCTTCCTCAAGGAGACCATCGTCCCGACCAGCGCCAACAAGGGCCTGTTCCTGCTCGCGCCGATCATCAGCTTCACGACCGCGCTGATCGTGTGGGCGGTGGTCCCGTTCGACTTCGGCGTTGTCCTTGCCGACATCAACGTCGGGCTGCTCTACATCCTCGCCGCCTCGAGCCTCGGGGTCTACGGCGTGATCATCGCGGGCTGGGCGTCCAACTCGAAATATCCATTCTTCTCGGCACTTCGCGCGGCCGCGCAGATGGTCAGCTACGAGGTGTCGATCGGCTTCGTCCTGATCTGCGTCGTGCTCTATGCCGGCACCTTCAACATGACCGGCATCGTCATGGCCCAGCAGGGCAATGTGCTCGGCTTCTTCAACGGCTTCGGGTTCAATCCGCTGCTCTTCCCGATGGCGGTGGTGTTCCTGATCAGCTCCATGGCCGAGACCTTCCGCACGCCGTTCGACCTGACCGAAGCGGAGAGCGAACTCGTCGCCGGCTTCCAGACCGAATACAGCTCGATGAGCTTCGCGCTCTTCTGGCTCGGCGAATATGGCAACGTCATCCTGATGTGCGCGCTGAACGCCATCCTCTTCTGGGGCGGGTTCCTGCCGTTCCTGAACATCGACCTCATTCCCTGGTTCGACATTCCGGGCATTCTCTGGCTGCTGCTGAAGATGTCGATGTTCTTCTTCATCTTCGGCTGGGTCCGCGCGACCGTGCCGAGGTACCGCTACGACCAGCTGATGCGGCTGGGATGGAAGATCTTCCTGCCGCTCAGCCTGTTCTTCGTCTTCGCCATCAGCCTGTGGCTGATGCTGACCCGATATGGAGCCTGACCGGCCATGAATGCCGCGCAGATCATCAAGTCGTTCACGCTCTGGGAGCTGGTGAAGGGGCACGCCCTCACCTTCAAATATTTCTTCAAGCCCAAGGCGACGATCAACTACCCCTTCGAGAAGACCCCGCAGAGCCCGCGCTTCCGCGGCGAGCATGCGCTGCGTCGCTATCCCAACGGCGAAGAGCGCTGCATCGCCTGCAAGCTGTGCGAGGCGGTGTGCCCGGCGCTGGCGATCACCATCGAGGCCGAGCCGCGCGAGGACGGCAGCCGCCGCACCACCCGCTACGACATCGACATGGTGAAGTGCATCTACTGCGGCCTATGCGCCGAGGCCTGCCCGGTCGACGCCATCGTCGAGGGTCCGAACATCGAATTCTCGACCGAGAGCCGCGAGGAGCTGCTCTATGACAAGTCCAAGCTGCTCGCCAACGGCGACCGATGGGAAGCGGCGATCGCGGCGAACCTTGCCGCCGATGCGCCCTACCGTTAAGCGCCCGGCCAACCCATGATCGCCCTTCTCGCCTTCTACCTTTTCGCGACCGTCACCATCACGTCCGCCGTGCTGGTGATCTTCGCACGCAACCCGGTGCATTCGGTGCTGTGGCTGATCCTCGCCTTCTTCAATGCGGCCGGGCTGATGCTGCTGGTCGGGGCCGAGTTCATCGCCATGCTGCTGGTGATCGTCTACGTCGGCGCGGTCGCGGTGCTGTTCCTGTTCGTGGTCATGATGCTCGACGTCGACTTCTCGTCGTTGCGCTCGGGCTTCACCCGCAACCTGCCGTTCGGACTGCTGATCGCGATCGTGCTCCTGGCCGAGATCGTCATCGCGATGAGCGCCGCCAGGTCGGGGCCGGCGATGGTGCAGGCGGCAACCGCGACGACCGCCCGGCCGGTGCCAAACATCGAGGCGCTCGGGATCGAGCTCTACAGCCGCTACCTGCTTCCGTTCGAGCTCGCGGGGCTGATCCTGCTGGTCGCGATGATCGGCGCCATCGTGCTGACCCACCGCAGCCGGGGTGACGCGCGCGGCCAGAACGCCAGCCGCCAGATCGGCCGTCGCCCGCAGGACGCGGTCAAGAACCTGCAGCCGCAGGTCGGACAGGGGATGGAACTGTGATCGGCCTGGCCCACTTCCTCACCGTGTCGGCGATCCTGTTCGTGATCGGCGTGCTCGGCATCTTCCTCAACCGGCGCAACGTCATCCTGATGCTGATGGCGATCGAGCTCCTTTTGCTCGCGGTGAACATCAACCTCGTCGCCTTCAGCGCCTACCTCGGCGACATGAAGGGGCAGATCTTCGCCATGTTCGTGCTGACCGTCGCCGCCGCCGAGGCCGCGATCGGACTTGCGATCCTGGTCATCTTCTTCCGCCGCCGCGGGACCATCGCGGTCGACGCTGCAGACAGCATGCGCGGGTAACATGCATTCGATCATCCTCATCGTCTTCCTGCCGCTGCTGGCCGCGATCGTCGCGGGCCTCGGCGGACGCGCGATCGGCAAGGTGCCGGCCAAGGCGATCACCACCGGCGCGCTGTTCATCAGCTGCGCGCTGTCGTGGCCGATCTTCCTTTCCTTCCTCGGCGGGAGCGGCGAGGCGCAGGTCGTGCCGGTGCTCGACTGGATCCGCTCGGGCGACCTGGTGGTCGACTGGAGCCTTCGCGTCGACACGCTGACCGCGGTGATGCTGGTGGTGATCACCACCGTCTCCAGCCTCGTCCACCTCTACAGCTGGGGCTATATGGCGGAAGATCCGTCGCAGCCCCGCTTCTTCGCCTATCTCTCGCTGTTCACCTTCGCCATGCTGATGCTGGTGACGGCCGACAGCCTGATCCAGATGTTCTTCGGCTGGGAAGGGGTGGGCCTCGCTTCCTACCTGCTGATCGGCTTCTGGTACCACAAGCCGTCGGCCAACGCGGCCGCGATCAAGGCGTTCGTGGTCAACCGCGTCGGCGACTTCGGCTTCAGCCTCGGAATCTTCGGCACCTTCCTGGTGTTCGGGACGGTGTCGATCCCGGCGATCCTCGCCGCGGCGCCCGACATGGCAGGTTCGACCATCGGCTTTGCCGGAATGCGGGTCGACACGATGACCCTGCTCTGCCTGCTGCTGTTCGTCGGCGCGATGGGCAAGTCGGCGCAGCTCGGCCTCCACACCTGGCTTCCGGACGCGATGGAAGGCCCGACCCCGGTCAGCGCGCTGATCCATGCCGCGACCATGGTCACCGCCGGCGTGTTCATGGTCTGCCGCCTGTCGCCGATGTTCGAGACGAGCGAGACGGCGACCACGGTCGTCACCTATGTCGGGCTCGCAACCGCATTGTTTGCGGCGACGGTCGGCCTGGTGCAGAACGACATCAAGCGGGTGATCGCCTATTCGACCTGCAGCCAGCTCGGCTACATGTTCTTCGCCGCGGGCGTTGGCGCCTATGGCGCGGCCATGTTCCACCTCTTCACCCACGCCTTCTTCAAGGCGCTGCTGTTCCTCGGCGCGGGCTCGGTCATCCACGCGATGCACCACGAGCAGGACATGCGTTACTATGGCGCGCTACGGAAGCAGATCCCGCTGACCTTCTGGGCGATGGTGCTCGGAACGCTTGCGATCACCGGCGTCGGCATCGTCGGGGTGTTCGGCTTCGCCGGCTTCTACTCGAAGGACGCGATCCTCGAGAGCGCGTTCGCGAGCGGATCGGTCGCCGGTATGGTCGCCTTCTGGCTCGGCGCCTTCGTCGCCCTGTTGACCAGCTTCTACAGCTGGCGGCTCATCTTCCTGACCTTCTTCGGTCAGGCTCGCTGGGCCGGCTCGGAGCATATCCAGCACGCGGTCCACGGCGATCACCATGACCATCCGGACGAGGAGCATGGCGACAGCAGCCACTCGGCTGCTCCGGCGCCGGTCACCGGCACCGCCGGCTACCATCCGCACGAGAGTCCGCTCAGCATGCTGGTCCCGCTCGGCGTGCTCAGCCTCGGCGCGGTGTTTGCCGGCTTCCTGTTCCACGATCAGTTCTTCGGAGCCGAGGAAGGCGTTCGCTTCTGGGCCGGAAGCCTATTCCACGATCTGCATCTGGTCGAAGCGGCGCACCACGTGCCGACCTGGGTCAAGCTCGTCCCCGGGATCGTCATGCTGATCGGCCTCGCGCTGGCCTGGAACAACTACATCCGCCGTCCGGACATGCCGGGCAAGTGGATCGCCGCGACCGGTCCCATCCACGGCTTCCTGATGAAGAAGTGGTATTTCGACGAGATTTACGACGTCCTGTTCGTCCGTCCGTCGCTCGCGCTTGGCCGCTTCTTCTGGCACCGCGGTGACGAGAAGACGATCGACCGCTTCGGCCCGCACGGCGCGGCCTACGCGGTCGGCGTCGGCAACCGCATCACCGCACGGCTCCAGTCGGGCTATCTCAACTCCTATGCTCTGGTCATGCTGCTCGGCCTTGTCGGCGCGGCGACCTGGGCGATGACCCGCTGATATGGACTTCCCCATCCTTTCCCTGATGATCGCCCTGCCGCTGCTGGCGGCACTCGGCTGCCTGTTCGTCGGCACCAATGGCGCACGCTGGCTGGCGCTCGGCACGACGCTCGCGCTGTTCGTCCTCGGCTGCGTGCTGTGGGCGGGCTACGACACCGGCGGCGCGCAGTGGCAGTTCCAGGAGCGGGTGAGCCTGGGCACGCCTTACCTGAACTGGGCGCTCGGGATCGACGGCATCGCGTTGATGCTGATCATGCTCAGCGTGTTCCTGATGCCGATCTGCATCGGCGCGAGCTGGCGCGCGATCGAGCGCCGGGTGCCCGAATATATGGCGGCCTTCCTGCTGATGGAGGCGCTGATGCTCGGCGTCTTCATGGCGCAGGACCTGCTGCTCTTCTACATCTTCTTCGAAGCCGGCCTCATCCCGATGTACCTCATCATCGGAATCTGGGGCGGGGCCGAGAAGATCAAGGCGGCCTACAAGTTCTTCCTCTACACGCTGCTCGGCTCGGTTCTGATGCTGGTCGCAATGCTGGTGATGATCGCGCAGAGCGGCACCGGCGACATCCCGACGCTGATGGCCTACGATTTCCCGGCGCATCTCCAGACCTGGCTGTGGCTCGCCTTCTTCGCCAGCTTCGCGGTCAAGATGCCCATGTGGCCGGTACATACCTGGCTTCCCGACGCGCACGTGCAGGCGCCGACCGCCGGCTCGGTGATCCTCGCCGGCGTGCTGCTCAAGATGGGCGGTTACGGCTTCATCCGCTTCAGCCTGCCGATGTTCCCCGACGCCAGCGCGCAGTTCTGGCCGCTGGTCTTCGCCCTGTCGTCGGTCGCCATCGTCTACACCAGCCTGGTCGCGCTGGTGCAGAAGGACATGAAGAAGCTGATCGCCTATTCGTCGGTCGCGCACATGGCGTTCGTCACCTTCGGCCTATTCGCCTTCAACCGTCAGGGCATCGAAGGCGCGCTGATCGTGATGCTCAGCCACGGCCTCGTCTCGGGTGCGCTCTTCCTTTGTGTCGGCGTCATCTACGATCGCATGCACACCCGCGAGATCGTCAAATATGGCGGGCTTGCAAACAACATGCCCGGCTATGCCGTGCTGTTCCTGCTGTTCACCATGGCGTCGGTCGGCCTACCCGGGATGAGCGGCTTCGTCGGCGAGTTCCTGGCGATGATGGGGACCTACGAGGTCTCAACCTGGGGAGCGATCTTCGCCACCACCGGCATCATCCTTGGCGCGGGCTACATGCTGTGGCTCTACTGGCGGATCAGCTACGGTGCCGCCCGCACCAGCGAGGCCGCGGCGATGACCGACCTCGACCGCCGTGAGTGGGCGCTGCTCGTGCCGATCGCCGCGGTGGTGATGTGGATGGGCGTCTATCCCGAAAGCTTCATGGCCCCGATGCGCGACGACGTCGGCCGGCTCCTGACCCGGATCGAGCGCGTGACGCCCGCTGGTGACAGCCGCCCGACGGCGGGCAACCCTGCCGCCGCCGCAG
This sequence comes from Sphingomonas swuensis, assembly GCF_039538045.1. NCBI lineage: Bacteria > Pseudomonadati > Pseudomonadota > Alphaproteobacteria > Sphingomonadales > Sphingomonadaceae > Sphingomonas > Sphingomonas swuensis. The sequence continues at coordinate 2,023,624 of NZ_BAABBQ010000001.1, read as the reverse complement.
CCGCCGCTCACGCCGCCCCCGAACATGGCGCCGGGGAGGCGCACTGATGAACTTCGCTCCGATCCTTCCCGAGGTCATCATCACGCTTGGCGCGATTGCGCTGATGATGGTCGCCGCCTTCGTTCGCCGGGCTTCGGCGATCACCCACTGGGGTGCGGTCGCGCTGCTGATCGCGGCCGCCGTCTCCCTCGTCGGTGCGCCGCAGGAGGCCGGAGCGGTGTTCGGCGGCATGTGGGCGGCCGACGGCTTTGCCGCCTTCGGCAAGGTCATCATCTACCTGTCGGCGGCCGTTGCGATCATCATGGCGCACGGCTGGTTCGACCGCGGCTTCGAGCATGGCGCCGAATATCCGGTACTGATCCTGCTCTCGGCACTGGGCGCGTCGGTGATGGTCTCCTCGACCGACCTGATGATGCTCTATGTCGGTCTCGAGCTCCAGAGCCTCTCGGCCTACGTCCTTGCTTCCTACCGGCGCCATGACGAGCGCTCGGCCGAGGCCGGCCTCAAATATTTCGTGCTCGGCGGGCTTGCCAGCGGCATCCTGCTCTACGGCATCAGCCTGCTCTACGGCTTTGCCGGAACGACCTACTTCAGCGGCATCTCCGCGGCGTTCGCGGACGATGGCGCGAGCCTCGGGCTGACCTTCGGCCTCGTCTTCACGCTCGCCGGCCTAGCCTTCAAGATCTCCGCCGTGCCTTTCCACATGTGGACGCCGGACGTCTACGAAGGTGCGCCGACCCCGGTGGCCGCCTTCTTTGCCGCCGGTCAAAAGGCGGCGGCGATCCTGCTCGCCACCCGCGTCTGCATCGACGCCATGGGTCCTGCGACCGACAGCTGGCGGCAGATCGTGATCTTCGCCGCGCTCGCTTCGATCATCCTCGGAGCGGTGGCGGCCTTCGGTCAGACCAACATCAAGCGACTGCTCGCCTACAGCTCGATCAACAATGTCGGCTTCGCCATGGTCGGCATCGCCGCCGGCGGCGAAGCCGGAGCGGCGGCCGTGCTGGTCTATCTCGCCGTCTATGTCGTCATGACCCTCGGCGCCTTCCTCATCGTCATGCGGATGCGCGATGCCGAAGGCCGCCCGGTCGAGAGCATCGACAGCCTCGCCGGCCTGTCGGTCACCCGCCCGGCGCTGGCCTGGGCGATGATGGCCTTCATGCTGAGCCTCGCGGGCATCCCGCCGCTGTTCGGCTTCTGGCCCAAGCTGATGGTGTTCAACGTGGCGGTTCAGGCTGGGCTGCTGCCGCTGGCAATCGCCGCTGCGGTGCTGACGGTCGTGGGTGCCTATTACTACCTCAAGATCGTCAAGGTCATGTTCTTCGACGTTCCCGCCGAGCCGTTCGCGGCCGCACGCGGGCGGGTGGAGACGGTTCTGATCGCCGCTTGCGCGCTTGCCATCAGCCCGCTCGGTTATCTCATCATCAACCCGCTCTCGACGCTCGCGGCGAACGCGGCGAGCGTCTTCTGACCACGCCCATGTCGCGGCTCCGCTTCGTCGAGCGGACCGGGTCGACCAACAGCGACCTGCTGGACGCTCGCGAGGCCGCCGAGGGCGAATGGCTGATCGCGGCGGAGCAGGGCTCGGGACGCGGTCGCCAGAACCGAGCGTGGCAGAGCTCGCGCGGCAATTTCCACGGCTCGACACTGGTACGGCTTCGGGAGGGCGATCCTTCGGCCTCGACCCTCGCCCTGACGGCGGGGGTTGCGCTGATCCGCGCGGTCGAAGCGGCGGCGCCCGCGACGGGGCTGATGATCAAATGGCCCAACGACCTGCTGCTCGGCCGCGCCAAGCTCGCCGGCATCCTGCTCGAGCGGCAGGAAGATCGCATCGTGGCCGGCTTCGGTGTCAATCTCGCTCATGCCCCCGCGATCGAGGGGCGCGAGACCGCCGCCCTGTCGAGCGTGGCGCTGGTCAGCCCGCAGGCATTCGCCCCGCTGCTCGCCGCCGCCTTCGCGCGCGAACTGACCCGGTGGCGCGAGGATCCGGTCGGCCTGACCGCTTTGTGGCTGGAAAGCGCGCATCCGCTCGGGACCGAGCTCAGCGTCCATGTCGCCGCCGACGAGCGGCTGTCCGGCACCTTCGCCGGCCTTGGCGAGGACGGCGCGCTGCGGCTCGCCTTGCCGGGCGGCGAAGAGCGGCGCATCCATGCCGCCGACGTGATGCTCGGAGGCTGAGGCGATGCTGCTTGCGGTGGATGCCGGCAATACCAACATCGTCTTCGCGCTGGTGGGCGAGGATGGAAGCATCGCCGCGCGCTGGCGGATCGCGACCGATCCGCGCCGGACGGCCGACGAATATGCGGTCTGGCTGCACCAGTTGCTAGCGCTCGAGGGCTATGGGCGCAGCGACGTGAGCGGAGTCATCATCGGCACGGTGGTGCCGCGCGCGCTGCACAATCTGCAGGTGCTCTCGACGAAGTATTTCGGCACCGAGGCGCTGGTGGCGGGGCAGGGGCAGGCAGGCTGGGGCATTCGCCTCGACGTCGATGAGCCGCACAATGTGGGCGCCGACCGAGCGCTCAACGCCATCGCGGCGCATGCGGTCTGCCCGGGCGACCTCGTGGTTATCGACTTCGGCACCGCGACCACCTTCGACGTGGTCGACTATGACGGAGCGTACAAGGGCGGGATCATCGCGCCGGGGATCAACCTCAGCCTCGATGCACTGGTCGCGGCGGCGGCCAAGCTGCCGCGCATCGCGATCGAGGCGCCTGAGGACCCTACGGTGATCGGCCGCACCACGAGCAGCCAAATGCTGTCCGGCATCTACTGGGGCTATGTGGCGATGATCGAGGGCCTGCTCGCTCGGGTGAAGGCAGAGATCGGACGCCCGGTCACGACGATCGCGACCGGCGGGCTCGCGACCCTGTTCCAGCAGCACACGCCGGTGTTCGACCGGATCGAACCCGACCTTACGATTCAGGGGTTGGCGCTGCTGTGGCGGCGGAGCCTCGCGGCAGGCTGAACGAAATTCGAGGAGCGGAACGGCACTGCAATCCAGCCGCACCGCACCTGACATGACATGATGGATTGCGTGGCCGCGCCGGCATCGGCGGGCATCAGATCGGAATGACTGTGACTCCAGGTAACGAACTACTCTTCCTCGCGCTTGGCGGCTCCGGCGAGATCGGGATGAATGCCAATCTCTATGGCACCCAGGGCAAGTGGCTGATGGTCGACTGCGGAATGACCTTCGGCGAAGCCGACTATCCAGGCATCGACCTCATCCTGCCCGACCTCGACTTCATCGAGCGGCGCCGCAAGGACCTTGTCGGGCTGGTGCTGACCCATGGTCACGAAGACCATATCGGCGCCATTCCCTACCTTGCCGCCGACCTCCAGGTGCCGCTCTACGCGACTCCGTTCACGGCAGGGCTGATCGCCCACAAGCTCGAGGAGGAAGGGCTGTCCGGTCAGGTCAAGCTGCGCCTGATCCACCCCGGCGACGTGCTCGACCTCGGACCGTTCAGGGTCACCCCGGTGCCGCTGGCGCACTCGATCCCGGAATCGAACGGGCTGCTCATCGAGACGGACCACGGTCGCATCTTCCATACCGGCGACTGGAAGCTGGATCCCACGCCGGTGCTCGGCAACCCGACCTCGCCCGACCAGCTGCGCGCGATCGGCGACCGCGGGATCGACGTGATGGTCTGCGACAGCACCAATGCCTTCACCGACAAGGAGTCCGGCTCCGAGGCGGAGGTCTACGACGGGCTGCTCAAGGTGGTGGACGAGGCGCGCGGGCGTGTGGTCGTCACCACTTTCGCGTCGAACGCGGCGCGACTTCACACCATCGGCAAGGTCGCCGAGGCGACGGGCCGGCGGGTCGCGGTCGCCGGGCGTTCGATCGAGCGCTACCTCAAGGTCGCGCGGGCGACCGGCTATCTCACCGACTTTCCTGACACCGTCCGCTACGACGAGGCGATGCGGCTGCCCCGCCGCGAGCTGCTGGTGGTCGCCACCGGGGGGCAGGGCGAGCCCAGGGCCGCGCTCGGCCGGATCGCGGCGGGCCAGCACGAGATCAAGCTGGGCGAGGCCGACACGGTGGTCTTCTCCTCGCGCCAGATCCCCGGCAACGAGAATGCCGTCGGTCGGGTGATGAACCAGCTCGCCATGCTCGGCGTCCAGACGATCACCGAGCGTCAGGCACACGTCCACGTCTCGGGTCACCCGGGCCGTCCGGAACTCCAGCGCATGTACGAGTGGATCCGGCCCAAAACGCTGATCCCCGTGCACGGCGAGCGCCGTCACATGCTCGAGCAGGCGCGGCTCGGTCTCGCCAGCGGGATTCCGGGCGCGCTGGTCCAGGTCAATGGCGACCTCGTCCGGCTTGCGCCGGGCGCGCCGAAGAAGATCGGCGAGGAGCACGTCGGACGACTGGTGCTCGACGGCGATGTCATCCTGCCGGCCGACGGGTCGACCATCAACGAGCGGCGCCGCCTCGCTTTCCAGGGCGTGATCGCCATCAGCGTGGTGCTGAACAAGAATGGCGCGCTTGCCGCCGATCCCCAGGTCCGGATCGTCGGCGTGCCGGTCGAGGAGGATCGTGACGACTTCATCCGCGACGCCGCCCAGACCGCGGCCAAGGCGGTCGAACCGATCCGCGACGAGGAGAAACTGCGCGAGAACATCCGCCTCGCGGTGCGCCGCTGCGCCACCCTGTGGACCGGCAAGAAGCCGAACGTGGAAGTGCTGGTCACCCGCCTGTGACGCTCGTCTCCGCGATCGCCATCTACTTCCTGTTCTTCGTCTTCACGGCGTTCCTGCTGCTGCCGTTCGGAGTGAGGACCGACGAGGAAGCCGGAACGGCCAAGGTCAGCGGACAGGCGGACAGCGCGCCGCATCGCTTCGAGCTCCAGCGCCACCTCCTGCGGTCGGCGCTGGTCTCGCTCGGTCTTTTCGTCCTCTTCTACGTCAATTTCGTCGAGGGCTGGATCGGGATCGAGGACCTCGACTTCTACAACTGAGCCGAGGCCTCAGCGGCGGCGCTCGACCACCTGTGCGAGCGCGGTGTAGAGCCGGCCCATGTCGCTCGACAGCAGGGTGACCGCCATCATCCCGCCCTCGCGCTCGGCCGATGCGCGGCGGAGCATGGTCTCGAAGTCCTGGACATAGCGGGTGACCGAGCCGGCGAATTCGGCGTCGCCCGCGAACTGCTGATCGAGCACGCGCTGGTCGCCCGAGCTGAGCAGGCGGACCGCCTTGCGGGTGAAGACCCCGCGATCGCCCTTGAGGTAGGCTGCCCAGGCGCGATCGTCGACCTCGTCCGATAGGATGCGGCCGACGTCGATCGATGCCGAGTTCATGCTGTCGATGAGGACCGCGGCGCGGCGGGCGAAGGCCTCGCTGTCGGCCGACCGGCTGTCCTCGTCGGTCTTCTGGAGGTGCTGCTCGAGCGCCGAAGCGGTGCGGCCGATATTGAGCATCTGCCGCGACAGCCCCTCGGAGGCGGCCCGTGCAGCCGATAGCGCCTCGGCCGCGACCCGTTCGACCTCGCGTAGCTGTGCCTGCACACTGTCCTCGACCGCGCGGGTGAGCGCAGCCCTTGTATCCGAGGACAGCTGCTCGGCCGCCGCCGGGACCACCGCGGCGAGGGCCTCGCGGGCGCGGGTCGCTGCCTGGGCGGCGGCTTCGCGCACCTGCACCATCGCCTGGACGAGGGCAGGGCCGGTTTCCGCTTCCAGTCGCTGCGCGTCGGCAGCGGTGGCGGCAATGGCTTCGCGCAAAGTGCCGAGACGGGCCTCGGCGCCGCCGACACCGCCGTCGAGCGTGGCCAGCAGGCCTTCAAGGCGGCTCTGGCTCTCGCCGAGTCCGGCGGTGCTCGTCAGGAGACGTTCGCTCGCCTGCGCCGCGGCCTGGTTCATCCATTCGACGTCGGGACGGGCCGCCTGCACCGCGGCAAGCAGCCGCTCGGCGCCGCCTTCGGCACTGCCGAGCGCGCCTGCCAGCTCCTCGCCGCACTCGCGGCTGAGCGCGCCGACCGACGAGCGAAGCTGGTCGGTGCGCGCCGCAAGCTGCTCGAGCGAGCCGTCGCTCGCCGACTGCTGGTCCGCGAGCCCATCGAGTTCGCGGCGGACTCGGTCGATCGCGGTCGCCACCGCCTGGGCCCTGAGGTCACCCTCGGCGGCCAGGTCGACGAAGCGCTGGTCGACTTCGGCCAGCTGTCGCTCGAGGCCGGCCACCAGCGCAGTGACCGCGCGGTCCTGCTCGGCAATCCGGCTCGAAAGTCCGTCCAAGGCGCCGCCCGCATGGGCGAGGCGGCCGCCGAGCTGCTCCGCCGCGTCGTGGCCGGCGGTCGACATGGCGGCGGCGCTCTGCGCGATCAGCGCGTGCACCGCCGCGGCCTGAGCGTCGATACCGCCGCGTACCTCGCCGAGCGCCTCGGCGGTGCGGACGAGCAGCGCGTCGACTTCGGCGGAGGCGCCCGTTCCGGCGTCGGCGACACGCATCGCCGCGGCCGCCCCGGCGCTCTCGATCTGCGTGAGGTGGGCAACGAGGCGCTGGGCGGCGCCACCGACCACATCCTCGGCTTCGCGCGCGCGGCCGGTGACCGCCGCGAGATGCGCCTCGAGCGCCGCGGCCTGAGCACTGGCTTCTCGGCCCGAGGAACGCAGCTCCTCGGCCATGGCCCGGCTGCTCGCCTCGGCCCGCGGAAGATCTTCGAGGAGGACGCCGATGTCGGTGCGGGCGCTTTCCGCGGCCCGGTCGAGCACCGCGGCATGGCGCGCCAGCGCGTCGCTGCCCGCAGCGAACTCGCGAGTGACGGAGCCGAGGCGATGCCCGGTCTCGTCGCCAAGCCGCATCAGCCGGTCGGCATGGCTGCCGAGCGCCGCCTGCTCCTCGTCGAGCCGCTGGCGGAGGACGCCGAGCAATTGCTCGAGGCTGCGCGCCTCGGCCTGCATCGCATGAACGCTGGCGGTGAAACGCTCGGCCTCGCGGCGGCGGGTCCGGCCGAAGATCAGCCAGGCGAGGGCCAGCAAGGCGAGCGGACCGGCGGCAAGCGAGAGCCAGGTCGGGATCGCGGACAGTGTCGGCTGGGAGCGGCCGACCTGCCAGGCGACGAACCCGACCCACAGGACGGCGAGGATCGTGAGCGCGATCGCTAGGACCTGCCTTCCCCCTGCACCTCGCTCCTCGCCGCGCTCGGCCGAAGGTGGGGTCCAGTCGGTGACGAACTCCATTGGCGCGGGCTCGGCGGGGCTGCCGACAGCCTCCGTCAGCTCGAGCGGTTCAGCGGCGGGGCCGGAGGCGGAGCGGGGCTGGGGCGACGTCATGACGCGTGTTTTACCACCTTTGCGGACAAGCGGAAGCGTGCAAGAGGATCGCTCGGGAGGAGGGAAGAAATGGCGCTCGGCGCTCTCATTGCTGCACAGGGCAAAGACGATGCGGGCGGCCTTCACGCCCTGCTTCCGCTCGCTGGCCGAACCCTCGTCGAATATCAGGCGCGCTGCGCCGCCGCCGTCGGCGCCGCACCGATCGTGGTGCTGGTTGAGCGCGTCCCTCCGGCGCTGCAGGCGGCGTTCGAGCGGCTTCGTGCCGACGGCATCGGCGTCATCCCCGTCAGTGACGCCGCCGAGGCCGCGGCTCGCTTCGAACCCGGCCTTTCGGTGCTCCAGATCGCCGACGGGATCGCACCGGCACCGGTACTGCTCGCCGACTTGGCCGAGGAGACCGACCGGAGCATCGTGACCGTCCCCGACGACGAGAGCCATGCCGGGTTCGAGCGGATCGACGACGATCATCGCTGGTCCGGCCTGTCGCGGATCGACAGCGGATTGCTGGCCGACACGGCACGGATGCTCGGTGACTGGGATCTGCAGTCGACCTTGCTTCGGCGCACCGTTCAGGCCGGGGCCCGGCTGATTGCCGCGCCCGAGAACCTCACCCCCTTCCTCGCCGGTACCGAGCGGAGCCCAGACGCCTTCGACCGTCACCTGCTTCGCGCCTCCGAGAGCAGCCGTCGTGACTGGCCGAGCCGCTTCCTCCTCCCGCCGCTCGAGAACCTGCTCGCCGCACAGATCATCCGGACACCGTTGCGGCCGGCATGGCTCCTGTCGGCGGCGCTGGTCATGGTGCTGGCGGCGGGGCTTCTCTTCACCCGTGGGCTGGCGCCCTGGGCGCTTGGCCTGCTGCTACTGGCGAGCCCGCTCGACCGGCTGGCCGAGCGGCTGGCGACGGTCCGGCTTCAGCCGCTGCCGAGGAGTGCCCTGACCCGGCGCTTGCTGTGGCCGGCACATGGGCTCGCGCTGCTCGGGCTTGGCTGGTTCGAGAGCCGACATGGCGGCGGCTGGGGCGCACTGGTCGCGGCGGCGGGGACGATCGCCTTCGCCGAAGCCACCCGGATCGAGCGCGGAGGCCGCGATTTTGCCGGAGAAATCTGGCTCTTCAGTTCGCGCGCCGCGGTCTTCCTCGCCATCCTCTTCGCACCGTTCGGCTGGTGGAGCGCGCTCACCGTCGCTCTCCTCATCTACGCCGCGACGAGTTTCTTCCTCGTCCAGCAGGTGGTCCACGCGCCTCGGTCGAGCGATTGACGCGCCGTTAACGAGGACGGTGCTAACGCGCAGGCAGCATGTCCGAGGAGTGGCCGATCGCCGCGCCCCCGCTAGCGGGAGGCAAGAAGGCTGCCGCGACGGTTCGACCCGTCGACGGCGATCGTCGCCTGTCGGCCGCCGTCCGTGACTTCTTCCTCGAACCGGGCACGCGCCTGACCGAGCAGGAACGGGCGCTAATGACCGCCATGCTCCATGGCCTCGTCGACCGGATCGCCGACGAACTGCGCGCCCGGGTCGATCCGTCGACTGCCGCGGCCTGCCCATCGACCGCGGCAGAGCTGGTGGCCGATCTCACCCGCGCCGGGCTTCTTCAGGACGAGGCGCTGGTCGGACTGTTGCTTCGCCGCGCCGACATCCAGCGGTTGGCCCAGTCGGCGGGCGAGGGCGGGCGCACCCGGCTCCAGCGCTGGACCGCGGACGAGGATGCCGAAGTCGCGGCCTCGGCCATGACCTTGCTGACCGCACGTGGCCGCGGCCGCGACCGCTACGGCCGGATCGCGCTCGACATGGTCGATCTTCCGCAGCCGCTCTCCTTCGGGCTGGTGCAGGTCGTGGCGGCCGCGCTCGGACGCCTGTGCTCCGCCCCGAGCGACAATGCGCTGGCGCTCGCCGCGGCCGACCTGCTCGCGGAGCGCCCGCAAGGGCGCCGCCTCGAGGAGATCGAGGCCGAACTGGCCGAGGCGCTCGGGTCCGAGCGCCGACAAGAAGCTGGGCTGCTCGTCTCACTGGCAGCCGACGGCGAAGCTCCCCTGCTTGCCGCCATTCTCGCCGCCGAGGCGGGCATCGCCCCCGAGGAAGGCTGGCGGTGCCTGCTTGGTGGTGGCGAGCAGCTCGCCCTGCTGCTGCGAATGGCTGGGATCATCCGGCGCGAGGCTGCGGCTCTTCTTGCACATGCCGGGCCGGCGCTCGGCTTCGGCGATCCAGTCAAAGCGATCGAGGCCTATGACGCCTTGGCGCAGGAGCAGGTCGACGCCGCTCGCGCCGAGCTTGAACTTCCGCCGGCCTTTCGCCGCGCCAAGGCTGTGCTTGCCCACCATGGCTAGCCTCCCTGTCCAGCCGCCGGTGACGGCGCGGGTCGATCCGAGCGGGCGGCTGGTCTCGGCCGACCCGGCGCTGCTTGCGCTCCAGGAAGCGGCGGGTGGCCGCCTCGGCACCGAATTGGCCGTCCCGCAACTCGCCGCGGTCGCCAGGCTTGCCGGACGGCTCGGCGTGCCGATCGAGCGGCAGGTGCTTGCCGCGAACGACAGCGAGGATCTCGAGCTTTGGCTGCTTGCCAAGCCCGACCGCGAGGGCGTCACCCTGTCGGTCGAGCGCTGGCTTGCCCGTCCGCCGTCGCGTTCGCGCTGGTCCGGGCGCGCGGGCGGCGAAGGAGAGGAAGCGGCGTCGGACACCGACCGGCTGCTCACAGATTCCGAGCTTCGGATCGTCGAGCTCAGCCCCGGCCTGGCCCGCCGCTTGCGCCTTGGGGAAGGCGCGGTCGGCCAGCCGCTTGCCCGGTTGCTTCGACCGGTCGAGGATTCGTCCGGCAACCTGCCGCTGTTGTCGGCGCTGGGTAGCCGCGGCTCCTTCACCGCGCAGCCTGCTCTGCTTCGGGGGAGCGACGAACCCTTGCTGCTCGACGGACAGCCGCGCGAGGAAGACGGCCGCTTCGCCGGCTATGTCGTTCGTGTGCGGATTCCGTCGGATGCCGCGCCGCTCGCCGCTCTCCCGCTCGACGATCTCCTCAAGGAGCCTCTGGCCTCGATCATCGGCCAGGCGGAGGAGATTGCCGGGCGGAGCGAAGGCCCGCTCCGCAGCGACTATGCCGGCTATGGCACCGACATCGCCGCCGCCGCCCGCCACCTGCTTGACCTGCTCGCCGCGATCAGTCGCGAGGCATCGCCCGATGGCAGTGCCCCGGAGGGAGAGACGATCGACCTCGCCGAGCTGGTGCTCGATGCCGCCGGGCTGGTCCAGCCGCAGGCCGCCGAGCGCGGGATCGTCCTCGACATCGGCGGGGAAGGGCGACTTGCCGCATTGGGGCAGGGCCGCGCCATCTGCCAGATCCTGGTCAACCTGATCGCCAACGCGGTCCGCTTCTCGCCCGCGCAGGGCAGCGTCTCGATCACCCTCGAGCGCGGCGCACAGGCGAGCGTCACCGTCAGTGACCTTGGGCCCGGGGTCGCGCCCGCCGATCGAACGCGGATCTTCGAACGCTTCGAGCAAGCCGGGACCAAGGCGGGCAGCGCCGGCCTCGGCCTTGCCATCTCCCGCCGCCTCGCCCGCGAGATGGGCGGGGAAGTGGCGCTGCTCGAGAGCAGCACCGGAGCGGTCTTCCGCCTTTCGCTTCCGTCAGCCTAGCGGCTGGCGACCGGAACGTAGTCGCGCTGCGTGGCGCCGGTGTAGAGCTGGCGCGGACGGCCGATCTTCTGCTCGGGATCGGCGATCATCTCGTTCCACTGCGCAACCCAGCCGACGGTGCGGGCGAGGGCGAACAGCGCGGTGAACATCTCGGTCGGGAAGCCGATCGCGTTGAGGATCACGCCCGAATAGAAGTCGACGTTCGGATAGAGCTTCTTGTCGATGAAGTAGCTGTCTGAAAGCGCGATCCGCTCCAGTTCCTTGGCGACGTCGAGGACCGGATCGGAGATGTTGAGCTCGCGCAGGACCTCGTCCGCGGTCTGCTTCATCACCTTCGCGCGCGGGTCGAAGTTCTTGTAGACCCGGTGTCCGAAGCCCATCAGGCGGAACGGATCATCCTTGTCCTTGGCACGGGCGATATAGGCCGGAATGTTGTCGACGTGGCCGATCTCGCGCAGCATGTTGAGCGCGGCTTCGTTGGCCCCGCCATGCGCCGGGCCCCACAGGCAGGCGATGCCGGCCGCCATGCAGGCGAAGGGGTTGGCGCCCGACGAACCGGCCAGCCGGACGGTCGACGTCGAGGCATTCTGCTCGTGATCGGCATGGAGGATGAAGATCCGGTCCATCGCCCGCTCGATGATCGGATTGACCACATACTCCTCGGCGGGGACGCCGAAGGTCATTCGCAGGAAGTTGCCGGTGTAGCTGAGCGAGTTGTCCGGATAGAGGAACGGCTGCCCGATGCTGTACTTGTGCGCCATGGCCGCAATCGTCGGCATCTTCGCGATCAGCCGGTGCGACGCGATCTCGCGCTGCTTGGGATCGGTGATGTCGGTGCTGTCGTGGTAGAAGGACGACAGCGCGCCGACCACGCCGCACATGATCGCCATGGGGTGCGCGTCGCGGCGGAAGCCGCGGTAGAAGGTCGACAGCTGCTCGTGCAGCATGGTGTGACGGCTGATGGTGTAGGTGAACTTGTCGAGCTCTTCCTTGGTCGGAAGCTCGCCGTGGAGCAGCAGCGCGGCCACTTCCATGAAGCTCGACTTCTCGGCCAGCTGGTCGATCGGATAGCCGCGGTGGAGCAGGATGCCCGCTTCGCCGTCGATGTAGGTGATCGCGCTGCGGCAGCTGGCGGTGGAGGTGAAGCCCGGGTCGTAGGTGAAGGCGCCGGTCGCGCCGTAGAGCTTGCGGATGTCGACCACGTCCGGACCGACGCTGCCGCTCAGGACCGGCATGCCGAGGTCCTTGTCCCCGAACTTCAGGGTGGCGTTCTGATCCGACATCAATTGCACTCCATCATCATCTGATCTTCGATCCTGGCCAGGCTTTCGCCCTGCCCCAACAGTACCAGCACGTCAAAGATGCCGGGGCTGGTGGCCCGGCCGGTCAGCGCCGCACGGAGCGGCTGGGCGAGCTTGCCGAGCTTCAGACCCTCTTCTTCTGCGAGCGCCTTGACCACCGCTTCGGTTCCCTCCTGGGTCCACTCCGACACGCCGCTGAGCGCCGTGTGGAGCCGGCCGAGCAGCGCCCGGGCGTCGGCGTCGAGCAGGCCGCTTGCCTTCTCATCTAGGTCGAGCGGGCGCTCGGCGAACAGAAAGTCGGCATTTGCGCTGAGTTCGTTCAGATCCTTCGCCCGCGCCTTGAGCTCGGGCATCGCCCGCTCGAGGAGCGCGAGTTGCTCGGCGTCGAGGCCGAAGCGGCGGGCGGCGACGAGGACGCTCAGCCGCGCGTCGTCGGCATGGCGGATGTAGTGGCCGTTCACATGCTCGAGCTTCTTGAGGTCGAAGCGGCTCGGGCTCTTTCCGACATGGTCGATGTCGAACCACTCGACGGCCTGTTCGCGACTGATGATCTCGTCGTCGCCATGGCCCCAGCCGAGCCGCAGCAGATAGTTGAACAGGGCTTCGGGAAGGATGCCCATCTCATCGCGATAGACGTCGACGCCGAGCGCTCCGTGGCGCTTCGAGAGCTTGGCCCCGTCCGCGCCGTGGATCAGCGGAATGTGCCCGTAAGTGGGCTCGGGCCAGCCCATCGCACGGACGATGACCAGCTGGCGGAAGGCGTTGTTGAGGTGGTCGTCGCCGCGGATGACGTGGGTCACCCCCATATCATGGTCGTCGACCACCACCGCCAGCATGTAGGTCGGGGTGCCGTCCGAGCGCAGCAGAACGAAGTCGTCGAGCTCCTCGTTGCGAACCACGACCCGGCCCTGGACCATGTCCTCGATCACGGTCTCGCCTTCGCGCGGGGCCTTGAGCCGGACGACGAAAGGCGCGTCGGGTGCGGGGGCGTCGGTGCGGTCGCGCCACTCGCTGACGATGCGGAAGGGCTTCTTCTGCGCCTGCGCTTCCTCGCGGCGCCGGGCCAGCTCCTCCTGGGTCAGGTAGCAGCGGTAGGCCGCGCCTCGCTCGAGCAGCTGGTGCGCCACCTCGGCATGGCGGGCTTCGAACTGCGACTGGAAGTGCGGCTTGTCGTCGCCACCGATGTCGAGCCACGAAAGGCCGTCGAGGATCGCCTCGATCGCCGCCGGGGTGGAGCGCGCCCGGTCGGTGTCCTCGATGCGCAGCAGGTAGCGTCCGCCATGATGGCGGGCGAACAGCCAGTTGAACAACGCGGTCCGCGCCCCTCCGATATGGAGATAGCCCGTCGGGCTCGGCGCGAAGCGGGTGACGATGGTGCTTGCGCTCAAGCGCGCTTTCCTCTTGTCTGGTCCATGCCGGATCGCGCCTTCCTTTGGACAAGGGGGTAGCATGGATCTAGCCGCCCCATCGGACGGCGCGCCGGCCTTCCCGCAGTGGCAAGCTCGCGCTCTCTTCGCAAGTGCGGAAAAGCGGCTGGAGCTCGAACGTGCCCAGCTCGCGCCATGGTGGGTGGTCGGACTGGGGGGCGGGATCGCGCTCTGGCTGGTGCTTGCCGACCCCCGTGGCTGGGCCGCGGCGCTGCTCTTCCTGGCCGCAATCATGGCGGTCGGCTGGGCGGTCGGCGGATGGGTCGGCAAGGCCGGTGCCCTCTTCGCACTGGCTTTGGCGCTTGGACTCGGCCTCATCTGGTGGCGAAGCTTGGACGTCGCCGCGCCGAGACTGGCCGACACCCGCATCGTTTCTTTCTCCGGGACCGTCGAGAAGGCCGAGCGGCTGGTCGCGAAGGACACGCTCAGGCTGACCATGCGCCCCAACGACCCCTTGCTTCCTCCCAGGATCCGGGTCTCGGTTCCGCTCGACGAAGCCGAAAGGCACGGACCCCGCCTGGGCGCTAGCTCGGTCGTGGCGCTTCGTGCGCGGCTGACGCCGCCAATGGAGATGGCGCTTCCGGGAACCCACGACTTTGCCCGGGATGCCTGGTTCATGGGGCTTGGTGCCACCGGCCGTTCGCTCGGGCCGATCCGGATGGTCAGCCCGGCGCACGACAGCGGGCTCGATCGGATCCGGCGCGGGCTCGACAGCCACATCCGGGCGCAACTCGCCGCCAGCGAGGCTGGAATCGCGACTGCTCTCGCGACCGGGGACCAGGGTTCGGTGCTGGAGGAGGATGCCGACGCGATGCGCCGCTCCGGCCTCGCGCACCTCCTTTCCGTCAGCGGGCTGCACATCGCGGCCGCGGTCGGCTTCGCCTATTTTCTCGTCCTCCGGCTGCTCGGGCTGATCCCGGCGCTGGCGTTGCGGCTGAACCTCGTAATCATCGGCTTCGCGGCCGGAGCACTGACTGGCATCGCCTACACGATCCTCACCGGGATGCAGGTGCCGACCGTGCGAAGCTGCGTTGCCGCGCTGCTGGTCCTCGTCGGCGTGGTGCTGGGCCGCGAGGCGCTGAGCCTGCGGCTGATCGCCACCGGAGCCTTGGTCGTGCTCCTCGTCCGGCCCGAGGCGATTGCCGGCGCGAGCTTTCAGCTCAGTTTCGCCGCGGTCACGGCGCTCGTCACCCTCTATGCCTCGACCCCGTTCAGGCGATTGTTCGAGCGGCGGGAGGAGGGGCTCGCCCGAGCCTGGCTGCGGTCGCTCGGCGCGATGGTCGCGACCGGGCTTGCCGTGGAGATCGCGCTCCTGCCCTTCGCCCTCTACCATTTCCACCGCGCCGGGCTCTACGGGGTCGGCGCGAACCTCGTCGCCATTCCGCTCACCACTTTCGTCATCATGCCGCTTGAGGGAGGGGCGCTGCTGCTCGACAGTCTCGGGCTCGGTGCTCCGCTGTGGAGCCTCGCGGGCTGGGCGATCGGTCTGCTGCTCGGCATCGCCCACGCCGTGGCGGGCACGGCAGGGGCGGTGGCGATCCTTCCGGCGATGCCCCGCGGCGCCTTCGCGCTGATCGTCGGGGGTGGGCTCTGGATCTGCCTCTGGACCCTGCGCTGGCGCTGGTACGGGCTGGCGCCGATCGCAATCGGAGCGCTGGTCACGGTGGCCGAACCGCTCCCCGACCTGCTCGTCACCGGCGACGGCAAGCATCTGGCGGTGGTCGATGCGCAGGGCACGCCGTGGCTGCTGCGGGACCGGGCCGGGGAGTTCGTCCGCGACCTGATGGCGGAGAACGCCGGTTTCGACGGCGATCCGCCGCCGCTCGCCGCATATGCAAAGGCGCGCTGCAGCGGTGACAGCTGCATCGCCGATCTTGGCCAGCAAGGATCGACACGGACCCTCCTGGCGCTCCGATCGACCCAGCGGATGGACTGGCGCGAACTGGTCGCCGCCTGCGCCGCGGCCGACATCGTCGTGGCCGACCGCAGGGTGCCAAGAGCGTGCCGAGCCCGCTGGCTGACGCTGGATGCGCCGCGTCTTCGACAGACGGGCGCGGTCGCCATCAATGTCGCGAACGGGCGGGTGGCCACGGTCGCCGAGCGCCTCGGCAGGCTGCCGTGGGCGATCAGGCCGGAGTCCAGACCGCGAGCTCGTTTCCGCCCGGATCGATGAAGTGGAAGCGTCGCCCGCCAGGAAAGCTGAAGATGGGCCTCGCGATATGCCCGCCGGCCTTGCTGACCGCGTCGAAGGCGGCCTCGAGGTCGTCGACCCGGACGATCGGCATGGGAGCCGACAGCGCGTCCTCGCGGTGGCCATTGAGCCCGATGGCCACAGCACCGCCCTCGACCGCGCTATAGTCGGAGCCATAGTTGGTGAAGGTCCAGCCAAACGCCTTGGCGTAGAAGGCTCGGGTCAGTTCGTGCGCGCCAGCGCTCGGAAGCTCGACATAATCGATGTGCGGGGCGGTCATAGTCCAGGTGCTCCCAAGGCGATCCAGCCGGTGACCGCGCCGGCCAGCCCGAGGCAGATCAGGAAACGGGCGGGGCCGGCGGCGACGAGGCCGCGGGTTCCGGCGGGATAGTCGACACTGTCTCCGGTGATCATCGCGCGCACCAGCCGTTTGCCACGCCAGCGATAGAAGATGATCGCCGCGACGTGCAGCACGATGAGCGCGAGCAGCAGGTTGAACAGCAGCTCGTGCACCTCATGCGCCCATTCCGCCGTCTCGAAGCTGACCAGGCGGTTGAGCGGGCCGGTCACGATCCCGTCCTCGTCGCTGAGCGGCAGGCCGAAACCGACCTGCAGGGCGATGAGCCCGAGCAGCGCGACCACGCTGAGGCTCCCGAGCGGCGTGTGGCCGATGCCGCGCCACTCGGCAGGAGCACGCAGGTAGGCGGCAAGCCGGCGCGGCCCGGTGATGAAGGAGGAGAAGCGGGCGGTAGAGCTTCCGAGGAAGCCCCAGGCCAGGCGGAACAGGAGAAGGAACAGGATGGTCAGTCCGCTGCGGAGGTGCCAGGCGATCTCGCCATTCTCCGCCGACCACCAGGAGAAGGCGATCAGCAGCACGAGGCTCCAGTGGACGACCCGGACCGGCAGGTCCCAGATCGGCACCGCCAGGGCTGCGTCAGCGGCGGGCTTGCCGACCTCGTCAGTCATGCTTCCCGCGGTACGATTCGTGGCAAGCGCTGCAGGTCTGGCCGAGGCGACCATGCGCGGTCCTGATCGCCGCTAGATCGCCGCCCGCCGCCGCCGCCTGGAAGGCACGGGCGGCGACTCCGAAGTTGCGCATCCTGGCATCGAAATCGGCCCGGTTCTGCCAGATGGCCGCCTTGGCGTAGGTCTTGCCGCCCTCAGGCCCGCTGCCGATCGGGAACCAGGTGGGGGCCTGGGCGGCGAGCGCGCCGATCTGATTGGCCGCGGTCCGGGTAGCGGCAAGGTCCTTCTTGTCGATCGCCTGCTTCGCCATGCGATTGGCCCTGCCGAGCTGCTCGTAGCCATGGTGGCGCTGCGCCTGGACCCTGGCGACATCCGAGCGGGAGAGGGGCGCTGCGGCGAGCGCGGCACCGGCCGCGAGGGTGCTGGCGGCGACAAGCAGGACGATTACGCGCATCTCGGGTCTCCGGTTCGGGCAAACTGCCCCGGGGGTGAATGGCTTAGCGGGCGTCGGACGGCATCGTCCAGCTGTCGTCGATCATCTTGATCAGCGCCGAGAAGTCCTTGGGACCACCACCCCGCTCGACGAAGCGGCGATAGAGCTCCTCGGCCTCGCCGCCCATCGGCGTATAGGCACCCGCCGCCTGCGCAGCCTCCATCGCCAGCGCCAAATCCTTGAGCATCAGCTGCGCCGCGAACCCGCCCTCGTAGCCACGATCGGCCGGGGTTTCGGGTCCGACCCCCGGCACCGGGCAATAGGAAGTCATCGACCAGCTCTGGCCGCTCGCCTTGCTCGAGATGTCGAAGAAGACCTGGGGGTCGAGGCCGAGCTTCTGCGCGAGGACGAACGCCTCGCAGGTCCCGGCCATGGTGACGCCGAGCAGCATGTTGTTGACGATCTTGGCAGCCTGGCCCGAACCGCTCTCCCCGGCGTGGATGACGGCCTTGCCCATCTTCTCGAGGATCGGGCGGGCGCGGTCGAACGCGTCGGCGCTGCCACCGACCATGAAGGTAAGAGTGCCGCCCTCGGCCGCGGCAATCCCGCCCGAGACCGGCGCATCGACCATCGCGTAGCCCGCGGCCTTGGCTTCTTCCTCGACCTGCTTGGCGGTGGCGACGTCGATGGTCGAGCAGTCGAGCAGGATGGCGCTGGTCGGGGCCTTGCCGAAGACCGACGAGCGATAGACGTCGGCGACATGCTTGCCCGCCGGAAGCATGGTGACGACGGCGTCCGCTCCCTCGACTGCCGTCGCAGCGTCCGCCGCGCGCGACGCGCCGCGCTCCTCGGCCTTGGCGAGTGCTGCTTCGCTGAGGTCGAACGCCCGCACCTCATGGCCAGCCTTGGCCAGGTTCGCGGCCATCCCGCCACCCATGTTCCCAAGCCCGATGAAAGCGATACGCATGGTCAGTTCACCTCAAGCGACGTTTGAACGCGGAATCTTCGCTTCGTCGTAAAGCGGGGGTTGTCACCCTGTGTCACCCTGCTCCCGGCGGCGTCGATCGGCGCGTCCGGAGTGGGGAAGGGGGCGGTCACCCGAGCTTCATGACAGAAGAACGGCCTGTAGGACAGAAGGCTGCTAGCGACCGGTCCACTGGCCGGGCCGCTTCTCGACGAAGGCGCTCATGCCTTCCTTCTGGTCCTCGGTCCCGAACAGGCCGTGGAACAGCCGGCGCTCGAAGCGGACACCCTGAGCGAGCGGCAGTTCGAAGGCGGCATTGACCATTTCCTTGGCGGCGATGGCGGCGAGCGGGGGCATGGCCGCGATCTCGGCCGCGGTCTTGAGCGCTTCGTCGACGAGGCTCTCGGCCGGGACGACGCGGACGACGAGGCCGGCCCTCTGGGCCTCCTCGGCACCCATCATCCGGCCGGTCAGGCACATTTCCATCGCCTTGGCCTTGCCGATCGCATGCGCCAGCCGCTGCGAGCCGCCCATTCCGGGGGTCACGGCGAGCTTGATCTCGGGCTGGCCGAACTTCGCCCGGTCGCCGGCGATGATGAAGTCGGCCATCATCGCAACCTCGCAGCCGCCGCCCAGCGCAAAGCCGTTGACCGCAGCGATCCACGGCTTGCGGGTGGCGGTGACCTGCTCCCAGCCGGCGAAGAAGTTGCTGCCGTACATCTGCGCGAAGCCCTGAGCCTGCATCTCCTTGATGTCGGCACCCGCGGCAAAGGCCTTTTCGCTGCCGGTGAGGACGAGGCAGCGCTGGCTGTCGTCGGCGTCATAGGCGGCGAAGGCGTGGATCAGCTCGGCCAGCACCTGGCTGTTGAGCGCATTCAGCGCCTGCGGCCGGTTCAGCGTGACGAGGGTGACGGCGTCGCGCTGTTCGACGAGGATGCTCTGGTAGGTCATGCGGTCTCCGGAAACGGGGTCCATTCTTCGCCGGGCGGGCAGTCGAGGAAGAGGTCGTCGACGGTTTCATCGAGCACCGCCTCGGGCACGGCGGGCTGCCAGTCCGGGGCATTGTCCTTGTCGATCAGCAGGGCCCTGACACCTTCGACAAAGTCGTGGGTCCGGACCACGCGGCTGGCGAGCGCATATTCGGCCCGCATCTCGTCGGCGAAGCTGGCGCGCTCGGCTCCTTCCTTGAGCAATCGCAAGGAGACCTTGCACGACAGCGGGCTCTTGGACCGAAGAGTCGCAAGCTCGGTCCGAGCCCACTCGCCGTCGTCTGCCTCGAGCGCGGCGATCACCTCCTCGAGCGTCTCGCCGGCGAACAGGCGGGCGATGTTGGGAAGGTTCTGCTCGATCCGTGCGGTCGGCGGCACACCGGCAAAATTGCCGGCGGCCCCCGCGGCGCGGGCAGGGGCGGCGGAAAGCCGCTCGACGAGCTCGGGGAGCGAAGCCTGCGGGACGTAATGGGTCGCAAGACCGAGATACTTGCACTCAGCGCCGTCGAGCCGGGCGCCGGTCAGCGCCATGAACTGGCCGACCCGCCCCGGAAGGCGCGACAGGTACCAGCCGCCGCCGACATCGGGGAACAGGCCGATCCCGGTCTCGGGCATGGCGAGGCGGGTGTTCTCGGTGGCGATCCGGACCTGGCAGGGCAGGGCGATCCCGACCCCGCCGCCCATGGTGATCCCGTCCATGATCGCGATGGTCGGCTTGGGATAGGTGAAGAGCAGGTGGTTGAGGCGATATTCGGCATGGAAGAAGGCGGCTGCCTCCTTGCCATCGCCCGTTCCCGAGCGGGCGAGCGCCACCACGTCGCCGCCCGCACAGAAGCCGCGGCCCTCGGCATGGTCGATGAGGACCGCCTCGATCGCGGGATCGTCGCGCCAGGCGAGCAGCGCAGCGCTCATCGCCTCGCACATCGCGTGGGTCAGCGCATGGATCGCCTTGGGCCGGTTGAGCCGGATCCGCCCGAGCGGACCGTCGACCAGGGTGAGGACATCGCTGGTCACTGGCGCAGCATCTCGCGGGCGGTGATCATCCGCATGACCTGGTTGGTGCCCTCGAGGATCGAGTGGACGCGAAGATCGCGCCAGAAGCGCTCCACCGGATAGTCCATCAGATAGCCGTAGCCGCCGTGCAGCTGGAGCGCGCGGTCGGCGATGCTCGATCCCGTATCGGTCGCCAGCCGCTTGGCCATCGCGGCGAAGCGGGTCTTGTCGGGCGCATTGTCGGTGACCTTGGCCGCTGCGAGGTAGAGGAGGGCGCGCGCCGCCTCGAGCTCGGTGCCCATGTCGGCAAGCATGAACTGGGTGTTCTGGAAGTCGGCGATGGCATTGCCGAACTGCTTGCGTTCCTTGGTGTAGGCTACCGCCTCGTCGAGGCAGCGCTGGGCGCCGCCGAGGCTGCAGGCGCCGATGTTGAGCCGCCCGCCATCGAGCCCCATCATCGCGATTCGGAAGCCTTCGCCCTCGCCGCCGACGCGGTTCTCGACCGGCACCCGGACCTCGTCGAAGTTGACCTGGGCGGTCGGCTGGCTGTGCCAGCCAAGCTTGCGCTCCTGCGCGCCGAAGCTGACCCCCGGCATGTCCTTTTCGATGACCAGGCAGCTGATGCCCTTGGGTCCGTCCTCGCCGGTGCGGACCATGGTGACGTAGATCTCGTTCTCGCCGCCACCCGAGATGAAGGCCTTGCTGCCCGAGACGACATAATGGTCGCCGTCGCGGACCGCGCGGGTCTTGAGCGCCGCCGCGTCCGAGCCGCTCGACGGCTCGGTCAGGCAATAGGAGCCCAGCCGCTCCATCCCGATCATGCTCGGAAGATACTTCTGCTTGACCGCGTCGGAGCCGAAGCGGTCGATCATCCACGCCGCCATGTTGTGGATCGAGATGAAGGCGCTGGTCGAAGGGCAGCCGTAGCTCATCGCCTCGAAGATCAGTGCCGACTCAAGCCGGCCGAGCCCGATTCCGCCGCTCTCCTCCGACACGTAGATGGCACCGAAGCCGAGCTCGGCCGCCTTGACGATCGTGTCGCGCGGGAAGTGGTGCTTCTCGTCCCACTCGGCGGCATTGGGGGTGATCTCGGCGGCGGTGAACGCCCGCGCCATTTCCTGGATCTGGCGCTGGTCGTCGGTCAGGTCGAATTGGGACATGGGCAAGCCCCTAGCGAGAGGTACGGCGAACTTCCAGCGTCCGCGACCGCTCTATCGCGTCGGGCAGGCGCTGTAGGTGAGGTCGACCGGCCCTTCCTCGCCGCCCTGCTCGACCCGGCGAAGCTTGCCGGCGGTGCGGGTGAAGGTGATCTCCCGCTCCCAGGTCTGGCCTTCGCCGCTGAACCCGTAATTGGCGGTGAAGACATTGGCGGGGCTGTTGGCGACCACCCGGTCGAGGGTCCCGCGGCTTTCGTAGAAGGTCAGGCGGCTGTCGTTGATCGTCAGCAGCCCCTTGGCCGCGGCGTCGCCCTTGCAGTCGGCGGGGACGAGCGCCCAGCGACCCTGAAATTGATCCGGAATGCTGGTCGGAAGCGCGCCATTCGACGGAGCCGCAGCCGGCGCGGGAGAGGCGTCATTCTTCATCCCCTCGTCGATGTCGGCAGGGATCGGACCCTTCTCCGCGCCTCTAGCGACGGAAGCTCCGCTGCGCCCGGTCGGGCGATCGCCGGTGCCGGCCTCGCGAGCAATGGTCTCGCCGGTTTCGGCCTTGTCCCCGGCGGGGGTGCAGGCGGGGAGGACACAGGCGGCGAGCAGCAGTGGGATGATGTTACGCATGAGGCACTAACGCGTCCGCCTCGATCTCGACCCGCCACTCGTCGCGCAAAAGTGCTTTTACCACGACCATGGTCGCCGCGGGGCGGATAGCTGAGAAAATCTCCCCATGCACTTCGCCGATCATGTCGGCATCGGCGGGGTCGGTGATGTACATCCGGGTCCGCACCACGTCTTCCGGCTTGCCGCCGAGGTCTGCGATGGCTGCAAGGATGATCGCGAAGCAGCGTCGCGCCTGCGCCGCCGCGTCGCCCGGCGTGGACGAGCCGTCGGCTTCGACCGGAGCGGTGCCGGAAACGAAGATCCGGTCGCCGTCACGAACCGCGCGGGCGAAGCCGAACGCCTCCTCGTAGGGGGAGGTGCCCGAGCTTCGCCGCCGGTCGGTCAGCGTCCGCCCTCGCTCGACGCCGGAGCGAGCGCCGCGATCTCGGGCGCCCCCGGCCAGTCGAACCGGTCCATGGTCACCGCCGCGCAGCTGTAGGTCGCGCGGTTGGCGACCGCCGCTTCGACGAGCTTGCCGGAAAGCTCGGGCCGAAGCCGGGCAAGCTCGGCCTGCGCCTGCGCGAAGTTGCGGGTGAAGACCATCACCGAGGTCTTCTTGCCGTCGGCGAGCGCGGCGCCCATCACCGGGGTGGCGTCGCCGACATAGGCATATTCGCCGGCCTTCACGCTCACCATCGGAGCGCCGAAGCAGTTGCTGACCTGCGGCGGCATGTTGACGCCGAGGGTCGTGCCGCCGATCACATAGTCGCCCGCGGTCACCGGGATGATCCGGAACTCGTAGACCGCGCGGCGGTCGCCGGCAGGAACGGGCACGACATAGGTCGTCTTGTCGCCCTTCTTCTTCCAGTCGCGCGGCTGGTAGGCGAGGTCGCCCTTCTCGCGGTCGTAGCGGAACATCTGGACGAGGCCGAAGCGATCCTTGGCGGCCGGATTGTTGCGATTGTAGGCGACGACGATCGCACCCTGGCCGGGCTCGAGCACGGGCATGACCGCTTTGGCCGGGTTCTTGTTCAGCCACAGGGTGCCGGTGCCGGCCACGCCCGGAGCGACCTTGAGCGCGGGATCCTCGGGCGGCGAGAAGCGGTCGAGCTTCTCGATCTCGCCCTCGACGCTGGCCGCCCCGACGATCGTGTTGAAGTAGGTCTCCTTGTCGCCATCGGCCATCGCCGCGACCTTGGCGGTCTGCGCGTCGGACAGCTTCACCATCTGCCAGCCCTTGATCATCAGGCAGCGCTTGCGGTTCTCACGCCGCTGCACGCCCTCGGCGATGGCGGCGGCGATCATTCCACCGATCAGCCCGCCGGCACCGGCGGCGACGGGCGAGATCGACGGGTTGTAGATCGCCGGATTGTAGGTCGGGATGGTGCCGTTCGCGAGTCGCGAGCCGCGGGCGATCAGTCGGCACTCCTGCCAGTCGGCGTCATATTGCGCGCGGGTCGCGCCGGGCTTGTTGTAGAAGCGATTGTCCTTGAGGTCGCGGGCGGCGTCCTTGGCGATCTCTTCAGGCGTGTCGTTGTTCTCGATCTTGGGTTGCGCCATCGCCGGCGCGGCAAACGCCACCATGCCCGCCGCGACCGCGACGAGGCTCACGCGCACAATCATGCTCATGCTTGTCTTCCCCCTGTCGGCCGCCCCCGGCCGGATGAGGCGGAAGGAAGCGCAAGCAAGGGGAAGTCGTCAAGGGTCTTGGCAGGGTCGCGCCGACACCGAAGCGTCGGCGCAACAGCTCACCCCATCGTCGGGATGACGAAGGCGTTCTCGTCACCAAGCCCCGAGCCGTCGGGCCAGCGCTGGGTGATCGTCTTGACCTTGGTCCAGAACTTGACGCCCTCCATGCCGTGCTGGTTGGTGTCGCCGAAGCCCGAGCGCTTCCAGCCGCCGAAGGTGTGGTAGGCGACCGGCACCGGGATCGGCACGTTGATCCCGACCATCCCGACATTGACCCGAGCCGCGAACTCGCGCGCCGCATGGCCGTTGCGGGTGAAGATGGCGACGCCGTTGCCATATTGATGCTCGCTCGGCAGCCGCACCGCCGTCTCGAAGTCGGGCGCGCGGACGATCTGCAGGACGGGGCCGAAGATCTCTTCCTGGTAGCTGCGGAAGTGCGGCTGGACATGGTCGAACAGGGTCGGGCCGACGAAGAAGCCCTTTTCCGAGCCCTGAAGGGTGAAGCCGCGGCCGTCGACGACCAGCTCGCCGCCCTCGTCGGCGCAGGTCTGGATCCAGTCCTCGACCCGATTCTTGTGGGCTTCGTTGACCACCGGGCCATAATGCGCCTCGGGATCGCTCGAGACCCCAACCTTGAGCCCCTCGATCGCGGGAATGAGCTTCTCTCGCAGGTTGTTGGCGGTCTTCTCGCCGACCGGAACGACCACCGGAAGCGCCATGCAGCGCTCGCCGGCCGAGCCGAAGGCGGCGCCGGTGAGGTCGCTGACCACCTGGTCGAGGTCGGCGTCGGGCATGACGATGCCATGGTTCTTAGCCCCGCCGAAGGCCTGCACCCGCTTCCCGTTCGCGGTGCCGCGGCTGTAGATGTACTGCGCGATATCGGACGAGCCGACGAAGCTGATCGCCTTGACGTCGGGATGGTCGAGGATCGCGTCGACCATCTCCTTGTCGCCATGGACGACGTTGAGGATGCCGTCGGGCAGGCCCGCTTCCTTCATCAGCTCGGCAAGGCGCACCGGAACGGTCGGGTCGCGCTCGGAGGGCTTGAGGATGAAGGCGTTGCCGCAGGCGATGGCGACTCCGAACATCCACATCGGGATCATCGCCGGGAAGTTGAACGGGGTGATGCCGACGCAGATGCCGAGCGGCTGGCGCATCGAATAGACGTCGATCCCGGGGCCTGCGCCCTGGGTGTACTCGCCCTTCAGCGCATGGGGGATGCCGCAGGCAAATTCGATGACCTCGAGCCCGCGCTGGATGTCGCCCTTGGCGTCGGCGATGACCTTGCCATGCTCGGACGAGAGGATGGCGGCGAGCTCGTCCATGTTCTTCTCGACCAGGGCCTTGAAGTTGAACATGACCCGGGCCCGGCGCTGCGGGTTGGTCGCCGCCCAGCCGGGAAGCGCCTGGTTGGCCGCGTCGATCGCTTTCTGGAGGTCGGTCGGGGTGCCGAGCCGAACGGTGGCCTGCACGTCGCCCTGGCTAGGGTTGAACACGTCGCCTTGGCGCTCGCCGCTGGCGAAGCTGCCGCCGCCAATGAAATGGTCGATCGTACGCATGGGTGATCTCCTTCTTGGCGCTGCCCCTAGCCAAGGGCGAAGAGCGATGCCAGTCAGGACCGCGATCAGGAGACCCGTCGATGCGTCAGTTTGCGTTCCTTGCCCTCGTCCTGGGTGGCACCGCCCATGCGGCCACCCCGGAGCAGCAGATGCAGGCTGCCGCCAGTCAGGTCAGCCAGGCCCGAATCCGTGCCGACATCGCCCGGCTGGTGCGTTTCGGCACGCGCCACACCCTGTCCAGCCAGACCGATCCGAACCGCGGGATCGGTGCCGCGGTGCGCTGGGCCGAGGCCGAGATGAAGGCGCTTGGGCTCGAGACCCTTCAGACCTGCGACACGGTCACCAAGCCGCCGCGCGTGCCGACCCCGACCCGGGTCTGCAACGCGGTCGCCATCCAGCGCGGGACCGAGCGCCCGAACGATGTCGTGATCATCACCGGTCATATCGACAGCCGGGTCACCGACGTGATGAACGCTACCGCCGACGCACCGGGCGCCAATGACGACGGCTCGGGTACCGCCGCGGTGCTCGAGAGCGCCCGCGTGCTGTCGAAGCGCAAGTTCCCCGGCACCATCGTCTATGCGGCGCTGTCGGGCGAGGAGCAGGGGCTTCTGGGCGGCAAGATCCTCGCCGACTATGCCAAGGCGCAGGGCTGGAACGTCGTCGCCAATCTGAACAACGACATCATCGGCAACAGCTGCGGTTCGGACGGTGTGTGCGACGCAAAGACCGTCCGGGTCTTCTCCGAAGGGCCGCGCTGGCAGGGCCGGGACGCGCTCGCCGCCGCCCAGCGCAGCCTCGGCGGCGAGAACGACAGCCCCAGCCGCAACATCAGCCGCTTCCTCGATCGCCTTGCCGAGCGCCTGCCCGGCATCGGCCTCGACGTTCGCCAGGTCTGGCGTAACGACCGCTTCGGCCGCGGCGGCGACCATACCGAATTCCTCAACGCCGGCTTCCCCGCCGTCCGCTTCTCGGTCGCGGTCGAAAACTACAACCACCAGCACCAGGACCTCAGGACCGAGAAGGGCGTCGTCTATGGCGATACGCTCGACAAGATGGACCTGCCCTATCTGACCAAGGTCATCCGCCTGAACACCGCCGCGCTGATGGCGCTGGCGAGCGCCCCTCCGCCGCCCGAGCCCAAGGCGGAAGGCGCGGTCAGCACCGACACGACGCTGACGTGGGGGACGACGTCGGCGCCCAGCTTCAAGGTGGTCTGGCGGCGAACCGACGAGGCGCGTTGGTCGAAGGCATCCCCTGCGCAGCCCGAGTGCATCGTACTGCCAGCCATAATCAAGAACGCGGCAGGAGAAGCGTTGCCGAAGAGTGCCGGGGGGCTGTGCAAGATCGTCTTGCCTCACGTTCGCGTCGACGATTGGGTCTTCGGCGTCTCCGCGGTCAGCAAGGACGGCTGGGAAAGCCCCGTCGCCAGCGCGGTTCCGGGCGGCGCCTTCAAGCCCTATGTCGCGCCTGCCCAGAAGTGACGGAGTAGGACCACGACACTCGACACCGATCGTCCGGCAGCGCAGCGGCCGCTCGCCGGGGTTCTCCTGCGCCTGCTCACCGCCGTCCTCCTCGCGATCATGTTCGCGCTGGTGAAGCTTGCCTCGACCCGCGGCGTTCATGTGGTCGAGAGCCTCTTCTACCGTCAGATCGGATCGGCGGTCTGCGCGACCGGACTGGTGCTTGCGGGACCGGGGCTGGCCTCGCTCCGCAGCCGGCGGGTCGGGGCGCATGTCGGCCGGATGGCGCTCGGGGTGGTCGCCATGGGATTGAACTTCCTCGCCATGATCCTGCTGCCGCTCGCCGACGCGACCGCGATCGGCTTCACCGTGCCGATCTTCGCCACCATCCTCGCGGCCCTTAGCCTCGGCGAGCCGACCGGTCGCTGGCGCTGGGGCGCGGTCGCGGTCGGCTTCCTCGGCGTGCTCCTGATCGTCCAGCCGGGCGGGGGAGGGGTGCCGCTCGGCGGCGCGACGGTCGCGCTGGTCGCCGCCCTGCTCACCGCCAGCGTCACCGTCGTCATCCGGCGCCTCGGCGCGACCGAGCGGGCATCGACGACGGTCTTCTGGTTCGCTTCGAGCAGCCTGGTGCCGCTCGGCCTGCTGATGATCCTCTTCGGCCGTGCGCACGATCCCGCCACCTTCGCCATCCTCTCCGGAATGGCGCTGGCAGGCGGGCTGGCCCAGCTTACGCTCACCGCTTCGCTCCGGCTGGCACCGGTCGCGGTGGTGATGCCGATGGACTATACGAGCCTGCTCTGGGCAACCCTCCTCGGCGCGCTCCTGTTCGCCGAAGTTCCTTCCGCCTCCGTCTGGATCGGCGCGCCGGTGATCATCGTCTCCGGCCTGGTGATCGTCTGGCGGGAACATCATCTCGCCCGGCGCGCTGCCCTCGAGGCGCGCGCCGAAACCTCGACCTAAGGACCCGAATTGCCCCGCACTCCCGCCCCCAAGGGCCTTCCCACCCCCAGGCAGATCCTCGACTTCATCCAGCAGTCCGGCCAGCCGGCCGGCAAGCGCGAGATCGCCCGGGCCTTCGGCCTCCACGGGCACAACAAGATCCTGCTGAAGGCGCTGCTCAAGGACATGGCCGACGAGGGTCTGATCGACAGCGCTCCCGGACGCGCCTTCCACAAGGCGGGCGGGGTCCCCAAGGTGACGGTCCTGCGCATCGTCGCGGTCGAGGATGGGGCCATCGCGGTGCCCGACAGCTGGCAGGGTGAAGGCCCGCCGCCGAGACTGCGCGTGATCGAGCAGGGCCGCCGCTCGGCGCTTGGTTTGAACGACCGGATCCTCGCCCGGACCGAGGAGCGCGGGACCGGCATGGTCGCGCACATGATGAAGAAGCTGCAGCGCTCGGCCGACCTCATCCTCGGCGTGGTCCATGAGGACGAGGACGGGCGCAGGTGGCTCAAGCCGGTCGACAAGCGCGAACGGCGGCTTCTCCCGCTGCCCGAACTGGGCGAAGCGGAGGTCGGCGACCTCGTCCTCGCCGAGCCCTCGGGCAAGCCGCCGCGAGTCTCGGCGCGGGTCGATGCCGTGCTCGGCGATCCGTTCGCGCCGCGCAGCTTCAGCCTCATCGCCATCCACAAGCACGGCTTGCCGCACGAGTTCAGGAACGAGACGATCGACGAGGCGCGGGAAGTCTCCCGGCAGCCGCTCGGATCCGACCGCGAGGACCTCCGCCACCTGCCGATCGTGGCGATCGATCCCGCCGATGCGCGCGACCATGACGATGCCATATGGGCGCAGGCGCGCGACGATGGCGGGTGGGATGCGGTTGTCGCGATCGCCGACGTCAGCTTCTACGTCCGCCCCGGAAGCAGCCTCGACCGCGAAGCGCGCCGCCGCGGCAACAGCGTCTACTTTCCCGACCGGGTCGTGCCGATGCTCCCGCACGAACTGAGCTCCGACATCTGCTCGCTCAAGGAAGGAGCCGATCGCGCTGCGCTGGCCTGCCACCTCCATGTCGCGCCCGACGGATCGCTCAAGAGCTGGCGCTTCTCCCGCGCGGTGATCCGGGTCGCGGCCAACATCGCCTATGAGGACGCGCAGCGCGCGATCGATGGCGACGGAGGGGTGGAACGGAATTTGGTCGAAGCGGCGCTCAAGCCCCTGTGGGCGTGCTGGCAGGCGCTGTTCAAGGCGCGCCAGAAGCGCGAGCCGCTCGAGCTCGACCTTCCCGAGCGCCAGGTGGTGCTCGACGAGAAGGGGCGGATCACCTCGGTTGCACCGCGCGAGCGGCTCGACGCGCACAAGCTTGTCGAGGATTACATGATCGCCGCCAACGTCGCGGCCGCCAAGGCGCTCGAGGCCAAGAAGGCGCCGGTCATGTACCGCGTGCACGAGGCGCCGAGCCGCGAGAAGCTGACCGCGCTCAAGGACTATCTCAAGACCTTCGACCTCGAGTTCGCGCTCGGGCAGGTGATCCGCCCCGGGGTCTTCAACCGCGTCATCGAGCGGGTCGGCAACTCGGACTCGCGGCCCGAGATCATGGAGCAATTGCTTCGCACGCAGATGCAGGCGCGCTACGCCCCGGATCATCTCGGCCATTTCGGCCTGGCGCTGCCGAGCTACGCCCACTTCACCTCGCCGATCCGGCGCTACGCCGATCTGCTTGTCCACCGAGCCCTGGTCAGTGCCTATCGCCTCGGCGAAGGCGGACTGCCGGCCGAGGACGCCACCGCCTTCGCCGAGATCGGCGAGCATATCTCGATGCTTGAGCGGCGGGCGATGGAGGCCGAGCGCGAGACGATCGACCGCTATGTCGCGGCCTATCTCTCCGACCATGTCGGCCAATTGCTCGACTGCCGGATCTCGGGCGTCCAGCCGTTCGGCTTCTTCGCCACCGTCGAGGGGCTTGGCGGCGACGGGCTCCTTCCAGCCGCCGAACTCGGCCAGGAATATTTCCGCTACGACGAGGCGGCGCGCCAGCTGATCGGCGACCAGAGCGGCGAAACCTATCGGGTGGGACAGCGGTTGCAGCTTCGGCTGATCGAGGCGAACCCCGTCAGCGGAGCACTCCGCTTCGAGCTTCCGGAGGGAAGCTACGGGCGCGGGAACGCACCGCGCCGCGACCGGCCGGACAGGAAGGACCGCGTCCGAGGTCCAGCTGGCGGCCGCCGCGGCCGTCCGGCCAACATCCGCCATCAGGGCCGCAAGCGCTAGGAGATCAAATGCCGCATACCATCGCCGTCCTTCGAGGAAGTCCGCGATCCGGGAGCCTGACCGAGAAGCTCGCGACCGCCATCGCGCTTTCCGCTGGTGATCGTCTCGCCTTCAGGGACGTGCCGATCCATCATCTGCCGCTCTATAATCCCGACCTCGAGAAGGACGCCGTGCACCCGCAGTGGGATGCCTTCCGCGCGGCGGTAAAGGAGTGCGATGGCCTGCTCTTCGTCACACCCGAATGGAACCGGTCGGTGCCTGGCGGGCTGAAGAACGCGATCGACGTCGGCTCGCGCCCCTATGGCGAGGGCGTGTTCCAGAAGAAGCCCGCGGCAGTTGTCACCCAGTCGACCGGCGGGACCGGCGGCTTCGGCGGCAACCATCATCTCCGCCAGAGCCTCGTCCACCTCGACGCGCACGTCCTCGGCCAGCCCGAGATGTATGTCGGCAATCTCAGCGCGGACAAGTTCGGCGAGGACGGCCGGATCAGCGACAAGGGCCTGGCCAAGCTGGTCGACGGCTTCGTCGATGCCTTCGTCGAATGGGTCGGTGTCATTCACCAAGGCCGCAAGGCGCTTGCACCCGGTGCTGCCGCAAGTCACACCTAGCGCTCGGACCATCGGCTCGGGGGAAGCGTTACCATGGCAACGGCGGCAGCGGCACTGGCGGCTCGAGCACGCCGCGAGATCCAGCACCATTTCTTCGCCGCCGATGCCGTGCGGCCCGAGCGGGCGGTGTCGTTCGTCCCCGACAACCGCTTCGAGCGTCGTCTGTTCGAGCGCTACCGGACCGAAGGGGTGCTCCACGAGGAGCAGCCCGGCCGCTACTGGATCGACCTGCCGAGCTACGATCGCGCCGTCCGCCGCCGCTTCGAGCGGGTTCGCTGGATCGTGTTCGCACTGCTCGCCTTGCTCGTCCTGCTCGCCGCCATCGGGAGCCTGACCGGGCACGTCCGCTAGTCAGAGGCGGGGCAGGGTCACTCCGCGCTGGCCCTGATACTTGCCCGCGCGGTCGGCATAGCTGACCTCGCACGGCTCATTGCCCTTGAGGAACAGGAACTGGCAGGCGCCCTCGTTGGCGTAGATCTTGGCCGGGAGCGGCGTGGTGTTGGAGAATTCCAGCGTCACATGGCCCTCCCAGCCGGGCTCCAGCGGGGTGACGTTCACGATGATCCCGCAGCGGGCATAGGTCGACTTGCCGAGGCAGATCACCAGCACGTCGCGCGGCACCCGGAAATATTCCACCGTCCGCGCCAGCGCGAAGCTGTTCGGGGGAATGATGCAGACGTCGGTCTTGCGATCGACGAAGCTGTTCGCGGCGAAGTCCTTCGGGTCGACGACCGCCGAATCGACGTTGGTGAAGATCTTGAAGTCGTCCGCCACCCGCGCGTCATAGCCGTAGGAGGAGAGCCCGTAGCTGATGCAGCCGTCGCGCCGCTGGGCCTCGACGAAGGGCTCGATCATGCCGTGGGACTGGGCCTGCTCGCGGATCCAGCGGTCGGATAGGATGCTCATGGGACGAAGGCTTAGCCGCGCGCCGAACCGTTCGTCGATTCCCCCGTGCCGGTTTTCCGCGCCTCCCACGATATCCCCGTTATCCACAGCTTGGCGGCTCGGCCAAAAGGCGTAACAGATCCGCCATGGCCGAGATCCTCAGACATCCGGGTGCCGATGCAGCGCCCGTCCAGCAGCTGCCGCACAACGTCGAGGCGGAAGCCGCGCTGCTCGGCGCGCTCCTGCTCGACAACCGGCTGGTCGAGGAGGTGCAGCTCAAGCTGCGTTCGGACCACTTCTTCGAGCCGCTGCACGGCCGGATCTACGACGCGGTCCTCCGGCTGACCGACCGCAACATGGTCGCCAATCCGGTCACCCTGCGCCCGCTGTTCGAAGCGGACGAGGCGATGAAGGAGGTCGGTGGCCCGGCCTATCTCGCGCAGCTGACCGGCTCGGGCGCGGCGCTGCTTGCGGCGCGTGACTTCGCGGCGCAGATCTACGACCTCGCGCTGCTTCGAAGCCTGGTGGCGGTCGGTCGCGACCTCGTCACGAGTGCGCTCGACACCAGCGAGGACGTCAAGCCGCTCGAGCAGATCGAGCGCGCCGAGACCGAGCTCTACAAGGTCGCCGAGCAGGGCGGGGGCGAAGGCAAGGTCAAGGCCTTCGCCGATGCCAGCCGCGAGGCGCTCAAGATCGCCGAGGCAGCGCTCAACAATGGCGGCGCGCTGTCGGGCATCACCACCGGCTTCTCCGACGTCAACGCGCGGATGGGCGGCATGCACCGCTCCGACCTCATCATCCTCGCCGGGCGTCCGGGCATGGGCAAGACCTCGCTTGCCACCAACATCGCCTTCAACGCCGCCAAGCGCATGCTCCAGGACATGGCCGACGGGATCGACACCGAGCGCTCGGCCGGCGCGGCGGTGGCCTTCTTCAGTCTCGAAATGTCGGCCGACCAGCTCGCCACCCGCGTGCTTGCCGAGCAGAGCAACATTCCGGGCACCCAAATCCGCACCGGTCAGATGAACCTGACCGAATTCCGCGAATTCGCCCGCGTCGCCGGGGAGCTGAACAGCCTCCCGCTGTACATCGACGACACCCCCGGCCTGACCATCGCCGCGCTCCGCACTCGCGCCCGGCGGCTCAAGCGCCAGAAGAACATCGGGCTGGTGATCGTCGACTATCTCCAGCTGCTCTCCGGCAGCGCGAAGGGTGGCGACGGCAATCGCGTGCAGGAGATTTCCGAGATCAGCCGCGGCCTCAAGAGCCTCGCCAAGGAGCTGCACGTCCCGGTGATCGCGCTGTCCCAGCTCAGCCGTGCGGTCGAGCAGCGCGAGGACAAGCGTCCGCAGCTCAGCGATCTGCGCGAGTCGGGCTCGATCGAGCAGGACGCCGACATGGTCTGGTTCATCTACCGCGGCGACTATTACCTGCAGGCCAAGCAGCCGCCCGACGACCATCCGGACCTCGCGGCCTGGCAGGAAGAGATGGCGAAGATCTACGGCACCGCCGAGCTGATCATCGCCAAGCAGCGCCACGGCGCGACCGGCAAGGTCAAGCTCAAGTTCGATGCGCGCATCACCAAGTTCACCGACCTCGTCGAAGAAGGCCACGCGCCCGACTTCCACTGAGCAAGCGGTGAAGTACCCGGGGAGGGGGCCGCGGGCCGGAGGATGATTTCTCCGGCCCGCGAATGCCTTGCCGGCGGCCCACGAAACGTCCGGGATGCTTGAACCTGCAGGGCTGCTCCGCCACATGGGCCCCATGCTGATCGAGACCGCGCTCACCCCCAATCCAGCGACCCGCAAGTTCCTTCCCGGCATGACCGTGATGGAAGCCGGAAGCCGCGACTTCCCCGACGCCGAAAGCGCCGCTGCCTCGCCGCTCGCCGAAGCGCTGTTCCGCACCGGCGAGGTCGAGGGCGTGTTCTTCGGTCGCGACTTCGTCTCGGTCACCGCGGTGCCCGGGGTCGACTGGGCCGGGCTCGAGATCGACGTCGTCCAGCTGATGCTCGACCATTTCGTCGCGGGCGCGCCTTTGTTCGCTCCCGGCAGCGCGGCGGGCATCCATGTCGCGGTCGACGCCGAGGAGGCGAGCTTCGGCGACGATCCCGCCGATGCCGAGATCGTCGCCCAGATCAAGGAGTTGCTCGAGACCCGGGTGCGTCCGGCGGTCGCGCAGGACGGCGGCGACATCGTCTATCGCGGCTTCAAGGAAGGAACCCTGTTCCTCGCCATGCAGGGCGCCTGCGCAGGCTGCCCTTCGTCGGCGGTGACGCTGAAGCGCGGCGTCGAGAACCTCATCCGCCACTATGTCCCCGAGGTCGAGACCGTCGAGGCGGTCTGAGCCCACCGGACACACAGGAGACATCATGCCCGCAGCCTATATTGTCGCCGCCGCCCGCACAGCCGGAGGCAAGAAGGGTGGCGCGCTCAGGGACTGGCACCCCGCCGATCTCGGCGCGCGGGTCCTCGACAGCCTCGTCGAGCGCTCGGGCATCGATCCGGCTGCGGTCGAGGATGTGATCGCCGGCTGCGTCGGCCAGGTCGGCGAGCAGAGCTTCCACATCGGCCGCAACATGGTCATGGCGAGCGGCCTTCCGGACAGCGTGCCCGCGGTCTCGATCGACCGCCAGTGCGGCTCCTCGCAGCAGTCGATCCACTTCGCCGCCCAGGCGGTGATGAGCGGGACGCAGGACGTGGTCATCGCCGCCGGGGTCGAGAGCATGACCCGCGTGCCGATGGGCCTCGCCGTCATGCTCCCGCTGCAGGCGGGGATCGGGACCGGGCCGTGGCCGCAGTCGATCAAGGATCGCTACGGAGTCACCGAGTTCAGCCAGTTCACCGGCGCCGAGATGATCGCGCGCAACTACCAGTTCAGCCGCGACGAGCTCGACGCCTTCGCCCTTGAAAGCCACCGCCGCGGTGCTTCGGCGACGACCCGCGGCGACTTCGCCGACGAGATCGTGCCGCTCACCATCGTCGATGCCGAGGGCAACGAGCATCGCCATGACCGTGACGAGGGTATCCGCTTCGACGCCTCGCTCGAAGGTCTGGGAAGCCTCAAGACGCTCAAGCCCGACGGGGTCATCACCGCCGGCAACGCCAGCCAGATCTGCGACGGCGCCAGCGGAGTCATGGTAGTGAGCGAGAAGGCACTGAAGGACCATGGCCTGACCCCGCTGGCCCGAATCGACCATCTCACGGTCACCGCGGGCGATCCGGTCATCATGCTGATGGAGCCGATCCCCGCGACCCGCCGTGCACTCGAGCGCTCCGGCCGCCGGATCGAGGACATCGACCTCTACGAGGTCAACGAGGCCTTCGCCCCGGTCCCTCTCGCCTGGCTGCGCGAAATCGGCGGCGACCCCGACCGCCTCAACGTCAACGGCGGCGCGATCAGCCTCGGCCACCCGCTCGGCGCGAGTGGGACCAAGCTGATGACCACGTTGATCCATGCGTTGCGCAAGGGCGGCAAGCGCTACGGCCTGCAGACCATGTGCGAAGGCGGCGGGATCGCCAACGTGACCATCGTCGAGGCACTCTGATGATCCTGCGTCATCTCTGCCTGGCCGCGCTGGCCCTCGCTGCACCCGCCGCGGCCAAGGCTCCTGCCATGCACGTCACGGGCTTCGCGCAGGCCGGCCTCGCCAACGCCGCGGCTTACGTCACCGTGCACAATGGCGGACCCGCCGCTGATCGCCTGGTCGGGGTGACCACGCCGGCGGCGCAGAGCGCCTCGATCCACAACAGCGTCCTTGCCGGCGGAATCACGCGGATGCGTCCGGCGGGAGCGCAGCCCATTAGTGCCGGTGGGCAGATCGCGATGCGGCCGGGGGGTCTCCATGTCATGCTGATGGGGTTGAAGGCGCCGCTGCGCCCCGGGACTCGCCTGCCGCTGACCTTGCGCTTCGCGCGGGCAGGCTCGGTGCAGGTCAGCCTTCCGGTGCTCGCCCCCGGCGCGTCTCCCGCCGGACAAGGTCACCATGGCCACTGAGGCGCCCGCGCGCTCGTCGCTGCGCATCGTCCGATGGGCGCTGTGGGCGCTCGTCGCCGTCGCCGCCGTCCTCGCCGCGATCGTCTGGCTTCGCCCGCAGCCCCAGCTTCGCGCCGAGCCCGGAATGCCGGGGTTTACGCTCGGCGGTCCGTTCACCCTGACCGGGACCGACGGCAAGCCCTTCTCCTCGGCCAGCCTCAAGGGCGAGCCCTACGCCATCTTCTTCGGCTTCACCCATTGCCCGGACGTCTGTCCCAACACGCTCGGCCGACTCGCCAAGCTGCGCAAGGAGCTCGGCAAGGGCGACGAGAGCTTCCGCATCCTGTTCGTCTCGGTCGATCCCCAGCGTGACACCGTGCCGGTCGTGCGCGATTATGTCGGCCTGTTCGGCACGCCGATCGTCGGCCTGACCGGGACCGAGGCCGAGGTTGCCGCCGTCGCCAAGGCGCACGGCACTTACCAGAAGAAGGTCGCCGACAAGGATTCGCCCGACGGCTACACCGTCGACCACGGCGCGTCGGTGCTGCTGTTCGACCGCACCGGCAGCTTCGTCTCAACCATTTCGCTGGAGGAAGGCGACGCTCCCGCGCTCGACAAGCTGCGGCGGATTACCGCCTAGCCGATCCGTGCCAGCAGTCGCTCGAGCGCGGCGATGCTTTCGGGCTCGTCGAAGCTCGGGGCGTGGCCGACGTTCGGCACCGTCACCAGTTCGGCGCCGTCGCCAAGCGCGGCGATCATCCGCTCCGCCACGTCGGCCGAGAAGAGGTCGCTGAGTTCGCCGCGAAGCACCGTCACCGGCTTGTCTTTGAAGTGGTCGAGCCACGGCCAGAGGTCGGGCTGGGTCGCGTCATTGGCCTGCGCGAAGGGCTGGGCGATCGCCATGTCATAGTCGAGGACGACCTCGCCGCCCTCTTCGCGGCAGCAGCGGCGGGCGAAACGTTCCCAATCCGCCGCGCTCCAGTCCGGGTAGACGTCGGCCGCGCGCGAGCCCATCGCCGCACCGGCCTCGGCGAAGCTTCCGAACAGCGCCGGCTTGCCGACATAGGTACGGATCCGCTCGATCCCCTCGGGCGAGACCTGCGGCCCGATGTCGTTGAGGAGGGCGCCGGCGATCCGCTCGTCCTCCATCGCTCCGATCAGCATGGTCACGAGCCCGCCGAGCGAAGTCCCGACGAATACCGCGTCGGCAATTCCGAGCTGGTCGAGGAGCTTTATGACGTCGCGGGCATAGGTCGCCGGCATGTAGCGGTTGGGCTCGGGGTCGGCGGCGCTGAGGCCACGGCCGCGAAAGTCGAGAGCGAGCACGCGCCATGCGCCGGTAAAGCGGTCGGCGACCGGCTCGAAGTCGCGGGCGTTGCGGGTCAGGCCGGGAAGGCAGAGGATCGGCGGCTGGTCGGGATCGCCGCCGGCATAATCGCGGTAATGGAGCCTCAGACCGTCGGCGCTGTTATAGTAACGATCCTCGAACGCCGCCACCGGCCACTCCTCTACCCAGCTTTTCCTCACTCTATCCGGGCAAGATGACGCTTCCGCAACCCTATCGCCCCGATCCGCGTATCCTCGAACTCGGCGACGCCTTCTACGATCCCGTGTCGGCAGCCGATTTCCCCGGCTGCACCGAGCGCTTCTGGAACGCGGCCGCGGCGGGAGAGGTGGGGCTCACCGCAGTCGATCGCGCCCGTCATTTCTGCCGGTTCGAGCCGCTCGACGGCAATCTCGGGCAGCCGCTCGCGCTGCGCTACCACGGTCACCAGTTCCGGTCCTACAATCCCGACCTCGGAGACGGGCGCGGCTTCCTCTTCGGCCAGCTGCGCGACGGACGGGGGCGGCTGCTCGACCTCGGCACCAAGGGCAGCGGCCAGACGCCCTGGAGCCGCTTCGGCGACGGCCGGCTGACGCTCAAGGGCGGGGTGCGCGAAGTGCTCGCGACCGAGATGCTGCAGGCGCTCGGCGTCGACACCAGCCGCAGCTTCGCCTTGTTCGAGACGGGCGAGCAGCTCGAGCGCAACGACGAGCCGTCGCCGACCCGCTCGGCGGTGCTGACCCGGCTAAGCCACAGCCACATCCGCATCGGCACCTTCCAGCGGCTCGCCTTCTTCGAGGAGGTCGCCGACCTCGAAGCCCTGGTCGCTTACTGTCTCGAGCATCTCTACGGAGAGCCGGCCGATGCGGGTGCGACGCGCCTGATGGAGCTGGTCACCGAGCGGACCGCGCGCCTTGCGGCTTCCTACCTGGCGGCAGGCTTCGTCCACGGCGTGCTCAATACCGACAACATCAACATCACCGGCGAGAGCTTCGACTATGGGCCTTGGCGGTTCACCCCGACTTGGGACGTGACCTTCACCGCCGCCTACTTCGACCATGCCGGGCTCTACGCCTTCGGCCGTCAGCCCGAGGCGATCCAGTGGAACCTCGCCCAACTCGCCGGCTGCCTCGCGCTGCTGGTCGACGACCACAAGGTGCTCAGTGACCAGCTGCAGCGCTTCCCCGAGCTCTTCCATCGCGCGCTCGCAGACGCGCTGGTGCGACGTCTCGGTATCGAAGCGGGCGCGGAGGCCGAGGATCGCGACCTTGCCCGGGCAATCACGCAGGCGCTCTCCGCCAGCCCTGTCGAGATCGACCGCTTCTTCTTCGACTGGCGAGGCGGGCGGCGAGCGGTCGAGGAAAAGTGGAGCGGCGAGCCCTTCGAGCGGCTGGCGCAGCTGCTCGCCGGGCGGGAGCAGCCTGCGACGCACGCTTACTGGTCGGACCAGAAGCCCTGCTCGCTCCACATCGAGGAAGTCGAGGCAATCTGGTCGGCCATCGCAAGCGATGACGACTGGTCGCCCTTCCACGCGAAGATCGCCGCCATCCGGCGGATGGGCGAGGCAATGGCGCAGGGTTGACGCCGGCAAACGCCTCCTGTCACTGACGCGACCGAAGAGGAAACGAGCTTGACGCATCTGATTTCGACGGAGCCGGCGACCGGTGCCGAGTTGTGGTCCGGCGACGTCGGCGATGCGGCGACGGAAGTGGCGGCCGCCCGCGAGGCCTTTCCGAGCTGGGCCGCGCAATCGGTCACCTTTCGCGCCGAGACCCTGCGGCGCTTTGCCAATGAGGTCCGGGCGGAAGAGGGCAGGTTCGCCGACCTGATCGCGCGCGAGACCGGCAAGCCGCTGTGGGAAGCGAAGACCGAGGTGGCTGCGGTCATCAACAAGGTCGACATCTCGATCAGCGCCTATCTCGAACGAACCCCGCAGCGGAAGCTCGAGGCGGCGCTCGGGCAGAAGATCGCCGTTCGCCACAAGCCGCATGGCGTGCTGGCGGTGCTCGGACCCTACAACTTCCCGGCGCACCTCCCGAACGGGCACATCGTGCCGGCCCTGCTTGCCGGCAACACGGTGGTGTTCAAGCCGTCGGAAAAGACCCCAGCGACGGGCGCGATGCTGGTTGCGCTGATGCATCGCGCCGGCGTTCCGGTGGGCGCGGTGCGCCTGCTCATCGGAGGTCCCGATGAAGGCCGGGCACTGGCAGGCGAGCCGGACATCGACGGCTTGCTGTTCACCGGCTCGGCTAGGGCAGGGCAGGCGCTCCACCGTCAGTTCGCCGACATGCCGCACAAGATCCTTGCGCTCGAACTCGGCGGCAACAACCCGCTGGTCGTGTGGGACGTCAAGGATGTGGAATCGGCCGCGACCATTGCCGTCCAGTCGGCCTTCCTCTCGGCCGGCCAGCGCTGCACCGCCGCTCGCCGCCTGATCGTCCGCGAGGGGGCCGAGGGCGATCGGCTCGTCGCGGCGATCCTCAAGGTGATGAACCGGATCATCGTCGACGAGCCCCACGCCAACCCACAGCCCTTCATGGGCCCGGTGATCGACCTTGCCGCCGCCGATCACCTCCAGACCCAGTTTCTCGACCTGATGATGAAGGGAGCCCGCGTCATCCGCCGGCTCGACCGCCCGTCCGAGACCCGTCCGTTCCTGACCCCCGGGCTGATCGACGTGACCGAAGTCGACGACCGTCCCGACGAGGAGCTGTTCGGGCCGGTGCTCCAGCTAATCCGCGTACCGGACTTCGAGGCTGCCATTCGCGAGGCCAACAACACCCGCTTCGGGCTCGCCGCGAGCCTCGTGGGCGGGGCCCCCCAGCTCTACGATCGTTTCTGGAGCGAGGTCCGCGCCGGGGTCATCAACTGGAACAAGCCGACCAATGGCGCTCCGTCGACCGCGCCGTTCGGAGGCGTCGGCCTGAGCGGAAACCATCGCCCGAGCGCTTTCTACGCCGCCGATTATTGCGCCTATCCGGTCACCAGCAGCGAGGCCGAACTGGCCCGGGCCTCGATCGGCGAAGGGCTTCGCGACCCCAACATGCTCGAGGACTAGGCCGCCAGCGCCTTTGCGCTCCGGTGTCCCGCGGGAGCTGTCGCCAGTCCCGCTTCGGAAGACAGCAGCTCGACATAAGCCGCGGTGGTCCTCGCCAGGTCGAAATCCGCCGCCCGGGCCCTGAGTCCATCGCTGTCGCGCGGTGCCTCGATCCGGCGCCCGATCGCAGCCGCCAGCGCGTCGGGACTCGGCTCGGCCAGTGGTCCGACCCGGCCATCGTCGAGCAGCTCGGCCGCACCGGTCGCGGTACGGGTCGCGACCACCGGGCAGCCGTTCGCCATCGCCTCGAGCGTCGCATTGCTCATCCCCTCGTAACGCGAGCAACAGACGTAGGCGGCGGCGCGTCGGAAATAGGGGTGCGGGTTGGGCTGGAAGCCCTCGAAGCGGATGTCGTCGGCGACCCCCAGCTGGCGCGCCAGCTTTTCCAGCCGATGGCGCCAGGCATTGCGCTCCTCGCCGAGGATCATCAGCCGCAGGGGTCGGGTCGCGCGAAGCCGAGCGAAGGCGGCGATCAGCAGCTCGAAGTTCTTGAACTTGTCGATCCGGCCGACGCCGAGAATGACCGGCGGCGCGCCCGGCGCGAACCACTCGTGCTCGAACGGCTGCTGTGCCTTCTCCTCGATCGCGGTGCGGTCGATGCCGTTGGGGATGACCACGATCTGCTCGGGCGCGCAGTCGGTCTCGCGGCGCAGTTCGCTGGCGATCTCCTGGCTGACGGCGATGAGCCTGGCGGCACGGGCATGGCGCCGCTCGCCCTTCCACTTCTTGTAGTGGAAGCGCATCCAAAGATAGGGATTGAGCGTGCCCTCGGGCTTGGGCAGCAGCCCGGTGCTGATCCGGAGCAGCAGCCGGGTGGGATGGCGGGCGAGCCTGGTCGCCGCCGCCGCGAAGCTGTGGAAGTGGTTGCCTGCCGACAGCAGCAGGCGCGGGCGGCGCTCGTCGATCAGCTCGGCAAGATAGGGAACCGTGGCACGGCCGGCCCGCCGCCGGGCCCCTCGCGAATAGTTGGTTCCGAGCGGATCGCCGAACTCGACCACCGGGATGTTCGCCGGGACCTCGCCCTTCATCACCCCGCTCGCCTGCACCACCCACAGCTCGACCCGCAGCCCGGCACGCGCGCTGGCGGCGGCGATCCGGAGCGCGTTGCGGACCACACCGGTGGGGCCGAAGTCGAACATGACGATCGCCACGTCGAGGCCCGAGGATTGTTCACGCCTATCCATGGCGTTCCTCATAGCACCGCCATCTTGGCAGACTCATGGCAGCCCGAAATAGGTGGCCCTGAGTGCGGGCAGGGGAGCACGGAGCACCGTGCTCCCGAACCTTCCGCTTTAGCGGGTGCGGTTGAGACGGATGTCGGTCACGCGGCCCTGATAGTCGACGTTGCAGCGGAAGCGGAGGTCGCCCTGCGCGCCGTAGCCCGACTGACCGTAGGCCGACTGGCCGTAGCGACCGGTATCGAGAAGGCCGGTAACGCGGAGATTGCCGCGATTGCGACGCTCGACATTGGTGATGGCGGTGACCCGGGCGTAGCCCGCGACCTGCTGGTTGTAGCCATAGGCATTGCCGTAGGGCGACTGGTTGTTCGCCGGGTAGGTCCGCGACGCCTGGGCCGCGGCGGCGCTGGCGCACTGGGTGATCGCGGTCCGGTCGTTCACCGCATAGCGGTTGCCGAGCAGCTGGGCGATGGCGTTGCTGAGCGGCCCGCCCTGCTGCTGGTAGCCGTAGCCCGGCTGCTGGTAGCCATAGCCCGGCTGCTGGTAGCCATAGCCCGGCTGCTGCTGGGGATAGGCGTAGCCCGGCTGCTGCTGGGGATAGTAGCCGTAGCCCGGCTGGCCCGGATAGGGCTGGGGGGCGGGCTGCTGCGGCGCCGGATAATATTGGGCCGCGGCCGGAGCGGCGACGGCGCCGAGAGCGACGGTCGCGGCGATGATGGACAGGGTTCGCATGGGAATACTCCTCGTCTCGCCCGGAACAGTACCGGCGAGTTTCTTGAGGAGGTAACGGCTGAACGCCCCGCCAGTCGCATGAACTGAAAACAACAGCCTGCGGCAGGAAAGCGACAGTTTCAGCCCGGACGAGGCCCGAAGTTCTCGAAGTTCACAGGGTGCGGGGTTTTCGCGGGGCGGCAAAGTTCCCGAAGTTCACAGGGTCGGCCCCTCCGGCGTGGCCGCGGAGCGTGGCGGCGGAAGCACAGCCGCGGGCGGGGGAGCGGCGGCCTCGAGCGCGCGGTGGCCCTTCCTCCGCTCGAGTTCGTCGACCGGCGCATAGTTCAGCGGATCGCGGACCCGCAGCAGATAGCAGCCGAGCAGGTCGTGGTGGACGGTCCTGGTCGCGACCACCTCGCCCTTGTGGACGATCGGCACCTCGTGGCCGTGGATCGCGCGGTCGAACAGCGTGTCGGCGAGGACCACGGTATTGGCCATCAGCGCCTCGTTCAGCGCTGCGGCGAAGGCCGGCGCACGCGGGCACAATTTGTAGACCGAGCGGCGGGTCATCCCCGCGGCCCTTGCGGCGGCGAGGATGCTGCCATGCTCGGCGACCCGCTCGAGGAACAGGATCCGGCGCTCGGCGGTCCAGCCATCGCGGCGGATTCCGGGCGGGACCTCGGCGATGACCGCGGCATATTCGCCCTCGTAGACCCCGCACTCGCCGTCGTCGTCCTCGCCCCTCGGACGCTCGGCGGCAGCGGCGGCGAGCCGGGTCCTGGCCGCCTCGGGCTCGGCCTTGCGGCGCTGCGCCGCGACCCACGCCTCGCGCGCGGCGGCCTCCTCGGCCCTGATCCTGGCGTTGATCTCGATCGAGGCGGCATCCATCGCGGCGACCCGCTCGGGATCGTCGGCGGGGACGTGCGGGATCGGGGTGCGGTCCTTGTGGCCGTCGCCATAGGGGTACCAGCGGTCGTCCCAGTCAAGCCGGTAGAGGAGGTCGTCGAGGACGCTGCGGACGACGTCGCCGGGGTCGGCGGCAAGCGGAAAGCGGTGCGGGTTGCTGCTCATCGACGAGGATAGAACAGGCGAAATCCTACTAGTAAAGACCTCGGGCGCAGGGGAGCATCCGCGCACCGGGCGGCGGCCAGCGCGGCGCGCGGCCGAATGCCGATCGAACCAGAACCGAGCAAGTCGAGGCGCTTCCGCACCACATCGGTGTCATGGTTAACGCGGCTGCGGCGCCTTCGTGGGCAGGATGGCCGGGCCTTCGCCGCCAGATCGTTGGCCGGCCTTGCTCGGGAGCCCCACCATGAAGATGCTGATCACCGCATTGCTGTTCCTGGCGGCGACGCCACTGTCCGCGGCCGACCACGGCCGCCGCCCGCCAGGGGACGATGGCGACGTTCAGGCTTGCGGGACCAACGATCCCGATCCGGAATGCGACGTCTATTGGGTGCGCGGGCAATGGCTGCCGCGCGAATTCATCCTCGACTGGTGCGCGAACCTGCCCGACCAGTCGAGCCAGAACGTCAACGTGCAGATGTGCCAGCGGCTCGGGCTGTTGTGAGGTCCTTTTGAGGCCGGTCGGCGCGAGCAGGAAGCGGCACCCCGGACCCGGTCCGGGGTGCCCCCTTGTAAGCCGTGTTCAGTCGCGGTCCTTGAGGATGTCGACATAGACTTTCTCGGTGCCGCCGCGGACATGGACCTTCACATATTTGTCGGGATCGTCGACGCCGAATTCGGCGTGCCAGCGATGGGGATGGCCCTTCATCCGACCGGAGCCTTCGGTCACCTCGAGGATGACGCCGAAAATGGTGGGGTTGAAGTCGCTATGGTCTTCATGCGCCTTCACCGTCGCGTCGGCGCTATGGGCCATGACCGTACCCTCGACCTTCAGAGTCGTCGGCGAGACCGGCTGCATCCGCGCCTTGGCGGTGAGAAACTTCTCCTGAACATCCATCGATACGCTCCTCGGTTATTGATCGGGTTTATCGACTGGGCATTGGCACAGTGGCACGATGGTGCCGAAAGTCGACCATCAACCCGCTGGTAAGGCGGGCATGGCAGGAGGCGGCATGGACGCGTCTTTTGTTGATTCGCTGCGCGGGGGTTCGCCCCTGTTCGTGCAGCTGGTGCCCTTCATCGTCTTCGGGCTGGTGCTGATCGGCGTGCTGAAGCTGCTCGACGTCGGCGGGCGGATGAAGCGCGAGCATGACCGCGAGGCGTGGAAGCTGCGCAAGATGCGGCGCGGCGAGTGGACTCAGCGACCGCGCAAGGGGCCGCCGCCGGGGTGGCATGGGCCGTGGGGCGCTGCCGCGGAAGGCTCGAACGTCACCAGCATGGAGACCCGGCGGCCGCTGGGCGAGGGCGCGAGCCGGGTGCCCGACGCGGCGGACCAGCTGCGGATCGTCGAGCAGAGCGCGTTCAAGGCCAAGCGGCTCCTGAACAAGGGCGAGGCGCGGGTGCTCGCGGCGCTGGAGCCGATCGTCGCCGAGCTGGAGCCCGGCTGGCGGGTGTGGAGCCAGGTGAGC
This sequence comes from Sphingomonas swuensis, assembly GCF_039538045.1. Taxonomy (NCBI): domain Bacteria; kingdom Pseudomonadati; phylum Pseudomonadota; class Alphaproteobacteria; order Sphingomonadales; family Sphingomonadaceae; genus Sphingomonas; species Sphingomonas swuensis. Next base: position 1,979,481 of record NZ_BAABBQ010000001.1, on the reverse strand, counting down.
CTCGGCGAGGTGCTCGACGCCGACAGTGTCGAGGCGTTCAACACGATCAATGCCAAGCGCGTCGACTTCCTGCTGGTCGACGGCCATCAGCAGCCGCGGATGGCGATCGAATATCAGGGGCAGGGCCACCACCAAGGTGCGTCGGCCGCCCGCGACGCCGTCAAGCGCGAGGCGCTGCGCCGCGCGGGCATCGGCTATGGCGAGGTGTTTGCGGGCGACGGCCCGGCGGAACTGGCGCAGGTGGTGGCGCGGGTGATGGCCGGGGCGGGTGTGAAGCAGACGTTTGGGGTGCGCGCCGAGCGCGGGTGACCCGCGCAGCCACCGGGGAGACGGCCGGATGAGCCACGAAACTAGCCAGCCAATGCCGTCGCTGCTGGCACGATCCGAAGTCTTAAGTGCGAAGGTTGGTCGGTTGCGAACTCTGCTTTCTGCTCATTCTTCTCCTTCAAAGCAGACGGCGATCCAACACTCAACCCGAAGAAGCTTGGTACGACATGTGAACTCTACTTGACAACGTCTACCGACCCTCTGGTACCTTTCGGCCGGGTTTTGCAATTGTCGCTCTTGGCCCCTCCAATTTATTTGGAACGGAGCCGATATTGCGACTGCGCTGGCTAGAGGTAATTCTTGCTTTCTCCTCCCATAAATGCGTGGCCAAACACGCCCGAACACGAAAATGCTGTGTTCTTCGCGCAAGCCATTCACGGTTTTCTCAATCAGGGAAGCTTTGAAGGCTTTAGGTCGTACTCTCTCGACACACTTGGCCGCCTTCAAGAAGCCATTCAGGTCTCGAACGCCGTATTAGGGAAGCGGATGAAGGAAGTGGTTCTGCCACCCGTCGTCGCCGAACTCGCGTGGTCTCTAGAGAATGACGAAGCAGCTCTCGCTATATCTCGACCACAAGTGATGCACTTCATCGAGATTTCTAAAGGGCAGAAGATAAAACCTCATGATGTACTATATGCTTCAACTTCTCTTCTGAATAAACTTACGAATAAATACCGTGAAGTACTTACCGGTATTCTGCTAGATGAGATCCGCGTCGGCGGAAGGAAGCACGTAATTCTGAATACGACCGGCTTCCTAGTAAGCAACCTCATCAGCAGCGGATTTGACAGGAACTTTTTGATTGATTGCGTTGAGGACCAGCTGCTTACTAAAGAGATAACTGAAAATGCTTGGGATGTTGTAAAACAATTTACTCGGCAGTTTTCTCTTACAAAAAAGAAATTCAAGGTGATTTATCTCGTAAATCGACCATTGGCTGACATACTTAAAGTCGACTCGGACTGGAGTATTGTTGAAGAAGAACAGCTGCCTGAACATGCGAAGAAGCAGATCAAAGATTGGGGAGAAGTTCGCCCCGCAGACATGGTGATTGCACAATCAGAAGTTGCCGCGGCGGATCCTTTTAGTGCAACAGTTCAAGCATTCTTGGCTCTCGATCAGGCCAAAGCGATCACGGTCTTACAAGTTGAGCAAGAAGAAAATCGACATAGTGACTTTAGCTATGTCTATCTCGCAAAGTCGGCGCGATCAGGTACCGCTTTGCGGATGTACCACGATGTGCCAGGAGTGAAAAAGGTTGACTCTATTGTTTCTGGACACAGCCGAAGAAGTTCACAGAAGATAATTAGCAATCTACAAAAGTCTTTTTCAGAGTCTTCGCGCGAAAGAATTGCTAGGGCGATGGCTACAGCGAACGTTATATCTGAAAGTCGCCAAGACGAAGTGAGTCTCATATCACTGTGGTCTACGATCGAGATACTGTTAGGGGACCCGCCCGACTTTGACTCACGTATCAGTCACTTTCTGAAGCTTCTGGTGCCGCTCGTTGTAGTACGTTATCATCGTCGTATTTTTGCAGCTCTCCACGATCAAATAACTGTAACCTATCCAAAGAGCTTTCAAGCCATTGTCAGAAAACTTAAGATCGAGACTACTGGCACTTCTCATACCTTGTTTGCGAAGCTGATGCTTTTACCAGAGCACGAGGCATTGCGAATGGAGGTGATAGGTTTGCTCGGTGAAAATCCTTTACTTCGTCATCGTCTTGGAAGGGTGCAAGGTCAGTACCGGACGCCAAGGGAAGCGCTAAAGACCGTACAGGGGCACGCAAGTCGAGTTGAGTGGCACCTGAACCGCATATATAGAACTCGCAATACGTTAGTGCATGCAGGAGAGAACCCACCGTACACGGAATCTCTCGTGCAAAATACGCTAGAGTATTTTAGAAGTGCAGTCCTCAACATAATACGAGTGGGATCGAAATCTCCATGCGATGCAGACCTAGACCAAGTTATAGCTGAGATCGGTTTCGACTGGGCAATTGTGCAGCGCCATCTAACTGCTAATCAGAAAGAGTCGGAATTTTCCAACGAACTAGTGACGGCGGTATTTAAGGAACTCTAAGTTTCATCAGAGAACTTCAAAACTGAGCCCTAATTCACCCCCTCAACCACCTTCTTCCGCCGCCCGCGCCTTGGAGCCTCTTCTTTGGCTTCGGCGGCTGGCTTCTCTTCCAAGCCCCCTCCGTCGCTTGCAGCGACACCTCCCCCTAAAGGGGGAGGGGCGAGGGTGGGGGAGCGCTCGAGCAGCGGCTTGAGATAGTGGCCGGTGTAGCTCCGCTCTTCCTTCACCACCTGCTCGGGGGTGCCCTGGGCAACGATCTCGCCGCCCTTGATGCCGCCTTCGGGGCCGAGGTCGAGGATCCAGTCGGCGGTCTTGATGACGTCGAGGTTGTGCTCGATCACGACCACGGTGTTGCCCTGCTCGACCAGCGCGTGGAGGACTTCGAGGAGCTTGCGGACGTCCTCGAAGTGGAGGCCGGTGGTGGGCTCGTCGAGGATGTAGAGGGTGCTTCCAGTCGCGCGGCGGGAGAGCTCCTTGGCGAGCTTGACCCGCTGCGCCTCGCCGCCCGAAAGGGTGGTCGCCTGCTGGCCGACCTTGATGTAGCCGAGGCCGACCTCGGCCAGCATCGCCATCTTGTCGCGGATGCCGGGGACCGCCTTGAAGAACTCGACCGCGTCCTCGACCGTCATGTCGAGCACGTCGGCGATGCTCTTGCCCTTGTGGAGGACCTCGAGCGTCTCGCGGTTGTAGCGCTTGCCGTGGCAGACGTCGCAGGTGACGTAGACGTCGGGGAGGAAGTGCATCTCGATCTTGAGCAGGCCGTCGCCGGTGCAGGCCTCGCAGCGGCCGCCCTTGACGTTGAAGGAGAAGCGGCCGGGCTTGTAGCCGCGGGCCTGGCTCTCGGGGAGGCCGGCGAACCAGTCGCGGATCTGGGTGAAGGCGCCGGTGTAGGTGGCGGGGTTGGAGCGCGGGGTTCGGCCGATCGGCGACTGGTCGATGTCGATGACCTTGTCGAGCTGGTCGAGGCCGGTGACCTTGTCGTGCTTGCCGGCAAGGATGCGCGCGCCGTTCAGGGCCCTAGCGGCTGCGGCGTAGAGGGTGTCGATGGTGAAGCTCGACTTGCCCGAGCCCGAGACGCCGGTGACGCAGGTGAAGGTGCCCAAAGGAATCGACGCGGTGACCCCGGTGAGGTTGTTCTCGCGCGCGTTGTGGACGGTGAGCTTCTTGCCGTTGCCCTTGCGGCGCTTGGCCGGAAGCGGGATCGAGCGGCGGCCCGAGAGATAGTCGGCGGTGAGGCTGCCCTCCTGCTGGAGAAGGCTGTCGAGGGTCCCCGAGTGGAGCACGGTGCCGCCGTGGACGCCCGCGCCTGGGCCCATGTCGATGACATGGTCGGCGGCGCGGATCGCGTCCTCGTCATGCTCGACCACCAGCACGGTGTTGCCGAGGGACTTCAGCCGCTGGAGGGTCTCGAGCAGGCGGTCATTGTCCTTCTGGTGGAGGCCGATCGAGGGCTCGTCGAGGACGTAGAGGACGCCCGACAGGCCCGAGCCGATCTGGCTGGCGAGGCGGATGCGCTGGCTTTCGCCGCCGCTGAGCGTGCCGCTGGTGCGGTCGAGGTGGAGATAGTCGAGGCCGACATTGTGGAGGAAGCCGAGGCGCTCGTTGATCTCCTTGAGGATCGCCCGGGCGATCTCCTGGTGCTGGGGGGTGAGCTTGGCCTCGAGGCTGCCGAACCAGGCATAGGCGTCGGCGACCGAGCGGCGGACGCCCGAGGAGATGTGCTCGCCGGCGATCTTGACCGCGAGCGCCTCGGGCTTGAGGCGAGCACCGTGGCAGGTCTCGCAGGCGTGCGCGGCCTGGTAGCGGGAGAGCTCCTCCTTCATCCACGCGCTCTCGGTCTGCGCCATCCGGCGGTTGAGGTTGCCGATGACGCCCTCGAAGGCTTGGCGGACCTCGTAGCTCCTCTTGCCGTCGATGAAGCGCAGCACGATCGCCTGGCCGCCGGTGCCATGGAGGATGGCGCGCTGGTGGGCGGGGTCGAGGTCCTTCCACGGGGTGGTGAGCTCGAATCCGTAATGGCGCGCGAGGCTCGAGAGCACCTGCATGTAGTAGGGTGAGGGCGGCTGGCTCTTGGCCCAGGGCACGACCGCGCCCTTGGCGAGGCTGAGGTCGTGGTTGGGAACGACGAGATCCTCGTCGAACTCCTGCCGCTCGCCCAGGCCGTCGCAGGCCGGGCAGGCGCCCTGGGGGGCGTTGAAGGAGAACAGCCGCGGCTCGATCTCGGCGATGGTGAAGCCGCTGACCGGGCAGGCGAACTTCTCGGAGAAGCAGATCCGCCCGGGGGGCGCGTTGGTGGCGAGGACGGCGCGGTCCTTGGCCTTCTCAAGCGCGGCGGCGACTCCGGTCTTCTCGGTGCCGGCGGGCTCGACCGGCGGGTCGGCGGGATCGAGATAGGCGAGCCCGTCGGCGAGCTTCAGCGCGGTCTCGAAGCTGTCGGCGAGGCGGGTCTGGATGCCGTCGCGAACGACGATCCGGTCGACCACGACCTCGATGTCATGCTTGTACTTCTTGTCGAGCGCGGGCGCCTCGTCGATCTCGGTGAAGGTGCCGTCGATCCGGACGCGGGTGAAGCCCGCCTTCTGCCACTCGGCCAGTTCCTTGCGATACTCGCCCTTGCGGCCGCGAACCACGGGGGCGAGGAGATAGTGGCGGCTGCCCTCGGGCAGCGCCATGACGCGGTCGACCATCTGGCTGACCTGCTGCGCCTGGATCGGCTCGCCGGTGGCGGGCGAATAAGGGATCCCGACCCGCGCCCAGAGCAGGCGCATATAGTCGTAGATCTCGGTCACCGTGGCGACGGTAGAGCGCGGGTTGCGGCTGGTGGTCTTCTGCTCGATCGAGATGGCGGGCGAGAGGCCGTCGATATGCTCGACGTCGGGCTTCTGCATCATCTCGAGGAACTGGCGGGCATAGGCCGAGAGCGACTCGACGTAGCGGCGCTGGCCCTCGGCATAGATGGTGTCGAAGGCGAGGCTCGACTTGCCCGAGCCCGACAGGCCGGTGATCACCGTCAGCTGGTCGCGCGGAATGGCCACGTCCACGCCCTTGAGATTATGCTCGCGCGCGCCCTTGACGGTGATGTGAGTCAGCATGGGTGTGGTATGTTCCGCTTCTGTTCTGGAGGCAATCCCTCGACTGCACTCGGGACGAGCGATGCGTGGGCGCGAGTGCGCGAAGTGGGTAGCGAAGGGTAAAAAGGCAAGAAGGTGAGGGGGGTTAGGCGAAGGCGTGATGGATCGTGGCAGCGTCCTTCGACCTCGCTCAGGACGAACGAGGATGGGGGCGCTTCGTGACAGGCCCTCCGCCATCCCCTCCCGCGAGGGTGAAGGGAGAAGGCAGGGGCCCCTCCCACGCGCGGGCGGGGTGCCAAAGGCTCAGTAGCGGTCGCGGCGTCCGTTGCGATCGAGGTCGCGGCTGTGTTCGCGTTCGCGCTTGTCGAGGGTGTAGCGGACGTCCTCGCCGGTAAAATCGACGCGGTAGCCCTGGCGGCGCTCGTCGTAGCGGAGGTCGTCCCACTGGACGGGGAAGTAGCGCTCGTCGAGGCCGAGGAAGCCGGTGGCGTGACTCAGCACGGCGTAGCGGACCTGGCCGCGGACCTTGTCGATCATCAGCGTCTTGATGCTGCCGAGGCGCTGGTCGTCGCGGCCGTAGACTGGGGTGCCCTCGACCTTGTTGGAGGCGATGAGGTCGCGGGTCTCGTCGGTCGGGACGGCGACGCGGCTGCTGTCGTCGCGGCCGTAACGGCGGCGGGGCTCGTCGTGATGGCGTTCGCGGTCGTCGCGGTCGCGGGCGCCGAAGAAGCCGCGCCCGGCGGGACGATGGTCGCGGTGACGTTCGTCGCGGATACGATCGCGATCGCGATCGCGGTCGTGCAGGTCGTCGTCGTAGCGGTCGTAGGCCATGGCTCGGGCTCCCTCGGGCAAGTGCCCGGTACCAAAGCGGCAGGCGGTCGAGCGTTCCCTCGCGGTGAAGGGTCGTTATTCGACCCGGAAGTCGGTGACGACGAGGCGCGCGGGGCCGGTGGCGGCGATGCCGTGGCCGAGCCCGTCGCCGCCGCCGAGCACCAGTCCGACCGCGAAGGGCTGGGCGAGGGCTGCGCGGAAGGCGGCGGGGCTCGAGCGGGCGCGCGAGGTCATGATCGCGGTCCAGTCGGCGGTGAGCGGGGCGACGATGGTCCGCTCGCCCGGGTTGCTGGCGTCGAGGGTCTGGGTGGCGAAGCTCGCATACCAGCGGAAGGTCTCGAACGGCCCGCGCGCGCTCCAGTCGTCCCCGGCGCGCTGGAGGTAGAGGGTGGCGAGCGGGGGAAGGCGCGGGTCGGTCACGGGATAGACGCGGACCCCGGGCGCGGCCTCGATGCGATAGCGGATGACGAGGCGGCGGGCGCCGGCGAGGCTCGCCCGGCCGAGCGCCTGCGGAGCGACGGTGAGGCCGTGGAGGCTGCCCGGGCGACCGGGGATCTCGACCGAGATGGCGCGCCCGGCGACGGCGCGGGGCCGCAGCGGGAGCCCGCGCGAGACGCTTTGGCCGCGGACGATCGGACCGACGGTCCAGGCCGAGGCGGGCGGAGGCGCGGCGACGAGCGGGGTGGTCGCGGCAAGGGAGGCAAGAGCGAGGAGGAAGCGCATGACGCGGGTCCTAGCGGGGGTCACGCGACTGCAGCCTGAACGGGGTGGACTGACCGGGACGCGCTGCTAGGCTCCCCGATGTTCAGGGTGGCGTTGCGAGGACGAGATGACGGGGGCGTGGAAGATTGCGGCGGGCGCCGCGGCGGGCGCGATGTTGGCGGGTCTGGCACCACCAACAGCACCCGAAGAGCCGAACCTCGCGAAACCGACATCGGGCTGGCAGGTCGACTTCGGCGAGCAGCGCTGCGTCGCGATGCGCGAATATGCGCTGGGCGAACGCAAGGTTCTGGTGGCGCTCGAGCCCGATCCCGCCAACGACGGTGCGCGCCTGCTTTTCCGGGTGCCGCTAGCCGCGAGCGCCAAGCCGGTCTTCGGCTGGAGCGAGGCCAAGGTGACCGCGGACGGGAAGGCGATCAGCAAGTTCGTCAGCAGCGCCCCGTCGGCCAAGGAAGGGCAGTTGTTCGTCGCCGGCTGGAGCGCCGACACGCTTCCCTCGGCGCCGCCGCTCGCGACGCTCGGTGAGGTCGGGATCGAGAGCAAGGCGCTGACCGGCCGCTTCCCGCTGACGGGCATGGCCAAGATCGACGTGCTGCTTCGCGAGTGCAATCGCGGCCTGCTCGAGAGCTGGGGGATGAGCAAGGCGGTGCAGGCCGAGGTGACCCGCTGGCCGACGCTCAAGGTGCCGGCGGGGCGGCTGTTCAACTATACAGACTATCCGACGGTGGCGATGATCCTTCGCCAGCAGGGCGACGTCCGGACCCGGCTCAGCATCAACGAGAAGGGCCGGGTGACGGATTGCAAGATCCGCTATTCGAGCGGGTTCGACCTGCTCGACAGCGCGACCTGTCGCGGGCTGATCCAGCGCGGGCGCTACGAGCCGGCGCTGGGCAAGGACGGGAAGCCGATGCCGGCGCTGGCCTTCCAGTCGGTGCGCTGGGTGATGCCGGACTGATGGTGGACGGTGGCGAGGGAAGGTCGGGGACGACGATGATGGCGAGATGCAACACCGTCGGCCTGCTGATGGCCGCTGCGACGGTTGCGACGGCGGCCGAGGCCAAGCCGCTCGAGCTTCGCGGGCAGCCGACGGGCTCGTGGACCATCGACTTCGCCGAGGAGCGCTGCGTCGCCCTTCGCGAATATGGCGCCGGGGACAGCAAGCTGCTCCTCGCCTTCGAGCCGGCGCCGCACGGCAAGGACATGACCGTCATCCTGCGCCTGCCGGTGAACGCGCCGCTGGAGAAGGCGATGCGTGTCGATCGTGGCGCGGGGCAGCTAGCGCTCAACGGCAAGAGGATTTCCGACCATCTGGTCTCCCGCCGCCCGGCCGACCCAGGTCTGCTGATCAGCAGCACCTACCGCCCCGCCGAGAGCGAGGCGCCGGCGCTGGACCAGCTCGTCAGCCTCGAGATGCGGTCGGCGAGCGTCGATGCGCGACTGCCACTGTCCGGGATGACAAATCTGGCGCCAGTCCTGGCCAAGTGCAACCAGTCGCTGCTGGCCTCCTTCGGCCTCGCGGAGGCCGATCAGCAGCGGCTTGCACGCTGGCCCGAGTCCAAGGCGCCGATCGTCTCCTACATCGACGATGGGGATTACCCGGCGGATGCGATCCGAAACGAGGAGCAGGGACGTGTGCTGGTCCGCTTCTGGGTCTCGGCGGAAGGGCTGGCGACGAGCTGCGCGGTCCGCCAGAGCAGCGGCTCGGCCCTGCTCGACCGGACGACCTGCGAGATACTGCAACGGCGGGCGCGGTTCGATCCGGCGCGCGACAAGGCGGGGGCTGCGATGGCGGCGCCCTCCTTCGCGGAGATCCGCTGGGTCATTCCACGCTGAGCGGACGCGGAGAGAAATGGGTTGACGGCAACCGAAACGTTCCTTAGACGTTCTCCGTCTGTTCACTGTGCTTCCAGGGGGAGCTTGCCATGCTCACGGCCAAGCAACGCGAACTTCTGACCTATATCGACGACCGGCTGCGTGCGACCGGGGTGAGCCCGAGCTTCGACGAGATGCGCGCGGCGCTCGACCTCAAGAGCAAGTCGGGAGTCCATCGGCTGATCAGCGCGCTGGAAGAGCGGCAGTTCATCCGCCGCCTGCCGAATCGCGCGCGGGCACTGGAAGTGATGCGCTCGCCCGACGGCGGCGGCGTGGCGGCCGCGGCGCACCAGGCGGGGTCGGCGATGCCGCGGCCGGTGGTGGTCGCCAACGACACGATGGAAATCCCGATGGCCGGGCGGATCGCGGCTGGAACCCCGATCGAGGCGCTTCAGGGCAATGACAGCTTCGCGGTGCCCGCCGCTTTGCTCGGCCCGGGCGAGCATTACGCGCTCGAGGTGTCGGGGGACTCGATGGTCGAGGAGGGGATTCTCGACGGCGACTATGTGCTGATCCGCAAGTCGGACACGGCACGCGAGGGCGAGATCGTGGTCGCGCTGATCGATGACGAGGAAGCGACCCTCAAGACCTTCCGCCGCGAAGGCTCGATGATCCGGCTCGATCCCGCCAACCGCGCCTACGAGCCGCAGCGCTACGAGCCGCGCCGGGTGAAGGTGCAGGGCAAGCTCGCCGGGTTGATCCGCCGCTACCATTGATTGAAGGGCGGCTACCGGCGGAAGCGCCGGCGCTGCAAGCCACGGGACTTTAGCTTTGCCGGGCCTCTTCCAGGAAGCGGCCGAGCAGGGTGAGGCCGTGCTCCGAGGCGACGCTCTCGGGATGGAATTGCACGCCGTGGATCGGCGCCGAGCGGTGGCGCAGGCCCTGGATGGTGCCGTCGCTGCCATGCGCGGTCGCGAGCAGCGGTTCGGGCAAATGCTCGGCGACAAGGCTGTGATAGCGGGTGACCGTCAGCGGGGAGGGCAGGCCGGCGAAGAGCCCGCTGCCGTCGTGGTGGATCGGATCGGTCTTGCCGTGCACCGGCGCCGCCCGGACGATCCGTGCGCCTGCGGCCAAGGCGATGGCCTGGTGGCCGAGGCAGACTCCGAGCAGCGGCTTGCCCGTCTCGAGGCAGGCGGCGGCGAGCGGCACCGAGATTCCGGCCTCCTCGGGGCGGCCAGGCCCGGGCGAGATCAGAAGCGGTCCGTCATGCGCCAGTGCATCGGATACGGTGATCTCGGTCGAGCGCACCACCGCCACCTCGGCGCCCAGTTGGCGCAGATAGTCGACCAGCGTGAAGGTGAAGCTGTCGACATTGTCGATGACGAGGACCGCGGGCACCGCCTTGCTGTGGGTCAAGTGCGGCGGGAAGGGAAGCGTCGTCTCACGGTGGGAGCAGGACAGTAGGGGGGCGGGAGGAGTAGGTCCGGTGAGCCTCTCGCGGGGCGCCCCGAAAAGGCGTATGATGCGGGTCGCACGACATTGGAGGATGATGCCATGAGTCGAGTGCGAACCTTGCTGACCCTGACCCTTTGCGGGCTCGTCGGCCTGACGGTCCCGCTGGATGCCGCGGGGGCCAAGTCCAAGACCATCGGAGCTCCCAATTTCGAGAAGGGAGAGTTCAGGCCCGATCGCTGGGCCTTCGCCCGAGACTGGGAGGAGATGCGGCTGGCGCAGGCCGGCAGCTATGGCGACGCGCTCCGCTTCGCCGAGTGCGTCCGGCGCTTCGACCCGGGCATCGCCGCCGAGGTGATGGCGCGGCCGCTCGCCGACCCGGCGCAGCGGACCGACCTCGTCAGGATCGCGCAGCAGTATCGCGGTTGCGGCATGCGGGTGGCGGTGCCGGCCATGCTGGTCCGGGCGGCCTTCGCCGAAGTCGGCCTGCGCGGCGCCACGGGCATGGGCGCACCGGGCTCGGTCGGTGTCCCGGCGCAGATCCGCGATTTCCCGGTGGCGGCGCTCGCCGGATGCCAGCTGCAGGAAGCGCCGGCGCTGGCGATGGCGCTGCTCGCCACTCGGCCGGGAGGAAGCGAGGAGGAAGCGGCGGCGCAGCGGCTGGTCGAGCAGACGCCGCGCTGCGGCGCGCTCGCCCGCGGTTCGATCACGCCGACCGCGGCGCGGCTTGCCGTCATCCAGGCGGCTGCGATGCAACGCCGCTGAGCGGCGGGTCGCAGCGGGCGGCGACATGGTCGCCCGCTGCAGTCGCCGTGATCAGCTGCCCTGCAGGATGCGCTGGCGGGCGGCCTTGATCGCGTCCTCGTTGCGGGTGACCCCGAGCTCCTTCTGAGCCGCCGAAAGCCACTGGACGGCGAGTTCCTCGGCGACCGCACGGTTGAGGACGGTCAGCTGCTGCGCGATCAGGGTCGGGTTGGAGGTGGCGTCGCCCTGGGTCACCCGGTCGAGCTTGACGAGGTAGATGCCCGACGGGCCTGCCGCACGCTGGGCCTTGCCCGGCGTGAGGGTGAACAGGATGCGGAGCGGCGGCGGGACCTCCTGGCCCTGCTGCGCGAACTGCGACAGCGCGCCGCGGCGAAGGTCGATCCCCTCAGGAGCGCGGATGCCGCTGATCCCGGCCGAGCGGACCGCATCGGCCAGCGAGCCGCCACGCGCGGCCGTCTGGAGGATGGTGGTCGCGGCGGCGTTGGCGCGATCGGCGGCGCGCTTGGCGATGAAGTCGGTGCGGACCTGCGCCGCGACGCGGGCGAAGGGCGCCGGTGCAGCGGGGATCACGTCGGTCACGTCGAGGAGGGCGTAGCCACCCTCGTTCGGGAGCGACTCGACCACCGGATCGTCGTCAACGCCGAGATCGAAGCCGAAGGCGGGCATTCCGGCATAGTCGGTGGGCAGCTTGAAGTCGGGCTGGTCGACCGCGATCCCGCTGCGGGTCAGCGCCGGGGTGACGACCACCGGGAGGCGATTGGCCTGCGCCACTTCCTCGAAGGTGCGGCCCTCGCCGAGCTGGTCCTCGACCTTGCCGACGAGGTCGGCGAGCGCTTCCTTGCGCTTGTCGACGGTGAGCTTGGCGACGATCTCGGAGCGGGCCTGGTCGAGCGAGCGGCCGGTCGCGGTCGAGATGCTCTCGACCTTGATGACGTCGAAGCCGGTGCTCGACTGGACGGGGCCGACGACGGTCCCGGCGGGGGCGGAGAAGACCTGGGCGGCGACCGCCTCGCCGGCGAGCGCGGCGAGCTGCTGGCGGCTCTGCGGCCCGAGGCTGACGTCGGCGGCCGAGAAGCCGGCGGGCGCCGCGGCCGCGGCGAAGTTGGCGGCGCCGGCCTTGGCGCGGGCGGCGATCCCGGCGGCGGCGGCCTGATCGGGAAGCGAGGCGCGCGACAGGACGCGGGTCTGCGAGCCGCCGTAGGTCGCCTGGTTGGCCTGGTAGTAGGCCGCGACTTCCTGCTCGGTCGGGGCGATGGCCCCGAGCTGCGCCTCGGTCAGGCGGGCAATGCGGAGCACCCGCCGCTCGGGGATCGTGTAGCGCGCCGCATTCTGGCGGTAGAAGGCGTCGAGCTCCTGCGGGGTCGGTGCAGCGCCGCCGGTGAAGGCCGCGAAGGGCAGCAGGCCGAGCTCGCCCTCGCGGCGCTCGAGCAGCAGGTTGGCGTAGGGACGCGCGAAGCTCTGGCCGAGGCGGGCGTTGGCGGCGACCGGGGTCAGGACCAGCCGCTGCAGAAGGGCGGTCTCGATCTCGCGGCGAAGCTGGGCGTCGGTGATACGCTGCTGCTGGAGGAAACCCTGATAGGCTTCCTCGCTGAAGCGTCCGTCGAGGCCCTGGACGCCGGGCAGCTTGACGATCTCGGCGTCGACCAGCTTCTTCGAGACGGTGAAGCCATGCTTGCGCGCATAGGCCCACAAGGTCCGCTCCTGGATCAGGCTGTTGACGACCGCGTCGAAGTCGCCGGCGAGATCGGCGTAGGTCGCCTGCGGGTTCTGCTGGCGGAGCTGGGCGAGCCGGCGCTGCATCGCGAAGTCGAGCTCGGCCGCGGTCAGCTCGGCGTCGCCGACCTTGGCCAGCGTGTTCTGCGGCAAGGAGCCACCCGAGCGCAGGTTCGAAATGTCCGACACCGCGAAGCTGGCGAGGATCAGCAGCAGGAAGAGGATCAGGATGCCGGTGCCGATCTTCGACTTGGACAGGCGGCGGAAAGACTTCATGTGCGGGGACGATCCTGATCGTGGAACAGCGTGGGAAGGCGCTTTAGGGGCGCTGCCGTCTGGCTTCAAGCGGAGCGCCTTGCTAGGCGCCGCGGCGACAACGCGGAGTGAACGACAAGATGGTCAAGCTGATCGCCGGCAACTGGAAGATGCACGGAACGGCGGACAGCCTGGCCGAAGTGCGGGCGATCGCCGAATGGGCGCGCAAGTTCGAAGGCGGGGTCGAGGTCGCGCTGTGTCTTCCGGCGACCCTCATTCACCGCGCTGCCGAAGCGGTACCGGGCTTCACCATCGGGGCGCAGGACCTGCACCACATGGAAAAGGGCGCGCACACCGGGGACATCTGCGCCGCGATGCTCCACGACGCCGGCGCGAGCATGGTAATCGTCGGGCACAGCGAGCGGCGCGAGGCGCACCGCGAGGCCGATGCCGACGTTCGGGCGAAGGCCGAGGCCGGATTGGCCGCCGGGCTCAAGGTCATCCTGTGCGTGGGCGAAAGCCTCGAGGTGCGCGAGGCCGGGCGGGCGGAGCAGACGGTCGCGGCGCAGGTCGACGCATCGCTTCCCCGGACTGCGGTCGATCCAGCCGTCTTCTCGGTCGCCTACGAGCCGATCTGGGCGATCGGGACCGGCAAGGTCGCCGAGCCGATCGACATCGAGGAAATGCACCGGGCGATCCGCGAGCGGCTGGTCTCGGCCTATGGCGAGGCGGGCACGGGCGTCCGCATTCTCTACGGCGGTTCGGTCAAGGCGAGCAACGCGGCCGAGATCTTCGCGGTGCGCGAAGTCGGGGGCGCGCTGGTCGGCGGGGCAAGCCTGACCGCGGCGGACTTCCTCCCGATCGTCGAGGCCGGCGCGGCCTGATCAAATCGGGTGCGGCGTTGATGTTTGGCACGGCGCTCGCTAAGTGCGCGCCACGCAAATTCCTGCTCTTTCCTGAAAGTCGCCGATGTTCGCCTTCCTGCTCATCGTCCAGAGCCTCGTCACGCTCGGCCTGATCGTCGTCATCCTGCTGCAGCGGTCGGAAGGCGGCGGACTGGGCGTCGGCGGCTCGTCGGCCGGCTTCATGACGGCGCGCGGCGCGGCGGACTTCCTGACCCGCGCGACCGCAGTGCTCGGCGGACTGTTCGTGGTGCTGTGCATCCTGCTGGCGGCGATCGCCGGCACCCGCGACGGGCAGAAGGTCGATGCGAGCATCGCCAACCAGCCGATCCAGCAGGCGCCGATCAGCCCGCTCGAGCCGGGCGGAAACCCGCTGTCGGCGGCGCCGGCCGGGCCGAACAATGCCAAGCCGAACGATGCCGCCCCGGCGACTACGCCGGCGAGCAACGGCGCGGTTCCGCTGGCCCAGTAATTCCGTCCATCGTCCCTGCCCAGGCGGGGACGATGGGCAGCCTTGCTGCGCGCTTTGAAAGGTGCCGGTCTTCGCCGGGACGACGCCTTTTTGCTTGCCCTTTCCCCCCTCACATCCCTAAGGCCCGACTCCCATGGCGCGGTTTGTTTTTGTCACCGGCGGCGTGGTTTCCAGCCTCGGCAAGGGTCTCCTCTCGGCTAGTCTCGCAGCATTGCTGCAGGCGCGCGGTTACGCGTGCCGGATCCGCAAGTTCGATCCCTATCTGAACGTCGATCCGGGGACGATGAGCCCCTATCAGCATGGCGAAGTCTATGTGACCGACGACGGGGCCGAGACCGACCTCGATCTCGGCCATTACGAGCGCTTCACCGGCGTGTCCGCGCGGCAGTCGGACAATGTCACCACCGGGCGCATCTACCGCGACATCATCGCGCGCGAGCGGCGCGGCGACTATCTCGGCGCGACGGTGCAGGTCATCCCGCACGTCACCAACGCGATCAAGGAGTTCGCGCTTGCCGACACCGAGGGCCTCGACTTCGTCATCTGCGAGATCGGCGGAACGGTCGGCGATATCGAGAGCCTGCCCTACATCGAGGCGCTGCGGCAGCTGAGGAACGACCTCGGGCGCGGCAATACGGTCAGCGTCCACACCACGCTGGTGCCGTGGATCAAGGTCGCGGGCGAGCTCAAGACCAAGCCGACGCAGCACAGCGTTCGGGAGATTTCGAGCCTCGGAGTCCAGCCCGACGTGCTGCTGTGCCGCTGCGAGATGCCGATCCCCGAGGCCGAGCGGGCCAAGATCGCGCAATTCTGCAACGTGCCCAAGTCGGCGGTCATCGAGGCGCTCGACGCGCGC
Source organism: Sphingomonas swuensis (assembly GCF_039538045.1). Classification (NCBI taxonomy): domain Bacteria; kingdom Pseudomonadati; phylum Pseudomonadota; class Alphaproteobacteria; order Sphingomonadales; family Sphingomonadaceae; genus Sphingomonas; species Sphingomonas swuensis. The sequence goes on along the minus strand of NZ_BAABBQ010000001.1, from coordinate 1,964,220 downwards.
TCGATCTACGACGTGCCGCTGCAATATCACCGCGAAGGCCTCGACGACGAGGTGCTCAAGGCGTTCGGGCTGCCGACCGACCCGCGTCCGGACCTCAGCCGGTGGGAAGAGGTGATGGACTCGGTCGATCATCCCGAGGGCGAGGTGACGATCGGGGTCGTCGGCAAATATGTCGGCCTTCCCGATGCCTATAAGTCCTTGCGCGAGGCGCTGGTCCACGGCGGGATCGCCAACCGGGTCAAGGTCAACATCAAGTGGCTCGACGCCGAGCTGTTCGAGAAGGGCGAGGACCTCGCCGGCGAGCTCGAGCCGATGCACGCGATCCTGGTCCCGGGCGGGTTCGGCGAGCGCGGAAGCGAGGGCAAGATCGCGTCCGTGCGCTTCGCCAAGGAGCGCAAGGTGCCGTTCTTCGGAATCTGCCTCGGCATGCAGATGGCCTGCATCGAGGGCGCGCGGGCGGCTGGCTTCGAGGGCGCGTCGAGCACCGAGTTCGGCGACACCAAGGAGCCGGTGGTCGGGATGATCACCGAGTGGATGAGCGAGGAGGGCCTGCAGGAGCGGGCCGCCGGCGGCGACCTCGGCGGGACGATGCGGCTCGGCGCCTATGAGGCGGTCCTCGGCGGCAACAGCCATGTCGCGGCCATCTATGGCACGACCACGATCAGCGAGCGGCACCGCCACCGCTACGAGGTCAATGCCCACTACAAGCCAGCGCTCGAGCAGGGCGGGCTGGTGTTCAGCGGACTGTCGCCGGACGGGCGCCTGCCCGAGATCGTCGAGCGTCCGGATCATCCGTGGTTCGTCGGGGTGCAGTTCCACCCCGAGCTGAAGAGCCGCCCGTTCGAGCCGCACCCGTTGTTCGCGAGCTTCATCGCGGCGGCGGTCAAGCAGAGCCGGCTGGTCTAGGACCTTCGCCCGGGGCACCTATATGGGCCCGGTGAACGCTCCCGCTTCGATCAAGCCGCGCGCGACGCTGGTCCGGATGGTCATGCCCGACCACGTCTGCCCGTTCGGGCTGAAGGCGCTGCACCTGCTCAGGAGCCGCGGCTACGAGGTCGAGGACCGGCACCTGCGCACGCGGGAAGAGACCGACGCGTTCAAGGCGGCCGAGGGGGTAAAGACGACCCCGCAGGTGTTCATCGACGGCGTTCGGATCGGCGGCCACGACGACCTTCGCCGCTTCCTCGGGCTTCGGGTCGCCGAGCCCGGCGCGACGAGCTACCGGCCGGTCGCCGCGCTGTTCGGGATGACGGCGGCGATGGCGATGGCCCTGAGCTTCGCCATGTACGGGACGCCGTTGACGGTGATGGCGGGCGAGTGGTTCATCGGCCTGTCGATGTGCGTGCTGGCGCTCTTGAAGCTGCAGGACATCGAGAAATTCTCGTCGATGTTCCTCAACTACGACCTGCTCGCGAAGCGCTGGGTGCCATATTCCTATGCCTATCCCTGGCTCGAGGGTCTCGCCGGCGTGCTGATGCTGAGCGGCGCGGCGCAATGGCTGTCGGTGCCGATCGCGCTGGTCATCGGCGGGATCGGCGCGGTGAGCGTGTTCAAGGCGGTCTATGTCGACAGGCGCGAGCTCAAGTGCGCCTGCGTCGGGGGCTCGTCGAACGTGCCGCTCGGCTTCGTCTCGCTGACCGAGAACCTGATGATGGTCGCGATGGCGCTGTGGATGGTGGCGCGGTGACCCGGCCTTGCGGGCAGAGCCCGGCGCGCGCATGGGTCCGTTGATGCGGCTGCTGCTCGCCCTTTTCGCTTTCGTCGCGCTTGCCCTGGCCCCGCTCGGGCTTCCGGCAGAGGCGCGCGCGGCCGACGACCATTGCACCGAGATGGCCGGGATGGATCATGGCCGCCAGGCCCCCGACCATTCCGCACCGGCGGGGGTGAAGAGCTGCTGCACCGCGCTTGCCGCGGCACTGCCCGCGAGCCTCGCGGTCGAGCCCAGGCCGGTTCCGAAGGTCGCCGTCATGACGATCGTCCTTCCGGCGCAGCAGGGCGTTCGCCGCGAGGTCGAAGTCCCGCCACCGCGCGGCTGATCCTGAACCAGCGCCGACGCGGCTGTCGCGTCGGGCCGACGAACAGCAGCGGATGCCGACCCCTGGCGTCCGCCGATCAGGATTATGTGACCGATGACCAAGACCTTCCTCCTGGGGGCGAGCAGCCTCCTGACCCTCCTTGCCGCCACGCCGGCTTCCGCCCAGCATGCGGGGCACGCGGGCCACGCCATGCCGATGCCCGCGCCCAAGCCGACGGCGCCGCAGCCCACGCCGCCGAAGCAGGCCGCGCCAAAGCCCGATCGGGCCGCCGCCACTGCGCCCGACCCGCACGCCGGGCATGACATGGCGACTCCGCCAGCAGCCGATCCGCACGCCGGGCACGACATGAGCGCCACGCCGGCAGCGGACCCGCATGCGGGGCACGACATGAGCGCGATGGAGCATGGCGACCATGGCGCGATGACGGGCGCGCTTGGCAGCTATCCCGCGGGCCGCGAATCCTCGGGCACCGCGTGGCAGCCGGATTCGGCCGAGCATCGCGGACTGATGACGCAGGTCGGTGACTGGCACCTGATGGGCCATGCCGACCTTTTCGGGGTCTACAGCAAGCAGGGCAGCCGCCGCGGCGACGACAAGCTGTTCGGCGCGGGCATGATCATGGGCATGGCCCGGCGCCCGGTGGGCGAGGGGACGCTGCAGTTCCGGGCGGCCTTCAGCCCCGACCCGCTGATGGGCAGGAGCGGCTATCCGCTGCTTCTGGCGAGCGGGGAGACCGCGAACGGGGTCGACCGGCTGATCGACCGTCAGCACCCGCACGACTTCGTGATGGAGTTGTCGGCCAGCATTTCGCAGCCGATCGGACCCAGGAGCAGCGTCTTTCTCTACGGCGGACTTCCGGGCGAGCCGGCGTTCGGACCGGGCGCCTTCATGCACCGCGAATCGATCATGGATTCGCCCGAGGCGCCGATCAGCCACCACTGGCTCGACTCGCAGCACATCAGCTTCGGCGTGCTGACCGCCGGGCTGGTGCTCGACCGCTTCAAGGTCGAGGCCTCTCGGTTCAACGGCCGCGAGCCCGACCAGCGGCGATGGAACATCGAGACGGGCAAGCTCGACTCGACCGCGCTCCGGGCCAGCTGGAACCCGACCGACTCGCTCTCGCTCCAGCTCAGCTGGGCGAGCCTCAAGGACCCCGAGCAGCTCGAGCCGGGGGTCGACCAGAAGCGCTGGTCGGCGAGCGGCATCTACGCGACCGACCTCGGCAGCGGCTGGCGCTCGGCGACGACGCTGGCGTGGGGCCGGAAGAGCGCCGAGGGGCACGCTTACGACGCCTTCGTCGCCGAAAGCTCGCTCAAGAAGGGGCTGTGGACGCTGTTCGGGCGCGGCGAGATCACCGAGAACAGCGAGCTGCTGCCGATCGACCACGAGGACGAGGATCATCATGGCGAGGCCTTCCGGGTCGGGAAGATCTCGGCCGGAGCGATCCGCGACTTCGCCATCGCGCCGCAGGTGAAGCTGGGCGTCGGCGGGCTGGTCGCGGTCAACTTCGTGCCGGAGGGCCTGCGCGAGGAATATGGCAAGTCGCGGCCGCTCGGCGGAATGGCCTTCGTCCGGCTGAAGGTCGGCTAGTCGATCGCCTGCGAGAGCAGGAGTCCAGTTCGTCAAACAGCAAAGACGCTGGGCTCCTGCTTTCGCAGGGGAACAGCTTGGTTTAGGAGGATCACCATGATTCAGCTTATTCTCGCGGCGCTGATCGCCGCCGCTCCCGCACCCCCCGCTCCGGCTCCGAAGACCGACCATGCCGGTCATCACGAAGGCATGAAGCACGAGGGTCCCTGCTGCCCCAAGGACGGCAAGCCGATGGACTGCTGCAAGGACAAGCCGATGCCCTGCTGCGAGAAGAAAGCCGAGACGAAGGCTCCGGCCGACGCTGGCGCCCACAATCACGCGCACTAAGTAGGCGACCATGAGCGAGACCATGCACAGCCGGATGATCGTGCTCGGCTCCGGCCCGGCGGGGCTGACCGCGGCCATCTATGCCGCGCGCGCCGGGCTGAGCCCGATCGTCATCCAGGGCATCCAGCCCGGCGGCCAGCTTACCACCACGACCGACGTCGAGAACTATCCCGGCTTCCGCGACGTCATCCAGGGTCCCTGGCTGATGGAGGAGATGCAGGCACAGGCCGAGCATGTCGGCACCCGCATGGTGTGGGATCATATCGACCGGGTCGAGCTCAACGGGCGGCCGTTCCGGCTGCATGGCGACAGCGGGACCGTCTATCTGGCCGACACGTTGGTGATCGCGACCGGGGCCCAGGCCAAGTGGCTGGGCCTGCCGACCGAGGAGCGGATGAAGGGCAAGGGCGCGAGCGCCTGCGCGACCTGCGACGGCTTCTTCTATCGCGGCAAGAAGGTGGCGGTGATCGGCGGTGGCAACACCGCGGTCGAGGAAGCGCTCTACCTCACCAACCACTCGGACGACGTGACCCTGATCCACCGCCGCGACAGCCTGCGGGCGGAGAAGATCCTCCAGGACCGCTTGTTCGCGCACAAGTCGGTCAAGGTCATCTGGAACAGCGAAGTCGAGGCGTTCCTCTCGGGCGGCGAGCCCGAGGCGCTGACCGGGCTTCGGCTGAAGAACCGCCTCACGGGTGAACTCAGCGACCTGATGGTCGATGGCGCGTTCGTCGCGATCGGCCACAAGCCCGCGACCGAGCTGTTCGCCGGGCAGCTCGAGCTCGACAGCGACGGCTATCTCGCGGTCGAGACCGGTTCGACCCGGACCAATATCCCCGGCGTGTTCGCCTGCGGCGACGTGATGGACAAGGTCTATCGCCAGGCGGTGACCGCGGCCGGAACGGGCTGCATGGCCGCGCTCGACGCCGAGCGCTTCCTCGCGGCGGAAGAGTTCGCGGAGCTGCAGGCGGCGGAGTGAATCGGCTCCTGCGCAGGCAGGGCCCAGTGACCTTGGTCTGCGAAGTTACTGGGCTCCTGCCTTCGCAGGAGCGCTAGAGTAGGCGCCCGACGAAGGCGATCAGCGCGCCGTAGGTGGCGAAGTCCTCGGCTTCGACGTCGCTGTCTTCGACCAGCACGTCGAAGCGTTCCTCGATTCCCGTGAGGAGGTTGGCGACCGCCATCGAATCGAACTCGGGAAGTGCGCCGAACAGCTCGGTCTCGGCGGAAAAGCCGGCGACCCGCTCCGGCGCAAGGCCGAGCACCTCGGCGAGCAATGCGCGCAGGGTCTGGTCAACGTCGCTGTCCGACAGGATCTGAGGCTTGGCCGCCATGGTGGCGCGGCCTCTAGGGGAGGGCTGGCCAAGGCGCAAGTTAGGCGGCATTCGGGCGGACCATGACCGGGCCCGATCCGACCCCGCTGCCGCTCGACCGCCTGACGCTGCGCGGGGGCTCGGAGGCGGCTGCGCTGCGGGTGGGCGAGCGGCGCTGGACCTATGCCGAGCTCGAGCAGGCGGTCGGAGCGATGGCGTCGGACCTGCGCGCATTAGGGCTCGAGCAAGGCGACCGGGTCGCGAGCTGGATGGGCAAGACCGCCTTCGCCTGCATCGCGCCGCTCGCCTGTGCCCGCGCCGGGCTCGTCCATGTGCCGATCAACCCGGTGCTGCGCCGGGCGCAGGCCGAGCATATCCTCGAGGACAGCGCCGCGCGGCTGCTGGTGGCCAACCGGGCCCGGCTGGAGACGCTCGAGGTACGGCCGGAACAGGCGATCGCGCTCGAGGAGTGGAAGGAGGGCGGCGAGGCCTTGCCGCCGTCGGACCATGCGCCGGGCACGCTTGCCGCGCTGCTCTATACTTCAGGCTCGACCGGGCGGCCCAAGGGGGTGATGCTGAGTCATTCGAACCTGTGGCTCGGGGCGGTGAGCGTCGCGCATTATCTCGGGCTCGGCGCGGGTGACCGGACCCTCGCCGTGCTGCCGCTGGCGTTCGATTATGGGCAGAACCAGCTCCTCTCGACCTGGTATGCGGGCGGCGAGGCCATCGCCTTCGACTATCTCCTGCCGCGCGACGTGATGAAGGCGGTCGGGCGGACGCAAGCGACCGTGCTCGCCGGAGTGCCGCCCTTGTGGGTGCAGCTGGCCGAGCAGGAGTGGGGAACGGGCGGCGCGAGCCTGCGCACGCTGACCAACTCTGGCGGGCACATGCCCGAGCCTTTGGTGCGGCGGCTGCGGACGCTGTTTCCGCAGGCGCGGCTGCACCTCATGTACGGGCTGACAGAGGCGTTCCGCTCGGCGAGCCTCGATCCCGCTCTGGCGGATGCGAAACCCGACTCGGTGGGGACAGCGATCCCATTCGCCGAGCTGTCGGTTCGGCGGGCGAACGGAAGCGAGGCGGCACCGGGCGAGGAAGGCGAGCTGGTGCATGCCGGGCCGCTGGTGGCGCAGGGCTATTGGAAGGATCCCGAGCGAACGGCGCAGCGCTTCCGCGACGGCGAAGTGTGGTCGGGAGACCGGGCCGTGGTCGGCGCGGACGGACTGCTCCGAATCCGCGGACGCGACGACGCGATGATCAAGGTGTCGGGGCACCGGGTGAGCCCGAGCGAAGTCGAGGAAGCGGCGCTGGCGAGCGGCGCGGTCGAGGAATGTGTCGCGCTTGGGGTGAAGGACGAACGGCTCGGGCAGCGGATCGTGCTGGTGGCGGTTGCGAGGGGTGGCGGGGCCGAGGAGCGGCTGAAGGGCTGGCTCGCGGCCGAGCTGCCCGCGCACCTTCGCCCGAGCGAGATCCGCTGGGTCGAGAATCTGCCGCTCTCGCCCAACGGCAAGATCGACCGGGCGGCGCTGCAGGCGGAGCTGACGCGATGAAGGCGATGGGTCCGGTGCCGGCGGACTTCCAGGCCTCTGCCGACAATTGCCTCATGGTCGGGGACTGGCGTGCTCCGGACCTCGTCGCAGAGCAGGGTGGAACGCCGCTGTTCGCCTACGACAAAGCGGTCATCACCGAACGGGTCAGGCGTTTCCGCGCGGCGATGCCCGACGCGGTCAAGCTCCACTATGCGGTGAAGGCCAATCCCTTCCCCGATTTGCTTCAGACGCTGGCGCCGCTGGTCGATGGCTTCGACCTCGCCTCCTGGAAGGAGATGACGCTTGCCCAGGAGGTCGCGGGGCGCGACTTCCCGCTGAGCTTCGCCGGGCCGGGCAAGCCCGACTTCGCCCCGGACGGCGAGCAGGCGATGGGGGTGACGGTCAACCTCGAGAGCGAGGGCGAGTTCGAGCGCTTCGTCCACGGCGGCTCGAACCGCTTCGCGGTGCGGGTCAATCCGCCGTTCGGGCTCAAGGGGTCGGGCATGAAGATGGGGGGCCTCGCGAGCCCGTTCGGGGTCGATCACGACCGCGTGCCCGCGCTGGTCCGGCGGATCCTCGAGGCGGGCGCCGAGTGGCGCGGGCTCCACGTCTATGCGGGATCGCAGTCGCTGAGCGCCGCGGCGATCATCGAGAGCCAGCGCGCGACGGTGGCGCTGGCGGCCGAGATTGCCGAGGCGGTCGGAGTGACGCCGCCCGAGGTCAATCTCGGCGGCGGGTTCGGCATTCCCTATTTCGCGGGCGACGATTCCCTCGATATCGTGGCGGTCGGCGCGGCGCTCAGGGAGACGCTGGATCAGCGGCCCGCGATCCTTCGCGACACGCGCTTTGTGATCGAGCTCGGGCGCTGGCTGGTGGGGGAGTGCGGGATCTATCTGACCCGGGTGGTCGATCGGAAGGTCAGCCGCGGCAAGACCTTCCTGGTGGTCGACGGCGGGCTTCACCACATGCTCGCGGCGAGCGGCAACTTCGGACAGCTCCTCCGGCGAAACTATCCGGTGGCGGTAGCGGGCCGGTTCGGCTCCGAGCCGGAGGAAGAGGTGAGCGTGGTCGGCTGCCTGTGTACCCCGCTCGACATCCTTGCCGACGAGGTGATGCTTCCGCGGGCCGAGGTGGGCGACCTGATCGCGATCTTCTGCGCGGGCGCCTACGGCCTCACCGCGAGCCCCCAGGCATTCCTGAGCCAGAAGGCTGCGCGCGAAGTGGTGGTCTGATTTCGGGGATTGCTGCCGAAGGCAGTGGTGGCGGGGCCAGCTTTGGAACTGGCCCCTCCGTCAGCGCTGCGCGCTGCCACCTCCCCATCACTGCGTGACGGGGAGGTCCTGCAGTCCGACCTAGCTGTTCAGCGGGATCGCGCTGGCGCTGGTGTCGGCGGTGGTGCCGCGGCTTTCCTGGGTGAGGAAGCCCACGACATCGCGGCAGAAGCGCTCCTTGTCGGTCTCGAAGATGCCGTGCGGGCTGCCGTCATACTCGATCAGCGTGGCATGCGGCAGCGCCTCGGCAAGCTTGCGGCCGGTCCCCTGGATCGGGACGTTCTCGTCGCTGGTCCCGTGCAGGATCAGCGTCGGAATGCCGTCGAAGGCGGGCAGGTCGGGGCGGAAGTCGGTCGTCGCCCAGGCCTCGGCTGCGGCGTAGGTCGGACGCGCGCCGGCCATCATCGCCTGCTGGAAGCCGGCGTCGAGGACCGCTTCGCTGACCGGACGGGCAAGCACGCCCCAGCCGTAGAACTGCTTCAGGAAGGTCTGCATGAAGCCGGCGCGATCTTCCTTCATCTGCGCCGTGATCTGGTCGAGCTTCGACTGCGGGACGCCGTCGGGCCAGTCGTCGCTCTGCACGACCTTGGGCACGACCGAGCTGGCGAACACCGCCGCGCTGACCTTGCCGCGGCCCTGCTTGGAGGTGAAGCGCGCGACTTCGCCGCCGCCCATCGAGAAGCCGACCAGCGCGACCGGCTGGTTGATCTTGGCGTCCTCGAGGATCGCCGCGACGTCGTCGGCGAAAGTGTCATAGTCGTAGCCGTTCCACGGCTGGTCCGAACGCCCGAAGCCGCGGCGATCGGGAATGATGCAGCGCTTGCCGTTCTCGACCAGCTTGACGGCGAGGTCATCGAAGGTGTCTCCGGTCAGCGGCCACCCGTGCATCAGGACCACGGGATCGCCCTGACCCCAGTCCTTGTAGTAGAGCATCGTGCCGTCTTTTGCCTTGGCGTAGGGCATGTTTTCGTCCTTCCGTTGTTTCGGTTGCTTTAACGATACCAGCTTGAAGTCGTTGCGAGGCGGAGCGCCGATCTTTAGGCCTGAACAGGATGGCCAAGCTCAAAGCGCGTTACGTCTGCCAGGCCTGCGGGTCGGTCCAGCCCCGCTGGCAGGGGCAGTGCCCCGACTGCGCCGAGTGGAACACGCTGGTGCAGGAAAGCGGCGCTCCGACGGTCTTCTCGGCCAAGCACGATCTGCAGACCGGCGGGCGGGCGGTCGACCTCGTCGGACTGGACGCGCAGGTGAAGCTTCCCGACCGGGTGGTCACCGGGGTCGCCGAATTCGACCGGGCGGTTGGAGGCGGGCTGGTGCCGGGCTCGGCGATGCTGCTCGCCGGTGATCCGGGCATCGGCAAGTCGACACTGCTGCTGCAGGTGGCGGCGGCGGTCGCGCGGAGCGGCGGCGGCTCGGTCTACGTGTCGGGCGAGGAAGCGGTCGACCAGGTCCGGCTGCGCGCGCTTCGTCTCGGCCTCGCCGGAGCGCCGGTCCAGCTGGCGAGCGTCACCAGCGTCCGCGATATCCTGACCACGCTGAGCGAGGGCCCGGCGCCGGCGCTGCTGGTGATCGACAGCGTCCAGACGATGCACAGCGACCTCATCGAGGGCGCGCCGGGAACGGTCAGCCAGGTGCGTGCCAGTGCCCAGGAGCTGATCCGCTTCGCCAAGGATCGCGGTACCGCGCTGATCCTCGTCGGGCACGTCACCAAGGACGGAAGCATCGCCGGTCCGCGGGTGCTCGAGCATATGGTCGACGCGGTCCTCGGCTTCGAGGGCGAGCGGAGCCACCAGTATCGCATCCTCCGGGCGGTCAAGAACCGCTTCGGCGGGACCGACGAGATCGGCGTGTTCGCGATGGAGGGCGCGGGGCTGGCCGAGGTGCCCAACCCGAGCGCATTGTTCCTGACCCGGCGCGACGATCCGGTCAGCGGGACCGCGATCTTCCCCGCGCTCGAGGGGACGCGGCCGGTACTGGTCGAGATCCAGGCGCTGACCGTGCGGCTGGCGAGCGGTGCGACCCCGCGGCGCTCGGCGGTCGGCTGGGACAGCGGTCGGCTGGCGATGCTGCTGGCCGTGCTCGAGGCGCGCTGCGGGATGAGCTTCGCCAGCGCCGAAGTCTATCTCAACGTCGCGGGCGGCTACAAATTGAGCGACCCGGCGGCAGACCTGGCGGTGGCCGCTGCGCTGGTGTCGAGCTTCACCGAGCGGCCGGTGCCCGCCGAAGCGGTGGTGCTCGGCGAAGTCGCGCTGTCGGGCGAGATCCGCGCGGTGGCCCACACCCCGCTTCGGCTGAAGGAGGCGGCCAAATTGGGCTTCGAGGACGCCTGGGTGCCGGGCGGGGTCGAGGCGAGCGGGATCCGGGTCGCGCGCTTCGGACAGCTCCGCCAGCTGGTCGAACGGGTGGTCGGGAGATAGCGGCCGGTTCTTGGCATTCCGGCCGCTCCCCCGTATCCCGCACCGCAGCATGACCGCGCTCGATATCTTCGTCCTTCTCCTGCTCGGCGGCGGCGCGCTGGTCGGGTTCGTGCGCGGATTCGTGCAGGAAGCGCTGGTGCTCGCGGCCTGGCTGGCCGGCGTCGCCGCGCTGGTGCTGTTCCATGGCAGCGTGTCCGCCGAGCTTGGCGGCGTGGCCAAGGGCGAGGCGGGAGCCGCGGCGCTGGCCTTCGTGCTTCTGTTCCTCCCGGCCTATCTCGCGATGCGCTTTCTCGCCTATCGGCTGGGCAAGCAGGCGCGGACGTCGCGGCTCGGGCCGCTCGACCGGCTGCTGGGCGGCGGGTTCGGGATGCTCAAGGGGCTGGTCGGGGCGACCCTCTTCTTCCTTCTCGCCAACCTTGCCACCAACCTCGTCTATGGCGAGGGCTCGGCACGGCCCGAGTGGATGCGCGACAGCCGGACCTATCCTCTGCTCGACGCCAGCGGCCGGGCGATCGTCGCCAGCTGGGAAGAAGTGAAATTGAAGCGGGTTCAACGATGATCAGGCTCTACGACACGGCTGCGCGCGAGAAGCGCGAGTTCACGCCTCAGGACCCCGAGCGGATCACCATGTATCTGTGCGGACCGACGGTCTACGGCCGCGCGCACATCGGCAACATGCGCCCGGCGGTGGTGTTCGACACGCTCGCCCGGCTGATCCGGCATAGCTACGGGCCGGACAGCCTCGTCTTCGCGCGCAACATCACCGACGTCGACGACAAGATCATGGCCGCGGCGGCGGAGGAGGGCGTCGAGACGGGGGTCATCACCGACCGCTTCGAGCAGCATTACCTCGAGGATACCCGCGCGCTCGGCGTGCGCGATCCCGACATCGCGCCCCATGCGACGCAAGAGATCGGGCCGATGGTGGCGATGATCGAGGGACTGATCGCCAAGGGCCATGCCTATGCGGCGGAAGGCCATGTGCTGTTCGATGTCGCGAGCGATCCCGATTACGGAACGCTGTCGCGCCGCGACCGCGAGGCGATGCTGGCGGGTGCCCGGGTCGAGGTCGCGCCCTACAAGCGTGCGCCCGGCGACTTCGTGCTGTGGAAGCCGTCGACCGCCGAGCAGATCGGGTGGGACTCGCCATGGGGGCGGGGGCGTCCGGGCTGGCACATCGAATGCTCGGCGATGATCCGCGCGCATCTCGGCGAGACGATCGACATCCACGCCGGGGGAATCGACCTCGTCTTCCCGCACCACGAGAATGAGGCGGCGCAGTCGCGCTGCGCGCATGGTGGGGCGAGGCTGGCGAATTATTGGCTGCACAACGGCTTCGTCGATTTCGGCGCCGAGAAGATGAGCAAGAGCCTCGGCAATGTGGTGACCCCGGGCGAGCTTCTCGAGGCGGGCCACAAGGGCGAGGTGCTTCGACTGGCGCTGCTCAGCGCGCATTATCGTTCGCCGCTGCCGTGGACCGAGAGCCTGCTTGCGCAGAGCAAGGCGACGCTCGACGGCCTCTACCGCAAGGTCGGGACGGCGGCGGCGGGCACGATCGATCCGGCGGTGCTGGAAGCGCTTGGCGACGACCTCAACACGCCGCTAGCGGTGAGCCGGCTCGGGCAGATCGACGATCCCGCGACCCTGCGGGCAAGTGCGGCAATCCTGGGCCTGCTCGGCGAGAGCGAGGACGGCTGGTTCCGCGGAGCCGGCGACAGCGGGATCGACGCCAGGGTGGCGGCGCGCGATGCGGCCAAGAAGGCGCGCGACTTCGCGACCGCCGACCGGATCCGCGACGAGCTCAAGGCCGAGGGCATTTTGCTCGAGGACGGGCCGCAGGGCACGAGCTGGCGGCGGGCGTGACTCGCGAGCCGCCCTACACCCTCGACATCCTGCGGCTGGCGGCGTCGCTTCCGGTGACAAGCGAGGTGGAAGGGGCGGACGGCATCGGCGAGGCGCGATCGATCACATGCGGCTCGACGCTTCGCTGCTCGGTCCGGATCGAGGAGGGACGGGTGGCGGCGCTGGGCCAGAAGGTCACCGCCTGCGCCTACGGACAGGCGAGCGCGGCGCTGGTGCAGGGCTGGGCGCCGGGCAGGCTCAAGGCCGAGGTGATCGTGATGCGCGCGGCGCTCAAGGCATGGCTGGAAGGCCGAGGCGATCTGCCTGAGCCGTTCGCGGCGCTCGCACCCGTGCAGGGGCGGAGCGGCCGGCACGGGGCGGTGCTGCTTCCGTTCGACGCGCTGATCGCGGCCTGGAAGGGCAGCGAATGACCGACTGGCTGACCTCGGCCGCGGTGATGCTGGGCGCGGCGCTGCTGTTCGTCGGGCTGTTCCGCAAGCTCGGGCTCGGGGCGACGCTCGGCTATATCGTCGGCGGGATCCTGATAGGGCCCTATGTGCTCGGCCTCGTCGGGGACGCGGCGGCGATCAACCAGGTCAGCGAGATCGGGATCGCATTGCTGCTGTTCCTGGTCGGGCTCGAGCTCCAGCCGAGCCGGCTGTGGCGGCTGCGCAAGGAAATCCTGGGATTGGGGCTGGCGCAGTTGCTGGCGGCGGGACTGGCGCTGTCGGTGCTGGTCTGGTGGGCGCTCGGCCTGCAACCCGCGGTGGCGCTCGCCATCGGGCTGTCGCTCGGCCTGTCCTCGACCGCCCAGGTGCTGCCGATGCTTCGCTCGACCGGCGAGCTCAACAGCCCCTATGGCGAGAAGGCCTTCTCGATCCTGCTGCTGCAGGACCTCGCGCTCATTCCGCTGATCACCCTGTTCGGGGTGCTGAGCGTGCGCCCCGATCCCGAGGCGCCCGGTGGGCTCGAGATGGCAGGGCTGACGATCGCCGCGGTGATCGGGCTGGTGCTTGCGGGCAGGTTCCTGATCGTGCCGCTGTTCCGGCTGATCGGGCGGCTGGGCGAGCGCGAGCTGTTCGTGGTGGCGAGCCTGTTCACCGTGCTCGGCGCGGCGGCGGTGATGCATTCGATGCACCTGTCGGTCGCGCTCGGCGCCTTCGTCGCGGGCGTGATGCTGGCCGAGAGCCCCTATCGCCACGAGCTGGAAAGCGATGTCGAGCCGTTCCGCTCGGTGCTGCTCGGGCTGTTCTTCCTGTCGGTGGGAATGCTGCTCGACCTGAGGGTGGTGGCGGCGCAGCCGCTGACGGTGCTCGGGCTTGCGGCGGCGGTGATCCTGCTCAAGGCGGCGACTCTTTATCCGATCACCCGCGCCTTCGGGGTGCGGCCGGGGCGGGGGATCAGCCTTGCGCTGCTGCTGAGCCAGGCGGGCGAGTTCGGCTTCGTGCTGTTCGCGGCGGGCGCGTCGGGGCGGATCATCAGCACCGAGCAGGCAAGCCTGCTCGGCGCGGTGGTCACGACCTCGATGGTCGCGACGCCGTTCCTGATGCGGCTGATCGGCTGGCTCCAGCGGCGCCGGCCCGAAGCGCATGTCGACCGCGAAGGGCCGGAATTCTCCCCGGAGACCAATGCGATCGTGGTCGGATACGGGCGCTTCGGCCAGACCGTGGCGCAGATGCTGATGGCCAAGCGGATCCCGGTGACGCTGATCGACAGCAAGCCCGACCAGATCGACCTGGCCGGGGAGTTCGGGACCAAGGTCTATTATGGCGACGGGACCCGGATCGACCTGTTGCGCACCGCGGGGGCGGCCGACGCGGAGGCGATCCTCTTCTGCCAGGACGGGGACGCGCTCACCGCCGAGCAGCTCGCGCCGATCCTCGAGGCATTCCCGCAGGCGACGGTCATGGTCCGGGTGTTCGACCGGCGGCATGCGCTTGCGCTGGCCGGGCTCGACGTCGCGCTGCTGCAACGCGAGGTGCTCGATTCGGCGGTGACGATGGGCCGCGCAGCGCTTCAGCGTCTGGGCGTCGGCGAGCGCGAGGCACTTCGGGTCGAACGCGAATATCGCGAGCGCGACGACGAGCGGCTGCAACTCCAGATGGAGAGCGGCGACCTCAAGACCGGCTTCGAGCGGAGCTTCGCCACCACACCGCTCGACGACTAGTCGGCGCGGGCGAGGAAGTCGCCGAGCGTCGCCTCCTCGACCCCGTCGCTGAGGAAGGCGTCGCCGATGCCGCGCGAGAGGACGAGGCGGAGCGCCGCGCCTTCGTTCTTCTTGTCGGTGCGCATCAGCGGGAGGAGTTGCGAGCGGTCGACACCGGTCTCGGCCAGCGTTGTCGGAAGCCCGCTGTCGGCCAGGTGCCGGCGGAGCCTCGCCGAATCCTGGTGCGAGCAGAACTCGAGTTCGGCGGAGAGCGTCATGGCGAGCACCATGCCGACCGACACGGCTTCGCCATGAAGGACCTGGCCGAGTCCTGCGGCGCTCTCGATCGCATGGGCGAAGGTATGGCCGAAGTTGAGCAGCGCGCGAACCCCGCTGCGGTCGGTGACGTCGGCCTCGACCATTCGCGCCTTGGCGGCGACGCTCTGCCAGACGGCTTCCTCGCGATATTCGCGATTGCCGGCGAGGAGCGCGGCGCCGTGATCCTCGAGCCACTCGAACAGGGTCTCGTGGCCGATCCCGCCATATTTGACGATCTCGGCATAGCCGGCGCGGAGCTGGCGGTCGTCGAGAGTCTCGAGAAGGCTGACGTCGGCGATGACCAGCGCGGGCTGGTGGAACATGCCGACGAGGTTCTTCTGGCCGAGGAAGTCGATCGCGGTCTTGCCACCCACCGCGCTGTCGGCCTGGGCGAGCAGCGTCGAGGGCAGGTGGACGACCCTGAGGCCGCGCTTGAACAGGCCGGCGGCGAGCCCGGTCAGGTCGCCGACAGCGCCACCGCCAAGTGCCGCGACCGCGGTCGAGCGGTCGAGGTTGCGCTCGGCGAAGGCGGTCAGAAGCAACTGGAGGTGGGCGAAATCCTTGGCATCCTCGCCGCGGGGGACGAACAATGGCTCGCACGGGATGACGGCGGAGACCCGCTCCCCATGCAGGCTCCACACATGCTCGTCGGTGACCAGCGTGAGGGGACGGCCCCGGGCATGGTCGCGAAGGCGGCTCCGGCAGTCCTCGAGACTGGCGACGAGCACGTCATAGCGGTCGTCGCCGGCTTGCACGGTCAGGCTCTTCACGCTTGCTCCTCGAGATGCCGACCGATCGCGGCGATGATCTTTTCCACCACCTGAGAGTGGCTGCCGCCCTCGCTCGGCACGCGGATATGCGCTTCCGCGTAGGCGGGGCGCCGCTCCTCGTCGAGCCGGCTGAGCGTGGCCGAGCGGTCGCCGTCATTGAGCATCGGCCTGGTCTCGGGACGGCGCGCGGTGCGCTCGGTCAGGAGGCCGACCGGGGCATCGAGCCAGACGGTGATGCAGCGCTGGTTGAGGAGGCTTCGGGTCTCCTCGTTGACGAAGGCCCCGCCACCGGTGGCGATCACCCGCACCGGGCCCCCCGCAAGGCGCGCGACCACCCGCCGCTCGCCATCGCGGAAGTCGCGCTCGCCGAAGCGGCGGAAGACCTCGCCGGCGGACAGGCCAGCCGCGTCCTCAATCTCCGAATCGCTGTCGACGAAGGGCAGGCCGAGCCGGCGTGCGAGCCGCCGCCCGACCGTCGACTTGCCAGCGCCCATCAGCCCGACCAGCACCACCGGCCGGTCGAGCTTGCCATGGAAGGGGGGGGCGCGCCTGGACATGCTTGGCGGGGCTATACAGCGCAGGCCCAAGTCGGCAAAAGCCCGCCTCATGGCGATACGACGCAAGCCGCCGCACCCGGCGCGAGGCCTCATCATCTGGCTGGTGATCCTGCTGCTCCTTGTCGGAGCGGCATGGTGGCTGGCGGATTCGGCGAAGGAAGTCCCGACCCGCCCGATCGAGGTGGACGTTGCCCGCCCGGCCTGACCGCCGGCTGTGGCTGGGCGCGAGCCTGGCGGCGCTGATCGCGCTTCCGGCGCTGGCGCAGGAAAGCCTGCTTCCGCCGGGCTTCAACGAGACCGCGCCGCCGCCCGAGCGCCCCGCCGGCGAGGCCAGCCTGCCCGCCGACAGCAGTGCGCGCGAGGCGGCATCGCGGCGCTCCTCCGGTCCGTCGGAGGGGAGCGGAGTCGTCGAAAGCGATTCGCTCGGCGCCGACGAGATCGCCGAGCTTCCCGCGCCGCCACCGCCGGTCGAGATTCCCGACGCTTCGCGCCGCGACCCGCGCCTGGTGGGCGCGATCGATCCCGAGCAGTGGGGCTTCGGAGCGCAGCCCTGGGGCGCGGCCAACGGCACCTTCCTGTCAGGGCTGATGCGGCGGCTCGACACGCCGATGCCGAGCCGCTGGCTCCACATTACCCTTCGCAACGCGCTGCTGAGCCGGAGTCCGGCGCCGGCCGCGGTGAATCCGGTGGACTGGGTCGCCGAGCGCGCCTGGCTGCTGCTCCGGATGGGCGAGGCCGACGCCGCGGCGATGCTGGTCGCCGGAGTCGACGTCGCCGATTATACCGACAAGATGACCCAGGTGGCGGTGCAGAGCGCGCTCGCCACCGCCGACCCGGCGGCGCTCTGCCCGCTGCGCGAGCGGATGCGGACGATCGAGGCGCGGGTGATCGCATTGACCGACTCGATGTGCGCCGCCTTGAACGGCGAGGCGAGCACGGCGGCAAGCGGGATCGAACAGGCGCGCCGCCGTGGCCGGATCGGCGGGATCGACCTGGTGCTGGCCGACAAGGTGGTCGGGGCGGGCGCCGATACCGGCCGCGCAGTCACGGTCGAATGGGACGACGTGCAGGGGCTGACCGCCTGGCGCTTCGGTCTTGCGACCGCGACCGGCATGGTGCCGCCCGAGCGGCTGATGACCTCGGCACCCGCGCGGGTGCAGGCGTGGCAGGCGCGTGCGCCGCTGCTCAGCGCCGAGCAGAGGCTGGCATCGGCGCGGGTCGCGACCGGGCTCGGGGTATTCTCCTCGGCCGCGCTCGCCGACCTCTATGCCGGCATCTATGATTCGACCGACCCGTCCGAGCTCGCCGGGACCGACGCCTGGCAGCTTCGGCTGGCCTTCACCGGCGATGACAACCGGCAGCGCGTCGGGGCGATGCGGCGCCTGTGGGGCAATGACCGCGACCCGGTGCAGCGACTGGCGGGCGAGGCCCTGGTGTCGCTCGCCGCAAGCCGCATCCGTCCCGATGCCGCGCTCGGCAGCGACGTCCCCAAGCTCATCGCCTCGATGCTCGCGGGCGGTTACGACCGGGCCGCGGGACGCTGGGCGGGGGCGGTCGCAGCGCTCGACGACGATGGCGCGGCAGACCGCTCATGGGCGATGCTGGCGCTCGGGACACGCGCTCCGGTCGACCTCAGCGAAAGCCGGATCGAGGACTTCATCGACCGCGACGAGAGCGCCGACAAGTTCCGCAGCCGGCTGCTGGTCGCCGGCCTTGCCGGGGTCGGGCGGATCGACGGCGCGCTGGCGACGCAGCTCAACGCCCAGTATCGGCTGGGCCTCGGGCGGACCAACGGCTGGACCCGGATCGCGGTGCAGGCGGCCGAGCAGCGCCAGTCGGGCAGCGCGGTGCTTCTGGCGGCGATCGGGATGCAGGCCGGGGCTCCGGATCGGATCCCCTCGGCGCACCTGTTCCGCGCGCTGACCGCCATGCGCCAGTCGGGCCTCGACTATCAGGCGCGAATGGTGGCGGCCGAGATGCTGGCGCGCACCTGACCTTGCCGCGGCCGGCGTGAGGGACAGCGACCGCGCGCTGGTCGACCGTTTCGCCGACATGCTCGCGGCGGAGAGCGGAGCGGCGCGCAACACCTTGCTCGCCTATCGCAGCGATCTCGCCGCCGCCGCCGAGGTGCTTGGCGAGGTCAACAGCGCCGGGACTGCCGAGCTCGCGAAACTGGCGGGCGCCTGGGCCGAACTCAGCCCGGCGACGCTCGCTCGGCGCTCGGCGGCGCTTCGACGCTTCTTCGCCTTCCTCGTCGACGAGGGTTTTCGCACCGACGATCCATCCTCGGCGCTGCCGCGGCCGCATACCGTCCGCCCCCTGCCGCGCCTTCTCGAACGGGCCGAGGTCGACGCCATGTTCGAGGCGGCCGAAGACCGTGCGGCGAGCGGCCAGCCGCTTGCGCTGCGCAACCTCGCGCTCCTCGAGATGCTTTACGGATCGGGACTTCGGGCGACCGAGCTGGTCAGCCTGCCGGCTCGTGCCATGGCCCGGCCCGAGCCCTTCCTGATCCTCTCGGGCAAGGGCGGCAAGGAGCGGCTGGTGCCGATCTCGGACCGGGCCCGGACGGCGGTCGCCGCCTGGCGCGAGACCCTGCCGAAGGGGGCGGCCTGGCTTTTCCCGGGTGGCAAGGCGCACATTAGCCGGGTGCGGCTGTTCCAGCTGATCCGGGCGATGGCGACGGATGCCGGGATCGCGCCCGAGCGGGTCAGCCCGCATGTCCTTCGCCACGCCTTCGCGACGCACCTCCTCGGCAACGGCGCGGACCTGCGCGTGCTCCAGGCGCTGCTCGGTCATGCCGACATCGCCACCACCCAGATCTACACCCATGTCGACAGCGCGAGGCTGGTCGAGCTGGTCAACCGCGCCCATCCGCTGGCACGGGGCGCGCTTGCCAAGCCGGGCGGTCCGTCCTAGCCGCCTCAGCCGATATGTTGACCTTTCTCGATTTTGAAAAGCCGATCGCCGAGCTCGAGGCCCGCGTCGGCGAGCTGAAGGATACGGCCCGTGGCGGCGACCTCGACCTCGACAGCGAGATCGAGCGGCTGGAGGCCAAGTCCGACAAGCTGCTGCGCGAGACCTATTCGCGGCTCACCCCATGGCAGAAGGCGCAGGTCGCCCGGCATCCCGAGCGTCCGCACTTCCGCGACTATGTCGCCGGTCTGACCGAGGATTTCACCCCGCTCGCCGGGGACCGCGCCTTCGCCGACGACCAGGCGATTCTTGGCGGCCTTGCCCGGATCGACGGGCGCAAGGTGATGCTGATCGGCCATGAGAAGGGTGCCGACACCGCCAGCCGGCTGCGGCACAATTTCGGGATGGCCAAGCCCGAGGGCTATCGCAAGGCGATCCGGCTGATGGACCTCGCAGACCGCTTCGGGCTTCCGGTGGTCAGCCTGGTCGACACGCCGGGTGCGTTCCCGGGGGTCCAGGCGGAGGAGCGTGGGCAGGCGGAGGCGATCGCCCGCTCGACCGAGCGCGGGCTGGCGCTCAAGGTTCCCTCGATCGCCGCCATCGTCGGCGAGGGCGGCTCGGGCGGGGCGGTGGCGATCGCCGCCGCCAACCGGGTGCTGATGTTCGAGCATGCGGTCTATTCGGTGATCAGCCCCGAAGGCTGCGCGTCGATCCTGTGGCGGACGGCCGACAAGGCGGCGGACGCGGCCGAGGCGATGAAGATCACCGCCGCGGACCTCCTCGGCCTCAAGGTCGCCGACCGGATCGTGCCAGAGCCGCTCGGCGGCGCCCACCGCGACCCCGCCGCAGCCATCGCCAACCTCAAGGCGGCGATCGTCGAGGAGCTCGACGGACTGGGCAAATTGTCGCCCGACGAACTGCGCGCGGCACGCCGGGAGAAGTTCCTGGCGATCGGGTGACGAATGCGCCTTGCGTGGGGGACATACCCCCGCTAGAGGCCCGTTCCAGCGTGGGCGTGTAGCTCAGTGGTAGAGCACTGTGTTGACATCGCAGGGGTCGCAAGTTCAATCCTTGCCACGCCCACCATTATAAGCCTCGGAAAACCAAACGGTTTTCTGGGGCTTTTTCTTCGCCCAGATGGTCCGGGTGAGAAGATGTCCGGGTGAAATCCGGGTGAACGCCCTTGTTGGGCGAGAACATCGTGAGGACGCGACAGCTTAAACAAGCCAGTGGTCCAGGCGACCAGGCCCCGGCCAGCCTCCTTCGACGACTTCGAGTTGCTCGCCCTTTTGCGTCTCGGCAGGAAAGACCCACTCTCAGACACTCAGGCTTCAATCGTGACTGCCCGTGAGCGGACATTGGTTCATCGGGATGCATCGCGGTCGGCAAGCTCTCGCTTAGTTTGCGCGATGGAACCTATCACGTGCTGACCAGGCTGGGACGCGGTCTCCACGGTATGGCCGGACAGCGGGCAAGGCAGCCGGGCTCAGCAAACTTCTGGGCTGCCAAGCGTTGCCGAAGTAAGCGGAATCTTGTGGAGACATAGGGTCCACTGGGTAAGCGCTGTGTAGCTCGGCCCAGGGTCGATCAGCGCTGGCATGAGCTGTCGCTTCGCGCCATGAGATCGACGCTCGCGGAACAAGGAACAGACCGGGGCGCGATGAAGGCCCGAGTGAGACAGCTGCTTGGGCCGCCCACCTTCCAAACTCCCTGACCTCCAGCGGATGTGACTGGCTGACCGCTCCCGCGCGTACCTGAGCACCTCGCTTGCGCCAATGAGTTCCTAGCTTACGCTCACCTCAATGCGGCTAGTTCCTCTACTTGTGGGTGTCACTTCAATCTTCACGGGAATGCGCTCCTTAAGCTCTTCCACGTGGCTGATGACTCCAACACGCCGGCCACTGGCCTGCAGCTGCTCAAGCAGGGCAATGGCTTGACCGAGGCTCGCTGGATCAAGGGCTCCGAAGCCCTCGTCGATGAACAAGCTCTCGATCCGCACGCCGCTCGACGTCGACATTTCTGCAAGGCCGAGCGCTAGAGCGAGGCTGATCAGGAAGCGCTCACCGCCAGAGAGGTTGTGAAGGCCACGCACCTCTCCAGCCATGTCGTTGTCGACGACTTGGATCAGCATGTCTCCGCCGAAACCCCGCTCAAGCGAGTATCGCGGCTTCAACTCCGAAAGGCGCTCATTGGCGTGCTGGAGGAGAAGATCGAGCGTCAAACCTTGCGCGAAACGGCGGAACGTGCGTCCCTCTCGGTCCCCAATCAAATCCGAGAGCTTGAGCCAGATGTCGGCCGCTGCCGCTTGCCGATCATACTCAGCTCTAAGATCGGCGTTCTGCAATCGCGCATGGTCATCCAAGCGCACCCTCATATCCGCCGCGTGCCGCTGCTCGGCTGCGGCATCCCGTGAAGCGATCGCTTCTGCGACCGCGTCAGCCAGCCCCTCGGTGAGCCGGCCGAAGGCTTCTGCCGCAAGGTGAGTGTTCAAGCTGGACTGACACTGCTCAACCACGGCGCGCCGTTCCGCGAATGTTCGATCAAGGAGGTCCAAGGCCGTCCGCTCAGCATCCAGGGCAGCCTCACCGCGTGCGGCGACATGTGCGACTTCCTCAACGCTCAACGTCGCAGCCTGCAACGCGGCCGCGAGCTGTTCTTGCAGTTGCGTATGCTGCCTATCCAACTCAGCGCGCTGGCTGTTCGCTTCAGTGCAGCGCACCTCTGCTGCCACGCGCGCTTGCTGCGCTTCCTCACGCTTGCCCCGTGCTTCTTGGGCTGCTTGAACAGCCACTTCGCTTGCCGCGGCAAGTCGCGCCTCAGTGTCGGCGACGGTAGCACCGGCGAGGCAGCCTGAGCGTTCCCGAACAAGTCCGTCGTGCTCATTGCGTGTGCCTGACGTAACAGCGTCGGCTTCCTCCTTGAGCGCCTGAGCAGCAGAACGCGCTGCACCGGTGCGCTCACAAGTGGCCCTCAGTGCAGGAAGGGCCTTCTCAGCAGAAGCACGAGCCTGCTCTTGGGTTCGCCAATCGGCCGCTTGCTTGCGGAGCCAGGAAAGAGGATCCTGGATTGCCTTCCAGTCCACCAGGCGACCAAGGCTGCGATCGAGAACAAGTGCATGCCGCTCGACAGTGTCTTGCTGCGCCGAGATACTGCGGGTCAAAGCCTCGCCTTGTAGGACCTCTGCGGCATGAGCTTCGTCCGCCGAATGGAAGGCGGCCTGAGCGCGCTCAACGCTCTGCCGAACCGCACTTTCATGTTGCCGCGCCGCTTCGACCCTACCCTGTGCCCTTCGAGAGTCTTCGATCTGCGTGAGGATCGTTGCCTTTTGTGTGGCGATTTCTGCGCCGAGGTCCTGCCCGACAGCTAAACCGAGGAGGTCGGCGGCCCTGTCCAGCCGCGCCTTCTCGATCTCGTAGCGTTCGTCTGCGGAGCTTCGTCTGCTCTCCCGATCGGCGACTTCTGGTTCAAGGCTGGCAAGCGCCTCAGTGATCGAACGGATGTCAGCCGCGTCCGCAGCAACAGCTTGCTGGAGGCTTTCCACTTCCTGCTGCAGGGCAGCAGCAGCTTCTCTTCGAGCCCGCAGATGGTCACCAAGGCGACCTTCGAAGATCGTCAGCTGATGGGTCTCTGATCCACAGACAGGGCAAGGTTCGCCTTCAACCAAGCTGGCCCTGAGCGCTTCAGCCGCGTCACTTGCCGCTGTTGTGAGAAGCTCCAATTCGCGTCTGGCGTCATCGTAAGCGACGCGTGCAGGCCGGATCTGGCGTTCCTTTTGCTCCTTACGAGCCGTGGCATCGCTAAGCTGCCGCCCGAGCAATGCTCGGCGCTCAGTTGCAGTCTCAAGATCGCGGCGCACGCTACTCAGGACGTCCGCCGCGTTGGCAACGTTGTTCGCAAGGAGAGCCAATTGCCCCAGCGCCTCGCTCCGCTCAGTGAGGTCGCCTAATTGGCCTTCGGGTGGCAGCGATTTCACTGCCTCTTGGCAGGCGACCAGCGCGGCAGCCTGCTCGGCGTTGTGCGCGTCGAGCTCTCGAAGCGTAGTCTCGCGGGTCGTAGTCAGCGCGGTAAGCCGGATCAGGTGCTCTTCTTGCTGGCTCGTCAGCGCCGTGAGGCTTTCGCGCGCTTCAGTCCACATGGTGAGGTGCTCGGCCAACTCCTCTTCCCGCTGTGCGAGTGGCTGGATTGCGGCGTTACCCTCGAGCCAAGCGACATTCTCTGCGAGCTTGCTTTCCGCCGCCGTCAAAGAGGCTCGCGCTTCGGTGTCGGCCTGCTCGGCCCCTCCAAGGCTCGAAAGCCGAGTAGCTAGGTCGGCCTCCAAGCTCGCCAGCCGGCCAGCGGTATTCACAATCTTGGCATCAAGATTGCGGGCTTGCTGCAGCTCCGGCTGGAGCTGAGCTGCTTGAGCGGCAACCGCACTCAGCTTGCTTTGCGCCGCCTCTTCGTCGCCACTGGCTTGAGTTTCTTGTTGGACAGCCTCGGCCGCTTTGCATCGCTCTTCTTCTATGCGCCGTAGGGCGCGATCCAGCGCGCTCGATACATCTCGTAAGGTCGACCAAGCAGCCACGTGCGAAAAGGCAGCACGATCACGAGCAAGCGCATCGCGCCGCGGCGCCGCGCTGGTGACCTCCGCTAGCGCTTGCGATGCTTGCTGTTCAGCGGCAGCAACGCCGTTCTTCAGCTCGTCGGCGCGCTCCTCCCAGCGTTGGACGTGCTCAAGGGCACGCACCTTCTCTGTCGCCGCTGCCTCCGCAGCCCGCGCCTCTGCCGCGGCCAACTCGATTTCAGCACGCTGCTCATCGCCAAGCACCTGATGCTCACCCATCCGGGCCTTGAGACCATCGAGCTGTGCTTGCAGTGCCGCAGCCTTTTCGCACGCCCTTTGTCCCAGCCGAGCGTAGATGGAGGAACCGGTGAGCCGCTCCAGGAGCAGAGCTCGCTCGTCTGGCGCGGCACGAATGAAGGCTTCAAAGTCGCCTTGTGCCAGCAAGACTGCGCGCCCGAACTGCTCTGCGCTAAGGCCGATTACGCGGCAGATTTCAGCCAGCGTCTCCGTTCTCGTTCCGCCTAAGCGCTCGCCGGTATCTAGGCGCTGGAATTCGTGATCGATCCCCTGCAGCCGACCGTCTGCTCGTTCGCGGGCGCGCTTGACCGACCAGCGAGCCCTATACCTGGCACCGCTCGGCATCGAAAAGTCGACCTCAGCAAAGCCCTCCCCTGCTCCATGTCGCAGGATCGCGCGGGGATCATCGGCGCTCAGGGCTTGGCCGCTGCCATCTGGTATCTGCGACCGGTTCGGCGCGGCTGCCAGGCGCGGGACCTTGTTGAACAAGGCCAACGACAGGGCGTCGAGGATCGTAGACTTGCCCGCGCCGGTCGGGCCGGTGATGGCAAAGATGCCCGAACTGGTCAGCGGCTCAGCCTCGAAGTCGATGGCGAAATCGCCGGCCAAGCTCGCCAGATTGCGGCCGCGGATCGCTAGGATACGCACTTAGGCGGCGCCTTCTGCAGTCTGTACTTCGATCAGCAAGGTTTCAAAGGCGCGGGCTAGCTCAGGCGGTGGCGCATCCTGGTAGCGCTTGCGGAACAAGGCCTCGAACACTGCTTCTGGCTTCAACTCATCCAGGTTCTCGCCGGCCAGCGGAATGCTCGTTGTTTCTGCCGTACCGGTCAAAACCCGCTGAATGCGGGTCAACCGAACGGGCTTTCCCTCGAGAGCGGCGAGCACCTGTGACTGCAGTTGCGGTTCCGGCCCCGACACCGAGACAGCTACCTCGAGGAACGGATGTGCCTCACGAGGTAGCGCCTCGTCGAGCTCTAGCCCTTCGATACAATCAAGCACTTCATTCAGAGGCTTGGGACCATCCGACGGCACAGCCAAGAAGGCGACGGGCCGTGGAATTGCCACTTCCGCGATGGCGCACTGTTCTCGGCTTAGTGTCACCACCGTGATCGAGTGGCGGTAGTCACGCTCGGTGGAGGATAGCGGAAAAGGAGATCCAGCGTAGCGGATCGGCACGTCGCCGGCGATCTGCTGCGGACGATGAAGATGGCCCAGAGCAACATAGGCCGCTCGCTGATCGAAGAGACTAGCTGACTGCGCTTCCTCGCCGCCAAGCACAATGCGGCGCTCCGAGAGCTCCGACACTTGGCCTTCTGCAACGTGCAGGTGCCCTGAGATGACCAAGGGCAGGCCATTTGCGATCGCTGCGCCCTTGGCCGCAACTTCAGCATAGAGCGTCGGCAGCGTATGCGCCCCGAGGTCCCCAGGCCGGCAGAATGGAACCGCCGCCAGCCACGCTGACAGCTCTCCGTCTTTATTCTTCAGCGGTAAGAGCACAGCCTCACAATCCGCCGTGCCGTCGCGCTTCGGGAGGGCACCCACAAATCGCACGCCGCCCACACCGAGCAATGCCGCGGGCAAGTCGATGCGAGCGGCACTATCATGATTGCCCCCGATGATGACGACCTGCAGCGTTGAACGCTGCGTGGTTACCTCATGGAGGAATCGAAACAGCCGGCGCATCGCCGAAATAGGCGGGTTGGCGACATCATAGATGTCGCCTGTGACGAGGAGCACGTCGGCATCCTGCACCTCGATCTCTGAGAGCAGCCAGGCAAGAAAGGCATCGTGCTCAGTTTCACGGGAATGGCCGGCAAGCTCATGGCCAAGGTGCCAGTCTGAAGTATGAATCATGACAAGGTCGGACATTCACCGACTGTCGCGCACGACTATCGGCCTTACAAGCGGAGAGGTAGGTGTTCGTTGGCATCTCGAGATTGTCAGGAGCGAACAGCAGACGCCCTCACACGTGTTCAGGTTGCCCATCTCACAGTCGGCAGTGGTTCGGAGACGCGCACCGATTACTAGCTGAACGAGCGTCCGCCAGCGCTTGTGCTCGCACGAAAGCGGCCGGTCTGCTTTCCACCACGAGCAGGCATTCGGAGTGAAGCCAGCCTGAGCGTTGGCAAGTGGCCGTCAGCTGGACATTGGCTTCGCGGCGGATCGGGTCGGAAACAGACGAAGCCCCTTCGGTTCGGCTCTTGCGGTTCGCCCGTCCGATCCCCCGGCTAGCATCGCCGCGACGTGCCGCAGCTTGTCTGGGTTGCGCACGATGTAGAGAGCGGTGATCTTTCCGTCCTGGACGTCGAGCGCGGTGGTCTGCAGCGCCGCCCCCCGATCGATGCTGACGAAGCCGGGAAGGCCGTCAATCATCACGGTGCGAAGCAATTGCGGCCGGTATGCCCCTTTGCGCGCCAGCCCTTGGAACAGGCGGAGGACCCGATCCATTCCTTGGACGACGTTGCGGAAAGCGAGGACTTTGCCGCCTCCGTCGGAAAAGACCGTGACCTGGTCAGCAAGGATACCGCTTAACGCTTGGGTGTCGCCTTTCGTGCTGGCCTCATGGAACGCTCGCACGAGATCCGACGCGGTTTGCGGTGATAGTGTATAGCGCGGCCGCGCCTCGCGAACGTGGTGGCGGGCGCGGGATGCGAGCTGGCGAACCGCTGCAGGCTCGCGTTCGAGCACCGCAGCAACCTCGTTCAGGGGCGTCTCGAAGATATCGTGCAGCAGGAAGGCAGCGCGTTCGAGCGGTGACAGCCGCTCCATCGCCATCATCAACGTCAGGGTGACGTCGTCGGCAACGGCCTCCTCACTAGTCTGCTGTAGTAACGGCTCCGGCAACCATGCCCCGACATATTCCTCACGTTGCGCCCGCGCCGACTTCAGTTGGTCTAGGCAAAGGCGAGTCACGATCCGGGTCAGGTAGGCCGCCGGTACATCGACCCCGCCGTTTACTGCTGCCCAGCGCGGCCAAGCGTCTTGGATCACATCCTCGGCTTCACTCAGCGATCCCAGCATGCGGTAAGCGAGGCGCAGCAATCGCGGCCGCTGCGCCTCGAACGCGGCCAGGCGCTCCTCAGGCGGCATTGGAGCGCATTGCTGCACCACGCGGCGGGTGAGCGACGTGGAAGCCGACCTGAAGCCGGTTCCAGACGTTGATCGCGCCGATGGCGAAGGTCAGTTGCACCCGCTCCTCCTCGCTAAATTGTTCGGCGAGCGCGTTGTACTCGCTATCCGGTGCGCCATCATCCGCGACCCGGGTCAGAGCTTCGGTCCACGCAAGCGCCGCCCGCTCGCGTTCGGAGAAGAGGTACGAGTCCCGCCAGGCGTTGAGCAGGTACAGCTTCATCTCGTCCACTCCGCGCTTACGCAAGTCAGTGGTATGCATGTATATGCAGAAGGCGCAGCCGTTTATTTGCGACGCGCGCAGTTTGACGAGTTCCAGCAACTCCGGATCGATAGCCTGCGCGAGCGCCTGCTCGAGTGCGACCATTGCCTTGAAGCCGGCGGGGAACAATGTGGACGGGTTGTCGAGGCGGGGGGTCATGATCGATCTCCTTGTGACGAGCATCGAAGCGCTCCAAGCCATGACGAGGCAGACCCGGCCGATGTGACATCGGCGCTGAAATTTATTGAAAACGTACGAAGCTCAAGCTTTGGAAGTCAGCGAGGGCGACCAAATGGCGCTTAGCCATCGGCGCGGCGAACGTCTGCTTTCCGCCGGTGCGGACCCGCAAGCCGCCGTTCCGCTTCCCACCAGCGGCGGGCACTCGATAGTGCGGGTATTGATCAATCAGCTGGTCACATGTCCAATATCGGGCGAGGTTGGAGCCAGAAGGCAGCCCACCAGCAGTCGGAGACTCTATGCCCAACTTTGCTCGCAGGTCTGTACGATAGCCTAACTGATTGGATGATCGCTCAACCCAGGGCACGTCTGAAAGAGGATCCTTCATCCTTGAAGTGGATCTAAAACTTACCTACGCAGGTACTTGAATCCTTAAGATCGTAGTGTCCAACTTCGCCGAGAGATATCGCTTACCCGGCTCGCGAGTGAAGCGAGCCGGCAAGCCTTAAAAAATGAATGGCCGCGCTAGATCGGTGTTCCAGCCGCTAAGATGCGGGGAGAAGTTGGCAATGATGATGCTAAGCAATCTGAGTCTCCTTCTAAGCGTTCTTTAAACTTGATCTTTAACGGCTCAGACCGCTTTCCAGAACGGCATGAGTGGTATGGCGCGCCGTGTAGGTGACTTGCTGACCGAGGCATCTATAGTACTTCTTTGTTGAGCTCCGGGTGGCGCTAGGGCTGCTGGTGAGAGGTTTCGGAGCTCGGCAATGACTTCTTCGATCGTCTCCTTGGCTTTGAGCAGATAATCTGGATCGAAGATGACGTAAGACTTCTGCGAGCCCTCCAACGCTTCATGACCCATCAGCAACTTGCGTTCGGTCTGAGGCACACGTCTGTTCGCTAAGATGGTCGCCATCGAATGACGAAGCAGCTTCGGTCCCCAACCATCAGGAAGGCCGAGATGTTGTCTTGCGGTCTCCCACCCGCTACGCACTGACGCGACCTTGTACTCCTGCCAGGCCGGTTCTGCCTTGCTCCCAACATTCCGGCGGCCGCAAACGAACCACTCGTCCGTTGCCTCGAGCCATGTCCGGAGAAGACTGGTGACCGGCACAACTGCACGATACTTGTTGGTCTGGATGCGTCCGGTTGGGTTCAGATCGAACAGGTCGGCATCTGTGTGCCACTGGACGCGAGAGGGCAGGACAGACATGTCAAATATGGCGTCGGGTCGCGCCAGAGTGCAGATAGCGGCAATGATGTAGCGGCGGAGGGGCAGTAGTCGCTCGGCGTGCCCAGCATAGCTGCCGCCACCTTCTACGGTGAAGTTTAGCAATCTCGCGATATCGGGCACGGTTAGTCGATCTGTGCGGACCGGCGTCACTTGGTCGCGCGTTTTGTGCTGGAAATCGGGAAGGTGATCGGTCCGCTTGGCCTTCTTTGCGTAATTCAGGGCAGCCTTCAGTTGGATCACCGATTCTTCGACAGTCGAAAGTGACCGCAGCCGTCGCGAAGACTCAACCCAGGCGCCCTTAGCGTCTTTCCTCAAGGCGATGATTGGGTCTGCGCTGGCCCATTCGCGAAAGTTCCGAATGAAGCCGTCATCTACTTGGGCGGGTAGGATGGGGTCAGCCATCCGACCTGCCGCAATCTGGTGTTCGACAAAACGGGTAACCAGCTTGAGTCGGGCCTTGATCGCTTCGGCACTGACTACCTTACAGCCGTGTTCCAACCAGTAGTCTGTCAGTGCTTCGGGTAACGTGTATGCCGCTCGCTGTGCTGCTGTCGGGCGGTGAACTGCGAGGAAATGCTCGTCGAGAGCGTCACAGGCTAACTGAATATTGCACTGGCGCGTGCTCTTGCGGCGGATGCGTCCTTTGTTGGGATCATACCAGCAGATATAGAGCCACGGGCTGCGAGGGACGCCGTCGGTGCCACGGTCATAGTCGAGCCAGTAACCCGCTCGTTGGTAGATGCCCCCTTTTGCCGCCACTTCGCTCTTTCCTTCAATAACTTGGCCTTCACCTCCGAAAGGCAATCTGCCGCCCCAGTGGTCGCGAGAACGTCGAGATCTTCGGGCTTGAGGGTGATGCCCGCGCCGCGCTGCATCGCGCGAGTAAGACGACGCTCCAGCTCGATGATCTTGTCACCGGCTAATGTTGGTCCATCGTCCTCAAACATTGCGATCTCCGCCACGTTCTTCCTAAATCTTCCTAATCCTACCTAGACCTTCGGGAGGCCGGCAAGATGCTGCAACAAATATTTCTGGGCTTTGAGGGCGAGATCAGGATAGTGGGACGCACTCGGTGTCGGTGCTTCGGCTACACGTAAGGAGTTCATGCCTCATGCTGGATGATCGTCTCCTGGAAATGAGTGTCGAGCTGGCTAAGGCTCACCTTGCCACCACGCAGGTACCGACCTCAGAGGTCCCGCAGCTCGTAAGAGCCATCTTCACCTCCTTAAAAGCGCTTACTAGCCCCGATCGGCCGGAAGACAGCGTTGAGGAAAGCAGGCCCATTCCTCCGCATTTTGATGAACTCGAGCCGCCGATCATCAACAAGGACGTTAGCGGAAGCGAGTTTGAGGGGCTTGATCCTTGGTTGGCAGCGCGGGTGCCCAGACGGGTGGCGAGACTTCTCGACCCGAGCTCAGCCGTGCACCCCTCGGTTCACGAAGACATCCTCATCTGTCTTGAAGACGGCGCTCGGGTGAAACTACTTAGGGCTTACCTTCGCAAGAACCATGGAATGAGTCTCGCTGACTACATGGACCGCTGGAGGCTCCCGGCGGATTACCCGTCAGCTCCGGCGGCCTACCTTGATGGTAAGCGCGCGCAGGCAAAGGCAAGCGGCCTTGGTGTGACACTCCGTGGGTCCCGCGGACCCGCGAGGGCAAAGGTCGCCGCCAGACCTCGCAAGGCTGTCCGCGGGTAGGCGCAATATACCAGAGTTCATCAGCGACATTTGCCTCGCATCTCGCGAAGCTGCCGCTCTGCGAGCCGCTGATCGTGCCCCTCGACATGGGTGTGGTAGGCGGTCGCAAGGTAGACCGTGTGCTTGTGAATGTCTTCCCGAGCGCGTGGGTTCTCGTAGATCTTGTCGGCGGCCAGGCGCAGCTGGTCAGCCGGCGCGAGCTCGCGCAGTAGCCGGGTAAACTCTGCCACCTCGGGAGTGAATGCCTGGCTTGGATCGGGGTAGATCCGCTCTGCCTCGGCGCGGCGTTCGGAGAGGTCGGACTCGGCTTTGGCTGGCTCTGGCTTTGCCACCGGCTGGTTCTTCTCCAACTCCACCCGACGATCGTATTCGGTGCGCAGGGCGGCGGTCACCTCGGGGTGCTTGCCCCAGTGACGGAATAGCGTTCTGACGCTGACCTTCACGCCAGTGCCGAGGCTCGCGGTCTTATTCTTCAAGCTGAGGTTGTCCGGGTTCTGACCCTGGGTGGCGATCCACCGGACGGCCCGCTGCACTTCCTGCTTCTGCTTGTCCATGATGGCGCCAAGACGTTGGTTGGTGCGATGAGCAAACTTGGGACTGTTCAGCGTCTCCTGCTGCTCCGGCGGGAGCGAGGGGACGGTGAAGATCAGGCGACCATTCGCCTGCTTCTCAGGGACAATCGGGATGCGGTCATCCATGACCCGCTTGATGATGGTGTCGAAGTCCACATAGGCCGCACGGCTCGTCCCCGGTTTGACCGGAGGCTCCTGTGCAGGGAGATCGAACAAGGTGGGATCTTGGACCTTCTTGCGGCCGTCGACCTTGGGCTCGGCCGGAGCCTCGGGCTGCTGGTCTGGCGAAGCCACAGGCGTCGGCTCAGCGATCGGCGGAGTAGGACCGCTGGTGTGGCTTTCAGCTGCCGGGGCAGGCTCGGTGGGAGCCGCCGCTTCAACTGCGGCAGGGGCGGTCGCCGGCTCGGCTGCGGCAGGGGTGTCGATCGCGGTCGGCTGCGCATCTTGAGTAGATGCAGGGATTGCTGGCTCGGCGTCATGCGGGGCGACCTCAGCTGCAGCAGCGGGCTGTTCGATCGTAGGCTCGGCGGCGGCTTCAGTGAGTTCGACGGCCGGGTTGTCGATGTCGACCAGGATGACCTCTGGCTCGGCTGCGACGGGCTCGACCACTTCGGCCGGGCGAAGAGGGTCGAGGCCTTCCGGGGTGCCCGCTTCGATCTCGACTTCCTCGGCCGGAATGTCCTGTCGTGGAGCGATGGTCGGCTCAACGATTGGCAGGCCTGAAATGCTGACAGGATCAGTGGACTGGGCAATCTCGTTCTCGCCCACGTCCGGCTCGGCGGCAGTTGGTTCTGCGCTCGCTTGCGCCGGTTCCATGGGGGGCACTGCGGGCGTCACCTCAGGCTCGGCCGAGGCTACAACCTCGGCTTCGGCGGAGGGATCTGTTGGCGTGGTAGTGGCGGTGCGGGCAGGGGCGGCTGGTGCAGGGGTGGCGGTTGCTTCCGGCTCTGCCGACGAACCTTGCGCGCGGCCGGTGTCAGGCACCTTCGGCTCGGCAGCTGGCGGGGTAAGAGTGGATGCAGGCGCGGCCGGCTTCTGAGCCGCCTCAGAGGCCTTGAGCTTCGTGGGGCGCACATAGTGGCCATGCTCCGCCAGGCGCTTCTCCAGCACGGCCCTGACGGGTTCAAGGGCCGTATCGATTTCGAGGATGCGGCGCTCGCGCATCTCGATGTCGCGGGCGGCTTTGGTGAGCGCCTCGCGATGGGGCTGGAGAGCGTTGTCGATCTTGGCGATATGGGCTTGCGCGTTCCTCCACCGATCCTCGATGACGAGCCGCATGGCCTTCGTGTTTCGGTCAGCCTTGCCGGTCTCGATATCGGAAAGGAAGGTCAGGCAAGTCTGCCGGGTCCGGATAGCGCGGGACTTCGCCTTGGCTTCCAGATGGTCGAAGGTCATGATCGCCTGGCGATCATCCGCGACGTCCTTGATCAGCCGCTCACGCTCGGCCGTGAGTGAGCGGAATTGCATCATGGCAGGATGATCAGGATCGCTGGCCGCCATGCCCTTGGCAATGCCGTCGAGCTCGCTCTGGGTCGCCTGATAGGCCTTGCCAGCCTGGGTGGCCTGACGCGTGATCGCGCGCTCCGCGTCTGACCAGATCGCGATGGCATTGAGCTGGCCGACTGCGGTGGGAACGCCGATCGATTCCAGGGCCGCAGCCTTGGTGCCAAGATGCTGGGTCGGAGTGCGGTCGATCCCCATCTCAGTGTACTTGCGAGGGTCGAGCCGCCGGTTGATGCCACGGGCCTTCAGGACAACGTTGTTGATCTCCGCGAACTTAGCGCGAAGGCCTGGAATGAAGTCCTTGCCCGACTTCTCCTTACCTGTCTTCTCAGTGCCCTGAGAGACCTCGCCGATCTTGTTCTGGCGGTATGGATAGTGGGTCCGCTCTTTGCGACTGCCAGGGTCGACGTAGACGACGGGAATCTCGAAATCCCATTGGTTCCTCTCGGGAATGAAGCGACAAGGACGGTCGTATGCGACCACGTGAAGGTGGTAGTTCCGACTGTCATTGTGCGCGTCAGGTGCGTGAATGACGGCCGTGTACATTAGGCCAGTTTTGTAGGCAGTGCCGTCGGGCTCACGACGCTCTTCCAAGGACGCAAGATGGTCGCAGAAATTCTGAACGATGAGGGCGCGATCTTCCGCCGATAGTTCATGGGGAAGTTCGGCCACCATGCGGAACTGGATGCGTCCCCCGCGCCCCGATTTGAATTCGAAAGGCGGCTGCGCATCATTGTATGCGGCCATCCGCTGGGCCTGCTGGATAAAGGCACCAGCCTTCTCGGCCGAAGCGCTCATCGGCTTGGCAGTGAATGGCTTGCGAACCTCGCCTTCAGCGAGCGGCTTTGCCATGTGCTGCCGGTAGGCTTCAGCTACTTGAAGCGCATGGCTCTTGGACTCGGGATCAAGCTTCGTGGTGGTCTCCAGCTCGCGCCACCAGGCAGGGCAGATGTCGGGCTCGAGGATAATCTGATGGGAGCGAGGATTGGCTTCGCAACGCTCGACAGCGCGCCAGAATTCCTGACGCTCAAAGAGGTCGTCGGAGATGTTGCTGAAGACTGACGGAATGCCTTCGGGCGCAACGTCGGCGAGGCCGAGGTATGCGGCCTCTTCAGTGGTCGGCGTTTCGTTGACAACGGCAGCGATGGTCCGCTCCATCGCCTCGCTCATTAGGGCGGATGGGTCGAGCATCTCGGCGGCGCCATCGCGCTCGATGTAGGCCGCGTGCTCAACGCGCTGGCTGTGCTCGGCAGCACCATCGCGTTCGATGTATTTGGAGTGGTCGAGGGCAGGGTTGCGAACCTTGCCCAGGTGGCCGGACACGGGCTGTCCACTGACGGTCGGAACCGCCTGCCTGGAGATGGACGAGTAAGAGAAATGGAAGCTGGTCGCGCCCGTCGTGGTGCGGGGCCGATCGACCATCGGGGTAGGAGCCTTCCAGTCCGGCTCAAGCCGCCAGCGACCGCTGCCGCCGGGCAGGCGTTCTTCGCGGGCCTGCTTGGGTTTCCGCTTGCCGATCTGGAGGATCATCTCCTCCTCTTCCTGCCGTCGCAGGAACTCAGCGATCTTGGAATTCGCAGCCGTGACGTCGGCCGAGATCGAGCTAGTTGCCATGGTTGTTTATCCCACCCCTGGATGGACAATGGATGCTTGGGGAAGAGGTGGCAAGACGTAACAAGCGCAGGCGCGAGGAGGCGACAAACTTCCACAGAAACCCTGCCGTAAGATGCGTGACACAAGTATCAGAAGGCCCACGGAGCGAAGGCGACGAAGCTGGGCAAACACGGTTCGCGGGTTTGGACGGCCACCCTCGGAGAGCGCATAAAGGGCTGTTTTCGGCTAGTTCGTAGCGAAAAAGCCCGGGTAGAATTGCCTGCGGCAAATCTACGGTATTGCGCCTATTCAGGAATACTGGGCATATGTGGGTCTGTGCCCAGAATATCCTGCGAGACTTTCTGAAGTCTCGGGGGTCTGTGCCCAAATCTGAGGGGCTTTCCCTGGCCGGTTCTCCGACAGGTGAAAATTGGGCACGACCTTGTCAGGGTCTTCTGCAGGTGCTCGTTGACCAGTCCCAAAACCGGGGATAGTTCTCGACCGGATGGGAAGAGGCCGAACAGAGTTTCGGCGGGTTTTGCCCAGCGGGGGATTTGGTCATGTCAGCGAGTAACAAGGGTGTGACGGACAGTTGCCAGAATGGTCCGTCTGGGAGTGTTGAGGATGAGCCGGATGCGATGCTTGCATTCGCACGGCACCTAGGGCCTCGGCTCATCGGTCCGGGTGGAAATCTCACGCCTCAGGCTGAGATCCAGATGGGCCTCTTCTCTGATGAGGACCGAGCGAAAATCGTCGAGGAGTTCGTAGGGTCTTTGACCCCGTCGAATGTCTCACCGGCCGTCTGGATGCGTTGGTTGAATGGCGGCCCCGGGCCTTTCGCCTCGGGGGCTATCAAGAAGCCCGTGACGGTCCAGCAGGGCATGGGCAAGACGGTCAGTCGCGGTCCCAAGTCCATCGGGACGGCACGGGAGAAAGTGGAGCGCGCGCGGGCCGAGCTGGCACAGGCGGAACGCGAGCTGGAGTATTCGGAGTCCCTCAACAAAGCGCTGCTCCAATACGTCGTGACCGACCACCTCGTGGAGGTCCTGTCGGGCGTCTTCGCCATGGGTCCGGCGTGGACTGTGATGCGGTCTTTGAGCGCTCACTTGTCGGACACTCAGGCGGAGGCAGAGACCTTCGATCTCATCGGGAAAGAGAAGGATCGGGCGGTCGAGGCGATGCGCTCAGCGCGGAAGGCTGAGACCGCTCTTCTGATGGATGTTCTCGACCTTGGAAGTGGCAACGATAAGTTCGAGGGCGATGTTCGCGCTGCGGTCGTCAAGGTCTGCAAGGACTGGGACAAGAAGCGCGATAAGCTGACCGCTGACGGGCGCAAGCGGCGCTCGCAAGACAAGATGAAGAGCGAGGTTCATCCCAAGGCTCAGAACGATATCGAGCATGTCCTGAATGGCCTCAATCAACAGGGTGAGGCTCTGGTCGCTTAGTTCATTTTCAGGGGCAACCTTGGCGGCGCCTTGGTCCACATCAGGGCCACTTCTTCGTTACTCGTATCGTAGCCAAGATGGGCGAGGGCTTCCCCATCGCTAAGAGCTTAGAGCCGCGCCTCTCGAGCAGGAACGGCGGTCGCTGCACGCCCTTTCCAAGGGCGCCTTTAGCTCGGCCGCAGACAGTGCTCGACGGCGGGGCAGCGC
The DNA here is from genome assembly GCF_039538045.1 of Sphingomonas swuensis. NCBI lineage: Bacteria > Pseudomonadati > Pseudomonadota > Alphaproteobacteria > Sphingomonadales > Sphingomonadaceae > Sphingomonas > Sphingomonas swuensis. The sequence continues at coordinate 1,928,539 of NZ_BAABBQ010000001.1, read as the reverse complement.
GGCACGAAAGGCGGCGACAAACGCGTCGGCATCGAGCAGGCCGGCGACGGCGACTTGGCGCGTAAACTTAAGCAGGCCGAACTCACTCACCAGCCAGTCGGCCATGGCTTTGTCGGGCGCTCGCACTGAGTAATCAGGCCGAGCAGAAGCTTCACCCGAGGCGTGAGGCGATCCCGCTGGTCTGTGGTGAAGTTGGGAGCTGGCGCTACCCTTCCTTCGGGGTCCACTCTGGCAATCGCTGATCTCGCGCGAGCCGAAGTCGCCGCCAGTCCAGGGCGTTGAATATCTCCGCAGCACTGGCCGTTTCCGTCACCGGGAGGGCTGCGGCCGCCTCCCGCAAGAACTTACCGCTCAGGGACAGATTGCTGAGGTAGGCCTGCTCCCACCAGCGCACAAAGCGGCTACGGCTGCTTTCCATCGCTAACGCGGATGGGAGCCGGTCGCGCTTGTCATGGCGATTCACGCGTGGGTGACATGGTGCGAGGTTCCACAGGTCACCACAAGGCCAGGCTCGCCAGGGCAGGCAATGGTCCACGTCGAACCTGGTGGCTGTGAGCTTCCGGCCTGTCCATACGCATTCGATCGGTCCGCCACTGGTGGCGCAGCTCTCCGCGGCAAGGCGTGCCAACGCGGTGGTCCGGACGGGTTCTCGCCACTCAAGCGTTGCCTCAACCACGCCGGCAGGAAGTGGCCTGTCCATCCGTTCGGCGTAGGCGCGGGTCAGTCGTGCCCACTCAGTGGTAAGCATTGGTTCGATCCAGGGACCGAAGCGGGAGAGCGCGCGCCATAGATGGCCTGGAACGGCGAGAGTGCCCCAGTCCCGCAAGTTCGCCATCGAGAGCTCGAGCCCAGGCAAGCGACGAAGGCGGCTTCGGTTTACACTGAAGACCCGCTGGTCGGAGTTCGGAATGCGGGTGAAATTAGCAGGCATGCTGGCGATGGTCGCAGCCGCCTCACTCAGTGCCCTCACGATCGCTTCGAAGCGATCAGGCGCCAAGACGGCACCGACCCGCAAGTCCGCCGGATCGGTGCTGTCGACCATCAGCCGCCGAAAGCCAGTTTTGGCGAACGCCAGGCCATCAGGTCCTGCGTTTCGCGGCGCCTGTGGAAGTTCTGCCCGGACCAGCGGCAGGAACAGCCTTACCCAGAAGAGTGCGACAAGACCGAGCGGCAGTTCGACAGCGTCGATTTCATCGCAAGCCGGGATTGCGGCTGAGGGTGCGTGCTCGGCAACACGCGCCACAGCGCGAAGGAGCGCAAGCTTGTAGGTTGACGATTTGTCATCGGAGAGTGCGATGCCGCGGATCAGTGGAAGCGCACCTGCGCCATCGTCAGGCAGTCGCAACACGGCGGTGGTCCAGCTAACGTCGGACCGGCCCTGCATGTCTGAGGAAGCCCGAATCTCAAGGATCTGCATTCCATGAGATTGGGCGAGGCTCTCGATTTCGCCGACCGATGTAGCGTGCATCGGCCGGCCCTCGGGTGAGGGCCCTGACCTCAGGGTCAGAACAAGGGTGCCGCCAGGTGCAAGGAGCGTGATCAGCTTGCGAAACGCCCTGGGCCTGTCGTCTGGGGAGACGTGTTGCCAGACAGCCGACAGCAGGATCAGATCGAAGGAGAGGGCCAGCCGGTGGACAGCTTCGAGCGAGGGCAGACAATCTGCAAGCCAGCGAACACCGGGGCTTGTTGCAGAGCCGTGTTCAAGGAGTCCGGCGGCGGGTTCCACGGCAACTACCTCGAAGCCCAAGTCATGCAGACGCCTGGCGTCCCTGCCTGAGCCTGCCCCGACATCCAGTGCCAGACCTCGGTTCGACACAAGAGCGGAGATGGCCTCCAGGGCATCGCCGGTGGGCAGCGCATCGTAGCGGCAGGCTAGCTCGTTAGCTGCAGCATCATAGGCGCGGATCGTCTGGCTATAGTCGCTCAGGGATTGCTCCATCCGCGAAAAAGCAGGCTGCAAAGGCGCGTTCAGGCATTGGGCTCAACATCTAGGCGCCCTTCCACGCTCCCCTGTCTCGCGTTCGAGGGAAAGTAAGCCCAGCTTAGGTGAGCTTATGTAGGTTGGTAAGAAGATTATCTGAGCAGCACTTCATCGATCAGGAGCGCGCCAAGCTCTTCAGGTCGAAGGGTAGAATGTCATTGCATTTCTCCTTTCCCACGTGACCTGCCACGGTCGTCACCGCATCACCGGCATGTCTTGTCTGTCACGTTCTCTGCCTCTCGGCTGCTCACCCTTTTGCAGGACTGCTGGTAAAGGCTTCGCAAGGGGACCTGAGCGGTGAGCTTCTGAGCACAGCCACGCACACCTGCGCGGAAGTCATTCGATTTGGCGCGTCATGACAGTGCCGCCTGCGTCGACTTGCCCGTCGCGCTGCTCGGCGACGGCCTCGCACGGTTTGTCACGCCCTTTCGTGACGCGAGAGGCGACTAGCACTTCGCCCATCTGAGCAGCTGCGGAGGCGAAGATCTCGTCTGTTCTGAGAGTAGCGAGCCGTCGGTGAGCGGAGCAGTGCCTCTTTTCCGCTAGCGCAGAAATGACTTTGAACGAGCGGCCTCGCTGTCCTCGGGCTCGTGACCTTCACGATGCGATCTGACGACCAAGCTGGCAAGCAGCGCGTCAGAAAGATCTTGCCCATTTGTTCGACGGCTTTGAGCAAAAAAGATGCTTGTTAATCGTCACGTTTTACGTGAACTTAATGAAGGGCGGAGACTGTGTAGGGGCCGAAGCACAGCTGTCGCTAGAAGTTGTCTTAACATGACACCTAGAGCGAGAGCTTGTTTCGAGCTTGAGTATACCGGGGGGTGTAATTGCGTTCTTTGATCCTTGTTCTCGCACTGAGTCTCTGTGCGTGTGCCGCCGAGAGCGGCCAGCGTACGTCAGGAAATCCTTTGAACGAGGCCCGAGCCGCCATTGTTGCTCGAAACTTCGGCGAGGCGGTTCTCCGCGCTTCGGAGGCAGTGGATGCTGATCCACATGATCCTGCCGCGCACTACGAGCTCGCCCGCGCAGAGGCGCTACAGGGCAATGAAGGCCGAGCGCTTCAAGCGCTGAGGACTGCGGTTGACAAGGGATTGGCAGACCCATCACGCGCACTGGCTGATCCTGCATTCGATCAGCTTCAAGGCAATCCTGAGTTCGCTGCGCTTGAGGAGCGCGCTTCGCCAATGCGGCAAGCAACCCGGTCTGCTCAATCCCAGAGGCCGGAACAGCCTGATGAGCCTGCCGTGGAGATCCGCGAAAACGGTGGGCGCGAAGTCATCCGGGCCGGCGACGTCGTCATCGACACTGACCTCTAAAACTTCTCACTTCTAGGACATCGACATGCGCAAATTGTTGCTCGCAGCCGCCATGGCTGCGTTCGGATCGTCGCCGGCTGCCGCCGAGACTGTCCGGGGGACCGGATCGGCTGCAATCACAAAAGACGTCGAGAGCGTTCGGAATGCGGCGGAACGCGCTGCGCGGCGTGAACTGATCATAGCGATGCTGCGCCAGTCGATTGGAAATGACCGGCTGCGGGAGGTGCCAGCAAGCAGCGTCGACGCGGTGGCAAGTCAAATTCGCGATGACATGATCACGAACAGGTCCAGTCGGCGCGAGGGGCAGGTGTTTTTCGTCGATCTCGACGCCGACATCGACGGTGCCTGGTTCAGCGAACAGCTGAGCAACTTCAATATTCGGCTGCCATCGGAAACGGGTTCGGCTGGCGCGACGATCCTTGTCATGCTCGATCAGGAAGAGGGCATGGCTTCCAATTTCTCGAAGCCAGCAGAAAGCACCGTCGAGTATGACCGGCAGACCGGTGCATCCTATCGCGACCACTCGGCCGAGGCGACATCGCAGCGTAGTGCATCGGCATCTAGTTCGAAGAGCGCAGTTGGGTACAGCGGCAGTTACCGGAGTGCCACTGGCGTAAGCACTGGTTACGGCAGTGGCGCCAGCGTCTCTCGCGGGAGAGCTTCGGGAGCAGCAGTAGCGAAATCAAGCAGCGCTGCGGTCAACAAGTATGATCATGCGAGCAAAACCCGCATTGACGCCGAGGTTCACGATAACGTGCGCTATCGAGAACATATTGTCTGGCAACGACCAGCTCAGAACAGCGATGCCGGCCTGATCATGGCTGCGCTCGTGGGTGAGCTTAATGGCTTTGGCATCGCCACAGCCGATAGTGCGCGCCTGCTCACCGACTTCTTTCAGAATAAGCCACCTCGCTTATCCGCCTTGGAAAGTGATGCGCGCTTTGGCCGATTCCTTGACGCCGCCTCACGCGGAGAGGCCCAGTTCTTCATGAGCGGCAAGCTCGAGGTTCGTTACCAAACTGACGTAGCAACCCAGCAGGTGGCCTGTGACGGCGCGCTACACGCCAGCGCCTTCGCTACGAGCACCCAGCGGAATGTCGGCTCGGGAGTTGCGAGCGGTAGCACGATCGGACGAAGCGAAACCGAGTGCCGCGGCAAGTTGGCTCAGATCCTTGCCAAAGACGCGGCAGGCAAGATCGGTCCGCAAGTTCAGCGTTTCTGGCGCAACCAGGCGCGCACCGCTCAAGTCATGAATGCAGCCGTTGATACCACCCAGGCGGCTGATTACTCGCTGGTGCTCCGCTCATCCAAGCTTGACATGGCTATGCAGGCCGACCTGCTTGACGCGCTCCAATCAACGCCGGGTGTGCAGAGCCAAGGTTTCATTTCTCAGAGCGGGACGGAAATGCGCTTCGCCGTGCGCTACGCCGGTAGCGTTCCGCTGCAGCTGGCTTTGTTTCAAAAGCTGCGGTCCAACCCGCAGTTCGCCAAGATGCAATCAACGGTCCAGGGCCGCAGCGTACTGCTTTGCCTCAGCGGCTGCGCGGCTGGCCAATGAGAGCCTTAGCGTTGCTAGGCGGAGCGGCGCTGATCGCCGTTCCGGCAAGCGCAGCCGAACTGTCAATCTGGGCGGTTCCTGGTCTGTACGGCTTTGAGAACACCGCGTGTAAACCACGCGAGGGTCGCGCCACTGCGATGATCGCGAAGCCGCTTTGCCCTGTCCTGGAGGGCAAGGGGCAAGTCATAGCTGCGCAGCAGTTCGTAGCCAGCATGAAACGGAACTTCCCGAAGGTAGTCGAGAAGTTCGCTGCCCAGCTTCCCAACGATGCCACTCCAAGGGCTAAGTTGTCGTCTGGGCTTATCGCGTCCCTTCGGCTGACCAGAGCCACCATTTGGACGGTCAACAAAGGCACCAGTGTCGATGGCTTTCTCCCAGTTACCCTGACCCTCGACATCACCAATCCTGCGACGGGTGAAGTAGTATTCACCCGCACTCGCAGCGAGACGGGTGAGGGGACGTTCCTCGCCGCAACGGCGGAGACTGAAATCGCTGCCAGTCTCCCGGCAAAGCTCTCAACGATGATCGAATCGTTGGTGGCGTCCGCAGCGCGCGACTGGCATCCCGAGCGACAGGTGGCGACCGTCATTGGACGCGCCGGCGATGCTTGGGTCGTGGACCGCGGACGGGCGAACGGGCTGCGCACGCACGATTCCATCGGGGCAGACGGTCGGGTGACGTTCGCTGGACCGAATTTCGCCATCGTTCAGCCGACCCTTGGTGAATACAAGGTCGGGCAAACGCTTGAACGCACCAGCGCGGCACCGGCGGCAGTGCTCGCGAGACCTTCTGTCTTGACTGCCATCGTGCAAGTTCCGGAAGGTTACTCACCAACCTACCTAGCGCAGACTTTTGAAGACGCACTTGGAGCAAAGGCGTCGCTTTCACCTATGCCTGTGAATCCAGGTTTTGCTGACCTTCGACGCTATGCGGTTGGCGAGGCGCAGATGTCTTCCAGCGACGATCGCCCGCTTCCCGACTATGTCGCTGCGGTTTCTATCGTGCATCTGCCTTCGGGCAGAATCGCAAGTAACATTCCTGGCGTCTCAATCGAACGGCACGCAGCCGCCGTCTTTGTATCGTTGATCGACCGCACGGGAAGGGTAGTTCATTCGGTCCAGGGCATGGGTCGTATACAGGACGAGGTGTCCCGTGACATGCGCTTCTCTGCCGAGCAGCGGCGCGAGACCGTGATCCGCAATGCATTGCTCGATGCTGCCGCCAAGCTCGCCACGTTCAAGCCCAAGAACCTGGAGTTGAGTGTTGCAGTTGATGGCAAATCGATCAGCATCGTCGATCCCCAAGGTGCGCTTCCGCTAGGCCAGGAAGTGACCGTCCTTCGCTCTGCGGGGCGCGTCGGCAGCGTTGATCGCGTTTACTTCCCCGTTGGCCGGCTGAGGACTTCTGAGATCATGCCCGGGGGCGTTAGCGCCAGACCGGACGATGTGGAGCCCGCCGCATTGCGAAAGGGTGATCTCGTCAATGTCGAATATACAGGATCAGGTCTCGCTTGGCGCAGAACAGTCGGCCGTTGCCTTGAGGCTCTCATCCCGAGGCTCGATGACCGCGGAAGCAACCCCGTACCAGTAGCCTCGTCTGCTGCTGATGCCTTCTTCAGCGCGAATTACGCTGCGCCGGTTCGCCGTTGGGACGTGCCGCCAGCCTTGTCTGATCTGAAGGCTGACTTTGCGAATTGGAGCCGCTTCGTTCCCGCCGGGACCTTCACAGCGGACCGCTGCTATGTGCCGGTCATAGCAGTAACGCCAGATGCGAAGACCCGCGGCTATTCGCTTCTCGCAGGCTACACACTCTTCGAGGGCGCAACCAAGATCACAGGTAGCGGCTTGCAGGCAAACCTTACGCCAACTCTCATTCCGCCAGGTACTCCGGCGGATCAGGCAAAAGCCATTCTTGACCAGGATGTGGCGCTCGCTTTGCTTCCGCTGATGGAGCGCGCCGCCAAATCGCTGAACTCAGCTCGGTAATAACAGGAAGGGGACTACAATGACTTCTGCAGCGTTCCGGACGATGGCTGGCGCCATCATTGGTAGTGTATTCTTTGTTGCGCCTGCTCAGGCACAACTGGGCGGGCTCATGGGCAAAGCAAAGTCCGCAGCCGGTCTGGGCTCCTCGGGATCACAGGCTGGCACGATGAGTGGCGACGAAGCCGACGCCTTTCTCGAAGCCTCGTTTCGTTCGACCAAAAACGTATTGATTGCGACCACTCTCATTCTTCAGGCTGTCGAAAAGCGCGGTCCCCTGACGGGGTTGAAGACCCGGATCAACGCGATCAACAGCACTAGCGACCCAAAGGAAATTGGGAGCTTCAAGAGCGCGCTCAGCGCCAATCTCCAGGCGCTGGATAATCGCAAGGAATTCGCAGGCGATTTTCAGACCGCTTATCAGGCGGCATCCGCCGAAGAGAAGAAGGTCCTCGGCATCGCTGTTCTCAATCTTGCGATTGGCATTGCTCGTAACGTCGATCTAGTGGGCAAGGCTCCGCAGGTCGTCGACGCGATCAAGGGCAATCCCAAGCTTCTGATGCGTGCGGGTCAGTTCAAGACGGCAGCCGAGCTCGTCGCTCTGCAAGGCAAGGGCTTGGCGGGAATCAGCACCAGTGTTCCCAAGCTGCTGGCAGCGGCGAAGGTGCGGGCGCCGAAGGATGCCAAGACGACCAACGAGACGCCTGTTACTTTGTAAGCGGCACCTGAGCGAAGCGGGAAGGGTACACCTGACCGCTTCGCTCGCTAACTCACAAGATAGCTCAGCCTGAAGAAGCTAATTAAGAGCATTGGCGATTAGGTAAGCTCGCAGTTGTTCGGCAGCCTTTCCATCGGATAGTAGCACCTCGATGGGCGAGCGGCCGTCAGTAATGCTTCCTGGTTTCCAGCGCCGCCTTAGCCACTTCGCGTAGCCGCGAGGCTCCATGTGAAGGCGCATGGCCTCATGAAGGCTAAGGAGGCGGTTAAGGATCTCGAACTGCTCAAGACCCATGGCAGCCTCGTGATTGCGCCATAAGGCCAGCCATCCCACAGGCACCGCTAGCAACTGCTCAACCTCAAGATCCGTCAAGTCCCAAGCCGCTTGGAGTAGGTCAAGGGTCGGCTCCAGATCCCTCCGGCGGCTCTCTCTTGCTAATACGTAGCGCCTCTCGATCGCGGCGATCAGTTTGTCACGATCGATACCGGCAGCCGTACCCTGCTCTGGTGCGAGAGCCTCGAGAACAGCGTCAGCCAGGATTTCAAAGCTGCTGGAGAACGAACTGGCCCGCCTCGTTTGCTCCAGCTCTTTCTCTCCGGATATCGCAGGGGCAACCTCCCGCAAGTTGCGAGCGATTTGGAACGACGCTTCGGGGTGGAACACCGGCTCCTCGTAGGCGAGGGGCAGGGCCTCTGGGTCGGTCCGCGGCGTGCTTCCATCGATGCCATAGAGAACCTGCAGACTGCGCACGATGGCCCACTCTTCAGGAGTGAGCTTCGGGACCGCATCGGAGGGCAAGCCAGGCGAGTTACGCAGCCCGGGAATGACGTCCGCTGCCAACCTCAGGTTGTGGGCAGCATCCAGAAAGGCCTTGGTCGCGTCGTTGATCTTGGCCGCATCCTCCTCGTCACGAAGACTGCTCCAAACGAGAAAGCCGCTCGTCAAAGTTGCTCTCCTAAGGTCACGGGGTTGTTCAAGGCCTGATCTCCTAGGTGCACAGCAGGGAGCCAGCTAACGGGATCGAGACAGACTAAGCTTTCCATTACTTTCATATCCAAATCCGACACGTTCAATTGACATTCCCAAGCCAGAACATAACGGGAACATAGAAGATGTGCCAGCTAGAAGTTGGGGCTCGCTGAACGAAGCTGGTCGGTATGCAGCCGGCCTTCGCGCCGTTTACAAGGCTCTAAGCATGTAGAAGGTACTCTCGCAGTATGTTGACCACCGTTGTCCTTGCAGCCCTTGTGGCTTCGTCGCCCATCTACGGCGTAGCGAATGCTGGAGACGGAGATTCGCTATCCATCGGCCAGACCAGGGTCAGGCTCCACGGCATCGACGCTCCGGAGTTTGACCAGCAGTGCGAACGAGGCGGCTCGAAGTGGGCCTGCGGTAAGGAAGCTGCCGACCGCCTGAGCAGACTCATTACAGGCCGCGAAGTCCGATGCGACCCGGTGGGGATTGATCAGCATGGACGCACGCTGGCCCGCTGCTCGGTTGGCTATACGGACGTGAACCGGACAATGGTGGCTATGGGGTACGCCGTTGCGTTTCGCCGCTATTCTTCCGAGTACGTAAACGCCGAAGAGAGCGCCAAGCTCTCCAAGCGCGGGATGTGGGCCGGCACGTTCGACATGCCGAGTGAGGTTCGAGCAGCGGCCAAGGAGTCACAGGGGGCGGGAGCCGGACGAACTCCATCGAGAGCAGTGACGTCGACGCAAGCTCGATCGTCCGGTGCGAGCCGATCCGGAAACTGCGTCATCAAGGGGAATAGATCTCGACGCGGCGAGTGGATCTACCACATGCCAGGCATGCCCTACTACGAGCAGACCAGGGCCGAAGACATCTTCTGTACAGAGACGCAGGCTCAGGCGGCAGGCTATCGACGGGCGCGTGTCCGCTGATACGGAGATCTTGAGCTCCGACCTTTCAGCGGAGCGTTTATGGCGCCCAGCCTTAGATCAGCGCTTCCGCCTGCCAGGCCTCGGGCTTCAGGTGGCGCCGCGGCTAAGCTGACCGCACGGGTCGTGCTCTGCATAGCCGCGGCTTGATCTTTGGGCTCAGTCTCGGGGTCCTTCTTTGCCGGCTTACTCCCGCTGCTTTGCGACGATGGAGTCGGCGGCAAGGCGAGCCAGGGCAGGCACAAGCTCCAGCGGGAACGTCCGGAGAATGCTGGCGAGCAACTGGTTCTCACTTTCCGCCCGCCGAATGAGTTCGAGGCTCTCAGGTGCGAGGGTTTCGGCGTGGCGCACATCCTCTTCCGGAAGTTCAACTCCTCTCGAGATGATCCCGTCGCGAGCAGCCTCTGCGAGCGTGATGTCGTATGGCTGGAGCAGGTCCGCGCCACACGTCAGGCACGTAGCCTCGCCAACGCGGTTGAGTGCTCCGCAGGCGCACGTTGCGAAGAAGACTTCCCGCTTCGGGAAATCAGTGCCGCAGTGAGTGCAGACCGAGGCGCCCAGCTCATTGCAGCCGTGGCAGGCACGGCAGAGCTTTTCACGCGGCTCACGCTCACCGCCGGCGTTGATAGCCGGCATGTCATCTTCGATCCGCCGCGCGAACTCGTCAAATTGCTGGACGGCCGGCATGATGACGTAGGCGCGGCTTTGGTCATGCGGACCGTAGTTGCGAACGATGCGGCCTACGGCCTGACGGAACGCGAGCTCGGTCATCGCCTTCGGCAGGTAGACGAGAACGCGGAGCCGCTGGATGTCGACTCCCTCTGCAACCATGCCGACGCTTACCAGCCAGCGAACATCCGTGTTGTGCCGGAAAGCTTCGATGCGGCGCTCGGCCGATTGCATGTCCGAGTGCACCAGCAGCGGCTTTACCCCTTCGTGACGCTCGATGATCTCGGCGAAGTACTCGGCCATGGCGATACTTGGCGCGATGACGAGACCGCCAGCCTCGGGCATCTCGAGACGGACCTGGTCGAGCTTATCGCTCGCCCAGGTGACCATGCTCAGCTGGTAGCTGTTGCGCCGGGGTGTGAGGCCATCGGCTTCCCAGGTGCGGGTGCGCGAGAGGTGGTGAAAGTCGACTGCCTGGCGGAGGATGCCCTCGGCTTCACTGCCAGCGGAAATAATCGGCGGTGCATCGCTTGCCACCTGTGCAACCTGCCCGTCGCGGAGCGTTACCGTGAACTGACCGCGATTGCGGTGGAAGATCACCGGACGGCAGTAGCCCAGCTCCACAGCCTGTCCGTAGGTGAGGGTGAACATGCCGGCTTCAGCATGCTGAAGCGCTCCAAACTCATCCTGGTCGAGCCAAACCGACCGACCCCCGTCGGAGCGGACGGGGGTACCAGTAAGAATAAGCGAGTAACTGGCATCGCGGAAAGCGCTGTCGGCAGAGGTGCCCCAGGCAGCCTTGATCGCGGCGTGGTGATGCTCATCGCAGATGACGAGCGTAGAGCTCTCCTGGCAGATTGCCTGAAACACGTCCTGCAGGTCCTTAACGGCGCTCCAAGTGGCGCAGATGTCAGACTGATAAGGTCCGCCAAGCCGATCGGCACCGGTGATCTTCATCATGTGACGGCCGGTAACCGACTGGAACTCTTTAGCCCACTGATCGACCACGGTGCGCCGCGGAGCGATCACGATCACTCGAGCGATCAGCTTTTGGGCGAGCAGGCTGAGCGCAATAGCGCACGCGAGCTTGGTCTTGCCGGCGACCGGTGCCGCGTTGACGACGAAGTGCTTGTCGCCGTCCTCGGCGGTGTAGAAGACGATGGCCTTGTCATGAGCGGTGATCTGCCAGTCGCGAAGCTTCAACATTGTTTTCTTGCCTTTGGTGAGATTGCATTTCGGGCACGTCGCCCGACCGTTTGTGAGGGTTGTGGGCCCGCCGAGCGCGAACGGGACGTGATGGTCTCCGTGGAAGTGCGCGGGCAGGGGATTGCCGCAGCTCTCGCAGGCGCCGCCTGAGCGCATTGCGAGAATGTGCCGCTGCCGCGGCGTGAACCGGCGGCTCACCGCTCGATCCAATATTCCGTGACACTGATGTCCTGGACCGGCAGGGCAGCGGGCGGGACCAGCGTGGCAATCTCGTTCACCCGGCGGAGCGCCTGGCTAAGGGGAATGGTGCGGCGCTGGACGGTTTCGCCCTGACTACGGAGATCGCTGATGACTTTGGTGAGGTCGGGGGTCGCGAACAGGACCATCGCTTCGAGGCGGGTTATCGCGTGACCCCCGAGGAGGTAATCACGGGTGGCCGTGATGCCGTAGGGATTGAGCACTTTTGGAAGAACCTTCTGCTTTTTTCATCCCCAGATTGGGATGCAATCAGCTCTCCTCTTCAGTCTCTCTCTAAATCCCTTTGTTTCTGCTCGCTCCTTCCGAGCTCGCTCACTTGCAGCCCCAGGTACTTGGAGACCAATGGTGCTACGTTGTCGTGCGCTGCTTTATCCTTGCGCCGCGGCCCTCTGGAACGCCTCCTCGGGGAGCACACCGTCCTCTATCATCTTGATGAGGTCCTCACGCTTGGTACTGATCTGCTTCGGAAGCGCTCTTTGGTGCTCTCGATAGTAATCTGCCATGAGCTTCTTTGCCGCGTCTCTGCTGAGCTTTGGACGAGAGCGCTGCACAGCCTGTTTTCGCAGCCCTGTGAGGTGCAGGTTGAACTCTGTTTCAACAGAACTCCAGTCGAAACCTGCTACGGCAGCGCGCGCCGTTTCGGGATCAGAGCCAAATGCATCACCGACTTCACCGGTGGATCCGTTTACCACCAAGCTCGTGAGGTCGGGTAAGCCCTCTTTGCTGAGGAACAAGCGAACCACATCTAATCTCCGACCGACAGAAACCGGAATGGCCGACTGGACAGCATTGACGGTGGGGAATTGCGCCTTCGCGATGCTGATAAGCTCCCCGTAGGTGACTAGCCTTGGCGGCGTCTGCCGGGCGCATGCAACCAGGATAGGATAGAAGGAGGCTGCCACGGCAACGTCGGTCTCGGTCACGTTCATTTGGTCTCGTCCGCCTTTGCCTGTGACGCTTGAACGACTGGCTCGCAACAAGCCTCTGGGTGCACAGCTTTTAATGGGCTTCCTCAGAGGATGCATCCGGCAGATCGCGATCTGTGTAGCTTCCGACCACCCAGATGAAGCTCTGCACGTCGATGTTACTTGTCGGCTTAAGATGGCTGATTGACGTCCGAGTGTCATCCGTCAGATCAAGGAGGCTCTCATAGACCTCCCGTTGGAGTGCCGACGAGTAGTCGTACTGGAACGGATGCCCAATTCGCTCTGCAAAGTCCTTGGTTACAACCGGCTTGAGAAACATGTGGCGGCTTGGGTCCCACAGAAAGGGGAAGTAGGTTACAATCGGCCATGTCGTAGGGCCGTGGGCCTTCATTGCGGCTTGCATTCCTGCACATCCTGCGTCGTACTCACCCGCAGCAAACTTCCCCGCCGCTTGCAAGAAAGCGGGGCCCGATGGTCCCTCCAGAGCCGACTTGAGGTGCATGCTCTCGTAAGGCGACAAAAGGTTGATCCAGACCGGCGCAGACCGCACTAGTGAGGCATCTTCCATGGTGGCGTCTGCAGCCTGCTCTGCACTGAGGACGGACGTCAGTGCTTCGTGGGCTGCTACCTTATACTCGCGCTCCATTCGCAGGTTTTGTTCGCCCTCGAAGCCCCCGGGCATGAACTTGTCGAACTGAGCAAGCGCCTCTTCCATCCCGAAGTAATTGGGCTCGAGCTTCCCGGCCTCGTTGTGGAGCCTGACAAGGAGCCGCCGCTCGTCCTCATCGTGAAGCAAGGAACTGATCTTGCCGTCAGCAACGACGCCCCCGGAGTAGGTGCCGTCCTGATTCCGCTGCCACTTGATGGTCTTCTTACCCAGCTTCTTGATCCAAGAAGTCAAGCTGATCTCCTGAACTTATTGCGCGCACGGCGACCTGGCGGTGCTCGCCAAGCGCCAAGGGAACAGAGGCAGGCCCCCTGGTCAATCTACATTGCCTTGTCCCCTGCCGGAAGGAGAGCCGGATTGCCGCCTACCTGGAGCTTGGGGAGGGTGCCGAGCGCAGTTTGTTACTCCCGAAGCCAATCAGGGTCCTTGATCCGCACCCGCGGCGCCCAGCTCGTATCTCGAGCAGAGCTCAACAACCAGGCGATTGCGATCGACGGGCGTCCATCGTCGGGGCTTAATCGTTTGCCGGTCACGGCAGCGGAATCGGTCAGTCGACCTTTGCGGCTTTGATGCCGATGGCCGCAAAACCGGCCGCGGCCTCGGGGTTTATGGTGAAGCTCGACGTGTCGCCTTCGAAATCTGCAAGGATGCCGCTGTAGAAGTCAGCGTCCCGAGCCTCGGACGGGGGCGCCGGCCAGAGACGAGCGCGACGGTTGAAGCACATGGTGCCGAAGTGAAGGTGCCACGCTTGGCCTCGCCAGCCGAGGGCCTCGGTCAAAGCCGTAGACGTGGAATGCGGATGGTCGAGCAACGCCTGCACCACCGCTCGTTCTGTCTCCGTCATCGGAGGATCATTGAATGCCTCCGCAACACGGGTAGCCTTTGGCAGGCCGGCAACGTGCTGCGCCAAGGTCTCCGCTTCCTGCTTCTCGATGCCTTCGAGCGCAGACACGACCGCACTGGCGCTTTTCCGCTGCTCTGTGGTTCCGGTGCGAAGCCACCGCTCGGCATTGTCGACGATGGCCCTGCGCTCTGCCGGGGTCTTGGACGGCAGCCCAGCAAGGATCTTCTCGACATTCATCTCTTTTCTCCCGCCGCAAATAGTAAGACGCTGTGCGCTGGCCGCCTAGCGTCGTTTCTGACTCAATCCCAAGGAAGGTGCGCTTGACCGACTCACGACTGTCTATTTTCGCAAAGAAGCCGGACGATGTGGTCCCTAGGCTCGGGAGTCCTCTCCACTGGCGGCAGGGGCGTTCTGCAAAGGCCCTGGCAGACCGGTGGATGCAAGCCGAAGGCTTTCCAACGTGCGTCGCGGCCATGCTGTGCCAGGCCCCCGAGTACCGCAACGCCGACCTTCTCGACGGCTGGTTCGAACGCGAGACTGATCTCCTTGATGAGCAAGGCCGGCCGTCCCAAACCGACCTCTTGGCGCTTATTACCTCTGATGACGGGCTGGCGACGTTAGCTGTCGAAGGGAAAGTGGATGAGCCGTTCGGCGACTCGGTCTCGGACTGGCTTGGCGAAGGGAACAGTGGGAAGCTGCGCCGGCTGGAGCTCTTATGTGAGCGGCTCGGGCTCTCTACCGAGAAGGTGGCAACGCTTCGGTACCAGTTGCTCCACCGGACGGTCGCGGCGCTTATCGAGGCCAAGCGCTTCCACACGCGCCGGGCCGTCATGGTTGTTCACAGCTTCTGCCCGAAGGCGAGCGGCTTCGCCGACTTTGTTGCCTTCGCCCGCGAGCTTGGCTTCGAAAACGTTGAGCAGGGGATGCTTAGCGAGCCCAGGAGCATAGGGGACATTGAGCTTCGGGTGGGGTGGGTCTCCGACAGCGTGCCGGAAGGGCAGGACCCTCCGAGCGTCAACTGGCTAACGGAGTTTGGGCGTACCCGGCTCTCGAAGAACTTCTTCATGCGAGACTTCTTGTTCTCGGAGATCGGAGCGCTCCACGGCTTCACGAACGTACCGGCCGATCCTGACCTCGCCATCGAAGCCGGCAAGAAGCTCTGCTTTGAGCTCCTGGAGCCCTTGCAGGAGACGTTCGGGCGCGTCGCAATTCGCTCATCCTACCGCAGTCCAGAACTCAATGGCTTCGGTGCGAAGATGCAGCGTAGTGGAGCCAAGGGTTACACATGTGCTTCAAACGACCGAAACGCGGCCGGCCACATTTGGGACGCGCGCGATGCCGACGGGTGCATGGGTGCGACCGCCTGCATCGTCTTGCCTGAAGTATACGACGTCCTCAGCCATGAAGAGGGTGGGTGGCAGAGGCTGGCATGGTGGATCCATGATAACCTGCCTTACTCCACCCTCACCTTCTACCCGCGCTACTGGGCGTTCAACATTCAGTGGCACGAGCGGCCGAAGCGGCAGATCACGAGCTATGTGGCGCCGAGTGGCACTCTGACGAAGCCCGGCTTTCCCTATTTCGATGGGGAACACAGCGGCGAATGGCGGCCGCTGCTGGAGGCATTGCAGCGGGCGAGATCAACCGGAGCGATAAAGGGGATTGGCATTGCGGACTAGCGTTTCTCACCCGCTGAAAATTGCAGAGATCCGCGTTGGTCCTGGCGCGGGTCGCATCGGTATCACCTTCTGCCCTGGCAAGAAGCAGGAGCATAGCTACACAGGAGGTTGGGACCGAGATCTCGATCTAGATCTAGATGCGGTGGCCAAATGGGGCGCCGCTGCCGTCATCACGCTCATTGAGGCGCAGGAGATCGAAGAGCTTCAGGTGAGCCGCATCGGTTCAGCAGTGGCCGACCGCCACATGAGCTGGTTTCACTTACCGATCGTCGACGTGTCGACGCCGTGTAATCGCTTCGAGGCTGAGTGGGCAGCGAAGTGCGAGGGTATCCGAAGCATTTTGCGCGAAGGTTTTGACGTCCTCGTCCACTGCAAAGGCGGGCTTGGGCGAGCCGGCATGGTCGCGGCCCGCCTGCTTGTTGAGCTCGGCTGGGATCCGGCCGCTGCGATAACCGAGGTACGACGAGTCCGACCTGGAGCTATCGAGACGCCAGCCCAAGTCGAGCACGTGAAAAGCTTTCCACCGCATCCCACCCCTCATCGATCGCCTGATGAGGCAGCCGTTGAGGACCGAGCGTTGGGTGCCCTGTTGGGTTTGGCCGTCGGTGATGCGCTAGGCACAACGCTTGAATTTCAATCACGAGACAAGCAGCCACGCGTGACTGGGCTGGTCGGGTGTGGCCCTTTCGGCCTTAAGCCTGGCCAATGGACGGACGACACGAGCATGGCGCTTGCGCTGGCCGACAGCCTTATTGCGCACGGCCGGCTTGACGAGACAGATCTGATGCATCGCTTCGTTCGCTGGTGGCGACAAGGCGATTACAGCTGCACTGGGCGGTGCTTCGACATCGGCGGTACCACGAGCCAAGCTCTTTCTCGGTTTGAGCAAACCGGTGACCCGATGGCCGGGTCAGCGCATCACCAGTCGGCCGGGAATGGCTCTCTAATGCGGCTCGCGCCGGTCGTACTGCATGGCTTCGGAATCGGTGAACTCGGCGCCCTTGAGGTAGCCGAAGGGCAAAGCAGGACCACACATGCCGCACCAGCATGCGTCGAGGCATGTCGGGAGTTCGCGTTCCGCCTCTATCTGGCGGCTACCGGCAAAGACCGAAGCTTTGTCTTTAGCTTCGAGGGCTCTGCTGAGGACCCGGAAGTGCAACGGGTGCTCGCCGGATCATGGCGCGGCAAGCACCGCGACGAGATACGCTCGTCAGGATATGTGGTGCACAGCCTTGAGGCCGCACTCTGGTGCGTCGCAAGGACCACGACCTTCGAAGACGCGGTCATCCTCGCGGCCAATCTTGCGGACGACGCTGACACGACGGCGGCGATCACTGGGCAGCTTGCCGGTGCGATGTACGGCATGTCGGCCATTCCCGATCGGTGGCTCCAGCAACTCGCGTGGAGAAACAAGATCGAAGAGGCGGGAAGGGCGCTGCTGTCCGGCAGAGCACAGGCTCCCGTCTTTCACTCATGAAATCTGGAGTAAGTTTGAATGCAGATGACCAACACGGACGATCACTCAAAGCGAGCTGCTGACGGCATTGCAATAACCGAAGTCACTGCTAGCGATGCGAGCAGCGGAGCTAGAGCAAACCCGGCTCTCGTAACCATCCTCGACGCAGCAGACTTTGCAGCCCACAAGCACCGCAACCAGCGCCGAAAGGGCGCCGAAGCCTCCCCGTACATCAACCACCCACTGGCGCTCGCCAGGACGCTTGCCTCTGCCGGCATCACGGAAACTACCGTCCTTTGCGCCGCACTCCTCCACGATGCGGTAGAGGATACCGAAACCAGCTTCGGGGAACTCGAGGAGCGCTTCGGCCAGCAAATCGCCTCGATCGTGAGAGAGGTGACCGACGACAAGTCGATCCTGAAATCTGAGCGTAAGCGGCTTCAGGTTGAGACCGCCCCTAAGAAGAGCCGAGAAGCCAAACTCGTGAAACTCGCTGACAAGATCAGCAACCTGCGCGATATCCTCAGCGATCCACCG
Organism: Sphingomonas swuensis; assembly: GCF_039538045.1. Lineage (NCBI taxonomy): Bacteria > Pseudomonadati > Pseudomonadota > Alphaproteobacteria > Sphingomonadales > Sphingomonadaceae > Sphingomonas > Sphingomonas swuensis. Next base: position 1,910,841 of record NZ_BAABBQ010000001.1, on the reverse strand, counting down.
ACAGATTGGCCGACTGAGCGGAAGCTCGACTACTTCGAGTGGGCCGGTAAGGTCGTACATGGGTGTCGTGGCACCCATGCCGAGCTAGAAACAGAGTTCGATGCACTCCTGGCGGCGGGTCGCCAGAAGTTTGGGGGAGCGATCGCGTGAAGTCGTCGTGTGTGCATCTGCGCGACCGTTCCCTGTCGTACCGGAAGGCTTGCTAAGCGATGCCCGTGTTCAGGGTCATAGACCTTGAGACAACTGGGATCGCGCCTCCGGCCGAAGTAATTGAAGTCGGCATCACGGACGTTGAGGTCAGCCCGTCGGAGGTGAATATCGCGTCCCGCGACAGGGCTCTTCAGGCCGCTTGGCCCGATACCGCCACAGACGATGGCAGTGCACCACATCACTGAGGAGGACATTCCACCAGGTACGCCATCCTGCACGCCAGAGCTGCTTCGCGAACTACTCTGGCAGCAGCTACCCTGAATGCCTTTGTGGCGCATAAATTGTGAGTTCGAGCGCAAGTTCATCACGGATGAGGTGACCGGCGAAGCTCCTTGGATCTGCACCTACAAGGTCGCGCTGCACGTCTGGGCTGACGCGCCGCGGCATAGCAACCAAGTTCTTCGTTACTGGAGAGGACTAACCCTGGATCCGGCGCTTGCAATGCCGCCCCACAGGGCGGGACCTGACGCGTGGGTGACGGCGAACCTGCTCGCAGAACTTCTGAGTGCGGCGGATGCTTGTGAAATGATCGAATGGACTCAACAGCCGCGGCCGATACCATCGCTCACTTTTGGTAAGTATCGAGGGTTAAGCTGGGACCAGGTCCCGGCAGACTACCTTAAGTGGATGGCCAGCCAGGCAGACATGGATGTGGACGTGAGGTGGCATTCCCGCAAAGAATTGGACCGAAGTAAGGCCTCCGCGGATCCGGCTGGTTCATCCACCGGTGCCCGAGCCTGAAACTCGGAGGAGACGGCAAGAAGGGTTCTTGGGATTAGTCACGCTCCTTTCACTTCAATCGCAAAACATCTGAGCTGCTCTTCCGCCCCGTCGCAGAGAGATGCCGTCGAACAAACGCTTCGTTCATAGGATGAAGTTGTGGGGTCGGTGGTCGCTCTCTAGCGTTATTCCTTTATGTTACGCTGCTTGCTGCCGTTCGCGATTGTATCGCGAAGTTGCGTCCCGGAAGTGCTCGGTTGCGAATGTGATTTCTTCGTCAGTTGTCGTGCGTCCAGTACTGATCCGGAGCGTTCTAGCACATTCCGCCGCCGTTAACCCCATGGCCCGCAAGACGTGACTGGGCTCTGGTATGCCGGAGGTGCAAGCCGATCCACGAGAAATGGCTACATGCGGCTGCAGCATCGCGACAAGCGAATCGGCGTCCAAATTCGACGTGGTCAGACTGATAGTGCCTGGGTGACGGTAGCATTGCGAACCGTTTACCACGGCGCCCGGCAGCATAGCTAGAAGTGCCGTTTCCAGCCGTGTGGTTCGCTGCCGCCATTGATCAATTTCAGCGGAACCTGAGATGTGCCGACAGGCTTCTCCAAAACCTACGCAGAGCGGGGTAGGTAAAGTGCCAGGCCGGAGTCCGTCTTCCTGTTCGCCTCCATGCAAAAGTGGTTTGACCTTCTTGCGGATCTCTCGTCGTACCCAGAGCGCGCCGATTCCTTTCGGACCGCCCATTTTGTGACCAGACATGCTGATCATGTCTGCCCCGCTCGCATGCGCATCGATTGTGATCCAGCCAAGCGCCTGCGCGGCATCTACGTGCAACAGTGCTCCCACCGCCGCAGCGGCGAGCGCCGCCTCCGCAACTGGTTGGACGACGCCAGTCTCATTGTTCACCAACATCAAAGATACGAGGAGGGTGCGCTCGTTTATGAGCCCCTTCAGCCGGTCAGCGTCAATCATCCCATTGCGGCACACGGGCACGAAGACCACTTCAAACCCGCGTCGGGCTAGCTCTCGCGCGGGGCCAAGTACTGCTTTGTGCTCGATGGCGCTAACAACGATTCGGTTTCGTGAGCATGATGCATCCGAGACCCCGAAAATCGCCAGATTGTTTGCCTCAGTTGCACCTGACGTGAACACGATTTCGTCTGCGTCCGCTCTGATCGCATCAGCCAACGCTTGTCTCGCCACGTCGACTGCGTCAGCGGCCTTCCAGCCGGCCGCATGCTCACTTGCATGCGGGTTCGCATTATGTTCTACTATCGAAGCCAGCAGCGCCGTTAAGGCGGCCGGGTGCATCGGGGTCGACGCTTGATGGTCGAGGTAGATCACTTTCGGCCTCCGTGTAAGCTTCAGCTGGTGGTTGTCACCAGTTAGCTGCCTTGCTACCCGGACTGGGAGGTTTGTCCAGTCCGGGGAGGGCGACTTGAAAAGTTTGCTAGATAGGCCGGAGATTCGGCTGCAGGTCGCTGGACACGAGACCTTTCCGTGTCGATACGGCTGGCTAAAGAAGACCTTTGATGCTGTGCGTTCTGTCGAGCACCTCGGAATAGATCAAGTGCTCGCAGTATTCGATCCCAACTACGCCATTGCTGATTTTGGAGTTGGAAAGAACATGGTCGCTTCAATGCGACATTGGGCAATTGCTTGCGGAGTATTAGACGCGAATATACGGGCTGGTCGCATCGAATCTCTTAGACCTTCTGATCTTGGTCGCCTGATTTTCAATGATGGAGATCCTTACCTTGAGCAGGCGGCGTCGCTGTGGTTGCTGCATTGGCGACTTGTGTCGATGCCGGGGCGCGCGACAACGTGGTACTTCGCTTTCAATGAGTTCAATGACGCGATTTTTACCCGTGAGGCGCTCAGTATGCGGCTAATGGGGCGTGTCGAGGAGTTGCGGGAAGCTGGTCGACTCGCCGGCGGGCGCATTGCGCGGTCGACTATCGATCGAGACGCCGAATGCTTCGTGCGAACGTATGTCAGCAAAACTACCAAAAAGGGCCTAACAGAAGACGGGTTAGAAAGCCCGTTCGCGGAGCTCGGACTCTTGGCGCCGCTTGCAGGTGGTGCTCTTCAATTCAGGCGAGGGCCAAAACCTTCTCTTCCCGACGAGGTTTTTGCGCTGGCACTGGTAGATTTCTGGCAGGCCCATTTTCCGACGCGAGGCACCCTGTCGGTTGAGACTGTTGCCCACGAGCCTGGTTCGCCTGGGCGGGTCTTTCTCCTCGACGAAGACTCTTTGGCTGAGAGGCTGGAGCGCATCGGAGAGGTGACAGTCGGTGCAATTGAGTGGGATGAGGGTGCCGGTCTTCGCCAAGTCTCCGCGCGTCGAGAAGTGAGCAGTCTTGCTTCTCTTGACTTCGTTAGATCGACTTACGCGGCACTCGGGGAGGCCGCATGAGCAAGAAACTTTCCGATGAGGTGAGGGTCAGCCGGCGCTTCCGCCGATCGGTGCGAATTGGAGTAGACGCGGGCGCGGCAGATGTAGAGGGCTTCGTCTGCACTTCTACTGCTGCGCAAGCTCTCGAGACTACTATCGATCACATTGAGCGCTTTGAGCACACAGCGTTCACCTGGACCGGACCTTATGGTTGTGGAAAGTCAACCCTCGCCGTGGTTCTTGCTGCCGCACTTGGTGCGCCTGGGCGCGCCCGTGATCGGGCACTTGCGTCCTTCCCCCTCAAGCTGCGGAGCCGGCTCACCAAGGCTATGCGATGGACACCTCCAGGTTGGCGCGTCGTGCCAGTGGTGGGGCGGCGTGCGGACGCGGCTGAAGTGGTTCTCGAAGCCTTACCCGAATTCCATGCAGGGGACGATCCGGTCTCTGCACTCCTTAGGCTAGCTCAAGCCGAGCCCTGCGGCCTACTTCTGATCATCGACGAAATGGGCAAGCTGCTAGAGCACGCGGCGACGGGGGGCGGAGATGCCTTCTTTTTTCAAGAGCTTGCGGAAGCGGCGTCGAGATCCGAGGGGCGGCTCGTCGTAATTGGCGTGCTGCACCAAGCCTTCGATGATTACGCCTACAGGCTTGCCCGTGAGACACGCGACGACTGGCTCAAGATTCAGGGCCGATTCGTTGATCTGCCCTTGGCTCCCACTTCAGAGGAACAGGTGGAGTTGCTTTCGCGGGCCATCCGTTCAACTCCGCCGGTCAAGGTTCCTGTCGTGGACGCCGTGGCTGCAATGATGGCGCGCGGTGGCCAGCAAGATAAAGCCGCGGCGCGATTGATGCGGTGCTGGCCCCTCAATCCCGTCGTCGCCTGTCTTCTCGGTCCGCTGTCACGGCGGCGCTTTGGTCAGAATCAGAGGAGCATTTTCGGCTTCCTCGGCTCCGCTGAGCCGTATGGCTTTCAGGATTTTCTCCGCTCGACTGACGTCAATTCGAACGCACTCTATGATCCTGTCTGGCTTTGGAGCTATTTAAGAGCGAATCTCGAGCCATCCATCCTTGCGTCACCCGACGGCCATCGCTGGTCGACTGCGCTTGATGCAGTTGAGCGCGTTGAGGAGCGTAGCACAGATGAGCTCGAAAACTCAGTTCTTCGCACCGTGGCGTTGCTCGACTTATTTCGGGAGCGCTCGGGGCTGGCAGCTACGCCTGAGCTAATTGCAGCGGCACTCAGCAAAGACTTAGGTGCTGTTGAAGCTAGTCTAGATGCTTTGGTTAGGCGCTCAGCTGTCGTCTTCAGGCGTCACCTAGGCGCTTATGCGATCTACGCCGGATCCGATTTCGACATTGAGGCTGCAATCGCTGAGGTGCGTGCTGATGTGGTCTCGCGCGATTACGGGCGACTCAAAGCGACCGGCGTACTTTCACCCGTCCTGGCGAAGCGGGAATATCATGAGACGGGCGCCATGCGCTGGTTCGAAGTTGACGTGGCAACTTTACAGAGCGCCGAAGAGCGGGTGGCCCATTTCGATGCTGGCACTGGTGCAGCGGGCCTGTTCCTGCTTCTTATCAATGAAACAGGCGAGAGCGGCGCTGGACTGAGGCGCACTGTGAGTCAGCTCGTGCAGCAGATTGGCGAACGTCCAATCGCTTTTGGTATCTCAAGTGATAGCTACATGCTGCGGGAGCTTAGCGAGGAGCTTGTCGCATTAGAGCGTATTCAGGCAAGCCGACCGGAGCTTAAGGGAGATGCGGTTGCCCGCCGCGAAGTGGCGAGCCGACTTGCCCGACAGGTCGGAGACTTAGAGGAGCGGCTCCGGTCCGGCTTGGCTGCCACGTCTTGGCGAATTCCTGCGCTCGGAACCGAGGAGTTCAAGGCAACAGGAAATGCTGGGCTCTCGATAATTGCTTCTCGCATGGCCGCTGCACTCTACCCTTCTTCGCCCCGTATCCGGAATGAACTGCTTAATCGGTCGAAGCCGTCTTCGAATGCGATGGCCGCAGTTCGGACCCTAATGACCGCGATGGCACTGAGATCGACGGAGCCTCGGCTAGGCATTCGCGACTTCCCGCCTGAGGGCGGGCTCTACGCTTCAATCTTGGAGCGAACTGGTCTGCACGGTGAACTCGAGAATGGTGCTACAGGGTTTCGCGCGCCTTCGTTGTGCGACAACAAACACCGGCTGTGGCCGATGTGGAGTGTCGCGCGCGACCTGCTCGAGGATCGCGGTTCAGAGGGGGTGTCACTCGAGGACATATTCGTTCTTTGGCGAGCCCGTCCGTTCGGAGTCAAAGAAGGGCTACTCCCAATCTTGGGCTTATCCTTTCTCCTCTGCGAACGCGACCGTGTATCTATTTACTTGGACTCGGTCTTCTGTTCATCGGTCAGTGATTTGCTTGTTGACCGACTACTTCAGGACGCGGCAGCAGTTCGGCTTCGGATTAGTAGCGTCAGTGAGCGCGACGCTGCAATCTTGCGAGGGGTGGCGGATCTTGTAGCCGAGCACTCCGAGGACGCGAACATGGTCAACCCTGACCCTTTGGTAATCGGACGCCAGCTTGTTGCACTAGTGATGAACTCCCCCGGGTGGGTGCGCCGCACTTCGCGGCTTGGAAAAGCGGCACTTCGCGTCCGAGATATCGCGCAGGCCGCTCACGATCCGAACAAGTTTATGCTCGACGATTTGCCCAGAATCGCCGGCGACGATGCGAGTGTGGAGAAAATAGTTGCCGAGCTCAGGTCCGGGCTCGAGGAGCTCGCAAGTGCCTATCCCTCAATGCTTTCCGAGCTCCGACGGCTCTTAGCTCGGGAGCTGCGCGTTGGGGAGAGTGGCTTTGAGCATCTCCGACATCGTGCCAAGGGGGTGATGGGTGTCACTGGAAACTACCGTCTTGATGCGTTTGCCGCTCGCCTCTCAGCATTCGATGACAGTCGTGAAGCGATCGAAGGTCTTGCAAGCCTTGCCGCCAACAGGCCGCCGCGGGACTGGGTCGATAGGGATGCGGATGCTGCGCGGGTAGAGCTGGCCTCTCTCGCCCGCGAGTTTCTCCGAGCCGAAGGGCTTGTGCATGTTCAGGGGCGGGGTGCGGGCCGTTTCTCGCTCGCCCTGTTCATGTCTGATCCGGAAAGTGGAGGGTTGGTCACCCCTGATGTGACCGTTGATGGGGAGGAGCTGGTTCGGGCGCGTGAACTTGCGACTTCGCTTCGTGCTGCGGTGGGCAAAAAGGTATCGCGTGAGGTTGCACTTGCAGCTTCAATAGAGCTTGCCGCGGCTCTCGCTCGCGAAATCGAAGATGGCGAACGGCAAGTGGCACTTGCAGGAGGTGAGCGATGAGAGAGCGGCATGTGCTAGGGCTCTCCGGAGGGCGCGACAGCGCTGCGCTGGCGGTTCATATGGCGCAGACGCGCCCAGATCTGGAAGTCGAATACTTCTTTACCGACACCGGGAAGGAACTGCCGGAGGTCTACGAGTATCTGGGGCGCCTTGAAGGGTTTCTCGGTCGCCCAATTGAGCGTCTGAATCCTGACCGCGATTTTGATTTCTGGCTCCGGCAGTACAACAATTTCTTACCCAGCCCACGCACACGATGGTGCACTCGCCAGCTGAAAATCCGACCTTTTGAGCAGTGGCTTTGGCCAGCACTCGACCAGGGTGATCGCGTGGTGAGCTATGTCGCGATACGTGCGGACGAAAGTTTCCGGGAAGGATATGCGTCAACCCATCCGAACCTCTCTGTTGCGCTTCCTTTCCGCGAGGCGGGAATCGAGAAGGCCGGAGTGATAGACATTCTGGAAGCAAGCGGTCTCGGGCTGCCGAGCTACTATGAATGGCGTTCTCGCTCGGGTTGCACCTTTTGCTTCTTCCAGCAGAAGATTGAGTGGGTGCGTTTGATGGAGCGTCATCCAGAAAGCTTCGCGGAAGCGCGTGCCTACGAGAAGAACGCAGTTGAGAATGGCTCCCCGTTTACATGGAGTCACGGAGAGTCATTAGACGATCTCACCCGTCCGGATCGGGTTGCCCAGATCAAGGCTGACCATCAGCGAAGGCTTGAGCGCGCAGCGAGGCGGAGGATCCCGAACCCACTACGCCCGGAGGCTGACGTGATAGATATCGACGAACTTTATGGTCAGGCAAAAGTCTGCATAACCTGCCACAAATAGCCTCGAGACGCTGATCTAACAGCTCGGGCTCCTTGCGTGAATCATGCTTGGGGAAGAGAACTAGGCGGGATGACAGATTTCAAAAAAATTGATTTCGCAAGCGTGCCAGGAGGCGCGTTTGCCGCCTGCGAGCGGCTGCCTAACTCACCTGGCGTTTATGCTTTCTTCTCGCCTCCACCAGTACTGCCGACCAGCGATGCTGACGAATTTATGGGGGCTTTGAACACACTAATAGAGCAAAGGGCCTCGCCCTCGCTCAGCGCTCGCGCCGGATCCCTCCACCAACTCACTTTGGATAATTTCTCGCAGCTGTCTGATCACAAGCAAGAGAAGTTGCGGGAGTACGCTGAAGATCCTCGATTCAGAGAGGAGTTGGCTATCATCGTTTCGCGATGCCTTCCGCTGAAGGCACCATTGTACGTCGGGCAGACCACTGTTCTCCAATCAAGAATCAAGCAGCATCTGTCACCATCGTCGAATCTAGCGGTTCGACTCAGATCTACCGGCTTATCAGTCGACCGCTGCTTCGTGGCGTACAGACTCATGCCAGACATTGAGATCTTCAAGAAGGCAGATGTTCTTACACTCACGGAGGAAGTCGTGACCAGAATTCTTCGCCCGGGTTTTGTTTCAAGAATTGGTTAAAGAGGAAAAGACGATGGACGGATTCGACGTTCCGGGCTCTCAGAGCCCTCACTATACTGAAGCATGGCCAATTCTATCGGGGACGATGAACCTCTCTGGGAGTGAGATACCTTTCTATCAGGCAATGATTCCGCTCAAGAGTGTAGTTGATCAGTTAGATCTTGTAGAGAACCTGCCTTCGGATTTGAGAGCTAATTGGCGTCTCGAGGAATTGTTCCAACGTGAGATTGACTGGGAGCGGGTCCGGGAAGATCTTGTAAAAGGCTACCTGAAGCGACCGAACAAACTAAAATTCTTTAGTACACTCACGGTGGCCTTGTTGCCGCTTGATGATGAGGGGATGTTGGCGCCTAAGTACGGTGATGTGGTGTCGCCGCCTGTTCCTCTCGATTGGGCGAAGGCTCCCGTTTGGGAAACAAGAAGTATCGGTAGTGTTGAAATCGTTGCCCATGCATCGCTGCCCAACGGTGCACTTCGTTGGGATCCGAAGCGGATCTTCGCTGCGACAATCGACGGACAGCATCGACTTGCAGCTCTCAAGACCCTTGTCAAAGACGGGCATCTTCCGAGCAAGACCTTTGACAGTCGGTTGTCAGTGATGTTCTTAGTTTTGGACCCTCGTGCAGGTTTCGTACTGGCTCAAGGACAGGCAGGTGAGGACGACAATCCAATTCTGACAGTCGTCCGTGAAATATTCATTGATCTGAATATGCACTCCAAGACGGTCGCACGAGCAAGGCAGATACTCTTGTCTGACCAGGATATTGAGGCCCGTTGCCTGCGTGAACTAATCGCTACCAGAGTTGGAGTGGAGGAGGAGGGTCGTCTTCCTCTAGGCTTAATACACTGGCAAGGGAATGAGTCAGCTAAGTTCAACATCGCGGAAAGGACTGCTCCTTTCATCACCACGGTTGAGCTACTCTATGCTATCATCAAGGACCTACTCGATTTGAAGCGACCGAAAGATCCACTCGATCCAGAGCAGGTCCGCAAGTTCGTTTCCACAATTGAGTCTTCGGTATCGCTCGACGCTTTTTTGAAAGAGAAGAGTGCTAAGTATCAGTTGAAGTCTCTGGCTTCTTACGTTGAAGAACATCATCTTAAGAAGGACTTTGAGACTTCGTTTGTAAACCCATCAGCACCTTATGTGCGCGCCATAGCTGATAGCTTCTCAGCGCTGTGGCGTCCGGTTCTCCTGGACGTGCTTACCAAGTTTCGCCCGTATGCCGACTTTATCATCGAGGTAGAAAAGCGCGGTGGCATCAAGGGAGACATTGCTCACTATATGGTTCAGCCACCGGCTGCGCAGAAGCAGTTGCGCGCCCAGTGGGGTGAAGACACGCCTGTTAAGGTCGACGGGCCGCTGGCTGAACTCCACAAGATGAAGAGCTCGGATTGGGCCTTTTACGCTGTATTTCAGAAAGCCCTGTTTAGGGCAACGAAGGTCGCGCTCCAGCAATATAGCGTAATCCCAGGTTACACTCAGCAGCCGTTCAACGTAGCTTGGACTAGTTTCCTGAATGACATTGATGGGCGTGGCGGCTTCAAGGTGAAGGAGAAGCTAGGAGATAATCCGCTCTGGGCAGGCGTCGGTCTCAGCCCAATTGGTAACACAATAACCTGGTCGGAAGCTGCAGTGCAGCGGATCAGTTCTCTGATAACACTATGGTGGTACTTCTATTCCAATGATCTCAGTGCGCCGAGTCAGTTCATTAAGAAGGTAGCGGCGTCCCAAGGGGCTGAACGCTTCCCAGCAGCCAAGGGGCTGCTGGGAAGCCTCCGTAAGGGCGTTGAAGGGTTGGTGAGAGCTCATGATCCCGAGGTCTCTGAAGCGAAGCTCAAGAAGCGGGTTGATGAGCGGCTGAATGAATTGATGGCTTTTGCGCGGAGCGTGACTGCGAAGGAGTCCAACGACAAGGCGCTGGACTCTATATCAGACGAAGCTGCCGCACCTATTGCATTAGTGGTCGGCGGCGACACTGGTGATGAGAGTGACCAAAGCGAGACGCTTACGATGCCGAACAGCGAATGATGGCTTGCGGTGTAGACGATGCAACGCTGGCGCTTATCCGCTTCTTTGTAGAAACCATCAGGGCGTTGCTCGTCAGGCCCAGGTGGCCCTTCTGTTCGCAACGCTCAGGTGCGTCGAACTATCGGTCTCTTCCGCTCACGTACTTTGCCGTAGCATAGGCTTCTCGGACGAGCCCTCGACGGCCTCGAATCAGTTTGTTGGGCGATTTGCCGCAAGGCGATCAAGCGCCAGTTGCGAGCCCGGTACGTGGACTCATAGTTCTTGCGTCTGACGAGTATGCTTCCAGGTCGCGTGCAAGACGCTCAGCTGTGGTGAACCGTGCCAAGCTCGATCATAATGGAAAGGGCGGCGCTTGAGAGTTTCTAACTCAAGCGCCTGCTCCTAAGTCCTGCTGAATACGTTCCTTATGGTAAGAGTCTGCAAAGACGCTGCCTATCAAAGCAACTTATGCCGCAGCAACATTGGAGCGATCCGTCGCGCGATGTTTTCCCCAACGTTGGCTGCTGGCTTGAACCCGTCAACAGTGGGGCGTCCTGCTTCAGCCAACAAGTGTGCAATGTTCTGCCATCGCAGGGTGACCGATGCGGCGGTCCGAGCGCGAAGCGGCCCTTCCTGTAACCTTCGGATCGTCGCCGCCTTGTTGTAGGGGACACCCTGATCCTGCCATCTGAGCATCTCTGCATAGCTTGCGACTGCCGCTTGGAGTTCTGCATCGGACCAGCCGACCCCGGGCGCGGTGGTTGAGTGCTTCGTCACGCTAGGCGAGGCAACTGACCTAACATCCGGAGCACTCTCCTGTATCTTCGCGAGTATGGCGATGATCGAGTCCAGGTATGCGGACACATGTTTCTCGTTCGTCGCGCTGCGTAGATCTTCTGGAATTAGCCTGGAGTAATCTTCCAAGGTCGCAACACCCTCCTCGAGCAGCGACTGCAGCATTGCTCGCCGGAGAATGCCGAACGAAGGAGGGACGCCAGGAAAGGCAGGTTTGATTTCATCGTCCCGGAGTCGGACAAGGATTTGCCGGGCTTCTCCAGGACTGACATTCGTTTGGGGTACAAAGGCAGCTGCTCGGGCACGCGCGGCAAGGATGGGGTCAGCAGACGCTTCCGGTTGCCCGTCAAGTTCTGCGTCGGGGTGAGCTCCCTCTCCGAAGTGCTCGACGTTGAGCGGCGCTTCGGCAGTGCTCTCACTCGGCAGCTCGATGACAGATGCGTCTGCCCCTTGGATTGACTGGACCTCCGTTCCTTCTAATGGCTCAGGTGCTTTGTCCGCCTGCGATAAACTCGTAGGCCGCGGCTCCTCTGCAAACCCTGACTGAAGTGCTCGGAGTGCTGTTCGATCGTGCTTAAGAAGGCGGATCCAGATCGGACCAGTTCTGGTGGTCGACACCGCTAGCGGAGATGACAGCCAAGCGACTTCTTCGAAGTGCCACAGGCTGTAGCTTTCTTCGCCTTCTTTGGTGGCGTCACTCAATGTCGCCGTGCCGACAATGGTTCGGGCGCTCTCATGGAACAAGGCAATGCGGGCTCGAAGTTTCGTGCCAGTTCGACGGCGCAGTGGGCTACGGTAGTGCGCCTGGAGCTGCGAAACCTCACCGTCGTCGAGCACCACCGCATGAGAGATCGTCGCAAGTTCGATCATTGTCCCCCCAGCCAGCTGATGTCACTGGTTTGCGCAGCTTTATCAGACACTAAGATGGCCCAGCAAGCAGCGCCATCTATCGTCATTCGTTTGAAGTACATCCTTCCGTCTCGGCCGCGGCCGGTGCTGAAGTGCACTTCCAACCAACCGTCCGCAGTGTGGACACGCTTACCACGAAGCGAAGTCGGATCGTGGCTAAGCGCCCTGAGCTTGCTGTATAGGTCACGTCGGTCTTCGACCTCCGTAATGACGAATTCTGCCGAGCCACGTAGGAGACGGACATCTGGCAACAGAACACGCAGGGTCGTCTCCAGCTCTTCAAGGCTGCGCTGGCGAGTGCGCCGGTTTAGGGCAGGAGCATTCTGAGGCGCGAGTTTGAGTTCTTCGAGGCGCGCCGTAAGCTCTCTCAGCTCTGCCTGGTGGCGCTGCAGCTCGTCGTCCGCGAGAGCCCACCTTGCGAGAGCGTCATCTCGTTCGCTCTCCAGTTCCTCGAGTAACCTCGGAAGGTGAGGATCTGCATCGCTCGTTGATGAGGTGGTCGGTGACAGTGCCGCCGAAACACTCGCGCGCAGGAAGGCTACTTCCGTTTGAAGGTGCCGCTCACGATCTTTTGCCTGACTCGCAAACTCGCGATTGGCCGCGCCCTGTGCGTCGGCGTTGGCGAGAGCTTCGGCTAGCTGCCGTTCAGCTTCTGCCTGCCGGCGAAGCAGCGCCTCTAAGAGGCGCTGGGTTCGCGTTAGTTGATCAGCCAGTGGCAGGTGAAGCTTCGGCTCGTCTGCCTCGCTCACGCCTGCCAGAATCTGATCTATTTCCCACTTTCTAAATGTCTCCTCGATGGCCGCAGGTAATCGGATGAACCAGTCGTGGAGCCTGCCAAACGCATCTTCGCGGAAGGACGGGCCCCAATGTTCAATTTCAATCCGCGCGGACTGAAGGGCAGTGACGACCCGATCCAGGTATTCCGCGCTTCCATTCAAAAGCAGATATGAGCGAGAGGAAAGCTCCTCGAGGTGCCACTTCCTCGCGCGAGCAGAGGGGAGTTCGGGCGGCTCAAGACAGATCGGCGCCTCCGATGGATAGCACCACGTCGTCTCCAAGTTGATTTCGGCAGGACCGCTCAACGGGTATACTAGCCCCATGTACTCGGCGCCAATTCGGCCGTCGGGCAGCCGGCGTAACAGCCGCTCGATGGTGTCGATCAGCTCTCCTCCACGCTCAACCTGAATTTGTAAGGGCGTCAGCAAGGCCGTGTCTCTTAAATTGCAGATAAAAGAAGCTTCTTAACAGTTTGGTCTGTCAACAGTAGCTTAGGGCGGCAGAAAGAGGGGGCCATGTTCGAATCGCTATCGTGGATCATGTGGCCGTTCGAGATGGCCATCAAAGGGCTGTTCGGTTTCCCACCAACGCCGCTCATCCTCTCGGCGCTGATCGGCTACATTGCTTGGAAGTCATACAAGACGGCTTCCGCTAGGCTAGCCGAGTTCGAAAGCTCCCTCGAGCAGCTTGCCTCAAGCATGAGAGCGATCAAGGACCCGACGCAGTTTGCCGCGACAGTAGAGAAGCTGAATGAACGTTTCTCCGAAGATCCGTTCGTCGGCGATGCTTGGACTGCGTACTCCGCCGAGCTGTACGTGGATGAGAGCAGCGGGACACTGAAGAGCCCGCTACATCCGTCCGACTACTTCAACGAGCGCCTCTACCGCCGCGGCAAGGTCAACTTGCGCGCCTTTGAAGCGATGCCGAACATTCTTGTTGGCCTGGGTCTCTTGGCTACGTTCCTCGGACTGGTCGCAGCTTTGCTCATCGCACGCGACGGCATCACTCAGGACCTCAACGAGTCAAAGGCAGCCCTTCGGCAGCTCCTGGGGGCGTCAGCCGCTAAGTTCCTTACGTCAGTTGCAGCACTTGGCTCCTCGATCGTCTTCGCGCGAGCCATGAACAATCGCATGTCGGTTGCTGAAGAGAAGATCGAAGAGATCAACCACTGCCTGGAACGCCGCGTTCGGTTTGTGACTGCAGAGCGGCTGGCCGAAGACGCAAATTACCAACTGGTTCAGCAGACTTCTCAACTTGAGCGGTTCAATCAAGACTTTGCCGTCAGCATTGCCGAAGCGATAGATTCGCGAATGAAGGTGACGTTCGGCGCGGCACTTACGCCGGTCCGCGACGAGATCGAAGGAATGGCGAAGCGGCTCGGCGACATTAACCAAGATGCACTAGAGAGAATGGTCGATCGGTTTTCAACCGAGTTGAGCGGCGCTGCCCAGGAGCACACAACCCGTCTTGCGCAAATGCTGGAGATAGCCGCCAATTCGATCGGGGAGATACCAGCCAAGATTGAGGCGGCGGGTGAGCAGTTTCGAGAGCACATGTCGGCTGGAGCAACAGAGATCCAGAACAGCTTTGGCGCCGCTAGTGAGAACATGGATGAAGTGCTTCAGCAATCTTCCGACAAGGTTGCAGCATCGCTCCGAGCCGTGGCTACAGAGATCGAAGGCACCGGGACGGTTGTTCGCGAACAGGTTGTTGCAGGTGTGACTGCCTCGACGGGTGCTCTCGGCAAGGCTGCCGCAGAGCTCCGCGAAACGATGGCAGCTGGCGCTATTGAAATCTCGAGTGCCATGATCGCGGCAGTCGACAACCTTGACGCCGGCATAAGCCGAGCGGGAGCGAGCTTGAGCCAGTCGCTACAGGGAGCTGCCGATCGCGTCGAGGCAAGTGCTGAGGCACTTTCGCTTATTTCAGACCGCAGCGGCGCACTGGCCCAGCAGTTCGAGCAAGCGCTTTCTGGGGCCAAAGAGCTCGCCGGAGCAATGTCCACCTTGACGCAGCAGGTCTCTGAGGCAGGTGAGGCGGCGGAGAGTTTGGGAGACCTGGCGGAGCAGATGACGTCTGTGGCTGACAAACTCGAGTCCGCCGCGACGAGCGTCGCTGAAGTAGCGCAGCAAACCGGAGCCATGAGCGAGCGGACTGCAGCCTTCCTAGATGGTCTTGGCACACGTGTAGACAGCATCAACCGGGACCTTTCGACACTCAACAATGCGCTTGCGTCGACGCTCGAAAAGACTTTCGAGGGCCTGGGCCAGTTTGGTGAGCGTACGACTGGATTTGTGCGCTCTGTCGATAAGGATCTCGCTGAGGCGGTCAGCCGGCTGAGCGGCGCGATTCAGCAGCTGGATGAAGTACTCGACGACTTACCCAAGCGAGGTGACTTCAAGGCTTTCAACGAAGCAGTCCTGCGCATCGCTGTGCCCCGCGACCCGATCGCCGCCGAGTGAGAAAATAGCAGATGGCACGGCGCATCCGCCTACCGTTCCGAGGGTCCAAGGCCGAGGACAGCTATTTCGTCTCCTTGAACGATCTGCTGATCGGCATGCTGTTCGTGTTCATCATTCTCCTGATGATCTTCGCTCTCTCTTACCAAAGCGCCGAGGCTCAGCTGAAGTCCGAGATTGGTCGCCTCCAGGATGAACTGGAGGGAAGAGAGACGGTGCGCTCCAGTCTCCTTAGGCGCCTTGAGGGGGAACTGAAGGCGGCCGGCTTACCGGACGTGTCTGCAGATCCTGAGCAGGGCGTCCTCCATCTGCCCGAGTCCGCTCTCTTTGCCTCGGGGTCGGCTGACTTGGGTGCGGGCGGCCAAGCTGCGCTTACGCGACTGGCCGGCATCCTCGCGCGAGACCTGCCGTGTTACGGGTTAGGTGGTCAGAAGACGAAGAAGGATTGCCCCGAGGGGAGCGAGTCCATCCTAGAAGCGGTTTACGTCGAAGGTCACACCGACAATGTGCCAATCGCAACGGCCGCGTTCAGGAACAACTGGGAGCTCTCGTCCGCAAGAGCAATTCGCACCTACCAATTCATGGTTGCGGCGGCGCCACCACTCGAGGGCATTCGTAATGCGTCCGGAGCTGCCACTTTGTTTGGTGTCAGCGCGTACGCTGACCGTAGACCACGAAGCGCAAAGTCAAATGCTTCGGAAGTTGGCCGCAGAGCCAATCGCCGAATAGATCTTCGCTTTCTTCTTTCTCCGCCAACTCGCAGCGACTTCCAGCGGGCAACAGCAAACATCACTCGTTCCGTGGCGAAGTGATGACCGGCCGGTTCACTAAGGCCATCGAGGGCCTGAAGGGGTGTGCTGCAATAGCCGTCGACCTACCGAGGCACGTCATAGCCGATACTCAGATGTCCGCTGTTCGAGAGCGGCTTGAGAACCTGTTCGAACTGCCAGTTGCTCCGGGCGAAGAAGAGCTGCGCCGGCTCCTCCGCCTATTTATAGCTTGGTGCGAGAAGAAGGGCAGGGCACCCTCCGACGACGAATGGAGCCTCGCTCCTTGGATTGCGCTGCAAGGAACTCCCGCTCTGATTACCCGAGAGCCTTTCGGCCGGCACTTGGAGGAGCGATTGGAGCTGGAGCGTTCTCCGCGCCTGTTGCGAGCACTCATCTACAGCTACATTCGCGATTATCGCCCGGGTAACCCTGAAGCGGCTCGTGCTGGCGACCTGATCTCTCGTAATCTCACTCGACACACGAGCCCGGTGGCTATTCGGTGGCGCGAACGGACTAGCACCGTCCGACTTTTCGAGGCGGTTGGTGCACATCGAAGGATCTTTACCGCCGCCCTGAACAACGGTGGCAACGTGAAGAGCCTGATGCGGGAGCTCGGCTTTACGACGGAGCTTGTAACCCGCTCCGGATTTCACCAGCCCGTCGCTGAGGTAGTCGCTACGAGCCTAGTGGCAGAGCTGACGAGGAATCCTGAGTTTCCGGTCGAAGCAGTACAACAAGCTCTTTCATTTCTGCGGATGGGCTCAGAGCTGACGTTCCCTGGGCTACGTGTGCAGATCGCTGACACTTTTCTTTCGCCGTTTGCGCACAAGGAGTTGAGGAATCTGCCCGCAAGAGCCGCTCTCATGCAGTTCTTCGATGAGATCTATGGAGACCCTCGAAGCCACAAAAAGCAATGGGTAGGGGTGAGTCAGGAAGCGAGGAAGACCATAACGAGATGGCTCTCTCGCAAGGCCCTCGATCTATTTTTTGACATCCTTAGCGCCACGGCCGACCCGATCTGGAGGTGGCGGCGAGCGTTCTGGTTAGCACTTGAGAGACACGGAGCCATCGACGAAGCATGGCCAGTTTTCGGCATGGAAGCACGCCATTTCCTCGTTCGTCATCCCGAGAAAAAAGCAAAGGTTGTAGCTTCCGGACGACTGCAAGGTGCAGGACGACGGCAATCAGTTATGCTCATGAGGATCGGCAAATTTGTTGTCGCTGAATGGAGTCACGCAGGTTCAGCAAGGGTCTGGGCCGAAGACGATGAGCGCGCGCCTCAGCTTCAAGAGCCCTACTATTCAGCTCAGGAACTCCGAGAAGATTGCCTCTACGATCAGCGGCATGACTCGACGATGGCATACCGCTGGCAGCGTGAGTTGATGGACTTTCTGGCGCCTCGCATCGGAGTTCGGGTCAGCGTCGCGGAGATGCGGCCGTGAGTGAGACCTTGCTTCTCGAATGGTTTTCGAAGGACGAGTGGGTCGTCTTCACCGGGCGGGTGGGAGAGGTCGGCGTCCGTGTGGAGGAGTGGCCTCGCATCTGCTCACCGCAGAAGGCGTCAGCAGTCGCGAAGCTTTGGCAGCTCGTCGAAGACGAGTTGGCGCTGAGTGAGGAAAATGAACTTCATCTTCCTCCGTCCGAGGCAGCAAAACTGAGCCCTGCAGTGCGCTCGGCACTGGATTTGCCGCAGGCACCACCAGTAACACTTTTCATTCAGCACAAAGGGACGCTCGAACAGGACAACTTCCGGGTCGATTATCGGTGGGACCACGTCTCAGGACGGCGGATCATCAATCCAACGCGCGTCGGCGCCCTCTTGAAGGTCGGCACACGGCGCTACCTCCTTCCCGAGGAGCTATTCGAGATTGTTGCCGCCATGGACGCCTTCAATCAGACGCCGGCATCAGATCCAGATGCTAGAACGGAGGCCTGGCTGTCTGTCCAGCGCTTCCTCCCACAAGCGGGTGAGGGCGGGGAGGTCGATGCAAGCCGATATCTCCGAGAAGTCCGAGTTGCACACGCAGGTGCGTTCTCTCTGCTGCCGTATGAGCAGGACGGGGATCTGCAGTTCGATCCGGTCTTGTTCGCTTCATCAAGGGAGAGGCCATACGAGGATACCGGTGAGTTTGAGCTAGACAGCGCCGGAGAACCTGAGCCCCTTCTATCTAGCTACCTCCAACATGCGTTTGCGCGCGATCGCTTCCAGCGCTTCAATGAGGCTCGAAACCGCTATCCTATGCCTGGCGGTGTTCTGCTGCTGATATCTCCGCCACTCCGGAAAGCGCTCGACATTACGCGAAAAGCGCAGCGAGCGGGCAGTGAGGTCGCGCGAGAGTTCATCAAGAACCCCCGAGCCTACCTTAAAGAAGCGCTTGGAGATGAACTCGACGAGCATCTTATTGAAAGCCTCTTTAAGGAGACGAAGGAGTTCTCAGAGCGAGTTCAGGCCATCGGCCTATGGGAGAAGAAGGTCCTCCCTTGGGTCCAGGTCGCAAGCGAAGATTGGCTGCCTCCCGAGGCAGTCGGCCTGATCGTCGATGGGGCTCCACTGAGGCTACCAGCGGATCGGCTCGAAGATCTTAGCAGGCAGATCGAAAGAGCAATCGCAGAAGGCAAACCGGACGTCGAATTCGACGGTGTTCGCATACCTGCAACTAATCAGGCCTTGGCAGCTCTGGCAGAGATCGGGCGGGCCTCCTCTCCGATTGGTGACCCGGTTGAGGAAGACGAGAGATCGAAGAAGCAGGAGCGCGAGCCTGGAGCCGAGCCGCACGTTCTCTTGGTAAGAAACAACTTCGAGAGCGTTATCTTCAATAGCGATCCGCATCGACGAGACCCGCACCTCTCAAGGCAGCTACATAAAGATCTGCTCAGGTCAGAGCCGAAGCCACACCAGGTCGATGGTTTGAAATGGCTCCAGGACTGCTGGCAAGCAGGCTGGACTGGCGCACTCCTTGCTGACGACATGGGTCTCGGTAAGACATACCAAACATTGAGCTTTCTCGCATGGCTGAAAGCCGCCATGCGAGCAGGGCACATCAGTCCCGCGCCTATACTAATTGTTGCACCAACCGGACTTCTGAAGAACTGGGAAAAAGAGCACGATATTCACCTGAAGGTTCCGGGAATTGGCACCCAAATTCGTGCTTACGGGCCCGATCTTCGCGACTTGCGGCAGAGCTCGGGATCTGAGCTTGAACTGGCCCAGCCACTCCTCGACGTCGACCGCATCGAGGCGGCAGATTGGGTGCTGACAACCTACGAGACCCTTCGCGACTACCAGCACAGCTTCGGTCGGATCGCCTTCTGCGCGATCGTGTTTGATGAAGTGCAGAAGGTTAAAACACCCGGCACCCAGGTGACTGACGCAGCCAAGGCCATGCAGGCAGAATTTATCTTGGCTTTGACCGGAACGCCGATCGAGAACCGTCTTGCCGATCTGTGGTGCATCATGGACACGCTACACCCCGGCGCGCTGGGAGGGCTCAAGGACTTTAGTCACCGTTACGAAGCTGCACCGGTTGCAGAAGACCTAAAGCGCCTCAAGGATGTACTGACGTTGCCAGGTCCGCAGAGACCGCCTGTAATGCTCCGTCGAATGAAAGACGAGGTCCTTGGGGCACTGCCATCCAAGTCCGAAAAGACTATCGAGTTGCGAATGCCTGACATGCAGGCCAATGCATACGCAGCCGTGATCGAGGCTGCTCGGCAGCGCCAAGATCGTGGCAAGATGCTCGAGGCACTGCAGGCTATGCGCCGCGTCTCCTTAGCTCCGGTTGAGCGCGGCGTCGTGTCGACAGACGACGATTACATCGGATCCTCTGCTCGGTTGCAGGGCTTGGTCCAGGTGCTGGATGAGATCCATTCGCGCGGTGAGAAGGCGCTAGTTTTCGTAGAGTTCAGAGACGCGCAAAGTGACCTCGCCGGTGTTCTGCAGCGACGGTACAATTTGCCGAGAGCACCGATGATCGTGTCAGGGAATGTGTCTGGCCCCAAGCGGCAGGAGAGGGTGGACGCATTCCAAGCACAGGCTGATGGTTTTGACGTAATGATCCTCTCTCCAAAAGCTGGAGGGGTGGGCCTGACGTTAACCGCTGCGAATAACGTGGTGCATCTAACGCGCTGGTGGAATCCGGCCGTCGAGGATCAGAGCACAGACCGCTGTTATCGAATTGGACAATCGAAGCCGGTCACCGTCTACTATCCGATGGCGCTGCTGCCCGGAGGCGAAGACCATAGCTTCGATCGGCGCTTGCACTCTCTTCTAATGCGCAAACGAGAATTGAGTAGGGAGATGTTGATGCCGCCCGCCCTAACGGACGAGGATGCAAGGCAGCTGTTTGAAGAGACAATAGCCTAGACTTTGTTTTGGAACCTTCGCTTGTGAGCGCCGAGGCGCCATTTATAGTGACTAAGACCGAGCTGCAGATGCACGGGTGGGTTGGTGCATGGGTCAGCCTCAGACGGGTTTCGCAATTAGCCGGGTTATGGCCTTGGGCAGCAGGACCCTCGAACGAACTCTCCTGGAGGGGGAAAACGCACTCGCAGTCTCCTGAGGATATACGCGTGTCGCTGCGTGCACTGAATCTTAAATGGCCTGCTGCTCTAGAAGTGAGCGGTGGGGAACTGACGATCTCGCCGCAGACTGGTTAGGGCTGGTAAGAGCCATCTTGTGTGGCGTTAAGTGTCGAGGTGGCAGGTGCCTAAATCGATCCGGTTGAACGAAGAACAGCTGCTTGCGCTTGATTCGATTAAGTCATTCCTGTGCGACGACAATCTCGATCTTTTCGTTCTTCGCGGCAGCGCTGGTACCGGCAAGACCACTTTGGTGGCCGACGTCGTCGCTGCAATCACGGAAGCGCGGCTTTCATGCGTGCTACTCGCACCCACCGGGCGCGCTGCGCGGATTCTTGGATCCAAGGTTTCGCAAGCTCTGGGTGCCGACGCGACGCCGGCCTCGAAGACAATCCATTCAGAGATATACACGATCAATCGTGTGGATGTTTTCGAAGAGGCGAACACAGCGAATGATCCTGGACTCAGGATCATTCACCCCTTGAGAGAGGACGAACCCTCAGTTTCCATCTTCATCGTAGATGAGTGTTCGATGGTGGGTGACCGCACCAGCAAGGGTGATTTTGTTCAGTTTGGCTCAGGTCGGCTCCTGAACGACTTGCTGACCTATGCCAGGGTAGGGCGGTCCGGCCGACCTCAAGAAAGCATCACGAAACTGTTGTTTGTCGGGGATCCCGCGCAGTTGCCTCCAGTCGGTGAGACCAACTCGCCCGCACTTTCGGACGATTACCTTCGAACTGAGTTCGGTCTTAGGGTCGTGTCTTCCGATCTCGCGACCGTCATGCGTCAGGCAGAAGGGAGCGCCATCCTTGATCGGGCCACCGAGTTGCGTGATGCGATTGGGATTGGCAACTTCAACCGCTTTTCGCTTCAGCCGAACGACCGTGACATTCAGAAGATCGACGCTGCACGCGCCGTGCAGATGATCCTGGGTGGCCTGGCGGGAGCGGGGACGTGTGTCGCTGTCACTTACTCGAACTCGATGGCTCTCACGTATAACCAGAATGTTCGAGAGCGGCGCTGGGGAAGTGCGGAGCTTCCCATGCAGGTCGGAGACACCCTGCTCGTCAACCGCAATTCACGAAGTAGTCTCAAGAACGGTGATCTTGTAAGAGTCTTGGACTTGGCTTCCGAAGCTGAGGTCGTACCAATCGGGCTGAGTGGTGGACACTGTGTCGAATTACGCTACCGTGACCTAGTTGTCGCGTTCAGAGCAGCCGATGGTACCGTAATCAGGCTTCCTGTCAGGGCGCTTGAAAATCTTCTCGCTTCCCCGAACCGCGAGCTCAGCCCACTCGAGCAACGCGCCTTGCTCGTGCATTTCCGCCAGCGGCACCCGGATTTGAAACCGCGTACGGCTGAGTTCAAGAACGTGCTGATGGACGACCCGTACTTCAATGCTGTGCAGGTTAAGTACGGCTACGCGATGACGTGCCATAAGGCGCAAGGCGGCGAGTGGGATCGGGTGATCGTCGACTTCAATGGCTTCAGCGGTCGCCGGAACGAAACATTCTTCCGTTGGGCATACACGGCGATCACTCGGGGTTCATCGATGCTGGCGGTGGTAAACCCGCCTGAGTTCACCCCGTTCGATCTCCAGTGGCAGGGCGTTGCCAGCGAGATCGCTTCAACGGAAGCAGCAGGTGATGCGATGAGTGATCCCGACTGGGATCGCTTCTCATTCTCGACAGCAACTGCTGCGTTGATGTCCACTCACCGCCAGCTTCGTGACCTCTGGAGTGCAAAGGCAATCAAGATATCGCTGCTCCAGCACCTCCCATACTGCGAGCGCTACACGCTTTTTCGTGAAGGGCGGCAGGCCACTATACAGTACCACTACAATGGGCGGTTTGAGGTAGGTCGGGCGGCCCAAGGTCCAGGCTCGCTCACAGACCCACATCTTCTCGATGATGTGCTCGCCGCCTTTGCCACACTTACCAACGATCGGCCGGCCCCAGCCCTCGAACCTTTCCTTTTAGAGTTCCTGGACCGACTGGATACGGCTCTCGCAGAAAGTTCGATTCAGCGAACAGACGTCCGCCCGATGCCTCATCGGCTCAGAGTTGGCTTCGCAGACCCATGTCGTAAGGGTGCAATCGACTTCACCTACAAGGCATCCTCGACCTGGACGTCGGCACAAGAGGTTGGTGGACCCGGACGCAGCGGCGGCCTGTACGAGGAAGTCCAGCGCTTGATGGCTTCGGTCAGCAGGGCGAGTTGATGGGCTCACGCGAGATCTTCGCGTTACGACGGGGGGGCAAGGCGCCGGAAGCGCTCGAACTCGCGCGGACGGAGTATTCTGATCATAGCAGCGACGTCTGGTTCCTCCGAGCTTACGGATGGGTGCTCTATGACGTTGCCAACAAGGCTGTCGCAGCGTTCGAGAGCAAGAGCATCTCAGCAGTAACCCTTGCCCGGCAGCTAAGCCCGTGCCTGCAAGAGTTTGCCAAGTTTGGTGACGCTCTGCGAGGGGACGGGACTTTCAGCCAGATGGTTCGGCTAGCCACAAAGGTTTCGAAGGATTTGCCTGACTTCCTGGCGTTCGCCCGCTGGGCTGGAGTCGACAGTTTTTCCGAAGACGACAGAACACCCTTTGTAAATCGGGAGGGTAAGACCCTCGACAGCCTTGAGCGCAGATTCATGCGAGCAATCTGCCGTGAGGCCGTCAGTCTGGCAGGCGAATCACACCCCGCTAATCAGCTTGTCGGCTGGGGTCTCGGCATGCTTGAGAGAGCGCTTGAAGGCCAGCCTGGTGACCAGTGGCTGAATTATTACCAGAGTAAGCTGCATCTTTCACGAGGTGAGGCGGAACTCGCCGTGAGGCGACTGGCTCCTGTCCTTCGCCGGCAGCCTAGAGCTGCTTGGACTTGGGCACTACTCGGCGAGATACTCGAAGGGACGCGTCCTTCGGATGCGCTCACCTGCTTCGGTTTTGCGACGCAGCTCGCTCGAGAAGAGGTGGAAGTAGCGAAGACGCGTATACGTCTCGCGCGACATCTAGCCGCTTGCGGTCGATACGCGGAAAGTGCTCACCAGGTTTGGCTTGCGCTCGATTACCGCGAACGCAAGGGCTTTAGAGTACCCGACGAGCTCTCCCGGCTTCTCTCCAGCGACTGGTACCGGCAGGCTCAAGGGAGCAGTAGCGGTCCAAACCTTCCTGACCAGTCGGGCGCAGCACGAGCTCTACTCAAAGAGCTTGATCAAAAAAGCCTGACCTACACCACGGGTGTTATCGACCACATCAACTTAGCGCGTTCCCTCAGCTACGTGGCGACAAGTCTGCAAGACGGCATCGCGCTGACACACCGACAATTTCCAGATGTTGCAGCCTTGGTGCCCGGCACTGTTGTCGAGGTTGGGCGCGTTGAATCAGATGGTCGCGCTCTCGACTGGCGCATCTCTCAGCTTAAGGAGATCGCTGGCCTATGCGAGGTTCGGTCAGGGCGTCTGACGCGTCCCTTGGATAGGGATTTCGCATTTGTTGGAGCCAATGGCGATCGCGTTTTTGTGCCACCCCCATTGGCCAGAGATTTCGCGCCGGGTGAAGCTTCTGAGGTCCGGTGCGTCGCAATCAGACGCGCCGATCACAATGGTAGAGTCGGTTGGCGCGCGGTTAGCTTCTTCCCAGACGAGCCTGCTTCAGCCGGGCTGCGAGAAGCCCCTTCGGATGCGGAGAGTCTGAGACACTTTCATACGGCGGAGCCCTGAGTGAACATCTTCCAGTAGCGCAGACCTCACCGCGACGCTGGCCTTTGCTCCAGATCCCGAGCAACGGTCCACTTAGTTCATTTGGATCGAGTAGCTCTTAGATTCCGAAGGCCTTGAGAAGAGCGTCAACGGCGCCCTCCAACCCTTTCCGATGCTTACCCGAGCTAGGTCTTCCACTTGGAGCCTCCTCCAAGATGAGAAGCCCTCCGCTTCTTTCGGCGCGATCTTTCAGGAGCTCGTCGCGTCCGAAGAAGTAGGGCCAGAATGTCTCATTGCGGGCGGTGCTGTACACAACCGCAGTGGAAAACCCGACGAATTGTCGCTGCGGGAAGAGCCGGCCTTTCTCGGCAACTTCCAAGCGGACGCCGCGTCCGCCTTTGACCACGATGGAGGCTGGCCCGTGGAAAGCCAGATAGCGGAATTGGAACGTTAGCCAGGCATGGAGAGACGTGAGGCGCCAATGACTGGTGATCCTCAGCGGTTGATTGGTGTTTTGCACAACTGCAACGATGGCCCGCGGCTGCAGCACGCAGGCCGCATCGTGCGGCATGTCCAGGATAGCCACCTCTGCGAATGGATCGTCGACGGCTGAAATGCTTGCGCTCAGACCCTCTCCGCGCATCTGCGTAAGGAAAGTCAGCTTGCTTGCGGTGCTGGTGAGGAGAAAGCGCCAACTAAGGAACGCTCTGGTCTTCTTCTGCCCCGCAGTCGAGCTTGATTGCAGAAAGCCCTGACGAACGAGGAGCTCTTCCGAAGGGCCTAGCAAGATCGAGACGGTCACTGCCGAGGGCTTCGCCGTGATTCCTCTGTCGGCCTCCGCCTTTGAAGGAAGTCGAATTGGCGGTCCTCGTTGGGCCAGCGGCGCCAGCACGAAGTAGAATACAATGCGGACAGCGAAAGGCATGAGAATGATTGCAAGCAGGGCAATCACGGCTCTCAGGGCGATGTCCCGGATGGTCTGCTGAGCAAGATCTTTCGAGCTGTCGCTGATCACTCCGACGGACCATCTGTCGGCAAGCTCCAAGTGCTGCTGGGCCTGCCGGTATGCCGCTCGAGCTTTCATTCCGGTGTTCCGTGCCGTTTCGCTTTTACGCCACTGAGCACATTCCCTTCGCTGAGCCGCGTCTAGGTTTGCCCTTTCCCCCTCAAGTGTGTTCCTGATGATTTTGTCGAGGGGGTTGCGTTTGTCGAACTCCGCTAATCTCGTCTTGGCAAAGGAACATTCCTCTTTCTCCTTCGCAATCCATTGCTGCGATGGAACGACCTGCACTCGCCTGAAGGTTGCCTCGCGGGCGGTAAGTAGGGTCTTGGCTTCAGCGGCTCTCTTGGCCAGTTTTAGTGCGCGGATCTCCTGACGGAGCGCCGATATGCGAAGGTCTAGCTCGCCCCTGGCCAGAATCTTCGAAGGTCGAATAGACGCAAGAAAGCCTTGGCCCTTGAGACGCTCAGCTTTTGCTTCCTGCAATTCACGCTGGGCTGCGGTAAGCCGGAACTGAAGCTGCTCACTACCACCCGCCTTGAAGGTCTTGGCTGTTTGCTCAAGCCTGTTCTGAGTTGCTGCGCGGGAACTCGCCAAGCTCCTTTTTACGTCCGCTAAAGACATGATTTCTTGGCGGAGTTGCGTGGGGGCGAGCGCAGCACGGATGACAGGCCCGACGAAAGTAAAAGCGGCGATACCCAAGAAAAGCAGCACAAAGAGCAGTGATTTGCTGGCAAGCCACCTTAGCAAAGCTGACATTCGGACCTCAGGTTTGCGGTGCTTGGGAGCTCACTACCTTCAAGCTGCTCCTGATCGTTCGTGCAAGCGCAATAATCTTCACAATCAAGCAGATAGACTTTTCTCACGCGGGCTGGCGAACACAAGTCGGCTGGGCGCCGGTGGCGCTGCCCCGGCCAGCCGCCGCAAGGCCATGGCCCGCCTGACTTCCTTTTACGGTTCGCCTGCGTCAAATGCGCTCGGATGCGCTAACTGGCTTTCGATCAGGTCGAGATAGAAGCCCTTATTGCAACGGCTAAGATGGCTCGGATGGTAGGTGCGGAACGATAAAGGCGGCAAACCGTCGCAGATAAGTCTGCCCAGCTGTTCGCGAGGAATGTCGGGCGACAGCGGTTCGAAGCGGACGCCTGGGCAAGTTTCCTTGATGAGATGATCGCGGTGTGGGCCGGTCATGAATAGGCATATGGTCGGGGCGAGGATGGCCAGTTCGTCGCGGAGCAACTTATGCGTGCCGCTGTTCGCAATATAAGCGCGCATTTCGGGAGGGCCGTCATCGATCGCGCCGCCCTTCCATGAAGTGCGGTCGAGGTTGGTGGTGCAGGCGGCGCCATGCGCGGCGAAGCGCCTATACTGCCTCCAAAATGGGCTGCGATGATTAAGTGGTTGGTGCTGGGCGAAATCGAAGAGGCGATAGCCAGCCATAAGGGCATCAACCGAGTCAGGAGCGGTGATAAAGTCGAGCCACGATTCAATCGATGAATGCGGCCAAATCTGCGTGCCGTAATCGTATTCATCTAAACTTCGCTGTGACCAGGACCAGCCCATTTGCTCTTGTCCGACGTAGACCACTCTCGACGAAGCCTGCTCATACCCGTCGGGTACACAGACGAGGTCAGGTGGCGACAGCTGGGCCACCATCGGATCATCACCGCGAAGGCCGCATTTCCAGTCGGCGTATAGCGCACGAAGGCGGGCATTGATGGTCATTGGCCATGTACCGGCAGTGCGTTCGACGAGTCCGCCGCAGCCATAAAGCTCCCTTCGGCCGTGTCGCTAACCCCGCCGCCGCGAGCGAAGATACGGTAGCGGCTGGGATGCGGCATGGCGATGATGCGCTTGCCGTCGGGCGAGTCATAGACGTCGATCATCTGCCGGCCCCACCCAGTCGGTAGGCGGGAAATGTATCTCGCGCTCATAGTTTGGGCCAGGTAGCGGGCGGGGAGCTTGCCCATCGTAACGAAGAGCGTGGCGGGCGAAACGCTCAGCACCCAGCGCCATAGGTCGCGGGCAAACTCGACCGACTCTTCCGAATTGGCTAACTTGCTAAAAGTGGGCGACCGGAACGGCACGAATTGAGCGCACAGGGGGTCTTGGGGATTAAGCTGAAGTAGACGATGCCATTCCTTGACCTGCTTCTGGAGCGGATTATCACTCCGACCGTCTGCGCCCCACTTCTCATCATAATAGGCGTTGACCCCATCGCTGTTCCACAACAGACCGAAGGCACTGTTGTCGCCCTCGCCACCACCGCCGGGATTGAGGCCGACGATCGCGACGCGGGCCGTGCGTAAGCGCTCCTCAGGCGTCGCCATAAATGACCAGCCCCAACGATGGCCGAGCTTTTGATAAGCGCGATCGATATCGTCTTTCGTAAACTCGTCGGCGGCGCTCATACGCTGTCGCATACTCATCAAAACCCCGCCCGCACACCGTGCCCGCGATCAGCCGCCGCCTGTTCAAGCCAACGGCAGATCGTCAAGGCATCCCCGACCTCAAGAAGCTTGGCACGCCGGGCCAACTGGGCAAAGTCGCCGGGGGTTAAGGGGCCGATGGCGTCAAGACGAGCCGGCGCCTCACCTCCGAAAGTGGCCATGAACATGGCGCGCACCTGCTCGGTCGTCATCGGCTTGAATTCGACCGCCAACGAAAAACGGCGCGCCGTTGCGTTGTCGAGGATTCCGGCCCGGTTGGTTGTGGCGATGAAGCGGGTTCTGCCGCCGTCCATCTGGCGGAGCATCTCATTTACCATCGAGCTTTCCCATGAATGCTGCACCATCTCCCGGTTCAACATGAAATCGTCGGCTTCGTCGATCAGCAAGATCGCATCGCCCTCCAGTGCTTCTTCGAACGCCGAGGCGATCAACTGCTCAGTCTGCCCTACATAAGGGCCGAGCAATTCCGAGCCGTTGCGGATGATTAGATCACGGCCCGACCGATCCGAGATGAACCGCGCGAAAGCGCTTTTGCCGGTGCCAGGCACGCCATGAAGCAGCAGCGACCAAGGATCGTTACTGGCAGCCAAGCGCTCGCTGAGGCGCAGAAGGTCATAGTCGGCGCGACTGAGCAATGGATCGAATGCCTTGGGCTCACTCCGATGCGATTGTGCGTGCCGACCTGATGCGCGGGCAAGATCGTTAGCGATCCGCAGGGTCCGGTTATCGTCGGCGCCAACCCGGCGAGAGGTGCGGAAGGCGCTGTCGAGGATGGCCGGGCTGGTCTTCAGCGCGGCGAAATCCTTGACCAGCCTGTCGCTCGGCCGGTGCCGTTTGCGCGACAACACGCGCCGGGCGATCCGCGCCTGCGCCGCCTCCGAGGGCGTGGTGAATCGCAGCGCGAAGTCCATCCGACGGATTACAGGCTCGCCTAGTGCGCACAGCGAGTTGACGATCCAGACGTGGACGCCTTCGCCGTCCTCGACCATCCGGTTGAGCCACAGTTTCGATGACGACTGCATCCCCTGCGGCACGAACAGATCCTCGGCCTCGTCGATCACCAGGATTGCCCGGCTCTCGCCGACCGAGAGCCCGCGGCATAACCGAAGGTGGGCCAGCCGCTCATGACGCGAAGGCTCGTCCCCTTCTTCGTCGGCATTGCCGACCTCGACGGCCGGGACGCCTGCCTTCGCGGCGAGCAGCCGTGCCAGCTCCGTTTTGCCGGTTCCAGGCACCCCGTAGAACAGGATGTTGGCCCGTGCCCCGGTCGCAACAGCATCGCGAAACAGCGCAAGGGCATCGTCTACGGGTTCGGACAGGTGGGCGAAGTCTTCCATCGTCAGCGTAGGCGGCGCGGCCATTGGCAGCAGCACGGCGCGCATCCGGGCGAGCGATGATGCGTTGGTCTGAAGGAAGCGCTTGATCCGGTTGGGCAGGGCAAACTCGTAGCTGTCCTGTTCCTCCAGTAGACCGATCCGGACAAGACGTCCGCCCGGATCGATAATCCGCCTCAGCCTAGCAACGTCCATCCCCATCGCCAGGCTCATCGCATGCGGGTCGATGCCGTCGTGCCTGTTGTTGAAGGGGAACAGGAAATCCCGAAAGACCCGATATTCCGGAAGGAGGATGTAGCGGGCGAGGAACCCGAAGACCTCGCGCTCATCATCGTTCAGACTGACCAGATCGCCTAGGAAGGCGATCCGGCGATCGAGACCGACGAGTCGGCTGGCCTTCCTGGCCGGTAGGTTCTGGCGCATTGCTTCAAGAGTAGCCCGGCGCAGATCGATCGACTGTCGCTCGAACTTGTTCGGATCTAAATCGATCGGCGCGCCAAGCAGCTCCAAGGTTTCGACGAGGCAGTCGAAGGTGGCCTTCAATCGCGCGGCGCTGGAGCCGCGAGCGGCTAATACTCGCGAGCAGGCTGCATTGACCATTGCGCCAACCCGGGCGGTCTCGCGCCGATCGCTGGACAGGATCGGCGGTTCGACGCGCCGCCGCCGGCGTCGGCGGCGGGTATCGCTTTGGGCACGGGGTAGGGGGGCAATTTCTTCTTCCATTACACGAATCTGGACTCGCCATCCGACAGATCCGGACGCATGCTTGGGCGAAGGAGTTTGCGTTGTGGGGGATGCCCGGAAGGCACCGTTTGATCGTTTACTGCAGCTAGTCAGAGGTCTCTCTGAAACGACCGACGGGCTGACTCTGGACGAGATTGCCGAGGTGCTTGGACAGGGCCGGCGATCGGCCGAGCGGGCGCGCGACGTCATCGCGCTCAATTTCGATCTGGACGAGATTGTCGATGGCCCGCGCAAGCGGTTCCGGATCGTCGATGGCCTTCGCCGTCATTATACTCGGCCGAGCGCTGAGGAGCTTGCGGCGTTGCGCGCCGAGGTCGATGCCATGCGCAGCGGTGGGTCGCTCCGCTTCCAGCAGTTGCAATCGCTGTTGTCGAAGGTGCAGGCCAGCTTCGACGATCGAGAGAGACGGCGGATCGAACCCGACCTAGAAGAATTGCTGAAGCACCTCCGGGCATTTTCAGGGCCAGGCCCGGTCGCCATGGTTGCGCCTGAAGTGACCCGCGCTGCCCTCGATGCCATCATGTCGGGGCAGTGCTTGGAGTTCGATTACCAGACCCTTGAGGCGGACGCGCCACGGTGGCGGCGGATCGCCTGCGCCGGTCTGCTGAATGGCCCGGTGAGCTATGCGGTCGGCTTCATGCCGGGTCGCGACGGAGCCGCGGTCTATCGCCTCGACCGGATGTCCAACGCCCGAGTGTCCGACGAACTGGCGGCGTTGCCCGAGGACTTTGAGCTCGACGACTGGCTTGCCGACGGGTTCGGGATCTGGCGCGAGGAACCACGCGACATTGTCCTGCGCGTATTTGCCGAGAGTGCTGCACGCGCTCGCCAATGGCGCTTCCATCCTCGTCAGCGCATCGAGGAGCAAGCGGACGGTGCCCTGCTCATCTCCTTCCGGACTGGCGGCCTTCGCGAAATTGCTGACCACCTTTTCCAGTGGGCCGGCCAGATCGAGATCGTCGCGCCCGAGGAACTGCAGGATGTCATGGAAGACCGGCTCGAACTAGCCTGGTCGATTATGCGAAGGGATGACGATGAGGAAGAATAGCCCGCCCCTTGGTCATGCCGCCCTCAAGGACAAGCAGCGCCTGTTGCGCGAGATCTTCCCGACCGAACTCACCCTCAGGGTCCACCGCGGACTGAGCTGGTTCGGCCGGGCGTCGGAGGAGACCGACGACAGTGACGTCCGGTTCATCCTGCTCTGGATCGCCTTCAACGCATCCTACGCCTCTGAGATCGACGCCGATCTGGGCGGTGACCGAGAACAGTTCAGGCTTTTCTTCCGCACTCTCGTCCAGCTGGATGCCGGCAATCGAATCTACAACATCGTATGGAGTCGATTTCCCAGCGAAGTCCGTCTGCTGCTCGACAACCGATATGTGTTTGCCCCGTTCTGGGCACACCAGAATGGAGTGCCAGGAACCACTGACTGGGAGGCCCGTCTTAGTCGCGCCAAGCACAAGGCCAATAGTGCGATGACCTCACAAGACACGCCGCTGATCCTGTCGATCCTATTCGATCGGCTGTATGTCCTCCGAAACCAGCTGGTGCATGGGGGATCGACTTGGTGCAGCTCGGTCAACCGCGACCAAGTCCGCGACGGTGCCGCGTTACTCGGTCATCTGGTGCCGGTGTTCCTCGACATCATGATGGACAATCCACAGCACGCATGGGGCATGCCGTTCTACCCCGTGATTGCGGACTAGGACGTGACCATGCGTCCGTTTTTGTCGCCACGGCTTGTAGGATTTGGCGGATGACGCATCCGACTACAACCCGCACCTTCGGACTTTCTAAGTCGAAAATCACCATGTTCGAGCAATGCCCGAAGCGGCTCTGGCTAGCCACCCATCGCAAGGACCTCGCGGAATATGACGAGGGCGCGGAAGCGCGTTTCGCGGCGGGTCACGAGATTGGCGCCATCGCCTGCGCGCTGATCTCTGACGGCATCATGGTCGAGGCGGAACCGGATCTGCGGGCTGCGGTGGACCGGACTCGCGAACTCCTCGCTCTTCAGCAGCCGCGAACGATCTTCGAGGCCACGCTCGAGCATGACGGGGTGCTAGTCCGGATCGACATTCTCGAACCGAACAAGGGTGGCGGATGGAACCTGATCGAGGTGAAAAGCTCGGGATCGGCTAAGGATTATCATCATAACGACCTCGCAACGCAACTCTGGGTTGCGCGGCAGTGCGGGCTAACCATCCGGAGCGCCAGCATTCGTCACGTCGACACCAGGTTTGTGCTGGAAGAACCGGGCAACTATCGCGGATTGTTCCGGGACACCGAGCTTCTTCATGCCGTTGGCGATATCGTGGCCAAGCGCGAGGAGCAGGTTGGCGGTGCCCGGGCAGCCCTCGGCGGACCGCAACCCGAGAAGGAATGTGGCGACCATTGTTCGTCGCCGTTCGTGTGTGAGTTCACCGCTTATTGTCGCTCCAGCCTACCGCCCGGACCGGAGTGGACCGTCGACGTGCTCAACAATGGCGGTGGGAAGAAGTGGCGAGCGCGCGGGATCGAGGATCTGTTTGACATCGATTCGTCCATGCTGGGCAGTCCAACCCACCAGCGCATCTACCATGCCACCGTGAACAACGAGCCCTATCACGACCCGGATGGTGCGCGCGGCGCCATGAACGATTGGGATTTCCCTCGCGCCTGGCTGGATTTCGAGACGATCGCCTTCGCTGCCCCGCGCTGGGTCGGCACCCGACCTTATCAGCAGGTGCCGTTCCAGTATTCGGTGCATGTCGAGCAGCGAGATGGCACCATCGACCACCGCGAATTTCTCAGCCTTAACGGTGCTGATCCCCGCCGCGCCTGTGCCGAGGCGCTGGTCAGCGATGTCCCGGCCACTGGCGCGGTCATCGCCTACAATGCCAGCTTCGAGCGAAGTCAGGTCAAAGCGCTGGCCGACGTCTTTCCCGATCTTGCGCCGGCCCTCCTGTCCGTCGCCGACCGCTTGGTTGACCTCCTCCCCGTCACCCGCGCTCATTATTATCACCGTGACCAGCGCGGCAGCTGGTCGATCAAGGCCGTCCTGCCGACCGTTTCCGATCTCGACTATGCCACGCTCGAGATAAAGGACGGCGGTAGCGCCCAACAAGCTTACCTCAGCGCGATGTGCGCGGACTGCTCTGACGAAGAGCGTGAGATGCTGGCCGAAGAACTCAAGGCGTATTGCGGGCGGGACACCTGGGCGATGATCGTGCTGGCGCGCCGGCTCACGGGATCTGCTCAGTCATGACCGATGAGATCCTGACGCTCAGCCACGCGACCGAACGTGACGTCGACCTCCTCCTGGTCGAGGAACTGCGCTGCTCGTCGGCATTTCGTGAGCGCTTCATCGCGGAATTGGCTCGAATCCTGGGCAGACAGCTCAGCCATTGTGACGCCCGGGTCAGTCACAGTCGTCGCCGCATGCACAGCCGGCGAGAGATCGACATTTTACTCGAGGTCGAGGGGGTAGACGGGAATTATGTGATCCTGATCGAGAACAAGCTGGACACCTCCGAACAGCCCCAGCAAGCCGAATCGTATCGCTCAGAAGCATCCGCAATTGCCGCGGATGGCTTAGAATTTGCCTTGATCGTGCTCACGTGCCCTGACGCTTACGCCGCGAAAGCCACAGCCTTTGCCGCGAAGTTCGACGCGGTATTCAGCTATGAGCGGATCTTGTCCATCTTGCGCGAGAGGGCCGGGACTGAAACCGGCGAACTGACTGAAAGGCTGCGCTTCCGCGCGGACCTGATCTCACAGGCAATTGAGAAGAGCCGGCGAGGCTATCGAGCGGTTCCGCTTGCGGCTGTCGGCAATTTTACTCGCTCCTACGTCGCGATGATGAGTGAGCTGGGGATTGTTCTCCCGCCTGGGCCGAGCATGCTCAAGGAGGCTCCGGCAGAGAGCAAGACGATGATCTTCGCCCCCTCAGCGCTGCCGAAATGGGGCTTCCTTCCCCAGACGCGGCTGGTGCATCAGCTTCGGGAAGGCAACGCCAATATCTGCCTCTATGGCTGGGGAGACCACTTCTCGCGTCTGGCGGCCGACATGGCGCCAGCGTTCGCCGAGACGCCGTATCGCCTCGTGCCGACAGTGAACAAAAGGGCCAACGGCCGAAGCGGCTTGATGATCGTGGTGGATACGCCCGTAATCGACAATCTCGCGGACTTCGACACCCAGCGGGGGATGATCGAAGCGGGTGCACGGGCAACCGCAGGACTGGCCGCGTGGTTCGCCGGCAAGCGGGAAGAAATCCAGAAATGGGCCAGCAAGGTGGCCCTTCTCAGCGCAAGCAGTCAGGGTGAAGCATGAGGGAGTCCGAGTTCAAGGCGTGGATGGAATCGCAGGATTACTCCCGCAACACGATCAGCACCCAGATGAGCAAGGTCCGGAAGCTCGATCGCGCTTTCGGTGATCTCGATGAGCTTCACGCAAGCGGACGTTTCGACGAGATCGAGGCTGCATTAAAGCTCGGCACGGGATTGCCCGAGGACCTCGGCAACGATGGTGAGCGAGGCCATCTGCCGACAAGCCTCAGATATTATCGACGCTTTCTGGAAGAAGGGGCTTCAGGTCGGGATCGAGGTCATTCCGACTTGATCGCTCGCCTGACCAAAGCCGAGATTGAAGCCGCGATGGACGACTGCGATGCTGCTGGCATCGATAATTTCCTGCGCCCTTATGGCTACGTCCGACCATCGAACTGGGTTGAGCGCGCAACGAACGGCCAGCGCTATCCGGCGAAGGCTATCGTGGGAATTGCTGTCTGCAAGCTCCCCGGGGAAACCGCCAAAAGCGCCAGCGAATATTTCGGCGGCTTTGGCGAGAGCCAGTCCTATGCCCGATTGGAGGCCCTCGGCTACACGATTACCGGTCGGGGCCGGGGCCTGGCGGCAGGTGGAAGTTCCACGCTCGGCCTCAATGCTCAGGACATCCTGTCGGCGATCGAGCGATGCGACGCCGCCGGGTCGGTAGAAGCTTTCATTGCCAGTCACGAGGGTCTGGGCAATCCGGCAAAGTATTGGCTGCTCCATCGCGGCAAACGCTATCCCAGCAAGGCAATCGTTCGTGATGCGCTTGCGCATATCGGCAGCGATGCGCGCGCGGGCGGCGGGCAGTGCAAAGCTGCGCTGGACGCGCTCGGATTTGTCGTCATCGACTGGCCGGCGTTCAAGACGTTAAAGGACACCTTCCTGTCGCGCATGAGAGGGTTCGAGGATTTCCGCCGTCAGGATGGCGCTTATTGGACGATCGAGCGGCGCTACAAGGACAAGCTCATCGCAGAAGTGCGGTCGATCGCCGGATCGAGTGCCGATGATCGGGGCGCCGGCGAACAGATTTATCGCGCACTCAGCACAGGGGTTCAGGGAGCGCCGCTGAGCTGGCGAACCCTGGACGAGGCGCAGAAAGCGGAAGCCGGACTGCGCGATCGCTTCTACGAGACGATTGGCCGGACTGCGCGAAGCGAGGACGATCCGCTTGTCACCATCGCCGATGCTGCCAGAGAATTAGAACGACTGAGAGCCGACGGTCTAGCCGGGCTCCGTCGCGGGGAGGTCCTCGCGATCGCTATCAGCGTCGTGGGCACCATCCATCCGGAAGCAGCGAGCTGGTTCAAAATCAGCCGGATCGAGGCCATGGGGCAGCGTCTCTTCGGCCGAAAGCTCTTCCCCCATAGGGAGTTCAGGTCAGCGGATCTCGATGAATTCCTGCACATCATGCGCGCACTGTTCGCACTCTTCGCCAGGGAGCTCGGGTGGAACCCGGCTGATCTGTTCGATGTCCAAGGGTTCGCATGGGTCGCGCTCGAGGACAATCGGGAGGACGAGCCGATGGTCACGCCGGCGAACGATGAAGCGAGCGCCAATTCCTACGGGATCGTTCGGGAACGACCTTATTGGTTTGTCGGGGCGTCATTCGGGCGGGTTACCGACCAGCTCGAGCGCTTCATTGCCGAAGGCATATGGGAGATCGACAATCCCAGCGATCGACATCGCGAACAGGTGTTGCGGATGCAGCCCGGCGATCGGATCGCGATAAAATCGACCTATGTCCGGAAGAACGGACTGCCGTTCGATAATCGGGGTCGGCCAGCTTCGGTCATGGCGATCAAGGCGGTCGGAACCATCACGGCGAATGGCGGCGATGGCGAACGCGTTTCTGTCGAGTGGGAGCCGCTCGCCCCTCTGCGCGAATGGTATCATTACACGTATCAGCCGACGATCTGGGAGGTCTACCCAACCAATGAACTGGCGGAGCGGCTGATCCGCTTTACCTTCAAGGGAAAGGCTCAGGACTATGAGTGGTTCCTGCAGAAGTGGGGCAGGCTGACGACGGAGGAAGAAACACCCGTCGACCCCGTGAAGCGCTCGCCGTTGAATCTCATCCTCTACGGTCCACCGGGAACAGGCAAAACCTACCGAACGATGGCCGAAGCCGTGCGCCTGTGTCGTGGTCTTTCCGCCGACGATCTTCTCCTCAACGATCCCGCTCGGCGGCAGGAACTGCGCCAGGCTTACGAAGAGCTGAAAGGGCAGGGCCAGATCGGCTTCGTCACCTTTCACCAGAATTACGCCTACGAGGATTTCGTCGAGGGGCTGCGTCCGCATCCTCTCGCCGACGGGGTCGGTTTCACGCTCAAGTCGCAGCCGGGGATCCTTCGGCAGATGGCCGAGGCGGCGGAGCTCAGCGCGGAAGAGCATGTCCTCGTCATCGACGAGATCAATCGCGCCAACATTTCCAAGGTGTTCGGCGAGCTCATCACCCTGATCGAGCCGGACAAGAGGCTGGGAATGGAAGAGGGCATGCGGCTGACCTTGCCGTACAGCAATGCCCGTTTCGGCATGCCGGCCAATCTGCACATCATCGGCACGATGAACACCGCGGACCGATCGATCGCCCTGCTAGATACGGCGCTCCGTCGGCGCTTCGAGTTTCGCGAACTGATGCCCGATCCTCGGTTGCTGGAACAGGTCGACGGCATCGACCTTCCCCGCCTGCTCGCCACCATCAACGAGCGCATCGAGTATCTTTTCGACCGCGAACATCAGGTCGGCCACGCCTATTTCATCCGCTGCACCACCCGCACCCACGTAGATGAGGTGATGCGGCACAAGATCATCCCGCTTCTCGCCGAATATTTCTTCGAGGACTGGGCCAAGGTCGCAGCGGTGCTTGGTGACGGCGACGATGGCGAAGGTGACATGGAGGGTAGCTTCCTCGATCGCAACCGGCTGAAAGCGCCGAAGGGACTGGGCGGTGACGAAGCCGCAGCGCCGCGGTTTCGTTGGCAGGTCAAAGACACCTTCTCCTACGATGGCTTCACGGCGGGGTGATCCGCCGGACGATCCTGGAATGGGAGGCAATTCGCTACGGCGAGGCTCCGGACGAGATACCCGCCGTTGCGGCCGATCGGATTGCGGCGGTCGCAGCATCCTCGCCACTGGCCGGCCGGGGTGGGGGCGGAGTCCTTGAGCATGGGCGAACGGCGTTGCGAGCGCGCGGCGTTGTGGGTGTCATTGCCGCAGGCTCATCCTCTTTGGAGATCCTGCCGAAGATCGAGGTGCCCGGCGAGGAAGGGACGCAAGCCACCGGAAGCATTCGCAGGCGGTTGGTGCACATGCTCGCCGTCGCCCTCGATCTGAAGATCGATGCCGGGCAAATCACCACGCTCGATTGGCAGCGCGACACGCTTCTCGAAATCCTCATCCAGCTGTTTTCGATGAAACTGGTCGATGCGGTGCGGCAAGGAATGCCCCGACGTTACGTTGGTCGGGCAGATGACCTGCCTGCCTTGCGCGGTCGGCTCAACGTGTTGCGGCAATTTACCGCACACGCTGCTGACCCGTCGCGTCTTGCCTGCAATTTCGACGCGCTAACCCCCGATACGGCGCTCAATCAGATCATGAAGGCAGCCGTGATGCAATTGTCCCGCATCACACGCACACCCAACAATCAGCGTCGCCTTCGCGAGCTAGCCTTCGTGTACGAGCAGATCGCCGATGTTCAGGTGTCGGCACTACGTTGGGATCAAGTCGTCCTCGACCGCACCAACGATCGTTGGCGAGCACTGCTCAATCTGGCCCGGCTGCTGTTGGGAAGTCGATTTCAATCTACGTCAGCTGGAGGCGGCGAGGGTGTAGCCCTGTTATTTGAGATGAACGTGCTCTTCGAGGAGTACGTTGCGCGCATGCTCGAACGAGCTTTAGCCGACTCCGATCTGCATGTGGTCAGCCAAGGTGGAAGGCTTTATTGCCTAGAGGATACGGAACAGCGGCAGGTTTTTCAGACTAGGCCGGACATCCTTATCAAGCGAGGCGCTCAGATAGTCCAAGTGATCGACACTAAGTGGAAGCGGATTTCGTCGCGGATCGACGATCCCAAGCGCGGTGTGACTCAGGCGGACATCTATCAGATGATGGCTTATGGTCAGCTTTACGGATGCAATCAATTAACGCTTCTCTATCCGCACCATCCCTCCGCTGGATATGATGAAGGCGTCATCAATCGCTACACCGTGAACGCAAGTCAGAACCGTATCGAATTGTTCTCGCTCGACGTAGCGCGTAGCGATGGCATTGTGGGCAGATTGGCTTCCGCTTGCCGCACTCGTCACCACGAAGACGACTTTGCCGAGTGAGGTTGCTCCGATGAGAAATAAAGTCAGTAATTCGGATCTGACGGCGCGCCGGGGTGGCGGCGACAGCTTCTTTGGCTTCGTGCAGAAGCAATTGCGAGACAAGTGCTCGGGTCGATTAGTCGCTCTCATGTTGCGTGAACTCGGTCGCCACGAGCCCGAAGCGTTTCTCGTTTTGCTACAGGAAGTGCAGTTTTCAGCTGATCAACGAAAAGCCATTCGAGGCGGTGCTGCACAGATCGAGACAGAATGGGCTTACATGCCTGGTCGACGCGCCGATTTAGCCGTGATCGTCGATGGCCAGGAAATCTTGCTTCTCGAGGTCAAAGAAGACGACTTGATGTCGTCGGGCAATTCCGACCAGCTTGCCGATTACATCGCCCATGTTGCCGACCGGTCGGCAGAAATCCATTTCGTTCACTTCAGTCGATATTCTCCGCTACGCTCGTTAGGCCCGCTCCAATCAATGCCGAACGTGCACGACCTTCGCTACCGTCACTTGATTGAAGCTGTTCGAAATCACGAAAATGAGACAAGCGGTCGTGCACCATTGTCGCGAATGATACGAGAGTATTTAGAGGATATCGGGGTGGATTCTTATAAACAGATCAGTCTCGACCAAGAGCTGGACGCTCTTACTTTACTTGTTACACAAATGAGCGGTTTCGATCATTTTCATGGTTTGGGCAGATTGCATACCGCATCGAACGCCACCTTGGCACCGGACTTGCTCCGTCGCTTACTGAGCAATGCTGTCGTCTTAGGCGAGTGGTTACTTGAACCAAACGCCTCAATCATTAAGCAAAAGCCAAAGAGCAAATTTCATGTGACAAACCGTTATTCAGCTACGCTACTAAAACGTGCGATTTCGACGCCTGATCCTGACGACGGATTAGTCGATTTGCCTCGCAAAGCGGTTCAAGAAGGGATCCTTTCGGTCCACGCAAGTGCTGCTTTAGACAAGAGCGGTTCGCAGTCTTGGGTCTATGTGACCGTCGGCCAGTATGTAACCGTCAGCGCAGCAACAAGGGAAAAAGCGCGGTTTAGTCTTTTTGTAGAACTCGTATGGAAAGGCGGCGATGGCGTCCACCTTGAAAGTGAGGATTGGTTCGACATGTTCCCCTCGGAATCGACTGCCACGAAGGAGCTTCGCACACTTCTTCAAAGAGCCTTGAAGAAAGCGCGGAAGCTGGACGGATCCCCGGCGGTTTTCGACAAAGTGTCTTTGCCGGCACCTCGCACGTAACTTTCCCATCGCTAAGCGAGCGAGGTAGGAAAGGTTAGATCGGCGCGTAGCGCCAATATCGTGGCAACTCGCGAATGGCTTTCTTGTGGGCCTACCTCCAGTTCTGACGCGCGTGGCGAATACAAGGACGTGCGATGCATCCTCGGTGAAAGTGCCACAAAGATCGGGCTTGTTCCGCATACGTTTGACCAGGAAAGCACCTGAAAAGCGGACTTAAACGTCATTATTCGACGATAGACGCTGTGTTGACCTGTCGGAGGGGGGCAAGTTCGGGCTTCGTAGGCAGTGGGTCCGGCAGTTGGCCGACCTGCAGAGCATTTCTCTAAGGTGATCGGCCCGGAAGTTCGAACCCCCATCGTAATAGCCAAGAGCAAGTACACGCCAGGCAGGACGTCCTCGTGAACTCCATCCGGTTGTCATCATCCTCATCATAGAGGTGGCTTGCCCCTTTAGTGTACCTTCAAGGTGGGCCAGACCGTCAATGCGCTCAGAAAAGACCGGTCTAGAGAAGTGACTTAGTCGGCTAAGTGAGGAGCTGTCCGTCCTGCCGTTGCGGGCGCAACTGACGCTAGCCACCCGAATGCATGGCGCGATGACACACTTCTAAGATCTTTTCGGCAGCGAGTTCGCTGGTAGGTAACATCACTTCGGAAATCATCTGACCGGCGGAGCCTGCAGGGACCCCTTGAAAACCGCAGCAAAGTAGCTGCTCGGGAGCGAGTCTGGAGCGCAGCAGAAAACGCTTGCTACGCTTACGCCATTCAAGGGTGATCAGTGGACGATTGCGTTTGCGCAAATTGTTGGCCGCAGTAATCCTTGCCACGCGTCCACCGTGCGTAAAGTACAAAATAAAGCGGTTCCCGCGAAAGCAACGGTCCTGCAGAGCTATGATTGCCTCCGATGCTTCTTCGCTGGCTTGCTCAAGGAAGATCGTCATCGGCTCTAGCTCGTCCACTTCAGCCCTAGCTTGACGCGTACTGGCCGAGCTTCGTTCTGATCTCATTCGGATAGGTTGCTCATCGGTGGCTTTGACGGAGAGGCTAGATAACCTCTGCCGGATTATCTCCATCACCTCGTGCAGCCCCAGCCTACTCCCTTGCGCCTCAGCGGGCGTGGCGCTGTTCAGAGGCGGGCAGAGCTCTTGGACAAGCAACGCCTCAATCTCACACAAACCACGCTTCGCGGCCTTTTTGCTGTGCCAGCATTCATCTGGGCGGTGATCCGCCCTCACGTACCCTATAGTGAGGCGCTTCAAGACCTCATCGATCGACTGCTCGCGCAAGTCAGAGTGCTCAGCCGCAAACATGGCCTTGCGGTGAGAGGCTTCCATGCCCTGCGATCGGCGAATGTTCGGTCCTGCGGCCCCCAACTCGCCAAAAAGGGGGTGCTCGGCCATTGAGGCTGGAGGCTGAAATGCCGAAGGGCGCAGCGAGAGCTTTTTGCCGCGGAACGTTACCGTCCCGACATGCTTCAGCCATCGGTCCTTAAGTGCGGAACCTGAGTAGGGGTCGTCCTTGCTTCCGGCGTAAATGCCCAGGTAAATGAGCCGCTCATCAAGGAAAATGACATAAATCCCGGCGCCCGGAAAATCGCTGCGGGCGCTCTTCCGCGGCCGGAAAGAAACATTCAGCCACGCCGGGTTGCCTGGCCAGGCTTCGCCTTCCGTGGCTTCCACGAGCTCAGCCCCATTTTCGATAATGCTGGTAAGCTGCACAACACCCCCATCATGTTAGAAAAAGCAAACGACCTTTGTGGCAGTCAGACAAGAGGTTGCGCGTTGATTTGCTCGCGCCATACAGGGGCTCCTCGACAAGACGGACAGGTACAGTGCGCCATTACAAGGTTGTTCGGCTACTCGATCTGGCAAAGGCGCTAGCCAGCAATGCTGAAGGTCTGACGCTCGATGAGATGGCACATGTTCTTGGTGCCAATCGTAGAACTGTGGAGCGAATGCGAGACGCGCTCCGGCTGGTCTTCCCGAATGTGGAGGAGGTCTCCGATGGAAGGCTCAAGCGCTTCCGCATTAGCGGCGGTCTCGACGGGTTCATGCAGTCGCCGTCTGCCGAAGAGCTTGCCGAGCTTGAGGCCGCAGCCGACGCTTTAGAACGCGGCGGGGCGGAAGCTCGCGCTTCGACGCTGCGATCCTTGGCAAGCAAAATCCGCTCAGCGCAGCGGCCGAGTGTGCGTCGAAAAGTTGATCCGGATCTCGAGACACTTCGCGACACTCAGCTGACTGCGTCCGCTCCTCGCGTCAGTTCGGTCGTGGATGAGAGCACGCTTGCTCTTCTGCGTGAGGCAATCCTCAGCTCCCGGCGGCTCAACTTCTATTACACGCGCTCAGATGGAGACGCTCGGAGGCGCAGCGTCGAACCCTACGGTTTCTTGTGGGGCCAGGCAGCATCGTATCTCGTTGGCCCAGAAGAAGCGAAATCTGATCCAGTTCTATGGCGTTTGGATCGTATCGAAGAGGTGGCTCTTGCAGATTATTTCAGCGGCCCTCCAGAGAGCTTTAGCATCGATGCCTATGCCTCACGATCATTCGGTGTCTTCCAGGAAGAGCGGCGAAATATCCGGATTCGCTTCGATGCAGACATTGCTCCTGCCGCTCGAACCTACTTCTTCCACGAGACGCAGGAAATGAAGACGCTCAAGGACGGCTCCCTTGAGGTCTGCTTTGCAGCAGGAGGCGTCCTCGAGGTGGCGCGGCACGTTATGAGTTGGGGAGGGGGCGCCGAAGTTGTCGAGCCCGATGAATTGAGACAGCTCGTCATCAGCGAGCTCGAGAAGGTTCGAGCGCGCCATGCAGCTGACCAAACCATTTCCTCCTAGCATAGCTCGGGAACTCCCGAGTTTCCCCATTCTGTGAGAAGGGCTTCATCAATAAGCGCTTCCACTTCCAGGCTTCGAAAAACACGCTCGATGATCCACCAAGGGTCCTGAGGGGCCTGGCCTGCTAGCCGCTGTACTCCTTTCCGGTGGAAAGCCGCCTCGATCATTTGATCGGCTTTTCTGGAGAGTTGTTCGCCCTTGGGTGACTCGAGATGCGAAAGCACAAAGTTACTTCTTCCGCCTAGCTGTTGAACGTGCGCGATAACTCGCTCCGCTCCGATCTCGCCCACATAGAAATGACTTTTTCCTGCGACGGCATCGATGACGAGAGTCCCCACGCAATTTCTAAATTGCCGACCAACCCGCTTGAGCTCTTCCACTGTTTGCACATGCCGGAGTTCGCCACTGACGCCCACAGGATCAGGAGGCAGAGATGCTTTCCCAATCAGTCTATGAAGTAGCTTGGGAACGGACCCCTTGCTTGCCAGCCACTTCGAATATGAGCGTAAGTCGCCCTCCGTAAGTTCAGGCCTGAACACCTTGGCCATGCTGAGGATCGTGAGCAATTCCTCGTGATCCGCGCCCACGTACTTCTTGAGGAGGCGAGGCCTTCGGAATGATGTCGGCAGTTTCACGCAAAGCTCGATCGTACGAGGCACCAGGCTCTTGCATTGCATGAGCGTGCGAGCGGCTGAGCGCATCTCTGCCTGGCTGAATATGCGATAAAGCCGGGTGAATGCAGAGCGGTCCAGAGACAGCGATGTGAGCCGCCTTACTGCACCACGAAACCCTGGTGGACAGCTGCCGAACGCGTCCTTGAGCAGGTGCTTGTGCCGGCATGTGAGCAGCGTCTCGATAAGATCTGCTTTGTTCGGGTCCCGCAGTTCTCGCGCGAAACGCTCTTGCGAAAGGCATGCAGCGATCACCAATCTACGGTGATTTGATGCACGCAAAGCGGCACCGGCAAAGCCGGAGGCCTGCTCGTCAAGGCGCGTTACCTCGTCCAACCACCAGCGGCTAGGCTGACCAAGATCGATATGCAGGCAATCAGGCTGCATTCGCTGCGCTCCGAGCTTGAGCCTGCGGCAGGAACCCCATCGGTGCCCGCGCGGCGGAGGGCTTCGCTGCCGATTCTGCTTCAAGCATGCGCGTGAGAACTGCCGCACTCTCCTCGCCGAGCAACCGTGCTTTCCGGGCAACGAGCGCGAAGTCGCCCGGAGTGAGATTATCCAGCCGGTCCAAGCAGGCGGGTGGTCGTTCGCCGAAATAGTGCGAGAACAGGGCGCGTGCCTGAGGGGCATCAAGCCATCGGAATGCGATCTTGAAGACGAAGCGTCGGGAGGTCGCTGGATCGAGGCTCTCGCGCAAGTTCGTTGTGGCCACAAAGGGCGTGGTCGCCCGCTCCATCCAAGTGAGCATCTCGTTCGTCATGCTGACTTCCCAGCCGCGGCTGGCTTGTTGACGATCACGTAGGAGGGAGTCTGCTTCATCGATGATCAGCATGGCTTGTGCGTCGGCAGCTTCGCGGAAGGCAGCCGCGATCGCTTTTTCCGTATTGCCCACATACATATTGAGCAGGTCCGAAGCGCGCTTCTCAATGACCTCCATACTCAACCGGCCTGCGATGTAGCGTGCCAGCGCGCTCTTGCCGGTGCCTGGGGGCCCCGAAGCAAGAAGCGACCAGTTGGGAATGCGAGCGGTAGCAAGGCGCGAGACCAGGAACTCGAGGTCTACGTCGGCGCCGCAAAGCGACGGGTCGAAGCGCACAGCGGGTCCACATAGAGTGTTTGGCTCCGCTCCGAGTGCGCGAGCAATCGAGGAGGCGGCGGCGAGGGCCGTACTCGCGTGGCGGTCCGTCCACGCAGCCGCCTGGACAGCATTCCGCAGGACCGCAGGCGCGACCTGCACGGCCGCGAGGTTGTCGCGCTCGGCTGGCTCAAAGGACAGACGCTGCTGCTCGACCATTTCGCCCACAAGCTTGCGACGCAAGGCTCGATTAGGCATGCGGAACTCGATTGCCAGCGTCATT
This sequence comes from Sphingomonas swuensis, assembly GCF_039538045.1. Classification (NCBI taxonomy): domain Bacteria; kingdom Pseudomonadati; phylum Pseudomonadota; class Alphaproteobacteria; order Sphingomonadales; family Sphingomonadaceae; genus Sphingomonas; species Sphingomonas swuensis. The sequence continues at coordinate 1,866,444 of NZ_BAABBQ010000001.1, read as the reverse complement.
CGTCGCAGAACAGCGCTGCCCAGCAGATTGTGATCATTAACGATCCAGATCGTCGGGGAGGTTGAGCGCTCAACCAGGTTGTTCAGATACAATTTGGAGTGTTTGCTGGCGAGAAAGGAAGGCTGGATCATCAGGTCTTCCGCTTCGTCGACAATCAGCAGATGTTCGGACGAACGCCGCACCAGCGAGCGGCAGATGGCGAGGTGACCCAAGCGCTCGGAGCGCTCGGGTTCGGTGCCAAATTCGTCAGTCGCCCCGACCATCACCGCATACAGTCCGCAGGCTTGAGCAAGCACGCGAGCGAACTCCGACTTTCCGGTGCCTGGAAGGCCGTAGAGAAGGATGTTCAACCCACTCCGGCGACGAGAGGACTCGTGCACGAGCTTTCGAGCAAGTTCCCCCAGGTCGCCAAGGTGCGTAAAGTTATCCCAGTTGAGCGTCGAAGCAGGAGCCGAGCCAAGCAGCCCCTTTGCCAGCTTTGCAGGCTGATTGGTGGGCATCTGAGCGATACGCAGCGCCAGTGCGCTCGCTGTCCAATCGCCTCCGCGGCAATCGGTCACTAACCCTGCACTTAGAAGTGCCGAGCCTGGCTCCATCCGCTTGTGGACCGTCATCGCGCTCTTGCCGAGAAGTGCAGCAAGCACATCAATGTGCACCTCGTTGCTCACCCGAGGACCATTGACGAAGAGCTGAAGGAGCTGGCTGTAAGGTTCAAACATTCGAGCGCGCACCAGATGCCGCAGAATGTCGACGTCCAGTTGGTCCAGATCGACAGTGCGCCCGAGCCACTGCAATCGGGCATCCAAGCCGGTCGAACGCCGGCGTGGGAGCGCCGCTCGCAACTGCCCAATCCGTTCTCCAATCGCGTTTTGAAACTCCTCGTCGGTCCAACCTCGCGTGCCGGCGCGCGACCATCGCATGCCCAGCTCGCTTCCGATTTGGTCCGCGAGGTCGAGGACAGACTCTCGCATGTGTTCCGGAAGCTTGCGCGTAATCTGCGGCAGTGCCTCTACTGAAAGATGAGCTAGTAGGGCGCGCTCGCCCTTCGGCATGGTGCCCGGCAGATTTTGGCTGAAACGGCTACGGCGACGGATAAGCACCTCCTCTTGGTTGGAGATGCCAGAAGAACATCGATGTACGTCAGTTTTGGTCGTTTTGCGCGCAAGCCACTTCTTTGCTGTCCTGACCCGTTGCTGAAAGTACTCGGACTTCTATGCGCAGGTGTCCACGCGGATCGACCATACGACGCACGATGAAGCTGCCTTGAAAGCGTCCGCGGTACCCTGGTTGGGTCAGCATCGAGATGGCCTGGTCCTGCGTGTCCACAATCAAGCAGGTACTTAATCCCATACAGTCGTACAGACGGTAGCGAGCGCTCAGACCGACAAGTTGGAGCGGACTTCTATTCCGGTATTCGACCCATACGGTGAACTGTTGATCACCTTGGGTTGCATAATCGTGCTGTTCCCAATTGATGTGGTTCAGCTCAACCAGGCTTGGCGGAACGATCCTGTCCCACAAAGCCCAGTTCAGAGCCTTCTCCATTAACAGCCAGGTGAGAACCGCAAGGAGGATGAGTCCTCGGCCTATCAGTCGCAAGGCTGAGGCAGGGAGATCCAGCATTCTAGCTCCAGTCCAGAACTCCGCCCACGACCTTTATGTCGGCCTTAAGCGCGCCTACGGTTGAAGGGACATTTTCGAAATGAACCCAGCCGTCCGTTCTGCGAGACTTGCCTGAAGGCGCAAGCAGCTGCAGTCGGACAACCTTTTTGCCGACCTGCTCGCAAGCCTGATCAATTGGCTCACGGCAGTCCAGCAGGGTTACGACCACATCGATACTTTCGAGCTCAGCGGCTGCATGATTGGTAATCTGGAGCTCGATCCGGACAGGAACAGAGATTGCTGGAGCACCGATCAGACTTGCTTCGGCTTTGCGGACCTCAATGACGCCGGGTCCCACGTCGGTTTCCGTGTAGAGATTGTCCCAGACCAGATAGAGGCCCAACACAGAAGCGATCAGGGCAACAATCACCCGTGCGATCCGACTAAGGACCAGGGCAAGAAACAATAAGGCGAGAAAGATCGCCATGACAAAGTCCCCTCGGCTTAGGCGTGAGAGAACCTTGGTCTGGACCTACGACAAACCCGGTCGGGAAGGCGTGTGGTCACGGTCGTTTGCTACTTGCGCAGTTGAAGCTTGCTCCTCACAACTAAGCGTCAGCCGGCGCGAGCTGCTCAGGCGGGCAGGGGGGGGGCGACGTGCGGGGGCTGCTGACATCCGGAGAACGAAGGAGGCATGTGCCCCGTTGGCTCGCTGGCATCAGCGATCATCTCCCGGCCCAGCTTCCCCTTGACGACTTATTGCACGGCTCGCTCTACTATCCTGCAAGCGGGTTCGACGGCGATCCCATCGCACTTCTCTCCGGATCGGTCTTTTCCTTCATCTACGTAGACTATTCGTGCACCAAGGACGCGCTTGAGGTCGCGCTTCAGCAAGGAGGGTTTCGCGGTTATCACGAGCTTGCCCGCCGTGACGTCGCGAAGAGCGAACTTCAAAGCAACAACTGCTTGTCTGTTCATCCCACCGCGGCCGAAGCTGATGCGATGACGCGGCATGCGACCTTTCAGCAAACGAGCGCAGCTTTCTGCTCGTGGCATGTGTTTGAGCGAAGCGCCGCCTTTGGCCCCGAGCATGGGCCAGAGCGCTTCTCCATGCTGTTTCTGCTCGCAGATGGGGCGGCGGCGTATCAGGCGCTCTACAGCGCACGGCGGATTGCCCCGGCGATCCTCGCGCTCATCCAACCTGGTCACGCCTTCGGCGGTAATTACTCCAACTTCTTCGAGCCTAGCGGGCTGCTGCATCGCAGTGTCTGTCAGAAAGGTCAGCCCTGGCCTCAGCGCCTCCTCGCTGGTCGGTATAAAGGTCCCGAGAAATGGGATCTCGAGCCGGTCTGGCCGGAATACAGCCAGTTCGTGGCAGACGCTCGTACACAGCACCATGAGCTGTTCTTGTGGCAGCTCACCCACACCGATGACGATGTTTGAGTAGGAGTAAAGTGATGATCGCGGAGTTGCTGCAGACCGCACTTGAAGGTGCACCACTGCCGGACCGCAAAGGTGAAGATCGCGTCTTCGAATATATGCGCACTGTCCAGGAGTATGTTGATGGTCTTGACGATGCCTTACTGGGGATAGAGCTGATCCGCTCGATCGAGCTAGTCGAAAAAGCCAACCTTCCGGGCTACTGCTATTTAGATATCCACACGCCCGACTACCGAGCGGAATCGAGCTGGCATGTTGCTCGAACATGCGTTCAGTCTCTCGGTCAGCTGTACGTTCACCACCGCGGGACGGCTTATTCCCAGCCGATTCAGAATAAGCTTCTCGGTACTTGCCGCCACCGATGGCCGAACTTCCGCGCCGGAGGCATGGCTCCGATTCAAGAAGCTGAGCGAGCAACTGGCATCAGCATAGAAGCAGAGCTGAGGCGTCTCGAAGCCCTCGAAGAGCCTTGGTGGACCATGGAAGGCGAGGGATACTGAGTTGAGTGACGTCACGATTCAGGCGAACACGACGGTCGCCATCGTCTATGACTTCGACGGAACGCTGGCTCCTGGATCAATGCAGGAGCACTCCTTCATTCCGGAGCTCGGCTACTCCGATCCGCAAGTGTTCTGGGCGGAGGTGAAAGCGGAAGCGGAGCGACAAGACGCCGACGGTATACTCACTTACATGCAGCTGATGCTGCAACGGTCCGCGACCCCATTCTCAAGGGCGGATCTTGCCAAGCACGGCGCTGAACTCCCGCTCTTTGAAGGAGTGCGAGAGTGGTTCATTCGCATCAATTCATTTGCAGGATCGCTTGGGTTGAAATGTGAGCACTTCGTGGTCTCTTCGGGGCTCCGCGAGATGATCGAGGCAAGCCCGATCGGAAGCGAGTTCACGCACATCTTCGCCTCCGGGTTCAGCTATTCCGAGTCGGGCATCGCTCAATGGCCGGCCGTCGCCATCAACTACACCGGCAAAACGCAGTTTCTATTCCGGATCAACAAAGGCTTACGCACGACCTGGGACGACAGTGGTGTAAACCGCTGGATCCCCATGAAGCAGCGCCCGGTCCCTTTTGAGCGCATGATTTTCATCGGTGATGGCGATACTGACATCCCAGCGATGAAGATGGTTCGGCTCCAGGGTGGTACATCCATCGCGGTTTTCGATCCAAGGGAGTGGGCGGCGGCAAATTCCCGTGAAAAGATGGAACTGCTGATTGCGGAAGATCGCGTCAGCTATGTCGCCCCGGCCGATTATCGAGAATCTTCGCACTTGGATGTGACAGTCCGAGGAGCCCTTCGGCGAATGGCGCCCCCGGCCCACAGGTAGGCGGACGATTGGTCGCGGGAGCGTCTTAGCGTTTCGGATTAGGTAAGCTTTTAGAACGGGTCGATGGCAAGGGTCATGGAAAATCAGACGATCGCTGCGAAATGGGCTGAAAAGATCGCAGCGCAATGTGCTGCTCATCCCGATGGCGAGCGAGCCATTCCGGGGACGAGAATTGAGCCATTTGCGTTCTTAGCTTTGAGCGATCTTGCACCGGTGACGAGCGAGAATTGGACAAAGGTTGTGGAGCAGCAAAGACTGCTCGTTGCCGAAGAGATACTCGGAGCACTGCACCGTCTGAATCATGCTGCTCATCTGACTGAGCAGCCCGTGACGAACGCCGACCACTGGGTGTCGATAGCTTTGAAGAACATTCGAGTGCAGGTGAACTATCGAGGTTATGATCTCAGCGACGATGGTGATCAACTGTATGACGTCGAGTTCGATCTGATGATTTCAGTCCGACGCGACTGACTAGAGAAACTCCGCCGCAATTGTCAGTCCCATTCTCAGTCCAAAACACTCAATTCCTGCGTAAGGTGGAGTTGCGCTCGTGTGTTTAGCGTCGGTCGATTCTAATTGGCTTACCGCGTAGCTCGGCGATCGACCTCCCGCCTTGCATGCCAGAGCAGGTCAGTTTCCATGTCCTGGTTCAACATCCAGGTGAGATAGTCGGTTGGCACGTCCTTCCACTCCGCACCCCGATGCTTCCCGAACGGAAGGCTTGCGATCCTACGCGGCTGCTCTGTCCAATCGATCATCTGCTGGACCGACGCTACTTGCAGTAAATCCCGCAGGAGGTGAGCTGTTACCCAGGCGTCTGGGCCGGCCCTATGGGGCGGCATCGCCAGAGAATTATCCAGCGAGAACCCTCGCCAGTAGCGGAGGACTTGGTTGCCATGCTTGGGAGCATCGGGCCAAACATGGAGAGCAACCTTGTAGGTGCAGATCCAGGGAAGGGATCCGGTGACCTCCGCTGGCAAAAACTTGCGCTCGAACGCGCAATTATGGGCGACGAGCACATCAGGTAGAGTACCGAACGAGATGGCGGCGCGCAGGTGTCCTGCTGAGCACGGAAAGCAATCCGCACCGAAGTCCGCTTCTGTGAGGTGGTGTACAGCCATCGTTTCTGGTGGAATGCCGTTGAGGGCTCGGTACAGCCAGGCAATAGGCGGTGTTATCGAGAGGCTGTGATCATCCCAAAAGACATCGCTAAACCCGAACTCCAGAATCTCGGCCGGCGGCTCCATGCCGGTGGTCTCAAGATCGATTACACGGAAGCGCATCAGCCGTGGCTCTTCGCCGGCGCCACACGGAGTAGCGCGCCAACAAGGGGCATGTGCACGTAGAGGTCGCACATCGACCCTGGACGGGCTTTCTCTAGCGCCTCTGCATAGAGCCCCAGTTGCGGACCATAGCCGGTCGCCTTTCTGTCCCATTGGTCTCGTGAACCCGGGAAGGATTTGTGATCGATGATCGCAAAACCGCCCTCGTGCTCGACGAGGAGGTCAATGCGACCGTTCACAAGTTGATCCGCGACGTGCGCAGACACTGGGGTCTCACGATGCACACGCCCGCTCGGCCACCGCTTGCGAAGCTCAGTAGCAAGTCGGTCATGTGCAGCAAGCACATCAGGCGCCGCGATCTGATGCACTCCCCAGTTGCTCAAGACCCGTTGAGCCAGACGCAACCTATTGTCGGGTGAGGCGAGCAGGTCGTCAGCTGCAATGATCGCATGCACGGCTTCGCCCAACAGGCGCATGTCGGCCTCTCCCGCCAAGGGCAGACGCCCACCAAGCTCGATGCGTTCTACGACCTCATAGGACAGACTATCGACGGCGTAGCTTGGGCGTCGATGTAGGGGAGGGCGCTCACGCACCTCCCGTTTGCTGCTACCAAATGCGGGAGAAATCTCGCGGCACGCGGTGATCTCGTCAGCCGAAAGAACTGCCACCGCAGCTGCGAACCTCTCCTCTCCTGCTTTGATTGCTCCTTCACGGTCCCGTGGTAGGTCCACATGAGTCACGCTGTTACCATCCAGAACTGAAATCCAGTTCAGCGGACTCTTGAGAGCGGGAGCGAAAATGAGGTGGTCACGAGCTCGAGTGACTCCGACGTAAAGAAGACGCGCTTCCTCGTCTCGTGCCCGTACATAGGCTTGCTGGCCAGCAGGGGAGTTTGCCGCACTAGCGTCAAGATAAACGTCCTTGCTTTGACTGCCGTAAGGCCACGGCCAGAAGCGAATCCAACGACCATGCAGAGGGTTTTGCCAGTCGATTTCGTCGTCAGCTTCTGCGACTGGCTCGAACAGGCGAGATCGCGGTTGTTTGGCAAGACCAGTGAGGATCACGCATGGCCACTCTAAGCCTTTTGCCCCGTGATAGGTCATGACTTTCACGGCATCTTCACGCAGGCTCGGTGGCCGCTTCGGTTCCTGGGCGGAGAGTGCGAGCAGCAAGCCCGAGGACGTAGCGGGAGTGCCCGCATTGAAACAATTCGCCTCGTAGGATCGAGCGAAGCCACGCAAGGCTTCGAGGTCGTCCAGACGAGCGGCAACGTCGCCCCAGGACTCGATACGACCGATCACCTCGGGTAGGAGCGCAATAGCGTCGATGAGTTCCCCAGGCGTCAATCCTAATACCTGCTCACGCAACCCCTCGAGTTGCGGCGTGATTGGGACGGCTGCGCGCAGCGCAGCTCGCTGATCATCGCCGCCGAGCGCCTCGAGCCACGAATCGGATTCGGGATCGTTCGCTAGAAAGCGAGCGAGTTCAGCCAAGGCCAGGGTGTCAGTCGGATCTGTAACCCAGCGGAATGCCGCGACGACCAACTCAACATGCGGTGTTCGCGTAAGGCCTTCACGCTCGACCGCGACCCGGACACCTACAGCGCTAAGGGCCCCAGCGATCTTAGTGATGTCGCTCTTAGTACGACAAAGAATAGCCACATCGCCGGGCCTCATCGGCCTGACGTCATCGGACTTTGTGCCCACCCTCCACTGTGAGCCTGAGCTCACTGCATCCCGGACTGCTCCCGCCAGTGCTGCATATTGGTCGTCGAGGGAGCCCTCGAGCCACCAAACTGAAAGTGGTCCGGAGTCAAACCCATCTTCTCGGCGGGCGGTGCCGGAGAAAGCGTGCTCCTCTGGAGCGAGACCCATTACCTCGAGCGCCGGCGCGAAGGCTGCATTGGCGAAATCGACGATGCTCTCACGGCTGCGATAAGAACGGGATAGCACGTCCTGAGGATCGGATGTCTGCGCAGCCACTCCGGCAAACGCAGCCTGGGTCAACAGGCTGTCTGCGTTCCGAAAGCCGTAGATTGCCTGCTTAGGGTCCCCGACCCACGTGCTTGCGTCTACCAGTGGAGCCAGCGCGGTGAAGATTGCGATCTGCAGCGGACTGGAATCCTGGAACTCATCTACGAACAGGCGTCCGATCCGCTCGCTGAGGCGCGCCGCCGTAACCGGGTTCTGCAGCGCCTCACGTGCGAGCGCCTCTTGGTCGGTAAAGTCCAGCAAGCCGCGTTCGGACTTGTATGTCTGAAATGCAGACAGTGCTTCCGCAGCACAGGAGAATAGCTCTTGAATGAAGCGCGTACAGTCCTGGCGCAACCGTGGGTGCTCGGGATGCCGACTTGCCGCCCGGCAGACATCATCCAGGACGGCGACCAGTTGCGGCCCGTCTTTTTTCGCGCATTTCAGCTTGGACAGGCGTGCCCAATCTGGCCAGCACACTTTCTCCCCACGGCGATTGGCTGCGTCGATTTGGCGTAGGAGCTTCACCGAGGGCTTGGCGGTCGCACTAACTTCAGCGGGTATCGCGACCACAGCCGCCGAGACGGCGGTTGCAAGATCCTGATCCAGCCGATGGCCGTCTGGTGCGGGCTGGGGAAGCAACTCGAGGAAGGTCGCTATCGATTGGTCGCTCGAAGGGCTCAGGCTGTCCGCGCCAATCCCATTTGAGCGAGCGAGTTCGATGATGCGTTGAACGATGACACGCCAGTCGGAGCTCTCCCGTTCATGCGGTTGCTTTGGTTCGAAGAAGCCCATTGCCTCCGCGAGTTCATTCAGCACCGGTGCGTGGCGTTCTATGGCCGCGTCGGCAGCGACAGCGAATATCTGCTTGCTGCTTTCCTCGGCAATCACCTCGACCCGTGGCGAGCGTCCAAGCGCAATGGCATGTTCGGCCACAATCTGCCCACAGATCGCGTTGACGGTTCCGAAGCGAGCGCCAAGCAATCTGGCGGCCTGCTCGGCCTTGCCGGTCTCGAAGAGTTTGGCGCGCGCGCGCTCGATGAGTTCGTCTGCGGCCTTGACCGTGAACGTCGTCGCGACGATCTCCTCAGGCTCGCGCCGTTCAACCTCTTGCGCGATGTCGCCAACAATCCGGTATGTCTTGCCGGTGCCAGCGGAAGCGACGACGGTCTTGATCTTCAAGGCGCTCACCTAGATTGTCTCCGCAGCAACACGGCATAATCCGGTTAGCTCGCAATATTGGCATGGCTCTGTGCCAGGCATGAGGGGCAAGTCAGCGGGGATATGATCTTCCGCAGTTTCTGCCCCGGTTGCAACAAGAGCGCCTTTAAGCGCGAGGTTGCGCCAGGAGCGCCAAGTCGTGACCATCGCCGTCCAGGTGCCCTCGAGGGATCTCTCCGTTTCGATTGCTTCGTCGGCGAGAAAGCTGCCGGGAAGCCCTAGCAGGCGCCGTTGATTGAGGAGGTAGTAGGCACCTTGGGCTCGCTCGCTGCCGACGTCGTCGGCAACAGCACCATACGTGGCCAGCTGCACGGCACGACCCTCGGCAATCTCCGTGCGTCGCCGGTTCACGCTCCTGCTCCACTTCAGATCGATGACGCCAAGCCCGTGAACAGGATGGCGGACCACGAGGTCGAGGCGGCCGCTCACAGATAAGTCTTGGCCAAAATCTCGAGATCGCTCGAGCTCCGTGCCAACAATCTCGACCCCCATTTCCCTGAGCATGCCTGCGAGCTGCGCGAGTGCCTGCGGAACTCGTGAACGGGCGGCTGCAAGCTCTCCCGCATATTCGGGCTGCTGAAGAGGGGTTGCGATTGCTTCAAGAGCTCTCTCAAATTCATGTTGAGCTTCGGCAAGGATGGCCGTGGGATCATCCGGAACTCCCGGTCGCAGCACGCGGTTGGCAATTTCGTGCGCCAGGTTGCCGAGCAACTGGTCCGGCCCGGGGACGTCCGCTACTCGGCTCCGGGAAACCCTTATAACTTCCAACAACATCCAGCGCATTTGGCAGTCAGCTAGGCGCTCAAAACTGGTGGCGCTTTCGACCCGGCCGGCGAGTTTGGCGCGGGCGCCCTCTGGCAGCGACCAGACAGCACGTACCTGAGGCGGAGTGTCGACGGACAGGCGCTCGCGGCGCAGCTCGCGACCGGCAAGGAACTCGCCACTGGCCTCGAAAAGACGCTCGGCCCTCCAGGTAACCCGGTCGCGAACTGGTGCCACCATCGACTCGAGCTGATGGGCAAGTGGGTGACTGGTTGTTTGTTCGCCGCCGCACAGGGCCGGGGTCACCAGCAGGAGGCGCTCGCCCGCACGCCGTACCGCGTTCGCGTGCGCCAAGGCTGTCCTGCGAGCGAAGGTGGCCGGTGCCTCAAGGGTGCAACCCGCTGCCGCTAGGACGCCCGCTTCTGCCTTCGTCCATGGCGACAAAGGCGCCTTCTCACCAGGGCCCTTTAAATTCCACCAGATGATCCGCGGCGCCTTTTTCCAGATGGCAGCAGGACTTACGACGCAGCGCAGGCCGCCAGCCCTTGCAATATGCGCAGGGTTCTTGGCTCCGTCTGCGAGCACCTGTTCGAGCATGCGTTCAAGGACAAGAGCGGGGAGGGTATCAAGGTCGAGAAAGTCGATTGCTTCAGCAAGCGCGCGTGCTGCTCCGGCGACAGTAAGCAGAAGTGGGTCCTCGTTGCCGGCATCGGACTGAAGCGCCCATTGTCCCACGCGAGCAGCAATGGCTCTTGCACTGCTCGCAGGCATGCCCTCGGTGCGGGTGTAGCTGCCGGCAGTCGTCCATTCGCGCCAGCTGGCTAGCAGTTTATCAGCCTTAGAGCGGGTCAACTCTCCGCCGACGACGCGCGCGTCCAAGTCGGCCTCGATCTCTGCCCACGCATTTGCCCACCTGGTTCCACCAGTACCGGGTTCGCGACTGAGCGCGTAAGCGAGCTTACGTGCTTCTTTGCGCGGAATAGGCGGGCGCGGAAGCATGAGCAGGTCGAGCAATGCTTTGGCGTTGAAGGGAGCCCAGGCAGCTGCAAACGAGAGCGGCAGCACTTGAAGCGCTCCTCGCCACGGAGAAGCATTCGATTGGCCGAGGGCCGGCAAGCCGCGAGCCTCAAGGGCAAGATCAAGCAGCGCCGTGTCGCCGTCTTCGCTGATGACAACGGTGCCTTGAAGTTCTTCTTCGCTACCACGAGCGAGCCACTCGGCCACGGCCTCAGCCCCGCTCAGGGCCGTATCTGACTGAACATGCACGAAGCTGCCGTCACCCTTTAGGTGGCCGCCAGCTCCCCCCCCCATAAAGCGCTGAATCAACCCAAGGTCGCCAGGCGCGGCCTCAACTTCGAGCTGAGGCTCCCTTACGGCTACGCCGCACGATGCGAGCTGCTGGATCAAGCTCTGCAAGTGAGGAGGAAAGGTCTCAAGGTTCTCGACGAGTTGAAGGAACTCGATGGAAAGCGAGGGGCCGGTCTCAAGGGCGCGGCGGACGGATTGTAGTCTGTCCGCAACCCCGGGTGGTAGTTCGGTACCAGAGCACTCAATGGCTGCCAGCGCATCTGGGCGTTCGGACCCAGTTGGCGCCATGGTCCAGCCACCAACTACAAGCTCATCTCGCCATTGTAGAAGCGTCGTTGCTGTAGCCCATGAGTCGAGTGCGGCCGATTGTGCGAAGAAGAGCTCAGAATTGTGTTCCAGTGCGGTCCTCAGCTTGGAGGCATAGCAAGCCACGCGGGCGGCTTGGGATACCTGAGGGCCGGTAAGCCCAAGCTGCAATTCGACTGCGCTGAGAAGGCCCAAGGGCCCGACGGCTGCAGCGCCGAACACGCCTTCACTTCGACCTGGAAAATCAGGGTAGCTTTCTCCGTCGCAAGCCAAGCCAAACACCAGCTTCATTACGCGCTCCCCCGCGCCGGCACGCTTACTAAGGGGGCCGCCCCTGCATCGTCGCTTCCGGCTAGTTCATTTTGGCCGACCGAGCCGTCAACCCGCTCAACTGTCGCTACCTCTATCCAGCAATTGTTGAGAAGATCTAACAAGAAAAGGCCTCTCAGCTGCTTGCGGTAAGTAGCGGACGAACAAACTGAAAAATCATTAGAGTGCTCTGCCGCGAAAGGTGAGGCCTCCTGTCGGCGGGCCGGCACCCTCTCGGATGCTGCCGTCAGGCTCGACGCAGGTCGCATCTGAAATCGACCACAGAACACACATTCTACGCTGCCTTGCGGCGGATGCGAGGGCTACTCCCCCAATGACGTGCTCCTTGAGCCTGCGGGTTAGTCCGCCGCCCTCTTCGTAGAGAGGCCCAGGATGCCGAACAAAGCTGGATCGTAGGCCAAAGCACGTGGCTTCCTCTCCAAGCTCAACGACGATGGGCACGGTTACGTACACCGCTGGCATCACCCTGACGATCAGGAGAGGGTAGCTGGCATTAGAACGATTGAGCCTTTCGTTGTGGGCCTGTTCGGTCATTGGTCGCATGACACTCCCCTGAGCACCAAGGAGATGCTTCTGATCGGGCTGATCGCTCTACGGAACGACTGCAGTGGCACGATACTTAGGAGCTTCGTGCGACATATACGGTCGTACTCGTCTGGATGGGAGGGAGCCAGTCACTAAGCTTTCCACCATCGGATTGGTGGCCAGCCGTTTTTCGACAGGTGCTTGTAACGTGCTGGCGGGAAGTGCTGAAGGGAGTCATCAGGGGCGAGGCTGGTGCTGCTGCCGTCCGGCCAGATGAGAAGACGAGGTCGAGCATCAGCGTCACAGGCAATTTTCGCCGCGCTGATGAGCCACTCGGCACATCCCGGAGCGGGATAACCGTCGTCGTCGAGCGGCTCGGGGTAGCTGACCTCTGCACCTTCAATCGTGATCGTGGCTGATGCAGTCCCAGCATGAAAGTTCACAGCGTGCTGGACCGAGGTGCTTGCGGTCATCCGTGTTCGTAGGAGAGTTCGAGGTTGAGGTTTGGGTCTGCCAAACGAGGCCGCAGTTGGAAGCCATGGGTTCAGCGGCGGTGGGCTCATGCCTCGCACCCATGCAGATACAAATCGACGCCATGAGCCTTCAGGGCGCTACGCATAGCCTTCAACTCGGAAACGCAAGTGCCTGGTCGGCCTACGGTTGAGGCAGCTACCATCGAGAATTCAGCACGAGCGCCCGCCCGCATCAGAGCGTCAAATCCAGGCCGTTCTTCTCGCCCAACAGCCTCGCTAGGCTGATCGGCGTAGAAGGCAACGAAGTCCCAGTCCAGTTCCTCACCCACGATTGTGAGGTCGCGTATTTGGCTTTCGATAGCACTGTGGTCCTCGCTTGCGGTGAGCGAAGTGTAAATTGCGACCCGTTTGCTCATCTGGAAAGGCTCTCATGACATTTCAGATCTGTCAGCAATTATTTGCTTAGATCGACTTTAGCGGGATCATCTGGTGCGCCATCCTGAGCGCCCAAGTACTCCGCCGCCCTTATGCGCGGGGTCTGCTACAAAGTTGTGCTACAATAACGACGCTACAAACCATCTTTGTGTTGTGCTAAGTGCCTGTGCAGGCTTGGATCGTGGAAATTGGCTGGGGCTCCTGCCGCCCCAGCCATTTTCAATGCATAAGCCAACCTCTTAGTAATTAGTCCTCACGCTAAGCTGTTGGGCCCAAACCGGAATCCATCCGGGTGTAATCCGGGTGAAAATGCTCGAAATGCGGGTACAATGGGGTGAAATCGGGTGCAAACCGATATTCTCAAGTGCTGTTTTCCGCCATTTTTGCATTACGCGCTGCGTTGACATCGCAGGGGTCGCAAGTTCAATCCTTGCCACGCCCACCATTCAAAAAGCCTCGGAAAACCAAGCGGTTTTCTGGGGCTTTTTCTTTGGTCGAGATGTCCGGGCGGAGGGTGGATCCGGGTGGAGGCCAGCCCGGCGAAAACAACATTCCGTGAGCGCTGCGCGGCCCCCCTGCTGGCAGATTACGGTGAGACTTGTCAGTTGTTGAGACCGCCAGTGAAACAAGAGTAGGTCTTCGTTCTTCAAGCCTGCAGCATGCTCGAGTGCCGATGTCATGCCCTCAACGTTCGGAGCGAGATCTATGGCTGCCAACAGGGGGGAGGAGGTCGTTCCAAGAGCGAGCAAGTGGCGCCTGATCTGGTTCGCCTCGGGCGACTTCGCTTTCAATCTGTTCTGGCAGAGCAGCATGCTGTTCCTGCTCTTCTACTACACCGACGTCCTTGGCATTCCCATCGGTGCTGCGGCGACGATCTTTGCAGTCGGCGCGATCTGGGATGGTGTCGTCAGCCTCTGCATGGGGCTTCTGCTGGAGCGAAAGCCGCACCTTATCCGTCCAGCCGTCCTGCGTAGAGGCGGGCCGCTGCTGGCCCTGACCTTCGTGGCCGCTTATCTCCCTCCGATCGCGAGCGGTGTCTGGGGCATGGCCGGCCTGCTTGCCACCCACATCCTGTTCCGGACCGTCTATGCCGCAGTGAACCTGCCCTACCTTGCACTGTCGGGACGGGTCAGCCGCAACAGCGGGGACCGGTCCTTTGTCGCGGGGACGCGAATGCTGTTCGGGACAGGCGCCGCCGTGCTCGTCGCCCTGGGGACGGGGCCGCTCGGCAGGTGGCTAACCGGCGTAGAAGATGGGCCAACGAGATTTGTCGGTGCGGCGCTCGCGTTCGCCATGGCCGGAGCGCTGCTGCTGATGCTGGTTGGCCGTCTGCAACTCGAGGTCGAACCAGCCTCCTCGAAGCGCCCGGCGAGCATCAGCTCCGCATTTTCGAGCCTGCTGCACAATCGTGCCTTCGTCAGCCTCGTCGCAGCGATGGCCGCGATGGTGATCGGCGCGACGCTCCTCAACAAGTCGGTGCTCTACTTCTTCAAATATGCCGTGGGACAGCCGGAAGGCGGACAGCTCGCCTTGGCTTCCATGGCCCTCGTCAGCACGGTTGCTGTCCCCTGCTGGATGCTGCTTGCCCGGGCCGTCGGCTTGCGCTGGACCTGGCTCGTGGCCACTGCTGGCGCGGCCGCCAGCCTGCTCCTGTTCGCCTCAAGCGACGTTGCGGGCACCGGAGCGGCAACCTCCTTCCTGGTCGCGGTCCAAGCCATGCTGATGGGCCTCAACTTCGTCTTCTGGGCCATGCTGCCCAACACGATCGAATTCGGCGACCGCCATACCGGGGTTCATGTCGAGGGCATGACCTTCGGTCTCGCCACCCTTCTGCAGCGAGTCGGCATCGGCCTCGGTACCGCGTTGCTCGGCTGGACCATGGGAAGCGCCGGCTATGTCGCCAATCAGGCAGCGAGCAGCGAAACGCTGCAAGCACTTCGCTGGTCGGTCGCGCTCACGCCATTCCTGTTCCTGCTGCTCAGCGGCGTCGCGATGATGTTCAATCCGCTGGCCCGCGGAGTCCACCGCAGGATCGTGCGCGAACTGGCCTAGGGCCGCCTCAGCTGAGGACGAAGCGACCGGTGACCCCGGCGGCCTCGGCCGAGGGGGCGACCCAGACATCGAATTCCCCGGGCTCCACAACCGGCCGATTATTGCGGCCGATGAACGCGAGGTCGGCGCGGCGCAGGACGAAGCGGACCTGCTCCGACTGACCGGGCGCCAGCGCCAGCTTGCGGAAGGCCTTGAGCTCGCGGACCGGGCGGGTGATGCTTGCCGCGCGGTCGCGGATGTACAGCTGCGCCACTTCCTCCCCGGCCCGGCTGCCGCGATTGGAAACGGTCGCGGTGATGATGATTTCCTCGCCGCTTCCCGCGTTCACGGTCAGGCCGCCATATTCCATCTGGCCGTAAGTGAGGCCGTGCCCGAACGGATAAAGCGCACTGTTGGTGATGCCACGGAAATGCGCCTTATATTCTTCCAGCTTGTCGCCCGGCGGATTGGGGCGTCCCGTCGGCTTGTGCGCATAATGATAGGGCTGCTGACCGGATGCACGCGGGAAGCTGACCGGCAGACGGCCGGACGGGCCGTACGCTCCGAACAGAACATCGGCGATGGCGTGTCCCGTTTCCGTTCCGAGAAACCAGGTCACGAGGATCGACTGCGCGCCGTTCACAGCATCGTCGAGGGCAAGCGCGCGGCCATTCTTCAGCACGACGACCATCGGCTTGCCTAGCGCCGCGACGGCCTTGACGAGCGCCTGCTGCGGCGCCGGGACGACGATCTCGGTCCGGGACTGCGCTTCCCCCGACATGTTGAAGCTTTCGCCGATCGCGAGCACGACGAGGTCGGCTTGGCGAGCGGCTGCGACCGCTGCGTCGATCCCGCCGGGGATCGCTTCCTCCACTCCCGAGCCAGCGGCGACCACGAGCGAACCCTTGTCGCGCAGAGCGGCACGCATTCCCGTCGCGAGGTCGACGGACTTGGCATCGTCGCCGTAGACGACCCACGGCCCGTTGAGGTTCTGCGGCCCGCTTGCGAACGGCCCGATCAGCGCGATCCGCTTGCCCGACCGCGGCAAAGGCAACAGCCCGCCATCGTTCTTGAGGAGCACGATCGACTTGCGACCGGCTTCACGGGCGAGGGCTCGCGCCCTGGGCATCATCGAGCGGGCGGCTTCGCGTTTCTCGTCGATGCGGCGGAACGGATCGTCGAACAGCCCGAGCATGGCCTTGATGGCCAGGACCCGGCGAACGCTCTGGTTCACCCGCTCCTCGGGCACCTCGCCGGCGCGGACCAGGCTCGGCAGGTGCTTGCGGTAGAAACCGCTTTGCATGCTCATGTCGACTCCGGCGAGGAAGGCGAGCTTGGTCGCTTCGCGCGCGTCCTTGGCGAAGCCATGGGCGATCAACTCTTCGTCCCCGGTATAGTCGGAAACGACAAAGCCCTTGAACTTCCACTCGCCGCGCAACAGCCCGGTCATCAGCCATTCGTCGCCGGTCGCCGGAATCCCCGACAGCTCGTTGAAGGCCGCCATGACCGACAAAGCATTGGCATCAAGCGCTGCCTTGAAGGGCGGAAGATAGACTTCGCGCAACGTCCGTTCGGAAATGTCGACGGTGTTGTAGTCGAGCCCGGCTTCGGCGGCGCCATAGGCGGCAAAGTGCTTCGCGGTGGCGAGCATATGCTCGGTCGAGCGGAAGTCGGTTCCCTGGAAGCCCTTGACCCGCGCAGCGGCAAAGAGGTTTCCAAGCAGGACATCCTCGCCAGCGCCTTCCACGCCGCGTCCCCAGCGCTGGTCTCGAGCGATGTCGACCATCGGCGCGAAGTTCCAGTCGATGCCGGCGCCCGCCGCTTCGAAGGCGGCCATTTCGGCAGTGCGGCGGGCAAGCTCGGGCTCGAAGCTGGCGGCTTCGGCCAGCGGCACGGGGAAGATGGTGCGGTGGCCGTGAATGATGTCGGCGGCGAAGATCAGCGGGATCTTGAGCCTCGATCCGGTGACGGCCGCGGTCTGCATGATCCGCGCCATCCGGGCGCTGTTGCCGTTGAACACGCCCGTCAGCTGTCCCAGCCGCGCTTCTTCCACCTGGCCTTCGAAGCTCGGCCCTCCGCTCGGCGGGTTGAGGGAGATCGCCTTGCTGCCTCCCCAGGCCGCGGCCATCAGGCTGAGCTGTCCGGCCTTCTCCTCCAGCGTCATCCGACCGATGAGCTGGTCGACGAAGGCCGGGACGGGCAGCCCGCCCCCCGCCTGCACGAGTGCGCGCGCCGGACTGGCCAGCCATGCGCCGACCGACGCCGCACCCATCATCGCGGCCCGACGGGAAATGGCGGTATCGAGCATAGGCGTGGTCCTCATCTTTGCGTCCGGGAGCACCGTAACCGGTTACATCGTTGCCTTCTACCGGTTAGGGTGCGTTTCATCGCGAAGCCCAGCCTTTGGCGCGCGACGAGGAAAAGGAGAGCTATGGGTGCGGCGACGATCCGCGATGTGGCAGCCAAGGCGGACGTTTCCGTCGCCTCCGTCTCGCGGGTGTTGAACGGGCTCGCGAACGTGAGCGCCGGGACGCGCGAGCGGGTGGAGCAAGCCGCCCGCGACCTCGGCTATGTCCCGCATGCCGGCGCGCGGAGCCTGAGCATGGCCAAGAGCCATACCGTCGGCGTGTTGCTCCCCGACATGCACGGCGAATTCTTCTCCGAGCTGCTGCGCGGGATGGACCTTGAAGCCAACCGCCGCGGCTACCTGCTGCTCTTCTCCAACCTTCATGCTGGTTCCAGCCAGGGCGAGGCCGCGCTCCGGGCGATGCGTGGCAAGGTCGATGGCCTGGTCGTGATGGCTCCGCATCTGGATGAGGCCACCCTCGCGCAGGCTCTGCCGCCGTCGATCCGGGCCGTGCTGATCAATGCGCCGGGCGACGTGCGCAGCCACAGCAACATCCGCGTCGACAATCAGGTGGGCGTACAGGCGGTGGTCGCGCATCTGCGGGAACTCGGCAGGCAGCGGATCGCCTATATCGGTGGCCCCTCCGGCAACATCGACGCCCGGGAGCGAGGAGCGGCCTTCGCGGCGGCAGCCGGGGACAGCGCATTGATGCGCGAGGGAGACTTCTCGGTCGAGAGTGGCGAACTGGCGATCCGCGGCCTGCTCGACGAAGGTGCCGCGTTCGACGCCGTGTTCGCGGCGAACGACATGATGGCGCTCGGCGCGTTGCGAGGGCTCGAGGCTGCGGGGCGGAGGGTCCCGGGCGACATTGCCGTGGCCGGCTTCGACGACGTGCCCCTCGCATCCTACCTTCACCTCACCACGGTCAAGGTCGGCATCGCCGAGCTCGCGCGCCGGGCACTCGGGTTGCTGATCGACGAGCTTGGCGACCCGGCCCGCCCGCTGACCGCGCATCGCCACACGCCGACCCTGGTCGTGCGCCAGACAACGGTGGGTTCATGATCATCGATCGCCGAACGCTGATGAAGGGCTCCGCACTGCTTGCAGGCGGAAGTCTTGCCGGTTGTGCAACGCTGAGCGCCCCGCGCTTGCCCGCCATCTACGACGATATCGAACAACGGACGTTCGCCTTCTTCTGGGAGACAGTGAACCGGACCAACGGGCTGGTGCCGGATCGCTGGCCAACCCCATCCTTCGCGAGCATCGCCGCAGTTGGTTTCGCCCTGACGGCCTACCCATATGGTGTGGAGCGCGGCTGGATCGCGCGCAGCGCGGCGCGTGATCTGACGCTCACCACCCTGCGCTTCTTCTGGAGCGCGCCGCAGGGCCCCGAGGCCACCGGAGTGGCCGGGCACAAGGGCTTCTTCTACCACTTTCTCGACCTGCAGACCGGAAAGCGGTTCCGACGGACCGAATTGTCGAGCGTCGACACGACACTGCTGCTGCTCGGCATCTTATTCGCGGGCCGCTACTTCGACGGGAGCGATCCTGCAGAGCGGGAAATCCGGACGCTGGCGCAGCAGATCTACGCCCGGGCCGACTGGAACTTCTTCCGACAGGACGGCCGTGCCGCCATCTCGATGGGCTGGCATCCGGAAAGCGGCCTGATCGCCCGCAACTGGGACGGCTACAATGAAGGCATGGCGGTCTATCTGCTGGCGCTCGGGGCACCGGTTCATGCGGTGCCGCCGGAAAGCTGGGGGGAATGGACCCGCCCGTATCCCAAGGTCTGGCGCGGGGAGGGGCGGGCCCGCCATCTCGCCTTCGCACCGCTGTTCGGTCACCAGTACAGCCACGTCTGGGTGGACTTCCGCGGCATCCAGGATGCGCCGATGCGCGAGGCCGGGATCGATTATTTCGAGAACAGCCGCCGCGCCACCTTCGCCGCGCGAGATTATTGTGCCGCCAATCCGATGGGCTGGGACGGCTACTCGAGCGAGATCTGGGGGCTGACCGCCTGCGACGGCCCGGCTGGCATCAAGGTCGGCAGTCGGGAGTTCTTCAGCTACAGCGCGCGCGGTCCGATCGATCAGCCCGACGGGCGCGATGACGGCACCCTGGCGCCGACCGCGGCCTTGGGCTCGCTGCCCTTCGCGCCGGAAATCGTGGTGCCCTGCGCGGAAGCGATGCTCCGCAGGCACGGCAGCCGCATCTACGCACGCTACGGCTTCCTCGATGCCTTCAACCCCACGTTCCGCTTTGCCGACGTGCCTTCGCGCAGCGGGACGGTCGATCCGGTCCATGGCTGGGTGGGACGCGACTATCTCGGCATCGACCAGGGTCCCATCCTGCTGCAGGCGGCCAATCACCGGCAGGAGTTCGTCTGGCGGGTCATGCGCGGCGAGCCGGCGCTCCGGCGTGGATTGCGGCTGGCGGGCTTTCGTGGCGGCTGGCTGGAGGCCTAGCGGGCCGGGACGACCTTGCTCATCCTCGACACGCCAGTCTCGTTGAACGCCTCGACCGCGAACCAGTAAGGCACGCCGCTGTTCAGTGCCCTGATCTGCTTCTCGAGCGACCGCCCGCCGCCAAGCTCGTACGCCCAAAGTTGATAGGTCTGGACGAGCCGATCGCGACGGTGTCCCCAGCGGACATTGTAGCCGACGGCGCCCGGTACCGCCGCCCAGCGCACCGTGGCATCGCGCTGATCCGTGTCGCGAATAGCGCGCACGCTGCCGGGAACGGCCGGTGCACGGCCATTGGCCGAGCCGAACACGCGAAGATCACTGATCGCCAGGTGAGCGGCACCGACGTGACCGTGCACGTAGCGGACGAAGCGCGCACGAGCGGGGCTCGGCAGCTCGAAATAGGCATTGGGACGATCGCGTCGCGGCGGCTCGGTTTTTGCCAGTGTCGTCCAACTGCGCCCGTCGAGCGATCCCTGCAGCTCGAACTCCGTGAAGATGTCGGGCGCGTCGGCAAAGCGCCCCGACTTGTAGTCGGCGAAGTTGACCTGGAGCGCGCGCACGGTGCGGACACCGCCAAGGTCCATGGTCAGCGTTTCGCCCGCCCTGTTGGCAGCTGCGACCCAGAAGGTGCGGGGATCCTCGTCACCGGCCCGGCCCGGTGCAAATTCACCCAGGGTCGAGGAGGCGGTCAGCGGTTTCCGGTAGGAAAGCAGCATCCATCCGGCAAACAGCGTGTCGAGATCCTGTACCGTTCCGCTCGGCACCAGCCGTGGCCAGTCGCCGAACCGCGTCGAAGCGTGAAACTGCCCGTCCTGCTCGAAGCGTGCGGGATAGACGACGATCCGCCGCTCCATGCCCCAATTGTGGCCGATCCAGCTGGTCCCGCTGTTGTACCAATTGCCGTGATTGTCTGGGAAGGTGGAGCCGTGACCGACCCCTTCCGCGAACCCGCCGGGACGGTAAGCGACCGGATTCCACGGAGCGTAAGTGAAGGGCCCGAGCGGCTTGTCCGACACATAGGTGCCATTTGCGTAGGCGTTGAACTCCGAGCCTGGCGCACCGTATTGCAGGTAGTAACGGCCGCCGACCTTGGTCATCCAGGCGCCCTCCATGTAGGAGGGACTGGGCTTGCCCGGCCCCCAGCATGCGCAATGGTCCTGGCCGAATCGCTCCCACCCGTGGCGGCTCGGATCCATCCCGAGCATCGGCTTGCCGGCGCCCTTGTAGAACAGACGTCCGTCGCGGAACTCGATCTCGGTCCCGTAGAGGGGAAAGACGTTGGACGAGCCCCAGTACATGTACCAGCGGCCGTCATCGTCCTTGAACAGCGCCGGATCCCACGGCCCCGGCGGCACCTCACCCGGCTTCATCTCCTCCGCAGGCTTGTTGGTCATGCCCGGCAGCGGCGGCATGCGGCGGACGAGGAAGTCCAGCTTGCCCGTCTCGGGCGTCGAGGTGGACAGGATGGCCTCCGGCTCCATCATCGAGGGCTGAAGAACGATCTTCTCGCCGTCCGACCAGGCGGCGGGGGCGACGATGCTGTCGAACGGCCAGCGGCTTGGAGTCACGAAGCGCCACTGGATGAGATCGGTCGAGCGCCAATAGCCGTCGGCCAGCGTCTGGAACATGTAGAAGGCGCCCTTGTGGCGCACGATCGCCGGATCGGCGCCGGTGCGGTAGGAGGCACCGTCGTTGATCTGCTCGAAATTGTAGCGGTAATCGATGTCGACCGGATTGATGGTCGTACGCTGCTGCGCCGCGGCGGGTGCGGCAGCGAGCAAGGTCGCGGTCAACAGCGCGGCACGCCGCATGCTCTTCTCCATCTGCAGTCGGCGCCGGGTTTGATGCCCGGCGCCGACCAAGCTCGTCCTAGAAGCGATGCGCGAGCCTGAACTGGACCCGGCGCGGCAGGGTCACGAGGTTGTTGCCATTCGCCGGACTGCCGGGGAGCAGTGGATCGGTGGCGTTGAAGAAGCCGTCGAAATCCTTGTAGTTCTTGTTGTTGAAGGCATTCAGCAGATCGACCGCCACTTCGGTCTCGCCAAGGCCGAAGGCGCGGAAGGTCTTGGCCAAGGTCAGGTTGACTTCGCAGAAGGCGAACAGTCCGCTGATGCAGTTCTTGGTCGGGTAGGCGGCGGTCTGCCGCAGTTGCCCCGGCTCGAACCCGAGCGTCGCATCGGTGACCTGATAGGCCGCGCCGCTGCCGAGGTTGGTGAGCGTCGAGAGACGGATACCCAAAGGCATGTCGACGGTGCCCGAGATGACGAGCCGGTGGCGCTCGTCGCCGGCGCGCGGCCGGTAACCGTAGGCGTCGGGGGTCAGCCCATCGAGGCTGAACAGGTCGCCGCCATTCTGCTCGGCCTTCGACAGGGTGTAGGCGATGTTGACGCCCCAGCCCGACGCCTGCGTGTAATTCTTGTCTAGCGTCAGGTAGAGCGCCTTGTAGCGCGTATCGAGCCCGTCGTAGCCGATCAGCACGTTGGCATAGCCGAACGGAATGACCGGCGCGGTGTTGCAGCAGCCACCCAGCCCGTTGTTGGTGCGTGTCGCAAAGAGGTTCGTGTAGCCGTTGCGGCCGCGCTGGTAGGACCCGGTGATCGAGGCCTGGAAGATGCCAAGGCGCTGGCGGACACCGAGGCTGAACTGGTCGTTCACCGGCGGCCTGGCGTTGTTCTTGACCGCGAACAGTTCGGGCAGGCCGCTGGTGGCGGTGGCCCGCAGGGCGAGCAAGCCTTCGCGGGTGAGGTAGGACGGGTTGAAGGCGACCGTTGGCTGGCCGTTGCGCGGGGCACCCGTCGCCGAGAAGCGGAACAAGCCGATCGGATTGATCGTGCGCGACAGTTCGTCGACCGTGTTGTTGAAATTGTTGCGGTCGTAGTAGCGGCCGGCTCCGCCGAAGATGACGGTCGAACGATCACCCTTGAGGTCGTAGGAGAAGCCGATCCTTGGGGCGAAGGCGCCGAGGAACGGCGACCGGTCGTTGCCGTCGGTGATGTAGTCTTCGGGGTCGAAATAGAAGGTGCTCGGAAGTGCCCGAAGCGCCGCTGCCGCGTTGGCCGGGGTCACATAATTGTTGTTGAAGCCGTTGCTTTCATAATCCCAGCGCAGGCCAAGGTTGAGCTGGAGCTTGTCCGTGACGTCCCAATCGTCCTGGATGTAAAGGCCGACCAGCGTGTTCTTGCCGCGGATCTCGCCATTGCCGAGCCCCAGGCGCGCTTCGGTCGGGAAGGCAAAGCTCAGGTCGTCGGTCGGGTCGGCCGGGGTGCCGTTATCGCCGTTGTTGGTGAAGGTGTAACGCGGCTGGACGAAGTTCAGCTGGTCGAACCTGATGTTCAACAGCTCGAGGCGAGCACCGACCTTGATCGCATGACGGTCGAAGCCCGTGTAGGTGAAGTCGTTGCGGAACGACCAGCTCTTCTGCGTCTCGTCTCGGGTGCTATCCTTGCCGCCGAAGGTGATGATCCCGGCATATTCGAATTGCGGCAGGTCCGGATTCAACGAGGTCGGATTGAAGTTGTAGTTGAGGAAGCTCGCGCTCAGTTCATTGTTGAACTTGTCGGAGGTGTGCGCCCACTTGAGCAGGTAGGTGTCGACCGTGTTCTTCTTGTTCTCCGCCGCTTCGAAGGCCACCTGGTTGCCGAAGCCCTGGATGTCGGTTTCCTTGCGCCGGCTGGCCGACAGGTCGATGGTGTTGGCGCCGTCCGGCGTGAAGGTCAGCTTGCCGAAGTAGAAGTCGCCGCGGAACGGGCTGACGAATGCGCCTTCGAAGTCGGCGAGAGAGCGACCGGACGAAGCTTCGACCGCGGCGCGCAGCGCGGGCGTTCCGCCGGCGGCCACGTTGAAGGCACGGTCCTGATCATTGCCTTCGTAGGTGCCGAAGAAGAACAGCTTGTCCTTGATGATCGGGCCACCCAGCGCGACGCCATATTGCTTTCGCTCGAAATCGGGTTCGCGCTGTCCGCGCCGCTTGGTGATCGCATCCTGCTCGCTCAGGCTCTTGTCGGTATACTGACCGAAGATTTCGCCCTGGAAGCGGTTGGTGCCCGACTTGGTGACGGCGGTGATGATCGCCGCGCCGGCCTGCTCATACTCCGCCTTGTAGTTCTGGGTGAGCACCCGGAACTCCTGCACGGCGAGCTGGCCGAAGGGGTTGCCGCGGCTGTTCTGCTGGCCGGCGATGCCGCCTTCGCGCAACTTGTTCTTGAGGCTGACGCCATCGATGAAGACGTTGACCTGGCTGGCGGTCGACGCGCCTGAGCTGATGCCCTTGTCCGTCTCGCTGTCGTTGTACTTCACGCCCGGCGCAAGCTGGGCAAAGGACAGGAAGTTGCGGTCGGTCTGCGGCAGGTTCCGGATCTGCTGCTGACTGACATTGGTCGCGACTTCGCTGGTCCTCGTTTCCGTCAGGCGGCGACCCGTGACGACGATGTCGTTGCCGGGGCTCGCAGCAGCCTGCTCGCCTGCCGGCGGAGTGGCCGCAGGGGCGAGGTCCAGCGTCGCGCTTTGCCCGATCTGCACCGTGACCCGGTCGCTGACGGTGCCGTCGCCGACGGGAACGCTGATCGTGTAAGATGCGGGCCGAAGGCCGGCGAGACTGTAATTGCCGCTCGCGTCGGTCGTCGTGGTGACCGCCTGGTTCGTCCCCTCGTTGCGAGCGGTGACCACGGCTCCGGCGACGGGCGCTCCGTCGGCGTTGCGGACTTTCCCGCTGACTGTCGCGGTAACTGTCTGCGCGGACGCGGGGATTGCGGCGCCCGCGATCGCTGTTGCACTTGCAACGCTCAGCAACAGTGCGCGCATCAACGAAGTGCGAGTCATGGCCATGGTGAATTCCTCCTGCAACGAGGATTGTAATCGGTTACATTCGATCCGCAAGCGTGCTGAACCGATTGTCACCCGATGCGCAAATCGCAGGGGAGTTCGGGAGAAGGGCAAGCGGACTTCTGCGGCGTCCTCTTTGGCCGCGGCGGTTGCGGGAGTAAGGGAGCCCGTCAGCTTTCGCGGCGCAGGAAGATCCAGTAGCCGCCGGTGCTCGCCGACTGGATGCGGATCGTCAATTCGCGGTCGCGGTCCTCGAAGTCGCCGACGTGGCTGAACTCGAGGTTGAGCCTGCCGGTCCGGCGAGCCTGCTCGACCCGGCCGCGGAACTCGGGATTGTCCATGCAGGGCGCGACCTTGCTGAAGAAGTCGAGCCCCAGCCAAGCGTGGTTACCCGAGCCGGACTGGCGGCGCTCGGTCTCGCTGTAGAAGACGACCTGGCCGTCGTCGTTGAGGCGGATGGCGCCGAAGGGAAGGGTGTCGACGACCTCGCTCGGAAGCGCCTCGACCGCGAGTGCGAGCCGCGGTTCGTCGAAGTCGGGAAGTTCGCTCGCGTCGATCATTCCTCGTCTCCTGCTGGCAGTTGGTCGATGATCACCGCCCCGACGATCCGGTCGACGGTCATCCCGTCGGAGGAGAAGGGCAGCAACAGGCGTTCGAAACTCTCGACGAGACCGTTGCCGAGGTCGATCCGTGCGAATTCGTAGGAGGGGCGGGCGGTCAGTGCGCAGCGACGGTAGGCCGCTTCGCGAGCGGCGGGCGTGTCGTTGCCGCTGACGAGCAGCTCGAGCCCGGCCGCCGTCTTCCCGTAGCGTTCGCGAAGGCTGTCGCCGATGAGGGTGAAGGTGAAATCGATCGGCACCTTGCCGAGGTCGACCTCGGCCACGACGATCCGATGGGGCTCGGTGCAGGAGGCCAGATCGAAACGGTCGAACAGCGGGATGGAACGCGTCTCGCGCACTGCCAGCCAATGTTCGAACAGGGTCGTCGCGCAGGTCGACCTGAGCCGCAGGGCAAGCCGCGCGATGCGCTCGGCCTCGATGGCCTGGCGTTCGCGTTCGACCAGCATGTGGCGGATCCGAGCCTGCAATTGCAGGGCATCGAAGGGCTTGTGGAGAACCTCTTCGCCGGGCGCGTCGCTGTCCTTGCCGTGGCCGGTCATCAGCAGGCACGCCTTGTCGTGACGGATGGCGCGGACGTCCCGGACAAGCTCGACTCCGCTCATTCCCGGCATGTCGACGTCGGTGACGAGGATGTCGACCGACCTCGTCTTCAACAGCTGCAGCGCGGCCGGTCCGTCCGGGGCGGTGAGAACGTCGAACCCGCCATCGGACAGTCCGGCGGCGAGGATCCCGCACAATTCCTCGTCGTCGTCGACCAGCAGGACGGTCTCGAAGGGACGGGCCGACTGCTCGAGCTCGGTGCGGTCCTCTCCAACGGCCGCCGCCTCGCCCTCGATGCTTGCCCGCGGCAGGAAGAGGGAGAAGGTCGATCCCTCTCCGACCATGCTCTCGATCCTGAGCGCTCCTCCCGACTGCTCGATGAAGCGCTTGACCATGGCGAGCCCGAGCCCTGTTCCGCGCCCCGGCGCCTTGGTGGTGAAGAAGGGTTCGGTGATCCGCTGCAGCGTCGCCCCGTCGATCCCGGGGCCGTCGTCGACCACGTCGATGCGCACCGCGTCGCGACCGTCGAGTTCGGGCGGATGTCCGGTTGTGCTGGCGGGAGCATTGCAAACGCGGATGGTGAGATGACCCTTGCCGTCCATCGCGTCGCTGGCATTGTGCGCGAGGTTGAGCAGCGCCGACTGGAGCTGCGCGGGGTCTGCAAGCACCGGCCAGCCGTCGTCATCGCAGTCGAAGGTGACGGTCATCCGACCGCGCCCGCCGTGCTGGATGAGGTCAGATATTTCGTTGAGGGCAGCGGCCATGTCGACCACCTGCGGGACGACGTCCTCGAGCCGGGCGAACGCCAGCAATTGGCGGACCAGGCTGGCTCCGCGCTTGGCGGCGCTGAGGCCCATCGCGACGATCTGCTGGATCCGCGGATCGGTCGCGCGGTTTTCGATGATGGTGAAGCCGCCGATGACCGCGCCGAGCACATTGTTGAAGTCGTGCGCGATCCCCGAGGTCAGCTGGCCGAGCGCCTCGAGTTTCTGGCTCTGCAGGTAGGCCGACTGGATTGCTTCGCGTCTCTCGACCTCGCTGGCGAGACGGTCATTGGCCTGGTTGAGGGAGGAGGTGCGGGCGCGGACCCTCCGTTCGAGATCATCGGTGAGGATGCGAAGCTGTTCCTCGCGCTCAGCCAGCAGGCGGGTCCACTGCTCACGTTCGGTGAGGTCGTAGAAGTAGCAGACGACCCCATGAGTGTCGTCGGGCAGCAAGACCCGCTCGATCCGCCAGTCGTAGCTCTCGGTCGTCGGGATGTCGGCGCGGCGTTCGGTGGTGTCGGGCGCGGCGTAGGGAAGGCCGGTCTCGAGCGTCTGGCGGAAGTGGCCGATGAATTCCGTCGCGAACGGCTCAGGCCAGAGCAGACGGATCACTTCGGCGAAGTCGCGGCCGATGAGCGGGACGATGTTGGCGAAGACCTTCTCCGCGCCCTTGCTGGCCACGCGCAGTCGAAAGTCGGAATCGACCAGGTAGACACCGAAGGGATTGCTGGCGATCAGCGTCTCGAAGGTCGCGACCTGCCGGCGCAGGCGACGCTCCTGCGCCTTCTGCCGGGTGATATCGCGCATGACGGTGACGAAGCCGGTGACGTTGCCGGAGTCATCGCGCCGGGCATAGGTCGAGCGCTGAACGTCGACGACGTCGCCGGTTCGCGCGTTCGCAAGCTGCATCTCGCCTTCCCAAACCCCGGTTTCGCGGGCGATCGGGACCACTACCTCGTCGATAAGATGCTGCTGCTCGGGGACGAGGTAATCGGTAAGTCGAACGGGAAAGATGTCGGCCGAGTCGATGCCGACGAGCTGCTGCCCCGCTGGGTTGAGATATTCGAGCCGTCCCTGGTCGTCGCACAGGCCGATGAGGTCACCGGTGAACTCAGCGACCTCCATCAGCGCGGTCTGAGCCGACGCCACCCGGTCGATGGACGATCCACGGCGGGCCGGCGCAGCATTGGCGGCAGTTGGTCCGTTCTCGTCGGGACCGACCATGCGACATCCCTCCTACGACAGTCGATGCGTCAGCGTAACGTTACATCAACTACAAAGCTCTGACCATTTCGGGTCATTCTGGTGTCGCGCATGCTGGCTTCACGCGTCCTCGGCGGCGAGGTGCAGATAGTCGCTGGTGAAGTCGCCGACCTCGGACAGCTCGTCCCAGTCGGCGATGGTGATTGAGCGCGGGGTGACTCGGTAGATCAGTCCATCGTCCTCGAGCTGCTTGAGCGTGCGATTGACGTAGGCGGGAGCGAGCCCGATCGTGTCGGCGAGCTGCTCCTGCGACATCGGCAGGCCGCACTCGACCCCGGTGGCCAGGCCCGCGACCTTCATCCGCACCGCGAACTCGCACAGCAGGTGCGCGATGCGGCTTCGGGCGTCGCGCCGGCCGAGGCTGGCGAGCCATTCGTGCAGGACCGCGGTGTCGAGCGAGGTGTCGAACCACAAGGCTTCGGCGATGTTGGTGCGTGCCCGAACGAGCGCCCACAGGTTGCGCGACGACACCGATGCGATCTTGCCGCGGGTCAGCATCTGCACGCTGTGATCGGCGAAGCCGAGCATGCTGTTCTGAAGGTCGACGAAGTCGCCGCGGATCAGGATGGCGACGATCTGGCGGCGGTCGCCAGCGACGATCTTGTAGCGGATCGCGAAGCCCGAGAGCAGGAACGAGCAGCGCCCGGCAAGCTGCCCTTCGTGGATCAGATACTGGTTGGGATTGGCGACCTGGACCGTGCAGGGCAGATTTCTCAGCGCGTCGCGATCCTCCTCGTCCAGCGGGTGGCGGGAGGACAGCTTGTCGACCAGCAGCTGCGCGCCATCGATCCTTGCGCCTGCTATCACCGCAGTCATCCCGTGCTCCCGCTTGCCGTGACGAACCTGCCGCATGGCAACGCAGCGGTGCACGCTGTTCGTCGTTCTGCCCGAGCCAATCAGTAGCACGATGGCCGCGGCTCCGGCCTAGGCTCGGCGGGCTAGTCCCGCATGTTCGACTGTGTCGCGAACGGACTCACCATTAGGATGGTGTGCGGGAAATTCGACGGAGCGGTGGGGCGATGCTGAGGTCCGTGACGAGCGCGATCGTCGGGACGTGGATCCTTGCCGGGCAGGGGAGCCGCGACTGGTCTGCGCCCGACGACGGAGTCTCGGTGCGCAGCGTCGTGACGAGGCTGGCCGGCAACCAGGGGCTTCGACCCGTCATGCTCCGTGCACCCCCCGGCGGCCGGAGGCTCGTCGTGGACGCAAGTGCCGCGACCTTCATCCTCGCCAACAGCCGCAACCCCGCGCCGACCGCCCCAAGCGACTGCAACAACGGCATGCTCGCGGTGAATCCCTATCCGCTGCGACTGAAGGGTGGGCAGGGTAGCGTCGTGCGCGGCGGAAGGTTCGTCGGTCGCGTGCCGCAGGGTAGCGAATGGCGCGCCACCTACTGCAACAGCGCCGCCATCCTGATCGAGGAGGTCGATGGTGGCACCATCGAGGGCGTCCGGATCGCCCGGGCCTGGGACGGGGTGAGGGCGGGACGCGGAACGAGCGACCTGCACATCGCGCGAAGCTGGATCAGCGATGTCCGTGACGATGCGTTCGAGGATGATCACCTCCAGTCGCTGGTCATCACCGACACGCTCATCGACGGCGCCTTCCAACTCGTCAGCGCCAAGCCGGCGAAAGGTGCGACGGCCGGCGACGGCAGCGGACGGACGATCCTCCTGTCGGGCGTCGTCGCTCGGCTCGGAGACTATCCCTATGGCGCGGAGACGCGCTTCGGCGCGCTGATGAAGAGCGATAAGCGCTCGCCGAGGCTGCAGGTGGTGCGATCGGTGATCGCCATCTCGGGCCCGTCGCTGCGAACTTTCGACGGTTTCTGGAAGACGGGCTGGTCGAAGCTCGAGCGATCGTCGGGCAACCTCCTGCTGTGGCTTTCCGACGAGCCCATGCCGACCGAGCTGGCACGGCCTCGGCCAGGGTTCGTCATCATGCGTGGCAGGGAGGCCCGTGCCGCCTGGCGCAGCGCGCGGCGCAACTGGATCGATTGCCATCCGGACATCGGACGCATCCAAGGGGACGATCGACCGGACCCACGCCGATGCCGGAAGGGAAACTGGGGCGGCGTCGGTCAGCCGGCGAGCGAGTCGCGCTCGCTTTCCGGAGCAATCAGCGAATAGTTCTCACGGAAGGCGCGTGCCGCGCTCACGCGGTTGTGCACGCCGAGGATCCGGAAGCCGGCGTTGACGTGGCACTTCACCGTTCCCTCGGCGAGCTTGAGCCGCCGTGCGATCTCTCGGTTGGAGTGACCCTCGCTGAGCAGGCGCATGACGTCGGCCTGCCTCGCGGTGAGCTTGATCGGCTCGAACGGAGAGTGCTGCGGATCATGGTCGGGGTCGGTGGGGCGGTCACGTCCATCGTCGGCAAGCGCACTGATCTGCCGCAGGGTTTTTGCCAGCACCTCCTCGGGGGTCGATTTCGCGAGGAGGGAAGCGATGCGCAGGTCCTTCAGTCTCGCCGCATCGTCTGGGCTGAGAGAGGAGAAGAGGAAGACGAGGTACAGCCCTGGAAATTCGGCGCAGAGCGCGCGAAACCGGGAGTCCACGACGAGCTCGGGCAGTGCGAGATCGATGATCGCGAACCGCATGTCCTTGTGCGTGGTCAGCTGCTCGACCAGCTCCCTGTAATTGCAAGCTTCGAGGCAGGAACCCCGTTCGGGAGGATAATCGAGCAGGCCAATGAGGTAGCGGCGTGCCAGAGCGTCCTCATGCGCGATCAGGACACGAATTGGGTCCACCGAGTGCTCCCGTTACCGAAGTGAACGCACTCGGATGAGCCGTTGTCAGGAGCATGTCCTACTCGGTCCCCAATCCCCTGCCTTAGCTTAGATTAGTTTCAATTGCAGCTATCCAATTTTGTCTAATCCACCGGATTGGTTTGCCGATGGCCGAAGTGGGTATACATTCTGTTGAACATGAACGGCTTGGGGTGACTGGAGGAGACCCTACGAACAGGGAGGCGAGTGCACGTACGATGCTCGGTATATCCAAGAGAGCGATCGTCGCCGACGATCAGACGTTCTTCAAGGCAGGGCTTTCCGCCATGCTGGAAAACGAACTGGGCTACACCTCGGTCCTGACCGCGACTCACCACGCCGACCTGCGCGAATTGCTCAACGAATTTCAGGACGTGAGCCTGCTGGTCGTCAGCATCGATCTGCCAGGCTCGGCAGGGCTGGCCACCATCCAGGAACTGCGCAAGAAGTATCCCGAGCTTCGCATCGCCGTTCTGGCGGGCAGCGCCGAAGTCCGCGAGGTCCTCGCCGCGCTGGCAGCAGGAGCGAACGGCCTGATCTCGCGCCACATCGAGCAGACCGACGAGCTTCTCCATGCGATCAAGACGATCGACGATGCCGGCATCTTCGTGCCGGCGAGCCTGATTTCGCCTGGCGGCGGCGAGATGGCGGCGGAGCCTGCCCCCGACAATCATCTGATGGCCGGACTGACCGACCGCCAGCAGCAGGTGATCGCGCTGGTCTTCACGGGGCAGTCGAACAAGATGATCGCCCGAAAGCTCGGGATCTCGCCGAGCACGGTCAAGGTGCATGTGCATGCCGCCTTCCGGACCCTCGGCGTGCACAGCCGTCTTGGAGCAATGGCGGCGCTTCGTCCGAATAGTTTCGCCGGAGCGATGCTGACCTGATTCCGTCCATTCACAGGGGGAGGCGACCGTGGCGACACTCGAGATTGCCCGATCGGATCATCGTGCCGCCGGCAGCAGCGAAGCCGGGCGGTCGTCGAGCCATGGCGAGCAGCCCGACAAGCCGCTGACGATCGTCCATGCCATCACCAGGCTGCTGCTGAGTGGGGCCGAGGAGAATACGATGGCGACCTGCCTGCATCAGGCACGTTGCGGTCATCGCGTCGTCCTCCTTCACGGGCCGGGCGCCGATCCAAGCTGGCGGGAGCGGTTCGGGGATCGCATGACCTTCGTCGACGTGCCTTCGCTCGTCCATCCGCTGGCGCCGCTTGCGGACATGCAGGCGGTGGGCGACATGCGGCGCCTGTATCGCCGCTTCGGTGCGGACGTGGTCCATACGCATGGAAGCAAGGCCGGGATCGTCGGCCGCATCGCTGCGGCCCTCGCGGGCGTGTCGCTGGTGGTTCACTCGATCCACATCGCGCCGTTCCTTGCGGTCAGCCGCGGGCAGCGCCTCGTCTACCTTGCGGCGGAGCGCTTCTGCGGGCGATTGACCCACCTGTTCATCGCGGTCAGCCGGGGAATGCAGCAGGCGTTCATCGACGAAGGCATCGGCGAGGGCGTTCCGATCCAGATCGTCCATAGCGGCATGCCGGTGGACCGTTTCATCGCCGCCTCGCCACCCAAAAACTGGGCCGAGCGGATCGGCGGCTGGAGCGGCGCCGAGCGACCCCGCTTCCTTCTCAAGGTCGCGTCATTCGAACCGCGCAAGCGGCAGCTCGCGTTGATCCGGGCGCTTGCCGAGGGGCTCCGCGCCCGGCCCGACGTCTGCCTTCTGCTTGCCGGCGACGGACCCGAGCGGACACGCTGCGAGGAGGAAGTCGCTACCCTGGGACTGACCGGTCAGGTCCGCTTTCTCGGCCACGATCCGCGGCCGTGGGAGCTTGTCGCTCTCGCCGACATCGCGGTCCACGCGGCCGAGCGTGAGGGGCTCCCGCGGACCGCGGTGCAAGCGATCGCCGGCGGGCGCCCGATGGTCGTCGCGGCGCTTCCGGGAATCGAGGAGATCATCGAGGACGGCGTGAACGGAATCGTCGCCGATCCCGACGAGATCGGCGACATTGCGCACAAGATCTTCGCTCTGCTCGACGACCCGGAGCGCCTGGCCCGAATGAAGCGCTCGGCCGAACAGACCGACGTGTCCTCCTGGGCCGAGGACAGAATGGGCCTGAGGATCGATGCGGCCTACGCTGGCGTTACGGCGGCGCGGGAACGACGTGCGCGGATCGCATCGATCGAATTCCTCGGACTGCCCGGGGCCGGCAAGACGACCATCGCGCGCGAGCTTCGTTCGCTGCTTCGCGACCGACGGGGAGGGGTTCGCTACAGCCGCGAGATGATGGGCGACGACCTCCCGCTGTGGCGGCGGTCGGCGCGGCGAGCACTGCTCATCGCAGGCGCCTTCCTGAGGCGACCGTGGGCGCCGATTGCCGCAGCGCGCGGCCTTACTCCGGGCCAATCAAGTGTGCGCGACCGGATCAAGACCCGCTGGAACTTCTGGTCGGTCATGGCCATGCAGGCCCGGACCACGCCGCCGCGGCTGCTGATCAACGACCAGGGGCTGGCGCAGGCGCTGTGGAGCGCGCGGGTGCAGCACGGAGCCGCCGCTTCCTGCGGCAACCGACGGCTGCCGCACTGCCCGGGTTGGCTCGAGCAGACATTGTTCGTGCATGTCGCGACCCCGCCGCTGACCGCGCGGCAGCGTCTCTCGCGCCGGGTGCGGGTCACCTCGCGATTCCAGCACCCCGAGCGGCGCGACGATCTCGCTTTGTGGGAAGAGGGCCACCAGGCGATCGACCGGATCGAGCGTGATCTGAAGGACGAGCTCGAGGGTGCGGGTCTGGGCGATCGACTGTTGCGCCTCGATGCCACGATGCTGAGCGCGAGGAGCGCGGCGCTGCTGATCGACGAGCACCTCCAGCACCTTGAAGAGACTGAAGCGGAACGAAGCTAGGCTGCCCCTCGCCGAGCAGCGGGTGCCTGCATTGGCAGTCCTTTGGCCGAGCCCAGGTTGCTCCAGCGCGGCGCCGAAGCAGGCACGACCCGCTGCCGCGCTTCGAGGCAGGCGGCCAGATAGACCAGCCAGAAGGGAAAGGCCGTGGTCGGCGACAGCGAGTCGCTGAGGTAATTGCCGAGCAAGTAGAAAGCGGCGCCGATGAACATGGCGGCCGTGACGACGTCGATCGAGCGGTTGGCCGCGCTCCTGCGCCAGCTTGCGACAAGGAAGCCCGCGCTTCGCACAAGCACCGCGAGCGTCAGGAGCAGCGCGGCGGCAAGCCCGATCACCCCCATGCCGCGGAACCAGTCGAGCGCCAGATTGTGCGAGTGGCTGACGCCCAATACCTTCGCCCCGGCACCGCTTCCGAGCAGCGGGTTGGCGAGCCCCAGCCGAAGCGACTCCTGCCAGATTTCGTCGCGCGTCTGGATGCTTCGATAGTCCCAGATCCCGTGAGTGAGGATGGTGTCGATCTTGGCGAAGGTAATCGGGCTGGCGAGGCTGAGGATATAGAGCAGGATCGGCACGGCGACGATCAGGGCGCAGCTTGCCAGCGTGAGCGTGACCATGGTCTTGCCGATGCTGCCGCTCCGGCTGGCGTGATAAAGCCAGGTCAGCGCGCCCGAGGCAAAGCCGAGTGCAAGCCCGGTCTTGCTTCCGCTGAGCACCATCGCGGCGGCCAGCACGCCCACGGCAAGCACTCCAAGCAGCCGTGTCCGGAGCGTTCGTGCGTTGAGCAGGAGGGCGACGGCAACGGGCCAGACGCACAGGATCATCAGCCCGAGCTGATTGGCATTCTCGACAAAGCCGCGCAGGCGATAGTCGCGCATGACCAGCGCACGACCGCTCGCGCTCTGGCTGAGCAGGAGGGAGGCTGAAAGGACCAGCACTCCGGCGAACAGCAAGGCATAGACGAGGCGGCGGCGAAGGATCGGCGGAACCCGCGCCATGACGATCAGCGCGCAGACCGCATAGGCCATCGGAAGCAGGATCCGCGCGGCGCGGAACGGGTCGGGCGAGACAAGCATCGAGACGCTCGCCATGACGAGGACACTGCCGACTGCGAGCGCTTCCATCTGCAAGCCCTGCAAGGCCCTGCCGAACGCCTGAGGCGGTGCCGGGCGGAGCACCGCCCAGAGCGCCACCAGGAAGGGAATGGCAAAGGCAAGCGAGGCGTTGCCGCTACCCAGCGGACGCGACATCCAGACCGGCACGAAGGCGAGAAGCGCGACAACGGTTCCCGCGCCGCTGCGCGCCGGGACCGCCGCGGGCGGGACTCGGACCGCCATCGGATCGCTGCCGATCGTCAGGTGGCGAGCCGCCCGCTGCATGTCAGGAGACCAGCTCGGGCTGGCGCTCGTAGGTCACTTCATCAGGCGCTTCTTCCTCGAGCAGGTCATCCGACGGATAGTCGTAGCGATAGCCGTAACCGACATTGCCGACATCCTTCGCCGGATCATATTTGGCGATGACCAGGCCGATGCGGGTCGCGCCGGCTTCGGCGAGGCGGCGGAGGGCCATCCGGGCATGGTCCTTCGAGGTATGATTCGCCTCGACGAGGAAGATCGTGGCGTCTGCGAGGCCGCCAAGACGCGGGGCGTCGGCGAGCCCGAGTACCGGCGGACCGTCGATGATGACGACGTCGAAGCGAACCCGGGCTTCGGCAAGGATCGCGGCGAAGCGGTCGCCCGACAGCAGCTCGGCGGGATTCCGGTTCGACCGTCCGCGGGTAAGCAGCCAGATGCCTTGCGGCTCGCAGCGGTGAAGCAGCGGTCCGAGTTCCTCGTCGCTGTCGCGCGACACGAGGTTGGCGAGGCCAGGCGCGCTTGGTCGTCCGAGCAGCCGGTGAAGCGACCCACGGCGCATGTCGCCGTCAATCAGAAGCACCTTCTGGCCAGCGCCCGCCGAATGAATCGCGAGCTTGAGCGCGGTCGTCGACTTGCCTTCGCCCGGGCCCGTGCTGGTCAGCAGGATGACGCCGTGGTCGCCGATCTCGGCAATTGGTCCAAGCGCGAGGCAGATGGCGTGATGGGCCTCGGTCACCGCCGACCGCGGGCTGTCGAGCGCCGTCTGGAGGTCCTCGCCGCGACCGATCGCCGGGACGACTCCGAGCAGCGGCGCCTGCAGGTCGCGCTCCGCGTCGGACGGCCCGTGCACCTTCTGGTCCATCCGCTGCCGCGCAAATGCCGCGCCGAGCGCAAGCACGATCCCGGCCAGCCCGGCCAGCGCCATGTTGAGTGCGGGACGCGGCCATATCGGCGCGACGGGCACCTCGGCGGCGTCGATCAGCGACACCGGATTGCTTCGATTGGACGCTTGGGCGCTGATCTCATGATAGCGCTGAAGCAGCGTGTTGTAGAGGTTGCGGTTGGTGTCCGCCTCGCGCTTGAGGATGTTGTAGCGGACTTCCTTGCTCTGCTCGCCGAAGGTCGCGGCCTTGAGCGCGTTGACGTCGCTGCGAAGCGCACCCTCGTGTCCGGCCGCGATGCGATACTGGTTGCCGATCGAGGAGCGGATGCCGCCGGCGATCGCCGCGATCTGTCCGTCGAGCTCCTGAATCTGCGCCCGGGCCTGGACGATGGCGGGGTGCTCGTCCTGTCGGCGAACCCGCTCCTGCTCGAGCGTTGCGGTAAGCTCGGCCTTCTTGCGGGTAAGCTCCTGCACGGCCGGATTGGCGAGCACTTCGGGAAGGCTCATGACCGAGCTTCCCTGCGCCTGGCGCCAGCGCTGCTGCGCCTCCATCCGGTTGGCCTCGGCCTGCGACAGTGCCGCGTTGAGATTGACCAGGCTCGCCGAGACGATCGAACGCCGCTCGCCGCTGCTTCCCGCGATCCCCGCGGCGTTGCCGGCGTCGACCAGCCCCGACGCGCGGGCATAGTCCACCAGCTGCCGCTCGACGCCTTCGAGGCGGCGCTTGGTGGTGGCCAGCTGCCCTTCGAGGAAGCGCTGCGAGCCGGCATAGGTGTCGAGCCGCCGCTGCAGGCTGTCGTCGATGTAGGTTCGCGCGACCGTCGTCGCCGCCTTGGCCGCGAAGGCCGGATCCTGGCTGTCGACCCCGATCGAGATGATTCGCGTGCTGCTGGGGGACGAGATCGACAGACGGTCCTGCAACGCTCCGGCGACGAGGCTGTCGCGTGCGAGGCCGGTAGGGCGACTGGAGAGTCCGGCTTCCTCGAGGAACGGCTGACTTTCGTAGAGCGAGAGGCGATCGGCGGCGTGCCGGGCGGTCGCGCTGCTTTGGATGAGATCGACCTGCGTCTGGAGTATGCGGTCGTTCTCGGTCCGACCGGCATCGGGAATGACGTTCTCGGCACCGGTCACCCGGAAGGCCTGCGGCTGGATCTCGAGCTTGGCCTCGGCCCGGTAGACGGGCTTGCTCAGGAGGATGCTGGCGGCACCCGCGGCGAGGGCGAGCAGGACGATGCCGATCATCATCAGCCGGTAGCGCCGCATCATCAGCATGAGCGCGGCGAAGTCGACGCCCTTGCCAGTCGTTCCGAGCTCATAGTCGGTGTACCCACGAAGGTCGCTGTCCTCCACGCGTACGAAGCGGTTCGAGGACGATGACAGGGCGAGCGCTTGTCCGTGCATGGTCGGAACTCCTGACGCTTAGAAGGGCCGGAAGATGTTGAGGATGGGCATGGAATTGACCACGTCGCGCCACATCCGGCGGCTTCCCGAATAACCAACGATGATCATGTCGTTCGAGCGGATCTGCGGGTCGGGTTGCTGACCGCTGCGAATCTGGCGGATGTCGAACACGGCGCCGCGACGCTGACCGTCGACGGTGCGGAAGACGACCACGTCGTTCAGCGCTGCCAGCTGGGTCTCGCCCTTGGCCATGGAGAGCGCGCCGAGAAGGGTCGTCGGCCCCTCGATCGGATAGACACCGGGCTGGGCGACTTCGCCCTGCACCGCGACCTTCTGCGCGACCGCCTTGGCAACGACGACCGAGACCTGCGGATCGCGAAGATAGCGCGCGCCGTAACGGCTGGCGATCTCGGAGGCGAGCTGGTTGGCGGTCTTGCCGCTCGCCATCACGTCGCCGATCATCGGCAGGTTGACGTTCCCGGACGCATCGACCGGCGCGGCCTTGGGTGACAGGTCGGGTTCCTGGAGCACGGTGATGTCGAGCGCGTCGAGCGGTCCGATCCGGTAGGTCTCGGCCGCGACGTTGCTGACCGTCGGCGGAATCACCCGGTAAGCCATTCCGCCCGAGGGCAGGTTTCCTCCCATTGGCTGGCTGGCGCAGGAGGAGGCCGCCGCGAGCAGGAGGGGAAGGACGAGAAGCGAGCGCGTCTTCATGCCAGTCCTTTCAGATAAGCTTGCGTGACCTTGCCGAACGACAGTCCCCAGGGTCGGCCAAGAAGGCGAATAGTGGGCTAGCCCGATGGGAGCGACAATGGCCGGCAGGGGGTTAGGTCCAAGGGACTAGGACCGTTGCCCGGCTGTTCAGCGGGTGAGTCGCTAGTCATCTTTCTGTCACTCAGTTCGCCACCCGGACATTCGCAACCTGTACTGTTGCCACGGCCTCGCCGCGGCATCTGCGGCTCCGTGTGGCATCGTCGACTTGAGGTGAGGCGGCGTCGCTAGCGCCAGCTCACCTTCCGCTGGCCTGCCCCGCGATGCGAGGTCGGTGAACGGTCAAGCTCGACGTCTCCGCTGGACGAAGGGGCACGACCATGGCGACGCGCATCGACGATTCCCGCCTTGCTGAACGAGACCAGGAGCTGGTCGCCCCCCTGAGGGCCGAGGAGGAGCGCCCGCGACTGTTCAGCCTTGTTCGCGACGAACCGCTGGTCGTGCAGCACGAACCGCTTTTCGTGCCGTCCGCCGGCACGGGGGCGAGGCTTTGCCAGCGCTGCCTCGATGTCACGGTTGCGCTAGTCGCGCTGCTGCTGGTCTGGCCCCTGCTGCTGCTCGGAGCAGTGCTGGTGCTGGCGAGCGGTCCAGGGCCGATCTTCTACAGTCATCGCAGGCTCGGGCGCGATGGACAGGTGTTCGGCTGCATCAAGCTGCGCACGATGCGCACCGACGCCGACCGGATCCTGCAGGAGCTGCTTCGGTCTTCTCCGGCGATGATGGCCGAGTGGGTGGCGGACCGGAAACTGCGCAACGATCCGCGGATCACGCGCATCGGTCAATTCCTTCGCCGCTACAGTCTCGACGAGCTGCCGCAGCTGTTCAACGTGCTTCGCGGGGAGATGAGCATCGTCGGGCCCCGTCCGCTCGCCACCGACGAAGCGCAGCATTATGGTGCGGACTACCGGCTCTGCTTCTCGGTCAATCCGGGGATCACCGGCCTCTGGCAGGTCAGCGGGCGCAACGATGTGAGCTATCAGCGACGGGTCGAGCTCGACTGCCACTATGCAACCGTGCGCTGCCTGGCGCTGGACCTGTCGATCATGCTTCGGACCATCCCCGTCGTCCTCGGCGGCACGGGACATTGAACGCGTCGACGCAGACGGACAGGCCGGCCGGCGAACGCTCGCTGCGTTCGGAAGCGCGGCTGATCCGGCGCGGAATCGCGTGGAATGCCGTCGGTACGACACTCAGCAAGGCGTGCAGCATCCTTGCCAAGCTGATCCTCGCCCGGCTCCTGCTTCCGGAGCATTTCGGCTTCGTCAGCATGGTCATCGTCTTCACCTCGCTGACCAAGGTCATCGCCGACCTTGGCTTCCGGCTTGCGCTGATCCAGCGACGATGCGGTCGGCAGACCAAGGATCTCTACGACAGCGCCTTCTGGCTGCTGCTGGTCGCGGCCGTCCTGATGCTGGCCGTCATGTGGGTCGTGGGCGTTCCGCTGATCAGCTGGTTCTACGGCGAGCCGCGCCTTGGGCCCGTCGCCCTCGCGCTCAGCAGCGTCGTCATCTTCCAGAATCTGCAGGTGGTCCCCGAAGCCCGGCTCGCCCGCATCAGCCGGTTCAAGCAGCTCGCCTATGCGGACATCGCGGGGATGGTCGTCGGCTATACCGCCGCCATCCTGCTCGCCATGAGCGGAGCCGGCGTGTGGAGCCTCGTCACCCAGACGCTGGTCACCGCCGCGCTCACCAGCGCGCTGACCTTCGCCTACGCGGGCTGGCGGCCGTCGTTCCACTTCGACCGCGCGCTGGTCGCCGAGCTCCTGTCCTTCAGCAAGTTCATCGTCGGCAGCCGACTGCTGATCTCGCTCCAGCAGAACCTCGACTATCTGCTGATCGGCAAGCTGGTCGGGGCGCAGGCGGTCGGCATCTATTCCATCGCCTTCCTGCTGACCGAAACCCTCCGCGCCCAGGCCTACTGGCTGGTGAGCAAGGCGGTCTATCCCTTCTACAGCAGGGCGAGTGCGCGACAGGACGACGTGCGGACGGTCTATCTCGCCACCATGCGATACCTGTCGCTGGCGGTATTCCCCGCGGCAACGCTGCTGCTCTTCTTCGCGCCCGACCTCATTCCGTTCGCCTTCACCTCGAAATGGAGTGGCGCGGTCCAGCCGGTGCAGATCCTCAGTCTCGCGAGCATGATCGTGGCTTCGGGTGGAACACCAAGCGAGGTGCTGCGCGGGATCGGTCGGCCGGACGTCGACTATCGGATCAACCTGTGGGTCTCGCTGGGGGTTGCAGTACCACTCCTGTACGCCGGGACGCTGTGGCTCGGCATCGTCGGCACCGCGCTCGCCGTCGCCACGCATTCGCTGGTGGCGCGTCTGTCCTATGCGACCGCACTCCACCGCCTGTTGGGCCTGAGCGCCGCCGAGCAATTCGAGAGCCTGCGGCCGGCGCTGCTGGGCTCCGCCGCCATCGCCATCGTGCCGCTGCTGCTCGGACCCGGCAACTGGGTCCTCGAGCTGCTGCTGGCGGCAGCGGCCTATGCCGCCGTCACCCTCCCGACCGTGCTTCCGCACTTGAGAGCCATGAGCTGGTCCTGGCGGGGTGGACGAGGGGCACCGGTGCGGGGCGGATCGGCTTCAACGGTCAGTTCACGCGGAGGAGGGTGAGATGGCGATCTTGGTGACGGGCGCTGCGGGGTTCATCGGCCA
The DNA here is from genome assembly GCF_039538045.1 of Sphingomonas swuensis. NCBI lineage: Bacteria > Pseudomonadati > Pseudomonadota > Alphaproteobacteria > Sphingomonadales > Sphingomonadaceae > Sphingomonas > Sphingomonas swuensis. The sequence goes on along the minus strand of NZ_BAABBQ010000001.1, from coordinate 1,825,878 downwards.
TCATGCCGCGAGGGCGCTGCTCGCCCGCGGCGAGGAGGTGATCGGGCTCGACAACCTCAACAGCTATTACGATGTCGGCCTCAAGCGGCGCCGCCTGTCCGAGCTCGAGCGCGACTATCCTGACAGCTTCTCGTTCAAGCGAATCGACTTCTCCAATGGTGGAGTCCTCAAGCAGGCACTCCACAAGTCGGAGATCGACCGGATCGTCCACCTCGGGGCGCAGGCCGGGGTGCGCTACAGCATCAAGAACCCCGCCGCCTACATCCGCTCGAACGTCGCCGGCCACATCAACATCCTCGAGCTGGCGCGGGCACGATCGGTCAGGCACCTCGTCTATGCCTCATCCTCGTCGGTCTATGGTGCGACCACCACGACCCCGTCGCAGATCGACGACCGTACGGACCGGCCCTGCTCGCTCTACGCTGCAACCAAGCGGGCAGGCGAGCTGATGAGCGAAAGCTATGCCAGCCTCTACCATATACCGATGACGGGCCTTCGCTTCTTCACCGTCTACGGACCATGGGGACGGCCGGACATGGCGATGTGGCTGTTTACCGACGCGATCATGCGCGGCCGCCCGCTGCAGCTGTTCAACGCAGGACAGATGCGCCGCGACTTCACCTATGTCGACGATATCGTCAGCGGCATCGTCAGGAGCCTCGACCGGCCGCCGCAGGACGACGGATCGGTGAAGAGCGGGGGAAGCCTCTGCCCGCACGCCATCTACAACCTTGGCAACCACGCCTCGGAGGACCTTCTCGACGTCGTTCACCTGATCGAGGATGCGGTCGGACGGCGGGCACGCCTAAGCGAGAAGCCGATGCAGGCAGGCGACGTGCCCGAGACCTGCGCCGACATCAGTGCCAGCAGCCGTGACCTCGGCTTTGAACCGCGGACCCGAATCTCGCAGGGCATTCCGATCTTCGTCGACTGGTTCAAATCCTATCACGCGATGGCCTGAGCGGATCGCCGCTCCGGCCTGAGGCGCGCTTAATTTCGGGCGAAACGCATCGAGTTACCGGATGGACCGAAGGCGTCCGGCGACAATCCGCGCCCTTTTCTCCGATATCGAAAGGTTTCGGGTCGCCACCTTTGCCAGTTTGCTGGCGGTGGTGACCGACCCAGCTATCCAACATCGACGGCTGAAGTCCTCACCTGGCGATCTGCTCGACCAGGAGCAGCATCGCTGCATGTTTGACTTGGAAGCCGAGGTAACTGGATGTCGATTATCACGTTGAATCAGAATTACGGTTACACTGCCTATCGCGTGTCTGGCCTCGAGGCCAATTCGACGATCAATGCGACCGGAGGGTCGTGGATCGTCGACAACAGCCGCAACGACAATCCCGATGCGGACACCTCGTACCTCGATGGAACGGGGAGCCTCAACACCTATCCCTTCGCCGTGGACAGCGCCGGCGCCAACCTGCTGATCAAGGGCGGAAGCATCTGGGGCCAGGTGCCGCAGACATCCGACTGGCAATATACCTACAACAACTCCGCCGCGGTGCGGGTCAACAATGCGCCAGGCGTGGTCATCGACGACTGGCGGCTCGACAGCACCTGGGACGCCTTCCGGGTGACGGGAACGTCGACCAACTTCCTGATCGACGACGCGCATCTCAGCAACGTGCGCGACGACGCCCTCGAGAATGACGACGCACTAAGCGGGACCATCCGCGACAGCCTGTTCGACGGCGTCTTCTCGGGCATCAGCCTCGGCGACAGCGACCACAAGGACGGGTCGATGAACACCGTCACGCTCGACACCGTGTTCATGCGCAGCGAGAGCTACCTCTACAAGGGCGAGGTCACCCACGTCTCGCCGTTCAAGACCGACAAGGCGGCGCCCGAAACCACGCCCGACATCCGCATCATCAATTCGGTGATCGCGATCGAGGATCCCAATCACGAAGGCCAGGCGCGTCTCCAGCTTGCGTGGGACAATGTCGTCGAGTCGCACGGCAACGTGTACCTCAACCTTTCGGACACCCCGCTGCCCTCGACCTATCCCAAGCCGCCGGCCGGTTTCACCATTCTGCAGGGCCAGCAGGCGCGCGACTATTGGGAAGCGTGCAAGAAGGCCTGGCTCGACAACCATGACGGGGTCGGCGACGTCGCGGTGACCGCACTTCCGCCCTTGCCCGGAGTCACCACCGGCGGGACCACTACGACGCCGGTTCCGGCTCCCGATCCCACGCCGACTCCGACGCCGACGCCTGATCCCGTTCCGGCTCCGACCGGCAGCACGTTCAACGGTACGAGCAGTTCGAACACGCTGACCGGAACGTCGCTGGCCGACACGATCAACGGCTATGGCGGGGACGACAAGATCTTCGGCAAGGGCGGTGCGGACGTGCTCACCGGCGGGTCGGGTCGCGACAAGTTCTACTTCGACACGGACCTGGTCGGCGGCTTCGATCGCATCACCGACTTCAACGTCACCGATGACGCCATCTATCTCGACAATGCCATCTTCACCAAGCTGGGCTCAGGCTCGATGAGCAGCCCGGTGCGCCTGACGGGCGGCTATTTCGAGAGCGGTGCCGGGGTGCAGGCGGACGACAGCACGGATTACATCCTCTACGACACCAAGAGTGGAATGCTGTCCTACGATGCGGACGGTGACGGAGTAGGAGCACCGGTTCCGATCGTGCAGCTCGCGCCGGACCTGGCCCTGACCAAGTATGACATATTCGTCGTCTGACATCCGATTGCGGGCGGGCCGGGGTCGCTGTCACGGTGACCCCGGCTCGCTTGCGCATGGCGTCAGATCGAGCGCCACACCTGTTCCCCGACCGTCCGGAACGTCTCGTCGATCGTTCCCGCGGTCGAGATTGGAATGACCGCCGAAAAGGCGAATTCGGCCTCACTCTCGAGCTTCCAGCGTCGCTCGATCGCCTTGGCGTCGGGGCCTCCGGCCTTGCTGCGGAAGCGGTCGCGAAGGATCGCGACCTCGAGCGGTGCCTCAAGCTTGAGGACCACCGTGGGGTGTGGCAAGGCGCGGTAGATCGAGCGCTCCCGCTCCATCATCCATCGCTTCACGCGTGAACGGGTCGACTGCACCGCGAGGTCGTCGAAGGCGCTCCCGTCGAGTCCGCTGGAACCGGTCGTCGGGCAGCGATCCGAGATGATGATCGTCCCCGATGCCATCGCTCGCGTGCAGCGCCCGAGCAACCGCCTGCGATCGAGGGCGAGCAGCAGTTTGCGGGCCACGAACAGCAACGAATAGCGTCGTTCGCTGCGGCGTTCGGGCCGCTCATATTCGCACAGGCGCTCGGACGGCAGCGCGCGCTGGAGCGCCGGCTTGAACAGATTGAGGCACGCCGAAAGCACGCCGGGCGGAGGCTTGCCGAGATGGACGACCTCGACGTCGAGCTTGGTGGCCAGGCCCTTGCCGAGCATGTTCGCGAGGGTCGACTTGCCGGTGCCCTTTGGTCCCGCGAACGCCACCCAGGCGCCGCCGGACTGGAGCGACAGGGTCCGGCGGCCGCGCGCCCTCGCCGCATAGTGGGCGACGACCCTTGCCCAGCGCGACAGCAGGACGGCGTGCGGCCTGAGCCTGCGATGACGGCGAAGTGCCCACGCCAGCCTCAGCCCGGTGAGGACGCGGACCGGCATCGGCCGCAGCACGTCGGCGGCAAGCTGCTGGACGGTGAAGGGAAGGTCCGGGAAATAGTCGCGGCGCAGTTCCTCGGCCCGCTCTAGATCGACCCGGCCGAGCAGCCAGGAGAGTTCGTCGACGGTCTGGTCGAAGCTCTTCGACACCTTGTGGAGTTCGACTGGCGCAGTGTGCTTGAGCAGGATTCGAAGGAGAAACAGGACCAGCTCGGCCGAGGGCTCCGGCACCCTACAGCCGAGCATCGTCGTGGCGTCTTCGAGCAATTTGCGCTCGAGCGGGAAGCGATAGCTCTTGGCGAAACTGTCGCCGCTGACCAGCTGATGATAAGCGTGAAGATCGATGATCCGGCCGAGTTGCGAATCCCAGGCCAGGGCATGGAAGACTCCGGGATGACCCGCTCCCCAGCGTGACACGCCAAGCTTGAAGCCGCACCGGTTGACGATCCCGATCAGCGCGTCCGAATCCTGAGGCCTGACGAGGAGGTCGAGATCCTCGACCCCGCAAAGCGCATCCGCGAGCCTGACGTTGCTCTTCCAGTGGACGTAGCCGACGCCGGCCTGGTCGAGCCGAGCGAGAAGATCGAGCACGATCCGGCTGCGAGCCGGATGACAGTCTTCAAGAGACGATGCGACCTGAGGCGGAGGCCGCTTCGCACGGTCGTCCACTCGCGGTGCAAGAGCCTCTACCGTCATGCCGATGTGCCCCTCAGAACGTGCCGATCCGTCACGTTCCCGAACGGTATAAGTCATTCGCAAGACGTGCCATTCGCAAGAAGGTCTAGACCCTCGGGCGCTTTGACTTGGAGCCGTCTTCTGGCCGAAATTCCCATCAAGCCGACCGTGTCCAGCACCTCCTGAGGATGTGCCGCGGCCGCCAGTAGCGGGAACAGGCCTGTGGTAGTCAGGGTGAAGCGGGACGCGGTCTCATTGAGTGAAGGCGCGAACCTGTCCGGTAATGCGCTGTCGAACGACTCGGGCGTCAGCAGCATCACCAAGGTTCGCTTCGGATCGGGTGCAGATGTCACCGTCACGTCGGCCGGCACCACGATCCAGGGCACGTACGGGCAGCTGACGATCTATTCCAACGGCAGCTACACCTACACAGCCACGAGCCTTCGCGCCGAGCAACTGGCGGCAGGTGCGGTGGTCAACGACTACTTCACCTACACCGCGACGGGCTCAGGTGGCACTGGTACCAACGACATCAAGGTCACGGTGACCGGGACCAACGATGCGCCCGTCCTGACCGCAACGAGCGTCAGCCTTACGGCAATCACCGAGGACCAGACCAACAACGCCGGGCAGACGGTCGCTTCGTTCCTCACGTCGAGCGACATCGACACGGGAGCGCTCAAGGGCATCGCTATCACGCAGGCCTCGCAGGCGAGCGGCGGGTGGCAATATTCACTCGACGGCGGCACCAGCTGGGTCGACTTCGGAACGCTGGCAGCGGGTTCGGGACTTCTGCTGCGCTCGACCGACCGGGTCCGCTTCCAGCCGGACACGATCGACGGCACGACCGCCGGCTTCACCTTCCGCGCATGGGACCAGAGCAGCGGCTCGGCAGGGCAGAAGGTGGCGATTGGAGCGACCGGAGGCGACAGCGCCTTCAGCGCGGCGAGTGGCCAGGCGACGCTTGCCGTCACCGCCATCAACGACGTGCCTGTCGCCCAGAATGGCTCGGCGCAGGGAGAGAAGGACGGTCCTCCGATCACGGGTGTGCTCAGCGCCTCCGACGTCGATGGCCCGGCACTCACTTACCAGCTCGTCGCCGACTCCGCGGTTGGGGGTACGGTCACGATCGATCCGGCGAATGGCGGCTATGTCTTCACCCCCGAAGCGGGCTTCAGCGGCTTCGCCTCCTTCCAGTTCCTGGCAAGCGACGGGACGGCAAGCAGCGCACCGGCCACCGTCACCATCCAGATCCTGTCGGATGAAAACAGCGTACCCGTCGCGAACGACGATGAGGCCAGTGTCTATCCGGGGAATCCCGTCCTGATCGACGTGCTCGCCAACGACAGCGATGCCGACAGCGACGCGCTGGTCATTACGGGCGTTGGCGATGCTGCGCATGGCACGGTCGCGATCCAGAGCGGCAAGATCCTCTACACTCCCGCAGCGGGGTACGAGGGGAGCGATGCCTTCACCTACTCGATCGCCGACGGGGCGGGGGGCGTGGCGCAGGGCAATGTCTCGGTGACGGTCGCGGCGCCCGCAGGAACGCCGTCGGCGGTGACGGTCACCTTCCGGCAGGGTGGCGGCGGCTACACGGGGACGGTCGATACCGTCCTTCGCGAAAGCCGCGCCACCACCTCCTATCCCGATGCCGTGACGCTCCACGGCGCGCTTGAGACAGGCAAGTCGTTCCAGCCGCTGCTGCGCTTCGACAGCCTGTTCGGGACGGGGCCGGGACAAATACCGATCGGCGCTACCATCGTCTCCGCGACGCTGCGGCTCGAGGTGACCGAGGGCTCCGCGTCTGGCGGCACGCTAAACCCGATGCTGGTCGGGTGGAGCGGGACGTCGACCTGGTCCAGCCTCGGCAGCGGAGTCCAGGTCAATGGCGTCGAGGCTTCGACCGCGAATGTAGTGACGGTCGGTGCGGTCGGTCTTGGAAGCCGCGCCTTCGACGTGACCGCGAGCCTTGCGGCCTGGAGCATGGCAGGTTCGACCGCCGGTGCGGCGAATGCCGCCAACCTCGGCTGGCTGATCAAGGCGGCCGGGCTCGACGGGTGGGACTTCACTTCGTCGGAGGGCGCGATCAAGCCGGTGCTGAGCGTGACCTACACGCAGGTCGCGGCGAGCGCTTCCAGCCTCCCGATCGTTTCGATCACCTCCTCGTCCGCGGTCGAGAATGCCGGCAAGATCGGCTTCACCCTGACGCTGAGCCAGGCGTCCACGAAGAGCGTCGACGTCGGCTGGACCACGGTCGACCATACGGCGAAGGCGGGGGCCGATTTCACCGCCGCCCTTCAATCGCTGACCTTCGCTCCGGGCGAGACCAGCAAGACCATCGAGGTCTTGATCGGCAACGACAGCGCCGGTGAGCGCGCCGAGAGCTTCTTCGTCCAATTGCTGTCCGCGACGAATGCCCGGATCGACGCTCCGGTGGCGAGCGGCCGGATCGTGGACGATGATGCGGGCACCATCCCGTTCACGCCGATCAGCGCCAGCGTGGTTGCCGTCCACAACCTTGCCGACGGCTCGAAGTATCGCGACGGCGGGACGGGCGCCTACGGCATCGGCGACCCGTCGGGCCTCGCCTACATCCCTGGCATGGACACGCTGCTGATCGGCGATTCCGAGCATGACGAGACGCCCTACAACAGCCCCACCAACCTCTTCTCGGTCCGGCCCGACGGATCTTATGCCGGCAACTACAGCCTCACTTCCTACACCAAGGAGCCGACCGGCCTCGCCTACAACAGCGCCAACGGCTTCCTCTACATCGCGGACGACGACAAAGCCGGGGTGTTCTGGACCTCTCCGAGCAACCCCGCGGTCAAGCTCGGCTTCTTCGACACCGGACGCCTCGGGTTCCTCGATACGGAGGACCTGAAGTTCGATCCGATGACCGGCCACCTCTACATTCTCGACGGGCTGATGAAGCAGATCGTCGAGCTCACCGACACGGGCCAATTCGTCGATTCGATCAAGCTGCCGTCGGTGATGACCGATGCGGAGGCGCTCGCCTACGACCCCGTTCATGACGTCTTCTTCGTCGGTTCTGGCGCGTCGGCAAACATCTGGGTGCTCGACCACCAGGGCCAGGTCCTCCAGACCTTGACCACGCTGTCGGCCTACAGCGCGAGACCCAAGCTCAAGGGCTTCGAACTCGCGCCGAGCAGCGATCCGAACGATGGCGACGCGCTGAGCCTCTACGTGCTCGACTATGGCTCGGACCAGCAGAATGACGGTCGCCTGTTCGAGGTTCATCTCGGAGGGTACTGGCTTGCCTAGCCTCCGAGCCTCGCTGTCTCCGCGAGACCGGCAAAACGACCTTTGTTTGATGAGAAGAGGGGTGGTGGATCGATGAACGACCAGCAGTATCTTCTATTTCGTTGGCGCCAGGAAACGCTTCGCGCCGAAGTCGCCCGTTGTCCCCACGCCAGTTCGGCGCACAAGAAGCTGGCCGAGCTGTTCCGCGGGCGCCTGGTCGATGCGCGCACCGATGGCCTCGAGGCAGGTCCGGTGTCGAGCGCGGCCAAGGCGGTCGTCGCCGAATGGGCGCTCAAGCACTGACGAGCAGATGGCGGCCTGCCGCCGCTAGACTCCGTCCCCGCCGAGCACCCGGTAGAGCCGGACGGCATTGCTTGCGCGACCGAGGCGCACGGCGATGAGGTTACGCTCGGCGGCGTAGGCGGATCGCTGCGCGTCGAGGGTGGTGAGGAAGGGATCGATCCCTTCGCGGTAGCGGGCCTGGACGAGCGTCAGTGCCTGCTGGGCGGCGGCGACATTGCGCTGATTGGCACCAACGCGGTCGTCATAGGTGCCCTTGTCGGCAAGTGCATCGGCGACCTCGCGGAAGGCGGTCTGGATCGCCCGTTCGTAGGTCGCGACCGCGGCCTGCTGCTCCGCCTCACGCAGGCGCACCGTCGCTCGGCGTGCTCCTCCCGAGAAGATCGACTGGCGGACGTCGGCCGAGGCCGAGAAGGCGAGCGCACCTCCGCTCAGCAGCCCGCCGAGCGTGTCGGAGGCGAGGCCGAGCAGGCCGGTCAGCGAGATGCTCGGGAAGAGCGCCGCTCGCGCCGCGCCGATCTCGGCATTGGCGGCGCGAAGGCGATATTCGGCCTCGATGATGTCGGGGCGACGGAGAAGGATGCGCGAGTCGAGCCCGGCGGGAAGGACGGCGACACTGGCGGCGGCCTGGTCGAGCGAGGTGGGAAGCAGGCTCGGGTCGACCGTTGCCCCAACCAGCAACCGGAGTAGGTTGAGGTCCTGCGCGCGGAGCGCCCGCTGCTCGGCAAGGTCGGCCCGGGCGGTCTCGAGGATCTGCTGCGCCTGGAGGAGGTCGGTACGCGGGGCGATGCCGCCGCGCAGCCGTGCCTCGGTGAGGCTTCGGCTGCGCTCGGCCGACCGGACCGTATTTTCGGCGATGGCGAGGAGGCTGCTGTCGGCGGCGTAGGTCAGCCAGGCGTCGGCGATGTCGCCGATGAGCGCGACCCGAACGCCGCGCTCGGCGGCTCCGGTGGCGAGCAGCCGGGCCTGATCGGCGCGGGTGAGCGAAGCGAGGCGGCCGAACAGGTCGAGTTCGAACGAAGGCAGCAGGCTGAGCGAGGGGCTGACGCGAACGCCGTTGATGTCGCCGTCCGCATCGCGGCGCGGGGTGACGTCGAGCCCGGCCGCGCCGTCGACTTGCGGCAGCTGGGCGCCGCGGCTGATCCGGACCTGCGCCCGGGCGGCGGCGATATTGGCGGCGGCGATGCGCAGGTCGCGATTGTTCTGGAGCGCCTGCGCAATGAGCGTCTGCAGCCGCACGTCGCGGAACACGTCGCGGTGACCGAAGGCGGGCAGGGCGGGTGCCTCGGCGCGGTAGGGGTCGCCGACCGGCCAGCCGGCGGGCACGGGCGCGACGGGTCGCACATTCGGCGGATCGAGCGAGGTGCAGCCCGGAAGCAATGCGCAGGCGGCGAGGAGGAGCGCGATCCGCCTCATGCGGTCACCTCGTTGGTAGGAGGGGGCGGGGACCGGCGGAAGCGTTCGCGGATGATGGTCAGGCCTTCCTTGGCGCCGCGCCGAACAAGGACGAAGAACAGCGGGATGTAGAACAGCGCGAGCAGCGTCGCGGTGAGCATCCCGCCGATGACCGCGGTGCCAATCGCGATCCGGCTGTTGGCGCCCGCGCCAGTCGACAGCGCGAGCGGCAAGACGCCGAAGATGAAGGCGAAGCTGGTCATCAGGATCGGCCGAAGCCGGATCCGCGCCGCCTCGAGAGCGGCTTCCATCACCGGCTTGCCGGCGCGTTCGGCTTGCTCGGCGAACTCGATCATCAGGATGGCGTTCTTGGCGGCGAGGCCCATGGTGGTGAGCAGCCCGATCTGCAGGTAGACGTCATTCTCGAGCCCCCGCAGCGACACGGCGAAGACCGCGCCGACGAGGCCGAGCGGGATGACCAGCAGCACCGCGACCGGGATCGACCAGCTTTCGTAGAGAGCGGCGAGGCAGAGGAAGACCACCAGCAGCGACAGGCCGTAGAGCAACGGCGCCTGTCCCGAGGACAGCCGTTCCTGGAAGGAGGCGCCCGACCAGGCGACGCTGACGCCCGGCACCGCGGAGGCGAGTTCCTCCATTCGCATCATCGCTTCGCCCGAGCTGACCCCCGGCGCGGGAGTGCCCTGCAGCTCGGAGGAGGGCACACCCTGGAACCGCGCGAGGCTGCTCGGCCCGGTGCTCCAGCCGGTCCGGGCGAAGGCGCTGAACGGCGTCATCTGCCCGTCCGAGCCGCGAACATACCATTGGCCGAGATCGGCGGGATCGGAGCGGTAGGGCAAGTCGCCCTGGACATAGACCCGCTTGACCCGGCCATTGTCGATGAAGTCGTTGACGTAGCGCCCGCCCCAGGCCGTCGCGAGCGTGCTGTTCACGTCCGCCGAGTTGAGGCCGAAGGCGGTAAGCCGCTGCTGGTCGACATCGACCTGCAAGTTGGCGACGTCGGGAAGCTCGCTGAGCCGCACCGAAGCGAGCTTGGGGTCTTCCGAAGCTTCGGCGATCAGCCGGTCGCGTGCCGCCTGGAACTGCTCGCGGCTCATCCCGCTGCTGTTCTGCAGCTGCATGGTGAAGCCGCTGGTCTGGCCGAGGCCGCGGATGGCACCGGGAACGAGGGCGAAGACCTGCGCGTCGCGGAAGCCGCGGAATGCGCCCGAGGCGCGCTCGACGATCGCGTCGGCGCTATTCTCCTTGCCCTTGCGCTCGTCCCATGGCGCGAGGTTGATGAAGCCCTGGCCCGTATTCTGGCCGGTCGCCCCGCCGCCGCCACCGCCACCCGCGACGGTGAAGACGGTCGCGAGGTTCTTCGCCTCGTAGCGCTGCAGATATTGCTCGATCTGGCGCTGGACCTCGATCGTGCGCTGCTGGGTCGCGCCGGCGGGAAGGCGGAACTGGATGCTTGCGGCGCCCTGGTCCTCGGTCGGCAGGAAGCTGGTCGGAAGGCGCTGGAAGAGGACGATCAGCAGTACGCAGACTAGGCCGTAGATGCCGAGGAACAGCCACTTGCGGTCGATGACGCGGGTGACGGCGCCGGCATAGCGCTCGACCCCGCGGCTGAAGCCGCCGTTGAACCAGTCCTCGAAGCGGTGCGCTGCGCGGGCCAGTGCGTTGCTGTCCTGCCGCGCCGCGCGCTCTTCTTCTGGCGGCTTGCGGGCCTTGAGCAGAGTCGCGGTGATCGCCGGGCTCAGGATCAGCGCGACCAGCACGGAGAGCACCATGCAGCTGATGATGGTCAGCGCGAACTGCTGGTAGATGACCCCGGTAGACCCCCCGAAGAAGGCCATCGGCAGGAACACCGCGGAGAGGACGACGGCGATGGCGACCAGGGCGACCTGGATCTCCTTCATCGAGATCTCGGTCGCCTCGCGGGGACTCATCCCCGGATTTTCCTCCATCAGCCGCTCGACATTCTCGACCACGACGATGGCGTCGTCGACCAGGAGCCCGATCGCCAGGACCAGTCCGAACAGGGTCAGCGTGTTGATGGTGAAGCCGACGAAGTAGAAGATGGCGAAGGTCCCGAGCAGGACCACCGGGACCGCGATCGCCGGAACCAGCGTCGCGCGCCAGCTCTGAAGGAAGACGAACATGACGATGACGACGAGGACCACCGCCTCGAGCAGCGTCTTCACCACTTCCTCGACCGACAGCTTGATGAAGGCCGTGGTGTCGTTCGCGTAGGCGACCTTGAGACCCTCGGGGAAGGAGGGGGAAAGCTCGCCGACGCGCTCCTTGATGAGGTCGGCGGTGCGCAGCGCGTCGGCGCCCGGGGCGAGGCTGATCGCCATTCCGGCGCCGGGGTGCCCGTTGACCCGGCTGATCGAATTGTAGCTTTCGGCGCCGAGTTCGACCCGCGCCACGTCCTTGACCCGGACGCTAGCGCCGCTCGCCTCGGTCTTGAGGACGATGTTCTCGAACTGGTCGGGGGTGCGCAGCCGCGACTGCGAGGTGACGGTCGCGTTGAGCAGCTGGTCGGAGGCCTGGGGCAGGCTCCCGACCTCGCCCGCCGCGACTTCGGTGTTCTGGTTCTGGATGGCGGTGATGACGTCGCTCGGCATCAGCCCGACCGCGGCGAGGCGTTGCGGGTTGAGCCAGATCCGCATCGCGCGCGATGAACCGAACACGTTGACGTCGCCGACGCCCTCGACCCGGGAGAGCGTCTCCTGGATGTTGGACGTCAGATAGTCCGAGACGTCGATATTCGAGCGGCGGTCGGTCTCGTCATAGACCGCGACGATGAGCAGGAAATCGGGGTTCGACTTGGTCACCCGGACGCCCTGTTGCTGGACCTGCTGGGGGAGCCGCGAGACCGCCTGCTGGACCTGGTTCTGGACCTGCACCTGCGCGGTGTCGGGATCGGTGCCCTTGGCGAACACCGCCGAGATGCTGACGCTTCCGCGCGACGAGGAACTGCTCGAGAAGTAGAGCAGGCCGTCGATCCCGGTCAGCTGCTGCTCGAGGATCTGGGTGACGCTATTCTCAACCGTTTCCGCCGAGGCACCGGGATAGGTCGCGCGGACATTGACCTGCGGCGGGGCGACGTCGGGATATTGTTCGATCGGGAGCTGGGTGATTGCCCCCACGCCCGCGAGCATGACGATGATCGCCAGCACCCAGGCGAAGATCGGGCGATTGATGAAGAGCTGCGACACCCTCTAGCGGCCGCCGCCGCGGGCCTGGCCGCCGCCGGCGCCCGGGCCACCGCTGCCCGGCGGACGCGGGGCGATCTTCTGCGGCGTGCTTGCCACGACCGGCCGGATCGCCGCCTTGTCCTTGAGGTTGGCGAGCCCCTGCGTGATGACCTTGTCGCCCGCCTTGAGGCCGCCCGTGATCACCCAGTCGGTCCCGTAGGTACGGTCGGCGAGCACCTTGCGCCGCTCGGCCTTGTTCTGCGCTCCGACGATGAAGACGTAGGCGTCGCCGCCGATGTCACGCTGGACGGCGCTCTGCGGGACAAGGATGGCGTCGGGCGTCACCGCCTGGGTGAAGATCGCCTTGACGAAGGTCCCCGGGAGCAGCGTTCCCTGCGGATTGGGGAAGCGGGCACGGAGGGTGACCGTCCCGGTGCTCTCGTTGACCACCACCTCGGAGAATTGGACGGTCCCGCTGAAGCCATAGTCGCTGCCGTCGTCAAGTCGCAGCCGCACCTGCGTGCTCCCGGGCGCGACCCCGCCGCTGGCGAGCGCGCGGCGAAGGGTGGTCAATTCGGCGGCCGACTGCTGGATGTCCACATAGATCGGATCGGTGCGCTGGATGACCGCCAGCGGCTCGGTCTGGTTCTGGTTGACGAGCGCGCCCTGGGTGAACAGCGAACGCCCGATCCGGCCGCTGATCGGTGCCCGCACCGTCGTGAAGCGAAGGTTGATCCGGGCGGTCTCGAGCGCCGCATTGTTCTGCGCGACCGAGGCTTGCGACTGGCGCGCCTGCGCCGCGGCATCGGTATATTCCTGCTGGCTGACGGCCTCGATCTGGGCCAGCGGCCGGTAGCGGTTGGCGCGCGCCTGGGCCGCCTGGGCCGCGGCCCGGGCACTCGCGACATTGGCCTCGGCCTGGTTGGCGGCCGCGCGGTAGAGGCTCGGGTCGACCTGGTAGAGCGGCTGCCCGCTGCGGACATAGCTGCCCTCGGCGAAGAAGCGCTTCTGGATGAGCCCGCTGACCTGCGGTCTGACCTCGGATGTCTCGAAGGCAACCGCGCGCCCGCCAAGCTCGCTGATCACCGGGACCGAAGTCGCGTTGACCGTGATGAAGCCGACCTGGGTCGGTCCGCGTCCGCCGGGCCCGCCACCGCCGGGACCGCGTTCCTGCGCACTCGAATTCTCCGAGCAGCCACCGACGGCTCCCGCAAGCAGCGAGATCGAAAGGGCAATCACCATCTTGGCTGGCAAGCGCGCCCGAGAACCGGGCAAGTATGTCATCATTCCTGTGGTCGGTCCCGTGTGTCCGGTCGCGGACATGGGTTAACGAGCCTGCCGGAAGGTTGCTCCCTGCAATCTACGAACGGGGGAACAGAGGCGGCGAGTGGCGACTGCTTGCCAGCCGGGCCACTGTCCGGCAACGCGCCGGCCATGCGGCTCGCCCTCTACGAACCCGAGATTGCCGGAAATGTCGGAGCGGTTCTTCGCCTCGCGGCCTGCCTCGGCGCTTCGGTCGACCTGATCGAGCCGATGGGATTTGCCTGGGACGACCGGCGCGTGCGGCGGGCGGCGATGGACTATATCGACCATGTCGAAGTGCGGCGCCACGCGGGCTTCGCGGCCTTCCTTGAAGCGACGTCCGGGAAGCGGCTGGTGCTGTTCACGACGCACGCGACGACCTCGGCCTACGACTTTTCGTACCAGGGCGACGATGTCCTCCTGTTCGGCAAGGAAAGCGCGGGGGTGCCGGCCGCGGTCGCGGACTGCTGCGCCGCGCGGCTGCGCATCCCAATGCGGCCGGAAGTACGCTCGCTCAACCTCGCGACGTCGGCTGCACTGGCGCTCGGCGAGGCGCTGCGCCAGACGAAACTGCTGCCAGCCTGAAGCTCAGGCGGGGAAGGGCCCCGCGTCGAGCAGTTCTCGAAGCGCATGAAGGGCGGGAGCGATCGCACGTTTGCGGACAGGCCGGCCTTCGATCCCGGCCAGCGGCGGGGAGGGCTCGAGGCGGCGGCCGATCAGCGGCTCGACGACGTCCGCGAACTTGAACGGATGCGCCGTGGCGGCTGCCAGACAAGGCCGCTCATCCCTCGCCGACGGGAGGAGACGCTCGAACGCCTCGGCCGCCGTCGCCGAGTGAGGGCACCAGACATAGCCGCTGCGCGCATAATCCTGGACGATCCGGTCGGCGATGCAGCGGTCGTCAACCTGCTCGACGACGAGATCGTCCGGCGTGACCCCGAGCGCGAGTAACCGTTCGAAATTGCTCGGATCGCCGACATCCATCGCGTTGGCGAGGGTCGCGACCGACGGTCGCGGTTCGTAGCCTTGCCCGCGTGACCAGTCGCCGAGCGTGGCGTTGGCGTTGGTGGCGAGGACGACTGGACCGATCGGGGCGCCCATCGCGCGGGCGAGCAGTGTCGCGAAGCCGTGGCCAAGATTGCCGCTCGGGACGATGAAGCCCGGCGTCGCCCCGCTCGATGCCGCCAGCCGGACGGCGGCATGCGCGACATAGGCGGCCTGGGGGAGCAGCCGGCCGAGGTTGATGCTGTTGGCCGAGGTCAGGCGATGCCGGCCGGAGAGCGCGCTGTCGGCGAAGGCCGCCTTGGCGAGGCGCTGGCAATCGTCGAAGTCGCCGTCGACCTCGATCGCGACCACGTTGTCGCCCCAGCATGTGAGCTGACGCTCCTGAAATGGCGACACGCGTCCCTTTGGGAAGAGGATGACGGCCCGGACCGACGCTCGGCCTTCCGCCGCGGCGCCGACCGCGCCGCCGGTGTCGCCCGAGGTCGCGGCGAGGACGGTCAGCGGCTCGGCCCCGGCGAGCCGGTCGAAGCAGCTCATGAGGAAGCGGGCGCCGAAGTCCTTGAAGGCGCCAGTCGGGCCGTGGAACAGCTCGAGCGCGTGCAATCGGGGCCGTGTTTCGTCCGGCATCACGATTGGCACCGGGAAGGTGAAGGCTTCGGCGCAGATGCGGTCGAGTTCGGGCGCTAGCGAGTCCTCCGCGAACAGCGGCCGAAGCCATTGGGCGGCAAAGGTGGCGAGCGGACTTTCCGGATCGAAGCCGGCGGCATCGTGCCGCGGCAAGGCTTCCGGCATGAACAAGCCGCCGTCGGGCGCGGCACCGAGCCTCAGCGCCTCCGACAGCAAATGGCCGCGAATGCCGCCACGCGTGCTGAAGAAATTCATCGCAGCTCCCGGTTGTCCGGGGTGATGATGCGCACACCCTCGCCGCCTAAGGGTGCGCGATAGGCGTCGGCGGCGATGCCTGCGGCAGCGAAGGCCGAGGCCATGGCGGTCTCCACGGCAGCGGCGCTGTGCTGCTCGACCAGTGCGAAGACCGACGGCCCCGAGCCCGAGAAGGAGCAGCCGAGGGCACCGGCGTCCCGAGCTGCAGCCTGGACGTCGGTCAGGCAGGGAAGGAGGTGGCGGCGCTGCGGCTCGGCGAGGAGGTCCTCGAAGCCCGCGCGCAGGAGAGAGAGATCGCCGAGCGTCACTCCCGCCACGAAGGCCGCCACGCGGCGGCTATGCTCGACGGCCACCCGGTGCGGTACCCGGTCGGCGAGAAGCGCCCGCGCGGCGCGGGTCTCGATGGTCAGGGCCGGGTGGAAGAGCAGGGCGACGATCCCCTTGGGCACCGGTAAACGGTGGAGTTTGAGCGGCTGCTCGCTCGCCGCGAGCACCAGCCCGCCGCACAGGCTGGCGATGACATTGTCCCACGGCGGCGGGTCGGAAGCGGCGCGCTCGCCCTCGAGCGCCATCGGCAGCAGCGCCTCCTCGTCGAAGGGACTTCCGATCAGCGCGTTGGCGGCGGCGGCGCCCGCAACCGCTGAAGCGGCGGAGCCGCCCATGCCGGCCGAGAGCGGCACGCCCTTGTGGATGTCGAGCCGAATGCCCGTCTCGACCCCCGCGGCATCGAGCACCGCCTGTGCCGCTGCAAGCGCGGTGTTGGCGCCGATCTCGGCAGGCAGGGCGGTAACCAAGCCAGAGACGGCTCCGAGCCGTACGCCGGGCTGCTCCTCGCGAACCGCGGTGACCTCGTCGCGGACGGCGTCGAACGACAGGCCCATGATGTCGAACCCGACCCCGACGTTGCCGATGCTGGCCGGGGCGCTCGCCCGGACGGCGTTCATGCCGGACGCGGCGCCGCGGCCCTGACAAGGCGGTCGCGGATTGCGGCTCCCAGGCCGTCGCAGGGAACAGGCGCGACGGCGATCCGGTCGCCCGGCGCATCATCGGCCTGATGGAGCAGGTCGAACAATCGCGCCGCCGCCTCGACGAGGTCGCCCGTGCTGCTGAGGCTGACGTTGCCCGCGACCGGGCCGAAGCCGATCAGCCATTCGCCGTCCTCGGCGGTCGCGGCGTCGAGCCGGACCGGCTTGCCCGGCGCATAGTGGCTTTCCATCATTCCGGGGGCCTCGATGCCCACGGAGTGCGTGGTGGCACCGGGGACCGAGACGGGACCTGGTCGAAGCAGGCGGAGCGGACCGCCGGTCGCGGCGACGATGGTGCTCTCGAGGCCATGCGCGGTCGCGCCGCCGTCGATCACCAGCGGAATGCGGCCGTCGAGCGAGGCAAGGACATGGGCCGCTCGGGTCGGGCTGATCCGACCGCTGGCGTTGGCGCTCGGTGCCGCGAGCGGCCGCCCGCTCGCCTCGAGCAGGGCGCGCATGGCGGGGTGGGCCGGCACCCTCAGCGCGACCGTGGCGAGGCCGGCGGTCACCAGGCTGGCGATCGGGCTGCCGGGCTGCTGCGGGACGACGAGGGTGAGCGGTCCCGGCCAGTGCGCCTCGGCCAGCGCGAGGGCCTCGGCGTCGAACTGCCCGAGCAAGCGGGCGGCGGCGAGGTCGGGCACGTGGACGATCAGCGGGTTGAAGCTCGGCCGCCCCTTGGCCTCGTAGATACGCGCCACCGCCTCGGCGTTGGTGGCGTCGGCGGCGAGGCCGTAGACGGTCTCGGTCGGGACGGCGACCGGCTGCCCGCCGCGCACCAACTCGGCCGCCGCGGCGATCGCCTCCGGTCCGAACGGCCGTATCTCGGTGCTCTTGCCCGGCATGATGCCGCCGCTATGGCAAAGCGGAAACCATCACAAGTGAGTGGCCGTCATCATGGACCTTCGTTGCCCGGTCGAGGAACAGCGCTTCGTGCTCGAGCATGTAGTGCGCATCTTCGAGCTCACCAATGACAGCGACATCGTCGACGCGGTGCTCGAGGGCGCGGCGCAATATGCCGAGGGGCAGGTCGCGTCCTTGAACCGGATTGGCGACACGGTTGGCGCCAAGTGGTCGCCGGAGGGCGTTGCGATGCCGAAGGGCTTCCACGAGGCTTATCGCGGCTTCGTCGAGGGCGGGTGGGGCACGATCAGCGCGCCGGAGGACGCCGGTGGGCAGGGGCTTCCGCTCAGCCTCGGAGCCGCGGTGATGGAGGATCTGAACGCCGCCAGCCTCGGCTTCGCGCTGTGCCCGATGCTGACGATGGGCGCGATCGAGGCGATCGAGGCGCATGGCTCGGAGAGCCAGAAGCGCGACTATCTGCCGCGGATCGTCTCGGGCGAGTGGCCGGCGACGATGAACCTGACCGAGCCGCAGGCGGGCTCGGACGTCGGTGCGCTGCGGACCAAGGCTGTGCCGAACGGCGACGGCAGCTGGCTGATCACCGGCTCCAAGATCTACATTACCTATGGCGAGCACGACCTTGCCGAGAACATCATCCACCTGGTGCTTGCGCGCACGCCCGACGCGCCGGTGGGAACGCGAGGGATCTCGCTGTTTCTGGTGCCCAAGATCCTTCCCGACGGAAGCCGCAACGACCTGCGCTGCGCGTCGATCGAGCACAAGCTCGGGATCCATGCCTCGCCGACCTGCACCATGGCCTATGGCGACCATGGCGGGGCCGTCGGCTGGCTGATCGGGCCCGAGCATGGCGGCATGCGCTCGATGTTCACGATGATGAACAACGCGCGCCTCAACGTCGGCCTGCAGGGCGTCGGGATCGCCGAGGCGGCGACCCAGCGGGCGGTCGCCTATGCGCTCGGCCGGGTCCAGTCGGCGCGCGTCGGTGGGGCGAGCCGCGACGCGGTGGCGATCCACGAGCATCCCGACGTCCGCCGGATGCTGCTGCGGATGCGCGCGCTGACGATGGGCGCCCGGGCGCTCGCCTATTACGCCTTCGGCCAGATCGATCGCGGACACCGCGGCGATGCGCAGGCATTGATGCGCGGCGACGTGCTGACCCCGCTGGTCAAGGCCTGGGGCACCGATGTCGGCTGCGAGGTGGCGAGCCTCGGCGTCCAGGTGCATGGCGGGATGGGCTATGTCGAGGAGACGGGCGCCGCCCAATATCTCCGAGATGCCCGGATTGCGCCCATCTACGAGGGGACCAACGGGATCCAGGCGGCGGACCTCGTCGGGCGCAAGCTCGGGCTCGACGGCGGGCTGGCGTTCGACACGCTGATCGCCGACATCCGCGCCGAGGTCGAGGCGCCGGCGCTGTCCGCGCTGGCCGATGCGGTCGAGATCCTCGCCACCAGCCTGCGCGCGGCGGACCATGACGACAAGCTCGCCGGAAGCTACCCCTTCCTCACCATGTGCTCGGTCCTGACCGCGGGCTGGCTGATGGAGCGGCAGGCCCGGGCGGCGGTGGGCGACACGCCCTTCGCGCAGGTCAAGCGCGCCGCGGCGGGCTATTTGGTGGCGGCGATCGTTCCCGAGGCGCTCGGCCTGGCGGCGGCGGCGGGATCGGGGGCCGAGCTCCTCTATTCGGTACCGGCCGACGCACTCGCCTGAGCGGCGCCGAAGTTCTCGAAGTTCACAGGGTGCGGGGGTGCCGCGAGGACTTCAGTTCCGTTCCATCAAGTCGGCGATGTCGATCCCGAGCCGCTCCATCCGGGCGCGGATCTGCGGCCACTCGGTACGGATGAAGGCGGTGCGCTCGCTGGTGGCGAGCCGGTCACGGGCGCCATCGGCGACGAACATGCCGACTCCGCGCCTGACCACCACCAGCCCCTCATCCTGGAAGCCCTGATAGGCCTTGGCGACGGTCAGCGGATTGGCGCCCTGCTCGGCAGCGAAGGCACGGACCGATGGGAGGGGGTCGCCATCGCGGTAATGGCCCGCAAGGATGGCTTCGGCGATGATGTCGCGCAGGCGGACATAGACGGGCTTGGTATCGGTGCGGCCGCGTAGCGTCATGCTGTCCTAATACGGTGCGTCGCGGTAAATTGCAAGGGAAAACTAGATCCGCCCGTCCCAGAAACGGACCACCGTCGCGAGCTCGGGACGCGGCCGCTCCTCGAGCGGTCGAGCGGGCGAGCCGAAGAAGAAGAAGCCGGCGATCCGTTCGTGCGGGCCGGTGCAGAAGGAATCGCGAACGAGCGGGTCATAGGCCGCCCAACCGGTCAGCCAGCTACCGACGAAGCCCTGGGCATGGGCGGCATGGAGCAGGTTCATCGACACCGCTCCGACCGACAGCTCCTGCTCCCAAAGCGGGATCTTGTGGCCATGGACGGGGGCGGAGACCAGCACCACCAGCGCCTGCCCCGAGCGGGCAAAGTCATCGGCCTTCTGGCGGTGCGCATCGGTCGATTCGGGATGGTTTGCGGCGAGCGCCTGCTGGAGCAACTCCGCGAGCTCCTCGCGCTGCTCGCCGGATACGACCACGAAGCGCCAGGGGGCGAGCTTGCCATGGTCGGGGGTCCGCGCCGCGATCGCGATCATCGCCTCCAGCTGGTCGGGGGTGGGGCCGGGACCGACCATTTCCCGCGCACGGCCGGAACGGCGGCTGGCAAGGTAGGCGAGCGGGCTGGAAAGGTCATTGAACATGGGCTGCTGCGACATAGGAGCGACACCTTACGGTCACAATGCGCTTGGCATGTCGGTTTTGCCGCTTAAGGTGCCGCCACTTTGGTCGGGCCCAGGCCCGTCGTTGACAGGAATGCTTGCATGAAGCCCATGGGTCTCTGGCAGGAGGGCGACTGGATCGCCGCCATCGCCGTCTTTCTTCTCGTCGTCTTCCTTGCCATCGGAGGCAAGATCGCCGTCCAGAAGGATCCGGAGTTCGCCGGTCATCCGAAGGGCCTCTACATGCTCTTCTTCGCCGAGATGTGGGAGCGCTTCTCCTACTACGGCATGCGCGCGCTGCTGATCTTCTACCTGACCAAGCACTGGCTCTTCACCGACAGCAAGGCGTCGCTGATCTACGGTGCCTACACCAGCCTGGTGTACATCACGCCGGTTCTCGGCGGCTATCTCGCTGACCGCTACCTAGGTCAGCGCAAGGCGGTGCTGTTCGGCGGCCTGCTGCTGGCCGTCGGCCACAGCCTGATGGCGGTCGAGGGCGTCGGCGGCCAGAACGATGCCACGATCAACGTCTTCTGGGCCGCGCTCGCCTTCATCATCGTCGGTTCGGGCTTCCTCAAGGCGAACATCTCGGTGATGGTCGGCCAGCTCTACAAGCTGACCGACGTCCGCCGCGACGGCGCGTACACGGTGTTCTACATGGGCATCAACGTCGGCGCCGCGCTTGGCACCATCCTCGTCGGCTATCTCGGCGAGACGATCGGCTGGGGCTACGGCTTTGGCCTTGCCGGCATCGGCATGCTTGCCGGCCTCGTCGTCTTCGTTCTCGGCAAGGGTGTCCTGAACGGAGCGGGCGAGGCTCCGGCTCCGCTTACCAAGAACAAGGAATTCACCCTCTACGGCATCGGCGTCGCCGCGGTCGCGGTGATTTGGGCGCTGGTCCAGTATCAGGACGTCATCCAGGGCCTGCTGGTCGTGTCGGGCGTCGCCCTTCTCGGCTACGTTCTCTACGAGAGCTTCAAGCTGCCCAAGGAGCCGCGCGAGCGCATGTTCGCGATCCTGTTCCTGATCAGCCTCAATCCTCTCTTCTGGGGCCTGTTCGAGCAGGCAGGCGGGTCGATGAGCCTGTTCACCGACAAGTTCGTCGACCGCGGTGGGGTCCCGGCCTCGCTGTTCCAGTCTATCAATCCGATCTTCATCATGATCATGGCGCCGGTCTTCGCGGCGCTCTGGGTGACGCTCGGCAAGCGCAACTCCGAACCCTCGGCGCCCGCCAAGTTCGGTCTCGCGCTTGCCCAGATGGGGATCGCCAACCTCGTCCTCGTCTACGGCGCGGAAGCCTATGGCGTGCTCGCGATGACCCCGGTCATCCTGGTGTTCGGCTACTACTTCTTCGCCACCACCGCCGAACTCTGCCTGTCGCCGGTCGGCCTCAGCGCGATGAACCGGCTTGCGCCCAAGTTCCTTGCGTCGCTGATCATGGGTGCCTGGTTCTACATGACCGCGGTCGGCAATTTCGTCGCGGGCAAGATCGGTGAAGCCACTGGTGGCGAAGGCGGCGACCTCAGCAAGCAAGGGCTGCTCGACATCTACGGCATGTTCGGCTGGATCTCGATCGGAGCCGGCGTTGTCGTGCTGCTGCTCAGCCCGATCGTGAAGCGCTGGATGCACCTCGACACGCTCGGTCAGGACGAGCTTGCCGGGCGCACCGAGATGGGCGGCGACCGCGGGCAGGACGCCGGCATGTTCCCGCAGGGTGAGACCGCGCCCAACAGCCCGCGTCAGGGCTGAGCCGATGAACAGGGGGCTGATCGGAACGTCGCTGGCGGCGCTGCTCGTGGCGGGCTGCGCCACCACCGGCGGGGCGCCGAAGGACGAGGGAACGCGAATCCGCGTTGCGGAGGACCCGTTCCCCTCGACCTACCAGCGCTATCCGGCGGCCCCCGTGCTGCTGACCAACGTCACCGTCCTCGACGGCGAGGGCGGTCGGATCGATCGCGGGCAGGTCTATCTGGCCGACGGCAAGATCCAGGCGGTCGGGCAGAGCATCGCCGCTCCGGCGGGGACGACGGTGATCGACGGGACGGGCAAATATGTCACCCCGGGGATCATCGACGTCCACAGCCACCTCGGCGACTATCCCTCGCCCGGGGTGCAGGCGCACGACGACGGCAACGAGGCGACCGGCCCGTCGCGTCCCGAAGTCTGGGCCGAGCATAGCGTGTGGCCACAGGACCCGGGCTTCAGCCGCGCGCTCGCCAATGGCGGGGTGACCGCGCTCCAGATCCTTCCGGGCTCGGCCAATCTGTTCGGCGGACGCTCGGTCACGCTCAAGAATGTGCCGGCGCGGACGGTGCAGGGAATGAAGTTCCCGGGCGCGCCCTACGGCCTCAAGATGGCGTGCGGCGAGAATCCCAAGCGCGTCTATGGCGACAAGGGCGGACCGGCGACGCGGATGGGCAATATCGCCGTGACCCGCCAGACCTGGATCGAGGCCAAGGCCTACAAGCGCAAGTGGGACGCCTATGAGGCCGAGGGCGGCGACGCGCCCGAGCAGGACCTCGCGATGGACACGCTGAAGGGCGTGCTCGACGGCAAGATCCTCGTCCACAATCATTGCTACCGCGCCGACGAGATGGCGCAGATGATCGATCTGTCGAAGGAGGCCGGCTACAGGATCGGCACCTTCCACCATGCGGTGGAGAGCTACAAGATCGCCGACCTGCTGCGCCGCGAGGGCATCTGCTCGGCGATGTGGGCCGACTGGTATGGCTTCAAGATGGAAGCCTATGACGCGATCCGCGAAAACATCCCGTTCGTCGACCGCGCGGGCGCCTGCGCGATCGTCCATTCGGACGATGCCAACGGGATCCAGCGGTTGAACCAGGAAGCCGCCAAGGCGATGGCGGCGGGCCGGCGCGCGGGCATCCCGATCAGCGAGGAACATGCCTGGACCTGGCTGGCGATGAACCCGGCCAAGGCGATCGGCATCTTCGACCAGACCGGAAGCCTCAAGCCCGGCAAGAATGCAGACGTGGTGCTGTGGAACGGCAATCCGTTCAGCACCTACACCCGGCCCGAGCGAGTGTGGATCGACGGCGCGCTGATGTTCGACGCCGCCAATCCGCGGGTGCGGCCGGTGAGCGACTTCGAGCTCGGCCAGCCGGGCGAAGGAGATGTGAAGTGACCCGGTCTCCGAAGCGCATGAGCTGGATCGGCATGCTCGGTATCATGGGCGGGCTGGCCGGCGCCTTCGTCGGCTACAAGGCCAGCGCCCAGACCGTGGCCGTGGTCGGCGGGACCGTGGCGCTCGGCGACGGTTCGGCGCCGATCCCGAACGGGAAGGTGGTGATCCGCGACGGCCGGGTGGTCGCGGCGGGCGCCGGGGTCGCGGTGCCGGCGGGCGCGCGGACGATCGACGCGACGGGCAAGTGGGTGACGCCGGGGATCGTCGCGGGCTTCTCGAGGCTCGGGCTGGTCGATGTCGACGCGGTCGCGGGGACCAACGACACCAGCTCGGACGGACCGTTCAGCGCGGCGCTCGACGTGTCGACCGCGATCAACGCCAACAGCGCGCCGATCGCGGTCAACCGCGCCGAGGGGGTCACCCGCGCGGTTGTCGCGCCGTCGGCGGGCAAGAGCATCTTCGCCGGGCAGGGCGCGCTGATCGACACCGGCGCCGATCCGCAGGCGGTGACCCGGGCGCGATTGTTCCAATATGTCGAGCTCGGCGAGGATGGCGCCGACCGGGCGGGCGGAAGCCGGGCGGCGGCGCATGTCCTGCTTCGGAACGCGCTCCGCGAAGCGCAGCAGGTCGCCGGCGGCGCCGTGCCCTCGCGTGACCAGTCGGGACGCACCGCCGAGGATCCGCGGCAGGATCCGGTGGTCGCCAATCCCAACGAGAGCCGCTCCTACGAGGCGCGGCGCAATCAGGACGTGCTGCTGACCCGCTTCGACGCGCAGGCGCTTGTGCCGGTGCTGCGCGGACGGCAGATCCTGCTCGTCCATGCCGAGCGCGCCGCCGACCTCAGGCAGGTGATCGCCTTGAAGCGCGAGTTCCCGGCGATGCGGCTGGTCATCGCGGGGGCCGACGAAGGCTGGACCGTGGCCGACGAACTGGCGCGATCGGGCATTCCGGTGATCGCCTCGGCGCTGTCGGACCTTCCCGCGAGCTTCGAGAGCCTTGCGGCGACCCAGAGCAATGTCGGGCGGATGCGCGCGGCCGGCGTGCGGGTCGCGATCGGGACGCTCAATGACGACGATCCGCGGATGGCCTTCCGGGCGCGCTGGTATGCCGGCAACCTCGTCGGCCTGACCCGCGTGCCGGGCGCGGCGGGCCTCAGCTGGGGCGAGGCGCTTCGGGCAATCACCTCGGCGCCGGCCGAAGTGCTGGGCCTGTCCGACATCGGCAGCCTCGCCGCGGGCAAGCGCGGCGATCTCGTCATCTGGAACGGGGACCCGCTGGACAACATGAGCGCGGCCGAGGCGGTGATGATCGACGGGGTCGAGCAGCCGCTGGTGACGCGCCAGACCCGGCTCCGCGACCGCTATCGCAGCCTCGAGCGGGGCATCCTGCCCGAGGCCTACCGGCGGTGAGCGCGGCGGTGAATGTCGCCGCCTTCGGGGCCGCATTCATCGCCACGCACCTCGCCCTGTCGCACCCGCTGAGAGCACCGCTTGCGAAGCGGCTCGGCAATGCCGGCTTCCAGGGGCTCTATTCGGCGATCGCCCTGGCGCTGTTCGGGGGCATGATCTGGGCTCGCAAGGGCGCCGGGGCGGAGGCCTGGCTGTGGCAGCCATCCGCCCCGGCGTGGATCGCGGCGAGCCTGCTGACCTGGCTTGCGAGCGTGCTGCTGGTCGGCTCCTTCCGGCGAAATCCGGCGATGGTCACCTTCGGGCCGGGCAGCGAGGTGGTGATCGGCGAGCCCGTCGGGGTGTTCCGGATCACGCGCCACCCGATGATGTGGGGCTTCGCCTTGTGGGCGGCGGCGCACACGCTGGTGCATCCCGAACCCTCGGCGCTGGTGCTTGCGGGGGTGATCCTCGTCATGGCGCTGGTCGGCTCGGCCGCGCAGGACGTCAAGAAGCGCAGGCACCTCGGACCCGCCTGGTCCGAATGGGTGGCCCGGACGAGCTTCGTCCCGTTCGGCCGCGGGATCCATCCGCCGGGCACCTTCGCCAGTGTCGGCGGGACGCTGCTGTGGCTTGCAGCGACCTGGGCGCATCCTTTGCCGGTTGGGCTGTGGCAGTGGCTCGCCTGACGCGCTAGGGCGGCGTCCATGGCACGCAAATTCTTCGGCACCGACGGCATCCGGGGCCTCACCAACACCGAACCGATGACCGCCGAGGTCGCGCTCAAGGTCGGGCAGGCCGCAGGGGCCCACTTCCTTCGCGGCGACCATCGCCACCGCGTCGTGATCGGCAAGGACACCCGACTGTCGGGCTACATGATGGAAAGCGCGCTGGTCGCGGGCTTCACCAGCGTCGGCATGGACGTGGTGCTCCTCGGGCCGATGCCGACGCCGGCGGTGGCGATGCTGACCCGCTCGATGCGCGCCGATCTCGGCGTGATGATCTCGGCCAGCCACAATCCCTTCGCCGACAACGGGATCAAGCTGTTCGGCCCCGACGGGTTCAAGCTGTCCGACGCCGACGAACTGGAGATCGAGCGCCTGCTCGAGCAGAAGGTCGAGCTCGTCGACGCGCGCAAGATCGGACGGGCCAAGCGGATCGAGGACGCGCGCGGGCGCTATGTCCACTTCGCCAAGTCGACCTTCCCCGACAAGCTGCGCCTCGACGGGCTCAAGATCGTGGTCGATTGCGCCAATGGCGCGGCCTACCATGTCGCCCCCGACGCGCTGTGGGA
This sequence comes from Sphingomonas swuensis, assembly GCF_039538045.1. Lineage (NCBI taxonomy): Bacteria > Pseudomonadati > Pseudomonadota > Alphaproteobacteria > Sphingomonadales > Sphingomonadaceae > Sphingomonas > Sphingomonas swuensis. Next base: position 1,799,758 of record NZ_BAABBQ010000001.1, on the reverse strand, counting down.
GCTCGGTGCCGAGGTCATCCCGCTGGGGGTTCAGCCCAACGGCACCAACATCAACCACGAATGCGGCTCGACCCACCCGCAGTTGCTGCAGGAGACGGTGGTCGCGAGCGGCGCCGACATCGGGCTTGCGCTCGACGGAGACGCCGACCGGCTGATCGTGGTCGACGAGACCGGCAAGGTGATCGACGGCGATCAGTTGATGGCGCTGATCGCGCTCGACCAGAAGCGGATGGGCCTGCTTCAGGGCGGCGGCGTGGTCGCCACGGTGATGAGCAACCTCGGGCTCGAGCGGCACCTCGCCGCCGCCGGCCTCGCGCTTCACCGCTCCAAGGTCGGGGATCGCTATGTGCTCGAAGGCATGCGCGAGCATGGCTGCAACGTCGGCGGCGAGCAGTCGGGGCATATCATCCTGACCGATCATGCGACCACCGGAGACGGGCTGGTCGCGGGCTTGCAGATCCTCGCAGCGATGGTCGGGCAGGGCAAGGTCGCAAGCGACCTCCTCAACCAGTTCGAGCCGGTGCCGCAGCTGCTTCGCAACGTGCGGTTCAAGGCCGGCGCCCCGCTCGAGGCGGCCGAGGTCCAGTCCTGCATCGCCGACGCCGAGCGGCAGCTCGACGGGCGTGGGCGGCTGGTCATCCGCAAGAGCGGGACCGAGCCGCTGATCCGGGTCATGGCCGAGGGCGACGACAAGAGCGAGGTCGAGGACGTGGTCGCGCGGATCTGCGCCGCGGTCGAGAAAGCGGCCGCCTGATGCTGGCGATGAAGGAGGCGTGCGAGCGGTGCGGCGAGGCGCTGCCGGCGCACCTGCCCGGGGCCTTCATCTGCAGCTTCGAATGCACCTTCTGCAGTCCATGCGCGGAAGAACTCGACGAGCGCTGTTCCAATTGCCGGGGTGAACTGGTCGACCGGCCGACGCGTTCGAAGGCGGCGGCGGCAAAGGTCGTGAAATATTAAGCATGGCCGGTGCACGGCTGGGGAACAGATGACCGGCCCGAAACCTCCGAAGATCCTGATCATCGCCGGCTCCGACAGCGGGGGCGGCGCGGGTATCCAGGCGGACATCAAGACCGTCACGATGCTGGGCGGCCATGCGATGACCGCGATCACCGCCGTCACCGCGCAGAACAGCCTCGGGGTGGATGCGGTGCATTCGGTGCCGGCGGAGATCGTGCTGGCACAGATCGATTCGGTGCTGTCAGACTTCGGGGCTGACGCGATCAAGATCGGGATGATCGGATCGGCCTTCACGGCCCGGATGGTGGCCGAGCGGCTGGCGAGCCTCGAGGAGCGCATTCCGCTGGTGTTCGATCCGGTGATGGTCGCCACCAGCGGCGCCGAACTGGCCGATGACGCCACCATCGCCGCCTTCGGCCAGCTGATGGACCTGGCGACGATCGTCACCCCGAACCTGCCCGAGCTGGTCCGGCTCACCGGGAAGGAAGACCCGGTCGAGGGCGCCCTCGGGCTGGTCTCCGACCATCGTTGCGCGGTGCTGGTCAAGGGCGGGCATGAGGAAGGCGAGGCGATCGCCGACGCGCTCATCGAGGAGGACAATCTCACCAGCTGGCAGGGCACGCGGATCGAGACGCCGCATAGCCACGGCACCGGCTGCACGCTTGCCAGCGCGATCGCGGTGGGCCTTGCCGAGGGCCGCCGACTGGCGGACGCCGTGGCCCAGGCACGCCACTTCGTCCGCCTGGCGCTTCTGGAAGCCCCCGGGATCGGCGGAGGGCACGGCCCGATGGGGCATGGCGCGGTCCGACTCGACGTCGGCGGGTCGCCGAGGCTCAACCAGGTCACGGTCACGGGGCGCGACTATGGCGCGCAGGTGTCCTTCTATCGCCGCTTCGGGCTGCGCCAGATCGTCGACAGTCCGGAGAATGGCTACGCCCGCTTCGAAAGCTGGGGAGGGGCGACCTTCTCGGTCCAGATCGATCCCGACGAGGAGGTCTCGCCGACGACCGCCATCTATTTCGAGTGCGACGACCTCGACGATCGGGTCGAGGCGCTGGCCCGTGCGGGCCTCGTCTTCGAGCATGGGCCCCGCGACCAGCCATGGCTGTGGCGCGAGGCCCGGCTTCGCGATCCCGCGGGCAACATCGTGTTTCTCTACCGCTCGGGCGAGGCCCGCCGCTTTCCACCTTGGAGGATCGATCGATCTAAAAATCCCGGATCAAAAACTCCGTGAGCACGAAACGAGTAGTTTTCCCCGTTCGCGAAGACGATATGGTCCAGCAACGTGATTTCTAATTGCTCGCACGCCTGCGAGAACTCGCGAGTTAGCTGCTGGTCTGCGCGACTGGGCTGAGCATTTCCTGAAGGATGATTGTGCGCGATGAGAATGGCGTCAGCCTCGATTCGGACTGCTTCTCGAAAGACTGCAGAAAGATCCGGCACAACCTCCCTCTCTGTACCTTGAAAAGACAGTACCTTGAGGAGGCGCAACTGCTCATCAAAAAGCGCGGCCTGGAACATTTCCATCTTTCGACCGTGAAACATCGGTTCGAAGAACTGCTTGCAAGCGTGAAGACCAACCAGTTGCACGTTGGCCCGATCAACCGCGAATTCCTGCACCTCAATATCCCCCCGGGATTGCAATGCGGCGATTCGGCAACAGATGGTATGTCTAAATGAGATTCCAGTGCAAGCGCCCATTAAGAACGAGTTCACGCGTCGTGTTCGACGAGCGTTGAACGACGTGGCGATTAGGTGACACTCACAGCGAATACCGCAAGAGCGGGAGGCCCAGCATTTAACTAAAGTTGAACATCGATGCTGGCTCTTCTACGGAGGTGACCGTAGGGGCGCGATACGTGTCCCGCTCGGGAACAGACATGACCAAGAAGATTTGGAACAAGCCGGCATTGAAGCGCATGGTTGCGGGTTCAGCTGAAGCCGCCAGCAACTCCAACAACGAGCCGGGCACCGGCGGCGGAGCAAATACGCGCCGTTCGTAAACCACTTTTCGCGTGGACTTCTTTTGCGGCGCCATCGGTCGCGAGAAAGCTACTCTAGAACGGACATGTCTAAGTTTGGCGACGCCGCTCCGGTCGCCAACCTTAGCGCTATCAATCGTTGCGACCGATGATGTCGCAATATTGTCTGCTCGCGCGAGAGAGGCGGGCGGCTTGTCGCCTGCTGTCTGGGCATGGAGCGCTGGCACCGTCCTGAGCGTCGCAACGGGACGGATTTCGGATCGCGCCGCTGTCTGTCGCAAACTAGAGTGCGACGATGCCAGCTCCGAATCGGAGTTGCTCGGTAGAGCGTGGCTGCAGTGGCGGGACGCCATTGGCCAGCAGGTGCCCGGCGATTGGGCGCTGTTTCTTTGGGATAGATCATCTCGCGAAATGGCGCTGGTTCGCTCGCCGATGGGAACCCACCCGATCTTCTTTGCCGACGGCCAAGATGGACCCCTGTTTGCTTCTCTCGCCCAGGTGCTAGCTTGGTCAGAGAAAGTGAATGCTGCTCCCGATTGGGGAGCGATGGCGACAATCGTGCACCACATGGTGGTGCCTGGCGATCGCACGGCCTTTGCTGGCGTGAGGCGAGTTCGTCCGGGGCATGCTCGCCTCTGGAACAACGGACGCTGGTCTGAAGTCGATATATGGTCGCCGGTAGTCGCTGCCGACCTTTCCGAACGAAATTGGGTGGAGGACTATCGAGCCACGGCCCTTCAAGCGGTTCAGGAGTGCCTGCCAAAAGACGGCCTCGTCGCATCTCAACTGAGCGGCGGGCGCGATAGCAGTGCGGTAACCGCCATGGCGGCACACCTCGCACCTGGACGGGTCACGGCCATCACCTTCAAGCCGCTCCCGGGCTCCGTTGGGGAGGACAATCAGCACCTTATCTTCGACGAGTCAGTTCCCGCCCTCAGAACGGCGAACTACCTAGGCATCGATCACCTTGTAGTCGATGGAGGTTCGCCTGAATCCCAGCTCGACTGGCTCAGGAAGATCCAGCGCTGGACCTTCCTTCCTCCGGTAAGCGCGGTCGGTGCTGGCCTGAGGATGGCTGTTGCAGACGCCGCTGCGAGGGCAGGTGCCGAGGTCATGCTGATCGGAGCGATGGGCAACCTCGGGCTGAGCGGCGGAGGGCTTCCATTCCTAGCGGACCTGCGGAGTGAGGAAGAGACCGTGCGGTGGTGGCGCGTCGCGCGCTACGCCGCAGAAAAGACGTCTCTGCGGACAGTCGCCAACCACAGTCTGCCGGTGCGACTGCGCCAGCGTATTTGGGCAGCCCGCTTCGGTCGACCGCGCAATCCGAGCCCACTCTGGCGCGGACCGCTGCTCGAATCGCTGGATGCGCGTCCGTTCTCAAATGGTTTCGACAGAAGCGCCCGGGAAGAGTTGCGTACAGTACTCGATCAGATGGATATGGCGGATTTTACCCCTTGGGTCTTCCATGGCATTCAGCCCCGTGACCCGACAGCTAATCTACGCTTGATTGAACTGTGCCTTCAGGTCCCCGCTCGACTTCTCGTCGACGAGACATTGGGGCGACCCTTGTTTGAGCAGGCTTTTGCGGGCCTCCTTCCTCCGGAGCTGCTGGGCAACAGGAGGAAGGGCCGCCAAGCTGCTGACTGGTGGTTAGCGCTGCGGCCCGAGCTAATCCGCGACACCTTAGAAGAGTTGAGCCAAGTGGCCGTGGTATCGGACGCTATCGATGTCCGGCGCGCTGTGCCTTTCCTCAAACATTGGCCGCGCACCTTCGCGGAGGCCTTAAGTCGCGAGGACGATTATCATGCGCTCCTCGGAACGCTTTCGTTGGCACTTTTCCTGGCCGAGAACTTCAAGGTTCGGCGGTCATTAGTTCCGGAACGGATGTAAGAACAACGCCTTAAAAAACGGCGCGCGACATCATGGGGCTCCGGTAATTAAGGAGAGTCTCGTGGACAAACTCGTCGCATCTGCATTGTTCATCGCCGCCATTGCAACGGGAGCGCTGGCGAATGCCGCTGCTCCTGACCACACCGACAGAAAGATCCAGACCGAGCCATCGTGCGTGCTGTATGACGTGGACGGCACGTGCCTAGTCAACTCGCGTGAAGCCAAGGGCAACGATCACAATTACCTGCTCAATCCGGAAATCATGGCGGACTTCTGCGCAAACCGTGCCACAACGCGCAACGAATTGCGGTGGTGCGAGCAGCTAGGCTTTTAGCGGAGGCGGTTGGGATCGTGCTAGTTGGGTGGGCGCTTTGCCAAGGAGCCGGTCCCTCGCTAGCACGCCATCATGCAGCCATCCGAAACCGAGATCGAGGTCCCGTTCGATGCCGCTCTGTCGGAGCGCTACCTCGTCTATGCCCTGTCGACGATTACCGCCCGCTCGCTTCCGGACGTCCGTGACGGGCTGAAGCCGGTGCATCGGCGGCTGCTGTGGGCGATGCGGCTGCTTCGGCTCGACCCTGCGGGGGCCTACAAGAAGTCGGCGCGCGTGGTTGGCGACGTCATCGGCAAATATCATCCGCACGGCGACCAGTCGGTCTATGACGCGATGGTCCGCCTCGCCCAGAGCTTCGCGCTGCGTTATCCGCTGGTCGACGGGCAGGGCAACTTCGGCAACATCGACGGCGATAATGCCGCCGCCTACCGCTATACCGAAGCCAAGCTGACCGCGATCGCGACCCAGCTGATGAATGGCCTCGACGAGGGCACGGTCAGCTTCCGCCCGACCTACAATGGCGAGGAAGAGGAGCCCGAGGTCTTTCCCGGGCTGTTCCCCAATCTGCTGGCGAACGGGGCGAGCGGGATTGCGGTCGGCATGGCGACCAGCATACCGCCACACAACGTCACCGAGCTGATCGACGCCGCCGCGCACCTGATCGACAATCCGGCGGCCGAAACGCGCGAACTGATGGACTTCGTCTCGGGCCCGGATTTTCCGACGGGCGGACTGGTGGTCGATGCGCGCGAGACGATCCTCAGCGCCTACGAGACCGGACGGGGGAGCTTCCGACTGCGGGCGCGGGTCGGCCAGGAGAAGGAGAAGGGCGGGGGCTGGGACCTGGTCGTCACCGAGATCCCTTATGGCGTGCAGAAGGCCAAGCTGATCGAGCAGATCGCCGAGCTCATCGCCAACAAGAAGTTGCCGATCCTCGCCGACGTCCGCGACGAGAGCGCCGAGGACTTGCGGGTGGTGCTCGAGCCGCGCAGCCGGACGGTCGACCCGACACTGCTGCTCGAGAGCCTCTACAAGCTGACCGACCTCGAGGTGCGCTTCCCGCTCAACCTCAACGTCCTCGACCAGCACCGCACGCCAGGGGTGATGGGGCTAAAGGGCTGCCTCGCGGCCTGGCTCCAGTTCCAGATCGAGGTGCTGCTCAACCGCAGTCGGACCCGCGTCGGCAAGATCGACGACCGGCTGGAGCTGCTCGACGGCTTCCTCATCGCCTATCTCAATCTCGACCGGGTGATCGAGATCATCCGCACCGAGGACGAGCCGAAGGTCGTGATGGTCGCCGAGTTCGAGCTGACCGACCGGCAGGCGGAGGCGATCCTCAACATGCGGCTGCGCAGCTTGCGCAAGCTCGAGGAGATGGAGATCGCGCGCGAGCGCAAGGGCCTCGCCAAGGAGCGCGAGGAGCTGGTCGCGCTGATCGAGAGCCCGCGCAAGCAGCGCAACCGGCTCAAGAAGGACCTCGAGGCGGTCAAGGCCAAATATGGCGACGCGCGGCGGACGACGATCGAGGAGAAACCGCTGGCGGCGCGTGCCGAGATCGACTGGTCGGCGATGATCGAGAAGGAGCCGATCACCGTCATCCTGTCGCAGCGCGGCTGGATCCGGGCGATGAAGGGACACCTCGCGGCGCAGGAGTTCAGCACCCTCAAGTTCCGCGAGGGCGACGAGCTGTCGGGCAGTCCGATCCTTGCGCAGACCACCGACAAGATCCTCATCGTGGGCGAGAACGGGCGGGTCTATACGCTGGGCGGCGACAAGCTGCCCGGCGGGCGTGGCTTCGGAGAGCCGATCCGGCTGTCGATCGACCTCCCGGCCGAGGTCGAGATTGCCGCGGCGCTGGTGGTCAAGCCGAGCGCCCGGCTGCTGGTCGCAAGCTCGGACGGGCGCGGCTTCGTGACCAGCGGCGAGGCGGTGCTGGCCGAGACGCGCAAGGGCAAGCAGCTGCTCAATCTCCGCCCCGGTGCCAAGCTCGCGGCTCTGCGCCCGGTGCCCGAGGGCGCCGATGCGGTCGCGGTGATCGGCGACAATCGCAAGCTGCTCGTCTTCAACCTGTCCGAACTGCCCGAAATGGGCCGTGGGGCCGGGGTCCAGCTGCAGCGCTACCGTGACGGCGGGCTTGCCGATGTCGCGGTGCTGAAGATGGCCGACGGATTGAGCTGGAGCATGGGCGGCGAAAGCGGGCGGACCCGCACTGAGTCCGACCTGACTGCCTGGCGCGCGATCCGCGGCGCAAGCGGCCGCATGGCGCCCCTCGGCTTCCCGCGGAGCAACAGGTTCCAGGACGCTTGATTTGGGTTAATCTCCTGTGATCGACTCGGGGTCGAACAGGGGAGAACATCAATGCGCCGCTTGCTTCTTGCTGCCACGGCAGCCGCCGCCTGCCTCGTGACCGGGAGCGCGGTCGCGCAGGGGCCGGTGCCGCTGATCCCGCGCGACGTGCTGTTCGGCAATCCCGAGCGTGCCGGCGGTCAGATCTCGCCCGACGGCAAGTGGCTGAGCTGGACCGCGCCGGTGAACGGCGTGATGAACGTCTGGCTGGCGCCCGCCTCCGACCCGTCCGCGGCCAAGCCGATGACAAGTGAGAAGGTCCGGCCGATCCGCCAGTATTTCTGGTCCCCGGACAGCCGCACCTTGCTCTACATCCAGGACAAGGGCGGCGACGAGAACTTCCTGCTCTACGGGGTCGATGTCGCTTCGGGCGGCGAGAAGCTGATGACCCCGTTTGAGAAGACCCGGGTGCAGATCGTCGGCATCTCGCCGCTGGTGCCCGGACGGATCCTCGTCGGGGTCAACAACCGCGACGCCAAGTGGCACGACGTCCACAGCCTCGACCTCGCGACGGGCAAGCTGACTCCGGTGCTGATGAACACCGGCGACTATTCGGGCTTCGTCGCCGACGGCCGGCTGGTGGTTCGCGGCGCGCTCAAGAGCCGAAGCGACGGCGGCAGCGACTATTTCCGGGTGATCGACAACAAGGTCGAGAGCAAGCCGCTCGAACAGGTCGGTCTCGACGACAGCCTGTCGACCAACCCGCTCGGCTTCACCAACGACGGCAAGACGCTCTACTGGATCGACAGTCGCGGACGGAACACCGCGGCGCTGATCGCACAGGACGTCGCGAGCGGGACCAAGCGGGTCGTCGCCGAGGACGCCCGGGCCGACGTCGGCGACATCCTCAGCAACCCCGAGACCGGCGAGGTCGAGGCCTATACGGTCGACTATCTGCGGCAGGACTGGAAGCCGATCGGGTCGGCCATCGCCGGCGACGTCGCCTTCCTCAACAAGCGTTTTCCGGGTGACTGGACCGTCACTTCGCGGACTCGGGCCGACGACAAGTGGGTGATCGCCGCGATCGCCAGCGACCGGCCGTCGACGAGCTACCTCTACGACCGCAAGGGCCAGGCGCTGACCCAGCTTTTCGAGAGCCGGCCCAAGCTTGCCGGGACCCCGCTGGTGCCGATGACCCCGGTGGTCATCAAGAGCCGCGATGGGCTCGACCTCGTCTCCTATCTGACGCTGCCCGCTGGGGTCGACGCCAACAGGGACGGAAAGGCCGATCGCGCGGTGCCGATGGTGCTGTTCGTCCATGGCGGACCGTGGGCTCGCGACAGCTACGGCTTCAATGCCTACCACCAGTGGCTCGCCAACCGCGGCTATGCGGTGCTCGCGGTCAATTATCGCGGCTCCACCGGGCTCGGCAAATCCTTCACCAACGCCGGCAATCTCCAGTGGGGACTGAAGATGCACGACGACCTGCTCGATGCCGTCAAATGGGCGGTCGACCAGGGCGTGACTACCAGCGACAAGGTGGCGATCATGGGCGGCAGCTATGGCGGCTATGCGACCCTTGCCGGCATGACCTTCACCCCGACAACCTTCGCCTGCGGAGTGGACATTGTCGGGCCATCCAATCTCGAGACGCTGCTGAAGACGATTCCGCCTTACTGGGAAGCGGGCAAGGTCCAGTTCTACAAGCGCATGGGCGATCCGACCTCGGCGGAGGGTCTCGCCCTGCTCAAGGCCGCGTCGCCGCTCTACAAGGCCGACCAGATCAAGCGGCCGCTGCTGATCGGGCAGGGGGCCAACGATCCCCGGGTCAACCAGGCCGAGAGCGAGCAGATCGTCGCGGCGATGCAGGCCAAGAACATCCCCGTGACCTACGTCCTGTTCCCCGACGAAGGACATGGCTTCGCCCGGCCGGTCAACAACATCGCCTTCAACGCGGTCACCGAGAATTTCCTCGGCCGCTGCCTCGGCGGGCGGGCCGAGCCGATCGGCGACACCGTCGCCAAGTCGACCGCCAAGGTCCCGCATGGAGCCGAATATGCGCCGGGGCTGAGCCAGGCGCTCGGCGGCAAGTAAGGCAAGGCGGCGCCGCTCGTCCCCGCCGGGGGTGACGAGCGCCGCGTTGTCCGCCAAGAGGCGGCATGTCCTCGCATCCCTCGCTCGCCCAGGTCGTCGCTTCGCTGGAGGTCGACGGCAGTGCCCTGACCCTCGAAGCACCGCCGAGCTGGAGCCAGGGCCGCACCCTCTATGGCGGGATGACCGCGGCGCTCGCCTGGGCGACGGCGGCGCGAAGCCGGCCCGGGCTTCCGCCGCTGCGATCGGTCCAGGCCGCCTTCATCGGCCCGGCCTCGGGCCGCCTGCTGCTGTGGCCCGAGGTCCTTAGGCAGGGCAAGTCGACCACCCTCGTCGGTGTCGATGTCGAGAGCGACGAGCGCCTCGCGGCGCGGCTGACCTTTTTCTGCGGCGCGGCGCGCGACAGCCGGGTCGCGCACGAGCGGGTCGCCATGAACGATGTCGCCGCACCCGACGGGCTGCCGCGAATGCTGGGCGAGGGGGCAGGGCCGACCTTCGCCGCCAACTTCGATGTCCGGCACGTGTCGGGAGGCCTACCATACAGCGGCGGGCCGCCCGAGTTCGTGATGTGGGCGCGGCTCGAGAACCATGAGGGTGCCGACCCCTTGGTCTCGCTGCTCGCGCTTGCCGACGTGCTTCCGCCGGCCGCCATGCCGGTCTTCCCCGAGCCCGGCGTGATCAGCTCGCTGAGCTGGAGCTTCGACCTCGACCGGCTGCCCGAGGACGCCGGCGCCTGGTATCTCTGCCGGGCGACGAGCGAGAGCACGGCGGACGGCTATTCGCGCCAGTCGATGGACATCTTCGACGCCTCGGGCCGCCGGATCCTCGCAGGACGGCAGACGGTGGCGATCTTCATCTAGGGCTTGCGAGCCGAAAGTTACATTGTAACATCGACCCTTCAACAAGGGGAGATTGTGATGCGTAAGTGGTTGATGGCAGGGGCAGCCGTGAGCCTCCTCGCGGGTTGCGGGCAACGGGACGAGACCAGCAAGCGCCCCTCCGAAGACCTGCGCACCTACGACGTCGCGGAAGAACCGGCACCGCCGCCTCCGATGGCACCGCCGCCGCCGCTCGTGCGCGCCGAGCAGGGGCAGGCGAGCGCCGATGGCGCGGGACCGAACATCGGAGTCAGCGCCGCGCCGGGCGTCGCCTTCAACTATCGCTACGCCTACCGCTTGGCCAATGCGCGGATCCAGGCGGCGCAGGAAGCGCATGCCCAGATGTGCGAGAAGCTGACGATCGCGCGCTGCCGGATCACCGGCATGCGATACAGCCTCGTCAACGAGCGCGACATCTCGGCAAGCCTCGAGATCAAGCTCGATCCCGCCATCGCCCGGCAGTTCGGCAAGGATGCGACTCGGGTCGTGACCGACGCCGAAGGGATGCTGGTCGACCAGCAGATCAGCGGAGTCGACATGGCTCCGACGATCGAGGGCGCCAACCGCGGCCGCGCGGCGCTGCAGGACGATCTCGAGCGGGTCACCCGCGAGCTTGCCCGGCCGGGGCTGTCGAGCGTGGTCCGTGACCGGCTGCTGAGCGAGGCCAACCAGTTGCGCGCGCAGATCCGGAGCCTTGGCGAGCAGCGCCAGGCAGCCGAGGACAGCCTCGCGACGACCCCGATGTCCTTCTTCTACGGGTCGGGCGCGACCGTCCCGGGGTTCGACGACGAGCGGCCGATCGCAAGCGCGATCGAGCGGGCAGGCGAAAATTTCCAGGCCGCCATCGGCTTCCTCATCGTGGCGTTCGCGACACTCCTGCCATGGGCCCTGCTGGTCGGCCTGCTGGTTTGGCTGTGGCGCCGCCTCGGGGTCGGCACATGGCTCATGCGGCGAAGCGACGAGGCCTTCGAGCGGCAGGCCTGACGGCGCGGGTTCGTTGCCAGTGGAGCGGCACGCCTCTATGGCGAGCCGCTCCTTCCCATTGCAATCGGACCCGTACCCTATGGCTCGACGCCGCCAGATCTACGAAGGCAAGGCCAAGATCCTCTACGAGGGTCCGGAGCCCGGCACGCTCATCCAATATTTCAAGGACGATGCGACCGCCTTCAACGCGCAGAAGCGCGGCACGATCAGCGGCAAGGGCGTCATCAACAACCGGATCAGCGAGCATATCTTCACCGCGCTGTCGACGATCGGGGTGCCGACGCACTTCATCCGCCGGCTGAACATGCGCGAGCAGCTGATCCGCCAGTGCGAGATCGTTCCGATCGAGGTGGTCATCCGCAACGTCGCCGCGGGCTCCATCTCCAAGCGGCTCGGGATCGAGGAAGGAACCCAGCTCCCGCGCACGATCATCGAATATTATCTGAAGGACGATGCGCTCGGTGACCCGATGGTCACCGACGAGCATATCGCCTGCTTCGGCTGGGCGAGCCAGGAGGAGATGAACGACATCGCCGACTTGGCGATCCGCATCAACGACTTCATGGCCGGCCTGTTCGCGGCGATCGGCATCCGTCTGGTCGACTTCAAGCTGGAGTTCGGGCGGGTGTGGGAGAACGAATACGCCCGCATCATCCTCGCCGACGAGATCAGCCCCGACGGCTGCCGGCTGTGGGACATGCGCTCGGGCGAGAAGCTCGACAAGGACCGCTTCAGACAGGGCCTGGGCGGGGAGGCCGAGGCCTATCAGGAGGTCGCGCGCAGGCTCGGGCTGCTCGAGGGGCAGGAAGGCGAGAATGCCGTGCTCGATTTCGACAGCCATCGTAAGAAGCGCGGCAAGTAAATCTCGCCACAGAATGGCCATGTCGATGAACATCCATTCAGCGATAAGCAGAAGTTAAATGAACAGTTTGTCAGATACGATGAACTGAATACGTTTTCTTCGCTTTGCATTCAGTCACTTCGCAACTTTAGCCTGGTGTGGCTCTTGGAAGCAGCAGGCGGCGCACCCAATTGGCGCCGCGGACGAGGTTTCGACCTCTGCCCAGAGAGAAAATCAGGAGAAGTTTTGTGAAGAAGTTTTTTGCGCTTACCGCCGCCTCGGTTGCCGCCCTTGCCGCCACGCCGGCTCTGGCCCAGGCGCCGCAGGGCCAGCGCGTCGAAGCGCTCGTCGGCTATGACGTGGTCAAGGTCGACCTCGACGCTGCCGGCAAGTACAAGGACGAGGGCGCGGTCTACGGCGTCGGCGCGGGTTATGACTTCGCGCTGAGCAACGGCGCCTCGCTCGGCGTCGACGTCGAAGCGACCGACTCGACCGTCAAGGACAGCAATGCCGCGGGCACCCTCAAGGCCGGCCGCGACCTCTATGCCGGTGGCCGCGTCAGCTTCCCGCTCGGCGCCGACGGCAGCAACGTCTACCTGAAGGGCGGCTACACCAATGCCCGCTTCACCGCGGACAACGGGCTGGTGAAGGCGTCGGAGAACCTCGACGGCTATCGTCTCGGCGCGGGCGCGCAGTTCGCCCTGTCGGGCAAGGCCTATGTCGGCGGCGAATATCGCTTCAGCGACTATGAGAGCGACGTGACCCGTCACCAGGTCGCGCTGAACGTCGGCACCCGCTTCTAAGCGCTTCCGACGGACTTTAAGGAAGGGCGCTCGGACGATGGTCCGGGCGCCCTTTTTCCTGTCCGCGCGCTTTGTGCTAGGATTGCTCCTATCATCCATCCGCGGGGAGGCAGACATGGAAGAGGACAGCCGCGTCTATTTCGCGCGACGCGCCGCCGAAGAGCAGGAGCGGGCGGAGCAGGCGCCGAACCCGATCGCCGCCGAGGTGCATCGCAAGCTGCAGCGCGTCTATGTCGAACGGGCGAGCATCGGCGACCGCAACGCCGATCAGGACGTCACCGGCTAGGAGCGACCCTCGGCCAGGGACCGCCGGGCCGCCTCGAGCGCGGAGCCGGCGGCGTCGCGCCGCGACTGGCGGAGACGCGGATAGTCTGCCGAGGCTTCGGCCATCAGTTCGGCCGCGAATGTAGTCCCGTCGAGTTCGGCAAGCGTGTCGCGCATCCGCTGGCGCACCGTGGCGTCGACGATCCTCGGACCGCCGCGGGCGGCGCCGAGCTCGGCGGTGTTGCTGATCGCCTCTCGCATCCCCGCGATCCCGCGCGCCTCGACCAGCTCGGCAAGCAGCTTCAGCTCGGAGACGCATTCGAGATAGGCGAGCTGGGGATCGATCCCGGCCTCGACGAGCGTCGCGAAGCCCGCCTCGAGGATCGCCGGCACCGCTCCCCACACGACCGCGGCCTCGTTGAACAGGTCCGAAAGCGTTTCCTGCGCAAAGGTCGAGCGAAGCACCCCGGCGCCGGCGCGACCGCTGCCGAGCGCATGGGCGAGGGCCAGGGCCAGCGGCCAGGCTCGGCCGGTCGAATCGCGGGCGACCGCGGCAAGCGCGACCATTCCGCGCCCTTCCTCGTAGAGCCGGCGGAGGACCGCGCCCGGCCCCTTGGGCGCGACCATGATGACGTCGAGGTCGGAGCGGGGCTCAATCAGGCGATAATGGACGCACAGGCCATGGGCGAAGCCGATCGCGGCACCCGGGCGGATCGCCTCGACAATCGACGTGTAGATGGCGGGGAGCTGTTCGTCGGGGGCCAGGAAAAGCACGAGATCGGCATCGGTCACCGCTTGGGCCGGCGGGAGGACGGTAAGGCCGTGCGCCTCCGCCTCGGCGGTGCGGGCGCTTCCGGGGCGAAGTCCGACCCGAACGGCGATGCCGCTGTCGCGCAGGTTGAGGGCCTGCGCCCGTCCCTGGTTGCCAAAGCCGATGACCGCCACGGTCTTGCCCAGCAGGGGGGCGGGATCGAGGTCGGCGTTGGTCAGCATCCGCAATCCTTGGCGGCGGCGAGAAGGTCGCGCAAGGCGCTCTCGGGCTCACTGGTCGGAGCGATGCCGAGCGGCTGGTTGCGGAACCAGGTCCGCTGGCGCTTGGCATATTGGCGGGTCGAGAGCTGCCCCGCCGCGACCGCCTGCTCGAGCGACATCTCTCCCTTCAGATGAGCGGCGAGCTCGGGAACGCCGATCGCCCGCATGACCGGAAGGTCGGGGGAAAGCCCGCGATCCAGCAGCAGGCGGACCTCCTTTAAGGCGCCCTCGTCGACCATCGCGGCGAAGCGGCGATCGATGCGCCGGGCGAGTTCGGGACCGTCACCGAGGAGGATGGTACCCGTCAGCCGGACCGAGGAGCGAATCCCGCCCGTGGTCCGGCCCTGCCACCGGCGGAGCGGGAGCCCGGTCGAGCGGACCACCTCGAGCGCGCGAGCGATCCTCGTCGTGTCATTGGGATGAAGCCGCGTCGCCGCTTCCGCATCGAGCGCGGCGAGCAGGCGGTGATTGTCCTCGACGCTTGCCGCCCGCACCTCGGCCCGGATCGCCGGATCGACCGGCGGCACTTCGGCGATGCCGTCGAGCAGCGTCCGCAGGTAGAGCCCGGTCCCGCCGACGAGGATCGGGTGCTGGCCACGCTGATGGATGTCGGCGATGGCCGCGCGCGCTTCCTCGGCCCAGGCGGCGGCACTGCAGGCCTCGGCGCCGTCTCGGGTGCCGAACAGCCGGTGCTCGATCCCGCCCATTTCCTCCAGGCACGGCCGCGCCGAGAGGATCCTGAGATCGACATAGACCTGTGCACTGTCAGCGTTGACGATCACCCCGTTCGTGCGTTGGGCAAAAGCGACGGCCAAGGCCGACTTGCCGCTGGCGGTCGGCCCTGCGATGACGGACAGAGGAGGTGCGGACTTGTTCATTGCAACCCTGATAGCAGCCGGACGGCTTGGAGACGACGCGCTCGCCCGAGCGGCGGAGATCGCCGGCGGCGGCGAAATCCGCTGGATCGATCCGGGCGATGCCGCCGACCTGCTGCTCGGCCCGGTCGACGACTGGCGCGACCTTCGCGACCGACTGGAAGAGGGGTTGCCCGGGGTCGACGTGGTCGTCCAGCAGGCGGAGCATCGGGTGCGCAAGCTGCTGGTCGCCGACATGGATTCGACCATGATCGGCCAGGAATGCATCGACGAGCTCGCCGATTTCGCCGGCAAGAAGGAAGAAATCGCCGCCGTGACCGAGCGCGCGATGCAGGGAGAGCTCGATTTCGAGCAGGCGTTGCACCAGCGGGTGGCGAGCCTCAACGGCCTCGGCGTCGGCTGCCTCGAGCGCTGCCGGACCGAACGCGTGACCCACACTCCGGGCGCGCGGACCCTCGTCCAGACGATGAAGGCGCAGGGTGCACAGGCGCTGCTGGTGACCGGTGGCTTCCATGACTTCGCCGACCCTCTGGCGTCCGAGCTCGGCTTCACCGAGCTTCGCGCCAACTACCTCGAATCGATCCACGGCCACCTGACCGGCAAGGTCACCGGCGAGATCGTCGACGCCGCAGCCAAGGCGCGCGCGCTCGTCGAGATGCGCGACCGGCTCAAGCTTCCGCCCGAAGCGGTGCTGGCGGTGGGCGACGGAGCGAACGACGCGCCGATGATCAAGGAAGCCGGGCTCGGCTTCAGCTATCACGGCAAGCCCAAGCTGGAGCAGGTTGCGGCCGCCCGGATTCGTCACAACGACCTCACCGCGCTCCTCTGGGCGCAGGGCATTCCCAAGGCGGAGTGGACGGCCGGCTAAGTCCGGTCAGCGCGCCGCGACGGGAAAGCAGGGCTGGGGACGAAGCGCGGCGCAGGCGGCGCTGGCCTGCGCCCGAGTCGCATAGGGGCCGACCTGAAGCCGGGTCATCGTGCCCGACGGGACCAGCGTCATCGATGCGCCGCCGAGCTTTGGCGAGAGACGGGCGAAGAGCGACGTCGCCGCCGAGGAATCGCGAAACGCGCCGAGCTGCACCCGGAAGGCACCCTGCGGCGCGGGCCTTGCCGCGACGGCAGGCGTGGCGGGAGTGGGGCTTCGAGCAGCAAGCTTCGCCGAGGTCCTGCGACCGGACTTCGACCCGGCGGCAGGGGCGGGGGCGGCCGGCTTCGCGACCATGACTTGCGCGAGCGCGACGCCCTTCTTGCGCTCGTCCAGCGGGATGAGCTGGTCCATCTCGCCGAGCGTCACCCTGGCCGGGGCGAGACCCTGCGCGGCGGCGCGGCTGACGAAGGCATAGGCCCGCGCCCGATCCTCCGGCACGCCGTCGCCGTTGAACAGCGCCGTGCCATAGACCAGCATCGCTCGCGGCTCGCCTGCCTGCGCCGCCTGGCCGAGCCAGCGCAGGGCACCGGCGCGATTGCCGTTCTGGAAGAGCAGCAGGCCGAGGCTGGTCTGCGCCTCGAGGTGGCCGCCACGCGCCGCCTGTTCGTAGTAGCGCTGCGCCGCCGCGAGGTCCGCCGGGACACCGCGCCCGAGCTTGTAGGCCTGGCCGAGATTGAAGGCGGCGTCGGCGCTGCCATTCTGCGCAAGCGGCTTCCAGATCGCCACTGCCTGCGGGTAGCGGCCCTCGGTCCAAGCCTGGATGCCGGTGCGAACGTCCTGCCCCAATGCTTGCGAGGCAAGCCCCAGCAGCACGCTTCCGACCACGATCCGACGCATCCACAGCCCTCCCGAAACGGCGTCATCCTAGATCAGGGTCGCAGCGCCGTTAACCTGATTTTAGGCCGGCGGCCCCATTCCGATGTCCATAGGGATAGCACCTTACCCAAGGGGATCGGAATGCGCGTTCTGGCTATGGCATCGCAGAAGGGGGGATCGGGCAAGACCACGCTCTCCGGCCACCTCGCGGTGCAGGCACAATTGGCGGGCGCGGGCCCCGTCTGCCTGATCGACATCGATCCGCAGGGCAGTCTTGCCGACTGGTGGAACGAGCGCGAGACGGAAATGCCCGCCTTCGCCCAGACCACCGTCGCCCGTCTCGCGAGCGATCTCGAGGTGCTTCGCCAGCAGGGCTTCCGCCTTGCGGTGATCGACACTCCACCGGCCATCACCATGGCGATCCAGAGCGTCATCGCGGTGGCCGAGCTGATCGTCATCCCGACCCGTCCGAGCCCGCACGACCTGCGCGCCGTCGGCGCCACGGTCGACCTGTGCGAGCGTGCCGGCAAGCCGCTGATCTTCGTGGTCAACGCGGCGACGCCGAAGGCCAAGATCACCTACGAGGCCGCGGTCGCGCTGTCGCAGCACGGCACCGTCGCCCCGGTCACGCTTCACCACCGCACCGACTTCGCCGCCTCGATGATCGACGGCCGCACGGTCATGGAAGTCGATCCCAAGGGCAAGTCGGCCAAGGAAGTGGTCGAGCTGTGGGAGTATATCTCCGACCGCCTCGAGAAGAATTTCCGTCGCACCGTGTTTGCGGCGCCGAACGCGGCGCCGGGCATCGGTCAGGCCAGTCCGCGGCCGGTCGGTGGCTTCGGCCGCCGAGTTGTCGGCTAACAAGGGGCGTATCTCCCATGATGAAGAGCGAACCCAAGCCCTTCGCCTCGCTGTCCTCCGGGCTGCTTGCCCGCAAGGGCGCGGCGCGGCCGGCAATGCGGCCCCAAGGCTTCGGCCAGATGGGCAGCAATCTCGAGGACCTCGGCTGGAACGACATGGGCTTCGAGCCGCCCAAGCCGGTGCTCGCCCCGATCGGGTCCGAGGAGGAGGCCAGCCGTCTCCGTCCGAACCCGGTCACCGGCCTCAGTCCGGCGAGCCCGGTCCACGCGGTCCATGAGGAACTGGTTCAGCGCCTCGGCAACGAGGTCGAGGACGACGAGCAGGACGAGACGGCCGAGCCGGTTCCGGCCGATTCGCCGCCGCTCGGCGAGGTTCTGGCAATGCCGGTCCGCTCCGAGCCGGCCGAGATCGTCGAGCCCGTCCAGATCGTCGAGCCCGTCGCTGCGGAGCCTGTCCTGGTCCAGCGCAAGGTTGCCGCGCCGGTCAGCGTTCCCGCTCCGGCACTGCCGAAGTCGCGACGCGCCGTTGCCGCCAAGGGTAAGGCCGCCTTCACCCTCCGCCTCGATGCGGATCGCCACCTCAAGCTGAGGCTCGCCTGTGCCGTCACCGGTACGTCGGCCCAGCAACTGGTTACCCGGGCGCTCGACGAGCTGCTCGCGTCCATGCCCGAACTCGAAGCCATGGCCCAGCGCGCCCCCGAGCGCGCACACAGGAGCTGAACCGATGCGTAAGCCTTCCAACGCTCTCCTGGTCGCCTCCAGCATCGCGCTGGCCGTCCCGATCACCGGTTGCGCGATGGGAGGCGGTCCGCGCTCCTTCGCCGGCAAGGTCGACATGGGCAATGTCGGGCTCGCCATGCGGGCTCAGGCCGCGATCGAGAAGGGCGATTCGGCAAGCGCGATCCAGCTCGCCGAGAAGGCGGTCGAGAACAGCCCGACCGACGGCGGCTTTCGCGCGCTGCTCGGCAATGCCTATCTCGCCGGCGGTCGCTTCCGCTCGGCCGAGGCCGCTTACGCCGACGCGCTTGCGCTTTATCCGAACCAGGCGGGCGTTCCGCTGAAGCTGGCGCTGGCCCAGGCGGCGCAGGGCAAGGCCGACGCCGCCACTGCGACCCTCGACAGCTTTTCCGCGATGATCGACCCGGCCGACGCCGGCCTGGCGCTGGCGCTCGGCGGGCGTCCCGGTGCGGCGATCGAACTGCTCGACCAGGCTGCCCGCTCCGCCGGTGCCGACGGCCGGGTCCGCCAGAATCTCGCGCTGGCCCATGCGCTGGCCGGAGACTGGCAGCGCGCCCGCAGCGTCGCTGCGCAGGATCTCACCGGCGACCAGCTCGAGGCGCGGATGAGCGAATGGGCGACCTTCGCCCGTCCGAGCGCCGCCGGTTCGCAGGTCGCGCTGATGCTCGGCCTCAAGCCCGCTGTCGCCGACCAAGGGCAGCCCGCAAGGCTGGCCCTCAAGGGCAAGGGTACGCCGGTTCGAATGGCGGTCGCCGAGCAGCCCAGCGTGGCCGTGGTCGCGGCCCCGGTCGCGGAGCCCGTCGCGGTCGCTCAGGCCGATGTTTCCCCGGCACCGAGCCTCTCGTCGCCGATCGCCGGACCGATGCCCGAGGTCGCCTCGGTCGAGCCGGTCGCAGCGCCGGTGGCCGTGGCCGAAGCCTCGCCCGACGTCGCAGACATGGTCGACAGCCTCCGCCGCGAGCCGATCCGTGCGTCGGGTGCGCTGCCCAAGGTAGCGCAGCTCCGCCGCTCGGCCGCCAAGCGCTTCGGCAAGAGCCAGGCGGTCGTCCAGCTCGGGGCCTATGCCACCCAGGCCGGGGTCAAGGCGGGCTGGAACAATGTCGCCAAGCGCCATGCCTCGCTCCGCAGCTACGTTCCGGCCTCGGCGCGCTTCGCCGGTCCGCGCGGAACGGTATACCGGCTGAGCCTCAAGGGCTTCGCCAGCGACTCGGAAGCCCGCAACCTGTGCATGGAGCTGAAGGCCAAGGGGGCGAGCTGCTTCGTCCGTACCGCCGCCGGCGACTCGCCGGTCCGCTTCGCCAGCCGCTAGGATTGCGCTGGTCGGCTAGCGGCCGACCAGATGCTCGAGCACGGCCATTCGCATCGCGACGCCGTTCGCCACTTGGCGGAGGATGAGCGAGCGGCCGGGCAGGTCGGCGACCTCGTCGGCGATCTCGACACCGCGGTTCATCGGGCCCGGATGGAGCACCACCGAATCCGGACGCGCCCGGGCGAGCCGCTCGAGCGTAAGTCCGTGGAGGCGGAGATATTCGCCCGGCGCGTCGCCGAGCTCCTCGTCGAGCCGCTCGCGCTGCACCCGGAGCATCATCACCGCGTCGGCACCGTCGAGCGCCGAGTCGAAGCTCATGCAGCCGGGCGGGACCAGCCGGTCGGGACCTGCCAGCCGCACTTCGACCCCGAGCCGTTCGAGCAGCTTGGCGTTGGAGCGGGCGACCCGGCTGTGGCGGATGTCGCCGACAATCGCGACGCGGCGGCCGTCGAGGCTCCCGAAATGCTGGGTGAGCGTGAGCGCGTCGAGAAGCGCCTGAGTCGGATGCTCGTTGGTCCCGTCGCCGGCATTGACGACCGGGCAGTCGACGAGGCTCGCGACCTCGGCCGCGGCGCCGTCATGCCGATGGCGGAGTACCAGCGCGTCGGGTCCCATGGCCCCCAGCGTCCGGGCGGTGTCGGCGAGCGTCTCGCCCTTCTTCACGCTCGAATGCTCGACCGAGAGGGTGATCGCCTGCGCGCCGAGACGCGCCGCCGCCTGCGCGAAGCTCATCGCGGTGCGGGTGCTGTTCTCGTAGAAGCAGTTGAAGACGGTGCATCCGGCCAGCCGGCCAGCGCCGAGGGCCGGGTCGGCGGCGAAGGCCGCGCCGCGTTCGAGAAGCTGCGCGATGGCAGCGTCATCCAGCGAGTCGATCGAGAGAAGGTGCACGAGGGCGCTTGCTAGCCCTGCCGCGGGAGATTGCAAAGCGCGTCGATCGCGCCCTGCAGGATGTGCGCCGCGGCGAGCTTGTCGACCGCGTCGGCGCGCTTCGAGCGGCTGACATCGGCGGCGATCATCGCCCGCTCGACCGCCTGCGTCGACCAGCGCTCGTCCCACAGCAGCACCGGCAGGCCGAGCGGGCCGAGGTTGCGGGCAAAGGCGCGGACCGACTGGGTGCGCGGGCTGTCGCTGCCGTCCATGTTGAGCGGAAGGCCGACCGCGAGGCCGCGCACCGCGTGCCGTGCGACGAAGGTCCGGAGCGCTTCGAGATCGAACGTGAACTTGGTCCGGCGGATGGTCTCGGCAGGGCCGGCGAAGCTCCAGCCCTTGTCGCACAGCGCGAGGCCGATCGTCTTGGTACCGACATCGAGTCCGGCCAGCACCCCGCCGTCGGGAAGCGCTGCGACGAAGTCGGCGGCCGAGGCGGTGATCATGGCCGCCAAGCGCCCAGCCGCCGCGCAAGGTCGAGCCGGACGTCGCCCCAGAACAGCGCGACGTCGTAGACATGGTAGTTGTTGCCCGGAAGCACATAGGGCCCGAGGTCGGGCAGCTTGTTGTCGGGGCCGTCGATCATCAGGAAGCCGCGCTCGCAGCGGGCGCCGACCTGACCGGGCGTGAAGGTCGCGTCGGCGAGGTTCTGATCGGTCGGGACGGTGGTCCCCGCGCTCTGGTCGGGGCGGCTCGCGGCGGCGGTGCCGGTCACCGGGTTGACGCACAGCATGTCCTCGCGCCGGCGCGGCTGGCCGTTGAAGCCGGTCGAGCCATTGTAGACCCCGGTGATGAGGTCGGTGTTGGCCGGGTCCTTGAAGCTCTGCCAGCTGAGGATGCACCCGGCCTGGTCGGCGCGGGTACAGGCCGGAAGCCCCATGGCGGGGATGTCCGCGGCGACGCTGACCGGCCAGCCGATTACATAGGCCGCGACGATCCGCCGGGCGAGCGCCGGATCCCTTGCAATCCGTTCGCGAAGCAGCCGGGTGAGGTGGAGCCCGCCCTGGCTGTGGCCGGCGAGCACGATTGGCCCGTCGGGCACCTGCGACAGGAAGCGATCAAAGGCGCGCGCCACGTCCGAATAAGCGAGGTCGAGCGCCTTGGTCGCATCTTCGCCGGTGTCGAGGAAGGCGCCGAATGCAGCCTGGCGATATTTCGGGGCGTAGACGCTGGTCTGGCCGAAGGCGCTCCCCTGGCTGCGCACGAAGAGCCGCGCCCGGTCCTGGCTTTCCTTGTCGCCGAGCGGCGCGTTCCAGCGGTCGCGCTGCAGGTAGGTGGTCGGGTGGATGTAGAAGGTCGCGGCCGGTCGCAACGCGATCGCCTGGGGCACATAGCCCTTCGGCTGCCAGCTTGCGGGACCGGGCGGGACGGTGTCGGGCAGGTTGAGCCAGTTCTCGATCCGGACATAGTCTGGACCGCTCGCCGCCGGCGGTGCCTTGAACTCGACCGTCGGAAGCGCGACCGAGCGGGCAATGAACCGCTGGCCGTACTGCCAGATGGCGAAACTTCCTCCGACCACCAGCAGGGTGAGGAAGAAGATGACGAGCAGGAAGCGGCGGGCACACATGGGCTCGCGACCTAGGGGGCGTGCTCCCGCCCCGCAACCCGCCAGTCAGGCCCGCCGAAGGGTGAATAGGTAGGGCTCAGCCTGACCGCGGATGTCCATCGCGCCGAGCAGCCGGTCCTCGTCCACCCGGCGGAAGCAGTCGACGATCGGCAGCTGGTCGTAGAGCATCGCGGCCGAGGTCACGCCGCGGTAGCTGACCGGCCGGAGCCGGGCATGCGGACGCCCGGTCCGGAGTAGCGGCAGGAGCGATCGGAACAGAGCGGCGCCCGCCGCAGACCGGGCCAGCCGCGGGAAACGCGCGACCAGGCCAAGCGGCATCAGCCCCGGATTGCCGGCGAAGCGTCTTCCGCGATGCTCGAACAGCAAGGGGTCGACGTCGTCGATCGAGCGGAACTCCTTGCCCCACCAGCCCGACGGCTCAAGCAGTCCGTCGAAGGGATGGCCGGTCGCAATCTCGGCGCCCTTCCAGCGGCCGATCAGCTCTTCCGGCAAGAGCGGCGGCAGCGCATCGTAGAGCGCGAGCGCCGCGGGCAGGGAGGCGGCCCGGCCAAGCTCCTCGAGGCGATCGGCGAAGGTCATCCAGCGCAGCCTAGCAGCCGCTCTGCCTTCTCCAAGAGGGTCGAAAATTCACCTGCCGTTCAAGCAACTTGGCCGAAGAGCGGGGGGTATAGGCCGGGGGGCAGTACGGAGCGTGTCCATGTCGCTTGTTCGCAATCTCACCCTCGCCGCGATCGGCGCCTTCGGGCTCGCCGGCTGCTCGACCTACGGATCCTATGGCGGCGTCGGAGTCGGTGTCGGCTCGGGCTATTATGATCCTTATGGCGGCTACGGCAGCTATGGCGGCTATGGCTCGCCTTACGGCGGCTACGGTGCCTACGGGTCGCCCTATGGTGGCTACGGCTATGGTTCGCCCTACGGCGGCTATTCGCCTTATGGCGGTTATGGTGGCTACGGTTCGCCTTACGGCTGGTACAACGGCTATTATTATCCGGGCACCGGCGGCTACGTCTACGATCGCCAGCGCCGCACCTACCCGCTGACCGACGCGCTTCGCCGCCGCTACGAGGAGCAGCGTGTCCTCGAGCGCCGCAGCCAGGCGACCCAGCAGCAGGTCCGGGCCTACCGGACCGAGCGCCGCGACGACCGCCGCGACTATCGCCAGGAGCGGCGCCGTGACCGTGCCGCGGTCCAGGGCGGGACGGTGACCCAGGAGCAGTATCGCGCCGACCGCCAGCAGGACCGCCGCGAATACCGCCAGGACCAGCGCGAGGACCGCCGCGTGCTCAGCCGCGCGATCCGTGACCAGCGCAAGGAGCGCAAGCCCGACTAAGCCCCTCGGGGCGGGGACAGGCGAGGGGGAGTTGAAGCACCGGCTCCCCCTCGCTAACGCGCCTTTATGTCCGTCGATACCGCCACCGTGCGGCACATCGCCAAGCTTGCGCGGCTCCAGATGAGCGACGCGGAAGTCGAGGCGCTGGTGCCCGAACTCAACAACATCCTCGGCTGGGTCGAGCAGCTCGGCGAAGTCGACACGACCGGCGTCGAGCCGCTCGCCACCGTCATCGACCAGAAGCTGCGGCTTCGCGATGACGTGATCGACGCCGACCCGCTGACCGGCGGCAACGTCCGCGACAAGGTGCTGCTGAACGCCCCCGACGCCCAGCACGGCTTCTTCGCCGTCCCCAAGGTGATCGAATAGTGGCCGACCTCACCGCCCTCACGCTGACCCAGCTCCGCGACGGCTTTCGTGCCGGTGACTTCTCCGCTCGCGAGATCGCCGAGCAGTATAATGCCGCGGTCGCGGCCGCCCGCACGCTCAACGCCTATACGGTCGAGACTCCCGAGGACGCGCTCGCCTGCGCCAACACGGCCGACGCCGGGCGCCAGTCGGGCGACCTCAAGCCGCTGTCGGGTATTCCGCTCGGAATCAAGGACCTGTTCGCGACCGAGGGCGTCGACACGACCTCGGGCTCGAACATCCTCAAGGGCTTTAAGCCGCCCTACGAGAGCACGGTCTCGGCAAAGCTCCGCGAGGCCGGCGCCGGAATGCTCGGCAAGCTCAACATGGACGAGTTCGCGATGGGCTCGTCGAACGAGACCAGCGCCTACGGTCCGGTTATCAGCCCTTGGAAGCGGAGCGACGGTGGCAACGCCTCGCTGACCCCGGGCGGAAGCTCGGGCGGGTCGGCGGCGGCGGTCGCGGCGGGGCTTGCTCCGGGCGTCACCGGCACCGACACCGGCGGCTCGATCCGCCAGCCCGCGGCCTTCACCGGGATCACGGGGATCAAGCCGACTTACGGCCGCTGCAGCCGCTGGGGCATCGTTAGCTTCGCCTCGTCGCTCGACCAGGCCGGCCCGATGAGCCGCACGGTGCGCGACTGCGCGATCCTCTTGGAAGCGATGAGCGGCTTCGATCCCAAGGACGCGACCTCGCTCGACGCGCCGGTCCCGGCGTGGGAACAGGGCCTGTCGAGCGATCTCAAAGGCAAGCGCGTCGGCATTCCGAAGGAATATCGGATCGACGGCGTTCCGGACGAGATCAACGCGCTGTGGGACCAGGGGATCGCCTGGCTCAGGGATGCAGGCGCGACGATCGTCGACATCTCGCTTCCGCACACCAAATATGCGCTTCCGACCTATTACATCATCGCGCCGGCCGAGGCTTCGTCCAACCTCGCCCGCTATGACGGGGTCCGCTACGGGCTTCGCGAGGCGCCGGAAGGCGGCAACCTCGACGCCATGTATGCCGCGACCCGCGCCGCGGGCTTCGGCACCGAGGTCAAGCGCCGGATCATGATCGGCACCTACGTCCTCTCGGCCGGTTTCTACGACGCCTATTTCACCAAGGCGCAGCGCGTCCGCGCGCTGATCAAGCAGGACTTCGCCCGCGCGTTCGAGCAGTGCGACATCATCCTGACCCCGACCGCGCCGAGCGCCGCCTTCGGAATCGGCGAGAAGATGAGCGATCCGCTGGCGATGTATCTGAACGACGTCTTCGCCGTGCCCGCCAGCCTCGCCGGCCTGCCCGCGATGAGCGTGCCCGGTGGCCTCGACAGCCAGGGCCTGCCGCTGGGCCTTCACCTGATCGGCCGCGAGATGGACGAGCAGGGCGTGCTGAACGCCGGTCTGGCGATTGAAGAACGCGCGGGCTTCACCGCGCGTCCGGGGAAGTGGTGGTAATGGCCGACGCGAACGCACCTTATCGCATCAAGGGCGAAACTGGCGAGTGGGAGGTCGTGGTCGGCCTCGAGGTCCACGCCCAGGTGACCTCCAATGCCAAGCTGTTCAGCGGCGCTGCGACCGCCTTCGGGGCCGAGCCGAACACGCAGGTCAGCCTCGTCGACGCCGCGATGCCCGGCATGCTGCCGATCCCGAACAAGGAGTGCATCCGGCAGGCGGTCCGAACCGGGCTCGCGATCGACGCGCAGATCAACAAGTGGTCGCGCTTCGACCGGAAGAACTATTTCTACGCCGATCTGCCGCAGGGCTACCAGATCAGCCAGCTCTATCATCCGCTGGTGGGCGAGGGCTCGGTCACTGTCCTCGTCGACGAGAAGGACGAGGCGAGCGCGCGTACCATCGGCGTCGAGCGGATCCACGTCGAGCAGGACGCGGGCAAGCTGATGCACGACCAGCATCCGACGATGAGCTACGTCGACCTCAATCGCTCGGGCGTCGCGCTGATGGAGATCGTCTCCAAGCCCGACCTCCGCTCGCCCGCCGAAGCCGGGGCCTATCTCCGCAAGCTGCGCGCCATCCTTCGCTACGTCGGCTCGTGCGACGGCAACATGGAAGAGGGCTCGATGCGCGCCGACGTCAACGTCTCGGTGCGCAAGCCCGGAGCCGAGTTCGGAACCCGGACCGAGACCAAGAACGTCAACTCGGTCCGCTTCGTGCAGCAGGTGATCGAGCTCGAGGCCCGCCGCCAGATCGAGCTGATCGAGGAGGGTGGCAGCGTCGTCCAGGAAACTCGGCTCTATGATCCCGACAAGGGCGAGACGCGGTCGCTGCGGTCGAAGGAAGACGCGCACGACTATCGCTACTTCCCCGATCCCGACCTGCTCCCGCTCGAGCTCGACGACCAGTTCATCGCGGACTGCCGCGCGTCGCTGCCCGAACTGCCCGACGCCAAGCGTAAGCGCTACGAGGCGAGCGGCATCACCCCCTACAATGCCAGCGTGCTGACCGCCGAGGTCGAGACCGCGCGCTGGTTCGACGCCTTGCTCGACGCCGGCGCCGAGCCGGTCCGGGCCGCCAACTGGGTCAATGCGGAGCTGTTCGGCGCGCTCAATCGGCTGGGCCGGGACATCGCCGATTGCCCGGTGACGCCGACGCAGGCCACCGAGCTTCTCGGCCTCGTCGCCGACGGCACGATCAGCGGCACCATCGCCAAGACCGTATTCGAGAAGATGCTCGAGAGCGGCGACGGCGCCAATGCGATCGTCGAGCGCGAAGGCCTCAAGCAGACCAGCGACACCGGCGCGATCGACGCCGAGATCGACCGGATCCTCGAGGCCAATGCCGACAAGGTCGCCCAGTATCGGGAGGGCAAGGTCCAGCTGTTCGGCTTCTTCGTCGGCCAGACGATGAAGGCGATGGCGGGCAAGGCCAACCCGGGCGTGGTCAACGAGCGGCTGAAGGCGAAGCTGGGCTAGTTACCCGCTTCGCAGCGGGGTAGGAGAGGGCGATGCGTACCTTCCTCCTCGCCGCCTCCGCGCTTGTCGCCGTTCCCGCCGCCGCCCAGCAGCCGTCGCGGAGCCCCAAGCTGATCGTCGCCATTTCGGTCGACCAGCTGTCGAGTGACCTGTTCGAAGCCTATCGCCCGCACTTCACCGGCGGGTTCAAGAGGCTGATCGACCGCGGGGTGGTCTTCGCCAACGGCTACCAGAGCCATGCCGCGACCGAGACCTGTCCGGGCCATTCGACCCTTCTGACCGGGCGGCACCCGGCAGCGAACGGGATCGTCGCCAACAACTGGATCGACCAGGGCGCGGCGCGGTCGGACAAGAGCATCTACTGCGCCGAGGACGAGCGGGTCGCGGGCTCCTCGTCGAAGGATTATAGCGTCAGCCCCGAGCACCTCCGCGCCTCGACATTGGGCGACCGGCTGAAGGCAGCCGATCCGCGCAGCCGCAACGTCGCGGTCGCGGGCAAGGACCGCGCCGCGGTGATGATGGGCGGACGCGCGGTCGACCAGCGCTACTATTGGGACGGCAAGGGCTGGGCGAGCGACCGCAAGGACGCCGCCGTGCCGAGGATCGTCACCGACTTCCGCTCCTCCTTCGCCGCGAGCCTCGCCGCCCCGCGTTCCGCGCTGGTCCCGCCGCCGCTCTGCCAAGCCCGCGCCACGCCCTACCAGGTGAGCCCGACGGTGACGGTCGGCAATGGCACCCTCGGCCGCGCGGCGGGCGACGCCCGTGCCTTGCGCGCCTCGCCCGAGATCGACGGGGCGACGCTGGCGCTGGCCGCCGCGCTGACCCAGCAGATGGGGCTCGGCCAGGGGCCTGCGACCGACGTCCTCTCGGTCGGCCTCAGCGCGACCGACTATGTCGGGCATAGCTACGGCTGGGGCGGGCAGGAGATGTGCCTGCAGATGCTCGTGCTCGACGGTGAGCTCGGCCGCTTCCTCGCCTGGCTCGACACCCGCAAAGTCGACTATGCGGTGGTGCTGTCGGCCGACCATGGCGGGCTCGACCTCGTCGAGCGGCTCCGCGCTAACGGCAATACCGCCGCCGAGCGGGCCGACCCGGGCCTTGCCGCGGGCGAAGTCGGCAAGCTGCTCGGGCCCCAGGTCGGGCGCAGCGGCGCCGTGCTGCTCGGCGAGGGGGTGGGCGGCGACGTCTGGCTCGACCGCGCCATTCCCGCCGCCGACCGCCCCCGCATCCTTGCCGCCGCGGTCACCCGCTACAGGGCGCACCGGCAGGTCGAGGCGGTATTCACCGCGGCCGAGCTCGCTCGCTTGCCGGTCCCGTCGGGCGACCCCAGCCGCTGGACCATCCAGCAGCGGGTGCGGGCCTCGTTCGACGCGGGCCGCTCGGGCGACTTCATCGTCGTCCTCAAGCCCTATGTCAGCACCGTCGCAAGGCCCGGGCCCGGCTACACCGCGAGCCACGGCACCCCCCACGACTATGACCGGCGGGTGCCGATCGTCTTCATGGCCCCCGGCCTCGCCCCGGCGGCGCCGACCGGGGCCGCGGACACGGTCGACATCCTGCCCACGCTGGCGAGCTGGGTCGGGCTGAAGCTCGACCAGGGTTCGGTCGACGGGACCTGCCGCCGCGAGGCCGCCGCCTGCCGCTAGGGCGCGAAGTTCTCGAAGTTCTCGAAGTTCACAGGGTGCGGGGGTCTCGCGAGGACCCGAAGTTCTCGAAGTTCACAGGGTGCGGGGGTTCCGCGCTCTTTGTCCCCTGGTGGCTGGCGAAGATGGTGGCCGGAAGCATCACCGGATCACCACATCATGCGAAATCCTACTAGGCAAGAGGTTGCCATTTGGCATCATCGTACCTAGATTGTTCCGCATGGCCCTCTCCCTCGTTCCCGCGGGCGCCGAGCCCGAGCCGCCCCGAAGCGCCGCGATCAGCGAGGCCGAGGGGCAGGCGGCGTTCCGCGCGGTGCGGACCCTGTTCGAGCGCTGGGGGGTGACCGACGCGCAAGGCGCGGTCCTGCTCGACGCGCCGCTGCGCACCTACCGCCGGTGGAAGGCCGACGCTCCGCCGCGGATGGGGCGGGACCTCAAGGCCCGGCTCGGCAATTTGCTCGGCATCCACAAGGCGCTTCGGATCCTCTTCACCGATCCCGCACGCGGCTATGCGTGGGTGAGGGCGCCCAATGCCGCGTTCGCGGGCGCGAGCGCGCTCGAGGTAATGCTCGGCGGCGAGCTCACCGACCTGATGCGGGTGCGGCGCTATCTCGATGCGGAGCGGGGCGGGTGGTGATGGCCATCGTCACGCACTGGCGTGCGCGCCGGGGTGGGCTCGCCAAACCGACTCGCTTTCCCGTTCGTGCTGAGCGAAGTCGAAGCACGCCCTTCGACTTCGCTCAGGGCGAACGACACGGTGAGTAGTCACAAGACCGTCCTCGTCGACTGGCCCGAGGCGCGGCGGATCATCCGGAGCAGCTTTCCGCCGATCGACCTGTTCGAGGACATCGCCGATCCGGCCGACTGGCCGTTGCTGCTCGCCGCCGAGGCCAAGACCAACCCGCGGCTGGCGCTAAGCGTCGGCGCGCTCGACCTGGTGCCGCCCGAGCGGCGGGTGAGCGGGCCGGGCGCGAGCCTCGTCATGGCGCCCTTCACCCATGTCAGCCGCGACCGCCCGAGCCGGTGGAGCGACGGCAGCTATGGCGTGCTCTACGTCGCCGACAGTTTCGGGACCGCGCTCGCCGAGACGATCCACCACTTCGCCCGCTTCATGCGCGCGACCGACCAGCCGCCCGGCTGGACCAGCCAGTTCCGCGAGCTGGTGGTGCCGGTGAAGGTCCGCGCCGAGCGGGTGGGGAAGGGGGAGACGGCGCTGCTCGATCCGCGGGACTATGCGGCCGCGCAAGCCCACGGCGCGGCGCGGCGGGCGGCGGGGACGGAGGCGCTGCTGTGGCCGAGCGTGCGGGCGAAAGGCGGCGAGTGCCTCGCGCTCTTCTGGCCGGACCTCTGCGGGCCGCCCGTCCAGGCGCGGCACCTCGACTATCATTGGGACGGGGCGCGGGTGGACCGGGTGCGCGATGCGGGGACGCGGGAGGAGTGGGCGGTCGGCGAGGGAGCGGCGGGGCCTGCTTGACGGAGCGGCCGCGCGGCTTCTTGATGGCGCGGGCTGCGAAGGGGGGACGACATGATGCGGCGATCGACAAGCGGGCTGCTGGCGCTGGGCGTCATGGTCGCGACGGGGGCCGAGGCCTGCCCGCGGACCAGCGAGGCGGCGTTCAACTCGGTCCTGCAAAACGAGATTCTGATCAAGAAGCGCGAGGGCCCGCTGACGATCCTCGCGATCGAGCCCAGGGACCTCCAGATGATCGGCGAGCCGGTCCACGGGATCGAGATGGTGGTCGACATCAAGCGCCCGCGCGCCACAAGGGTGAAGGAGATGCGCTTCTTCTTCCATGGCCAGCTCGACGAATATGACTTCCGCTTCGTCAAGCAGTTCGCCGAGGGGCGGGCGGCTTGCTACGACCGGACGATGGGTCAGGGCGGCGACGGCTTCTGCCGCTATCGCGTGCCCCTTCACACGGAGAAGGTCGGCGGCCTCATCGGCGCCGACATACGCCGCGCCGGCGATCACCTCGACGGGCAGAAGCGGCACCTCGCGGCGGGCGATGTGGCGGTGCGGTGCTTCTATCGGTTCGAGTGAGGGTTGAGAGCGGAGGCGCTACTGTCACCGAGCCTCGTAGTCGCGCGGTAAGTGGCGTCTTTCGGGACTAGTCAAGTAGGTGCAGGAACGGCAGCGCATAGCCTGCGCTGCTCATATTTGCGCGTCCGAGCCGCACGCTGCAGCCTGTCAGCCGCGCCCTAGCAAAGATCCGGGTAATTGAAGTCCACTGCTTTGGTCAGAACGCAAAGCGTATAGTCACAAGCAGAAAATCTAACTCAAATGGGCGAGATAATGCTCAATCAGCCAGCCCTTCGGAGTAATCGTTATGATTTTTCTCCGGCCATCGGAATCATCTTGAGAGCTGACAATGAGTCCTTGTACCTCTAGTGATTTGATGTGCGGTCGAATGCCATCGACGTTTCAAAGCCAAATTGAGCATGATCGCTGGGCGAGAAAATGCCGTCGAGTTCGACCGCCGTCCTGAAAACTTTGAACGCTCTTGGGCGCACTTCGCTAGCGATAGAACGATAAGCAGCTTCGCACCTGTCGTTGAGCCAAGTTGTAAAATGCGCTCGCTTTTCTTCTTCGGTACGCGGCAACGCTCTATCAGCGATCCACTGGCAATAGTTGTCAGCATCGCCCAGAACATCCCTGAGATTTCCTCTGAGGATATTATAAAGTCTGTCGAAATCCTCAACCAGAAGCGGCATGTACGGTGAAGTCTGAGGGAGTGCAAAAGCCCGCACACGGCTCTCTATGATCTGAGGTGCGATATCGGGAGTTAACGCCTGAATCTCCACTGGAGCGTGGAGGCGACCAGCCAATCGCTTGGATGAGGCGACTCCGAAGAATATACCAGATGCTCCGCAGAGAACCCACTTCAGACCGGGGACATTGAAAAGTGTATCGCGGAATGTTTCGATGATAGTGCGAGCGCGCTCTGATGTCTGCAAGAGTTCGAGATTGTCAATTACACAGATGATGCCTTCAGACGCTTCGTCAACGAACAAGTCTTTGAGCCAAGAGCGGATAAGTTGCCTGAA
Source organism: Sphingomonas swuensis (assembly GCF_039538045.1). NCBI lineage: Bacteria > Pseudomonadati > Pseudomonadota > Alphaproteobacteria > Sphingomonadales > Sphingomonadaceae > Sphingomonas > Sphingomonas swuensis. The sequence goes on along the minus strand of NZ_BAABBQ010000001.1, from coordinate 1,768,053 downwards.
TCCACTTCGGTCGAACCCAGTAGAAGAATTATTTTCACCTGACGATGAAAAATTAAATCCGAATGCGCCAGCCTCTAAGGATGAGATCTGAGGAGCATTCAGCCACTTATTGATTCGATCTAGAGTCGGGACATTCAGGTTACGATCGGTGCCTCCAATAATAGCTGCTCGCTGAATAAGTGTTTGAGCAACCTCTCGGTAGACGTGATCGATGAACTCTTCAGCGATGGTATCAGGAGTAAGTTGAAAAATCTCGCTGCAAGGAATGATGAAGCTGCCTTCACCATTGTTGATGTAATCCCTGAAGAGCTGGAAAGCTGCGACGTTTACAACGCTAGTCTTTCCGATGCCGATCTCACCTTCAACGGTGACAATTCTTGGACCGTTTTGAATCCGTCGCTTGATCTTTGCAAGTTCGTCGGCCCGACCAACGAGGAGTCGCTCACCTAATGCATCAGCGGGTAGTGATTTAGTCTGAAAAGGAGGCTGCGAAAAACCCCAATCGCGATAAAAAACCACTTAGTCCCCCCAAGCAAGCTCATATATTTGAGAATTACTGATCCAAGAAGCTCCGCATCTTCCGGCTCCGCGACGGGTGCTTGAGCTTCCGCAGCGCCTTGGCTTCGATCTGGCGGATGCGTTCGCGGGTGACGCTGAACTGCTGGCCGACTTCCTCGAGGGTGTGGTCGGTGTTCATGCCGATGCCGAAGCGCATGCGGAGGACTCGCTCCTCACGCGGCGTCAGGCTCGCGAGGACGCGGGTGACCGTTTCCTTGAGGTTGGCCTGGATCGCGGCGTCGACCGGGATGACCGCATTCTTGTCCTCGATGAAGTCGCCGAGGTGGCTGTCTTCCTCGTCGCCGATTGGGGTCTCGAGGCTGATCGGCTCCTTGGCGATCTTCATCACCTTGCGGACCTTCTCCAGGGGCATGGAGAGGCGCTCGGCCAGTTCTTCCGGGGTCGGCTCGCGGCCGGTCTCGTGGAGGAACTGGCGGCTGGTGCGGACGAGCTTGTTGATCGTCTCGATCATGTGGACCGGGATCCGGATGGTCCGCGCCTGGTCGGCGATCGAGCGGGTGATCGCCTGGCGGATCCACCAGGTCGCGTAGGTCGAGAACTTGTAGCCGCGGCGATACTCGAACTTGTCGACCGCCTTCATCAGGCCGATGTTGCCTTCCTGGATGAGGTCCAGGAACTGCAGCCCGCGGTTGGTGTATTTCTTGGCGATCGAGATGACGAGGCGGAGGTTGGCCTCGACCATTTCCTTCTTGGCGATGCGCGCTTCGCGCTCGGCCTTCTGGACCTGGTTGACGATCCGCCGGAACTCGCTGAGCGCCATTCCGGTGCCCTGGGCGATCTCGCCGATCTCGGTACGGATGCGGTCGACGCTGTCCTTCTCGGCCGCGGCGAAGGCGGCGAACTTCTTGTCGATGGTCGCGACGCGGTCGAGCCAGCCGTCGTCGAGCTCATGGCCCATGTAGCTGTCGAGGAAGGCCTTGCGCGGCACGCGGTGGCGCTCGGCAAGGCGCAGCATCTGGCCGCCGAGCGCAGTCAGGCGCCGGTTGTAGCTGTAGAGCTGCTCGACCAGATACTCGATCTTGGCGTTGTGGAACTGCATGCTCTCGACCTCGGCCGTGAGCTGCTCGCGAAGCTTCTGATAGTCCTTCTCCTTGGCGGGGGAGAAGGGCGTGCCGGCGGCCATGCAGGCAAGGCGCGCGTCCTGGAGCTTGGCGAACTTCTTGTAATGGTCGGTGATGGCGGCGAACCGCTCGAGCGCTTGCGGCTTGAGCGTCTCTTCCATCTGGGCGAGGCTGAGGGTGTTGTCCTCTTCCTCTTCCTCGGCGGGCTTGGGCGCGCGATTCTCGCGCAGCTCGTCCTCGTCGTCGCCGTCGGCAGGGGCCGATTCGGGCTCTTCCTCTTCCTTGAGGGTCGGGCCGGCGGCCGCGGCGGTGACTTCGCCGTCGCCGTCCTCGTCATTCTCGGCGGCGTTGAGCTGTTCGGCGCTGGGGCCCTTCGACAGCATCGCCTCGAGATCGAGAATCTCGCGCAGCTGCATCCGGCCCTCGTTCAGGGCGGTCGACCATTCGATGATCGCGTTAAAGGTGATCGGGCTTTCGCACAGCCCCCAGATCATCGTGTCGCGGCCGGCTTCGATGCGCTTGGCGATCGCGATCTCGCCCTCGCGGGAGAGGAGTTCGACCGCGCCCATCTCGCGCAGGTACATGCGGACGGGATCGTCGGTGCGATCGACCGTCTCCTTCTTGACCGCCGCCGCGGGGCGCGGGCCGCCGTCGTCGAGCGGATCGACCTCGTCGTCGCTGGCCGATTCGGAGTCGGACTGCTCCTCCTCGTCGTCGGCGCTGTCATCCTTCTCGACGATCTGGACGCCCATGTCGTTGAGCGCGGACATGACGTCCTCGATCTGCTCGGACGACATCTGGTCCTGAGGCAACGCCTCGTTCAATTCGTCGATGGTGATGGTGCCGCGCTTCTTGGCGCGCGCAATCAGCTTTTTGACTGATGCATCGTTGAGATCAATGAGGGGGGCGTCGCCGCCGTCCTGATCGTCGGTGTCCTGGGTTTCGACTTTGGCCATGGTTGGTCGCTGCGCTTAATCGCTGGAAGTCAAATCTACCAGCTTTCTGTTAAGGTCATGGAGAGTGAGCTGAAGACGTAACCGTTCCGTCACAGCTTCCTCCCTTTCGAGTACTTCTGCTTCCATCGCCCCGAGCGCCGCCGCGATCTCCCGCTTGGCACCCAATAGTTCGATCACGAGCTTGAGGTCGGCCCGGCCGCGCGCCGGATCGGTCTCGCTGCGGTTGAAGGAGAAGATCACGTTCGTCCCGCGCTGCACCTCGAGGAGGAGCGAGGCGGTCCGCTCGTCTGCCAAGATGGGTTGGAGCGCCTGCGAGTCAAGGGCGTCGTGGAGGGCGGCGTCGAGCAGCCTCTGCTTGAGCGCCTCGGCCGACGGGTCGGCAAAGGGCAGGGCGGCGAGGAGGTCGAACTCCTCGGCGATGAGGTCGGGGTAGGCGGCGAGCCCGGCGGCGATGGCGCGCGCCTCCTGCGGGCCGACGCTTTCTCGGCCGATCTGGCGAGTCGCGTCCTCGAGCGGCTTCTCAGGCGGGACGAAGCCCTTGCCGCGGACCCAGGAACCGCGGCGCTGGGGCGACTGGCCAGGAGAGCGCGGCTCGAACGCCGGGCGTTCGCGGCGATTGAGGGCGAAGAAGCGATCCATCCACTCGTCGCGATAGAGCTGCGAGAGGCTGCGGTCGGCGATCGCCGCGGCATGGTCGAGGAGCCGCTGCTTCAGGCCGGCGCGCTGCTCGGGGGTGGCGAGGGGCGTGGAGTCGACCTCGTGGCGCCAGAGCCGGTCGACCAAAGGCTCGGGCCGGCCTAGCAGCGCCTCGACCGCCTCGCGCCCGCCCGAAGTCACCAGATCGTCGGGGTCCTGCCCCTCGGGCAGGGTGACGAAGGAAAGGGTCCGCTCCGGACCAAGCATCGGAAGCGCGCGGGTGGCGGCGCGGATCGCGGCCTTGGACCCGGCCTTGTCGCCGTCGAAGCAGAGGATGGGCGAGGGATCGAGCCGCCAGAGCAGCTCCAGCTGGCGCTCGGTCAGCGCGGTGCCGTTGGGCGCGACAACCTCGGCGATCCCGGCGCGGTCGAGGCCGATCACGTCCATATAGCCCTCGACCACGATCAGCCGCCGAGCCTGGCGCGAGGCCGGGCCGGCGCGGTCGATCGCGTAGAGGGACGAGCCCTTGTCGAAGAGTACGGTCTCGGGCGAGTTGAGATATTTGGGCTCGCCAGCGCCGAGGATCCGCCCGCCAAAGCCGATCACGCGCCCGCGCTGGTCACGGATCGGGATCATCAGCCGTCCGCGGAACCGGTCGTAGGGCTCCTTCTTCGGCTCGTCCTCGATGCTGATGAGGAGGCCGCACTCGACGAGCCTGGCGTCGCCGTGGCGCTCCAGCGCCTTGCGCAGCCCGTTTCGGCGGTCGGGGGCGAAGCCGATGCCGAAGCGCTTGATCGCGCCCGCGCCGATGCCGCGTTTCTGGCAATAGGCGCGCGCCTCGGCGCCATCGATCCCGTCCAGTTGCTCGGCGAACCAGGCCTGCGCGTCGGCCATGACGTCGTGGAGGGTCGCCTGGCGCTTGGCCCGTTCCTGGCTTCGCGGGTCGGCGGCGGGCACCTCGAGGTTGGCGGCGGAGGCAAGCTCCTTGACCGCGTCCATGAAGGGCAGGCCGAGATGGTCGGTGAGAAAGCGGATCGCGTCGCCGTGCGCCGAGCATCCGAAGCAATGGTAGAAATGCTTCTCGTCGTTGACGGTGAAGCTCGGCGTCTTCTCGTTGTGGAACGGGCAGCAGGCCTTCCACTCGCGCCCGGCACGGGTGAGCTTGACGTGCGGCGCGATGACGCTGCTGAGCGTGGTGCGGGCGCGCAGTTCGTCGAGGAAGGCGGGGGTCAGCATGGGGGTGCGATAACGTCCTTCGACTTCGCTCAGGACGAACGAAAATTCGCGATTATCTTACACGGTTCGTTCGTGCTGAGCGAAGTCGAAGCACGTTCGCTCGGCGGCTTCGATAGCCATTTGATTGCGGCCCAGTCACCGATGATCAGCGCTTCCTTCTTGGCGCGGGTCCAGCCCTTGATGCGGCGCTCGAACGCGAGAGCTTCCTCGCGACTCCCGGTGGCCTCGGACCACAGCAGTCGAACGGGCCTCCGCTTTTGCGTGTAGCCCTCGTGAATGCCGTTCTGGTGCTCGTGCAAGCGCTTCTCGAGATTATCGGTGTGACCGACGTAATAAGAGCCGTCGGCGCAGCCCAAAAGATAGACCCAGAAGTGCAGTTGCATGTGGAGGCGTTCGCGCCTGCGCCCTTCGACTTCGCTCAGGGCGAACGATGGTGAGGGTTGAACGGAAGCGCAAGCGCCCTTCGACTTCGCTCAGGGCGAACGAGGATGGGACGAGCCGGCAAGCGCTCCTTGACTTCGCTCCGGACGAGCAAAACTGGTTAGGGCACTTATCTCGTTCGTGCTGAGCGAAGTCGAAGCACGCTTGTCAGGAACTCAACGCCCCCTTGACCAGCCCGCTCGCCCGGGCCGGTTCGATGCTCGTTCCCAGCCGCTCCTTCACCGTGGCCATGACACGGCCCATGTCCTTCATGCTTGAAGCGCCGAGCTCGGCGACGATCTCGCGGACCTTGGCCGAAGCTTCCTCGTCGGACAGCTGGGCGGGGAGGAAGCGTTCGATGACGGCGATCTCGCTTTCCTCCTGGGCGGCGAGTTCCTCGCGGTTGCCCTGGCGGTACATGGTGACCGATTCGCGCCGCTGCTTGATCATCTTCTGGAGGACCTCGGTCACCAGCGCGTCGTCGTCAGCCGGCGCGGCGGCGGTGCGAAGCTCGATGTCGCGGTTCTTGATCGCGCTCTGGATCAGGCGGATGGTGCTGGTGGAGGCCTTGTCCCCGCCCTTCATGGCGGTGACGAGCGCGGTCTTGATGGTGTCTCGGATCATGGAGGCGCGCATAATCCATATGCAGCGCGGTTGACCATCCCGCGAGAGTCTTCGAAGCGCGCAGTTGACCAGCACCGCGCAAGGCCGTAGCGGCGGCGGCTTAGCGACATCGCCGGTTTTCACTCTCACGGAGCCCTCCATCCGATGGCCAGTCCTGCGCCCACGCCCATGCCGAAGGGAGCCACCGGCGCCCTCGTCTTCGCCGATGGACGGGTGGTCTGGGGACAGGGCTTCGGGGCCGAGGGGGCGGAGGTGGCCGAGCTGTGCTTCCACACCGCCATGACCGGCTACCAGGAGGTGATGACCGACCCGTCGTTTGCACGGCAGCTCGTCTGCTTCACCTTCCCGCACATCGGCAACGTCGGGGCGAACGATGAGGACGTCGAGGCCGACGATCCGCATGCGGTGGGCTCGATCGTGCGCGAGGCGGTGACGGGGCCAAGCAACTTCCGGTCGAGGAGCGACTTTCCGGCCTGGATGGCGAAGCACGGGCGGATCGGGCTGTCGGGAGTCGATACGCGGGCGCTGACGAAGCTCATCCGCCGGGAGGGGCCGCCGACGGTGGTCATCGCCCATTCGGCCGCTGGCGAATTCGATGTGCCGGCGCTGGTCGAGATGGCTCGTGCATGGCCGGGGCTCGAGGGGATGGACCTGGCGAAGGAAGTGTCCTGCGAGCAGCTTCGGGTGTGGTCGGGCGGCAAGTGGACGATCGAGCTGGGCTATGCGGGGGAGGAGCGCGAGCGTGCTTCGACTTCGCTCAGCACGAACGAGAATGGGAACGGTTCGTTCGCCCTGAGCGAAGTCGAAGGGCAGGGGACCAGGCCCCACGTCGTCGCGATCGACTATGGTGCCAAGCGCAACATCTTCCGCAACCTGGTCGAAGCCGGGGCGCGGGTGACGATCCTTCCGGCGACCGCCACCTTCGAGGAAGTGATGGCGCACGAGCCCGACGGCTTCTTCCTCTCGAACGGGCCGGGCGATCCGGCGGCGACGGGGGACTATGCCATTCCGGTGATCCGCAGCATGCTGGAGACGGGCAAGCCGCTGTTCGGCATCTGCCTCGGCCACCAGCTTCTCGCGCTCGCGGTGGGGGGCAGGACGAGCAAGATGTTCCAGGGCCATCGCGGCGCCAACCATCCGGTCAAGCGGCTGGCCGACGGGGCGGTCGAGATCACCAGCATGAACCACGGCTTCGCGGTCGAGCGCGAGGGACTGCCGAACAACGTGCGCGAAACGCATGTGTCGCTGTTCGACGGGTCGAATTGCGGGATCGAGCTGGCGGACCGGCCCGCGTTCAGCGTGCAATATCACCCCGAGGCGAGCCCGGGGCCGCAGGACAGTTTCTATCTGTTCGAGCGGTTCATGGGGATGATCAAGGAAGCCAGGAAGTAATGCCCCGCCGTACCGACATCTCCTCCATCCTCATCATCGGCGCTGGCCCGATCGTCATCGGGCAGGCGGCGGAGTTCGATTATTCGGGCAGCCAGGCGGTCAAGGCGCTGAGGGCCGAGGGTTATCGCGTCATCGTCATCAATTCTAACCCGGCGACGATCATGACCGATCCCGAGCTCGCCGACGCGACTTATATCGAGCCGATCACGCCCGAGGTGGTGGCGCGGATCATCGAGGCGGAGAAGCCCGACGCCCTGCTTCCAACGATGGGCGGGCAGACCGCGCTCAACACCGCGCTGGCGCTCTACAAGGACGGGACGCTCGACCGGCTGGGGGTCGAGCTGATCGGGGCCAATGCCGAGGCGATCGAGAAGGCCGAGGACCGGCAGAAATTCCGCGACGCGATGGACGCGATCGGGCTCGAGAGCCCCAAGTCGGCGGTGATCCACACGGTCGAGGAAGCGCTCGGCGTGCTCGACACGATTGGGCTTCCGGTCGTGATCCGGCCAAGCTTCACGCTGGGCGGGACGGGCGGGGGGATCGCCTACAATCGCGACGAATATCTCCACTTCGTCCGCACCGGGCTCGAGGCCTCGCCGACGACCGAGGTGCTGATCGACGAGAGCCTGGTCGGGTGGAAGGAATATGAGATGGAGGTGGTCCGCGACCGCGCGGACAATGCCATCATCATCTGCTCGATCGAGAATGTCGACCCGATGGGGGTGCATACGGGGGATTCGATTACCGTCGCCCCGGCGCTGACGCTGACCGACAAGGAATATCAGCGGATGCGTTCGGCGAGCATCGCCGTGCTTCGCGAGATCGGGGTCGAGACGGGCGGCTCCAATGTCCAGTTCGCGGTCGATCCCAAGACCGGGCGGATGATCGTCATCGAGATGAACCCGCGCGTGTCGCGGTCCTCGGCGCTGGCGTCCAAGGCGACCGGCTTCCCGATCGCCAAGGTCGCTGCCAAGCTGGCGGTGGGATACACGCTCGACGAGATCGCCAACGACATCACCGGCGGGGCGACCCCCGCGTCGTTCGAGCCGACGATCGACTATGTCGTGACCAAAATCCCGCGCTTCACCTTCGAGAAGTTCGCGGGCTCGCCGGCCGAGTTGTCGACCGCGATGAAGTCAGTCGGCGAGGTGATGGCGATCGGGCGTAGTTTTGCGGAGTCGCTGCAGAAGGCGCTTCGCGGGCTCGAGATCGGGCTGTGCGGCCTGGACCGGGTACGGCATCTCGAGACGGCGAGCGTCGAGGAAGTGGAGACCGCGCTGGCGGTCTCGACCCCCGACCGGCTGCTGGTCGCGGCCGAGGCGCTCCGCCACGGGATCAGCGTCGCGCGCATCCACGAGATCGCCGGCTTCGACCCCTGGTTCCTCGAGCGGCTGGCCGAGATCGTCCGGGCCGAGGGCCAGGTGCGGGCCTTCGGGCTGCCCAACGATTCGGCCGAGATGCGGCGCCTGAAGGCGATGGGCTTCTCGGACAGCCGGCTCGCGCAGCTCAGCCTTCGCTCCACGGGCATGAACCGCGAAATGAGCGAGATGCAGGCGCGCGGCGGCGGAATCGTCCACGCAGCGATGCGCGCGATGACCGGCGGCGTGACCGAGGCGGAGGTGCGCAAGCATCGGCTGAAGCTCGGCGTGCGGCCGATCTACAAAAGGATCGACAGCTGCGCGGCCGAGTTCGACGCCTCGACGCCCTATCTCTATTCGACCTATGAAGCGCCGCTGTTCGGCGAGCCGGAAGACGAGGCGGAAATCAGCGATCGCCGCAAGGTGGTGATCCTCGGCGGCGGGCCGAACCGGATCGGGCAGGGGATCGAGTTCGACTATTGCTGCTGCCACGCGAGCTTCGCGCTGGGTCGCGACGGTGCGGGCTATGAGACGATCATGGTCAACTGCAATCCGGAGACGGTCTCGACCGATCCGGACACCAGCGACCGGCTCTATTTCGAGCCGCTGACGCACGAGGACGTGCTCGAGATCGTCACCCGCGAAAGCGAGAAGGGCGAGCTTGCGGGTGTGATCGTGCAATTGGGCGGGCAGACCCCGCTCAAGCTCGCCGAGGGACTGCAGGCGGCGGGGATCCCGATCCTTGGTACCAGTCCCGACAGCATCGATCTTGCCGAAGACCGCGAGCGGTTCGCGGCGCTGGTCGCCCGGCTCGACCTCCGCCAGCCCGAGAACGGGATCGCGCGGAGCCGGGAGGAGGCGCTCAAGGTCGCCGAGCGAATCGGCTATCCGGTGCTTCTTCGGCCGAGCTACGTGCTCGGCGGGCGGGCGATGGAGATCGTCGACGGTCCGGCGCAGCTAGAACATTATATCGCGACCGCTGTGCAGGTGTCGGGATCGAGCCCGGTGCTGGTCGATCGTTACCTGCGCGACGCGACCGAGGTCGATGTCGACGCGATCTGCGACGGGACCGACGTGGTGGTCGCGGGCGTGCTCGAGCATATCGAGGAAGCTGGCGTCCATTCGGGCGACAGCGCCTGCTCGATCCCGCCGCACAGCCTTCCCGCCGACATCATCGCCGAGATCGAGCGGCAGACCCGGGCGCTCGCGCTCGAGCTCAAGGTCAAGGGCCTGATGAACGTCCAATATGCGGTGAAGGACGGCGCGGTGTACCTCATCGAGGTCAATCCGCGCGCGAGCCGGACGGTGCCCTTCACCGCCAAGGCGATCGGCGTGCCGGTGGCCAAGATCGCGGCGCGGGTGATGGCGGGCGAGATGCTCGCCGACCTGCCGCCGATCGACCGGGCGATCGCCCATGTCGCGGTCAAGGAGAGCGTCTTCCCCTTCGCCCGCTTCCCCGGCACCGACCCGGTGCTCGGCCCCGAGATGAAGTCGACCGGCGAGGTGATGGGCATCGCCGACGACTTCGAGATGGCCTTCGCCAAGAGCCAGATCGGTGCGGGCACCGTGATGCCGCAGGGCGGGACCCTGTTCGTGTCGGTCAAGGACAGCGACAAGGAGGCGATCGTCCCGGCGGTCGAGGCCATGCTCGAATTGGGCTTCGACGTGATCGCGACCGGCGGCACCCACGACCATCTCGCCGCGCGCGGGCTCAAGGTCGCCAAGGTCAACAAGGTCGCACAGGGGCGGCCGCACGTGGTCGACCGGATCGTCGACGGCGACGTCAGCCTGATCTTCAACACGACGGAAGGCTGGCAGAGCCTCAAGGACAGCCAGTCGATCCGCGCGACTGCGCTCAACCGCAAGGTGCCTTACGTCACCACGGTCGCGGCGAGCATCGCCATGGCGCGTGCCTGCCGGGCCGCTCGGGGCCGTTCGCTTGAAGTCCGGTCCCTGCAGTCCTATTATTCCGCCCGCGCAATCTAAGGGTTTCCCCAACAAGCTGGCATGCACGACGCGGCCCGACCGCGCAGGGAAGCTATTGAGAAGAGAGAAGGACCGGGGACGATGGCGAGTGAAAAGGTGCCGATGCTGGCCGAAGGCTATCGGAGCCTCGAGGACGAACTGAAGCGCCTCAAGGCCGAGCGCCCGCAGATCGTCGACGCGATCGAGGAAGCGCGCGCCCACGGCGATCTCTCCGAAAACGCCGAATATCATGCCGCCAAGGAGCGGCAGGGTCAGGTCGAGGCGCAGATCGGCGACATCGAGGACCGGCTGGCGCGCGCGCTGGTGATCGATCCGACGACCCTGTCGGGCGACAAGGTGGTGTTCGGGGCGACGGTCAATCTCGTCGACGAGGACGACAAGAAGGTCCGCTACCAGCTCGTCGGCCAGCAGGAAGCCGACGCCAAGGTCGGTCGGATCAGCTACAATTCGCCGCTCGGCCGGGCCCTGATCGGGCGCCAGGTCGGCGACGAGGTCGAAGTGACGACGCCGAGCGGCGATCGCTACTACGAGATTGCGGGGATCGAGTTCATTTGAACCTAGCCCGGTGAAGCTTCCCTCGACCGCCACCATCTGGCTGCTGATCGTCACCGCGGTGGTCAGCATCCTCGCCGGCTTCAGCGACGCGGCAATCGGCGCGATGGCCTTCGTCCCGGCGCGGGTCAGCGGGCTGTTGGCGATTCCGGGCGCAGTGCCGGCGGTGCTCACCCCGCTCAGTGCGACGCTGATCCACGGCGGGCTGCTCCACCTCGGCTTCAACATGCTGATGCTTGCCTGGTGCGGGCTGGCGGTGGAGCGGATTCTCGGCCGCGCGGGAACGCTGACCATCTATGCCGTCAGCGCCTACGCGGCGATGCTTGCGCAGTGGCTTGCCGACCCGCAGGGGGTCGCTCCGGTGATCGGCGCGAGCGGTGCGATCAGCGGGCTGATCGGAGCCTATGCGCTGAGCTTCGGGCGGGCGCGGCGGATCAGCGACAATCCGCGGACCAACCGCTGGATCAATATTGTCTGGCTGGCGATCAGCTGGGCGGTGCTGCAGGTGATGGTCGGCTGGGTCGCCGGCCAGCAGGGACTGCTGCTTGCAACCCCGGCACACGTCGGCGGCTTCCTGGCCGGTCTGCTGATGCAGCGGCCGCTACTGTTGTGGCGCTACCGCAAGGCCTGACGTCTAGGCGTCCGGCTCGAGCAGCCGGTGAAGGTGGACGACGACATATTTCATCTCGGCATCGTCGACGGTGCGCTGGGCATTGGCGCGCCAGGCATCCTCCGCCTCGGCGTAATTGTCGAACAGGCCGACGATGTGGACATTCGGTAGATCGGTGAATTCGAGGCCCTGCGGGTCGTTGACCCGTCCGCCGAACACGAGGTGGAGCTTGCTCATGCGCGCGCCGGTAGCATGAGGCGGCATCACAAAAAACCCTCCCGCATGCGCGGGAGGGTCTGTTGCGAAGCGGGTCCGTGCGAGGACAGGCCCGCTCTTGGCCCCTCCCGCGAACGGGAGGGGAGACGGATTCAGGCGTTCGAGCTGGTCGAGCCGAGGAACTCGCGCACCTTGTCGCCGGCCATCTCGTCGAACTTCTGCTTGGCCATGCCGCGACCGCGATCGAGCGCCCCGGTGCCGGCATCGTTGAGCTTCGTTCCGAGCGGTCCCAGAAGCTCGCGCTCCTTGTCGCTGGCGGGAAGCACCGCGCCGAGCACCGCACCGAGCGCAAGGCCGGCACCGAGCGCGATCAGCGGGCTGTTGTCGATCTGACCCGAGGCGCTGCTGCCAAGGTCGGAGAAGCGGCCGCCGGTGGAGCCGGCGTCGGCATTGCTGTCGTAGGTGTCGTTCTTAGCCATCGAGATTCTCCATTCGGTCCGCGGTCGTGCGCGAGCCCTTGTTGCTGTCATTCGAAAGGTCGTCCGAGCCGCCGAACAGGCCGCGCACGGCCGCGAACAGCGGACGACGGGCGATGTAGAGGGCGGCGGCGGTGGCCACCCCGGCGGCGAGGCCGGGGCGTTCCTTGACCGCCGTCACGGCGTCATCGGCGACCACGATGCTCTTGTCCTTGGCGGACTGGACGGCGTCGGAGGCGAGCTTGCCCGGGGCGAGCCTGGCCTTCGCTTCCTCGACCGTTCCCATCAGCCGGGCCTTGGCCTGGTCGGCCTCGCCCCGGGCCCGAGCGATGCGGACCTTCGCCGCGCCGCTCACTGGGCATCCTCCATTCCCGATTTTGCCTTGCTGTAGGCGAGCGAGCCGAGAAGCCCGGACACCGCGAGGCAGATCACGAGGGTCACGACGCCGGCCAGAGTGTCGCTCATCAGCGACGCGAGCCCGACGAAGATGGTCGCGATCAGAACCAGGAAGGCGGCATGGGCGAACAGCAATGCGCCAAGACCCAGCAGGAGCGGGGTCTTGATCGCGCTGGCCTTCTCGGTGCCGAGGGTCTTGTAATAAGCCACCTCGGCCCGGGCATAGGCCTTGCCGTCCTCGACCAGGCGTTGGACGAGATCACCGATCCCCTCCGCTTCGCCGGTCGTCGTCTCGGTCCGCTTCAGCATTGGCTCACCGGGTGGAACCGGTCCGGTCGCTCTGACGGTCACGGGTTCCATTGCTGCCCTCCTGCGGGATACCGGCCTTCAAGAGGCGAACGAGGCCGAAGCCGAGGATTGCGGCGCCCGTGATCGCCACCGCTGGGCTCTTGCGGATGATCGCGCGGGCGTCGTCCACCAGTTCGTCGGGATTCTTGTTCTCGAGCGTGGTGGCGTAGCGCTGGATCGACTGGCTCGCCGAGCGGGCATAGTCGCCATATTGCGGGCCGAGCTTCTCGCCGATCTGGTCGACGGTCTCCTCGATGATCCCGGCAATGCTGCCGAGCGTGGTCGAGCCGCTCTTGAGGCCTTCGCCGACGAATCCGCGAGCGCGATTGGCAGCCTCGTCGCGGGCCTTGGTGGTGACGTTCCCGACCATGCCGCGGATGCCGCCGCTCGACCCGTCGCTACCCGACGAACCGCTGCTGCCCGACGATCCGGCCGAACCGCTGCTGCCCGAAGAGCCGGCCGAGCCGCTGCTGCCCGAGGAGCCGGTCGAGCCGGTGATGAGCGCGTCGGTCTGGCTGTCGCCCGAAGGGGTGGTGGTGCGTCCGCCAGTGGAACTGGTCGTCGTGGAAGGGCTGTGGCCCTGGCTGGTGGTGCTGGTCCGGCCCATGCCGCCGCCTTCGATCACCGTGTCGGTGCCCTCAGGCAAACCACTCTTGTTGTCGGCCATGTGTCGGCTCTCCTCTTCTACGCTGGAGTTGGATTCAGTGCCGACAACGACAGAGCACTGCACGCCGTTCCGGCCTATCGCCGCGCTTCAGGTTGTGCCTGCCGCGGCCCGCCGATACAGGCGTCCAGCGTAACAAAAGCCGCGCCGGAGTGCCACTTCATCATGACCGCCATCATCGACATCCACGCCCGCCAGATCCTCGACAGCCGCGGCAACCCGACGGTCGAGGTGGATGTAACGCTGGAAGACGGCAGCATGGGCCGCGCGGCGGTGCCCTCGGGCGCCTCGACCGGAGCGCACGAAGCGGTCGAGCTTCGCGACGGTGACAAGAGCCGCTGGGGCGGCAAGGGCGTCAGCAAGGCGATCGAGGCGGTCAATGGCGAGATCGCCGAGGCGCTGGTCGGCTTCGAGGCCGAGGACCAGAGCGAGATCGACGGCGAACTGATCCACCTCGACGGGACCGAGAACAAGGGTCGGCTCGGCGCCAATGCCATCCTCGGCGTGAGCCTGGCGGTGGCCAAGGCGGCGGCGGACGCGCGCGGGCTGCCGCTTTATCGCTACGTCGGGGGAGTTTCGGCCGACCTGCTGCCGGTGCCGATGATGAACATCCTCAACGGCGGCGCCCATGCCGACAATCCGATCGACTTCCAGGAATTCATGATCATGCCGGTCGGCGCCGACAGCTTCGAGGAAGCGCTGCGCTGCGGGACCGAGATCTTCCATGCGCTGAAGGGCAAGCTCCTCTCGGCGGGCCTCGCCACCGCGGTCGGCGACGAGGGCGGGTTCGCGCCCGACATCGCCTCGGCCCGGGCGGCGCTCGACTTCATCGGGGAGGCGGTGAACGCCGCGGGCTACAGCCTCGGCGAGGACGTGCTGCTGGCGCTCGACTGCGCCGCCACCGAATATTTCAAGAACGGCCGCTACGAGATGACGGGCGAGAAGCTCAGCCTGACGCCCGAGGAGAATGCCCGCTTCCTCGCCGACCTCGCCCGCGATTATCCGATCGCTTCGATCGAGGACGGGATGAGCGAGGACGACATGGGCGGCTGGGCCGCGCTGACCGAAGCGCTCGGCGATCGTTGCCAGCTAGTCGGCGACGACCTGTTCGTCACCAACGAGACCCGGCTGGCGCAGGGGATCGAGGACGGCATCGCCAACTCGATCCTGGTCAAGGTCAACCAGATCGGGACGCTCACCGAGACGATCGCGGCGGTCCGGCTGGCGCAGTCGAACGGCTATACGGCGGTGATGAGCCACCGATCGGGCGAAACCGAGGACTCGACCATCGCCGACCTCGCGGTTGCGCTCGGCTGCGGACAGATCAAGACCGGCAGCCTCGCGCGCTCGGACCGGACGGCGAAGTACAACCAGCTGCTCCGCATCGAGGAGGAGCTCGGAATGGTGTCGCGCTACCCCGGAAGGGCCGCGATCAAGGCCTATCGCGGCTGACACCCGCGGGTTTGTCGCTTTTTTGTTGCGCGGGCGCGACGAACCCCTTGCGCCCGCGAGTCAAAACTGATTCTGTCCCCATATGGGAAGGGGAGCAGTCAGTCAGGCACGAAGCTTGATCCGCAGGGCGGTATGGCCTGCGGTGTCGCTGCTCATCATCGGGACCTTTGCGGGCCATGCGGTGGCCGGCCCCAACGGGCTGCTCGCATGGGGCGGCTACCATCGCGACCTCACCTCCAAGCGCACCGACCTCGCCCGGCTCGAGGCCGAGCGCGAGGCGCTGAAGCACCGCTCGGCGCTGCTCGATCCGCGCAAGGCCGACCCGGACATGGCCGACGAGCTGGTCCGCCGCGATCTCGGACTTGTCCGACCCGACGAAGTGATCGTTCCGCTCGAGGACTAGGCACATGGCGATGCGCGGGACGGTTGCCCATCGCCCGGCCTCGCTCCTATAGAGCCGCCAACCATTTCAAAGAGGTTTGCCTGTGGCGCGTTCGCCCAAGACGGCGGCTCCGGCCGTTCCCTTGACCCCCAACCGGGAGCGTCCGGCCCAGCCGCAGCGCTACCAGGCGAGCAAGGAAGAGTTGCTCGACTTCTACAAGCAGATGTTGCTGATCCGCCGCTTCGAGGAGCGCGCGGGCCAGCTTTACGGCCTCGGCTTCATCGGCGGCTTCTGCCACCTCTACATCGGCCAGGAAGCGGTCGCGGTCGGGCTGCAGAGCGCGATGACGGTCGGCAAGGACAGCGTCATCACCGGCTATCGCGACCATGGCCACATGCTCGCCTACGGGATCGACCCCAAGGTCATCATGGCCGAGCTGACCGGACGCGCCGCGGGCATCTCCAAGGGCAAGGGCGGCTCGATGCACATGTTCTCGGTCGAGCATGGCTTTTACGGCGGGCACGGGATCGTCGGCGCGCAGGTGTCGCTCGGCACCGGCCTGGCGCTCAAGCACAAGTATAGCGAGGACGGCGGGGTCAACCTCGCTTACTTCGGCGACGGCGCGGCCAACCAGGGCCAGGTCTACGAGAGCTTCAACATGGCGAAGCTGTGGGACCTGCCGGTCATCTACGCGATCGAGAACAACCATTATGCGATGGGCACCAGCGTCGAGCGGTCGGCGTCCGAGCCCGACTTCTACAAGCGCGGCGAGAGCTTCCAGATCCCCGGCATCCAGGTCGACGGGATGGACGTGCTCGCGGTACGCGGCGCTGCGCAAGTGGCGCTCGAGTGGACCCGCTCGGGCAAGGGGCCGATCATCCTCGAGCTCAAGACCTATCGCTACCGCGGCCACTCGATGAGCGACCCGGCCAAGTACCGCACCCGCGAGGAGGTGCAGAGCTACCGCGAGAACCAGGACCCGATCCAGCGCGCCGAGAAGGAGCTGGTCGCGATGGGCGTTGCCGAGGAAGAGCTGAAGGCGATCGACAAGGAGATCAAGGACATCGTGGTCGAGGCTGCCAAGTTCGCGGAAGAGGCGCCCGAGCCCGAGGCGGGCGAGCTCTACACCGACGTGCTGGTGGAGCGCTATTGATGCTCGCCTTGTCCCTGGCGTCGGTGCTGGCGGCGAGCCAGCCTGCGGATCTGTCGGTCGCGCTCCGTCCCTGCGAGTCCGAGACCAGCTTCGAGGCCGCAACGGCCTGCATGGTGGAGAAGCTTGGAGACGAGGGCGTCGCGGCGCTTCGCACCGACCGCGACTACGATCCTTCGGTCTACCGTGCGGTTGGACTGACCTTCCGTCTGCAGGATGCTCGCTCGCCGGTGGCCGCAAGCATGGCGGCGAAAGGCTATTATAACGCCGACATTGCGCCGGCAGTATTGATCACGATGGCCCAGGCACGGACCCGCGGTGATGGTAGGCTGAACGACCAGCCCGATCTTCGCCGGATGATCGCGATGGTTAACGAGGAGCAGGTCGCGAAGCGCAAGGCGTGGCCGCCGGCAAGCGCCGGCCGAAGGGTCGATCTGTCCCGCTGTCCGGTGACACCCGCACGCACTGCGCCGGGGGCGGTTTGCGTCGACAGTCCGGAACATGGCCTCTCCATCCTGACGCCGCTTGCCGCAATTCCTGGCTGGCTCGCTGCCGATTCCTCATCGAACAAGAAGGCTGATTGAAGATGGGCGTCGAACTGAAGATGCCGGCGCTGTCGCCCACCATGGAAGAGGGCACGCTGGCCAAGTGGCTGGTCAAGGAAGGCGACACCGTGTCGAGCGGCGACATCCTTGCCGAGATCGAAACCGACAAGGCGACGATGGAATTCGAGGCGGTTGACGAAGGCGTCATCTCGAAGATCCTCGTTCCCGAGGGCACCGACGGGGTGAAGGTCGGGACTGCGATCGCGCTGATGGGCGGCGAAGGTGACGAGGCGGCCGAACCAGCTCCGGCGCCTGCCGCGGAGGCTTCGCCGCCGCCGGCTGTTGCGCCCGCGAACGCCGGGGCGACGACGCCCTCGGACCAGAAGACCGAGACCGATGCGCCGAAGCAGAAGGCCGAGACCGGTACGTCGCAGCTGACCACGGGTGCTGCCGCCGATCCCGAGGTGCCCGCGGGCACGGCGATGCAGAAGCTGACGCTTCGCGAGGCGCTGCGTGACGCGATGGCCGAGGAGATGCGCAAGGACGAGCGCGTCTTCGTGATGGGCGAGGAGGTCGCGCAGTATCAGGGTGCCTACAAGGTGACCCAGGGCCTGCTCGACGAGTTCGGGCCCAAGCGCGTGATCGACACGCCGATCACCGAATATGGCTTTGCCGGGCTCGGCACCGGCGCTGCGATGGGCGGTCTGAAGCCGATCGTCGAGTTCATGACCTTCAACTTCGCGATGCAGGCGATCGACCACATCATCAATTCGGCGGCCAAGACCAACTACATGTCGGGCGGCCAGATGCGCTGCCCGATCGTGTTCCGCGGTCCGAACGGCGCCGCCAGCCGGGTCGGCGCGCAGCACAGCCAGAACTACGCGCCCTGGTATGCGAGCGTCCCCGGGCTGATCGTGATCGCGCCCTATGACGCGGCCGACGCCAAGGGGCTGCTCAAGGCGGCGATCCGGAGCGAAGACCCGGTGGTCTTTCTCGAGAACGAGCTGCTTTACGGCCATTCGTTCGAGCTTCCGGCGGTCGACGACTGGGTTCTTCCGATCGGCAAGGCGCGCACCGTGCGCGAGGGCAAGGACGTGACCATCGTCAGCTACTCGATCGGGGTCGGGGTCGCGCTCGAGGCCGCGCAGACGCTGGCCGGCGAGGGGATCGACGCCGAGGTCATCGACCTTCGCACGCTCCGCCCGCTGGACAGGCAGGCGGTGCTCGAGAGCCTCAAGAAGACCAACCGGATGGTGGTGGTCGAGGAAGGCTGGCCGACCTGTTCGATCTCGAGCGAGATCATCGCCATCTGCATGGAAGAGGGTTTCGACGACCTCGATGCGCCGGTCATGCGGGTGACCGACGCCGACGTCCCGCTGCCTTATGCCGCCAACCTCGAGAAGATGGCGCTGATCAAGGCCGCAGACGTGGTCGAGGCGGTGAAGAAGGTGACGTACCGCGGATGATTGAAGGGGAGGGCGGACCCGCCTAAGTGGGCGCCATCATGGCCATCCTCCCCATCGTCTGCATTCCCGATCCGATCCTGCGCGAGACCTCGACCCCGGTCGAGGCGTTCGACACCGATTTGAAGACCCTCATCGCCGACATGTTCGAGACGATGTACGACGCGCCCGGCATCGGGCTAGCCGCGGTGCAGGTGGGCGTGCCCAGGCGGCTGCTGGTGATCGACCTCCAGGAAGAGGAGGATGCGGAGGGCAAGCCGGTCAAGGATCCGCGCGTCTTCATCAATCCCGAGATCCTCGAGGAGAGCGACAGCTTCGTCCCCTACAAGGAGGGCTGCCTGTCGATCCCGGAGCAATATGCCGAGGTGATGCGACCCGACCGGGTGCGCGCCAAGTGGCAGGACGCCGAGGGCGGTTGGCAGGAAGAGGAGATCACCGGGCTGCTCGCGGTCTGCCTCCAGCACGAGATCGACCACCTCAACGGCGTTCTGTTCATCGACCACCTGACCCGGCTGAAGCGCGACATGCTGCTCAAGAAGCTGGCGAAGGGACGCAAGGAAGGCACGATCGCGGCCTAAGGCCGGCTTCCAACGTCGTTGGTCCTGCGCTCAAGGGCAGCGAGGGTTGGACGTTCAGCCCACCGCGGCTAGCTTGAGCCCGCTCTCCTCGGCCTTCTTCTCGGTCAGGTCGGTCAGGCGGGTCGGATAGTCGCCGGTGAAGCAGGCGTCGCAGCGCTGCGGTGTGGCGGCATCGCGCTGGTCGCCGAGAGCGCGGTAGAGCCCGTCGATCGAAATGAAGGCGAGGCTGTCGGCGTTGATGTACTTGGCCATCGCCTCGACATCCATCTGCGCGGCGAGGAGCTTGGCGCGCTCGGGCGTGTCGACCCCGTAGAAGCAGCTGTGACGGGTCGGCGGGCTGGCGATCCGCATGTGGACCTCGCGCGCGCCGGCATCGCGCATCATCTGCACAATCTTCACGCTGGTGGTGCCGCGAACGATCGAATCGTCGATGAGTACGATGCGCTTGCCCTTGATCAGCGCGCTGTTGGCGTTGTGCTTGAGCTTGACGCCGAGATGCCGGACATCCTGGCTCGGCTGGATGAAGGTTCGCCCGACGTAGTGAGAGCGGATGATCCCGAGCTCGAACGGGATGCCGCTTTCCTGGGCGTAGCCGATCGCTGCGGGAACGCCGCTGTCGGGCACCGGCACGACGATGTCGGCGTCGACCCCCGACTCGCGGGCGAGCACGGCGCCGATGTTCTTGCGCGACTCGTAGACCGATGTGCCGTCGACCACGCTGTCGGGGCGCGAGAAATAGACATGCTCGAAGATGCAGGGGCGGGGCGAGGCGGCGGCGAAGGGGCGGAAGCTGCGGATGCCCTCGGCATTGACCAGCACCATCTCGCCGGCGCCGACATCGCGTTCGTAGCGGGCGCCGATGACGTCGAGCGCGACGGTCTCCGAGGCGAACACGATCTTGTCGCCGATCCGGCCCATGACCAGCGGACGGATGCCGAGCGGGTCGCGGCAGGCGATCAGCCCCTGCTCGGTGAGGACGACGAGCGAATAGGCGCCTTCGACCTGGTTCAGCGCATCGACCAATTTGTCGATCATCGAGCTGTAGGTGGAGGTGGCGACGAGGTGGATGATGACCTCGGTGTCGCTGGTCGACTGGAAGATGGAGCCGCGGCGGTTGAGCGTTCGGCGGAGCTTCATCGCATTGGACAGATTGCCGTTGTGCGCGACCGCGAAGCCGCCCTCGGCAAGCTCGGCGAACAACGGCTGGACGTTGCGCATCGCGCTAGAACCGGTGGTTGAATAGCGGACGTGGCCGATCGCGGTCCGGCCGGGCAGCGCGCGGATCACCTCGTCCTTGTCGAAGTTGCCGGCGACATGGCCGTTGGCGCGGTGCGAGTGGAAGGCGGTGCCATCCATCGAGGTAATCCCGGCCGCTTCCTGGCCGCGATGCTGGAGCGCGTGGAGGCCGAGGGCGACGAAGCTCGCCGCATTGTCGGCGTTCCACACGCCGAAGATGCCGCACTCCTCGCGGAGCTTGTCGTCGTCGAAGGGGTTGGTGGTCAGCATGCCGCGCGGCTCCTCTGGCTGGGCGGGCATATAGGGGCGGGGGGTCGGTTTGTCGCCCCCGCTATTCCGTCGACCCGCGAGGAAGAAGGCACCTTCACGCCTTCGGCGTTGCCAGACGGGAAGGAGTCGCTACCGTCGCACCGATGCGCCTACTTCCCCTTCTGCTGCTCTTACCCATGGCGGCCTGCCGGCAGGAGGAGGCTGCTCCGGCCGCGGAGACCGTGCCGGACGCGGCCGCTGCCGAGGTCTATGCATCGGGTCCGCGCGATCGGCTGTGCCTGAAGCCTGGCGAGCAGCGCGCGGGGATCATTACCTTCGCAAAGACGGGCGACTCCAATTGCTCCGTGCGCGGGTCCATCACGAACCCGCAGGCGATCCGTCCCGACGGCGACACCACCTGCGCAATCCTTTACAATCGCGACGGCGACACGCTGACCCTGCTTACCGGCGATAACAGCTGCGCCTATTATTGCGGGCCGGGCGCAAGCCTCGAGGGCAAGACCTTCGTCCGCATGGACAATCCCATGCCGGTCACCGACATCGCCGGAGACCCGCTTTGCTGACAATTTTGTTGATTAGCTGCCGCTCGCCCACCTAGAGCAACCTGCGACATGCTTTTTCCGGAGACGCCTCGATGCCCGTCTACACCGCTCCCGTCCGCGACACGCGCTACGTCCTCGACCACATCGTCCAGATGCAGAACTTCGGCAACCTGCCGGGCTTCGCCGATGCGACGCCCGACCTCGTCGAAGCGATCCTGACCGAGGGCGCGCGCTTCACCCAGGAAGTGCTGCTCCCGCTCAACCGGGTTGGCGACGAGGAAGGCTGCACTCGGCACGAGGATGGTTCGGTCAGCACCCCAACCGGTTTCAAGGACGCCTACAAGCAGTTCTGCGAGCTCGGTTTCACCAGCCTCGCGGCGCCGACCGAATTTGGCGGGCAGGGGCTTCCCCACGTGCTTGCGACCGCGATGAGCGAATATGTGCTCTCGGCGAACCAGAGCTTCGAGATGTACCATGGCCTGACCGCGGGCGCGATCGCCTCGCTGCTGGTCAAGGGCAGCCCCGAGCAGCAGCAGATGTACGTGCCCAAGATGGTCTCGGGCGAGTGGACCGGCACCATGAACCTGACCGAGCCGCATTGCGGGACCGACCTCGGGCTACTCAAGACCAAGGCCGAGCCGCAAGGCGACGGAAGCTACAAGATCTCGGGCACCAAGATCTTCATCTCGTCGGGCGAGCACGACATGAGCGAGAACATCATCCACCTGGTGCTCGCCAAGATCGCCGGCGCGCCCGACAATGTGAAGGGAATCAGCCTGTTCGTGGTGCCCAAGTTCCTCGTCAACGAGGACGGCACGCCGGGTGAGCGGAACAGCCTCGCCTGCGGATCGATTGAGCACAAGATGGGCATTCACGGCAACTCGACCTGCGTGATGAACTATGACGGTGCGACCGGATGGCTGGTCGGCGAGCCGGAGAAGGGCCTCGCCGCCATGTTCATCATGATGAACGCCGCGCGCCTCGGGGTCGGGCTGCAGGGCCTCGCGCAGGGCGAGATCGCCTACCAGAATGCGGTCGCCTATGCGAAGGACCGCCGCCAGGGCCGCGCGATCAATCCCGCGATGCGCGAGGAAGGCGTCAAGGCCGACAACCTCTTCGTCCACCCCGACGTTCGTCGAATGCTGCTCGAGGCCAAGGCCTTCAACGAGGCGGCGCGCGCGCTGATCCTGTGGGGTTCGCTCCAGGTCGACCTGTCCCGCAAGGGCGCGACCGAGGAAGAGCGCCAGCGCGCCGACGACATCATCAGCCTGCTGACCCCCGTCATCAAGGGCTACCTCACCGACAAGGGCTTCGAAGCCGCGGTCAACATGCAGCAGGTGTTCGGTGGACACGGCTACATCCGCGAATGGGGCATGGAGCAGTTCGTCCGCGATGCCCGTATCGCCCAGATCTACGAGGGCACCAACGGCATCCAGGCGATGGACCTTGTCGGCCGCAAGCTCGCGCAGAACGGCGGTCGCGGCGTCCGGCTGCTGTTCGAGACCGTCGCTGCCGACATCGCCGAGGCGCGCAAGAACGGCGACCCGGCGGGGGTCGCCGATCCGCTCGAGAAGGCACTCGGCCACCTCCAGGCCTCGACCATGTGGCTGGCGCAGAACGGGATGCAGGATCCCAATCACGCCGGCGCCGGAGCGGTGCCCTACATGCACCTGATGGGCCTGGTGACGCTCGGCTGGATGTGGCTCAAGATGGCCGACGTTTCGGCGCGGCTCGAGAATGAGGCGGGCGAGGATGCCGCCTTCCACCAGACCAAGCTTGCGACCGCGCGCTTCTACGCCCAGCGCGAACTGCCCAAGGCGAGCGCCTATCGCGGGCAGATCGAGGCCGGGGCGGACAGCCTCATGGCACTGGCCGAAGAGGCTTTCTGAGCCGAGCTTCCGCCCAGGATCCAGCCGGGATCGAGGCGCTCCGCCAGGCGCTCGCCAATGTGGCGAGCGGCGACCGGGACGCGCTCCATCTGCTGATGGATCGAACGGGCGCGAAGCTGTTCGCCATCTGCCTCCGTATCTTGGGAGACGAGGCGGAAGCGGAGGATGCAGTGCAGGAGGTGTTCGTCAGCGTCTGGCATCGCGCCGGCAGCTTCGACGCGACCAGGGCAAGTCCGATCAGCTGGCTGTCGGCGATCGCGCGCAATCGGGCAATCGACCGGCTGCGCTCGTCGCGGCGGGTCCGCGAAAGTGCGTCCATCGAGGCTGCGGCCCATGTTGCCGACGACCGTCCGGACCCTCATGCGCTTGCCCTCGCGGGTGACGAGGCGCGCCGGCTCTACCTATGCATGGACGGGCTTGAGGATCGCCAGCGCGGCGCCATCCGCTCGGCCTTCTTCGAGGGCCTGAGCTATCCCGAACTGGCGGAGCGGACCTCGGTACCGCTGGGAACGATGAAGAGCTGGATCCGCCGTGGTCTCCAGCAACTCAAGGCCTGCCTCGACGGATGAGCGAGCGCGATCTCCTTGCCGGCGAATATGCGCTGAGGCTGCTGAACGGCGAGGAACTGCTCGCCGCACGCCGGTTGCTGGCCGAGGATCCCGACTTCGCGGCGGCAGTCGCCGAGTGGGAAGAGCGTTTCGCACCGCTGGCCGGCGAGCTTCCGGAGCAAGCGCTGCCCGCGGATATGTGGGCGCGGATCGAAGCGGCGATCGCAGGCGGCGCGAACGAGCCCGTCTCACTCAATCTCCGGCGCAAGCTGCGCCGCTGGCAGGGTCTCACCGGCTTGTCGACGGCGGCGGCCGTGGCAGCCAGCCTCGCGCTGTTCCTCGTCGTCCGCTCCGAGCCGCCGGCGGTACCGGTGCCCGCGCCGGTCGAGCGGGTTTCCGCCCCGGTGCTGGTGGCGTCGGTCGCGACCGAACAGTCCGGCAGCCTGGCGGTGACCTACGTCCCCGACCGCGGCGACCTGCTGGTCGTCCCGGCCGCGCTCGAGGTACCCAGCGGTCGGTCGCGCCAGTTGTGGCTGATTCCAGAGGGTGGGACGCCGATCTCGCTCGGCCTCGTGGCCGAAGGCGACAGCGGGCCGCGCCGGATCGCTGCGGTGACGGCACGCCAGTTCGCACGCGGCGCCACGATCGCAATCTCCGACGAGCCGGAGGGCGGCTCGCCGACCGGGCAGCCGACCGGCACCGTGCTCGGCACCGGAGTGCTCCAGCAGGGATGATTTTCGTCCCCACTGCATCCGCTCGGTTCATCGCTCCGTAACTTACCCTGATCGCCAGAATGGCGGCAGACAGGGAGTGACCATGAACAGCTTCAAGATGCTTCTTCTTGCGGGGGCCGCAGCCTCGCTCGGAGCCTGCATGACCATGGACGGACAGGCGGCCACCTCGGCCGACGTCGTCACGGTCGGCGGCGCGCCGATGTACGCCAACAAGACCATTGTCGAGAATGCGGTGAACTCGGCCGACCACACCACGCTGGTCGCCGCGGTCAAGGCCGCCGGGCTGGTCGACACGCTGAACGGCGCAGGTCCGTTCACTGTTTTCGCGCCGACCAACGCGGCTTTCGCAGCGCTTCCGGCGGGCACCGTCGACACGCTTCTTCGCCCCGAGAACAAGGCGATGCTCACCAGCGTGCTGACCTACCATGTGGTGCCCGGCCGGCTGACCGCCGCCGACCTCATGTCGCAGATCCGCGCCGGCGGCGGGATGGCGATGCTGACCACCGTCCAGGGCGGCATGCTGCATGCGCGTATGGACGGCAATCGGATCGTGATCGTCGATGCCAAGGGCGGGGTCGCGACCGTGACCCAGGCCGACGTGCTGCAGTCGAACGGCGTGATCCACGTCACCAACAAGGTCTCTCTTCCCGGCTAAGCCGGGACACCGGGCCGGCTCGTCCTGTCGCTCTCTCCGGGGCGGGTCGGTCCTTTGAGCTTCCATCGCGAGAGAGAATTTTCCGAGAGAGGAAATTTCCATGCACAAGATCATCACTGGCGGCCTGCTCGCCGCTGCCTTTGCCGCCACCCCAGCCGCGGCCCAGACCGCCGACTGGAGCGGCTTCCACGTCGGGGCGCGCGCCGGCATCTCCAATGCCCGCAACGGCAATGAGCGGATCGAATTCGACAACAACCTCGATGGCTCGTTCGGCGACACGGTGAACACCGCGGCCGGCGCCAACGCCTTCTCGCCCGGCTTCTGCAACGGCGCGGCACTCGGCGCGACCCCTGCGCAGGGCTGCCGCAAGGACAAGGAGAAGGGCGACTATGCGCTGATGGCCGGCTACGACCAGCAGTTCGGCAATGTGGTCGTCGGCGTCGTCGGCGAGATCGGCCGTTCGTCGGCCCGCGACAGCGTCACCGCCTACAGCACCACCCCGGCCTTCTACACGATGACCCGCCGGATCAAGAACAGCGCCGCGATCCGTGCCCGCGTCGGCCTCGCGCTCGGCGACACACTGCCCTACGTCACCGCGGGTGTCGCAAGCGCCAAGATCCGGCACGACTTCGCTACCAGCAACGCGGTGAACACCTTCACCGAGCGCGGTGACGACGACCGGTCGACGGGCTTCCGCTACGGCGCCGGTGTCGAGCAGCGCTTCGGCAACATCGCCGTCGGCCTGCTTTATCTGGGTACGCGCTACAGCGACAATGACTATCGCGTCCGTGCCAGCGGGCCGGCCCCGGCGACCAACCCGTTCATTCTCAGCAATGCCGGCGGGACCGACTTCCGGCGCAGCGATGACCGGTTCATGATCCATAGCCTAAGCCTGACCGCAGGCCTTCGGTTCTAGGAGCAAGCAAGATGGAAGAACGTCGGACGATCCTGCGAATGGGTTTCGCGCTGGCGCTTCTTCCGCTTGCGGGCGGGGTCTCGGCCCAGGCCTTCAAGCTCGACGATCGCGAGTGGCGGCGGCGCCTGTCGCCCGCCGCCTATCGCGTGCTTCGGCAGGCGGGGACCGAGCGACCGTTCAGCTCGCCGCTTGACCATGAGAAGAGGGTCGGAATCTACCGCTGCGCGGGTTGCGGGCAGCCGCTGTTCCGCTCGACTGCGAAATTCGACAGCGGGACCGGCTGGCCGAGCTTCTTCGCGCCTTTCGACGGCGCGGTCGATCTGCGTACCGAGAGCGGCTTCATGGCCCGGACCGAGGTCCGTTGCCGCCGCTGCCTCGGCCATCTCGGCCACGTCTTCGACGATGGTCCCAAGCCCACCGGCAAGCGCTACTGCATGAACGGGGTCGCGCTGCGCTTTCAGCCGGCAAAGTAACTGGCGACGGTCTTGTAGAAGGGGCCGTGGCGACCAAGACGGCTTTCGACGAGGTTGAAGCGATCCACCGTCCATGGCGCGGAGCGGAGCCCGCCGTGGCGCTCTAGGAACGGGCCGAGAAGAGGCTCGGCACCATTCCAGCGGGCCAGGGTGATGTGCGGGTGGAAGGCACGGTGCTCGGCGGCCAGGCCGCATGCCTGAACGAGACGTTCGATCCTCGCCGCCAGCGCGGCGACCGGCTCGCGCGGAGCGATCCCGCACCACAAGGCCCCGCCACGGCGCTGCGCGAAGCGGCCGACTCCGGATAGCGCGATCTCGAATGGCTGGAAGGTGAGGGTGGCGAGCGCTCGGGCGAGGTCCTCGGCGATTGGCCGCTCGACCTCACCGACAAAGCGCAGGGTGAGGTGAAGCTGCTCCGCCTCCTGCCAGCGCAGCGGTGCACCGTCGTCCATGAGGTCGAGCAGCACGTCCGCGACAGACTCGGGGACGGGGAGGGCGACGAACAGGCGGTGCATGACCGCTCAACGCTTCTCGATGCGCTCCAGCCGCTCCTCGAGCCTTGAGAGGGTCGCGAGGATCCGCTCCTGCTCGTCATGGGTGAACTCGTGCCGGTCCTCGTTCAGCCGCTCGATTAGGCGAACGACGATCAGCGGCGCGATGACGAAGATGCTGGCGTGCATCAGCGCGACCGAGACAATCATCCCGCCCAGCGTCTTGGCCGAGATGTCGCCATAGCCGGTCGACGTGGCGGTGGTCGCCGCCCAGTAGAGGCTGTCGAGGAAGGGTCGGCCCTCGAACCAGGCGAAGAGGGTCGCCGACACCAGCAGGAGACCGACGTAGAGCGCGGCCACTTCCTTGAGCGTGTCGGTGGCGGCGCGGAGCTTGATCACGGCCATCGGGTCAGCCCTCGATAATGTGGGGCACGAAGCGGGCCTCGTCGCCGGTGATCCGTCCGCCCTCGCGGATGCCGAGACCGGCTGCCTCCCCGCCGACGGTCCAGACGCCAAGCACCGGATAGGCGCCGTCGAACTCGGGCAAGTCGTAGAGCTGCTGGTAGATCACGGGTGACGTGTAAGGGCCGTCGGTCCGGCCGGTCTCGCGGCCGTCCTCGCTGATCACGATGTTGGCGCCTTCGCGGGCAAGGATCGGCTTGGCGACGTGCCGCGAGCCGACGCTCACCGGGTCCCAGCTGGCGGGTAGAAGATTGGGGTGCTTCGGTTCCAGTTCGGACAGGAGGGGCAGGATCGCCTTGTTCGACCATAGCATCTTCCAAATCGGCTCGAGCCAGAGGGTCGCGTCCATCCGACGGACGATTTCCCGGCCATAGTCCTCGGCGACAATCCATTCCCACGGATAGAGCTTGAAGATGGCGGTGATGAGATAGTCCTCGTCGTCGACGATCCGCCCTTCGCCGTCGATCCCGATGCGGTCGATGAGGACCCCGCGGGTCTCGAGACCCGCCTGCTCGGCGAGGTCGCGCATGTAGGTGGCGGTGAGCGTGTCCTCGTGCAGCTCGTCGCCGTAGTGGGTGACCCACAGCCGTTGCCCCGGAAGGTCGCGGGCCATGTAGCGCCAGCGATCGATGAGCTTGTCGTGGAGCGAGGTGAACTGGTCGTTGGCGGGGAAGACCTCTTCCTTCCACTGCCATTGCACGACGCCGCATTCGAGCATCGCGGTCGGCGTGTCGCAATTATACTCGAACAGCTTGGGCTCGCCCTTGCCGTCCCAGCCGAAGTCGAAGCGGCCGTAGTCGAGCGCCGGCCGGTCGCGCTTCCACTCGGCGAGGAGCGGATCGATACACCAGTCGGGAATGCCGAAGCGGGCGAGCTTCTCGGGTCGCTTGGCGAGATGGTCGCCGGCCTCGAGGAACAGCTCGTGGCAGCGCTCGGCGGCGCGTTCGAGGGTTTCGATCTCCTTCAGCGTGAAGACGTAGCAGCCGCTTTCGTCCCAATAGGGCTTGCCGTCCTGGGTGTGCCAGACGAGCCCCTGTTCCTCGACGATCCGCTGCCAGCCCTCGCGTGGACGCAGCCTGCGCTTGTCCATCAGCCGCCGCGGCCGAAGCTGCGCCCGCTGCTGCCGAGGCCGCCGCGCGAGATGGCGGAGGAGCGCGACATGTTGACGGAGGAGGGCGCGCGATTGACCGCCCCGCCAAGCGGCGTGGGGCTGAGATAGCGCGCGTATTTCGCGCCGCGGACATTGTCGTAGTAATAAGGGATCGGACTACCGGCACGCAGGTAGAGGAAGCTGCTGCGATGGCCGCTGCCGTAGCGCCCTTCGCAATAGTCGTCGTCGATGCGGTTGCTCCACTCGTCGACGCAGATCCGGGTGTTGTTGGCCGCGACGACCTCACGGGCGCCGTTGCTGGAGCACCCCGACAGTCCGGTGAGGGCTGCGGCGAGCGTAGCGGTGAGGGTGAGCTTGCGATCCATCGCGCTCACGGAACCATGCAGGCGGCCTGGAGCAGGCCGATGCCGAGACCCATTCCGCCGACGAAGACGCCGCTCGAGGTGCAGCCGTCGCTGATCCGGGCCGAGATGCCGCGGAACAGCAGCCGGGCGATGACCACGAAGACCAGCAACTGGACGACCGCCGCGACCACGCCCCACATCAGCATGTCGGGAATGCTGACGCTGTTGCCGATGATGGTGGCGACCGGAAGCGCGAAGCCGAGGAAGGTGCCGGTCAGCTGGAGCGCGGCGGCACTGTTGCCGTTGCGGATGAGGTCCAGCTCCCGGTGCGGGGTCAGCTGGACGTAGATGGTGAGAAAGGCCGCGGCGAGCAGCAGCGCCGCCCCGAAATAAGCCAGGAAATGCGGCAATGCCGCAGTGAAGTAGCCGAACAAGCTTAAGCCCCCTGTGTGTCGCTCGTC
This sequence comes from Sphingomonas swuensis, assembly GCF_039538045.1. NCBI lineage: Bacteria > Pseudomonadati > Pseudomonadota > Alphaproteobacteria > Sphingomonadales > Sphingomonadaceae > Sphingomonas > Sphingomonas swuensis. Next base: position 1,738,841 of record NZ_BAABBQ010000001.1, on the reverse strand, counting down.
TGAGACACCATGACTAGCCGATCCGCGTGACCGCGCAAGTGCTTGCCCCGGCAGCTTCTACTCACATGTAAGTAGGTCGTTTCGCTTGCGATTATTTCTTGAAACCTTCGCCCCCCTCAACGATATATGGTCTCGTAGACGGGCTATCGGGCCCGCCGGACATGGAGCTTTGAGATGCAGAACTGGTCTGACCCGCAAGCGACCGCATCGCCGGCCGTCTCGGTCGGCGTGCCGCGCGCCGCCCGTGATGCGGGCCTGCGGTCCTACATGCTGGGTGTGTACAACACGATGGCGTCGGGCGTGCTGCTCACCGGCATCGTCGCGCTGGCGCTGGCCGCGACGGGCGTCGCCGCCTCGCTGTTCGCGCATCCGATCCTCCGCTGGGTCGCGCTGTTCGCGCCGCTGATCATGATCATGGTGATGGGCTTCAAGGCCCAGAACATGTCGGCGGCGGGCATGCGGACCTTCTTCTACGCCTTCGCCGCGGTGATGGGCGTGTCGATGTCGGTCATTCCGCTGATCTACAGCGGCACCAGCATCGCGACGACCTTCTTCGCGACCGCTGTCGCCTTCCTGTCGCTCAGCCTCTACGGCTACACGACCAAGAAGGACCTGTCGGGCCTCGGCACCTTCCTGATCATGGGCGTGGTCGGCCTGATCGTGGTGATGATCGCCAACATCTTCATCCAGTCGACTGCGCTCAGCATGGCGATCAGCGCCATCGGCGTGCTGCTGTTCGCGGGCCTGACCGCCTACGACACGCAGAAGATCAAGAGCGTCTACGCGCAGGTCGCCGGGTCGGACATGCTTGGCAAGGCCGTGATCATGGGCGCGCTGACGCTCTATCTCGACTTCATCAACATGTTCCAGTTCCTGCTGAGCTTCATGGGCAACCGCGACTGATCAGCGCACGGATCGGAAAAGAGATGGGCTCGGCGGGCAACCGTCGGGCCCTTTTTCTTGCGCCCGATCAATCAACGGGGCATGGTTGCGCGCACGCCGACTCTGGGGGGAGTCGCGGCAAGGCAGGGGGAAGACATGCCTTATCGACACGCGCACTGGTACATCTTGTCGCTCTTTCCGCTGGCCGCGGTGGCCTTCTGGCCGACCTATCTCGGGCAGTTCGGAACCGCTCCGTGGGAGCTTCATGCGCACGGCCTGACCGCGACCGCCTGGCTGCTGCTGCTGGCGCTTCAGAGCTGGACCATCCACCATGGCCAGCGGGCCACGCACCGCACCGTCGGCCCGGCCGTCCTGGCGCTGTTCCCGCTGTTCATGGCGGGCGGAGCCGGGATCTTCTTCGGCATGGCCGATCGCTACGCGGCAGGCGCGCCCTTCCAGGCGATGTGGGCGCCCGAGCTCGCCTGGTTCGACTTTGTCGGGGTCGCGATGGTGGCCTACTTCGTTTTCATGGGGCTGAAGCACCGCCGAAGCGTTCGCCTGCACTCGGGCTACCTGCTGGCGACGGCGATCGCGCTCTTGCCGCCGATCATCGGACGACTGAGCGGCATCCCGCTCGGCATCCGGGGGCCGGAGGACTTCGACAGGCTGCACGTCGGGTTCCAGGCGACCAACGTCCTGGTTGCCGCAATCGCCTTCCTGATCGCCTTCCGCCAGCGCAAGGATGGCCGTCCCTTCGTGCTCGCCGGCGCGGCGACCATCCTTTCCTCGATCTTGTTCGAGGTGCCCGGGCATACTCCTGGCTGGGAGCGCATCTACGCTTCGCTCGCCCCGCTGCCGAGTGAGCCGTTCATCCTCCTGGCGGGCATTGCCGGGGTGGGGATCGCGGCCGCCGGCTGGTTCGCGGGAAAGCGCCCGTCGCTGGGCGGAGCCTTGCCGGCCTGAGATCCCAGACGCGATGACCCATTCCACGCCGTAGCGCGTTGGCGGCGTCATGCGAGGACTGGATATCGGCAGCTGGCAGGGGCTTCTCTCGACCCTGCTCGGAATCGTGCTCATCACGCTGGTCGGTGTTGGAATCCGCTTGCTGCTGATGATGACCTGGCAGCAGCGTCGGGAGCGCGAGAACCGGCAGATCAACGAGCGACTGCGGACGCTGATCGCGGCCTACAAGACACTCGGTGGAAGCTTCACCGGCGACCTCAGCGTCGATCCGACCCACCTGCGGGATCTCCGTGCCGCCGGCCTCGTCGAAGGTGCCGGGGAAAGCGATCGTCCAGGCTCCGAGCGAGGCCGCCGGACGCGTGACGCGGTCGAGGCCGCACTCTCCGACATCATCCTGCTCGGCACCGACGACCAGGTCCGCCTTGCCGCGACCGCCGCGTCGGAACTCGCGTCGGGACGGCCGGTGCACACCGCCGAGCTGGTGACGAGCCTGCGCGACTTCATCCGCTCGGCGCTCGGCCTTGCCGCCATCCCCAACGATGTCGCCATTCCCCGCCAGGGACCGGCCCGGCCCAGCAGCGGCGGCGGGGGCGGAGGCCGGAATGGCGGGCGCGGCGAGGGCGGCGGCGGTGGAGGACGTGGCGGCGGCGGAATGGCCGCGGGCATGGGCATGGGCGGGCTCGGGCTCGGGCTTGGAGCCCGCCACGGTGATGCCGACGAAGAGCCTCGCGCCTAGCCGAGGTTGCGCTTGAAGAAGCGCAGCGTGCGCTGCCAGCTCAGTTCGGCCGCTGCCTTGTCGTAGCGCTCGGCCGAGGTGTCGTTGTGGAAGGCGTGATTGACGCCGTCGTAGAGCTGGAAGGTCACCGGCTTGTTCGCCGCGCGGAGCGCCTCGACCCACGGAAAGGCGCTGCGGTTCACCCGCTCGTCGAGCCCGGCGCAGTGGATGAGCAGCGGTGCCGAGACCCGCGCCGCCTGGCTCGGGTCGGGGGCGGTGCCGTAATAGGGCACTCCCGCGTCGAGGTCGCTGCCCGCGTCGACCGCCAGGCGGTTCACGTAAGCGCCGCCCCAGCAGAAGCCGACCGCGCCGACCTTTCCGCCGCGACTGCTCTTGGCGAGCTCGCGGAGCATGGCGACACCCGCCTGGCTGGCCTGCGCGAGGTCGAGCTTGCCGATCAGGTCGCGGGCCTGGTCCTCATTTGCGGGCGTGCCGCCGAGCGGCGTCAGGAAGTCGGGCGCGACCGCGCGATAGCCGGCGACGCCCAGCCGCCGGGCGACGTCGCGGACATAGCCGTTGAGGCCGCGGTTCTCATGAACCACGATGACCGTCGGCTTGAGGCTGCGGCTGCGCGGTTCGGCGACATAGGCCTTGGTACCGGCGATCGTCTGCTCGCGCATGGTCAGCCGGCGATCGTTCTCGGGCACGATGGCCGCGGCGGCGGGCGAGGCAGCAATGCTTCCGATCAGCGCTTCGGCAGCGGCCACGCTTCCAGCCAGCGCCACCATCCGGGTCATGAAGGTCCGGCGCGGCATGCCCTCGTGGGTGAAGGCGTCGTAGAGGGCGATGGCTTGGGTCTTGAGGTCTTCGGTCATCGTCGGTCATCCTCCACGGCTCGGCCGCCCGGGGGTGGGGCGGTCCGCATCGCCATGCCGGCAGAAGACCAGAAGCGGGACCCCGGCTCAAGGCCGGGGTGACGATCAATTGTCAGGAAGCGTCGGTCTTCATCGCTTCGGCGGCTTCGGTGTCGATCTGCTTGGCGCGGCGGTACGCCTCCCGGTCGGTGCAGCGGGCGACATAGGCCTTGAGGAGCGGAGTGCCCTCGATCATCCCGAACGTCATCATGAAGCCGAGTTGCGAGGCGACATAAAGATCGGCGGCGGTAAAGCGGTCCCCGCAGGCATAGTCGCGGCCGGTCAGCATCGTCTCGAGCGCGGCGAAGGTGCGGGCCTCGCTGCCGTGGCCGAACATCGCCTGCTTGTCGGCGGGCGGATCATATTGGATCGCCTTGAGGCTGAAGGTCATCTCGAGCGGACCCGAGGCGAAGAAGAGGAAGCGGTAATAGTCCGCCCGATCGGTCAGCGCCGGAGCAAGCCCGGCTTCGGGAAAAGCATCGGCGAGATAAGCGCAGATCGCCGCCACTTCGGTCACCACCGTGCCGCGGTGGCGGATGGCGGGGACCTTCATCATCGGGTTGATCGACTTGTAGGGCTCGGCCGTCATCGAGCCGCCATAGGTCAGGATCTCGGTCTCGTACGGGACGCCGACCTCTTCCAGCATCCAGCGGATGATCTGCCCGCGCGACTGCGGATTGGTGTAGAAGGTGAGATCGGTCACGGCGCTTCCCCTTGCCAGAACAAAAGACGAACAAGCGGTAGCCTCCGCGCCTCCTTCCTCAAGCCTGAAGAAGGAGGCCCGTCAGCGCGTTCGGTCAGCCCCGCTCGCCGGCGCCTACGGCAGCACCGGCGGCCGGTGCGCCCGGCCGTTCGCCGGCGGTGGCGTCGCGGGCACCGCGGAATTCGCTGTCCTGGCTCCAGTTCGGCCAGGCGGTCGAGTTGGCGAGGTCGCGTCCGACGCGGTGCAGAAGCTGGGCATCCTGGACGAGACCGGTAAGGTTCCAGCTCGAGTCATATTCGTCGTCGGGCTGGTGGTAGCGCTTGGCGGTATATTCCTCCTCGAGCGCCGCGCCCCGGGCCCGTCCGCCGGTGACCAGGTCCTGGCCCTCGCCGAAGCTGATCGCGGGCACGCCGCGCTTGGCGAAGGGGAAGTGGTCGGAGCGGAAGAAGTAGCCGGCCTCGACCTTGGCGTCGGGCGTGTAGCTGCGGCCCTGGCGACGGCCCTCGGCGATCAGCATGTCGAGCAGCCCGACCTTGGCGGTGCCCGAGATGGTGAAGTCGCGGGTCGGCCCGTGAATCGAGCCGCCGTCGGTATTGAGCACGCCCGCGGTCTTCGACAGCGCGTAGAGCGGGTTCGAGACATAATATTCGGAGCCGAGGAGGCCCTTCTCCTCGGCCGCGACAAACAGGAAGACGAGGCTCCGGTCGGTCCGCGGCTCCCTTGCGAAAGCGCGCGCCTGTTCGAGCACGTGGGCGGTGCCGGTCGCATTGTCGAGTGCGCCATTGTAGATGTTGTCGCCATTGGCGTCCGGCTGGCCGATGCCGAGATGATCGTGGTGCGCGGTGTAGATGACGGTCTCGTCGGGGCGGGTCTTGCCGGGCAGGATGCCCACCACATTGTAGCTGGTAATGACCTTGGCGGCGGCGTTGCCGGTGGCGCTGAAGCGGACCGGAAGGTCCATCAGGCGGAAGTCGCGGCGGCGCGCGGCGGCCTTGGCCTGCGCCAGGCTCATGCCCGCCGAGGCGAAGATCTTCGCCGCCGTCGCGCTGGTCACCCAGCTTTCCATCAGCGGGTGCGAGGCCGCGGGGTTCTGTCGGACGACGTCGAACATGGTATTGGTGTTCGAATTCTTGACGGTGGCCCAGCCATAGGAAGCGGGCGCGTCCTCGTGGACGATCATCACGCCGGCCGCGCCGAGCTTGGCCGCCTGCTCATATTTGTAGGTCCAGCGGCCGTAGTAGGTCATCGCCTTTCCGCCGAAGTCGGGGCCGCCATCGGTGATCGCGCCCTCGAAGTCGGGGTCGTTGATGAAGACGGCGAGGATCTTGCCGCGGACATCGACGCCCTTGAAGTCGTCCCACTGCCGCTCGGGCGCCTGGACCCCGTAGCCGGCGAATACCAGCGGGACATTGTCGAGGCGGAGCTGGCTGGCGCCGGTGAGCGGGGCGCGGACCGCGATGTCGGTGCCCTGTGCAAGCCGACCGGCCGCGCTTCCCCCCTGCAGCGTCAGCACCGGATCGCCGCTCCAGCTCGACTGGAGCAAGGGCACGCGCTGGGTCCATTGGCGCTTGCCGTCCGCGACCTCGCCGCCGGGCTGGACGCCTGCTGCGGTCAGTTGCCGGACGAGATAGGCGACCGTCTTGGTCTCTCCCTCGGTCGCGGGACCGCGCCCGGCGAAGCTGTCGTCCGAGAGGGTCTTGATGTCCTGCGTCAGGCGCGGGATCGAGAAATTCTGTGCGATCGCAGGCGCGGTGGCGAGCGTGGTGGCGGCGAGCAGAACGAACGGACGGATCACAGGCAAGGCTCCGCAAAGAGAATGGTAGTGCAGTCATGCGCTGGGAGGGCGCCACTGCAAAGTGCTTTCGGTTTCTTCGGAGCATCGGACCGGAGGCGGAACCAACCTGCCCGTTCCGGAGCTTGCCCTTCAATGGTGAGCTTTCCCGCACCCCCGACCGCCGTCGGAAGCAGCGCGCTGCGTGTTCAATTGACCTACTGGTGGCGGCACCGCCGGCTCGCCAGGTTGAGCGCGCCGCGGCTGTTCACCGAATGGGTGCAGCATCGCAAGCTCAACGACCGCGACCCACGGCTTCCAATCCTGGCGGACAAGGTGCTGGTCAAGGACTGGGTCGCGGAGCGGCTCGGGCCGGAGTGGATCACGCCGACGCTGTGGGCCGGGAAAGTGATGCCGACGCGTCCGGATTGGCCCTTGCCGGTGATCGTCAAGTCTCGCCACGGCTGCAACCAGAACATGGTGGTCCGCTCGCTGGCCGATCACCGCGAAGCCGTGCGCCGCGCGCGCAGATGGGCCGGACGGCCCTATGGCGCTTGGCTCGACGAATGGCTCTACGGCGAGATCACGCGGGGGGTCATCGTCGAGCCCTTCATCGGCACCGGCGAAGCGCTGCCGATCGACTACAAGATCTTCGTCTTCGCCGGCGTCGCCCGCTTCGTGCAGGTCCATCTCGGCCGTGGGGAGCAGCATCGCTGGATCGTGTTCGACCGGGCCTGGAAGCGGGTGTCGCTGCCGACCGACGATCCCGATCCCGTCATGCCGGAGTCGCTTGAGCGGATGCTTGCCGCGGCGGAGGAACTCGGCCGCGAATTCCCGTTCGTTCGGGTCGACTTCTACGAGATCGACGGCGCGCCCCGCTTCGGGGAGCTGACCTTCTATCCGGGCAGCGGTCTCGAACCGATCCAGCCGATGCGGCTCGACCTGCTGATGGGGCTGCTGTGGACCGCGGCGGCGGCGGACTGGCTCGAGCGCGGGATGCTAGTGCACGCTTGACGGCTCAATCCGAGGGTGTATTGTGGCAGCAACACACCGGAGGGCCGTTCCATGAAGTCGCTGCTGTCGATCCTTGCCGCACCCCTGCTGCTCACGGCCTGCGATGCCGAGGTCAGGACGCCGGCGAACGGCGACGAGAAGGTCGCACTGAGCGCGGATGCCAATGGCAGCGTCAAGTTCGACATGCCGTTCGCCAAGGGTAACCTAAAGCTGCCCAACGCGATGATGGCGAGCGGCGACTTCGACATCGATGGAGTCACGCTGCCAAAGGGAAGCCGGATGACCGGCTTCAACCTCAATGCCGGTGACGGCAACGAGGCGAGGGTCGACATGAGCTTCATCGCACCCGCGCCTCCGGCCGAGACCGGCCGCTACTTCCTCGCGTCGTTCAAGGACAAGGGGATGCAGGCGGCGATGTCGGGCGGTGCCATCAAGGGCAAGACCAAGGACGGCTCGCCCTTCGTCATGCGCCTCGTGCCGAATGGAAGCGGGACCCGCGGGACGATCGAGCTGAGCACCAAGAGCTAGAATCAGAAGGGGAAGACGATCAGGATCGCCGCGATGGCAGTGATCCAGGTCACGAGGTTGAGCGGCAACCCGACGCGCAGGAAGTCGAGGTAGCGGTAGCGGCCCATCTGATAGACCAGCGCGTTGGTCTGGTAGCCGAAGGGCGTCGCGAAGGCGGCGCTTCCGGCCATCATCACCGCCACCAGAAAGGGGCGGGGACTGACCTGAAGTGCCTCGCCCATGCTGACCGCGATGGGCGTGAACAGCACCGCCACCGTCGCATTCGACAGGATCTCGGTCGCGAGAAGCACGACGCCATAGATGAGGATGAGCGCAAGGAGCGGGCTTAGCTGCTCGAGGTTGCCGACCAGCAACTCGGTCATCTGCTCGGCAAGGCCCGAGGTTCGAAGCGCGATGCCGAGCACCAGCATTCCGGCGATGAGCATCAGCACGTCGGGCCTAAGCCCGCTATAGGCCTCGTCCGCGGTGATGACCCGGAGCAGGATGAGGAGCACGGCGCCAGCGAAGGCAGCGGCGGCGATTGGCACGATCCCCCACGCGGACAGCGCGATCACGCCAATGAATACTGCGAGCGAAACGAGCGCGCGAAGGGGGCGGAGCGTTCGCTGAGTGGCGAAGGCGCGCGGGTCGCCGATCTGCCCGCCCGCCATGGTTGTCCCGCCGAGGCCGGTAGGGGCGCTCACCTCCTCGCCGGGTCGCTCCGACGTGTCGATCAGCTTGCCGCTGAACAGCAGGAGGTAGAGCCCGCCGGCAAGCGCGACGGCGAGGCCGACCGGGGTGATCTCGAAGATGCCGAACTTCTGCTGGCCGGCGGCGCCCGCCATGTCGTTGACGAGGAGGTTGGTGGAGGTCCCGATGAGGGTGCAGCCGCCGCCGAGGATCGTCGCATAGGACAAAGGGATGAGGAAGCGCTTGGGCGAAAGACCGAGCGACTGGGCGGTGTCGCGCAGAACCGGCGCTGCGAGGACCACCATCGGCGTGTTGTTGAGGAAGGCCGAGAAGGTGCCGCACAGGCCGACGACGATCCACAAGCCGACCGCGCCGATCCGCCGGCATAGCGCGACCAGTCGGCGGATGCCGCTGTCGAGCAGGCCCGCAAGCTCCATCGCGTAGGCAATGACGAACAGCGAGGCGAGAGTGATGATCGCCGGGCTGGCGAAGGCGCTCTGCACCTGGATGGGGCGGACAACCCCGGTCAGCAGGAGGACCGCCGCTCCGGCGAGCGCGACCACGTCCGACCGCGCCTTGTCCCAGATGAGCGCGAAGACAACGGCTGCGAGCACGAGAAGCGTGATGATCCGCGGATCGACGATCGGAAGCGCGATCATCAGAGCGGAAGAGTTTCGCTCAGCGGCGGAGGTGAGGGTGGGTTCCTCAACGCGGAATGATGGTCGGCAACTCCGGGACGCATGTCCGATGAACGACCGGAAGGTAGGAAAGTGGCAGGCGGACGGACGTCACGCCTGCCACTTGGTAGATCATTCGGTCGTCGTCGGGCTTTCCGGCTGCTCACCCTCTTCGGGGTTCGCCTGCGGCGCCTCGCCGGCGCGAACGTCGCGGACCTTGACCGACTTGGCCTTGACCTTGCCCTTCACCGCCTTGGCCGGAGCCGCGGGGGTGATCTCGAACACCGGGGCATTGTCCTTGAGCCGTACCTTGACCTCTCCGCCGTGGACCAGCTTGCCGAAGAGCAGTTCCTCGGCGAGCGGCTGCTTGATCTTCTCCTGGACCAGGCGACCCATCGGACGCGCGCCGTAGAGCTTGTCATAGCCCTTGGCGGTGAGCCACTCGCGAGCCTCGTCGTCCAGTTCGATGTGGACGCCGCGATCCGCCAGCTGGAGCTCGAGCTGGAGGATGAACTTGTCCACCACCCGCGCGACCACCGCCGGCGGCAGGTAACCGAACGGCACCACCGCATCGAGGCGGTTGCGGAATTCGGGCGTGAACATCTTGCGGATCGCGTCTTCCTGCACGTCCTCGCGGCTCGACGCCCCGAAGCCGATGCTCTCACGCGCCATGTCCGACGCACCGGCGTTGGTGGTCATGATCAGGATCGTGTTGCGGAAGTCGACGGTCTTGCCGTGGTGATCGGTCAGCTTGCCGTTGTCCATCACCTGCAGGAGGATGTTGAACAGGTCCGGGTGCGCCTTCTCGATCTCGTCAAGCAAGAGCACGCTGTGCGGCTGCTGGTCGACCGCGTCGGTCAGGAGACCGCCCTGGTCGTAGCCGACATAGCCCGGAGGCGCGCCAATCAGCCGGCTGACCGAGTGCCGCTCCATATATTCCGACATGTCGAAGCGCTGCAGCGGGATGCCGAGGATCGACGCCAGCTGGCGCGCCACCTCGGTCTTGCCGACGCCGGTCGGCCCCGAGAAGAGGTAGTTGCCGATCGGCTTGTCGGGATCGCGAAGGCCGGCGCGGCTGAGCTTGATCGCCGAGGCGAGCCGCTCGACCGCGAGGTCCTGCCCGAACACGACGCGCTTGAGGTCCGCTTCCAGGTGCTGGAGCGTCTTCTTGTCGTCGGTCGACACGCTCTTCGGCGGGATCCGGGCCATGGTCGCCACGACCTGCTCGACCTCCTTGGGCGTGATCACCTTCTTCCGCTTGGACGGCGGCACCAGCATCTGCATCGCGCCGACTTCGTCGATCACGTCGATCGCCTTGTCGGGCAGCTTGCGGTCATGGATGTAGCGCGCCGACAGCTCCACCGCCGACTTGATGGCATCGGGGGTGTAGCGGACCTGGTGATGCTGCTCGAACGAGGAGCGAAGCCCGGCGATGATCTTGATCGTGTCCTCGACCGTCGGCTCGTTGACGTCGATCTTCTGGAAGCGCCGGAGCAGTGCCCGATCCTTCTCGAAGTGGTTACGGAACTCCTTGTAAGTGGTCGAGCCGATGCAGCGGATCGCGCCGCTCGACAGCGCCGGCTTGAGGAGGTTGGACGCGTCCATCGCCCCGCCGCTGGTCGCGCCGGCACCGATGACGGTGTGGATCTCGTCGATGAACAGGATCGCGTCCGGCAGCTTCTCGAGCTCCGAGACGACCGACTTCAGCCGCTCCTCGAAGTCGCCGCGATAGCGCGTGCCGGCCAGAAGCGCGCCCATGTCGAGCGAGTAGATGACCGCCGGCTTGAGCACCTCGGGCACGTCGCCCTCGACGATCTTGCGCGCCAGGCCTTCTGCGATGGCCGTCTTCCCGACGCCCGGATCGCCCACGTAAAGCGGGTTGTTCTTGGACCGGCGGCAGAGGATCTGGACCGTCCGGTCGACCTCGGCCATGCGCCCGATCAGCGGATCGACCTTGCCGACCTTGGCCTTCTCATTGAGGTCGACGGTGAACTGCTTGAGGGCGGATTCCTTCTTGTCGCCGCCCTTGTCGCTCTTGGTCTCGACCGGCTGCTCGCCCGCAGCAGGAGTCTCGGCGCTCTCGCCCTTGCCAACCCCGTGGCTGATGTAGGTGACCGCATCGAGGCGGCTCATGTCCTGCTGCTGAAGGAAATAGACCGCGTAGCTCTCGCGCTCGGAGAAGAGGGCGACCAGCACGTTGGCGCCGGTGACCTCGTCACGGCCCGACGACTGGACGTGAAGGATGGCGCGCTGGACGACGCGCTGGAAGCCGCTGGTCGGGGTCGGGTCGGTACCGCTGTCGGCGACCAAGGCACCGAGCTCGCCGTCGAGATACTGCTTGACGGTAGCCTTCAGCTCGTCGCGGTTGACCCCGCAGGCGGTCATCACCTTGGACGCATGATTGTCGTCGATCAGCGCCATCAGCAGATGCTCGAGGGTCGCATATTCGTGGCGGCGGCGGCTCGCCTCCCCAAGCGCATTGTGGAGGGTCTGCTCGAGCTCGCGGGCGAAACTTGGCATTCGGGAACTCCTTAGGCGGGGACAGGACGCACCCGCTTTCCTTAACTTCTTATCTCGTGAGGCGTTGCGGCCGCTGCAAGGGCGGCGGAAAGGTCAGGATGGCCGCTGCTAGCGCTTGAACAGCGCATCGGCGGCGGAGCGGTGCTTCGTGACCGCGTCGATGTGGTGGCGAACCCGGGCGATCTCCGCCTCGAGGGCTTCGATCCGCCCGGTGAGCTCGTCGCGGCTCAGGGGGTCGAGGTCCTGACGGGCCAGCAGCACCAGGGGGTCATCCGGCTTGGACGAAAAGAAATCGTCATCCATGCCGACGAAGGTCGGACCTCAAATCCTCCAAGTCAACAAAGGCCTTCGCTGCTCGTCCGATTTTTGCTTCCCGCGAGCATAACAGCCCTTATGGCTAGGTAACGGGGCGATCGAGACAGCCGAAGGACACGCATGGACCTGCCTGACGTCATGACGGTAATCGAAATCAGGACGCCGGGTGGCCCAGAGGCACTCGTCCCCGGCACGAGACCGATCCCGAAGCCGGGCCCGGGCGAGGTGCTGGTCAAGGTCGCCGCCGCCGGGGTCAATCGGCCCGACGTGCTGCAGCGTCGCGGCTTCTACCCGCCCCCGCCGGGTGCCTCGGACATCCCTGGTCTCGAGATCGCAGGGCAGGTCGTCGCAGCGGGCGAGGGCGCGACCCACCTGATCGGGACCAACGTCTGTGCGCTCGTCGCCGGGGGCGGCTATGCCGAATATGCGCTGGCTCCGAGCGGAACCTGCCTTCCTGTTCCGGGAGGCCTCCCGCTCGAGCAAGCCGCAGCTCTGCCGGAGACCCTGTTTACGGTCTGGGTCAACCTGTTCGAGCGGGGCTTCGCCTCCGAGGGCGACTGGGCGCTGATCCATGGCGGGACCAGTGGCATCGGAACCATGGCAATCGCGCTTTGCCGGTTGTTCGGGATCAAGGCGATCGTGACCTGCGGGAGCGACGACAAGTGCGCCGCCGCGCGGGGGCTCGGAGCCACGGCGGCCATCAACTATCGCACGCAGGACTTCGTCGAGGAAGTGAAGGCGCTGACACGAGGGCGGGGCGTCGACATCTGTCTCGACATGGTCGGCGGCGACTATCTTCCCCGCAACCTGTCCTGCCTCGCCGATGACGGGCGCCATGTCTCGATCGCCACCCAGCGCGGTGCGACGTCCGAGCTCAACATCCTCGAGATCATGCGCAGGCGCCTGACGCTGACCGGATCGACCCTTCGCCCGCGTCCGACCGCCTTCAAAGCCGACGTCGCGGAGGAGCTTCGCCGGACGGTCTGGGGCTTCGTCGAGAGCGGGCAGCTGCGCCCGGTGATCGACCGCAGCTTCCCGCTGCGCGAAGCCGCCGCCGCCCATGCCCGGATGGAGGCGGGCGAGCATGTCGGCAAGATCGTGCTGACCTGCTGACAGTTCGTCTTGCCCTCGCGGGCGCATCGGCGTATCTGCCCGACCATGACGGCCGCTCCGCAAAGGGGCGGCCCTTTTTGTGTCCGGAGACTCTTCATGGCCCAGGCCCCCACCGTCACGGCGACGCCGCTCATGCCCCACGCGACCGCTGCCTGGCTGGTCGACAACAGCGCGCTGACCTTCGAGCAGATCGCCGAATTCTGCGGTCTTCACATCCTCGAGGTCCAGGCGATCGCCGACGACACGGCGGCCACCAAGCTGACCGGCCGCGACCCGCTTCGTTCGGGCGAGCTGACCCATGAGGAGATTGAGCGCGGCCAGGCCGATCCCGACTACCGCCTCAAGATGTTCAAGGCGCCCGAGGCGGTCACTCGCACCAAGGGTCCGCGCTACACGCCGGTCTCCAAGCGCCAGGACAAGCCGGACGGCATCGCCTGGATCATCAAGAACCATCCCGAGGTCTCGGATGGCGCGATCGGCAAGCTGATCGGCACCACTCGCACGACCATCGCCGCGATCCGCGATCGCAGCCACTGGAACATCGCCAACATCCAGGCGAAGGATCCGGTGACCCTCGGCCTGACGTCGCAGCGCGAACTCGACGCGGCGGTCGCCAAGGCCCAGAAGGCGGCGGGCATCGAGCAGGCCGATGACGGTCGTCTCGACACCGATCGCGCAAGCCTGATCGAGCAGCTCCGCGCCGAGCGCGAGCAGCATGCCCGCGACGCCGAGGCGGCAGCGCTCGACGCCCAGCGCGACGAGCATGGCCTGGCCCCGGGCGAGATCGTCCCCGGCATCGCCGACCCGTTCCGCAAGGCCTGAGCTCGATCCCTCGACTGCGCACTATGCGTAGTCGAGGGATGCTCTTGCTTGCTTCTCTCCATCGGCAGGCTAATTCCGTCCCATGGCCACTGCCCCCGAGAACATGACTTTCGAGGCCGCGCTTCAGCGGCTCGAGGAAATCGTCCGCCTGCTTGAGCGCGGCGAAGCCCCGCTCGACCAGTCGATCGACCTCTATCAGGAAGGCGACCGGCTGAAGCGGCTGTGCGAGGAGCGCCTCAAGTCGGCGCAGGCGCGGATCGACGCGATCGCGCTTGGTCCTGACGGCCAGCCCGCCGGCCTTCGTCCGTTCGAGGCGCAATGAGCGCTGCGACCGACGCCAGCGTGGATCTTCTCGGCGAAGCCCGGCGCATCGCCGAGGGCGTCGACCAGCTCTTCGAGGAAGCGCTCGCCAATCGCTGCGACGGCCGTGACCGGCTCTGCGCCGCGATGCGCCACGCGGGCATCGGCGGCGGCAAGCGTCTCCGTCCGCTGATGACCGTAGCCGCGGCGCAATTGTTCGGGATCGACGAATATCGCGCGCTTCGTGCCGGCGCCGCGATCGAGGCGATCCACGTCTACAGCCTGATCCACGACGACCTTCCCTGCATGGACGACGACGACCTTCGTCGGGGCAAGCCGACCGTCCACAAGGCGTTCGACGAAGCCACCGCGGTGCTCGCGGGCGACTGCTTCCATGCGCTGGCATTCGAGCTGCTCGCCGACGAGCGCACCCACGAGGATCCGTTCGTCCGCTCCGACCTGGTGGTCGAACTCGCCAAGGCTTCGGGGATCGACGGCATGGGCGGAGGTCAGGCGATGGACCTTGCGGCCGAAGGGCAGGAGCTCGACCTCAATGCCATCACCCGGCTTCAGCAGCTCAAGACCGGTGCGCTCATCGAATATGCGGTCGAGGCGGCGGTGATCATGGGGCGTGTCATGCCTGATGGCCGCGCTCGCTACCGGGGCTATGCCCGCAATGTCGGCCTCGCCTTCCAGATCGCGGACGACCTGCTCGACCACGAAGGCGACGAGCAGGCCGCGGGCAAGCGGCTGCAGAAGGATGCCGAGGCGGGCAAGGCGACCTTCGTCTCGCTGCTCGGCGTCGAACGGGCCCGCGCCCAGGCGCAGATGCTCGTCGACCAGGCGATCGAGCACCTCCATGGCCATGGCGAGGAGGCCGACCTGCTGCGCGCCATCGCCCGCTATGCCGTCGAGCGGGACCGCTAGGATGGAGCGCACCGCCGTCTATCCGGGGACGTTCGATCCGGTCACGCTCGGCCACCTCGACATCATCCAGCGCGGAAGCCGTTTGGTGGACCGGCTGGTCATCGGGGTCACGACCAATCCGTCCAAGACCCCGATGTTCACGACCGACGAGCGAATGGCGATGGTCAGGCGCGAGACCGCGCAACTGCCGAACATCGAGGTGGTCGAATTCGACAGCCTGCTGATGGACTTTGCCGAAGCGCAGGGCGCGACGATGATCCTGCGCGGGCTGCGTGCGGTCGCCGATTTCGAATACGAATATCAGATGGCGGGGATGAACCAGCAGCTGAACGACCGGATCGAGACCGTCTTCCTGATGGCCGACGTCTGCCTCCAGCCGATCGCGTCAAGGTTGGTGAAAGAAATCGCTCGCTATGGCGGGCAGATAGACAAGTTCGTGACGCCGGCCGTCGCCGCCGACGTGGCGGCACGGCTGGGGCATCAGCCGCAAGGGAAGCAGGGTACATGATCGTGAAGTTCGCGCTGCCATTCATGGCGCTGTTTGCCGCTGCGGCACCGGCGCAAGTGCAGGCGCCCGCGCCCGGGCTTCCGATCAACGCCCCCGCCGAGGTCGCCGCCGACCTCTCGAACCGGCTGATCATCGACCTGTCGAGCGGCGGCCAGGTCGTCGTCCAGATGCGCCCGGATGCGGCACCGCTGATGGTCGAGCGGGTCAAGACGCTGGTCCGCCAGGGCTTCTACAACGGCCTTCCGTTCCATCGGGTAATTCCGGGCTTCATGGCGCAGGGGGGCGACCCCAAGGGTGATGGCACCGGCGGCAGCCCGCTCCCGGACGTCAAGGCCGAGTTCAACACCCTTCCGCACCTGCGCGGCACCGTTGCTGCGGCACGCTCCAGCAATCCCGACAGCGCCAACAGCCAGTTCTACATCATGTTCGCGCCGCGCGTGTCGCTCGACAATAAGTATACCGTGTTCGGACGGGTATTGAGCGGCATGAACTTCGTCGACCAGATCGCCCCTGGCGAGCCGCCGGCCGAGCCGACGCGGATCGTCAAGGCAACGCTGGGCGGCTGATCGCCGCGACTCCCGTTTCTGTGGGCCCGTCGCTAAAGGCGCGGCGATGCGCGTAGACCTTTTCGACTTCGACCTTCCCGAGCAGAATATCGCGCTTCGCCCGGCCCGGCCGCGCGACAGTGCGCGGATGCTGATGGTCGATGGCGAGCAGCTTGAGGACAGGGGCGTCCTCGACCTTCCCGCATTGCTGTCGCCCGGCGACGTGCTGGTCTTCAACGACACGCGGGTGATCCCCGCGCAGCTCGAAGGGCGGGTGCGCGAGGCCAAGATCGGCGCGACCCTGCACAAGCGTCACGACCTTCGCGCATGGTGGGCCTTCGTCCGCAACGCGCGCCGGGTGAAGAACGGCGACACCCTCGTCTTCGGCGGCGGAGTCGAGGCAGTCTGCGAGGAGAAGGGCGCGGACGGGGCCCTTCTACTCCGCTTCACGGGCGCGGAGGCGGTCGAGGTGCTGCTGCATCGTGCCGGCACGATGCCGCTGCCGCCCTACATCGCTTCCAAGCGGCCGATCGATGCGGCGGATGCGGACGACTATCAGACCATGTTCGCGGCGAAGGAAGGGGCGGTGGCCGCACCGACCGCATCGCTCCACTTCACCCCGCGGCTGATCGCGGCGCTCGAGGCCGCGGGAATCGGCCGCGAGACACTCACGCTTCACGTCGGCGCCGGCACCTTCCTGCCGGTCAAGGCCGATGACACCGCCGATCACCGGATGCACGCCGAGTGGGGTCGCATCGACGTTGAAGCCGCCGAGCGCCTCAACGCGGTGCGCGCGGCCGGCGGGCGGATCATCGCGGTCGGGACGACCGTGCTTCGCCTGCTCGAGAGTGCGGCCGACGAGCATGGCGCAATCCGGCCGTTCGAGGGCGACACCGACATCTTCATCACGCCGGGTCGCCAGATCCGGGCCGTCGACGGGCTGATGACCAACTTCCACTTGCCCAAGTCGACCCTGTTCATGCTGGTCTCGGCATTGATGGGTCTCGAGACGATGCAGCGCGCCTACGCCCATGCGATCGCCGCCGGATACCGCTTCTACAGCTATGGCGATTCGAGCCTGCTGCTACCAAGGCGCGGCTAGAGCGCGGCCTCGATCAGCTCGGCGCCGCGACGGGCCCCGCCGGCCCGCTCGAGCGCGTCCGCCACCTCGGCACAGCGCGACGTATAGCTGGCATCGGCCAACAGGCGGCGAATTTGATCGGCGATCGCCCTTGGCCTGCGCAGCGAGGCAAGCTCCTCGCCGAGGGCGTGATGGCGGATCCTGGCGAGGTTGCCGGGCTGATCGAAGCCGACCGGTCGAACCAGCAGCGGCACGCCGCAGGCGAGTGCGTCGAGGACGGTATTGCTGCCGCCATGGGTGATCACCAGTGCTGCGTGCCGCATCGCCGCGCGGTAGGGCAGGAAGTCGGCGGCGTGGTGAACGTCGAGACTTGCGACCTCCGCCGGGCCGAGCCGCCCTCCGTGGGTCAGGACCAGCGCCGCGCCTGCAAGGCGGCAAGCCTGAGCCAGGGACCGCCAGATGCGGATGTCGCCGCCGAGCAGCGTACCCATGCTTGCGAACACCATCGGCCGGTCGGTCGGCAGCTCGAACGACAGCGGCACTCCGGCCACTTCCTCCGGGCGGCGGAGCGGGCCGATGGGCACGAACGGCAAGGGGTCGGGCCTGGGCAGATCGAGCGCCGGCACCATCTGCGCCATCTGCACCGGACCGAGGCAGGCTTCGAGGCTGTCGAGGCCACCGATGCCGAAGCGCTCGGCCCAGCCCGCGATCACCTTGTTCTGCTTGCGGCTCATCGTCTTCGCAATCTTGCCGGTGCGGCGAAGCTTGCCCTCGGATTCAGGCTCGTAGGGCCAGTCGAGGAAGGGCAGGGGGACGCCCGGCGCGGGATCGATCGGGACGGCGCAGGCCAGGCCGACGAAGGGAAGATCGAGCGAGCGCGCGAGAAGGTACCCCGCAGGCTCCATCTGGTCGCCGACGACGATATCGGCGCCGAGCTGGCGCAATTGCTCGCGGCCGCCGGCACAGAGCTGGTCGGTCAGCGCGGCGCTGTCGGCAATGGTCCTAAGCGTTGCAATGAGCCCGCCCGGTTTCTCGGCCGAGGCAAGCACCCGGCCGACCGCGGGATCGCCGCGACGCTCGGGGACGTGGTGGATCGGGATCGACCCGGTGCTGCCCGAAGCCCCGGCATTAAGCAGGAAGCAGGGCTCGTGCCCCCGCCTTGCCAGTTCCTCGCCAAGCGCTCGGAAGCTGGCGAGATGCGCCGCGAAGGGCGGGCAGACGAATGCGATCCGGGCCAATGTCGGGGAGGCTTCTAGAGACCGAGCTGGCGGCGCTTGGCCGGGAGGGCCCACCACGGCGTGCCCGGGCTCAGATGATGCTCGCGGTGGTAGCCGAAGTGGAAGCAGGTCAGGAGCGAGGCGAGGACATTGTAGTTGTTGCTCCGCGCGCGATGCTCGTCGGCGAAGGGGCGCTCTTCGTGCCGGTGCGGCAGGTAGGTGCCGAAATAGAAGAGCTGAAGCGAGGAGAGGATTGCCGGAAGCGCCCAGAACAGCAGCAGGTTGCCGATCGGCGCGCCGAGCAGCAGCACGTAGGTCCACACGATGACGCTCAACACCAGGAACTCGCGAAGGCCGAAGTATCGGACCATGAATTGCCGGTACCAGGGCCAGAAGCGGGTCGGATG
Source organism: Sphingomonas swuensis (assembly GCF_039538045.1). NCBI lineage: Bacteria > Pseudomonadati > Pseudomonadota > Alphaproteobacteria > Sphingomonadales > Sphingomonadaceae > Sphingomonas > Sphingomonas swuensis. The sequence continues at coordinate 1,720,250 of NZ_BAABBQ010000001.1, read as the reverse complement.
GTCGACCGCGAAGTCGGGATCACCCTCGGTCCCGACATGCTCGTGATGGTCGAAGTGCTTGGGGCGGAGCCGGTCCATCCAGAAGCCGGCGTAGAGCAGCAGGCTGACCCGGCCGAACAGGAGGTTGAGCGCGGGGCGGCCCGGGGCCAGGCTTCCGTGCATCGCGTCATGCGCGACAATGAACAGACCGACACTGAGCCAGGCGAGGGTCGCGACCAGCAAGGGCGCGGCGAGCCATGCGGCGCCATCGAGCGGGAGGAAGAAGACGCTCCAGACATGAAGCGCGACAAAGGCCGCGATGATCGCGAGCGCAAGCACGATGCCGACGGCGGTCTGCTTCCTCATCTGCGCTTCGCTGGGCATGGGATGCATATAAGCCGACACGGGCCGTCCCGCCATGCCGCACATCGGGTACACCTCAGGCGAAGTAGCTCCACAGGAGCCGCCCCGTCATCGCCACGCTGGCCGTCACCAGCAGCGGCCGGATGAGGCGCGCGCCGTAGCGCATGGCCGTATGGCTTCCGAGCCAGCCGCCGGCCATCGCCCCTACCGCCATGCTGAGCCCGAGCAGCCAGAGGATCTTCCCGCCGATGGCGAACAGCAGCACCGAGGCGACGTTGCTCGTCCAATTGAGCAATTTGGTCAGCGCGGTCGCCTTGGTCAGGCCGTAGCCGCGAAGCGCGACCAGCGTCGATGTGAAGAAGCTTCCGGTGCCGGGCCCGAAGAAGCCGTCGTAGAAGCCGATCAGACCACCGGCCCCGGCGTAGCCGCGGCTGCTGACACGGGCGCGCGCGTCCTCGTCTGTCATCCGCGGGCTGACCAGGATGTAGACGGCGTTGGCGAGCAGAAGCAGCGGAATGACGAGGGCCAGGATGCTGGTGTCCACCCGCTGCACGAGCAGGGCGCCGAGGCAGGCGGCGACGAACACCACCGCTGCGGTGAGAAGGTTGGGGCGCCAGTCGATCAGGCCCTTGGCGCCATAGTTGCGCATGGCGACGAAGGTCCCGCACATCGACTGAAGCTTGTTGGTCCCGAGCGCGAAGAGCGGCGGAACCCCGCTGACGAGCAGCGCGGGCATCATGATCAGCCCGCCGCCGCCGGCGATCGCGTCGACGAAGCCGGTGACGAAGGCGACGGCGGTGAGGAGGGGGTAGAGCCAGGGGTCGATCACGTCGCGGGCTGTAGCGGGCAGGGCAGGAGGCCGCTAGGAGCCGCAGCCGATGACCCGCTTCGCCTTCACCATCGCTGCCACCGACGGCAGGGCCCGTACCGGTACCATCGCCATGGAGCGCGGGACCATCCGAACGCCTGCCTTCATGCCGGTCGGGACCGCCGCGACGGTCAAGGCGGTGAAGCCCGAGGGTGTGCGTGCCGCGGGCGCCGACATCATCCTTGGCAACACCTATCACCTGATGCTCCGCCCCGGCGCCGAGCGCGTCGCACGGCTCGGCGGACTGCACAAGTTCATGGGCTGGGAGCGGCCGATTCTGACCGACAGCGGCGGCTACCAGGTGATGAGCCTCAGCGACCTCAACAAGGTTACCGAGGAAGGGGTCACCTTCAAAAGCCATCTCGACGGGTCGCGGCATCTCCTCAGCCCCGAGCGCTCGATGGAGGTCCAGCGGCTGCTCGGCTCGTCGATCGTGATGCAGTTCGACGAACTGGTCCGCCCCGACGTGTCCCCGGCCAAGCAGCGGGAGGCGATGGACCGTTCGATCCGTTGGGCCCGGCGGAGCCGCGACGAGTTCGACCGCGGCGAGGCCCATGCCGAGGGCAATGCGATCTTCGGCATCCAGCAAGGCGTGCTCGACGAGAAACTGCGCCGGGAAAGCGCCGACGCGCTCATCGACATCGGCTTCGACGGCTATGCGGTCGGCGGACTTGCAGTGGGCGAGGGGCAGGAGGCGATGCTCGGCTGCCTCGACTTCGCGCCCGGCCAATTGCCCGTCGACAAGCCGCGCTATCTGATGGGGGTGGGCAAGCCCGACGACATCGTCGAGGCGGTCGTGCGCGGGATCGACATGTTCGACTGCGTCCTCCCGACCCGCTCGGGCCGCACCGGACAGGCGTTCACCGCCGAGGGGCCGCTGAACATCCGCAATGCCAGGCATGCCGAGGACCAGCAGCCGCTCGAGACCGGCTGCCCGTGCCCCGCCTGCGCGACCTACAGCCGCGCCTATCTCCACCACCTCGTCCGCTCGGGCGAGATCCTCGGGGCGATGCTGATGACCGAGCACAATCTCTGGTTCTACCAGCGGATGATGCAGGGCTTGCGCGATGCGATCGCCGGGGGACGGCTGGCCGCGCACGCAAGCGCTCTCCTCGCCCGGTACCGAGCAGGTCGGACGGCCTTACGCGCTTGACCGCGCCGCGCGCCATGCGCCACCCTTGGCCATGACCATCATCGTCCACCATCTCGAGAACTCCCGCTCGCAGCGAGTGTTGTGGCTGCTCGAGGAGCTAGGCCTCCCTTATGAGGTCCGCCGCTACGAACGGGACCGGGTGACCATGCTCGCCCCGCCCGAACTGCGGCGCGTGCATCCGCTGGGCAAGTCGCCGGTGATCGAGGATGACGGAATGGCGATCGCCGAAACCGGGGCGATCATCGAATATCTGGTGGAGAAGGGCGGCGGACGGCTCGGGGCTCCCGCCGACCGACCCGGGGCGCTGCGTTATCGCCAGTTTCTCCATTACGCCGAAGGCTCGCTGATGCCGCCGTTGCTGGTGAAGCTGGTGCTCGCCCGGATCCCGCTGCTGGGCAAGGCGGCGCAGCGCAAGTTCCAGCCGATGATCGACGTCCACCTGAACTATATCGAGGCCGAGCTGGCCAGCCGACCGTGGTTCGCGGGCGGGGAGATGACCGCCGCTGACGTCATGATGAGCTTCCCGCTCGAGGCGGCCGCGAGCCGGGCACAGGCACGCGAAGGGCGCCCGCATCTCGCCGACTGGCTCGATCGGATACACGCGCGACCGGCCTACCAGGCCGCGCTCGCGGCCGGTGGGCCCTATGCCTATGCCTGAGGGCGTCGCGGCCTAGACCGCGGCGAGCTCGTCCGCCTTGTCGAGGATGTCGAGCTCACGCAGCAGATGGTCCACGCTGTGGGTCATCTCGGGCAGGAAGGTCACCTGGTGGCGGGCGCCGCGGTAGGCCTCGACCATCAGGATGGCGTCGAGCAGGACGCGAATGACATCCGCCTCCGCATCGTCGAGTTCGGGCAGGCGCTGCAACTTGGCGAGCACCTTGTGGCGGGCGGCGTCGGGATCGGCGAGGGCTTCCGAACGGGCAATCTTCCAGACCATATTCTCTCCTGAAGCGAAGGGGATAGTGGAAGCGCGGGGGAGTGGAAGCTCGGCCCGTCGCGGCCTCGTGGCGGCGCGGCGATGGCGCGTTCTTAACCGATCGCCAGAGGCCCCTCGACAAGGGCCGGGAGCGGAAGCAAACTCCTTGCTCTTCACGCGCGATGGTCGGGTTGAAGGGGGGAACAAGGTACGTGGCGACATCACCGGACGAATTGGGCGGGCCGAACCCGGAACGATCGCGCTTTGCCGACTATGCGGAGGACGCGACGGGCTTCGGAGCGACCGAGTGGCGCACCTTCCGCGACTTGCTCAAGCGTCCCCGCGCGGTTCTCGACGCCTATCTCGAGCGGGGGCCCACCGGCGGCGGCCTCTATGCCCGGCCGATGGGCTTCTATTTTGCCCTGTGCGGGGTCCTGATGATCTACATGTTCATCGCCGGCGGGCTCGAGGGAGTCATCCAGCGGCAACCCGCCGAGGTACTCAACGGCTGGATCGCGGCATCGGGCAAGAGCCGTGCCGAGTTCATCGGCGATGCCGACGGATGGATGAGCCTGGTGTCCGTGCCCGTGCTCTCCTTCTTCTACGCGATCTTTTCCGCGCCGCTGCTCAAATGGTGGGGAGGGCTCGATTGGAGGCGGACCTTCCGCTCAACCTTCACCCTGCTCAATGCCTGGACGGTCCCAGTGATTTTTCTGGGGCCGCTTCCAATGATGGAGCGGTTCGCGCTGTTCGCCTCCATTTTCATGTACGGCGCCAACATCGTCGCTTTCCTGCGCCTTGGTCGCGGTTTGTGGTGGAAAGGCTGGCCGGGCGGCATCCTCAAGGGCTTCCTGCTGCTGGTCGTCATGATGATCGGCGCCGGGATCGGCATGTTCTTCGTCATGCAGATCGGAATGATGGGTGCCCTCCACGGCAACTGAGCGAAGAGACGGACCCGAAGGTGGCGCGGATCGTTGCAGCGGCGATGTCCCTTCGGATCCCCATGCTCGCGCTTGTCCCCGCGGCGCTGCTGGTCGCGCCCGCGCCCGCCGCGTCGCCGCCGCCCGTCGAGCATGCCGAGGTCCGCTTCGCTCAGGGCGACTGTGACAGCCTGCTCCTCGAGGGAAGGCCGCGGACGAGGGGGTGCAAGCCGAACCTCGTCTCGCTCGCCTACCGCTCCGGATTGGTGTCGTTCGTCTTCGCCGGCAAGGATGGCCGACACCTGAGCTTCCTCACTCGCATCGAGCGGCAGGTCGGCCAGGAGACCAGGCTCAAGGTCGGCCAAGTGACGATCGTCACTCGAGGCGGGGCCGAGGCCTACGCCAGCCCAGCCGCGGGTGATTGCGTGCTGACTCCCTTCGCGGTCAACCGTAGTCGGCTGGAATGCAGCGCGAAGGCTGGCGGATCGCGCTATTCGGCGCTCTTCCGAACGAGTGACGCCGAGCCGCGGATCGTAACCTTCTAGGGTTCAGAGAAGGTCGAGCAGCCGTTCCTTGGGGCGGCATAGCGCAGTACCCTTGTCGGTGACCACGATTGGACGGTTGAGCAGGATGGGATGCTCTTCGATCGCGTCGAGCAGCTGCTCGTCGGTCAGCTGCTCGTCGGCAAGCCCGAGCTCTTCATAGGGCGCGGCATTTGCCCGCAGGAGGGTCCGCAGCGGCACGCCGGCCGAGCGGGCGAGATGCCGGATTTCGTCCCGGGCAGGCGGGTTTTTGAGATACTCGACGACCGTGGGCTCGATCCCGCGCTCCTCCAGCATCGCCAGCACGCCGCGCGACGTTCCGCAGGCCGGGTTGTGGTAGACGGTGACCGCCACCTGTCAGTCGCCAAGGCCGATCGACAAGAAGCTCGGCAGCGGGCCGTTCCAGCCATCCTCGTCGGCCGGCTCCAGCTCGCGGCGGGGCTGGGGAGCAGGCTTTGGAGCCGCGGGGGCTTCGGTCCGGGGCGCCTCGGAACGGCGCGGTTCGGGCTCGCGCTTGCGGTCGCGGCGATCATTCCTCGGCTCGGCCTTCTCGCGCCGCTCTTCCTTCGGCTTGGCCTCTTCGCGCGGGCGGCGCGCAGGCCGCTCCTCGGCCGCTTCCGCCGGCGCGGACATTTCGCTGGCGCCCGTGTCAGCGCGCGCGATCTTGGCACCGGTCAATTTCTCGATCTGGGCGACGGCTTCGTTGTCCTCGCGGGTGGCGAGGGTGAATGCCTTGCCCTTGGCGCCGGCGCGGCCGGTACGACCGATCCGGTGGACATAGTCGTCCGGCTGCCACGGCACGTCGAAGTTGAAGACGTGGCTAACGCCCTTGATGTCGAGGCCGCGCGCCGCGACGTCGGACGCGACCAAGATGTTGATGTCGCCGGCCTTGAAGCGATCAAGCTCGGCGATGCGTGCCGCCTGCTCCATGTCGCCGTGGATCTGCCCGACCGCGAAATTCGAGCGCTTGAGGCTGGTCGCCAGCTCGCGGACGGTGGTTTTGCGATTGCAGAAGATGATCGCGGTCGTCACGTCTTCGGCGCGCAGCAGGTCGCGAAGCACGTCGCGCTTCTTGTCCGAACGGGTCTCGACCAGCTTGGCGTCGATGTTGAGGTTGGACGACGCCGGTCGCGCCACCTCGATCCGGCGTGGATCGGTCAGGAACTTGGCCGCGAGCTTCTGAATTACCGGCGGCATGGTCGCCGAGAAGAGCAGGGTCTGCCGCTGCTTGGGCAGCTTGGTGCAGATTTCCTCGATGTCCGGGATGAAGCCCATGTCGAGCATCCGGTCGGCCTCGTCGATGACGAGCAGGTCGCAGCCGGTCAGAAGGATCTTGCCGCGCTGGAACAGGTCCATGAGCCGGCCGGGCGTGGCAATGAGGACGTCGACGCCCTTTTCGAGTGCCTTGACCTGGTCGCCCATCTGCACGCCGCCGATCAGCAGGGCCATCGAGAGCTTGTGATACTTGCCGTACTTCTCGAAATTCTCGGCGACCTGCGCGGCAAGCTCGCGAGTGGGCTCGAGGATGAGGCTGCGCGGCATGCGAGCCCGGCTCCGACCTTCGCCGAGAATGTCGATCATCGGCAGCACGAAGGCGGCGGTCTTGCCGGTGCCGGTCTGGGCGATCCCGATCAGGTCCTTGCCCATCAGCACGGGCGGAATCGCTCCGGCCTGGATCGGCGTCGGTTCGTTGTAGCCGCTATCGCCGATGGCGCGCAGCAGGTCGTCGGAAAGGCCGAGATCGGCAAAAGGCATAAAGTGGTCCGGATACGAGGAAGGCCCGGCTTCGCTTGAACGCGCGCCAGGCGCTTCGCGCCGTGCGGCAGGACGGTCGCAAAGTCAAGGAATCAGGGGAACTCGGGCACCATCTTGCGGAACTTGTCGATCCGACAGGAGCCGCCGATCCGACTCTTGATCTCCTCCCGCTTGGCGCAGATCCGGTCATCCTCGGGCTGGACGTAGAAGCTGCCGTAGAAGTCGAGGGTAGGGCAGTCGTCATCCATCTTGGCTCGAATCCGGGTCCGGTCGCGAAGCAGGAAGTCGATCGAGCGCTCGTCGGCAAGCGCGGCAGCAACGATCTGGCCCGACCCGATGCACTTGGGCCCCTTCTTCTCGACCCAGCGGATTGGTCGGAGGATCCGCGGACGGACCACCGGCACTCGCAAGATGACTTCCTGCTGCACGATCATCCGGCTCACCGACACCGGACCAAGGCCGGGGAGCACAGCGAGGCTCGCTAGCCAGGTCAGGAGGGAGAAGGACGGCATCATGATCTGGATGAGGGACTTTCGTGCGAACGGACGACGACGAGATGGACCGGCACCTGCGGTCCAGCCATTGAACTCAGCCTGAACTCCTCCGCCCGGCCACCCGCCTTCTTGCCGCCACTTGCAAGCATCGCCAAGCCCGCATAGAGGCGCGGCCCATCATCATGCGATGGGCGTGGGCGGGACCCGCTCCCGTGTCCCAGGAGAGAGTAGCAATGGCTTCCGCGGCGCCGAACTCCGGCCTTCCGATGCTCTACAACCAGCTAGAGCCGATCAGCAGCCAGGTGCATGGCAAGCTGAAGGTGCGGGGCATCGACGCTCTGCCCGCGCTCAGCTCCATTCATGCCGTTCCGGTGACCGTGGACGAATTCGCCCTGGCGCAGCGTCACTACCCGATCATCTTCTCGGTCGGCGAGGATTCGGTTCCGCTCGCGCTCATGGGCCTGAACGAGGGGATCAACACCTTCGTCGACGAGAATGGCAAGCCGAGCGAGCCCAACGTCTACATGCCGGCCTATCTGCGCCGCTATCCCTTCCTTCTCGCTCGCCTGCGCGACGACGCCGACGAGCTGTCGCTCTGCTACGACCCGACCAGCGGCGCGATCGGCGACCATGAGGACGGGCAGGCCCTGTTCGACAACGACCAGCCGTCGGAAGCGACCAAGGCGATCCTGCAGTTCTGCGAGCAGTTCGAGGAAGCCGGTCAGCGCACCGGTGCCTTCATGGCCGAGATCAAGAAGGCAGGTCTTCTGATGGACGGCGAAGTCGCCATTCAGCCCGAGGGCGTCGAGCAGCCGTTCGTCTATCGCGGCTTCCAGATGGTCGACGAAGAGAAGCTTCGCGACCTTCGCGGCGACGAGCTTCGCCGGATGAACCAGAGCGGTCTCCTGCCGCTGATCTACGCCCACCTCTTCAGCCTCGGGCAGGTGCGAGAAGTGTTCGCCCGCCAGGCCGCGCAGGGCAAGGGTCCGGCGGGTCTTCCCTCCGGTCTGCAGCCGCAGTCCGCCGAGGCGTGACCGGCATGCGGCGAGGCGAGCGCTGCTCGCCTTGCTGCAGGCGCCGATCCTTCCCACTTCGGGACGGTACTGGTCGCATCCGCGACTTGGTGCGTTCCCCTTGAACTTCTGCCCTCGGCGCCATCGCCGGGGGCTTTTTTTTGCTATTCGGCGGCGAGAGGCGGAGCCTGGCGGTCGAGCAGTGCGGCCCCCACCGTGCTTGCAATCCGCTCGATCAGCCGCGCTGCGCGGTCGAAGGCGGGACCGGGCTCCTGGTTGCCCGGGTCGAGGTAGCAGCGGCGGTCGAGTTCGAGCTGGACCGCGTGGATGCCGGACTCGGGCACTCCGTGCGAGGCGACGACGTTGCCACCTGCATAGGGATCGTTGATCGCGGTCCGGTAGCCGTCCTCCTCGGCGGTGCGGCGGACGAGGTCCGTGACGAAGCGGGACGCGGTGGTGCCATGCCGGTCGCCTATGACAACCTCCGCCTGGCCCGCGCGCCAGGGCATCGAATGACAGTCGAGGAGCAGGACTTCGCCATGGCGTCGTTTCAGGCGCTCGAGTTCGGAGGCGACCAGCAGATGATAGGGCCGCCACGCACTTGAAAGCCGTGCCTCGAGCTCGGCCGGACCGATCCGTCGCCGCCACAGCTCACCTGCCTGCGGCGCACGGCCTGGAATGAGGCCGAGCCCGGCGCGCACCCTCCAGCCGTCGTGAGCCATGCCGGGCGGAAGGCTGATGACTGCGGGATCGAGCTCGTCCTCGGCCCGATTGCAGTCGATTGCCGCCCGGGGGGCTTGCGCGATGACCGCGCCGATCCCGAGCGCCTGCGCGCGCCATACGAGCCGGTCTACCAGCGGGTCCTCGAACAGGCGCAGCCCGTCGCGGCCCTTGCGGCTCAGGCGCAGCAGCCAGTCGGGATAGTCCCGCCCCGAGTGAGGAACGGACAGCAGCACCGGCAGACGATCGCTGCCTGGCACCAGCCGAGGTCCGGGAAGGACAAGATTGGCGCGGGCAATCACGGGCGTGGCGCGGCTTTTCCGGGAGGCAGGGACAATTGTCTCAAACGTGGAGCAGACAAGCGCCGTTCCGCCTAGGAAATCTTAAAGACTGCAGGCATAAGGAGGGCTCCGTGATGATCAAGATCCTGCTTGCCGAAGACGATCGCTCCATGCGCGAGTATCTCGCGCGTGCCCTCGAACGCGTGGGTTATGCAGTGACCGCGGTGGGTTGCGGGACCGAGGCGATGCCGCTTCTCAACGCCGAGTCGTTCGACCTGCTTCTGACCGACATCGTCATGCCCGAGATGGACGGGATCGAGCTTGCCCAGAAGGCGAGCGTCATCGATCCCTCGATCCGGGTCATGTTCATCACCGGCTTCGCCGCCGTAGCGCTGCAGAGCGGGCGGACGGCACCCGAAGCCAAGATGCTGAGCAAGCCCTTCCACCTCAAGGATCTTGTCGCCGAGGTGGATCGCATGTTCCAGACCGAGGACCAGCACGGGCGCCTCTGAGCGCTGGAACTGATTCCGCCACCGTTCCGTTCAGGAAGCCGATAAGCTTCTCAAGATACGGACGATCCATGCGCAAGACCCTGTTCCTGTTGAGCTCCGTTGCTCTCGCAGCCACTCCGGTGGCGCTCTCTGCCCAGACCGCTTCGCGCGGTCTTTCCTCCCGCTACGTCCAGGATGCGCAGCAGCAGCATCCCGCCGTTCTGCAGGAGTTCGGTGGTGCCGACACCAGCCAGCGCGGCGCCTATGTTGAGCAGGTCGGCCGGCGAGTCGCGGCCTACTCCGGGGTCAATCCCGCCTCCTTCCGCTACACGACCCTCAATTCGGCGGTCGAGAACGCCTTCGCGGTGCCGGGCGGCTACATCTACATCACCCGCCAGCTGATGGGGCTGATGAACGACGAGGCGGAGCTCGCCTTCGTACTCGGCCATGAGACCGGACACGTCGCCGCCAACCACGCCCAGGCACGCCAGTCGGCAAGCCAGCGCAATGCGATCGGCGGAATCCTCGGCTCGATCCTCGGATCGGTGCTCGGCGGCGGGATCGGCAACATCATCGGCCAGCTGGCGCAGACCCAGTCGCAGCTCTCGACCCTGCAGTTCAGCCGCGCCCAGGAATATGATGCCGACCGCCTCGGCATCGGTTACCTCAATCGCGCCGGCTACGATCCGGGAGCTTCATCGACGATGCTCGCGGCGCTTGGCCGTGCGACGGCGCTCGAGGCGCGGGTACAGGGGCAGGACAGCCGCTCGACGCCCGAATGGGCGAGCACCCACCCGCTTTCGGAGAATCGCGTCGCGCAGGCCTCCCAGATGGCGCGCCAGACGGGCCGGGTCGGCACCGGCCTGCGTAACCGCGATCAGTTCCTGAACCAGCTCGAGGGCGTGTTCGTCGACGACGATCCTGCTCAGGGCGTGATCGAGGGACGGATGTTCACCCATCCCGACCTTCGGCTGCAGTTTACCGTACCGACCGGCTACCTGATGCAGAACGGGTCGGACGCGGTCAGCATTCAGGGCTCGGCAGGGCAGGCGCAGTTCCGCGCCAGCCGCTACACCGGAAATCTGCAGAGCACGATTACCCAGAGGTTCCAGCAGCTGACCGGCGGTCGGACCCAGATCCAGATTGTCGACAGCAACCGCACGACCATCAACGGTCTTCCGGTCGAATATGCGATCGCGCGGGCGCAGACCTCGAGCGGCGTGGTGGACGTCAGCGTCTTCGCCTACGCCTTCGACAATGACACGGCCTACGATTTCACGATGCTGACTCGGGGCGGGCAGGGGGTCGGACCCTTTTCGTCGATGGTCAGCTCACTGCGCCGGATCGGTGCGCAGGAAGCGGCCGCGATCCGACCGCGCGTCATCGACGTCTACAGCGTGCGAACGGGCGACACGCCTCAGTCACTTGCCGGGCGCATGGCCTATCGCAATTACCAGCTCGAGCGATTCCTCTCGCTCAACGGCCTGGCCGCCAACAGCCGGCTGGTACCGGGTCAGCGCGTCAAGCTCGTCGTCTACGGGCAGCGCCGCTAGGAACGATCAGGGCGCCGCAGGGGCCGGAGCGGAACCTGCGGTGGCCGTTGCGACCTGCGCACCGATCTTGCCCCAGAGGCCGCCGCTGCCGCCCCCAAGCGTGCTCATCCCGCTGATGCAGGCGACCGCGATGAGCGCGGCGATAAGCCCGTATTCGATCGCAGTTGCACCGCCCTCATCGGCGCGCAACCTGCGCAACATCGTTCGGATAGCGTCCAAGCCACCCTCCTCTGGTCCACGTCCACGCCGATGGTGGTAGCTACGCACTCTTAACGAATGGTGCGTCGAGGAAATGAAGATCCGGTTAAGGCTGTTTGCTGGCGGGGATCCAGGCCGCGAAGTGGATCAATTCGATCCGTTCCTCGGTGGCGCCGCCCTCAGCCCGCGCGGCGAAGGCCTGCTCCGCGGCAGCCACCGCGCTGCGTGACATAGACTGGCGCGGCCGCGAGCGGAGGATGTTGGTCGCCGCATGGTCGCGCAGGTCGGCAACCAGCCGGCTCATCGACCCGTAGCTGAGCCGGACGCGGTCGATATCCACCACCGGATCAACAAAACCGGCGGCACCGAGCAGCCCGGCAAAGGCGCTCGCCTCGATCCTCGGGTGGGTCCGGGGCGCAAAGCCGCCGACGGCGCGGTCGGCGGCGTGGAGCGCTGCACGGAGCGCGGGAAGGCTGTTCCCGCCGACGATGGCCCCTGCGAAGAGTCCGGACGGGGCAAGACGCGACCAGGCGATGCGAAGCAGCAACGGAAGCTCGTCAAGGACGTCGAGTTCGCCAACAGTCAGGAGCAGGTCTAGTCCCTGTTCCTCCTCGGCGGCGAGGGCGTCGAACTGGTCAGCGAAGCGCACTTTCTCGGCAACGTCGGCGAGGCGCGGACGGAGGCCCGTGGGGCAGCCTGTCACCAGTGCCTGACGGAAGTTGCGGCGAACCGGCATGAGCCGCTCGACCATTTCCTCGACAATCCGCTCAGCGAGGAAGGGCGACCCGTCCCGCGCTTGAGCGCGGCGACGACGCAGCGCGCGTGCCTCATCATCGAACAGGGGGTCGGCCATGCCCCTCTTGTGGGAAGCCGCTCTTCGACCGACAAGAGGGAATGGGGGATGCTGCTCTCGTTGCGACAGGCTGGGTCGGTTCCGCCGCCAGGCAGGTGGGTCGGCTCATGCTCGACTTCTCCTTGCCGCCACGCTGCGCCGGCTGCGGCGACATCGTCGCCGAGGTGGACCTCTTCTGCAATGCTTGCTGGGGACAGCTCCGCTTCCTGACCGGCGGCTGCTCGCGCTGCGGTGTTCCCCTGGCACCCGCCGACGACGAGGTCTGCGGCGATTGCACCGCGGGCAAGAACGCACTCCACCGAAGCCGGGCGGCGCTCGCCTATGGCGAGATCCCGCGCGGGGTCGCGATGCGCCTGAAATATGGCCGCAAGATCGCGCTTGCCCGGACCATGGCCATCTACATGAAGCGGCCGCTCGCCGACCTTTCGCCCAATGCCCTGCTGGTACCAGTACCCCTGCACCGCTGGCGCCTGTGGCAGCGTGGCTTCAACCAGGCCGTGCTGATCGCCCGGGCCCTCGGGCGTGAGGTCGATCCGGATCTGCTGCGCCGGGTCAGGGCAACCCCACGGCTCAAGGGGCTCAACCCATCGCAGCGCAAGGCGACAGTGCGCGGCGCCTTCGCCGTCAGGCCGGGCGAGTCGCTCAAGAATCGCGACATCATCCTCGTCGACGACGTCATCACGACCGGCTCGACGGCCGAGGCCTGTGCAAGGGCGCTGCGCAAGGCGGGGGCCCGGCAGGTCGAGCTGCTCGCCTGGGCGCGGGTGCTCAAGTAGCTGGCAAGCCGGGCCTATCGCCCTACATAGGGACAAAGAGCACAAGGAGTTTGCGGATGGCCGACGTCGAAATGTATCTCAAGACCACCTGTCCCTACTGCATCCGCGCGAGCGAATTGCTTCGGACCAAGGGGGTCGATACGACCACCTACAACATCGATTCGGGCGGACCGAAGCGCGAGGAGATGATCCAGCGCTCGGGTCGGATGACCGTGCCCCAGATCTTCATCGGCGGACGACACGTCGGAGGCTGCGACGACCTTTTCGCGCTCGAGCGCGACGGTCGCCTGGACACCATGCTGGCGGCATGAGCCGGATCGCGGTCCTCCAGGCGCAGACGGGGATCGATCCTTCTCGCAACGCCGCCGGTATCGCGGAAGCGGTGGCGGCGGCCGCCTCGGGCGGGGCGGTGATGCTGTTCACGCCCGAGATGAGCGGCCTGCTCGATCGTGACCGGTCGCGCGCGGCGGGCAACTACCGCGACCAGGAACACGAGCCGACCCTGGCGGCGGCGCGCGAGGCGGCGGCAGAGGCGGGGATGTGGGTGCATCTCGGCAGCCTCGCAGTCATGCGCGAGGACGGTCGGCTGGCGAACCGGGCCTTCGTCATCGATCCGGCGGGAGAGGTCCGGGCGACCTACGACAAGCTCCACCTGTTCGACGTCGACCTCCCGACCGGGGAGAGCTGGCGCGAATCGGCGAGCTATGCGCCGGGCGAGACGACGGTGGTGGTCGAGGGGACTCCGGTCGGGCGCCTCGGCCTCGCCATCTGCTACGACATCAGGTTTCCCGCCCTGTTCGCTGCGCTTGCCGAGGCAGGCGCCGAGACGATCGCCGTTCCGGCAGCCTTCACCGTTCCGACCGGCCAGGCCCACTGGCAGGTGCTGCTCCGGGCGCGCGCGATCGAGGCCGGCCTGTTCGTCGTCGCCGCGGCGCAGGCCGGCCGGCATGAGGACGGGCGCGAGACTTATGGCCACAGCCTGGTTGCGGACCCTTGGGGTGAGCTTTTGCTGGAGATGGACGACGCGCCCGGCCTCGCCTTCGCCGAGGTCGATCTTGCCCGCATCTCCGAGGTGCGCGGCCGCGTCCCCGCACTCAGGCACCGCCGCTCCATCCCACCGGTGACGCTGCTCGATTGATTTCGGGCCGCCCTCTCCTGTAGGGCAGCGCTGAAGGCCCCGTAGCTCAGCAGGATAGAGCGCCAGATTCCTAATCTGTAGGCCACTGGTTCGAATCCAGTCGGGGTCACCACATCTTCTTCAAAGGCCCGCACGCTGACTGAGCGCACGACAATGGACCCGGTCGCAGTGATCGGCGGCGGTTTCTCGGGCGTGATGACCGCGGTGCAGCTTTCCCGGCAGGGCGTGCCGGTGCGACTTCTCGAGCAGACCGAATTGGCCGGTCGCGGCACCGCTTATGGCACGCGCGATCCCAATCACCTGCTGAACGTGCCCGTGGCGAAGATGAGCGCCTGGCCTGACCGACCGGACGATTTCCGTACGTGGCTGAAGGCGGACGGCGGCGACTTCGCGCGTCGGATGGACTTCGGCGACTATCTCGCCGGCGTGCTCGCCGACCACCCGCATGTCATGGTCGAGCGGGGCCGCGTGGTCGCAATGGATCGCGTTGATGCAGGCTGGCGCCTTTGGCTTGAGGACGGACGCAGCTTCGCCGCCTCGGCCGCCGTCCTTGCGCTCGGCAACGAACTGCCGGCTGCTGTCCCCGGCTGGGAGCAGTTGCCGATGCTCGGCAATCCATGGAGCCCGGCGGCGCAGGAGCGGCTCGCGCAGGCGGCCGCGAACGACGAGACCTTGCTCCTCATCGGGACCGGGCTGACCATGATCGACGTCATGCTCTCGCTTGATGGCGCTGGCTTTGCGGGGCGGGCAGTCGCGGTCAGCCGCAGGGGCCAATTGCCTCGCGCCCATGCGGCGCATGATCCTGCGCCGGTCGAGAGGAGCGAACTTCCCGAGGTGTCGTTGATGGCCTTGTGGCAGTGGCTTCGTCGTCGCAGCCTGGAAGTCGGCTTCAGGGCGGCAGTCGACAGCCTGCGCCCGCATTCGATCGCGCTTTGGCAGGGTTTCAGCCAGGAGGATCGCCGCCGCTTCCTCCGCCATGCGCGGCCTTGGTGGGACGTCCACCGGCACCGGATCGCGCCGCAGGTCGCGGGCCGCGTGCAGGCGATGGTCGCCGAAGGCCGGCTCGAGGTAGTGGCGGGGCGCCTTCAGCAAATCGCCGAGGGCGAGGTCGTCATCCGCACCCGGAGAGGGTCGGAGCGCCGCCTCAGGCCCTCGCTGGTCGTCAACTGCACGGGACCGCTCGGCGATCCCCGGCGAAGCGCCAATCCGCTGCTTCGCGCTCTGCTTGAACAAGGCGCGGTCGAAGCCGATGAACTCGGCCTCGGCCTTCGCACCAGCGACCGCGACCGGGCAGGGCATCGCCTGTGGGCGGTGGGTCCGCTGACCAAAGGCATGTATTGGGAGATGACCGCAGTGCCCGATATCCGGGGCCAAGCGGAGCGCATTGCTGTCGACATCGCGAAGGACCTTGAGCTTCATGGCTGACACCCCCGACGATGGCGATCTGGTCGCCGCTCCCGCGAAGCTGCCGGTGCCCGACGATGTCGCCGAGGCCGTTCGCACCCTGATCCGCTGGGCCGGGGACGATCCAACCCGCGAAGGTTTGCTCGACACGCCGGCACGAGTGGCGCGGGCATGGAAGGAATATGCCCGCGGTTACGGCGAAGATCCTGCCGCGCATCTCTACCGGACCTTCGACGAGGTCGGCGGCTATGACGAGATCGTGCTTCTGCGCGACATCCCGTTCCAGTCGCACTGCGAGCACCACATGGCGCCGATCATCGGCAAGGCGCACATCGCCTATCTGCCCAACACACGCGTGGTCGGCATTTCCAAGCTGGCCCGCGTGTTGCACGGCTTCGCACGGCGGCTGCAGGTGCAGGAGCGGCTCACCGCACAGGTTGCCGACTGCATCTGGGAGCATCTGCAGCCAAAGGGGGTCGCGGTGGTGATCGAGGCGACCCATGCCTGCATGACCGCCCGCGGGGTCAACACCCCCGGGGTGCTGATGACCACCAGCCGGATGATGGGCACCTTCCGCGAGGACGAGCGAAGCCGCAAGGAAGTGCTTGCGCTAATGGGCAAGGGCTAGGCTGGACCCGGGCGCTCCGGCCATGGCACAAGGGTGCATGGCTACCCGGCTCCGCGCTGCCTCCGACCCGCTCGACGACCTCAGCCTGCCCGGCTGGCTCTACTGGCACGAGGGCTTCTTCGCGGCCGAGAAGCAGTCCTTCCTTCGTGCCGCGCCGCAGGTCGTCTGCCACGAGAACGAGATTCCAAGTCCCGGCGACTGGCGGACGCTCGACTATCTCGGGGAGAGCGTCATCGTCATCCGCGGCGACGATGGTGAGGTCCGCGCCTTTACCAACGTCTGCCGCCACCGCGGCTCGCGACTGGTCGACGGAAACGGCGGCTGCGCCAAGGTCCTGACCTGCCCCTATCACGCGTGGAGCTATGCCCGCGACGGCCGGCTGGTCGGGGTTCCGCACCGGCAGGAATATCCAGGATTGGAGCCCGAGCGGCTAGGCCTGGTCCCAGTAGCGCTGGAGCGCTGGCTCGGCTTCCTCTTCGTCACGCTCGAGCCAGGTGCGCCGACGGTCGCCGAAATGATGGCCCCTTATGCCGACGAGGTCGCACCCTATGCCTTCGAGCAGTTGCAGGCGATCGGCCGGGTGACGCTTCGGTCGCGCGAGCTCAACTGGAAGACGATTGCCGACAATTATTCCGACGCGCTCCACATTCCGGTCGGGCATCCGGGGCTGACCCGGCTGTTCGGACGCGGCTACCGGGTCGAGGCGAACGAGCATGTCGACCGGATGGAAGGCGACCTTGTCGACGGCGCTTCGGCCAACCCGTCCGAGCGGGCCTACCAGGCCCTTCTGCCCGAGGCGGCGCACCTGCCGCCGAGCCACCGCCGCAAGTGGCTCTACTTCAAGCTGTGGCCCAACGTCGCCTTCGACATCTATCCCGATCAGGTCGACTTCATGCAGTTCCTGCCGCTTTCGGCGACAAGGACGATGATCCGCGAGATCAGCTATGCGCTGCCCGACGAGCGGCGCGAAATGAGGGCCGTTCGTTACCTCAACTGGCGGATCAACCGGCGGGTGAACGCGGAGGATACCGAGCTGATCGGCCGGGTGCAGGAAGGGATGCGCTCGCCATCCTACCAGCCCGGCCCGCTGGGCACGTCCGAAGTCTCGCTTCGCGCATTCGCTCAGAAGCTACGGCGGCTCATCCCCGAGGCGAGGCTGCCGGCGCCGCCTCCCGGATGGTCCGCCGGCTGAGCCAGCGCAGGGGGAGGCCGGCGAGCGCCAGGACGATGCCCCACGCGACCGCTTCCATGCCCGACCCGTAGAACATGGCGAGCGAGTAGAGGATCGCAGGGACTGCGATGACCGCGCCCGTCACCTTTAACCGCCATGCCGCTGCGGCGCAGGCGAGATAGAGCACCAGCGCCCCGACCGCGGAGACGAGTGCGACGAAGTTGAAGGTCGCGAGGAAGTTTTCGCTGACCGAACCCAAGACCATTATCGCGGCGAGCAGGGCGGACAGCCACAGCCCGCGCCGAGCAACTCCATTGGCGTCGGTGACCGCCAGCGATTGCGGCAGGTCTCCGGCATTGGCCAGCGCGCGCAGGATTTCGACCGACAGCAGCAGAAGCGCATTGCAGGTTCCGAGTGCGCTGATCGCCCCGACGAGGGCGACGAGTGTCTGGGCACTGGCGCCCAGGCTCGGCGCGATGGCGTCGGCGATGGGGGTGGGCGAACTCGCCGCCACCGCGCTTGGAAGCAGCCACAGCACGGCGACCGTGGCGAAAAGGTAGAGCAAAGCGACGAAGGCGGTCCCGCGGATCGTCGCCGATGGCACCAGTTCCTGCGACCGGTCGGTGACGTTGGCGCTGATTGTCCCTGCCTCGAAGCCGGTAAAGGCGAACAGCATCAGCGCCGCCGCGGCAAGCGTCCCGGCAAGGCCGAGCGGAACCGGTGCCAGTGGCTGCGGCGTGCCGCCGCTGGCGAGGAGAAGGAGCGCGAGGATCACGACGACGAGCAATGGCACGAGCTTGATCAGCGCGGCGGTGACCTGGACCCGCCCCGCCGAGCGCGCCCCGCGCGACTGCACCAGCGCGAGGATGGCGATGGTCGCGACGCCGATGATGGTCACCGACCAGGGCGAACGCAGCGCGGGAATGGCAACGCCGAGCGCTCCGCCGACGGCGATGGCGGTCGCCGCGACGCCCATCACCTGCGAGATCATGCTGCTCCACAGCGCGACGAAGGCGGTGCGGTCGCCGAACGCCGCAGCGACATGGCTGAAGGGACCGCCGGGCAGCGCCCCGGCCAGCCTCGCCATCGACAAGGCAAGCAGGAAGGTGCCGAGGCCGGTCAGGACGAAGGCGGCGACGAGGTTGATTCCGAAGGGCGCGACCTGGGCAGGAAGGAGGTAGATGCCCGATCCGACGATGGTGCCGACGACCATCGCCAGGCTCATCATGCGGCCGAGGCGCTTCTCGGGCGGAGGTGGCGGAGGAGGCGGCGGCACCGCGGCGTGATCCACATGCGTCAGCTCATCGCCAATCTCGTGGCTCATGCTTTCCTTGTCCCCGGTCTTCACTTTGGCCCCGCGCGCGACTAGCGCCCGCAGCCAATCGAATAGCAGAAGGCTTGGTTGATGCGCGCATTTCTTTTCCCGGGGCAGGGCAGCCAGTCGGTCGGCATGGGTGCCGCGTTGGCCGAGGCGAGCAGCGCCGCCCGCGACGTGTTCGCCGAAGTGGATGAGGCGCTCGGCCAGCACCTGTTCCGCATCATGCGCGAAGGACCCGAGGCCGACCTCACGCTGACCGAGAATGCGCAGCCGGCGATCATGGCGCACGCCATTGCCGTCTTCCGCACGCTGGGGCTGGACGTGACCAAAGCCGACTTCGTCGCCGGCCACAGCCTCGGCGAGTATAGCGCGTTGTGCGCAGCCGGAAGCCTTGATCTCGCGACCACCGCGCGCCTGCTCAAGCGCCGCGGCCAGGCGATGCAGGCGGCAGTTCCGGTTGGCGAAGGCGCGATGGCCGCGCTGCTCGGGGCGGACCTCGACAAGGCACAGGCGATCGCCGCCGCCGCGGCCGAGGGTCAGGTCTGCACCGTCGCCAACGACAACGACCCGAGCCAGGTGGTCATTTCCGGCCACCGCGCGGCGATCGAACGCGCGGTCGCCATCGCCAAGGACCATGGGGCCAAGCGCGCGGTCCTGCTCCCGGTTTCGGCGCCTTTCCACTGCCCGCTGATGCAGCCCGCGGCCGACGCCATGGCCGACGCGCTCGGCGGAACGGAAATCAAGGCTCCTGCCGTTCCGCTCTATGCCAATGTCATTGCCGTTCCGATCGACGATCCCGCTCGAATCCGTGAGCTGCTGGTCGAGCAGGTGACCGGCATGGTGCGCTGGCGCGAGAGCATCGAGGAAATGGCTCGTGCCGGCGTCGATGACTTCATCGAGATCGGCGGCAAGGTGCTCGGCCCGATGGTCAAGCGCATCGCGCCCGACGCCCGGGTGACCAGCGTCATCAGCATGGCCGACATCGAAGCGGCCGCGAAGGAGATTGCATGATGTTCGACCTGACTGGAATGACCGCTCTCGTGACCGGCGCCAGCGGCGGGCTCGGAAGCGCGATTGCCAAGGCCCTTGCTGCGCAAGGCGCGCGTCTCGCTGTCAGCGGCTCGAACGCCGAGAAGCTCGAGAGCTTCCGCTCCGGGCTCGGCGGCGATCACGTCGCCTTGCCGTGCAACCTCTCGGACGGGTCTGCGGTCGACGCGCTCGTCCCGCAAGCGGTCGAAGCGCTCGGCGGCAAGCTCGACATCCTCGTCAACAATGCCGGGATTACGCGGGACAATCTGCTGATGCGGATGAAGGACGAGGAGTTCGATTCGGTGCTCCAGGTCAACCTGGCCGCGGCCTTTCGCCTGATGCGCGCGGCAGCCAAGCCGATGATGAAGGCCCGCTTCGGGCGGATTGTGTCGATCACCTCCGTTGTCGGCCAGACCGGCAATCCCGGCCAGGCCAACTATGTCGCGGCAAAGGCCGGGCTGGTGGGGATGAGCAAGGCTGTCGCGCAGGAACTCGCGACCCGCAATATCACCGTCAATTGCGTCGCGCCGGGGTTCATGGCGTCGGCGATGACCGATGCGCTGAACGACGCGCAGCGCGCCGCCATCCTCGGCAAGATTCCTGCGGGCGCGATGGGCAGTGGCGAAGACGTGGCATCCGCCGTCGTCTATCTCAGCAGCCGCGAGGCGGGCTACGTCACCGGCCAGACGCTGCATGTGAATGGCGGCATGGCGATGGTCTGACACTCGCGAGCTGTTGTTGTAAGCGGCTGGGGAGCAACATCTTCCCGGCCGTATTGCAATGCTGCCACACCGAGTCCTTGTCGCCGCTTTCACCCTCCCTATATCGCCGCCGAAACATGAACGCGGGCGTCCCTTCAGGGGGCGTCCGAGGGGCGAGTGAAAGGGTAGAAGAAAAATGGCGAAAGTGATCGGGATCGATCTCGGCACGACCAACAGCTGCGTTGCGGTGATGGAAGGCGGCAAGCCGAAGGTCATCGAGAATTCGGAAGGCGCGCGCACCACGCCGTCGGTGGTCGCCTTCACCAAGGATGGCGAGCGCCTGATCGGCCAGCCGGCCAAGCGCCAGGCCGTCACCAATCCCGACAACACCATCTTCGCGGTCAAGCGCCTGATCGGCCGCCGCTTTGACGACCCGGTGACCAAGAAGGACACCGAGCTGGTCCCCTACAAGATCGTCAAGGGCAACAATGGCGACGCTTGGGTCGATGCCGGCGGCCAGCCGTACAGCCCGTCGCAGATCAGTGCCTTCACGCTCCAGAAGATGAAGGAAACCGCCGAGGCCTATCTCGGCGAGACGGTCAGCCAGGCGGTGATCACCGTTCCCGCCTACTTCAACGACGCGCAGCGCCAGGCGACCAAGGACGCCGGCCAGATCGCGGGCCTCGAAGTGCTGCGCATCATCAACGAGCCGACCGCCGCGGCGCTGGCCTATGGCCTCGACAAGGACACCAACAAGACCATCGCGGTCTACGACCTTGGCGGCGGCACCTTCGACGTGTCGGTCCTCGAGATCGGCGACGGCGTGTTCGAGGTGAAGTCGACCAACGGCGACACCTTCCTCGGCGGCGAGGACTTTGACGCCAAGATCGTCGAGCATCTCGCGGCCAAGTTCCAGGCGAAGGAAGGCATCGACCTCCGCAAGGACCGTCTTGCGCTGCAGCGCCTCAAGGAAGCCGCGGAGAAGGCCAAGATCGAGCTGTCGTCGACCGCGACGACCGAGATCAACCAGCCCTTCATCACGGCGCGCATGGAGGGTGGTTCGACAACCCCGCTGCACCTCGTCGAGACGATCACCCGCGCCGACCTCGAGAAGCTGGTCGCCGACCTCATCGACCGCACCCTCGAGCCGTGCCGCAAGGCGCTGGCCGACGCGGGCGTCAAGGCCGCCGACATCTCCGACGTCGTGCTGGTCGGCGGCATGACCCGCATGCCGCGCGTCCGTGAGGTGGTGAAGGAGTTCTTCGGCAAGGACCCGCACACCGGCGTCAACCCGGACGAGGTCGTCGCCATGGGCGCCGCGATCCAAGCGGGCGTGCTTCAGGGCGACGTCAAGGACGTGCTGCTGCTCGACGTGACCCCGCTGTCGCTCGGCATCGAGACCCTCGGCGGCGTGTTCACCCGGATGATCGACCGCAACACGACCATCCCGACCAAGAAGAGCCAGGTCTTCTCGACCGCCGACGACAATCAGAATGCCGTCACCATCCGGGTCTTCCAGGGTGAGCGCGAGATGGCCGCGGACAACAAGATCCTCGGCCAGTTCGACCTCGTCGGCATTCCTCCGGCGCCGCGTGGCGTGCCGCAGATCGAGGTCACTTTCGACATCGACGCCAACGGCATCGTCAACGTCTCGGCCAAGGACAAGGGCACCGGCAAGGAGCAGCAGATCCGAATCCAGGCATCGGGTGGTCTGTCGGACTCGGACATCGACAACATGGTCAAGCAGGCCGAGCAGTTCGCCGAGGAAGACAAGAAGCGGCGCGCTGGAGCCGAGGCGAAGAACCAGGCCGAGAGCCTCGTTCACTCGACCGAGAAGCAGCTTGCCGAGCATGGCGACAAGGTCTCGGCCGAGGTGAAGAGCGAGATCGAGACCGCCATCGCCGAGACCAAGACCGCCATCGAGAGCGGCGATGCCGACGCGATGACCACCAAGTCGAACGCGCTGACCCAGTCGGCGATGAAGCTTGGCCAGGCGATCTACGAGAGCCAGCAGGCGGGCGGCACCACCCAGTCCGCAGCCGACACGGCCGACAATACGCAGGCGGGCCAGGAAGAAGTGGTCGACGCGGAATATTCCGAAGTCGACGACGACAAGAAGGCGTAAGCCAGTGATTGGCGTCCTCCCCGCGAGAGCGGGGGCCTCGGGAGGTACTCAACACCCTGAGGTCCCCACCATCGCGGGGACGACGGTGTCAGGATTGCGTCAATGACTGTTCACACCGACTATTACGAGCTGCTCGGAGTCCAGCGCGGCGCTGACGAGCGGACCATCAAGATGGCCTATCGCAAGCTCGCGATGGAGTGCCATCCTGACCGCCACGGCGGCTGCGCCGAGCAGGAAGCCAAGTTCAAGCAACTGAACGAAGCCTACGACTGCCTCAAGGATCCTCAGAAGCGGGCGGCGTACGACCGCTTCGGGCATGCCGCTTTTCAGCAGGGCGGGGCAGGCGGTTTCGGCGGCGGCGCGGGACCCGATTTTTCGGACATCTTCTCGTCCATCTTCGGCGAGTTCATGGATCCCCGCGGCGCTCGCCAGAACGCCGCTCGCGGCGCGGACCTCCGCTACGACCTCGAGCTGTCGCTCGAGGAGAGCTTCGCAGGCAAGTCGGCGACGATCGACATCGAGACCTTGGCTCCGTGCGAACCGTGCGAGGGCGATGGTGCGCGGGGCTCTTCGGTCCCGATCACCTGCCCGACCTGTCACGGCGCCGGCAAGGTCCGTGCGCAGCAGGGATTCTTCGTGGTCGAGCGCGGCTGTCCCTCGTGCCACGGCCATGGTGTGACCATCGCCGACCCCTGTCCCGAGTGCCAGGGCGAGGGCCGGACCCTCAAGCGGCGGACCCTGACCATCCAGGTTCCCGCCGGGGTCGACGAGGGAACACGCATCCGCGTTGCCGGGGAAGGCGAAGCCGGCATCCGCGGCGCCCCGTCGGGCGACCTTTACCTGTTCGTGCACCTCAAGCGCCACGCGCTCTATGGCCGCGAGGGGACGACCCTCATCGCCGAATGCCCGGTCAGCTTCACCACTGCCGCGCTGGGCGGCTCGATCACTGTCCCTGGCATCGATGGCGAGAAGATCGAGGTCAAGATTCCGTCGGGCGTCCAGTCGGGTGAGACGCTGCGGCTTCGCGGCAAGGGCATGGGCGTGCTGAACGGCCGTGGGCGCGGGGACATGGTGGCCCGGATCCTGGTCGAGACGCCGACCCGGCTGACCGCCAGGCAGAAGGAAATCCTCACCCAGTTCCGCGAAACGGAAACCGGCGAGGAATGCCCGGCGAGCAAGAGTTTCTTCTCGCGGATCAAGGATGTGCTGGGCTAGGAGCGGCAATCCTGTTGCGTTCCTGAAGGCATTTCCATGATCGATCGTCGGCTGTTCGTCAGCGGCATCTCTGCCGCCATCGCCGCGAGCAGCGTTCCCGTCCGGGCGCGTGATCGATCGGCCTCCGACCTCGTCATCGACCACTTCGCCGCGGCCAATGGCTTCAGCGGTTCGATCAGCCTCGGCGCCAACGGGCGCATTCGGCACCAGCGCCTGTTCGGCCTTGCCGACCGTGAGGCGCGACTGCCTGTCGCGGCCGATACGACCTTCCGGATCGGCTCGGTGTCCAAGTGGTTCACGGCGGTCGCACTGCTGCGAATGGTCGACCAGGGGCGGATGGCGCTGGGCGCACCGATCCGCACCCACCTTCCCGTGCTTGGTGGGCCCTATGGGTCAGTTTCGGTCGAGCATCTGCTCGCCAACGACAGCGGCATCCCCGACCGGGTCACCCAGGCGATCAAGGACGAGCCGCAGCTGCGCACCTCGCGCGCCGGGTCGGCCGAGATGGTCGCACGCTTCGCCGAGGGCGATCTCGCCTTCGCGCCGGGCGGGCGCTTCGACTATTCCTTCTTCAACTGGGTTCTCCTTCATGCCGCGATGGAGCGAGTC
The DNA here is from genome assembly GCF_039538045.1 of Sphingomonas swuensis. Taxonomy (NCBI): domain Bacteria; kingdom Pseudomonadati; phylum Pseudomonadota; class Alphaproteobacteria; order Sphingomonadales; family Sphingomonadaceae; genus Sphingomonas; species Sphingomonas swuensis. The sequence continues at coordinate 1,696,037 of NZ_BAABBQ010000001.1, read as the reverse complement.
GCCGGGAAGCCGTTCGAGGCGGTGCTGGCCGAACAGGTCTTCCGTCCGCTCGGGCTGTCCCGCACCGGCTTTGTCGACACCCGGGATGGAGGCATCGCGGGGCTGGCCGCTGCTTATGGCACGAGCGGGCGCAAGGACCTGCGAGTTCCGCCATTCGGCGGCGCGAGCGGCAACATCCATGCAAACGCGGCCGACCTGATCCGGGCGGCATATCTGATCAATCACGGCAGACTCCTCTCCGCGCGTTCGCGTGCCGAGCTAGTCCGCGTTCGCGTGCCCACGGAGGGTTACGCCCTTGGCGGGCGGGTCCGCACCATCGGGGGACGACGCGTCGCCTGGGAGACCGGCAAGGTGCAGGGCTATCGCACGCACCTCGCCCACGATCTCAGGACCAGTCGGTCCGTGCTCATTCTCAACAACAGCGACCTCGATCAGGACGTCCTGACCGGCGCTGTGGAGGCTCTCCTGCCGCTTGCCTGAGGCAATGCGGAAAGTGACCGATATATTTACGTTTCGCAGCTCACTTGGCCGCGGCTACCGACATCGCTAGCGCGGGCATGAGATTTCAAGGAAAGACAGGTTTATGTGCGGCATCGTCGCGATCGCAGGCAAGCAAGCGGTGGCCCAGCGGCTGTTCGAAGGACTGAAGCGGCTCGAATATCGCGGCTATGACAGCGCCGGTATCTGCACGGTCGATGGCGGCGCGTTCGAGCGCCAGCGGGCCGAAGGCAAGCTCGACAATCTCGCCGCGCGGCTGGCGGAGGATTCTCCCCCCGGGACGATCGGCATCGCCCATACCCGCTGGGCAACGCACGGCGCACCGACCGAGAGCAACGCCCATCCGCACATCGCTGGTCCGGTGGCGCTGGTCCACAACGGCATCATCGAGAACTTCAAGCCGCTTCGGCAGGAACTGCTGGCCGAGGGCCGCAGGATCCTGTCCGAAACCGACAGCGAAGTGGTGGCGCATCTCGTCGCGCGCGAAATCGAGAAGGGCGCCGACCCGCAGTCGGCGGTCGCGGCGGTTCTTCCCCGGCTTCACGGTGCCTTCGCCATGGCCTTCCTCTTCCGCGACCATCCGGACCTTGTGATCGGTGCCCGCATGGGTGCTCCGCTGACCGTTGGCTATGGCGAGGGCGAGAATTACCTCGGCTCGGATGCTATCGCGCTGGCGCCCTGGACCCGCCGCATCGCTTATCTCGAAGAAGGCGACTGGGTCGTGGTGCGCCGCGACGGCGTGCAGATCTTTGACCGCGCGAACCAGCCGGTCGAGCGGCCGCAGGTCGACAGTGAGGCCTCGGCCGAGACGATCGGCAAGGGCAACCACGCGCACTTCATGCGCAAGGAAATCTACGAACAGCCGATCGTGGTCGCGCAGACGCTTCAAAGCTATGTCCGCGCCTTCGACGGGGAAGTGGCAATTCCCGCCAGCGACTTCGACCTGGCGGCGGTCGATCGCGTGACCATGGTCGCCTGCGGGACCAGCTTCTACGCCGGCATGGTCGGAAAATATTGGATCGAGCGGTTTGCCCGGGTTCCGGTCGATATCGATGTCGCGTCCGAGTTCCGCTACCGCGATCCCGTCCTCGAAAAGGGCGGGCTTGCGCTCTTCATCAGCCAGTCGGGCGAGACCGCCGATACACTGGCCGCGCTTCGCCACGCCCGCGAGCAGGAGCAGAAGATTGCGGTCGTCGTGAATGTCCCGACGAGCTCGATGGCGCGCGAGGCGGACCTGCTGCTTCCGACCCGCGCGGGCCCGGAGATCGGTGTCGCCTCGACCAAGGCTTTCACCTGCCAGCTGGCGGTCCTCGCCGCGCTCGCCGTCAACCTAGCCCGGGCCAAGGGCCGGATCACGGCGGAAGAGGAAAAGGACATCGTCGCGCACCTCCAGGAGGCGCCCGAGGCAATGACCCAGGCACTCGACCATGACGAGGACATCAAGGCGATGGCGCCGCTGATCGTGCCCGCCCGCGACGTGCTCTATCTCGGTCGTGGCCCGGACTATCCGATGGCGCTCGAGGGTGCGCTCAAGCTCAAGGAAATCAGCTACATCCACGCGGAAGGCTATGCTGCGGGCGAGATGAAGCATGGACCGATCGCGCTCATCGACGATCAGGTCCCGGTGATCGTCCTGGCTCCGTCGGGTCCGCTATTCGAGAAGACCGTCAGCAACATGCAGGAGGTTCGCGCCCGCGGCGGCAAGATCGTCCTTATCAGCGATGCCAAGGGGTTGGCCGAGGCCGGCGAGGGCTGCATGGCGACCATCGAGATGCCCGAGGTCCATCCCCTGATCGCGCCGCTGGTCTATGCGGTCCCCGTTCAGCTGCTGGCCTACCATGTCGCCGTGCTCAAGGGCACCGACGTCGACCAGCCGCGCAACTTGGCGAAGAGCGTCACAGTCGAGTGAGCGCTTGCCCGGAAGAAGGTAGGCGCTAGGCTCGCCCTACGGGGGAACCTGCGTTGGATCGGATTGCGGACGACGAAGTCTCGATCACCTATGAGGCGTCGGATTTCCGGGCGTTGTCGCGCACGTGCAAAAGTTGCCGACGTAGGTTGGTGACTTCGGGAATGTTGCTCCTCGCGATCGGCGCGGGATCAGCATACCTGTTCGAAGGCACCAGGGGCGTCGACCTTATCTACGCGGCGCTGCCATACGTCCTCATCTGGATGGTAATGGTCGCCGCCATCTATCTGTTGTCGCCGATGTGGCAGGTGCGACAACGCCGGAAGAGTGGCTGGGCGACACCGATGAAGCTGCGGATGAACGAAGCGGAGATTGCGATCCATCATGAGGTTCAGTCGCTTCAGCATCGGTGGGCGGCGATCAAGCGCGTCGTCGCGACCAGGGACCGCCTCTTTCTCTTCACGACCGACAGTTGCGCCTTCATCCTCCCGCGACGCGCATTCGCCAGCGACGCCGAGTTCCAGCGCTGGTCTGAGCGCGCCGGAGCCTATTGGAGCGACGCTCACCCTGCCGGCTAGGCGGCGACCCTGAGCTGAAGGTTGCGGACGTGCGCGCTCAGGCGCTCGTAGAGGAAGTCGATCACCGCCCTCACGGCAGGCTGGTGCCTTACCCGCTCGTGGGTGAGCAGCCACATCTGCCGCCGCTCGGCCATTGGCGGGAGGCAGCGGATGATGTCGGGGAGGGCGTCCGCGACAACGCAGGGCAGCACCGCGATCCCTAGCCCGGTCTGGACGGCGCTGAGCAGTCCTGTCGCGCTCCCTTGCTCGACCGTAACCCGATCCGCGAGGCCAGCCTGTTCAATCCACTCGCCATATTCGCGGGCAAGCTGGCCGCCGCCGCCGCCCACCAACGTGTGCGCGCGAAGGCCGGGAATCGAACCGGGAACGCCATGCCGCTCGGCGTAGGAACGGCTGCAGTAGAGGGTCCAATTGTCGGCGACGAGCCTTCGTCCAACCAGCCCACCGCCCTCCATCTTCTCGCTGCTTCGAAGGGCAATGTCGGCCTCTCCCGCGGCGAGGTCTCTCAGCCCGATGGTGTTGTCGATCTCGATCCGGACTTCGGGATAGGTCTCGTGAAGTTCGAGCAGATGCGGCGCGAGGAGGGCGGTGCTGAAGATCTCCTCGGCGGTGATCCGCACGGTGCCGGACAACGAGCGTCCGGCCGCACGGGCCTGCGCTTGGGCAGCAAGCGCCGCCGCCTCGACGGCCTCGGCCCGCGCAACCAGCGCTCCACCTGCGGCGGTAAGTGCGTAGCCGGCCGAGCGGCGCTCGAACAGACCGAGCCCCAGCGCTTCCTCGAGACAGGCGATGCGGCGGGCGACGGTGGTCTGGCTGACCCGCATCGCGCGGGCCGCGGAAAGCGTACTGCCGCTGCGCGCGACGGCGAGGAAGGCCCGCCAGTCGTTCCAGTCCGCATCTCGTTGCATGTCCAGAACATAGGAGGTCGCCGGGCCGCTGACCACTGCGACTGCGCACGGGAGCCGACGCGTCTGTTGTCACTCTCTCACTTCTCGCCGGTCTGCGGACGCCGAGACCGCCGTGAGCGGTTTGACTTGCGTCATGAGGGTGGCACTGCCACAGACCCGGCGACCCATGCTGCCCTACTGGATCCTGTTTCTCTTCTTCGCGATCGGAGCGTTGATCAGTCTGCGCGGACGCCTTCCTGCGCGACTGCCGGCCCATGCGCATCCTGCGACGGGACACACAATCGAGGGGGCGGCGCTGCCGAGCCAGATGGGCGCCCTGCTTCCCTTCGCCTTGCTCCTGCTGTTCCTGATGATCGGCCTCCGTTTCGAGGTCGGCGGCGACTGGCTGAACTACCTCAGCATCTTCGAGCGCAGCCGCATCTTCTCGCTCGGACAGCAGATGGCGCGTGGCGACTGGGGATACACGCTGCTCAATTATGGCGTGTCGCAGGTCGGCGGGGGTTTCTGGCTGGTCAACGCGATCGTCGCCATCCCCTTCGTGTGGGGCTTCTACCGGCTTGCGAGGACCCAGCCCGAGCCATGGCTGATGATGGCCGTCGCGGTGCCTTACCTGATCATCGTCGTCGGCATGGGCTATACCCGGCAGGCGGCGGCCATCGGCTTCCTGATGATGGGCATCGCGGCGATCATCAACGGCGCGGGGATTGTCCGCTTCACGCTCTACATCCTTGCCGCGGCGCTGTTCCACAAGACGGCGATCGTCTGCCTGCCGCTGATGCTATTCGTGTTTCCGCAGTCCCGACTTGCCAACGTGCTGATGGTGGTCGCTCTGACGGCCTCGCTCAATACGCTGTTCCTGTCGGACAGCTTCGAGCGCCTGAGCCGCAACTATATCGAGGCGAAGTACAACAGCTCGGGCGCGGCCATCCGCATCGCCCAGCTCGTCCTTTCCGCCATGATCTTCTACATCGGAAGGAAGAAGCTCGGTTTTGATGCGCGGGAAGAGCCCATCTGGCGCAATCTCTCGCTGGTGTCGTTGCTGATGGTGCCCGTCCTGCTGCTGTCGCCCAGCTCGACCGTTGTCGACCGCATTTCGCTCTATTTGCTGCCGCTTCAGATCGTCGTGCTCGCGCGCGTGCCGCTGTGGCTTCGTCAGGCCTTCCTCGGCCGTCTGCTGGTGCTGGTCTACTCGGGGACAGTGCTGTTCGTCTGGCTGAACTATGCGGTGAATTCGTTCGGCTGGCTGCCATACCAGACCATCCTTACGGAAAGTTCGGGCCGATGAAGGGCATCATTCTGGCGGGTGGGAGCGGGACCCGCCTCTATCCTGCGACCATGGGCATCTCGAAGCAGCTCCTGCCGGTCTATGACAAGCCGATGATCTACTATCCGCTCGGCGTGCTGATGCTTGCCGGGCTGAGCGAGATCCTGATCATCTCGACTCCGCACGACCTTCCGCAGTTCAAGCGGCTCCTCGGCGACGGCAGCGCGTTCGGTATCAAGCTCAGCTACGCCGAGCAGGCCGAGCCCAACGGCCTTGCCGAAGCCTTCATCATCGGCCGCGAATTCATCGGCTCTGACCCGGTGGCGCTGATCCTCGGCGATAACATCTTCTATGGCGCCGGCCTTGCGGGGCTGGTCCAGGCCGCGGCCTCGCTGACCGGCGGGGCGCAGGTGTTTGCCTATCATGTCGAGGATCCCGAGCGCTATGGCGTGGTCGAGTTCGATGCCCAGCGGCGGGCTCTGTCGATCGAGGAGAAGCCAGCAAAGCCGCGCTCGCGCTGGGCGGTGACGGGCCTCTATTTCTACGACAATCAGGTAGTCGACATCGCGGCGAACCTTGCTCCTTCCGAGCGCGGCGAGCTGGAGATCACCGACGTCAACCGAATCTATCTCGAACGCGGCCAGCTTGAGGTTCAGCTGATCGGGCGCGGCTATGCCTGGCTCGACACGGGAACCCACGACAGCCTGCACGACGCGTCCTCCTTCATCCGCACGATCGAGCATCGGCAGGGCCTCAAGGTCATGTGCCTCGAGGAGATCGCGCTCGAGCGCGGCTGGCTTTCCGCCGACCAGGTCCGAAGCCGCGCCGACGCGCTCGGCAAGACCGACTATGCGCGTTACCTTCGCACCCGAGTGACCGAGATCGAGCAGGGCTGATGGACTATCGCCATCTCGACGGCGGGCTGACGGAGATCGTTCCGCGCCGCATCGCCGATGAACGTGGCTTCTTCTCCGAAGTCTGGAATGAGGCCATGCAGCGGCTGACCGGCTTCACCGACGGCTTCGTTCAGGAGAATCACAGCCGCTCGGTCGCGGCCGGCGTTCTTCGCGGCCTCCACTATCAGCTGCCACCGTTCGCCCAGGCCAAGCTGGTCCGGGTCACTCGTGGTGCAATTTTCGACGTGGTGGTCGACATCCGTCGCTCGTCGCCCGCTTTTGGCCGCTGGCAGGGAGTGAAGGTCTCGGCCGAGCAGTGGAACCAGTTGTTCGTGCCGACCGGCTTTGCCCACGGCTTCCTGACCCTCGAGCCGGATACCGAAGTGCAGTATAAGGTAAGCGCGCGCTACAGCGCCGAGCATGAGCGGACGATCCGCTTCGACGACCCGGCGATCGGGATCGACTGGCCGACCACCGCCGGTGCTCTGACTCTTTCCGACAAGGATCGGTCCGCGCCCCTCCTGGCCGATGCGGAGCTGTTCGCGTGAGCCGGCGTCTGCTGATCACGGGCGGTGCGGGCTTCATCGGCTCGGCGGTGGTCCGCCGACTGGTCGCCCGCGGGCACCATGTGGTGAACCTCGACAAGCTGACCTACTCCGGCAATCTCAACTCGCTTCGCGACGTCGAGGGGATCGAGAACTACCGTTTCGTCGAAGGCGACATCGCCGACGAAACGCGGGTGTCCGCACTGCTGGCGGAGCACCAACTCGACGGCATCATGCACTTGGCCGCCGAGAGCCATGTCGACCGCTCCATCGATGGTCCGGCCGCCTTCATCGAGACCAACGTGGTCGGTACCTTCCATCTGCTCCAGGCCGCGCTCGGCTACTGGCGCACGCTGGGCCGCGAGGCGGCCGAGAACTTCCGCTTCCACCATGTCTCGACCGACGAGGTGTTCGGCGACCTGCCCTTCGACGACAGCCTGTTTCGCGAGGATACGCCCTACGCGCCTTCCTCGCCCTATTCGGCGAGCAAGGCGGCATCGGACCATCTCGTTCGCGCCTGGCACCACACCTACGGGCTGCCCGCGGTCTTTTCGAACTGCTCGAACAATTACGGGCCGTTCCACTTCCCCGAGAAGCTGATCCCGCTGGTCATCCTCAATGCGCTCGAGGGCCGCGAGCTGCCTGTCTACGGCAAGGGTGAGAATGTCCGCGACTGGCTTCATGTCGAGGATCATGCCGAGGCGCTGGAGCTGATCCTGACGCGCGGAAGGGTCGGCGAGAGCTACAATGTCGGGGGAAGCGCCGAGCGCACCAACCTGCAAGTGGTCGAGGCGATCTGCGACCTGCTCGACGCGAGGGCTCCATTGCCGGAGGGGCAGCGGCGGTCGCTGATCCGCTTCGTCACCGACCGTCCGGGCCATGACCGCCGCTATGCGATCGACAGCTCCAAGCTGCAGGGCGAGCTTGGCTGGGCGCCGCGCCACAGCTTCGAGGAAGGGCTCGCCGAGACCATCGACTGGTACCTCGCGAACGACTGGTGGTGGCGGCCGATTCGCGAGGGGTGCTATTCAGGCGAACGGCTCGGGACCGCCGCGTGAAGATCCTGGTGCTCGGCCGTTCTGGCCAGTTGGCCACGGCTCTCTCCGAGATGGCTGGAAGCATGGCCGAGGTCCGACTGCAGCGGGTCGGCAGGCCCGACCTCGACATGGCCGAGCCGGGGCAGGTCGCCGACCTGATCGCGGCGGAGCGCCCCGACCTCGTCATCAACGCCGTTGCCTACACCGCCGTCGACAAGGCTGAGCAAGAAGAGGGGCAGGCATTCCGCCTCAATGCGGAGGCGGCCGGCGAAGCGGCGGAAGCGGCCGGCAGGGCAGGGGCGGGCTTCATCCACGTCTCGACCGACTATGTCTTCGACGGCTCGGGCGATCGACCCTGGAGCGAGAGCGATCCGACCGGCCCGCTCGGAGCCTACGGCCGTACCAAGCTCGCCGGCGAGATCGAGGTTCGCCGCCGCAACCCCGACGCGCTGATCGTGCGGACCTCATGGGTCTACGGACCGACGGGCTCCAACTTCGTCGCCACGATGCTCCGCCTGGGTGCCACCAAGGATCGCATCACTGTCGTGGAAGATCAGGTCGGCTGCCCGACCCATGCCGGGGATCTTGCCTGGGTGCTCCTTACGCTGGCCCGGCGCTGGCCCGAGCCCGCCGGATTGACGCTGCACGTCGCCGGTTCGGGCGCGCTCAGCTGGGCAGATTTCGCCCGCGCCACCTTCGAAGCGAGCGCCAGCGCGGGTGGGCCGTCCGCCGAGGTCATCGGCATCAGCACGGCCGACTATGGCGCACCGGCCCCGCGTCCGGCCAACTCGCGACTGTCGACGGAGCTTCTGAAATCGCGGTTCGGACTGGTCGTGCCGGGCTGGCGCGAGCGCATCGGGCCGACCGTCGCCAAGCACCTCGCGGGCATGGCGCCTGCCGCATGTGCGGGTGCCGGAAAGCCATGACCGACGTCCTCTACCTCAGCCACAACGGCATCACCGATCATATCGGACAGTCGCAGATCGCGCCCTACAATCTCGGGCTGGCGGCGCGAGGCTACCGGATCCACATCGTCAGCGTCGAGAAGCCCGGACGCGACGCGCTGATGCAGCGCTACCGGGACCGCTTCGAGGAAGCCGGCATTCGCTGGTCCCACGTGACCTATCACAACCGCCCGCAGGTGGCGGCGCAATTCTACGACATGGCGCGCATGCACCGGCTCGCGCTCGGCATTGCCAAGGCCGAGCGTCCCCGCCTCGTCCATAGCCGCAGCTGGCTCCCGCTCGAGATCGGCAAGGCGGTCAAGCAGGCGGTCGGAGCGCGCTTCCTGCTCGATTTTCGCCACTTCTTTATCGAGAGTGGCATTCAGGACAGCCGCTTTCCCTGGGTCTACCGGCTGCTTGGCACCCGCGAGAAGGGCTATTTCGACGCCGCCGACCATGTCGTGACCTTGACCGCCAAGGCGGCCGAGGTGCTGAACACCAAATATCCGCATGCCGGCGGCCTCGACCGCTACACTGTCATCCCCTGCTGCGCCGATTTCGAGCTTTTCGACATGAGCCGGGTCGCTCCCGAGCGAGTGGCGGCGGCGCGATCGCGGCTCAAGCTCGAGGAAGGGCAGCCGGTCCTTCTCTACCTCGGCAGCATCGGTGCCGTGTACCTCCTCGACGAGATGGTCCGGCTGTTCGTCGAGTTCCGCAAGATCAAGCCGAATGCGCGCTTCCTGTTCGTGTGCAACAATGGCGAGCAGGAGATCGCCGCTGCGGTCGCAGCCGCCGGTCTTCCCGCCGATTCGGTCAGCATCGTCAACGCTTCGCGCGACGAGGTCCCGGTCTACCTGGCGCTTGCCAGCCTCTCGGTCATGTTCTTCCGCCCGAGCGCGGATCTCGCGGGTTGCTCTCCGACCAAGATGGCCGAGCTGTTCGCGGCCAACGTCCCGATGATCAGCAACAGCGGGGTGGGCGACCTCGACGACATTCTCCGCCCGCAGCGCAATGCCTCGCTGGTGGTGATGGACTTCAGTCCCGCGACCCTGCGATCGGCGATCGAGCAGGTCCTCGCGGTACCGGAGACGACGAGGCGCGCGACCCGCGGTAAAGCGGATGCGTTCACGCTGGAACATGGTGTCGAAACCTACGCTTCCATCTATGAGCGGCTGATTGGCGCGCCGGCTCGAAACACGACGTGAGAACAAGCAGGATGAGGATTGTGGTGGTGGAGCGTAGGTCATGCTGAACGTGGTCGTCCTCAATGGCGGCCGCGGAGCCGCGTCGCTCATTCCCGCGCTGCTCGACCGGCCGGGGCTCAACGTGACCTCGATCGTCAATGCCTATGACGACGGCAAGTCGACCGGCGAGATCCGCCGCTTCTTCAACATGCTCGGCCCCTCCGACATCCGAAAGGTGCAGTCACTGATGCTGCCCGAAGGACCGAAGAGGGACGTTGCCGAGGCATTGTTCGACGTCCGCTTCCCGCTCGACGTCGACCGTGAAGAGCTGGTTTGCGGGTTCGAGCGCTTCGTCGCGGGCGGAGAGGAGCTTGCCGGAGTGACGGTTACCGATCCGGTCCTAGCCGCGGCGTTGCGCCGTTTCGTCGGCCAGTTCCTCGAGACCCTGCTGCTGATCGAGCAAGTGCGGTCGCAGCAGTTCAACTTCGCCGACTGCTCGCTGATGAACTGCCTCTACGCCGGCGCCTATCTCGATAGCGGTCGCGACATGGAGCGGACGACACGGACCATCGATCGTCTGTTCCGGCTCAAGGGAACGGTCCTTCCCAACAGCGTCGAGAACAAGTGGCTCGCGGCGGTCCGCCAGAATGGCGAGGTGCTGAGCTCCGAGGCCGAGATCGTCGAGCTACGCTCCAACGTGCTGATCGACAGCATCTACCTGCTCGACGCGGCGCTCGAGCGGTCGAGTTTCGACCGGCTGAGCGAAGCCGATCAGCGACTCTACCTCGAGCGCCACCAGGCGCCCGCCATCGCCTCGGCGGGGGTGCGGCTGGCACTCGCGCAGGCCGACATCGTCATCTATTCGGCCGGCACGCAGCACAGCTCGCTCTATCCGACCTACCTGTCGCGCGGCCTGCCCGAGGCGATCGCCCGCAACCGCTCGGCGCTGAAGGTCTTCGTCACCAATATCGGCGCCGACTACGAGACGCCGACCTACCGCGCGGCGGATTACCTCCACGGCGCCTATCGCTACCTCTGCCTCGCGGAGGACCGCCACCATGCGCCGGAGGATCTGTTCGACGCGGTGCTGGTCAACAATGGTCGGCGCAAGGCCGACACCACCTACGTCGACTATGACGACAGCGAATATCGCCTCGACGTGCCGCGGATTGTCGACGACTTCGAGCATCCCGAGCTGCCCGGCCGCCACAATGGCGAGCGTCTGGTGTCGACGATGCTCGATCTCTACGCCAAGCGCGACCTGGCGAAGTGAACGAGGCGGCGTCGCCCTTCCAGGGCAAGAAACTCCTGATCTTCGACCTCGACGGGACGCTCGTCGACAGTTCGCCCATCCATGCCCGGGCCTTCGCCGAGGTATTCGCGCCGCTGCAGGTCGCGGTCGACTATGACCGAATCGCCGGGATGACGACGGCCGCCGCAGTCGATCGCCTGCTGCTCGACGCGGGCAGGGAAGCCGCCGCCGAGGAGCGCGACCGGCTCCGCGATGCCAAGCAGCAGCGTTCGCGTGCCCTGATCGAGCAGGAATTACGCGAGATTCCCGGAGCCGTGGCATTCGTCACTGCGGCGCGCGCGCTCTTCCGCTGCGCGCTGTGCACCTCGGCCTCGCCACCCTCGGCCGAGGCGGCGCTTGCCGCGATCGGCCTAGCCGGGATCTTCGATCCGGTCGTCACCTCCGCCGACGTGCGCAAGGGCAAGCCCGATCCCGAAGGCTTCCTGCTCGCCGCATCACGAGCGGGGATCGAACCCGCCCGAGCGCTGGTCTTCGAGGACAGCGAAAGCGGACTTGCCGCCGCCAGGGCGGCCGGGATGGACGCTATTGCGATCGGGCCCGGGCTGCGCGACTGGGCCTCGCTGCTAGCCGAGATGGAGGCGGGTGCGTGAAGATCCTCGCCTGCGTCGTGACCTACAATCGCTCCGAGCTGCTCGCCCGCTGTGTCGACGCGATCCGCGGCCAACGCCGGCCCCCCGACCGTCTGCTCGTCATCAACAACGGGAGCACCGACGACACGGTCGCAATGCTGGAAGCCAAAGGGGTCGAATGCCTGACCCAGGAGAATGTCGGCTCTGCCGGCGGCTGGGCACGGTCGATCTCGGAAGCGCTGGCGGGAGACTATGACGCCGTCTGGCTGATGGATGACGACGGCTTTCCGGACCGCGAGGCGCTTGGCCTGCTCGAGCAGGCGCTCACGCCCGACCGCGCCTGCGTCTCGTCGGTCGTGCTGCAGGAGAATGCGCGCGACCGCTTCGTCTTTCCGATGCCCTTGCTCAACGACAACCAGCTTCCGGTGCTCGCCGCGCGGCGCCGCAAACTTCCGACCCTCACCGAGCTTCGTGCCGAGGTGAAGGGCGACCTCTATCCCTTCGCCCACCTGTTCAACGGGGCGCTGGTCAGCACCCAGGCGGCGCGCGCGATCGGTAATGTCACCCCCGACTTCTTCCTGTTCGGCGACGAGGTGGACTATTTCATGCGCCTGCGGAGCTTCGGTCCGGTGCTGTCGCACCTTGGCGCGCACCATTATCATCCCGACGTCGCAGGCCGACCGCTGACACCCGAGAAGGCCTATTATTACGTCAAGAACACCATCATTCTGAACCGGCGCTACTTCGACGCGCGCCCGGTCCGTCATGCGGCGGCGGTGGCGGCGGCGCTCTGGCGGACCGGGCGCCGCAACGGATGGAAGCAGGCGGCGGCGCTGGTCGCGGGACGCAATGCACCGCTCGCCAAGGCAGTGGCGCGCGGCCTCAAGGGCCAGATCGGGCGCGACTATGGCCGCTAGGCTCGCCGCGCTCATCGCCGCCGCCGGCACCGGGAGCCGGGCGGGGCTGCCCTATCCGAAGACGCTGCACCCGGTTCGCGGCAAGCCGATCCTGATCCACCTGCTCGATCGCTTGAAGGCGCATGACGGGAATCCGACGATCATCGTCTCGCCGAGCGGGCTCGAACCCATCTCGCGGACCCTCGAGGAACATGGCCGCGAGGCGCACCTGCTGGTGCAGGAGAAGCCAACGGGCATGGGTGACGCCGTGCTCGCCTTCCGGCAGTCGCCCGCCTTCGATCCCGATGCAGACGTGCTGCTGGCCTGGGGCGACATCCCGCTGCTCGAGGAAGCCACCATTGCCGGGCTCGTGGCGCGCCATCGCGAAGAGGGCAACGACTTCACCTTCGCCAGCCGACCGGTGGCGCAGGCCTATACGCGGGTAGCCCGCGATGCGGCCGGCGCGGTCACCGCGCTCGAGGAGACCCGCGAACTCGGCGTCGAACCCGAGCCTGGCGAGCGCGACATCGGGCTCTTCGTGTTCCGGGCCGGACCGATCCTGCAATTGCTGGAGCACCACCGGGACGAGGGGCTCGGCCGCGCCACCGGTGAGCATGGCTTCCTGTACATCGTCGCCCACGCTGCCGCTTCGGGCTTCAAGGTCGAGGCGCTGCCCATTGCCACGGAGCAGGATTGCATCTCGCTCAACCGGCTTTCCGATCTCGACGGGGCCTGAGTGGGCGGACGCCGGATCGCATTGCTCCTCCCCGATCTCGGCGGCGGGGGCGCCGAGCGCGTCGCGGTGACGCTTGCCAACGGCTTTGCCCGCCGCGGCCTTATCGTCGAACTGGTGCTGATGCGGCCGCAGGGCGTGTTGCGCGACCTTGTCCACCGGGATGTTCGGATTGTCGACCTCAAGGCACCGCGCATCCGCCAGGTGCCGACCCGCTTCGCGGCCTACCTGCGCGAAACGAAACCCGACGGCGTCCTCGCCTTCATGTGGCCGCTGACCGTCGCCGCGGTGCTCGCGCGGATCATCGCCCGTTCGCCGGCGCGACTGGTGCTGAGCGACCATAGTACCCTTGGCCGGCAATATCCAGGCAAGCGTGTCCAGCAGGCGATCCGCTGGACCGTGCGCCGCTTCTATCCTCATGCCGTTGCCCGGACGACGGTTTCCGAGGGCGCGACCGCCGATCTTGCAAGCCTGAGCGGACTCGCGCCTGACCAGTTCGAGGTGCTGTCCAACCCGCTCGACCTGCCGCCACTCCCGCTCGCGCGGTCGGACGAGGTCGAGCGGCAATGGGACGGGGATGGGCGACGGATCCTGTCCCTCGGCAGCCTCAAGCCGGAAAAGGACCAGGCGCAGCTTCTCCGCGCCTTCGCCCGCATGCCCGCCGGCGACCGGCTGATGATCGTCGGCGAAGGCGCAGAGCGCTGGCAGCTCGAGAGCCTCACGAAGGAGCTCGGAATCGCGGACCGGGTCGTCATGCCGGGCTTCCGGATCGATCCCTGGCCATTCTTAGCCTCGGCTGACCTGTTCGTGCTTTCGAGCCGCTTCGAGGGACTGCCGCTGGTGCTGGTCGAAGCGCTCCACGCCGGCCTCAGGATCGTCAGCACCGATTGCCCGTCAGGGCCGCGCGAGATCCTCGCAGGGGGGCGGTACGGCAAGCTTGTTCCGGTCGGCGACGCAAACCAGCTGGCCGAGGCGATGGAAAGGGCGCTGGCGAGCGTGCCCGACCGTGAGAGCCTGCGTCGTCGTGCCCGGCAACTTGCCAGCCATGCGACGATCGATCGTTATCTTGAGTTGCTGCTCGGCACGGCCTGACGGAGCGCCCGGACCATCCTGATTGGAAGGCTGTCGGTCAGCAATCCGTAGAGCATGGATGTGAGCCGTTTGGCGTGCGGCGCGCCGCCTGAGGGCGCGGCATCGGCCAGCGCCTCGAGCTGCCTTGCGACACCCGGAAGCGCATAGCGGAGAGCGCCCGAATGCAGGTCCTGCGACAGGGTCATGCGGTCCGCCTGCGGCATTGCCCGATAGTCGCGGATCAGTTGCTCGATCCGGTGTGTCGGCTCCTTGCCCTCCTGCCGCTCCCCGAGGTTGCCGAAGGGAAGCTGGTGAAACCAGCCGTAGCTGCCTTCCGCCGAGCTGTCGGTAGCAGCGATCGTGGGGATGCCGAGCATCGAAGCCTCGAGCGCCGCCGTCCCGAGCCCGACGAACAGGTCATAGTCGAGCAGGGTCGAGGCCAATTGTGCATAGGGCAGGGTCCCGCACAGCCGAAGCTGCTTGCTCACACCCTGCCGGTCGATCGCGGCCCTTACCTCGGGCTCGAGCGCGCCATCGCCGTAGATGTCCCAAGACACCTCGACGCCATCATCGAGCAGCCGGCGGACGATGGAGGATGCCCCGATATTATATTGCTTGAAGTCGGTCAGCCGCCCGACGGATACGATCCGAAGCGGTGCTTCGCTGGCGGCGCGGCTCCACTGCCGATTGCGCTCTTCGACCGGGACCGGGATGATCGGCGATCGGTCGAGTGCGACCTCCCAGCGGCGCTGCTTCTCGGTCCGTGATTCCTCGTTCATGAAGAACAATCGCTCGAACCCGACTGCCTCGGCGACCATACGGTTGAGCCATCGCCGGTCCGCGCGTTCGCCGTCCATGAAGAAGGCACGCGGATGGTAGATGCCGCTGAGGTGCACGGCATGTCCGCCTGGCGCGACGGCTTCAATTGCTAGCCCGAGCGCGGCGCTGATCGGATCGAAGCTGATCAGGGCTGCCGGCGCTTGCTCGCGACCGAGCCAGCGGCTGCCCAGTCCGATCGCAGACTGCCTGCTGGCATATTCTAGCGGCGTCACGTCAGGCGATAGCAACGGCACGTTCTCACCGCCCGAGTGGAGGACGGCGACATCCTTACCTTCACTCGCGAGGTGATTGGCGAGGCGCACGATGAGTGTCTCGATGCCGCCCATTCCGAGCGGCCCATAGACCAGCAGCCAGCGCTTCACCGGCCGATCCTTGCAGCGAGGGTCCGTGCGGTCCGTCCGATCCGGTTGTCGGCCTCGGTCAGGTGGGCGAGGCGGAGCAGCCCAAACAGTCCGGCGGCGGCCGAAAGCGGAAGGCCGATCGCGAGTCCTGCAAGCGGGAAGAAAGAGCCAACCAGCGCCAAGGCCGCGACCGATCCGATCACCGCCAGCGCAAGCAGGATCAACGGACGACCCGGATGGAGGCCGATCAGCCGCCGCGCAATGAAGAATTGGGTGAGAAGGTAGACGCTCATCATCGCGAAATAGGCGATGCCGGCGGCTTCCACCCCGAAGCGGGGGAGCAGCAGCAAGGTCCCGCCGACCAGCACCAGCGCAAACAGTGCCTCGGCGGCGATGTAGATCTTGCCGCGTCCCGAGGCGAGCAGAAGGTATCCGAGCGGCCAGCCGAGCGTCTTGAGCGTGTCGCCGAGCACCAGCCAGCGGAGCAGCGGCGTCGCCTCGACGAACTGGCTGGAATAAAGGGCGTGGAGCACCCAGGGCGCGGTCGCCTGCAGTCCCAGGAAAAGTGGCGCGGCCAGCAAGAGTGCGATTTCCGCCTGCTCGAGCACAACCCGCCTGGCGACGAGCGGGGTGGGATAAGCGGCGGATACGCGCGGGTAATAGTCGGTCGCCATCGCGCTCAGCACGAAGCCGATGTAGGTCACCGAGATCATGCTGGCCGCGCCATAATAGCCGAGCGCCGCGGCCCCGAGTTGGTCTCCCATCGCGCTCCGGATCGCGAGCTGCGCGACCGGCGCAAGGAGGTTGCCGAGCATCAGCGGGACACCGAGCGACAGCATCGGCCTGAGCTCGGAAAGGAGGCGCGGAGAGGAGGGGGCAGCGCCGGGCCGCAGCGGGGCGAGCACCATCACGCCCACGACGAGCGCGCCGACCGGAGCGGCGAGGATGTAGAGCGGAATTCCTCCGCTCCCCAGCCAGTATAGCGCCCCGACCCCGAGCAACGTCCCCGTCAGCGCGCCGCCGACGTTGAGCAGCGCCAAACGACCGATCTGCCGCAATCCGGTGAGCAGGAACTGCTGGGTCGTGGCAAGGATCGTCAGTGCCGCGGCAAGCGCGATCAGCCCGAGCGACCAGCCCGCGGCCTCGTCCGGAAGGAGCCAGGCGCCGAGCGGCTTCTGCAGCAACCAGAGCAAGGCGAGCGTCAGCGCGGCCAGCGTCAGGGAGCCCAGGAACAAGGCACGGCGGACGCTCGCCCGGGCCTGCTCCTCGTCGGCTTGGGACAGCTGGCGAACCGCCGCATTGGCCAGTCCCAGGCCGCCGACCTGAGCAAGGCTCGTCACCAGGCTCTGGACCAGTGCGATCAGGCCGAAGCCTGCCGGACCGAGCAGCAAGGCGGCAAGCTTGTTTCGGACGAGACCGGTGAGGACGTTCGCGACCGACGCCGCGCCGATCAGCGAGGAGGAGCGGAGGATCTGGCGGGCGGAGTTGTCATCGGTCATCGGGGAGCCGCGTCCGCGTGGCGCATGCCGGTGAGAACATCAAGCTTGTCCTTGCCAAGCCCTTTCACCCTTGCGAAGGCCTCGACCGTGCCAAGGACCTCATTCTCGTGACCGCCGGGCTGAGGCTGGTCCCCTACGACCGCGACTATCTCGACCGCAGCTGGGAGTGGCTGTCGGATCCGCAGACCCGGGCGCTGACCCTGACACCCGCCTTTCGCCGGGAGGATCAGCAGGCCTTCTTCGAACGGCTGCCGGGCCGGACCGACTATCTGATCTGGGGAGTAGAACATGACGGGCGTCCGGTCGGGGCCGCGGGCCTGAAGCAGGTGGCAGCGCCCAAGGCCGAATATTGGGGCTATCTTGGTGACAAGTCGCTGTGGGGGCGCAAACTCGGGCCGGTCCTGCTCGCGCTTGTCGAGGAGCAGGCGCGCGAACGCGGGCTGACCGACCTGTTCCTACGCGTGGCCCGCGACAATGAGCGCGCCATCCGCCTCTACCTTCGCACCGGTTGGGCCGATGCAGGGGATGACGGCGAGGTGCTGCACATGACCAAGACGCTGGCGCCATGATGTTCGAGGTGAGGCGCTACTCCGCGGATGATGCGGACTGCTGGAACGCGCTGGTGGCGCAGTCGAAGACCGGGCTGTTCCTCTTCGACCGCCGCTTCATGGATTATCATTCCGACCGCTTCGAAGACGTCAGCGCGTTGGTGCTGCGGGATGGCGAGCCGGTCGCGGCACTTCCGGCCTCGCGCCACGGGGACGAAGCGGTGAGCCATGGCGGCCTGACCTTCGGCGGGCTGATCGCCCGTTCCGACCTTCGAACCCCCGACGTCATCGACGCCTTCGACAAGGCTCTTGAGGGACTGCGCGACTGGGGCGTGCGTAAGCTCACCATCAAGAGCATTCCCGCGCCCTTCACGACACAGCCATCGGGCGAGCTCGACTATCATCTGTGGCGCCGTGGCTTCGTGTTGGCCGGGCGCGACGTGTCGAGCATCGTCCCGCTTCGCGACCCGCTTTCCCCATCCAAGGCCAAGCTTCGCGACTCCAAGCGCGCGGCCAAGCTCGGCTGCGAGGTGCGCGACACCTCACTGGCGGACTTCCATCCGCTCCTCGCCGAAGTGCTGCTTGCACGCCATGGGCGCGATCCTGTGCACAGCCAGGACGAGCTCGTGCAATTGCAGGCGGCGCTTCCGGATCGGCTGCTGGTCCGCTGCGCGTGGCTCGACGGCGAGCCGGTCGCCGGCACCCTCCTGTTCCGCTACGGCGCCGTCTGGCACACCCAATATCTTGCCTCCAACGAGGCTGGCCGCAAGGCGAATGCGCTCGACCTCGTGATCGCCTCCGCCATGGCTGAGGCGGCCTCGGAGGGAGCGGACTGGTTCAGCTTCGGCATCTCGATGAGCGGCGAAGAGCTCAACGAGGGCTTGCTATGGCAGAAGGAGAGCTTCGGCGCCCGGACGATCCTGTTCGATCGCTGGACCGGCGACCTCTGATCCTCAGGCTGCCGCGGCGCGGACCGCGGCGATGACGGCCTCGACTTCCTCGTCGCGCATCTGCGGACCGATCGGCAGGCTGAGCACCTCGTTCGCAAGCTGCTCGGCGATCGGAAAGCTCCCGGCAGGAAGGCCGAGATCGGCATAGGCCTGCTGGCGGTGCGGCGGGATGGGGTAATGGATGAGGGTCTGGATGCCTTGGTCGGCAAGACGCTGCTGCAGCCCGTCCCGATCGGTCGCCCGAATGACGAACAGGTGCCAGGCCGGATCGGCCCAATCGGGCACCGCCGGAAGGGTGATGCCGGGAAGGTCGGCAAAGGCCTCCAGGTAGCGCTCGGCGATCGCCTTGCGGCGGCTGTTCCACGCGTCGAGATAAGCGAGCTTGACCGAGAGCACCGCAGCCTGGAGCGGATCAAGCCGGCTGTTCACGCCGCGCACCTCGTTCACGTAGCGCTGGTGCGAACCGTAATTGCCGAGCGTCCTGACCCGGTCGGCGAGGACCGGATCGTTGGTGGTGATCGCGCCCGCGTCCCCGAGCGCGCCGAGGTTCTTGCTCGGGTAGAAGCTCCACGCGACGAGGTCGCCATGGCCGCCGACGCGCTGGCCCCGATAGCGCCCGCCATGCCCCTGCGCACCATCCTCGAGCAGCCGCAAGCCGCGCCTGCGGGCAATCTCAAGGAGTGGATCGAGGTCGGCCGGCTGGCCGTAGAGATGGGTCGGCAGGATGACCCGGGTGCGCGGCGTGATCGCAGCCTCGACCTTGCTCGGGTCGAGATTATGGGTTGCCGGATCGGCTTCGACCAGCACCGGGGTGGCGCCGACCATGCTCACCGCAAGCAGGGTTGCGATGTAGCTGTTGCTGGCGACGATCACCTCGTCGCCGGGACCGACATCCATTGCGCGGAGCCCGAGGTGAAGCGCATCGAGCCCGTTGGCCACCCCGACGCAATGCGCGGCACTGCAGTAATCGGCGAAGGCCCGTTCGAAGCCCTCCACCTCCGGACCCCCGATGTACCAGCCCGAAGCCATTGCCCGTGCCACGGCCGCGTCGATCTCGGGCTTGAGAACCTCATAGCCGGCGCGAAGCTCGAGAAAGGGGACTTTCATCGGCCTGCACCCACAAGCGCGAGGAAGTCGTCGTAGCCGCGGATGTAGTCGGCCTCGGCATAGGGTGCATCGGCAAGGACAAGCAGCACGCAGTCGGGGGTGAAATCCTCCATCTCGTGCCAGACCATCGGCGGGATCGTCAGCCCGACGTTAGGCCGGTCGAGGCGGATCTTCTGCCGCCGCTCACCATCGTCCAGAACCATGGTGCAGCCGCCCGCCACCGAGAGCGCGAACTGCTGCAGCTCGCGATGGGCATGGAAGCCTCGACGAACACCCTGGTCGGTGCCGAAGACCGTGTAGACCCGCTCAATTGCGAAGGGCACTTCGCGGCGCGCCTCCATCGGGACCAGCGAGCCACGCTCGTCGCCGCGCACGGGCAACTCGATGAGTTCGCACCCTGCGATGATTTCCTGATCCGGCAACAGCATAGCGCGCGCTGATAGTCCGGTGGCCGGGATACGCAACTGGCTGCGGGAGGATTTCAGACCGGACGCTCTGCGGTGAACCAGTCGACGAAGCGCGGTACGCCCTCGTCGAGCCGGGTACGCGGAGCGAAGCCGAAATCGCGCCGGAGCGGCTCGATGTCGGCGAAGGTGTCGATCATGTCGCCGGGCTGGAGCGGGGCTTGCTCGACGATCGCGGTCCGGCCGGTCGCCCGTTCGATCAGCCGGACGAGCTCGCCGAGTTCCTCGGAGCGGTTGTTGCCGATGTTGTAGAGGGCGTGCGGGGCAACGCTTCCTCCCGGCTTTTCCGACCCGTCGGCGAGCGGAGGACGATCGAGCACCCGCAGCACGCCCTCGACGACGTCGTCCACGAAGGTGAAGTCGCGGCGCATGCGCCCGGCGTTGAAAAGGCGGATGGGGCGGCCTTCCAGCACCGCGTCGGTGAACAGCCACATCGCCATGTCCGGGCGGCCCCACGGGCCATAGACGGTGAAGAACCGTAGGCCCGTCTGTGGAATGGCGAAGAGATGGGCATAGCTCTCGCTCATCAGCTCGTCGGCGCGCTTGGTCGCGGCGTAGAGAGACAGTGGCAGGTTGGCGCGCTGGTCGGCCGACATGGGCAGGGTGGTTCCGCCGCCATAGACCGACGAAGACGAGGCATAGACGAGGTGGCGGACCTGCCGCCGGCGGGCCAGTTCGAGGATGTTGGCGTGGCCAACAAGGTTCGAGCGAACGTAGGCCGCCGGCTGCTCGAGGCTGTAGCGGACCCCGGCCTGCGCCCCGAGATGGACGATGCGGTCGATCTCTGCGCCCGCAAGCGCTCCTTCCAGCAAGCCAGCGTCCGAAAAGTCGAGTCGATGAAAGGAGAAGTCGCCGCCAGCCTTCTCAATCTCGTCGAGGCGGGCCTGCTTGAGCCGGGGATCATAGTAGTCGTTGCAGTCGTCGACCCCGACGACGGCCTCGCCGCGCGCGAGCAGAGCCCGGGCGACGTGCATCCCGATGAAGCCCGCACATCCGGTGACGAGGATGGCCATCGCCCTTGCCCTAGCTGCGATGCTCGCCGCGACCGATGCCGCGATAGCTGAGTCCGGCCCGGCGCACGTCCTCGGGCACATAGACGTTGCGAAGATCGACCAGCGCCGTGCCGCGCATGGTGGCGGCGAGGCGCTTGAGGTCGAGGGCGCGGAATTCATCCCACTCGGTCACCAGCACCAGCGCGTCGGCACCCTTGGCCAGCGCGTAGGCGTCGTCGGCGAAGGTCACGCCGGGCAGCATCGGCTCGGCCTGTTCGCGACCCACGGGATCGAAGGCGACGACCTCGGCACCGCCTTCCTGAAGTCGCTTGATCAGGGTCAGGCTGGGCGCGTCGCGCATGTCGTCGGTGTTCGGCTTGAAGGTCAGGCCGAGCACGCCGACCTTCTTGCCCGCAAGCTCGCCCCCGAGCGCATCGCGGACCCGGTCGGCGATTGCCGCCTTGCGGGCGTCATTGACCTCGACCACCGAAGAGACGATCCGCATCGGCACGTCATAGGTCTCGGCCGTCTGCAGCAGGGCCAGCGTGTCCTTGGGGAAGCAGCTGCCGCCGTAGCCGGGCCCGGCATGGAGGAACTTGGAGCCGATCCGGTTGTCGAGCCCGATTCCGCGCGACACCTCCTGCACGTCGGCACCGACCGCTTCGCACAGGTCGGCGATCTCGTTGATGAAGCTGATCTTGGTCGCAAGGAAGGCATTGGCGGCATATTTGATCAGCTCGGCCGTGCGCCGCCCGGTGAACAGGATCGGTGCCTTGTTGAGGAACAGCGGCCGGTAGACCTCGCGGAGGGCTTCGCGGGCGCTTTCCTCTTCGGCACCCACCACGATCCGGTCGGGAATCTTGA
Organism: Sphingomonas swuensis; assembly: GCF_039538045.1. Taxonomy (NCBI): domain Bacteria; kingdom Pseudomonadati; phylum Pseudomonadota; class Alphaproteobacteria; order Sphingomonadales; family Sphingomonadaceae; genus Sphingomonas; species Sphingomonas swuensis. The sequence goes on along the minus strand of NZ_BAABBQ010000001.1, from coordinate 1,674,091 downwards.
AGTCGCGGATGGCCGCGCCCTCGCGCAGGAACTCGGGGTTCGACGCGACGCTGGTGCCCTCGGGAGCCCCATTCTCTTTGAGAATGCGGGCGATCTCGTCGCCCGTTCCGACCGGGACGGTCGATTTGGTGACGATGACCGCCGGGCGGGTGAGGGCGCCGGCGATCTCCTTGGCAGCGGCATAGACGAAGCTGAGGTCTGCATGTCCGTCGCCGCGACGGGCCGGCGTGCCGACCGCGATGAACACGGCATCGGCGTCGCGGATGCCTTCCACCAGGTCGGTGGTGAACTTCAGCCGACCGCGCGACGCATTATGCTGAACCAGCGCCTCGAGCCCCGGCTCCCAGATCGGCATCCGCCCGGCGAGCAGCCCCTCGATCTTGGCCGGTACCTTGTCCACACAAGTGACGTCATGACCAAAGTCGGCGAAACAGGCGCCCGAGACGAGGCCGACGTAGCCCGTGCCGATCATGCAGATGCGCATCGCAATCCCATCGAGAACGAATGAAGTGGTCGCGCCTTAGCCAGCGCGCTCTTTCCTGACTAGCCGTGCTTCCCTGCCGCTCCCCCGCGCGTTAGAGCGCCCGGCATGTGCGGAATTGCAGGAATGATGGGCCCTCGAGCGGCCGACGAGCGGCTGCTTGGCCAGATGGCGGATCCCATCAGGCATCGCGGACCCGACGATGGCGGCGTGTGGACCGACGCGGAAGCGGGGATCGGACTTGCTCATCGCCGGCTGGCGATCGTCGACCTTAGCCCGCATGGCGCTCAGCCAATGGCGTCGGCAAGCGGCCGCTTCGTCCTCAGCTACAATGGCGAGGTCTACAACCATCGCGATCTTCGCGCTGAACTGGAGGCGGCCGGCGCAGCGCCGCCTTCGGGCTGGCGCGGGCACAGCGACACCGAGACGCTGCTCGAGGGGATTGCGCACTGGGGTCTTGCCGGAACGCTCGAGCGTGCCACCGGAATGTTCGCCTTGGCAGTGTGGGACAAGGCCACCCGAACTCTCAGCCTCGTCCGCGACCGCTTCGGCGAAAAGCCGTTGTATTACGGGTGGATCGGCAAGGACTTGGTGTTCGCGTCCGAGCTCAAGTCGATCCGCGCCTTGCCCGGCTTTGCCGCCGAGATCGAGCGCGAGGCCGTCGCTGGCCTTGCCGCGCGAAGCTACATTCCGGCGCCGCTTTCCATCTATCGCGGCATCTTCAAGCTCATGCCCGGCTGCGTGCTCGAGGTCGTCCCCGGGGCTGCCCCGCGCCAGAGCGCACCACCCGTCGGCACTGCCGAGCAGGGGCTTAAGCTGTCGCGCTACTGGGATTATCGCCAGGTCATCGCCGATGGCCTTTCGGACCCGATCGCCAGCGAGGGCGAGGCGCTCGAGGCGGTCGAAGCATCCCTTCGCCAGGCCATCGCCGACCAGGCGGTCGCCGACGTGCCTGTCGGAGCCTTCCTCTCGGGAGGATTCGACAGTTCGACCGTGGTCGCGCTCTACCAGAAGGTTTCGAGCGGGCCCGTCCGCACCTATTCGATCGGCTTCACCGAGGCCGGCTTCGACGAAGCGCCGCACGCCAAGGCGGTCGCCGCCCATCTCGGGACCGATCATAGCGAGCTTTACGTCACTCCAGCCGAGGCTCGCGAGGTGCTTCCGCTGCTGCCGGCCATGTATGACGAGCCGTTTGCGGACAGCTCGCAGATCCCGACCTACCTCGTCAGCCGCTTCGCCAAGAGCGAGGTCACGGTCGCATTGACCGGGGACGGCGGCGACGAGCTGTTCGGTGGCTACAACCGGCACGTCATCGGCCCGGCGCTGTGGCAGCGGCTCGCCCCCGTGCCGGCGGCGCTTCGCGCGCTTGGTCGTCCCCTGGGATCGCTTCCGCAGCGCTGGTTCGAGCTGCTCGTACAGAGCGGGCCGAAGGGCAACGGTGCGGCCCGGATCGCCAAGGGCCTCAAGGTCGCGACCAGCGCCCGTTCGCCGGACGACGTCTATCGCTCCTTCATCGACGAATGGGCGTTCGAGGCCAATCCGGTCCTTGGCGCGCACCCGGTGCCGGACGTTCCCCTGAACCTGGAGGGCGCTAGCCCGGCCGAGCGGATGATGCTTGGCGATGCGCTTGGCTATCTGCCCGACGACATCCTTTGCAAGGTCGATCGCGCCTCGATGGCGGTCAGCCTCGAAACTCGCGTGCCCTTCCTCGACCATCGCCTCGCGGCAGTGGCGGCGCGCGTACCGATCGGGATGAAGATCGCGGACGGACGCGGCAAGCAGATCGTCCGCAAGCTGCTCAACCGCTATGTCCCGAGCGAGCTGACCGATCGTCCCAAGGCCGGGTTCGGAATTCCGGTCGGCGAGTGGCTGCGCGGCCCGCTCAAGGAATGGGCCGACGACCTCTTGTCCGAGGAGCGGCTGCGTCGCACCGGCATGTTCGACGTCGCGGCGATCCGCCGTCGCTACGAGTCACACCAGGCCGGGCACCGCGACAGCACGGTCGCCTTGTGGTCGGTGCTGATGTTCGAAAGTTGGCTTGAGGCGCAGGGCAGCGCGACTCTCGCCGACGCCGCCTAGGGTTCGACGATCCGGCCGGCCTGGAGCCGGATGATCCGGTCGCAATGCTCGAGCATGCTCGCCCGGTGCGCGATCAGCAGGATGGTGACCCCGCGCTCCTGAAGCGCGTCTAGCGCGGCGAGGACATGCTCCTCGCTTTCGGGGTCAAGCGCGCTGGTGGCTTCGTCGAGCACGAGCAGCGGGGCAGGGGCGTAGAGCGCCCGGGCGAGCGCCAGCCGCTGCCGCTGCCCGCCCGAAAGCATGAGTCCGCCGGATCCCACTCGGGTCTCGTAGCCGCGGGGAAGGGCGTCGATCATGGCATGCAGTCCGGCGAGGCGCGCCGCCTCGACCACGCGGGCATGGTCAGGATGCCCGTCCATGAAGGCGATGTTCGCAGCCATGGTCGTGTCGGCGAGGAATGGCGCTTGCGGCACGTGCGCGACATTGCGCTGCCAGGCCCGGACGTCCTCCGACGCCTCGAGCACGTGGCTGTCGATGAAGAGCCGGCCCCAACTCGGCTTGATCAGCCCCATGATCACGTCAGCGAGGCTGCTTTTCCCGCTGCCGTTGCGGCCGACGAGGGCGATCCGTTCTCCCCGTGCGATGGTGAGATCAATGTCGCTCAAGGCCGCTTCGTTGCGTCCGGGATAATGGAAGCCGACGCTGTCGAGCCGGATCTGCTGCTGGAAGGGCAGGGGAGGCGCGGGCGCATGCTCGGTGAGGTCGGCCTCGTTGAGCAGGTCGGTCACCCGGTCGATCGCCGCGCCGTTGGCGGTGATCCCAGAGACGGCCTGCGCCAGCGACTGGGCGAGCGGCAGCAGCCGTTGTGCCCCGAGCGCAAGCGCTGCGAGGGTTGGAAGCGCCGGAGCAAGCCCGTCGGAGCGGTCGGTCACCCACCAGGCCAGACCGATCAGGGCGATGAGGCCCAGCGTCTCGACCAGGATCCGAGGAGTCGCGTTTATGATCGAGATGCTGGCTCTGGCATCTGAGAAGCCTCGATCCACCTTACGGAAGCGTTCGGCGGCAACCCCACGGCTGCCGGCCAGGATCAGCTCGCGCATCGCTCCGACATTCTCCTGCACGGCCGCGATCCGGGCTTCGTAGCCCGCGTTGACTGCTGCGCCGGCCCGGCGGGTCCGGCCGCGGCACAGCCACAAGGCGAGGAAGAAGAGCCCGCCGAGCAGAAGGGCGGCCGCCAGGGCGGTCACGACGTCGATCCTGATCAGCGCCGCCAGGATCGCTCCACCGAGCACGAGTGCTGACGCCCCTTGCAGCAGGGGAAGGAGAACGGAGTAGACCAGGAGGTCGACCTGATCGAGCGCGGCCAGGGGAGCGCTTGCCCGGGCCTGGGCATGCGCCAGCCATCCTCTTGCAAGGACGCGTCGCTGCACCGCGACCGTCAGACGGTGCGCCGTTTCGAAGGCGAGTCGCTGGGTCGCGACCAGCAGCCCGAACCGGATGACACCGGCGGCCAGCACCACGACCGCGAACAGCAGGGCTGATCCGGCGGCAACGTCGTCATGCGCCCCGGTGAGCCAGGAGCGAAGGAGCCTGAGCAGGGCGACGAGCGTCCCGAACTCGGCAGCGGCCCCCGCGATCGTCAGCAGGGCCAGCGCGACCAGCCGCCGCCGGCCATCGCTTCCGAGCGCCTGCAACAATGCCTTGAGGCGAGTGCCGCTGATCATGCCCGCTCGCCCAGCAGCCAGGGCCGCCGCCGCGCGACCAGCATCAGCAGGGTCGGCAGGAGCATCGTCCCGATCAGGTCTCGAAGACCCTCGACCAGCTGCATCGGGAGCGAGGGCCAGCGTTCGAACCAGAGGTCGTAGGTCTCGTTGGCAAGCTCCAGCAGCAGAAGGACGGTCCACGGCCGCCACGAGGCGATCGACGTGCGCAGAAGCAGGGCAAGAACCAATTGGAGGATCACGCCCCCAAGCACGTGGAGCGTGTCCATGGGCCAGCCTGTCGCGTGCGCCAGCAGCTCCTTTGCCCAGTACCAGTCCTGCAAATCGACGCTCATCGCGGCGCGAAGCGCTCCGCAAGCGACGAGAGCGAAGGTTCGTGCGTCAGGTCGAGGTGCAGCGGGGTTACCGAGACGAAGCCGTCGGCAATGGCCTCGAGGTCGGTGCTGTGGCCCGGCGTCTCGACCGAGGGTCCGAGGCCAAACCAGTAATAGTTGTAGCCACGCGGATCGGTCCGCTGGACGATGCGGGTCCGGCCATAATCCCGGATGCCCTGCCGGACGACGCGCACGCCCTTGACCTCTTCGGGGGCGCGGGCCGGGAAGTTGACATTGAGCAGCGTGCCCGGCGGCATCTCGGCGGTGAGCAGTTGCTCCAGCACCCGCGGGCCCCAATGCTCGGCGGCCGCGAAGGGGACGGTGTCGCCCATGCCCTCGCGCGCATAGGACTGGCTGAGCGCAATCGAGCGCACTCCGGCGAGCGCGCCTTCCATCGCTGCCGACACGGTCCCGCTATAGGTGACGTCCTCGGCCAGATTGGCGCCACGGTTGATGCCCGAGATGATCACGTCGGGCCGCGCCTCGGGCATGAGATGGAACAGCGCCATCAGGACGGCGTCGGTCGGCGTTCCGGCGACCGCGAATTTCTTCTCCGCGACCCGGCGCAGTCGCACCGGGCGGGTCAGGGTGAGGCTGTGGCCGGTCCCCGACTGCTCCTCTGCCGGGGCGACGACCCACAAGTCGTCGGCGAACGGGCGCACAAGCTGTTCGAGGAGCTCGAGGCCGGGGGCATTCACCCCATCGTCGTTGGTCAGCAGGATGCGCATGGGCCGCGCTATGGAGTCGCGATTGCGGGGGCGCAACCGCGGTTGCGCCATTTTGGCAACATGGAACGGGAAAGCCGATTTCAGCGCTTGTTCAGCCGGTCTGACGCAGTTAGAGGCCCCGCTTGGGGATATCCGGCTTTACGAGGGATAAGTACCTCAAAAGCCTAGTGATCGCTCGCCGTCGTATCCGGCCTGCCCGGTGCTTCGGCAAGCGGGTGTGCTTTGGGTTGGGACCGGCGCGCCATTTGGTCTGGCCGCCACCGACCCGATTGGGGAGGGTTTGATGGCGACTGCACTCAGCGACATCTACGAGACACCGGAGCCGTTCGATCGGATCGTCCTCGCCGAGGACTATCGCCCGAGCGACGACGAGGAATTCATGGGCACGCAGCAGCGGGCCTATTTCCTGGCCAAGCTGCGGGCCTGGAAGGAAGCGATCGTCGAGGAAAGCCGGGCCACCATGGCGCAGCTCCAGGTCGACACCCTCCGCGAACCCGATCTTGCCGACCGCGCCTCGAGCGAGACCGACTGGAGCATCGAACTCCGCACCCGCGACCGCCAGCGCAAGCTGATCGCCAAGATCGACGCGGCCATCCGCCGGCTCTATGCCGGTGAATATGGCTATTGCGAAGTGACCGGGGAGCCGATCGGTCTTGGTCGCCTCGAGGCCCGTCCGATCGCCACGATGACTCTCGAGGCTCAGGAACGCCACGAGCGGATCGAAAAGATCAGCCGCGACGATTGATCGACTTCGCTCGGTTTAGTGGTTCGACCTTGAAGAGGCGATGAGTAGCGAGGGGGCTCGAACCTGCGGCGCAGGCGGCCCCCTCCGAGTTCAGGATTCTTCCCCGGTCTGACCGGAGAAGGACGCCGGACTCAATGCACGGTCAGGCCGAGCATCTCGTCCTTGAGCCGGAGCTTTTCCTTCTTGAGTTTGTGGAGCAGGATATCGTCGGGGTTGGGTCGCTGTTCTTCTCGATCGATTTGCGCCTGAACAGCGGCATGCTTTGATGCGAGGGCCTCGACGTGTGCCTTTTCCATATGTGTCATTCCCTTTCGGTTGGTGTGACAGCCTGATGAGAAAACCACGAAGCGCTGCGTTTGTCGCGTCCAATTTGCGCCACTTGCCGCATCCAGCCCGCGCCTCGGCGTGACCGCGCAGTCAACTTGGAATAACCAGCTTTTCACCGATGAACGACGACCACCCTACAGCCAGGCTTGAACTGCTCCGCGCCGAACACCGGCAGCTCGACTCCGAGATCGCCGCGCGACTCGAGGGCGGGGAGGGCGACATGATCGAGATTGCCCGGCTCAAGAAGCGCAAGTTGAGGCTGAAGGACGAGATCCAGTTGCTGCTCGACCGGGCAGTTCCGGACATCATCGCATGACCCCGTCCCCGAACGGGACGCGCCGGAGCCCTCGTAGGGCAGCAGGCGTTTCCCTCCGACCTTGAGCATGGCATGACGGTCTTCTGATGAGCGACGTCACGACCCTCGGCTCGACCGGTAGCCGGATCACACCCCGGCTGATCGAGAGCCTGTACACGGAAGCCATGGTGCTGGCCGACGAGGCGCGCGCCTATTTCGACACGGTCGGCCGGAGCGAACGCGACGGTCTCGATCCCTTCGTGCGGGTGGGGTTTGCCTGCGAGTCGCTCAAGGTCACGACGCGGCTGATGCACATCATCGCCTGGCTGCTCACCCAGCGGGCGGTCGAGACCGGTGAGATCAGCACCGCAAGCGGCATGCGGCCCGAGCGGCGTCTCGGGCACGCGGGGATCAGCGATCCCGAGGTCGTCCATCAATTGCCCGCCGCCGCCCAGTCACTGGTCGAGGCGAGCGTCGATCTTTACGATCGTGTCCGGCGGCTCGACGAGGAAAGCGTCAGCGACGCTCCCGTCTCAAGCCCAGCGCGGGCGCTGATGGGTCGGCTGGAGCGGGACCTCATCTGGAACGGGTCGCACTGACCGGCTAACCCTGCGGCCATGAGCCTTCCAATATTGAATCCCGGCCCCCGCCTGCTGATCGGCGACGGCCGCTCACCCGAGATTGCGGCACTGATGCCGGACGGTCCTATTCTCGTCGTCACCGACGACGGGGTGCGCCGCTTTGGACTGATCGAGCCGCTGCTCTCCGAGCTGCGCCGAACCCGTGACGTCATTGTCTTCGACCGGGTAGAAGCCGACCCCAGCCGCGCGAACCTCCTCGAAGCGGTCGATGAAGGCCGTGCCGCTGGTGTCGGCGGAGTGATCGGCTTTGGTGGCGGGAGCCCGATGGATGTCGCCAAGCTCGCCGCTTACCTGATCGGATCGGCCGACGCGCTCGACTCGATCTGGGGCGTCGGACTGGCGAGGGGGCAGCGGCTGCCGCTCGCGCTCGTACCCACCACTGCGGGCACGGGTTCGGAAGCAACTCCGGTCGCAGTCATCACGGTAGAAGGCGCGGAGAAGAGGGGGGTAAACAGCCCCGTCCTGGTGCCCGACGTGGCCGTCCTCGACGCCGGCCTGACGCTGGGCAAGCCCCGCGCGCTCACCGCGGCCACCGGCATCGACGCGATGGTTCATGCTATCGAGGCCTACACCTCGGCCAAGGCCAAGAACCCAATCTCGGACATGCAGGCGCGCGAAGCCCTGCGCTTGCTCGGCGCCAATCTGCTGACCGCCTGCGACGAGCCCGGGAATGTCGCCGCGCGCGAGGCGATGCTGCTCGGCGCGCACCTTGCCGGGCTCGCTTTCGCCAATGCGCCGGTCGCCGGCGTTCACGCGCTCGCCTATCCGCTCGGCGGCATCCACCACCTGCCGCACGGTCTCAGCAATGCGCTGATGCTTCGCCCCGTCCTCAGCTTCAATGCCGAGGCAGCCCGCGAGCCCTATGCCGAGCTTGCCGCCATCCTCGATCCGGCCGCTGCCGAACTCGGCAGCCAGGCCGCGGCAGCGCGGCTGATCGAGCGATGCGAGGAGCTGGTGCAAGGCTGCGGCCTTGCTCCGCGGCTCCGCGATCACGGGATCGGGCGCGACGAAGCGCCGATGTTGGCGCGCGAGGCGATGAAGCAGCAGCGACTGCTGGTGAATAATCCGGTGCCGATCGGGGAAGAGGATGCGCGGCGTCTCTACGAGGCCGCCTGGTGAGCCGGGCCGCCGCTCCGGTCCGCGCCGACTTTCGCTACTGGCAGCGGTTCACCACCCGTTGGGCCGACAATGACGCCTACGGGCACGTCAACAATACCGTCTACTATCAATGGTTCGACAGTCTGGTGAACCAGTGGCTGATCGAGCGGGATCTGCTCGACATCGGCCAGGGGGATCCCATCGCGCTGGTCGTCGCGACGGATTGCCAATTCTTCTCCTCCACCGCCTATCCCGGCCAGATTGACGCCGGTCTGGCAGCAACGGAGGTTGGTAGCTCGAGCGTTCGCTACCGCATCGGGATCTTTGCCGCCGGCGACGAAAATGCCGCGGCGGCGGGGCATTTCGTGCACGTGGCCGTGACCCGCACCGGACGTCGTCCGACACCGTGGCCGGACGCATGGCGAGTGGCATTAAGAGACTTATTAATATAACTTTTTTGGTAGTCGCGTTGCGGCGCCTCCGAGGGCCTGTCACCTCTTTCCGGGCTTGATCCACTAAGAGCGCAGGCGGGGTTCTCATTCTCATTCTCTGTTGCGACCGGGCGGTGGCCCGGTGGCCCTTGGCGACGCGCGTCCTGCTCGCCATCGGACTTCTTCTTGCCGCCGTGACCGCGGCTGCCACCCTGTGGGGACAACAATCGAGGCCGATGCCGCGCATCCAGGAGAGCTTCGATCCTTTCCTGTCGGGCATCAGCAGCGTTGACGAGATCATGTCCGTGCTCGCCACGGTCGATCCGACCGCCACGAACCTGCAGCGGCTCGATCAGGCCGACGCTCTACTCCGCCGTCGCTTTGTTCACGGCTACAGCTACCTGACCTTCGACCAGAACTGGGCGGGCGCTGCCCTTCGCCTGTTCTGGGACGACCTCGCCAGTCCTGTTCGGGCCGATGACATCCTCAAGTTCCGGCGCGGAGCCTGCAGCCAGCAGGCGCTCGTCTTCCAGGAGATCAGCCGGCGCCTCGGCTTCGACTATGCCACCGTGAGCATCCCCGGCCACTATGCTGCCGCAGCACGGATCGATGGGAAATGGTATGTCTATGACGCGAACCGGGAGGTTCTGGCGCGCCGCTATCCCTTCGAATGGATCGCCACGGGCGACCCGCGGCTCTCCAGCATCTACAGTCCCGAACTCGCGGCCCAGCTGATCGACGATGGCCGCAACGGCCGGATCAGGCTTCGTGACGTCAACCGGAACTCGGCGGAAAATGCAGCCCTTCTCCAGTCCGCTACCGACCTATTCAGTCGGTTCGGCTGGCTCGTCGTTCTGGCGCTCTGCGCGGCGCTTGAAGCAGGGAGCCGGCTGGCAAGGCTGCGCATCCGCCTGGAAGCAGCCGAACAGGCCGTTCATAGTCTGTCAGCGGCAGATGAGATTGCGAGCAACCTCATATTCTTCCCGCCACCGCTCGAGCAGCGCGGCCGTAGGCTGCACGCGATCGATCGCGCCGATGCCCTGGCCTGAGCCCCAGATGTCCTTCCAGGCCTTGGCCCCATCGCCGCCGAAGCTCATCGCATCCGCGTTGCTCTCGGGCAGGTGATCGGGGTCGAGCCCGGCCTTCTCGATCGATGAGCGCAGGTAGTTGCCATGCACACCGGTGAACAGGCTTGAGTAGACGATGTCCTTGGCCGAGCCCTCGACGATGCCACGTTTGTAGTCCTCGGCAGCCCGCGCCTCGTCAGTCGCGATGAAGGGCGAGCCGATGTAGGCGAGGTCGGCGCCCATTGCCTGCGCCGCGAGGATGGACTGGCCAGTGGCGATCGAGCCTGAAAGGGCGAGCGGCCCGTCGAACCAGGCGCGGATTTCTTGGACGAGGGCAAAGGGTGACCAGCGGCCGGCGTGGCCTCCGGCGCCGGCAGCCACCGCGATCAGTCCGTCAGCGCCTTTCTCGATCGCCTTGCGGGCATAGCGGTCGTCGATGACGTCGTGGAGCGTGATCCCGCCCCAGCCGTGGACCGCGTGGTTGAGTTCCTCGCGTGCGCCAAGCGAGGTGATGACGATCGGCACCTTCCACTTGGCGCAGGTCGCCACGTCCTCCTCGAAGCGCACGTTCGAGCGATGCACGATCTGGTTGACGGCGAACGGCGCGCTCGGCGCGTCGGGGTGGTCCCGATCATGCTCGGCAAGGGCCTCGGTGATTTCATGCAGCCACTCGTCGACCTGGCTCTGCGGACGGGCGTTGAGTGCCGGAAAGCTGCCGACCACGCCTGCCTTGCACTGGGCGATGACGAGCGCCGGGTTGGAAACGATGAACAAGGGAGCGCCGATCACCGGCAGTCGAAGTCGATCGAAAACAGCCGGAAGCGTCATCTGTTGGTCCCCGCGTCTAAAGCTGCCTGAGTGGCTAGCAGCGCTGTCGCATCGTGCAAGCCCGACCATTCGACCAGTCCTCTTCGCAATTGCCAATCATTTCAGCGCTACGCTAAGAGGTCGGAAGAGGCAGAGCTGAGACGATACTGCAGATGGACAGGCCTGCCGACACCTCCTTCATTGAGCATGGGCCCGTGGACTGGTCGCGCCTTGCCGACCAGTTGCCTCAACTGGTTTGGATCGCCGATGCAAGCGGGGCGATATCCTGGGTAAACCGCCGCTTCGAGGACTATTCGGGCATGCCCGGCACGGAGCTTGCCGGCAGAGGCTGGCGGCGCCTGGTTCATCCCGACGACCTCGAGGTTGTGCTCGAGGAGTATGACCGCGCCGTTGCGAGCAGCGGAGCGTTCGAATGCACGATGCGGTTGCGGGCGGCTGACGGCAGCTTTCGCAGCTTCCTCGCTCGCGCCGAACCCGACCGTGATGCGTCGGGACGGGCGGTGCGCTGGTTTGGTACGAGCACTGACATATCCGGTCCGATCGCCGCCCGGGTCGATGGGGCGGGGTCGCTTCGCACGGGGGTCGCTCAAGAGGGAGAAGCCGAGGAAGCGCGCCGCGAAGCGGAAGAGCGCTTCGCCATCATCTTCAACTCGGCCGCGGTCGGCATCGGGCGCGTGTCGCCCGACGGACGGTTCCTCGAGATCAACGATCGCTATTGCGAGATTCTCGGGCGTTCACGAAACGAGCTTCTCGGGGACGCGTGGCGGAACATCACGCACCCCGACGATCTCGCCGACGATCAGGCGTTCGTCGATCAGATCATTGCCGGGGATCTTGATCATTACTCGATGGAGAAACGCTACCTCGCGCCCGACGGAAGCGACATCTGGGTCAACTTGTCGGTTTCGGCCGAGCGAAATCCGGACGGCAGCGTCAAATATCTCATCCCGGTCGTCGAGGACATCGGAGAGCGCAAGCAGGCCGAGCAGCGACTGCGGGCGAGCGAAGAGCGTTACCGCACCCTATTTACCTCGATGGAACAGGGCTTCTGCATCATCCAGGTCAGCTTCGACGACCAACAGCAGCCTTCCGATTATCGCTTTACCGAGATCAATCCAGCCTTCACGCGCCAGACGGGCCTTCCCGACACGGTGCTTCATCAGTCGGTCCGGGACGTCGTCCCCGACCTCGAGCGAAGCTGGTTCACCCGCTACGGCGAGGTTGCGCGGACTGGTAACCACATCCGCTTCATTGATCGGGCCGAGGCACTGGGCCGCTGGTTCGAAGTCTATGCCTTTCCCATCGGTGACCTCGAGGATCGGAATGTCGCGCTCCTGTTCAGCGACGTCACCGACCGGATCGAGAAGGAAGATGCGCTCCGGCTGAGCGAGCAGGACACGCGGATGCGGCTTAATGCCATTCCGCAGATGGTCTGGTCGACGCTCCCCGATGGCTACCACGACTTCTACAACGACCGCTGGTACGAGTTCACCGGAACGCCACTCGGTTCGACCGACGGTGAAGGGTGGAACGGGATGTTCCATCCGGACGATCAAGCGCGGGCGTTCGAGCATTGGCGGCAATGCCTCGAGAGCGGCGAACCCTACGAGATCGAATATCGGCTCCGCCATCATACGGGCGAATACCGCTGGGTGCTCGGACGCGCACTCCCGATCCGCGACGAAGGCGGGACGATCATCCGCTGGATGGGAACCTGCACCGACATCGACGATCGCATCGCCGCCGATCGCGCGCTTCGCGAATCCGAGGCAAGGTTGCGCGCCGTCATCGAAGGAATGCCGGTCGGTCTTGTCTTCGCCGATGCAGCGGGCCGTCTCAGTGGCAGCAATCGCATGCTTGTCGATCTCATCGCCCACGAAGTCATTCCGAGCGAACGGGTCGAGAATTATGCCGACGACTATGTCGCCTTCCACGAGGACGGGCGACAGGTCGAGAGCCACGAATATCCTCTCGCCCGTGCCCTCCGAGGCGAGAAGCGGCCAGAACTCGAATGCCTCGTCAACCGGGGCGACGGCTCGCAGCGCTGGCTGCGCTATGTCGCCTCACCCATTAGGGATGCGGATGGCGGCATCGCCGGGGCGGTCGTGGCGTCGATCGACATTGACCGCGAGAAACGGTTGACGGAGAGCCTCGAGCGCGAGGTCGAAAAGGTCGTCGCCGAGCGCGAGCTTGCGCAGGAAGCATTGCGGCAGAGCCAGAAGCTCGAATCGATGGGGCAGCTTACCGGTGGCGTCGCCCACGACTTCAACAATCTTCTGACGCCGATCATCGGAAGCCTCGACCTGCTGCAGAGAAAGCAGGTGCTCGACGCCCGAACCAGCCGCCTCGTCGAGGGAGCGCTTGCGTCGGCGGAGAAGGCACGGGTGCTTGTCCAGCGCCTGCTGGCCTTCGCGAGGAGGCAGCCGCTGCGTCCGCAGGCAGTCGACCTGTCGCGGATCGTGGCGGAGATGAGCGAACTCGTCGACTCGACCTCGGGTCCGCGCGTCCGGGTCGACGTCGACATGCCCGGCGCGCTTCCACCCGCGCTCGCTGACGGCAATCAGCTCGAGATGGCGCTCCTCAACCTCGCGGTGAACGCCCGCGACGCCATGCCCGAAGGCGGCACGCTGACGATCGCTGTCCGCTCCGAGCAGGCGGGAGCGGGTTCGCGCCTCGGTCTCGGCTCGGATCCGTTTCTGGTGCTCGGCGTGAGCGACACCGGTGTCGGGATGGACGAGGTCACCCGGCGCCGCGCGATCGAGCCGTTCTTCTCGACCAAGGGGATCGGCAAGGGCACCGGTCTTGGCCTTTCCATGGTCCACGGGCTCGCGGCGCAGCTTGGTGGCGCCCTCGACATCCGAAGCGCTCCCAATGTCGGGACCACCATCGAGCTCTGGCTCCCGGTCGCGAGCAGCAAGCTCGTCGAGGATGTCGCGCAGCGCCCCGAGGCTTCGCGCCGTGGCGCCGGATTGGCGCTGCTCGTCGACGACGAGGAATTGGTTCGCGCCTCCACTGCCTCGATGCTTGTCGATCTCGGCTACGACGTCGTCGAGGCAAGCAGTGGCGAAGAGGCCGTCGCCCGAGTGCAGGACGGTGCCGTGCCCGACATTCTGGTCACCGACCAGCTGATGCCCGGGCTCAGCGGGACCGACCTTGCCGTTCGCCTGACCAGCGCCTTCCCGAGCATGCACGTGCTCGTCGTCTCGGGCTATGCCGACCTCGACAGCCTGTCGCCAAGCTTCCCGCACCTCAGCAAGCCCTTCCGCCAGGCCGAGCTTGCGGAAGCACTTGCAGCCCTGCGGAGCCCTGCCGCCTCATAGGTCGCGCCGTTCGGGCTTGGCAGGACTGGCGACGCAGGGCCTTTGGTGAATATAGGCGAGCCATGAGCAGCAATCAGATGTGGGGCGGCCGCTTCGCCGCCGGGCCGTCCGAGATCATGCAGACGATCAACGCCTCGCTCGGGGTCGATCGCCGCATGTGGCGCGAGGATCTCGCCGGGTCGCGCGCCCATGCGACGATGCTCCGCGACCAGGGCATCCTCAGCGCGGACGACGCGGCTGCGATCCTCGACGGTCTCGACGCCGTCGCTGATGAATTCGAGCGTGACGGGCCGCCGACCGACATCGCGCTCGAGGACATTCACATGGCGGTGGAAGCGCGCCTCGCCGAGCTGATCGGGCCCGTGGCCGGGCGCCTTCACACCGCTCGCTCGCGCAACGACCAGGTCGCGACCGATTTCAAGCTGTGGACGCGGGGTGCGTGCCGCCAGGTCGCTTCGGCGATCGTCTCGCTTCAGCAGGTGCTCGTTGCCCGAGCCGAGGAGCATGCGGCGACGATCATGCCGGGCTTCACCCACCTTCAGGTCGCGCAGCCAGTGACGCTCGGCCACCACCTCCTCGCTTATGTCGAGATGCTCCAGCGCGACGTGTCGCGGCTGTTCGACGCCGACGAACGGGCAGGTGAGTGTCCGCTCGGCGCTGCGGCGCTGGCTGGGACCGGTTTCCACACCGATCGCGAGGCAACCGCCCAGGCACTCGGCTTCTCAGAGCCGACGGCGAACAGCCTCGACAGCGTGTCCGACCGCGACTTCGCGCTCGATTATCTTGCCGCCGCGTCGCAATGCGCGCTGCACCTGTCACGGCTGGCCGAGGAGCTGATCCTGTGGGCCAGCCCGCCCTTTGGCTTCGTCAAGCTGTCGGACCAGTGGTCAACCGGTAGCTCGATCATGCCGCAGAAGCGCAATCCCGACGCGGCCGAGCTGGTTCGCGGTCACTCGGGACGGATCCTTGGCCTGTTCACCGGCCTGATGATCACGATGAAGGGGCTGCCGCTCGCCTATTCCAAGGACATGCAGGACGACAAGGCCCCGACCTTCGAAGCGCATGACCTGCTGATGCTGAGCCTGGCCGCGCTTGCCGGCACGGTCGAGAGCGCGACCTTCGTCCCCGAGAAGATGCGCGCTGCCGCTGCGTCGGGCTTCTCGACCGCGACCGATCTCGCTGACTGGCTGGTGCGCGAGGCGGACGTGCCGTTCCGCGAGGCGCACCACATCACCGGTCGCGCGGTGAAGGCCGCGGAAGAGGCAGGCTGCGACCTTCCCGACCTGCCCCTCGAGCGCCTGCAAACGATCGACGGGCGGATCGACGATCGCGTCTACGACGTGCTGAGCGTCGAGGCCTCAGTCGGCAGCCGCACGAGCTACGGTGGCACCGCGCCCGTCCGGGTGCGCGAACAGGTCGCGCGGTGGAAGGAGCGGCTAGCCTAGCTGCTCCCGCCTCAGCAGCGCGACTGTCAGGTCCGGATCTTCTTGGCGCGTTGTGCCGCGATCCGCAGGCGAAGCGCGTTGAGCCGGATGAAGCCGGCCGCGTCGCGCTGATCGTAACTGCCCGAGCCTTCCTCGAAGGTCACCAGATCCTCGTCGTAAAGGCTGTGCGCGCTGTCCCGGCCAATGACGGTGGCGTTCCCCTTGTAGAGCTTCATCCGGACGGTCCCGGTGACATGCTCCTGGCTCTTGTCGATCAAGGCCTGGAGCATTTCCCGTTCAGGCGCGAACCAGAAGCCGTTGTAGATGAGGCTCGCATAGCGCGGCATCAACGCGTCCTTGAGGTGCATCGCCCCGCCATCGAGGGTGATACTTTCGATCCCGCGATGCGCCGCCAGCAGGATGGTGCCGCCGGGCGTCTCGTACACCCCACGGCTCTTCATCCCGACGAAGCGATTCTCGACCAGATCGAGGCGACCGATGCCATTGTCATGGCCAAGGCTGTTGAGGCGGGTCAGCAGCATTGCGGGGCTAAGTGCCTCGCCATCAATGGAAACCGGGTCGCCGCGCTCGAAGCCGATGGTGATCTCGGTCGGCTTGTCGGGGGCGTCTTCCGGAGAAATCGTGCGCTGGTGGACATACTCCGGTGCTTCCTGGCTCGGATCCTCCAGCACTTTCCCTTCCGAGGAGGAATGGAGCAGGTTGGCGTCGATCGAGAAGGGCGCGTCGCCCCTCTTGTCCTTGGCGATAGGGATCTGGTTCTTCTCGGCGAAGTCGAGCAGCTGCTCGCGGCTGGCGAAGTCCCACTCACGCCACGGGGCGATCACCCGGATGTCGGGTTCGAGCGCGTAATAGCCGAGTTCGAAGCGGACCTGATCGTTGCCCTTGCCGGTCGCGCCGTGACAGACCGCATCGGCGCCGACGGCCCGCGCAATCTCGATCTGGCGCTTGGCGATCAGCGGACGGGCGATCGAGGTGCCGAGCAGATACTGGCCCTCGTAGACGGTGTTGGCGCGGAACATCGGGAAGACGAAGTCGCGGACAAACTCCTCCTGCACGTCCTCGATGAAGATGTTCTCGGGCTTGACCCCGAGCATCTCGGCCTTGCGCCGTGCCGGCTCGACCTCTTCGCCCTGGCCGAGGTCGGCGGTGAAAGTGACCACCTCCGCATCATATTCGGTCTGCAGCCACTTGAGGATGATCGAGGTGTCGAGACCGCCCGAGTAAGCGAGCACGACCTTGAGCTTAGCCATGGTTCTTCAGTCCTGTTGCAAAAGCCACATCAGCGCTCCGCGCGCCGAGTGCATGCGGTTCTCGGCCTGCCGCCAGACCGCCGAGCGGGGCCCGTCGATCACGCCGGCGGTGACTTCCTCTCCGCGGCGGGCGGGAAGGCAGTGAAGGAAGTGGGCATCGGGCGCCCGGGCCATCAGCGCTTCGTTCACCTGATAGGCGGCAAGGTCGGCCTGGCGCCGCTCGGCGTCATCGTCCTGGCCCATCGAGACCCAGACGTCGGTGTAGATCACGTCCGCACCGGCCACCGCATCAAGGTTCGCCGTCTGCACGCTCCCCGCTGGCGCGTCGGAAAGCTGATAGGCGTCGGGTGCGACGATGATGAGCTGCGCACCGAGCGTGGTGCAGGCCTGTGCGAGGCTGCGCGCGACATTGTTGTCGCCATCGCCGACATAGGCGATCCGGACACCTTCGATCCGGCCACACAGCTGGCGGACGGTGAGCATGTCGGCGAGCCCCTGCAGCGGATGGTCGCTTCCCGACAGCATGTTCAGCACCGGGACCGGGCTCGCGTCGGCAAGCGCCTCCAGCAAGCGGTGGTCGAATACCCGGGCGGCGATGACGCCGTGGTAGCAGGCGAGCGTGCGGGCGATGTCCTCGACGCTTTCGCGCGTGCCGATGCCGAGCTCGGCTGGCGTCAGATAGACGGGGTGCCCGCCGAGCTGGTGCACCGCCAGTTCCATCGAGTTGCGGGTCCGGGCGCTTGGCTTCTCGAAATAAAGCGCCGCACCTTTGCCGGTAAGCAATGGCGACGGCGGGACTTCCGACAAGGCGAGGATCGTCTCGATATCGGCTCGCGAAAGGCCGTCGAGGGTGAGGAGATGCTTCACCATGTCGGTTCCGCCTTGATCATGGTGCCAATCCCGTGCCGTGTCAGAAGTTCGATGAGCAGGGCATGCGGCACTCGCCCATCGATGATGTGCGCAAAGCCGACACCCTGCTCGACCGCGTCGGCGCAGGCGGTGAGCTTCGGGATCATCCCTCCGCCCACGCTCGCATGGCTGATCCGCTCGCGAAGCTCGGGCGCGGTCAGGCGATGGACAAGGGTGTTCTCGTCCTTGGGATCGTCGAGCAGGCCGGGCGCTGCGGTGAGGTAGACGATCTTCTCGGCCTTCATCGCGACCGCGATGGCGCGCGCGGCTTCGTCGGCATTGACGTTGTAGGGCTGTCCTGCGGCATCGGCGCCGACGGTCGAGACCACGGGCATCAGCCCGTCGTCGAGCAACCGGTGCAGCAGCTCGGCGCGGACCTGCACGACGTCGCCAACGAAGCCGAGCGACAGGTCGCGCGGCTCGACCACCAGCAGCCCGGCATCCTCGCCAGATACGCCGACCGCGGTCGGTTCGTCGCCCGCCTGACCGTTGATCGTCGCGACCAGTTCGCGGTTGATCTTGCCTACCAGCACCATGCGCACGATCTCGAGCGTCTCGGCGTCGGTAACGCGAAGCCCGTCGCGGAACTCGGGTTCCTTGCCGACCCGGCGCAGCATCGCGTCGACCTGCGGTCCGCCGCCGTGAACCAGCACGCAGCGCACGCCGACCGAGCGCAGCAGGAGCACGTCCTGGGCGAGGGCCAGGTCGAGGTCGCTGTCGCTGTCGTCGAGCGCGGCGCCCCCGAGCTTCACCACGATCGACTTGCCGGCGAAGGCCCGAATGTAGGGGAGGGCCTCGACGAGGATGTTGGCGGTATCCGCCGCCGTGAGGAGAGCCGTCATGACGTCACACTATTCTCTTTGATGTAGCCGGGTCCGAGGTCGATCCCGATGACCCGCGCCGACGCGCTACCCACGCCGAGCGCTACCTCGATGCTGAACTCCTCGCCGAGCATATGCTCGGTCAGTGCCTGGGCATCGTGCGGAATGCCGACGCCACCCTCGGCAACACGGATGCCGCCATAGCTAACGGCAGTCCGCTCCACGTCCATCGCGACCCCGGCCGAGCCCGCGGCAGCCAGCAGCCGGCCCCAATAGGGGTCGCTGCCGTACCAGCTGCACTTGACGAGGTTGTTCTCGGCAATCGCCTTTGCGGCAATCCGCGCCTCGCCCTCGCTGGCCGCGCCGATGACCGTCAGGTGAGCGATCTTGGTCATGCCCTCGGCATCCTTGGCCATCAGCATGGTGAGGTCGCGGCAGACCTGCTCCAGCGCACGGCCGAAGCCGTCGAGATCGCCTGGCGCACCCTTGCGGCCGCTGGCAAAGACCATGGCAGTGTCGTTGGTGCTGGTCGCACCATCGACGTTGAGCGTGTTGAAGGTGCGATCGCTTGCCGCCTTGAGCATCGCCTGCAGCGTCTCACGGGGAACGGCGGCGTCGGTCGTTAGGAAGGCGAGCATGGTCGCCATGTTGGGCGCGATCATGCCGCAGCCCTTGGCCATGCCGCCGAGGGTCCACCCGTCGCCGCGGATTACGGCTTCCTTTGGACGGTGATCGGTCGTGAGGATGCCCTGCGCCGCCGCCGCGCCGCCATCGCGGGACCGCTGGCTGGCAAGCGTCGGGATGGCGGGAAGAATGACGTCCATGGGCAGCGGCGTGCCGATAATCCCGGTCGAGCAGACCAGCACCTTACCGGCCGCGATGCCCATCGCGGCGGCCGCAGCCGCGCCCATCGCCTTCGCGTCGGCCAGGCCGGCTGCACCGGTCCCGGCATTGGCATTGCCGCTGTTGACGATCACCGCGGACGCCGTGCCGCCGCTTGCCGCAAGCAGTTCGCGGTCGAGCTGCACGGGTGGCGCACAGAAGAGATTCTGTGTGAAGACTGCTGCGCAAGTGACTCGTGCGCCGTCGTCTGTCGCAAGCAGCGCCATGTCGGGCCGCGACTTCTTGATGCCGGCATGAAGTCCGGAGGCGACGAAGCCCTCGGCGGCGGTAACGCTCATGGAAAAACTCCCGACGCGGCTAGGCCGGAGCTCTCGTCGAGGCCGAACATGAGATTGGCACACTGGATCATCTGCCCGGCGGCCCCCTTTCCGAGATTGTCGATCGCGCCGAGCGCTACGACGCGCCTCGTGCGCGGGTCGTAGCGAGCAGTGACGACGGCACCGTTGCTTCCGGCTACCCACTTGGTCGAGGGCGGCTCGTCGCTGACCCGGACGAAGGGCTCGTCGGCATAGGCCTGGCGAAGGACACGAAGCGGCTCGTCACCGTCCATCTCGCCGGCGGCGGCGGCGGCGTAGCAGGTGGCGAGGATGCCGCGGGTCATGGGGGCAAGGTGCGGCGTGAACAGCACCGTCGCGCCAAGCTCCTGCTCCATCTCGGCCGTGTGGCGATGCGTCAGCAGGCCATAGGCCGAGTAGCTTCCATCGACCGTGTTGAAGGCGGTGCCTTCCTTGACCGCGCGGCCGGCGCCGCTGACCCCGCTCGCCGCATCGACGATCAGGCTTGCGGGATCGATCAGGCCGGCATCGATCAGTGGCTTGCAGGCCAAGATCGCGCTGGTTGGATAGCAGCCAGCCGCCGCCACTGCCTGCGCTCCACGGATCGCGTCGCGGTGAAGCTCGGGAATTCCGAAGACGAACCGATCGAGCAGGGCAGGGGCCTGATGCTCCTCGCCGTACCAACGTGCATAATCTGCTGCGTCACGCAGCCGAAAGTCGGCGCCGAGATCGACCAGCCTGCAGCCGCGGTCGAGAATTCCCGCAGCGATCTTCTGGCTCTCGCCATGCGGCAGTGCGGCGAACACGAGATCGATGCCGTCGAGCGCCTCCGGACCGAAGCGCTCGACCTCAAGCGCAGCCACGGCGCCGCCAATCTGCGGGTGCACCGAGCCGAGCTTCTGCCCGGCCTTGCTGTCGCCGAACAGGCGCGTCGGCACCAGCGCCGGGTGACGCTCGAGAAGCCGGAGCAACTCCGCGCCAACATAGCCGGAGGCACCAAGGATGGCGGTTCGAATCATGAGAGGCGGCCTATGGTCCTGTTTGCATGTATATGCAAGTTCATGCATAAACCCTTCATGACCGATGCTCGTTCCCGTCGCCAGCGCGCGCTTTCCGACCTTCTTCGACGACGACGGCTCAGCCGGCAGGACGAACTCGTTAGCGAGCTTCGGACCCTTGGCTTCGAGGTCACACAGGCGACGATCAGCCGCGACCTCGATCAGCTCGGCGCCGTCAAGATCCGCCGCGCGGGCAGTACCAGCTACGCGCTTCCGGACGACGTCGGCAGCACTCCAACGCCCGAGACCCGGTTACGGAGCCTGTTCGCCGAGTGGGTCCGCTCGGTCCAGCCGGCCTCGAGCCTGGTCGTCCTCAGGACCCCGCCCGGTTCGGCGCATCTCGTCGGGGTCGCGCTCGATGCCGCCAACCTTCCCGAGATCGCCGGCACGATCTCGGGCGACGACACGTTGTTTGTTGCCACGGCGTCGCCGGGTGCCGCTGAAGCGCTCGCCGACGGCTGGCGCAACTGGATCGGAACCTGACGCCGCGCTGGCGACTTCAGATGCGCATGGGCTCGGGCATCGGCATTCTCACTTTCCATCGCTGCATCAACTACGGGTCCTACTGGCAGGCGCGCTGCCTGGTGGAAGGCCTCTCGGAGACGGGCGCGAAGGTCGAACTGCTCGACCACGATTGCCTCGAGGTGCGGCGCGCAGAGATGAGATGCGCGCTTCAACCAACCCTGCCCGAGCCATCGTCGGGTAAGCACCGCATTGCCTACAAGGCAAAGACCCGCCGGTTTGAGCAGGCGTTCGAAGATTTTCCACAATCGCGACGCTTCTCGCTTCACGATGGCTCTGCCCTCCCACGCTATGATGCCGTGGTGGTCGGCTCGGACGAGGTCTGGAACCTCGCCCATCCCTGGTACGGCCACAAGCCGCTCTTCTATGGAGAGGGTCTCAAGGCTGACCGTCTGCTGTCCTACGCGGCAAGCTTCGGCAACTATGATGCAGAGCGCGGACTGGACGATTACTGGCGCGACAAGCTCGCCCGCTTTTCCGCCATATCCGTCCGCGACAACAATAGTCGCATGCTGGTCGCCGAAGCCCTCGGGCAGGAACCTCCTCTCGTGCTCGATCCGTGCCTTCAGTTCGCAGACCACATTCCGCGTGAGCCCTCAACGGTCGAGAAGGGCTATGCGCTCGTCTACGGTCATGGCTTCCCAGACTGGCTTGGACCGGTCGCACGCGAGTGGGCTGTCTCGCGCGGGGTGAGGCTGATCAGCGTCGGCTATGCCTGCGACTTCGCCGACGAGGAGCGGATCGATGTCGGTCCACTCGACTTCCCTGGGTTCGTCGCAGGGGCCGAGGCGGTGATCACCAATTTCTTCCACGGCTGCGTCTTCGCTCTGGCCTTCGGCAAGCCCTTTGCAGCGACCGTGACACCTTACCGGCTGAACAAGGTCCGCGACCTGACCGCCAAGCTCGGCGCCGACAAGCACCTGCTGCGCGGGCCGACCGACCTCGAGAACTTCGCCGAACTGCTGGACCGACCACCGGCGCCGCAGGTCGAGCGACGCATTGAAGAGTTGCGGGGCACCAGTCAGGCCTATCTCGATGCCGCCCTCGCCTGAGCGGGCACTCTCCCCCAACGCGCTCGCCGGGTCCGACCTCTGCATCGGTTGCGGAGCCTGCACCCTGCTCGCCGAGGACAGTGCAATGGGCTGGGACCGCGACGGCTTCCGCAAGCCCGCTGGCGACTTTGCCGACCGGTCGAGCGAGGACGTCGCGTCGCGCTGTCCGATGAGCCCGTTCGCGCGCGACGAAGATCACATCGCCGACGCCCTCTTCGATGACGTGCCGCGTCACGCTCGCCTCGGTCGCGTCCGGGCCAGCTACGTCGGCCATGTCGCGGAGGAGGAGTGGCGGTCGAACGGAAGCTCGGGCGGCCTCACGAGCTGGGTTGCGGGAGAGTTGCTCAGGACCGGCAAGGTCGACGCCGTCGCCCATGTCCGTCCCGAGGATCCCTCGGTCGGTGGCCGCTTTTTCGGCTATACCCTCTCGAGCTCGCTCGAAGAACTCGGCCGAGGTGCCAAGTCCCGCTACTATCCGGTTGATCTCGCGGACATTCTCAGGACGATCCGGAGCACGCCCGGTCTCTATGCGATCGTCGGCCTTCCCTGCTTCATCAAGGCGGTGAACCTTGCCCGCCGCGCCGATCCCCTGCTTGAGGAGCGCATCACCCATACGCTCGGCCTTTTCTGCGGCCACCAGAAGAGTGCCCATCTGGTCGACAGCTTCGCGCTCCAGCTCGACACGGACATGATGCGGGTGAGGGCCGTGGACTATCGCCTCAAGGACCCGGGCCGCCCCGCCAATTGGTACCGCGCTGACCTTACCCTCGATGATGGAAGGCATCGATCGGAGGATTGGATGCACCTTGCGGACGGAGACTGGGGCGCGGGCTTCTGGCAAAACCCGGCCTGCAACTGGTGCGACGACGTTGCGGCCGAAACCGCCGACATCGCTTTTGGCGACGCCTGGGTGGAGCCCTACAGCAGCGACGGACGCGGTACCAATGTCGCGGTCGTTCGCTCGGCCGAGATTCACGAGATGATCGAGGCGGCGAGGGATGAGGGAAGGCTCGCGCTGGCAATCGTTGCGCCCGACTTCGTCGCCGACACGCAGGCGGCCGGGTTCCGCCACCGCCGCGAGGGTCTTGCCTATCGCCTGACCTGGGCCAAGCGCGGCATCCGCCCGAGGAAGCGGGTGGCGCCGAGCGCCGCTCTGCCATGGAGGCGCAAGGCGATCTATCGGCTGCGCAACGCCATCACCCGCGGAAGCCACATCGTCTTCCGCCTTGCGAACGCCAGCGCGAAGCCCGGCCTCTACACAGGCTGGGCCCGCCCGACGCTCAAGCTCTACCAGGCCCTCGCCTGGGGCGCAGGGCCGCTCGGCAAATGGCTCGACAAACTCGCCCCGCGGGCAAAAGCCTGATTTCAGAGGAAGAAGGTGGTGGACGCACTTGGGCTCGAACCAAGGACCCGCTGATTAAGAGTCAGCTGCTCTACCAACTGAGCTATGCGTCCATGCCTTAAGGCAGTGCGCTCGGCCGCTTGAAAGCGGGGCGCGGGGGAGCCTCTAGCGGGGCTCCGGCCCCCGCGCAACCCTGTAAATCAGCTCAGCGTCGAGCGGGTCCGCTGCTGGCGCTCGAAGCTCATCAGCAGTCCGAGGCAGATCATTACCGTCATCACCGCCGAGCCGCCGTAGCTGATCAGCGGCAGCGGAATTCCGACGACCGGAGCGAGCCCCATCACCATCAGGAGGTTGATCGCGAAATAGCTGAACAGCACCGCGGTCAGCCCCGCGCAGGAGAGGCGCGCAAAGCGCGTCGGGGCGTTGGCGGCGACCTTCAGGCACCAGCGGAGGACCAGGAGGTAGGCGAGGATGACGATCGTCCCGCCGAACATCCCCCATTCCTCCGCCAAGGTCGCGAAGGCGAAGTCGGTGTGGCCCTCGGGCAGATATTGGAGGTGGCTCTGGCTGCCCTGGAGATAGCCCTTGCCGAACAGCCCGCCCGACCCGATCGCGATCTTGCTCTGGGTAATATGATAGCCGGCACCCAGCGGATCGCTCTCGGGGTCGAGGAAGATGTCGACCCGGCGGCGCTGATAGTCGTGCATCAGGAAGGCGTAGATGGCCGGCACTGCGGCGGCGAGCAGGGTTCCGGGAATGAGGAACCAGCGCAGCGGCACGCCGGCGAGGAACATGACCGTGACCCCGGCGAAGCAGACCATCAGCCCGGTTCCGAGGTCGGGCTGGAGGATGACCAGCCCCGCTGGAACGCCGATCAGGGCGGCGGCAGGCCAGATCGCGCGGAAGCTGCGCATGTCGCCGGCGGGAAGCAGGTCGTAGAAGCGCGCAAGCATCAGTGCGATGGCCGGCTTCATGAACTCGGACGGCTGGAGCCGGATGAAGCCGAGATCGAGCCAGCGCTGCGCCCCCTTGCCGACGAAGCCGAGCAGATCGACCAGCACCAGCATGACGACGATGGCGAGATAGACCGGGATGGTCAGCTGCTTGATCGTCGCCTCGCGCACGCCCGAGATGATGATCGCCATCGTCAAGAACATGGCGAAAGCCATTCCCTGACGCATCGCCCAAGGCTGGATTGAGCCGCCCGCCGCCGAATAGAGGTTGATGAGGCCGAACAGGCCGATCCCGCTGATGAGGAAGATCAGCCGCCAGGGAAGGCGGGCGAGCGGCTGGGGAATGAGGGCGCTGCTGATCATCGGTCGTCCGGCGCGGGAGGCGGCGCGTTGACGCTGCTTGGAACGGGGGCAGGGGCGGCGATCGGCGGCGACTTGGCGGAAGCCGCCTGCTGCGCCGCCAGCTCGATCGCCTGATTTCGCCGTAAGGTCCGCTCGGCAAGCGTCCCGCCCCACTCGGCCTCGAGCTCGCCAAGCCGCTTGGCCGCGGCGGCGGGATCGAACAGGTGCATAAGCACGTCCTTGGCCACCGGAGCGGCGGCGCGGGCACCGCCCATGCCGTGCTCGATCACCACCGAGCCCGCGTAGCGCGGCTTGTCGAACGGCGCGAAGAAGACGAACAGCCCGTGGTCTCGGTAGCGCCAGTCGCCGCCCTGGCCGCGACTCGCGCTCGCCGACAGGCGCCGGACCTGCGCGGTGCCGGTCTTGCCCGCCATCTCGATCCCGGGAAGGGTAATGCGCGAGGCGCCGGCGGTGCCGTCTCCATTGACCACCTCCCACATGCCGCCGCGCACGGCCTCCAGATGTTCTGGCGGCACGTCGAGCGCGGGCGCGAGTTCCTTGTGGGCGCCGAGCAGCGCCGGCTGCACCAGTCGGCCGCCGGCAATCCGGCTGGCCATTACCGCCAGCTGGAGCGGATTGACGATGACGAACCCCTGTCCGATCGCGGCATTCAGCGTGTCCGAGCGGGTCCAGTCGGGTCGCTCGACCAGCCGCTTCGAACGCTCGTAGCGTTTGCGCTTCCATTCGCTGTCGGGGATCGTGCCGTAATTCTGGCTGACCAGCGGCAGGTCGAACTTCTCTCCCAGTCCGAGATAATGCGCCATCGGTGCAATCGCGTCGTAGCCGATGCGATTGCTCATCGAGTAGAAATAGGTGTTGCAGCTCTTGGCGATGGCACGGTGCATGTTGACCGTGCCGTGCCGTCCAAGACAGCGGAAGAAGCGGTTGCCAAGCTGGTAGCCGCCGCCACAGAACACCGTCTCCTTGGGGTCGATGCCGTGCTTCTGCAGCGCCAGCGCGACCATCGGCTTAAGCGTCGAACCCGGCGGGTAGAGCGCGTTCACCGTCTTGTTGAGCAGCGGCTTGCGCGGATCCTCGGAGAGCGTCTTCCACTCGGTGCGGCCGATCCCGTCGGAGAAGCTGTTGGGATCGTAGCTCGGCATCGAGGCCATGCAGAGGATGTCGCCGGTCTGGCAGTCGATGATCGTACAGCTGCCGCTTTCCTCGCCGAGGCGGCGGGCGGCATATTCCTGTAGCCCGGAGTCGATCGACAGCTTGACCGTGTTGCCGCTGTGATCGGGCTTTGGCGTCAATTCGCGGATCAGCTTGCCGCGCGCCGAGACTTCGACTCGCTGGCCGCCAGGGATGCCGCGCAGCCGTTGCTCGAGGATCGCTTCCAGGCCTTCCTTGCCGATCTTGAACCCCGGAGTGATCAGCAGCGGATTGCGCTCCCTCTCATATTCCTTGGCATTGGCGGCGCCGACATAGCCGACCAGCTGGCCCACCGCGGCACCCGATGGATAGAAGCGGGTAAAGCCCCGCGCCGGCTCGACCCCCGGAAGCTCGGGCAAGCGCACGGTGATCGCGGCGTAGCGCTCGTAGGGCACGTTCTCCGCGACCTGGACCGGCTGAAAGCCGCGGCTGTCGCGGATCTCGCGGCGGATCCGGTCGACCTGATCGGGACCAAGGGCGAGCAGCTGGGCCAAGAGGGACAACTCACGTTCGACGTCGTTCATCCGCTCGGGAATGAGATCGACCCGAAAATCGGAGCGATTGATGGCAATCGGCTTGTTGGAGCGGTCGACAATCCAGCCACGGCGGGGCGGGACGATGATCAGCTGGACCCGATTGTCCTCGGAGAGGAGATTATACTTGTCGTTCTCCTTGATCGCGAGCCAGCCCATCCGCCCGATCAGCGCGCTCGCCACGGCAATCTGCGCGCCGCCGACCACCAGCATCCGCCGCGAGAAGAGCAGGTCGGTCTGGCCGCTGGTGATCCGGCTCATCGGCCGAGCCTCCAGCGATCGATCGCACTCGCCGACCAGGCGGCGAGCGGGAAGGTGAGGATCGCGATCAGGGTCGGAGGGATCAGCGCGGCGAGCGGGTAGGGGGACCCCATGGCGGCATCGACCTGCGCGCGGGCGATCTCTGAAAGCGCGATCAGTGCTGCGGCCAGCAGCCACTCGATCCAATAGTCCCGCCACATGGTCCGGCGATCGAGCAGGTCGAGGAGGATCATCGCCGCAGTCCAGGTCGCGACCGACAGTCCGATCGGAAGTCCGAGCACCAGGTCGTTCCAGAGCCCGAGCGGGGCCGCCCACCAGGCGGGGATCACGTCCGAGCGAAGCAGTCGCCAGGCGAGCAGCAGCAACAGGCCAGTCGGCGGCAGCCAGCCGATGTCCGCGACGATCGGCAGCAAGGGCAACAGGGAGGCGATCGCGACCGACAGCGCCGGAATGGCCATGGCAATGCGCTTGGGCCGGCGGTCGAGGGCATTGGGTCGGCCGAGGGCGGAGCGGACCATCTAGCGGGCGGCCTCCGCGTCGTCGGCGGGTGCCGCCTCGGGCAACGCCGATTCCTCATAGGGCCGCTCGACGATGGCGAAGCTTGCGTCAGACGGATCGGCCATCGGCACGGCGATCGCGCCGTCGTCATCGAGACGGACGACCTTGGCTACCGGAACGCCCGGCGGGTAAAGTCCGCCCGTTCCTGACGTGACCACGATGTCGCCTCGGCGGAAGGGATTGCGCCCGACCTCGAGCGGACGAAGGTCGATGGTGCCATCTCCGCGCCCGGTAGCGATCACCGGCTGGCCGCCCCGGAGCAGCCGCGATGGCACGATATTGGCCCGATCGGACACCAGCAGGACTCTGGCCGCGGTCGCGCCGACGTCGATGATCCGCCCGATCAGTCCGTCGGCGGCGCGGACCGGCATTCCGCCCTGCACGCCATCACCGCTCCCGGCCGAGATGACCGCAAAGCGTCGCTCGCTTTCGAGGCTCGAGCCAACGATCCGACCGGTCGCGACCGACTGCACCGTCTTCTCGCGGAGCCCGATCGCCGCCTTGAGTTGCGCATTCTCCTGGAAGATGGCGCGCGCCTGGATCGCCTGGCGGCGGAGCGCCTGGTTCTCGGCCTTGAGCCGCCCATTCTGATTGGCCGCGTCCCAGTAATCGCCCGCGCCGCTGAACAACCCGCCGACGGTGCTGGTGACCGCCTCGAGGCTCCGGCTGACCGGGGCCGTTACGTCGAGGGCAGTGCCGCGCACCGTCGCATAGGCCGAAGGCGACACCAGGCTCAGCGCGAGCAGCCCAAGGCCGATCAGCAATCCGGCGATCGCCGCCAGGAAGCTGAAGAACACGCCATATTGCGCCCGCCTCGACCAGCCCGGGCGCGCACCTGGCCCTGGCGCCACGTCGACTTCCTTTCGCCGTTAAGCGGTCTGCAAGACGCCGCGGAACTGCTCTTCCTCGAGCGCACGGCCGGTGCCGAGCGCGACGCAGGTGAGCGGATCCTCGGCGACGGTGACCGGAAGGCCGGTTTCGTCGCGAAGCACCTCGTCGAGGCCCTGGAGCAGCGCGCCGCCGCCGGTCAGGACAATGCCCTGGTCGCAGATGTCGGCGGCGAGCTCGGGCGCGGTGTTCTCGAGCGCGATGCGAACGCCTTCGACGATCGTGCCCACGGGCTCGGACAGCGCTTCGGCGATCTGGCCCTGGTTGATCGAGATTTCCTTGGGCACGCCGTTGACGAGGTCGCGTCCCTTGATGTGGACGGTCTTGCCGATCCCGTCGACCGGGGGCTTCGCGATCCCGACTTCCTGCTTGATCCGCTCGGCGGTGGCTTCGCCGATCAGCAGATTGTGGTTGCGGCGGACGTAGGAGCTGATCGCCTCGTCCATCTTGTCGCCGCCGACGCGGACCGAAGTGGTGTAGGCAAGCCCTCGGAGCGACAGCACCGCGACCTCGGTGGTGCCGCCGCCGATGTCGACGACCATAGAGCCGACCGGCTCGGTCACCGGCATGTCGGCACCGATCGCAGCCGCCATCGGCTCCTCGATCAGGTAGACGGCCGATGCGCCGGCGTTGCTGGCGGCGTCGCGGATCGCGCGGCGCTCGACACTGGTCGAACCCGATGGAACGCAGATCACGATCTCGGGGAAGCGCAGCTTGCCGCCACCATGCACCTTGTGGATGAAGTGCTTGATCATCTGCTCGGCGACGTCGATGTCGGCGATGACCCCATCGCGAAGCGGGCGAATGGCCTCGATCTGATCAGGGGTCTTGCCCATCATCAGCTTGGCGTCTTCGCCGACGGCCTTGACCTTCTTGACCCCGTTGATCGTCTCGATCGCGACCACCGACGGCTCGTTCAGGACAATCCCCCGTCCACGCACGTAGACGAGCGTGTTCGCGGTCCCGAGATCGATCGCCATGTCATGGCTCATCCACTTGAACCAGCGCGTCCAGAACATGGCTTTCCACTTCTCTTGAAAAAGGGTTCATTACCAGTGGCGTAACGACCGATTACCAGTGTCCGGAAGCAGTCCCTCGCCCGCTAAGAGCGATTGGGCTAGGACCCCTGTCATGTCAATAAGAAGGCTGCCCTCGCATCTGGTAGATCGCATCGCCGCGGGCGAGGTGGTCGAGCGTCCGGCGAGCGCGCTTAAGGAACTGGTCGAGAACAGCCTCGATGCTGGCGCAACCACGGTCGAGATTCGCCTTTCGGGCGGCGGGCTCGACCTCGTCGAGGTGAGTGACGACGGCAGCGGCATGAGCCCCGCGGACATGGCGCTGGCGATCGAGCGGCACGCCACCTCCAAGCTCCCCGACGAGCGGATCGAAGCAGTCGCGAGCTTCGGCTTTCGCGGCGAGGCGCTGCCCTCGATTGCGAGCGTGGCGCGTTTCACGCTCGACAGCCGGTGCCGGGGACAGGATGGATGGCGGCTCGAGATCGATCATGGCATCCGGATCGGGGAGGGGCCCGCCGCCCTTCCTCCCGGCACCCGCGTCCGGGTCGAGCAGTTGTTCGGCAAGGTCCCGGCCCGCCGCAAGTTCCTGCGCTCGCCGCGCGCCGAATATGCCGCCTGCCTCGACGCGGTGCGCCGACTTGCGATGGCACGGCCCGACGTTGCCTTTACCCTCGAGCACGATGGTCGGCGGACCCTGTCGGTCCGTCCGGCGGGCTTGCCCCAGCGGGTGGCCGAACTGCTCGATCCCTCGCTCGCCGACCACGGCCTGCCGATCGATCTTGACCGCAACGGCGTTCGCCTAGGCGGCGTGGTCAGCCTGCCGACCTTCACCCGCGGCGCGGCCGATCAGCAGTTCCTTTTCGTCAACCGCCGCCCGGTGAAGGACAGGCTTCTCGTCGGGGCGCTGAGAGCTGCCTACCAGGACCTGATCGCGCGCGACCGCCATCCGATCGTCGCCTTGTTCCTCGAGGTGCCGGGCGCGGAACTCGACATCAACGTTCACCCCGCCAAGACCGAGGTCCGCTTCGCCGATCCGCAGGGGATCAGGGGATTGCTGGTCGGAGGGTTGCGCTCGGCGCTCGACCAGGCCGGGCATCGAAGCGCGGCACGCGCGCAGGCCGCAGCGCCCGTGCGCTGGACAAGCGAGCTCGAAGCCTATTCTCCTCCCCCGGGTGCCGGCGCTGGCTTCCCCGTCTACGACCCTGCGGCCACCGACTACAGGGAAGGGGTGGGGGTCAATGAAGCCCGCTCCTTGTTCACGGCGCCACCCTCGGCCAGGGCGGAGCCAGCCTCCGCCCCGGTTCTTGACCATCCGCTCGGGGTCGCGCGCGGACAGGTCGCGGCCACCTATATCGTTGCCGAGGCGCAGGATGGGCTGGTCATCGTCGATCAGCATGCGGCGCACGAACGGCTGGTGCTCGAGCGCCTCAAACGGGCCGCCGGAGACGGGGAGGTCATCGCCCAGGCGCTGCTGCTGCCGCTGGTAGTGGAACTCGACGAACCCGACGCCGACCGGCTCGAGGATGCCTCGGCGGAGCTTGCCGCCTATGGCCTCGAGCTGGAGCGCTTCGGCCCGGCCGCCGTGCTGGTGCGAGCAACGCCGGCGCCGCTCGGCACCTTCGACGTCGCGGCGCTGGTTCGTGATCTCGCCGCAGAGCTGGCGGAACTTGGCGGCGCGCAGGCGCTCAAGGCACGGCTCGAACTTCTGGCGGCGACCTTCGCCTGCCACCACAGCGTGCGAGCCGGACGGATACTGTCAGTGGCCGAGATGAATGCGCTTTTGCGCGAAATGGAAGTAACCCCCCACAGTGGCCACTGCAACCATGGGCGCCCGACCTGGGTCAAGCTCGCGCATGAGGACATAGAACGACTGTTCGGCCGCCGCTGAACCCAGCGACGGCCGTAACAGGGCCTCAAGGGGCTGAGGCGTTTAGCCTCAGTTGGGGCTGATCGGCGGGTTGTTGCCGTTGTTGCTGTCGTTGTCCTTGTTGGCCAACACCAGCGCAGCAAGACCGGCGATGACGCCAAGGCCGATCAGCAGCGGGATGATGTTGAAGCCCGACGAGGCCACCGGAGCCACGACGCCGCCGACCGGAGCCTGCTCGACCGGCGGGGCGACGGGAGCGTCGACCTGCGGAAGGACACATCCCGGAGCCGCACCCTGCGCAGCCGCGACACTCGCCACGGCAGCACCGCAAAGCGCAGCGCTGCTGCTCTGCGAGGCAAAGGCGGAGAGCGAAGCCCAGGGGCTATATTGAGGAGCAGCAGCCGCGCGGGCTGCCGCCGAGGCCGGGGCGGAGACCGCCATGGTCGTGCAGCAGAAAGCCGCAATCAGCTTGGAGCTTCGTCCGATCATTCGAGATAGTCCCCTAAACATACGCCATGCGTAACCGGGAGTTATAGAACTCCGATGACCGCCCAACGCAGTTCAATTGCTCTGGTTGCATCGCAGCAAAAATAATCTCGCTCCAGCGACATTCGTGCCACAGTGGCAGAATTCTGCCGTTTTCAAGCTGCTTGCTCTCCGTCTATGGGCAAGCCGGTGTCCTCTCCGATCCTTTTTGTCGCAAACAGCAGCTGGAATCTCGAGCACTTCAGGGGGCCGCTGATCACCGCGCTCCGCGCTGCCGGACACCGGGTCGTCGCGGCCGTGCCCAACGGTCAGGATGCTGTTGCGGGGCTGGATACCTGGCACTTCCCCCTCAAGCCCGAGGGCACCGCTCCGCTGGCCGAGTTGCGGACCGTCCTTGCCTTGCTGAGGATCTTCCGGGAGGCGCGGCCCGCGGCGGTGCTGAGCTTCACCCCCAAGGGCAACATCTATGCCGGGCTCGCCGCCCGAGCACTCAATATTCCTTTGCTTCCGAATATTTCCGGCCTCGGCACCGGCTTCATCCGAGGCGGGATGCTCCAGCGGATCCAGTCGGCCCTCTACCGCGAGGCGCTCCGGCCAAGCCCGACCGTCTTTTTCCAGAACGAGGATGATTCGGCGCTGTTTCAGCAGCTTGGACTGGTCCGTTCGGAACAGGTCGCAATGCTTCCCGGCTCAGGAGTCGACTGCCGTCGCTTTCGTCCGAGCCCGTTGCCATCGCGTGAGCCCGGTGCCGCGAAGCTCCTCTTTGTCGGGCGGCTCCTCGGCGACAAGGGCGTCCGCGAACTGGCCGAGGCGATGCGGCTGCTGCGACCGCGTTACCCGGCGCTGGAGCTGACCCTGGTCGGCGGCCTCGGTGCCGCCAATCGCACCGCCATCAGCGCTGCCGAGGTGCGCGGCTGGGAAGAGGAGGGACTGCTTCGTCACGTCGGCGCGACCGAGGATGTTCGCCCCTTTATCGCCGCCGCCGACGCTCTGGTCCTCCCTTCCTACAGAGAGGGCATGCCGCGAGCCCTGCTGGAAGGGGCAGCGATGGGTCGCCCCCTGCTCGCATCCGACGTGCCCGGCTGCCGGCAGCTCGTCGAGGATGGGGTCAACGGCCTGTTGTTCGAGTCTCGGTCTCCTCAAAGCCTCGCCAAGGCGATCGAGCGCTTGGTCGAAGTCGGCCCTGAGCGTCGCCAGTCCTGGGGCGACTCTGCCCGTTCCATGGCCACCAGCCGCTATGATGAGAAACTTGTCATCGAGGCTTACCTGTCGCGAGTCATCGCTTTGACAGGAAAAGCAGGCTAGGGGCCCCGCCCATGCTGTTCCGCCGCATGTTCCAGTCGACCTCTCCGCGTGCCCGCCGTGGGCCCGATGGCTGGCGCGCCTATGTCATCGGCGACGTGCATGGCTGCCTCGAGCTGCTCGACCGGTTGCTCGAGGATATCGCGTCCGATCACCGGCTGCGCGCGCCGGCCAAGGGACTTCTGGTCCTGCTCGGCGATCTCATCGACCGGGGTCCCGCGTCGGCCGAGGTGATCGAGCGGCTGCGCTCGCTCGACTGGCCGGACTTCCGGGTCATCGGAATTGCCGGCAACCATGAGGAAGTGCTGCTTCGGATTCTGGACGGCGAGTTCAAGCAGGTCTCGGGCTGGCTGAAGTTCGGCGGTAGCGAGACCCTCCAGAGCTATGGTGTCGATGCCGTCGAGATCGCCGCGCTTGCGCCCAGGGAAGCGGCCAAGCGTATCGCCTCGGCGATTCCGCAGGCGCATCGTCGGTTCCTTGAGGAACTCGCCGACAGCTTCCGCTTCGGCGACTATCTGTTCGTGCACGCCGGGGTGCGGCCCGGCATCGCTCTCGACCAGCAGAGCCTGACCGACTTGCGGTGGATCCGCGAACCCTTCCTGTCCGATCGCCGCGACCATGGAATGACCGTGGTGCATGGGCACACCGTCAGCGAG
Source organism: Sphingomonas swuensis (assembly GCF_039538045.1). Classification (NCBI taxonomy): domain Bacteria; kingdom Pseudomonadati; phylum Pseudomonadota; class Alphaproteobacteria; order Sphingomonadales; family Sphingomonadaceae; genus Sphingomonas; species Sphingomonas swuensis. The sequence goes on along the minus strand of NZ_BAABBQ010000001.1, from coordinate 1,640,365 downwards.
CGGGTCGAAGAGAGCGGTTCACGGATCGGCATCGATACCGGGGCCTACGCCACCGGTCGCCTCACTGCGCTTGCCATCGACGGCGGCGAGCGCTGGTTCCTCGATACGGTCGACGGCTATGTTCGACGGGAGAATAGTCTTGCTTGAAGCGCTGATCGACGGCCCCGCGCTGGCGCCGCACCGTGAGGCGCTTGTCCAGCGGCCTCGACGCTGGCTGGTGACGGGCGCCGCGGGCTTCATTGGGTCAAACCTCGTCGAGACCCTGCTGTCGCTCGACCAGCATGTGGTCGGGCTCGACAATTTCGCGACCGGCCACCAGCGCAACCTCGACGAAGTGGTGAAGGCGGTCGGGCCTGAGCGCGCGGGCCGCTTCCACTTCATCACTGGGGACATCCGCGACCTTCGGACCTGCGAGACGGCGGTCGCGGGCGCCGACGTCGTGCTCCATCAGGCGGCGTTGGGTTCGGTGCCGAGGTCGATCGCCGACCCGCTTACCAGCCACGACACCAACGTCACCGGCTTCCTCAACATGCTCGACGCCGCGCGCAGGGCAGGGGTCGGGCGCTTCGTCTATGCCGCTTCCTCGAGCACCTATGGCGACGAACCCAATCTTCCCAAGCGCGAGGAGCGGATCGGCAACCCGCTGTCGCCCTATGCGGTGACCAAGCTCGTCAACGAGCTTTACGCAGCGGTCTATGCGCGAAGCTACGGCTTCAAGGCGACCGGGCTGCGCTATTTCAACGTCTTCGGACCTCGGCAGGACCCGCACGGTCCCTATGCCGCGGTCATTCCAAAGTGGCTCGACGCGATGATTGCGGGCGAGCCGATCACCATCAACGGCGATGGCGAAACCAGCCGCGACTTCTGCTTCGTCCTCAATGCCGTGCAGGCGAATCTGCTGGCGGCGCTTGCGCCGGACGAGGCGCAGGGCGAGGTGTTCAACGTCGCGGTCGGCCATCGCACCAGCCTCAACCGGCTGTTCGGCCTGCTTCGCGATGGTCTCGGTGGGCATGGCTTCGACTATGCCGCCGATCCGGTCTATGCTCCGTTCCGAGCCGGCGATGTCCGGCACAGCGAGGCCGAGATCGCCAAGGCTGCATCGCTCATCGGCTATGCCCCGACTCACGACATTGAGGCGGGGCTGACCGCAGCGCTGCCTTGGTACCTGGGACAAGCCGCGCGGCAGGGTTGAACCTGTTGCGATGAGAGTCGTTACACTATCGTCATGGCAGGGGTGCGAAGGGAAAGTATGAACATGCGTCGAAGCGTCGTGCTGAAGGTGCCGGTCGTCGCGGCGGCCGTGCTGCTGGTGTCCGCCTGTGCCGACAAGCCGGGCGGGCCGATCCCCTATAACGTCGCGCTTCCGCCGCCCGATCAGCCCAAGCTGCTGACGCTCGAGCAGAACTATCGCATTGCGCCGCTCGACACGCTGACCGTCAACGTCTTCCGCCAGAAGGATCTTTCCGGCGAATATGAGGTGGATCTCACCGGCAAGATCAGCATGCCGCTGATCGGCGCGATCGATGCCGCCGAGCTGACGACCGCACAGCTCGACGAGCGCCTGACTCAGGCGCTCGGAGCGCGCTACTTCGTCAACCCGGACGTGGCTGTCGGGGTCAAGGCCTCGACCCGCCGCAGCGTCACGGTCGACGGCTCGGTCAAGCAGAGCGGTTCCTTCCCGGTCAACAGCGCCTTGACCCTGCTTCAGGCCGTTGCGCTGTCGGGTGGTCCGAGCGAGGACGCCAATCTTCGCCGCGTCGCGGTGTTCCGGACCGTTGGCGGACAGCGCCAGGCGGCGGCCTTCGACCTCCAGGCGATTCGCCGCGGCCAGGCTCAGGATCCTTCGGTTTTCCCGGGTGATATCATCGTCGTCGACGGTTCGAGCGTGAAGGCGACCCAGAAGAAGATCCTCAGCAATCTGCCGATCCTCTCGATTTTCCGACCGTTCTAGGTCATGGCCCCGGGCCGACTACCCCAAGGAATATTGACCTCGTGAATCGCGATCTCGCCTTCAGCCCCGACGGGCGCGTGCCGGCAAACCGCTCGGATCTGCCGGCCATCGCCGCGCCGAGGATGCCGAACAGCGGCCGCACTCCGCACCACATGCCGCAGCTCGATCTTGCGACCGTGCTCAAGATCCTGCGCGAATGGCGCTGGCTGATCCTTGCCGCCGCGGTGCTCGGCCTGGCGGGCGGGATCATCATCACGATGCTGACCACCCCGCTGTATCGCTCGTGGGTCACGCTCGAGGTCAATCCTCCCAAGTTCGAGGTCATCGGGCAGGACAAGGACGTGCAGGACCAAAGCCTGCAGTCGTGGGACTTCATCGCGACCCAGGTCGGGCTGCTGCAGAGCCGGGCGGTTGCCGAGCGCACCGCGCAGGACCTCAATCTCGCCAGCAACCCGGCGGTTGCCGGAAGCGCCGGGTCGATCGAGGATCGTCTCAAGGCGGCCACCTCGGTCGTTGCGGGCGGCCTTGCCGTCACGCCGCCCGAGGAAGGCACGCTGATCCGCTACAGCTATACGTCGGCCAATCCGCAGCTCGCGGCGACGATCGCGAACGGCGTCGCCGACAGCTTCATCAACGCCGGGCTCCAGCGCCGCTTCGAGAGCTCGGCCTATGCGCGACAGTTCCTCGAGCGGCAGATCAACAAGACCCGCACCGACCTCGAACGCAGCGAGCGCCAGCTTGCCCAATACGCGCAGGCCGAGGGCATCATCACGCTCAGCGGCGGCTCCGCCGGAGGAAGCAACTCGCCCGAAGCCGGCAACTCGCTCCAGGGCGAGACACTCGGCGCGCTCAACAGCGCGCTCGCCGAGGCCACCGCTCGCCGCGTCTCGGCCGAGGGTGCCTACCGCGCAGCCGCGGCGTCGGGCCCGACCGCCGACGTCAACACCTCGACGCAGGGGTTGCGCAACACGCGCGCCGCGCTCGAGGCCGAATATAGTGACAAGGCAACGACGCTGAAGCCGGATCATCCCGAGATGCTCAGCCTGCGCTCGCGCATCGGCGAGCTCAACCAGCAGATCGCCCGTGAAGCCTCGCAGGTCAGCGCTGGCCGCTCGAACACGCTCGCCCAGGAATATCGCGGTGCCGTCGCCGCCGAGCGCGCGCTCCAGAGTCGGGTCAACAGCCTCAAGGGGCAGGTCCTCGACCTGCGTGGCCGAAGCGTCCGCTACGCCATCCTCCAGCGCGACGTCGACACCAATCGCAGCCTCTACGACGCGCTTCTGCAGCGCTACAAGGAAATTGGCGTCGCTGGCGGCGTCGGCACTTCGCCGATCTCGATCGTCGACCGCGCCGAAGTGCCTGGCGCTCCGTTCAAGCCCAACCTCCCGATCAACCTCCTTGCCGGCCTCGCCGTCGGTCTGCTCGCTGGTCTTGGCGGCGCAGTCGGTCTCGAGCTGCTCCGCGACACGATCCGCACTCGCGACGACCTGCGCAACAAGCTCGGGCTTGCCTGCGTCGGCCAGATCCCGAAGCGGGTCACTAAGGGCGACTTCGTCGAGGATCTCAAGGATCCAAGCTCGGCGGTGTCCGAAGCGTACAGCGCCACCGCAGCGGCGCTTCGCTTCTCGACCGAGCATGGTGCTCCGCGCACCTTGATGGTCACGTCGACCGCACCGGCAGAAGGAAAGTCGTCGAGCGCGCTCGCGCTGTCGCAGAACTTTGCCCGTCGCGGCTATTCGGTGCTGCTGATCGATGCCGATCTCCGCAAGCCGAGCTTCCGTGCCGCCGACGAGCATATCGGCCTGACCAAGCTCCTCACCAACGACGAGGACGTGATGGCGCACACCGCGCCGACCCAGTTTGAGAACCTCTCGCTGCTGCCTTGCGGGCCGCTTCCGCCAAATCCGGCCGATCTCCTTTCGACCAGCCGCTTCGCGATGATCCTCGAGGAAGCTCTGCAGCACTATCAGATGGTGATCATCGACTCCCCGCCGGTGCTCGGCCTCGCCGACGCCCCGCTGATCGCGCACACCGTCAACAATGTGCTGTTCGTGGTGGAAAGCGGACGCACCCGGACCCGACAGGCCGCCGAGGCGCTCAACCGTCTCGAAGGCTCGGGCGCGCACCTGCTCGGTGGGCTCCTGACCAAGGCGGTCGAGAATGAAGGCAATTACGGTTATTACAACTATCGCTACGGCGCGATGAGCGACCGTCGCGAGAAGATTGCGATGATCCCGCACCATCAAGAGGCCTGATGTCTCTGGCGGGGGCTAGCGGGCGGTCGGTGTGGCATTGGGCGGGAGCGTTGCTCCTGCTCCTGCTCGCCGGCCAGGCGGTGCGGACGGCCATTGTCACGACGCAGGAAGAGCGCCGCCCGGCGCTCGCTCGCGCGGTGTGGCCATCCTATCCACCGCTGCTGTTCAACCAGGCCCTGGCCGGAATCGGCGCTGCCGCCCGCGAAGGCAGGGCGCCTGATCCGGGGCTTCTCGCGGACATCGAGCGCGGCTCGCTTGGTGCGCCGCTCGCGGTCGAGCCGCTTCTGGTGAAGGCCACTGCGCAGCTAGCTGCGGGGCAGAGCCAGCCCGCCGAAGCGCTGCTCAGGGCCGCTGTAAGGCAGGATCCCCGCGCGCCGGCTGCCCGCTTCCTCCTTGCCGACCTCTACATCCGCCAGGAGCGGCTGGGCGATGCCATGATCCAGCTGACGGCGCTCGATCGCCGCGTCGGCGGCATCTCCAACGGCTTCGCACCGGCGGTCGCGCGCTATCTCGGTCAACCCGGAGCCCTGCCCAAGGTCGCGCCGGTGCTTGCCTCCAATCCGCCGCTTCGTCGCGCGGTGCTCCAGGAGCTGAGCACCGATGCAAAGGCGGATCCCCTGCTGCTGGCACTCGCGCGCCGGGGCGACCTTGCCGAGGTTTGGCTTGCCCAGGCGTTCGAACGCCTTCTGGCAGCGGGCAACATACCCGCTGCTCGCGCCCTTTATGCCAAGGCTGGCGGCGCGCCGACCGGTGGGCTTACCCGCTGGAGCGGCTCCGACCAGGGCGGCCCGCTTACCTGGCGCTTCAATCCCTCGCCGAGCGGTGCGATCGAGAGCCAGGCCGGCGGCCCGATGCAGATCATCTATTACGGGCGCGAGGAAGCGACGCTTGCCGTCCACCTTCTCCTGCTCCCGCCCGGCAACTACGTGCTCGACCAGCGCGTCACTGGCGAGGTCCCCGCGGGGACCCTCGAGTGGCGGCTGGTCTGTGTCTCCGACAGCCGCTCGCTGGGTGTCGTTCCGGTCGCCAGCGGCGCTGGACGGGGAGCACTGACCATCCCGGCCAACTGCCCCGCCCAGCGTCTCCAGCTGTTCGGACGGCCTGGTGAGTTTCCGAAGACGATCAACGCCGCGATTTCGTCGGTGACCCTCCAGCAGGCGGGAGCCGCGCGATGATCCGCCGAAGCCTTCGCCAGTCTCTGGTGCCGCTGTTCGTGCTCGCCTGCCTGCTGCTTGGCGGGAGTCCGCAGGGCGTATGGCGCAACCTTGCGCTGCAGCTTGCCGCGATCGCGATGATCGCCTGGGCGCTGCTGTCGAGCCGGCGTACCGTGCCGACGCCCGGCGGTCGCTTCCTGCTGCTGCTCTCGGGACTGTGGTTCCTGCTGGTTCTGCTGCAATTGGTGCCGCTCCCACCCGGCCTGTGGAGCGCGCTTCCAGGCCGCGCCCCTGTGGCCGAGGCCTTCACGCTGCGCGGCCAGCCGCTGCCGTGGCTTCCGCTGAGCCTCGCGCCGGCGGCGACGGCCTCGATCCTCCCGATCATGGCCGTGCCGCTGGCGATCCTCGCGGCGATGCTGTGGCTTGGCGCCTACCGCTCACGCTGGTGCGTCTTCGCTCTCATGGTCGGCACGTTCGGCTCGGTGGTCCTTGGCGCGCTGCAACTGACCAGCGGCGGACCCTATCTCTACCCCATCTACAACACTGGAGCGGCAACCGGCCTCTTCGCCAACGCCAACCACCAGGGCAGCCTGTTGCTGGTGACCATGCCGTTCCTCGCGGCGATCATCGGCGGCGAGCAGAAGAAGCGCGGCCGGATCGGCACCGAGGCGCTGAGCCGCCTGCTGATCTCGGTCGGTGGCCTGGCCGTCGTCCTGCTCGGGCTTGCGCTCAATGGCTCGACCGCGGCGCTGCTGCTGGCCGTGCCGGTCGGCCTTGCCTGCTTCGCGGTCGCGGTACCGGGCGTGTGGCGCAAGCGCCGGCTGGTCGGCGCGGTTGCGGGACTCTTGCTGCTCGCCGGCGCGGCCGGGCTCGGCATCTTCGGCAAGGCCGGATCGGAATCGACCAGCGTCACCACGCGGGCCGACATTTACCAGAAAACCGCCGCCGCAATCGGCGACAGTTTCCCTGCCGGTACTGGGCTGGGCAGCTTTGAATCATACTACCGGATGTACGAGGACCCTGCCGCGGTCGATCGCTACTTCGTCAATCATGCGCACAGCGATCCTCTTGAGTGGGTGCTCGAGACGGGCCTGCCGGGAACGCTGCTGCTGGTCGCCTTCCTCCTCTGGTGGTTCCGCCGTTCGTGGAAGATCTGGCGGGCGGAGCAGAAGGACCTCATGGCGCTTGCCGGGACCATCGGCTCGGCCGCGCTGCTGGCCCACAGTCTTGTCGACTATCCGCTTCGCGACGCCGCGCTTCAGGCGCTGTTCGCGCTGTGTCTCGCCTTCATGTGCGATCCGCGGAGCCATGCGCAGGCGAAGAGCGAGCCCCGGCGCGGGCGCTCGGCCCGGCACCTGTCGCTTGAAGACGATGTCGCAGTCAGCGGATGAGCGCGGCGCCGAGCTGGCGCCAAAGTTCGCTCAGGAAGAAGTGGGATCCAGGTGCCATCAGCAGCTGCGCTCGGTGAATGCCAAGCGTCCCGAAGCGCCGCTCGGTCGGTTCGCGCGGATTCTCGATCTGCGCGAGGCTGAGCTTGACGATCTTTGCCGCGCCGCCGTCGACCCAGAGATTCTCCGGAACCCGCGTCCCGAACAGGCGGTGGGAGAGGGCGAGCGCGGCGGTGACGGTGCGTCCGGCTCCCAGCCGCGGCGCCTCGTCGGCGAGCGTGTCGAGCGCGGCCGGGGAGAGCTGGTGGACCAGCGCGGCGAACTCCGCCAGCCACTTCAGCCGGAACCAGGCGCTCGAGGTGCCATGCACCGCGAGGTAAGGCAGGCGCAGCCGGTCGGGCAGGGTCGGAAGGCTGATCGCGCCGACGATCGGGACCATGACCGGGCTCATCGTCGCGGCGACCTGCGGCAGAAGACCCGGATGGTCGGCGACGCGGCTGTGCAGGTCGAGCATGATCCCGTCGTCGTTCCGCCAGACGCTCTCCTTGTGGCTGCGATGCCAGTCGCTGGGATCGACCGACGGGTCGGGAAGTTCCTGAACGTAGCCGAGCCCCGCCAGAACCGTCGCGGCCTTGGCGATGCCCTGCGGCATGACCAGCAGGTCGATATCGATCTGCCGCTTGATCAGCGGGTCGCCCCAGGCCAGCCGACCGAGCGCCTGTCCCTTGAGGAACAGATGCGGCAGCGAGGCGCGGGCGAAGGCGGCGGTCAGGCGGCCGCTCTCCACCGCCATGCGAAGCCCGTCGGCAGCGATCTTCTGCGAGTCAGCGGCCAGCGGCGCGGTGCCCGGAAGCATGACGCTGCACGCCTTGAGCGCGCGCCACACCACGCCTTCGACCCGGTGGCGGCGCGCAAGCTCGCTCAGCCGTGCCCCGTCCGCATCCTTCAGCAAACGGCGCAGCCCGTCGCTTTCGCCGCCCTCGTAACCGAAGCGGCAGCAGGCGATCAGAAGGGTAAGGCTCGGCTCCATGCCCCTGTCCATAGAGGGGATGCGGCGACCTGCAACCTGAGGGCTCCGGCATGGGAGTGATCGCCGCGCTTCGCCGTCGCTCTTCCGCTGAGCGCCGCCTGCTTGCCGAAGCAGCCCTGCTCCTGCCGTTCGCGGCGGCCGCAATCCGCATGCGGCCATTCGCGCAGACCGTCGCCTTTGGCGCCGTGCCGCTCGGCGCACACAGGGCGGATGAGGTGCGCGACATCACCCGCGCGGTGGCCGCCGCGGCTCGCCACATGCCGTTTCGTTCGATGTGCTTCGAGCAGGGCCTCGCGGTGCAGCGGATGCTTCGCCGGCGCGGGCAGGACGCGCGTCTGCATTATGGGATCGCGCCTGGGGCCAAGCTCGAGGCGCATGTCTGGATCAGCCTCGGCGACCAGATCATCCATGGCGGCGAGACCGCACCGCGCTTTCGCGAGGTCGGCCAGTGGCCCTGACCCGAGCGCGCCTGTTCGGCCTGACGATCGAAAGCGACATGGCGCTTCCCGGGCTGCTTGCGGCTGACGCCCACGCCCCGACGGATGTCACCGTCCGTCGCGGCTCGATCGAGGGCGAGCCCGATCTTGTCACGGAGGGCGGAAACTTCCAGGTACGTGACGGCCGCGAGATCCTGATCGAGGCCGACTCGGCGATCCCCGAAAGCAATATTAGGCTCTACCTGCTGGGCAGCGCCATGGGCCTCATCCTCCATCAGCGCGGCATCTTCCCGCTCCATGCCAACAGCGTCGAGGTGGCGGGACGCGCAATCGCGGTCTCGGGCTGGTCTGGCGCGGGCAAATCGACCCTCGCGGCCTGGTTTCATGACCGCGGGCACCGGCTGATCGGCGACGACGTCTGCGTCCTCGTGCCGGGCGACGGATCGGTCATCGCCCATCCCGGCGTACCCCGCCTGCGACTGTGGGGCGAGGCGATCGATCTCACCGGACGCAGTCGCGAGGGCCTCGAACGCGCCTACGCCGGCGAGGAATGGGACAAGTGGGACGTACCGGTCGACTCAGGGGTCGTCGCCGAGGGTCTCGCGCTCGGAGCCATCTATGTGCTCGAGGACGCAGCCGAACTGGCGATTGAGCCGCTGACCGGGGCAGCGGCCGCCGAAGCGCTGTTCGCCAATACCTACCGCGGCGGCTATGTAGGCCAGGCCGGCGCCCCAGGACACTGGCGGACAGTCACCCGGTTGCTGGGACTGGTGCCGATGTTCCGCCTGCGGCGGCCGTTTGACCTTACTCTGCGGGATGCGCTCGGAGAGATGCTGCTCGCGCACGCGACCGCTGCAGTGGCTCGAACAGTCGGCTAGGCTCGGTCAGCAGGACCAGCGCCACGCCGAGGGCACCGCAAATGGCGAGTCCCCAAAGGAATGGCAGCTGCGTGCCGTTGAACGCCTGCCCGATCGCGAACCCGCCGATGGCGGCGAGAATGCTGCTGATTACGCCCTGAAGCGACGAGGCCATGCCGGCGACCGACGCCATCCGCTCCATCGCCAGCGTGTTCATGTTGGCGGCGCAGAAGGAGAAGCTCGCCAGCACGAGCGCCTGACCGACGATGAAGCCAATGAGGTTCTCGCCAACGAATGTCGCCACCAGGGCATGGCTGAGCGCCAGCAGCGCGAACACCGCAACACCGCTGTGCGCGACGAAGCGCAGTCCGAAGCGTCCGACGAGCTTGCTGTTGGTGAAGCTCGCCAGCGCCATCGGTGCGGCCACTGCGCCGAACACCAGCCCGATCAGTTCGGGTCGGCGGAAAACGTCGAACACGATTTGCTGAATCGACGAGATGTAGGCGATGAGGCCGGTGAAGAGGGCCGTCTGGGCAAGCGTGTAGCCGATCGACTGGCGATCGCTCAAGACCGCCCGGGCGCCCTCGGCAAGGTCGCTGAGGCCAAGAGTGCGCCGATTCGCGGGCGCAAGCGTCTCGGGCAGGCGGAAGAAGCTCCACAAGCCGATCATCAGTCCGTAGCCGCCGAGTGCCCAGAAGATCGTCTGCCAAGGGCCAACAGTGAGGATCAGTTGCCCGATGCTCGGTGCGACTACCGGGATGACCATGAAGACCATCGCGACGAGGCTCATTACCCGCGCCATCGCCTCGCCCTCGAACAGGTCGCGGACCATGGCCATGACCAGCACCCGCGAAGAGGCCGCGGCGGCGCCCTGCAATGCGCGCCCGACGATCAGCGCATCGAAGGTGGGGGCAAAGGAGCAGAAGAAGGACAAAGCGGTGTAGATCGCAATTCCGGCGCCAAGCACCGGCTTGCGCCCGAAGCGGTCGGCCAGGGGGCCCCAGAAGAGCTGTCCGAACCCGAAGCCCAGCGTGTAGGCGACGATGATCAGCTGGCGCTTGTTCTCCTCCGTCACCCCGAGGTGGCCGGCGATGTCAGCGAGCGCCGGGATCATCGCGTCGATGCCCACGGCATTGAGCGCCATCAGCCCGGCGAGGAGCGCGATGGTCTCACGCGCGCCGGGGCGCGGCCCGGAGCCGAGCGGGGAGGAGTGAAGTGATACCATGACGGGAAGGCTGCCTTACGCGCCGGCCCCGCCAGATGTTCCAAGGCCTTCGACGGTTCCGACCGGCCGCCAGTCACCTGGGAAGGCCGGTTCCTCGCCCGAGTGAATACCACCGGCGATGAACAGTCCGTCGATCCCGTAGGCCGCTGCCCCCGCCATGTCGGTCAGCAGACCGTCGCCGACTGCAAGCACGGACGCTCGGTCTGTCACTCCGGCGAGCGCCAGCGCATGGTCGTAGATTGCCGCATAGGGCTTGCCGTACCAGGCGGTCCGGCCGCCCAGTTCCTCATAGGCGTCGGCAAGCGCCCCGGCGCAGACCATCACCTCGCCCTGGTGATGGACGATGCGGTCGGGGTTGAGGCAGTGGAGCAGCACGTCGGCGGCGCGCCACTCGGCCAGCCGCGCGGCGTAGTCGGCGACCGTTTCCCCGCTTTCGAGACCGGCACAGGCGAGTTCGTCGAAGTCTCCCTCGGCGACGATCAGCCCGCGGGCGGTCAGGTCGCGGCGATCGTCGTCCGTGCCGCAGAAGCCGACCGGGCGTCCGCGCACCGCCGCAAGCCCGGCTTCGCCGGCAGTGACGATCCCGTCGTCGAGCGAGCGATCAAGCCCAAGCCGGTCGAGCTGGTCGCGGATCGCATCGGCGCTGCGCGGGGCATTGGTGACGAACAGCACCGTCCGGCCCTGCGCCTTCCAGGCGCCGAGAGTCTCCTCCACCCCGTCGAAGATGCGCCAGCCGTCATGGACGCAGCCCCACAGGTCGCAGAGGATCAGCCGGTAGCGCTCCGGCAGCGATCGGGGGTGCACCTCAGACGGTCGGCGGCGGCGGCGGCACGTGGCTGGGTGCCGGGGCATGCTCGATGATCGGCGATTCCTCTACGTCGAGCGGGCCTTCCCACTTGGCCACCAGCACGCTCGCGACCGCATTGCCGACGACATTGGTCGCCGAGCGGCCCATGTCGAGGAAGTGGTCGACCGCGAGGATGAGCAGCAGCCCGGCCTCGGGGATATTGAACATCGCCAGGCTGCCCGCGATCACCACCAGGCTGGCGCGCGGAACGCCGGCAATCCCCTTGCTGGTGATCATCAGGGTCAGCAGCAGCAGGATTTCCTGCCCGATGCTGAGGTCGATGCCATAGGCCTGCGCGATGAAGATCGTCGCGAAGGTCATGTACATCATCGAGCCGTCGAGATTGAACGAATAGCCCAGCGGAAGGACGAAGCTGGCGATCCGCGGCGGAACGCCGAACTTGTCGAGCGCCTCGAGGGTCCGCGGATAGGCCGCCTCGGACGAGGCGGTCGAGAAGGCGAGGACCAGCGGATCGCGGATGTAGCGGCCGAGATGCGTCACCCGGCTTCCAACCGCGAGGAAGGCGACGCCGAACAGCAGCAGCCAGAGGATGAGCAGGCCGAGATAGAAGCTTCCGATGAACTGGCCGAAGGTGATGATGACGCTCGGGCCGTTCTCGGCGATCGATGCGGCGACTGCGGCGAAGACCGCGATCGGCGCCAGCCGCATCACATAGCCGGTCACGACCAGCATCACCTCGACGAGGCCCTCGACGGCGCGGACCAGCGGCTTGGCCTTCTCGCCGACCGCAGTGATGGCGACGCCGATGAAGAGCGAGAAGATGACGATCTGCAGGATCTCGTTCTCGGCCATCGCCTGGATGCCCGAAGCCGGGACGACGTGGGTGACGAACTTGGCGAGGTCGAAGTTCGACGTGTCGACTCCGCTCGCAGCATTGACCGGCGGAAGCGGCAGGTTGAGCCCGACGCCCGGTTGGAGGGTGTTCACCAGGATCAGGCCCAATGTCAGCGAGATGAGGCTGGCGGTGATGAACCAAGCCATCGTCCGGGCACCGACGCGGCCGAGCGCCGCGGTGTCGCCCATGTGCGCGACGCCTGCGACCAAAGTGGCGAAGACCAGCGGGGCGATGATCATCTTGATCAGTCGGAGGAAGAGGGTGGTGACGATCCCGAAGTAGCCGGCGATCTCCTCGAGCTGGGCCTTGCCCTCAGGGGTGGCGTCACCGACTCCGGCGTTGATCGCCCAGCCGGTAAACAGGCCGAGGACGAGGGCCGCCAGGATGTACCAGGTCAGGCGTTTGGCCACGAAGCAATCTCCTCACGCGTCGTTGCGAGGCGCGTGAGCGCCGAAGCAATCCAGTTGGATGCTGGATTGCTTCGCTTCGGCCAGCATTACAAGTCCGACTGTCAGGCGTGCTCGACCTCGCGGCCTCTCACCACCTTCTCCGCCAGCGAGCCATTGAGCTCGGCCAGATGGTCGAACTCGGCCTCGTAGGTCGCCAGTCCCTGGCTCAAGGAGCGCAATTCGCCTTCCAGCCCGTGAAGCTCGGCCTCCGGAACCAGCGCCTCGACCCGATCCCAGCCCGCCCAGCCGTCCCGAGGCCCAAGGCCGAGCACTTGGCCACGGCGAGAGGCGAGCGCCGAGCTGACCTTGCTGGTCGCACCGGACGGCGTGACCACCGTCACCTTGTGGACGGGCTCGAGCAGATGGGGCGCGGCCTGCGACAGTGCTTCCTGCATTCCGATCCGCCCCGCGGTGCGGAAGGCGAGCTCGCTTGAATCGACGCTATGGTAGCTGCCGTCGCTGAGCGTCACCGCGACATCCACCACCGGGAAGCCGAGCGGCCCCTTGAGGCAGGCGTCCCGGACGCCCTGCTCAACCGCGGGGATATATTGCCGCGGGATGGCGCCGCCGTGGATGCTTTCGGTGAAGGCGATGCCCTGGCCGCGCGGCTGCGGCGAGACGTCGATCACCACGTCGCCGAACTGTCCGTGGCCGCCTGACTGCTTCTTGTGACGACCTCGAACCGTCACTCCGCGGCGGATTGATTCGCGATAGCCGACCTGCGGGCGGCTGGTGGTCACGGACACACCGTGGCGCCGCTTGAGCCTGGCGAGCGCAACGGTGAGCTGCTCCTCGTTGACCCCCGATAGCCGCAGCTCATGGCTCGCTTCGTCCTGTTCGACGAGGAGGGTCGGATCTTCCTCGGCCAGCTTATGGAGCGCACCCGAGAGCTTGACGTCGTCCCTGCGGTCGGTCGGTTGGATAGCCAGCCGCACATTGCGCGAGGGCAAGGCGAGGTCGGGCAGCGGCGGGAGCTTGCCCCGGCCGAACCACTCGCCAGCCCTCAGCGCGTCGGCCTTGGCGAGAGCTACCACCGCGCCTTCCGGCGCCGAGGAAAGCCGCTGGTTCTTGTCGCCCTGCAACGTGAACATGGCGCCGGGCTTGAAGGCGCGGCCCTCGCTTCCGGTCAGATCCTGCCCCTCGCTCAGCCCGCCGCCGAGCACCCGGCCGAACACCAGCCGCCCGAGCGCATGGCCGTGACTGACCTTGACGGTGAACAGCGCGGGCTCGCCGACGCCCAGCCGGCGGGCGGTTGATTCGGGGCCGGGTGCTTCGTGGCGCAGCGCCTTCATCAGCCGGCGCACTCCCCAACCGTTGGCGGCCGAGCCGAACAGCAGGGGCACGCCAAGATTCTCGCCGGTCTCGCGCGCGAGGTCGCCGAGGACGGTGTCGGCGTCGGGCGTCTCGTCCATCAACAGGGCCTCAAGTAGCGCGTCGTCATGGTCGGCGAGCTGCTCGAGCAAGCGGGTGCGGGCCTGCGCTTCGATGGCGTCGAGCTCGGCGGGCATCGGCACGCGCTCGGACGGCTTGCCCGAGCGATAGTGAAACGCCTGCTCCAGCGCGACGTCGACGAAGCCGGTGATCCTGTCGCCCTGCGTGATCGGGATCTGCCGGGCGATCAGCGGCGACACGCTCAGCGGCTGGAGCGCCGAGAGCAGCTCGCCGATCGAGCCGCGGGCGGAGTCGATGCGGTTGACGAAGATGAGGTGGGGGATGCCGAGTTCGTCGAGCATCCGCAGGTGCGGGGCGGCGAGGGGGGCTCGGCCGGGATCGGGATCGACCACGACGATTGCTAGGTCGGCGACGGCGAGGGCCCGGGCGCCGTCGGCCGCGAAGCCGTTTCCGCCGGGCAGGTCAAGCAGCACGAAGCGCTCGCCGAGCCATTCGAAATTCATGAGGTTGAGTTCGGTAGAGCCACCGCGCGCGCGTGCCTCGGGGCTGGAATCGCCGACGCTGGTACCCTGTCCAGTGTCCCCCTGCCGGTCGATCGTCCCGCTGGCGAACAGCATGGCCTCGGCAAGGCAGGTCTTGCCCGCGCCCGCAGGTCCCACCAGCGCGATGGCTCTGGTGCCGGATACAGCCTCATGCATATGTGACTCTCCTTCGTCCTGATGAAGGGCGGTGAGTCGCAGTGCCCGCGCCTCAGGGCCCGAGAGAGCTTCAGCGTCTGCCTCTTGCACGGGCTTGGCAAGGGGGAACGGCGCGGGTGCCGGGCGGTTGGGCGCAGCATGAACAGTAGCGCCTCCGTCACGCCCGCCGACCACGGCCGCTCCGCCGACAAGCCGAGCGAGATTCCGGGGCCGGGCTGGATCGAGATCGCCAAGCGGACATGGGCCGAAGTCGGCAAGGACAATGTCGGGATCGTCGCCGCTGGCGTCGCCTTCTACTTCTTCCTGGCACTGGTGCCGCTGCTCGGCGCGACGGTGCTGACCTACGGACTGTTCGCCTCGCCCGAAACCGTCGCCGAACAGGCAGCGAGCTTGACCAAGTTCGTTCCGGGCGAAGCGGCCAAGCTGATCGGCGACCAGCTGATGAGTGTTGTCGAGACTTCGGGCGGCAAGAAGGGCTTCGGACTGATCGCGGCGATCGCCGTCGCCTTCTGGGGCGCGCGCAATGCCGCCGGTGCGATCGTCACCGCCCTCAACATCGTCTACGAGGAAGAAGAGAAGCGCGGGATCGTCAAGACGACGCTGCTGGCACTGGCGATGACGCTCGGCGCGGTGGTGATGGCCGGAATGGTAGGGCTGGCGGTGACGGTGCTTGCGGGCATCGAGAAATTGCTGCCGACGGCCGGCGGGGCCGTGCAACTGCTGTTCAAGATCATCACGACGGTGGTCCTGGGGGGCATCGCCGCCGCCGCCGCGGCCACCCTCTACCGCTACGGGCCGAGCCGTGAGAAGGCGCGCTGGACATGGCTCACGCCGGGCTCGATCTTCTTCGCCGCGGTGTGGCTGCTGCTGACGCTGGCCTTCGGCTTCTACGTCAGCCAGTTCGGCAATTACGGTGCGACCTACGGGGCGCTGTCCTCGGTCGTGGTGCTGCTGACCTGGCTCTACCTGTCGGCCTACGTCCTCATCTTCGGAGCCGAGCTGAACAGCGAGATTGAGCACCAGACCGCCCGGGACACGACCGCCAAGGGAGGCGAGAAGCCGCTGGGGGCCCGCGGGGCCTGGAGCGCCGACCATGTCGCGGCAGGCAAGGACGGCGACCCCGACCCGCTCCCACGCGGCAAGCCGCAATCAGCTCCTGCACCTGTCCTTCCGGTCGGGGAGGCGAGGGAGCACATCTACCTGACCTCGCGGGTCACCAGCCGGGCAGGCTCGATGGCCGGTGCGCGCAGAATCTCGATGCTTTCGAGCGGTCTCGCGACGCTCGGGCTCGGCTTTCTCAAGACGCGTGGCAGGGAAAAGGCAGGCGCCGCCCTTCTAGTGACGGCCGCCGGCCTCGCCTTGCTCAAGCGGAGATAGTCTTCAAGACACCCTCCCCCTGCGTTCGCAGGACGACAGTGATCAGGCCGCGGGGAGCAGCCGTTGCTCGGTAGCCGACTTCATCAGCGCCGCCTGCAGCTTCTCGAAGGCGCGAACCTCGATCTGGCGAATTCGCTCGCGGCTGACGCCATAGACCTGCGACAACTCCTCGAGCGTCTTGGGCTCGTCGGACAGCCGGCGCTCGGTCAGGATGTGCTTCTCCCGGTCGTTGAGCGACTGCATGGCGCTGTTGAGCAGGGCATGGCGGACCTGCTTCTCTTCCTCGTCGGCAACCAGCTCGTCCTGAAGCGGACCGTTGTCGACGAGGAAGTCCTGCCACTGGCTCTCGGCCCCCTCGTCGCCCTTGAGCGGCGCGTTGAGGCTGGTGTCGCCGCCCATCGACATGCGGCGGTTCATCGAGATGACCTCGTCCTCGGTGACCCCGAGATCGGTCGCGATCTTGGTCACGTCAGCCGGCTTGAGGTCGCCCTCCTCGAAGGCGTCGATCTGATTCTTCATCCGGCGCAGGTTGAAGAACAGCTTCTTCTGCGCGGCGGTGGTGCCGATCTTCACCAAGCTCCACGAGCGCAGGATGAATTCCTGGATGCTCGCCCGGATCCACCACATGGCATAGGTGGCAAGGCGGAAGCCCCGGTCGGGCTCGAATTTCTTGACGCCCTGCATGAGGCCGATGTTGCCTTCGGAGATGAGCTCCGAGACGGGCAGGCCGTAGCCGCGGTAGCCCATAGCGATCTTGGCGACGAGGCGCAGGTGCGAGTTGACCAGCCGAGCCGCGGCATCGGTGTCGTTATGCTCGCGCCAGCGCTTCGCCAGCATGTATTCCTCTTCCGGCGCGAGGATCGGAAACTTCTTGATCTCAGCCAGATAGCGGTTGAGGCCGACTTCGCCGGCGCCCGCAGGAATGGAAAGTGCCTTTGCCTGTGCCATAGTCAGTTATCGCGTCCTATTCGGCCAAAGCGGTTTTCCCCACCGCCCTGACACATGTAACCCTATACCCCAAGCGCACTGAACAGTTCCTGCATATCCTGCGGAATGGCGCTTTCGAACGATAGACGGTCCTTTGTCACCGGATGCACGAAGCCCAGCCGGGCGGCATGGAGGGCCTGCCGCCGGAAGTTCAACCGGAGAAGCAATTCACGCAGCTTCTGCGCCGGAGCCCGGCCATAGACCGGGTCGCCGAGCAGCGGATGGCCGATGCTCGCCATGTGGACCCGGACCTGGTGGGTCCGCCCCGTCTCCAGCCGGCACTCGATCCGCGCTGCGGAATTGCTGATCCCAAGCACCTTATAGTGGGTCACCGCCCGCTTGCCGCGTCCTTCCTCGACAATCGCCATCTTCTTGCGGTCGTGCGAGGAGCGGGCGAGCGGCGCATCGACGCTGCCTTCCAGCTTGGCCGGGCGGCCACCGATTGCAGCGAGGTAGCGGCGCTCGATGCTGTGATCCTGGAACTGGCGGGCGAGACCCTCGTGGGCGACGTCGGTCTTGGCGACGACCAGCAGCCCGGACGTGTCCTTGTCGATCCGGTGGACGATCCCGGGCCTTGCGACCCCGCCGATCCCGCTCAGCCGGCCCGCGCAATGGTGGAGCAGGGCGTTGACCATGGTCCCGTCGAGATTGCCCGCGGCCGGGTGGACGACGAGGCCCGCCGGCTTGTCGACGACCAGCAGGTGGTCGTCCTCGAAGATGATCGCTAGAGGGATGTCCTGCGCTTCGGCGTCCGGCTCGGTCGCGAGCGGGACGGTCAGGCGAAACTGCTCGTCGCCGGAGACCTTGATCGCGGGATCGCGGACCAGCAGTCCCTCGCGCTCGAGCGAGCCGGCTCGGACGAGGCTTTTCAGTCGTTCGCGCGACATGGTCGGAAGTGCGTGGGCGAGAGCACGGTCGAGCCGCCAGCCCGCGTGTTCGGCGTCGAGCGCCACGTCGATGATGTCGGAGCCCCCGCTCATGCCCGACAGAGATGGGTCCGGGGCCAAATCGTTTCAAGGTCGCCCGTGCGACTCGCGCCGCGGGCCAAGGTCCAGACGTTCACCGGGTGAAGGTGTGGTGCGCGATCGATCTTGTGACCTGAAGGATCTTCGAACGAGGTCACGACGTCGACCCGGCGGAGCTACGCTCCTGTGACCGCGCGTCGGCGGGGAAGGATGCGGCAGAGGCGAAAGTCGGTCGCATCCCCGGCACTTGCCCACGCGAAATCCTACTAGGCAAGAGGCGGCGGGTTGCGCCGGGCGGCGGCATCCGCCACTTCACCGACCATGAACGCGATCGAACTTGCCAGCCTCTTGTGCTCGCGGCTCTGCCATGACCTGCTGTCGCCCGTCGGCGCGCTCAACAATGGCATCGAGCTGATGGCCGACGAGCAGGACCCCGAGATGCGCGAGCGCTGCCTCGAGCTGCTCGCCGAAAGCGCCCAGGCGAGTGCCGCCAAGCTGAAGTTCTTCCGCCTGGCGTTCGGAGCCGGCGGCGGCTTCGGCGAGGAGATCGACACCCGCGAGGCAAAGACCGCGCTCGAGGGGCTGTTCGGGGGCGAGAAGAAGATCACGCTCGGCTGGATGGTCAGCGCCGACAAGCTGCCCAAGGAAGCGATCAAGGTGCTGCTCAACCTTGCGCTGGTCGCGGGCGACGCGCTGGTCCGAGGCGGGCAGCTCGACGTCGGCGCCGAGCGCACCGGCAACGGCACCGAGATCGTGATCCGCGCCGAAGGCCCGCGTTTGCTGCTCGATCCCAACCTTCGCCAGGTGCTCGAGCGCGGCGCTACCGGCACGGTCGAGCCGCGTGCCGCCGGCGCCTGGCTCGCGCATGCGCTGATCCAGGAAGCGGGCGGCAAGCTCCAGCTGTCACCGGCGGACAGCCCGGTCCTGATGATCGGGGCGGCATTCTAAGTTTGTCGGCACTGTAGAAGTGCTGGCTCCTGCTTTCGCAGGGAAAAGCTAAGCCTCGCCTTCTTCCTCCATCTCGCGCTTCGTTTCACTTTCGGCGGGGACGACCGGCTGGCGGCGGAGGGGGCGTTTGGCGGCGAGGTCGTTGCGGATGGTGGTGGCGGCCTGGCCGCCTTCGCCCATCGCGTGGCTGATCTGGTCGAGCCCGTGGACGACGTCGCCGGCGGCGTAGAGGCCCTCGACGCTGGTCCGCATCTTGTCGTCACAGACGAGGCAGCAGTCCTCCGGGTTAATCTTCGCTCCCACCATCTCGGCCAGCGCCGTGTGGGTATCGCTCCCGAGTGCCGGATAGATGCTGTCAAAGCTCAACAGGCCCTGTGCGGTGTCGACCGTGATCCCGTTTTCAATGCAGCCGATCGCCTCGGCCGGACCGTCGACAAGGGTAACCCCAGCCTCCTCGAGCTTGCTTCGGTCCTCCTCGGGGAGGTCGAGCGAGGCATCGGGAGCAATCAACGTAATGTCGGCGGTGTAGGAGCGCAGGAAGATCGCTTCGCCGACCCCGCCCTTGCCCGAGCCGATGACGCCGACGCGCTTGTCGGTCACTTCATAGCCGTCGCAGATCGGACAATAGCGGATCAGGCCGCGGCTCATCGCCTCGTCGTGGAGTTCGGGGTCCATCGGCGGCTTGCGGTTGGTGAGACCGGTGGCGAGCAGAACCGCTCGGGCGCGCATCGCGCCGGCGCCGCAGTCGGC
This sequence comes from Sphingomonas swuensis, assembly GCF_039538045.1. Taxonomy (NCBI): domain Bacteria; kingdom Pseudomonadati; phylum Pseudomonadota; class Alphaproteobacteria; order Sphingomonadales; family Sphingomonadaceae; genus Sphingomonas; species Sphingomonas swuensis. Next base: position 1,620,799 of record NZ_BAABBQ010000001.1, on the reverse strand, counting down.
CGAGAACAGTCCGTCCTCGTCCTTGTCGAGGCGGTGGACCCGGCCGGTCTCGATCTTCGTGCCATATTTCTGCGCCTGGGTGCGCATCAGCTCGAGCAGTTCCTTGCCGTTGATCCCGTCGGGGTAGCCGGCATGGTTGTGGCTGCACGGGATCCAGCTCGCCCGGCTCTTGCCCTCGTCGACGACGACGATGTCGAGGTGGAAGCGGGCAAGGTAGATGGCGGCGGTCAGCCCGGCGGGGCCGCCGCCGATGATCAGGACGTCGTGGGGTTCTTGGGTGGCCATGGGGCCGCAATGAGCGGTGTGGCTTGGCGGTTCCCTCGGGCGCGCCTAGGGGAATCGCGGTGACCTTCCGCGCCTCCGTCCTGACCCTCTATCCCGACATGTTCCCGGGGCCGCTCGGGCTCAGCCTTTCCGGGCGGGCACTGTCCGAGGGCAAGTGGAGCCTCGAGGCGACCAACATCCGCGACTTCGCGATCGACAAGCACCGGACTGTTGACGACACGCCGGCGGGCGGCGGAGCCGGCATGGTGCTTCGCTGCGACGTTCTGGCGGCGGCGCTCGACAGCGTGGCCGACGGGCGGCCGATGCTTGCCATGAGCCCGCGCGGCAAGCCGCTGACGCAAGGCAAGGTGCGCGAACTGGTGGCGGGGGAGGGGGCGATCGTCCTTTGCGGCCGCTTCGAAGGCTTCGACGAGCGACTATTCGAGGCGCGTGCCGTCGAGCCGGTCAGCATCGGCGACTATGTGCTGTCGGGCGGCGAGCTTGGCGCGATGGTCCTGCTCGATGCTTGCGTTCGGCTGCTTCCCGGCGTAATGGGCGCCCCCGATAGCGGTGTGGACGAGAGCTTCGAAACGGGGCTGCTCGAACATCCGCATTATACCCGACCGCAAGAGTGGGAAGGGCGCACGATCCCCGAAGTGCTGCGATCGGGGGATCATGCGAAGATCGCTGCATGGCGCAAGTCACGGGCGATCGAGGATACACGGCTACGGCGGCCGGACCTGTACGAGCGCCATGGGGGCGTCTCGCAGGCGTCGCCCTCTGGTGCGCGGCAACGAGACGAAGGCAAGAACAAGTGAACCTGATTCAGACCCTCGAGCGCGAGCAGATCGACGAACTGACCGCGAAGCGCGCCATCCCCGAATTCCGCCCGGGCGATACGCTCCGTGTCGGCGTCCGCGTCGTCGAAGGCGAGCGCACCCGCGTCCAGAATTACGAGGGCGTCTGCATCGCCCGCTCGAACAAGGGCATCGGCTCCAACTTCACCGTTCGCAAGATCAGCTTCGGCGAAGGTGTCGAGCGCGTCTTCCCGCTTTACTCGCCGTCGATCGAAGAGATTGCCGTCGTCCGCCGCGGTGTCGTCCGCCGCGCCAAGCTCTATTACCTGCGTGGGCGCACCGGTAAGTCGGCGCGTATCGCCGAGCGCCGCGACCCGCGTCCGGCCAAGGCCGCCGCTGCGCCGCAGCAGCAGGACAGCGCCGAGGGCTAAGGCCCACCGGCATCGCCGAACGAACAAGGGGCTCGACCGCAAGGTCGGGCCCTTTTTCGTGTCAGAGCGTAAGGCGCTGCACCGTAAGCGTGGCATCAGGCAGATACTGCGGTCGGGCGTTCGCCGGGCGAGCGGCGCTCAGGGGGGCGGCCACGGGCGGGAGGGCCCAGCGGGTGCCGACCACCATCAATTCGAGCGGCTTCGCGCCGACCTGAAGCTCGACCACCTGGCCGGCGCAGCTGCGGCCGACGCAGGCGAGAGTGTAGGCGCCCGCACCATGACCCGGATCAAGCTGGTGGAGCTGGCCGGGAACTCCGAGTGCCATGACCGAGGCGGAGGCGGGGGCAATCAGCGCGACGCTGTCGGCACCGTTGGGATTGAGGCGAAGGCGGATACTGCGACCGCCCGGACGGGTCGCGACCTCGACCGGCAAGGCCTGTGCGGTGACGAGGCCGGCGAGTGGCGGGGCGGGCGCGAGCCAGCGCTGGCGGGTGCTGCGCAGCAGCGTGCCCGTGCGCCAGTCTCCGAAGCGGCGCCATTCGGGCGGAAGCGCCTTGCGGTCGTTGACCACCGACCACAGTGGCTGGCGCTCCCCGGAGTCGGCGACATATTGCAGCGTCCATTGCTGCTGCCGGTCGGCGCTGTAGGCGGGCGCCAGCGCAGCGGGGAGCCAGGCGAGCAGCCCGATCGCAAGCCCCACTCCGAGCAGCCGCCGGCGCGAGCGGGCTTCGACCAACGGACGGGCCTCGATCAGCCAGGGGAGGAGGACGAGACCGCCGAACAGGGCAAAGATCCACAGCGGACCGCCGTTCAGCAGGTCCTGAAGAAGGCCGAGGGTCGCGCCCACGGTGAGATATGTGATTAGCGCGGCAAGCAGGCTTGCGGCGAGTCCGAGCGAGGCCTTCGGCCGCAGTGTCGCCGCCAGGGCATAGAGCAGCGGCGGGACGATGAAGAAGATGAGCGCGCCGCTTGCGACGCTGGTGAGAGAAAGCCCGAGGACGACGAACAGCAGCCACCAGGCGGCACGGAGCTGGGGCAGGCGGAAGCGCGATGCGCCGATCAGCGCAAGCCCGGCTGCGACCACCCCAGCGTAGACGGCAAGCTCGCTGATCTTGGGGTGGGCGCGCCAGAACTGCCCTTCGCGCAGGAAGCCGACCAGCGACAGGCCGAGCCATGCGAGCCCGGTGCCGAGGGCGAGGACGAGCATCAGCAGGATGAGAGCGCCCCATGCCTTCTCGCGCCAGACGAGACGAAGGAGCAGGAGGCCGGCAACCAGCGCCAGGGTAAGCCCAAGCCAGAAGGGCAGGGTGACGAGGACGCTGGTGCCGACATTGGCGAAGAGCGTCTCGCCGTCGGCCTGCGCCGGCGTTCCAGCGGACAGCGCGCCCGCGGTCTGGAGCAGCTGGTCGCCCATGTGCTGGAGTGTCGCGAGGTCGATGGCCTGAAGGTCGTCGCCCGGCGAATGGTAGCGGGTCTCGTTGCCGATCGGCGCGAAGTTTAGGGTCAGCCAGCGCCGCTCTTCGGCGAAAGTGTTGACGTCGGTGTAGTTGGGGATGAGCCGATAGGCGCTGACCGCGAGGCTATTGGCGACGGGATTGCGGACGCTTTGCTTGTAGAGCGCAACCGCCGCAGTGTTGGGCAGCGAGGTCTCGAACATGTTGACCGGCCCGGTGGTGCCGCGTGCCTCGAGGTTGATCAGCGCATCGACGCGGCGCGAGAGCGGATCGGCCTCGACGAAGGCGCGGGCGCCGAGCAGGCCGAGTTCCTCGCCCTCGTTGAACAGGAAGGTGACCGGGCGGCCGAGCGGCCGGTCCTTCATCAGCGCGGCGGCCTCGAGCATCGAAGCCACCCCGAGCCCCGCATCCGACGCTCCTGGGCCGACCGGCACGCTGTCATAGTGGCTGTTGACGAGGAGGTGTGGGCGGCCGTTCTCGGGACCGATCGTCGCGACGATGTTGCGCACTCGCGCGCAGGTCACCCCGCGCTGCTTGAACAGCCCGTTGCAGGTGAAGCGCTCCTCGACCCGCGGAGTCAGGCCGATCGCCCGAAGTTCGCCGATGAGACGGGCGCGGACAGCCTCCGCGGCGAGGCTGTCGGCGGGATGGGGCGCCTCATTGCCGAGCACACGGGCGAGACGGTCCTTGGCCCGGACCGCGTCGAACTCTCCGGCTGCATTGGTGGCGCGAAGAACTGGCGGGCGAGTGAGCGAGCGGGTTGCGGCCATGGCAGCGAGCAGCCCCGCGACGATCAGCGCAACGATCAACCAGTTCCGGCGCATGACCTTTCCCCCGCGGCTTGGGTCCGCAGCTTAGCGGTCAACTGCTCTTTGCCAATCGCCTGTGGTCGCTCTACGCATGGGCCATGCTTCGATCGCTCCTCGCCGCCGCCGCCGTCATGGCCCTCGCCACCACCGCTACCAGCAGCTTCGCCCAGACAAGCCGTCAGCCGCTCACCCTCGAGCGGATCTTCGCAGCCCCAGCGCTGACCGGTCCGACCCCGCGGCTCGTCAAGCTGTCGCCCGACGGCCGGCTGGCGACGCTGCTCCGGGCTCGACCCGACGATGTCGAGCGCTACGATCTGTGGGCGATCGACCCGGCGACCGGGCAGGCCAGGATGCTGGTCGACAGCAAGAAGCTGTCCTCGGGCGCCGAGCTATCTGAGGCCGAGAAGATGCAGCGCGAGCGCGCGCGGATCGGCAACCTCAAGGGCATCGTCGCCTATGACTGGGCGGCCGACGGCAAGAGCATCCTCGTGCCCTTGGACGGCGACATCTACCTCGCCAGCCTCGACGGGCAGGTCCGCCGGCTGACCAGCACCAAGGACACCGAGCTCGACGCGACCGTCAGCAAGGGCGGGCAATATGTGTCCTTCGTCCGCGGCAACGAGCTGTACGTCGTCGATCTCGCCACGGGAACCGAGCGCAAGGTGACCAGCGGGGCGGGAGAGACCGTCAGCTGGGGCCTCGCCGAGTTCATCGCTCAGGAAGAGCTCGGCCGGAGCAAGGGCCACTGGTGGGCCCCCAACGACGCCCGCATCGCGGTCGCCAAGGTCGACGAACGCGGAGTCGAGGTGGCGACCCGCTCGTCAATCGGCGCCGACAAGACCACGGTGTTCCAGCAGCGCTACCCGCGCGCCGGCACCGCCAATGCGGTGGTCGACCTCTACCTGATGAACCCGGACGGGTCGGGGATGGTCAAGGCCGACCTCGGGACCAATCCCGACGTCTATCTGGCGCGCGTCAACTGGCTGCCCGATTCGAGCGCCGTCATCGTCCAGCGCCAGAGCCGCGACCAGAAAAGGCTCGACTTCCTCAAGGTCGATGCGCGGACCGGGACCTCGACCCTGCTCTTTTCCGACACGTCGGACATGTGGATCAACCTGTCGGACGACCTCAAGCCGCTGAAGGACGGAAGCCTGATCTTCTCCTCCGAGCGGAGCGGCTATCGCCAGCTCTACCGCTGGAACAAGGGCCGGATCACGCCGCTGACCCAAGGCCAGTGGGTGGTCAGCGAGGTTGCCGGAGTTGATGAAGCCGCGGGCCGGCTCTACTTCACCGCCAACCGCGAGAAGAGCATCGAGCGCCAGCTCTATGCGCTCGATTATCGCAAGGGGAAGGCGACGCCGCAGCAGCTGACGCCCAACGGCACGCAGAACGGTGTGACGATGGCGGACAGCGGCAAGCTCGCGCTCGTCTCGACGAGCTATCCAGGGCAGCCCAGCCAGGTCTGGCTCGCGGACGGGCAGGGCAAGCGTCTCGCCTGGATCGAGGAGAACAGGATCGCGGGCAACCACCCCTACGCGCCCTATTTCGATCCCTCGATCAAGCCGGTCTACGGGCGCCTGCCCGCGGCCGACGGCAAGACCATGCTCGACTATCGGCTGGTGATGCCGGCGAATGCCTCGGCCAAGCCGGCGCCAGTGATCGTCACCGTATACGGCGGGCCGCAGGCCCAAGACGTCACCAACGGCTTCATGGGCCCGATGGACCAGTATCTGGTGCAGAACGGCTATGCCTTGTTCCAAGTCGGCAATCGCGGGCAGGAAGGTCGCGGCACGGCCTTCCAAATGCCCGCTTACCGCGCGCTCGGCGGGGTCGAAGTCGCCGACCAGCTGGCTGGCCTCGCCTGGCTCAAGAAGCAGCCAGGTGTCGATCCGACCAAGGTGGCGGTCAGCGGCTGGTCCTATGGCGGCTACATGGTGCTCAAGCTGCTGCAAGCCGCGCCGGGTGCCTATGCCGCCGGCATGTCCGGCGCGCCGGTCACCCGCTGGGATCTCTACGATACCCATTACACCGAGCATTACATGGGCGATCCGCGCACCGACAAGGCGGCCTATGACAAGGCGAGCGCGCTAGCCGACAGCAACAAGATCAGCGATCCCTTGCTGCTGATGCACGGGTTGGCCGACGACAACGTCCTGTTCCAGAACTCGACCGAGCTGATGGCCAAGATGCAGGAAGAGAAGACGCCGTTCGAGGTGATGATCTTCCCCGGCAAGACCCACGCGGTCGCGGGGCCGAATATCTCGGTATTTCGGTGGAATGCGATGCTGAAGTTCCTCGAGCGCAACGGAGTGGCGCCCGCGAAGTAGGCGGAGGCTCGCGCTCCTGCTTTCGCTCGGGCGCGTGCGCACCTATATCGCCGCCATACCTTTCCGGAGAACATCATGGGTTATCGGGTCGTCGTCGTTGGTGCGACGGGCAATGTCGGTCGCGAGATGCTGCAGATCCTCAGCGAGCGGCAGTTCCCGCTCGACGAGGTGGCGGCCGTCGCCTCGTCGCGCAGCCAGGGCGACATCATCGACTTCGGCGACACGGGCGAGACTCTGAAGGTCTCCAACCTCGAACATTTCGACTTCTCCGGCTGGGATATGGCGTTGTTCGCCATCGGCTCGGAGGGCAGCAAGCTCCATGTGCCGCGGGCGGCGTCGGCGGGCTGCACGGTGATCGACAACAGCTCGCTCTACCGGATGGACCCGGACGTGCCGCTGATCGTGCCCGAGGTGAATGCCGAGGCGATTGCTGGCTACCGGGCCAAGAACATCATCGCCAATCCCAATTGCTCGACCGCGCAGATGGTGGTGGCCCTGAAGCCGCTGCACGACGCCGCCGGGATCAAGCGGGTGGTCGTATCGACCTACCAGTCGGTGTCGGGCGCGGGGAAGGGCGGGATGGACGAGCTGTTCAACCAGTCGCGCAACATCTTCGTCGGCGACAGTGCCGAGCCACAGCACTTCACCAAGCAGATCGCCTTCAACGTCATCCCGCACATCGACAGCTTCCTCGACGACGGCTCGACCAAGGAAGAATGGAAGATGGTGGTCGAAACCAAGAAGATCCTCGATCCCAAGATCAAGGTCACCGCGACCTGCGTCCGGGTGCCGGTGTTCGTCGGCCATAGCGAAAGCGTCAATGTCGAATTCGAGCGCGAGATTTCCGCCCAGGAAGCGCAGGACATCCTGCGCGAGTCGCCCGGCGTGATGCTCGTCGACAAGCGCGAGGACGGCGGATACGTCACGCCGGTCGAGTGCGTCGGCGACTATGCGACCTTCGTCAGCCGCGTGCGCGAGGATCCGACGGTCGAGAACGGCCTCAACCTGTGGGTGGTCAGCGACAACCTCCGCAAGGGCGCGGCGCTGAACGCGGTGCAGATCGCCGAGCTGCTTGGCCGCAAGCACCTGCAGAAGGAGTGATCGTCATCCTGTGATAGCGGGGCCCGGTTGTTCTTCGGGCAGTAAGAAGGCACTGAGCTCCCGCTTTCGCAGGAGAATGACGATGACCGAGATGACCGGTGGCTGCATGTGCGGGGCGAAGAGGTTCACGGTCGACCTGCCCGAGGGCAACAACGCCTATCTCTGCCACTGCCGGATGTGTCAGCAGGCGAGCGGCAACGTCAGCCTGGCGATGGTCGGGGTCGACCAGGCGGCGGTGCGGTGGGACGGCGAGCCCGACTGGTACCGGAGCTCGCCGATCGCCGAGCGGCCCTTCTGCGCGACATGCGGGACGAGCCTCGGCTTCCGCTTCCTCGAAGGCAGCGACAAGATGGACTTGACCGTCGCCGCCTTCGACGACCCATCGGGGTTCGTTCCCAAGTCGCATTTCGGCGCGGAGAGCATGCACCGCGCCTGGCTCAATACCGAAGGCCTGCCCGAGCAGCGGACCGACGAATATGCCGCTCTCCAGGAGCGCTGGGCGAAGGTCGGTGGAGCGCCGGCCTCCTAATCCGCGATGAGGCTCATGCAGGTGAGGCCGGCCTCGGCCTTCTCGAGCTCGCCGATGTCCACTTCGTCGACGGTGAACCCGAGGGTGCGCAGGCGCTCGGCGGTGCGGGGATAGGCCGACGGGTAGATCAGCCGCTCTCCGGCCTTGAGCGCGTTGGCGCCGAAATCCTCGCCAGGCGCGCTCGGCACCAGGAAGACGTCCTCGAACACGTTGGGGTCAATCCAGTCGGGATTGACCAGCACGACGTCGCGGCCCTGATCATCGACCCCGGCATAGGTTGCGCCGGTCTTGAGGTGGAGGCACTTGTCGTGCGGTACCTCGATCACCTCGTAGCCGAGGCGGCCGGCCACGCCGGCGAGGTTGACGATCCCGGCGCAGTTGGTGCGGCGCGACTGGCCGACATAGATCTTGCGGCCGATGGTGAGGACATCACCGCCGTCGAGCCGCCCGCGGGTCAGGCGGTGGACCTCGAAGCGGTCGGCAAGCGCGGCCGCGGTGCTGTCGGCCTCGGGCCGTCGCGAGGGCGCGCCCGGCCGGGTGATGACGGCATGATTGCCGAGCAGGACGGCGGTGTCCTCGACGAACACGCCGTCGGCATGGGTCGGAAGGTCGGGAAGCCGGACGACATCGAAGCCGGCGCGCTCCAGCGCCCGCTCATAGGCGACATGCTGGGCGGCGGCGCGATCAAGGTCGATCGGCTGTCGGCCGAGATGAGTGAGTTCGCAATCGGCAAAGGTCGGGCTCACGGCCCGGGTGAAGGCGGTCGGCATCGTCGCTCCTGATGGATTGCCTGATCAGACGAAGCGCGACGCGGGTGGTTCCTGAACGATCTGTCAGGCGCAAACGAAAAGGGCGCCCCGCGGTGACGGGACGCCCTGGTCGGCTTGAGGATGGAAGATTTTAGCGCTTCGAAAACTGGAAGCTGCGGCGGGCCTTCGCCTTGCCGTACTTCTTGCGCTCGACGACGCGCGGATCGCGGGTCAGGAAGCCGGCGCGCTTGACGGTGGTGCGGAGCACCGGCTCGTAGCGCGACAGCGCCTGGGCGATGCCGTGAAGCACCGCGCCGGCCTGGCCCGAAAGACCACCGCCCTTGACGGTGGCGATGATGTCATACTGGCCGACGCGATCGGTGATGCCGAAGGGCTGGTTGATGACGAGACGCAGCGTCGGACGGGCGAAATAGACTTCCTGATCGCGGCCGTTGACCACGATCTTGCCCGAGCCCGGCTTCAGCCAGACGCGTGCGACGGCGTCCTTGCGGCGGCCGGTCGCATAGGCGCGGCCGAACTTGTCGAGCTGCTGCTCACGCAGCGGGGCGTCCGACACGGCGGGAACGAACGGAGCGTTCTCTTCCGAGGCGGCTTCGGTCGCCGGAGCGGCGTCGTCGGCAGCGGCGGTCTCGGCCGGAGCGGCAGCCGCTTCCGGAGCCGGCGCCGGCTGGCTGGTCAGGGCGCCGAGATCGGCGAGGGACTTCTTGTCGGCCATCTTATGCGCCCACCTTGTTCTTGCGATTCATGCCCGCGACGTCGAGGACCTGCGGGTCCTGACCGGCGTGCGGATGCTCGGTGCCGTTGTAGAGATGAAGGGCGCGCATCTGGTCGCGACCCAGCGGTCCGCGCGGGATCATCCGCTCGACGGCCTTCTCGAGCACACGCTCGGGGAAGCGACCTTCGAGCACCTTGGCGGCAGTGGTTTCCTTCAGGCCACCGGCATAACCGGTGTGCTTGTAGTAGATCTTCTGCTGCGCCTTGCGGCCGGTGAAGCGCACCTTGTCGGCGTTGATCACGACGACGTGATCGCCGCAATCGACGTGCGGGGTGAAGCTCGGCTTGTGCTTGCCGCGCAGGATGTTGGCGATGAGCGTGGCGACACGGCCAACGACCAGCCCTTCGGCATCAATCAGATGCCACTTCTTCTCGACCTCCGCCGGCTTGGCCGACTTGGTGGTCTTCATCAGCGCCTTCATGGCTGAACAACCCTCGTATGAACAGGAAAACGCCACCCGGGAGGGCAGCGCCTGGAAGGGCTATTCGTTTCCGAGCTCCAGAAAGTCAAGCAAAACCGCCGCTTTCAGCGTGGGTAAAATGATACCGCTCAGTTCTGGATGAGGTGGAAAAGGCTGAAATCGGGGTCGATCAGGGCCGCCCGCCTGACTTCGGGTTCCTGGCGTGGCGGGTGGAGCCGCGGGGCGCCGACGGACTTCTCCGTGATCCCGGCCGCGAGGCAGACGCGGTAGAAGGCGTCGAGGTCGTCGAGGCGAAGGCAGGTGCCGTAGCCGCTGTTCTCGGGATCGAAGTCGGGATGGTGGAAATACTCGATCTGGAGCGTCCCGCGGCGGAGGATCATCCACCCGTCCGAGCGATAGCCGCGCGTGAAGCCGAGCCGCGCCATGAAGGCCTCGGTCACGTCGAAGTCGCGCGAGGGGAGGTTGGGGGTCTGCCAGTCGCTCATGCAATCGTCTCCTTGGCGCTGTTCGCAACGACCCAGTCGGCGAAGGCGGAAGGCGCGTGCTCGACCGGCCAGACGGCGATCGCCGGAATTTCGTAGCTGTGGAGCTGAACGATCCTGGCGATCAGGGCGTCGGTGCGGGACGCGTCGGTCTTGAGCAGTGCGGGCACCTCACTCGCATCCTCGATCCGTCCCTCCCAGCGGTAGATGCTGCGGCAGGGCGAGAGGATGTTGATGCAGGCGGCAAGCCGCTCCTCGACCACCAACCGGCCGATGCGCTCGGCCTCGTCAGCGTCGGCGAAGACGCAGTAGAGGCTGACGATGCTCATTCGGCCGCTACCGCCGAGCGAAGGTCGATCGAGGGATCGGCGGTGCGGCCCTGGCCGAGCGCCAGTCGGTGCGCGGCGGCGACGAAGGCGGCGACCACCAGAACGGCCATGGCCTGGTGGGTAACGGCGACATGGAGGTGGACCCCGCTCAGCAGGGTGGCGATGCCGAGCAGGATCTGCAGCCCGACGACGATGTGCAGGAAGAGGCTTTCACGCCGGCCGCCGTCCCGCCTGACCCGGACGGCGAGCAGGATCGCCATTGCCAGCACCCCGAAGGCGAGCCAGCGGTGGATGAACTGGACGGTGATCGGATTGTCGACGAAATTGCGCAGCAGCGGCTCGAGCCATGGCGCGGCGGAGGGGTAGAGCTCGTCGCCCATCAGCGGCCAGGTGTTGAAGGCATAGCCAGCGTCCAGGCCGGCGACATAGGCGCCGAACAGGAGTTGCAGGAACAGAACTGCAAAGGCCCAGATGGCGATGGTCGGCATGCGCCGGCGCTCGGCGCCCGGAGAACGCAGGTCTAGCGCGGTCCACAGACAGAAAGCGAAGATGAAGAGCGCGGTCAGCAGATGCACCGCGAGCCGCAGGTGGCTGACGTCGGTGCGCTGGGTGAGGCCGCTCGCCACCATCCACCAGCCGATCGCGCCCTGGATGCAGACAAGGACGAAGATGCTTGCGGTGCGAAGCCGGTAGCCGTCGGGGATGGCCTTGCGGAACCAGAACCATGCCAGCGGAAGCAGCGCGACGAGGCCAATCACCCGTCCGAGCTGGCGGTGAGCCCACTCCCAGAAGAAGATGTTCTTGAATTCGGCGAGGCTCATGCCGCGGTTGATCTGCTGATATTCGGGGATGCGCTTGTAGAGCTCGAACTCGCGCAGCCAATGGGCCTCGGTCAGCGGTGGGATGGCGCCGGTAATCGGCTTCCACTCGGTGATCGACAGGCCGCTTTCGGTCAGCCGAGTAATCCCACCGACGATCACCATCAAAAGGATCAGCCCGCATAGTGCCAGCAGCCAGTTGGCGACGGCAAGCGGGCGGGCGGTCGGCGGAGCGACAGTGGCGACAGCGGACATGGCCGCCATATGGTCCGGGCCGGCTGCCCGGGCAAGCCGACGAAAGGGCAGGAGAGATGTTGTAACGGGCCGCATGTTGCACTATAACATTGCCGACGCTCGCATGACCAAGACTCACGCCTCGACCCATCTGTGGGACCGGTTGGCCATCGGCCTGTCCGGCCTTTGCCTGGTCCATTGCGTCGGAACCACGGTCCTTCTCGCCTTCATGTCCGCCTTCGGCGGGCTGCTCGGCTCGCACTGGATCCACGAGATCGGGCTGAGCCTCGCCATGATTCTCGGCGCTTTTGCGCTCGGCCGCGGAATGCTCGAGCACGGCTTCATGATGCCGAGCTCGGTCGGCGGGCTCGGTCTGGGGGTGATGGCGGGTTCGCTGACCCTACCGCACAACGGGACCGAGGCGGCGGCGACGATGATCGGCGTTCTGATCCTCGCGCTCGGGCACGATCTCAACCGCCGCGGCACCGCCCATCCGTTCGGACGCCGAGGCTAGTCCTCGCCTTCGATCGTGGGCGCTTTGCTGAGGTAGCGCGGCGTCTCGGGGGCCTTGAGCTTGTAGAGCACGCCCATCCAGCTCATCGCGATTCCGACGGGCCACCAGAACCACACCACCACCGCCGCCAGCAGGTTCCATGCGGTCATCAGGCGGTAGCGGCGGGTCAGCCGGGCAAGATAAGCGGGGTCGAGCCGGGCATCGACATGGCCGTGGGCGTTGCCGACGGTCCACTTGAATAGCCACGCCAGCGAGGTCAGCGCGAGGCTGCAGGCGAGAAAGGCCGCAGTGTCGGGGATGGCCTCCTTGTGGGTCAAACTCTCGGTGAAGGCGCGGACCGGAAAGGCGATGTAGCCGATCATGGTCAGGAACAACACGGTAGCGAGCAGGAAGTAATGCCCGGTCGTTCGGTAGATCGCGCCCGAGAAATGATGGTGCACCCAGTAGAGGCCGATGACCATGCTCGCGAGGAGGTAGTTGAGGTTCTCCGGCCAGCCCTCGAGCAGCCGTTCGCCATAGCCCGCGGCGGGACCTTGGAGCGCCGGCAGGATGACGTTGAAGATCGGCAGGGTGAAGGCGATTGCGAAGACGCCGTCGGCGAAGGCCTCCATCCGGCCCGTTCCCCGCGTCGCGCCTTCGCCCTCGTGGCTGTCGCGTCGGACCTGGTCATGTTCGCTGGGGGTGGCATGGTCCATTGTCCGGGCGAACGCCCGCATGGGCCGGGCGGTTCACTTGCGGCGGGGCCTGCGGAGGCATATTGATATACTATGGCAAGACACGACCATCATGCGCACGGCGGAACGGCACTCAAGGAGGCAGCCCGCGAGCAGCTGACCGAGCAGGGCGAACAGTGGACCGGCATGCGCGAAGCGGTGTTCGACGCGCTTGCCGGCTTCGATCGCCCGGCCAGCGCCTATGACATCGCCGAGGCGGTCTCCAAGGTGCAGGGTCGGCGGGTCGCGGCCAACAGCGTCTACCGGATCCTCGACCTCTTCGTCGGCTCGAACCTCGCGCGGCGGGTGGAAAGCGCCAATGCCTATGTCGCGAACAACCATCCGGGCTGCCTGCACGACTGCATCTTCCTTATCTGCGACAGCTGCGGCCAGGCGAAGCACATCGACAATGACAGCATCGCCAAGGACGTCCGCCAGGCCGCCGAGAAGAGTGGGTTCGCCCCCAAGCGGCCCGTGATCGAAGTGCGCGGCACCTGCGAGGATTGCGCCTGAGCGTCGCTCGGGCTGCCAACCGCGACATTTGAACCCGATCGAGATCCTCGCGGCGGCGCTGGGCGTCGTCAACGTTGCGCTGGTGGTGCGTCGCAGCCTGTGGAACTACCCGTTCGGGCTGGCGATGGTCGCGCTTTACTTCTTCGTCTTCTTCGAGGCGAAGCTCTACTCGGACGCCCTGCTACAGATATTCTTCTTCGCCGTGCAGCTCTACGGCTGGTGGGCATGGGCGAGGGCCGACCGCGCCGAGGACGCCCACATCGTGGTCGAACGCATGGCCCTTAACCAGCGGCTCGCCTGGGCGACCGGGGTGCTGGCGCTGGCGCTCGTTTGGGGAAGCGCGATGGCGCGGCTCACCGATGCCGCGGCGCCGCATGTCGACGGCGCGATCGCCATCGCCAGCATCGCCGCCCAGCTTCTCCAGTCGCGTCGGCGGGTCGAATGCTGGTGGCTGTGGATCGCGGTCGATCTCGCTGCCATCCCCCTGTTCCTGTCGCGCGGCCTGACGGTCACGGCAGGGCTCTACGGAATTTTCCTGATCCTCGCGCTGCTCGGGCTTCGCGAATGGCAGCAGAAGGTGCGGATCTAAGGTGAAGCGTGGTTTCCTCCTCGGTAAGTTCCTGCCGCCCCATGCCGGTCATGTGACCCTGATCCGCTCGGCCGCTGCGCTGGTCGACGAGCTGACCGTGCTGGTCTGCGCGCTCCCGGATGATCCGATCCCCGGCGCGACCCGGCTCGAGTGGATGCGCCAGCTGTTTCCCGATTGCCGGATCCTGCTCCACGAGGACGCCGCTTCGCCGCAGCAGCCGGACGACCATCCGCGCTTCTGGCAGATCTGGACCGAGATCGTCCGAGCGCACCATCCCGAACCGGTCGACCTCCTGTTCGCCGGCGAGGCTTATGGGGCGGAGCTTGCCCGGCATCTCGCCGCCTTCTTCGTCCCGCTTGGCGGGCGCGTGCTCGGGGCCGACCAGCGCGGGCTCGGCGGCTTGTCGGGAAGTGCGGTGCGTGACGACTGGTGGGGACATTGGCAGTGGCTGCCCGAGCCGGTGCGGGCGCATTATTCGCTGTCGGTCGTGCTCCACGGGGTCGAGAGCGTCGGAAAGTCGACCCTCGCCGACCGGCTTGCGGACCATTATTCGACCGTGCTGGTGCCCGAATATGGCCGCGCCCACTGCGAGGCGCACGGGACCGACTGTCGCGAGGAGGATCTGACCCTCATCGGTCTCGCCCAGCAGGCCGAGATCGAGGCGGCGCGGCCCTGGTGCAACCGGTTGCTGATCGCTGACACCGACGCACTCATGACCGCCGCCTGGTCGCAGATGATGATCGGCTTCGTCCCTGATCAGCTGGTGTGCCATCGCAAGGCCGACCTTTACCTGATGCTCGCCGCCGACGTGCCCTTCGTCGATGATGGCACCCGGGTGTTCGGGGAGCCCAGAGCCCGGGCTCGCTTCGATGCAGTCGCCCGCGACGTGCTTCGCCTCACGAGGGCCCCTGTGGTGGTGATCGAGGGCGACTACGACGCCCGCTTCGAGTCTGCGGTGAACGCTATCGACGCGCTCGTCGCCGAGCGCCGCGGCCAAGGTGCGGCAACCGCCTAACGGCCTATTCGACTTGGCCGCTGCAACTGGTTAGAGACAGTGGGCTTATGACTCAGCGTCCCGACACCCCGCTACTCGATACCATCCATGTTCCGGCCGACATCCGGAAGCTCGACAAGGGCCAGCTACCCCAGCTCTGCAACGAGCTGCGCGACGAGGTCATCTCGGCGGTATCGGTGACCGGTGGCCATCTCGGGGCGGGGCTCGGCGTGGTCGAGCTCACTGTCGCCATCCATTACGTATTCGACACGCCGAGCGACAAGCTGGTGTGGGACGTCGGTCACCAATGCTATCCGCACAAGGTGGTGACCGGGCGTCGCGACCGGATCCGCAGCCTGCGCATGGGCGGGGGGCTGAGCGGCTTCACCAAGCGCAGCGAGAGCGAATATGACCCGTTCGGCGCGGCGCACAGCTCGACCAGCATCTCCGCCGCCCTGGGCTTCGCGATCGCCTCCAAGCTCGACGGCGCCGACCGCCGTGCGATTGCGGTGATCGGTGACGGAGCGGCGACCGCGGGCATGGCGTTCGAGGCGATGAACAATGCCGCCGACGCCGGAAGCCGGTTGGTAGTCATCCTCAACGACAACGACATGTCGATCGCGCCGCCGGTCGGCTCGCTTCGCAACGCGCTCGCCCGGCTGGTGTCGAGCGGCAAGTATCTGACCCCGCGCAAGTTCGCGGCCAAGCTCGCCTCCAAGATGCCGCGGCCGCTCGCCAACGCGGCCGAGCGCTTCGAGGAATATGCCCGCGGGATGGTGACCGGCGGGACCCTCTTCGAGGAGCTGGGCTTCTACTATGTCGGGCCGGTCGATGGGCATGACATCACCAGCCTGGTCGAGATCCTCGAGAATGTCCGCGACAGCGACCACGGCCCGATGCTGATTCACGCGGTGACGCAGAAGGGCAAGGGCTATGCCCCGGCCGAAAGCAGCGCCGACAAATATCATGGCGTGGTCAAGTTCGACGTCGTCACCGGCAAGCAGGACAAGGGTCCCGGCGGCGGGCCACCGGCCTATCAGAAGGTATTCGCCGACGCGCTGATCGCCGAGGCCAACCATGACGACAAGATCGTCGCCATTACGGCGGCGATGCCGGGCGGCACCGGGCTCGACCTGTTCGAGAAGGCGCATCCGACCCGCATGTTCGATGTCGGAATTGCCGAGCAGCATGCGGTGACCTTTGCCGCCGGCCTCGCCGCCGAGGGCTACCGGCCCTTCTGCGCCATCTATTCGACCTTCCTCCAGCGCGCCTACGACCAGGTCGTCCACGACGTCGCCATCCAGAACCTGCCGGTGCGCTTCGCGATGGACCGAGCCGGGCTGGTCGGGGCCGACGGAGCGACCCATGCCGGCTCGTTCGACCTCGCCTACCTGTGCACCCTGCCAAACTTCGTGGTGATGGCCGCGGCCGACGAGGTCGAGCTCACGCACATGGTCCACACCATGGCGCTACACGACAGCGGGCCAATCGCGGTCCGCTATCCGCGCGGGAACGGGCGCGGGTTGCCGATGCCGGTCGAGCCGCAGCGGCTCGAGATCGGCAAGGGGCGCGTCGTCCGCGAGGGCAAGACCGTCGCCATCCTTTCGCTCGGGACGCGGCTCGAGGAAGCTGAGAAGGCCGCCGAAATTCTTGAAGGCATGGGGCTCAGCACCACCGTCGCCGACCTCCGCTTCGCCAAGCCGCTCGACGAGGAGCTGATCCGCAAGCTGCTCACCACCCACGAGGTGGCCGTGACGGTCGAGGAGGCCGCGGTCGGCGGCTTCGGCGCGCATGTGCTAACGCTGGCGAGCGACGAGGGGCTGATCGACGCCGGGCTCAAGCTGCGCACCATGCGCCTGCCGGACAAGTTCCAGGACCAGGACAGCCCGCAGAAGCAATATGACGAAGCGGGCCTCAATGCGCCGCATATCGTCGACACGGTGTTGAAGGCGCTCCGCCGCAACAGCGTCGGGCTTGAGAATGGGGTGCGCGCCTGAAGCAGCGGGTCGACCAGGCGCTCGTCGATCGCGGACTCGTCGAGAGCCGCAGCCGGGCGCAGGCACTGATCATGGCGGGAGTGGTGTTCGCCGGCGAGCGCAAGGTCGCCAAGGCCGGCGAGACAATTGGCGCCGATGCCCCGCTTGAAGTGCGCGGCAAGGACCATCCCTGGGTGTCGCGCGGCGGGCTGAAGCTCGTCCATGGTCTCGACGAGTATGGCATCGATCCGACCGGCATGACCTGTCTCGATGTCGGCTCCTCGACGGGCGGCTTCACGGACGTGCTGCTGAGCCGTGGAGCGACAAAGGTCTTTGCGGTCGACGTCGGGACCAACCAGCTCGCCTGGAAGCTGAGGCAGGATGAGCGAGTCGTGGTGCATGAGCAGACCAACGCGCGACACCTGACGACCGAACAGATTCCCGAACCCATCGATCTGCTGGTGTGTGACGCGAGCTTCATCGCGCTCGCCAAGGTGCTCGACAAGGCGGTCGGGTTTGTCCGCCCTAGTGGTCATGCCGTGCTGCTGGTCAAGCCGCAATTCGAGGCAGGCCGGTCCGAGGTCGGCAAGGGCGGGGTGGTTCGCGACGAAGCCGTCCATGCCCGGGTGGTCGCCGAGGCCGAGCAATGGATCGCTTCGCGCGGGTGGAGCATTGTCGGCGCGACGCGTAGCCCGATCACCGGACCCGAGGGCAATGTCGAGTTCCTGCTGGCTGCACGGAAAGAGGATAACGATGGCGACCCTGGCTGACGATCTCGACCGACGTCCGCGACCCCGCCGCAACTGGTGGAAGATCGCGCTGGTCACCGTTCCCGCGATCGTCATCGCAGGGTCGGCGATCGGCTACCTCTCGAATAGCGGCTTCTCGAACGGCTGGTACGTGCCGCTCGAAAAGCCGAGCATCCAGCCGCCAGGCTGGGCTTTCGGCGTGGTCTGGACCACGCTCTACACCTTCATGGGCATCGCCTTGGCGCTGATCCTGGCGCTGCCGCGCTCGCCGCAGCGGCGGTTGGCGCTGACGCTGTTCGCGGTGCAGCTCGCGCTCAACTTCGCCTGGTCGCCGGTCTTTTTCGGTGCCGGCTACATCGACTGGGCGTTCCTGCTCATCCTCGGGATGGACGTGCTAGTGACCGCCACGATTATCGCCTTCTGGCCGCTGAATCGGGTGGCGGCGCTGCTTCTAGTGCCCTATCTGGCGTGGCTGTGCCTTGCCACCGTCCTCAACCATGAGACGGGCAAGCTCAACCCGGGCGCCGACCATGCGCCGCTGGGCATCACTGGGGGATAGTTTATGCAGTCGCAGAACCGCTTCTTCGAGGACTTCGTCAAGATCATGAACGGGGCGGCGGGAACCGTCGCCGGGATGACCCGCGAGGCGCAGGACAGCATGCGCGAGCGGGCCAAGGAGTGGGTCGCCGGCATGGACTTCGTCAGCCGTGACGAGTTCGAGGCGGTCAAGGCGATGGCCGCTACCGCGCGCGAGGAAGTCGAGGAGCTGAAGGTCCGGCTTGCGGCACTCGAGGGCGGCAAGTCGCGCAAGGCTGCCGGCGGCGAGGTCAAGCCGCCGCCCGCCGGAGTTACGGGGATCGAGACTCCCGAGGAGTGAGCGATCTGGCCCGCGAAGACGACAATGGCGAGGAGGAGCGTGACGATGGCGCTCCGATCGAGGTGCTCGAAGCCTATTTCGAAGCCCGTGGCTGGCCGTGCGAACGCTCTGGCGACGGCGAGATCGTCGGCTCGGCGCCAGGCAGCTGGGCGCAATATGAGCTTCGCGGCGTATGGCGCCCCGACGACGGAGTGCTCCAGTTCCTCGCCTTCCCCGACGTCAAGGTCGCGGCCGACAAGAAGGCCGCGATCTACGAGACGCTCGGGCTGGTCAACGAGCAGCTGTGGCTCGGTCATTTCGAGCTTTGGTCGAATAGCGGTCTCATCGTCTTCCGCTATGCGGCGCTGCTCGACGGCGGCGACGAGGGGCTGAGCTTCGAGCAGGCGGAGGCGATCGCCGAGGCCGCGCTCGAGGAATGCGAGCGCTTCTACCCGGTCTTCCAATTCGTGCTGTGGGGCGGCAAGAGTCCGAGCGAGGCGATCTCGGCGGCACTGATCGAGACCGCCGGCGAGGCCTGAGAACTTCATCGCTCCTCCCCTCGAGGGAAGGTGGCAGCGCGCAGCGCTGACGCAGGGGTTTGCGCTCATTCAAGACCCCCTCAGTCACTTCGTGACAGCTCCCCCAAGAGGGGAGCAGCTAGGAAAGATATGACCCACACCCTCTTCATCGGCTGCGGCAACATGGGTTCGGCAATGGTCGCCGGCTGGCTGATGGCAGGCGAGGATCCGGCCAATTTCACCGCGGTCCGCCCGAGTGGCACTCCGGTGGCCGGGATCCGGACCGTCCGTACCATCGGTGAGGCGAACATGATGCCCGAGCGGATCGTGCTCGGCTTCAAGCCGCAGCAATTGGCTGCGCTGGCGCCCGAGGTGGCGCGCTGGGTGACGTCGCGCACGACGGTAATCTCGATGCTGGCCGGTGCGGACACGGCGACGCTCTCCGGCCTGTTTCCGCGGGCTAGGGCGATCGTTCGGGTCATGCCCAACTTGCCGGTGGCGGTACGGCGCGGGGTGCTCCCGCTCTACACAATTGCGCACGAGGATCAGGCGCTGCAGTCCGAACTCCAGCCCTGGTTCTCGATGCTCGGCTTCGCGCCATGGTGCGCCAGCGAGGAGGAGTTCGGCGCGATCGGCTTCGTCGCCGGCTCGACCCCGGCCTATGTCGCGCGCTTCATCGCGGCCTTCGCGGCGGCGGGCGAGGGCAGGGGACTCGACCAAGGCCTGGCTCTGACCGCGGCGCGTGAGGCGGTGCTCGGCTCGGCCTGGCTGGCGGCCGCGACGGGCGAGCCGATGGAGGAGCTGGCGCGGCGGGTGACCAGCCCCAACGGCACGACCGAGGCAGGGCTCAAGGTGCTCGATCCCGAGCTTGGCGACCTGATCGACCGGACGCTGGCCGCGGCGACCCGCCGCTCGGCCGAACTCGCCGCCGAGATCAAGGGCTGAGACGCCACGGCAGGCCGAGTTGCGAAGGGGGCCAGCGCCGCCTAAGCGACTTCGTACTAGATAAGAGGATTGCCCGTGAGCTTCGACGATCGCGACGGTTTCATCTGGATGGACGGCAAGCTGGTGCCGTGGCGCGAGGCGAACGTCCATGTGCTCACCCACGCGCTTCATTATGCGTCGAGCGTGTTCGAGGGGCAGCGCGCCTATGGCGGCAAGATCTTCAAGCTTCGCGATCATAGCGAGCGACTGCGCCGCTCGGCCGAGCTGATCGGCTTCACCATTCCCTGGAGCGCGGAAGAGATCGACGCCGCCTGCGAGGAAGTGCTGCGCGCCAACAATTTGACCGACGCCTACATGCGCCCGGTGGCCTGGCGCGGGTCGGAGAGCATGGGCGTCAATCCGATCGGGACCAAGCCGCACCTCGCCATCGCGGCGTGGAACTGGGGCAAATATTACCCGCCCGAGAAGGCCGCCAAGGGCATCCGTCTCGACATCGCCGAGTGGCGCCGACCCGCACCTTATACCGCGCCGGTGCACAGCAAGGCCTCGGGCCTCTACATGATTGCCTCCATGTCCAAGGCGAAGGCCGACGCGGGCGGGTTCGATGACGCGCTCATGTTCGACTTTCGCGGGCAGGTGGCCGAGGCGACTGGTGCCAACGCCTTCTTCATTCGCGACGGCGTCATTCACACGCCGAAGCCTGAGTGCTTCCTCGACGGGATCACCCGCCGCACCCTGATCGACCTCGCGCGCCGCCGCGGGATTGAGGTGCAGGAGCGCGCGATCTGGCCGGAGGAGTTGGAAAGCTTCGAGAGCTTCTTCCTGACCGGTTCGGCGGCCGAGGTGACCTTCGTCCAGTCGGCCGGCCCGTGGCGCTTCGAGATCGGCGCTCTGCAGCAGCAGCTGGCGCAGGATTACGACGACCTGGTGAACGGGCGCCTCGCCTAGAGGACGCGCTGCTTTCCCCTCAGGGAGGGCATCTGCCAAAGGCAGCGGGAGGGGATGGCGTCACGTCTCGTCGTCGTGCTTGGCATGATCTTGCTCCCTGAAAGGGAGAGGCGGCTTGTGCGCTTGCCCTTGCAGACGCCCTCGCTAGAACCTCCTGTCGGGGAGGAACCATCACGAACATGGCTACGACTGCCATCAACGACGGCTATGTCGTCGACGCCAAGCGCGACCGGCTGGTCATCACCGCGAGCGCGCTCGGGACCGTGTTCGAGTGGTACGACTTCTTCCTCTACGGAATTCTTGCCGCGCTGCTCGGCAAGCTGTTCTTCCCCGCCGACAATCCCACCGCCGCAACGCTCGCCAGCCTTGCGGCGTTCGGGGCGGGTTTCGGGGTGCGGCCCTTGGGCGCGCTGCTGTTCGGCTGGTTCGGTGACCGCATCGGGCGCAAATACACGTTCCTCATCACCATCACGCTGATGGGCGGCGCCACCGCGGCGATCGGCATGCTTCCGACCTATGCCTCGGCGGGGCTGCTCGCGCCGGCGCTGCTGGTCGGCTTGCGGCTGCTCCAGGGACTGGCGCTCGGCGGTGAGTATGGCGGCGCGGCGATCTACGTCGCCGAACATGCTCCGCCGGGCAAGCGCGGGCAGTATACCAGCTGGATCCAGGTCAGCGTGGTCGGCGGCTTCCTCCTCTGCCTGGTGGTGGTGCTCGCCTGCCGCCACGCGCTGACGCAGGAGCAGTTCGATGCCTGGGGCTGGCGGGTGCCGTTCCTGATCAGCCTCGGGCTGCTCGCCATCTCGCTCTACATCCGCCTCAAGCTTTCCGAGAGCCCGGTGTTCAAGGCGATGAAGGAGGCGGGGCAGACCAGCCGCAACCCGTTCAAGGACAGCCTGACCTACCCCGGCAACCTCAAGCGCGTGTTCGTCGCCCTCTTCGGTGTCTCAGCGGGCCTCACCGTCATCTATTACACTAGCCAGTTCGGCACCCTCTACTTCCTCCAGGGCACCGCTCGGCTGCCCGAGGAAGAGGCGCTGCTCTACATGGCTGTAGGCGCGATGCTCGCGGCGCCGCTTTACGTCGCTTTCGGCGCGCTGTCGGACCGGGTTGGGCGCAAGAAGCTGCTGCTCGCCGGTTATGCGCTGACCCTGTTCCTGCTCTTCCCGCTCTTCCACCTGATGGCCGACGGCGCCAATCCGGCGCTTGCCAAGGCGACCGCCAGCGCTCCGGTCACGCTGACGCTCGATCCTTCCTGCGACTACAGCGTGTTCGCCCCCAAGCAGGCGCAGGACTGCGGCAAGGCGCAGGCGTTCCTGGCCAAGCGTGGGATCAGCTACGAGCGGAGCTATGGCGAAGCCGGGAGCGGCCGCGCGGCGCTCGGAGTTGGGCAGGACCGGATCGAAGGCTTTGACGAGAAGGGCTATGTCGCGGCGCTGTCCGCGGCCGGCTATCCCGACAGGGTCGATCCCGCGGACAAGCAGCGCTGGAAGATCATCCTCGCGGTGGCGGCGATGGTGGCCTTGTCGGCGATGACCTACGGCCAGGTTGCGGCGATCCTCGTCGAGCTCTTCCCGGCGCGAATACGCTACACTTCGATGAGCGTGCCCTATCACATCGGGACCGGCTACTTCGGTGGATTCCTGCCATTCATCAGCCAGTATATCGTGGTTAGCACGGGCAACGCCTTCGCCGGCCTGTGGTACACCATTGCAGTCGTCGCGATGGCTTTCGTGGTGACCGCCGTCTGGCTGCCCGAAACCTCTCGAAGGGCACTCGATTAATCCGAAGCGGACAAATGAGATTCGAAAGCGGATCAATTGTTTAAGGTTCGTTCGCTTCTTTTTCCCTACACCGCCGATCGTGGCTGAGGGGCAGGGACGAACGCCAGCAGGGCAGGGCAGCGCTCGCGAAGCGCCGATCGACCTTGCGACTCTGTGCTTCCTCAATCCACCGCAGAACCGGGTGCAGGAGCGGGTTCGCCAGGGCCAGATCGATGCGCTGGTCCGGATGATACCGATGACCATCCTGGTCAACGTCGCCGCCGCTATCGTCCTTGCGATCTCTCTGTGGTCGCACCTGCCGAATCTTCAGGTCCTGCTCTGGTCGGGGCTGATCACCGGAGTATCTGCCGCCCGGCTGATCCGGTTCGCGCGGCTGCGGCGGAACCCCGAATATGCCCGGGCCAAGCCGCCGACGATCCGCACCATCATGTGGCCGATCGGGGGGCTTACCCTACTGTGGATGCTGCCCGCGTTCCTCTGGTTCGACCATGTCTCGCCGGCCGCCCAGGTCGCCCTGATCCTGATCCTGTTCGGAATGGCGAGCGGGGCGAGTGTCACCATGTCGACCGTGCCGCCCGCCGCGCTGCTGTTCGTCGCCATGGTCGCGATATCCAGCCTGATCGCGATGCTGAAGCTGGAGCAGTCCTCGGCGCTCTTCCTGACGCCGATCTACACCGGGCTGCTGACCTACGCCATCTTGTGGAACGTCCGCCATTTCGCAGGGCATCTCGCCGCGACGCTCGAGCTCGAGGAGAAGGGCGAGCTCATAAACCTGCTTCGCGAATTTGACGCCTCGGGCAGCGAGTGGTTGTGGGAGCTGGCCCCCAATCTTACCGTCGCCCATCTGTCGGACGGGCTCGCCGCGGCGATCGGCGAACGGCCGCAGGACTTGATCGGGCGCCCGATCATCGACTTGCTCGACCCGGATCACAGCGTGTCCGCGGTTTCGGCCGGGATGAGGAACATCCTCGATTCCCTTCGCTCGAGCCGCTCGTTCCGCGACCTCGCCATCCCGGCGAAGGGCGGACGGGCCTGGTGGCTGCTGTCGGGCAAGCCACAGTTCGACGCAGCGGGGCGGCTGACCTGCTGGCGCGGGGTGGGGTCCGACATCACCCTCTCGAGGCTGACCGGTCACGACAGCATCACTGCGGCCCGCCACGACCCGATGACAGGTCTCGCCAATCGCTTGCTCGTGCGTGAACTGCTGGAGGAGGCGCTGATCCGCGGCCGGCCGATGGGCGGGGGCTGCGCGCTGATGCTGGTCGATCTTGACCGCTTCAAGCTGGTCAACGATACGCTCGGCCACGAGGTCGGCGACGAACTGCTGTGCGAGGTGGCCCGGCGCCTCGAACGGATCGCTCCGGCGCACCAGGTCGGCCGGCTCGGCGGTGACGAGTTCGCACTGGTGCTGACCGGCGCAACCGACCGGGAGACCCTGTCCAACCTCGCCGAAGCGGTGATCGTGGTCCTCTCCGCGCCGTATCGGATATCGGGCGCGGAACTCAATATCGGGGCGACCATCGGGATCGCCATCGCCCCTCTCGACGGCATCACGCAGGAAGGCCTTACCCGAAGCGCCGACCTTGCCCTCTACAGCGCCAAAAAGGCCGGCCGTGGCAGCTTCCTCTTCTTCGAGGGCGCAATGGCCGAGGAGGCGGCCGCCAACCGTGCGCTCGAAAGCGATCTTCGCTCGGCGCTCAAGCTCGGCGAACTGAGCCTGGCCTACCAGCCGATCGTCCACGCCCGCAGCCACGAGGTGATTGCCCGCGAGGCGCTGTTGCGCTGGACCCACCCGGTGCGCGGCGAGGTCGCACCCGACCTGTTCGTTCCGGTGATCGAGGACGCCGGGCTGATCGGCCAGGTGGGCAACTGGGTGCTTCGCGAAGCTTGTCGGGAAGCCGCAGGGTGGGTCGATGGCGCTCGTGTCGCGGTTAACGTCTCGAGCGCGCAGCTCGCCGCTGGGCCAGCGCTGGTTGGCCATGTCATCCATGCCCTCGCCGCAAGCGGGCTCGAGGCGCGGCGGCTCGAACTAGAAGTGACCGAAAGCATCTTCCTCGCCGGGGACGCGACCACCCGGACCACGCTCGACCAGCTTCGCGCGGTAGGGGTGCGGCTGGTGCTCGACGATTTCGGAATGGGCTATTCGAGCTACGCCTGCCTCACCAACGGTGAGTTCAACACGCTCAAGATCGACCGCAGCTTCACCGTCGCCGCCGCGGCCCCTGGACGTCCAGCCGAGAGGGCGATCGTCGAATCGATCCTGACGCTCGCCCGCGGGCTCGACCTTGATGTCACTGCCGAGGGCATCGAGACCGGGGAACAGGCTGCGCTGATGGTCGCACTCGGTTGCGGCCAGCTGCAGGGCTTCCTGTTCGGTCGGCCCGAGATCCCGTTTGACGCCCACACCGCTGTCGAACCGCCGTTCGGCACCATCCCCAAGCGCCGCCCGACGATCCGCGCGGCATGACCCTATACGAACGCGACGCGGCCGCTATAAGCCCGCCTCGCTCATGGGGCGTCGCCAAGCGGTAAGGCACCGGTTTTTGGTACCGGCATTCGCAGGTTCGAATCCTGCCGCCCCAGCCATCCTAGAACATCGACCAGGATCCCAAGCGCTCGCGGCGAGTAGCGGCGAGGCGAAAGCTTGGCTTTCTAAGCCTCCCCCGATCCGCATGGGATTGCGGCTGCTCGACTCTTAACCAGAATTAATTGACAAGGTTGTGGCGCGACTCGGTTGTGTTCGGCGCGTCGGAAGGAGTGGGGAGACGGGCGGCTTGCCCGGACAAGGGACGCGACCTTGCCAGGGACCGACATCTTCATTTCCTATGCGCGGACCGATCGCGCTGTGGCCAAGCACTTCGCGCAGTGCTTCGAGGCCGAGGGCCTGAGCGTATGGTGGGATGCCGCGCTCCATTCGGGCGAAACCTTCGACGAGGTGATCGAGCGCAACCTGCGCGCTGCTCGAACGGTGGTCGTCCTGTGGTCGCCAAGCAGCGTACGCTCGCGCTGGGTGCGGGCCGAGGCAACGCTCGCCGACCGCCTCGGCAAGATGGCGCCGATCATGATCGAGGAATGCGAGCTCCCGATCATCTTCCAGCTGACCCACACCACCGACCTGTCGGGCTGGTCGGGAGAAACCGACGATCCGGCATGGTGCCGGTTTGTCGATGACCTGAAGCAGGCCGCGGCGCGCGGGCACGGCATCGCCTTCGCCGGGTCAGAGTCGGGAGCGCCCGTCCGGCGTCGCTTCGATCCCGCGGCCTCCGCCGCCCGTCTCGAAGCCGCCGATGATCGAGCATCCCAGGGATCATGCGCCGTGCTCGAGCAGGAGCGAGACCATTCCGCCCGGGCGCGGGTCGAGCGCGACCCGCTCGGGGGGATGGCGGCCGACTTCCATGCGCTCGAATTGAGGGTGGGGGGACGGATCGAGAAACGCTTCGTGGTCACCGGCGCGGGGCTTAGGATCGGGCGGACCGCGCCATCGGACATCATCCTTGCCGAACCTGTCGTGTCGCGTGCGCACTGCCTGGTCGAACTCGCCGACGATCGGCTGCGGGTGACCGATTTGCGATCGACCAACGGGACTTTCGTCGACGGCAAGCGGATCAAGGGCGCGAGCTTCCTTGCGGTCGGGTCGGTGCTGAAGATCGGAAATGTCGAACTCGTCCACGCGAAGCGGAGCGGGAACGAGGGCTGAGAACGAGTGGCAAGGCAGGGGGAGGCGAGGAGAGGTTGAGCGAGGCACATCCACCACGGCCACGACTGACCCTCAACATCGGGATCACGGGACACCGCGCCTCGGTCCTGTCCCCTGACCTCGTCGCGCAGACCTCGCCGATCATCCGCCGCATCTTCGACCAGTTGCGAGACGTGACCGAGCAGCTCCACGATGACCATCCGGAGCTGTTCGCGGCAAGCACGCCCCAGCTTCGGCTGCATACGCCGCTTGCCACCGGCGCCGACCAGATGGCGGCGACGGTGGCTCAGGAGGCGGGCTTCCGGATCCGCGCGCTGCTTCCCTTTGCCGCAGACGAATATAGCGCCGACTTCAAGCGCGGGCGCGAGCGGCGCGAATTCGTCCAGCAGCTCGAGCTCGCCCACGAGGTGTTCGCGCTCCCCTCCGACCGTGCTGACGCCGAGGCGGCCTATGTTCAGGTCGGCAAGGCGGTGGTCGCCGCTTCCGACATCCTGATCGCGGTGTGGGATGGCGGCAACGGCAATGGGCCGGGCGGGACGGCGCACGTCGTCGACCTCGCCTTGACCAACGGAGTGCCGGTCATCCACGTCCCGATCGACCGCGCGCAGGGCGTCGCCGGCGAGCCGCTGCTGATCTTCGGACGCGACATCATCGATTACCAGCGAACGCCGATCTGCAGCGCGGAAGCGATCGTCACGCTGCTGACCGAAGTGCTGCTGCCCGAGCCCGCTGCCCGCGCCCAGGCCGAGCTTTATCTAAGCGAGGAAGCACGCACGACCAACCTGCGGATGGAGTATCCGCTCCTGCTGTGGCTCTTGCGGGTCAAGGGCCTGCCTCGCGTTCCCTGGCGTCAGCCGTCGATTGAGGAGGAGATCGCCAGCGATTGGCGGGAAGTGCGCGAGCCGGGCGCGGCTGGGATGCGCGAGGCGCTGTCGCAATCCTACGCCTGGGCGAACTTCCTCGCGATCCGCTACGCCCAGCTGTTCCGGAGCGGGCACATCACCAACTACGTGCTCTCCGCGCTGGCAGTGAACCTCGCCCTGTTCGGGCTCATCGTGCCCTCGATCAAGATCCTGCTGGTAGTCGCGGAACTCGGGGTGATCGGGCTGCTGTTCCTCAACACCAATGCCGGGACGCGCGGCGACTGGCACCGCAAGTGGCTGCAATATCGCTACCTCGCCGAGACGTTGCGGCCCTTTCTCTACCTCAAGCGCACTGGGATGGTCGGCCCGCCGTTCCGCACCGAGGGCGTCGCCCGCAACCGCCGCCAGGAGCGCGGCGGATCGGACTGGACCCGCTGGTACGCCGCCGCGGTGTGGCGGCAGATGGACTGGCCGGTAGGCGAGCTGACCGAGGAGGGCATACGACTTCTCGCCGGGGACGTCGTTCGCGAGCAGCTGCTCCCGCAGGCCGCCTATCACCGGGTCAACAGCGAGCGGATGCACAAGCTCGACCATCGCCTTCACGAGATCGGAAACTTCCTCATCGGCGCGGTTATCGCCGCCTGCTTCCTTTACATCGGCGGCTACTTCCTGGTGCACGAATGGACGACACGGCTGACCGGGCCCTTCATCTTCCTTACCGCCGGACTTCCAGCGATCGGCGCGGCGGTGTTCGGGATGCGCGGCCATGGCGAGCATCTGCTGGCTGCGAGCCGCTCGGCCCACAGCGCCGAGGCGCTGGCCGCCAACGCCGAGCGGCTCGGTCAGGTCGCCGATCTCGAGCAGCTCGCGCACGAGCTGGAGAATAGCGCGAGCATCATGCTTGCCGACCTCAACGAATGGACCGCGACCTACAGCGAACGTTCGCTCGAGATCCCGGCCTAGAGCTTGTGGGCGTCGCTGTTGGTGCGGGTCCAGAGACGCTCCATCGCGAGGTAGGTGAAGGAGGCGCTCCAGGCGACCATGACCAGCCCGGTCAGCGCTTCCATTCCGGCGACGATCCGGATCGGGCCGGCGGGAACGATGTCGCCGATGCCGAGCGTCGTGTAGGAGGCGATCGAGAAGTAGAAATGGTCCTCGAACCAGCCGGGGCCGCCCACGATCGCGCCTTCAAGACGCCCGTAGTCGGCCCAGTCGGGCGCCGACAGTGCGAAGGCGAACAGCACGACCTCGAAGACATGGGTCGCGAACAGCACAAGGATGATGAATAGCAACGGGTGACCCATCGGGCGGGGCGCGTCGACAACCCGCTTGAGCAGGCGAAGCACCACGAGATGGACGTAGCAGCAGGCGGCGGTCAACGCGGCGGCGACCAGCAGGGCGATCAGCACCGTTCACTCCCGCAATGCACGAGCTTGCTCACCGCCGCGATGCGTCGGTCGAACGCTTGACCAGGAACACCAGATAGGCCCGCGTCTGCCGCGCCTGCCTGATCAGCGGGTCGGCCTGGCGATCCGACCCGACGGAGCGGAATACGTCCTTGAGGCGGACGAGGCTCGCGTCATAGGTCCGTGCAAGCTGGGCGTTGGAGCGAAGCAGCTCGGCATCGGCCCGCTCCTGCGGCGACGAGCCGGCCTTGGCGCGGTCCCCCATTCGTATGACCTGCCGCGCCATGTCGCGGGCTTCGCCGACGAGTGCGTTGAACTGGCTGGTCGACGCTGGCGACAGGCTGTCGGAGGTTGTGGCTAAAGTCGGAGCGGCCGCGCTGCTGGTCGGGATGGGCGAGGCCGCGGACTTCACCGCGCTCGCAGCCGGACGCACGGCGGTCGGGGCGGGCAGGGTTCGTTCCTCCGCTGCCGCCAGCCGCGCGGCGGAACGCTGATCGGCGCTATCGAGGTTGGCGATTGCGGTCGAGGCCTCGGTGAAGGCGCGATAGTGGCCGAGCGCCTGCCGCGCGGCTTCCAGTGATTGGCGGGGGTCGGTCGCGGTGCGGGTGCGAAGCTCGGCCGAGCGAAGGTCCGCGAGGCTCCGTCGCGCGCCGACAAGAACGAGTTGTCGCTCGGGTGGAAGGCTGTTCGGGTCGGCCCTCGTCCAGGCGATCTGCTCCGCCATCTTCGTCGATTGGGCATCGACCGACTGGAGGAGGGTGGCGGCGAACTGGCCGTAGACGCTCCTGACGCGCTCGCCTGCCTGAGCGTCGTCGAGCCCGGCGGGCGGTGCCCCCAGCAGGGTCGTCAGCGAGGCCAGCGGCTCGACTGCATCGTCGGGCGCCGAGGCGGCCTTGGCTTCGGCAAGGAAGGCAGCGGCGCCGCTCGCAAGCGCAGTTCGCGGTACGACCACGGGGGCCGGTGTGTCGGGAACGACGATCTGCTCGCCCGCGGCGACGGGCGTGGGGGAGGGCCGGAGCAGCATCCAGCCGCCGGCGGTGGCGAGTACCAGCACCGCGGCCGCGCCGGCGATGAGCGGCTTCCTATTCGGGCGCGTCGCGGCGCCCGCGGGTTCGGGCTTCCCTGTCGACTGGCTGACCGGTGGGGCAGGTGGAGGCGTATCGGGCTTAGCGGCGGAGACGGCCACGCTCTCGGCGGGAGTGGGGTTCGCGGCCTTCTTCGCGCGCGGCTTGCGTGTGGCCTTCGTATGGCCGCTGCGTTTGAACTCGGCCTCGCTCGGCCGATCGGGCACTCCGGTCTTGAGCGACTGGCCTGGAACGAAGCCCGAGGGAGCTGGGGCGAGCGGAACGATCGCCTCGGACGAGGTGTCGAACGGCACGATGCGGGTCACGTCGAAGTCGGCCTCGGCCGGTTCGGGTTCGTCTTCGCCGCCGTCGAACATCGGCAGCCAGTCCGAGATGGAGCGCGGCCGATCGGTCGGCTTGATCGCCATCGCCGCGTCGACCGCGCGGAGAAAGCGCTTGCTGTAGCCGGGCCAGCTCCCCTCCGCGAGCGGCGTGCCCGCGCCGCCATGCATCCGCTCGAGCACCTCGGGCGGCTTGGCGCCGGTGACGCATTCGTAGAGCACCACGCCGAGCGCGTAGATGTCGGTCCACGGCCCCTGCTCGAAGGTCTTCACATATTGCTCGATCGCCGCATAGGGCGGGGTGTGGAATGTGACCTTGGTGCTGGTCGCCTCGGCTGCTTCGAAGCGGGCCGAGCCGAAGTCGATCAGCACTGGCCGGCCGCTGTCGTTGATGAGGATGTTGGGCGGCTTGATGTCGCGGTGGAGGACCCCGACGCGATGCGCCCGCTCGAGCCCGTCGGCGATCGGCTTGATCAGCGCGACGAGGCTCCGCTCGTTCCATTTCTGGCCCTGCTTGATCAGCCGGGAGAGCGAGACTCCGTCTTCGAAGTCCATCACCATGTAGGCGGTGCCGTGGATCTCGAAGAGGCTTCGGACACTGACGATGTTGGGGTGGCGCGAGGGCGTCGAGAGGTTCCACAGCAGCTTGGCTTCCTCGACGAACTTCTTGAGGCCGAGCGCGTGCACCTCGCTCACCTCGGAGTCGACTGGGACGACGGTGGCTTCTTCGTCGCGTTCGCTGATCGAGCTCGGGAAATACTCCTTAATGGCGACGAGCTCGTTGAAGTAGATTCCACGGCCCTTGTAGACGATGCCGAACCCGCCGACGCCGAGCACCTCCTCGAGGCGCCATTCCCGGAGAACGGTGCCGGGTGGCAGCGCCTTGGTGCTGTAAGCCTTGTTCACAGCCGGGCCCCTGAGTTAAGTGGTGCTTAACTTTTCGCATGATCCGGCGTTAATTGCTAGGGTTGCGAAACGGGCGCGAGGCTGCAGCCGATGAGGTTCGAAACCGTCAGCAGGACCCACGTCGGGCTCAAGCGCAAGATCAACGAGGACAATCTGCTGGTGCGATCCGCGGCCGGGCTGTTCGTGGTCGCCGACGGCATGGGCGGGCACGAGGCCGGCGAAGTGGCGAGCGCCCGGATCGTCGAAGCCCTTGGCGCGCTCGCCCGGGTCACTCCCGACGAGATCTCCGCCTGCCTTGGCCATGTGAACCGCGGCCTGCGCGATTTGGCCGAGGAGGGAGGGGAGAAGCGGACCATCGGAAGCACGGTGGTCGGACTGCTGATCGACGAGGCGCAGGCGCTCTGCTTCTGGGCGGGCGACAGTCGTGCCTATCGCTATCGCGACAGTCAGCTGGTCCCGCTCAGCCGTGACCACAGCCTGGTGAACGAACTGATCGAAGCCGGGATGATCGAAGCCGAGCGCGCCGACGAGCATCCCAACGGCAATGTCATCACCCGTGCGGTGGGGGCCTCGGACACGCTCCGGCTCGACATCGAAGCTGGGGAGGTGCGCCCCGGCGACGTCTATCTGCTCGCTTCGGACGGAGTCACCAGGATGGTCCCCGATCCGGAACTCCGCGCGGCGCTGGGCGGCGCCCAATCGCTCCACGAGGTCGCCGACGGGTTGGTCTGGTCGGTGCTCCAGCGGGGCGCTCCCGACAACCTCACGCTGGTCCTGATCCGGGTTGCCTGATGGCCTTGCCGTCCTGCTCTGCAAGGCGGGGTGCAAGCGGAGGGAACATCGAGACCGAATAAGGCATTAACCAAGTCGAAAGGGCAAGGGTCGAGAAAGAGCGGGATCGGCCGAAAGGACTCTCGCGTTGCTCTCGTTCGTCGCCCCATTGTTCGACACGGCCAGCCGCCGTCTCCATGCCCGCTCCAAGACCCTGCTGCTGCGTCTGGAAGGCGGACTTCCGACGTTGGTGGTCGTCTGGCTGGTGATCGCCGTGCTGGCGAGCGCGGCCAGGGTCTGGGTCAGCCCGCTTCCGAGCAGCGACGTTCGCCTTGCACCCTATCTTCTCCTGACCCTGGCACCGGTCGCGACATTCGGGCTGGCGCTCCGTTGGTTCGACAACGGCGAGGACCTGCCTCAGCCGCAATGGCGGCTCGCCCGGATCGGACGCTGGACAGCGCTGTCGCGAGAGGCGGCGGCGCGGCATCCACTCTATGGCACCAGCGGGATCATGGTCTCGCTGCTCATCGGCATGCTGATGAACGTGCCGGTGCGAACGGCCGAATATCTGGTCACCATGCCGGCCATTCCGCACCATGTCCCGGCATGGTTGTCGACATTGCACCTCGCGATGACGCTCGACACGGTCGTGCTGACCAGTCTCTACGTGGTCGCCTTCGTCATGGCGCTTCGCAAGGTCGCGCTCTTTCCGCGCTTTCTGCTGCTGGTTTGGCTGCTCGACATCCTCTCGCAGCTGCTGATCGGTCGAGCCGCGTCGGACGCGGGGTTGCCGGCGAATATCGCCGTCTCACTGTCCGGACTGCTCGACGCCAACATCAAGAAGGTGCTGATCAGCGTCGCCATCTGGCTACCCTATCTGCTGCTCTCGACCCGAGTGAACGTCACCTACCGTTTGCGCGAGCCGTCCTGACCGCCTGGCCGATTCGAAAATCGTTTCGGAACAGTAGCGAAACCGCACCTTTGTGCGTTCGTCGCGACACATTTGCCCAGCTTTGAGACACCTTCGCTATCCCGACCGGTCTAGATCGAACGGATTAACCTGATTTAAATATCGGCACGTCGCAACGACTTAGTCCCTACGGAACCAAGTCCAAGATACTGATGCAGGTTAGCAAGGCTGGTTGACTTCATTGAAATGTTAGCATTCTCTTAACCCAGCCGATTGACCTGGGTAATCGATCGGTGCGGCAGCGGAAGCCATCGGCATCCAACACGCACCGTCCAGATTGATGAGGGGGACAACCTCTTCCAGCCAAGCGGCTTAGCTCGGGGCAGCCCAGCGGGGGCCCATCAGGACGGAAGGGGATTATCCATGACCTTTTTCAAGATGATTCGTGACGAGTCCGGCGCTTCGGCGGCCGAATATGCGCTCATTCTCGCCATCGTCGGGTCGCTGATCGCGGCCGGTGCCGTCGCGCTCGGCGGCGACATCTCGCGCGCGCTGTTCGGCGCTGGCGACAAGATCTGCGAAGATCCCGATGGTGGCACCACCATCTGCACGGCGGAAGCGGCGCCCGCTCCGTAACAGTTGATCGGTGGGTCGCCGCTTCCTCTGGAGCGGCGACCCACTCAACTTCTTGTTCCAGGTCCGGCTGGGGACTGCCTGAGCGCAAGTTGCCGGACCGTGCGTGATCGTGAGTTCATCATCGCGGATAGGGGGCTGCTCGACCATGAAGCGCCAGTCGTTGTTCGCCGTCGGCATCGCCGTCTTTTTCGGCTTGATCGCCGTCTTCCTGGCCAACACCTACCTGTCCGCCGGACGCGCCAGCGCGGTTCCGCAGGACATGGTCCGGGTCGCCGTGGCAGCCGCGCCGCTCGACTTCGGAACGCCGCTCAAGCCCGAGCACGTCCGTTTCATCAACTATCCCAAGGACGCGCTTCCCGACGGCAGCTTCACCAGCGCCGCGGAGTTGCTCGCGCCCGACAAGAAGCGCGTCGCGCTGACCCCGATTGCGCTCAACGAGGTCATCCTCGCAAGCAAGATTACCGGTCCGGGCGCCGGCGCCTCGATTGCCGCGCTGCTGCCCGCCGGGCACCGGGCGGTGTCGGTCCGGATCAACGACGTGTCGGGCGTTGCCGGCTTCATCCAGCCGAGCGATACGGTCGACGTGCTGATTACCCGCCAGGTGGTCGGCGCTAATAGCAATTCGCAGCAGGTCACCGACGTCCTTCTCCAGGGCACGCGGGTGATCGCCATGGGCCAGCGCGCCAAGAGCGATGCGGGCAAGCCCGCCGTCGCCAAGACCGCGACGCTCGAAGTGACTCCGCTCGAAGCCCAGAAGCTCGCGCTCGGCCAGCAGGTCGGAGACCTCAGCCTGGTGCTGCGCAAGCCGGGCGAGGAGGACGATCTGCCGCCGGCGCAGACGGTCAGCCTGGCCGACCTCCGCTACGGGGTAGGGGGCATCTACCGGCCGCAGCTGGCTTCGACCGCCATGAACGCGCAGCAGCCGGCCCGCGTGCCCTACACGCGCCTTGCCGCGCCGCGTCCGCAGGTCCGCCGCGAGGCGCCGCGCACACCGCGACCGACCCCGGCCGCGGCACCGATACGCAACAGCGTCGAAGTGGTCAGGGGGACCGCGCCGACCAGTTATGAAGTGGGGGGCTTTGGGGGTGGTCGCTAATCGGAACATGCTTGCCGCGCTCGGCGGCGTCGCCCTGATGTCGCTTGGCGCAATGCCGGCCGCAGCGCAGGTCGCCTCGATCAGTCAGATGCAGGGCGTCCATGCCGGAGAGCTGACCGTGCCGGTCAATAAAAGCCAGGTGCTGCGCTCGGACCGGGCCTTCGCCAAGGCGCTTGTCGGCAATCCCGAGATCGCCGACGTGCTGCCGTTGACCGATCGCTCGCTCTACGTGCTCGGCAAGAAGCCCGGCACCACCAGCCTGACGCTCTACGATCGCAACAGCACGCTCATTGCGGTGATGGACGTGGCGGTGGGGCCCGACGTGATCGGGCTTCGACGACAGCTGGCCGAGCTGCTCCCGGCAAGCCAGGTCGGCGCACGCATGTCGAACGAGTCGATCGTGCTCGAAGGCGTGGTCCCGAGCGGACCTGCGGCCGAGCGCGCCATGCAACTCGCCGAGACCTATGCCCCGGGCAAGGTCGTCAATCTTCTGTCGGTGGGCGCCACCCAGCAGGTGATGCTCGAGGTCCGCTTCTCCGAGGTTAAGCGGAGCGCGCTGCAGCAGATCGGGGTCAGCACCTTCGTCGGCTCCGACGCGGGCAAGTTCCAGGGCGCGATCGGCGGCGGTGCCGGGCTTGTCGGATCGGGGCCGCCGACGCTCGGCGCGATCAGCGACAGCTTCGGGATCATCTCGCGCACCTTCCGGGCCTTCGGGACCAACTTCAACCTCACGCTCGACGCGCTGGAGCGCAAGGGCGCGATCACCACGCTCGCCGAGCCGACGCTGATCGCGCTGTCGGGACAGACCGCTAACTTCCTCGCAGGCGGCGAATTCCCGATCCCGACCGTCCAAGGAAATGGCGGAGGCACCTCCACCGGCACCTCGCAGGCGATCACGGTCGAGTTCAAGCCGTTTGGCGTCAGCCTCGCCTTCACTCCGACGGTGCTTGCCGACGGAGTGATCAACCTCGTCGTCGCGCCCGAGGTGAGCTCGATCGACCCGAGTGCGTCGGTGGTCATCAACGGGCTACGCGTGCCCGGCCTCCAGACCCGCCGGGCGAAGACCGTGGTCGAGCTTCGCGACGGCGAGAGCTTCGCCATGGCCGGGCTCCTCCGCCGGGATTTCCAGGATACGATCCGGCAGGTCCCGGTGCTCGGCTCGCTGCCGATCATCGGCACCCTGTTCCGCTCGTCGGGCTTCCAGAAGGAAGAGACCGAGCTGGTGATCATCGTCACTCCGCGGCTCGTCGCGCCGGTGCTCGCCGACCGGCTCAAGGCGCCGACCGACCGTGTCCAGCCGCCGGCCGACGCCGATCTCTTCCTGCTCGGGAGGACCGACACCGGGGTCGGCGCAGCGCCGACGGTCGGGGTCAAGAATCCGTCACCTCCGCCAAGCGGAGGCGGTGGAGCCGGGACCGCGCTCAACAAGGCACCGAAGGGTCCTGTCGGCCTCGCAGGGGATTATGGTCATGTGCTCTAGCCGCCGCATCATCGCTGCCGCAGCAGGCGCACTCGCGCTCGCCGGCTGCGCCCAGACGACGGACCGCCGCACCGGCTCGGTCGACCCGCAGTTCGGCGAGGCGGTGGCCTGGAACAAGGCGGTCCAGACCGTCGACCCCGCGCCCTCCTACGCCGCGACCGACACCAAGCCGGGAAGCGCGGGCGACAAGGCCGCCGCGGCCGCGCGCCGCTACCGCACCGATCAGGTCAAGGCGATCGAGCAGGTCCGGAGCACGCAGGGAAGCGGCGGCGGCGGCTCGGGACCACAATAGGGACCAATGACGTGCTCGGGCTATTCAGGAGACTAGGAAGGTCGGAGCGGGCGGCGGTGGCGCCGATCGTCGCCCTGTCGCTGACCGGACTCATCGCCGTCGGCGGGATCGCCTTCGATTATGCCCGGCTCGCCGCCATGGATACCGAGCTCCAGAATGCCGCCGACCAGGCCGCGCTCGCCGCCGCCACCCAGCTCGACCGGGTCGCCGAGGACGAGGACACGGGCGAACTTGGCGCTCGGGCCCGGGCCACCAATGCGGTCACCGACCCCACGATGGAAAATCGGCTGGCGCGCAACTTCACCCGTTTCGCCAACGACGATGACGATGACGGTGCCGACATCTCCGTCACCCTGACCTTCTGCTCGGATTTCGACGACAGCGAGGGAGCGCTCGACGATGCCTGCACCGAGGCCGAAGGGGATTCTGACGCGCGCTTCGTCGTTGTCACCACCTCGCTGCGCACCGCCAATTACGTCTTCACCCCGATCGTGGCGGCTTTCTCAGGGTCGTCGGCGGCCCAAGCGGTCGCGGGGGTGGAAGCCTCGATCTGCAACGTCGCCCCCTTGCTGGTGTGCACCGACAGCGATTTCCCAACCGACGACGATCGCGGGCGCGGGCTGCGGATGAAGGTCTTCAGCGGAGACAGCTGGGCCCCAGGCAATTACGGGCTCTTGGATTTTGGCAGCGGTAATACCGGCGTGGTCAACGCTTTGCTCGGCTTCGGGCTCAACGGCTGCCAGGCAACAGACGACAACGAAACCGAGCCGGGCAACAAGAACGTCACCGACGCGGTCAATACGCGGCTCGACGTTTATGCCGGCAGTCCGAGCACGAAGGATGCGTCGGCGTGCAAGGTGGCGACCGGCGAGGGTTGTCCCGCGCCAAATGCGCGCAAGGACATGATCATCGACATCAGTGCCAAGAAGACGACAAAGTTCGAGACGGCGACAGCGACGCCGACTGCGGAGGAGATTGCCTCGGCCACCTCGTCGGCGCCATCTTGCCCGAGCGACCCGAAGACGGACGGTTACGCCTTCCAGGAGGCGCCCTCACAAGCCACGGGCTTCGCGCGCGACACGTGCCATTACTCGGATAATTGTGCCGGCGGCAATTTCGGTGACAAGGCGTGGGATCGCGCCAGCTATCTTGCGGAGAATCATCCCGGCGTGACCGCCGCCGAGATCGCTGCGGCGCTCGACAACGGATCCACCGCGGCGACGCTTACCCGCTACGACATCTACCAGTGGGAGCTTGCCAACCCTGGCGCGCGAATGGCGACGAAGCGGTCGGTCAATCTCGTCGGCCCGCCCGACCCGCCTAAGGGCAAGAAGACGACCTACAGCTGGACGGTCAAGACGCAGTGCGCCTACCCGTCGGTCAAATACGGTTCTACCGCTTATCCCGAGCAGAAGGACCGCCGAATCCTTCCGATCGTCGCGGCAGACTGTTCCAAGCTGAAGGGCAAAGGCGCAGCCTACGAGGATTATACGATCCTCCGGGTGTTTGATGTCTTTCTAACCGAGCCTTCGCTGCAGCGCGGCCCGTCGTCGTCGCCAACTACGGACGAGAAGGAAATCTATGGTGAGGTGATCGGCCCCGCGACCACGTCGGAGAGCGGCAGCGGCTTCCAATATTATTCCCGCAGCAAGCCGTATCTGATCCGATGAGCGGCCCCAGCACCATCCTGCGCGACACGCGCGGCGCGGCGGCGGCGGAGATGGCGCTGGTGCTGCCATTCCTGATCGCCCTGCTGTTCGGGAGCATGGAGCTCGGCAACTACTTCTGGCAGGAACATGTCGTCATCAAGCAGGTGCGCGACGGCGCGCGCTTTGCCTCGCGCCTCCCGCTGAGCGCCGACTATGACTGCGCGGACGAGGTCTTCGCGGTCGATCCCGATGCTGATTACACGCCCGAGGAGCAGATCCTCAACGTGACGACCACCGGGCGAGTCGATGGAAGCGGTCCGCGGCGCTTTCCGAGCGACCGCGCGCCCTGCGGTTCGGCCACCCAGGCGGTCAGCATCGCCATGCGCTGCGTCGCCAAGGACGATTACCGCGGCATCTACACCGGTCTCGATGGCGACATTCCGGTGGTGAAGGTCTCGGCCGCTTTGACTTACGAACCGCTGTTCAACCTGCTCGGCTTCGATGCCACCGGCATGTGCCTGGTCGCCGAATCCGAAGTGGCGGTGGCCGGGCTGTGATGCGGCTTGCCCTTCGCCTCGCCCGGGCCGAGCGCGCAGCGATCGCCGCCGAGTTCGCGCTGGTGCTGCCGGTGCTGCTCTTCTTCCTGTTCGGCGTGGTCGACGTCGGCCGCTTCATGTGGGACCTGAACCAGGCCGAGAAGGCGACCCAGATTGGCGCCCGCATGGCCGCGGTCACCGACCCTGTCTCGTCCGGCCTGATCGCCGCCAATTTCGCGAGCACCGACCTCAAGCCCGGCGAGCTCATTCCTGCCGATGCAATGGCACCGGTGACCTGTACCCAGGAAGAATGCAGCTGCCCGGAGGACACGGGAGGGCCGCCCTGTCCGCTGGCAGAGGACGGAGGGGGTGTCGACAGCGCGGCCTTCAACAAGCTCGTTTCCCGCATGCAGGAGATCAAGCCCGACCTTACCGCCGACAACATCCGGGTGACCTACTCCGGCTCTGGCTTCGGCTTCGCCGGAAGCGCCGACACCGAGGTGATGGAAGTGTCGCCGCTGATTACCGTCAGCCTTGAGGGAGTGACCTTCTCGCCGACCACCGCCCTGCTGCTCGCCAACTTCCGCCTGCCGGTCACCTCCACCACGGTGGTGGCGGAAGATGTGTCAGGGGGCTTTTCCAATTGAGGTATCCAGCGTGCACGCAATGAACCAGCAGGACACGGCGCGGGTGTGGCGGCTGCAGGGTCGCGAGGCCGGAATCCACCTCTACCTCAGCGGGGTCGAGGGAGAGGCGGGAGCGCTGCTCGGGACGCGGGTCAACGGCCTTCCGCTGACGCTCAGCATCGTCCCCGTGACCGAATGGATCGACGCGTCCGACATGGCGTCCGCCGGCGCCGCGGTGATCCAGGTCGACGCCGACACGCCGGCCTCGATCAAGCGGTTCGAGCGTCTGGTCGCCAATGCAGGCGATATTCCGGTCATCGCCGCCGCCTACGAGCCGCCGCTGGCGCTGGTCCGCGCACTGCTCAAGATGGGCGCGCACGACGTCCTCCCGCTGCCACTGACCCTCGACGACCTCGAGACGTCGATCGCACCGCTCGCGCAGCAGATCGTCGAAAAGGATCAGCAGGCGCTGGCGCGCTCGTCGCGGCTGGTCAGCGCGGTCCGGGCGCGCGGTGGCTGCGGCGCGACCTCGATGCTCACCCAGCTGGCCTGCCGCTTCGCTCGCAACGAAGCCGATTTTGGGCGTGAGGCGTGCCTGATCGATCTCGACGTGCAATTCGGGGATGTCGCCTTCCAGCTCGGCCTCCAGCCCAAGCTGACCCTGACCGACCTTCTCGAGGCCGGTACCCGGCTCGACGGCGAGATGATCCGCTCGGTTGCCATCCCGCATGCGAGCGGGCTTGCGGTCATCGCCTCTCCGGCGGAGGTGCTCCCGCTCGAGGCGATTACCAGCGACCAGCTGCTCGCCGTCGTCGAGCAGGCCCAGCGCACTTACGGTACCGTGTTCGTCGACCTGCCCGCCAACTGGACCCACTGGTCTCTGTCGCTGGTGGCGCGGAGCGACATTGTCCTGCTGGTGACCGAACTCAGCGTCTCCGGGCTCCACCAGGCGCGCCGCCAGCTCGACCTGCTCCGCGACCAGGACCTCGGCGAGGTTCGGGTCGAGGTAGTGCTCAACCGGCTCGAAAAGTCGTTGTTCAAGCCCGTCCGACTGAGCGATGCCGAGACCGCGCTCGGGCGGCCTGCCTCCTACACCGTCGTCAGCGAGCCGGCAGTGATGGCCGCGGCGGTCGAGCGCGGCGTGCTGATCGACGAGATCAAGCGCAAGAGCGCGGTGGCCCGCGACCTCGACCTGCTCGAGAACGGCCTGGTCGCGGCACTCGGGCTGGAGCGCTGACCATGTGGCAGATCCGCAAGCCCGGACGCATCGCTCCGACGTTCGAGGAGGAGCGGATCGTGCCGCTGGAAGAGCGGCGGGTGATGAACGTCGGCGATGCCGGCGCCGAGGGAAGCCGCGACATCCATACCGACCTCAAGGTCGATCTCCATCAGCAGCTGCTCGACCTCATCAACCTGTCCAAGCTCGACACCATGTCGCGCGAGCAGATCGAGGAAGAGGTGGGCGAGATCCTCCAGGAAGAGATCGCCAAGCAGAACCATGCGCTCAACCTCGCCGAGCGGCGCCAGCTGGTCGGCGACGTACTCGACGAGTTGCTCGGGCTCGGGCCTCTAGAGCCTCTGCTCAAGGATGGCACCATCACCGACATTCTCGTCAACGGCCACAAGCGGGTATTCGTCGAGCGCTACGGCACCCTCGAGCTGAGCCACGCACGCTTCAAGGACGAGCGGCACCTGCTGCGAATCATCCAGAAGATCGTCTCGGCGGTCGGCCGCCGGGTCGACGAAAGCTCCCCGCTCGTCGACGCCCGCTTGGCCGACGGAAGCCGTATCAATGCGGTCGTGCCGCCGCTCGCGCTCGACGGGCCTCTGCTGTCGATCCGCAAGTTCGCCAAGGTGCCCATCTCGATGGACCGACTGGTCGAGATCGGCTCCCTCCCGACCGCCATTGCCGAGGTGCTGAAAGCGGTAGTGCAGTCGCGCCGCAACGTCCTCATTTCGGGAGGCACCGGGTCCGGAAAGACCACCATGCTCAACGCCATGTCGGCCTTCATCGACAATCGCGAGCGGGTCGTGACCATCGAGGACTCGGCCGAGCTCCAGCTCCAGCAGGATCATGTCGCCCGGCTCGAGACCCGTCCCGCGAACACCGAAGGAAAGGGCGAGATCGCTCAGCGCGACCTCGTCAAGAATGCGCTTCGCATGCGCCCCGACCGGATCATCGTCGGCGAGGTCCGCGCGGGTGAGGCCTTCGACATGCTCCAGGCCATGAACACCGGCCACGACGGGTCGATGACGACGGTCCACGCCAACACCGCGCGCGATGCGATCAGTCGGCTCGAGCAGATGATCGGCATGTCGGGGATCGAGATCTCCAGCCGCTCCGCCCGCGCGCAGATCGCTTCTGCGATCAACGTCGTTCTGCAGCTCGTCCGCCTGTCCGACGGCCGGCGTCGGCTGGTCAGCGTGTCGGAGATCACCGGCATGGAAGGCGACGTCGTCACCATGCAGGAAATCTTCCGCTTCCGGCAGACCGGGCGCTCGGCCGAAGGCGAGGTGCTCGGGCGCTTCGAGGCCACCGGCATCCGGCCACGCTTTCTCGAAGATGCCATCAGCCACGGGATCAGCCTTCCGGCCGACCTCTTCCGTCCCGAAGTGCGGTTCGACTGATGGCCGACAATCTCCTCCGCGTCCTGATCCTGGTGCTGGTGTTCGCCGCCGTCCTTATGGTCGTCGAAACGCTCATCAGGGGGATCGCGCAGAGCCGCGGCGCGACCCGGGCGATCAATACCCGGCTGAAGATGATCGGGCGCGGCTCGACCAGGGCGGAGACGCTCGGGGTGCTGCGCCGCCACAATCTCGACACGGCGGGCAAGATGCCTGGCCTGCTCCGGCCCGCGGTCCGCTCGATCGAGCGCACGCTGATGGCGACGGGGCTGCGCCTCCCGACCTCGCAGCTCCTTGCGATCCTCGTTGCGGCGCCGCTGGTCGTCATGGCCGTGATCGTCGTCCTGCTGCTTGCCGCGGGGATCCCGCTCGGCTTCGGTCCCGCATTGCTGATCGCCACCGTGTCGCTCGCGCTCGGTTTCTTCATCCCGCTGCTGATCCTCCGTGCCAAGGCGCAGAAGCGCATCCGCAAGATGCAGGAGCAGTTCCCGGTCGCACTCGACGTCTTCGTCCGCGGGCTTCGTGCCGGGCATCCGGTCGCCGCCGCGCTCGACCTGCTGACGGTCGAGATGCCCGACCCGATCGGAACCCAGTTCGGGATCGTCGTCGACGAGGTCACCTACGGTGCCGAGATGCGGGATTCGCTGTTCGACCTCGCCGAACGCTGGGATCTCGACGACATGCGCATGTTCGTCGTCTGCCTGTCGGTCCAGAACGAGTCGGGCGGCAACCTCGCCGAAATCCTCGAGAACTTGTCCAAGGTCATCCGCGACCGGGCAGCGATGCTGATGAAGGTGCGGGCCCTGTCGAGCGAGGGGAGGATGACCGCGGTCATCCTGTCGCTGCTCCCGGTGCTCACTTTCGGCGGCCTGTTCCTGCTCAATGCCCGCTTCTACCTCGAGGTCGCGCAGGACCCGGTCTTTGTGCCCGGGTTCATGGCGCTGATCGTCCTCTACTTCATCGGCTTTTTCACCATCCGCCGGATGGTCGACCTGAAGGTTTGATCCGCCATGCTCGATCTTCTCGCCGATAACATCGTCGCCAAGCTGAGCCTGCTCGTGCTGTTGTTCGTCGCGGTCGCGGGCGCAGCCTTCACCCTGGTCAACGTGGCTGCGGCTCGGAGCCGTGCTCGCCAGCGCCTCGGTGCTGCGGGAGGAATGCCGGTCGACACTTCGGTCCGCATCGGCACGCTGCGCACCGACATCAATCGGAGTGCCTGGGGGCGACTGGTCGACACGATCGAGCGGAGCGGACTCAGCCTTGCAGACACCAAGGACCAGCTCCTCCGGCAGCGCCTGCAGGCGGCGGGCTTCACCAGCCCGGCGGCGCCGCGCATCTACAC
Source organism: Sphingomonas swuensis (assembly GCF_039538045.1). Classification (NCBI taxonomy): domain Bacteria; kingdom Pseudomonadati; phylum Pseudomonadota; class Alphaproteobacteria; order Sphingomonadales; family Sphingomonadaceae; genus Sphingomonas; species Sphingomonas swuensis. The sequence goes on along the minus strand of NZ_BAABBQ010000001.1, from coordinate 1,577,922 downwards.
GCTGGTGCGTCTTTCGCTGGTCGTGCTCCTCCCGGCCACGCTGCTGCTGCTGCACTGGCTCTCGTCGGATCCGCCCGGCATGTTCGCGCTCTATGTCCAGTCGATGGTCGCAGCGCTCGCGGGCCTGTACGTGCCGGCCCTCTTCGTGCGCGCGAAGGCCGACCGCCGCCAGCAGGCCCTGATAAATGGCTTTCCGGACGCTCTCGACCTCCTGCTGGTCTGCGTCGAGGCGGGTCTCGGGCTCGAGGCGGCCTTCGCCCGGGTCGGCCAGGAGATGGTCCATTCGCACCCGCTCATTGCCGAGCAGCTCGGCACGGTGGTGCTCGAGCTGCGGGCCGGACGGAGCCGCGAGGATGCGCTTCGGCGAATGGCCGACCGCGCCCAGGTGGACGAGATCCGCGCCTTCGCGACCCTCCTCATCCAGTCGACCAAATTGGGTTCGTCGGTCGGGCAGACGCTTCGCATCTACGCCTCCGAGATGCGCGAGAAGCGCCGCATGCGGGCCGAGGAGAAGGCGCACCGACTGCCGGTGCTGCTGTCGATCCCGCTGGTCGCCTGCATGCTCCCGGTGATGATCGGGGTGCTGATGCTCCCGGCGGCGATCAGGGTCATCCGGACCATCATTCCGGCAATGGCGGGGCAATGAGGATCATGGTGGCAAGACGTGCGCTGTTCGCTCTTCCGCTGCTCGCGGCGGCATCCTGCTCTGGCATCGGCGATGTGGAGATTCGCCCGCAGGCGACCGCGCTCGCGCCCGGCCAGAAGCCGGCAAGCTTCCGGGTCAGCGAGGCGCGTTCGCACTTTGCGCTCGGCAGCATCGCGCTTGCCGCCGAGGCATTTCGCCGGGCGCTGCGCGAGGATCCGCAGAGCGTCGATGCGCTGAACGGACTGGCTGCCTGCTACGACCGCATGGGCCGCTTCGACCTCGCACGCGACCATTACGAGCGGGCACTCGCCATCGCCCCCGATGATCTGAGGCTCTACGCCAACCTTGCAACGTCGCTTGCGCTCCAGGGACGGCAGGTCGAGGCTCGACGGGTTCGCGCCGAGCTGGCCAGCCGGCGCTCGGGCACGCAGGTCACGAGCGTCACGCTGGGCGCGCCGATCGCGGCCGGCCCGGCAGACAGCGACGGCGCATCCGCGGCCGCCTCGATCAGCGTTCCGCTTTCACCAGCGCAACGACGACCGGCTGCTCTGGCGGCAGCGGAAGGGGCGGCGGACGGGCCTGAATTGCAGCGGACCGGGATGGCCGAGGTCCTGCTGGTCACGCGGCCTCGCAGCGCCATCGCCACGCTGAAGCAGGCGGGAAGCGGCGCGGGAGGGACCCTCGCGGCACGGGGCGGGGTCACCCTGCTCAACGCTGCGCGGGTGTCGCGGCTCGCGGCGACCACCCGCACGCAGCTCCATGCGCTCGGCTGGCGCTCGGTCGTGATCGGCGACGCGCCGCGTACCCAGGCGACCTCCTCGATCAGCTATCCCTTGTCACGTCGCGCCGAAGCGCAGCGGCTCGCTCGGCAGCTCGGTCTGGTGCTCGAGCCGGACGGCGAGGCGAGTAGCGAGCGGATGGTGGTCCGGTTGGGGCTGGACGCCGCGCGGAGGCGCCTGCCGGCGTGATCCTGCTCCTTGCCGCTCTTGCCGCCGCGAGCGGACCCGGCGACTCGAGCCTCATCGAGGCCGAACGCGCCCTCCGGTCGGGGCGAACCGTACAGGCGCGCGAGATGATTGGGGCCGCGGTGGCGAGCGGGGGAGAAGGTCCCAAGGTCGAGCGGCTGCTCGCCGACCTTGCGCTGGCCGAGCATCGCTGGGCGGAAGCCTCGGCCCGCTACGCAGCTGTCATCGCTGGCGGGGATCCCAGTGCGACAGTGCTCGAGAAGGCCGGGATGGCGGCCCTCCAGGCGAATGACATCGCGCGGGCCGTCGACCTGCTTGATCGCGCGGTGCGCGCGGAGGGTGCCAGCTGGCGAGCGTGGAATGCGCGGGGGGTCGCGGCTGACCGTCAGTCGGACTGGCTCGCCGCCGACCGCGCCTACGACAATGGCCTCGCCGCCTCGCCCGGCAATCCGACCCTCCTCAACAACCTTGGCTGGTCGCTTCTCCTGCGCGGCCGGTGGGAGGAGGCCGTCGAAGCCCTCTCGCAGGCGGCCGCACTTGCCCCCGGCCAGCCGCGCATCGCTGCCAATCTGGACCTCGCCCGCGCCGCCGTCAGCGAACATCTTCCAAGGCGCCGCCCCGAGGAAGAGCCAGCTACCTACGCGGCGCGCCTCAACGATGCAGGGGTAGTCGCGCTTCGCCAGGGCAAGACGGTCAAGGCGGCGGGAGCCTTCGCCGAGGCGCTGGCCGAAAGTGACCGCTGGTTCGTCCGCGCCGCCAACAATCTCGCGCTCGCCGAAGGCAGCTGAGCGACGGCTAGTTGCCCGAGCTTCGGCCCGGTGCAGTCTCGCGCAGCCGGGCTGGCACGGTGACGAAGCGGAAATAGCTCGCCTCGGCACGGGTCTCGGCGATCTGGTCGGCGATCGAGCGCCGCCGCGACGAGGGCAGCGGCCCGCTCGCGAAGGCGAAGTGGCTGTGATCCCCCTCGTCGAGCGATTCGATGAGGTACAGCCCGTTGCGGCGAAGCTCGGCGGCGATCTCCGAATGCCGGACCGAGGGATGGCGGGCGATGTCGATCGCGCGGCCCTGGAGGTGCCAGCTGTTGGGGACGCCGCCGACCAGCCGGTTGCGGGAGGCGCTCCGCCAGGTGCTGGTGATACGGCCGAAGCGCGCGCCGATACGGCTCGCCGTGGCCAGGCTGAAGGGCGCCGCCGACGGCAGGGAAGGGGCTTGCGTCGAAGCTGATCTCGTCAGCACCGGCGAATGGCCGCCGACCACCCGCACGCCGAAATCGGTCGCGCTTTGAACCCCGGCAAGAAGAATGAGGCTGGCGAACACCGGCAGCTCCCCCGCATGGTAAGCATGATATTAACCCACGTTGCCTTGGCCTGTCGAGCGCAGGAACGTCTCGGAACGGAGCAGCGCCAAAATCGGGCTGCATCGCCGGCAGACGAGCTGCGCGTCGACTGCAAGTGCCTGTCGGCACTAGGCTTCGCCCTTGTCGCAGCGTCACCTGGAAGCCATATCGGTTGCGAAAGCTCTCCGGGGAACGCAACGCGTTAAGGCTTCGGAGAGTTTGTATCCGACAGACAAGCGGGCTAGGCTGCCCGTCCGGGCGCTTCGGCGGCCGGCGACACAAGGACGATTATGACCAAGCTTTCCGGTGGCGACGGCAAGAGCACCCTCTACTGCAGCTTCTGCGGCAAGTCGCAGCACGAAGTGCGCAAGCTCATCGCTGGCCCGACCGTCTTCATCTGCGACGAGTGCGTCGAGCTCTGCAACGACATCATTCGCGAAGAATCCAAGTCCGCGCTCGTCAAGACGCGCGACGGGGTTCCGACGCCGTCGGAGATCTGCAAGGTTCTCGACGACTATGTGATCGGGCAGAACCGCGCCAAGCGCGTCCTCTCGGTCGCGGTCCACAACCACTACAAGCGGCTGAACCACGGCGCCAAGAGCGGTGCCGAGGTTGAGCTCGCCAAGTCGAACATCCTGCTGATCGGCCCGACGGGTTGCGGCAAGACCCTGCTCGCGCAGACGCTTGCCCGGATCCTCGACGTGCCCTTCACCATGGCTGACGCGACCACGCTGACCGAGGCGGGCTATGTCGGCGAGGACGTCGAGAACATCATCCTCAAGCTGCTCCAGGCTTCCGACTACAACGTCGAGAAGGCGCAGCGCGGGATCGTCTACATCGACGAGATCGACAAGATCAGCCGCAAGTCGGACAATCCCTCGATCACCCGCGACGTGTCGGGCGAAGGTGTCCAGCAGGCGCTCTTGAAGCTGATGGAAGGCACCACCGCCTCCGTCCCGCCGCAGGGCGGGCGCAAGCATCCGCAGCAGGAGTTCCTGCAGGTCGACACGACCAACATCCTCTTCATCTGTGGCGGCGCCTTCGCCGGCCTCGAGAAGATCATCGGTGATCGCCTTCAGGGCAAGTCGATCGGCTTCGGCGCGCATGTCGCCGGGCCGGACGAGCGCAAGACCGGGCAGGTGCTCAAGAATTGCGAACCCGAGGATCTGCTGAAATTCGGCCTGATCCCCGAGTTCATCGGCCGTCTGCCGGTGATCGCGACGCTCGAGGACCTCGACGAGGCGGCGCTGGTCAAGATCCTGATCGAGCCGAAGAACGCGCTGGTGAAGCAGTACGCCAAGCTGTTCGACATGGAAGAGGTCGAGCTCGGCTTCTCCGACGACGCGCTGTCGGCAGTCGCGCGCAAGGCGATCGAGCGCAAGACCGGCGCTCGCGGGCTCCGCTCGATCCTCGAGGCGATCCTCCTCGACACGATGTTCGACCTTCCGGGCATGGACAATGTCGAGAAGGTGCATGTCGACAAGGACGTGGTCGACGGCCGCAAGGAGCCGGTCCGGGTCTACGCCAACCGCGAGCAGAAAGACGACGCAGCCGCCTAGCGGTTCGCCGTCGCCCCGGCGAAGGCCGGAGCTTCATGAGTGCAGGCGCCTGTTCTCCTGAGCTCCCGCTCCGCGCCGGGACGACGGTTGTCTTTCTGATGTCGCTGGGCTATCGGCCGCCGCGTCACCTGTGACAGACATCGATGAGCGCCTTTCGGGGTACGCTGGCCGGCGAGGTTTCGCCCGCCGGCGCGTTTCCGCTTTGCGCCCTTCGATCCGGAGTTTGAGTATGTTCGAGACCCTCAGCGACCGCCTTGGCGGCGTGTTCGACAAGCTTCGTGGACGTGGCGCCCTGACCGAGGCGGACGTGCGCGGCGCCATGCGCGAGGTGCGGGTCGCACTGCTCGAGGCCGATGTCGCGCTTCCGGTCGCGCGCGACTTCGTCGATCAGGTCACCGAGCGTGCGGTCGGACAGGAAGTGCTGCGCTCGGTCACGCCGGGCCAGCAGGTCGTCAAGATCGTCAACGACGCGCTGATCGAAATGCTCGGCGCCGACAGCGCCGACCTCGAACTTGCGGTCAGCCCGCCCGCGGTCATCATGATGGTTGGCCTTCAGGGCTCGGGTAAGACGACTTCGACCGCCAAGCTCGCCAAGCGCCTGACCGAGAAGGACCGCAAGAAGGTCCTGATGGCCAGCCTCGACGTTGCCCGACCGGCTGCGCAGGAGCAGCTCGCGGTGCTCGGCCGCCAGGCGAACGTCGACACGCTTCCGATCGTCGCCGGCCAGTCGCCGGTCGATATCGCCAGGCGCGCGCTCCAGTCAGCGAAGCTGCAGGGCTATGACGTCCTGCTGCTCGACACCGCCGGTCGCCTCCACGTCGACGACAGCCTGATGGGCGAGATGAAGGCGGTCGCCGAGACGAGCCGCCCGGCCGAGACCTTGCTGGTGGTCGACAGTCTGACCGGTCAGGACGCGGTCAACGTCGCCAAGGGCTTTGGGACCCAGATCGACCTGACCGGCGTGATCCTCACCCGGATGGATGGCGATGCCCGTGGCGGCGCAGCGCTGTCGATGCGTGCGGTTACCGGCAAGCCGATCAAGTTCGCCGGTACGGGCGAGGGCCTCGACGCGATCGAGCCCTTCCACCCGAGCCGCGTCGCCGGCCGCATTCTCGGCATGGGCGACGTCGTCAGCCTGGTCGAGCGCGCCGCCGAGACGATCAAGGTCGAGGAAGCCGAGCAGCTCGCGGCCAAGATGGCCAAGGGCAAGTTCGACCTCGACGACCTGCGCATGCAGCTTGCCCAGATGCAGCGGATGGGCGGTCTTGGTGCCCTGGCCGGGATGATGCCGGGCCTCAAGGGCATGAAGGGCGCGATGGACAAGGCCGCCGACGGCAAGGCGCTGGTCCACCTCGAGGCGATGCTGTCCTCGATGACCGCGACCGAGCGGGCCAAGCCCGGGCTGATCAACGCCAAGCGCAAGATCCGTATCGCCAAGGGTTCGGGCCGCACCGTGCAGGAGGTCAACAAGCTCCTCAAGATGCACCAGGAAATGGAAGGCGCGATGAAGCGCCTCAAGAAGATGGGCGGCCTCGGCAAGCTCGCCGCGATGTTCGGCAAGGGCGGTCTGGAAGGCGCCATGGGCGGCCTCATGCCTGGTGCCGGAGCGCCCGGCCTGCCGGGTCTGCCCGGCGGGTCCGCACCCTTTGGCCTGCCCCCGGGCGGGAACAAGTTCGGCAAGAAATAACAACGGTTTGAAGAGAAGGACTTAAAACATGGCAGTAGCAATTCGTCTGGCCCGTGGTGGCTCCAAGAAGCGCCCTTATTACCGCGTTGTCGTGACCGACAGCCGCAACTCGCGTGACGGCCGCTTCCTCGAGAAGGTCGGCACCTACAACCCGCTGCTGGCGAAGGATTCGCCCGAGCGCGTCAAGCTCGACGCCGACCGAATCAACCACTGGCTGAGCGTCGGCGCGCAGCCGACCGACCGTGTCGCCCGCTTCCTCGACGCCGCCGGCATCAAGGAGCGCGCCGTGCGCAACAACCCGAACAAGGCCAAGCCGGGCGAGAAGGCCACCGAGCGCGCCGAGGAGCGTGCGACCAAGGCCGCCGAGGCCGCCGAGGCCGCTGCCGCCGCCGCTGCCGCTCCGGCCGAGGAAGAGGCGCCCGCCGCCGAGACTCCGGCTGAGGACGTCAGCGCTCCGACCCAGCCCGAGCCGGCCGAAGGCTCGGACGATGCGGCTCCGGCCGAAGGCGCCGAGAAGGCCGAGTAATGGCGCGCCGCTCCCCGTCAGGGGAGCTGCCGGCGCCGTCGGCCGAGGGGTTCTCCGACAAGCGCGGGAACCCCTCCGGCCCGTCGTCACCGGGCGACCTTCCGCGTGGGGGAGGCTCCAGGGTCTCGCTCGCGGCGGTCGCCGGTGCGCACGGGGTGCGTGGCGAGGTGCGCCTCAAGCTCTTCGCCGACGGCCTCGACAGCCTGTCCGCGCACAAGCAGGTGCTGGTCGATGGCACCCCGCGCAGGCTGCTCGCCGTCGGCGGCACGCCCAAGAGCCCGACCGCGCGCCTTGAAGGCGTCTCCGACCGCAATGCCGCGGAGGCGCTCCGCGGGACGCTGATCGAGGTCGAGCGCGACGCCCTGCCGCCGCTCGACGATGGCGAATACTATCATGCCGATCTCGTCGGCCTGCCATGCACCGACGGACAGGGGGTCCTGCTCGGCTCCGTCCACTCGGTCGAGAATTACGGCGCCGGCGACCTCCTCGACGTCGAGCTGGCAAACGGCAAGCGCTCGCTCATCCCGTTCGCTCCCGGGATTGCCGACCTCACCGACGGGAATATCGTCCTCGACCCCGCCTTCCTCGCCTGACGCACTAACGCGCCCTTAACCCTCGGCCGCTACCGCCATGGCAAGCAAGGCTGAGTGAAGTGGGGCCATGGACGATCTGATTGCCGATTTCGTCTCCGAATGCCGGGACATGCTGGAGAACCTCGGCGGCGAGATCGTCGCGTGGGAAGCCAGTCCGCAGGATCGCGCCCGGCTCGACAGCATCTTCCGCTTCGTCCACACGGTAAAGGGCAACTGCGGCTTCTTCGACTTTCCGCGACTGGAACGGCTGAGCCACGCCGCCGAGGACGCGCTCGCCGACGTTCGCGCCGGTCGCCGCCAGCCCTATCCCAGGCTCGTCAGTGCCGTCCTCGCCGTGATCGACCGCATCGGCGAGCTGGTCGAGGTCATTGCCGCCGGCCAGCCGCTCCCCGAAGGCGATGACGCCGACCTCACCGAGGCCCTCAAGCCCGGCGCGAGCGAACCCGCCGCGGCGCCAGCCGCACCGCAGTCGAGCCCGGTGGCCGCAGCCTTCGGCACCGCCGCTCCTCGCACCATCCGCCTCTCGGTCGATCTGCTCGACCGGATGATGAGCGGGGTCTCGGACCTCGTCCTCGCCCGCAACGAGCTTGCTCGCCGCCTTCGCGATAGCACCACCGACGTCGCCATCGGCGGCGCCTTCGAGCGCCTTAGCGGGATCATCGCCGAGATGCGCGACGCGATCACCCGCACCCGCATGCAGCGGATCGAAAGCCTGTTCGTCGGCCTGCCGCGCATGGTCCGCGACCTCTCCGCCGAGCTCGGTCGCCAGGTGCTGGTCGACATCGATGGCGGCGACGTCGAACTCGACCGCGAGATGATCGAGATGATCCGCGACCCGCTCACCCACATCGTCCGCAACGCGGTCGATCACGGGATCGAGCTTCCCGCCGAACGGCTCAAGGCGGGCAAGCGCGAGATCGGCCTGCTCAGCGTGTCGGCGCGTCAGTCGGGCAACCAGATCCTGATCGACATCGTCGACGACGGTCGCGGGATCGATGGTCGCAAGCTCGTCGCCAAGGCGCTCGACGTCGGGCTGATCGAAAGCGGCGAGGCGGCCCGGCTGTCCCCGCGCGAGCAGCTCAACCTCATCTTCGAAGCCGGCCTCTCGACCGCCGGAGCGGTCACCAGCATCTCGGGCCGCGGTGTCGGCATGGATGTGGTGCGCTCCAACGTCGAGCGGATCGGCGGGATCGTCGAGGTCGAATCGAAGCCGGGGCAGGGCACCCGCATGACCCTTCGCGTGCCGCTCACGCTGACCATCATCCCCGCGCTGACCGTATCGATCGGCGCCCAGCATTTCGCCATCCCCCGTGCCGCGATCGAGGAGATCGTCCGGGCCGGCGGCGAGAGCGTCGAACTCAGCCGAGTCGGTGGGGCGGGGGTGGTCACCATCCGCGGACGCCGCGTGCCTGAGATCACGCTTGCCGACGTGCTCGGCCTGCCAAGCGGGATGAGCCAGGAAGAGCGTACGCTCATCGTGCTCAAGCCCGCTGGCGGCGACGTCTATGCCTTGTCGGTCGACAAGGTCCACGACCATGAGGAACTGGTGGTCAAGCCTGCCGCTCCGGCGGTCATGGCGACCGGCCTCTATGCCGGGACGACGCTTGCCGACGACGGTTCGCCGATCCTGCTGTTCGATCCCGCGGGACTCGCCCGGGTCGGCGGCGTTCGGGTCGAGGCGCAGGAGCGCAGCATGCGCCTGCTTGAAGAGACCAAGGTGGTCGCGGCGCGCGAGGACACGCCGGTGCTGCTGTTCCGCGACTGCGCCGGTGCGCGCCGGGCGATCCGCCTTGGCGTGGTCGACCGGATCGAGGAAGTGAAGGGAAGCGCGGTCTCGATGGGCGCCGGTCGCCTGCGCGTCCAGCTGGGCGAAGCGATCCTTCCGCTTGCCGGACTCGACCGCGTTCCCGAACCGACCGACAAGATCCGCCTGTTCCGCTTGTCCGACGGCGAAAGCCAGGTCGGGCTCGCCTTCAGCGAGGTCATGGACCTCGACGCCATCGCCGACGAGATCATCGCCGCCGATGCGCCCGGCCTCGTCGAGGGTGTGACTCTGGTCGCGGGCGAGCCCGCCGAGCTGGTCGACGCCTACTGGCTGTTCGCCTCCGAGGGCGCCCAGCGCGCATCCTCGTCCGAGCCGCCGGTGTGCCGGATCGATCTCTCCGACCCGTGGGTCCGCAACATGCTCCGTCCGATCGTCGAGGGCGCGGGCTACCGCGTCGTCGCGCTCGATGCCGAGGAGCCGGTCGACCTCACCATCGCCTGGGGGACCGACGCTTCCTCAGGCGCGAGCGACGGCCGCACCCTCTGGCTAAGCGCCAGCCCGGATGCCGCCAACGAGAACCAGATCTACCGCTACGATCGCACCGGCCTGCTCGTCGCCCTGCGCGACGCCGCCGCTGCCGGGAGAGCACGCAAGTGAACGAACTCCTGCTTGTCGTCCGCATCGCCGGACAGCGCGTCGCCATGCCGGCGGCGCGGATCGAGAGCGTGGTCGAGCTCGACACGCTCATTCCGGTACCCCGCGCGGCCGAGCATATCGCCGGCCTGTCGGCACTCCGCAGCCGGGTGCTGACGGTGATCTGCTGCCGCCGCTCGCTCGGCCTTCCGGTCCTCGAGCAGCAGCCCGAGACGCTCGAGGCCGCGGTCACCGAGCTCGACGGTCACCATTATGCGCTCATCGTCGACGGGGTCGAGGACGTGCTCGAGGCGATCGGCGACCCGGAGCCGGTGCGCGCGGCGATGGGCGAGGGCTGGGAGCGGGTCTCGCTCGGAATGGTCGAGACCGAGGAGGGCGCCCTCCTGCTCGTCGACGTCGCAGCACTGGTGACCGGCCCCGAAACCCTCCGCGTGGCGGCTTAACGGCTTCGTTACGCCTGCCCTCTAATCCCGTCCAACGACACGAACGTTCATCCGAAAGCGGACATCTCCATGAAGACCTGCCTGATCGTCGACGACTCTAAGGTCATCCGCAAGGTGGCCCGCCACATCCTCGAGACACTCGAGTTCACCGTGGACGAGGCCGGCGACGGCCGCGAGGCGCTCGACCGCTGCGAAGCGTCGATGCCCGACGTCGTGCTGCTCGACTGGAACATGCCGGTGATGAGCGGGATGGAGTTCCTCAAGCTGCTTCGCCAGCGCGGGCACGAGGACCAGCCCAAAGTCGTCTTCTGCACCACCGAGAACGACATGGCGCACATCCGCGCCGCGCTCGAGGCCGGGGCCGACGAATATGTCATGAAGCCGTTCGACCGCGAGACGCTGCACATCAAGCTCCAGCTCGTCGGAGTCGCCTGAGCCCGTCATGAGCGCGGCGCTCGCCTCGAGAAAAGCGGCGCCCGTCCAGCCGCCGCAACGGCCGATCCGGCTGATGATCGTCGACGACTCGATGGTCGCCCGGGCAGTGCTGAGCCGGATGGTCGAGGTCGGCGGCGGAATCGAGATCGCCGCGGTTGCCGGCACCGCCGAGGACGCGGTCGAGGCGCTTGCCCATGTCGTGGTCGACGTCATCCTGCTCGACCTCGAGATGCCCGGCGCGGGCGGACTCAAGAAGCTTCCCGAAATTCTCAAGGTCGCTCGCGGCGCGCGCGTCCTCATCGTCTCCAGCCTTGCCGAGGAAGGCGCGGCCGAGACCGTCACCGCACTCGCGCAGGGCGCGGCCGACACGCTGCTCAAGCCAGGCACCGGGCGGCTCCAGGGCCGCTTTGCCGACATATTGATGAGCAAGATTCGGGCGCTCGGCCAGCGCAACGACGAGCTCCAGCCGGCGATGCCGGCATTGTCGGCCTTCCGCGCCCCCCTCTGCGCAATGGCCACCGACAGCCTTTCGCTGCTTGCCATCGGCGCATCAACCGGTGGAATCCACGCGCTCGGTCGCTTTTTCGCCAACCTGCCGCAGCAGGTCGGGGCTCCGATCCTCGTCACCCAGCATCTGCCGGTTCCCTTCATGGACGTGTTCGCCCGCCAGCTCGCGACCGCGGCCAAGCGCCCCGCGAGGATCGTCGCCGACGGCGAACTGCTCTGCGACGACGTGATCCACATCGCGCCCGGCGACCGGCATCTCACCGTCGAGCAGCGCCGCAATGGTCTCTTCGTGCGCCTCACAGAGGGGCGGGTCTCCTCGGGCTGCCTGCCTAGCGTCGATCCGATGCTTTCCAGCATCGCCGCGCTGCGCCGCGCGGGAAGCGTCGCCGTGATCCTCAGCGGGATGGGCCGTGACGGCCTCGAGGGCGCCGAGCTCCTCGTCCGCGCGGGCGGCTCGGTGCTGGTCCAGGACGAGGAAAGCAGCGCCGTGTGGGGCATGCCCAAGGCGGTCGCCGATGCCGGCCTCGCTGCCGCCATCCTTCCACCGGAGAAACTTGCCCGCCGTGTTGCGTCGAGGATCGGTCAGACCCATGCCCATCAGTGACAGCTCGAGCCGGATTCTCGCGGGACTGCTGGAAGCCCGCACCGGCCAGCAACTGACCATGAGCCGCCGCTGGCGACTTGAGACGGCGCTGTCGCAGCTGCTGCGCGAGCGCGGCATCGCCAGCATCGACGAACTCATCACCATCCTCGTCATGGGCCGCGAGCCAAGCCTGTCGACCCGGGTCGTGGAGGCATTGTTGAACAACGAGACCTATTTCTTCCGCGATCGGGTGCCGTTCGACCTGCTCAACACCGCGGCGCTGCCCGAACTTGCCCGGCGGCGCGAGTCGAGCCGGACTCTGCGGGTGTGGTCGGCGGGCTGCTCGGCGGGGCAAGAGGTCTACAGCCTCGCCATGCTGTTCGCCGAGGATCCCGTACGCTGGTCGGGCTGGACCATCGACATTCTCGGGACTGACGTCAGCTCAAGCATCGTCGACCGTGCGCGCGACGGCACCTACAGCCAGTTCGAGGTTCAGCGCGGGCTCGGGATCCAGCAGATGATCCGCTGGTTCGAGGAGACCCCGAATGGCTGGCGCGCGGCAGAGGCCCTCCGCGGCAAGGTGCGGTTCCAGGTCCACAACATCCTCGAGGGCGCGCCGCATCCTGGCCGCTTCGACCTGGTGCTGTGCCGCAACGTCCTCCTCTACCTCGAGGACAAGACCCGCCGCGCCGCGTTCGAGCGGCTGTCGTCGGCGCTCGCCCCTGATGGCTGGCTGATGCTCGGCGCGGGCGAGACGGTCATCGGCCAGGCTCCCGCCCTCGAAGCCGACCGCGAGATGCGCGGCCTCTACCGCCACGTCGCTCCCGCCTCCAAGGCGGCCTGAACCCTCGAACAGGGAAGGGTTGACGTAACCCCTCCCACCATGTCCCATGCCGGACGTGAATCCGATCGCGCGCCCTTCGCCCAATCACGACGAGCGGCAGCTGCCGATCAGCATGATCGTGCTCCATTACACCGGAATGCCGACCTGCGAGGGCGCGCTCGACCGGCTCTGCTCGCCCGAAGCCAAGGTCTCGGCCCATTATTGCATCGACGAGGACGGCAGCGTCTTCCAGATGGTCGACGAAGGTCGCCGCGCTTGGCACGCCGGCAAGAGCTACTGGCGCGGCATTCGCGACATCAACAGCGCCTCGATCGGGATCGAGATCGTCAATCCCGGCCATGAGTTCGGCTACCGCGCCTTCCCCGACGAGCAGATCGCGGCGGTAATCCCGCTGGTCGCTCGATTGAAGGAACGTCACAACATCGGCCGCGGCAATGTCGTGGGCCACTCGGACATCGCCCCCACCCGCAAGGAGGACCCGGGCGAACTCTTCCCGTGGGAGGCGCTCGCCAAGCGCCGTCTCGCGCTCCCGAGCCCGACCCGCAACCTCATCGATCCCTATTGGTCGGACGCCGCCTTCCTGCTCGCGCTCGAGCGGTTCGGATATGACGTCGCCGACCCCTGGAAGGCCACCATCGCCTTCCAGCGCCGCTTCCGCCCCGAACGCATCGACGGGGTCATCGACGGCGAATGTCGCGCCAAGCTGCTCGCGCTGCTTCTGCCCCGGCCACAGGGGGAACCCTGAGGCCCCGCTAGGCAAAAGCCGCCGGACGAACTATCTGGCGGGCAACCTCTTCAAGCATCATCACAAGGATCCGCGACCCCATGGCCGCCCAATACGCCTACGTCATGAAGGGCCTGAACAAGACCTTCCCCGGCGCTCCCAAGCCGACGCTGAACAACATCAGCCTGCAATTCTACCAGGGTGCCAAGATCGGCATCGTCGGCCCGAACGGCGCCGGCAAGTCGACCCTCATGAAGATCATGGCGGGGATCGATACCGATTTCACCGGCGAGGCCTGGCCGGGCGAGAACATCACCGTCGGCTATCTCCCGCAGGAACCGCAGCTCGACGAGAGCAAGACGGTGCTCGAGAACGTCAAGGACGGCGCCCGCGACGTTGCCGACATGGTCGATCGCTTCAACGCCATCTCGACCGAGATGGGCGATCCCAAGGATGACACCGACTTCGACGCGCTCATGGCCGAGATGGGCGAGCTCCAGGAGAAGATCGACGCGGTCGACGGCTGGACGCTCGACAACCAGCTCGAGATCGCGATGGAAGCGCTGCGCTGCCCGCCGTCTGACTGGGCCGTGACCGACCTGTCGGGCGGTGAGAAGCGCCGCGTCGCGCTCACCCGCCTCCTCATCCAGAAGCCCTCGATCCTGCTCCTCGACGAGCCGACCAACCACCTCGACGCCGAGAGCGTCCAGTGGCTGGAGACTCACCTCAAGGAATATGCCGGCGCGGTGCTGATGATCACCCACGACCGCTACTTCCTCGACAATGTGGTGGAGTGGATCCTCGAGCTCGATCGCGGAAGCTATTATCCTTACGAAGGAAACTACTCCACCTACCTGGAAAAGAAGGCGAAACGCCTCGAACAGGAAAGCCGGGAGGAGAGCGGCAAGCAGAAGGCGCTGCAGCGCGAGCTCGAGTGGATCCGGCAGACGCCGGCCGCGCGCCAGTCCAAGTCTAAGGCGCGTATTCGCAAGTTCGAGCAGCTACAGGATGCGCAGGATGACCGCCGCATCGGCAAGGCGCAGATCGTCATCCAGGTGCCCGAGCGCCTCGGCGGCAAGGTCATCGAGGTCGAGGGGATCTCCAAGGCCTATGGAGACAAGTTGCTGTTCGAGGACCTCAGCTTCACCCTGCCGCCGGGCGGGATCGTCGGCGTGATCGGCCCCAACGGTGCCGGCAAGTCGACCCTGTTCCGGATCCTCACCGGCAAGGAGCAGCCCGACGCCGGCAAGGTCGACATGGGCGAGACCGTCCGTCTCGGCTACGTCGACCAGAGCCGCGACCATCTCGATCCCAAGAAGAACGTCTGGGAAGAGATCAGCGACGGTCTCGACTATATGAAGGTCAACGGCCAGGACGCCTCGACCCGCGCCTATGTCGGGGCCTTCAACTTCAAGGGCCAGGACCAGCAGAAGAACGTCGGCAAGCTGTCCGGCGGTGAGCGCAACCGCGTCCACATGGCCAAGATGCTCAAGCAGGGCGGCAACGTGCTGCTGCTCGACGAACCGACCAACGACCTCGACGTCGAAACGTTGGGCGCGCTTGAGGAAGCGATCGAGAACTTCGCCGGCTGCGCCGTGGTCATCAGCCACGACCGCTTCTTCCTCGACCGCCTCGCCACCCACATCCTCGCGTTCGAGGGCGACAGCCATGTCGAGTGGTTCGAGGGCAACTTCGAGGCCTACGAAGAAGACAAGCGCCGCCGCCTCGGTCCCGAAGCCGACCGCCCGACCCGGACCAGCTACAAGAAGATGACCCGCTAGGTTCGACGGATTGCCGGGTGGAGCAGCGCTCCACCCGCTTTCTGTCCGGCAATCGCTCCCCTACAGTCGTCCGCGATGAGCGATCACGAATCAGGATCCGACGAGCCCGGCCTCGGCCTCGACCTTCCGGCGCAGCCGCTGGAAAAGAGTGCGGCGGCGTCGCCCTATCGGGTGCTGGCGCGCAAGTACCGGCCTCAGAGCTTCGCCGAACTGATCGGGCAGGACGCGATGGTGCGGACGCTCGGCAACGCCATCGCCAGCGGGCGCATCGCCCACGCCTTCCTGCTGACCGGCGTGCGCGGGGTCGGCAAGACCTCGACCGCGCGACTGGTCGCCAAGGCGCTCAACTGCATCGGTCCTGACGGGCGTGGCGGTCCGACGATCGATCCGTGCGGCGTCTGCGAGCCGTGCGTCGCGATCGCCGAGGGGCGGCACATCGACGTCACCGAGATGGACGCCGCAAGCCACACCGGGGTCGACGACGTCCGCGAGATCATTGAGGCGGTGCGCTATTCGGCGGTCAGCGCGCGCTTCAAGATCTACATCATCGACGAAGTCCACATGCTGTCGAAGAACGCGTTCAACGCGCTCCTTAAGACGCTCGAGGAGCCGCCCGCGCATGTGAAGTTCCTGTTCGCCACGACCGAGGTGAATAAGGTGCCGGTGACGGTCCTGTCGCGCTGCCAGCGCTTCGACCTTCGCCGTATCCCGGCCGACGCGCTCGCCGCCCACTTCGCCCGCATCGCCGAAATCGAGCAGGTCGAGATCGAGCCGGAGGCGCTGGCGGTGATCGCGCGGGCCGCCGAGGGCTCGGCGCGTGACGGCCTGTCGCTGCTCGACCAGGCGATCGCCCACGGGTCGGGCGAGGTGACCGCGGTGGCGGTGCGCGAAATGCTCGGCCTTGCGGACCGCGGACGTATACGCCGCCTGCTCTCGGTGCTGCTGTCGGGCGACGGTGCGGCGACGCTTGCCGAGCTCGATGAGGCGCAGGCGCTCGGGGTCGAGCCCGCGACTCTCCTCCGCGGCCTCCTCGACCAGCTTCATTCGGCTTCGCGGACCAAGGCCGGCGCCGCGCGCGACATCATGGCCTCCGAGGAGGAGCGCGCGCTCAACGAACAGCTTGCCTCGACCCTCGGATGGAGCGCGCTCCACCGGCTTTGGCAGATGCTGCTCAAGGGGCTCAGCGACGTCGCGCTCGCGCCCGATCCGAACGAAGCGGCGGCGATGGTCCTGTTGCGGATCGTCCACGCCGCCGACCTGCCCGATCCCGCGGCCCTGCTGACCCGCCTGCAGTCGGGCGGGGAGGGGAGCGCGCCTGCCTCCGTCTCCACCCGTGCACCGTCTCCAACAGCCCCACCGCGGATGGAAGCGGCCTCGCCGCCGGCTGCTGCTCCGGCTCCGGCTCCGGAACCCGCCACCCCGTCGGCGCCAGCCGGCTTCGCCCAGCTCGTCGACCTGCTCGAGACCCGCGGCAAGGCGCTCCGTGCGGTTCAGCTCCGCAACCAGGTAGGACTGATCCGCTACGCGCCCGGCGAGCTTGCGCTGAAGCCGCTTCAGCCGCTCGGCGCAGGGTTCGCCCGCGAGCTCGAGGCCGACCTCAGGGGCGTGCTCGGCCAGCCGTGGCAGGTCGTGCTCGGCGACGGCTCGGCCGAACCTTCGCTCCAGCAGCAGGACAAGATGGCCGAGGAACGCGACCGCGAAGCGATCCTGAGGGAGCCAACTGTCGCCGCCGTGCTTTCCGCTTATCCCAACGCAACGCTTGAATCCGTTACCCGCAAGGACAGCAACCATGCCTAGCCTCGAAGAAATCATGCAGATGGCGCAGAATGCGCAGGCCGAACTCCAGAAGGCCCAGGACAATCTCGACAATGTCGAGGTCGAGGGGCAGTCCGGCGGCGGGCTGGTGCGGGTGCGCTGCTCGGCCAAGGGGCGGATCATCGCAGTGTCGATCGACGAGAGCCTGCTGGTCGCGTCCGAGAAGACGATGGTCGAGGACCTCGTCGCCGCCGCCTTCAACGATGCCCGTACCAAGGCCGACCAGGCCGCTGCGACCGAGATGCAGAAGATGACCGCCGGCCTGCCGCTTCCGCCGGGATTCCAGATGCCGTTCTGACGCGCTTGCCAGAGGGGTCGTCCGGCGTCACTCTCCCGTCAGGAGGGTCGACGACATGAACATCCTGGGCGCCATGCAACATCATCAGCTGCGGGTCATGCGGTTGGTCGACCACGCCGAGCGCGAGCATGGCGGTCGCGAGATCGTCAGTGCCTGGGCTGACGGCACAATCAGCCGGACCAACTGGCGCGGAGTGGCAAGCGACGCCCGCCGCATGGCCAAGGCGTTGACCCGCCTCGGAGTCCAGCGCGGCGACCGGGTGGCGACGCTGGCGATGAACCATGCCCATCACCTGATCAGCTGGTACGGCGCGATCGGGATGGGCGGGGTGCTCCACACCATCAACCCGCGGCTGTTCCCAGACCAGCTCACCTATATCGCCAACCATGCCGAGGACCGCGTGCTCCTCTACGACAAGGCGTTCGCGCCGCTGGTCGAGAAGCTGAAACCCTCCTGGACCACGATCCAGCACTATATCTGCATGGACGACGGCGAATTCCGCGCCTGGATCGACAAGGAAGACGAAGATTTCGCCTGGGTCGAGGGCGACGAGCGCGAGCCCTGTGGGCTCTGCTATACCAGCGGCACCACCGGCAATCCCAAGGGCGTCCTCTACGAGCATCGCTCGACCATGCTCCACACGCTGGTCGAGGTCGGCCCGGACGTGTTCGAGTTGTCGTGCCGCTCGGTCGTGCTTCCGATCGTGCCGATGTTCCACGCCAATGCCTGGGGCGTGCCCTGGTCGGCACCGATGGTCGGCGCCAAGCTGGTGCTGTCGGCCGACTATCGCCCGCAGCAGATGTGCGACCTGTTCCGCGACGAGGGCGTGACCCACTCCGCCGGCGTGCCGACCGTCTGGCTCGGCATGATCGATCATATCGAGCGCACCGGGGCTGATCTTGGTCCGCTCAAGAGCGTGACCATCGGCGGCTCGGCCGCGCCGCGCGCGATGGTTGAGTGGTTCCGCCGCAAGGGGCTGAACGTCGGCCACGCCTGGGGCATGACCGAGATGAGCCCGATCGGCACCTGCGGCACTCCCCCGGCCAATTGGGACGAGATGACCGACGAGGAGCAGATCGACTTCATCTGCCGCCAGGGACGTATCCCGTTCGGGGTCGAGCTCAGGATCGTCGACGACGAGGACAATGTCCTGCCGCGCGACGGGGTCGCAAGCGGGCGGCTGCAGACCCGCGGCCACTGGATCGTCCAGCGCTACTTCAAGGAGGAGCATGACGCGGTCGATGGCGACGGCTGGTTCGACACCGGCGACGTCGCCGCGCTCCATCCCGACGGCACCATGCAGATCACCGATCGCGCCAAGGACGTGATCAAGTCGGGCGGCGAATGGATCAGCTCGATCGAGCTCGAGAATGCCGCGGTCGGCGTGCCCGGAGTGGCCGAAGCCGCCGCGATCGGGATCGCGCACCCCAAGTGGGACGAGCGGCCGCTGCTCCTGATCGTCCGTCGCCCCGGCAGCGACGTCCACGAGGAGACAATCCGCGAGCATCTGGCGAAGCACATCGCGCGCTGGTGGATGCCCGACGCGATCGAGTTCGTCGAGGAACTGCCGCACACCGCTACCGGCAAGCTCAGCAAGAAGACGCTGCGCGACCAGTGGCGGAACTACAGCCTTCCAACCGCCGAGGCGATGGTCGGGCGCTAGCCGCCTCCAGACCGCAAAGGTGGTCGGGCGCCGGCACTTCTGCTAGGCCTGCTTCGCCAGAGGGCCGGGCGGCCGCGTCGAAGCTTGCTTCGCCGAGGAAAGTCCGGGCACCACGGGAAAACGGTGCCGGGTAACGCCCGGCGGTCCTTCGCTTTCGGGCGGGGGTCAGGGACAGTGCCACAGAAAGCATACCGCCGCTCTTCGGGGCGGTAAGGTCGAAAGGGTGCGGCAAGAGCGCACCGCGTCTCCGGCAACGGCAGGCGGCACGGTAAACCCCACCGGGTGCAAGACCGAATAGGGGCGGCACATGAGCGTTTCCGGCTCGCCGCCCGGGTTGGTTGCTGGAGCCGTCGCGCAAGCGCCGGCCGAGAGGAATGGCCGCACATCTGCCTTCGGGCAGAGGACAGAACCCGGCTTACAGGCCCTCTGGCACTTTCATTGGTGACGACTAGTTAGACAGGCAATGGCGCGTTCCACCCGATCCAACGACTGGGGCTTCCCCCGCTGGCGCTCCTATGCCGACAAGGGGCGGGACGCGGCGCGAATCCGCCTGTGCGACCGCGAGGGCTGCACCGAGCCCGGCGACCGGCCCGCGCCCAAGGCTCCCAACAGCCCCGAGCGCTGGCACTTCTGCGAAGCGCACGCCGCCGAATACAACAAGAACTGGGACTATTTCGCGAACCTGTCGGCCGCCGAGGCCGCCGCTCGCGAGGCCGACGAGCAGCGAGGGGCCAATGGCTTCAAGCAGAGCGCGCACTGGCAATGGGGCGGTCCCGGTGACGGCACCCGAAGTCGCGAGGAGATGCGCGCACTTTCGGTGCTCGAACTCGAATCCGACGCCAGCTTCGCCGATGTGAAGGCCGCCCACCGCCGCTTGGCCAAGGCCAGCCACCCTGACCTCAAGCCAGGTGACGAGGGAGCAGCGAAGACCTTCCAGGCCGTGCAGGCCGCCTACGATGTCCTGCGCAAGGCCGAGGAGCGGCGCGTGGAGAGCGGCGCCTAGTCAACCGTCATGAAGGTGGCGGCACTATGCGCGATCGCGCGCTCGGGGTCGCCGCCATGCGCCACCCCGCGGACGAACGCGATCTGCCTCGCCAGCTTGTAGCATTCGCATCGCGCGATCACCGTTTCGCCCTTGGCCGCCGGGCGCAGATAGTCGAGCCTGAGGTCCAGCGTCACCGCCGGGCGGAACCCGCCGAGCGCGGTCCAGATGGACGTGCCCGAGCAGGTGTCGATGAGGCTGACGATCGCGCCGGTCGCCATTGTGCCCGTGTCGCTCATGCTGACCAGCTCGGGTGCCCAGGGCAGCTCGAGCTCGACCCAATTGTCGCCATGCGCGCGATAGGTCAGGCCGAGCGCGCGGCCGTGCCCGACCGTCCGCGCGACCTTGAAGAAGGCCGCGACGTCGAACGGCGTGATCACATTGTCGCGAAAGTCGCTCATGCGTAGCGCTGCGCGGTCTCGTGGATCAGCGCGATCATGTTGGGGACGCCCTGCGTCCGGTTGGACGAGAGATGCTTGCCAAGCTCGAACGGGGCAAGGGCGGCGGCGATGTCGGTGCCGGCGACTTCCTCGGGGGCGCGGTCCTGGACCGCGCTCAGCACCAGCGCGACGATCCCCTTGGTGATCGCCGCATTGCTGTCGGCAAGGAAGTGCAGCCGGCCATTGTCGAGTGCGGTCGGATAGAGCCACACCGAGGCCGAGCAGCCGCGCACCTTGGTCGCGTCGGTCTTGAGCGCGTCGGGCATCTCCTCGAGCTCGCGGCCGAGATCGATCAGCAGCCGGTAACGCTCCTCGCCCTCGAGCAGCTCGTAATCGTCGAGGATGGCGGCGAGGGGAGGGAGGCTCATGGCGCGCAGATAGGCCAAGCTGCCTCCCTGCGAAAGCACGGCCTGATTGTTCTTTTGCCTGCGGACATGAAGGGAACCGCTTTCCCGCTTACGCGGGAGAAGGGGATCACCGGTTGCGCAGATCCTCGATCTCGCGGGCGAGGCTGTTCTCTTTCTCGACCGTGATCCGCTCGAGCACCTGGATCCGCTCCTTCAGCTGGCGGACTTCGTCGCGGAGCATGCGGCTCTCATCGGGATCATCGGCGAGCGGGAATATATCGTGGCTGCGACGTTCGTGGCGGAGGGTCGTCTTGTGCTTGATGAGCTGGAAGATGAGCACCATTCCGACCAGCAGGAGAAGCATCTCGAAGGGGTTCACTGCACCTTCTCCCGAGTCTCGAAGCTGACCGGCGTATCACGCAGCGCCTCGATCTGGGCGGCGGTCTGGACACCGCCGTCGGTGACGATCCGCTCGAGGACGCGCACCCTCTGCTCGAGTTCGGCAACCCGGCTGGCATATTGCGCGGCCTTCTCGGCGGTCTCGGAGCCGAACCGTTCGATCTGCTTTTCCTTCATGTCCATGGCGCGCAGAAGCACCTTGGCGAGGATGGCGATGATCGGGATCGAAATGCCGAGAATGGGGATCCACAAGGGGCTCATCGGTCGCTCTTTCTTGATAGCGGTGAGTTAACGCAGCTGCTCGATTTCGCGGGCGAGGCTGCGGTTGTTGGTCAGCACATAGCTTTCGACGTCGGCCAGTCGGCGGTCGATCGCCTTGAGATTGGCGCGAATTTCGCGCGCGGTGCGGGTCGGCGAGGCGCGGACCTGCTGCCAGAAGCGCTGGTCCTCGACCGTGTCGTAGGCAAGCTCGCGCGGCTTGTCCTCGGCGATCCAGCCCGCCACCAGGTAGAGCGGGATCATGACGCCGGTGAGGATCACGGCAAGCACCACCAGAATGCGGATGACGGACACGTCGACGCCCGAATAGTCGGCGATGCCGGCGCACACGCCCATCACCTTGCCGTTGCGCTTGTCCTTGTAGAACTTGGTGCGCGAGGCGGGTTGCAGGTTCATTTCAGCGGACCTCCCGAACCCGGCGACGCTCCGACAGCCGCGCAAGCTCGGCGTCGATGTCGAGGTCGATGTTCTCGTCGCGACCCGCAAGGGCCGGCTGCTCGGGCGCGCACTGCTGGCGCCAGTTGGGGTTCTCGGCGGTCATGATGCGCTCGATCGAGCACATCCGGTCGTCGAGCCGCCGGGTGAGATCGTGCAGTTCCTCGAGCAACTTCTCGTCACCCCCGGTCAGCGTCGCCGCCGTCTTCCAGCGCGTGACGTAGTGCATGATCAGCCACGGCAACCCGATGAACAGGGTGGCGACCACCAGGACGACGGAAATTTCTTCCACGGCTCAATTCCCCTTGTTGGCCAGGCGCGCTTTCAGCGCTTCCAGTTCCTTGTCGACCGACTCTTCGGCACGAAGATCGGCAATCTCTTCCTCGAGGCTCTTGGGCCCGCTCATGCCGAGCGCCTCGGCGCGCCCTTCGGCGAAGTCGGCGCGGCGCTCGAGCAGGTCGAACCGGCTGAACGCGTCCTCGGTGCGGTTGCCGTTGAGAAGCTCGCGCGCCTTGGCCCGGGTGACCGCGCTTTCGATGCGGGTGGCGATCGAGTTCTGGCGGGCACGGGCCTCGCGCAGCTTACCCTGCAGCTTGGCGATGTCGGCCTCGTAGGCCTTGAGGGTGCCGTCGATCACGGAAACTTCCTCGTCGAGGCTCTTGGCCATGTCGGCCGCCTTCTGACGCTCGATCAGCGCCGCCTTGGCGAGGTCCTCGCGGCCCTTCGACAATGCCAGCTCGGCCTTTTCAGTCCAACTGTCCATCAGCCCTTCGAGGCGCACCATCGCGCGGCGCATCTCCTTGCTGTCGGCGATCGACCGGGCGGCCGAAGCCCGGACCTCGACGAGGGTTTCCTCCATTTCGAGGATGATCATGCGGATCATCCGCGACGGGTCTTCCGCCCGGTCGAGGAGCTCGGTGAAATTGGCGGCCATGATGTCCCGCGTGCGGGAAAAGATGCTCATTCTATCCTACCTCACTTGAAGTGGGGCCCTGTACGGTTTGGGATATGCAGGAGCCGTGCCAAGTGCGGTTTTCCGCTGAACGAGCCGCCTGCATCGACCAAGGGTGGCAAAAGAACTTGCCAAGGCTTGGAAAATTGCACCAACTCGGGCCGTGGCGCGGACACAGAACTTCATCGGCCAGAGCCTGGCGTTCCTCGACGCGGTCGAGCGGGCCAGCCGCGCCGCGCCCCTCAACCGCCCGGTCCTGGTGATCGGCGAGCGGGGAACTGGCAAGGAGCTGATCGCCGAACGCCTCCACCATTTGTCGTCGCGCTGGGCGGGGCCGTTGGTGACGATGAACTGCGCCGCGCTGCCCGAAAATCTGATCGAGGCCGAGCTGTTCGGCCATGAAGCCGGAGCCTTCACCGGCGCGGCCAAGACCCGCAAGGGACGCTTCGAGGAGGCTGACGGGGGGACCCTCTTCCTCGACGAACTGGCGACCCTGAGCTCGCCCGCGCAGGACCGGCTTCTTCGCGCGGTCGAATATGGCGAGATCACCCGGATCGGCGCCTCCAAGCCGGTCAAGGTCGACGTCCGCATCGTCGCCGCCACCAACGAACATCTTCCCCGGCTGGTCGACGATGGTCGCTTCCGCGCCGACCTCCTCGACCGGCTGTCGTTCGAAGTCGTCACCCTCCCGCCGCTGCGGCTCCGGCAGGGCGACATTCCGATCCTCGCCGAGCATTTCGGACGGAGGATGGCGGCCGAGCTCGAATGGGGCGGATGGCCGGGGTTCACCGCCGCCGCCGCCCGGCAGCTCGAGAGCTACGGCTGGCCCGGCAACGTCCGCGAACTTCGCAACGTCATCGAGCGCGCGGTCT
This sequence comes from Sphingomonas swuensis, assembly GCF_039538045.1. NCBI lineage: Bacteria > Pseudomonadati > Pseudomonadota > Alphaproteobacteria > Sphingomonadales > Sphingomonadaceae > Sphingomonas > Sphingomonas swuensis. The sequence continues at coordinate 1,554,332 of NZ_BAABBQ010000001.1, read as the reverse complement.
ACCGCTGGGACGATTCCGAGGCGCCGATCGCGGCGATCCAGTTCGATCCCTTCGCCTCGCCCTGGTCGCTCGGGGACGCGGCAACGGCCCCGGCCGCATCGTCCGAAGCCGAGAGCGAGCAGGAGTGGGAAGCCGAAAAGCAGGAAGCGGTCGCCACTGTCGGGACCCAGCAATTCGGCGCGCCGGTGGTCACCAGCGACTTCCGGGCCGCGGTCACCGCCTACGAGCGCTCCATCCTCGAGCTGGCGCTCAAGGCCAACCGCTACAACCAGCGCGCCACTGCCTCCGCGCTGTCGCTGAGCTACGACCAGCTCCGCCACGCCCTCAAGCGGCACAAGCTGATGGACAGCGAACCCGCCTGACGTCCGCTGCGTTGACTAACGCCGGCCCGCTGACCACATGGCCGGTACGTTCATACCAGCCCAGGAGTTTGTCATGGCCTTCGAAGTCGCCCCGCTGCCCTACGATTATGCGGCGCTCGAGCCGACCATCGATGCGCAGACGATGAAGCTGCACCACGACAAGCATCATCAGACCTACGTCGACAACCTCAACAAGGCGATCGAAGGCGATCCCTCGCTCGCCGGCAAGAGCCTCGAGGAGCTGGTCGCATCGGCAGGAAGCGGCTCCAAGGTCGTCCGCAACAATGGCGGCGGTCATTGGAACCACAGCTTCTTCTGGGAAATCATGGCGCCCGCCGGCGGGCAGGGCCCCTCGGGCGAACTCGCCCAGGCGATCGACAGCGCCTTCGGCTCGCTCGACGGCCTCAAGGATAAGTTCAACGCCGCCGGCGCGGGCCAGTTCGGCTCGGGCTGGGCATGGCTGGTCGCGGTGCCGGGGCAGGGCCTGGTGGTCAGCTCGACCCCCAATCAGGACAACCCGCTCATGGACGTGGCCGAAGTGAAGGGCACGCCGATCCTCGGCAACGACGTCTGGGAGCACGCCTATTACCTCACCTACAACAACCGCCGCGCCGATTACCTCAAGGCGTGGTGGGACGTGGTAAACTGGGACAAGGCGAGCGAGCGGTTCAGCCAGGCTCGCTGATTTAGAGGTGCTTCGACTTCGCTCAGCACGAACGACACCCTCTCGTTCGTCCTGAGCGAAGCGCGGAGCGCGTAGTCGCTAGGCCTTGAGCCGGTAGCCCGTGCGGAAGATCCACCAGATGCCGGCGAGGCACAGGCCGGCGAAGGCCAGCGTCGCCGCCAGCGCCACCCCGAAGCTCACGTCCGCGGTTCCGAAGAAGGTCCAGCGGAAGCCGTTGATCAGATAGACGACGGGGTTGAACAGGGTCACCGTCCGCCACGGCTCGGGCAGCATGTCGATCGAGTAGAAGGCCCCGCCGAGGAAGGTCAACGGGGTGACCACCAGCAGCGGAATGACCTGAAGCTGCTCGAACCCCTTGGCCCAGACTCCGATGATGAAACCGAACAGGCAGAAGGTCACCGCTACCAGGATCAGGAAGGCGAGGGCGAGCAGCGGATGCTCGACCTTCAGCGGCACGAACAGGTGCGCGGTGGCGAAGATCACCAGCGCGACAATGGTCGCCTTGCTCGCCGCCGCCCCGACATAGCCGATCACCGTCTCGACCGCCGACAGCGGCGCCGAGAGGATCTCGTAGATGGTCCCGGTGAAGCGCGGCATGTGGATGCCGAAGCTCGCGTTGAAGATGCTCTCGGTGAACAGCGACAGCATCATCAGCCCGGGCACGATGAACGCACCATAGGGGATTCCGCCGACCTCGCTCATCCGGCTCCCGATCGCCGAGCCGAACACGATGAAATAAAGGGTGGTGGTGATTACCGGTACCGCCAGCCCCGTCCACAGGGTGCGGCGGAAGCGGTGCATCTCGAACTTGTAGATGGCGAGAATGCCGCGGATGTTCATGCGCGTGTCTCCGCATTGCCGTCGCGGATGAGCCCGACGAAGATGTCCTCGAGGCTCGACTGCTTGGTATCGAGGTCCTTGAACGCGATTCCCGCGTCTCGCATCGCCGACAGCAGCGAGGGGATGCCGGTGCGCTCGGCGTGGCGGTCGAATTCATAGGTGAGGGTCAGGCCGTCGTCCGACAGGCTCGGCGCCCAGTCGGCCAGCGCCGACGGGACCGAGTCCAGTGGCTCGGCCAGCGACAGGTGAAGGATCTTCCGTCCAAGCTTCTTCATCAGCTCGGCCTTCTCTTCGACGAGGATGAGCTCGCCCCTGTTGATGACGCCGACCCGGTCGGCCATTTCCTCGGCTTCCTCGATATAATGGGTGGTAAGGATGATGGTGGTGCCGCGCTCGCGCAGCTTGCGGACCATCTCCCACATCTCCTTCCGCAGCTCGACATCGACACCCGCGGTCGGTTCATCGAGGAACAGGATGGCGGGCTCGTGCGCCAGCGCCTTGGCGATCATCACCCTGCGCTTCATGCCTCCCGACAGTTCCTTGAGGATGGCCTTGCGCTTGTCCCACAAGGTCAAGTCCTTGAGCACCTGCTCGAGGTAGGCGTCGTTGCGCGGCAGCCCGAACAGTTCGCGGCTGAAGGCGACCGTGTTCCAGACCGGCTCGAACACGTCGATGTTCATTTCCTGCGGGACCAGCCCGATCTGCCGCCGGGCCACCTTGTAGCGGTCGCGCCAGTGCACTCCGTCGACCAGCACCTCGCCGCCGGTCGCCATCACTAGACCGCAGACGATCGAGATCAGCGTCGTTTTGCCCGCCCCGTTGGGGCCGAGCAGCGCGAAGATCTCGCCGTGGCGGATGTCGAGGTCGACGCTCTTCAGCGCCTCGGTCCCGCTCGCATAGGCCTTGCGAAGCCCGCGGATGGAGAGCGCGTTCTCGCTCATTCGACGGGTCCCGGCTCGAGCGGCTTGGGGTCTTCGGTGTTCAGCCCATGGCGCAGCAGCATCGGTACGTTCGCTCCGGCGAAGAGGAGGGTGAGGGGGATCGCGCCCCACAGCTTGAACCCGACCCAGAAGTCGGTGCTGCTGTTGCGCCAGACCAGCTCGTTGAGCACGGCCATGAACAGGAAGAAGAGCGCCCAATTTCGGGTCAGCTTGCGCCAGCCATCGTCGCTGAGGCCCGGGTAGGCCGTTCCAAGCACCATCTTGAGCAAAGGCTTGTCGCGCCACAGGCCGAAGCCGAGCAGGGCCGCGACGAAGACATAATAAATGGTCGGCTTGAGCTTGATGAAGGTCTCGTCGTGGAGCCACAGCGTCAGGCCGCCGAGGATCACCACCATCGCGCCGCTGAACCACAGGAGCGGCGAGACGTGACGGAAGCGGATCGCCGAATAGACCACCGCCACCACCATCGCGACCATGAAGGCGCCGGTGGCGAAGAAGATCTTGGCGATGCCCGGTACCGGCGCGAGGAAGTTGACGAGGAAGAAGACCAGCAGCGGACCAAGGTCGATCAGCAGCTTGGAGCTTCCGGTGGGTTCCTTCGCGGCGCTCATGCCGACAGCCCCGCGATGGCCCGTGCGACCGCGCGCGGATCGAATGGGCGGAGGTCGTTGACCCCTTCGCCGACCCCGATGGCGTGGATCGGCAGCTTGTACTTCTCCGCCGCCGCGACCAGCACGCCGCCACGAGCGGTGCCGTCGAGCTTGGTCATGATGAGGCCGGTCACCCCGGCGAGATTGCGGAATACCTCGATCTGGTTAAGCGCGTTCTGCCCGGTGGTCGCGTCGAGCACCAGAAGGACGTCGTGCGGCGCCTCGGTATTGAGCCGGCCGAGTACGCGACGGACCTTGGCCAACTCATCCATCAGGTGGGTCTTGTTCTGGAGCCGCCCGGCGGTGTCGACGATCAGGCAGTCGATGCCGGTCGCAGTCGCCTGCTTGACCCCGTCGAACACGATCCCCGCCGCGTCGCCGCCCTCCTTGCCGCTGATCACCGGCGCGTCGATCCGCTCACCCCAGATGCGGAGCTGCTCGATCGCTGCGGCGCGGAAGGTGTCGCCCGCCGCCAGCATCACACCATAGTCCTGCTCCTTGAGCCAGGCCCCGAGCTTGCCGATGGTGGTGGTCTTGCCCGACCCGTTGACCCCGATGACGAGGATGACGTGCGGCCGCGGAAAGCCCCAGATGTCGAGCGGCTTGGCGACGGGAGCGAGGATCGCCTCCATCTCCTCGGCAAGGATAGTTCGAAGGCCGCGCTCGTCGAGCTGCTCGAACCGCCGCGCCGCGATGGCGTCGCGGATCCGCTTCGACGCCTCCGGACCGATGTCCGACGCGATCAGCGCTTCCTCGATGTCGTCGAGGGTCGAGGTGTCGAGCGCCGCCTTGCTGGTCAGGCCCGTGATGTTGTCGCCGAGGCGATCGGCGGTCTTGCGGAAGCCGCCGGTAAGTTTGTCGAGCCAGCTCATGGAAGTTCGATACTGCCTTCAAAGACGTAAGTGGCGTCTCCGCGCATTCGCACGGGTTCGCCGGGTGACCAGTTGATGGTGAGGGTGCCGCCGGTCATCAGCACTTCGACAGGCGAGGTGGCCCGACCGCTACGGATCGCCGCCACCGCGGTCGCGCAGGCACCGGTCCCGCAGGCGCGGGTGAGGCCGGCACCGCGCTCGAAGGTGCGGAGGCGGATGGCGCCGCCCTCGACGGTCGCGACATTGACGTTGATCCGCTCGGGGAAGACCGGATCGGTCTCGATCCCTGGACCGATGCCCTCGAGATCGGCGTCCTCGAGGTCGTCGACGAAGAAGACGAGGTGCGGGTTGCCGACATTGATCGCATAAGGCCGGTCGAGATTCTCCCAGCCCATCGGCAGCGGATCGGTCGGAAGCGGGTAGGCGAGCGGGATTGCGTCCCATGCCAAGCGCGGCTCGATCAGCGCGACCTCGATCGCGTCGCCTTCGCTCCGGCCGTGGAGTAGCCCGCCCGCGGTCTCGATCGTCTCCGCGCCAGTCAGCTTCACGACGCAGCGGGTGGCATTGCCGCAGCTCTGCACTTCGCCGCCATCCTCGTTGAAGATGCGCATCCGGAGGTCTGCGCTCTTGCTCGGCTCGAGCAGGATCAGCTGGTCGCAGCCGATCCCATGCTTGCGGTCGGCGAGCTGGCGGACCAGAGACTCGTCGATCGCCAGCGGCTGCTCGCGCGCGTCGAGAATGACGAAATCATTCCCCAGCCCGTGCATCTTATGGAATTGCCGCCGCATCGCGGGGGACTTAAGGGCAGCAGGTACCTTAGTCCACCGGCCAGGAGCCTAGCCGCGCATGCCCCGAGCTGCCCAAGACGTGATGCAGTCCGTGATCTTCTCCGCCGTGCTCGATGCGATCGCGGCGCTCAAGGCGGCTGGCGGCAATTTGCCGAACAACGTGCTTCGCCAGGTTCAGGCGATCCACAACAATGTGACCATGGCCGACCTTCCCAAGGAAGTGCAGGACGCGATCACCGCGAGCACCCGTCAGGCCTTCGCGGCGCTACTCAAGGAAGGCTATTCGGTCGCGCCGAAGGATGCGGGACCGTCCAGGCCGCCGCTGCGCCAGGGCGAACTCGTCCAGCGTGGCGTCGATCGGTCATCGCGACCGGCCGCGCCGCGTGGCCCGCGCGCACCGCGCTCCGAAGGACCGCGTGGTCCTCGTTCGGGTGGGCCCGGCGGTGGTCCCCGTGGCTCGGGCCCGCGTGGCCCCAAGCCGACCCGCTAGCCGCTTGGAGACGCTGCCCGCGATCCACGAGCGTCCGGCACTGCTCGGCTTCCTTCCGCGTCGCCTGTTCCGGCCCGAGCAGCCACTGCCTTACATCGGGCTTGCCTGGCTGCTCGCGGTCATCCCTTCGCTGGCACTGTCGGCGCTCGCCAGCCAACTCCTGCCGCAACAGGGGCCGGAGTTTCCTCCGGTCGCGCCGGGCGTGCTGTTCTTCCTTCTGGTGGTCTTCGCGCCAGTCGTCGAGACGCTGATCATGGGCGGCGTTCTGCTGCTCCTGAACCGCCTGTTCGGGTTCCTTCCGGCGATCCTGCTGAGCTCGCTCGGCTGGGGCGTGGCCCATTCGCTCCAGGCGCCCGCCTGGGGCTTGGTCATCTGGTGGCCGTTCCTGATCTTCTCGACCTGCTTCCTCGTCTGGAAGCAGCGCGGGCTCGGCTGGGCGTTCCTGATCCCGATGCTGGTCCACGGCCTTCAGAACGCCGGCCCCGCACTGCTGATGCTGAGCGGGGTCGACGTCTAGGATCAGGGGACCGGAGCGCCGAGCTTGCGCGCGATCCGGGCCACCTCTTCGTCACTCGGCGGCTCGGGCATCACGTGCCCGGGGGTTGCGGCTTCGTCGGGGATGCCCGGTCCGGTCCCGGCGATCGTCTCGTTGCGGGCTTCCTCGTTGGGTCCGGTGCTGATCTTCGCCTTGTCGTCCATCGGTCGCCTCCTTGGTCGGGGCAAAGACGACAGGCCCGGACCCATGGTTCCTGCGCTGCGCCCATTCGATTGATTAGCCGGACGGGCGGGCCCATATGTGAACGGACCGACCACCGGCCGCCAGAGGGCGGTCCCGAGGAGCCTCATCGTTGACCCTGACCCTGCCCATACTTCCGCTGCGCGACATCGTCGTCTTTCCCAAGCGGATCGTCCCCCTGTTCGTCGGCCGCGAGAAGAGCGTCGCCGCGCTGGAGGCCGCGATGGGCGCGGACAAGCAGATCTTCCTCGTCGCCCAGCTCGATCCGTCCGAGGACGATCCCGACCGTGACGCGCTCTACGACCTCGGCGTGATCGCCAGCGCGATGCAGCTGCTCAAGCTCCCCGACGGCACCGTCCGGGTGCTGGTCGAGGGCGTCAGGCGCGCCCGCCTGATCGCGCTCCGCCAGGAGGAAGGTCATCTCGCCGCCGAGGTCGAGCAAGTCGAGGACGGGGACAGCGACACGCCCGAGGCGCAGGCGCTGATGCGCTCGGTGCTCGAGCAGTTCGACAACTACTCCAAGCTCAACAAGCGACTCCCGGCTGAGACCGGGGTCCAGCTGGCCGAGATCGAGGATCCTTCGGTGCTCGCCGACGCGGTCGCGTCCAACCTGTCGGTCAAGGTCTCGGACAAGCAGGCGCTGCTTGGCGAGCTCGACCCCGCGCGTCGTCTCGAGATGGTGTTCGCCTTCATGGAGGGCGAACTCGGCGTCCTCCAGGTCGAGAAGAAGATCCGGAGCCGCGTCAAGCGGCAGATGGAGAAGACCCAGCGCGAATATTACCTCAACGAGCAGTTGAAGGCGATCCAGCGCGAGCTTGGCAACGAAAGCGAGGACGGCGGCGACGAGCTAGCCGAACTGGCCGCCAAGATCCGCAAGACTCGGCTCAGCAAGGAAGCGCGCGTTCGCGCCACCGCCGAGCTCAAGAAGCTGAAGGCGATGGCGCCGATGAGCGCCGAGGCGACCGTCGCGCGCAACTATCTCGACGTCCTGCTCGGACTTCCCTGGGGCAAGAAGAGCAAGCTCAACAAGGATATCGTCGTTGCCGAGAAGGTGCTCGACGACGACCATTACGGGCTCGAGAAGGTCAAGGACCGGATCGTCGAATATCTCGCGGTCCAGGCGCGGACCAACAAGCTCAAGGGTCCGATCCTCTGCCTCGTCGGCCCGCCCGGCGTCGGCAAGACCTCGCTCGGCCGCTCGATCGCCAAGGCCTGCGGGCGCGAGTTCGTCCGCCAGAGCCTCGGCGGTGTGCGCGATGAGGCCGAGATCCGCGGCCACCGCCGCACCTATATCGGCTCGCTGCCGGGCAAGATCGTCTCCAACCTCAAGAAGGCGGGGACTTCGAACCCTTTGTTCCTGCTCGACGAGATCGACAAGCTTGGCCAGGACTTCCGCGGCGATCCCGCGGCGGCGCTGCTCGAGGTCCTCGACCCGGAGCAGAACAGCAAGTTCCAGGATCATTATCTCGAACTCGACTACGACCTCTCCGACATCATGTTCGTGACCACCGCGAACAGCCTCGACATGCCGCAGCCCTTGCTCGACCGGATGGAGATCATCCGGCTCGAGGGGTACACCGAGGACGAGAAGGTCGAGATCGCCAATCGCCACCTCATCCCCAAGCAGCTCGAGGCGCACGGGCTTCGTGACGGCGAGCTGACCATCGCCGATGACGGGCTGCGCGGCGTCCTGCGCTACTACACCCGTGAGGCTGGGGTGCGGACGCTCGAGCGCGAGCTGGCCAAGATCGCCCGCAAGGCGCTCCGCCAGATCCTCGAGGGCAAGGCCGAGCAGGTGGTCGTGACGGCGGAGAACCTCCACGACTTCCTCGGCGTCCAGCGATTCCGCTTCGGCGTCGGCGAGGAAGAGGATCAGATCGGTGCGGTCACCGGGCTCGCCTGGACCGAGGTCGGGGGCGAGCTCCTCACGATCGAAGCCGTGACAGTTCCCGGCAAGGGCCAGATCAAGACCACCGGCAAGCTCGGCGAGGTCATGCAGGAAAGCGTCCAGGCCGCCTGGAGCTTCGTCAAGGCGCGTGCGCCGGCCTATGGCGTCAAGCCGAGCCTGTTCGCGCGCAAGGACGTCCACGTCCACCTTCCCGAGGGGGCGGTACCCAAGGACGGCCCGTCGGCGGGCATCGGCATGGTCACAGCGCTCATCTCGACCCTGACCGGGGTTCCGGTGCGCCGCGACGTCGCGATGACCGGCGAGGTCACGCTGCGCGGCCGGGTCCTTCCGATCGGCGGCCTTAAGGAAAAACTGCTCGCTGCGCTTCGCGGCGGGATCACCACCGTGCTCATCCCGGCGGAGAACGAGAAGGACCTCGCCGAGCTTCCGGCCAAGCTCAAGGAGGGGCTGCGGATCGTGCCAGTGGCCCATGTCGACGCGGTCCTCGCCGAGGCGCTCGCCGCCAAGGTCGAGCCGATCGAATGGACCGAGGCCGACGAGCATGCGGCCGAGGCCGTTTCCGCCGCAGGAAAGGCAGCATCCGCCTTGCGCCACTGACGGGCGCTCGCATCGCATCGCCAATCGTGACAAGGGGGAGGGGTGACCGTACCATCCCCGGCACCAGTGAGAGTGAGATGAACAAGCAGGAACTGATCGGCGAGGTCGCCGATGGCGCGGGTCTCAACCGGAGCGACGCCGCGCGGGCGGTGGAGACCATGCTCGAGGTCATCACCGACGCGCTCAAGCGCGGCGACGAGGTGCGCCTTGTCGGGTTCGGCAATTTCGTGGTGACCCGCCGCAAGGCCTCGGTCGGCCGCAATCCGCGGACCGGCGAGCCGCTCCAGATCGACAGCACCGCCCAGCCCAAGTTCCGTGCCGGCAAGCTGCTCAAGGAAGCCGTTCAGTAAGGGTGGACAGCATGAGGGCGGTTCGCTAACCGCCCGTCACCCAAGGCGTGGGCGCGTAGCTCAGTGGTAGAGCACACCCTTCACACGGGTGGGGTCGCAGGTTCAATCCCTGCCGCGCCCACCACGCCATCCGGCTCCCGTGATCTTCTCAGATGTACCGCGAGTTGGCGGAAGGCCGCGCGCGACACGAGCGGCGGGGCTTCCGTCTTTCAGATAAGGGCAATCCGTCAGCGCCGACGCGCTGCCGCCTCCCCATTGCCGCCACGCGGCAACAGGGAGGCATGCAAAGCTACTGCAGATATGCCGCCGAGAAGCCGCCGACGCGGCGCATCTCGGCCCAGTCCTCGAAGACGATCTCGCGGCCTTCGCGGCGGATGAGCCCCTGCCGCTCCAGATCGGCGAACACCCGATTGACGTTGACGCTGGTCTGGCCGGTGATGTCCGCGATCTGCTGCTGGGTGAAGGGGTTCATCATCCGGTTGTGCGCCGCTGCGACGCCGCTCCGCTCGGCGGTCTCGCACAGCAGGTGCGCGACGCGCGCGGTCGAGTCCCGCCGCCCGCAATTGACCAGCCACTCGTAGCTGATCGAGGCGTGCCGCTGCGTCAGGCGCCAGAAGAAGCGGGTGAGCTCGGGATGAGCGTCCATGATCGGGTCGAAGTCCTTGCGGGCGCCGATCAGCACCTCGCTCCGGACAATCGCCTGAATGCCATAGTCGGACGTCGTCTCGCGCGGGAGAATCCCGTCGCCAGCGAAGCGAAGCGCGATGATCTGTCGCCGTCCGGCGCCGTCCGACTTGTACTTGGCGAGGATCCCCGAGCGAACGAAATAAACCTCGTCACGGTCGCAGCCGGGTTCGCGGAATGGACGTCGCGGATCGACCTCGACCAGCCGGTTCGGCATGTCCTCGAGCAACTTGGCGAGCTCGGGCTCGAGCCCGGCCGCGGTGAGTGCCTCGGCGATACCGACGGTTGTGCCGCCAGCGCTGCGCGAGCGCTTAGTCATGCCCAACTTCCTCGCTCCCATCCGTGATTATCACGCCACTGTCACTTAGATGCAAGGGAATTAACCTCGTTTAGTAATCCCGATTGTCTGGCGATTGTCATCTCGACGACGCCCAACACGCAGCCATGGTCTCGATCAATCTCCCGGAGGCCGGTACGGTCCGGCCGAGGTCCGGAAGGGCCGGCCAGCCCGAGTCGATAAAGGCGGTCCCCTCGAACCGCCGCTCCCCCGAGTAGCGGGGCAGGACATGAAAGTGAACCTGTGGATCGACCATCATCAGCATCAGGTAGTTGATCTTCTCCGCTTTGCTGAACTCGCGCAGGAAAGTCTCGATGCGCTTGATCAGCCGGCCCTGTTCGGCGAACGCTTCGGCGGGAAGGTCGCCATAGGCCGCTGCTGCGCCGGTCGCGCAGAGGACGAGGCTACCAAGCGTCGGTTGCTCGGGCCGAACCAGCACCGCCCAATGGTCGCCCTCGTGCAGCAGGTTGTCGGGGTAGCCGAACTTGACGAGGGTCGGGTGCGGGTCTTTGATCGCCATGGTTGGTTCGCTTCGCTTGCAAGTCGTCGCGGGCCGACATAAGGGGCTGGCGCGCCGTGCCAAGACTGACGACCAGTCTTTGCCCGGTCATGGCGGTCGTAGCTCAGTTGGTTAGAGCATCGGTTTGTGGTACCGAGGGTCGCGGGTTCAAGTCCCGTCGTCCGCCCCATTTTCCCACTGGCGACACCCGGACCTAACCCCTTCATGACCGATCTCTGGAGCTTGCCCGACTTCGACGGGCACGAAGCCGTGCACTTCGTCACCGACCGTGACAGCGGCCTTCGCGCGATCATCGCGATGCACTCGACCCACCTCGGGCCGGCCGCAGGGGGCAGCCGCTTCTGGCATTATGCCCGCGGCGAGGACGCGCTCACCGATGCGCTCCGCCTGTCGCGCGGAATGAGCTTCAAGAATGCCATGGCCGGGCTTCCGCTCGGCGGTGGCAAGGCCGTGATTCTCGCCGACGAGAACCGCACCAAGACCCCGGCGATGCTCGCCGCCTTCGGCCGTGCGGTCGAGCGGCTCGGCGGCCACTATGTCACCGCCGAGGACGTCGGAATCGGGGTCGCCGACATGCAGGCCGTCCGCGCCCAGACCAGCCATGTCGCCGGCCTTCCAGTCGCCGAGGGCCAGGTCGGTGGCGACCCGGGCCCGCACACCAGCCTCGGAGTCTTCCTCGGAATCAAGGCCGCGGTCCGCCGCGCGCTCGGCAAGGACAGCCTGTCGGGCCTCCATCTCGCGCTCCAGGGCGCGGGAAGCGTCGCCTCGGGTGTCGCCCGCCGCGCGGCTGCCGAGGGCGCCCGACTGACCATCGCCGACGTCGACCAGGCCAAGGCCGCCGCGCTCGCCGCCGAAACCGGTGGCCAGACCGTCGCGCCCGACGCCATCCTGTCGCTCGCCGCCGACGTCGTCAGCCCCAACGCGCTCGGCGCGATCCTCGACGATGCCAGCATCGCCGCGCTCAACGCCCCGATCGTCGCCGGCGGCGCCAACAACCAGCTTGCGCGGCCCGAACATGGCGCCGCGCTGATGGCTCGGGGCATCCTCTACGCGCCCGATTATGTCATCAACGCCGGCGGGATCATCAACGTCTCGACCGAATATCTGAAGGATGGCGACGCCAGCGTCGTCACCCGCCGCATCGAGGGCATTCCCGATCGCCTCGACGCGATCTGGGCCGAGAGCGAGAGCTCGGGTCGCGATCCCGCGACGGTCGCCGACGCGATGGCGATGAAGCTGATCGGACGCGGCTGAGCGGGAGCGGGGTGCGGCCAAGTCCCTAGTGCAAAAGGCTGGACGACCAACTAAGTAGCCCCCGCTGATGCACCGCTTCGCCAATCCCGCCCGATTCCTTCGCATTGCCCGGCCCGCGACCGGCTGGCTGCTGGGACTTGGCCTGCTGCTTAGCGGGATCGGGATCGCCGGTGCCTTGTTCTTCATGCCGCCCGACTATCTTCAGGGCGAGACGGTGCGGATCCTCCACATCCACGTGCCCGCCGCTTGGCTCGGCATGGGCGGCTGGACGGGGATCGCGGTCGCAAGCGCGATGCAGATCGTCTGGCGTCATCCGCTGGCGGGCGTTGCGGCCCGAGCGATTGCGCCGGTCGGGGCACTGTTCGCGCTCATCTGCCTTGCCACCGGTTCGATCTGGGGCCGCCCGACCTGGGGCACCTGGTGGGAATGGGACGGACGCCTGACCTCGATGCTGGTGCTGTTCTTCCTTTACCTCGGCTACATCGCACTTGCCGCGGCCGAGAAGGAGCGCGGGCCCGACGGCCGCGCCGCGCCTCTGTTCGGATTGGTTGGGGCGATCAACCTGCCGATCATCCATTATTCGGTGCAGTGGTGGAACACCCTCCACCAGGCCGAGAGCATCGAGCTCACCGGCACCAGCATCGCGCCCGAGCTGCTGTGGCCCTTGCCTTTCACCCTCATTGGCTTCTCCGCCCTGTTCGGTGCGGCGGTGCTGCTGCGGATGCGGACCGAGCTTGCCGAGACGAGGGTCGAGGCGCGCCTGCGGCGCACGGCGGCGGCGCGATGAACCAGTGGGCCTTCGTCATCGCCGCTTATGCGGTGACGCTCGGCGGGACTGCCGGCCTCCTCGGCTGGAGCCTGCTTGCCTGCCGCCGCGCCGAGGCCAGGGCCGAGAGGATCGGCCGGGAGCGATGAGCCCGTCGCGAAAGCACCAGCGGCTGGTGCTCGTCCTGCTCGGAGTAGCGGCACTGATCGGAGCGGCGTTGCTCGCGATGTGGGGCCTCGCCGACCGCGCGGCCTATTTCCGCACCCCGCAGGACGTCGCTGCCGGGCGCGCCGAGCGGGGCGTTCCGTTGCGCCTCGGCGGGATGGTGCGAGAAGGCTCGATCCGCAAGCTTCCCGACGGGGTGACGGTCACCTTCGAGCTGACCGACGGTCCGGCGAGCGTGCCCGTCCGTTTCCGCGGGATCGTCCCCGACCTGTTCAAGGAGAATAGCGGCGCGGTCGCCGAGGGGCAGCTCGGCCGCGACGGTACCTTCGTCGCCGACAACATCCTCGCCAAGCACGACGAACGCTACATGCCCCCGCAGATGGGCAATCAGGCGAGCGAGCTGAAGACTCGGGAAACGGTCAAGTGAACGGCGGCGCGCGATGATCGCCGAAGCCGGCCTTGCCGCTCTGTGGCTCGCCGCGGCGCTGGCACTGCTCCAGTTCGGCCTGTCGCTCGCGGGCAACCGGCTCGGCGAGTTGCGGGCGATGGTCGTTCCTGCTGCCGTGCTCCAGGGCGTGTTGACCCTGTTCGCCTTCGCCATGCTGATCTGGCTGTTCTGGCGCACCGACACCTCGGTCGTGCTGGTCGCCGCGAACAGCCACAGCGACAAGCCGCTGATCTACCGGCTGAGCGGGGCCTGGGGCAATCACGAGGGCTCGATGCTCCTGTGGGTGACCGTGCTCGCTGCCGCTGGAGCGCTCCTCGCGCTGGTCGAGCGTCGCCTGAGCCAGGATTCGCTCCGCGCGACACTCGGTGCGCAGGCGCTGCTCGCGCTCGGCTTCTTCGGCTTCCTGCTGATCGCCTCCAATCCCTTCGAGCGGCTCGATCCGGCGTCGCTGCAAGGGCAGGGGCTGAACCCGCTGCTCCAGGATCCCGGCCTCGCCTTCCATCCGCCGACCCTCTATCTCGGCTATGTCGGGCTGTCGGTCGCCTTCAGCCTCGCGGTGGGAGCGCTCATCACCCGCGAGGTCGGTCCTGCGCTGGCCAGGGCGATGCGACCCTGGGTACTCGGCGCGTGGGTCCTCCTGACCGTCGGCATCGTCGCCGGCAGCTACTGGGCCTATTACGAGCTCGGTTGGGGCGGCTGGTGGTTCTGGGACCCGGTCGAGAATGCCTCGCTGATGCCGTGGCTCGCCGCGACGGCCTTGCTCCACTCGATCAACGTCCTCGCCGCCCGCGGCTCCCTGCGCGCCTGGACCGTGATGCTCGCGGTGGTCGCCTTCTCGATGTCGATGATCGGCACCTTCCTCGTCCGCTCGGGGATCCTCACCAGCGTCCACAGCTTCGCGGTCGATCCGACCCGCGGCAGCTTCATCCTCGGCCTCCTGGTCTTCTACACCGGCGGGGCGCTGCTGCTGTTCGCGCTGCGCATCGGCAGCGTTCGCGAGGGAGCGCGCTTCGACCTCGTCAGCCGCGAGGGCGCGCTGGTGGTCAATAATCTGCTGCTGACCGTGATCCTCGGGACGGTGTTCGTCGGCACGCTCTACCCGGTCGCGGTGGAGGCTCTCGTTGGCGAGAAGATCTCGATCGGACCGCCCTACTTCAATGCGGTGACCGGCCCGATCGTCCTGCTCCTCGCCGCCTTGCTCTTCATCGGCCCGCTGCTCCGCTGGCGACGCGACAGCCGTCCCAACCTGCGCCGGATCGCGGTCCCGGCCCTCGTAACGCTCGTCGCCCTTGCCGCCACCTTTGCGGCGCCGATGGGCATTCTGCCGAGGCTCGGGCTGGCCTTCGCCGCCGGCCTCGCCGCCGCCAGCCTGCTTCCGCTCGCCGGACGCAAGCTGACCCGAACCCCGCTCACCATCTGGGGCATGGTCGTCAGCCACCTCGGGATCGCCGTGGCGATGGCAGGCGCCGCCAGCGACAGCGCCTTCACTCGCGAGACGCTCGCCGCCGCGCGCCCGGGCGAGACGCTCTCGGTCGGGCCATGGCGCGTTCGCTTCAACGGAGTCGATCCGGTCGACGGGCCCAACTGGACCGCGATCGAGGGTCACCTCACCGCGACCCGCGGCGGCACCACCCTCCGCCTCGACCCGCAGAGCCGCTACTTCGCCGCGCCGCCGACCGAGACCAACGAGGCGGCGATCGTCACGAGGCTCGATGGCCAGCTCTACACCGTGCTCGGCCACCAGGAAGGCGACCGCTGGCAGCTCCGGCTATGGTGGAAGCCGTTCGTCACCTTTATCTGGCTCGGGGGAGCGCTGATCGCGCTTGGCGGCCTGATGGCGCTGCTTGGCCGGGTGCGCCGCGAGCGTCGCCGCGTCGTCGGTCTCGAGGAGCAGCCGGCATGAACCGCCGCCTGTGGCTCGCCCTGCCGCTGCTGCTCTTCGCCGCCTTCGTCTTCGCGGTCGGCTGGCGACTTTCCTCGCCGCCCGATCCCACCGTCCGCTCGCGCATGGTTGGTCGGCCAATTCCCGCCTTCGCCGCCGCGCCGGCGCTCGCCGGACGGCCCGGCCTTGCTTCCACCGACCTAGGGCAGGGCGGACCGCGCCTCCTCAATATCTTCGCCAGCTGGTGCGTCCCCTGCATCGCGGAAGCACCGGCACTTCTCGAGCTCAAGCGGCGCGGAGTGCCGATCGACGCGATCGCCATCCGCGACACGTCGGAAGACATCGCCGACTTCCTTCGAGACCATGGCGATCCGTTCGAGCGGATCGGCGCCGACCCGGTCGGCGAAACTCAGATGGCGCTCGGCTCTTCGGGCGTGCCCGAGACCTTCATCGTCGATGGTCGCGGCGTGATCCGCTACCAGCACATCGGTCCGCTTCTGCCGAGGGACGTCGGCACCATGGTCGCCGAGTGGGAGAAGGCACGATGACGTCGGCCAGGTTCCGCGCCTCCTGCCTTGCCGTGCTGGCGCTCGCGATGCTTGCGGGGACGGCCCATGCCGACAGCAACCGCCCGCCCGCGCCCTATGCCTACCGCCAGCTCGAGGATCCCGCGCAGGAGGCGAAGGCTACCGCGCTGATGCAGGAGCTGCGCTGCCTCGTCTGTCAGGGCCAGTCGATCCACGACAGCGACGCCGAGATGGCGGGCGACATGCGCAACCTCGTGCGGACCCGGATCAAGGCCGGCGAGCCGCCCGAGCAGGTCCGCTCCTGGCTGATCGATCGCTATGGCAACTGGGTCAGCTACCAGCCGCGCCTCGGGGCCGACACATTCGTCCTGTGGCTTGCCCCGCTGCTGCTTTTGCTGCTCGGCGGCTGGCTCGCGGTGCGCCGCCTCAAGGTGCGGCACTGATGGGCCTACTGATCCTCGCCGCGCTGGTCATCGCCGCGCTCGCCGGGCTGTGGCTGCTCGGGCGTCTACGCGGCGCCGCGCTGCAGGTCGCTGCCGCGGCGCTGATGCTCGGTGCCGCCGGCTACGCGCTCCAGGGTCGCCCGGGTCTCGCAGGAAGTCCGCGCGAGGGGGGCGCCCGGCGTCCCTCGCTGCCGCTGACCGAACCGCGCCAGGCGATGCTCGGGACCTTCAACGCGGGCGAAAGCTTTCTCACCATCGCCGATAGCTTCACACGGCGCGGCAACACCGGAGAGGCTCTCGGCGCGATCCGCGCGGGGCTTCGCAAATATCCCGACAGCCTTGCGCTGCGGATCGGCTATGCGAACGCACTGGTCGACCATAGCGGCACCATCAGCCCCGCCGCGCGGCTCGCCTTCGAGCAGGCGCGGACAAAGGCGCCGAAGCATCCCGCGCCGCCCTTCTTCGAGGGGCTGGCGCTCGCCCGCTCCGGCGACCGGGAAGGCGGTCTCGCAATGTTCCGGCAGGCGCTTGCGCTCACCCCGCCGGGGACGAGCTACCGGCCGATGATCGAGGAAGGGGTGAGGGTGCTCAGCGCGCCCCCGGCGCCGCCGATGCCCGGACCGCAGCCGGGCACCCGCTGACGTCGCTCCGGCCGGCTATTCGCCCCGGCCGGTCTTGTCCTGCAGTTCGTCGATCTTCTTCGACGCATCGGCCTTGTTGAGTTCGGGATCGAACTCCTCGCCGGCTTCCTCGCTCAGCGTCTGGAGATAGGAAGCCTGCGCCCCCGTCATCGGCTCACCGCCGGTGGTCCGGTTATCGGGATCCTTGACCGCGTTGCCGGTCGGGTGCGCCTTGGGATCGGCGTCGGGAGTGCTCGCCATTGTCATGCCTTCTCAGATGGTTGAGTTGGCATGACAACGGCGATGTTCTCTTCTTGTTCCGCCAATCAGGCGGCGACATACTCGAGGTCGAGCGCCTCGGCGACGGCCTGGTGACGGATCTTGCCGCCGCTGACGTTGAGCCCTTCCGCAAGGTAGGGATCGGCCGCCATCGCGGCTTCCGCGCCCATGTTCGCCAGCTTGAGCGCGAACGGCAGGGTGGCATTGTTGAGCGCGAAGGCGCTGGTCCGGGCCACCGCGCCGGGCATGTTGGCGACGCAGTAATGGATCACGCCGTCGATCTCGAACACCGGATCGGCATGCGTGGTCGGGTGGCTGGTCTCGAAGCAGCCGCCCTGGTCGATCGCGATGTCGACCAGAACGCTTCCGCGCTTCATGGTCTTGAGCATTTCGCGGGTGACGAGCTTGGGTGCGGCGGCGCCGGGCACCAGTACCGCGCCGATCACCAGCTCGGCTTCCTCGACCGCCCGGGCGATCGCGTCGCGGCTGGCGTAGGCCGTCTTGATCTGGCTTCCGAAGAACATGTCGAGCTCGGCCAGACGCTCGTTCGAGATGTCGTAGATGGTGACATCGGCGCGCATGCCGACCGCCATCTGCGCCGCGTTGACGCCGCTGACACCACCGCCGAGGATCGCGACCTTGGCCGGAGCAACGCCGGGAACGCCGCCGAGCAGCACGCCGCGGCCGCCTTGGGCCTTCTCGAGATAATGGGCGCCGACCTGGACGCTCAGGCGTCCGGCGACTTCGCTCATCGGGCGAAGCAGCGGAAGCGCGCCCGAGCGGCTGGTCACCGTCTCATAGGCGATGCAGGTCGCGCCGCTCGCCATCAGCCCCTCGGCCTGCGGCTTGTCGGCGGCGAGGTGGAGGTAGGTGAACAGCAGGTGATGCGGCTTGATCATCGCGATCTCGCCCGGCTGCGGCTCCTTGACCTTGACGATCATCTCGGCCGTTTCGAACACCGCGGCGGCGTCGGGAAGGATTGTCGCGCCGGCCTTCACATAGGCATTGTCGGGACAATCGATGCCCTTGCCGGCGCCGGTCTCGACGAACAGCTCGTGACCGGCCGCGACCAGCTCCTTGACGGAGGCCGGGGTGAGACCGACTCTATATTCGTGGTTCTTGATTTCTCGTGGCACGCCGACACGCATGGAACGTTCGCTTTCATCGTGGTTGAGCTTGGACTGATCGGGCGGGCCTATAGACCGGACTTGGCGGACGATGCCAGCCGATTGCGGCACCCGTTCGCCCCTGCTAGGGCGCCCGCCCGATGAACGTCACCGCCGAAGGCACTGCTGAGTCCGCCAACGAGACGGTGACGGAGAGCAGCCACAGTCACGGACATGCCCCGCAGGGGTCGCTCGCCAAGCTGATGGTCGGAGCGGTCGGAATCGTGTTCGGCGACATCGGCACCTCGCCGATCTACGCTTTCCGCGAGACCTTCGCCGGCCACCACCTGCTCGAGCCCGATCGGCTCCACATCTACGGCGTGCTCAGCCTGATCTTCTGGTCGATGATGATCATCGTGACGCTGAAGTACGTCACCATCATCATGCGCGCCGACAACAAGGGGGAGGGCGGGAGCCTCGCGCTCCTCGCGCTGATCAACCGCTCGACCGGGACCACGCGCCGCTGGTCGGCGGGGATCGTCCTCCTCGGGGTGTTCGCCACCGCGCTTTTCTACGGCGACAGCATGATCACCCCGGCGATCTCGGTGCTGTCGGCGGTCGAGGGCCTGACCACAGTCAATGCCGGCTTCGCGCCCTACGTGCTGCCGATCGCGATCGGCATCCTCGTCGCATTGTTCACCATCCAGTTCCGCGGCACGGCCAAGGTCGGCACCCTCTTCGGGCCGATCATGATCCTCTATTTCCTGACCCTCGCGGTGCTCGGGATCACCCACATCTACGGTCACCCGATGCTGCTGCTGGAGATGCTCAATCCCGGCAATGCCATCGCCTTCTTCGTCGCCGAGCCGCTTCCGGCCTTCATCGCGATGGGCTCGGTCGTGCTTGCCGTGACCGGCGCCGAGGCGCTCTACGCCGACATGGGCCACTTCGGCCGCAAGCCGATCCGCTACGCCTGGATCGGGGTCATCGTCTGCCTTCTGCTCAACTATCTCGGCCAGGGGGCGATGCTGCTCCAGCAGACCCCCGAGGGCGCGCGAGAACTGGTCAAGAACCCCTTCTTCTTCCTCGCTCCCGAAGCCCTCCGGCTGCCGCTGGTCCTGCTTGCGACCTGCGCCACCATCATCGCCAGCCAGGCGGTCATTACCGGCGCCTTCTCGGTCACCCAGCAGGCGATCCAGCTTGGCTTCATCCCGCGGCTGCGGATCCTCCACACCAGCGAGACCGCGGCGGGGCAGATCTACATCCCGGTGATCAACTGGGCGCTGATGGTGATGGTGATCGTGCTGGTGATCACCTTCCAGACCTCGTCCAACCTCGCTGCGGCCTATGGCATCGCGGTGACCGGGGCGATGTTCATCGACACGCTGCTGCTCGCCGTCGTGTTCGGCGCGCTGTGGAAGTGGCCGGCGTGGAAGGCGTGGCCGCTGATCGGCCTCTTCCTGTTCGTCGACATCCTCTACTTCGGCGCCAACCTCCTCAAGGTGCCCGACGGCGGCTGGTTCCCGCTGGTCATTGGCCTCATCGCCTTCACCCTGCTCACCACCTGGGCGAAGGGGCGCAAGCTGATGATGGACCGGATGGCCGAGGCGAGCCTGCCGATGGACGTGTTCGTCAAGTCGGCGGCGAACAGCGCCATCCGGGTGCCCGGGACGGCGGTGTTCATGACCAGCAGCCCCAAGGGCGTCCCCCACGCGCTGCTCCACAACCTCAAGCACAACAAGGTGCTCCACGAGCGGGTCATGCTGCTGACCGTCCGGATCGAGGACGTGCCCTACGTCCCCGCAGTAAAGCGGATGGAGACCGAGGACTATACCGCCGGCTTCTTCCGGGTGGTGCTCCGCTACGGCTTCATGGAGGAGCTCGACGTCCCGACCGAGCTGTCCAAGCTCAAAGACTGCGGGCCGACCTGCAAGATGATGGACACCAGCTTCTTCCTTGCCCGCCAGACCCTGATCTCGACTTCGCGGCCCGGAATGGCGGGCTGGCGCGAGCGGCTGTTCGCCTGGATGCTCCGCAACAGCGAAAGCGCGATGGAATTCTTCAAGCTGCCGCCCAACCGGGTGGTCGAGCTCGGAAGCCAGGTCGAGATCTGATCGGGTCCCCTGCGAAGGCGGGGAACAGTCGCTCCGGTACGGCACAAGGCACCTGTTCCTGCTTCGCGGGGAAACAATGGGCATGACCCCGCATTGCGCCCTCCATGGATCAAATCGCCTCCTGGGTCGCGACCGCCGCCACCATCATCGCCGCCTGCTTCACCGCTTCGAATCTCGGCAGCCGGGTGACCGGGATCGGCTTCATCATCTTTACCTTGGGGTCGATCGCTTGGTTCACCACCGGCTATCTGACCGACCAGCCCGCGCTCATGTGGACCAACGTCGTTATGACCGGGCTCAATCTGTTCGGCGTCTATCGCTGGCTCGGACGGCAGGCCAAGCTTGAGGAAGGCGCGAGCAAGGCCGCCGAGGCGAGCGCGGCACAGCCGGGCGAGGACCTCTTCCCGGCCTCGGCGCTGACCGCCTCGAAGCTGCTCGGCCGCGACGGCGAGCCGCTCGGAAGCACCGTTGACGCGATGCTGAGCTGCCACGGGGGGACGCTCCGCTACCTCGTGGTCGCGCAGGGCGGCGTGGCCGGCGTGGGCGAGACCTTCCGCCGGGTCGACTGGCATTATGCGGGCGTGCAGGACGGCTCGGTGAAGACCGACATGACCTCGGCCGACTTCGAGGCTCTACCCGAGCTCCAGAAGGACAATTGGCCCGGCCGATGAGTGGCGCCCTGATCGTCACCGCCGCGCTGGCGCCCGAGGACTTCGCCTGGCTCGACGGCCAGCGCCGCGCTCATTTCCCGCCCGAGCGCAACCAGCTCGCCGCGCACCTCACCATGTTCCATGCGCTTCCGCCAAGCGCGGAAGAAGAGGCGGGCAGGGTGCTCGCCCGTGAGGCGGCGGGCTCGCCTCCACCCCACGCAACCGTCGCCGGGTTGATGAACCTCGGGCGCGGGGTCGCCTACCGGATCGTATCGGACGAGCTGGAAGCGGTACGCCGTGCGATCGCCGAGCATTTTCACGGTCATCTGACCGCGCAGGATTCGCAAGGGTGGCGACCGCATGTGACGATCATGAACAAGGCCCAGCCGGCCGCCGCGCGCGCGCTGCTGGGAGAGCTGGAGCGAGATTTCCGGCCGAGGCTGCTGAAGATCGCCGGGCTCGAGCTCCACCGCTATCTCGGCGGGCCGTGGGAGCGGATCGGCCGCTGGTCCTTCCGCGGCTAGCCGCAGGAAGCCGCTGCCATCCATGTTTCTTAGAAGTGGACTGGTCCCCGTTTTTCTCCGTGGACCAGTCCAACCATGATCAGCTCAGGTCGCCGACCCCGTCACAGCTGAGGTCGAAGGCGGCCATCCCAGCCTCCAGCACGCTCGCCAGCATCGGCATCTCGAGGAACTGGTCGACGACACCGCCGCTCCTGATCTCGTCGGTCGCCTCGGCGATCGCCTCGTCCCAGTCGGACGCCTCGTAGGTGCCTTGGCCGACCCAACAGAAGGCGAGCAGCTCGGCCTGCTGGTCCTCGGCGAGATCGTCGATGGCGGCGCGCAGTTCTTCCTCGACGCCGTCGTTGACGTCGTCGTCCAGGACGGAGAGGGCCTCGCCGTCTTCGCCGTCGATGTTTTCCGCATCCTCACCGGCGTCGTAATCGGACGGAACCTGGGCTTCATATTCCTTTGCGCGTAGGATGATCCGACAGATCGTATCGAGCGGCGTAAGCGGGT
This sequence comes from Sphingomonas swuensis, assembly GCF_039538045.1. Lineage (NCBI taxonomy): Bacteria > Pseudomonadati > Pseudomonadota > Alphaproteobacteria > Sphingomonadales > Sphingomonadaceae > Sphingomonas > Sphingomonas swuensis. Next base: position 1,532,298 of record NZ_BAABBQ010000001.1, on the reverse strand, counting down.
CCATGTTGGGTGATCTCCTTTGCGCCTTCAAACCCGGCGCCTACCCGGCGGTTCCTTGGCGTTGACGGGTGGCATACCCCCGCGTATAGGCCCGCCCGCCGCGACGGCAGTCCTTGCATGGGGCGGAGTAGCTCAGCTGGTTAGAGCAGCGGAATCATAATCCGCGTGTCGGGGGTTCAAGTCCCTCCTCCGCTACCACATCGTCTGTCTGTCAACGCATCAACCCCGCATGGGAGGCTTCATAGCCCGGTGCGGGCTGGTCCTCGGGCCAGTCCGTTCCCGCCTCCCAGAGGAACAACCGGAAGGAATTATCCTATGGCGAGCACGCTCGTCACCATGCAGCAATTGCTTGAGGCTGGCGCCCACTTCGGCCACCAGACCCACCGCTGGAACCCGCGGATGAAGCCGTACATCTTCGGCGACCGCAACGGCGTTCACATCATCGACCTGTCGCAGAGCGTTCCGCTGTTCGCCCGCGCCCTCGACTTCGTCCAGCAGTCGGTCGCCCGTGGCGGCAAGGTGCTCTTCGTCGGCACCAAGCGCCAGGCGCAGGACGCCGTGGCCGAGGCCGCGCAGCGCTCGGGCCAGCACTTCGTCAACCACCGCTGGCTCGGCGGCATGCTGACCAACTGGAAGACCATCTCCAATTCGATCAAGCGCCTCAAGAGCCTCGAGGAGCAGCTGTCGGGTGACACCGCCGGCCTGACCAAGAAGGAAGTCCTCCAGCTCACCCGCGAGCGCGACAAGCTCGAGAAGAGCCTCGGCGGTATCCGCGACCTCGGCGGCCTGCCCGACGTCATGTTCGTGATCGACACCAACAAGGAAGAGCTGGCGATCAAGGAAGCCAACGTCCTCGGCATCCCGGTCGTTGCGATTCTCGATTCGAACTCGAACCCCGAAGGCATCGCTTTCCCGGTTCCGGGCAACGACGACGCCAGCCGCGCCATCCGCCTCTACGCCGACGCGATCGCCGACGCGGCGAGCGCCGGCAAGTCGGGCAACGCGCAGCGCCAGGGTGTCGACATCGGCGCCATGGCCGAGCCGCCGGCCGAGGCCGCCCTCGAGGCGTAAGCTACCTTGATCCCCTCCCGCTCGCGGGAGGGGAAGAGGCGCGCAGCGCCGAAGGGGAGGGCCTGTTGCCTCCCCGCCAAACGACATTCCCTCCCCCAGCCCCTCCCGCAAGCGGGAGGGGAGAAGCAAGGACAAGCAAATGGCTGAGATCACGGCCGCACTGGTCAAGGAACTGCGCGAGCGCTCGGGCGCCGGCATGATGGACTGCAAGAAGGCGCTCGCCGAGAACAACGGCGATATCGAAGCCTCGATCGACTGGCTTCGTGCCAAGGGCCTCGCCTCGGCGGGCAAGAAGGCCGGCCGCACCGCCGCCGAAGGTCTCGTCGGCGCCGCCGTTCAGGGCACCAAGGGTGTCGTCGTCGAGGTCAACTCGGAGACCGACTTCGTCGCCAAGAACGAGCAGTTCCAGAACTTCGTCCGTGACGTCACCCAGCTGGCGCTGACCACCGGCGACGACATCGATGCGCTCAAGGCCGCCCCGATGGCCAACGGCAAGTCGGTCGAGGAAGCGCTGACCGAGAACATCGCCACCATCGGCGAGAACCAGAACCTGCGCCGCGCCAAGACCCTTTCGGTCGAGCAGGGCGCGGTGGTCAGCTACGTCCACAACGCCGCCGCTCCCGGCATGGGCAAGATCGGCGTGCTGGTCGCGCTCGAGGGCGATGCCCCGGCCGACAAGCTCGAGGCGCTCGGCAAGCAGCTGGCGATGCACATCGCAGCCGCCGCTCCGCTGGCGCTGACCGGCGAGGCGATCGACCCGGCCGTGATCGAGCGTGAAGCCGCGATCGCCCGCGAGAAGAACGCCGACAAGATCGCCGGCAAGCCCGCCGACATCGCCGAGAAGATCCTCAAGGGTCCGGTCGACAAGTTCCGCAAGGAAAGCGCGCTCTTGAGCCAGGCGGTCGTGTTCGACGGCAAGACCCCGGTGCAGGACTTTGTCGCGGCGGAAGCCAAGGCGGCTGGCGGATCGATCACGATTCGCGACTTCGTCCGCTTCCAGCTCGGCGAGGGCATCGAGAAGCAGCAGAGCGACTTCGCCGCCGAAGTCGCCGCGGCCTCGGGCGTCAAGCAGGGCTGAATGTAAATGGAGAACCTCCCCGTCCGGCATCGCCGGATGGGGAGGTGACCGCTCGGCGACGCCGAGTGGTGGAGGGGCCGCGGCGCATCGGCTCAGGCCCTCCGTCTCGGCTCCGCCGAACAACGGTCTTCCCAAGGGGGCGGGGGCTGCATAGAAGCGCCTCCGCCCCTTTGCTCGTCCGGAGACCGCTTCCAACCATGCCTGCCCGCTTCAACCGAATCCTGCTGAAGCTTTCGGGCGAGGCGCTGATGGGCCCGGGCCAGTTCGGGATCGATCCCGACACGGTCGCTTCGATGGCCGCCGAGGTGAAGGCCGCCAAGGAGGCCGGCTTCGAGCTCTGCCTGGTCATCGGCGGCGGCAACATCTTCCGCGGCATGGCCGGCGCCGCCAAGGGCATGGACCGGGCCCAGGCCGACTATATGGGCATGCTGGCGACCGTCATGAACGCGCTCGCGGTCCAGAATGCGCTCGAGCAGATGGGGGTCGAGACCCGCGTCCAGTCGGCGATCAAGATGGACCAGGTGTGCGAGCCGGTGATCCGCCGCCGCGCCGAGCGTCATCTGGCGAAGGGCCGCGTGGTGATCTTTGCCGCTGGGGTCGGCTCGCCCTACTTCACCACCGACACCGGTGCCGCGCTCCGCGCCGCCGAGATGAAGTGCAACGCCCTGTTCAAGGGCACCAGCGTCGACGGCGTCTACTCGGCCGATCCCAAGAAGGTGAAGGACGCCAAGCGCTTCGACACCATCGGCTTCGACCGCGTGCTCGCCGAGGACCTCAAGATCATGGACGCGGCAGCGGTCGCGCTGTGCCGCGACAATGATATCCCGATCGTCGTCTTCAACATCCGCCAGCCGGGCAACCTCGCCAAGGTGCTGGCCGGGGAGGGCGTCGCGACGGTCGTTCAGAACCAGGAAGGAAACTGACCAATGCCAGCCTATGACAAGGCCGACGTGCAACGCCGCATGAGCGGCTCGGTGGATTCGCTCAAGAGCGATCTCGGCGGTCTCCGCACCGGCCGCGCCTCGAGCGCGCTGCTCGATCCGATCCAGGTCGAGGTCTATGGCGCCAAGATGCCGCTCAACCAGGTCGCCACCGTGTCGGTGCCCGAGCCGCGGATGATCTCGGTGCAGGTGTGGGACAAGTCCAATCTCAACTCGGTCGAGAAGGCGATCCGCTCGGCCGGGCTCGGGATCAATCCGATCACCGATGGCCAGATGATCCGCCTGCCGATCCCCGACATGACCGAGGAGCGCCGCAAGGAACTCGCCAAGCTCGTGAGCCAATATGCCGAGAAGGCCCGGATCGCGGTCCGCAACGTCCGCCGCGATGCGATGGACGCGCTGAAGACCGACGAGAAGAAAAAGGAAATCAGCGAGGACGAGCACAAGCGGCTCGATACCGAGGTCCAGAAGCTGACCGACGAAACGATCAAGGAAGTCGACGCGGCGGCAGCGGCCAAGGAAAAGGAAATCCTCGGCAAGTGACCGTACCCGCTCCGTTCGTGCCGGGCGTGCCTCGACTTCGCTCGGCACCAGCGGGGAGGGGAAGGTGACCTCTCCCCTTACTCCGCTCGCCCCGAGCGAAGTCGAGGGGCCGTCGGCCAATCGCGCCATCCCCCGCCACGTCGCCATCATCATGGACGGCAACGGGCGCTGGGCCGAACGGCGCGGCCTGCCCAAGGTCGCCGGCCACCGCGCGGGGGCCGAGGCGGTGCGCCGGACCATGCAGGCGGCGGTCGACGCGGGCGTCGAGGCGCTGACGCTCTACGCTTTCTCCTCCGAGAACTGGCGCCGCCCGCAGGAAGAGGTCAGCGACCTCAAGGGCCTGATGCGCTTCTATCTCGAGCGCGAGCTCAAGACGCTCCAGAAGGAGGGCGTTCGCCTGAAGCTGATCGGCGAACCCGCGGCCTTCGGCAACGAGCTTCACGACCGGCTCCGCCAGGCGGTGGAGGAGACGAAGGGCAACGACCGGCTGACCCTCGCCGTCGCGCTCAACTACGGCAGCCAGGCCGAGCTCGCCGCCGCCGCGCGGACGCTCGCCCGGGCGGTCGCCGCCGGTGACGTCGATCCCGAGAGCATCGACGAGAAGGCGCTCGAAGCGCTTCTCCACACCAGCGACCTGCCGCCACTCGACCTCCTCATCCGCACGTCGGGCGAGGTCCGCCTGTCGAATTTCCTTCTCTGGCAGGCGGCCTATGCCGAGTTGCACTTCACCGACGTCCTCTGGCCCGACTTCGACGAGGCCGCCTTCAACGCGGCGCTGGCTGAGTTCGCGCGACGCCAGCGGCGGTTTGGCGGCCGATGAGCGAGATCGCGCTTCGCTCCATCACCGGCGTGCTGATGGTCCTGACCGCGCTGACCGCCGAGTGGTTCGGCGGCACCGCCTTCGCCATCCTCGTCGCCGGCGCGGCCACCGCCATCTATTACGAATGGGCCAAGATGGTCCGCGGCTGGGGCCTCAAGTGGCACGTTGGCGGCTTCGTCTACGCACTGCTGCCCGCGCTCGCCCTTCTCTGGGTGCGCGAACGGGGCGGGGTGCCCGCGGGCGCCGAGGGCTTCGAGCTCGTGCTGTGGGCGTTCATCGTCACCTGGAGCGCCGACATCGGGGCCTTCTTCGTCGGTCGCACCTTCGGCGGGCGAAAGCTTGCTCCGACCATCAGCCCCAACAAGACCGTCTCGGGCCTGATCGGCGGGATCGTCACCGCGACCTTGCTCGGGGGCATCTGGGCGATGCACGAAGGGCTGCACTGGGGCTGGCTGCTGCTGGCGCCAATCTTCGCCCTCGCCGCCGCCATCGGTGACCTGTTCGAAAGCTGGATGAAGCGCCAGGCCGGGGTCAAGGACAGCGGGCGGATCCTGCCGGGCCACGGCGGCGTGTTCGACCGGCTCGACGGGCTGGTCCCGGTGGCGATCCTCACCGGCCTCGCGGTCATGGCGGGGCTCGCCTGATGAAGCGGATCGCGATACTCGGTGCGACCGGCTCGATCGGCCGCTCGACCCTCGACCTCGTCGAGGCCGCGCCAGAGCGCTTCGAGGTGACCGCGCTGACCGCCGCGACCAACGTCGCCCAGCTTGCCGCCGACGCTCGCCGCACCCGCGCGAGGCTGGCGGTGATCGCGGACGACAGCCGGTTGGGCGAACTTCGCGACGCACTTGCCGGCTCGGGCATCGAGGCCGCCGCGGGCGAGGGCGCGCTGGCCGAGGCCGCGGTCAGCGCCGACCTCGTCATTGCCGCGATCGTCGGGACCGCCGGATTGTCCCCGGTGATGGCCGCGGTCCGGGCAGGGAAGACCATCGGCCTCGCCAACAAGGAAGCGCTCGTCTCGGCAGGCGCGCTGATGCTTGAGGAGGCCCGCCGCTCGGGGGCGACGCTGCTCCCGATCGACAGCGAACATAACGCCATCTTCCAGTGCCTTGCGGGGCAGGATTGCGAGCGTGTCTCACGCCTGATCCTGACCGCCAGCGGAGGGCCGTTCCGGACCTTTTCGACCGAGGAGATGGCGCGGGTCACTCCGGCCCAGGCGGTGGCGCACCCCAACTGGTCGATGGGTGCCAAGATCAGCGTCGACAGCGCGACGATGATGAACAAGGGGCTCGAACTGATCGAGGCCCACCATCTGTTCGGGTTGCCCGAGGAGCGGATCGACATCCTCGTCCATCCCCAGTCGGTAATCCACAGCCTGGTCGAATATGCCGACGGCTCGATGCTCGCGCAGCTCGGCAGCCCCGACATGCGGGTGCCGATCGGCCATATCCTGGCCTGGCCCGAGCGGATGCCGACCGGCGCCCGGCGGCTCGACCTGCTCGAGGTCGCCCGGCTCGACTTCGAGGCGCCCGATCCCGCACGCTTCCCGGCGCTCCGGCTGGCGCGCGAGGCGCTTCGTCGCGGCGGCGCCGCTCCGCTCACCCTCAATGCCGCCAACGAGGTTGCGGTCGAGGCCTTCCTCGCCGGGGCCATTCACTTCGGCGACATCGCCGCCATCGTAGAAGAGCAGCTGACCCGCATGGACCAGCCGCTGCCAGACTCGATCCCGCACGTGCTCGCCCTCGATGCCGAGGTCCGCGATCGCACCCGCGCCCGTCTTCCGGAACTTGCCGACTGATGTTTGAAGCGCCGCCCATCTGGTTCATCCTGCTGGCGTTTCTGGCGGCGATAGGGCCGCTCGTCTTCATTCACGAGTTCGGCCACTACATCGTTGGCCGCTGGTTCGGGATCGGCGCCGAGACCTTCTCGATCGGCTTCGGCCGCGAGGTCGCGGGCTGGACCGACAAGCGCGGCACCCGCTGGAAGGTCGGCTGGCTCCCGCTCGGCGGCTATGTCCGCTTCACCGGCGACATGGATCCGGCGAGCATGGGCAAGGACCTCGACAAGCTGCCCGAGCATGAGCGGCTTCGTGCCTTTCACGCAAAGCCGGTTTGGCAGCGCGCGCTGGTGGTGTTCGCCGGCCCCGCCTTCAACTTCCTTACCGCCATCCTGATCTTCGCCGCCTTCATCATGGCTTTCGGAAGCCCGCGCACCCCTCCTGTGATCGAGGAGGTGCTTGCGGGCTCGCCCGCGGCGCAGGCGGGGATCCGTCCCGGCGACCGGATCGTGGCCCTCGACGGCGAGCCGATCGAGCGGTTCGACGCCATCGCCGACTTCGCCACGCTCCGCCCGGGCGAGCAGGTCGAGCTGACCGTCCAGCGCGGCTCGACCACCTTCACCGCCACCCCACGCCTTGCGACGATTGTCGAGAAGGATCGCTTCGGCCAGCAGTCGCGCCGCGGTCAGCTCGGCGTCGGCAACCGCAGCGTTCGGCTCGAGCCGGTTCCGGTTCTCGAGATCATCCCCGAGGCGGTCAGCATGACCGTCCGGCTGGTCGACGCGACCGCGACCGGCCTGTGGCAGATCGTCTCGGGCCGCCGCCCGCTCGCCGAGCTCGGTGGGCCAATCAAGATGGCGCAGGTCGCCGGGCAGGTCGCAAGCCTCGGCCCGCTCGAATTCGTCCAGCTGCTCGCCTTCTTCTCGATAAACCTCGGGTTCATCAATTTGCTGCCAGTCCCGATGCTCGACGGGGGTCATCTGGCGCTCTACGCGGTGGAGGCGGTTCGCCGCCGCCCGCTGGAAGCCAGGGCGCAGGAGTGGCTGTTCCGGGGTGGCCTTGCCGCCCTGCTAACCTTGATGATGGTGGCGACGTTCAACGATCTCGGCTCGATCGGTCTGTGGCAGACATTGGGGCGATTGTTGGGCTGAGCCTTGCTTGATTAAAGTTGGCCTCCGGGGCAGGGGGGCGCGAAACGAAGGGACGGGGATGGCACAGGGGCACGAGTCCATGTGCCGCCCAACCATCCACCCAAGTGGCGGGGAATATTGTGATTGCTGAGGCAAACCAGGTGTTGATCAAGCGAACCCGCGGCGTGCTGCTGCTCGGAACCATCCTCGGCGGCTGGTCGGCTCCCGCGCTCGCCCAGCAGGCGACTGCGCCGGCGCCGGTCGCCGCTCAGACCGCTCCGGCCCCCCAGGCGGCTCCGGCTCCCCAGGCCGCGCCGCAGCAGCGGGTCATCCGCAGCGTCGCGGTGCGCGGCGCTCAGCGTCTCGAGGCCGAGACTGTCCGCTCCTACAGCGGCCTCAACCCGGGCCAGGCCTATGACGCCGAAGTGCTCGATACCGCGATCAAGGCGCTCTACGACACCGAGCTGTTCGCCGACGCGCAGATCACCGGTGCCGACACCGGCAACATCGTGATCGAGATCCGCGAGAACCCGGTCATCAACCGCATTGTCCTCGAGGGCAATCGCCGGCTGAAGGACGACAAGATCCTTCCCGAGATCCGTCTCGCACCACGCCAGATCTTCACCCGTACCAAGGCCCGCTCGGACGTCGAGCGGATCATCGAGCTCTACAAGCGCCAGGGCCGCTTCGCCGCGCGCGTCGAGCCCAAGGTCGTCACCCTCGACCAGAACCGCGTCGACCTCGTGTTCGAGATCAGCGAAGGCGACCTTTCCAAGGTCCGCGCGATCAACATCATCGGCAACGAGAAGTTCGATGACGGCCAGCTCCGCAAGGAGATGTACACGCGGGAATCGGGTGGTCTGCTCGGCTTCCTCAAGTCGAACGACACCTACGATCCCGACCGTCTCGCGGCCGACCAGCAGAAGCTTCGCGCCTTCTACCTGACTCAGGGCTATGCTGACTTCCGCGTCGTTTCCGCGCTCGCCGAGCTGACCCCGGACCGCCGCGACTTCGTCATCACCTACGTCGTCGAGGAAGGCCCGCGCTACAAGTTCGGCGCGATCGCCGCCGAGAGCGAGCTTCGCGACCTCAAGAACGACGCGATCATCAAGCTCGCGGGCATCAAGCAGGGCGACTGGTTCAACGCCAAGGCGATCGAGGATTCGGTCACCCGCCTCAACGAGGCCGCCGGCGTGCTCGGCTACGCCTTCACTGAGATTGACCCGGCCTACGAGCGCAACGCCGAGGCGCGCACGATGGGAATCACCTTCCGCGTCGGCGAGACCCCGCGGACCTACGTCGACCGCATCAACATCAGCGGCAACACCGGCACCCGCGACAAGGTCGTCCGCCGCGAATTCCGCGTCAACGAGGGCGACGCCTTCAACGCGATCAAGGTCAAGCGCAGCCAGGATCGCATCCAGAGCCTCGGCTATTTCCAGGAGAAGCTGGAAATCAAGCAGGAGCAGGTTGCCCCTGACCGGGTCGCCCTCAACGTCGAGGTCGAGGAGAAGCCCACCGGCCAGCTCCAGCTGTCGGCGGGCTATTCGAGCCTCGAGCGCTTCATCCTCGCGCTGTCGGTCGAGCAGAACAATTTCCGCGGAATGGGCCAGAGCCTGTCGGCAGGGATCAACTATTCGCGCTACTCGAAGGCGATCCAGCTCGGCTTCACCGAGCCTTATTTCCTCGACAAGCAGATCCTGCTCGGCGGCGAAATCTACCGCCGCGACTACAACAGCTTCAACTTCGTCGGCACCGAGCGCAACCGCACCTACAGCCAGGCGCAGACCGGCTTCGGGGTTCGTCTCGGCTTCCCGGTCAACGAGTTCATCAACTTCGGCACGCGCTACACGCTGAACCTCGACGACATCACGCTCGACAAGAGCCAGTTCTACACCGATCCCGACGGCACCGGTCCGCTGCCCAGCGTCTGCAACCCGCTGCTCGCCGGCCAGTATCTGTGCGACGAGCTCGGCAAGCGCACGACCTCGCTGCTCGGCTACAGCCTGGTGTTCGACAACACCAATGGCATCCGCGCCACCCGCGGTCAGCGGCTGGTGTTCAGCCAGGACTTCGCCGGGCTCGGCGGTGACGTGAAGTATATCCGCCAGCGCGGTGAAGCGGTGAAGTTCTGGGGCCTCGGCCGCGGCTTCATCCTCTCGGCCCGCGCCGAGGGCGGCTACATCCACCCGCTGCAGAAGGGCATCCGCGATACGGTCGACCCGATCCGCATCTCGGACCGCTTCTTCACCCCGCAGCTTCGCGGCTTCGACATCCGCGGCATCGGCCCGCGGGTCCGTCGCACCTCCTACAATGCCGACGGTTCGGCGCTGATCGACGACGACGGCCGCGTGACCGACGCGCTCGGCGGCCGTGCCTACTATCAGGGGCGGATCGAACTCGAGATCCCGCTCGGCGCCGGCGCTCGCAACCTCGGGCTTCGCCCGTCGGCGTTCGTCGACGTCGGCTCGCTGTTCAAGCTGCGCACGCCGGCACTCGCCAACATTCCGGGTACCTGCTTCTACACCACCGGTGCGGGCACCACGACGGCGACCTCGGTCGGCGAATCGCTCGACCCGGGCGAGACCAAGGCGGACTGCCGTGCGGCGGGGACGGGGGAGACCTTCTCCTTCACTCCGGGATATCGCGAGCAGTTCCTCGGCAACAGCGCCAGGCCGCGTCTCGCGGTCGGTATCGGCGTCAACTGGACCTCGCCGTTCGGCCCGCTCCGGATCGATATCGCCAAGGCATTGCTCACCCAGGAAGGTGACGATCCCAAGCTCTTCTCGTTCAACGTAGGGACTGCATTCTGATGACCAACAAGATTCTACTCGGTTCCGCGCTCGGCCTTGCCGCCGTCATCGCTGCTCCGGCCTCGGCGCAGAGCCGTCTTCCGGCCGCGGTCGTCGCGGTGGTCGACACCGACCGCATCTATGCCGAGTGCACCGCCTGCCGCGCGGCGCTGAGCCAGCTGCAGAGCCAGGCGACCCAGCTGCAGAGCCGCCAGCAGGCGCTGTCGGGTCCGATCGAGACCGAAGGTCAGGCCATCCAGACCGCGATCAACGCGCTCCCGCAGGCGCAGCGCGCGAACCCGCCGGCGACGCTGACCACCCGCATCCAGCGTTGGGAGCAGTCGCGCGCGACCGCCCAGCAGGAGCTTCAGCGTCTCCAGCAGAACCTCCAGTCGACCCAGGCCAATGTTCGCCGCCAGATCGACGCCCGCCTCGGGCCGATCATCAGCACGGTGATGACCTCGCGCGGCGCGACCGTCGCGGTCGACACCCAGGCCACCCTGGCTCGCTCGCCGAGCATCGACGTCACCAACGACGTGCTCGCGCAGATCAACTCGCAGCTTCCGTCGGTCAGCGTCACTCCGCTGCCGCCGCAGCAGCAGCAGACCGCACCGGGCCGCTAAGAAGATGAGCGAGGGGGGCAGCGCGGCTTCGGTCGTCACGCGGGATATCCGCGCGGTGATGGCGGCGCTGCCCCACCGCTATCCGATGCTGCTCGTTGACCGGGTCTCCGAACTCGTGATCGACGAGCGTATCACCGCCATCAAGGCGGTGACGATCAACGAAAGCTTTTTCCAGGGGCATTTCCCCGGCCGCCCGATCATGCCGGGCGTGCTGATCGTCGAGGCGCTGGCGCAGGCCGCGGGCGTGCTCGCGGTCGAGAGCCTCGGCCTCGCCGGGACCGGCAAGCTGGTTTATTTCATGGCGATCGACGGGGCCAAGTTCCGCGCTCCGGTCGAGCCTGGGTGCCTGCTCGAATTGAAAGCCAGCTTCGTTCAGAAGCGCTCGAGCGTGTGCAAGTTTGCCGGCCAGGCCTTCGTTGACGGCAAGCTTGCCGCCGAGGCCAATTTTACTGCGATGATCGCGGATCCGCCGAAGGACTGAGCGTCCAGCCGGTCGGACCCGGCGCAATTCCGAATACCTCGCCGAACAGCGCCGAGGCGAGCACCGCCGCCGGGGCTCCGTCGGCTACCAGCCGGCCTTCCGACAGCATCAGCACGCGATCGAAGCCGCCGACCAGCGAGAGGTCGTGGACCGAAACCAGCACGGCAGCGCCGGCCGAGGCCGCATCGCTCAGCAGGTCGAGCGTGCGCAGCGCCCATGCTGGATCGAGGTTCGACAGCGGCTCGTCGAGGAGCAGGAGCCTAGGCCGAGGCGCCAGCGCCCTTGCCAGCAAGGCCCGCGCCCGCTCGCCGGTCGAGAGACTGTCGATCGGTCTTTCGGCCAATGGCGTGAGGTCGAGCGAATCGAGCAGCTCCTCGACACGCGCCGGCTCGGGTCGATCGAGGCCGAGCGCGATGACGTCACGCACCGGGATCGGCCACGCCACCTCGCGCGTCGCCGGCAGGAAGGAAAGCAATCGGCGTCGCCGGGCTGGAGGAGCCTCGGCAATGACCTCTCCCTCGATCGTCATTCCGCCAAAGGACGAAGCCCCGGGCGCCGAAGCGTCGGCGATCCCCGCCAGCGCCCTCAGGAGGCTGGTCTTGCCGCTGCCATTGGGCCCGATCACCGCGACTCGCTTGCCCGCCGCAAGCCTGAGGTCGAGCGCCTCGAGCCGGCCCGGCTTCGCGATCCCGCGCGCTTCCACCAGCGGCGTCATGGGGTCAGCCGCCAGCGCATGCGGAGCAGCAGCCAGAGGAACAGGGGCGTGCCCGCCGCCGCCGTCACGACGCCGAGCGGGATGCTTCGGCCGAGCGGGGCGAGCCTCGTCAGGAGGTCGGCTGCAGTAAGCAGGACCGCGCCGAGGAGGGCGGCGGGAAGGATCGCCCGGCCCGGATGGCCGCGGGTCCAGCCGCGCGCGATCACGGGAGCGATCAGGCCGATGAACCCGACCGCGCCGCACACCGCGACACAGGCGCCGACCGCGACGCTGGCGAGGACCACGACCTCGACTCGAAGCCGCTTCGGATCGAGCCCGAGCGAGGCGGCGACATCTTCGCCGAGCGCCTGCGTGTCGAGGTCGCGCGCGCGCCTTGCGAGCAGCAGCACCGCGATCCCTGCGGGGACCAGCGCCGCGGCGGCCTGCGGCAGGCTGCGATCGACGAGGCTGCCCATCAACCAGTCGAATGCCTCGTAGAAGGCGAAGGGGGAGGGGGCGAGGGCAAGCGCGAGGCTGGTCGCGGCCCCCGCGGCAAGGCTGATGGCAAGTCCGGCGAGCAGCAAAGTCGCACTGTCCGCCCGCCGACCGGCAAGGGCGAACAGCAGCAGCAGCGCCGTGAGCGCACCGCCGGCCCCGGCGAGGCCGAGCGCAAGTGGGCTGGCGAGGCCGAGCAGGCTGGAAGCGAGGACCGCACCAAGCGCCGCCCCGCTGCTCGCGCCGGTGAGGTCGGGCGAGGCGAGAGGGTTGGCGAACAGCGCCTGCAGCGCCGCGCCGGTCGCTCCGAGCACGGCGCCATAGCCGAGCGCGAGCAGAAGCCGCGGCAACCGCAGGTCGACGAGCACCAGCCGGCTGAGCTCGGGCGGGCTCTGCAGCGGCTCGACCGGAAACAGCAGGGCCATTGCCCCGAGCACGGCGAGCAGCAGCAGGGCAAGCGCCACCTTCACCGCGGCAGGACCGAGCGCAGTTGCGCCGCCTCGGCCAGCGCCGGAAGACCGCCGCAGGTCCACACCCGGCCATCGGTCCGGATCGTCCGCGGCTCCAGTCGGCGAACCAGCGGATGCTTCAGCCAGGCCTGACCCCGGCTTGCCTGCTTCTCGCGATAGTCGCTTCGGATCAGCCATTTGGGCGGCTTTGTTGCAATGCGTTCGAGGGTCAGGCGATTGCCCGGAAGCGCCACCTGGCGCATCCCGGCAAGCGCCAGCCAGCGCGCGGTGAGGCCATCGGGCGAGGTGCTGAGCCCGCCCTGGCCGAGGAAGGCGCCGTCCTGCAGCGGCCCCGCGCTTGACCGCAACCGTGCAAGCGCCGCCGCGTAAGGCTGAGCCCGTTCCGGACGGCCGAGCGCCGCGGCGACCTGCCGGGCCTGTCCGATCACCTCCTCGGGCGTGCTGGCATAGGGGAGGTCGAGCACCCGGATGCCCAGCTTTGCCGCGATGGCCGAGCGCGCGCGGCCGCTTCCGCCCATCGACAGGACCAGCGTCGGTCGCCGCCCGATCACCTGCTCGAGGCTTCCGTCATTCGCCGGCACTCGCCGCGCCAGTCGCCACAGCGGGCTCTCGTCGGGCGACTGCGACAGATGGCTGACCGAGACGATCTGCGCCGGCGCGCCAAGCGCCAGCAGCAGTTCGTCGGTGCACAGGTTGAGGGAGGCGGCGCGGACCGCGGCCTCAGCGGCCAAGGCGAGCGCGAACACCGGCATAGGCCGTCCTCCCTTCGCGGCGATAGCCGACCACGTCGGTGCTGTTGCTGTCGAACGCATTGGCGATGCGCCCGAACAGTTCCAGCCCCGGCGTGACGGCATAGCCCAGCCGGGCGCTCGCCAGCCAGCTTGCGCGAAGGCGGACCAGCGGCGCCGGGAACAGGTCGAAGTCGCGGTCGAGCCGTGCCCCGGCGTAGCTCAGCGCCGCGCCATAGCTGAGCCGGCCCGCGATGCCGTCGGCCGCGACCGAGCCGCTGTGCTTCGGCCGCCGAAGCTCGCGTCCGGCAGGTTCGCTGGCGTCGAGCCAGGCGTAGGTCGCGGTGAGGTTGATCAGCGGGGAGGGGCTCCAGCCCGCTTCCAGCTCGGCGCCCTTGCGGCGGCTCCGTCCCTCGGCGTTGACCACGCTCGGGAAAGCGTCGACGATCTCGTCACGAAGCGTCTGGCCATAAAGGGTCACGGCGCCGCGCCACGGGCCCTGGACCCGGCGCAGCGACAGTTCGCCGCCGCGGCTGCGCTCGGGCTTGAGGCCGGGGTTGCCGACGAAGCTGCCCGGGAAGAAGCCGTAAAGGTCGAAGAAGCTCGGCTGGGCGATGCCTTCGCCCCAGTTGGCGGCGACCTGCCAGCCGCCGCCGAGCCGGACCAGCGCCCCGGCCCGCGCCGTGGTCGCGTCGGCGAAGTCGCTGAAATGGTCGCGGCGAAGCGCAAGGCTGGCGACAACCGGCCCGGTCTCGCCGCGCCACTCGGCGGTGAGCGCCGACTGCCGTCGCCGCTGCCGCTGGTCGGTGAGGCCGCCGTAGACGATGTCCGACGCCACGAAACGCTCGCGATTGGTCTCGGCCGCAAGCGTCAGCCGGTGGCGGATCGCCCCGCCGGTGAAGCTTCGCGAGACATCGCCCGTGAGCGTGTCCCGCCGCCCCGAGGTGCGGTTCTGCTCGTCCTCCCCGAGGAGGTTGCGGTTGCGCGAGCCCAGCCGCGACAGGCCGACCGAGGCGGCCCACCCGTCCTGCTCGAAGCGCGCTCCGAGGCGCGCGGCGGCAAGGCGGTTACGGCTCTCGTCGGCGGTGTCGGCGCGAACGAACAGGTTCGGATCGAAGCCGTCGAATTCGCTCCGGGCGCGGATCGCGAAGCCGCCTGCCGTGAGGGTGAGCGGACCACGCGTCCAGCCGAGGCTGCCGCGCAGCGTCGCATTGCGGTAGCCGTCGCGGTCGCCCGGCCCACCGGCGAAGGCATTGATCCCTCGCGCACCCTGGAGACCTGCCGCAAGGCCTAGGGCAAGGCCGTTCCGGTCATATCCCGCACTGCCCTCGACCCGGCCGAAGCCGTGGCTTCCGCCTTCGGCCATGGCCTCCGCTCCGCTTCGGGGAGCGGCACTGACGGCGACCACGCCGCCGACGGCTTCGGAGCCCCACAGCGCCGACTGCGGCCCACGGACGATCTCGATCCGGTCGCCGAGGCTGGCCGAAAGCAATTCGAAGCGCGGTTCGTTGCCAGCCGCGGGATCGTTGGCGCGGATGCCGTCGATGAACAGCAAGGTGTGGTTGGCCTCGGCGCCGCGCAGCCGGAGCTGGGTTTGCGAGCCCGCCGGACCGGCCTCGGCGAGCGCGGCCGAGGGCACCAGCCGGAGGAGGTCGGCGAGCAGCGGCTCGCCCAGCCGTTCGGTTCGGTCAGGCAGCAGCAGGGTGACGCTCGCCGGCGTGTCGGCAAGCGGTTCGGCCGTCCGCGAAGCGGTAACGACGACGGTCTCCGCCGAGACCGGCGAAGGGGGCAGATCGGATATGAACAAGACGCAGCAACTCCCTGTAAGAACGGCACAAAGGTCGTCTCAGAGGCTGCTGCCACGTCTTCCGCCTGGCCCCGGACGGTTGAACGGACGACAAACCTGGGCCGACGATCGGACTTGTCCACCCTGCCAGGGGCAGGAGGGCATACCGTTCCGGGCAGAGCGCCGGTATCGCACCGGCTTCCTCGCCCCAGGTTCCGCGGCGGCTTCTCGGCGCTTGCCGCTCGCCTTGTCAAGCGGGGGAGGCTGCGCTAGGGGCGCCGCAGCTTCACGGGAGGCTGGTCGGAACCAGCCGCAATCCACAAGGAACTACGATCATGAAGAGCGGGACTCACCCGGACTATCACTTCATCACCGTCGAAATGACCGACGGGACCAAGTATCAGACCCGCTCGACCTGGGGCAAGGAAGGCGACACCCTCCACCTCGACATCGACCCGACCGCCCACCCGGCGTGGACCGGCGGCAGCGGCCGCATGCTCGACGCCGGTGGCCAGGTCGCCCGCTTCAACAAGCGCTTCGGCGGTCTGTCGCTCGGCAAGAAGTAAGCCGCAGGTCTTCGGACATGACGCAAGGACGCCCGGCTCCCATCCTGGAGACCGGGCGTCTTCGTTTGCGCGGCTGGCGGCGGGAGGATTTCCGGCCGTGGCACGCGATCCTCAGCGAACCGGCGGTCCATCGCCACTTCGGGCCCGAGCCGATGGGCCAGGAGGAATGCTGGCGCCGGATGTGCGGCGCGGTCGGCAACTGGACCATCAATGGCTTCGGAGGACTGGCCGTCGAGCGGCTGGCGGACGGCAAGCTGGTCGGTAACGTCGGGCTATTCACTGCCTGGCGCGACTTCGAACCCCAGTTCGGCGACGTCCCCGAGATGGGATGGATCTTCGCCACCGAAACCCACGGGCTTGGAATGGCGCGCGAGGCCTGCGAGGCGCTGCTCGGCTGGGCCGACCGGATGCTCGAGCCCACCCCCATCTGGGCGATCATCGCCGAAGCCAATGAACCGAGCCTGCGGCTTGCCGGAAAGCTCGGCTTCCAGCCTGTCAGCAGGGTCGACTACCAAGGCCCGACCATCGTCTTGAAGCGTCCCGCTCGAACCACATAGGTTCTTTTTGCTTGACTAGTAGGATTTGCGAGCGCTCTTGTGCGAGGCTCGCGGGCGGACCCAATCCGCCTCTGGTGCAAGTAGCCGGGATGCTACCCCATTATCACCATCGATGGACCGGACGAAGAGCCGGTCAGGCCCTGGGCGGAGCGTGCCCATCCGGGGCAGCTCGAGCCTGAGGGCGACCACGCCACCTGGCTGATCCTCGCCGGACGCGGCTTCGGCAAGACCCAGGCGGGGGCCGAATGGATCGCCGAGCTGGTCCGCAACGGGCCGCCGCGGATGCGGATCGCGCTGGTCGGGGCGACCATCCAGGAGGCCCGGTCGGTGATGGTCGAGGGTATCAGCGGCCTGCTCGCGGTCGCGCCCGACGTCATCGACAAGTGGCATTCGAGCCTCGGCGAGCTGCGCTTCAAGAACAGCTCGATCGCCAAGCTCTTCTCCGGCGCCGATCCCGAGCGGCTGCGCGGCTTCCAGCATCATTTTGCCTGGTGCGACGAGCTGGCCAAGTGGCGCAAGGGCGTCGCCACCTGGGACAATCTGCAGTTCGGCCTTCGGCTCGGCGAGCGGCCGCGCGTGATGGTCACCACCACGCCCGCGGCAAGCGTAGTCCTCGAGCAGTTGCTCGAAGCCGATGATGTCGCGATCACCCGTGGGACGACCTTCGACAATCCCCATCTTTCCAAGGCCTTCCTCGCCAAGGTTCAGAAGGATTATGGCGAAACCCACAAGGGTCGCGTCGAGCTCTACGGCGAGATGCCGCCGCCCGAGGGCGCGCTGTGGAGCCCCGAATTGATCGCCGCCAGCCGGACCGACGAGCCGCTGCCCGACTTCGACGGGGTCGCGATTGGGGTCGATCCCCCGTCGGGTGGCGGAACGTGCGGGATCGTCGCTTGCGGGCGCGACCGCGATGGCAGCTTCCATGTCCTTGCCGACCACAGCCTGGGCGCTTCGAGCCCGGCAGGCTGGAGCGGGAGGGTCGCCGACGCGGCGCGCAGCTACGACGACCTTCTTCTTGACGGCCGAAGGGTCGAGATCGTCGCCGAGGGCAATCAAGGCGGGAGCATGGTCGAGGACGTGATCCGCAAGCAGCCGGGCTCCGAGCTCGCGGTTGAACTGGTTCACGCGCATGTCGGCAAGGCGGCGCGGGCGGAGCCGGTGGCGATGCTGTTCGAAAGCGGGCGGGTGAAGATCCACGGCCGCTTTCCCGAGCTCGAGCGCCAGCTCTGCGGGCTGATCGCCGGCGGCGGCTACGAGGGTCCTGGAACCAGCCCGGACCGCGCCGACGCGATGGTCTGGGCACTCACCAAGCTCAGCGGTCGCCTCGGCCACGCGCGTCCGCAGTGCCGCCGATTGTGAGTCGCCGCGGCTAGCCGTCGATGGTTGCCGACTGCCTTGCCCGCGCCTCTGCCTCGCGCTTCGTGAGCGCCTTTCGATCGGGCTTGCCGATCAGGGTTCGCGGGAGGTCGTCGAGAATTTCGAGCGCGGCGGGGCGCTCATGCTTGCCGACCAGCCGGGAGAGGTTCTCAAGCAACTGCTCCACCCTGGGAACTTCGTGCCCTTCGGCGACCTCCTTCAAGACCACGTAGGCCTTGGGCCGCTCGCCGACCCGCTCGTCGGGAACGGCGATCACGAGGCATTCCTTGACCGCCGGATCCTTCATCAGCGCGGCCTCGACCTGGCTCGGGA
The DNA here is from genome assembly GCF_039538045.1 of Sphingomonas swuensis. NCBI lineage: Bacteria > Pseudomonadati > Pseudomonadota > Alphaproteobacteria > Sphingomonadales > Sphingomonadaceae > Sphingomonas > Sphingomonas swuensis. The sequence continues at coordinate 1,514,057 of NZ_BAABBQ010000001.1, read as the reverse complement.
AGACCTTGAAGCCGCCGACGTTGATCATGTCCTTCGAGCGGTCGACGATCCTCAGGTAGCCGCCCGGCTCGACATGGCCGAGATCGCCGGTGTGGAGCCAGCCGCCGGGCAGCGGCTCGGGGCGACCGAGGTCGCGGCGCCAGTAGCCCGCCATGACCTGCGGCCCGCGGACGGTGATCTCGCCCGTCTCGCCCGGCTCGAGGATGCGGTCGGGCTGCTCGGGATCGACGATCCTGATCTCGGTGCCGGGCAGCGGGATGCCGACGGTCCCGGCGCGCCGCTCGCCGACATAGGGGTTGACCGACACCACCCCGCTGGTCTCGGTCAGGCCATATCCTTCGAGTACCCGCGCCTCGGTCTCGGCCTCGAAGCGCTGCTTGAGCTTGGCGCTCATCGGCGCGCCGCCCGAGAAGCATTGCTCGACGCTGGCGAAACTGGTCCGGGCGCGATCGGGATGGTCGAGCATCGCCTGGTACATGGCCGGCACTCCTGCGAGGTCGGTCGGCTTGAGCCGGCGGATGGTCGCCAGCGCCTCGCCGGCATCGAACCGGGTTTGGAGCGCGATCGACCCGCCCGACAGGATCGAGCGGTTGAGCACGCAGCTGTTGGCGAAGATGTGGAACAAGGGCAGCGCGCCCAAGACGATCCCCTCGTGCCGCGCGCCGTCCTGCGGATCGATGGCGGCGAGCTGCTGGGCGTTCATCGACAGGTTGGCGTGGGTCAGCGCCGCGCCCTTGGGCACGCCGGTGGTCCCACCGGTATATTGGAGAAGAGCGATGGCCGACGGCTCAATCGTCGGCAGCGGCTTCTGCTCGCCCGGCCGGAGCAGGGTCGTCCATGCCGATATGCGCGGGTCGGAGGGAAGCCGCTGTCGCTCCTTGCGCTTCAAGAGGCGGAAGCCGAGCGCCTTGGCCGCAGGGAGCATCTCGGGAAGATTGCCGACGACAAGGTCCTTCAGCAGCCCGTCGTCGAGCAGTCGCTGCATCGGGGCCCACAGCTTGGCGAGGTCGAGGCAGACCATGATTTCGGTGCCGCTGTCATGCGCCTGGAAGGCGACTTCCTCGGGCGAGTAGAGCGGCGAGAAATTGACCACCGTCGCTCCGGCCAGCAGCGCGCCATAGTAACCTATCGGGTAATGCGGCGTGTTGGGGAGGAACAGACCGACGCGGGTGCCGGGCTCTACGCCAAGATCGAGGAAGCCGGCCGCCGCCGCCCGTGCTTCTGCGAGAAGCGCGGCATAGGTCCAGCGGCGTCCCATGAAGTCGAGCGCCATTCGTTGTGGGAAACGGGCCGCGCTGCGGACCAGCAGCTCGGGAACCGGCATCGGTTCGGCGGTCCAGCCGGAGGCGACTCCATGGCCTTGCCCGCTCGTCATCGCATCCACCCTGTCGCCCCCGAATCCATCGCTCACTGACAACAATGTAAGTGGGCGAAGGTTTCAGTGGGTTAACGCGTGTCAGATCGAGCGGGCGATCAGCTCCTTCATAATCTCCGAAGTGCCGCCGTAGATGCGGGTGACGCGAGCGTCGCGCCACAACCGGGCGATGGGGTACTCATTCATGTAGCCCGCGCCGCCGTGGAGCTGGAGCGCGGTGTCGCAGGCGGCAAACTGCAGCTCGCTGTGCCACAGCTTGGCCGCGCTCGCCTCGGCTGGAGTGAGCTGGTGGGCGAGATGCCGCTGGATCGCCCAATCGAGATGCGCCCAGCCGACCTGCAGTCGCGACTTGAGATCGGCGAGGGTGAAGCGGGTGTTCTGGAAGTCGAACACGGTCTTGCCGAACGCCTTGCGCTCCTTGGTGAAGTCGACCGCGAGGTCGAACGCGCGCTGGGCGGCGGCCTGGCACTGGACGGCGATGCTCAGCCGCTCCTGCGGAAGCTGGTTCATCAGCATGCCGAAGCCGCCATTCTCTGCCCCTAGCAGCCGGTCGGAGGGGAGGTGGACCTCGTCGAAGAAGAGCTCGGACGTGTCGTTACCGTGGAGCCCGATCTTGTCGAGGTTGCGACCGCGGGTGAAGCCCTCGTCGCCGGTCTCGACCAGGAACAGCGAGATCCCGCGCGCGCCGCCTTCCTCGGTGGTACGGGCGCAGACGATGACGAGGTCGGCGGCCTGGCCGTTGGTGATGTAGGTCTTGGAACCGCTGAGGCGCCAGCCATTGCCGTCCTTGCGGGCGATGGTCTTCATGCCCTGGAGGTCACTTCCGGCCCCCGGCTCGGTCATGGCGATGGCGGTGATCGCCTCGCCCGAGACCATCTTCGGAAGCCATTTCGATTTCTGCTCCTCGCTCCCGTAGGCGAGGATGTAGTCGGCCACGATGTCGCTCTGCAGCGACCAGCCGACCGCGCTTCCGGCGTAGGAAGCCTCTTCGGCGACGATCGCGTTGAAGCGGAAGTCGAGGCCGTAGCCGCCATAGGCCTCGGGCACGGTCGGGCAGAGCATCCCGGCTTCGCCGGCCCTTAGCCAGGCTTCGCGCTCGACCATGCCCTCGCGCTCGTGGCGGTCGGTATCGAGGGTCGCGACCACCCGGCGAACGGTGTCGCGGAAGGCGTCATGCTCAGGGTCGAACAGCATTCGGGTCGCGGTCTCGAGCACGTCAGTCTCTCCTTGCCTTTGCCGCAGCCTACGGCCCAAGACGGCAAAGGAAAGGGGAAGCGATGCCGGGCGCGCTCGACGGATTGACGATCATCGAGATGGCAGGGCTCGGGCCGGGGCCGTTCGCCGCGATGATGCTCGCCGACCATGGCGCGCGCGTGATCCGGGTCGAGCGGCCCGGCAACCTCAGCGTCCCCAACGATCCGCTGACCCGCAACCGCGAGAGCATCGCGCTCGACCTCCGCCAGGAGGAGGCTCGGGCCATCGTTCGCGCCCTCGCCGGGCGGGCCGAGGGGTTGATCGAAGGTTACCGTCCCGGCGTGATGGAAAAGCTCGGGTTCGGCCCCGACGAGCTGCTCGAGGCCAATCCCAAGCTGGTCTACGGTCGGGTGACCGGCTGGGGGCAGGAGGGGCCGCTGGCGCAGGCTGCGGGGCATGACATCAACTATCTGGCGCTGACCGGACTGCTGTCGGCGATCGGTACGAAGGACCGGCCGGCGGTGCCGCCGCTCAACCTCGTCGCCGACTATGCCGGGGGCGGGCTGATGCTGGCATTCGGGATGGTCGCCGCCCTGCTGCACGCGCAGCGGAGCGGGGAGGGGCAGGTGGTCGATGCCGCGATGACCGACGGGGCGGCGCTGACCGGGGCGATCATCTACGGAATGCGCGCGGCGGGGCTGTGGAAGGACGAGCGCGAGGCCAATCTCCTCGACGGAGGCGATGCCATCTACGGCTGCTACCGCTGCGCCGACGACAAGGAACTGAGCGTTGGAGCGATCGAGCCGCAATTCAGAGCGGCGCTGTTCGAAGGGCTTGGCGTCGGGACTTCGCCGAGCCGGAGCGAAATGGCCGAGGCGATCGCCCGCCGGCCGCGCGACGAGTGGGTCGCGCATTTCGCCCGGATCGATGCCTGCGTCGCGCCGGTGCTCGGCCTCGGTGAGGCGCCGGCATACCCGCACAACCAGGCCCGCGGCACCTTCATCGAGGTCGGCGGAGTGACCCAGCCGGGCCCGGCTCCGCGGCTCGGCAGTACTCCGGCCGATGCGCCGAGGGCACCGCGCGAGGAAGGGGCGGACGGTTCGGCAATCCTCGCCGAACTCGGCTACGACGAGGCAGCGATCGCGGGCCTTCGCACATCGGGAGCGGTGCGATGAACCCCCTCTTCCAGCAGATGCCGGTCAGCATCTTCGAGCGGATGAGCCTCGCTGCGGCAGAGCATGGCGCGGTCAATCTCGGCCAGGGCTTTCCCGACTTCGGCTGGCCCGAACCGCTGCTCGATCTCGCCGCGCGGCTCCTGCGCGAGGGCAGCAACCAATATGCGCCGTCGCGCGGCCTTCCTGCCTTGCGCGAGGCGATCTGTGGCTTCTACGCGGAACGCCAGGGCCTTGCGGTCGAACCGGGCCATGTGACGGTGACCAGCGGGGCTACCGAGGCGATCGCCGCGGTGCTGCTCTCGGCGCTGGCGACGGGCGACGAGGCGGTGATCGTCGCGCCCGCCTACGATGCTTACGCGCCGCTCATCCGTCAGGCGGGGGGCAGGGTGCGTGAAGCCGCGCTGCGGGCGCCCGACTGGCGGCTCGACGAAGCCATGCTCGAGGCGGCGCTGAGCCCCGCGACCCGGCTGCTGGTCATCAACAATCCGCACAATCCGACCGGGCGGCTGTTCGACTCGGAGGAGCTCTCCGCGGCGGTCGCGGTGGCGCGGAGACACGACCTGATCATCCTCGCCGACGAGGTGTGGGAGGAAGTGGTGCTGTGCGGCCGGCCGTTCGTCAGCCTCGCCGCACTCGCGCCCGAGCGGACGATCAAGGTCGGCTCTGCCGGCAAGATCTTTTCGCTCACGGGATGGAAGATCGGCTGGGCGATCGCGCCCCCGGCGCTCGCCGGGACGATCGCCCGGGCTCACCAGTATCTGACCTTCGCCTCGCCGCCCAATCTGCAGGCTGCGGTGGCGCAAGGACTTGCCCGGCCAGAGTGGCTCGAGGCAGCCCGCGCGGATTTCTTGCGCGCCCGCACGCGGCTTGCCGGCGGGCTGGAAGGAGCAGGCTATCGGCTCTTGCCGAGCGAGGCGACCTACTTCCAATGCGTCGACCTGTCGGGATTAGGGATCGCGATGGACGACATGGCCTTCGCCGAAATGGCGGTGCGGGAGGCCGGGGTCGCGGTGATCCCGCTGTCCCCCTTCTATGAGGGTGCCGCGGAGCGCGGACTGGTGCGGCTGTGCTTCGCGAAAGCCGACGCGACGATCGATGCCGGGATCGCGGCGATGGCGCAGGCTCGGAACATCGCCTGTTCTCTTGCGAAAGCAGGAGGCTAGTTCTTCTTCCTGCGTAATGGTGGAAGGATGCTCGTCCATGCTTTCGCAGGGGGGCCGAGTGTCTAGGCGTTCGCTTCCAGCCGCTGCCGCAGGTGCGGATCCTCGGGGGGGCGGACGAGCAGCTTCCAGCGGCGCTTGTGGCGGCTGGCCCAGGGGACCAGCTCCTTTGCCTCGAGAGGCTGGGCGAGGAGATAGCCCTGGACGAGGTCGCAGCCGAGGCGGCGGAGAATGGCGAGCTGCTCGACCGTCTCGACCCCCTCGGCGGTGACCTGGAGGCCGAGGCCGTGGGCAAGCTCCACGACCGAGCGGACGATCACCGCATCGTCGCGGCTATGGGGCAGGTCGGTGACGAATTGCCGGTCGATCTTGATTTCGGTGAAGGGCAGGCGCCGAAGCTGGATCAGGCCCGAGTAGCCGGTCCCGAAGTCGTCGACCGCGAGGCCTACGCCCTTGATCCGGAAGCGCGTCAGCGTGTCCATCAGCTTGATCAGCGGCTGGGTCGCGCCTTCGGTCAGCTCAAGCACCAGCCGGTCGGTCGGCATCCCGAGCGCGCGGCACAAGCGCTCGACGAGGTCGGGGAAGTCGAGATGCTCGAGGCTGACCGCCGAGATGTTGACCGCAAGCGAGGTCTCGAGCCCCTCTCGCTGCCATTCGCGCCACTGGCGAAGGCCGGTTCGAAGCACCCATTGGGTGAGCTGGTCGATCAGCCCATGCTCCTCGGCGAGGGGCACGAAGGCGGTCGGTGGGACCGGCCCAAGTTCCTTGTGGGTCCAGCGAACCAGCGCCTCGACCCGGACCAGCCGGCCGTCGTCGGTGGCGACCTTGGGCTGGTAGGCGAGCCGCAATCCGGATCCGCGCGCAAGGGCCCGCTCGAGCTCGTCGAGGAGCCGCCGGTCGCGCGCCTTCACCTCGGATCCGTCGGGATCACCCCGGGCTTCAGCGAGATCAGGAGCGGTTCGAGATCGGCGAGCAGCACCGGCTTTTCGAGCGGACCTGCCATGGTCAGCCCGAGGGCCGAGCCGAGCCGGAAGGCGCTTTCGAGGACTCGCCGGTCGAAGCCCGAGACGATCAGCACCGGACCGGCAAAGGCGTGCTCGGAAAGATAGCGGAGGAACTCGACCCCGTCGGTCTTGGGCATGCCGAGGTCGAGGACCACCACGGCCGGTTGCTGCTCCTCGTAGAGTCGGTGGAAGCTGCGCTCGTCCGCGGCGATCGCCGGATCGAAGCCGCACATCCGGGCAGCGCTCGCCATATAGTCGGCAAGCGCAGGTTCGTCGTCGATCAGGAGCAGGCGGGGGAGGGAAGGCACAGCCGCTCCCTGCACGGAGTTGCGCCGTCCATGCAACCGGTTCTTAACCTGATCGAGGATAGAGCGGCGACCAAGAGCCTCGTGACATGTCTCACGGTGGCGACCCAGAGGAGTCGGGGACGCGTGTTCCATAGCCTGATCCGCCGCCGTTCGAGCCGGGCCGCCGAGCTGGACTCCGCCGCCTTCGATTCGACCACCGTTTCGCTCAGCATGGCCGTTCCTCGCCCGCCCGAGCGGCGCGCCGAGCAGCGGGTCATGCCGACTCTTCGGGTAGCCAAGATGACCAGCGCCATCGGCGAGCAGCTGGTCCGGCTGCGCAACATGTCGGCCGGCGGCGTCATGGCCGACTGCAGCCGCTGCCCGCCGGTTGGCGAGACGGTGCAAATCGAGTTCAACAGCCAGTCGATCCCGGGCGTGGTGGTGTGGATCCGCGACGGGCTGATCGGGATCAAGTTCGACCAGGGCGTCGACCTCGGCGAGCTGTTCGCCGGGCGCAAGCCACGCCATGGCTTTCGTCCGCGACCACCGCGGCTCGAGGTCGGCTGCGGTGCCAGCGTCAAGCTCGGCAAGCTCTACTACAAGGTCGAGGTGCACGACATGTCGCTCGGCGGCATGAAGGTCGGCCCGATCGACGAATATTGCATCGGCGAGAAGGTCGTGGTCGTGGTCGAGAGCCTTCGTCCGATCCGTGGCGAGGTGCGCTGGTACAGCGATCGCCGTGCAGGCATCGTCTTCGACCAGGAACTGAGCTTCGAGGAGCTGGCCGAGTGGGTTGGCAAGCGACTCGAGCTGGCCAGCCTCAAGGCCAGCTTCCGCCACTGATCCGCAGCGTCTCGCAATAACGGGACTCGGCACCTACATCTGCCTCCGAGACAAGAACGGAGTGCGTGATGGCCGAACAACAAGCGATCCTGGCTGGTGGCTGCTTCTGGTGCACCGAGGCGGTGTTCCTCGACGTCGCCGGAGTGAGCGGGGTCGAGAGCGGATATATCGGCGGTGATACCGTCAACCCGACCTACAAGCAGGTCTGCGGCGGGGATACCGGCCATGCCGAGGCGATCCGGGTGACCTTCGACCCGGACGTGGTCAGCTATGGCGACCTCCTCGACATCTTCTTCGCGACCCATGACCCGACCCAGCTCAACCGCCAGGGCAACGATGTCGGGACGCAGTATCGAAGCGCCATCTTCCCGATCGACGAGGGACAGGAGGCTGAGGCTCGCGGAAAGATCGCGGCGCTCAACGAGGAACAGGGCGGGCGGATCGTGACCACGATCGAGCCGCTCTCGACCTGGTATCCGGCCGAGGATTACCACCAGGATTATTGGGCCACCGAAGGCCAGCGCAATCCCTATTGCATGGCGGTAATCCCTCCCAAGCTCAACAAGTTGCGCAAGAGCTTTCAGAATCGCTTGAAGGCGAACGCGACCGCCTGATCAGGTGAGCCGGCTGAGTGCGAAGGCGGCGAGGAAGCCGGTGACGCTGATCAGTCCGGCAAAGTCGTGGGTGCCTTCGAAGGCCTCGGGGACCATGGTGTCCACGATCATCGCGAGGATGGCGCCCGCAGCGACGGCCTGAACAAGCGCGACTCCCTCGGGCGGGACCCCGGCGAAGGCGACGAAGCCGATCGCCGCGGCCGCGCCCGAGGCGAGCGCAATGCCCGCCCACATGGCGAAGACGCCGCCGGCGCGCTTGCCCTCGGCCTTCATGCCGGCCGCGCTGGAAAGGCCTTCGGGGAGGTTCGAAAGGAAGACGGCGATGACCGCGACCATTCCGACCGCTCCACCCTCGATCAGGCTGACCCCTATGACGATGCTCTCGGGAATTCCGTCGAGGAGTGCGCCGAGGGCGAGCGCGGCGCCATTGTTGGGATGGTTCTCGGCCTGGGTTGCGCGCTTTGCCTCATGGCTGCGCTTGCGGTGCCGCGCGCCGCGGTGGCTGAGCCAGTAGTTGGCGGCGGTGTAGACGAGCGCGCCACCGAGGAAGCCGACGGCGACCGGCGCGAAGCCGCCCTGTCGCCAGGCCTCGTCGACCAGTTCGAACGACAGGGCCGAGATGAGCACGCCCGCGCCGAACGCCATGACGGCGGCGATCAGGCGCCGTGACATCGGAGCGAACCAGCCGATCAGTGCGCCGAGCAGCAGCGCCGATCCTGACAGGAGACCCCACAGGCCGGCTTGAAGCGCCATCGGCATGGAAGCGTAATGATCGGGGCAGGGGAGAGTTGCCTGTCCTGTTCTCCTGCAAAGAGATGGCCCCGGCCCGCCTGCTCAAGAACATGCGGAATATGAAGCCACTAGGCTCCTGCTTTCGCAGGAGTACTGTTGTGCTACACCGCCCCGATGCCGCGCCCCTGCTTCAAGATCGAGAAGGACGACCCGCTGCCGCTCGCCGGCGTCGACGAGGCGGGGTGCGCGCCGCTCGCCGGGCCGGTGGTCGCCGCCGCGGTGGTGCTCGACCGCGAGCGCTTCCCGCGCGGGATCGATGACAGCAAGAAATTGCCGCTTGAAGCGCGCGAGGCGATCCACGCCAAACTGATGGTCCAAGCCCGCTGCGGGGTCGGCATCTGCAGCGTCGAGGAGATCGACGCGCTCAACATTTACTGGGCGCGGATGCTGGCGATGGCGCGGGCGGTCGAGGCACTGAGCTTCGATCCGGCCTTCGTGCTGGTCGACGGCAATCGCTGCCCGCGCTGGGAGCGACCGAGCCGCCCGATCATCGCGGGCGACGCGAAGAGCCGCTCGATCGCGGCAGCCTCGATCGTCGCCAAGGTGACCCGCGACCGGATCATGGCCGAGCATGCGCTGGCCTGGCCAGGTTACGGGTGGGAGCGGAACCGCGGTTATCCGACCGCCGACCACCGCCGCGCGCTGCGCGAGCTTGGCCCGACGCCGCTCCACCGCACCAGCTTCAACCTGGTCCGCGAGGCGATCGCGGCGCAGGTCCAGCCGCTGTTCGCGATCGCCGCCGAATAGAAGCTCCCGCGCTGAGTCCTGCCGGCCACACCACAGCCGCTTGAGTCTTCGCCGCCCGGCCAGACTCAACATCTTGTGTGACGCTCGTTGCGGACTCGTTCCGTTCCGGCGCAGCGCGAGCACGCGTTAACCCTTTCGTCGTTGACCCGGACTCATGGCGGACTCACCATGCGCGGCAACAGCAGGGGACACGTCACACCATGAACCTCGTTCTGCCCGTCCGGGAGGCCCCGGCACGCGCCCGCAAGATTGCGCCCGCCGCCGATCCGAGCGGCCGGATCATTGCCGGTGACTGCATCGAGGAGATGCGCAAGCTTCCGGCGAAGAGCATCGACCTCATCTTCGCCGATCCGCCCTACAATCTGCAGCTGGGCGGCGACCTCTTCCGGCCCGAGGGCGGACGGGTCGACGCGGTCGACGACGCCTGGGACCGGTTCGACAGCCTTGCCGCCTATGACCGCTTCACTCGCGCCTGGTTGACCGAGGCGCGGCGAGTGCTGAAGGACGACGGCGCGATCTGGGTGATCGGCAGCTACCACAACATCTACAAGGTCGGGGCGGCGCTGCAGGATCTCGACTACTGGATCCTCAACGACATCGTGTGGCGCAAGTCGAACCCGATGCCGAACTTCCGCGGCACCCGCTTCACCAATGCCCATGAGACCTTGCTGTGGTGCGCCAAGTCGCAGGACGCCAAATATACCTTCAACTACCAGGCGATGAAGGCGCTCAACGACGACCTCCAGATGCGTTCGGACTGGGTGCTTCCGATCTGCTCGGGTTCGGAGCGGCTGAAGGACGGACTCGGGCACAAGGCCCATCCGACGCAGAAGCCCGAGAGCCTGCTCTACCGGGTGCTGCTCGCCTGCACCAAGCCGGGCGATGTGGTCCTCGATCCCTTCTTCGGCACCGGCACCACCGGCGCGGTGGCCAAGCGCCTCGGGCGCCAGTGGATCGGGATCGAGCGCGAGCCTGCCTATCGCCAAGCCGCGGCCGAGCGGATCGCCGCGACGCTTCCGCTCGACGAGAGTGCGATGGAAACCATCCCCGACAAGCGCAGCCAGCCGCGGGTCGCCTTCGGACTTCTGGTCGAGAACGGGATGGTGCCAGCGGGTACCGTTTTAGTCGACGCAAAGCGCCGCTGGAAAGCCGCGGTTCGGGCCGACGGGTCGCTGTCGTGCGGCCCGCATGCGGGCTCGATCCACAAGGTCGGTGCCGGGCTCAACAAGGCGCCGAGCTGCAATGGCTGGACCTTCTGGCATGTCGAGAAGCGTGGCCGGCTGGTGCCGCTCGACGCGCTTCGCCAGGAGCATCTGGCGGGGCTGGCCTGACGCCCGGATAGAGAAGAAATATGACCTTCCGCACCATCATCCGACCGACCGGCTTCGTCGACGCGCCCTTCGGCCATGACGGCAAGGTGGCGCGGCTGGCGGGGACGATGCTGTGGTTCTCGGCGGTCGAGCTGCTGCGGGTCGGCAACGACGGTCGCGTGGCCGCCGAGCTGGTGCCCGTCGAGGGGCTGGAGAACAGGCTCGAGGATGACGCCATGGCGTCGTCCTGGGCGGCCATTACCGGGACGCGAGCCGCGCTGCAGCTCGGCGCCCGGACCATCCGGCTCGACCAGCCGCAGCTGATGGCGATCCTCAATGCGACTCCCGACAGCTTTTCCGACGGCGGGGTGAGCGCCACGCCCGACCAGGGTTTCGCAGCCGCCGAAGCGGGCGCGGCGATTGTCGATGTCGGCGGGGAGAGCACTCGGCCCCGCGCGACCACGGTGTGGGAAGGCGACGAGATCGAGCGGGTCGTGCCGCTGGTGCGCGCGCTTGCGGCGAGCGGCGCGGCAGTGTCGATCGACACCCGCAAGGCCGCGGTGATGGAAGCGGCGCTGGCGGCGGGCGCGACCATGGTCAACGACGTGTCGGCCCTGACCTGGGATGAGCGCTCGGCGGCGGTCGTCGCCAAGGCCGGAGTGCCGGTCTGCCTGATGCACCACCAGGGCAAGCCCGAGACAATGCAGCAGGCGCCTTCCTACCCGCGCGGAGCCCTGGTCGAAGTCTATCTGTGGCTTGAGGACCGGATCCAGGCGGCACTGGACGCGGGGATCGAGCGGGAGAAGATCCTGGTCGATCCGGGCATCGGCTTCGGCAAGACGGTGGCGCACAATCTCGAGCTTCTGAACGGGCTCGCGGCCTTCCATGGCCTTGGCTGCCCGCTGCTGGTGGGCGCCAGCCGCAAGCGGACGATCGGCGCGCTCCACGGCGAAGCTCCGGCAGACCGGAGGCTCGGCGGAAGCCTCACCCTGGCGCTGAAGGCAATCGACCAGGGCGCGCATCTTGTCCGCGCGCACGACGCCTACGAGACCGTCCAGGCCCTGCGCGTGTGGCGCGGCCTGCGCGACCAGGCGCTCACTCCGCGCCCCTAAGAGGCGAAGGCGACCAGCATCGGGCCGATGGCGGAGAGGCTGTCCATGCGCGCGTTCGCCGGATCCCACAGGCTGCTGACCGAGCCGTCGAGATAAAGCGCATTGCGGCAACCGAGCGGACCCGCGAACAGCCGGGCGAAGCGGCCGAAGCTGACCGGCGTGTCGCTGATCGCCACCACCGTGACGCCGGCACCGTCGACGCCGACGCCGTTACGGACATATTGCGAGCTCCCGTCGCGGGAGAAGCGCGGGTTCACCTTGCCGTCGATCACCAGCATCGGGCCGCTTTGCGTGGCGAAGCGAATTGAGGGGTTTGCCCGATAGGCGCCGGTGGTGACGACCTCGGCACGGCCGTCGGCGCGGACCAGGAACACACCGTTCGGCTGAAGGTGGAAGTTGCCGCCGCCATTGGTGCGCTTGTTCAATGGTTTGAGTTCCTTGCCCTCGGCAATGGCGAGACCGATCGGGCGACCGTCGTCGTCGAACATGCCGGCGTTGACCGCGAAGCGGACCTTTGCGGCGCGAGGCCCGAGAACATGCTCGAGCGCGGCGAAGCTCCGGTAGGGGCGGTTGTCCTTTCCCGCGACATGCACTTCGAGGCTTGCTGCCGGGTCGCGGCAGATGGTGAAGCGCTGGCCTTCGAACAGGAGCGAGCGGCAAGCGCCCTCGTCCGACACCGTTGTTGTCTCGGGCGCAGGATCGGGTCGCTTGCAGGCGGCGAGCAGCAGGACGAGGAGCAGGACCGACTTCATCGTCGTTCCAGATGCGCGGTTCAGGCGGCGGTGTCGATGCCGAGTTCGGCCAGCTTGCGATAGAGCGTCGAGCGACCGATGCCGAGCCGCCGGGCGACCTCGGTCATCTTGCCGCGGTAATGACCGATGGCGAGACGGATGAGGTCCGCCTCGACCTCCTGAAGGGGGCGCAAATGCCCGTCGGCGCGCCACAAGGTGATGCCGGGCCCGGACAAGGCGGCGGAGGTGGCGGCCTGGCCAATCTCGCCGGCCATGTCGCCGACCCGGTTGGTGAAGCGCGACTGCAGCGAGATGTGGGGGAAGTCGTCGGCGGTGAGCGCGCTTCCGCTGCACTGGAGCGCAGCGCGGAACATCACTCCGGAGAGCTGGCGGACGTTGCCCGGCCAGCCATAGCGCATCAGCACCGCCAGCGCGTCGTCGCCGATCGAGATCGGGCGAATTCCGGGCTGGCCGGTGTGGCGGGCGAGAAGATGGCGGGCAAGCGCGGGAATGTCGCCGCTCCGATCGCGCAGGGCCGGCACCGTGACGACGGTAGCGGAGAGCCGCTCGGCAAGCCCGGGGTCGAAGCTGTCGGGGAGGGCGGCAGAGGAAGTGGCGATGATCCGGACGTCGACGCTGTTCGAGCCGTTGCAGCCGACCGGGCGGACCTCGCCGGTGGCGAGCACCCGGTCGAGGGCGGCCTGCGTTGCGGCGGGAAGCGCGGCGACGTCGTCGAGCAGCAGGGTCCCGCCATCGGCCTCGACCAGCTTTCCGACCCGCTCGGCGAAGGCGCCCGGGAAGGCGCCGGCGACATGGCCGAACAGCTCGCTGTCGATGATGTTGGCGGCGACCGCCCGGCAGTCGATCACCAGGAAGGGACCGCGGGCGCGGGGCGAGGCGGCGTGCACCGCCCGGGCAATCGTCTCCTTGCCCGCGCCGGCTTCGCCGACGATCAGCAATGCGAGGCGGCTCCGCGCGGCCTTGGCGGCGACGGCGAGCGCGGCTCGGAAATCGGGAGCGGCGCCGATGAGTTCGTCGAGGCTGAGGACCGGAGCCATCTTCTCGGACAGGGGCGCGAGTTCGCCGGCGGCGCGGCGGCGGTCGGCATTGACCGCGAGCGCCTCGGTCAGCCGCTCGGGCGCGACCGGACGGACGAGGAAGTCGCTGGCGCCGGCGCGCATCGCTTCCACCGCCTGGCCGACCGACCCGCCCTCGGCGAGAACGATGATCGGGAGGCCGGGTCGATCCGCACGAAGCGCCCGGACCAGCGCCGCGCCCGACGCAGGATCCCAGCGGCCGATCAGGACCGCGCGGATCTCATGGCCATTGGGGCCCCCGAGCAGCTCCTGGGCGTCGGCGACCGAGGGGGCGCCGAGCGTGTTCCAGCCCGACCGCGCAGCGGTGGCCGCGACCAGCCGGCGATCGGCGGGTTCGGCATCGACCAGCAGCAGAAAGCGGATGGTATCGGCGCGCAACGGAATGAGCCTCCTCTGGAGCGCGACCTTAGCGCGGAAGGCGTAAAGAAAGGGTGAGTGGCCCGGTGTCGCTGTTGAAGGCGGGGCTTGGGGCTTGGCGAGGGAGCCGCTATGACGCGGCCAAAGAGACCAGAACGAGGGAGCACACATGGCCGCCGAACCGACCTCCAACGGGGAGTCCCCGGTCGACTTCAACAAGCACGCCAAGGACTACAGCCTGCTGATCATGATGCTGAAGTGGGGCGCGGTGACCGCGCTGATCCTCGGCTTCCTCGTCATGATCATCATCGCCGACTGATCGCCTTGAAGATCGCCATCCCCGCCGAGACCGCGCCGGGCGAGAGCCGGGTCGCAGCCATTCCGGAAACGGTGAAGAAGTTCACCGCTCTTGGCGGCGAGGTGGCGGTGGAGCGGGGAGCCGGTCTTTCCGCAGGGGTGAGCGACGAGGACTATGCCGCGGCCGGCGCAAGCGTCGGCGAGCGGGCCGCGGTGCTGGCCGGTGCCGAGTTGGTCCTGACCGTCAGCGGAATGGAGCCGGGCGAACTCGGCGCGGTGGCACCGGGCGCGCTTCTGGTCGGGATCCTCGATCCCTTCCGCCGCCGCGAGGCGATCAACGCCTATGGAGCCGCGGGCATCGAGGCGCTGGCGATGGAGTGGATGCCGCGCATCACCCGCGCGCAGTCGATGGACGTGCTGTCGAGCCAGTCGAACCTCGCCGGCTACAAGGCGGTAATCGACGGTGCCGCGGCTTACGGCCGGGCGTTCCCGATGATGATGACCGCGGCCGGCACGGTCAGCCCGGCGCGGGTGTTCGTCATGGGCGTCGGGGTGGCCGGCCTGCAGGCGATCGCCACCGCTCGGCGGCTGGGCGCTCAGGTCAGCGCGACCGACGTCCGCTCGGCCACCCGCGAGCAGATCCAGAGCCTCGGCGCCAAGGCGGTGTTCGTCGAAGGCGTGGCCGGGATCGAGGGCGAGGGGCAGGGCGGCTACGCCGGCGAGACTTCGGACGAGTATAAGAAGGCGCAGGCCGAACTGGTCTCGAGCCATCTCGCCAAGCAGGACATCGTCATCACCACCGCGCTAATTCCGGGCAAGCCCGCGCCGCGATTGATCAGCGACGCCCAGCTCAGCTCGATGCGCCCAGGCAGCGTGGTCGTCGATCTCGCTGCCGACGCGGGCGGCAATGTCGAAGGCTGCGTCGCCGGGGAGACGGTCGAGCGGCACGGCGTCAAGATCGTCGGCGCGACCAATCTCGCCCGAAGCCTGGCGGCCGATGCGAGCGCGCTCTACTCCCGCAACCTGTTCAACTTCCTCTCGGCCTTCTGGAACAAGGAGCAGGGCCGCCCGGTCCTCGCCGACGAGGACGAGATCGTGAAGGCGGTGCGCCTGACGCGCGGTGGTCAGGTGGTGAGCGAGCGGCTGGCCTGATGGGCCTGTTCGCGGCGACCGAGATCGACACCGACGAGGTTGCGCGGCGCTACCGGGCGCTGCTCCTCGACGGCGAGGAGGTGCTGATCGCCTTCAAGACGCTGCGCGATATCGCCTTCCTCACCGACCGGCGCCTGTGCCTGGTCAACATCCAGGGCTGGACCGGCAAGAAGATCGCGATCCAGTCGATCCCCTATCGAAGCATCGTCCGTTTCAGCCTCGAGACCGCAGGGACCTTCGACCTTGAGGCCGACATGGTCTTCTGGCTGTCGGGAGGCGCCACGCCGCTCGAGATCAAGATCGGCAGGGGAAGCAATCTCACCATGATCCAGCAGGTGCTGGCGCGGGGGGTGCTGGGAAGGGGGTAGGTCGATGGACCAACGCGATCTGATCGTGGTCGGCGGGGGGCCGGCAGGAGTGATGGCGGGCCTGCTGTTCGCGCGGGCCGGATGCCGGGTAACGGTCCTCGAGAAGCACGCCGACTTCTTCCGCGACTTCCGCGGCGACACGGTTCACCCCTCGACGATGGAGATCGTCGACCAGCTTGGCTGGCTCGAAGACTTTCTCGAGCGCCCGCATCATCGTCTTGTCCGCGCCGAACTGACCATTGCGGGCCGCGAATGGCTGGTGGGAGACCTCTCGAAGCTGCACACCCCCGCGCCGTTCATCGCGATGATGCCGCAATGGGAGTTCCTCGACTTCCTTCGCGACAAGGCGGAAACCTTTCCGGGATTTTCCCTGTGCATGGCGGCACCGGTGGCAGCCTTCCTCGACGATGGTGAGCGGATCGGCGGGGTCAGGCTCGAGGATGGAAGCGAGATCAGGGCGAGGCTGACGATCGCTGCCGACGGACGCTCGTCGCTGGTGCGCAAGCAGCGGATGCTTCCGGTCGAGGTGCTGGGGGCGCCGATGGACGTGCTGTGGTTCCGGGTCGCCAAGACGGGCGGCGGGAACGCGCTGCGGGGGCGCATCGAACAGGGACGGCTGCTCGCGATGATCGACCGCGGGGACTATTGGCAGTGCGCCTTCATCATTCCCAAGGGACGCGCCGAGGTGTTGAAGGCCGATGGGATCGAGGCGCTTCGCCGTGCCATCGCGCAAGCCGCGCCCGAACTCGACCTTGGCGAGCTGACCAGCACCGACGATCTCAAGCTGCTCAGCGTCGAGCTCGACCGGCTGACCTGCTGGCATCGCCCCGGTCTGCTTGCGATCGGTGATGCGGCACATGCGATGAGCCCGATCGGCGGCATCGGGATCAACCTTGCGATCCAGGATGCCGTCGCCGCCGCCAACCTGCTGGCTAGGTCCCTTGCGGAGCACCGCGACGTCGACGGCTTGCTCGGTGAGGTTCAGCGTCGCCGGATGCTGCCGACGCGGCTGGTGCAGGCGGGTCAGAAGAGGGTGCAGGACGAGGTGATCGGGCGCCTGCTTCAGCCCGGACCACCGCTCAGCGACGCGCCGTGGCTGATCAAGCTGCTCAACCGCGCGCCGCTGCTCCGCCGCATCCCGGGCCGACTGATCGGCCTCGGAGTGCGGCGGGAGCGGGTGGAAAGCCCGGACGCTTACGCGGCCTGAGTGCCGCCCATAGCCTTGTCGAGGTTCTGGACGACTGCCTCGAAGAACTGCTCGGTGGTCATCCACGGCTGATCCGGGCCGACGAGGATCGCGAGATCCTTGGTCATCTTGCCCGATTCCACCGTCTCGACGCAGATCCGCTCGAGGGTCTCGGCGAACTGGACGACCTCGGGGGTCTCGTCGATCCGGCCGCGGAACTTGAGGCCGCCGGTCCAGGCGAAGATCGAGGCGATCGGGTTGGTCGAGGTCGCCTTGCCCGCCTGGTGCATGCGATAGTGGCGCGTGACGGTGCCGTGCGCCGCCTCGGCCTCGACGGTCTGGCCGTCGGGGGTCATGAGGACGCTGGTCATGAGGCCAAGGCTGCCGAAGCCCTGCGCGACCTGGTCCGACTGGACGTCGCCGTCGTAATTCTTGCAGGCCCAGACGAACTTGCCGCTCCACTTCAGGGCCGAGGCGACCATGTCGTCGATGAGCCGGTGCTGATATTCGATCCCGGCCTCGGCGAACTTGTCCTTGAAGTCGGCCTCGTAGATCTCCTGGAAGATGTCCTTGAAGCGACCGTCATAGGCCTTGAGGATGGTGTTCTTGGTGCTGAGATAGACCGGCCACTTGCGCTGCAGGCCGTAGTTCAGACAGGCACGGGCGAAGTCGCGGATGCTCTCGTCGACATTGTACATGCCCATGGCGACGCCCGAGCTTTCGAACTCGAACACCTCATGCTCGATGACCTGGCCGTCCTCGCCGGTGAAGGTCATCTTGAGCTTGCCCGGGCCGGGAACGCGGAAGTCGGTCGCCTTATACTGGTCGCCGAAGGCATGACGGCCGACGACGATCGGGTCGGTCCAACCCGGGATGAGCCGGGGGACGTTGGCGATGACGATCGGCTCGCGGAAGACGACGCCTCCGAGAATGTTGCGGATGGTGCCGTTGGGGCTTTTCCACATCTTCTTGAGGCCGAACTCCTCGACGCGCTGCTCGTCGGGGGTGATGGTCGCGCACTTCACGCCGACGCCATATTGCTTGATCGCATTGGCGCTCTCGACGGTGACCTTGTCGTCGGTCGCATCGCGGTTCTCGATCGACAGGTCGTAATATTTGAGGTCGACATCGAGGTAGGGCAGGATCAGCCGCTCGCGGATCCACTGCCAGATGATGCGGGTCATCTCGTCGCCGTCGAGTTCGACGACCGGGTTCTTCACCTTGATCTTCGCCATGGTCCTGCCTGTGTCTTTGGAAAGTCCGGGTGGCGGTTAGCGGCGGGGGCGGGCTCTGGCAACGGCGCGCTGGGCCCGCTAGGGGTCGGGCATGGCGCATATCGACAATCCCGACAGCCAACTTACCGCGGTCAAGTGGCGCTTTCCCTCGGTGCACCCCGAGGGTCGCAAATATGTCGTGATCGCGGCGTTCCTCACGCTTCTGCTGTTCTGGGTATGGGATCTGCTCGGCTGGCTGATGGTCGGCGCGAGCATCTGGGTCGCGGCCTTCTTCCGCGATCCGGTGCGGACCACGCCGACCGATCCCAAGCTGGTAGTCTCGCCCGCCGACGGGCTGGTGACGATGATCGCCCGGGTGCCCGCGCCGCCCGAGCTTCGCGCCGAGCTGGGCGAGGGCGAGTTCACCCGCGTCTCGATCTTCATGAGCGTGTTCGATGTCCACATCAATCGCACTCCGATTGCCGGGACCGTCCGCCGCATCGCCTATATTCCGGGCAAGTTCCTCAATGCGGACCTCGACAAGGCGAGCGAGGACAATGAGCGGCAGCATTTCGTGGTTGAGAATGACGCCGGGGTGAAGATCGGCTTCACCCAGATCGCCGGTCTCGTGGCACGGCGGATCCTCAGCTTCGTCAAGGAGGGCGACCGGGTCGGCACTGGCGAGCGGGTCGGGCTCATCCGCTTCGGCAGCCGGGTCGACGTATTTCTTCCCGCCGGCACCGGCTCGCGGCTGCTTCTCGGCCAGCGGGCGATCGCGGGCGAGACGATCCTAGCCGAGCTCGGCAACGATCCGCTGCTGCGGGGTTCGAGCCAGTGAGCGGGACGGCACCGCCGACAAGGTCGGGACTGCCGCTTCGCGCAGTGCTGCCCAATGCCATCACCATGGCCGCCCTTTGCCTCGGCCTCACCGCCGTTCGTTTCGCTTTCGCCGATCAGTGGGCGAGCGCGATCGCGATGGTGGTGATCGCGGGCGTGCTCGACGGGTTCGACGGGCGGATTGCCCGATTACTCAAGGCGCAGAGCAAGTTCGGAGCGGAGCTCGACAGCCTGGCCGACAACATCAGCTTCGGCACCGTTCCGGCGCTCATCCTGTTCGCCTGGGTGACCGAGGGGCAGGGTCTGTCGAAGTCGATCAACAATGCGACCTGGATGGCGGCGCTGGCGCTTGCCGCCTGTTGCGCGCTTCGCCTTGCCCGCTTCAATAGCCGGATCGATACCGTCTGGCAGCCGCACAAGTCGGCGGGGTTCAACACCGGCGTTCCCGCGCCCGCCGGGGCAGGGCTCGCCTTCCTTCCGATCTACCTATGGCTGGTAGCCGAGAACGACTGGTTCCGCAGCTGGCTGGTGGTGCTGCCCTGGACCCTGTTCATCGCGCTGCTGATGATCTCGGCGCTGCCGACTTACAGCTGGGTCAGCATTCGCATCCGCCGCTCGACCCGGCTGTTCGCACTGGTGCTGATGGCGCTGCTCGTGGCGGCACTGGTGATCGAGCCATGGATCACGCTGGCCGCGATCAGCCTCGTCTATCTCGCCACCATCCCGTTCGGGCTGGCGAGCTATGGACGGGTCAGGCGGCGGCGCGCAGCTGAGGGCGTGCCGTCAGCGGCCGGCTGACCGGGCGCGACACCATCCGGACCCGGACCGGGCGGGTGACCATCACCGGTTCGGCAAGGAAGCTCTGACCCTCGAGGGCCGCGGCGATCTTGCGCCAGTTGAGGCCGATCGTCTCGGCGAGGACAGACATGGCGACAGCCAGGACAGCAGTGAATGCGAGGGCGGCGAGGAGCGTCATTGCGCGTTCTTCCCTTGTTCTTAAGGTCCGCAACGGCACCCGATTCATTTCGTTCCGGAACGGATCGGAAAACCGTGCTTATTCGCCGATGTTCTACTTCCGTTCCGCCGCTGTCAAGCGTCTTGTTCTTATCCCGTTCTCATTTGCTCGTGGCGCTCGCGTAAACGGTCGATCACCGACGACAGCGGAATTTCGCGGCTTCGCAGGACGACAAGAAGGTGGAACAGCAGGTCGGCGGCTTCCTCGGCGACGCCATCGGTATCCCGACTGACGGCCGCGAGAGCGACCTCGACCCCTTCCTCGCCTACCTTCTGGGCGGCCTTGCCGGGATCGGCGAGCAGGCGCGCGGTGTAGCTCTCCGTGGCAGGCGCAGCAGCGCGGTCGGCCACGATCCGCTCAAGTGTGCCAAGCCAGGAGGCTCCTTCCTCGGCGACGGCAAAGCAGCTGGCGGTGCCAAGATGACAGGTCGGTCCGGCGGGATCGGCTCGCACCAGCAATGCGTCGCTGTCGCAGTCGGTCCGGAGGTCAACCAGGCGCAGCACATTGCCGCTGGTCTCGCCTTTCCGCCACAGTCGCTGCTTCGAACGGCTGAAGAAGGTCACCTGTCCGCTGTCCAGCGTTTCAGCGAGCGCGGCCCGGTCCATGTAGCCGAGCATCAGCACGACCCCGGTCGCGGCATCCTGGACGACGGCGGGGAGGAGCCCCTCCATCTTGTCCCAGGCGAGACTGTCCACGTCGATCATCGCCTTACCTCCACGCCTTGTCCTGCGAGCCATGCCTTAAGTTCCGGAATGGCGATCAGCCGGTCGTGGAAGACGGAGGCGGCCAGTGCGCCGCTTGCACCGGCCACGAAGGCGTCGCGAAAATGCTCGGGAGCGCCGGCGCCGCCGCTGACAATGAGTGGAACGTCGACCGCCGTCATGACGTCACGGGCGTGCGCGAGGTCGTAGCCTTGCCGGACGCCGTCCTGCGCCATCGCGTTCAAGACGATCTCGCCAGCGCCGCGATCGGTCGCCTCACGCGCCCAGTCCTTCGCCTCGCGCCCGCTGTCGCGGGTCGCGTCGGGTGAGCCGGTATATTGCTTGACGAGGTAGCGGCCGTCCGGCGCGGCGAAGCTGTCGATCCCGACCACCACGCACTGGCTGCCGAAGTCCCGAGCGAGCTCGGTGATGAGCTCCGGCCGCTCCAGTGCCGGGGAGTTGACCGAGACCTTGTCGGCGCCCGCCTCGAGCACGGCGGCGGCGGTCGCCTGATCGCGGATCCCACCGGCGACGCAGAAGGGAATGTCGATGACATCGGCGACCCGCCGCACCCAGGAAAGTTCGAGGCTGCGCTGTTCGGCACTCGCCTTGATTTCGTAGAAGACGAGTTCGTCGGCGCCTTCCTCGGCGTAGCGGAGGGCGTGCTCGACGATGTCGCCGATGTCGCGATGGTCGCGGAAGCGGACACCCTTGACCACCCGGCCATTGGCGACGTCGAGGCAGGGGATGATCCTAGCGGCAGGCACGGATCGCCTCCGCAAGCAGCAGCCGGCCTTCCCACATCGCCCGGCCGAGGATGGCGCCGGCGGTGGTCAATTGCGCGAGATCACCGAGCGACGTCACTCCGCCACTCGCCTGGATGGCGAGGTGCGGGAGGCGGGTGACCGCCTCGGCGAGCAGCGCCTGGTTGGGCCCCTCGAGCATGCCGTCGCGGCCGATGTCGGTCAGCAGCAGGTGACGCGCCTCAGGGTAGCGGCTCGCCACGTCCCACAGCGATAGGCCGCTGTCTTCCTGCCAGCCGTGTGTCGCGACCATCGGCGTATCGCCCGCCATTCGGACGTCGAGGCTGAGGGTTATGCGTTCGGGGCCGAAGCGATCGAATAACCCGAGGGTCGCGGCGGGGTCGCGGACCGCGAGGCTTCCCACCACGACCCGCGCCGCGCCTGCTTCGAGCAGGGTCGCGACATGGTCGGCGGTGCGGACTCCGCCCGCGACCTGCAGCTTGAGCGGGGAGGACGCCGCCAGTTCGGCGAGGAGCCTGTGCTGGGCCGGGGCGCCGGCCTTGGCGCCATCGAGATCGACCACATGCGCCCACTCGGCACCGTCCGCGGCGAAATCCCGAAGCGCAGTGGCGGGCGTGGCGTCATAATAAGTGACATCGTCGAAGCGGCCCTGGCGGAGGCGGACGATGCGGCCTCCGATGAGGTCCATGGCGGGATAGAGGATCATGAGTCGAGCCAAGCCTTGAGGAAGCGCCGCCCTGCTGGGCCCGAGCGCTCGGGATGGAATTGCGCGCCGGTCCAGTTGCCGGCGCGAACGAGCGCGGGAATCGCGCGGCCATGGAAGGCACGCGCGATGGTCGCGCTCCCGTCCTCGGCGGCATAGCTGTGCGCAAAATAGACATAATCGCCGTTGTTTAGCCCGGCATCTTCAGTCTCGAGCGCAAGCGAACTCCAGCCCATGTGCGGGACGGTAATGCCGGGACCGGGCAAGAGCTTGCGAACCTCGCCGGGGACGAGGCCGAGCATCGGAACGTCGCCCTCTTCGCTGCGCTCGAACAGCAGGTGCATGCCAAGGCAGATACCAAGTGCCGGGCGGGGGAAGGCGCGCAGCGTGCCGACGAGGCCGAGTGCTTCGATCCGCTGCATCGCGAAGCCTGCGGCCCCGACCCCCGGGAGCAGCAGACGCTCGGCGTCGGCGAGCCGGGCAGGGTCATGGCTGCGCGACGGCTCGGCGCCGGCGCGGCGAAGTGCGGTCTCGATCGAGCCGATGTTGCCGTAGCCGAGATCGACGATGGTGACGCGGCTCACAGCATTCCCTTGGTGCTTGGAAGCACGTCGCCTTTCCCTTCGATCGCAAGGGCTTGGCGCAAGGCCCTGCCAAAGCATTTGAAGCAGGCCTCGACCTTGTGATGGTCATTGTCGCCGTCGACGGTGACGTGGATCGCGGCGCCGAGGCTGTCGGCGAGGCTGCGGAAGACATGCGGCGTCATCTCGGTCGGATAGTCGCCGATGTGGCTCGCCTCGAACTGCCCGTCGAACCTGGCATAGGGCCGGCCCGAGAGGTCGATCAGCACCTGTGCCTGAGTCTCGTCCATCGGCAAGGCGAAGCCGAAGCGGCCGATGCCCCGCTTGTCGCCGAGCGCCTGGCGCAAACCCTGGCCGAGCGCGATGGCGACATCCTCGATGCTGTGGTGCGGATCGATCTCGAGGTCACCTTCGCAACTGAGGATCAGGCTGAACCCGCCATGCGCCGCGACCTGGTCGAGCATGTGATCGTAATAGGGAATGCCGGTGTCGATCTGCCGCGGCTCGGCCCGGTCGAGGTCGAGCGCCAGGGCGATCCGTGTCTCCTTGGTGTCGCGGGCAATCTCGGCTCGGCGCGGCTTGGCTCGCTCGACCGGCACTCCAAAGGCGGCGAGCGCAGAGTCATTCTCCGCGGCGGTGCCGATGGTCAGCCGAATTCCGCCCGGTGCCGCCTGCGGGCGGTAACGGACACGGACTCCGGCGGCCGCAAGCCTTGCGGCAAGCGCGGCCGTGTCCGCGGTCTCGAGGAAGAGGAAGTTGCCCGCGCTCGGATAGACGCGGGCGACGAAGGGCGAGCGGGCGATGAGCGGGGCAATCCGTTCGCGCTCGGCGAGGAGTTCGTCGATCCGCCGCCGGTGAATGGCGCGGCGGGCCGGCTGCAGCGCCTCGAGCGCCGCCGCGATCGACAGCGTCGGAAGCGGATAGGGCGGCATGGCGCGGGCGATCACTTCGAGGGTCTCGGCCGGTCCAACCAGCCCGCCGACCCGGGCGCCCGCCAGCGCGAAGGCCTTGGACAACGTCTTGAGCACCAGGAGATTGTCGCGGGCGACGGCTTCGGCGGCGAGGCTCGGCGTCTTGCTGAACTCGAGATAGGCCTCGTCGGCGAGGATCATGACATGAGGAAGGGCATCGGCGATTCGCAGGATCGCCTGCGGGTCGACCGGAGTGCCGGTCGGATTGTTGGGCGTGCACAGGAACAGCAGGCGGACCGAAGGATCGCCGCCCACCGCCTCGATCACGCGGGCCTCTTCGAGGTCGAAGTCCTGTCTGAGCGGAATGTCGAGGACGCCAGCGCCCTGCAGCGCCGCGAAGTGCGCATAGGCGGAGAAGCTCGGGCTGGTCACCGCGACCTTGTCCTCGCCGCCGCGCAGGAAGGTGCGGCAGAGGAGGTCGATCGCATCGTCGCCGCCGCGGGTGACGAGGAACTGGCCCGCTTCCACGCCGTAGAGCGCCGCCATGGCGGCACGCAGGCGAGCCGGCTGGGGCTCGGGATAACGGTTCACGCCGACAGCGACGCTGCCGCCCGAGAGGGGCCCGAAGGGGCTCTCGTTGGCATCGAGGCGGATCGCGTCGGGGTCGACTGCTCGGTCGCCGAGATCGAACGGGGCGAGGGCGAGGATCTCTGGCCGGGCGAGGCGCTGGGCTAGGCTGGTCATGCCGCGGCCCTCGCATCCGCCGCGCGGGCATGGGCTTCGAGCGATTCAAGACGCGCAAGCGCGGCAGCCGGGGCTGCGAGGGTACGGGCCGCCTCTGCCGAGACACGCTGGATTCCGATTGCCTTCATGAAGCTCTGGGTGGTGATGCCGCTCCAGGCGCGGGCCGCGCCGTCGGTCGGCAGGACGTGGCTCGACCCTGCGAGATAGTCGCCGAAGGTCTCGGCTGCGGCATGGCCGGCGAAGATCGCACCGGCATTGCGGATCTGGCCGATCAGCGGCTCGGGGTCGGCGAGCGCGAGGCAGAGATGCTCGGGGGCATAGGCGTTGGCGATCGCGGCGGCCTCGGCGAGGTCGACGGCGACCAGGCTGTGCCCCGAGGCGAGCGCCTGCTCGGCCTGCGCGCGGCGAGGGAGCGTGGCGAGTTGCCGGTCGACTTCGATGGCCACGGCGGCGGCCAGTGCATCGTCGGTAGTCACCAGCAGGACCTGCGCGCTGACGTCATGCTCGGCCTGGCTGAGGAGGTCGGCGGCGACCCGCGCGGGCGACGCGCTTGAATCGGCGATGACCATCAGCTCCGACGGCCCGGCGGGCATGTCGATCGCAGGACCGCCGGGGAGGGCGCTCGCCTGGCCCTTGGCCTCCGCGACCCAGGCGTTGCCCGGTCCGCAGATCTTGGGACAGGCGGGAATGTCGCCGGCGCCGAAGGCCAGCGCCGCGATTCCCTGCGCGCCGCCGACAGTCCAGATGGAGTCGATCCCGCACAATTCGGCGGCAAGCGCGATGGCGGGATTGAGGCCGTTCGCGGCTGGCGGGGTGACGACGATGATCTCCTCGACCCCGGCGGCGCGGGCTGGCAGTGCCAGCATCAGGAGCGTCGAGAAAAGCGGTGTGGCGCCGCCCGGGACATAGAGGCCGACCCGGTCGAGCGGGCGCCACGCCTTCTCGACGAGGAGGCCGGGCATTGTTTCAAGGCGAACGTCGGCGGGACGGCTGGCTTCGTGAAAGGCGCGGATGTTGCGCGCGGCAAGTTCCATCGCAGCGACAGTGTCGGCGGGAAGCGAGCGGCGGGCCTCGGCGGCGAGCGGCGCGATCGCGACCTTCGCAGGGACGGCGCCATCGATGCGCGCGGCAATGGCACAGAGTGCGTCCCAGCCGCCGTCGCGGACGTCCGCAAGGATGGCGGCGACGCCCTCCACCAGCTCGGGCGCGCGGCGGGCGGCAGGCCTCGCGAGGGCAGCGGAGCGCTCTGTCGCGGAAAGGGTGGACCAGGTCAGCGTCTTCACAGCATCATCTTCTCGATCGGAAGGACCAGCACGGCCGAGGCGCCGGCGCCCTTCAGTTGCTCCAGCGTCTCCCAGAAGACCGACTCCTGGCAGACGGCGTGGACCGCGAAATGGCCGGGACGTCCGTGAAGCGGGATGATGGTCGGGGCCTCGGCGCCGGGAAGGATGCGGGTGATGGCCGGAAGTGCCTCGGACGGCGCGTTGAGGAGGATGTATTTGGCGTCCTTGGTCTGGAGGACGCCCTCGACCCGGCTGAGCAATGCCTCGCCCTGGACGCGCTTCGGCTCACTGAGGTCGCGGGTGGTGCGGACCAGCACCGCCTCGCTGTCGAACACGTCGGCGACCGGGCGCAGGCCGTTGGCTTCAAGCGTCGCACCGGTCGACACGAGGTCGCAGATGAAGGGCGCGATGCGGAGGCGCGGGGCGAGCTCGACCGCGCCGTTCATCTTCACCACGCTGGCGCGGACGCCCTGCTCGGCCAGCCAACGGGTGACGATCGCAGGGTAGGATGTCGCGATCCGCTGCCCTTCGAGAGTCGAGGAACCCTCCCAAACGGTGGCCTCGGGCGCGGCGAGCTTGAGCGAGCAGCGGGCTTGTCCCAGCGGTGCGACAACCTCGATCGCCGGCTCGGAGGACGAAAGGCGGAATTCTTCCAGCACATTGCCGCCGACGATCCCGAACTCGCAGACACCGTCGGCGACGAAGGTCGGAATGTCGTCGTCGCGGACGAACATGATGTCGGCGGGGAAGTTTTCGACCCTTGCGGTCAGCGCGTTGCGGCCGTTCTGCAGGCGCAGGCCGGCGTCCTTCAGAAGCTGTCGGCTGACATCGGACAGGCGCCCGCTCTTCTGGATGGCGATGTGGAGGCGGTCGGCGTCAACCAGCATTTGTCTTGTCCTTGGAAAGCTGATCGATGGCGGCGCGATAGCCCTGGTGCGGTTCCTGACGGAGGAAGCGCGCGACGCGGACGATGGTGGTGGTCGAGACGCCGGTCGCATCGTGGATGTCGCGGTAGGAGAGGTCGGTGCCGTCGAGCAGCCGGGCGACGTGCCAGCGCTCGGCGAGGGTGCGCACCTCGGCGGGGGTGCACAGGTCGTTCAGCAGCCGCAGCATCTCGGCGGCGGAGCCAGGAGTGAGGAGTGCCTCGGCGAGATCCTCGGCAAGCGCCTTGCCGTCGCTGGTTGGGGTGGGAGAGTTGGTCACTTGTTCCATCGTGCTAATACGCTGGAACGGCAGCTAGGGTCCGGGACCGCGACTGTCAACCGTCCGGAAGAGCCCAGCGAATGCGTCCGCGGACTGTATCCGGAACGGGATTTCCGGCTGGATCGGTGGCGGGCCGGAAGCGCGCACGTTCTTGCAGGATCCGGCAGGTCGTGCTGTCGAGCGTGGCGGAACCGCTGCTTGACGCGATCCGGCAGTCCTCGACCCGACCCTTAGGCGAGACCGTTAGCTCGAAGGTTGTGGTGCCCTGCTCGTCGTTGCGGATCGCTGAGTCCGGATAGTCGTTGTCGGCGAAGTAGGCGGCGAGGTTGGCGGTGGCGCGAGCGGGCTCGGGACGTCCCGTCACCGGGGGCGACGCGACCGGAGAAGAAGAGTCGGTCTCCGGCTCGGGCGGGCCGAGCTGCTGGCTTCCCCAGAAGATCAGTCCGCCGACAGCGGTGATGACCAGGGCAGGGACGAGGCCATTGCCGCCACCCTGCTGGATGGGAGAGCGCGGATCGGTCGGAGGACGCGTGGACATGGCCGCCATGAGAGCAAAGCGGCGCCTGGCTGTCGAGCGGCCCTGGACAGGCAAACGCCCGGGCCACTTTCGCGACCCGGGCGTCCTGCGTGACGATTGCTCGTCAGCCCCCTTGGACCTTTCGCGGCGCTTGTCGCACCGCGGCTTGGAGTGGCTTTGCTGCCGCCTTTTCGGAAGCTTGTCATCAAAGACTGGGAACAGGTGCGACTTTTCCACAGGGTCTGTGGCGGGATCGCCACAATGGCCCCTGCATTGCCTGTTCAGGCGGCGCCTTCTAGGAGCGGGCCCATGCGCCTGTCCCAAGCCTTTCTGCCCGTGCTCAAGGAGAGCCCGTCCGACGCCCAGATCGTCAGCCACAAGCTGATGTTGCGCGCGGGCCTTGTCCGCCAGACCGCCGCCGGTATCTACGCCTGGCTTCCTCTCGGCCTGCGCGTCTTGCGCAAGATCGAGCAGATCGTCCGCGAGGAGCAAGACCGGGCGGGGGCGATCGAGCTGCTGATGCCGACTCTTCAGTCGGCCGACCTGTGGCGGCAGAGCGGGCGCTACGATGCCTATGGTCCCGAGATGCTCCGCATCCGCGACCGCCATGATCGCGAGATCCTCTACGGTCCGACTAATGAGGAGATGATCACCGCATTGTTCGCGGCCGAGACCAAGAGCTACCGCGAGCTTCCGCGGACGCTCTACCACATCCAGTGGAAGTTCCGCGACGAGGTCCGCCCGCGCTTCGGCGTGATGCGCGGCCGCGAATTCCTGATGAAGGACGCCTACAGCTTCGATCTCGACGAGGCCGGCGCGCGGCTCAGCTACTACAAGCAGATGCTGGCCTACCTCCGGACCTTCCAGCGAATGGGGATCCAGGCGGTCCCGATGCGGGCGGCCAATGGGCCGATCGGCGGCGACCTGTCTCACGAGTTCATCGTGCTTGCTCCGACCGGCGAGAGCGAGGTCTTCTACGATGCTGCCTACGACAGTTTCGACTGGAGCCAGGCGGATCTCAACTATGCCGACGAGGCTGGGTTGAAGGGGCTGTTTGACCGCGTCAACACGACCTACGCGGCGACTGACGAGACCCACGACGAAGCCAGATGGGCCGAGCTTCCCGAGGGCACGCGCCGCACCGGTCGCGGGATCGAGGTTGGTCACATCTTCAACTTCGGAACCATGTACAGCGAGAAGATGGGCCTCAAGGTTTCAGGCCCGGACGGTTCCACCGTCAGCCCGCACATGGGCAGCTACGGCGTCGGCGTGAGCCGGCTTGTCGGCGCGATCATCGAGGCGAGCCACGACGATAATGGCATCGTCTGGCCCGAGGCGGTTGCTCCGTTCGCGGTCGGGCTGGTGACGATGCGCGGCGACGATGCGGCCTCGAAGGAGGCTGCGGGCAAGCTCTACGACGAGCTCACCGCGGCCGGGGTCGAGGTGCTCTACGATGACCGCGACGAGCGTGGCGGCGCAAAGCTCGCCGGCATGGACCTGATGGGCTTGCCCAGGCAGGTCATCATCGGTCCGCGCGGGCTTGCCGCAGGAACCGTCGAGCTCAAGGACCGCCGCACCGGCGAGAAGCAGGAGATCGCGCTCGATAGCGTGGTCGCGAGACTGACTGCATGATCCTCAATCGCTACGAACGGATGATCGCCAAGCGCTACCTGCTTCCGGGCAAGGGCGAGGGCGAGAAGTTCATCTTCCTCGTCTCGACGATCAGCCTTGGTGCGGTCGCGCTCGGAGTTGCCGCGCTGATCATCGTGATGAGCGTCATGAACGGCTTCCGCGCCGAGCTCTTCGAGAAGACCGCGGGCCTCAACGGGCATGCGATCATCGTCGGCTACGACGGACGGCTGGAGAATTGGCGCGAGATCGCCGACCAGGCGCGCAAGGTGCCGGGCGTGACCTCGGCGCTGCCGCTGGTCGAGCAGCCGCTGATGGCCAGTTCGAACGGGCGGGTCGAAGGCGTCTACTTCCGCGGCACGCGGGTCGAGGACATCCGCTCCAACGCGGTCCTGACCGGCGGGGTCAAGAGCGGCAGCATGGCCAACCTCACCGAGGGCTGCAATTGCGTCGCCATCGGGACCGGGCTCGCCCGCGCGCTCGGTACCTATCCGGGTGGCGAGATCAGCCTGATCAGCCCGGAAGGCCGCTCGACCGCAATCGGGACGGTGCCGAGGATCGTCAGCTACACCGTCGCCGCGACGTTCGAGATCGGGGTCTACGACCTCGATAACGCCTATGTTCTGGCGCCGATGGGCGAAGCGCAGAACTTCCTCATGCTCGGCGACGCGGTCGGCATGGTCGAGGTCAAGGTGCAGGAGCCCGACAAGATCGACGAGCAGATGCCGGCGCTCGAGCGGATCGCCGCCGCCCGCGGGCAGGCAACCGACTGGCGCAAGATGAATTCCGCCATCTTCGAGGCGCTCGAGGTCGAGCGGGTGGCGATGTTCGTCGTCCTCTCGCTGATCATCCTCGTCGCGGTGTTCAACATCCTGTCGAGCCTGATCATGCTGGTCCGCGCCAAGACCCGCGACATCGCCATCCTCCGGACCATGGGCGCAAGCCGCAAGGGGATGATGAAGGTGTTCGTGACGGTGGGCACGACCATCGGCACGCTCGGGCTGCTGCTCGGCTTGGCGCTCGGCGCGATCTTCCTCTTCTTCCGCCAGCCGATCGTCGATGCGATCCAGTGGCTGACCGGCCAGAACCTGTGGGATCCGTCGGTCCGCTTCCTCTCCGAACTGCCGAGCAAGACCGATCCGGTCGAAGTGGCGGTGATCGTCATCATTGCCTTCGTGCTGAGCTTCCTTTCGACGCTCTACCCGGCGTGGAAGGCGGCTAGCACGGACCCGGTGCAGGTGCTTCGCTATGAGTGAGCCGGTCCTCGCGACGGGCAACCTTGCCCGGTCCTTCACCCAGGGTGACGTCACGATCGAGGTGCTTCGCGGGGTCGACCTCGCGGTCCAGCCGGGCGAAATCGTTGCCCTTCTCGGACCTTCGGGCTCGGGCAAGTCGACCCTGCTTCAGGCGGTCGGGCTGCTCGAGGGCGGGTTTGAGGGATCGATCCGCATCGCCGGGCGACAGGCCGAGAAGATGGACACCGACGAGCGGACCGAGCTTCGCCGCGAGGCGCTCGGCTTCGTCTACCAGTTCCACCACCTGCTGCCCGATTTCACCGCCATCGAGAACGTCGTTCTACCGCAGATGATCAAGGGCGAAGAGCCGGAGGCGGCGCGAGAGCGGGCCGTGTCGCTGCTGACCGCGCTCGGCCTCGGGCATCGGCTCGACCATCGCCCGGCCAAGCTGTCGGGCGGCGAGCAGCAGCGGGTCGCGGTGGCACGCGCTCTTGCCAACCGGCCTCCGCTGGTGCTCGCCGACGAGCCGACCGGCAACCTCGACGAGCATACCGCCGACGTGGTGCTGGCCGAGTTCCTGAGCCTGGTGCGCGGGGAGGGGAGCGCGGCGCTGGTTGCGACCCACAACGAGCGGCTGGCGCGCAAGATGGACCGGGTGGTGCGATTGCACGAAGGACGGCTCGAGCAGTTGGGACCAAAGTCCGAGTGATGCGTTCGGGGGCGCATGGTCCAGCGTCCTCCCTTCGATAATGATCGCCCGCCCGCCCCGGGTGGCTTCGACCCTCGCTATGGTCGCGAGGATCGCGCCCCCGACCCCCGCGGCGGCCCCGATCCGCGCTTTGCCGACGAGCGGCGCTATGGCGAAGAGGAACGCCGTTACAATCGCGACCCCCGCGATCCCCGCGACCCTTATGCTGGCGAGCCCGATCCGTTCGACCGGCGCGGACCCGTGCCGCCTGCCTCGCGACCGGCCATGGCGCGTTCGACCGAGATCCTCCTCGCGCTTGGCGGGCTGCTCCTGCTCATCGTCGCACTCTTCGCACTGACGCTCGGACGTTCGGGCGCGGGTTCCGACGCGCTCGACAATGCTTCCGACAACGGCACGGCGGCGACTGAGCCTGAAGACCGCTGCGCCGCCCCGGCGACCTACGAGAAGATCAAGCGCGAGCTGTTCCGCCAGGCGGCGGCGCAGCGTGGCACCGATCAGTCGGTCTTCGATCGCCTGTCGAGCTATGCCTCGATCCGCGTCACCTCCCCGGTGCTCCGCGAAGAGGACGAAGGCCTTCAGCGGGTGAGCTGCTCGGGCAATGTCGCCATCGACCTGCCGCCGGGCGTGCAGGTGGTCGGCAATCGCCGAAGCCTCTCTGCGGCCGTTCAGTACAGCCTCCAGCCGGCGGCCGATGGCAATGGCGACGTCGTCACCCTGACCGGAGCCGAGCCGATCACCGCGCCGCTCGCCACCCTTGGTCGCGTCGCGACCAGCCCGGCCGCGCCTTCCAGCAGCACGACCGCGCCCCCGCCGACCGAGCCGATCACCAACCCGAACCAGCTGCCCTCCCGGCCCGCGCCGGTCACCCCGCCGCCGCCACCATCGCCGGCTCCTGCGCCGCCTGCCCCGCCGAGGGCCGACCCGCAGGTCAGCACGCGACCGAGCTTCAACTGCGCCAATGCCCGCACCCGCGGCGAGATTGCGGTCTGCGGCAGTTCCGACCTTGCTGCGCTCGACCGGCAGATGGCTGGCTTCTACGTCGAGGCCCTGCGCGGCGCGGACAGCAGCGAGCGCGCCTTACTCCAGCGCACCCGCGACCGCTTCCTCACCTATCGCGACCGCTGCCGCAGCAACAGCTGCGTCGCCGACGCCTATCGAGGACGGATCAGCGAGATCAGGGACATCGTCGACGGGCGCTGGCGCGGCCAGTAGGCCCTGAGGGCGCGACGGAACTGGGGATAAGTCGCGCCCTTCCGCTTTCCCTGGTGGGCTCCCATTTGCTAGCCTGAACCATGGCCTTCGTTCCCCTTCGCGTCCTTTCCTGTTTCTCGATGCTCGAAGGGGCGATCGAGCCCAAAGATCTCGCCAAGGCGGCGAAGAAGCGCGGCTTTCCCGCGGTCGCCCTGACCGATCGCAACGGCCTCTACGCGGCGATGGCATTCAGCGACGCGGTGGCGGGCGAGGGCGTCCAGCCGATCGTCGGCGCGACCCTTGGCATCGCCCGTCCGGCCGAGTGGGGCGGCAAGGCCGAGACGGTCGACTGGCTCGCGCTGCTGGCCAAGGACGAGGCCGGCTATGCCAACCTCTGCCGGCTGGTCAGCAAGGCGCACATGGAGCGGCCCGACCATCTGGTGCCGCACGTCACCCTCGACGACCTTGGCGGACACAGCGAGGGCCTGATCGCGCTGACTGCGGGCGGCGAGGGGAGTGTCGCAAGGCTGCTCGCCGACGGGCAGGCCGCCAAGGCTCGTATTGCGCTCGAGGCGCTGGCGTCGATCTTTCCCGATCGCCTCTATGTCGAGCTCAGCCGTCGCGGCGACGACGTCGAGGAGGCCGCCGAAGGTGCGCTGATCGACCTCGCCTACGCGCTCGACCTGCCGCTCGTGGCGACCAACCCCGCGCTCTACGTCGAGCCCGGCTTCCATGCCGCGCACGACGCCATGTTGTGCATCGCCGACAGCGCCTATGTCGACAGTGCCGAGCGGCGGCGGTCGAGCGAGCATGCCTGGCTCAAGGGCGGTGCCGAGATGGAGGCGCTATTCGAGGATCTGCCCGAAGCGCTCGCCAACACCTTGGTCGTTGCCCGGCGCTGCGCCGTCGCCGCACCCAAGCGCCGCCCGATCCTGCCGCGGATGGGCGAGGACGAGGACGAGGCGCTTCGTGCCGCCGCCCGCGCCGGTCTCGAAGCCCGCATCACGGACTATGCCGAGGATCTGAAGCCCGGCTACCGCGAACGGCTCGAGTTCGAGCTCGACGTCATCGTCCGAATGGGGTTCGCGGGCTACTTCCTGATCGTCGCCGACTTCATCCAGTGGGCCAAGGCGAACGACATTCCGGTCGGTCCGGGGCGCGGCTCGGGCGCGGGCTCGGCGGTCGCGTGGGCGCTGCTCATCACCGACCTCGACCCGATCGAACTCGGCCTGCTCTTCGAGCGCTTCCTCAACCCCGAGCGCGTGTCGATGCCCGACTTCGACATCGACTTCTGCGAAACCCACCGGGACAAGGTCATCCGCTACGTCCAGCAGAAGTATGGCCGCGATCGGGTGGCGCAGATCATCACCTTCGGGCGAATGAAGAGCCGCGCGGTGCTCAAGGACACCGGGCGCGTGCTGCAGATGAGTTACGGCCATGTCGACCGGCTCGCCAAGCTCGTCCCTAACCATCCGACCGACCCGTGGACGCTTGAGCGCTCGCTGAACGGCGTCAGCGAGCTCGCGGCCGAGGTGAAGAACGAGCCGCAGGTCAAGCGACTGTTCGACCTCGCGATGAAGCTCGAGGGCCTCCCGCGGCACAGCTCGACCCACGCCGCGGGCGTGGTGATCGGCGACCGCCCGCTCCAGGAGCTGGTCCCGCTCCATCGCGATCCCCGCTCAGACATGCCCGTCACCCAGTTCGACATGAAATATGTCGAGGGCGCGGGCCTGGTGAAGTTCGACTTCCTCGGCCTCAAGACCCTGTCGGTGCTGAAGGAAGGCCAGCGGCTGCTCGCCAAGCGGGGTGTCGAGGTCGACTTCGCCAAGCTCGGCTGGGACGATCCGAAAGTATACGAGCTGCTCCAGCGCGGCGACACGGTCGGCGTCTTCCAGCTCGAATCGGAAGGCATGCGGCGGACGCTGGCGGCAGTGCGTCCGACCAGCTTCGGCGACATCATCGCGCTGGTCTCGCTCTACCGGCCGGGCCCGATGGACAACATTCCGCTGTTCGGCGATCGCAAGAACGGCCGCCAAACGATTGAATATCCTCATCCTCTGCTCGAGGACGTCCTGAAGGAGACATACGGGATCTTCGTCTACCAGGAGCAGGTCATGCAGGCCGCGCAGGTGCTGGCCGGCTACAGCCTCGGCGAAGCGGACCTGCTGCGCCGCGCGATGGGCAAGAAGATCAAGGCAGAGATGGACGCCCAGCGCGCCCGCTTCGTCGAGGGCTGCGGGCGGCAGGAGATCAAGCCGGCCAAGGCCAATGAGCTGTTCGACTTGATCGACAAGTTCGCGGGCTACGGCTTTAACAAGAGTCACGCGGCCGCCTACGCGCTGGTCGCCTATCATACCGCCTGGCTGAAGGCGCATCATCCGGCCGAGTTCTTCGCCGCCTCGATGAGCTACGACATCCACCAGACCGACAAGCTCTGCCTGTTCGTCGATGACCTCCGGCGCATGGGGCTGACCCTGCTCGCGCCCGACATCAATGCGAGCGAGGCGGACTTCGACGTCGCGGATGGTGCGGTCCGCTATGCGCTTGGCGCGCTCAAGGGCGTTGGCGAGAAGGCGATGGAAGAGCTGGTCGCCGAGCGGAAGCGCAAGCCCTTTGCCAGCCTCGAGGACTTCGCCGCGCGGATCGACCCGCGGATCCTCAACCGCCGGCAGCTTGAGAGCCTTGCCGCGGCGGGCGCGCTCGACGGGCTCAACGGCGAGCGCGCCGCGGTCCATGCGGCGTCGGAGACGATCCTCGCCCATGCCGCAAGCGCGCACCAGGAGAAGACCAGCGGGCAGGGCGGACTGTTCGGAGGGGGCGGCGAGGCCGAGGACGTGGCGCCGATCAGGCTTCCGCGCGATGCGCGCTGGAGTCTTGCCGAACGGATGGCGGCCGAGCGCGACGCCTTCGGCTTCTATTTTTCCGCCCATCCGGTCGACCAGCACAAGCACCTGCTTGCGGCCCACCGGGTGCGGCAGAGCACCGAATTGGGGCTGGTCGCCATTCCCGCAGACGGCCGCGGCGGAGCAACCATGGCGGGGTTGGTCGAGGAGGCGCGCTGGCGCACTTCGCAGAAGGGCCGTCGCTTCCTGATGGCGCGATTCAGCGACGGCGGCGGCCAGTTCGATGCGACGGTGTTCGACGACGAGGCCGCCGAAGCGGTCGAGGCCGCGGCCAAGATCGGCGGCTGCGGCCTCCTCTCGGTCGAACTCGACCGGCGTCCAGGCGAGGAGCAGCCGCGCGTGACGATCAAGCGCTACCAGCCGCTCGACGAACTGGCGCGGCGGAGCCGGGTCGAACTGACCGTGCGCTGCCCCGACGAAGCCGCGGTTCGGCTGGTCGTGGCGGAGCTCGGCTCGTGCGAGGCCGGAAGCGGGATCGTTCGACTGGAAGTGCCGGTCAGCGACGGTCGCACGGCGACGGTGCTGCTGCCCGGCCGCTTCTCGGTCGATGCCGAACTCGGCGCGAGGCTCGAGCGGTTCGTGGGCGAGAACGGGGTCACGCTCGCGGCGGCGGAGCAGCTGCGGCTGGTAGGGTAACGAGAAGACGTCGGACCCGCGCAGGTGGAGACCTCAGGAGGCTTTTGCCTCCGGTTTTCACCCGCGCCGGTTCAACGCCGAGATGACAGATCTTGCGAGCGTCAGTTCATCTTCATGCCTTCCTTGTTCATCAGCATGGTGATCTTGGCGTTCTGCTCCTCGCTCATTGACGTCTTGAAGCGCGGATAGACCTGCTCTTCCTCCATCCGGGCATGCTCCTCGATGAGGTCGCGGAACTCGCGGACGGTCGGCAGGAATTCGGCCGAATCCTTTTCCATGTTCTCAAGCCGATAGAGGTAGGTCTTCACATAGCCATGCTCATGCTCGAGATGGTCGGCGTCGACCGTCTCGTTGGCCTGGCGGAGCGCCGGATAGACGACCTGCTCTTCCTGGTGGGCATGCTTGTTCAGCGCGTAATGGATGGTCTTCACAAGGCTCGCGCGCTTGCCGGTCTCGTCATCCTCGGTGGCCAGGAGAAGGTCGAACTTGGCAAGGGTCGCCTTGTGCTCGAGCTTGAGGATCTCGTCCCACTCGTTGCCCGCCATCATGGATTCGGACTTCTGCTGGAGGAACTTGCGCGCCCAGTTGGCACCGATCCCGATCGCCGCGCCGGCGGCCAGTGCGCCGAGCAGCGGAACCGCATTGTCCTCGACGCGGTCGAAGTTGAAGGCGCTCTTCTCGGCGGAATTGCGGGCGCTGCTCTTGTCGCTGCGGCTGTTCCGATCGCGGGTCTGGTTACGCGTCGCCATGTCTACTCTCCTTGGCTCGAATGTCTTGGCTCGGGAACGGGTGGGAGAGCGTCACCGTTCCTGTTGCGAATGGTTAGCAGTTACCCCGCATCCGTGTTGGCCTGCGGCTCCGGATCAGGCTGCGGCGGCTCGTCCTCGGGCTCGGCGGGTTCGACGACGGGTGCCGGCGGTGCGGCGTCGGGAGCAGGTGAGGGCGGCTCCGCGGGAGCGGCTGGCAGGCTGTCCAGCACCTCTGCCGGCGGTGGAGGCGGCGGCGGGGTCGCGGTCTCGACATCGTCACCAGGCAGCGACTGAGGCTTGCGCGACGGCGGAGGGGTACGGTCACGCGGCGCCACGGTGCCTTCGTAGACGCAGCCGTCGAGGCCGTCGCGCGCCACCACGCCGATGCGCGCGGCGATGCTGTTGCCGTAGCGGCGGGTAAAGCCCTGCGGCGCAATCGCCTCCCGCCCCTTGGGCAGTGGGAGCACGGCGGCCAAGCGAGCGGCCTCGGTACGGGTCATCGCGGCGGCGTCATGGCCGAAATAGCGTTGCGCCCCGGCATTCACTCCGTAGGTCCCGATTCCGGTCTCGGCGACGTTGAGATAGACTTCCATGATCCGCCGCTTTCCCCACAGGCGTTCGGCAAGGAAGGTGAACCAGGCCTCGAGCCCCTTGCGGGCGTAGCCGCCGCCCTGCCAGAGGAAGGCATTCTTGGCGGTCTGCTGGCTGATGGTGGAGCCACCGCGGATCCGTCCGCCGCTCGCATTGCGCCGGGCCGCGTCGCTGATCGCGTCCCAATCGAACCCGCGGTGGCTGCAGAACTTGCTGTCCTCGGCGGCGATGACGCCGCGGACGATGTCGCGGTCGATCTCGTCGAGGCTCATCCAGTCACGGGTCGCGCCGCGACCGGCAAGGAGGTCGCCAGCCATGGTGAAGGTCAGCGGCGGGTTGATGAAGCGATAGGCGAGCACCCACAGCGCCGACAGCAGGACGAAGCCGACTGCGAGCTTGACCAGCAGGAGGAACAGCCGCGCGGGTAGCGAGCGGCGGGTGGAGCGGGTAGGGGAGCGCGCCATGACGGCACGGCTACTGCGTGGCTGCGCCGCGCGCTAGTCCCCGAGGCTGGTCACGGCGAGGCGTTCGGCGGCCTCTTCATAGCCGACTGCCATGCGCCGGAGCACATCGGCGGCCTCACTGTCCGATATGCCCGCGGCGAGACGTCGGCAGCGCTCCGCCTTGGCCAAAAGCGAATCGCCGTCCTGGCAAGGATTGGGCAAGGTGTTGACGATGAAGGTCTGGGGTCCGCGCTCGAAATCGGTCGCCAAGATGTCTCTTCCAAACTGGTCGTACTGGACGCGATCGACACGCAGCCGTTCGCGCGGAGGGTTGAACGGCTGCGCGTGAGTCGGGTTCCGGACTTAGGCCCGCACTTCGGTCGACGAAGTGGAACCGTGTCGTGAACGCAACAGGCTAGAGGGCGACTTCCGCCTGATTCGCCTGCTGATGGTCCTTGCCCGGATCGCGGCCAAGGAATTTGAGCGCGGCGGCGACGAGAGTCGCACCCGCCTCGGCCTTCCAGATCTCGGCCTTGCTGGTGTCGAAGCGCAGCAGCTGGAGATCGGGGTCGTCCTTGCCGTCCTTGTACCAGCTGGCGATGAACGGGTTCCAGAACTTGTCGACCAGCGCACGGTCCTCGACCAGCTCGAGCGTGCCATGAATATGGGCGAAGAGGTCGTGACCCTTCGACACGTAGGTGCAGACCGCGCGATTGTTCTCGGACAGGCCCTTCACGATCGCTTCCGACTTGGCGCCGAAGAAGTAGATGTCGCCACCGTCCTTCAGTTCCTTGTCGTTCTGCCAGTTGACCTGTGCGGTCCATGGGCGGGTGCGGCTGTCCTCGACGCCTTGAAGTCCGATCATCACGAAGGGGGAGCCCTTCAGCTCCTTCCAGAATAGCTCCTTCAGTTCTTCGGCGCGCTCGGCGTCTGCCACGTCTCTTCTCCCGGGGATGATGGTTCGGGAGCGGAACGGGAGAGGGCGGTCAGGGTTCCCTGCGGCCCGGCAACATGCCGAGCCGGAGATCAGCGGAGCCGCTTGACCAGCAGGCGGCCGTCGTCCGCGCGGCGAACTCCGAATTGCTCGAGCGTGCCGAACAGCTCGGACAGGCTGCGTGCGCCATAGTTGCGGACGGAGAAGCTCGACAGGTTGGCGGCGCGCTGCCCGACCTCGGAGATAAGCGCGTAGCCCTCGTCGTCGCGCTTGCTCTGCTTCCAGGCGTCGCCGAGCACCTTGACCACGTCGCTGGTCGGGCCCTGTGGCACCTCGGCCGGCTCCTCGTTCGGAGCGCTTGCCTGAAGCGCCGCGACGTCGATGAAGCGGGTGCAGGCGGCCTTGAGGCTCTGCGGGGTCTTGGTCGTGCCGAAGCCGTAGACCGGGAGCCCGGATTCTCGGATGCGCTGCACCAGCGGCGAGAAGTCGCTGTCGCTCGACATGATCCCGAGACCGGCCATCTGCCCGCGGTAGAGCAGGTCCATGCAGTCGATGATCATCCGCATGTCGGTCGCCGACTTGCCCTTGACCACGTCGAACTGCTGCACCGGAACGATGCTGTGTTCGTAGGTCAGCGCTTCCCAGCTCTTGAGCTGCGCCTTCTTCCAGTTGCCATAGGCGCGGCGGATGTTGATCGCGCCGAGCTCGCTCAGGACCAGAAGAACCTCGTCGAGATGATCGGGAGAGGCATTGTCGGCGTCGATCAGCAGGGCAATGTTCGGAGCGCCGATCATTCCTTGGCCCCAGCGTGGTCTAGGTCGGGCTCGCCGACCGCATGGAAGCGGCCGCTGGCCTCGTCGAGCTCCCACAGACGTCCTTCGGCGATGGCGAAATGGCAGCCGTGGAGCTCGATCTCGCCGCGAGCCTCGCGCTCGGCGACGAAGGGGAAGGTGCGAAGATTGTGGAGGCTGGTCTTGACGCCCTCCAGCTCGAGCGCGTGCTGCGGATCGTCGGTGCCGCTGGCGCGGACCCGCTCGACCGCGGGATCGAGCAATCCGATCCAGCGGTCGATGAAGGTGCGGTCAGGATCGCCGTGGCCACCGAGCGCGGCAGCGACGCCACCGCAGGCGCCGTGGCCCATGACGACGATGTGACGGACGCCGAGCTTGGTGACCGCGAACTCGAGCGCCGAACTGACTCCGTGGAGGCCGCCGTCCGGTTCGCAGGGCGGCACCAGGTTGGCGACGTTGCGGAGGATGAAAGCCTGCCCCGGCTCGGTGTCGAAGATGGTCGCCGGGTCGACCCGGCTGTCGCAACAACCGATGATCATGACCGGCGGAGACTGGCCGGTCGCGAGGCTTTCCCAGCGCCGCCGCTCGGTCTCGTAGCGGCCGGCACGGAAACGATCGTAACCTTGAAGAAGGGCGCGAAATTCTGACACTTGAAACAGTCTCCCCGGACAAGGCTGATGATCAGCGTCGAGCCATCACTGTCGAGCGAGGCCGGCGCTTGGTCCCGCTCTCGGAAGTGGCGGCTAGATCAGCCTTCCGCGCTTGGCAATCGGTCGCCTGACGGAACGAACTCGCCCGCGCATCTTTGATGTCGTCTGCAAACCCGAGGAGACGGCAAGATGAAAACGGCAATGATGACGGCGCTGGTCGCCGGAAGCCTGGCGGTGACCGGCTGCGCCACGACCAATCCCTATGGCGATCCCTATTACAACAACAATGGCTCGAGCCAGGCGGGTCGCGCGGCGACCGGCGCTGCGGTCGGCGCGGCCGTCGGCGCCGGTGTCGGCGCGGTGGTTCCGGGCGTGTCGGTCGGTACCGGTGCGATCGCGGGCGGCATCGCCGGTGCGGTGCTCGGCGCGGTGGTCAACAACCGCCAATATTATCGCGATACCCGCGGCTACTGCTATTACGTCGATAGCCAGGGCCGTCCGATCTACGACTACAACACCCGCTGCTAGTCACGGATGACGACGGGGAGGGGTGGCAGAGGCTGCCCCTCCTCGCTACATGGCCGGCATGAACGCGCCGACCGCTCTTCCGACCCCGCCACGCGCACGGAAGCCCGACTGGATCCGGGTCAAGGCCCCGACCAGCGAGGGCTATGCCGAAACCCGCAAGCTGATGCGTTCGCTCAACCTCGCCACTGTGTGCGAGGAAGCGGCCTGCCCGAACATCGGCGAGTGCTGGACCAAGAAGCACGCCACGGTGATGATCCTTGGCGATACCTGCACCCGGGCCTGCGCCTTCTGCAACGTCAAGACCGGCATGCCACGCGCTGTCGACCCCTTTGAGCCGCAGAACACGGCCATCGCCGCCGCCCAGCTCGGGCTCGAGCATATCGTCATCACCAGCGTCGACCGCGATGACCTTCCCGACGGCGGCGCGAGCCAGTTCGTCAAGGTGATCGAGGCGCTCCGCCGCGAGACGCCGAAGACCACCATCGAGATCCTGACCCCCGACTTCCGCAACAAGTCGGAAGAGGCGGTGGCGCGGATCGTCGATGCCGGGCCTGACGTCTACAACCATAATCTCGAGACGGTGCCGAGGCTTTACCCGACCATCCGGCCCGGCGCGCGCTACTACGCGTCGCTCCGCCTGCTCGAGAGCGTCAAGCGCCGCAATCCGGCGATCTTCACAAAGTCGGGCGTGATGGTGGGCCTGGGCGAGCAGCGGCTCGAGGTGCACCAGGTCATGGACGACATGCGCTCGGCGGACATCGATTTCCTGACCATGGGTCAGTATCTCCAGCCGACCCCGCGCCATGCCAATGTCGAGGAGTTCGTCACTCCGCAGGCGTTCCAAGCCTATGCCGCCATCGCTCGAGCCAAGGGATTCCTGCTGGTCGCGGCGAGCCCGCTGACCCGCTCGAGCTACCACGCCGGCGACGATTTCCGGAAGATGCAGGCGGCCCGCGCGGAGCGGCTCGCCCGCTAGAGCCATGCCGCGCCATTCCGAACAGCGTCACCTGCCCTACACTCCGGAGCAGTTGTTCGACCTCGTCGCCGACGTGAAGCGCTACGACGAGTTCCTGCCATGGGTGAGCGCGGTACGCGTCCGTTCGTCGAGCGAGACCGACATGGTGGCCGACCTGATCGTCGGCTTCGGCGCTTTCCGCGAGCGCTTCACCAGCAAGATCGGCAAGCAGCGCCCCGAGGCGATCACCGTCGACTATGTCGAGGGGCCGCTGAAGTTCCTCCACAACGAGTGGCGCTTCGAGCCCGCCGAGGACGGCGGGACCAACCTTCATTTCACGGTCGACTTCGCTTTCCGTAGCCGAATTTTCGAGGCGGTCGCGGGGCAGGTGTTCGATCGCGCGCTGCGCAAGATGACCGGCGCCTTCGAGGCACGCGCCGCGGCGCTCTACGGAGCGAGCAGCTCGAGCGCACAGAGCGCCGCCTGAAGCCGGATCCCGGCGCGACCGCCATTCGCGTCGAACAGCTTGGTATCGGCGATGATCTGGTCGGGGTCCTCGCCCCGAATGGCACGGGCAAAGACCACGGTTCCGACCGGTTTCGACGGTGAGCCGCCGCCCGGCCCGGCAATTCCCGTGATCGCCACGGCGACGTCGGCGCCCGAGCGTTCGAGCGCGCCCTTGGCCATCGCCCAACCCGTCGCGACGCTGACCGCGCCGAAAGTGTCGAGAACATCGTGGCTGACCCCGAGCGCCGCCATCTTGGCCTCGTTGGCATAGGTGACATAGCCGGCTTCGAACATCGCCGAGGAGCCCGGGAGCTCGGTCAGAGCCGCACTGACAAGGCCTCCGGTGCAACTCTCCGCCACCGCCACCCGGCGGCCCGCGGCAAGGTTGGCGGCGACGATCTCGCGTGCCTTCGCGAGCAGTTCGGGATGAACCAGCGACTCCATCGGCACCTCGGTTAGTCGGGCAGGCGGACGGTGGCGATCGCCTGCGCGGCGATCCCTTCGCGCCTTCCGGTAAAACCAAGCTGTTCGGTGGTGGTTGCCTTGATGCTTACCCGCTCGATGGCGAGACCGAGGATCTCTGCGACGCGCGCCTGGATGGCGGCGCGGTGCGGACCGACCTTGGGCGCCTCGCAGATCACGGTGCAGTCGACATGGTCGATGATCCCGCCCTTGGCCCTGATGAGGTCGGCGGCATGGATGAGGAAGCGGTCGCTCG
Organism: Sphingomonas swuensis; assembly: GCF_039538045.1. Classification (NCBI taxonomy): domain Bacteria; kingdom Pseudomonadati; phylum Pseudomonadota; class Alphaproteobacteria; order Sphingomonadales; family Sphingomonadaceae; genus Sphingomonas; species Sphingomonas swuensis. The sequence goes on along the minus strand of NZ_BAABBQ010000001.1, from coordinate 1,471,614 downwards.
CCGCGCCCTTCCATTGGGGATCAGAGGGAGGGAAGTGCTGGCCGATGTCGCCGAGCGCGGCGGCCCCGAGGAGCGCGTCGGTGATGGCGTGGAGGACGACGTCGGCATCGCTGTGACCGGCGAGGCCCTGCGGATGGTCGATCGTGATGCCTCCCATGATGACCGGGCCCGGCCCGTCGAAGGCGTGGACGTCGAAGCCGGTGCCGGAGCGGCTGATCATTCGAGCCTGCAGCATCATTTCCGCGCGTTCCCAGTCTCTTGCAGTGGTGAGTTTATGAAGGTCCTCATCCCCGGCGACGGTCACGACCTTGAGCCCGGCATGCTGCATCACGCTGCTCTCGTCGGTGGGCGCGCCCGAGCCGGCCTCGTCATAGGCGAAGCGCAGGTCTTCGATGTGGAAGGCCTGCGGGGTCTGGACCCGAAGCATCTGGTTGCGATTGACCGTGCCGCGAAGCTCGCGGTCGCCTTTTGCCAGCGTGTCGGCAACGGCAAGCACCGGAACCGCGCCATCGGCGCTCTCGAGCGCGTCCAGAAGGCGGTCTACGACCTCTGGCGGACAGAAGGGGCGGGCGGCGTCGTGGACGAGGACGATCCCGTCGTCTATCGCTGCCAGGCCGGCACGAACGCTGTCGGCGCGTTCCCTGCCGCCGATGATCAGCTCGCCAACGTCGAGGCTGCCGAGCGCCTTGCGGGCGAGCTCTTCCTGCCCGCCCCCGATCACGACGCGCACCGCGGTGATCCGCGGATGGCTGAGCAGCGCCTCGCAGGCGTGAGCGAGCAGCGCCTTGCCGGCGAGCGGGCGATATTGCTTGGGGGTCTCGCCGCCCATCCGGGTCCCGGATCCGGCGGCGACGATGAGGGCGGTCACCTGGGTCACGAGGCGCGCCTTGCCCGTTCGGGGCCTCTCCTGTAAAGGCGCGCGCTCCCATGGACAGCTTCAAGCCTATCACGATCGGCCCGGTCCGGATCGACGCGCCGGTCATCCTTGCGCCGATGACGGGGGTCACCGACCTCCCGTTCCGCAAGGCGGTCAAGCGCTATGGCGCGGGCCTAACGGTCAGCGAGATGATCGCCAGCCAGGCTGCGATCCGCGAGACCCGGCAGAGCCTTCAGAAGGCGCTTTGGGACCCGAGCGAAGAGCCGGTCAGCCTCCAGCTCGCCGGCTGCAGCCCCAAGGAGATGGCCGACGCCGCGCGCCTCAACGAGCAGCGCGGCGCGGCGATCATCGACATCAATATGGGCTGCCCGGTGAAGAAGGTCGTGAACGGCGACGCGGGAAGCGCGCTGATGCGCGACCTTCCGCTCGCGGCTTCGATCATCGAGGCGACGGTCAAGGCAGTGTCCGTGCCGGTGACGGTCAAGATGCGGATGGGCTGGTGCCACGAGAGTCTCAACGCACCCGAGCTCGCGCGCATTGCCGAGGACCTCGGCGCGAAGATGATCACCGTCCACGGCCGCACCCGCAACCAGATGTACAAGGGAAGCGCCGACTGGTCGTTCGTCCGCAAGGTCAAGGATGCGGTCAGCCTGCCAGTGATCGTCAACGGGGATATCTGCACCCGCGATGACGCGCGCGAAGCCCTGCGTCAGTCGGGCGCGGATGGCGTCATGGTCGGGCGTGGTGCCTATGGCCGGCCGTGGCTGCTCGGGCAGGTCATGGCCGACCTTGCCGGCACGACAGGGCCAGATCCCAGCATGGACGAGCAATTGGCCGTGATCCTCGAGCAATATGACGCCATGCAGTCGCTCTACGGCAGCGTGACGGGGGTCAACCTCGCCCGCAAGCACATCGGCTGGTACACCAAGGGGATGCACGGGTCGGCCGAATTTCGCCAGAAGGTCAATACGATCGACGATCCCAGCACGGTCGTGGCCATGCTCAAGGAATTCTATGCTCCCTGGCTGAGCAGGGCCGCCGCCTAGCCTTCTCCCGCCCGAAAAAGTTAACGTCTCCAGTCACAAACTGTGTTCTGGAAGCAACAACTCCGTGCTAGGGCAGGCGAACATGGATGTTCGTTCGGCCGCTTCCACGCTCGATCAACCGCCCAGCCTGAAGCGCTGGCTCGCGGCGGAGCGCGCGAATGGCCGCTTCTACCGGGTCGCCGAGCTGGTCACGCTGGGCGTGCTACTGGTGATGATGGTGGTGGGCTGGGGCGTGCTCAGCCGCGGTGATCCGTCCGAGATGGTTTCGCCGCCACTCATCGCCTTGCTGCTGGTGGCGAACCTTATACCGGCCATCCTTCTGATGGTGCTTTTGTCCCGGCGTTTTGCCATCCGCAGGGCGGAGCAGGGCGGACTTGGCACGGGACTGCTTCACACTAGGCTGGTCGCGCTCTTCTCGACGATCGCGGCAGTCCCCACCGTCCTCGTCGCCATCTTTGCGTCCTTCCTTTTACAGTCGGGTCTGGAGTTCTGGTTCTCGACCAAGGCTCGGACCATGATCGAGAACAGCGTTCAGTTAGCTGACGGGGTCTACAAGGAAGAAGTAAGGCGCGTTGCCGACGAGACCCGGACCATGAGCAGCGATGTCTCGGGTTATCTCAAGCAGGTGCCGATCGATGATCCGCGTTTCGCCGATGCCGTGGCCAGCGTGCAGGTTCTCAATCGCGAACTTTCAGAAGCGATCATTTTTCGGGTTGGTCAGGACGGAGCGATCCTGACCGAAGTCTTGGTCAATCCTTATGAGCGGGACCTCACCAAGCTGATCACGCCCGACAAGATCGCGGCTTTGAACGCGGGTCCGGTTGTGGCGATCAATTCATCCGACCGCATCGGCGCGCTCACCCGGCTCGACTATGGTCCGGCCACTTACCTCTACGCCGCGCGCGTGTTCGAACCCCAATTCGGGCGCCAGTTAACTCAGGCGCAGGACGTGCTTACGGACTATCAGGGGTTGCTCGAGCGGGCGCGGCTGTATCAGCTTCGGTTCAACGGAGCGCTGCTCATTGGCAGTCTTTTGATTGTCGGGCTTGCGATCTTTTTCGCTCTCAAGATCGCCGACCGCCTCGTCCGTCCGCTCGGCGGTCTCGTCACCGCGGCGGGCCGGGTGGAGGAGGGGGACTTCTCGACCCGCGTGCCGATCGAGAAGAGCGACGACGAGATCGGCGTGCTGGCCGCGGCGTTCAACCGGATGACGGGGCGTCTCGAGGAGCAGACCGGCGCGCTGAAAGCGGTCAACACGCAGCTCGATACCCGCCGTGCCTTCATCGAGGCGGTGCTCGGGTCGGTTACCGCAGGTGTCATCGCGCTCGACAGCGAACGACGCATTCTGCTTACGAACCGCTCGGCCGAGGCTCTGCTGCAGCACGGCGCCGAAGGGATCGAGGAAAGGGCGCTTGACGAGGTATCGCCCGAGTTGGCGGAATTTCTCTGCGGCGACCAACGGGAGGCGGACGTCTTGGTGCGGGCCGAAGGCGGTCAGCGGACGCTGGCGGTCAAGCGCGTGCGCTATGCCGACGGCTGGGTGCTGACCTTCGACGACATCACCGAGCAGCTAGCCGACCAGCGCCGAGCGGCCTGGTCCGACATCGCCCGGCGCATCGCGCACGAGATCAAGAACCCGCTGACCCCGATCCAGCTCGCCGCCGAACGGATTCAGCGGCGCTTCGGCAAGGAGGTTCAATCCGACCCCGAGACCTTCGGACGACTGACCGAGACCATCGTACGGCAGGTTGGTGACCTCCGCCGGATGGTCGACGAGTTCGACAATTTCGCGCGCATGCCAAAGCCGGTGTTCAAGGACGAGAATGTCCACGACATCGCGCGCACCAGCCTGTTCCTGCACGAGGTGGCGCACCCCGGCATCACCTTCACGCTTGATCCCCAGGCGGGCGACATCCGGATGATCTGCGACCGCCAGCAGCTCGGCCAGGCGCTGACGAATGTCGTCAAGAACGCCGTCGAAGCCATTGAGGCGAGGCGCAATCGCGGCGAGATGACCTTCGCCGGCGATCGCATTGACCTGAAGATGTCGAAGGACGAGCGGCAGCTGGTGATCGACCTATTCGATACCGGCATCGGCCTTCCGCAGGAGCGCGAGCGGCTGACCGAACCCTATATGACGACGCGGGTACGCGGGACCGGGCTCGGGCTCGCCATCGTCAAGAAGATCGTCGAGGAACATGGCGGCGAGATCGCCTTCCTCGACCGGGCTGGTGGGGGCACTCACGTCCGCATCGCCTTCGACCTCGCCAAGCTCGACCTGCTTGCCGATGACGCCGAACAACCGAATAATGAGGAGGTCGCCTGAATGGCGCTCGAAGTGCTGGTCGTCGATGACGAGGCCGATATCCGTGAACTGGTCGCCGGAGTGCTCGAGGACGAGGGCTATGCGGTGCGTTCCGCTGCCAACTCGACCGAGGCGCTGGAGGCGATCGAGAGCCGGCGGCCGAGCCTGGTGCTGCTCGATGTCTGGCTGCAGGGCTCGCGCCTCGACGGGCTGCAACTGCTCGAGCAGGTGAAGGCGCGCGATCCCTCCTTGCCGGTGCTGATGATCAGCGGCCACGGCAATCTCGACACCGCGGTGGCGGCGATCCGCGAAGGCGCCGTTGACTTCATCGAGAAGCCCTTCGAGGCGAGTCGCCTGCTCCACCTCGTCGGCCGGGCGACCGAGACCGACCGGCTTCGCCGCGAGAATGCGACGCTTAAGCAGCGCGTCGGAAGCGACGACCAGCTCAACGGCAATTCGGTCGCGATCAACACCGTCCGGGCAACGCTGAAGCGGGTCGCGCCGACCGGCAGCCGGGTGCTGATCACCGGGCCGGCAGGGGTTGGCAAGGAAATCGCCGCGCGGACTATCCACAACTGGAGCCCGCGCGCCGCCGGCCCGTTCGTCACCGTGGCTGCGGCGCGAATGGACCCGGGCCGGGTCGAGGAAGAGCTGTTCGGTTCGGAAGGGGACGGGGTCGCGCGTCCGGGCTTCCTCGAGCAGGCCCATGGCGGGACCTTGTTCCTCGACGAGATCGCCGACATGCCGCTGACCACGCAGGGCAAGATCCTGCGGGTGCTGACCGACCAGAGCTTCACCCGCGTCGGCGGGCAGCGGCCGGTCAAGGTCGACGTCCGGGTCCTTTCGGCAACCTCGCGCAACCTCAGCGAGGAGATTGCGGCCGGGCGCTTCCGCGAAGACCTCTACTATCGACTGAACGTCGTGCCGGTGCGGATCCCGCCCTTGCGCGAGCGGCGCGAGGACATTCCCGAGCTCGCAATCCACTATCTCGCGCGCTTCGCTGCCGAGCGCGGGATGGTCTCGCCGAGCCTGTCGGACGAGGCGCTCGCCGCGCTCCAGGCGCACGACTGGCCGGGTAACGTCCGGCAGCTGAGGAACATCATCGAACGAACCGTCATCATGGCGCCGACCGATCGCCTCGGCCGGATCGACATCGACCTGCTGCCGGGCGAAGTGCTCGACACTGGCGGATCGGGCGGCATGTCGAATGCCACCCTGTCGATCATGGGCTCGCCGCTCCGCGAAGCGAGGGAAAGCTTCGAGCGTGAATATCTGCGGGTCCAGATCCGTCGCTTCTCGGGCAACATCAGCCGCACCGCGAGCTTCATCGGGATGGAACGCTCGGCCCTTCACCGGAAGCTCAAGGCGCTCGGCCTGGGCGAGAAGGGACAGAATGGCGAAGAGGAGCGTTCAGGCAGCTGAGACGGGATCGTCTCGTCACGATAAACAGAAGAACGACAGAACAATGCCGTCGAAGACTTTGAGTTTGCAGGATCACTTCCTGAACAGCCTGCGCCGTACCAAGACCCCGGTGACCATCTTCCTGGTCAAGGGCGTGAAGCTGACTGGCGTCATCACATGGTTCGATGCCTTCTCGCTGCTGTTGCGGCGAGAGGGCGTGAGTCAGCTCATCTACAAGCATGCGATGTCGACCATCCTGCCGTCCGAAGTGCCCGCGGATCTCGAACTCGAGAGCTTCCGCGGTGACGCGCTGGAGGAGGGGAGGGCGACGCTCCAGGATCGCTTCCTTGCCGCGTCCATCCGCCAGAAGGAGCCGATGACGGTGTTCCTGGTGAATGGTGTCATGCTGCAGGGCGAGGTGGTCGCGTTCAACCGCTTCTCGATGCTGCTGGGCCGTGGAAGCCAGGTGCAGCTCGTCTACAAGCATGCGGTCTCGACCATGCAGCCGGCAAGCCAGCTCCAGCTCGGCGACGGCGAGTTGGAGGACGGCGCCAAGTGAGCACCGGCTTCGACCGCGCCGGCGGGGACGGGCTTCGACGCGGCGAGAAGGCGCTGGTCGTCCTGCCCGACCGCTCGGGCGAGATGAACGCGCGGACGGTCGATGCGCGGCTCGACGAGGCGTCGGGGCTGGCCGAGGCGATCAGCCTCGAGGTCACCGAGCGAATGTCCTTCCGGATCCGCCAGCCGCGCCCGGCGACGCTGTTCGGCAAGGGCCAGGTGGAGGAGATCGCCGCTCGGGCCGAAGCGATCGAGGCCAAGGTCCTCGTGGTCGACGCCGCGCTGACACCCGTCCAGCAGAAGAACCTGGAGGACGGGACCAAGGCGAAGGTCATCGATCGGACCGGGCTTATCCTCGAGATTTTCGGGGAGCGCGCCGCGACCGCGGAAGGGCGGCTCCAGGTCGAACTCGCCCACCTCGATTATCAGGCCGGGCGGCTGGTGCGCAGCTGGACCCACCTCGAACGCCAGCGCGGCGGCTTCGGCTTCCTCGGCGGCCCGGGTGAAACCCAGATCGAGGCCGACCGGCGGCTGATCCGCGACCGGATGGCCCGGATCCGCAAGGAGCTCGACCAGGTGAAGCGCACCCGTGCGCTCCATCGCGACCGGCGCAAGCGTGCGCCCTGGCCCGTCGTCGCGCTGGTCGGCTACACCAATGCCGGCAAGTCGACGCTGTTCAACCGGCTGACCCGTGCAACGGTGATGGCCGAGGACCTGCTGTTCGCGACGCTCGATCCGACCATGCGCGAGATCGCGCTGCCCGGCTTCGACAAGGCGATCCTGTCGGACACGGTGGGCTTCGTCTCGAACCTTCCGACCGAACTCGTCGCAGCCTTCCGGGCGACGCTCGAGGAAGTCGCGAGCGCCGACCTCATCCTGCACGTGCGCGACATCCACCACCCCGACAGCGACGCCCAGAAAGCCGATGTCGAGCAGGTGCTGAGCGATCTCGGGCTCGAAGCCGGCGAAGGCTCGCCACCTCGGCTCGAGGTCTGGAACAAGGTCGACCTGCTCGACGGCGATGATCGTTCGGCGGTCGAGAATGAAGCTGACCGGCGTGACGACGTCGTCACCCTGTCGGCGCTGAGCGGCGAGGGCACCGACGCCCTGCTGGCGAGGATCAGCGCACTCCTCCGGCAGGGTGCCGCGGTGCATCATCTGCGCCTGTCGGCGGGTGACGGCGGGCGGCTCGCCTGGCTGCACAGCCGCGGTGAAGTGCTCGAAAGCCGCGCGGACGGTGACGAGATGTTCGTCGCGGTCCGGCTCAGCCCCGAGAACTGGCAGCGCTACCAGGGGCTGTAAGTCGAGTGGTCTGATTAAGTATGTAGGAACAACGGGGCGACCAATCGGCCGCCCCGCCTCTGAAAGCTGTTATCCGCGCTCGCCCGCCCGCGTGCCGTTTGGCATCGGCATTGGCATAGGCTCCGGAGCCGGCGCCGCTCCGACCGGACCTGCCATGCCGCTCAGCGCTTGGCGCAGCTTGCCGCCAGCCCACTGCTGGGCCTCGGCCGCATCGCGGATTACCGCGTCCGCACCAAAGAACTCGTGCGCCGATCCGGCCCACTCACGCCGCTCGACTTGCACGCCCGCGGCGGCAAGCCGCTGCGCCAGCAATTCGCCTTCCGAACGCAGGGGATCGACCTGCGCGGCGACGATCGTGACCGGCGGCAGTCCCTGGAGGTTGGCGCCGACGAGATTGATCCGCGGGTCCATCAGGTCGGCTGGCGAACGCGGCACGTAGCGGAAGAACCAGGCCATCAGCGCGCGGTTCAGAGTCGGGCCGTTGGCCGTGTCCTGGTAGGACGGCGTATTCAGGTCGTTGCCCGCGATCGGATAGACCGAGACGATGTGGCGGGGGAGGGGCAGGCCCGCGTCGCGCGCCTGCATCGCGGTGGAGACGGCGAGATTGCCGCCAGCGCTCTCGCCGGCAAAGGCGATGCGGCTCGGATCGGCGCCGATCGAGGCGGCGTTCTGGAGCAGCCAGCGATAGGAGGCCAGGGCGTCGTCATGCTGGGCAGGGAAGGGGGCCTCGGGCGCTCGCCGATAGTCGACCGAGACGACGATCGCCTGCGCGTTGCGGGCAAGGCCACGGGCGCCACCAGCATAGACCTTGCGGTCGGCGATCACCCAGCCGCCGCCATGGAAATACAGGATGACCGGCAGAGGGCCACGCGCACCGGTCGGGGTGAACACAGTGGCCGGGAGGCTGCCAGCGGCTCCGGTGACCGAAATCTCGCGCTCGGTCAGGCCGGGCGGCGGGGTTGTCGGGCGGCCCTGCGCGCGAAGAACGGCATTGACGCCATCGGTGAAGGTCGGCTGCTGCCGCGCCGCGACGGGATCGAGGCTGTGATAGGGTCGGGCCTTCAACTGCTTGGTCAAAGCGTCGACGACTGCCTGGTTCTCGGCATCGAGCGGAGCGCCGCTGAAGGGCACGCCCGGCTGGCCCTGCGTGGCTGGGACCGAGGTTCCGGGTACCTGCGCGAGCACGGGTAGGCTGATGGCAGCGAGAAGGGCGCCGGTAAGGGCAAGAGTGCGTTTCGGTTTAATGCTCATCGCCGGCGCGATCCTGTCTGAAAAGTGAACAGCCGGGGAACGATGCCCGGGCGGCAGCGGTTCCGACCGGCAAGTTATTGATTGTCAGGAGATGGCCGTGACGCTGCCCAAGAATCTTATCGCTTTCGCATCGGCCGTGTCGGTGGCTGCCGTGGCCGTCCCCGCCGCCGCAACCCTTCCAACTCCGCCGCAAGGTGCCGCGACCCAGCAGGCATCGGCCTATCTCTTTCATGGCGGAGCAGGGGACGTCTTCGAGATCACCAGCAGCATGATCCTCCTCGGCAAGAGCAGCAATCCTCAGGTCCGTGCCTATGCGACCATGCTGATCGACCATCACAGCCGCACCACCAATCTGGCGCTGACCAACGCCAAGGCCGCAGGCGTCATGGCGCCTCCGCCGGAGATGTCGCCGATGCAGAAGACCATGATCGGGCAGCTTCACGCCGCGTCACCGGCTTCGATCGATCGCCTCTACCTGCAGCAGCAGGTGCCGGCCCATCAGCAGGCGCTTGCTCTGCAAAGCGGCTACGCCCGCAATGGCGATACTCCGCTGCTTCGTCAGACCGCGCAGGGTGCGGTCCCGATTGTCCAGTCGCACCTCAACGAAGCGCAGCAGATGCTGCGCATGGTCCGCTAGTCTCGAGCAGCAGTCGTCTTGGCCTCGGACCAGAGCGCTTCCTTCTGGTCGAGGTTCAAGGCCTCGAAGTCCGGCGCGGTCTCGATCCGACGGAAGCGACGCTCGAACTTGGCATTGGCCTTGCGTAGAGCCTCTTCCGGATTGATCTTGAGAAAGCGTGCGAAGTTGACGACGGCGAACAGCAGGTCGCCGACTTCCTCTTCGCGCTGCTCGTCACTGTCGGCGGCATCGATCTCGCCAAGCTCTTCATGGATCTTGGCCCTAGGTCCCTCGGCGTCGGGCCAGTCGAAGCCGGTACGGGCAGCGCGCTTCTGCAGCTTGAGGGCGCGTTCGAGCGCCGGCAGGGCGAGCGCGATCCCGGCGAGTGCGCTCGGATCGTCGGGCCGGGCAGCGCGCTCGGCGGCCTTGATCTCTTCCCACCGATGATGGCCTCCGGAAGGATCGTCGCCGAAGATGTGCGGATGCCGCCGCTCCATCTTGTCGCTGATCGCGTCGAGCACCTGGGCGAGCGTGAAGTGACCGGCCTCGGCGGCCATCTGCGCATGGAAGACGATCTGCAGCGCTAGGTCGCCGAGTTCGTCACGCAAGTCGGCAAGGTCGCCACGCTGGATCGCGTCGGCAACTTCGTAGGCTTCCTCGATCGTATAGGGCGCGATCGTCTCAAAGGTCTGGACCGTGTCCCATTCGCACCCACGCTCGGGATCACGCAGTCGCGCCATGATGGTCATCAGGCGCTGGAGCGCGGGAGAAGCGTCGGGTTGGGCGTGGCTCATCATGGCGACTTCATCGTCGGATCAATCAAGCGGCGCAATCCTGCCAGCAGGGCGACGAGGATAGAACAATCCGCAAGTCTGATAATATGTATTATGTAAAGTCAGGTGCGATGTTGAGGCTCTATCAGCCCTCCAGCACCAGCCAGCGCCCTTCGACGCTCCATCGCTTGAGGCTGGTCAGATAATTCATGCCAAGGACGTTGAGGTCGTCGCCGTCGGCCACGAACAGGCGGACATCCCGGCGCTGGATGCCGCCGAGATCGACCGTCTCGGCCGACGTCCTCGCGACACGGATCAGGCCATTGCCCGTGCGCACGACCTGGTTGCGCTGATCGCCGACCGGCACTCCAGCGAGTTCAGCGGTGGCGCGCCCGATCGTGGTCATGGTCGCGCCGCTGTCGATCAGGAAATCGACCGGCACGCCGTTGACCTCGGCCTGGACCCAGAAATGGCCATCGATCGCCAGCGGGACGCGGATCCTGCCCTCGGCCATGCGGACGGGCTTTCCGGTGGCCTCGGACTCAAGGCGCTGCGCGACATATTGCAGGTCGTCGCGAAAGCTGAAGACGATGAAGCCAGCCCCGAAGATGACGATGAACGCCAGCACCGAGGTGATGCCCTTGGCCAGCGGCGAGCGGCGGCCGATCATCGCTCCGGCGAGCAGCATGAACGCCATGAGGATGTAGAGCCCGCCGAGCTGGAGATCGTTGGTCATGGCTTGAGGACGAGGTCGTTGCCCTGGACGCCCCAGCTCGAAAGGCTGGACAGGAAGTTCATGCCGAGCACGCTGGTGTCGTCGTTCGGGTTAATGCCAACCGCCATGTCGGTACGGCGGATCGTGCCGACCTCGAGCAGGCCGGCTGTCGCCCGCGGCATGAACACCGTTCCATTGGCTGTGTCGACGAAATCACCGCGCATGCCGGGATCGAGCTTCGCGGCGTCGGCGACCTCGCGAGTCACGGTCGTGGTGGTCGCTCCGCTGTCGACCAGGAAGCGGACCGGAGCACCGTTGATCCGCGCATCGACCCAGAAGTGGCCGTCGTCGCGCTTGGCCAGGCGAAGCCCCTCCCCGCTGATGGTCGGCTCCGCGCTTCCGAGCGCCTCGCTCTTGAGCCGGCTGCCGAGCGCCGAGAACTCCCCGCGAAAGGCGAACAGGGCGAAGGCCACGCCGAAGACGGCGACCCACGCCAATCCCATCTTCATCGCCTTGCCGGCAGCGATCCGCCTGCCGACGAGGCTCGACCCGACCAGCACCAGCAGGAGCAGCAGATAAAGAACGTTCGCGCTATCGTCGGCCATGGGTGGCTAGATCTCGATCTCCAGCCCGTCCCAGGCCGGGGCGGCCCAGTCCGGAAGCGTGCTTACTAGTTGGGCATGATCCATGCTGTTGTCGAGGTGCGTGAGCCAGAGCTGCCCTACCTGGAGGTCACGGGCCCAGCCGAGCACGGCATCGAGATGGGCGTGGGTCGGATGCGGTCGGCGGCGCAGGCAGTCGGCCACCCACACGTCCACGCCCTGGTACAGTGACGCCATGGCGTCGGTCAGCTCCACGAAGTCGACCGCATAGACGAGCGACCGCTCGCCCTCGTCGAAGCGCAGGCCAAGGCTGGTGATGCGACCATGCGGCTGGTCGGTGACCCGGATCCTCGTGGGCCCGACCATGAAATCCTCCGCGATGACGTCGTGGCGGACGACCGCGGGATAAAGCGCATTGCCTTCGAACAGGTAGCGGAAGCGCGGCACAAGGCGGTCGAGAACTTCGGCCCGGGCCAACAGGGGGACCTGATGCCCGAGATTCTGTGCGACCTGCCGGAGGTCGTCCAGGCCATGGATATGGTCGGCATGATCGTGCGTGATGATGACCTGCTCGACCGCTCCGACCCCGGCGCTGTTGAGCTGCTCGCGAAGGTCGGGGCCGGCGTCGATCAGAAGGCGGACGTCGCCGATGGTCGCGAGTGCCGAAGCGCGCAGGCGGCGGTTCTTGGGTTCCGTGGGATCAACGCTGCCCCAGTCGTTGCCGAGCCGCGGAACGCCCGAACTGGTGCCGGAGCCAAGGATCCGAAGCTTCACGTGCGCGCCGCGGCCTTGTCGAACAGGCGGAAGAAGTTGGCGGTGGTCGTGTCGGCAAGCGCGTCGGGCGTCTCGCCACGAAGACCCGCGACGAAGCTCGCGGTATCGGCAACGAAGGCCGGCTCGCAGGTCTTGCCGCGATTGGGTACCGGCGCGAGGAACGGGCTGTCCGTCTCGACCAGCAGCCGATCTTCAGGAATGCTCTTCGCGACTTCCTGCAAGTCCTTGGCATTCTTGAATGTCACGATGCCCGATAGCGAAATGAAGAAGCCGATCTCGAGCCCCTTGTCGGCCAGCCACTGGGTCCCGGTGAAGCAATGGAGAACCCCCCTCACCCCGCCCTTGGCGACTTCTTCCGATAGGATCTCGGCGGTATCTTCCTCGGCATCGCGGGTGTGGATGATGAGCGGCAGGCCGGTCTCCCGCGCGGCGGCGATCTGCGCACGAAAGCGGGCCTTCTGGCTGTCGCGATCGGACTTGCCGTAAAAATAGTCGAGCCCGCACTCGCCGATCGCGACCACCTTGGGATGCGCGGCCGCCTCGACCAGCGCCGCGGTCCCGAGGTCCGGATGGTTGTCGGCCTCGTGCGGGTGAACCCCGATGCTCGCCCAGACGTCGGAGTGACGCTCGGTGGCGGCGACCACGTCCTTCCACTCCGACTGCCGGGTCGAGATGTTGAGGAACCCGCCGACCCCGCGCGACCGGGCGCGGCCCAGCACCCCGCCCTCGTCCTCGACCAGGCCGGGGTAATTGAGGTGGCAGTGACTATCGATCAGCATCAGGCAGACTCGTCCGCGGCGACGAGTTCCAGACGCGGGAAGATGGGTTGCGGTTGCGCGAGGCGGCCCGAGGTTCTTCCCTCGCCGAGGTAGGAGCGGAGACGCGCGATGCTCTTGGGCACCACCGGTTCCACGACCTCGCCGAGCCGCTCGACCACCGTCGCAAGCGTTCCAAGCACCTCGGCCATGCGCGCAGGATCGGTCTTGCGCAGCGCCCAGGGCGCCTGTGCGTCGACATAGGCATTGGCGGCGAATACCGCGCCCATCCACGCCTCGAGCACGGCGGAGAAGTCGTATTCGGCAAAGCGCGCCCTGGCTTCACCCTCCGCTTCGCTGACCTTGGAAAGCAGGGCGAGGTCGTCGGATGCCTCACCCGCCGGCGCAACAACCCCGTCCAAATTCTTGACGATCATCGAGAATGTGCGCTGCGCAAGATTGCCGAAGCTGTTCGCAAGCTCGGCGTTGCAGCGGGTGACGATCGCCTCGTCCGAATAGCTGCCGTCCTGCCCGAAGCTGACTTCGCGCATCAGGAAGTAGCGCAGGCTGTCGACGCCGTAGGACTCGGCGAGCACCATCGGGTCGACCACGTTCCCGAGGCTCTTCGACATCTTCTCGCCGCGCGCGAGGAGGAAACCGTGGCCGAACAGTTGCTTGGGAAGCGGGAGCTTGGCGCTCATCAGGAAAGCCGGCCAGTAGACCGCGTGGAAGCGTACGATGTCCTTGCCGATGAGATGGAGGTCGGCAGGCCAGAAGCGGTCGTAGTTGGCGCGGTCGTCCGGGTAGCCGACGCCGGTCATGTAGGTGGTGAGAGCGTCGACCCAGACGTACATGACGTGGCCCGGTGAGCCCGGCACCGGCACTCCCCAGTCGAAGCTGGTGCGAGACACGCTGAGGTCCTTGAGCCCGCCCTCGACGAAGCGGACGATCTCGTTGCGACGGCTTTCCGGACGGATGAAGTCGGGATTGTCCCGGTAGTGAGCGAGCAGGCGCTCGGCATAGTCGGAGAGCTTGAAAAACCAGCTCTCCTCGACGGTCCATTCGACCGGAGTGCCCTGCGGGGAGAGTTTCTCCCCGTCGGCGCCCGCGATCAGTTCCTTCTCGTCGTAATAGGCCTCGTCGCGGACCGAGTACCAGCCCTCGTAGCGATCGAGGTATAGGTCGCCATTGGCCTCCATCGCCTTCCACAGCGCGATGCTGGCGGCGTGATGACGCTCCTCGGTCGTCCGCACGAACGCATCGTAGCTGATATCAAGTCCATCGCACATCACCCGGAAATGCCCCGACATTTCGTCGGCGAACTCGAGTGTCTCGCGATCCTGGCCGCGCGCGGTCTGGACCATCTTGAGGCCATGCTCGTCGGTGCCGGTGACCAGCCGAACGTCACGCCCCTGCGCGCGCATGAACCGGGCGATGACATCGGCGGCGATCGCCTCATAGGCATGGCCGATATGCGGGCGGCCGTTGGGGTAGGCGATGGCGGTGGTGAGGTAGAAGGGCTCGGACATGTCGCGCGTGGCCTTAGAGGCAAAGCGCATCGCTCGTCACCCCTCCCCCACCTCCGCCATGATGGTCGCGAGGCTGAAAACCGTCGCGGCAGGGTCGAGGGAGAGGCGGGGAGCGAGCGAAGCGGTCTCCTGCGCCTTGCCATAGGCCTCGGCGGCGCGCTGTCGGCGGGGTCCTTCGGCGGTGCGCGCCTCGCCCGCGATCAGGGAGGGGACGAGTTCGAGGAAGGCGGCGTAGCGCGGGCCCGCGGCCTTGAGTGCAAGCGCCGAGGCGAGGCGGCCGCGGCGGGCATTGTCGCGGTCACCGCTCCGCAGGATTGCGAGCGCATCCTCGGCGAGCGGCGCGAGGTCGAGTTCGGCGAAGGCCAGTGCCCGTCCGGCCGAGCCCCCGGCGAGCGGGATCAGGCGCGCCCGCTCCTCGTCCGAAAGCCCCGGTCGCTCGGCGCGCAGGACGGTGTCGAGCGTCGCATCGTCGAGGCCGGGGAAATCGACCCGCCGGCAGCGCGAGCGGATCGTCGGCAACAGTCGTCCCGGAGAGTGGCTGACGAGCAGGAACAGGCTACGCCCCGGCGGCTCCTCGAGCAGCTTGAGGAGCGCGTTGGCGGCATTGCGCTCGAGCTCGTCCATGCAATCGATGATGCACACGCGCCAGTCGCTGAACGAGGGCGCGAAGGAGAAGAGTTCTCCCATCTCGCGCACCTGGTCGATGGTGATGTTGCGCTTGAGCTCGCCCTTCTTGGGTCCCTTGTCCCAAACCTCGCGCTCGAGCAGCCGCATGTCGGGATGACTCCCGGCGCGGAAGAGGTGCCCGATGCGATGATCGTCGGGCACCTCGAGGCCGGGCAGTCCGACTGGCGGTCCGGCGGCTTCTGCGAGAAGGCGGAGGGCGGCAGCCCGGGCGAAGGTCCCCTTGCCGACCCCGCGCGGCCCGGCAAGCAGCCAAGCGTGGTGAAGCGTCCCGCTGTCGAGCGCCGAGCGAAAGGCGGCGATCGCCCGATCCTGCCCGAGAAGGGTCACAGCAGGTCCTCGAGCGCGTCGAGCAGCCGTGCCGTGACCTCCTCGCGCGATCCCGAGGCGTCGACCGGGCGGATCCGGTTCGGCTCGGCTTCGGCAAGGGCGTGGAAGGCCTCGTCGACCGCCTGGTGATAGGAAGCCGATCGGCCGCCGATCCGGTCGGCCCCGTCCCCGTCCCGGTGTCGCGCCCGCTCCGCCCCGCTTGGATGGACGAGGAGCAGGGTGCGGTCGGGCAGGCAGTCGGCGATGCCGAACATATTGAGCTCGCGCACCGCCTCGATTCCGAGGCCGCCGGCACCGCCTTGATAGGCGAGGCTACTGTCGAGGAAGCGGTCGCACAGGACCCACTGCCCACGGGCGAGCGCGGGGCGGATCAGGCTGTCGACATGGCTGGTGCGCGCTGCGGCGAACAGCAGGGCCTCGGCCTGCGCGCCCCAGCGCTCCTCCGAGCCTTCGAGGAGCAGCCGGCGGATCGCCTCCGCGCCTTCGCTGCCGCCGGGTTCACGGGTGGTGACGACCTCGTGGCCACGGCGGCGGAGCGCTTCCGCAAGCGCGGCGAGCTGGGTCGACTTGCCGACCCCTTCCCCGCCTTCCAGCGTGATGAACGATGCTCGTGCCAAGTGGCTCAGGCCATTCCCACCAGCTGCTTGAGCCCGAGCCACAGGCGTCCGAAGAAGCCGGCCTCCTCGACTGCCTCACCGGCGACCAGCGGCATGCGCTGGATCGTCCCGTCGGGCGTGGTGACGACCAGCTCGGCGACCTGCGCGCCCTTGGCGATCGGCGCCTTGAGCGGGCCCTGATAGGCGATCCTCAGCTTCGGATCGCCGCCGAGCGCACCGGCCGGATAGGTGACCGCGATCGCGCGCGGCGCGACCAGCGGCACCGTCGCCGCATCGCCCAGCTGGACCTCGGCCGAGCCGACCGCGGCATTGGCGGCGAACAGCGGCTTCGACTGCCAGGCATTGAAGCCCCAGCTCATCAGCTTGGTCGATTCCTCGATGCGCTGATTGAAGCTGCCGAGCCCCGCGACGACCATGATCAGGCGGCGGCCGTTCTGCTCGGCCGATCCGGTGAAGCCATAGCCGGCCTCCTCGGTATGGCCGGTCTTGAGACCGTCGGCGCCGGGGATCTTGCCGAGGATGGGATTGCGATTGGCCTGGGTGATCGCCTGGCCCGAGCCGAGCGTCTTGCCCCAGGTGAAGGTCGGCTGTCCGTAGAACTGCTTGTAGAGCTTGGGATGGTTCTCGACCGACGAGCGGGCGAGCTTGGCAAGGTCGCGGGCGGTCACCACGGTGCAGCCCTCGTCGGGCCAGCCGTTCGAATTGCAGAAGCGGCTTCCGCTCATCCCGAGCCGCTTGGCCAGCGTGTTCATCTGGCTCGCGAAGGCCTGCTCGGTTCCGGCGATGCACTCGGCCAGCACGACCGAGGCGTCGTTGCCCGATAGGGTGACGATCCCGTGAAGCAGATTCTCGACGCTGACCTGTTCGTTGGGCGAAAGGAACATGGTCGAGCCTGCCTGCGGCCCGTGCCACTTCTGCCAGGTCTCGGGCCGGACGGTGCACATCTTGCCGAGCGACAGCTTGTTCGCCTTGATCAGCTCGAAGGCGACTTCGCTGGTCATCATCTTGGCCATGCTCGCCGGCGGCATCGGCGTGTCCGAATTCTTGGCGAGCAGTTCGGCGCCCGACGAGAGGTCGATGAGGTAGGCGACCCTCGCCGGGGTCTCGAACGGCGGCGGGGCGGCCACCGCGGCGGCCGTCGAAGCGAGGAGGATCAGGGCGGACGCTGGAAGAAGACGATTCATGCCCTCGTCCTAGCGGTCCACTTCGCCGGCTTGAAGAGCCTATCCGCCAGCCGCGATGCGATCGGCCAGAAGGCCGACCGAGAGCGCATAGAAATTGGAGCAATTGTAGTCGAGGATCGCGCGATAGTTGCTGGTCAGCAGGTAAGCGGTCGCCGACGGGCCATCGGGTTCGAGCAGGGTCGCCATTTCGCCCTCGGGAATGGCCTGGCCGGTCGGGATGACCCCGAGCTGCCGCCACTCGCGCATCGACAACCAGCGGCTGTGGCGGCGGAATACCTGCGGGCAGCGCGGCGGGACCAGGGTCGTGCGAACCGCGGCTCGATTGAGGCTGGGCGAGACCCGGACCGGAATGCCCCAATGGATACCGGGCTTCCACCCGGCGTCGCGCAGATAGGCGGCGATCGAGGCGAGCCCGTCCATCTCGCTGCCCCAGATGTTGGCCGACCCGTCGCCGTCGGTGGCGAGACGGAGAACATTGGACGGCATGAACTGCGGATAGCCGGTCGCGCCGGCCCAGCTGCCCTTCAATCGGCTGCGCGGCGTGCCACGGTCGAGCAATTGGAGCGCCGCGATGAACTCGTCCTCGAAGAACTGGCGTCGGCGCCCCTCGTAGGCGAGCGTCGCGAGCACCTCGAGCAGGTCGAAATTGCCGGTCACCCGGCCGTAGCTGGTCTCATGGCCGAAGATGGCGAGAAGCACCTGCGGCTCGACCCCGAAGCGCTGCTCGAGCCAGCGCATCTGTGCCCGGCCCGACTGGAAGCGAGCGGCACCGCGGTTGATGAGGTCACTGGTGACATGCTGCGCGCGGTAAGGCGCGAATGGCGGAATGAAATTGCTGTTCGGCGGGCCGCCCGGCTGCTGGCGATCCAGCGCGATCACCCGGGCGTTCTGGCTGAGGTAGGGAATGACGGCGCCGATCGTCGCCTCGCGGACACCGGCGGCGCGGGCACGGGCCGCAAGCACATTCTTGTAGCTTCCGAAGCCGGACAGGACGACCGGCCGGGCGACCGACACCGGAACGGGGGAGGATAGCGGCGCTGTCCGCACCGGCCGGGGCGTGGGCTGTGAAGACGGCGGAAGGTCGGGCAACGGCGCGAGCGGATCACGCTCCTGCTGCGCGCTTGCAGGGGTCATGGCGATCGCGACCAGGCACAGCAGTGAACTCGACCACCGGAATGCCACGCGCTTCACACCCTCCCCAACCATGATCGACCAACGCTCGGTACGCTGGTCCTGTTCAGCGCCTTGCGCGATTGCGTGGGCTCGGTCTAGGCGGGCCAAGCTGAATGGCAGCCGACGCGGGATGGGTGGCCGAGTGGTTTAAGGCAGCGGTCTTGAAAACCGCCGTGCGGGGAACCGTACCGTGGGTTCGAATCCCACCCCATCCGCCAGCGAAAGAAGAATGGCGCCGACCGGCTGGCCGACGCCCCTTTCCTGCCGAGTGGCCGACGTCAGAAGATGATGTCGCCGCTTCCGATCGGCTGCGAACCCACCACAACCTGGAAGTCGGCCACGCCGTCGCCATCGACGTCCCCGGCAACGATGTTGAGGCCATTTTGAACGAATTGACGGACCTGGCCGGCCTGTCCCGAGAAGGCTGCGTTGCCGATCCAGGTCATGGCCTGATCGCCCGGTGCCGAGCGGGGTTCGAACGTCTTCAAGTCGAGCTTGTCGAGGCCGCGCTCGAAATCGAGGATGGTGTCGATCCCCCCGCGGTCGGAGATGACGAAGAAGTCGGCGCCGGCCCCGCCGATCAGCGTGTCGTTGCCCTTGCCGCCGTTGAGAATGTCGCTGCCGGCACCCGCGTCGAGGCGGTTGGCGACGTCGTTGCCCTGCAGCACGTCATTGCCCGCACCGGTCCGGCCATTCTCGATGATCGTGTTGTAGGCGATCCCGATATTGTCCGACAGGAAGCCGGGATTGCCACCGAGGCGGCCGTCGTAGAGGGCATTCCACTGCGCCTGCGAGAGGGTCACGCCGACAGCTTTGTCGAGCACCGCCTTATCGCCATAATTGTACCCGGTGCTGAACGCGCCCGGACGAAGGTCCAAGGTGATCCGGCCGCCAGTGAAGCCGCTGAGGTCAAGCGTGTCGTTTCCGCCGGCATCGTAGATCGACAGGAACGGGTTCTTGTTCGAGGTGAAGTCGTAGACCGAGCGGCCGGCGTTTGAGTTGAAGCCGTAAGTCGTGTCGCCGGTGCGCGTGGTGAGATCCGCGCCGTACATTGCCTGCACCGCCGCGATGTCGTGGACCATCGGGGTTTGCGGCGTCTGATAGAAGCCGCCGGTCGCCCAGTTCACATAGCCGAAGGCGTTGCTGTTGCCGTGGCTGAAGTAGGACATGATCGAGAACTGGTAGGTGTCCTGGTAGAAAATGGCGTCCTTGGCATAGGTTATCGGACCACCATTCCCCGCATTATAGTCGCCGGTGTGGCTGAGCCCAATCGTGTGGCCGAGCTCGTGGACGAGCGTCGTCTGGCCATAGCCGCCATTGTCGAGGTCGAAATTGCTGTCTTCGTCCTGGTTGACGAAGATGTCGCCCTGCACCTTGCCATATTTGCCCGAGCCGCCGTTGAGGAACGGCGTGAAGGCCGCCGCCTGGCCGGGACCACTGTTCGTGTTGGTGAAGAGGATGTCGGCCGCACCGCGTCCGTTCTTCTCGACGAACGAAGGAGCGATCAGGTCATCCCAAAGACCCAGCGCCTCGCGCGCGGCAACCCGCTGCTCCTCGGTAAACGGCATGGAACCTTCGGCGAGGCTACCGAGATAGGCTTCCTTCGGGCTGTTGTAGAGCCCGTTCAGCGGCTTATCGATGAAGGCGTAGGTGATCTGCCCATTCGGACCGACATCCCAGATCGCCCCGGTGCGGTTGAGATTGCCGATCGCCTGGTCGAGGCTGAGCACGGTCTTGCCATTAGGCGCGAGCCCTGTCGCGGTGGGCGCAACGTACCGGATGTCGTCGACGGTCGGCAGGTCGCCTTCGGCCTGGATCGAGGGAGAAGAAAGCAGGTGACGCAAGGGATTGGTCCTCCTGAAGGCCAACGGGCGGCCCGGCCGGAAGCTGGACGCCGGTCGTCCAGGCGGTCAAGTCATTCTGTCGCATCTATTAACCGTTTGTCGAAAGCATGTTTGGCGTCCGCTCCCTTGTGGTCCGTCTGGCGCGGGCGGCGCCGAGCGACTATAGGCCCGCCATGCTCAAGACTCCCGATCCCGCGCTCGCCCACGAGCCCAAGCTAAAGCCGTTCGACTGGTCCGATCCGTTCGGTCTGGAGGATCAACTCACCGAGGACGAGCGGCTCGTCCGCGACACCGCCGAAGGCTATGCCCAGGAGCAACTCCAGCCGCGGGTGACCGAGGCCTATCTCGACGAGCACTTCGACCGCGAGATCTTGCGCGAGATGGGCCAACTCGGCCTGCTCGGCGCGACCATCCCGCAGCAATATGGCGGTGCTGGCCTCGGCTACGTCAGCTACGGCCTGATCAGCCGCGCGGTCGAGCGGGTGGACAGTGGCTACCGCTCGGCGATGAGCGTCCAGAGCTCGCTCGTGATGTACCCGATCTTCGCCTACGGCTCGGAAGAGCAGCGGCGCAAATATCTCCCGGGCCTCGCCTCGGGCGAGCTGGTCGGCTGCTTCGGCCTGACCGAGCCCGACGCTGGGTCTGATCCCGGCGGAATGCGCACCACCGCGAAGAAGACCGCGAACGGCTACTCGCTGTCGGGCGCCAAGATGTGGATCACCAACTCGCCGATCGCCGACGTCTTCGTCGTCTGGGCGAAGAGCGAGGCGCATGACGGCAAGATCCGCGGCTTCGTGCTCGAGAAGGGCATGGCGGGGCTGTCGGCACCGCAGGTCAAGCAGAAGCTGTCGCTCCGTGCGTCGATCACCGGCGAGATCGTGATGGACGGCGTCGAGGTGGGCGAGGATGCGCTGCTCCCGAACGTCGAGGGACTGAAGGGTCCGTTCGGCTGCCTCAACCGGGCTCGCTACGGGATCGGCTGGGGAGCGATGGGCGCCGCCGAGGCCTGCTTCCATGCCGCGCGGCAATATACGCTCGACCGGCACCAGTTCGGGCGCCCGCTCGCGGCGACGCAGCTCGTCCAGCTCAAGCTCGCGAACATGGTGACCGAGATCACGCTCGGCCTGCAGGCGGCGCTCCGCGTCGGTCGCCGGCTCGAGGACGGCGAGCTCATCCCCGAGACGATCAGCCTCATCAAGCGCAACAATGTCGGCAAGGCGCTCGACATCGCCCGGATCGCCCGCGACATGCACGGCGGCAACGGGATCAGCGCCGAATATCAGGTGATCCGCCACGCGCTGAATCTCGAGACGGTCAACACCTACGAGGGCACGCACGACGTCCATGCGCTGATCCTCGGTCGGGCGATTACCGGGCTGAGCGCGTTCTAGGCATCCGGATCCGGCACTTGCGCATCCCTGCCCTGCTTGCCGCGGGCCTGCTGTTCGCGGGTCCGGCGAGTGCGACGGAGCGCGATAGCCGCGAAGGTCGCGAGGCCTTCTCGATCTACAAGTCGATCGTCGAGATGCCGACGGTCAAGGGACGCGGACAGGTGCCGAAGATGGCGCGCGCGCTCTCAGCCAAGCTTCGCGCGGCCGGCTTCGCGGCGCGCGACATCGAGATCGTGCCGGTCGGAGAGACTGCCGGCCTGATCGTCACCTTGCGCGGGACCGGTGCCAGGGCCCCCCTCCTCTTCCTCGCGCACATGGACGTGGTCGAGGCGAAGGCCGCCGACTGGGAGCGTGACCCGTTCAAGCTCGTCGAGGAGAATGGCTTCCTCTTCGGGCGCGGGACGAGCGACAACAAGCTCGGCGTGGCGCAGCTCACCGCCGCCTTCATCCGACTGAAGCGCGAGGGCTACAAGCCCGACCGCGACCTCATCCTCGCATTCAGCGGAGACGAGGAGACCGACATGCTCAGCAGCCAGGCGATCGCCGAGCGGCTGAGCGCGCGCAAGCCTGCCTTCGCGGTCAACTCGGACTCGGGCGGCGGCAGGGCCGATGCCGCGGGCAAGCCGCTCGCGCTGTCGGTGCAGGTCGCCGAGAAGACTTTCGCCAACATCGAGGTGACGGTCCGCAATCCCGGCGGGCACAGCGCCCGGCCGCGTCCGGACAATGCCATCTACGAGCTCGCCGATCTGCTCGGCCGGCTTCGTGGCAATCGCTTCCCCATCGTCATCGACGAGGTCACGCTTGGCATGCTGCGCGACAGTGCCGCGCAACCCAATGCCAAGCCGGAACTCAGGGCGGCAGTCGCCGCGCTCGCCGCCAATCCCAAGGATCCGGCGGCGCTCGATTATCTGACTCGCGAACAGCAGCTCGGGTCGGCCTTCCGGACGACTTGCGTGCCGACGCTGCTGAGTGGTGGCCATGCCGACAATGCGCTTCCGCAGCGCGCGACGGTGAACATCAATTGCCGGATCTTCCCCGGCGTGCCGATCGAGCAGGTGCGTAGCGAGCTGGCGGCAGTAGGTGGCAACCCGGAAGCCGAGTTCAGGATCGCGGGAACCCCGCTCGAGGCGCCCCCCTCGCCCGCCAACCCCGAGCTGTTCGCCGCCCTTGCCGATGCGGTCGCCGACCGCGCTCCCGGCGTTCCGATCATGATGGTGATGACCCCCGGCGCGACGGATGGAAAGCATTTCCGGGCGCGCGGCATCCCGACCTACGGCACCGGCGGCGACTTCACCCGCCGCGGCGAGGACAGCAACGCGCATGGGCTGAACGAGCGCATCCCGGTGGCGCGCTTCTTCGAATCGCTCGACTTCTGGCCGCGACTGATGCGGCGACTGAGCGGCGGAGCGGTCGCGGCTTCATGAGCCTGCTCGCCTTACTCGCCCCAGCCCTGCTCGCGACGACTTCCCCGTCGCCGCCGATCGTGCAGCAGAAGGTCGAAGCCAAGCTGTCCGAGGTGGGTCCGGGCACCCGCTTCGGTCTGGTGGTGACGACGCTCGACGGGCGCGAGCTAGTGGCGATCGCGCCCGGCCAGCGCTTCATGCCCGCCTCCAACACCAAGATCCTGACCACCGCCGCCGCTTTCGCCACCCTGCAAGGGCTCGACCAGCCTGATGCGCCGTCGGGTGCGCAGGTGCGACTGGTTGCCGGAGCCAAGGGGCGAAGCGATGTGCTGCTCGAAGGTCGCGGCGATGCACGCCTTTCGAGCGCTCCGGGCTGTCTAGAGGACTGCCTCGCGACGCTTGCGGACGCGGTCGCCGCGCGCACCCGCCGGGTGGGTAATGTGATCGGTGATGCGCGCGCCTACCCCGACGAGCGCTGGAGCCAGGGGATGAGCTGGAACAACATCCCGACCAGCTCGGGCACGGCGCTCAGTGCGCTGACCCTCGACGACAATGAACTGACCTTACGCGTGCGTCCCGGGTCCGCGGGAAGCCCGCCGCTCGTCGACGTCCCGACCTACTTTCAGCTCGTCAACGAGGCAAAGACCGTCGCCGATGGCAAGTCGGCGCTCGAACTGGTCCGGCTTCCCGGAAGCCGGGTCCTGGTGGTGCGAGGAACTGTCCTTGCCAGCGACAAGGAGCGGACGATCCGTCTCGGGATCGACGATCCGGCGCACTATGCGGCTTGGCGCTTCAAGGCCATGCTCGAGGAGCGCGGGGTGAGGGTGGCAGGAAGTGCGCGCACCGCCCTCCCCTCCGACCCCTTGGCGACGGCACCCGTCCTTGCCGCGCTCGTTCCGCCGCCGCTCGGCCGCGACCTCGTGACCATCAACAAGGTCAGCCAGAACCTCCACGCCGAGCTTCTTCTCCGCCGTCTGGGCGCAGCCGACGGAGAGGGTTCGGCGGCCAAGGGGATTGCCGCCATCGGCCGGATGACGACGCAGGCAGGACTTCCCGCCTCGTCCTGGCGGCTGGCCGACGGTTCGGGAATGTCGACCTACAATCGGGTGAGCCCGCGCGGAATGACCACCCTGCTGCGCTGGGCGCACGGGCAGCCCTGGGGCGCGGCGTTCCGTGCCAGCCTGCCCGTCGGCGGGATCGATGGAACGCTCGCTCGGCGCTTCGCCGACGGGCCGCTGCGCGGACGGATCTTCGCCAAGACGGGCTCGCTCGATGCCACCAACGCGCTCGCCGGCTATCTTCTGACCCGTCGCGGCCAGACTCTGGTGTTCGCCTTCTACGCCAACGACGTACCCGAAGAGGTGCGCGCGACGCGGACGATGGATGCCGCTTTGGAAATGCTCGCCACCGAGCTTTGAGGCTGTGGCCGCGCGGCAACGCTGACACCGCGCCGCGCAGCCACCGGCAAGCCTTGCTTCGCCTTCGCAAAAAAAGACTCGCGAAAGACGCGACAATTGCGTCTGAATGACACGGGTAAACGACATTCGTTCGTTCCGGGGGGATACACATATGACTCGACTGCCATCGAAGGCAGCTTTGCTGCTCGTTGGGACCGCTCTCGCTGCGCCGCTGCCGGCCTTCGCGCAAAGCACGGTGGGCGCGACCCAGCCTGCCGCGACCAGCACCACAGCCGAGAAACCGCGCGACGACGCGGACGCGACCAACCGCACCGGCGGCTCGGGCGCGACCACGGGTGACGTCATCGTCACCGGATCGCGCATCCGCCGCGACCCGAACGACAGCCCGCTACCGCTGCAGATCATCACCACGCAGGACATCATCCGCGAAGGGATCGCCAATCCCGAGCAGCTGATCTCCTTCCTCAGCACCAACGGCAACGGCGCGGACAACCTCGCTTCCAACTCGGACGTCGTCTCGGGCGCCCAGCGCGGCACCAATGGCCTGTCCGCCGCTAATCTTCGCGGCCAGGGCAGCGCCTCGACCCTGGTCCTCCTCAACGGCCGCCGGGTCGCCGCCCACGGCCTCCAGGGCTCGGCGGTCGACGTCAACCAGATCCCCTTCGCCGCGCTCGAGCGGGTCGAGGTGCTCAAGGACGGTGCATCGGCCATCTACGGCACCGACGCGATCGGCGGCGTGATCAACTTCATCACCCGCAAGGACTATCGCGGTCTTGGCGTGCAGAGCTTTGTCGACGTGACCGAGGCCGGCGGCGGCAACATCTACCGGGTCTCGGGCATCGCCGGATATGGCGACCTCAACACCCAGGGCTTCAACGTCATGGGCGCGGTCGCCTACAGCTCGAACCGTATCCTGCGCGGCGACCAGCGCGACTTCGTCAACGGCAACCAGCCCAATCGCGGTCTCTCGATCGACACCCGCGGAACGCCGATCGCGACCATCTTCAACACCGCGGTGACCAGCCTCCAGGCCCCGCTTGGAACGCTGACCCAGGGCCTCACTTTGACCCTTCCCAACGGCGCCAACGGCGCGGGCGGCGGGATCAACATCCTCGACCTGCCCGGCGGCGCTGGGTGCGACTCGGTCGATGGAGGAATGGCCTATGACGAGGTGCTGTGGGCCAACCCTGCAACGCAATATGCCTGCGCCTGGGACACGGGCCGGGCGGCGGTCATCCAGCAGCCGCTCGATACCCTCACTTACTACACCCGCGGCGTTGTCCGGGTCGCGGGCGAGCACGAGCTGTTCCTCGAGGTCACCGGCTCCAACGCCGATTCGGCCAAGAGCTTCTCCAACGCGCAGGTGTCCTCGAACACCAGCAACTCGGCCTTCGCCTACCCGCTCAATTCGCTGACACAGTCGACCTACAACGACGTCTTCAACAAGCTGCGCGCCGCCTTTCCGGGACAGGCGGCTTCGCTCGACGCCCGCTACGGTCGCCCGATCGCCTTCCGCTGGCGCTGCCTCGCCTGCGGCCCGCGCGAATATGAGACCAACACCAAGACCATCCGCACCACCGTCGGTGCAGAAGGTCCGCTGTTCGGCAAGTGGGATTATCGCACCGGCGCCAGCTACGCGAAGAGCGAGAGTTCTTCGCTGCTCGGCTCGGGCTATTACTATCGCGGCACGCTCGCCAACGGCGCCTATGATCCCAACGCGCCGCAGGTTGCCGGCGCCCCCGCCGGCTTCCGCGGCCTCGTCGGAGCAATCAACAGCGGTCTCATCAATCCGTTCAGCCTGACCCAGACCGAGGCCGGCCTCGCCGCGCTCCAGTCGATCTCGGCCGAGGGCACGACCCTCTACGGCGGCCAGTATGAGGTGAAGCAGTTCGACGGCTCGATCTCGGGCCCGCTGTTCGACCTGTTCGGGCGCAAGGTCCGCGCGGCGGTCGGGGTCGACTATCGCCGCGAGACCTACGAGTTCAACGGTTCGGATGCGGCCGACGCAACTGACCCCGTCATCTTCCTGGCGGCGTTCGACAACGTCAACGCGCTGACCCCGAAGAAGCGGACGGTGAAGGCCGCCTATGCCGAGGTGCTGGTACCGATCGGCGACCGGCTGGAGATCACCGGTGCGGTCCGGATCGACGATTACACCGGCTTCGGGACCACCACCAATCCGAAGATCTCGGCCAAGTACCGGCCGATCGACCCGATCATGTTCCGCGGCAGCTACAACACCGGTTTCCGGGTGCCGTCGTTCAACCAGATCTTCAACGGCACCACGCTGTCGCCCAATCCGGGCAACACGCTGGTCGATCCGACGCTCTGCCCGCAGGGAACGGTATCGGGCCCGCAGCCGGCCTGCGCTCCGATCACGCCCGACTCGCTGACCGGCGGCAATCTCGGGCTCGGGCCAGAGACGTCGAAGCAGTATAGCGTCGGCGTGGTGGTCGAACCGACCCGCAACATCAGCTTCTCGGTCGATTACTGGAACATCGCGGTCGACGACACCATCGGGACGATCACCATCCCGCAGCTGCTGGCGAACATCGGCGCCTTCCCCGAGCGGATCGAGCGGACCAACGGCTTGATCACCCTGGTCGACCTTCGCACCGGCAACTTCGGTTCGCGCCGGACCGAGGGGCTCGAGATCACCGGCCGCGCCGGCTTCGAGGTGATGGGCGGTCGCCTGACCACCGGGCTCGACGGCACCTATCTCCTCAAGAAGAAGGAGAAGCTGCTTCCGAACCTGCCCTACAGCGATCTTCGCGGCGTCTTCAGCCTGACCGGCGACCTTGGTCTCAAGTGGAAGCACAATGCCTTCATCGGCTACCGGATCGACGACTGGAACTTCACCATCTCGCAGATCTTCCGGAACGGCTACCGCAACCAGGCCCTGCCCGGCAGCGCGCTTCGTCCCGACTATAACGAGCGGGTGAAGGCTTACATCATCTACAATCTGTCGGTCGGCTACAGCCCGGTCCAAAACCTCACCCTGACCGCGGGTATCAAGAACCTGTTCGACAAGGATCCGCCGTTCGCGATCACCTACGACAGCAACACCGGCGCCGGCTCGAGCTGGGAACCGCGCGTCGCCGATCCGCGCGGCCGTGCCTTCACGCTCAGCCTCGACTGGAAGCTGTTCTAGAACGCACCGCGTCGGCGGAAAGCAGAAGGGCTCCGGCTTCGGTCGGAGCCCTTCTTGTATCGGGTCAGCGAAGCTTGGCGGCGAGCTGTTCCTCGATCGCGCGATAGGCGCTTCGACCGCGCGGCGGATCCTTGCCGTTGTTGACTGCGATGAAGGCGACTCCGCGTCCGCGCTTGGGGTCGATCCACAGCCCGGAGCGAACCCGGTAGGCGTCGCCCGCATGGCCGAAAGCGGCGCGCCCGTCGCCGAACAGGTCGTCGCGGCAACCTGCTCCGGTGCCCGGCAGCGACTGGATGGCAAGCCCGTAGGCGCAGTAGAAGCCGTCGTCGGTCACGCCGTTGCTGCCGTCGAAGCGCCACACCGGCCCGATCATTGCCGTGATGCTTGCCGGACTGAGGAACGCCTTGCCGCCGTGGCGTCCGCGATTGAGCAGCAGCTGGCCGATGACCGCGAGATCGCGCGCGGAGATGCGCAGCCCGCCCTGCGGCGAGAAGAGCGCGCCGTTGCTGCCGAGCTCGTGGCGGTCGAGGTCGCAGGCGACACCCGGTGCGACGAACACCGGGCAGGCCGGTCGTTGGCCCTGCAGGTCGTCGAGCAGCGGCGAGCCGTCTTCCTCGTAGAGCACGACCGCGCGGGCGATCTTCGCCTCGCTGCAGGTCGCCCAGTTGAAGCAAGCGTCGAGCCCGAGCGGCGTCAGTACCAGCCGGTCGGCGAGGCGGTCGAAGCGTTCGCCCGTCGCTTTCTCGAGCACCGACCCGACAATCCCGAAGTTGAGGTTCGAGTAGCGGAAGAAGCTACCGGGCGGATGGTCGGGATCGAAGGATTCGGTACGCTCGACCTGGGGGCGGAGCTGCTGGCCAAGGCGGATGACGTAGTTCTCGCCGGCATCGCGGACGCTCGAGGTGTGCGACAGCAGCTGGCGCAGCGTGATCGGGCGATCGGCGAAGGCCGGATTGCGGACGGGGTAGCCAAGCCTCACCGAGACATCCTCGTCGAGGTCGAGGCGACCCTGTTCGACCAACCGCATGACCGTGAGCGCGGTGACGATCTTCGACACCGACGCGACCCTAGCAGGATCGTCGATGGTCATCGCCCTTCCCGAGCGCCGGTCCGCCAGCCCGCTTGCACCGCCGCTCAGCTGGCCGTGCGCATCGAAGGTGACCCAGGCAGTGGCGACCCCTTCTGGCGTCACGTCGCGATCAGTTTGGGGCACGGGTGCACAGGCGGTCACGGAAACGAGGAGTGCGAGGGCCAGGCCGCGCTTCACGCGACCGGGGACTCGACCAGACGGATGGTGCCCTGCTCGGCATCGATCTCGGCCCGGCAGCCGACGGGAAGGCTGAACTGGTCGTCGATATGCCCGAAAAGGGCTCCCTGGTAAGCCGGGATGCCCAGTGGCTCGATATGCTGCCTCAACACTTCGCCGAGCGTGAAGCCGCCATAGGAGGGGCCCTCCCCCTGGCATTCGGTGCACTGGCCGAAGACCACGCCGGCAAGCTTGCCGAGGATGCCTGCAAGCCCGAGCTGGGTCAGCATTCTGTCGATCCGATACTCGGCTTCGTCGACATCTTCGATGAACAGGATCGCGCCGGTGAAATCGGGCAGATAGGGCGTACCGACGAGCGAGCTCAGCACCGTCAGATTGCCGCCGAGCAGCCGCCCACTCGCCTTGCCCGCTCGGATGGTGCGGGTGCGCCACTTCTTCTGCACGAGCCGGTCGTCGTCGCCGGGCGGATTGCGGTAGGTCGGAAGCGCGCCGTCGAAGGCAAGCTCGCGGAAGGCGGCGTAGGAGAGCTTGCCCCAGCTGCTCCCGGCATTGGGACCGTGGATGGTGGGAAAGCCTGCCCGCGTGGCGATCGCCATGTGAAGCGCGGTGATGTCGCTGAAGCCGATCAGCAGCTTGGGATTGCGGCGGATGAGATTCCAGTCGAGGAACGGAAGGATCCGCGCCGAACCCCACCCTCCGCGCACCGCGAAGATCGCCCGCACGCTCTCGTCCGCGAACATCGCATTGAGGTCGGACGCGCGATCGCGGTCCTTGCCGGCGAGATAGCCGAAGCGATCGCTGAGATGCGGGGCAAGCTTCGGCTTAAGCCCCATGGCGGTGATCGCCTCGACCGTCAGCTTGAGGTCGAAATCGTCGGCGAGGAAGCCTGCCGGCTTGACCAGCCCGACCGTGTCACCGGACCGAAGCCGCGGCGGTCGCCGGCTTGCGATGCGCGGCTGGGCGGCGACGGCGGGAAGCGAGAGGGCAATGGCCCCTGCCCCGATACTGGCCAAGGCCTGACGACGATCCTGCATCCAGCCGAGGATAGAC
The DNA here is from genome assembly GCF_039538045.1 of Sphingomonas swuensis. Taxonomy (NCBI): domain Bacteria; kingdom Pseudomonadati; phylum Pseudomonadota; class Alphaproteobacteria; order Sphingomonadales; family Sphingomonadaceae; genus Sphingomonas; species Sphingomonas swuensis. Next base: position 1,441,598 of record NZ_BAABBQ010000001.1, on the reverse strand, counting down.
ATGGAACGGCGGAGCGCAATCGCCTTGCGCTCCGCCGCCTAGTCAGTGCCGGATCAGGACTGCGTCGTGCCGTCCGGTCCGGTCAGTCCCATGCCTTCGAAATCGCCAGCTTCGGGACGCTTGTCGAAGACGGCGTCGATCAGGCCGAACTCCTTGGCTTCGTCGGCCTCGAGGAAGCTATCGCGGTCCATCGACTTCTCGATCCGCTCGAGCGGCTGCCCGGTGTACTTGGCGTAGAGCGAGTTCAATCGCGTGCGCATGCGCAGGATCTCGCGCGCCTGGATCTCGATGTCCGACGCCATGCCCTGGGCGCCGCCCGACGGCTGGTGGATCATGATCCGGCTGTTGGTCAGCGCAACGCGCATGCCGGGCTCGCCCGCGGCGAGCAGGAAGCTGCCCATCGACGCGGCCTGGCCGATGCAGACGGTGCCGACGCGCGGGCGGATGTACTGCATGGTGTCATGGATCGCGAGGCCGCTGGTGACCACGCCGCCCGGCGAGTTGATGTACATGAAGATGTCCTTCTTCGGGTTCTCGGACTCGAGGAAGAGCAGCTGGGCGACGATCAGCGAGGACATGTGATCCTCGATCGGGCCGGTGATGAAGACAATGCGCTCGCGCAGCAGCCGCGAATAGATGTCGAAGCTGCGCTCGCCCCGGTTCGATTGCTCGATGACGATGGGAACGAGGCCGGAAACGATGTCCTGATGATCGGGCAAGTGACTAATCCTGTCGTTACGTGTGGTGACTACATCGGCGGGTGAGCGACCAAGTTCAAGGCCGCACCTGCCCATCCCCGCGCACCACATATTTGAAGCTGGTGAGCTGCTCGGGACCGACCGGTCCGCGGGCGTGAAGCTTGCCCGTGGCGATGCCGATCTCGGCCCCAAAGCCGAACTCGCCGCCGTCGGCGAACTGGGTCGACGCGTTCCACAGGACGATCGCGCTGTCGACCTGGCCAAGGAACGCCTCGGCCGTCTCGCGCTCCTCGGTGACGATCGCCTCGGTGTGGCCAGTGCCGTAGCGAGCGATGTGCGACGCCGCCTCCCGCCAGTCACTTACGGTGCGGATGTTGAGGATCGGCGCGAGATGTTCGGTGCGCCAGTCCTGCTCGGTCGCAAGGCGCATCGGCACCATCGCAGCGGCCTCCCCGTCACCGCGCAGTTCGCATCCCACGAGCGCCTCGGCGATGACCGGCAGCATCGGCAATGCCGCGCGGTCGATCAGCAGCGTCTCGGTCGAGCCGCAGATCGAGGTTCGGCGAAGCTTGGCATTGCGGACGATGGCGGCGGCCATGGCCGGATCGGCCGCCGCATGGACGTAGGTGTGGCAGATGCCCTCGAGGTGCCCCAGCACCGGCACCCGTGCCTCGGCCTGCACCCGCTCGACCAGGCTTCGCCCGCCGCGCGGAATGACGAGGTCGAGATTGCCCCCGAGCCCCGACAGCAAGGCACCGACCGCCGCGCGGTCCGCGGTCGGCACGATCTGCACCACGCTTGCCGGTAGGCCTGCCCGTTCCAGCCCTCTCGCGAGCGCGGCATGGATCGCCCGGGCACTGCCGAGGCAATCGGAGCCAGGGCGAAGGATCACGGCGTTACCCGAGCGCACGCAGATCGCAGCGGCGTCGGCGGTGACGTTGGGCCGGGCCTCGTAGATCATCCCGATGACCCCGATGGGAGTGCGGACGCGGGCGATGTCGAGGCCGTTGGGGCGCTCCCAACGGGCAATCTCGACTCCGACTGGATCCGGAAGGCCGGCGATCGTCTCGACCGCGTCCGCGATGGCCGCGAGCCGCGGCTCGTCGAGCATCAGCCGGTCGGGCAGCCGGGTTGCCGACGCGAGGTCCCGCGCATTGGCGGCGAGCACCTCACCGGCATGGGCGCGAAGCTCTCCCGCCATCGCTCGGATCGCGGCGGAGCGCTGCTCGGCCGTCGCGGTGCGGAGCGCCTCGGCTCCGGCCCGCGCCGCCTGCCCGAGCGCCATCATCTCGGCCTCAAGGCTCAACGCAGCACCAGATCGTCGCGGTGGATGAGTTCATCGCCGCGGCTATAGCCGAGCCGCCCGGCAATGTCCGCGCCCCGCGCGCCGAGCAGCCTTTGTGTCTCCCCGTCATCGTAGCGGCTGAGGCCGCGCCCGACCTCCTGCCCCGCGGGATCGAGCAGGGCGACGCAGTCACCCCGGCCGAAGCTGCCGTCGACCGCGAGCACCCCCGAGGGCAGCAGGCTGCTACCCCGCGCAAGCGCCGCCGCCGCGCCCGCGTCGATCCGGAGCGCACCCGCGGGGGCAAGAGTCCCGGCGATCCACGCCTTGTAGGCACTTGCCGGGCTTCCGGTCGCCTCGACCAGCGTGCCGCGCGCCAGGCCGTCGAGAAGCCGCCCGAGCGCCCCCTCCCCCTCGCCGCTGCCGATCAGGGTCGCGCAGCCCGCGGCCGCTGCGATCCGCGCCGCCTCGAGCTTGGTCCGCATGCCGCCGGTGCCGAGCCCGCCGCTCGCGCTGTCGCCGGCAAGCGCCATGATCTCTGGCGTGATTGCTGCCACCCGGTCGATGTGGCGTGCGCCGGGGACGCGTCGGGGGTCGGCCTCGTAAAGGCCGTCGACGTCGCTCAGCAGCACCAGCAGTTCGGCGCCGGAAAGCTGGGCGACGCGGGCCGACAGCCGGTCGTTGTCGCCGACCCGGAGTTCGGCGGTGGCGGTCGAGTCATTCTCGTTGACGATCGGGATCGCGCCGGCCTTCAGCAACGCGTCGATCGTCCCGCGCGCATTGAGGAAGGCGCGGCGCTGCTCGGTATCCTGCGCGGTCAGCAGCAACTGCGCAGGGATCAGGCCGTGCGGGGCAAGCGACTCCCGCCAGGCCTGCATCAGCAACGGCTGTCCGGCCGCCGCCGCGGCCTGCTTCTGATCGAGGCGAGCGTTGCGGGGCAGATCGAGCAGGCGCCGACCGAGCGCCACCGCGCCCGAACTGACGAGGATGACCTGACGACCCTCGGCGCAGAGCGCGGCGATGTCTCTGGCGAAGCGCGCGGGTCCGGCCTCACCGGCAACCAGCGACGAGCCGAGCTTGATCACCAGCCGCCGGGCGGGCGGCACGGGCATCAGCCGACCGACCCCGGAGCGGGAAAGCCGAGATAGGCCAGCCGCCGGATCTCGCGCCGCCCGCGGGTGACGGTGTCGAGGATCAGCCCGGCGAAGAAACAGAGCACCGCGACGATCACCATCCCGGTGACCAGGATCGCGGTCGGGACCCGCGGCACCAGCCCGGTATCGATGTAGGTGAGGACGAGAGGGATCGACAGCAGCAGCGCCGCGACGACCAGCAGCGCTCCGACCGCGCCGAAGAACAGCACCGGGCGCTCGGTCCGAAACAGGTTGAGCATTGCCTTGAGAATCCGCCAGCCGTCGCGATAGGTCGACAGCTTGGAGGCGGAACCCTCGGGGCGGGCGAGATAGACGGTGGAGACTTCCCCGACCGGCATCTTCAGCTCGAGCGCGTGAACGCTGATCTCGGTCTCGATCTCGAACCCGGCGGACAGCACCGGGAAGCTCTTCACGAAGCGTCTCGAGAAGACCCGATAACCGCTGAAGACGTCGGTGAAACTGCGTCCGAACAGGCTGGAGAGCAGCCCGGTGAATAGCTTGTTTCCGAGGACGTGGCCGCCACGGTAGGCTTCCTTGGCCTCGTGCTGGCGGGTTCCCACGACCATGTCGAGCTGGTCGGTGAGGAGCAGATCGACCATCGCGGGCGCCGCCTGCGGATCGTAGGTCAGGTCGCCGTCGGCCATGATGTAGACGTCGGCCTCGACATCGGCGAACATCCGGCGGACGACGTGGCCCTTGCCCTGCGCAATCTCCGACCGGACCACCGCGCCCGCCACCCGGGCGATCTCCATCGTCCGGTCGCGGCTGTTGTTGTCGTAGACGTAGATGATGGCGGTCGGCAGGGCCGCGCGGAAACCGGCCACCGTCTGCGCGATGGCCGCTTCCTCGTTGTAGCAGGGCAGCAGCACGGCGATGCGCGGCTGGTTCGCCATCATCCTGATTTCCCCCGTGCGTCATCCCGGCCGACCAGCCGGGATCCCGCTTCTTCCTTTCGACAGGAGAAGGAGAAGCGGGACCCCGGGTCAAGCCCGGGGTGACGAAAGCGTTCTACGCCGAGGCCTTCTTGGACTTCTTCGGCTTGGCACCGGCGCCGTCCTTGACCGGCTCGGCCAGGGTCGGCTCGGCAGGCTCAGCCTCGACCGCGCCCTTGGCAGGCTTGGCGGCCTTGGCCTTCTTGGCGGCGGGCTTCACTTCGGCGGCGGACTCCGCGGCCTCGGCGGCGGGAGCCTCCTCGGTGGCGGCAGCCTTCTTGCCCTTGGCCGAAGACTTCTTGGCCTTGGCCGGAGCCGCCTCATGGCCATGGTTGTGACCGCAATCCGGACCATGGACATGGCCGTCCTCGGCCTCGAGATCGGCCTCGATCTCCTCGCGGGTCGCGGTCCGCTCGGTCACTTCCGCCTTGGTGAAGAGGAAATCGACGACCTTGTCCTCGTAGAGCGGCGCGCGCAGCTGGGCAGCCGCCATCGGCTCCTGCTGGACATATTGGATGAAGCGCTCGCGGTCCTGCGGCTGGTACTGCTGGGCCGCCTGCGCGATGAGGCGGTTCATCTCCTGCGCATTGACCTCGATGCCATTGGCCTGGCCGATCTCGCTCAGCAGCAGGCCAAGGCGCACGCGGCGCTCGGCGATGGTGCGATACTCGGCCGAGTCGTTCTGGATCTCGGCCTTGGCGGCCTCCGGATCGCTCTCGTGCCCAGCCTCATGCTCGAGCTGCGCCATGATGTTGGCGAACTCGGCCTCGACCATCGAGGGCGGAACCTCGAAATCGTGGCTGCCGGCGAGGTGGTCGAGCAGGCGGCGCTTCATGTGGGTGCGGGTCAGGCCGTTGAGCTCCTGACTCTGCTGGTCGCGCAGGATGCCCTTGAGCTGGTCGAGGCTCTGGAGCCCGAGCTGCTTGGCGAAGTCGTCGTCGATCTTGGTCTCGCCGGCGGTCTTCACCGCGGTCACCTTGACGTCGAAGGTCGCCGGCTTGCCCTTGAGGTTCTCGGCCGGATAATCGTCGGGGAAGCTGACGTTGAGCGTGCGCTCGTCGCCGACCTTGGCGCCGATCAACTGGTCCTCGAAGCCCGGGATCAGCGTGCCCGAGCCGATCTCGACCGCCATGTCGGTGCCGGTGCCGCCCTCGAAGGCGACCCCGTCCTCGGTCTTGCCGACGAAGTCGATCACGACCTGGTCGCCGGTCTCGGCGGCCTTGCCCTCGGGCGCGTCCTCGAAGCGCTTGTTGCCCTTGGCGAACTGCTCGACCTGCGCGTCGACCGCGCTTTCGTCGGCCTCGACCACCAGCCGCTCGAGCTTGAGCCCGTCGATCTGCGGAGTCGGCACCTGCGGCAGCGTCTCGAGGCGGATGGTGACCTCGGCGTCCTTGCCGGCCTCATAGCCGGGGGTCAGCTCGACCTGCGGCTGCATCGCCGGGCGGATCTGCTTTTCGGCCATCAGCTGCTGCACGCCGGCCTGGATGGTCGAGTTGAGCGCGTCCTGGTGGAGCGCGTCGCCGTGCATCTTGCGGATGAGGTTGGCGGGGACCTTGCCGGGGCGGAAGCCGGGCATGCGCACCTGCGGCGCCATGCGCTTCACCTCGTCGGCGATGCGCGCATCGATCTCGGCTGCCGTGAAGGTCAGCTGGTAGGCCCGCTTCAGGCCCTCGTTCTCGATCTCGACGCTCTGCATGGTGTCAAACATTCCCAGGTAAGATGTTGAAAATCATCTGCTCGCTTCCGGCCGAGGCGAAAGTGGTGCGGGCGAAGGGACTCGAACCCCCACATCTTGCGATACTGGTACCTAAAACCAGCGCGTCTACCAATTCCGCCACGCCCGCGCGAGCGTTCGGGGCGGCCCTATAGCAGGCTCAGGGGGCTCGGCAAGCCACGCAACTTGTCCGCTCGGACGCGCGTTCCTTCTCCATGCAACAGCTACCCCCCTTCCCCGACGACGCCCCCGGCTTCGAGCCGACCCCACCCGAGCAGCCGGCGCAGCCGAGCGAACCCGGCCAGCCGACCCATGCGCCGGCCGAAACGCCGCCGCCCGAAGCCCCGATCGACGTGCCCAGCCCGAGCAGCCCGGGGACTGAAACCCCGACCACGCCGATCTCGCCCGTCAGCTAATATTTCCCGGCGCGGCGAACGAGGGCGTTGATTGCCGCTTCGGCCGCAAGGCCGATCGCCGCGCCGACGAGGACGTCCGAGACGAAGTGCTTGGAGCGGACGACCTGGGCCACGCTCGCACCGGCGGCGAGCGCCAGGGCGGTCCCGCGAGCAGCCGGATAATCGCGTCCGATAGCTACGGCGACCGCCAGCGCTCCTGCGGTATGGCCCGAGGGAAAGCTGTTGAAGTCGCTGTCGCGGCGCTGCCCCTTGCGGAGCACATATTCGCCGCGCCTGACCGCGGCATCGGGCCTCGTGCGATCGACGCCGGCCTTGACCACGCCGCGCAGCGCGGTGGCGAGAAGATGCGCCGCGAGCATGCGCGTTCCCGCCCGCCACGTCCGCCCGTCGCGCAGCAGCACGGCCGTCGCCAGCGTCGCCGCCGCGGCGGCGTAGATCGGCTCCTGGTCCGAAAGGTCGCTGACCGCGCCGAGCGCCTCGATCACACCATTCTCGGCAAAAGGCACGAGCGCGTCGGCGACCGCGGCGTCGATGGTCTCCATCGCCGTCGAGGTGTCGACATTCGGCATGTTGATCTGCTGGGTCATCGCCGGCTCAATGTCCGGCGAGGTGACAATGTTGCGTCTAGCGGCGGCGGCGCCCGCTCGCGACCATCGCCTCGAAGTCAGGCAGCGCGCGGCCGAAGTAATGCGCTCGGGCCCCGTCAACCATCATCAGGTAGAGCTTGCCGTCGATCACCGCGCCCACCGCCCGGCCGCGGCGCCACACCTCGTCCCCGTCGAGATGCTCATAGTCGTACTGGAAGCCAGGACTTCCGAGGAACGGGCGCGGGGCCAGCGCAAGCGTCTTGAAGTCGACCGAGCCGCCCTCGACCCGGTAGAGCGTCTCCAGCAACGCCGCGATCTCGGGCGCGGTCATGTCCGAGCGGAACTTCGGCACCTGCCGGTCGGCCTTATACTCCTGCCGGATCAGCCTCTTGTCGTTGGGAAGCCCGGCGATGAAGCTGATCGAATCGAGATAGGGCCCGTTGAGCGTCCAGTCCTCGACCCAGCGGACGTCGTTGAAGACACTCCGCTCGACCCGGTTCCACTCGCGTGGACTCGTGACGCTCATCGCGCCGTTGCCGACGTTGATCACCTGCCCGGCCCGGACGAGATTGTAGGGGCTTCCAAAGCCGCTCCCGCCGCCGACCCCGGAGCAGGCGGAGAGAGACAGCGCGGCAGCGGCGGCAAGCAGGGTGCGTCGCATCATGAGGTCGGTCCTAGCTCTGGATCATCTGGCGCACGAACGGGGCGTCGGGGGCGTTGGGCGCCATTGCGAGATAGCGCTGGAGCGCGGTGCGGCCTTCACTGGCGCGTCCCTGCTTCATCAGCATGACCCCGTGCCAGCGCCACGCGTCGGCCGGTGCATCGGGATAGGTGACCGCCTGCGCATAGCTCTGTGCCGCCGCCTGCTGGTAGGCGACCCCGTTGCGCAGCCGGTGCACTTCGCCCCGGTAGAACAGCAGGGTCCCGTTCCAGCCGTCCTTGGCGAGGGTCTCGACGATATACTGGCTGGCGCCCGGATCGTTGAGCTTGACCTGATCGTCGAACAAAGTCTGGCGGATCGGCTGCAGTGCCTGGAGGTAGCGCTCGCGCCCGCGGTCATAGCTGCGCCCGGCGACCGTCAGTTCGCGCGCCGAGATGCGCAGGTCGTCGAGACGGGCGCGCGGCGCGGGATGGGTCGCGAAAAGGCTGTAGCCGCGATCGACCCGCTTGCGCCGCTCCTTGGCCGACCATTCGAGTTCGGTGATGAGCTGGTCCCAGGTCTCCGACATCGACAGCGGCGCATAACCCGCCTCGGCGATGAGCTTGACCCCCATCGCGTCGGCCTCGGCCTCGAGCTGGCGGCTGTAGCGAAACAGCGTCAGGATGGTGCCGAGCTCGGCCAGCCGGACGAGATCGCCGGTGTAGGTTCCGGTCGCGCCGCCGGCGATCCCCGCCGCCATCGACAGCGCGGTCAGGATGTTGCTCTTGCGCTTGGTGTCGCGCCACGAGCGGATCTGGTGGCGGAGGAGGAAGTGGCTGCTCTCGTGGGCGATGACCCCGGCGAGCTGCGCCTCGTCGCGCATCCGCAGCAGGAGTCCCGAGAAGAAGACCGTGAAGCCGGTCGGGAACATCATCGCGTTGAACTCAGGCACGCGCGCGAGATAGATGCGCATGTCCTTGGCCGCGGGGCCGCCGACCTTGCCGATCAGCCCCTGAAGATAACGATTGAGCGCCGGATCGCGGATCAGCAGGTTCGATCCCGCGACTTCCTCCTCGACCCGCTCCATCTGCTGCCACAGACCCTTCTCGTCGGTGTCGACCGGGCGATAACCGGGACCGATGAGCGGCTTGAGGCTGGCGGGACTGATCCTGGCCGAGGCCGGCCCGGCGACCAGCGCCGCGGCGCCGCCCGCGAGCATCGCTCGGCGCGAGAAGTCGAGGCTCACTTGGCGCGCTCCGCCGCGGCCTGGGCGCGGCGGACGTCGCGTCCCGGCTTCATCCGGCCGAGCAGTCGGTCGACCATCTGGGTCGCCCCCTCGGGCTTGCGGAGGTCGCCCATCTTGATCCCGGCGACCTGGGTGCCCGCCTGGAGGACGTTGAACCAGACCACCTCGCCGGTGCGGAGGTCGACCAGACTGGCGTAGGCGCTCTGCCCGCCGCCACCGATGTTGGGCGCGCAGAAGCCGACGAAACAACCGGCGATTCCGAGCACCTGCATCGCCACGCGCCCGCTGTCGGCGAAGCTGTCCTCGGCATGCAGGAACAGCGCATAGTCGTAGCCGGTCGCGCGGCCGAGCTTCACCGCGTCCTCGCCGAGCGTGTAGTCGAGCCCCTTGCCGCGCTTGGTCGGAAGCTCCGCGCCGGCGAACTTGTGCAGCGCGATCGAGCTTCCGACCGCATTGTGCAGCCGCTCGAGCTCGGCGACTGTGTCGGCGCTGATCCCCGGAAGCGAGTCCCGCCGGTTCATGATGAGGGTCTGCCCGCCCCGCCCTGCCTGCTGCGCACGGAGCGCGGCGAGGATGTTCGCTCGGGCGGCTTCGGTCCAGTCGGCACGAGGCTCGGTCAGACCGCCGGCCTTGACCGAGCCGACGGTCACGTCGGGGCGCATCACGAGCAGCTTGTACTCGCCCTGCGGCGGGGTGAACTGGAGGTCGGCGACCTGGCGCGTCTGGACGCAGGCGGAAAGCGAAGCCGCCGCCAGTCCGATCGTCGCCAGCTTGACGGCTTTTCTCATGAACTCTTCCCCTCGGAGCGCCCGCAAGCCGACAAAACTTGGGCCCTATCAGCGACTTGGGGCATGATTGAGCTACTTTTGAGAGGCTTTCTGCTTGATGAACAACCCCTTGTGGACGCCGCCGCAGCATGCCGCAACACAAGCTTAAGGCGGCGCTAACCCTGTCTTTACGCCCCTTGGTATAGCTTCCAGCACTAGGAACCCCGACGAACCCTGACATTCGCGGGGAAAGGAGCAATAATGGCGCAATCGGGAGTGGTACGGCAGCGGGGCGCGGCGGAAGCCGAAATCGTCGCCGCACGGCCGAACGTGGCCGCGCTTGCCCATGATGCCCGGATGGACGCTGCCGGCGTCCTGTCCCACGCGCATGCGGTCGACCTTTCGGGGCCGCTCGCCCCCTACCGTGCCCGCGACCTCGACGATTTCGTCCACCTTGCCTGCGCCGTCTATGGTCGCCAGCCGAGCGTCGTCGATGTCGCCCTCCACGCTGCGGCGGCGGGGCCGGTCCGCGACTGGCTCGAGCTTGCCGCCAATGCCTTCGAACGCGAGCGGCTCTATCTCGTCCGCCTGACCTCGGCCTCGGGACCCATCCCCTCGACCCCCGGGGCCGCCGAGACCGAGGCGGCGCTGCTCGCCCAGCGCCACGCGCTCGAGACCCTCGCCCGCTCCGAGCGTCACGGCTGCGCGCTCGGCGCCGCGACGGCGCTGGTCGCGGACTGGCAAAATCTGCGCCGGCTGTTCGACCGGGCAGCGGCTCGCGTCGGGATCGAGGTCCCGGCCTGCGCGCTCCCCGACGCCGACTCGATCACTGCGGTGCTGACCCTTGCCGCCGACGGTGTGGCGGCCGAGCGGGCGATCCGATTCGGTGCGGAGCAGTTGCTCCTCCAGCACCGTTCTCTGTTCGACCTGCTCGAGGCTCGAAGCGAAGCGCGCGAGGAGTATTAAGCCTCGCTCCGCTGGTCGAAAGCGGGTTGCGTGCGGCGCGCCGATGGAGAATGCTCCGCCCCGTCGATAACGGAGATTAAGTTCATGCGCGTTGCCCCGCTTCTTCTCGGCCTGCTGATGGCCGTTCCCGCCTCCGTGCAGGCGCAGAGCGCCGCTCCGGCCGCGCCGCAGACTAGCAAGGCGACCGGCGAGGCCGAGAAGCGCATCTGTCGCCGCGACGAGGGCGTGGGCTCGCGCCTCGGCAAGCGCGTCTGCCTGACCCGCGCGCAGTGGGCCGACCTGCTTACCCAGCAGGCCAACGACCGCAACGATATCCTCGGCCGGGCCGAGCGCGAGGAGCGCGACTCCTCGCCCTTTGGCGACCGCCCGCAATAAGCGGCGGCTTGCGCCTGGCCGACCCTCCCCATAGGGATCGGCCATGCGCTTCCAGGGAACCAACGACTATGTCGCGACCGACGACCTGAAGGTCGCGGTCAATGCCGCCGTGACTCTGCGCCGGCCCTTGCTCGTCAAGGGCGAGCCGGGCACCGGCAAGACCGTCCTCGCGCACGAGATCGCCAGGGCACTCGATGCGCCGCTGATCGAGTGGCACGTCAAGTCGACCACCCGCGCGGTCCAGGGCCTCTACGAATATGACGCGGTCGCCCGTCTTCGCGACGGCCAGCTCGGCGACCCGCGCGTCCACGAAATTTCCAACTACATCCGCAAGGGCAAGCTGTGGGAGGCGTTCACCTCCCCTGTCCTTCCGGTGCTGCTGATCGACGAGATCGACAAGGCCGACATCGAGTTCCCGAACGACCTCCTTCAGGAGCTCGATCGGATGGAGTTCCATGTCTACGAGACAGGCGAGACGGTGAAGGCCGCCGAGCGGCCGGTGGTGGTGATCACCTCGAACAACGAGAAGGAGCTGCCCGACGCCTTCCTGCGCCGCTGCTTCTTCCACTACATCAGCTTCCCCGACCGGGCGACGATGGAGCGGATCGTAGAGGTCCATTTCCCCGGCATCCAGAAGATCCTCGTCGGCCGCGCGCTCGACCTCTTCTACGACGTCCGCGACGTCCCGGGGCTGAAGAAGAAGCCGAGCACCAGCGAGCTGCTCGACTGGCTGAAGCTGATCCTCCACGAGGACATGCCGCTCGACGTCCTCCAAAACCGCGATCCGACCAAGGCCATCCCGCCGCTCCACGGCGCGCTGCTCAAGAACGAGCAGGACGTCATGCTGTTCGAGCGCCTGGCGTTCATGGCCCGGCGCAAGGGCTGAAGTTCCTCCCTGCCGCGAAGTGGCGGGGAGGTGGCAGCGCGGAGCGATGACGGAGGGGCCTTCCCCACGAACTAGCTTGGCCCCTCCATGACTGCCTTCGGCAGCGGTCCCCCTCCCCATCGCTACGCGAAGCGGAGGAGCCAAAGTCACTCCTCGCGGTAGGCGAGCTCGAAATTGCCCCAGCGGCGGCCGTTAACGAACAGCGGCACGAAGACGTTTTTCACCGCATAGGTCTTGTCGCCGAGCTCCATGCGGTAGGTCATCAGCATCGCCGGCTTGTCGCTCTCGATTGCGGCGCGGGTCTGTTCGTCCATGAAGATCCGGCGGTTGCGGCAGTGGGCATCGTTCCACACCGGGTCCGGGCCCGGCGCCTGGCAGCGCTCGGACAGGTGCGTCGGAAGGAAGCCGTCGACGTTGGTGATGGCCGAGCCGATGATCCGCGAATCCTTGAGCTTGAAGCGGTCTAGGATCGGCCGGATGTGCTCGTCGGCGAAGGCACAGAAGCGATTGTCGTACTGGACCGGGTTGCGGCCGGGGATCGGCACATATTGCCGGTCCATCACGTCATCCATGCCGATCTCGCCGCGGGTCACGCCCTTCTCGGTTGCCTCGGCAATGGCGCGCATCGCGTCCTGGGCGAGGATGATCATCGGCGTATCGTCGATCTCCGCGCCCGAGTTGGCGAGCGTGTCGAGCATCGTCGCCGACAGCATCTCGAGGCTGCGCAACCGCTTCTCGGCCTCGATCAGCGCGCCGCCATTCTCGCGGGCGTCCTCGGCGAAGTCGGTCAGGCTGGCCTTCACCCGGTCGACGCTGGACTGGATGAGGTTGGTCGAATGCGCGATGCCCTCGGTCTGGCGGTCGACCATGCCGACGATCTCGCTGACTTCGCGGACGGTCTCGTGAATCTGCCCGAAGCCGCGCTGCGCGGCCCGGCTGCGGTCGACGCCTGTCTTGATCTCGGTCGTGACCGCGCCCGCCTCGCGGGTCAGTTCGCTGATCGTGAGGCCAATCTGGCTGGTCGCCGCACGGGTGTCGTGCGCGAGCTTCTTCACCTCGGCCGCGACCACCGCGAAGCTCCGCCCGGCGTCACCGGCACGGGCGGCTTCGATCGTGGCGTTCAGGGCCAGCATGTTGGTCTTGCGGGCGATCGCCTCGATGGTCGAGGAGACGCTCTGCACCTGGTTCATCGCGGTCGCGAAGGTCGCCATCCGCTCGCCAAGCTGGACGACCAGTTCGGTCAGCCCCTTGAAGCCGGCGATGGTGTCCTCGATCGCCTCGCGCCCCGCATCGAGCTTGGCCTTGGCCTGCTCCGAAAGCAGCCGCGCCTCGTCGGTCGAATCCGACACGCGCGCCTGGTCCGCCAGCAGCCGGGTGGTCACTTCCTCGAGCGTATCGAGGGTCTTGAGGTGAACCCCGATACGCTGCGACACGTCGGTGACGTAGCCGGCGACGTCGGAACATTCGATCGACAGCGAACCACAGCTTCGCGCCACGGTGCGGATCGCATCTTCCGTGACCTGCTCGATACCTGCCGTCGCCATTCGCATCCCCACTCGAAAGCACTGTTCGAGCGGGATGTAGCGGCGAGCCCCTACCGTTCGGTTAACCAACGAAAAGGGCGCCGGCACGATGCCGACGCCCTTCTGTCAGTCCAATCAGAGATCAGGCCTTGGTCTGGAGGTAGAGCAGCCACATCTGCGCCAGGCTGGCGCGGTTGCCCTTGACCGCATTGAAGGCGGCGGTCGCGCCGGCCGTGTCGCCCGAGCGCGTCAGCGCGATGCCGAGGCGCAGGTTGGCGAGGTCGGCGTCGGCGCCGCCCTTGCCGAGCGCGGCGCGGTAGAGCGTCGCGGCCTTGGCATAGTCGCCGTAGCTGAGGAAGGCGTCGCCGGTGTTGAGCGCCGGACGCGCGGTCGACGCGGCAAGCGCGGTCTTCTCACCCGACGCGAGGCTCGCGCGGTCGCCGGCGATACGGCCGCCGGCCGAGCTCGCCATCTCCTTCCAGGTCGCCTTGTTGCGGTCGATCTTGTTGGCCGCGAAGGCCTCGTCGAGCACCGCCTTCGCCTCGCCCGGAAGGCCGCGGGTCAGCAGCGCGTCGACATAGGGGAAATAGTCCCCCTCACCCTCGAAGCTGTTGGTCAGCCGCTGCAGGCGGAAGAGGTCGATCTTGTCGGCGGCATTGAGGTTGCTGGTCTGCTCGTAGATCTTGAGAGCGGTCCGCCAGTTCTTCGGAGTCGGCGCGGTCTTGAGTTGGGTGAACGCCAGCTCGCGCGCCACCGGCAGGCGGTTGTTGTAGGCGATCGACAGCGCCTGCTCGAAGATCTGCGGGTCGGCGGGCTTGCCGCTGGCCTGGCTCAGCTGGATCGACTTCTGGAGCGCGGTGACCGCCTCGGCCGGGCGCTTCTGCCGGTTGCGGACGAGGCCGAGGATGTACAGGCCCTCGACGTTGTTCGGATCGGACGCGACGACCTGTTCGACCGCGGCCGCGGCCTTGGCGGTCGCGGCGGTGTCGGCCGAGCCCTTGTTGAAGTAGAGTCGCGCGGCGACGAGATTGTAGTTGGCGAGCTCGGGTCCCTTGGGGACGCCAGTGGCGATCGTGCCCTCGAGCGCGGCGAGCAGCGCCGCGTCATTGTTGGCGGCCGCCAGCGGCTTCAGCTGGAGCTGGTAGGCGAAATAGCGGTCGATCGGGGTCTTCGCGACCGCAAGCGCAGCCTGCGACAGGGCCGGCAGCTCGGCCACGCGGTTCTCGTTGGCGGCCTTCTGAAGCGCGGCGAGCGCCGGGCGCGCTTCCTTGGACGGAGCTGCAGCCGGAGCCGCAGCCGGAGCGGCCTGCGCCGCCAGTGCAGGAGCAGGAACGGCGGCAGTGAACAGGAGGGCAGCAAGCAGCGCAGCCTTGGTCGACATCAATTCTCTCTCCGTCGGTAGTGTGAACGGCCCTTTAGACCGTCCGGGGATGACCCGCCAGCGCTAAGGCGATTGCTCGTGAACGCCGTTTGAACCGCGCGATTACAACAGGTTAGAGGTCGGTATGGACGAAGAGCGGACGGCCCTGCTAGCCGCACCGCCGTGATCATCCTGCTGTCCCCCGCCAAGACCCTCGATTTCGACACACCTGTCGAGGAAGTGCCGACCGAGCCGCGCTTCGCCCGCGAGGCGGCGAGCATCGCCCGCGCTGCCGCCAAGCTCGGTGCGGAAGAACTGTCCTCGCTGATGCACATTTCCGAGAAACTCGGCGACCTCAACGCGACCCGCTTCCGGACCTTCCGCAAGGCCGAGCCGCGGCCTGCGATCCGCGCCTTCGCCGGCGACGTCTACCGCGGCTTCGATGCTGGCAGCGCGGACCAGGAAACCCTCGCCTTCGCGCAAGATCACTTGCGAATCCTCTCCGGCCTCTACGGGGCGCTGCGGCCGCTCGACGGGATCCGCCCCTACCGCCTCGAGATGGGCACCAGCTGGAGCCCGAGTGGCGGCAAGCTCGTCGAGCATTGGGGCCGCAAGGTCGCCAGGGCCGTGCTCGGCGACCTCAAAGAGGATGGCTCGGGTCTGCTGATGAACCTCGCCAGCAACGAATATTTCGCGGTCGTGCAGCCCTTCCTGCCGAAGAAGGGCATTCGCCTCGTAAGCCCTGACTTCCGGGTCCGCACCGCCAAGGGGCTGCAATTCCAGAGCTTCACCGCCAAGGTCGCCCGCGGCAGCCTCGCGCGCTGGCTGTGCGAGGAGCGGATCGCGGATGCCGAGGCGCTCCCGGCCTTCGATTGCGATGGCTGGCGTTATGATGCGGACGGGAGCACCGCGGCAAAGCCGCTGTTCGTGAAGGGCTGAGCGAGCGGCGGCGGACCAGCGGCAACTGCACAAACCCCTCGCGCGTACACGCGCGCGCTGCTAGTCGGCTATGCAGGCGGTCCGCCGCCTCCATGACAAAGATAAGCAGGACAGAAATTGGCCACTGAAGCCCCGGCGCCGCCGCCTCCAACCGACGTCATCGCTCCCATCTCCATCGTCGAGGAGATGAAGACCTCCTACCTCGACTATGCGATGAGCGTCATCGTCAGCCGCGCGCTGCCCGACGTGCGCGACGGATTGAAGCCGGTGCACCGCAGGATCCTCTTCTCGGCGAGCGAGAACGGGTTCGTCTACAATCGGCCCTACCGCAAGTCCGCCCGCATCGTCGGTGACGTGATCGGTAAGTATCACCCGCACGGCGACACCGCGATCTACGACGCCCTCGCCCGGATGACCCAGGACTGGTCGATGCGGGTGCCGCTGATCGACGGTCAGGGCAACTTCGGCTCGATGGATCCCGATCCGCCCGCCGCCATGCGTTACACCGAGGCGCGGCTGGCGAAGGTGGCGGGCTACCTGCTCGACGACCTCGACAAGGACACGGTCAACTTCCAGCCGAACTACGATGCGTCCGAGCGCGAGCCGCAGGTGCTCCCGGCACGCTTCCCGAATCTGCTGGTCAATGGCGCGGGCGGAATCGCGGTCGGCATGGCGACCAACATCCCGCCGCACAACCTCGGCGAGGTCATCGCCGCCTGCCGTGCCTACATCGACGATCCGGCGGTGACGTCCGAACAGCTGATGGAGCATGTGAAGGGGCCGGACTTCCCGACCGGCGCCATCATCCTCGGCACCGCCGGCATCCGTTCGGCCTATACCAACGGCCGCGGCTCGATCGTGGTGCGCAGCCGCTACAAGGTCGAGGAAGGGCGCGGCGACCGCAAGTCGATCGTGCTCACCGAAATCCCCTACCAGCAGGGCAAGAACGCGCTGGTCGAGAAGATCGCCGAAGCGGCCAAGGACAAGCGGATCGAGGGCGTCAGCGACATTCGCGACGAGTCCAATCGCGAAGGCGTCCGCATCGTCATCGAACTCAAGCGCGATGCGACTCCCGAGGTGGTGCTGAACCAGCTCTGGCGGCACACGCCGGCGCAGGGCTCCTTTCCGGCGAACATGCTGGCGATCCGCAGCGGTCGCCCCGAGACGCTGGCGCTGCGCGACATCATCGAGAGCTTCGTCAAGTTCCGCGAAGAGGTCATCACCCGCCGCACCAAGTTCGAGCTGAACAAGGCACGTGAACGCGCCCACATCCTGCTTGGCCTCGTCGTCGCGGTCACCAACCTCGACGAGGTCGTGCGCATCATCCGCGGCTCCGCCTCGCCGTCCGAAGCGCGCGAGGCGCTGCTCGCCCGCGACTGGCCGGGTGACGAGATCCGCCCCTACATCCAGCTGGTCGAGGCGATTGAGCCGCAGGCCGCGGGAGAGACCTATCGGCTCAGCGAAGTTCAGGTGAAGGCGATCCTCGATCTTCGCCTGCACCGCCTCACCGCGCTCGGCCGCGACGAGATCGGCAACGAGCTCGAGGGCCTCGCCAAGACGATTGCCGAACTGCTCCACATCCTCGGCGACCGCGCCCGCCTCTACGAGGTGATGCGCGAGGAGCTGGACGAGGTCGATGCGCAATTCTCGACCCCGCGCAGGACCGAGCTCGCCGCCGCCTTCGACGGTATCGACGACGAGGATCTGATTGAGCGCGAGGACATGGTCGTGACCGTGACCATGACCGGCTACATCAAGCGCACCGCGCTGTCGGTCTTCCGCGAGCAGAAGCGCGGCGGCAAGGGTCGCTCGGGCATCGCCACCAAGGACGAGGATGCGGTCACCAACCTGTTCGTGACCTCGACCCACAATCCGGTGCTGTTCTTCTCCAACCTCGGCCGCGTCTACCGGATGAAGGTCTGGCGGCTGCCCGAGGGCGGACCGACCGCCAAGGGTCGGCCGATGGTCAACCTCCTCCCGTTGCAGGCGGGCGAAGTGATCACCACCGTGCTCCCCCTCCCCGAGGACGAGGAGAGCTGGAACGCGCTCCACCTGATGTTCGCCACCGCCCACGGCGCGGTCCGCCGCAACAGCATGGACGCGTTCAAGAACATCCCGACCGCGGGCAAGATCGCGATGAAGTTCGGCCTCCCCGACGAGGGTGAGGAAGAGGATGCGACCGACCGGCTGGTCGGCGTGGCGCTGTGCAGCGAGGAGGACGATGTCCTGCTCGCGACCCGCAACGGCAAGGCGATCCGCTTCATGTCGACCGCGATCCGCGAGTTTCAGTCGCGCTCCTCGACCGGTGTCCGCGGGGTCCGGTTGCTCGGGCAGGACGAGGTCATCTCGATGTCGATCCTGCGCCGCGCGGGCACGACCCAGGAAGAGCGCGAGGCCTATCTGCGCAGCCCGAAGTGGCGCGACAATGTCGGCGCGGACGGGCTCGAGGAAGACCGCTACGCCTACATGGCCGAAGCCGAGCAGTTCATCCTCACGGTCACCGAGAATGGCTTCGGCAAGCGCACCAGCGCCTACGAGTATCGCCGCACCAACCGCGGCGGCCAAGGCATCACCAACATCGACACGTCCGAGCGCAACGGTGGCGTGGTGGCGAGCTTCCCGGTCAAGCCGGGCGAGCAGATCATGCTTGCGACCGACCAGGGCAAGATGATCCGAACGACGGTCGGTTCGATCCGCATCGCCGGGCGCAACACGCAGGGCGTGATGATCTTCCGCGTCGACAAGAGCGAGCACGTCGTCTCGGTCGCCAAGATCGACGAGGAGGACGAGGTCGAGGTCGAGGCACTGAATGACGGCGAAGTCGCGATCGACGATGGCGCCAACACCGCCGAGCAGGAGCTCGACAAGCCGGTCGATCCGGGCGTCAGCGAGGAATAAGGTGGCGGCGGGGGGCGCAACCCTCCCCCGCCCCGCCCGTTCTCCTCCTGACACATGGAGGAGTGAAGAATGCCAATTCCCAATCGCGCGCTGGTGCTGGTGGTCGACGGCCGCAAGATGCTGTTCTTCCGTAACGAGGGCGACGCGAACCAGATCGACCTGCGTACCGAGGCGCATGAAGAGCGCAACGACGCTCACCATGACGGAGATCTCAAGACGGACGCGCCGGGCTCCTCGGCGAACAGCGTCGGCTCGGCGCGATCGTCGATGGAAGAGACGGACTTCAAGCAGCAGGACGAGGACAATTGGGTCAAGGAGGCGGCCGAGAAGCTGCGCATGCGCGCGCTCAAGGGCAACTTCGAACACCTTTGCATCATCGCTCCGCCCAAGGCCCTCGGCGTGCTTCGCAAGGCGCTCCACAAGGAAGTCGAGAAGCGCGTCGTGTGCACCATCAACAAGGAGATGAGCGGGCGTCCGATCCCCGACATCGAGGCGCTGATCGTGTCCGAAACCAAGGCCGAGGAGCCCGCCGACGTCTGAGCTATCGTGCCCCGGCCGACCGCCGGGGCACCCCTCGCGCCACGACCGCTCGTGTCGGCGGCCTCAGGCGAACAGGTGCGTGACCTTCGCTTCCGGCAGGACCTCGCGGATCAGCATGCTGCGGTGGCAGCCCGCGGGCTCGCGCTCGAAGCAGAGCAAGGCCGAGGGCCCTTCCGCGACCAGTGACCTGAGTTCGGCGGCCGCCGCTAAAGCCTCGGGAAGCGCGAGCTGTCCGGCGTAGATCGCTTCCATTTCGGCAGTGCGGCCCTTGCGCGCGGCCTCCCTCCCCGCCGGCGGAGTGCCCAGCGCGCGCAGGTGGACGTAGCCGATCCCCTCCTCCGCCAGCGCATTTTTGAGCGGGGTCTTGGAGAAGCCCGGGCGGCGCGACAGCGGCAGCGCGCGGACGTCGATCACCCGTGCGACCCCGGCGCGCTTTAGCTCGGCGAGGAAGTCGCCCTGCGTGACCGCCTCATAGCCGATGGTGAACAGCTGCATGACGAGGGGGGGTGCACCCTTCGCCTTGCTCCGGCAAGCCTCAACCGCTCAGGCAGCGGCCGAGAAGGGCGGGATCTCGGCGGCGACGCAGCGGTTCCGCCCTTCACGCTTGGCCGCATAGAGCGCGGTATCCGCATGGGCGAGCGCATGGTCGAACTCCTCGTCATGCTCCATCGCGGCTAGACCGATGCTGACCGTCACCTTCGGACAGTCGGGCGCCTCCATCGCCTCGATCGCCCGGCGGATCCGCTCCGCCCCCTCGACCGCCTCGTTGCGGGTGGTCGCGTAGAAGAAGATCCCGAACTCCTCGCCGCCGAGTCGACCGAACAGGTCGGTCGAGCGAAGCTGCCCGCGAACCACCTGCGAGATGGCCTTGAGCACCAGGTCGCCGGTGGCATGGCCGTGATCGTCGTTGACCTTCTTGAAATGGTCGACGTCGAGTACCGCGATGGTCGCCGAGCGCTTCTCCGAGCCGAGCCGGGCAAGGCCGCTGGTCACCGCGTCGGAAAAGGCGCGGCGGGTCAAAGCGCCGGTCAGGAAGTCGCGGTGGGCGAGCGTCTTCAGCTCCATCTGGTCGACGACCACCTTGGCGAAGCGCTGGAGCCGCTCGATGTCGCCGGGCGTGAAGTCATGACGCCGCCGGTGGATCGCGCACAGCGCCCCGATATTGTAGCCGTCGGGCGTGGTCAGCGGTGCCCCGGCGTAGGCTCGGATATTGGGCTCGCCGGTGACCAGCGGGTTCTTGACGAAGCGTGCATCCATGGTCGCATCCTCGATGATCATTGGCTCGCGCGACTTGATGGTCTGGTGGCGGAAGGCGACCTCGCGCGGCGTGCCCTTGCTGTCGAGGCCCTGGATCGACTTGAAGCGCTGCTGTTCCTCGTCGATCAGGGAGACGGCACAGATGGGGACCCCGAGTAGGTCTTTGACGATGCCGGTGATGGTGTCGAAATTGGGCTCGTGGACGCTGTCCAGCGCGCAGTAGCGGTGGAGAGCGAGGAGGCGGCCGGCCTCGTCGGTGAGCTTGGGATCGGACATATCCGGAGACTGCCGGATCAGGCTTAATGCCCGGTCGCCTCAGGGTCCGAAACGGACCTTTGTCAGACGGGTCCGACGAGGGGGAAGGTCGGGATGGCGATGTCGAAATTGCGTCCGTCCTCGTCGACCATCCGGTAGCTTCCAGTCATCTTGCCGGTCGGGGTCGGAAGCGGGCAGCCGCTGACATAGTCGTAGGAGGCGCCGGGCGCGATCAGCGGCATCTCGCCGACGACCCCCTCGCCGCGAACCTCGTGGACCGCGCCGCGCCCGTCGGTAATGGTCCAGGCGCGCGAAAGCAGCTGGACGCTCTGCGTGCCGCGGTTCTCGAGCCGGATGTGATAGGACCAGAACCAGCGCCCGCTGGCCGGCGCCGACTGTTCGGCAAGATAGCTGACCGCCACCCGGACGACGATGTCGCCGGTGATCGCCTCATGCGGGAAGAGCGTCGCGAGTGCGCTGCTGGTCATCGGGTCACGCTACCAGCCCCTGAGAGCGGCGCAACCTCCCCATCAGCCGTTCGCGCGAGTCCCACGCCGGATCGCCGGGCCGACTGAGGAGATCGCGGCGGAGCCGGCGACCGGTCAGCTGCAGGCCAGGGAGCCAGTCGGCGGCGGCGCGCGCGACCTGCTCGGGCTCCAGTCCGAAGCCGAGTTCGGCGAGCAGCAGCAGTTCGAAGGCGAGCAGCGCCGGCCCCCACCCGCTCGCCGAGGGCGCGGCGGCGATCGCCTCGAGCAGCCCGTCGAGCCCGTCGTAGAGTGCCGGGTAGGGTTGGCGTTCGGGCAGGACCTGCGCGGCGAGCGCGGTCGACCAGGCGATCCCGGCGGCGGGGAGCGGCTCGGTCAGCAGCGGCGCGCGGCTTCGGGTCAGCTCGACCTCGGCCTGGGGAAGCTGGGCGTCGGTCCGTGCCGAGAGCCGCGCCTCGACCGCATTGCCGGCGATCAGCACCGGGCGCATCCGCCGCCCGCGCGCGCCGCGGATGTAGGCGGCAACGAGGCCCTCGGCGGGGGTCAGCATCCGCACGATCGCGCCATGCTCGCCATGGGCACGGAGCGAGAGGATGATGGCGGGAGTGGTCAGGCGCATCAGAACCTACCCGTCGCGCAGCGATGGGGAGGTGGCAGCGCACAGCGCTGACGGAGGGGCCTGCGAAGGTGCGAGTGGCCCCTCCACCCCTCGGCTTTGCCGAGCGGTCCCCCTCCCCATCGCTGCGCAACGGGGAGGTTCGGGGAGTCACCCACCCGGGTGGAAATAGTCATAGAGCTGCCGGGCGGTGGCCTTGCTGATCCCGGGGGCTTTCTCGAGATCCTCGAGCGCGGCGCCCTTGACCGCGCGGGCGGTTCCGAAGTGCATCAGCAGCGCGCGCTTCCTCGTCGGGCCGATGCCGGGGACTTCGTCGAGCGTCGAGGTGGTGAGGTTCTTCGCCCTCTTGGCGCGGTGGGTGCCGATGGCGAAGCGGTGCGCCTCGTCGCGCAGGCGCTGGAGGTAGAAGAGCAAGGGCGCGTTGACGGGGAAGGTCAGCTCCCGCCCGTTGGGAAGGTGGAACACCTCCCTGCCCTCGCGGCCGTGGTGCGGGCCCTTGGCGACGCCGACCACGGGCACGTCGTGGACCCCGGCATCTTCCATGATCTCGAGCACCGCGTTCAACTGTCCGCGGCCGCCGTCGATCAGGATGAGGTCGGGCCATTCGCCGCTGCTGCGGTCGGGATCGTCCTTCTCCAAACGCTGGAAGCGCCGCTCGAGCACTTCCTTCATCATCCCGAAGTCGTCGTCGGTCGCCGCCTTCTTGATGTTGAACTTGCGATAACTGTTCTTCACGAAGCCCTGCGGCCCGGCGACGATCATCGCCCCGGTCGCGGCGGTGCCCATGATGTGGCTGTTGTCATAGACCTCGATCCGCTTGGGCGCGTCGGGAAGTTCGAACGTGTCGGCGAGCTCGCGCAGCAGCTTGGTCTGGGTCGTGCTTTCGGCGTGGCGGCGGTCGAGCGCCTCGACCGCGTTGCGGCTGGCCTGGTCGACGAGCTTGCGGCGGTCGCCGCGCTGGGGCCGCTCGATCAGCACCTTGCGCCCGGCCTTCTCGCACAAGGCCTCGGCGACCAGTTCGGCCTCGGCCGGATCGCGGTCGACGAGGATCCGCCGGGGCGGCGGCATGTCCTCGTAGAACTGGATCAGGAAGGAGGAGAGCACCTCCGCCTCGGGAATGTCGGCGGTGTGGCTCGGGAAGAAGGCGCGATGCCCCCAATTCTGCCCGCCGCGGATGAAGAAGGCCTGGATGCACATCGATCCACCCTTGGCGGCGAGCGCGAAGATGTCGGCGTCGCCCAGCCCCTCGGCATGGACGGTCTGCGAACCCTGGATGTAGGTCAGCGCGCGGAGCCGGTCGCGGTAGATGGCGGCAAGCTCGAAATCCATCTTCTCCGCGGCTTCGGCCATCTGCTTCGACAGGCGGGCCTGGACCCCGGTCGACTTGCCGGCGAGGAAGTTCTTCGCGTCCTCGACCAGCTCGGCATAGGCGTCGGGCTCGATCCGCCCGACGCAGGGGCCCGAGCAGCGGCGGATCTGGTAAAGCAGGCAGGGCCGCGAGCGGTTGTTGAAGAAGCCGTCCGAGCAGGAGCGGAGCAGGAACAATTTCTGCAGCGCGTTCAGCGTCCGGGTGACCGAGCCCGCGCTTGCGAAGGGCCCGAAATACTGCCCCTTGGCGCGCCTGGCGCCGCGATGCTTCTGGACGCGGGGAAAGGCATGGTCCTCGCGAAGCAGGATGAAGGGGAAGCTTTTGTCGTCGCGTAGCAGCACGTTGTAGGGCGGGCGGAAGCGCTTGATCAGCTGCGCTTCGAGAAGCAGCGCCTCGGCCTCGGTATGGGTCGTGACGATGGTCATCGAGCGGGTCTGCGCGACCATCCGCTGGAGCCGCTTCGACAGCCGCGCGACCTGGGTATAGTTGGTCACCCGGTTCTTGAGCGCGCGCGCCTTGCCGACGTAGAGCACCTCGCCGCGGCTGTCCTGCATCCGGTAGACGCCGGGGCGGACAGGCAAGGTCTTGACGACATTGCGGATGGCGGCGACCCCCGCCTCGAGGTCGGGCGCCTCCCCACCCCCCGACACGGTAAAGGTCGCGGCGTCCTCGTTGAAGCGGCTGGCGGCGCTGGGATGATCCGGACGGTCGGCCGGGGTGCGATTCATGGGGTGCGATGTAGGACGCACTGTGGGATTTCGGAAGCACTCTCGAGGGTGCGAAGTTCTCGAAGTTCCCAGGGTGCGGGGGTCCCGCGCGGTTCGAAGTTCACGAAGTTCACAGGGTACGGGGGTGTCGGGATGCTTGCGGCTGCCTTGCCTGCAACGGGATGTGGCTTGGCTGCCACGGCAGGCAGTGCAGCAATGGTTTCACCCAGACGTGCGCTCATTGAACCTATATGGCACAAGAATGCCGAGTAGGACAGCGATCTAGCATCGCGGGTGGTTGTGTCCGCTTTCGACCCGTTGCTAGCGTTGGTCGATAGGGTAAGCTCGCGATATGGCCGACGAGATTTCGAGTTCGGAAACGCGCGTCGAGTGGGACGGCTTCCACAGAGTGGAACGTTCTGTTCGGCGACCCTCCAAAACGGAAGTGCTGAAGCGTTCGGCCATGTGCGTCGGCACACTGACCGCGACTTGGCTCTTTTTCCGCCTTGTAATTGGGCAGGAGATTGCAAGTTCCGAGTCACTCTGGGGTGGGCTTATTGGTGTAATAATCGCCAATGCGATCTGGGCATTCAGAGGTTGGGTGCTCATCGAGGGATAACCCGTCGGAGAACGTCCGCTTTCCACCCACAGCAGACGTTCCTATCTACCAGGACATGAACCAGAAGCGCCCCATCGCATGAGCGTCGCCTTTCGCCGGGAGAGCGACGAGGAGCATCTCGAGCCAAAGTTCGAGCTGCCGATCCCGCCGGGGCCCAATCTCGTCACCGCGCGGGGTCTGGAGCTGATCGAGGCGCAGGGGGCGGCGCTCGAGGCGCGCTTGAGCGAGCCATTGTCCGACGAGGAGCGCAAGAAGGTGCTTCGCGACGCGCGCTACTGGCGCTCGCGGGCGGCTACCGCGCAGCTGGCGCCGGTGCCGAGCGGCGACGAGGTCGCGGTGGGGACCCGGGTGACCTATGCCCGGGATGGGGTGGAGAAAACGGTCGAGATCGTCGGCCACGACGAGAGCGAACCCGCCGCGGGCCGGGTCGGCTTCACCGCGCCGCTGGTCAGGGCGATGCTCGGCGCCGAGGTCGGCGAAGAGGTCGAGGGGCCCGGGGGCATGGTGGAGATCGTCGCGATCGAGGTGGCCTGAAGCCGCTCCTTCCCCAAGGCGAGGTGGCCGCGCAAGCGGCCGGAGGGGTTTGGCGGGCGAAGTCCGGTCATCCGGACCGCCCGCGCAAGCTGCGCTTGCGCTGCCCTCCTTAAGGAGGGCTGCGGTAAGGCTCAGACCGCTGCCTTCCTGGAGGGCTGCGGCGAGGCTCAGGCGGCGGCCCTCGCCTCTTCCTTTTCGGCGAGCATCCAGTCGACCGCTGCGCGGGCGTGGATGGCGGTGGTGTCGTAGACCGGCAGGACGTTGGCGCGCGGGTCGACCGCCAGCACCAGTTCGGTGCAGCCGAGCACGATCGCCTCGACGCGCTTCTTTCCGAGTTCGGTGATGAGGGTCTTCAACTTGCGCTGGCTGTCACGGACAACGCGGCCGGCGGCGAGTTCCTCGTAGATAATCCGGTCGACCTCGGTGATCCAGCTTTCCTCGATCGGCGCGAGGGTGACGTTGCGGCTGTCGAAATGTTGCCGGACGTGCGGCTCGGTCATGGTGACGCGGGTGCCGAGCAGGGCGACGGTGCGGCGGCCGTCGGCGGCGATGCGCGACGCGGCAACCTCGCCGATGTGGAGGACGGGGACGGTCGCTGCGGCGGCGACCGCGTCATAATGCTTGTGCATGGTGTTGGAGGTGAGGATCACCCCCTCCGCTCCCGCCGCGACCAGCCGGGCGACCGTGTCCAGGATGACCTTCTCGCCCCCGGCCCAGTCGCCGCAGCGGTGGAAGGCGGCATAATCGTCCTCGCAGTCGAGGCTTTCGATCACCAGCCGCGCGCTGTGGAGCCCGCCGAGACGCTGCGCGACGCCGCGGTTGATGTGCTCGTAATAGAGCGCGGTCGAATTCCAGCTCGCCCCGCCGACGATCCCGAGCTTGTGCACCTTTGCTTCCCCTCACCCCGCCGCACTACGGGTGCGGCGCCAAATAGTTAACGTCGCTCTTGTTGCGCAGCGGCGCGCCGCGGACAAGCGGGTGAAGGGCAATTTGGGGGCAGATTAACGCGGCAAAGGCGGACTGTGGCGAGGGAGAGACAAAGCGTTGCGTCAGTGTTTCTACCCCAGCGCCTTGACGATTTCCTCGACCATCTTCTTGGCGTCGGCGAGCAGCATCATCGTGTTGTCGCGGTAGAAGAGCTCGTTGTCGACGCCGGCGTAGCCCGCACCGCCCATCGAGCGCTTGATGAACAGCACGGTGCGCGCCTTCTCGACGTCGAGCACGGGCATTCCGTAGATGGGCGAGCTCTTGTCGGTCTTGGCGGCGGGGTTGGTGACATCGTTGGCGCCGATGACGAAGGCGACGTCGGTCTGGGCGAACTCCGAGTTGATGTCCTCGAGCTCGAACACCTCGTCGTAGGGGACGTTGGCCTCGGCGAGGAGGACGTTCATGTGCCCGGGCATGCGGCCGGCGACGGGGTGAATGGCATATTTGACGCGCACCCCTTCCTTCTTGAGGAGGTCGGCCATCTCGCGCAGGATGTGCTGCGCCTGCGCGACCGCCATGCCGTAGCCGGGCACGATCACGACCTGGTCGGCCTGCTTCATCAGGAAGGCGGCGTCCTCGGCGCTGCCGCGCTTGTAGGGACGGTCGATGACCTCCCCTGCCCCGGCGCTCGCGGTCGCGCCGAAGCCGCCGGCGATGACGGAAAGGAAACTGCGGTTCATTGCCCGGCACATGATGTAGCTGAGGATCGCGCCCGAGCTTCCGACCAGCGCCCCGGTGATGATCATCGCCGAATTGTGGAGCGTGAAGCCCATCGCCGCCGCGGCCCAGCCCGAATAGCTGTTCAGCATCGAGACCACGACCGGCATGTCGGCGCCGCCGATCGGGATGATCAGCAGGAAGCCGATGGCGAAGGAGAGCGCGAGGATGGTCCAGAATATCCACGGACTCTGGTCCTGGGTGAACCAGCCGACCAGCCCGAGGATGAGGGCGAGGATGCCGAGGTTTATGACGTGGCGGCCGGGCAAGAGGATGGGCGCGCCGCCCATGTTGCCGTTCAGCTTGAGGAAGGCGATGACCGAGCCCGAGAAAGTGATCGCGCCGATTGCGACGCCGAGCCCGAGCTCGATCCGGCTGACGGGGTTGATGAAGAGGAAGCTGTTGGTCGCAATCGGGGTGACGCGCGTCGCGATCCCGAAAGCCTCCGGGTTGAGGAAGGCGGCGGCACCGACCAGCACCGCGGCGAGGCCGACGAGGCTGTGGAAGGCCGCGACCAATTGCGGCATCGCCGTCATCTGGATGCGGCGCGCGCCGACGATGCCGATGACCGCGCCGATGCCGATGGCGGCGAGGATCTCGACAAGGGCGACGGAATCGACCGCAAGGAACCGGGTCTCGTCCGCGGCGCCCCCGAACAGTTCACCGAAACCGAAGGCGACGAGCAGCGTCGTCACCACCGCGATCGCCATGCCGATCATGCCGAGGCGGTTGCCGCGCTGGCTGGTGGCGGGACTCGACAGGCCGCGAAGCGCGAGGATGAAGCAGACCCCGGCGACGAGATAGGCGAGCATCACCCAGGCGGGGGTGGCATGGGCGTTGGCGGCGTCGGGAACGGCGGGGAAGCTCACTCGGGCCGCTCCTTCTTCTTGTACATGGCGAGCATTCGGCTGGTCACCGCGAAGCCGCCGAAGATGTTGATCGAGGCAAGCACCACGGCGAGCAGGCCGAGCCACTTCGAGGTCGCGCTTCCGGACGCGGCGGCGGCGATCAGCGCGCCGACGATGATCACGGAAGAAATGGCGTTGGTCACCGCCATCAGCGGCGTGTGGAGCGCCGGGGTCACCGACCAGACGACATAATAGCCGACGAAGCAGGCGAGCACGAAGATCGACAGGATGGCAATGAAGTCCATGAGCCTCCCCTTGGGTTAGGGCAGTGCATGGCACAGCGATGCCTGCGTCCCCAAGTGCTAAATGGATAGGTCCGGACCGGACCTTCAATCGATTCACTCGCGCAGGGTTTCCGATTTCCTAACCTTTGATGGCGTAGGGGACGCCCATGCGCTCGGCACAGGAACAGGGCGGCGACGATCGGCGGGGCCAGCGCAAGCTGCTCCTGTGGGCGATCGGTGCTGCCCTCCTCTGCTGGGCTCTGCAGCTGGGGCAGCCGCTGGAAGATAGTCTGCGGGTCGTGCGCTATGCCTCGCATCCGAGCGACGCGAGCGGGCAGGTCGTACTGATCGGAATCGATGATCAAAGCCTGCAACGGGTCGGGACTTGGCCCTGGCCGCGATCGACCCAAGCTCGCTTGATCGACAAGGCGACCGCCGCGGGCGCCAAGAACATACATCTCGACCTCATCTACGACAGCCCGTCGCTGCCCGCCGAAGACCGGGCGCTGGCAGAGGCAATGAAGCGCTCACACAGGGTCGTCCTTGCGGATCGAGAGCGCCTTGGAACCGACCGGGCGATCAAGACCGAGCTTACCCGTCCTCTGCCCATGTTTGCTGACAATGCGCGGCTGGCCAGCGCAACGACTCTCTACGACTATCGCAATGCCGTCTGGAACAACTTCGTCAGCGTCGACGTCGCGGGTCGCCAGACGCCGACTTTTGCGGGGAGCCTCGCGGGCCGGACGGTGACGGACAAGCGCCAGTTCTGGATCGACTACTCCATCCGCCCGAGCACCATCCCTTACTATTCGGCTGCCGACCTCCTCAGCGGCAAGGTTCCAGCGAATGCCCTAGCAGGCAAAAGCCTGATCATCGGTCTCAACGCCGACCAGCTAGGAGACCAATTCTGGCTGCCGAGTCACGGCAGGCTTTCTGGCGCGTATGTGCATGCCATCGCGGCCGAGACCCTGTTGCGCGCAACGCCGGTCGATTACGGTGGGCTCCCGGCGCTCGCCATTGCCATCATGCTTTCACTTGCGGCGGTGTTGCGAGGGGGAACTCTCCGCCCATTCTGGCTCGTAGGCGGTATCACCAGCCTGCTCTTCATGCCTCTGCTTCTCGAACAAGCCTATGTCGCGGTCGACGTCGTTCCCGGGCTTGTTCTCCTCACGATCGTTTCATGGCGCTTGGCGGTACTCCGCATAAAGCGTCGCGGTCTCGTCCACGAACAGACGGGATTGCCGACCTTCGCGGCGCTTCGTGGCGGCGGGCGGATCGACAATCCGCTGGTGCTGGCCAAGATCCACAACTTCGCCGAGATCAGCAGCGCCCTCAACGAGGTCGAGCAGAAGGAAGCCTATCGGCAGATCATCGCCCGGCTGTCGGCGGGGCATCAGGATACCATCTACCAGGGCGACGACGGCACCTTCGCCTGGACGGTCCCGACCACCGCGCCGCTCGGCAACCATCTCGAGGCGCTCCACTCGCTTTTCCGCTCGCCGGTGCAGGTGGCGGGCCGCCAGATTGACGTCGCGCTGAGCTTCGGCGCCGAGCTCGGCCTGACCCGGACCCTCGCCAACCGGATCGGAAGCGCGGTGCTTGCCGCCGACGAGGCCTGGAACGAGGGGCTGCGCTGGAAGCTGCACGACCCGGCTCGACAGGAGGAGGTCAACTGGCGCGTCTCGCTGCTCGGCGAGCTCGACCAGGCGATCGACCAGGGCGAGGTCTGGCTCGCTTACCAGCCGCAATATGACATCAAGCGCGGCCAGATCATCGGTGCCGAGGCGCTCGCCCGCTGGACGCACCCGCACAAGGGCCCGATCAGCCCCTCTGAATTCGTCGCCGCGGCGGAGAACAACGGCCGCATCGCCAAGCTGACCGACTTCGTCCTCGATCGCGCCATCGGTGCGGCGGCGGCCGTAAATCGGCGCGGCGTGCCGTTCCAGATCGCGGTCAACCTGTCGGCGCGGCTGCTCAGCGACCGCGACCTTCTCGACCGGATCACGGCGATGCTCGCCGCGCACGACCTCGATCCGCGGCACCTCACCCTCGAACTGACCGAGACCGCGACGCTGCAGGACGCCGACAGCGGCCTTGCCACGCTCGATGCCCTGACCCGCCTCGGCGTGCGGATCGCGATCGACGATTACGGGACGGGCCTGTCGACCCTCGACTATCTAAAGAAGATCCCGGCGAACGAGATCAAGATCGACCAGAGCTTCGTCAAGTCGATGCGGGTCAACCGCTCCGACCTCATCATGGTCCAGTCGACCATCGCCCTCGCCCACTCGCTCGGCCGCACCGTTGTCGCCGAGGGAGTCGAGGACAAGCAGTGTCTCGACGAGCTCACCCGGATGGGCTGCGACGTCGCCCAGGGCTTCGCCATCGGTCGCCCGATGGGCGTTCGCGAACTGATCCAGCGCCTTCAGATCCGCTCGACCCGCCGGGTCGCCTGAACCCACTTCCCAGATCCTGATCGACCGGTCTCGTCTACTTCGGACGAGGTCGTTCTTTCGCGTGCTCTAGGAATCTGCCTAAGGAATTTGCCTAACCGTTTGCTAACCGTATCGATTAAGGTTAATACTGGACCTGTAACGGCGGCTTTGCCGTGCAACAGGGAGCAGTGTTATGTGGAGCTTCTGGAACTGGGCTTGGGGTTCGGGCGCCGCTACCGCAGGTGGCCGCGGCTGATTTCCTCCCGGCTTCGGCCGGGATGACCATAGAAGAACGTGATGCGCGTCGAGGCTTTGCCCGGCGCGCATTTTCGTTTCAGGTCTAGAGACTTAGGTCGAAAGGATTAGGCCGTGAGAAGTGGACTCAACCGCTCGTTGCGGATCCCGAAGCCGATCGCCCGCCCCGCCATCCGGCGCAGCGCGGGAAGCCGGTCCATCATCACCAGAGGCCATGGCGGGCGGCCGAAGGACTGCTCGCGAATCAGTGCCGGCGCGAGCACATGATCCTGCGCGATTCGCTGCACCGCCTGGATGATCGCGGTCGACGGAGCACGGCGGCGCTGCACCTGGGCGAGTAGCCGGTCGATCCCTTCCCCTTTCCGCAACGCCGGCGCGAGCAGGTTGGCGGCCGCGACCGCGTCCTGGATGGCAAGGTTGATCCCGATGCCGCCCATCGGGCTCATCGCATGCGCCGCATCGCCGATCGCCAGCAGGCCGGGGCGATGCCAGCGGCGAAGGCGGTCGAGGGTGACTTCGAGCAGGTGAAGGCGATCGAGCGACGGCAGCGCGTCCCCGAGCTCACCGAGTTCGGGCTCGATCCGCCGCAAGCTGTCGCGAAAGGCGCCGATGCCCGCATCGCGGAGCACAGCCGCGCTGCCCTTCGGAACAACAAAGGCGCACTGCCAATAAGCTCCGCGATCGACGCGGACGAGGATCCGCCCGCCCTCGACCGCGATTCGAAGCCCGCCGGAATCTGTCTCGCCGCGCGGCAGCTCGAACCAGAAGACGTCGATCGGCGAACCGAGATCGCGAAGCGGCAGCCAGCGGTCGCGCCGGACGATGCTGTGCCTTCCGTCGGCGGCGATCGTCAGCTGCGGGCGAACCTCAGAGCCGTCACTCAGCCGTGCGCCGACGATGCGGCCACCCTCCTCGAGCAGCTGGTCGGCGCCGAGGCCCATGTCGAGCCCAAAACCGGGAAGAGCGCTGGCCGCTTCGCGGAGGAAGTCGAGGAACTCCCACTGCGGCATCATCGCCACGAACGGCGTCGCGCTCCGCAGGGCCGCAAGATCGCCGACGACGAGCTCGCGACCGCCGATGCGCAGCCGGGCCTGTTCGAGCCTCTGGTGCGGGCGAGCCAGGAACGCCTCGCGCAGGCCGAGCTGGCCGAGCACCTCCATCGTCGAAGGGTGGACCGTGTCGCCGCGAAAATCGTGAAGGAAGTCGGCGTGCTTTTCGACCACCCGCACCCGCAGGCCTGCACGGGCGAACAGGAGGCCGGTCATCAGTCCGCACGGCCCGCCGCCGAGGATGAGGACGTCCTGGTCGGTCATCATCCTCCCTCTGCCGGAGCTTGCCGCAATCAGCCCTTCTTCAGCGAGCCCGGCTTGTGTGCGGCCTGCTTGCCGTCGTCAGTCTCGACCAGATATTCGGGATTGTCCTTGGAAGCGGCGACGTGGTGGCCCTTGATCTCCATCGGGCTGGTCAGCTTCTTCTTGACCTTGCCATGCGCCTCGCCGCCGCTGCTCGACCAGTGCACCTTGTCGCCGGCCTTGAAGGTCTTCTCGTCCGCCATCGATTTCTTTCCTTTCTCAAGATGAGCGGCAAACGGACGGGTGCGCGGCTTGGCTCCCGCCCCTTCTACGGTAGAAGGGCCTATGGCGGGCGAACTGGGCGGATCGGGATTTCATGACGCACTGGTGATCCTCGGTGCGGCCGGGATCGTCATTCCCGCCTTCGCACGCTTCCGGATCTCGCCGGTCATCGGCTTCATCCTCGTCGGGATCGCGGTCGGCCCGTCGGGGCTCGGCGGGCTCGCAGCCGAGCATCGCTGGCTCGAGCCGCTGACCATCACCGATCGCGAGCGGATCGAGCCCTTCGCCGAGATCGGCATCCTGATGCTGCTGTTCGCAATCGGGCTCGAGCTGAGCTTCCGGCGGCTGTGGGCGATGCGCGAACGGGTGTTCGTGCTCGGCGGCGCCCAGATGCTGGTGACCGGCGCGCTGGTCGCCGGGCTGCTGTCGCTCGGCGGGATGGGCATCGGCCCGGCGCTGCTGCTCGGCCTTGCACTGGCGATGTCCTCGACCGCGCTGGTGATGCCGATCGCAGGGACCGTCTCGGCGACCGGGCAGACCGCCTTCGCGATCCTGCTTCTCCAGGATCTCGCGCTGGTCCCGCTGTTGCTGCTGATCGACGCCAAGGGCAGCACCGAGGCGCTGGCAGCGGTGCTGCTGTCGGGGGTGGCGGTGATCGCCTCGCTGCTACTGCTCGGCCGCCGCCTACTCCCGCCCCTGTTCGCGCAGGCGGCGAGGACCAAGAGCCCCGAACTGTTCCTCGCGATCAGCCTGCTGGTGGTAATGCTCGCCAGCCTCGCCACCGGCGCGGTCGGGCTCGGCGCCGCGGTCGGAGCGCTCATCGCCGGGCTGCTGATCGCCGAGACCGACTATCATGCCGAGGTCGAGGTCATCACCGCGCCGCTTCGAGGGCTCGCGCTGGGCGTGTTCCTGATCACCGTCGGAATGCGGCTCGACCTCGGCGAGCTGGCGGCGCAATGGCCCGCGCTGCTGACCGCGACCGCGGGCCTGCTCGCCGCCAAGGCAGTGCTGATCCTGGGGCTGCTGCGATGGCGGGGGAGCCGGGTCGGGACCGCGATCGAGACCGGCCTCTTGATGGCGAGCCCGTCCGAGCTGACCCTGATCGTGCTTGCGAGTGCGCTCGCCGCCGGGCTGCTCGGGGCCGAGACTGTCGCCTTCTGGACGCTGGTGACCGCGATGGGGCTCACCCTCACACCCTTGCTTGCTGCGCTCGGCCGGCGGATGGCGCGGCGGATCGATCCGCAGGCGCTGAGCAGCGGCGCGTCGGACACGCGCGGACTGACCCTGGTGTTCGGCTTCGGCCGGGTCGGGCACATCATCGCCGACATGCTCGCCGAGCACGGCCGACCCTATCTCGCGGTCGACGGCGACATCGACTGCGTCGCCGCGGCGCGCGAGCAGGGCTACCGGGTGATCTACGGCGACGTCGCGCGCGGCGACGCGGTCGAACGCTTCGGCCTCGCCGAGGCGGGTGCGGTGGTGCTGACGATGGACGATCCGGTGCTGACGGTGCGGCTTGCGCACGATATCCGCGCCGCCTGCCCCGAGCTGTCGATCGTCGCGCGCGCCCGCGACGGCGCGCATGCCGCGCAGCTCTACAAGGCCGGCGCGACCGACGCGGTGCCCGAGACGATGGAAGGCTCGCTGCAGATGAGCGAGGCAGTGCTGGTCGACATCGGGGTCGCGATGGGCCCGGTCATCGCCTCGATCCACGAGAAGCGCAGCCAGCTTCGCGCCGCCATCCGCGAGGCGGGCGAGCTGGCCGAGGAACCGATGCTGGGGAAGCGGCGCTAGGCCGAACTCAGCGGCGCTTGAGTTCCAGCCGGAGGCCGTCGGCGCCCTGCAGGACGACGGGCTTGCCGCGCTCGAGCATCACGACCTGGTCGATCACCGCGGTTCGGGCGTCGGACGCGCAGCTCGCGTCCGGGCGATAGCTCGCCGCAACCCGGAAGCTTGCAGCGTCGCGCGCGACCGGCGACATCAGCAGCTTGAAGCCGGCATCGCCGATCTTGCGGCGGCAGCTCTCGTCGAGCAGCCGGGTCGCGTCACCGCGCGCGCCGACCTCACTGTAGGAGACCTTGAGCGTGCGATCGATCAGCAGCCGGTCTCCGGCCGCGGCGCGGATATCGACGGAGTCGTAGCGGCCGGTGACGAGATTACTGTCGATCCGTGAGGGGTAGGTCGAGACGGGTGGCATGCTCGTCGGCAGGCCGTTGCGTTCGGCAAGCGGCGACGACTGAAGGAGCATAGCAAGCAGAAGCGCACTCATCATGACTCATCTCCCATCCCGCCCCCCGGACTATGGCCTTACTTAGATAACATTGCGCGAATGGCTTCAAGCGCCTCGCTTGCCTTGTCCCCGTCGGGACCGCCGCCCTGCGCCATGTCGGGACGACCACCGCCGCCCTGCCCGCCGAGCGCCGTGACCGCAGCCTTGACGAGGTCGACCGCGCTTAGCGTGCCGACGAGGTCGGGGGTAATCCCGGCGGCGACCGAGGCGCGACCGTCGTTGACCGCGATCAGCGCGGCGATGCCCGAACCGAGCTGCTGCTTGGCGGCATCGACCTCGGAGCGGAGCGCCTTCGGATCGAGGCCTTCGATCACCCGGCCGAGGAACTTGTGGCCGCCGATCTCCTCCGGACCCGCGGCCTCGCCGCCGCTGCCCCCGCCGAGCGCTAGCTGGCGCTTGGCATCGGCAAGTTCGCGCTCGAGCTTGCGGGTCTGCTCGACCAGCGCGGCGACGCGCGCGGGCACTTCGTCGGGCGAGGCCTTGAGGGTGGCGGCGGCTTCACGCAGGCGCGCGTCGCGGCCTTCGAACCAGTGGCGCGCGGCCTCTCCGGTCAGCGCCTCGACCCGGCGAACGCCCGAGGAGACCGCGCCTTCGCCGATCACCTTGAACAGGCCGATCTCGCCCAGTGCGCCGACATGGGTGCCACCGCACAGCTCGAGGCTGTAGGTCTTGCCCTCGGCATCGCTGCCCATCGAGACGACACGGACCTCGTCGCCGTACTTCTCGCCGAACAGCGCCATCGCGCCCTCGGCGATCGCCTCGTCGGGAGTCATCAGGCGCGTGTCGACGCGGCCGTTGGCGCGGATGTGCGCGTTGACGTCGGCTTCGACCAGGGCGAGCGCGTCGGAGGGAATGGCCGTCGGTTGGCTGAAGTCGAAGCGCAGGCGATCGGGCGCGACTAGCGAACCCTTCTGCGCGACATGGCTTCCGAGCCGCTGGCGGAGCGCTTCGTGGAGCAAGTGGGTCGCGCTGTGATTGGCGCGGATCGACGAGCGACGGCCATGGTCCACCGTCAGATGCACCGCGTCACCGATCGCGACCGAGCCCCCGCTCAGCGTGACATGGTGCGACCAGATCTTGCCGAGCTGCTTGCGCGTCTCGGTGACCTCGGCGGCGAGTCCGTTTGCCCCGGTGAGCGTGCCGGTATCGCCGACCTGGCCGCCGCTCTCGGCATAGAAGGGGGTCTGGTTGAGGATCAGCTGGACGCTCTCGCCCGCAGCCGCTTTGTCGACCCGCGAGCCGTCCTTGACGATGGCGAGAACCTGCCCCTCGCCTTCCTCGCTGGCATAGCCGACGAACTCGGTCGCGCCATGCTCCTCGGCGATGTCGAACCAGACTTCTTCGGACGCGGTCTGACCCGAGCCCTTCCAGGCGGCACGGGCACGCGCCTTCTGCTCGGCCATGGCACTGTCGAAGCCGGCGCGGTCGACCTGCAGCCCCTGCGCGCGGAGCGCATCCTCGGTCAGGTCGTAGGGGAAACCGTAGGTGTCGTAGAGCTTGAAAGCGGTATCGCCCGACAGCGTTCCGCCCGCACCGAGTGACGCGGTCGCCTCGTCGAGTAGGCGAAGCCCGTTGGAGAGGGTCTGGCGGAAGCGGGTCTCCTCCTGGCGGAGCGTCGCTTCGATCAGCGGCTGGGCGCGGACCAGCTCGGGATAGGCGGCGCCCATCTCGGCCGAGAGCGCGGGAACGAGCCGGTGCATCAGCGGCTCGGCGGCACCGAGCAGGTGGGCGTGACGCATCGCGCGGCGCATGATTCTGCGGAGGACATAGCCGCGGCCCTCGTTGGCCGGGAGCACGCCGTCGGCGATCAGGAAGGAAGAGGCGCGCAGATGGTCGGCGATGACCCGGTGCGAGGCCTTGGACGTACCCTCGGCGCGCGTACGGGTCAGCTCTTCCGACGCGGCGATAAGCGCCTTGAAGGTGTCGGTGTCGTAATTGTCGGGCACGCCCTGCATGACCGCGGCGATCCGCTCGAGGCCCATGCCGGTGTCGATCGACTTGCTTGGCAGCTCGGAGACGATCTCGCCCGCCGCCTGCTCATATTGCATGAAGACGAGATTCCAGATCTCGACGAAGCGGTCGCCGTCCTCGTCGGGGCTGCCGGGAGGGCCGCCGGGGATGTGGTCGCCATGGTCGTAGAAGATCTCCGAGCAGGGACCGCAGGGGCCGTCGTCGCCCATCGCCCAGAAATTGTCCTTGGTGGCGATGCGGATGATCCGGTGGTCGGGCAGCCCGGCGATCTTCTTCCACAGGTCGAAGGCTTCGTCGTCGGTGTGGTAGACGGTGACGGTCAGCCGGTCGGGCGAAAGGCCCCACTCGCGGGTACACAGGGTCCAGGCGTGGGTGATCGCCTGTTCCTTGAAATAGTCGCCGAACGAGAAGTTGCCGAGCATCTCGAAGAAGGTGTGGTGGCGCGCGGTGTAGCCGACATTGTCGAGGTCGTTGTGCTTGCCCCCGGCGCGGACGCACTTCTGCGAGGAGACGGCGGTGCGATAGGGTCGCGTCTCGAGACCGGTGAAGACGTTCTTGAACGGCACCATTCCGGCGTTGACGAACATCAGCGTCGGATCGTTCTGCGGCACCAGCGGGGCGCTCGGCTGGCGGCTGTGTCCCGCGCCTTCGAAATAGTCGAGGAAGCTGCGGCGGATGTCGTTGGTCGAAGTCATGGCCGCGCCTCTAACACGGCCATGCTGCAGTGCGGAAGAGTGTCGAGATCAGCCCGCGATGCGGAGCGCGAGGGTGACGATCAGGCCGGCGAGAACGAGCACCGACAGTCCCGCGGAAAGAAGGAAGCCGGGCCCTCGCTTCTTCGCGTCGGCCGAGTAGGTGGCGACGTAGAGGATCCGGCCGAGGCTCCAGACCAGCCCGAACAGCGCGGCGGGAAGGTCGCCCCACAGCATGGCGGCGAGCGCCAGCAGCGGGACGAACAGGACCAGTTGCTCGACCGTGTTCTGCTGGGCGCGGAAGGCGCGCTCGAACGCCGGATCGCCGCTGCACGAGGGCGCCTCGACCTTGTAGCGCACCCTAGCGCGACCGGTCGACAGGATCGCCCAGACATAGACGGCGAGCGCCAGCAGCAAGGCCGCGATCGTCAGCGGATAATCGGTCATGTGGAGCCCCCTCCGGTGAACAGGGCCGAAGGGTGGCGCAGCGGCGGGGCGAGTTCAAGTGTGCGTAAGCGCGGCCCCGCGCGCCCGGTCAGGCAGCCGTGCTGTGGAGCTGCGCGAAGGAGCGGAATTGCGCCGCGATCGAGGGATCGTCGACATGCGCGACCAGCCGGTCGACCATCGCCTCGAGATTGTCGTCACTTGCCTGCTCGAAGCCCATCTCCCAGCTTGCGAAGGTGCAGCGGGTGATCGACTTGCGGCCAAGTTCGACGAGGGCGAAGTGGCGATCGTCCTCGCGGATGCGCGCATAGGCGCGCTCGCAGGCTTCTGCGGGTCCCTCGAGCAGCTGGAGAAAACGGCGACCGCCAACCACCAGCAGGCCGCTCAACCCGTCGCGCAGGTTATTGCGGCGCGAGGCCGACAGGATCGAGGCCAGCATCTCTCCGTCGGGAAGAGCACGGGCCGTGCTGATGTAGACAATCTGCTCCAAGGGACACTCCGTACGCCGTGCCCCCCGGCACCACGCGGCGTTAGCGGTCAGAATTTAACGGGGAGTAAATTGCGGCATCCTGTGGCCGAGCTGGCCTTCTTGCATGGTCGCCCTTGCTCCGCCATATGGCCCGCGGGAGTCGGGCGGACGGAATTGTCGCCAACCTGGTCAGGTCCGGAAGGAAGCAGCCACAACGATTTCGTTCCGGGTCGTTCCGGCTCCCACCCTTCGACAAGCGCCGATCCCGCCGACGTTTTCCCGAAAGGGAGTTGCGAGGGTCACGGCATCCGCACCATCATCTCTCCTCCGCTGACCGCCACCTGGCAGGCAAGCCTGCTGGTCGGTTGCGCGTCGAAGGCCAGGTCGAGGAGATAGTCCTCGTCCTCGCTCGGCGCGCCCGAGCGGGCGAAGCTGTCGGGGTCGAGCACGACATGGCAGGTCGAGCAGCTCATCTGCTTGCCGCAGGTGCCTTCGAGCGGCTGACCGGCTTCCTGCGCGACGTCGAGGAGATTGGCGCCCTCGTCGGCCTCGACCTCGCGATCGAGGCTTCCGTCGGGGCGATGGAAGCGGATCAGGGTCATGCCGCGAAGCGCCGCTGGGCCGAGACCGCGGCGCGGATCAGCGTGCAGGCCGAGACGATCTCCTCCTCCGTCGTGTAACGGCCAAAGCCGAGCCGGATGCTCGATCGCGCCTCGCGGTCCGACAGGCCGAGCGCGCGCAGGACATGGCTCGGACGGCCCGAGCCGCTGGCACAGGCCGAGCCGAGCGAGAAGGCGACCTGCCGGCAGTCGGCGAGCAGACGGGCGGTATCGAGCCCGTCGCGGCGCAGGTTGAGGTTCCCGCGATAGCGCTCGGTATCGCTGCCGTTGATCGTCCAGCCCTCGCCGAGCGTCGCGAGCGCAAGCCGCCACAACCCCTCGATATGGGCATGGTCGGCATAGCGCCGCTCGCCCGCCAGCGCGGCGGCGACCCCGAAGCCGGCGCACAGCATTGGCGACAGGGTGCCCGAGCGCAGCCCGCTTTCCTGCCCGCCGCCGTGAATGAGCGGCTCGACCATGACCCCGTCGCGCCGCCACAGGGCGCCAATCGCCTTGGGGCCGTGGATCTTGTGGGCGCAGATGGCGATGAGGTCGGGACCCTCCGGAACCGCCATGCGGCCGAAGCCCTGGACCGCGTCGCACAGCATCAGCGCGCCCGCCTCGTGCGCCATCCGGGCGATGTCGGCGACGGGCTGGACGACTCCGATCTCGTTGTTGACCAGCATCGCCGCGACCAAGGCAGTGGGTTGCCTGAGCGCGTCATGGAGCCGGTCGAGATCGACCAGCCCATCACTGCCGACGGGAAGGATTTCGACGTCCTGCCCCTGACCGGCGAGCCACTGCACGGTGTCGAGCACCGCAGCATGCTCGGTCGCCAAGGTGACGATCCGTCCGCGGACCGAGCGCAGCGCCATGTTGAGCGCCTCAGTGGCGCCCGAGGTGAAGACCACCGATCCACCGGCGGGAAACATCGCGGCAAGCTGGCTGCGGGTATATTCGATCGCCGCTGCCGCCTCGCGCCCCTTGCGGCTCGGGCTGTGCGGATTGGCATATTGGTCGAGCCACGGCAGCATCGCGGCCTTGACCTCGGGCGCGAGCGGGGTCGTCGCCTGATAGTCGAGGTAGATCATGCGGCGCGGGCCCGCGCTTCGGCGGCGAGGGCCGACCAGGCTTCGGCGAAGCGATCGACGTCGTTCTCGCTCGTCGACGGTCCGAAGCTCACCCGGATGACCTTGTCGGCGACGTCCGGATCCATGCCCATCGCAGCCAGCACGTGGCTCGTCTTGGTCTTGCCCGACGAGCAGGCGCTGCCGGCGGATACCGAAAAGCCGAGCGAATCGAGGCGCACGAGCTGGGCCATCGCGCTCATGCCGTCCATCGCATAGGCTCCGATCGTCGGGATCCGGCCGATAATTCCGCTGACGAGCCTAGCCCCATTGAGGAGCAGCCGGCTATCGAGCTTTCCGCGGAGATAGCCGAGGCGGTCCATGTCCCACGCCCTGGCCTCGAGCGCTGCGGCCCAGCCGAGGATCGCGGGGAGGTTCTCGGTGCCGCGGCGGTAGCCCCGCTCCTGGCCGCCGCTTGGAACGAGCAGTTTGAGGTCGCGCACCAGAAGCGCGGCGGCGCCGGGCGGACCGCCGACCTTGCTGCTGCTGACGATGAGGAGGTCGGCGGGCGGCAGCGCAAGCTTGCCCGCGGTCTGTGCGCAGTCGACGAGCAAATAGGAGCCGGCGAGGTCGACGACTTCGCTGATCGCCGCGATATTCTGGATGACGCCCGTCTCGCTGTTCGCGTGCTGCACCGCGACCAGCCCGCCGGGAATCATTCGAAGCCAGCTCGACAGGGCCTCCGGGGCGAGCAGTCCGTCGCTGCCGACCTGAAGGTCGAACCCCTCGCCTTCCGCTACCTGGGTCCGGATCGCGTCATGCTCGACCGTCGTCAACGCAGGTTTCGGGCCTTGCTGGCGGCAGCGGGCGAAGGCGAGGTCGGCCGCCTCGGTCGCGGTAGCGGTGAAGATGAGATCGCCGGTCCAGCCGAGCGCGGCCTTGATGCGGGCGCGGGCATCCTCGAGCGCGGCCTTGGCGGCGCGTCCGTCGGCGTGCGGGCTCGACGGATTGGCCCAGCGGCCGAGCGCCTCGGCCACCGCGGCGCGCGCCTCGGGGAGGACCGGAGTGGTCGCGGCATGATCGAGATAGATTCGGGACGCGCTCACTTATACCTTGTGATTGCTAGTTGACGCCTGCCCACTATATAGGCGCGCGCTCCGCTTTCCTCCTAGTCACGATCAAGAGGCCCATGCCCGAAGTCATCTTTCCGGGGCCGGAAGGCCGTCTCGAAGGCCGTTTCCATCCCGGTCTGCGTCCCCGCGCGCCGGTCGCGCTGATCCTGCACAGCCACCCGCAGGCGGGCGGCACGATGAACAACAAGATCGTGCAGCTGCTCTACCAGACCTTCGTCCGGCGCGGCTTCGCGACGCTGCGGTTCAACTTCCGCGGTGTCGGCAAGAGCCAAGGCGTGTTCGACAATGGCATCGGCGAACTGTCCGACGCGGCGAGCGCGCTCGACTGGGTCCAGCAGATCCATCCCGAGGCCGAGCAGACCTGGGTCGCGGGCGTCAGCTTCGGCGCCTGGATCGGCATGCAGCTCTTGATGCGCCGCCCCGAGATCAAGGGCTTCATCTCGATCGCCCCGCCGGCCAACATGTACGACTTCGGCTTCCTCGCCCCCTGCCCCTCGTCGGGCATCATCATCCAGGGCGAAGCCGACGAGGTGGTCACCCCGCCCAGCGTCCAGAAGCTGGTCGACAAGCTCCGCACCCAGCGCCACATCACCATCCACCACGACACGATCCCGGGCGCGAACCACTTCTTCGCCAACGAGCTCGACCTCCTGATGAAGAGCGTGGACGGCTATCTGGACATGCGGCTCGGGCGCTAGGCACGAAGCGTCCTCCCCGTTGCGCGCAGCGCAACGGGGAGGACGCTCAGATCATCAGGACCAGCACGTTGGCGATGATGATGATCCCGACGAGGACCGTCAGCCCGCCGTTCCGGCGGTGCTCGGGCGTGAGGGCGAAGCGGGTGCCGATCACGATCATCGCGAAGCCCGCGAGCATCGCGACGGACAGGAGGGTGGCGGCGGTCTGGTTCATCGGCGGCATGGCAACGCTCTCTTAACCGCTGTTG
Source organism: Sphingomonas swuensis (assembly GCF_039538045.1). NCBI lineage: Bacteria > Pseudomonadati > Pseudomonadota > Alphaproteobacteria > Sphingomonadales > Sphingomonadaceae > Sphingomonas > Sphingomonas swuensis. The sequence goes on along the minus strand of NZ_BAABBQ010000001.1, from coordinate 1,400,122 downwards.
TCCTACAGCTCCAACCATGATCGGGGCCGACCAGCAGCAGAAGCTCGCCGATGCGTTCGAGCGCATTGAAGGCACGATCCTGCCCTGCATCGCGATGATGCTGGAAACGCTGCTCGATGCCAGCCGCGAGATCGGCGAGACCGATCCCAAGGCGCTCGCCGCCGAGCTCCAGACGCTCGCCGCCGAGCTCGAGGAACTGACCCGAAGCGTCGAATTCTACTCGCCCAACCAGCTCGACGCGGGCAGCTACCGGACCAGCACCGGGGCCTGAGGCTCTCGGTCCGAAGGTGCCGGGCTCCTGCTTGGCGGGAGACTTAGGCGACCCATTCCGCGTGCAGGGCGGGGTCCATGTTCCCGCCGGTCACCATCACCACCGTCCCGGCGCCCGGCTCGACCTTGCCCGACAGCATCGCCGCGAGCGCCGCCGCCCCGCCCGGCTCGACCAGCAGCGACAGTTCGGACCAGGCGAAGCGGACCGCATCGCGCACCTCGGCCTCGCTGACGGCGACCCCGCGAGCGCCGCGTGCCTGGAGGATGCCGAAGGTCAATGGCGAAATCAAAGGGGTCTGCAGCGCGTCGCAGGCGGTCGGAGGGGCATCGGGCGCGACCGGGACGATGCGGCCGAGCGCAAGACTGCGGGACATGTCGTCCCAGCCTTCGGGCTCGGCGACCACCATCTTGGCATCGGGACAGGCGAGCGCGAGGCCCGCGGCGAGACCGCCACCGCCGCAGCAGCAGACGATCCGGCGCACCGCGACCGGGCATTGGTCGAGGATCTCGAGCCCGGCGGTCCCCTGCCCCGCGATGATGTGCGGGTCATCGAAGCTCGGCACCACCACCGCGCCGCGGGTCACGGCGATCTCGCGGGCGATCTCCACCCGGTCCTCGCTCAGGCGATCGTAGAAGACGATCTCGGCGCCCTCGCGGCGGGTGCCTTCGACCTTGGGCGTGGGCGCGTCCGACGGCATGACGATGAGCGCGGGAATGCCGAGCCGGCGAGCGGCGATGGCGACACCCTGCGCATGGTTGCCGCTCGAGAAGGCGACCACGCCGGCGCGGCGTTCGGCCTCGCTCAGCAGCGCCAGCCGGTTGGTCGCCCCGCGCAGCTTGAACGAGCCGCCGGTCTGCATCGATTCGCATTTCAGCCACAGGTCGTGGCCGGAAATCCGCACTTGGCGCAGCGGAGTCTTCTCGACCAGCCCCGCGATCCGCTCCGCGGCCGCGAGCACATCATCACGATTTGGAAGATTGCTGTTCAAGGTCAATGGCTTGGCCAAGGCGTGCGAGAGCTGCGGCAAGCCGGGCGCACGGCAGCGAAGCGCAGTGCGAAAAAGGATTGCGTTGCGGGGACCTCGTTCATATATCGCGCTCCTCGCTGCCCCATGGGACTTCCAACCGCAAGGCAGCTTTCGTCAATGTTTGCCGAAAGGCATTTGGAGGTCCCTTGAGTTGGCAGAGCACACCTTCGCGCTGGGGCTAGCTGCGCCCCTTTCCGACCGTACCGAAGCTCTTGTTGCTCGCGGCGCGGACGAAATCGCCAAGTTGAAGCCGGTTCAGCCGGTGACCCTTCTCCGTCCCCACGCGGCGCGTGCGGCGGCCCGGTTCTTCGTCGAGAAGTTCCCGGGCAAGTCGCTCTACGCCGTGAAGGCGAACCCCTCCCCCGACCTCCTGAAGGTCCTGTGGGACGGCGGAGTGACGCATTACGACGTCGCCTCGATCGGTGAGGTGCGCCTGGTGCGCGAGACCCTCCCGGGCGCGACCCTGTGCTTCATGCACCCGGTCAAGGCCGAGGAGGCGATCGCCGAGGCCTATCACACCCACGGCGTGCGGACCTTCAGCCTCGACAGCCTCGAGGAGCTCGACAAGATCGTCGAGGCGACCGCAACCGACGGCGTCGCCGCGAGCGACCTCAACCTGCTGGTTCGCGTGCGGGTCTCGTCCGAGCATTCGAAGCTCAGCCTCGCCTCCAAGTTCGGGGCTGCTCCTTCGGAGCTGAAGGCGCTGCTGATGGCGACCCGCCAGGCCTCGGACGCGCTCGGCCTGTGCTTCCACGTCGGCAGCCAGGCGATGACTCCGGCGGCCTATGCCGAGGCGATGAGCCGCGTCCGTGACGCCATCGTCGAGGCGGCGGTGACGGTCGACATCGTCGACGTCGGAGGCGGCTTCCCCTCTTCCTATCCGGGGATGGAGCCGCCCGCGCTCGAGACCTATTTCGCGGTCATCCACGAATCGTTCGAAAAGCTTCCGATCAGCTACTCGGCCGAACTGTGGTGCGAGCCGGGCCGTGCCCTGTGCGCCGAATATGCGAGCGTGCTGGTGCGGGTCGAGAAGCGCCGCGGCGACGAGCTGTACATCAACGACGGCGCCTACGGGACGCTGTTCGACGCCGCGCACATCGGCTGGCGCTTCCCCGTCCGGCTCGTCCGCGACGAGGACAGCGATGTCCGTCCGCACGGCTTCAGCTTCTACGGGCCGACCTGCGACGACCTCGACCACATGGTCGGGCCGTTCGACCTCCCGGGCGATGTCGCCGCCGGCGACTATATCGAGATCGGGATGCTCGGCGCCTATGGCTCGGCGATGCGGACCGGCTTCAACGGCTTCGGTTCGGCGAGCGGCTGGTCGGTGATCGTCGCCGACGCCCCGATGGCCTCGCTTTACGGCGAAGCGGCGGAGCCGGCGCGGTCGAACGTGGTCAAGCTGTAACTGGCCAGTGGCGCGGCTCATCGCCGCGCCGCCACCTTTCGTCATGCCGGGCTTGACCCGGCATCCGCCTTCTTCTTGCTCGATCGAAGAAAAGGCAGACCCCGGGTCAAGCCCGGGGTGACGGCTTGATGACGGGCTATTTCATCAAGGGAACTGACATGAACACCCCTAAGATCAACGACACCCGCAAGGCGGAGCTGCTCTCCTCCACGGTCGAGCATATCGACATCACCAAGTTCGACGCGCGGCCGATCGTCGACGCGATGGGCAAGATGAGCTTCACCAGCCGAGACCTCGCCCGCGCGACCGGCATCTACAACCAGATGCTGGCCGATCCTGACTGTTCGGTCATCCTGGTGATCGCGGGCTCGACCTCGGCCGGCGGCTGCATGGACCTCTATGCCGAACTGGTCCGCTCGAACATGGTCGACGCGATTGTCGCTACTGGCGCGTCGATCGTCGACATGGATTTCTTCGAGGCGCTCGGCCACAAGCACTATCAGGCGCTCGAGATCCCCGACGACGACACGCTCCGCTCGCTCTACATCGACCGGATCTACGACACCTACATCGACGAAGAGCAGCTCCAGGACACCGACTTCACGATCGGCAAGATCGCCGACACGCTGGAGCCGCGCCCGTACAGCAGCCGCGAGTTCATCAAGGAGATGGGCAAGTGGCTGATGGAGAACGGCAAGAAGGACAACAGCCTGGTCAAGCTCGCCTACGAGCATGACGTGCCGATCTTCTGCCCGGCCTTCACCGACAGCTCGGCCGGCTTCGGCCTCGTCAAGCACCAGGTCGACGCGATGAAGGCGGGCCGGCGCTATATGACCATGGATTCGATCGCCGACTTCCGCGAGCTGACCGACATCAAGGTCAAGGCTGGCACCACCGGCCTGCTGATGATCGGCGGCGGCGTTCCGAAGAACTTCACGCAGGACACCGTGGTCTGCGCCGAGATCCTCGGCCACGAGGACGTCGAGGTGCACAAGTACGCCGTGCAGATCACCGTCGCCGACGTCCGCGACGGTGCCTGCTCCTCCTCGACCCTCCAGGAGGCGGCGAGCTGGGGCAAGGTCTCGACCGCGCTCGAGCAGATGGTGTTCGCGGAAGCGACCTCGGTGCTGCCGCTGCTCGCCAGCGATGCCTATCACCGCGGCCACTGGAAGACCCGCGCCAAGCGCGCCTTCGCCAAGCTGTTCGACTGAACGTAACGGTTGCGCTGACGCAACAATCCTCTACCCTCCTCCCGGACAACTCCGGGGGGAGGGTTTTTTCATGGGTCTTCATCCGCTTGGCCTGCCGATCGCGGTTCTGGCCGCCTGGACCTTCGTCATCTTCTTCTGGATGTATGCGACGCGCATCCCGGCGATGATGCGCGCCGGGATCGATCTCAAGACACTGCGCGGCGGGACCGGGGCGAGCCTCGACCAGAAGCTTGCCCCCGAGGTCCAGTGGAAGGCGCACAACTACAATCATCTGCTCGAGCAGCCGACGCTGTTCTACGCGGTCACGCTGCTGCTGATCGCCACCGGCGGCGAGAGCGCGTTCGCAGCCAAGCTTGCCTGGGGCTATGTCCTGCTGCGGATCACGCACAGCCTGGTGCAGACCACCGTCAACATCACCCGCTTCCGCTTCATGCTGTTCTTCGCCGCCAGCCTGTGCCTGCTCGGGCTGGTGCTGGTCGCCCTCACCCACCTGCTCTGAGAAAGGTCTTCCATGCCTCCTTCGCCGCTGCTCGGCCCGGTCGTCGCGCTGGTCGCCTGGTCGCTCGTCATGCTCGTCTGGACCGCGGTCGCGAGGCGGGGGGCGTTCAAGCGGATGGGCGTATCGCTGCGCACCATCCCGGCGGGATCACGCGGCAACGCGCTCGACAACGGGCCCGAGGCCAAGGCGCAGTGGAAGGCGCACAACTACAACCACCTGATGGAACAGCCGACGATCTTCTATGCGATCGTGCTGGCGCTGGCGGTCATGGGCTTCGACCATCACATCAATGTCCTCTTGGCCTGGGGGTATGTCGGCCTTCGGATCATCCACAGCATCGTCCAGGCGACGATCAACATCGTCGCGATCCGCCTCAGCCTGTTCGCGCTGTCGACATTATGCCTCGCCGCGCTGACGATCCACGCCGCCATGTACCTCTGGCACTAGCGGGCGAAGGCGGCGGCGAGCTCGACGTGGGTCGACCAGCGGAATTGGCCGACGGGACGCACCCACTCGAGCCGGTAGCCGCCTGAGACGAGGATCGCGGCGTCCCGGGCGAAGGTCGCCGGATTGCAGCTGACATAGGCGATCCGCGGAACCGTCGAGGCGGCGAGTTCGGCGACCTGCGCCTCGGCCCCGGCGCGCGGCGGATCGAGGACGACCCCCTCGAGTCCGGCGAGCTCGTCGGCCATCAGCGGGCGCCGATAGAGGTCGCGGTGCTCGACCAGCATGGTCGGCGCCGCACGCTTGAGGGCGAGCACCGCCTCGCGCCCGGCCTCGGCGGCGCGGACCTTGCCGGGGAGCGCCAGCGCGAAGGTGCCGATGCCGGCGAACAGGTCGGCGACAGTAGCGGGCCCGCCGAGCGCTTCGCCGACCGCCGCGACCAGCGCCGCCTCGCCATCCTCAGTCGCCTGAAGGAAAGCGCCGACCGGTAGCGGCACCGGGCGACCCGAAAGGGTGACGGTGGCAGGCTGCGGCTCCCACCGCACCTCGGGACCAAGCCCGTCGTCGAGGGTCAGCCGGGCGAGGCGCTGCGCCTCGGCGAAGTCGGTCAGCGCCATCGACGCCTCGAAGCCCTCGACCCGAACTCCGGAGAGCGCGACGTCGACGCCCTGGTCGGAGAGCGTCAGCCGGACTTCGCCCGAGCCCTTGCCCTTGAGCAAGGTGCCGAGGAAGCCGCGAAGCGGAGCGACCAGCGCGAACAGCTCGGGACGCAGGATGTGGCATTCGGCAAGGTCGATGACGCGGGTCGACTTCTCGGCGTTGAAGCCGAGAACGACCCGGCCCCCGGCGCGCAACGCCCTCAGCGAGGCGCGGCGGCGGCTGCGCGGGGGCGAGAGGTGCGGCGGGCGTGTCTCGGTGGCGAGGCCCTGCTGCGCCAGCGCGCCCTCGACCCGGGCGACCAGGTAGGCGGCGAAGGCCTCATCGTCGATGTGCTGGAGCTGGCAGCCGCCGCATTCGGGAAAGTGACGGCATGGCGGCAGTTGCCGGTGGGGCCCGGGTGTAACTGAACCGTCCTCGCCGACCAGGTCGCCCGGTGCGGCAAAGGCGACATGGCGGCCCGAGGCGGTGACTCCATCCCCCCGCGCCGCGATCCTTAGAATCTCTTCGCTCACAGATGCTCCAGCAAGTCGTCGGCGATCATTGCCGGTCCGGCACGCTCGGCGGCGCGGCCATGGAGCCAGACCCCGGCGCAAGCCGCGTCGAAGGCGGGCATCCCGCGTGCCCGAAGCGCGGCGATGATCCCGGCGAGCACGTCGCCGGTGCCCGCTGTCGCCAGCCAGGCGGGTGCCGGCGGCGCGAAGCCGAGCCTTCCGTCGGGCGAGGCGACCAGCGTGTCGGGCCCCTTGTAGACGACCACCGAGCCCGACACGGCGGCAGCGGCGAGCGCCTGCTCGGCCTTCGATCCGGGATGGTCGCCGAACAGCTGCGCAAATTCGCCCCCATGCGGGGTCAGGATCGCGTCCTGCCCGCGCAGCCGGTCCGGCTCGCCGACAAGCCCGATCGCGTCTGCGTCAATTACCTTGGGTGCTCGGCTGGTCAGCGCGAGGGTGAGCAGTTGCGGCAACTTGCCGAGACCGGGCCCGACCAAGAGGCAGCCGATCCGCGGGTCGCCAAGCTGCGCATCGCCGACCTGGACGACGCTGAGCGGAAGGCCCGGAATGGGTGCCGAGGTCGAGATCCGCACATAGCCGGCGCCGCTCCGTGCCGCCGCGGTGGCGGAAAGCGCGATCGCCCCGGGCATCGAGCCGGCGAGCGCGTGGACCAGCCCTCGGCTGTATTTGTGCGCTCCCTCTGCGACCGGAGGAAGGTCGGGTTCGGCGAGCTCGAACCAGCGCGTGTCCGGCTCGATCGCGATATGCGCGAGGACCAGCCGGCCCATCCTGGCCATCGCCGGCATCAGCCGGTGGGCGGGCTTGAGCGCGCCGAAGGTGACGGTGAGGTCGGCTGTCGGCACCGGCGACAGCAAGGCGCCGCTGTCGGCTTCCACCCCGCTCGGGAGGTCGCAGGCAACGACCGTCCGGGCAGAACCGGCAAGCACCGAAAGCCGTTCGGCGACAGCAGGTTCGAGCCCGCGGCTGAGACCCGTTCCGAACAGGCAATCCACCAGCAGCGGTGCGGGTGCAGCCCCGTCGAAAGCCTCGACAGGGCCGTCCCATCGCTGCCGGGCGACCTTGGCGAGGTCGGTCGTCGGCTCGGCCAAGGCGGCCACCCGGACCTTGACGCCGCGTGCGGAAAGGTGGCGCGCGGCGACATAGCCATCGCCGCCATTGTTGCCGGGGCCGCACAGGATCAGCGTCTCGGGACCGGCGCTATGGCGGAAGATGGCTTCGGCGAGGCTCTGCCCGGCCTGCTCCATCAGCTCGGCGAGGCCGACCGGGGCCGCGAGTTCGGCCTCCCGCATCCGGGCGGCGGTGAGGATCGGGCGGGTCATCGCAGGAAGCTTGCGAGGTGCCACCAATCGGCGGGACAGGCGGCCACGGCGGCGTCGCGCGTCGCCTCGTCGGCGAAGAGCGCGAAGCAGGTCGCGCCCGAGCCCGACATCCGGATGCTCTTGGCCCCCGGTTGTACGGTCAGCCAGTTGAGGACGTCGCCGATCGCCGGCACCAGCGTGCGCGCGGGCGCCTCGAGGTCGTTGCGGCCCTCGCGCCATTCGCCGAGCGGGCCGCGGTCGACCCCGTCCCAGCCGGCGAACACCGCCGCGGTCGAGAGCGGGCGGCGCGGATTGACGAGCAGGACGGGTTCGCCGGCGACGCCCGGATCGACCAGCGCGAGCCGGTCCCCCGCCGCCTCGCCCCGCGCACTCATGCTGAGCAGGCAGGCGGGGACGTCGCTGCCGAGCGCGGGTGCGATCCGGGTCGCGTGATCGGGATCGACATTCCACATCGCGGTCAGCAGCCGCAGCGTCGCCGCCGCATCGGCCGAGCCGCCGCCGATGCCGCTGGCGACCGGAAGCCGCTTGTCGAGCGTCAGCCGGACCCCCTTCCCGACCCGCGCCTCCGCGGCGAGCGCGGTCGCGGCACGGTGGACGAGGTTGGCCGGACCATCGTCGAGCATCGCCGCGAACGGGCCGGTGATGGTCAGCGACAGGTCGTCGGCAAGCTCGCCGGTCAGCCGATCGCCGTCGGTACAGAAGGCGAAGATGGTCTCGAGGTCGTGGCGCCCGTCGGGTCGGCGGCCGCGGACGTGAAGCGCGAGGTTGATCTTGGCCGGGGCAATCTCGACGGCCGGGACGGGCTCGCTCACGGGGCCGCGGTGGTCGGGGTCAGGCCGGCGGCGATCTTGGCCTCGATCCGCTTGCGCACGTCGTCCTCGGCCGTGACGAGCGCGGCCGACCAGGCGAACCGCGCCTCGTAAAGGCGACCGGCGGTGTAGAGCGCATCGCCAAGATGCTCGTGAATCTCGGCCTGGCCCGGGTCGGCCGCCGCGGCACGCTGGAGGGTGGCGATTGCCTCGGGCAGCTTGCCGCGCTTGAACTGCGCCCAGCCGAGCGAGTCGGTGATCGAGGCATCGTCGGGCGCGCGGCGGCTCGCTTCGGCGATCAGCGCCTCGGCCTCGTCGAGGCGGACGCCCCGTTCGAGCCGGGCATAACCGAGATAGTTGAGCACGACCGGATTGTCGGGGGCGAGCGCATGGGCGGCTTCGAGCGACTTCTCGGCCTCGGTCCAGCGACCGGCCTGCTCGAGCGAGGCGCCGCGAAGCAGGTAGAGGCTCCAGCGCTCGGGGCCGGGACCACCGGCGTCGGTCAGGCGAGCGGCGTTGGCGAAGGCGTCGGCGGCCTCGCCATGTCGCGCCATGGCGTCGAACACGTCGCCGAGCCGGCTCCAGTCATCCGCGGTGACCCGCGCGCCTGCGACGAAGGCCTGCGCCCGGGCAAGCGCCTCGGGGCGACGCTCGGCCCTCAGCAGCGTTCGGATCTCGGCGTCGCGCGCCTCGCTGGCGAGCGGCGAGCTGTCGGGCACTCGGCGGAGCACGGCGAGCGCGTCGTCGCTGCGATCACTGCCCGCAAGCAGCAGGCCAAGGAGGATGGCAGTCTGCTCATTCGCGGGATCGGAGAAGCGCGCGACCTGGACGATCGACAGCGGCAGCGCCGAGCGCTCGCTTTGATTGAGCAGCACCGCCAGCCCCGAGAGCAGCTCGCCAAAGCCCTGAGCCGCGGTCACGGCGGGAAAATCTGGCCTGCGCTGCGCCGACAGCTGGGTCGCAGCGGCGGCAAGCGTCACGTCCCGGCCCCGCAGCAAGGCAAGGGCGGCATCGCGCGAGCCGGCGCGCAGCAGGCCCGAGGCGAAGAGGATGCGCAGCCGGTCGCCGCGTCCGCCGGCGCGCCCGAGGGCGGTCGGAATGAAGGCCTGTGCCTCCTTCGCCTTCCAGTTCGCGAGGAGGATCAGTGCCTTGTGCTCGGGGACCAGCGGCGCGAGCAGGTTGTCGCGCGCGACATTGTCGAGCGCCGCCAGCGCGTCGCGCCGCTTGCCCCGCTCGGACAGGGTCCAGGCCCGGACGAAGGGCGTGACGAAGCCGAGCTCGTCAGGCCAGCCCGCGGCGAGCGCGGAAGGAGGACGGCGCTCGCGAAGATCGTCCGCCAGGAGCAGCAGGCGAGCGTCGGGAGCAAGGTCGGCGCCCGGCGTTGCGCGCGCAAGCCGAAGCGCGAGCGGCATGTCTCCGGCAAGGATGGCCTGTGCGAGCGCGCGATTGGCGATCGTCCGGTTGCCCGGCTCGGCCGCGGCGAGGCTGGCGTAGAGCATCGCCGCGCGGCGGGCGTCACCGGCGTTGGCGGCGGCCTGGGCGGCGACGAAGGTGCTCGCGCCCGAGCGGACGAAGGTCGTGACGCGCGCCTCGGCAGGGACTGCGGCGAGGATCAGCGCGCCGGCCAGCCCCAGGCTACATGTTCGGATAGTTCGGACCACCGCCGCCCTCCGGCGTCACCCAGTTGATGTTCTGGCACGGATCCTTGATGTCGCAGGTCTTGCAGTGGACGCAGTTCTGCGCGTTGATCTGGAGCCGCGGCGTGCCCCCCTCGACCACATATTCGTAGACCCCCGCCGGGCAGTAGCGCTGCTCGGGCCCGTCATAGTCGAGCAGGTTGACCCGCGTCGGGATCGCTGGGTCCTTGAGCTGCAGGTGGACCGGCTGGTCCTCCTCATGGTTGGTGTTCGACAGGAACACCGACGACAGCTTGTCGAAGCTGATGACGCCATCGGGCCGCGGATAGTTGATCGGCGGGGCAATGTCGCGCCGCCACAGGGTCTTGTGGTCAGGATGGTGCTTCATCTCGACCGGCAAGCCGATCTTGAGGTGGCGCATCCACAGGTCGGCGCCGGCGAGGATGGTGCCAATCGTCGCGCCGAACTTGGCGACGGCCGGCTCGGCATTCTTCACCTTGCGCAATTCCTCGCCAATCCAGCCATTTCTGACCGAAGGCTCATAATCAGCGAGAACGTCGGAGCGGCGGTCGGCGGCGACCGCGGCGAAGGCGGCCTCGGCGGCGAGCATGCCCGACTTCATCGCGGTGTGCGTGCCCTTGATCCGCGGCACGTTGACGAAGCCCGCCGAGCAGCCGATCAGCGCGCCACCCGGAAAGGCGAGCTTGGGAATGCTCTGCCAGCCGCCCTCGTTGATCGCGCGCGCGCCATAGGAAACGCGCCGTCCGCCCTCGAGCAGGGGCCGGATCGCCGGATGCTGCTTGTAGCGCTGCATCTCGTCGAACGGCGACAGGTGCGGGTTCTTGTAGCTGAGCGCGACGACAAAGCCGATCGACACCTGGTTGTTGTCCTGGTGGTAGATCCAGCCCCCGCCCCACGCGTCGTCGAGCGGCCATCCCTGCGTGTGGATGACGGTGCCCGGCTTGTGCTTGGCCGGGTCGACGTCCCACAATTCCTTGATTCCGATGCCGTAGACCTGCGGCTGGCATTCGGCCTCAAGGTCGTACTTCTTCTTGAGCTGCTTGGTCAGCGAACCGCGCGCGCCTTCGGCGAAGAAGGTGTAGCGGGCGTGGAGCTCCATTCCGGGCTGATAGTCACCCTTGGGCTCGCCATCGCGGCCGATCCCCATCGCGCCGGTCGCGACGCCCTTCACCGAGCCGTCCTCATTGTAGAGGACCTCGGCGGCGGGGAAGCCGGGGAAGATCTCGACGCCCAGTTCCTCGGCCTTGCCACCGAGCCAGCGGCAGAGGTTGGCGAGGCTGCCGGTGAAGGTGCCCTTGTTGTCGAGGAAGCTCGGCATCATCAAATGGGGCAGGTTGAACTTCCGGTTCTTGGTCAGCACCCAATGATGGTTGCTGGTGACCGGGACCCGGCCCAGCAGGCAGCTGTCGTCCTCGCGCCAGATTGGCAGCAATTCGTCGAGGCTCTTCGGATCGATCACCGCGCCCGACAGGATGTGGGCGCCGACTTCGGAGCCCTTCTCGAGCACGCAGACGCTGAGCTCACGGCCCTGCTCGGCGGCAAGCTGCTTCAGACGGATCGCCGCGCTGAGCCCCGCAGGGCCCGCGCCGACGATCACGACGTCATATTCCATCGACTCCCGGTCGCTCATCTCGTCCGTTTCACCCGTTCTGCTGTCACCAAATGGCTTGGCGTTCGTGGCCCCTTCCGTCAATGGCCGGAGGGACTATGCTGTTGGCCATGAACCCCGACGTGGACGGATCAGCGCTGAGCCGGGCGGAGGCCGCGAGCCTGCTCGCCTGGTGGCTCGACGCCGGGGTCGATGTCGGCATCGCCGAGGACAGCCGCAACTGGCTGGAGAAGAAGACGCTAGTGCCGCTTGCGGGAGACGCGGCTTTCGACGCCGACGAACTGCGCGCCCCGCGTCAGACGCCTGCACCTGACCAGGCAAACACCCCGCCCCTTCCGCGAGCGGGAGGGGAGACGAGGCCGACCACCCTCGACGACTATCATGCCTGGCTGGCCGAGACCGCCGACCTGCCGCTGTTCCGCGCCGGCGCCTCGCGCGCCCTTCCGCATGGATCGGCGGAGGCCGAGGTCATGCTGCTGTCGGGCATCCCCTCGCCCGAGGACGTTGGCGAAGGAAAGCCGATCGGCGGCCAGGCTTATGCGCTGACGGTGCGGATGCTGGCCGCGATCGGGCTCGGGGCGGAGCAGGCCTATGTCGCCGCGCTCACCTGCTTCTCGAGCGCCGGGGCTCGCCTCCCCGAGACCGAAGTCGAGGCCTGCCGCGAGGGTCTCCTCCACCAGATCGGCCTCGCCCGTCCAAAGCGACTGCTGCTGCTGGGCGACGCGCCGGCGCGGCTGCTGCTCGGCAAGCCGCTGCTCCAGGCACGGGGCAAGGTCCACCGGATCGCCGGGGTCCCGACCGTCGCCACCTTCCACCCGCGCCACCTCCTCGAGCGGACCGCCGACAAGGCGCTCGCCTGGCGTGACCTCCTTGCCTTGATGGGGGACCATCCTTGACCGCATTGCCGTTGCTGATTGCCGCCCTCCTCGCTCCCGCCCAGCCGACCCCCAACCAGCCGACCAGCCCGCCCGACGACCCGCTCGCGCCGATCGACGAGCCGACCGAAGTGCAGCCGGTTACCACCACGCCCGTCGTGGTGGTCCCGACCGCGCCGCTGGTGGTGCCGAAGGATTGGCCGGGCGTCTTCGCGGCGATCCGCTCGGGGCAGTGGGCGGCAGCCTCCGCCGGGATCGCCGCCCTTCCCGCGTCTCCGCTCGCCGCGCTCGCGAGGGCCCAGCTCTACACCGCCAAGGGATCGCCCGCGGTCACGGTCGACCAGCTTACCGCGCTGCTTCGCGAAGCGCCCGAATTGCCGCAGGCCGAGCAACTGCAGCGAATGGCGCTCGGTCGCGGCGCACTGGCGACCCCAACTATTCCGCGCCGCGCCGCGCTCGTCCCGATAGGAACCACCCCGCGCCGCGGGCGGGCCCGGACCATCACCGGGGAGCCCGAGGCGGACAAACTCCGGCTCGAACTCGATCCGCTGGTCAAGGTCGACGACGCCGCCGGCGCCGAGCTTCTGCTCAACGAGCGGGCGCCCCTGCTCAGCGCCGAAGCCCGTGCCGAGCTCGGCCAGCGGGTCGCGTGGATCTATTATGTGCGTGGCCAGGACGCCGAGGCGCGGCGGGTCGCCGACACCTGGCGGCAGGGCGCGAGCGGCGACTGGGCGCTCCAGTCCGAATGGGTGTCGGGCCTCGCAAGCTGGCGGATGGGCGAGTGCGTCCCCGCCGCCAGGGCCTTCCGCGAAGTCGGCCAGCGTTCGGCCGAGCCGAGCCTTGCCGCCGCCGGCTATTACTGGGCGGCCCGGGCCGAGATGGCCTGCCGCCGGGCGACCGCCGTCCAGCCTTTGCTCAAGGCCGCGGCGCGCAACCCCGAGACCTTCTACGGCCTCCTTGCCCGTCGAACGCTTGCGATGGACACGGTCCTCCCCGCGCTCGACACCAGCGCGGCGGGCCGGGTCGCCTCGCTGCCCAACATCGTCCGGGCGCAGGCGCTGGTCGGGATCGGCGAGCGCGACCTTGCCGGCGAGCTGCTCCGCCACCAGGCGCGTATCGGGGCGCCTGCCGACCAGCCGGGGCTGGTCGCGACCGCGGCCCGTCTCGAGCTTGCCGCGACCCAGCATTTTCTCGGCCATTTCGGCCAGCCGGGCTCGCGGGTTGCGGCGGCAGCGCGCTATCCCAAGCCGAGCTGGAAGCCGACCAACGGCTGGCAGATCGACCCCGCGCTCGGCCTTGCCCATGCGCTGCAGGAAAGCTCCTTCCGGGCCGAAGCGGTCAGCCAGGCCGGCGCGGTCGGGCTGATGCAGGTGCTGCCCTCGACCCGCGACCTCATCTCGCGCACCCGCGGGCTTCCGACCGGTCAGCTCAAGGACCCGGCGGTCAACATGGCGTTCGGGCAGGAGTGGATCCGCTGGATGCGGACCCACCAGGCGACCGGCGGGCAGCTTCCCAAGATCGTCGCGAGCTACAATGCCGGGCCGCTCCCGGTCGGGCGGTGGGCGGTCAACGACCGCGGCGATCCGCTGCTGTGGATCGAGTCCATGCCCTATTGGGAGACGCGCTATTACGTGCCTTCGGTGCTCCGCAACCTGTGGGTCTACCAGGGCTTCGAGCGCGCCCCGACGCCGACCCTGACCGAGCTTGCGCAGCACCGCTGGCCGAGCTTTCCCGACAAGCGCTGAGGTCAGTTCCGCAGAAACGCACCGGGGAAACGTAGCGACAGCAAGGGCCGGCGGCGGCGTGCCCGGTCCTCGTCGAAGGCGAGCCGCTGTTCCTCGGCGAGGCTGGTGCGCGTCGTCAGCTTGGGATCGGTCGGCGACAGGGTCGGCTTGTCCATGCCTCCCTTGTAGCGGGTCAAGGTGACAGGCTGCGCTCACATATGTTGCGGGACAAAGACGTTCTTGTTCTGTTCCCGCTACGGGCTTAGCATGGCGCCATGCCGGTCGAGTCGATCTCTGGCCGCGGGGCGACCCGCAATGCCGTGCCTACGCGCTTCCGCCTGCCCGAGCGGCTGGTCGAGGGCGATTGGCTCGACGACATCGAGGCGCTCGACGGTGTGGCCACCCGCCGGACCACCGTCACGGTCGAGAAGCCCAAGTCGATCCTCACCCGCAACAGCTCGCCCGACATCGGCTTCGACCGCTCGGTCAATCCCTATCGTGGCTGCGAGCATGGCTGCATCTACTGCTTCGCCCGGCCGACTCACGCCTATCATGACCTCTCGCCGGGGGTGGATTTCGAGAGTCGGCTGTTTGCCAAGCCAGATGCGGCCAAGCTGCTCCACGCGGCGCTGTCTCGGCCTGGCTACGAATGCGCGCCGATCGCGCTCGGGACCAACACCGACCCCTACCAACCGATCGAGGGCAAGTGGCGGATTACCCGCGCGATCGTCGAACTGCTGGTCGAGACCGACCATCCCTTCACCATCACCACCAAGTCCGACCGGGTGCTTCGCGACCTCGACCTGATCGCGCCCGCCGCGCACAAGGGTCTGGCGGCGGTGGCGGTGTCGGTGACCTCGCTCGATCCCTCGATCAGCCGCACGCTCGAGCCGCGCGCGCCGGCCGGACGAAAGCGGATCGAGGCCATCCGTCGCCTCAACGAGGCGGGCGTGCCGACCCTGCTCGCGGTGGCACCGATCATTCCGCAGATCACCGACCATGAGATCGAGACGATCGTCGCGGCCGGGGCGGAAGCCGGTGCCCGGGCGGGCTTCTACCTTCCGGTTCGCCTGCCGCACGAGGTCGCGCCGCTGTTCCGCGCCTGGCTCGACGACCATTATCCCGACCGCGCCGCCAAGGTGATGGCAACCATCCAGTCGCTTCGCGGCGGCAAGGACAATGATCCCAATTTCTTCACCCGGATGCAGGGCCAGGGCCCGTGGGCGGACCTCTTGCGGACCCGCTTCGCGATGGCGGTCAGGAGGGCTGGGCTCGGGACCGAGCGGCTGAAGCTCCGCCGCGACCTGTTCCGCCCGCCCGAGGGGCGGCAGATGCGCCTTCTGTAGGTTGCGCTCGCTTCCTGCCGGACTACACACTGCGCATGCGTATCCTCCTTGCCGGCCTGCTCGCCGCCTCCGCCCTTCCCGTCCTCGCCCAGACCGCCCCCGCTCCCCCGCCGCTCTCCGCGGCCGAGCAGGCGGCCGACCGGGCCATCGCCACGATCCGCGACCGAGCGCTCGACGACGAGGTCGCCTGGTCGATCACCGAGGACCTCACCACCGAAGTCGGCCAGCGGCTGGCCGGGACCGAGGCCGAGGCACGCGCCCGCGCCTGGGCAATCCGCCGCCTGACGTCGCTCGGCTTCGCCAATGTCCGGATCGACCCCTTCACCATGCCGGTATGGGAGCGCGGGTTCGAGCGCGCCGACCTCGTCGGCCCCTACCCGCAGCGGCTGGTCGTCGCGGCGCTCGGCAACAGCGCCTCGACCCCGCCCGGCGGCGTGACCGGCGAAGTCATCGCCTTTGCCAGTGTCGACGCTCTTCGTGCCGCCCCGGCCGAGCAGGTCCGCGGCAAGATCGTCTACATCGGCCACGACATGCCGCGCACCCAGGACGGAAGCGGCTATGGCATCTATGGTGCGCCACGCCGGCAGGGTCCGACGATCGCCGCGCAGAAAGGCGCCGCGGCGATCCTCGTGCGCTCGATCGGCACCGACCGCGAGCACCGCAATCCGCACACCGGCGTGATGAGCTTCGCCGAGGGCGTGAAGCCGATCCCTGCGGGAGCGCTGTCCAACCCCGACGCCGACCAGCTCGAGCGTGTCGTGAAGCGCAGCGGCGAGCGCCGCCCGACGCTCCGGCTGATCCTCGAGTCGACCCTCAAGACCAACCAGCAGAGCGGCAACGTCATCGCCGAGGTGCCGGGCCGCGATCCCAACGCCGCGCCGGTGCTGGTCTCCTGCCACCTCGACAGCTGGGACCTCGGCACCGGTGCGTTCGACGACGCCGCGGGCTGCGGCATCGTCACCGCGGCGGCCAAGCGGATCATGGACGCCGGCACGCCCGCGCGCCCGATCCGGATCGTCTGGTTCGGCGCCGAGGAGGTCGGGCTGTTCGGCGGCCTCGACTATCGCGCCAAGTACGGAAAGCTGCCGCACCATGCGATCATGGAGAGCGACTTCGGCGCCGATCGCGTCTGGCGGGTCGACAGCCGCCTGGGCGAAGCGCGGATCGGCGAGGCCCGCCAGCTCCAGCGCGCGCTGCTCCCGCTCGGCGTCGTCCCCGGCAGTCTGACCGAGACCGACGGCAGCGACATCGGCCCGATGGTCGCCGATGGCCTGCCCGGCGCCGCGCTCCAGCAGGACGGCACCCGCTATTTCGACATCCATCACACGCCCGACGACACGCTGGCGGTGATCGACAAGGCCCAGCTTCGACAGAATGTCGCGGCCTGGACCGGCGCGCTGGCGGTGCTCGCCGGACCGATCACGCCGCGATCTGCGACCCGGCCGCGCCGGTGATCCGCGCCGTCGGCCCGGTGGTCATCGCCCTGCTCCTTGCCGGCTGCGGCTCGGGACTGGGCGATGACGTGACGCCGCTGCCCAAGCAGGATGCCGAGAGCGCCCGGGCGCTGATGAACGAGGCCGAACGCGCCGCTTCCAATGCGTCGGACCGGATGGAGCAACTTGCCCCGTCCAACGTTCCGGATCGGCAACCAACGAGGTAACCCACTGATGCGCCGCTTCCTGCTTCTTGCCCTCCCGACCCTGGCGCTGGGCGCCTGCAACGTCGACCGCGACGCCGCGAACGATTCGACCACGCTCAGCATCAACGAGCAAAAGGTCGAGGGCACGCTCGACAAGACCGGTGACGTGCTCGAGAATGCCGCGGCCGACGTCAAGGAAGCCGCCGACGACGCCCGTCCGGCAATCGCCAACGCCGCGCGTGACGTCGGCGATGCCGCCGATCGGGCCGGCGACAAGATCGAGAATGGCGCCGACCGCGCCGGCACCGAGCTCCGCCAGGAGGGCCGCGAGGCGCGCCAGGACGCGCGCGACGCGACCACCAACCGGCAGTAATCGTCCACGGTGAGGGTTGGTGGGCCCGGAGGGATTCGAACCCCCAACCTGGCCGTTATGAGCGGCTGGCTCTACCGTTGAGCTACAGGCCCCGCGAGCGCTCTAGAGGCTGCGGGGCGCGAGGTGAAGTCGCCTTCAGGGCAGCACCATCGCTTCGGTCACCTCGGTGCTCGTCTCGGTCGTTCGCTTGCCGTCGGCAGCTCGGGTCTCGACCCTGCATTCGCGGGTGCGCCGTCGAACGGTGCCGATCGGGCCGGGATCGAGCCGGACCCTGATCGTACCCGTGATCTGCTCCGCCCGGCGCAAGGCCAGGGCCTGCTCGAAGGCGACGGGTTCGCGCGAGATGGCGGCGACCACCACGTCCGACTGGGCTCGCTCGCGCCTTATCACTTCGGGGTCGACCGGCAACGTCGCGACGTAGGCGACGCCGTCGCGGACGCATCGCCCGCGCGCAACCGGCAAGCCTTGCCGTGGCGCGGCGCCTTACCTATGGCGGCGCTCAGTCGGGGAGTAGCGCAGCCTGGTAGCGCATCTGCTTTGGGAGCAGAGGGTCGCAGGTTCGAATCCTGTCTCCCCGACCATCATCCCCGGACGAGCGGCAGCAGCAGGACGAGGCGGTCCGCCGCGATGTCGAGCCGTCCGCCGACCATCGCCGCCAGCCCCTGCACCAGCCGAAGCGCGAAGCGGGTTTCGCCGATGGTCGTGTCGACCAGCATCTGCTCCTCGCTCAAGCCGGCAAGCGCACGCGGACGGTCGAGCCCGATCGCGAGCTGATCGGGCAGCCGGTCGAGCACCAGCGCGAGGGTCTCGCCTGCGGCCGCCGTGTCGGCGAGCGCGGCCGCGAACTGCTCGACGAGGCGCGGCGCCATTGCCGGCGGAAGCGCCACCCGGCCGCTGCCGGCGCGGTCCTCGACCCGCAGCGTCACGCTTCGCCTCGATGCATCGGCGGCAATCGCCTCGATCGCGCCGCGCAGGTCCGACAGCTCGGTCTCTGCCTCCCCCTGGAATCGACCCGAGCGCAGCTTGGCGGCGAGGTCGAGATTGTCGACTGCGTCGGCAAGCCTCCGGGCATGGCGGACGATCGCGCCGGCGCGGCTTCGGTAGCTGAGGTGCGCGGGACCAAGATATTGCCCCTCGATGATCTCGCCGAAGCCGATGATGGCGTTGAGCGGGGTGCGCAGCTCATGCATTAGCTCGCGCAGGTCGTCGTCCTCGGGCAGCTGCGGCAAGGGCGAAGCGGCGGCGGCGGGCTCGGCACCTTCGCGGCGGGCGATCCCCCGATAGCCGGCGAAACGGCCGCTGTCGGCGAAGAAGGCCGGGCTTCCGCTCCACCGCCATTCGCCGGCGAGCGCACCTTCCTCAACGAGGACGAGCGGCTCGTCGCTGAACGGCAGGCGCGCGGCGAAGCGGTCGGCGAACGGCTCGGTCAGGCTGCGACCGATGAGCCCGGCGCGCGGACCTCCCTCGACCCAGTCGATCTCGCCGGTGGGTCCGCATTCCCAGCGGAAGATCCCTGCTTCGGGCGCCGGGCGCTGCGACTCGGCATCAGCCGGTTCCCGTGTCGCGGAAGCGGGCTGCGCCGGTTCTTCGGACGGCGCCGATGCGGGCGGAAGCAGCGAGTGGAGGTCGGGAGCGGCGACCGCGCGGACCGCCGCCCATCCGGCGGGATCGAGGTCGGCCGCCGTGACCAGCGCCGCCGAAGCCGCCGCGCCGCGCGCCGCGAACAGGGCGACCAACTCGGCAGGGACGGTCGGACCCGCGACCGCTCGGGCGGTCGGCGCAAGCAGGGTGGCGGGCACCTCGTCCATCAGCTGCGCGATCCGGGCGAGCGCATGGTCACGGAGCTGCGCGTCGCCCTGCCCGCCGTCGCGGGCGACTAGCTCGACCAGCTGGCGCCACTGCACGGCGCGTCCGTGCGCGTCGCCGGCAGGCTGACCGAGCACGGTCACCAGTCGATCGTCGAACCGCAAGGGATCAGCTCTTTCGCGCGCGGGAAGTCACAGGAAAACACATGGACGACTGTTAACCCACAGGAAAGGCGATTGGATTTAACCATCCCACAACGGGACACCGGGCGAAAGGTTCGCCTCGGGCGCAGGCCATGCTAGGCGGTCCCCATGTTCATCTCCTTCGTCGAGGCGCTCCGCAAGGGCGGCATCCCCGCCAGCCTCAAGGAACATCTGCTCCTGCTCGAGGCGCTCGACGCCGAGGTGATCGAGCGCACGCCCGAGCAATTCTATTATCTCGCCCGCTCGGTCTTCGTTCATGACGAGAGCAAGCTCGACCGCTTCGACCGCGTGTTCGGCGAGGTCTTCAAGGGCCTCGTCGGCGATGAGGAAGACGTCGCGGTCCTGCCCGAGGAGTGGCTCCGGCTGGTCGCCGAGAAGTATCTCACCCCCGAGGAGATGGAAGCGATCAAGTCGCTCGGCTCGTGGGACGAGATCATGGAGACGCTGAAGAAGAGGCTCGAGGAGCAGCAGGGTCGCCACGAGGGCGGAAGCAAGTGGATCGGGACCGGCGGCACCTCCCCCTTCGGGCATGGCGGCTACAATCCGGAGGGCGTCCGCATCGGCGGTCCGGGACGGCACGGACGCGCGATCAAGGTGTGGGAAAAGCGCGAGTTCCAGGACCTCGACGACCGCCGCGAGATCAACACCCGGGCGATCAAGGTCGCGCTTCGCCGGCTCCGCCGCTTCGCCCGCGAGGGTGCCGCGGACGAACTCGACATCGAGGGCACGATCGACGGCACCGCCCGGCGCGGCTGGCTCGACGTGCGGATGCGGCCCGAGCGGCACAATGCGGTCAAGCTGCTGCTCTTCCTCGACATCGGTGGGTCGATGGACGGCCATGTCCGGCTGGTCGAGGAACTCTTCTCCGCCGCGCGGAGCGAGTTCAAGCATCTCGAGCATTATTACTTCCACAATTGCATCTACGAGGGCGTGTGGAAGGAGAACCGCCGGCGCTGGACCGAGCGCACCGACAGCTGGGACATCCTCCACAAGTTCGGCCACGACCACAAACTGGTGATCGTCGGCGACGCGGCGATGAGCCCCTACGAGATCAGCCATCCGGGCGGCTCGATCGAACATATGAACGAGGAGGCCGGCGCCACCTGGCTCAAGCGCTTCACCCAGACCTATCCGAGCGCCGCCTGGATCAACCCGACACCCGAGGTCTATTGGGGCCACTCTGCCTCGACGACCATCATCCGCCAGCTGATGGAAGAGCGGATGTACCCGCTGACCCTCGCCGGTCTCGACCAGGCGATGCGGGCACTAAGCCGCAAGAAGTAGGGAGTCGGGCTCAACTCCGTCGGACAAGGGTGCTAGTGGTGCGCCGGTTCGTTTGCCTTCAAGGGCGTGACCGCGCCAGGGCGGCGTGAAGCACGGTCTTTTCTCGAGCGGGATCGACAAGCATGGGGCTGGAGGGTTGAGCATGGCGCAGACGGCGGTCGACGACAGCCTCCAGGCAGCGGTCCGCGCCTGCCGCCGTCACTTCGTCTGGGCGCTGGCGTTCAGCGCGCTGGTCAACCTCCTCGTGCTCGTGCCGATGCTCTACATGCTCCAGGTGTATGAGCGGGTGGTTCCAACGCGCGGCGGCACCACCCTCCTGCTCCTCACCGTCATCCTGATCCTCGGCCTCGGCGCGAGCAGCCTGCTCGACGTCGTCCGCTCGCGGCTGCTGGTCCGCGCCGGGGTTCGGCTCGACCGGATGCTCTCGGGCACCCTGCTCGACGTCAGCCTGTCGCGCCCGACCCGAGGCGGCCAGCGGCTGGCCCGCCAGGCGATCCGCGAGTTCGACGTGCTCCGCCAGGCGATGACCGGGCCGGCCATCCTCGCCATCCTCGATGCGCCCTGGGTGCCCATCTACATCCTCATCGCCTTCCTCCTGCATCCGTGGATCGGGGTTCTCTCGACGGTCGGCGCGGTCGTCGTCGTGCTGCTTGCGATCCGCAACGAGCAGCTCACCCGCGAGCGGCTGCAGCGCGCCAGCCAGTCGGCGGGCCAGGCCTATTCCGAGTTCGAGGCGAGCGTGGCCAACGCCGACGTGGTCCGCGCGCTCGGCCTTCGCCGGGCGCTGGTCGCCGGCCACCTCAAGCAGCGCGACACGATGATGCGGCTGCAGACCGAGGCAAGCCTGTCGGGCGGGGGGCTGATCGCCGGCTCGCGCTTCCTCCGACAGTTGCTCCAGTCGCTGGCACTCGGCCTTGGCGCGCTGCTCGCGATCGACGGGAAGATCAGCGCCGGGGCGATCTTCGCCAGCATGTTCATCGTCGGTCGCGCGCTCGCCCCGATCGACCAGCTGGTCGGCAACTGGCGGGTGGTGGTCCAGGCCCGTGGCGCCTGGAACACGCTCAACGACCTCCTCTCGGCACGCGAGCCCGACATCGCCCTCACCCACCTGCCGCGCCCGTCGGGAAGCCTCGAGGTCGAGCAGCTGCACGTCATGGCCGAGGGCAACCAGCCGATCCTCCAGAACGTCAACTTCGCGGTCGAGGCGGGCGAAGTGGTCGCGATCGTGGGCCCGAGCGGCGCCGGCAAGTCGACCCTGGTGCGGGTCCTCGCGGGCGCACTCGCCCCGACCCACGGCCATGTCCGGATCGACGGCACCGACCAGCGCAACTGGGACCCGGAGCGGCTGGCCGAGCATGTCGGCTTCATGCCGCAGGAGCCCGCGCTGTTCGCCGGCTCGGTCAAGGAGAATATCGCCCGCTTTCGCAATCGCCTCGGCGAGCCGGCCGAGCAGGTGGATTCCGATGCGATCGCCGCTGCCACCGCAGCGGGCGCGCACCCGCTAATTCAGCGGCTGTCGCAGGGCTACGACCATCCGCTCGGCCTCGGTGGCCGCGGCCTGTCGGCGGGCCAGGGGCAACGGATCGCGCTCGCCCGGGCGATGTTCCGCTCGCCCTCGATCCTGATCCTCGACGAACCCAACAGCAACCTCGATGCCGAGGGAGACCAGCAGCTCGCCCGCTCGCTCGAGCAGGCCAAGAGCCAGGGCACGACGATCCTGCTCGTCGCGCACCGGATGAGCGTGCTTCCGCTGGTCGACAAGATCATGGTCATCCAGGATGGGCGGCTGACCATGTACGGGGCGCGCGACGAGGTGCTCGCCAAATTGTCCAAGCCCCAGCCGCGGGTCGCGGCCCAGGTCGCGGAGGCCCGCTGATGAACAGTCTCGACCTCGCGCTCCCCGCGCATGCCGGACCGGCCGTCGGCGACTGGCAGGGCGAGATGGGCGGTGACGAGCCGTCGCGCGACATCCGCGCCGGGCTGATCGTCGCCTTCCTCTTCTTCGGCCTGCTGGTCGGCTGGGCCGCCATCGCCAGGCTCGACGCAGCGGCGCTCGCGCCGGGCCGGCTGGTGGTGTCGGGCCAGCGCCAGACCGTCCAGCACCGCGACGGCGGGGTGGTCGGCCAGATCATGGTCAGGGAGGGCCAGCGGGTCGAGCGCGGGCAGATCCTGATGCGGCTCGCGGGATCCGAGGTCCGCGCGCAGGAACGCTCGCTGAGCGCGCAGGCCATCTCGCTCCTCGCCCAGCGCGCCCGGATCCGGGCCGAGCAGATGGGCAGCGGCACGATCGCGGTGCCGGCCGAGTTCGCCCAGCTGACCAGTCCCGAGGACCGGGCCGATGCCACGCAGGCGATGAACATCCAGCGCACGCAGCTTCGAACCCGGCTCGCGGTCGTCAACGCCAAGCGCGCCTCGCTCGGCCAGCGCACCTCGGGGGCGGGCAACCAGGGCGCTGGCTACACCCGCCAGGTCGCCGCGCTCGACAAGCAGATCGCCTCGGTCGACGAAGAACTGAAGTCGCTCAGCACGGTCGCCGAAAAGGGCTTCGTCTCGATGAGCCGCATCCGTGCGCTCGAGCGCGCCAAGGCCGAGCTCGAGGGGCAGCGCGGCCAGTATAGCGCGACCGTGGCCCAGTCGCGCGACCAGGCCGGCGAATCGCGGCTCCAGGCGCTCGAGGCGCAGAGCGACTATCTCGAGCGCTCGGCGACCGAATTGCGCGACGTCGAACTGGCACTGGCCGAGGTGCTGCCCAAGTTGAGCGCCGCCCGCGACCAGGCCTCTCGGCTCGACATCCGCAGTCCCGCGAGCGGGATGGTGGTCGGGCTCCAGGTCTTCACTCCGGGCGGGGTGATCGCGCCGGGGCAGAAGCTGCTCGACGTGGTGCCCGAGCGGACCCCGATGAACATCGAGGTGCGGTTGAGCATCGCCGACGGCGACGACGTCTCGACCGGCCAGACCGCTTACGTCCGCTTCGACGCGCTGCACGAACGCCGCCTGTCGCCACTCGAAGGCAAGGTGACCCGGGTCTCCGCCGACAGCTTCACCGACGAGAAAACCGGCGAAAGCTACTTCACCGCGACCATCGAGGTGCCGCAGGCCGAGCTCGAGAAATTGAAGGTCGTCCGCGGCGACGACTTCGAGCTTCGCGCCGGAATGCCGGTCACCGTCGAGATCCCGGTGCGCAAGCGGACCGCGCTCCAGTATATGCTCGAACCGCTCACCTCGGCCCTCAACCGCTCCGGACGGGAGCATTAGGGCGGGCCGCCATGCGGCTTACTTCGTCGCTGCGAACGAGCTGGTCATCACGTTGGCGGAGAGCGGCGGAAGCGGCTGCTTCGCCTGGCTCGCCGCGATCGCCGCGAGGATCGAGCGGAGATCACGCACCGCCGGACGGTGATCGGCGTCGCGGATCACGAAGGCGCGGCCATCCTTGCCCGCCGCGAGGTCGAACAGCGCCTTGCCGTGGGTGACAGGCACGACGTCATCGCGCGAACCGTGGATCAGGTACCAGGGCTCGTCGAGCGCCCTGGCCGCGTCGGCATTGCGGAATTCGTCGGGGACGAGAGCGCGCGCCAAAGTCGGCGCCATATCGCGAATGCGCGTGAAGGTGCCGATCGTCACCAGCGCGTCGAGCTTCTCCGAGCGCGACAAGGCCAATGCCACGCCCCCTCCAAGGCTGTGGCCCACGACCCAGACCGGCTGGCCCCCAGCCTCGATGCGGGCGGCGGCGAGGAAGGCCGCGGCGTCCTGCACCAGTCCCGCCTCGCTCGGCTTGCCGGCATTGCCGCTGTAGCCGCGATATTCGGCCGAGAGGATGCGGTAGCCGTCCTCGGTGAGCGGGCCGAGCCAGCGAAGCGCGGTGGTCGCCGACGACGCATTGCCGTGGAAGACCAGCAGCAGCGGCCTGTCAGCTCGGCCGGGCGCGAGGATGCCGGTGAGCTTCACCCCGTCCCGCGTCGTGACAGGCAAGAACTTGCTGCCCGATGGCAGGCCAGCGAGCGTCAGCGCCTCCTGCGGCGCGGGGTAGATGCGGTCGGTGACCGGGCTGCCGCAGGCAGGCGCCGCGACCAGCAGCGTCGACAGCAGTGCCGCGCGGATCAGTAGAGGCGGCATGGCGACACCTGCTCTGCCCAGGCCTGCTCGTCACGGCTTGCGATGGCCTCGAGATCGCCCGCTTCGCTGCCCGGATTGTCGACCCATTCGCGTAAGGTCGGGCCGCCGTTGATGACGTCGATGGCGAGCTTTCCGAACTCATATTCGTAGGGGAAGTCGCGCCACAGCTCATAGTCGGGATGGAGGTTGCGGATCGCCTTGAAGGCGAGCCCCTGCAATCGCCACGGTCGGAACGCCTGGTGTTCGTAGCCCGGCCCCTCCGCATGGATGAACAGCCCCGAGCAGAGCTCGCCCTTGTGCTTGTGGAAGGTCGGCTCGACGAAGATCTCGCGCAGCGTGCAGCCGGCCAGCCAGTGGGGCGCGATGCGCTCCATCTCGGCAAGGATCGCGCGGGCGTCGAGGCCGGGCGCGGCGAACAGCTCGAGCGCGCGGGTCGTCCCCCTGCCCTCGCTCAGCGTCGTGCCCTCGAGCATCACCGTGCCCGCATAGGCGCGCGCCATGTTGAGCGTCGCGGCATTGGGCGACGGATTGATCCACACGCGATCGGTCGGCCAGCCGAAGCCGGGCCCCTGGTCTGGGTTCCAGCCCTCCATTTCGACCACGCGATAGGCGACGTCGAGATTGAAGTGCCGGATGAACCAGTGGCCCATCTCGCCCATGGTCAGGCCGTGGCGCATCGGCATCGGGCCGGCGCCGACGAAACTCTCCCAGCCGGGCTCGAGCAAGGTACCCTCGACCGGCGTGCCGGCGGGATTGGGGCGGTCGAGCACCCAGACTTCCTTGCCCTGCTCGGCAGCAGCCTCGAGCAGGTAGAGCAGCGTCGTGACGAAGGTGTAGATTCGGCAGCCGAGGTCCTGCAGGTCGAACAGGAAGACGTCGGCGGCGCTCATCATCTGGCCGGTCGGGCGGCGCACCTCGCCGTAGAGGCTGAAGACGGGGATGCCGAGCCGCGGATCCACCTCGTCGGCGGTCTCGACCATATTGTCCTGCTTGTCGCCCTTAAGCCCATGCTGCGGGCCCATCGCGCTGGTGACATTCACCCCGGCGGCGATCAGCGCGTCGATGCTGTGGGTGAGGTCG
Organism: Sphingomonas swuensis; assembly: GCF_039538045.1. Taxonomy (NCBI): domain Bacteria; kingdom Pseudomonadati; phylum Pseudomonadota; class Alphaproteobacteria; order Sphingomonadales; family Sphingomonadaceae; genus Sphingomonas; species Sphingomonas swuensis. Next base: position 1,374,252 of record NZ_BAABBQ010000001.1, on the reverse strand, counting down.
CGGGTGACCGAGGCGGGGTGGCCGAGGAGGCAGACGCGCCGCCCCTTCAACTGGGCGAGGAGCGCGGGGTCGGCGAGCAGGCGGTCGATACCGAAGTCAGTCATGGCCCGATGCTCTAAGCCAGTCGCGCGGTGAAGCAATCCGGATGGTGGAAGTCGGGCTGTTCGGACGGATGGTGCAGCGCCCAGAAGCTGCGGCGCCCGTCGGTCTCCTCGATGACCGCGCTGAGCGCGATGGTGAAGCGCGGCTCGGACGGGATGGCGAGCGTCGCGCCGAGGCCCCACCAGGTCAGATTGTCCTCGACCCGGACATAAGGGGCATTGGCGACCTCGGCGGGGCGCATGCCTTCGCGCTCTTGGTCGAAATCGTATGCCGCCCAGTCACCGCTCGGTGCGAAATTCCATTCCTGATAAGCCTCTTCGCCCTCTTCCTTGAGAAAGCATTCGAAGCAGGTCGAGCGCCACAGATTGTCACGCCGGGCAGGTTCCGGCGACAGGTCCGGAACGAGGAAACGGCCGATCGGCGCGCTTACTCCGAACCACAGGTTGAGCGTCGCCGCCTCGCCGAAAGCGGCCGAGCGCTCGGCACTGGCCCAGAGGGTGAAGGGCGGGCTCGGCACCGTCGAGGGATGCGGCTGGAGTTCGAAGCGCATGCCCTCCCTTACGTCATCGCGACAGCTAAGCTAAGCGGCTCTCATCATGACGACCTACACTTCCTCGCTTCTCAAGCTGCTGTCCGAACGCGGCTACATCCACCAGTCGACCGACGCCGCCGCGCTCGACGCGCTGGCGAGCCGCGAGGTGGTCACCGGCTATATCGGTTTCGACGCGACCGCGCCGAGCCTGCACGTCGGCAGCCTGGTGCAGATCATGCTGCTCCGCCGGCTGCAACAGGCGGGGCACCGGCCGATCGTGCTGATGGGCGGCGGGACCAGCAAGGTCGGCGACCCCAGCTTCAAGGCCGAGGAGCGGCGGCTGCTCGACGAGGCGGCGATCGCCGACAACATCGCCGGGATCAAGCGCGCCTTCGGCAACCTCCTGACCTTCGGCGACGGTCCGACCGACGCGCTGCTGGTCAACAATGACGAATGGCTCGACCGGCTCGAATACCTCCCCTTCCTGCGCGAAGTCGGGCGGCATTTCTCGGTCAACCGGATGCTGACCTTCGACAGCGTGCAGCTGCGGCTCGAGCGCGAGCAATCGCTGTCCTTCCTCGAATTCAACTACATGATCATGCAGGCCTACGACTTCCTCGAGCTGTCGCGGCGCTTCGGCTGCCGGTTGCAGATGGGCGGGTCGGACCAGTGGGGCAACATCGTCAACGGGGTCGAGCTGTGCCGCCGCGCCGACGGCACCGAAGTCTATGCCGTGACTACCCCGCTGATCACCACCGCCGACGGCGGCAAGATGGGCAAGACCGCGCAGGGCGCGATCTGGCTCAATTCGGACGGACCTGAGGGTTTCCGGCTAAGCGCCTACGATTACTGGCAGTTCTGGCGCAACACAGCGGACGCCGACGTCGGCCGGTTCCTCAAGCTCTTCACCGACCTTCCGCTCGGCGAGATTGCCCGGCTCGAGGCGCTTGAGGGGGCCGAGATCAACGAGGCCAAGAAGGTACTTGCGACCGAGGCCACCGCTCTGCTGCATGGGCGGGACGCAGCCGAGGCGGCCGAGGCGACGGCCGCGGCGACCTTCGCTGGCGGGGGTTCGGGCGAGGCGCTGCCGAGCGTCGCTACGGGCGGCGAGATCGGGGTCCTCGCGGCGCTCGTCGAACTCGGCTTCTGCGCATCGAATGGCGAAGCCAAGCGCAAGGTGGCCGAAGGTGCGGTCAAGCTCGATGGCGAGGCGATCGGAGACATTTCGCTCATGATTCCGGTGCCTTCGGAACGAAAGCTGAGCCTCGGCAAGAAGAAGCACGGACTGCTCCTACCCTAGCCGCTCCGAAGCAGGTCCACCGCCTGGTCGCGCTCGAACAGGTAGAGGCAGAGCCGCGCCGCCTCCCCGCGCTCGCCCTTGAGGCCGCCATCGCGGTCGAGCAACAGGCGAGCGTCCTGCGTCGCCATCGGCGCGAGCTCCTGCACCTGTTCGGGCGTGGCGAGGCGGAACTGGGCCTCGCCCGACTGGCGCACCCCGAGGATTTCGCCCGGACCGCGAAGCCGAAGATCCTCCTCGGCGATTCGGAAGCCGTCGCTGGTCTCGCGCATCAGCGCCAGCCGCGCCCGCCCCGTCTCGCTCAGCATCCCGCCGCGAAGCAGCAGGCAGGTCGACTTGGCGGCGCCGCGCCCGACCCGGCCACGGAGCTGGTGGAGCTGGCTTAGCCCGAAGCGCTCGGCCCCCTCGATGATCATCAGCGCGGCATTGGGGACGTCGACCCCGACTTCGATCACCGTCGTCGCGACGAGGATCGCGAGCCGTCCGCCGGCGAAGTCGGCCATGACCGCGTCCTTCTCGGGGCCCTTCATCCGGCCATGGACCAGTCCGACCCGCCCGGGGAATCGAAGCGCCAGCGCGGCCGCCCTCTCCTCGGCCGCCGCGGCGTCGCTATTCTCGCTCTCGGCGACCAGCGGGCAGACCCAATAGGCCTGTCCGCCCGCCGCGACGTGCCGGGCGAGGCCCTCGACCACGTCGCCCAGGCGCTCCTCGGCGATCACCCTTGTCTCGACCGGGGTGCGACCAGGCGGCATCTCGTCGATCCGGCTGACGTCCATCTCGCCATATTGAGTCAGAGTCAGTGTGCGCGGGATCGGGGTCGCGGTCATCGCCAGCAGGTGCGGCGTCGTCGCGCCCTTGGCGGTAAGCAGCAGCCGCTCGGACACGCCGAAGCGATGCTGCTCGTCGATCACCACCAGGCCGAGCCGGCGATAGGCGACCTTCTCCTGGAAGATCGCGTGGGTTCCGACGAGGATGTCGATCGACCCGTCGGCAAGCCCCATCAGCGTCGAATCGCGCGCCTTGCCCTTCTCGCGTCCGGTCAGGATCGCGACCCGCACCCCGATGCTGTCGCATTGGCGGAGCAGGGTCGCATGATGCTGGCGCGCGAGTATCTCGGTCGGGGCAAGCATCGCCGCCTGCGCGCCGGCCTCGACCGCCTCGAGCATGGCGAGCAGCGCGACCAGTGTCTTGCCCGAGCCGACGTCGCCCTGGAGCAGTCGAAGCATCGGTGCTTCCTGGCCCATGTCGCCGCGGATCTCCTCGACCACGCGCCGCTGCGCCCCGGTCAGCGCGTAGGGAAGCTTGAGCGCGCCGGTCAGCCGCCCGTCGCCACGAAGCGGCTGCCCGCGCTTCCTCCGGCTGACCTGCCGAAGCAGCGCGAGGGCGAGCTGGTTGGCGAAGATCTCGTCATAGGCGAGGCGCCGCCGGGCATGATCCGAGGCAGGCTCGGCATGGATCTCGGCCAGCGCGCCGCGCCAGTCGCGCCAGCCTTCCCGCTCACGGACCGAGGGCTCGATCCATTCGGGCAGATCGGGTGCGCGCTCGAGCGCGGCCGTGACCAGTTCGCGCAGGCGCCGCGAGGTCAGCCCCTCGGTCATCGGATAGACCGTCTCGCGCAAAGCGGGCTCGGCCTTGCCGGGCTCGGTCACCTCGGGGTGGATCATCTGCCACTCGTCGCCATAGGCTTCGAGCTTGCCGGTGACGGTGCGCCTCTCGCCGAGCGGAAGCTGCCTGGCCGCCCAGCCGCCATGGTTGAAGAAGGCGAGCGTCACCGTATTCCCCTCCCCGTCGATCGCATAGATCCGGGTCGGCCCGCGCCCGCGGCTGGTCCGTACCTCGGTCGCGGTAAGGTCGATGACGATCTGCCGGCCGAGCAACAGCGGTCTAGCTGCCGGGGTCCGAACCCGCTCGATCGACCCTGTGGGCAGGTGGAACAGCAGGTCCACCGCGCGGGTCAGCCCGAGCTTCGCCAGTTGCTTGGCGACCTGCGGGCCGACGCCCTTCAGTGTTTCCACTTCGGCGAACAGGGGATGGAGGAGCTCAGGGCGCATCGTCTTCGACTTTGGTGTCGCTTCAGGCCGCCTGCGCGAATGCCTGAAGCCCCCGCGCATGGACGTCGTCGAAGCTGGCTTCGAGCGCGGGGCTGACCCCTCGCAGCCCGGCCACGACGTCGGCGGCCCACAGGAAATAGTCCCGCTTCCGGTCGGCAGGCCAGTGGGCGGGCGGCTTGTCGAGGATGTCCCGCAGGTTGCTGATCTTGTCGGCAAGCTTCACCAGCTTGGCGCCCTGGGTCTTCCCGGGCGCATTGACGACCTGCATCCGCTTGCGCTCGGACTTTTCGAGGGCCTTGTCGTCAGTCAGCTCGGCGACCATCCCGGCGACGCGCGGTCCAAAGCGGTTCTCGATCTCGGCAAGCGAGGTCGCGGTATCTTCGACCGTGTCGTGAAGGAGCGCGGCGGCAAGCACCTCGGGATCGGCCACCCCGCCTTCCTCGACGAGGATCCGGGCGAGCTCGAGCGGGTGATTGATGTAGGGCGACTTTTCGACGTCCTTGCGAAGCTGGGTGCGGTGGCGGTCGGCGGCAAAGGCGGCGGCGGCGAGAATGAGACGAAGCGACTGCTGATCGGACATGTGAAACTCCCGCTGATCTGCACAAAGGCAAGAGGAAGGCGGATGCCGGGTCAAGCCCGGCATGACGATTGTGGGATGTGCCGTGCTCACCTACATGGCCGCCCATGCTCGAGGACGTGACGACCAAGCGCCTGCGGTGGCGCGCGCATCATCGTGGGACGAAGGAAGCCGACCGGATGATCGGCGGCTTCTTCGATCGCTATTGCGGCGACTGGTCGCCCGACGAACAGGCTCTGTTCGAGGCGCTGCTCGAGGAGCAGGACGTCGACATCATGGCCTGGGCGATCGGAACGCAACCCGTGCCGGAGCGCTTCGCGGGGGACATGATGATCAAGCTCCAGCGCCTCGACTATCTGCCGATCGACCGGTGAACGATCTCCAGCGCATCTTGAAGGCGGGCGAACCGCTGACTCTCGCCGGCGTGCCCGCGGGCTTCCTGCCGTGGCTCACGGCCGACCTCGCGCGGGCATCGCACGGCCGCAAGGGCGGCGGGCGGACGGTGGTGATCGCGTCGGACGAGGTGGCGATGCGCGCGGTCGCCGACACCGCGCCGGCCTTCGCCCCCGAGATCGAGGTGCTGACCTTCCCGGCCTGGGACTGCCTTCCCTACGATCGCGCCTCGCCCGCGCTGCGGGTGATGGCCGAGCGGCTGGCGACGCTCAACCGGCTGCAGGAACGCTCCGACAAGCCACAGCTCCTGGTCACCACGGCCAACGCCGCGACCCAGCGCACGCTGACGCCCTTCCGCATTCGCCAGCTGACACGGCGGCTTGCGCCCGGCGAACGGATCGAGCGTGACCGGCTGATCCAGTTGCTTACCGCCAACGGCTACCATCGCACCGACAGCGTGTCCGAAGCGGGCGAGTTCGCGGTCCGCGGCGGCCTTCTCGACCTCTTCCCGTCGGGGCAGCCGCACGCGATCCGGCTCGACTTCTTCGGCGACGAGATCGAGACGATGCGCTCGTTCGATCCCGCTGACCAGCGCACCGTCGGTCCGGCCGAGGCTTTCACCCTGATGCCGGCCAGCGAGGCGCTGCTCGACGAGGACAGCATCAAGCGCTTCCGTACCCGCTACCGCGAGCATTTCGGCGCCACCGCGACCGGCGACCCGCTCTACCAGGCGGTCAGCGACGGGCGCCGGCTGGCGGGGATGGAGCATTGGCTGCCGCTGTTCGAGGAGCGGCTCGGGACCCTCTTCGATCACCTCGGCGAGAGCGACCTCGTGGTTCGCGATCCCGGGGTCGACGGCGCGGTCGAGAGCCGCCGCGAGGCGATCCAAGACTATCACCAGAACCGCGAGCGGGCGATGGTCGCCGCCCCCGGCAGCTATCGCCCGCTGGCCCCATCCGAGCTCTACCTGTCGGTCAAGGAATGGAAGACGCTGCTGGCCGATCGGCCGGTGCATCTCGCCTCGACCTTCCCCGAGCCCGCTTCGGAGCGGGTGATCGACTTCGAAGTCACCTCGGCGCGCGACTTCGCACCCGAACGGACAGCGCAGGAGAATGTCTACGAAGCCGTCGTCAAGCACATCGGCAAGCTTCGGAAAGACGGGAAGAAAATCGTCCTTGCAAGCTACACCGTCGGCGCTCGCGAACGCCTGTCGGGGCTGCTCAAGGACCATGGGCTGACCAGCCAGAAGCTGGCCGCCGACTGGCAGGAGGCGCTGGGCGCGCTCCAGCATAGCGCCCTTCTCGTGCTTCCGCTCGACCATGGCTTCACCACCCCTTCGGTGGCGGTGCTGACCGAGCAGGACATGCTCGGCGACCGGCTGGTCCGGCGGCGCAAGCGCAAGAAGAGCGCCGACGCCTTCCTGTCCGAGCTCGCCACTCTCACCCCCGGCGATCTCGTCGTCCACGCCGAGCATGGCATCGGCCGCTACGAGGGCCTGACCCAGGTCCAGGTCGGAAAGTCGCCCCACGACTGCGTCGCGCTCGAATATGCCGGCGGCAACAAGCTCTACGTGCCGGTCGAGAATATCGACGTCCTGTCGCGCTACGGCTCGGGTGAGGAAGGCGTCGCGCTGGATCGTCTCGGCGGCGAGGCGTGGCAGCGGCGCAAGGCGCGGATGAAGGAGCGGATCCGCGAGATCGCGGGCGAGCTCATCAAGACTGCGGCATTGCGCGCGACACGCCAGGGTGTCGTTGCCGAACCCGACAGTGCCTATCCGGCGATGGTCGACCGCTTTCCCTATGAGGAGACCGACGACCAGAACCGCGCGATCGGCGACGTCCTCGAGGATCTCGGCGCGGGCAAGCCGATGGACCGGCTGGTCTGCGGCGACGTCGGCTTCGGCAAGACCGAGGTCGCGCTTCGTGCGGCCTTCGTCGCGGCGATGGCCGGCTACCAGGTCGCGGTGGTCTGCCCGACCACCCTCCTCGCCCGCCAGCATTATGCGAACTTCGTCGACCGTCTGAAGGGCTTCCCGATCGATGTCGGCCGCCTGTCGCGGTTGGTCGCTTCGACCGAGGCCAAGCGGACAAAAGAGCTGCTTGAGGAAGGGCAGATCGACATCGTCGTCGGCACCCACGCGATCCTTGCCAAGGGCATCAAGTTCAAGAAGCTCGGCCTGGTCATCGTCGACGAGGAGCAGCGCTTCGGGGTGACACACAAGGAGCGGCTGAAGGCGCTCAAGGCCGACGTCCACGTGCTGACGCTGACCGCCACGCCGATCCCGCGCACGCTGCAGATGGCGATGAGCGGGCTTCGCGAGCTCAGCGTCATCCAGACCCCGCCGGTCGACCGCCTGGCGGTGCGGACCTACGTCACGCCGTGGGACCCGGTGGTCATCCGCGAGGCGCTGCTTCGCGAGCATTACCGCGGCGGGCAAAGCTATTTCGTCGTCCCGCGCATCTCCGACCTGCCCGACATCGAGGAATGGCTCCGCGAGGAGGTGCCCGAGGTCAAGCCGATCGTCGCCCACGGCCAGCTCGCCCCGACCGAGGTCGAGGAGCGGATGAGCGCCTTCTACGACCGCAAATATGACGTGCTGCTGTCGACCACCATCGTCGAGAGTGGGCTCGACATTCCGTCGGCCAACACGCTGATCGTCCACAGGGCCGAGCGGTTCGGCCTCGCACAGCTCTACCAGCTGCGCGGACGCGTCGGCCGCTCCAAGACCCGCGCCTATGCCTACATGACGACCCCGCCCGACCGTCAGATCACCGAGACCGCGGAGAAGCGGCTGACGGTGCTGAGCAATCTCGACAGCCTCGGCGCCGGCTTCCAGCTCGCCAGCCACGACCTCGACATCCGCGGCGCGGGCAATCTGCTCGGCGACGAGCAGTCTGGGCACATCAAGGAAGTCGGGTTCGAACTCTACCAGTCGATGCTCGAGGACGCGATCCTCGACATGAAGGCGGGCGGCACCCGCGAGGACAAGCCCGACGAGTTCAGCCCGCAGATCAATGTCGAGGCCCCGATCATGATCCCCGAGGATTATGTCCCCGACCTCGACCTGCGCATGGGACTCTATCGCCGACTCGGCGAGCTCGAGAACCCGCAGGAGGTGGAGGAGTTCGCGGCGGAGATGATCGACCGCTTCGGCAAGTTGCCGGAGGAAACCAACAACCTCCTGCAAGTGGTTGAAACCAAGATCCATTGCCGGAAGGCCTGCATCGCCAAGCTCGATGCGGGCGCGCGCGGAGCGGTGGTCACCTTCTCGCCCTCGGGCTTCCCGCACGTGAAGGGTCTGTTCGACTATATCGCCCGGCTCAAGGGCTCGGCCAAGCTCCGGCCCGACCAGAAATTGGTGGTCAGCCGCGACTGGGCGAGCCCGGCGCAGCGCCTCAATGGCGCCCTCCAGCTGTCGCGCGGCCTCGCCCGGGTGGCGGCGGTCGGCAAGAAGGAGAAGGTGGCGGCCTGAGCTACAGCCGCGAGGCGCGGACCGCGATCGGCATCGTCACCTGGCGCTTCTGCCCGTCGGGCCAAGCGACGCGGAGCTGTTCGAAGCAGTCGTCGGTCACCTCGGTTCCGAGGCGCTGAACCACCGACCAGCTCAACACATAGGCCTCGACCTGCGCCCGCTCCCAGCGGAGATGGATGGCGGCCGGGGGAACCCGCACCTCGGCGCCGGGCACATCGATCGCGCGATAGCCGTCGATCAGCAGCCAGTTGCCGGGTGCCCAGTGCGGTTCGAGCCGCTTGAGGAGGGTCGCGAGGATCGTGTCGACCGCGTCGTCGACATACCACCAGCCATAACCGATCGCCGCGAACAGTCCGCCAGGCCGGAGTACGCGCCGTGCTTCGGCGAAGAAGGCCGGATGATCGAACCAGTGGAAGCATTGGGCGGCGAGGATCAGGTCGACCGAATGATCGGGAAGCGAGCAGCGCTCGGCGGGCTCGACCGCGAAGGTGACCCCGGGAACGGGTGTCGCCTCGGCGATCTGAGCGGCGCTGGCATCGCTTGCGAAGACATGTTCGAAGTGGCGCGCAAGATGCTGGGCGGCCTGCCCATTTCCGGTCCCGACGTCCCATGCCTGCTCATGCCCCGGAACCAGGGCGGCAAGCTCCGCGATCAGATGCTCGGGATAGGTCGGCCTCGACGCGGCATAAAGCGCGGCATGGCCGGAGAAGTGATCGGGAAAGCCCATGGCCGCACGCCTTACCACGGCGCGACGCGGCTGTTCAGCCCAGGAAGCCGGCCAGCTCCTCCTCGCTCATGGCGCGCGCGCCAAGGAAGCCCTGGTACACGTCGCAGCCCCAATCCTTGAGCAGGGCGAGTTGTGCGGGGTCCTCGACCCCTTCGACCAGCACCTCGAGGTCGAGCTCCCGGGCGAGCGCGATCAGCGCCTTGACCACGATCCGCGCACGCCTTCCACCGACGAGGTCGACGATCAGCCCGCGGTCGATCTTGAGCACGTCGAGCGGCAGCGTCGTCAGCCAGGCGAGGCTGGCGTAACCGGTCCCGAAATCGTCGACCGCGATCCGCACCCCGGCCGCGCGCAGGCAGGCGAGCCGGGCCGAGACCGCGACCGGATCGACGATCAACCCGCTTTCGGTGATTTCGGCGGTAATTCTGCCGGGCGCAATGCCGGCAGCGTCGATCTCGTCCAGCAGCCAGCGCTCATAGCCCGGCCGGGCGAGATCCTCGGGGAGGAGGTTGAGCGACAGGCGCAAGTCGGCGAGCGGTCCGGTCCAGCTCGCGGCGGTCCGGAGCGCCTTGCGCTGAACCGCGCGCGACAGCCGTTCGCCGAGCCCGGCGGCGGTGGCCCTCGCGAACAGCGCCTCGGGCGTTGTCCCGTCGGGGCCGCGGGCAAGCGCCTCGACCCCGACCACCCTGCCCGTCGCAATCTCCCACTGGGGCTGGAAGGCGAGCGTTACCTCGTCGCGCGCGAGCAGGCGCGAGACCAGCGCGTCGGGAGCCGGAAAGGCGGGCAGCGGCGACGCCAGATGATCGCTGCTCCGGCGGGCCGGGCGGAGCGGCGGAGGAAGGGAGCCGGCGGTCATGTCCCGATCCTTCTAGCGCATTGTCGCGGGGAGCACAGCGATGCTGGCGGCAATGGTCCGAAACGGGACGGTGGCGGCTCCCTCCCTCCCCGGCTATGCTGGCCGAAGCCACTCACCGACGAGGACGACAGCTGTTGAACGCCGACGCATTCCCGGCCTCGCCGACCCGGATCGACCTTGCCGCCGAGGGGATCGCGCTGGTCGCCAGCCGAGGCGAGGCCGCGCAGGCCGCAGCGGCCATGCTTCGCCGCCGCTACCTGTTTGCCGACGAGCAGAATGCCCGGATCCTCGTCGCGCTCGGCGGCGACGGCTTCATGCTTCACACGCTCCACCAGATGCTCGACGGCGGCGAGGCGCGCCCGGTGTTCGGGATCAATCGCGGCACCATCGGCTTCCTGATGAACGAGTGGCGGCTCGACAATCTCGGCGCGCGCATCGCCTCGGCCAAGGCGGTCAATGTCCTCCCTCTGACCATGCGCGCCGAGACCATTCATGGCGACGAATGGACCCATGCCGCGATCAACGAGGTCTCGCTGCTCCGCGAGACGCGGCAGGCGGCGAAAATCGAGGTCATCGTCAACGGCCGGGTGGTGCTCCCCGAGGTGGTCAGCGACGGCGTTCTGGTGGCGACCCCGGCGGGCTCCACCGCCTACAACTTCTCCGCCGGTGGTCCGATCCTGCCGCTCTCGGCGCCGCTTCTGGCGCTGACGCCGATCGCTCCGTTTCGCCCTCGGCGCTGGTCGGGCGCAATCCTCACCGACGACGCCAGCGTCTGCTTCCGCGTGCACGAGCCCGCCGACCGGCTGGTCGCCGCGGTCGCCGACCAGTTCGAGGTCCGCGACGTCAGTCTGGTCGAAGTGTCGCTCGACCGCTCGCGTCCGCTGACCCTGCTGTTCGATCCCGACCACGCACTCGACGAACGCATCGCCGCCGAGCAATTTGCCACCTGATTGGTCTTGCCAAGGCCCGGAAGCTACGCCATAGGCCCGCTCGCCCAGGCATCGTTCCCCGATAGCTCAGCGGTAGAGTAGGTGACTGTTAATCACTTGGTCGTTGGTTCGAATCCAACTCGGGGAGCCATTTTCAACCATCTCGCAAGGCGCGGCTTCCAGGCGATCAGGCATCGCCTGGAGATGAATCCCTTGTTGTTTTAGGTTCACGCAACCGGGGCCTGAGCGACCGGGTTGGTTACGCATCGTCGGTTAGCCGACCGAAGCGGAGACAGACCCATGAAGACCATCCTCATCGCCGCCGGAGCCGCTGCCCTTGCCAGCCCGCTGCTGGTGGCATCCCCCGCCGAAGCGCAGAATCGCAACGCAAATCGAGAATTGCGCGAGTGCAACCGCGAGCTTCGCCGCGCCGACAGCCGGGCGGAGTATCGCCGCGAGCTGCGCGAATGCCGCCGCGAGCTCAACCGTGCCCAGCGCCGCGACACCCGCGACTGGCGCCGCTACAGCTCGTACGACTACAATCGCTTCGAACCGGGCTACAATCGCTATTACGCCGACCGCTACTATCGCAGCGGCAGCTACTATCCCGAGCGTCGCCTGAGCTACAACGACCGCATCTACCGGGGTCAGAACGGCCGCTACTATTGCCGCCGCAATGACGGGACCACCGGCCTGATCATCGGTGCTGGCGTTGGCGCGCTGCTCGGCAACCGTGTCAACATCGGGGGTTCGCAGACCCTTCGGACCATCGCCGGCGGCGCGATCGGCGCAGCACTCGGCCAGGCGATCGCCCGCGGCAACGTGCGCTGCGACTGATCCCCGGCTGACGGACAAGGAAGGGCCGGTGTCCGCACCGGCCCTTTTTCGTGCCTGCATTGCGCCGGAGGCCCGGCAGTCGCATCCTTGCTCCTGCAGGCACGGTCAGGGAGCGGGACGATGCGGTCACATGTGGAACGCCATCTGGTGGAGCGCATCGGCTGGCTCAGGGCCGCGGTGCTCGGGGCCAATGACGGGATCGTCTCCACCGCAAGCCTGATCGTCGGAGTGGCGGCCGCCGCCTCGGGCAAGGCCGAGGTCATGCTGGCCGGGGTCGCGGGCCTTGTCGCGGGCGCGATGTCGATGGCGGCTGGCGAATATGTCTCGGTCAGCTCGCAGTCCGACACCGAAAAGGCCGATCTCGCCCGCGAGCGCGCCGAGCTCGAGCAGTCACCCGAATTCGAGCATCAGGAACTGTCGCGGCTCTACCAGGAGCGCGGGGTCTCGCCGGCGACCGCCGACGAGGTCGCGAGGGAACTGATGGCCAGGGACGCCCTCGGCACCCACGCCCGCGAGGAGCTGGGCATCAGCCACGTCACCTCGGCCCGGCCGGTTCAGGCCGCGCTGACGTCCGCCGCGACCTTTACTGCGGGAGCCAGCCTGCCGCTGCTGGTCACCTTCCTGACGCCGGTCGGGCGGACGATGATCATCGCGGTCACCGGCGCCTCGCTGCTGTTCCTCGCGCTGCTCGGCGCGATCGGCGCGAGGAGCGGCGGGGCGCCGGTCGGCAAGGCCACCTTCCGGGTCTTCTTCTGGGGCGCGCTGGCGATGGCGATCACCGCCGGCATCGGCAAGTTGGTCGGAACCGCGGTCTAGTCGATCGCCGCCATCAGCGTGGCATTGCCGCCTGCCGCGGTGGTGTCGATGCAGGTCACCCGTTCGGTCGCGAAGCGCGCGACGTAGTGCGGGCCGCCAGCCTTGGGCCCGGTGCCGCTCAGCCCCTCGCCCCCGAACGGCTGGCTCTCGACCACCGCGCCGATCTGGTTGCGATTGATGTAGAGGTTGCCGACGCGAGCCTTCCGCGCGACCTGCTCGGCCACCGTGTCGATCCGGCTCTGAAGGCCGAGGGTGAGGCCGAAGCCGGTGGCATTGATCTGGTCGATGACATGATCGAGCTCGCCCGACTTCCACCGGATGACGTGGAGGACCGGCCCGAAATGCTCGTCCTTGAGGCTGGCGAGGCTGGGCAGCTCGGCGATCACCGGGGCGACGAAGCTGCCGTTATTCGCCGGCAGCGGCAGTTCGGCGACGATCCGCCCGGCGGCACGGAGCTCGGCGACATGCGCGTCGAGCGCGGCCTTGGCGTCGGCATCGATGACCGGGCCGACATCGGTGGTGGGAAGCCGCGGATCGCCGATCGTCAGCGCTTCCATCGCGCCGCGGATCATCGTCAGCATCGTGTCGGCGACATCGTCCTGGACGAACAGCACGCGCAGCGCCGAGCAGCGCTGGCCCGCCGACTGGAAGGCCGAGGCGACGACGTCGCGGGTGACCTGCTCGGGTAGCGCCGAGCTGTCGACGATCATCGCATTCTGCCCGCCGGTCTCGGCGATCAGCGGGACGATCGGACCGTCGCGGTCCGCAAGCGTGCGGTTGATCGCCTTGGCGACCGCGGTCGAGCCGGTGAAGGCGACCCCGGCGGTCAGCCGGTGCGCCACCAGCGCGGCCCCGACCCTACCGTCACCGACGGCGAGCTGGACGACGTCGGCGGGGATCCCGGCCTGGTGCATCAGCCGGATCGCGAGCGCGCCGATCAGCGGGGTCTGCTCGGCGGGCTTGGCGATCGCTGCGTTGCCCGCGGCGAGCGCGGCGGCGACCGGGCCGGTGAAGATGGCGAGCGGGAAGTTCCACGGGCTGATGCAGGCCCATACGCCGCGGCCATGGTGGCGGAGCTCGTTGAGCTCGCCGGTCGGTCCGGGCAGCTGCACCGGCTTCGCCAGGCGGCGCGCCTCGGCCGCATAGTAGCGGAGGAAGTCGACGGCCTCGCGCACTTCGAGCACCGCGTCGGGCAGGGTCTTGCCCGCCTCGCGGATGCAGAGCGAGTAGAAATCCTCGCGATGATCCTCGAACAGGTCGGCGGTGCGGTCGAGCAGGCGCGCGCGCTCCTCGCCGCCGAGCTGGTCCCAGCCACTCTGCGCCGCGGCCGCGCGGCCGAGCATCGAGTCGAGATCGGACGGGCTGGTCTCGATGACCTCGCCGACCTGCTGCGCGGTGTCGAACGGCGAGCGGATCGCCGCCCGGGTTCCGTTGCCCTCGCCCCCGGTCCACTGGCGCTTCTCGAGCTCGGCAAGCCGGCGGAGCAGCGGCTCGCGGACGTTGGGATCGGTCAGGTCGCAGCCCGACGAGTTGCGGCGGGCCGAGCCGAACATCTCGCCCGGGCAGGGGATCGCCGGATTGCGGCGCGGCGTCATGGCGGCAAGCTGCGCGACGGGATCGCGGGTCAGCTCGTCCAATCCGACCTCGGCGTCGGCGATTCGATTGACGAAGGAGGAGTTGGCGCCGTTCTCGAGCAGGCGGCGGACGAGATAGGCGAGCAGTTCCTTGTGGCTTCCGACCGGCGCGTAGATGCGGACCGGGGTCTGCGGCTGCCCGAGCTCGGCCTCGAGCCTGGCCAGGCCCTCGTAGAGGCCCTCGCCCATGCCGTGGAGGCGCTGGAACTCGAACGGGGCGGTCGCCTGCGCCTTGATCGCGCCGATGGTTGTCGCATTGTGGGTCGCGAAGGCGGGGTAGATGCAGTCGGTCGCGGCTAGCAGCAGCCGGGCGCAGGCGAGATAGGAGACGTCGGTCGCGACCTTGCGGGTGAACACCGGATAGTCGTCATAGCCGCCAACCTGCGCGACCTTGATCTCGCTGTCCCAATAAGCGCCCTTGACCAGTCGGACCATCAGCGTGCGGCCGTGCGCGCGGGCAAGGTCGATCACCCACTGGGTGACCGGCAGCGCGCGCTTGGCATAGGCCTGGAGCGCGATTCCGAGACCGGTCCAGCCGCCCGCGAACAGGCTGTCGTCGGCAACCAGCGCCGCGAGCAGGTCCATCTGAAGCTCGAGCCGGTCGGCTTCCTCGGCGTCGATCGTCAGGTGGACGTCGGCCGCCGCCGCCATTCCGGCAAGCTCGCGCAGGATCGGCAGGATGTGCGCCTTCGCCTCTTCGGCGTGGAGCGCCTCGTAGCGCGGGTGGAGCGCCGACAGCTTGACCGAGATGCCGGGCGAGTTGACGACGCCCTCGCCAGCCTCGGCTGCGATCCGGCGGATCGCACCGCGGTAGGCCTCGGCATAGCGCTGCGCGTCGGCCATCGTCCGAGCCGCCTCGCCGAGCATGTCGAAGCTGTGGCTCAGCCCCTTCTTCCGCTCGGGCGCGGCGCGGCTCAAGGCCTCGTCGATCGTCCGGCCGAAGACGAACTGGCCGCCGAGGATCTTCATCGCCTGGCCGACCGCGGTGCGGATGACCGGCTCCCCGAGCCGCCCGACCGCCCGGCCGAGCGCGGCGGTCCAGCTGGCGGTGCGGTCGTTGGCACCGTCGAGGACCTTGCCCGTCAGCAGCAGCGAGAAGGTCGCGGCGTTGACGAATGGCGAGTGCGACTCGCCCATCTTCTCCGACCAGTCGGGACCGGACAATTTGTCGTGGATCAGCTCGTCGGCGGTGCGTGCGTCGGGAATCCGGAGCAGGGCCTCGGCGAGGCACATCAGCGCGATGCCCTCGTCCGAGCCGAGATCGTAGGCGTGGAGGAAGGCGTCGAGCCCTGCGGGCTTGGAGCCCCGGACATGGCCGACCAGCGCCCGGGCGATCGCCTCGGCCTCGCGCTCCTGCTTGGGATCGAGACGGGCCTGCTCGAGCCGCTCGGCAACCACCTGCTCCTCGTCGCGGCGGTAGTCGCGGCGGATGGCGGCGCGGTCGAGGGCTCCACCCTTCCCCGTCATCTCCGCCAAGGCGGGGGTCCCGCTCCTTTGGCTCTGCGGAGAAGAAGCGGGATCCCCGCTTTCGCGGGGATGACGAGGATGGTTCATGGGTTCGGTCCTAGGCCAGCTGGCCGTGGCAGTGCTTGAACTTCTTGCCCGAGCCGCAGGGGCACGGCGCATTGCGGCTGACCGGCTCGGCCAGCGCGCCCTCGGGAAGATCGGGCTGCGGGATGTTGAGCGACTGGCCGAAGTCTCCAACCAGCCCGCGCGCGCCGGCATCGAGGTCGGCGGTATCGTCATAGCCCGACAGCGGGTCGAGGTGCTGCGTCAGGAAGGCCGGAAGTTCGGGCAAGGGCGGCGGCTCCATCGCGATCTGCGCCCGCATCAGCGTCTTGGTGACGTCCTCGCGGATCGCGACCAGCAGCCGCTCGAACAGCAGGAAAGCCTCCTGCTTATACTCGTCGATCGGCTTCTTCTGCGCATACGAACGAAGGTGGATAACCTGGCGGAGCGCGTCGAGCGTCGCCAGATGCTCCTTCCAGTGATGGTCGAGGGTCTGGATGAGGACGGTCTTCTCGACCTCCTGCCAGCGCTCGGGCTCGACCTCGCTGGTCTTCGTGATCATGGCCTCGTCGGCGAGCGCGCCGATGCGTTCGATCAGCAGATCCTGGTCGACCGCATCCTCCTTGAGCCAGTCGTCGACCGGCGGCTGGAGGCCGAGCACGACGTCGAGGCTCTCCTTGAGGCCGGCGACGTCCCACTGCTCGGGGTAGGTCCCGGCCGGGCAATGCGCGGCGACCAGGCTGGTGACGGTCTCGGCGCGCATGTCGGTGACCACGTCCGAGACATGCTCGGCATCCATGATCTCGGCGCGCTGCTCGTAAATGACCTTGCGCTGGTCGTTCATCACGTCGTCGAATTCGACGACCTGCTTGCGGATGTCGTAGTTGCGCGCCTCGACCTTCTTTTGCGCGGTCTCGATCGCCTTCGAGATCCACGGGCTGACGATCGCTTCGCCGTCCTCGAGGTTCTTCTCCATCAGGCGGGCAAAGGCGGTCTGCGGGCCGAAGATGCGCAGCAGGTCGTCGTCGAGGCTGAGGTAGAAGCGGCTGAGGCCCGGATCGCCCTGGCGGCCCGAACGGCCGCGCAGCTGGTTGTCGATGCGGCGCGATTCGTGACGCTCGGTGCCGAGCACGAACAGCCCGCCGACCGAGCGCACCTGTTCGCGCTCGGCCTGCACTTCCTCACGGATCTTCTCGATCGCGGCGTCGCGTTCGGGGCCCTCGGGCATGTCCTTGAGTTCGTCCTCGATGCGAAACTCGATGTTCCCGCCGAGCTGGATGTCGGTGCCGCGGCCGGCCATGTTGGTGGCGATGGTCACCGCCCCCATGCGGCCCGCCTGGGCGACGATGTGCGCCTCGCTCTCGTGGAAGCGGGCGTTGAGCACCGAGTGCCTGACGCCTTCCTTCTCGAGATATTCGCTGAGCAGCTCGGACTTCTCGATCGAGACGGTGCCGACCAGCACCGGCTGGCCAAGGTCCTGCTTCTGCTTGAGCGACTTGGCGATCGCGGCGAACTTGTCGTTGATGTTCTTGTAGAACTCGTCGTCTTCGTCGACCCGGCTGACGTTCTTGTGGGTCGGGATGGTGACGACGTTCATCCGATAGATGTCGTAGAACTCGGGCGCCTCGGTGAGCGCGGTCCCGGTCATTCCCGACAGCTTGGGATACATGCGGAAGTAGTTCTGGAAGGTGATCGAGGCGAGCGTCTGGTTCTCGGGCTCGATGTTGACGCCTTCCTTGGCCTCGACCGCCTGGTGAAGGCCGTCCGACCAGCGCCGTCCGTCCATCATCCGACCGGTGAACTCGTCGATGATGACGACCTTGTCGTCCTTGACGATGTAGTCGATGTCGCGGCGGAACATGGTGTTCGCCTTGAGCGCCTGGTTGAGGTGATGGACCACCTGCGTGTTGGCGATGTCGTAGAGGTTGGCGCCTTCGATCAGCCCGGCTTCCTCGAGCAGCCGCTCGGCCTTCTCGGTGCCTTCCTCGGTGAGGACGACGCTGCGCTGCTTCTCGTCCTTGTCATAGTCTCCGTCGCCGAGCTGCTTCACCAGCGCGTCGACCTTGATGTAGAGGTCGCTCTTGTCGTCGGTCGGGCCCGAGATGATCAGCGGGGTGCGGGCCTCGTCGATCAGGATCGAGTCCACCTCGTCGACGATCGCATGGTTGAACGGCCGCTGGACCATCTGGTCGCGGCTGTATTTCATGTTGTCGCGCAGATAGTCGAAGCCGAGCTCGTTGTTGGTGGCGTAGGTGATGTCCGCCTCATAGGCGGCGCGGCGCTCCTCCTCCGACAGGTTCGGAACGATCACCCCGACAGTCAGGCCGAGGAAATTGTGTACCTGGCCCATCCACTCGGCGTCGCGGCGGGCGAGATAGTCGTTGACCGTGACGACGTGGACGCCCTTGCCGGGGAGCGCGTTCAGATAGGTCGCGAGCGTCGCGACCAGCGTCTTGCCCTCGCCGGTCCGCATCTCGGCGATCTCGCCGCGATGGAGCGCGATGCCGCCGATCATCTGTACGTCGTAGTGGCGCTGGCCGAGGGTCCGCTTTGCCGCCTCGCGCACCGTGGCGAAGGCCTCGGGCAGCAGGTCGTCGAGCTTGGTGCCGTTGGCCAGCCGCTGGCGGAAGATCACCGTCTGGTTGCTGAGCTCCTCGTCGGTCAGTGCCGAGATGGTCGGCTCGTAGCCGTTGATCGCCTCCACGATCCGGCGGAGCTTGCCGACATATCGGTCGTTGCTCGAGCCGAAGAGCGACTTGGCCAGCGATTGCAGCATCAGACTTCCTTGTGGGCGCGAGGCAAGTGAACGGGCGCCCGCGCGCGAGCGTTTTCAGAGTGGCGGCGATGTAGGTTCGGGGTGGGGGCTAGTCAATCAAAGCCATCTTCTCCCGCGAAGGCAGGAGCCCGGTCCGTTTCTTGCTGCCGGCAGGCAACTGGACCCCGGCTTTCGCCGGGGAACAGCTTACAGAACGCCTTCAAGCCATGCGGCAAGCTGGCTCTTGGGCATCGCTCCGACCTTCTGCGCGACCGGCTCGCCATTCTTGAACAGCAGCATGGTGGGGATCCCGCGAACGCCATACTTGCCCGGCGTATCGGGATTTTCGTCGATGTTGAGCTTGGCGATGGTAACCTGCTCGCCCATGGTCTGGCTGAGTTCCTCCAGCGCCGGGGCGATCATCTTGCAGGGACCGCACCACTCCGCCCAGAAGTCGACGAGTACGGGCTTGTCGGCGCCCAGGACATCGGTTGCGAAGCTCTGGTCGGTCACGGTCTTGGTCATGGGGAGGTCGTCTCCTGATTCGAGTTGACGCCCATATGGGTCGGGTGCCCGACGTCCTCAAGCGGAAGAAGGATCAGCCGCGGCCCGCTGGTGTAGAGCAGAGCGGCCTCGATCCGCTTGCCGGGGAAGATGATGCCAAGCGCCTCGGCATAGGCGGCCATCTGCCGATAGTGGCTGTCGGGCACCTGCCGAAGGCTCGCCGGGACCGATCGCCCGGTCTTGAAGTCGACCACCCGGACGACCTCGTCTGACACGCTCAGGCGATCGACGGTGCCGGCGATGACGGTGCCATCGCGCAGGGTCGCGGCAATCGGCGCCTCGGCCAATGCGTCGGGCGCGAACAGCGCGCGATGGGCCGGATCCTCAATCACTGACAGCGCCGAATCGACCAGCTCGACCCGCTGCGCGAAGTCGCCGACCGCGGCGTTGCGCTCGAGCCATGCCAGCGCCGCCGCCCGCCGCTCGGACGGCACGGTGGCGGGAAGCCGCTCGAACAGCGCGTGGAGGAGGCGACCGCGCTCGGCCGCGGCGCGCAGACCCGGTCCCGGTGGCGGGCTGCTCTCGCGGTCGGGGCTGAGCTGCGAGGGCGCCAGCGGACGCGGCGGGCGCGCCTCGACGGGAGCCGGGTTCCGCGCCCACTCGGGCAGCACCCTGGCCGGAAGCTCGATCCTGCGCCGTTCGGCCACGAGTACCGGCGGGCCGTGCCGCGCCAGTCGAAGCGTGCCGTCGTCGAGCACCTCCGCGCCGAGCCGCTCGAGCGCCGAGCGGACCTTGGCGTGCCAGCTCAGCGGCTTGATCTCGCCCCGCCGCGGTTGCAGCCCACCGACGATCAGTCGCTCGGCCGCGCGGGTCAGCGCGACATAGCCCAATCGCAGATGCTCCTGCCGGTCGCGCTCCTTCTCTTCCTCGACCCGGCTGGTGAAGGGCTCGCACAGCTCGGACTTGCGCGGGCGGATCACCGGGAAGCTCCCCTGCCCGCCGTCGATCAGCAATGGCGGGTTGATCGCGCCGAGCTGGTCGGGGTCGGCGGTCGCATCGGCGATGATCACCACCGGCGCTTCCAATCCCTTCGCGCCGTGAACGGTCATCACCCGAACCGCATTGTGCCGGGCGTCGGGATCGCGCTTCACCTCGACCTCACCGCTGGCGAACCAGTGGAGGAAGCGCTGCAGGCCGGCGCTCTCCTGCGCCTCGAAGGTCAGGGCCGCGGCGACCAGCTCGCCGATCGGATCGCGCTTGTCGCGCCCGAGCCGACCGAGCAGCTTACGGCGGCCATCCATGGCGCCCGACAGGATCCGTTCGAGGAAGGCATGCGGGCCCTCATAGTCAGCCGCGGCAAGCAGCTCCTGGAGGCTCGCCCGAGTGGTCGCATAAAGAGCGTTCTCATCCCGCCGCCGGCCAAGCTCGACCCACAGGCGCGCGCGATCGCCATGGGCAAGGCCGTAGAGCTCGTCCTGGCTCCAGCCGACCAGCGGCGAGACCAGCAGCGCCGCCAGGTTGAGGTCGTCGAGCGGCTGCACCGCGAACTGCATCGCGGAGAGCAGGTCGCGTACCGCGAGCGGCTTCGACAGGGTCAGCCGATCCACCCCGGCGGTCGGAACCCCATGCTCGGCCAGCCGCGCGACCAGCAATCCGGCAAGGTTGCGGGTCCGAAGCAGGACCAGGATGTCGCCGGCGGTCAGCGGCCGCCGGGTCGAGGCGAGCAGCGGCGCCTCCTCGATCAATGCGGCGATACGGGCGGCGAGGCTGTCGGCATAGGCACGCCGATCCTCATCCTCCCATTGCTCCTCGCCGTCGTCCTCCTCGGCCTCGGGCAGTTCGAGCGAGAAGGGCACGAGCAGTTCGACCGAGCCGGGCCGGGAGGCATGGAAGGCGCGGTGCGGCTCGAGCGGGCGGGTCAGTCCGAGCGCCTCGGGACCATCCTCGCGAAGCACCTCGTCGACGAGGTCCAGCACCGCCTGGCTCGAACGGAAGCTGGCGGTGATCGAGAGGTCCTTGAACGGCAGCGGCCCGCCCTCGGCAGCGGCGCGGAAGTAACGCTGGGCGGCGTCGAACTCCTTCGGGTCGGTGCCCTGAAAGCCGTAGATCGCCTGCTTGAAGTCGCCGACGATGAACAGGGTGCGATGCTCGGACCCGCTCCCCTGCCCGGCCCAATATTCCTCGACCAGCGCCTTCACGATCGCCCACTGGGCGGCATTGGTGTCCTGCGCCTCGTCGACCAGCAGGTGGTCGGTCCGCCGGTCGAGCTTGAACCTGACCCACTCGCCGATCCCCGGCTTCGCGAGAAGGTCGCGGGTCCAGCGAATGAGGTCGTCGAAGTCGGCGAGCCCCCCGGCGCGCTTGGCCGCGGCATAGGCCACTCCGAAGCGCGCACCGGCGCGAAGCCCGGCGGCCATCGTCCGGATCAGCGCGTCGCGGCGGAGCAGCGAGAGCAGCTCCTCCAGTTCGGCGCACAGCCGGTCGCAGCCTTCCTCGGCCTCCGGCCAGTGCTTGATCAGCGACTTGACCTTGCGCCGCTCACCCTTGCCGGTCAGCAGCGTGGCATGCGCGAAGTCCGAAAGGTCGGCGCAGCGCTGGTCAGAGGGAAGCGCAAGCCAGGCCTCGATCCGCTCGACCATCTTCTGCCCGCTCGCCGTGCCCCAGGTCCGGTTGGCTTCGACGAATTGCTGCAGCGTGTCGCAATCGAAGACGTCGTCGTGGCAACGCCGCGCGACCAGCTCCTGGATGTCCTCCGGCGGGAGCCCGACCAGCCCGCGAAGCGCGGGTTCAACCGCCTCGGGGAGCCGGAAGGGTTCGAGCCCCTCGCTCGCCGCGCACTGCCGCAAATAGGAGCGCACCTGCTCCTCGCTCATCCGGTCGGCGAGCACCTCGAGGTCGGCGAGGAAGGCGCGGTCGGTTCGGTCCGACTGCTCGGCGAGGGTGGCGAGCGTACGCTCGACCAGCGCCTGCTCCTCGCGGCCCTCGATCGGGCGGAAGCCGGCACCGATCTCGGCTTCGGCAGGGAAAGCCGACAGCAGGGTCTGGCAGAAGCTGTGGATGGTCTGGATCCGGAGCCCGCCGGGACAGTCGAGCACCCGCGCGAACAGCGAGCGGGCGGTTCCCAGCGCCTCCCTGCCCGGCTCGGCCCCGATCGCCTGCAGCGCGTCCGCGAGATCGTCGTCGTCGAGCCGTACCCAGGCGGCAAGCTGGTGGCCGACCCGCTCGGCCATCTCGGCCGCGGCGGCCTTGGTGAAGGTCAGGCAGAGGATGCTTTCGGGCGCCGCCCCGACCAGCAGCAGGCGGAGCACTCGGGCGGTCAGCACCTGGGTCTTGCCCGTCCCCGCGCTCGCCGACAGCGAGGCGTGGATGAAGGGATCGACCGCCGCCAGCTGGTCGGGCTGGAGCTTCTTGGGTTTGGTGACGCGCGCCATCTTGGGCTTTCTCTTAGCGCTTCCGTCCCGGATGCCCATGCGTTTATGGGGGCGCATCAAGAGGAGATTGACGCGTGGCAGCCAAGGACAAGACAGGTGCAGACAAGGGCAGCGAGGGAACGCCGTTCAAGGCCGGAATCGCCGTCGGAATTGGCTCCGCCGCGATCGTCGCCGCCCTCCTCTATGCCCGCTCGCACAAGGCCAAGAAGAAGTAGGCGGGCCTAGCGCTTGCGCCCGGCCCACTCCTCCAGCCGCATCAGCTGATCATAATCGTCGTAGCGGGCGTAGGCGGGGCGAAGCTTGGCGGTGAAGGCATCGTCGCCGGTTAGCCAGCGCCCGACCGCCTCGGCGAACACTTGTCGCGCGGTGGCAAGGAAGGCGGCGGGGTCGCCCTGGTCCATTGCAAGGCGGTAGCCGGGCCTCTTCGCCCCCTTCTTCTCGCGCGCCAGAGACCAATATTCGAACCCGCCGGCTGCCCCGCGAAGCTCGCGGAATCCATCGGCCTCGGCGATCATGCCGAGCAGCCCGAGCTGGAGCGCGAAACCTTCATCGACCTGCTTCTGGGTCGGCGGACTGCCGGTCTTGTAGTCGAGGATGACGAGGCGCCCGTCCGCGCCGCGGTCGATCCGGTCTGCGCGGCCATATAGCCGCACCCCGGAGATGGTCGCTTCGCCCGCCGCCTCCGCCTCGAGCGGCCGCCGACCCTCGTCCTGCTGGCGAGCCTCGATCCCGGCGAAGTTGCCGATCGCCTCGATGAGGCGCGGTCCCCATAGCGCGCGGAGCATCGGGTGAATGTCGTCGGCGGCGAGCAGCAGGCGGGCGCGGTCGAGCAGCCGGTCGGGCGCGCAGGCGTCCTCCTTCAGCCACTGCTCCATCATCAGGTGGACGAGCGTCCCCTTCCAGCGTGAATCCTGATCGGCCTCGAGGGGATCGAGCGCACTCAGGCCAAGCATCGTGCGGGCATAGAAAGCGAACGGGTCGGACTTCAGTCGGTCGAGGTCGGTGACCCGGATCTGCTTGGGCCGCTCGGCGACCGGCGGGCGCGGAGCGGGTTGCTTGGCAGGCCGCTCCTCGGCAGGCTCATCAAGCGCCGCCGCATAGCCTTCGAGCCGCCGGTCGCGCGGGAGGCCGCCGGTCAGCGCCTGCAGGCGAAGCAGCAGCCGGCTGCTGACCGTCGGCGAACGGCCGTCGCGGCGGGCGCGGGTCAGGAGCACCTCGGGGGCGCAGAGCAGGCTCGCGAAGTCGTGCGCGGCAAGCCCGATCCTCGTGTCGGGCGCGGGGAGCTCCAGCTCCTTCTTGAGTTTGACCGGAAGCCACGGATCGGGAGCCGGGGTCGCGGGCCAGCTGCCCTCGTTGAGGCCGCCGAGGACCATCAGGTCGGTCTTGACCAGCCGTGCCTCGAGCAGGCCGAGGATCTGCACCCGCGGGTGCTGCCCGTAGGGAGGACGGATCGCCTGTCCGTCGAGCAGCAGCCGGAGCAGAGGCACCGAATCCTCGGCGAGGACGCCGAGTGCCGCGGCGCTTGCGCTCGCCTCGACCTCGGCAAGGAGATCGGCGGCGGCGCGGCCCGCGGGTCCGCTCCACAGCGCATCGCCGGCAAGCGCGGACCCCGCCTCGCGCAGGCGGCCGGCGAGCGCGGCAAGGTCGAGCGGGCCGTCGAGCATGGTTTCGAGCGGCTCGACGGCGGGCCGGAGCCGCTTCCACGCCTCACCCAGCCCGCGCAGCCGCGAACCCTCGACCATCCGGTCGATGCCCTCGATCCCGGCAGCAGGCCTCGGTCCGCGGAGGCCGAGATCGAGCGCGCGCACATCGTCGAGCCACTCCTTGCGCCCCTCGCCCGAGCGGACCAGCGGATGGCCGAGCATCCCCAGCAAGGAGACCGGTCCGAGCCGCTCGGCGGCCGCCCCTGCGATGGCGAGCAGCAGGGTCCCCGGCGGGGTCTGGCCGAGCGGGGTTCCGGCACTGTCGTCGGCGACGATCTCCCACCGGCGGAGCAAAGCGCCGACGCGGCGGGCAAGCGCTCGGTCGGGGGTCACCAGCGCGGCGGTGCGGCCCTCGACCTCGAGCGCCTCGCGCAGCGCGAGCGCGATCGCCTGCGCCTCCGAAGCGGGGTCGGGCAGGATGGCGAGCCGCACACCGCCGAGCGAGCGGTCACTGCGCCCAGCCTTTTGCCATTCATGACTGAACCGTGCCGCAGTGAGCGCCAGACTGGCGACCCGGGCACGGCCCGAGCGCTTCCGGCTGTCCGGGTCGATCGGCCACGCCTCGACCTCGGCGCGGTTCACCCCCATCCGTCCGAGCAGAAGCTTAAGATGATATTGCGGATGGGTCGGCTCGTCGCGCTCCCCTTCCTCGAGGCCGAGCGCTTGCCATTGCGCGTCGGACAGCAGGTGCCGGTCGGCCAGTCCGGGCAGGACCACCGCACCCTCGGGCATCGCCGCGACCACGGCGAGCAGTTCGGCGATCGACTTGGCCGACGTCGTGATTCCGGCGGCGATGGTGAAGCCGTCCGGCGGAACCGCCTTCCACCGCCGCGCGGTGTCACGAAGCAAAAGGTTGCGGCGGTCGGCAAGGTCGATCCGTCCGAGCGCGCGCAACTGCGCTGGCCATTCGTCGAGGATGACCGACAATTGCTCGAGCGCATTGGTCTGGTGGAAAGCGAGATCGGCGTTGCCGGGCTCGATCTGCCGGAGCCTGGCGACCTCCACTTCCTCGATCAGAAGCTGGTCGAGCGTCCGGGCCAGCTCGCCGGCCAGCCGCCATGCCTCGGCGCTCGATCCCCCGCGTCGGCGAAGCACCGCTCGGGCGAGCTCGGCCTGTCGGGTGAGCGGGTCGATCGCCGGCGGAACGGCGGGGCCGCTCGGTGGCTCGAGCGCGCCCCCGATCCGCTCGTCGAGCGCGGGATCGCCGATCGGGATCAGCCGCGGAAGCAGAAGCCCCGTCCCGCTCGCCCGGACGAAGGCCTCGGTGACGGTCCGCACCGCGCGGGCGTTGGGAAGCAGGATCCGGCCTCGGGCGAGCGCCAGCGGATCGCCGGCATGGCGCCGGACCAGCTCCCTGGCGAGCGCGTCGGCGAAGCTCGCCTGTGCGGGAATGGAAAAGACGCGGCGGCGGCCGGCGTCAGTCGCGCTCAAGCGCCTGCTCGGTGGCGGTGATCGCCGCAGGGGTTCCGACGTCGAACCAAAGGCCCTGGTGGACGACCCCGAAGCAGCGACCCTCGAGGATCGCCTTGTCCCACAGGAGGTTGGTCGAGAAGGGCCCGTCGGGTGCTCCGTCGAGCAGCCGCTTCGCCATCAGCTGGATGCCGGTGTAGACGAACGGCGCCACCCTGCCCTTGGCCCGACGCCGCACCCGTCCGCCCGGATCGAGGTGGAAGTCGCCGACGCCATTGTGGTTGCCGGCGCGGGCGAGCGGGACCAGCAGCAGCAGCGCGTCCATCCGCTCGGAGTCCCAGTGGCTGGCGAGCAGCTTGAGCGTGTCGCTCGGCCCATCGACCCAGTAATTGTCGCTGTTGACCGCGATGAACGGATCGCAGTCGATCTGCGGCAATGCGCGGACGAGCCCGCCGCCGGTCTCGAGCAGCAGCTCGCGCTCGTCGCTGATCGCCACGTCGAGGTCACGGCAGCGCGCCTTGAGGTGCGCCTCGAGCGAATCGGCGAGGTAGTGGACGTTGACCACCACCCGCTCGACCCCCGCGGCGCGAAGCCGATCGAGGACATGGTCGAGCAGCGGCTTGCCCGCGACCTCGACCAGCGGCTTGGGCCGGGTCGCAGTCAGCGGGCGCATCCGCTTGCCGAGCCCGGCGGCCATCACCATCGCGGTCCGGGGGACTTCGGCCGGAATGTCGGGACGAAGCCGAAGCGCGCGATGGATGGTGGCGGTCATCAGGCGTTCTCCAGCCAGGGGGCGACCCGCGAGGCGGTGGGCACGTTGGCATCGAACCAGCGCCGCACCGGCGCCAGTCCGGGCGCGGCGAGGTCGCGCTCGAGCAGCCCCCACATGCGCGGCTGGAAGCGGCGGTAGCCGGGCTTTCCGTCGCGCTTCCACAGGCGGCAGAAGACCCCGAGGATGCGAGTGTTGCGCTGCGCCGCGAGCGCCCAATAGGCCCGCTCGAAGACCTCGCCGCCGCCGGTCGCCTGCGAATAGCGGTCGATCATCGCACGCTCGATCGCCGGAGTGACATCTCGCCGCGCGTCCTCGAGCACGCTTGCGAGGTCGTAGGCGGGATGCCCGGCGAGCGCGTCCTGGAAGTCGAGCAGGCCGAGGTGCGCGGTGCCCTCGCGGCCGCCGACCAGCATGATGTTCTCGGCATGGAAGTCGCGCAGCACCGTGACCGGACCAAGCCCGTCGGCCGCGACCGGTGCAAGCACCTCTTCCCATGCCGCGCGATAGGAGGCGCGATCGACCTCGATCCCGACCGCCGGCGCATACCAGTCGGGGAACAGGTCGAGTTCGGCCAGCCATTCGGAGAGCCCATGCGGAGGAAGCCCGTCCATCGGCGCATGCCCGTGCAGCGCGACCAGCAGGTCGGTCGCGAGCTCGTACAGCTGCGCCTCGCGGGTGGGCGCCTCGTCGAGCGTCTCGCGAAGCCGGTCGTCACCGAGGTCGGCGAGCAGCAGCAGTCCCGCCTCGAGGTCGCGGCCGAGGATGTCGGGCGCGCTGAAGCCGCGCCCGCTGAGCCATTCGGCGACCGCGATGAACGGACGCGGATCCTCGTGCGGCGGCGGCGCATCCATCAGGACCGCGCGGCGGCCCTGGTGATGGACCCGGAAGTAGCGACGGAAGCTCGCATCGCCGGCAAGCGGCTCGATCCGGGCGCCCTCCCAGCCGCAGCGGGCAAGGAAGTCGGGCGCGCTCGGCGGCGGAATCATGGTCGGGGAAGCGGCGGTGGCCATCGCCCTTCCCATGACCGCGGGACCTCCCAAGTCAAGGCACGGCGGCCATCCGGAGCCGGCGTCAGGACGAGCCGCAGCGCCTGTGGCCAGGCCGCCTCACCCGCGCGCTCGGGCCACTCGACCAGCAAGACCCCGCCGTCGAGCGCCTCGTCGAGCCCGAGCTCCTCCAGCTCGCCGGGATCCTCGACCCGGTAGAGGTCGGCATGGGTCACCGGAAGCGCGAGCCGGTCGTAGGGTTGGACGATGGCAAAGCTCGGGCTCGGCACCTCGCCCTCGTGGCCGAGCGCGCGGAGCACCGCGCGGGCCAACGTGGTCTTGCCCGCACCAAGCTCGCCGTGGAGCGCGACGACATCGCCGGGCCGGAGCGCTGCCGCCAGCGCCGCGCCGACGTCTGCCATCTCGGCCTCGGTCAGCTGCCGCATCAGCGGCTTCCACGCGGGAGGCTGATCAGCACGTTGGTCCCCTGCCCCGGCTGGCTCGACATCTGAACCGTGCCGCCATGGGCCTCGATGAACTGGCGGGTCAGCGGGAGGCCGAGGCCGAGCGCCGCCTCGCCGCGCACCTCGCCGAGCCGGGTGAAGCGCTCGAACACCTGGCTTTGTGCGTCGGGGGTGAGGCCCGGACCCGTGTCCGACACAAGGATCTCGGCCTGACCGTCGTCGCCGCGGGTCACCACCCGCACCTCGCCCTTCTCGGTGTAGGCGATGGCATTGCGCAGCACATGTTCGAGGCTCTCGCGGAGCCGGCGGCTGTCGCCAAGAACCGAGCCCGTCCCTTCGCCCACCGCGACCTTGAGCTTGAGGCGCTTGGTCCGCGCCGCCGCCTCCATCCCCTCGGCGACGCTGCGGACCATTCCGGCAAGGTCCACCCGCTCGCGCTCGAGCGCGACCTCGCCCTTCTCGCCCTGGGTGAGGTCGAGCACGTCGTCGATCAGCCGCGACAGGCGCGCAACCGATTCGAGGATGGCGGAGACATAGTCGCGGCCGCTCGCGCTGAGCTCGCCGGCATAACCGCCGTTGAGCATCTCGGCGAACCCGCCGATCGAGGTCAGCGGGGTGCGCAGCTCGTAGCTCATATTGGCGACGAAGTCGGTGCGGACCTTGTCGGCCTGCTCGAGCGCTTCCGCCCGCTCGCGAAGCGCGGACTCGATCCGGCTGCTGTCGGTGACGTCGATCATCGTGAAAAGCGCATTGCCGTCGGGCAGCGGGACCGCGGCGAAGGCAAAGTGGCGCCCGTCGGCAAGGCTGATCCGGCCCTGCTCGGCGCGCCGTTCGGTGGTCGCCGCACGAACCAGCTCGCGAAGCCGGGCGGCGGCGGTCGGGTTGACCAGTCGCGCAGCGAAGGCCGGGACCAGCTCGTCGACCCGCGGATGCTCGGCGAGCCAGCTCTCCTCGAGGCTCCAGAAGTCGCCGAAGCGGCGGTTCCACAGGTAGAGCCGCCCGTCCGACGCGAACACCGCGACGCCTTCGAACAGATTGTCGAAGGTCGCGGTGCGCACCCGCAGCAGCGTGTCGCGGGCGCTCGCCAGCCGGACCTGCTCGGTCCGGTCCTCGAAGATCAGCCGCAGGCTTCCATCGGGCAGCGGCTGGCCGACGACCCGCAGATGGTCGCCGTTGGCGAGCACCCACTCCTCCTCATGCGCTTCCTCGGCCGAGGTGAACCAGCCGCGCCGCTCGGCCTTCCACTCGGGAAAGTCGCGGACCTCGGGCAGTCGGTGGTTCTCGCGCATCCGCTCTAGCAGCCGGTCGAACTCGGGCTTCTCGTCGAGCCACTCATGCTCGATCCCCGAGAGGATGGCGAACGGCCGGTTGT
This sequence comes from Sphingomonas swuensis, assembly GCF_039538045.1. Taxonomy (NCBI): domain Bacteria; kingdom Pseudomonadati; phylum Pseudomonadota; class Alphaproteobacteria; order Sphingomonadales; family Sphingomonadaceae; genus Sphingomonas; species Sphingomonas swuensis. The sequence goes on along the minus strand of NZ_BAABBQ010000001.1, from coordinate 1,345,123 downwards.
AGAAGGACAGGCTACGATCGGGGTCGAACTGGACCGCGCCGGCCGTCATTCGGTCGGCGAGCTCCCGCTGGCTGGCGATGTAGCGGTCGAGCTCGAGCCTCGCGTCCTCCAGTTCCTGGATGTCGACCGCATAGCCAGCGACCGCGCCACCGGGGAGCGGCACGTCGACCAGCCGGAGCATCCGCCGCTCGCCGCCGATCGTGGCAGGCTGGTGGCGCTCGATCGGCCGCCCCTCGGCGACCGCCTCGACCGCGCCCTGGCGGGCACTGTCGGCGCGGGCGCTCTCGACTAGTTCGATGCCGCGCTTGACCACTTCGTCGGCGTCGGTTGCCTCGACCGCGGTGACGAAGGCACGGTTGACCAACGCAAGCTGGAGGTCCTGGCCGCGCACCCACATCGGGAACGGCGCCGCCTCGATGAGGTGGGTGAGCGCGTCGAATGCCTGTTCGGTCGCGGCGAGGCGAGCAGACAACTCGCTTCGCTCGGCTGCGGCGGTACCGCTGTCGGACAGCCACAGGAGGATGGTCCCGGGCGGCGAACCCGGTGGCGCGGCGCCCCCGCGCACATCGAGGATCGTCGCCGAGCCCGCAATCCGCACGAGTGTCTCGACCCGTTCGCCCGACAACACCGCCGGGGCGAGCAGCTCGCGCAGCCGTGAAATGTCGTCGCGGTCGAGCCCATGATCCTCGCCGGCCAGCGCCTCGAGCGCCGGCAGCGACGACGCCATTCCGAGCTCCTGCGCGAGTGCGGAATCGAGCTCGAGCGAACCGTCGGGGTGGATCAGCAGCGGCCGCGTCGGGCTCGCCTTCAGCAGGTCGCGGGCAAGCCGGTGGGCGGCCTGGGCTTGATGCGCCCGGCGGAGCTGGCGCGCCGCGACCAGGATCAGCAGCGCGGCGGCGAGCAGGCACAAGGCGGCGATGCCCGCCAGGGCCACGCCCGTCTCCCCCGCCCAGCCGCTCGTCATGCGAAGGTCATAGCGAGCCGGATCGGCAAATGGGAAGGATGTTCGACCCTTATTCGGCACGCGCCGCAAGCGGATACGAAAACAGCCGCCGGATCGCTCCGGCGGCTGTCATTCGTTGGTCGGTGTCGGCGCTTAGAAGCCGGCGCGGCCCAGCGCCTTGTCGATCGCTGCCGAGAAGTTCACGAAGAACGTCCGGCCGCGAAGGTCGTAACCAGCGCCCAGCGGCACGTTGCCGAGGAGGTTGGTGTAGTCCGCCGAGATTTCCGGCGGCTTCTTGTTGAACAGGTTGCGGATACCGAAGGTGATCGAGAAGTCGTCCGACTCGTAACCCGTCGCCACGTTGTTGAGGTAGTAGTTCGGGGTCCGGTAGAAATACTTCTGCGGGGTCAGGCCAAAGCCGGCGGCATAAGCCTGGGCGTCGGTCTTGCCGATCCACTCCATCGACCAGCGGAAGAAGACCGGGCGAACGGTGTAGGACGCATCGAACGTGCCGGTGTATTCCGGATTGTTGATGAGGCCGATGACGTTCAGCGGGGTCTGGGTCGGGAAGGTGCGGTTGTAGCGGTTGTTGAACTTGGTGATCGCCGCACCCGCGCGGAACCGGCCCGGGCCGATCTCACGAGCATAGCGAGCATTGAAGTCCAGACCCGAGACATACGCGTCCGAGATGTTCACGTAGCTCTGGATCACGCGCAGGGTGCCCGCGCCGTCGGCGGCGAAGTTCGAGCGCGTGATGAGGTCGCAGGTGGTCCGCTCCGGGTTGGCGTAGCACTGGCTGAGCACGTTGGCCGCGGTCAGCTGCGAGACGCCGTTCTCGACCTTCACGCGGAAGTAGTCGAGGCTGATCGACAGGTCGCCGAAGTTCGGGCCGAAGAAGTTCGGCTGGAACACGCCGCCGAAGGTCAGCGCCTTGGAGGTTTCGGCCTCCAGGCCCGCCTCGGCGCCGCCGACGCCCACCACCGTGATGCTGCTGCGCTGACGGAAGGTGTCGGCGAAGCCCGGGCCGGTTCCGACCGGAAGGCCCTCGCTGATGCAGCGGTCACGGACCAGCACGTTGGTGACCGAAGCGAGGTTGTCGCAGGGGTCGCCCGTCGAGCCGAGGAAGCCCGTGGTCGCGCCAAGGAACTGCTCGAACAGCGCCGGGGCGCGGTAAGAAGTGCCGTAGCTGCCGCGGAACGAGAGCCAGCTGGTCGGCGAGAGCAGACCACCGACCTTGTAGGTCGTCTGACCGCCGTACGACTTGTAGTCGGTGTAGCGAGCCGAGGCGTTGATCGTGAACTCACGGATCAGCTGGTTGCGGAGCACCGGGATTTCGACTTCGCCGTAATATTCGATCACCGAGTCCTTGCCGACGGTCGGCGTGGACGAGGTGAAGCCGGCGAGGTTGTTGCGAACGCTCTCGGGGCTCGGCTGGTCGTTGATCGAGGCCTTGCGATACTCGATGCCGAGCGCGACCGAGAGGTCGCCCGCCGGCAGCTTGAGCAGCGAACCATCGACGTTGAAGGCCGTCGTGGTCTCGCGATACTTGGTGTTACCGGTGACCGGATCGGTGATGTAGTCCAACCAGGCCGCCGGGAACTGACCGCCGACAACGGCCGGCGAAAGCACCGGAGCCGCGACGCAGCCGCCGATCGGGTTGCGGCAGACGAAGGTCCCCGGGGTGGCGCCGGCAACGACGTCGAGCGACGCGTTGAGGCGGTCCTGGAGGATCAGGTCGGTGGTGTAGTCCGAGTCCGACCAGCTCTTGCCGACGAAGAAGTCGTAGCGCCAGTCGCGGAACGGCAGGTCGCCGCGAACGCCGCCGTTGAGGCGGGCGAAGTCGACGGTCTGACGGTTGTTGTAGATGCCGTAGTCGGCGAACACGCGGACACCGACCGAGACCAGCGGGTTGGCCGCCTGCGGGCCGAGGAACGCCACCGGGTAACGCAGGCCGACCGGGATGAGCGGGCTGCCGAACGGATAGTCGATGGTGAACTGGCGCTGCTGGTCCTGCTCCGACTTGCGGCGGTTAAGCAGCACTTCGGTGTAGAATTCGGCGTTGCCGAGCGCGCTGCTCTCGTAGGCGATCTGGCCGAAGGCGGTCAGGATCTTGGCCGGCGAGATCAGGTCTTCGCGAAGCGAGTTCGGCGAAGAGGTGTCGCGGATGTTGGTGCTGAGCGCACCGCCGCCGACGCACTCGTAACCCGGGACCGGGCCGGTGGTGACCAGCGGGTTCGGACGGAAGCGGTTGCAGGTGCTGGTGTAGCCCGCGGGGACTCCCGGAGCGAGCACGATGCCGCTGGTCGGGGTGGCGTTGAAGTTCGGCGTACCGATCGTGTTGACGGTGGTGCCGCCGTTCTCGAGCGGGAAGCACTTCGGCTGGCCGGTGCGCGGATCGATGAAGTCGCCCGCACCGAAGTCGCTGCCGTTGGTGCCGTAGAACTGGGTCGGGCAGCGGGCGAACGAGACGTCGCCGGTGCGGATCCGGTCACGGTTGAAGTACTCGACCGAGCCCGCGACGCGCAGACGGTTGTTCGTCCAGCCGCCAGTCAGCGAGTAGCGGCGGCTAGTGCCGGCGCCGATCTGCGGGGCGTTGTGCTGGACCTCGGCGACGAGGCCGTTGATGCGCGAGCGGGTGACGATGTTGATGACGCCCGCGATCGCGTCCGAACCGTAGACCGACGAAGCGCCGGTGTTCAGCACTTCGATGCGGTCGATCATCGCGTTCGGGAGAACGTTGAGATCGGCCGAACCGACCGAGCCGCGGGAACCCGCCGGAGCGACGCGGCGGCCGTTCAGCAGGACGAGCGTGCGCGTGGTGCCGAGACCACGAAGCGAGATGGTGTTGACGCCCGGGCCACCGTTGGTGACGAAGCCGCCGTAGGTGTCGTTGATCTGCGCGGTGCCGCCGGTGACGGCGGTCGACTGCAGGATTTCCGCGGTCGAGTTGAAGCCCGACTGGGTGGCTTCCTTGCGGGTGATCAGCTGGATCGAGTCCGCGGTGTTGAACTGGTTGCGACGAATGCGCGAACCGGTGACCAGGATTTCCTGCTCGCCGGCGGCATTGCGGGTCGTCGGAGCGCCCTCGGCATTGGTGGAGCCGGCGGTGTCACCAACCTGCTCGTCGTCCGGGCAGCTTGCGCGCTCGGGGGTTCCCGGAGCGGCCTGGCAGGCATTGTTGTTCGGGGTCGCCGGAGCGGGCGACTGAGCAAAGGCCGGAGTTGCCAGGCCGAGCGACAGCGCGAGTGCGGACGCGGACAAAGCAAGCGTAGGTTGGAAGCGCATGAACACGAATCCTGTTTGGAGAAACCGATGACGGCGGCATGCCCGACACTTCGTTTCTTGCAAACGGTTAAGGTTCCAGTGGCAACAAAAGACTTAGGTTTGTGACATTGATGACACAATTTACATGAGTGTCCGCGAGAGCGCTGTGGCTTAACGGTCCGGTTAACGGCAACGCGCCGGAGGGCCTCGATCCGCCCTCAACTGCTCCTCCGGCTACCCGCGCGGGGGTTTCCTTGGAACGGGGGGTCGGCTAGGGGCCGCGGCGACCGCCCGTGGCGCGCATTTCGCGCGCGAGCCGGCAATCACCTTGTTCACAGACGATCGGAGACAACAGGCCGTGGCCACCCAGACCCTCACCCGCGACTATCTCGTCAAGGACCTCGGCCTCGCCGACTTCGGCCGCAAGGAGATCGAGATCGCCGAGACCGAGATGCCCGGCCTGATGGCGCTCCGCTCGGAATATGGCGCCGCCCAGCCCTTGAAGGGCGCGCGGATCACCGGCTCGCTCCACATGACCATCCAGACCGCGGTGCTGATCGAGACGCTGACCGCGCTCGGCGCCACCGTCCGCTGGGCGAGCTGCAACATCTTCTCGACCCAGGACCATGCCGCCGCCGCCATCGCCGCCACCGGCGTCCCGGTGTTCGCGGTCAAGGGCGAGACGCTCGAGGAATATTGGGACTATGTCGTCCGCATCTTCGACTGGTCGAAGGACGGTGACGACACCACCTGCAACATGATCCTCGACGACGGCGGCGACGCCACCATGTTCGCGCTGTGGGGCGCGCGAGTCGAGGCGGGCGAGACCCTCTTCACCCCGTCGAACGAGGAAGAGGAAATCTTCGCCGCGACGCTTACCCGCTTCCTCAAGGAGCGTCCGGGCTACCTCACCAAGACCGTCGCCGCGATCAAGGGCGTCAGCGAAGAGACCACCACCGGCGTCCACCGGCTGTACGAGCTCGCCAAGCAGGGCAAGCTCCCCTTCCCGGCCATCAACGTCAACGACAGCGTGACCAAGTCGAAGTTCGACAACCTCTACGGCTGCAAGGAGTCGCTGGTCGATGCGATCCGCCGCGGCACCGACGTGATGCTCGCCGGCAAGGTCGCCTGCGTCGCCGGCTTCGGCGACGTCGGCAAGGGCTCGGCGGCCTCGCTCCGCAACGGCGGCGCGCGGGTCATCGTCACCGAGGTCGACCCGATCTGCGCGCTTCAGGCCGCGATGGAAGGCTATGAGGTCGTGACCATGGAGGAAGCGGCGCCCCGCGCCGACATCTTCGTCACCGCCACCGGCAACATGGACGTCATCACGCTCGATCACATGCGGGCGATGAAGAACATGGCGATCGTCTGCAACATCGGCCACTTCGACAGCGAGATCCAGATCGGCGCGCTCAACAACATGAAGTGGACCGAGATCAAGCCGCAGGTCGACGAGGTCCAGTTCCCCGATGGCAAGAAGCTGATCGTGCTCTCGAAGGGTCGCCTCGTGAACCTCGGCAACGCCACCGGCCACCCGAGCTTCGTCATGTCGGCGAGCTTCACCAACCAGACGCTGGCCCAGATCGAGCTTTGGACCGCGTCGGAGAAGTACGGCAACGACGTCTACGTCCTGCCCAAGCACCTCGACGAGAAGGTCGCCGCGCTCCACCTCGACAAGCTCGGGGTCAAGCTCACCACCCTCAGCGACAAGCAGGCCTCCTATATCGGCGTCACTCCGAAGGGCCCGTTCAAGCCGGAGCACTATCGTTACTGAGAAAGGTTCCCGCCTTTGAAAAAGAAAGAGCCTCGCTCCCCACGGAGCGGGGCTCTTTCTCTGTGTAGCGTATCATTTGCTGTTGCAGTCGTGTGACAGGGCGGAGTCCGGGCCGAGCGAAAGTTAACTAAGTGATTTGCCCGACACTGACCGGCGACTAGGGGAGCGCATCTGATTGAAGCGATTAGGATTGTTTCGAATGCGGAATGCTCGGTTGACGCTTACTACCTCGTCCCTCGCGATTGTTCTCGGCGCCATGGTCGCCACTCCTGCAGCGGCCCAGGACGCGGAAACGCGGGCCGACACCACGGCTACCCAGCCGGCGAATGTCCCGGTCCAGACCCAGAACCCGGACTGCCCCGACCAGAACCAGGACGGCGTCTGCGACCCGGCCTCGACGCTCAGCAATGCCGACACCAGCGCCCAGTCGGGCGAGACCGTCGTCGTCACCGGTTCGCGCATCCGCCGCGACGAGTTCAGCACCACCGAGCCGCTGACTGTCATCACCGCCGAGGAAATCACCCAGTCGGGCTTCAACAGCGCGACCGACGCGCTGCAGAGCGCCGCCGTCACCCAGGGTGCCTCGCAGATCAACAATGCCTACGGCGGCTTCGTCACCGACGGCGGCACCGGCGCCAACACCCTCGGCCTGCGCGGCCTCGGGCCGGCGCGTACCCTGATCCTGCTCAACGGCCGTCGCCTTGCGCCGGGCGGAACGCGTGGCTCGGTCCTTTCGGCCGATCTCAACGTCCTCCCGACCGCGATCATCGAGCGCGTCGAGGTCCTCAAGGCCGGCGCCTCGTCGATCTACGGCTCGGACGCCATCGCGGGCGTCGTCAACATCATCACCGACCGCAAGCTGACCGGCCTCTCGATCGATGCCCAGGTCAACGTGCCCGAGCTCGGTGATGGCGTCGACAAGCGCATCGCTGCCACCTTCGGCATCCAGGCTCCGCGCCTCAGCGTCATCGGCTCGGTCGAGTATCGCAAGCGTGCCGCCATTGCCCGCAACCAGTCCAAGTTCCTCCGCTGCCCGATCGGCGGCTTCCTCGACGGCGAGGGTTCGGAATTCGGCTCGGGCGACTTCATCGATCCGGCCACCGGCGAGCCGAAGTGCTTCACGCTCGACAATGGCGGCGTGACCATCAACACGCTCGGCATCCCGACCCGTGACGGCATCGGTCGCACCAGCGGCCTTCCGGGCCGGTTCAACCGCTTCGTCCCCGCCCCCGGCCAGACCACCGGTCCGTTCCCGGGCTTCCTCGGCGTCGGAACCTTCGATCGCGACACCTTCGATCCCCGCCAGGAGTTCGAGCCGCTGATCACCGGCACCGAGATCATGACCGGTTATCTCGCGACCACCTATGACTTCGGCTACCTCGGCAACAGCGAGCTCTACGGCGAAGTCCTCGCGACCCGCCGCAAGTCCTCGTCGCCGCTCTATCGCCAGCTCGCGCTCGACTATCTGACGGGCAGCCCGCTGCTTCCCGCCAACATCCGGAATGGCATCCTCGCCAATCCGACCGAGACCTCGAGCGGCCGTACCGTCGCGGCCCGTGCCTTCATCGGCTACGGCCTGACCGACAGCCGCCAGAAGGTGGACTATGTCCGCGCCTCGGGCGGCATCCGCGGCGACTTCTTCTTCAACGACTGGCGCTACGACCTTTACTTCGGCAAGTCGTGGAACGACGGCCAGTACGAGATCGAATCCTTCCTCACCGACCGGATCGCGAACTCGACCAACGTCGTTCAGAACGCCGACGGAAGCTTCAGCTGCGCCAGTCAGGCGTCGAACCGCAACTGCGTCGCCGCTCCGGCGCTCAGCGCAGCGGTCATCGGCGGCCAGCTTCCGCAGGACTTCCGCGACTACATCACCGACAACACCATCGGGAACACCAGCTTCCGCGAGACCACCGCTTCGTTCGGGGTCGACGGTCCGCTCTTCTCGCTTCCGGGCGGCGAAGTGCAGCTGGCGCTCGGTGCCGAGTATCGCAAGCAGTCGATCAACGACCAGCCTGACCAGAACTCGATCGACGGCAACCTGTTCGGCCTCACCGCTGGCACCCCGACGGTCGGCAAGGACAGCGTCCGCGAGATCTTCGGCGAGCTCTACGTCCCGATCGTTCGCGACAAGCCGTTCCTGTATCGCCTGAACGTCAACGGCTCGGTCCGCTACACCGACTACAAGTCGTACGGCGGCGACACGACCTACAAGATCGCCGGCGAGTGGGAGCCGGTGCGTGGCCTCGGCTTCCGCGGCAGCTACGGCACGTCCTACCGTGCCCCGGCGCTCGCGGAGCAGTTCCTCGGTGCCACCAGCGGCTTCCTCGGCAGCGACAGCGATCCGTGCTCGGCCCTGGCCGATCCTTCGGAGCAGTCGCCGACGGAACAGCGGATTGCGGCCAACTGCGCCGCGATCGGCCTTCCGGCGGACTTCGAGCAGCGCAGCGGCATCACCGTCTTCCGGGTCGGTGGCGCTCAAGCGGGCCTCGAAGCCGAGACCTCGAAGAACTGGTCGATCGGTGTCGTCGGGCGTCCCCCGATCCCCGCCTCGATCGGTCAGCTCAGCCTCGCGCTCGACTATTTCAACATCAAGGTCGAGAACGGCGTCAGCGATCTGTCGGGTGATACCATCCTCAACCGCTGCTACTCGGCCGAGAACTTCGATCCGACCGCGGGCTTCTGCCGCTTCGTCCAGCGTGACTCGAACAACGCGCTAACGGTGACCAGCAGCTTCGTGAACCTGTCCGAGAGCATCGTGAAGGGCTACGAGTTCAACGGCCGCTTCTCGACCAAGGCGATCGGGCCGGGCACGTTCATCTTCAACGCGAACGTGACCAAGTACACCGAGCAGTCGAGCCGGCTGTTCCCGGAAGAGTTCCTGTCGGACTCCAACGGCATCGTCACCTCGCCGGACTGGGTTGGCAACTTCGACGCCAGCTATTCGACCCGCAAGCTCACCTTCCGCTACGGGCTCGACTGGATCGGCGGCGATCGCGAGAACACCTACAAGTTCTTCGCGTTCGACAACCTGACCGGCATCACCGATCCGGAACTGGTCCAGCTCTACAAGGACAACTACTACCTCGAGACGAAGGACTATTTCCTCCACAACGCCTCGGTGCAGTTCGACGTGTCCGACCGCTACGAGTTCACGCTCGGCGTCCGGAACCTGTTCGACAAGGCTCCGCCGCGGATCTCCGCCATCGGCTTCAGCACGATCGGCAACGCGCCGCTCTACTCGGGCTACGATCTTGTTGGACGGACCTTCTTCGCCAACGTGAACTTCAAGCTCTAACCGGCGCGAAGCTCAGCAAACTCTGGGAGGGCCTCGGGAAACCGGGGCCCTTTCCTTTTGCGCTACGAAATTAAGGGCGGCGGGCGGCGGCTGCGCGCCCGGGATTCAGGCCGCGCCGGTCTCGCTGGCGAGCAGGCGGGGATCGATCCCCTGGGTCTTGAAGGCGGCCGACCAGCGCTCGTCGCTCGGGGTGTCGAACAACAGCGCTTCGCTTCCGTCGCAGGCGAACCAGCCGTGGCGGGTCATCTCTTCCTCGAGCTGCCCTGCCCCCCAGCCGGCATAGCCGAGTGAGATCAGCCAGCGGCTCGGGCCGCGACCCTCGGCGATGGCGCGGAGCACGTCGACCGTGCCGGTCATCGACCACAACTTGCCCGCGGTGCCGACGACCGACAGCGTGTCCTCCCCGCCCCAGTCGTCCGAGTGGAGCACGAAGCCGCGGCCAGGCTCGACCGGGCCGCCATGGTGGACCGCCGCATCGGGCGCGACCCCCGGATCGATCTCGAGCTGCTTGAGGAGGCCGCGGAGCCGGATCCCGGCACGCTTGTGGCTGATCCCGATTCCCACCGCGCCATTCTCGTCGTGGATGCAGAGCGCGGTCACAGAGCGCTCGAAGCGCGGGTCGGCCATGCCGGGCATTGCGAGCAGCAGCTTGCCGGACAGGAACGGCGGTTGGTCCATCACCCCCATAGTGCCACGCCCCGGCACCGGCACAAGCCTTGTTGCCGTAACGAACGGTAGGTAGAGCGCCCCTGCACCACCCCCTTGCACAGGAGTCCTCCCCCATGACCATCCAGGTCGGCGACCGCCTTCCCGAAATGCCGCTCACCATCGCCACCAGCGAGGGTCCCAAGCCCACCACCACCGCCGACTATTTCAACGGTCGCAAGGTCGCGCTGTTCGCGGTTCCGGGTGCCTACACCCCGACCTGCTCGGCCAAGCACCTGCCCTCCTATGTCGAGAAGGCCGAGGAACTGCGCTCCAAGGGCGTCGCCGAGATCGCCTGCACCAGCGTCAACGACGCCTTCGTCATGGCCGCCTGGAACAAGGAACAGGGCAGCGAGGACATCACCATGATCGCCGACGGCAACGGCCAGCTCGCCGAGGCGCTCGGCCTGACCATGGACGGCTCGAAGTTCGGCATGGGCCAGGTCCGCTCGCAGCGCTATTCGATGATCGTCAACGACGGCGTCGTCGAGCAGCTCAACGTCGAGGCTCCCGGCGAATATAAGGCGTCGAGCGCCGAGACCCTGCTCGAGCAGCTCTAAGCAAGAGCCCTCCACGAGGGCCGGAGCCCGGGAACAGGCATCGCCCTGCCCGAGGCTCCGGCCTTCGCCGGATCGAGGAAGCGCGTCTGTCCGTCGCTTCGTCCGCAACATCCCCAGCCGCCACACGTTGCCAGCCCACGAACCCCCACGCGTACCGGAGGACAGGGCATGGCAAGGAACGACGACCACAAGACCGCGAACCGCACCCACAGCGGAAACACAACCACCACCAATCGCGAACGCCGTCGCGACCGGGTGATCGATACCGTCAAGGATCGGCCGTACGCCACCGCCGCGCTCGCCACCGTGGCCGCCGGCGCTGCCGCTTTCTTCCTCACCCGCGGCAAGAGCGACAAGCCGCTGATGGACTGGGGCAGCAAGTCAGAAGGCGATCACAAGTCGGGCGCCAGCGCCTTCAAGCCGCAGGGCTCGACCTCCACCGACGGCGCGCTCGAGACCGGAAGCGCGTCGCCGAGCAGCAGCGCCGGCATCGGTGCCGGCTCAAGCGGCAGCAGCCCGTCGGCCCTCCAGGCCTCGAGCCTGGCCAAGTCGGGCAGCAGCACCGCCGCTTCGACCACCGGCTCGACGGGCGGCAACAGCGCCGCCACGACCCCGACCGGCGGCAAGGGCGCGACGTCGAGCGACAGCGGCAGCCAGACCAGCTCGCCCAAGGGCAACAAGGGTCTCGACGAGACGGCCACCACCGAAACCAAGGTAGGCGCCATCTCCTACGGAGCTTAAGCCTTCGCGGTGAATTGAATGGGGGTGCCGGACTCTGGTTCGGCACCCTTTTCTTTGCCCGGAGACCCTATCGATGACCGTGTCGCTGAAGCCCTTGTCCGATCAGGTGATGGTCATCGTCGGCGCCTCGAGCGGGATCGGCCTCGCCACCGCTCGCCGCGCCGCCGCGGCCGGGGCCAAGGTCGTGCTCGCCGCCCGCAACAACGAGGCGCTCGACGAGGTGGTGGTCGCGATCCGCAACAAGGGCGGACAGGCGACCGCGGTCGACCTCGACATCGCCGACGAGGGCGCCGCCGAGAAGCTGCTTGCCCATGCGCTGGAAAGCTTCGGCCGGGTCGACAGCTGGGTGAACGACGCCGCCGCGGCGATGTACGCAAGGCTCGAGCAGGTCAGCATCGAAGAGCACCGGCGGGTGTTCGACGTCGGATATTTCGGCCTCGTCGAGGCGAGCCTGGTCGCGGCCCGACACCTCCGCGCGAACGGCGGCGCGCTGATCAACATCGGCTCGGTCCTTTCCAACCGCGCCATTCCCCTCCAGGGTCCTTATTGCGCGATGAAGGCGGCGGTGATGCAGTTCACCGACACGCTGCGGATGGAGCTCGAGCAGGAAGGCGCGCCGGTCAGCGTCACCCTGATCAAGCCCGCCGCGATCGACACCATGTATCCCGAGCATGCCCGCAACAAGCTCGACAACCCCGCCCGTCTCCCGCAGCCGCTCTACGATGCCGAACTGGTCGCCAAGGCCATCTGCTTCGCCGCAACCCACAAGCGCCGAACGCTGATCGTCGGCGGCGGCGGGCTCGGCATATCGGCCCTCGCCCCGCTGATGCCCCGGATCGCCGACAAGGGCATGGAGCTGGTCGGCGGCGAGGCCAGCCAGACCACCACCGTGCCGCCCGCGCCGGGCACCAGCGACAATCTGTTCGAAGCGCGCAACGACGGGCGGGTCGAGGGCAATCAGGAGCCGTTCAAGCGGCGCACCTCAATGTTCCTCGAAGCGCAGATGCACCCGGTCGCGACCGCCGCCATCGTCGGCGGAGTCGCCGCCGCAAGCGCCTTCCTGTGGACCCGCCGCCCGGTCGAGGACGTCGGCACCGCCGAAGCCCGCCGCCGGATCAGGGCCGCCGGGATGAGCTGAGCTGACCGTCGGGAACCTCCCCGTTCCGGGACACGGAATGGAGAGGTTCCCGACGCGTCACCTCACCAGCCGCAGCTGCGGCCCTTGTTCTGGTCTTCCAGCCAGCGCTGCAGCGGGGCGAAATACTCCAGCATCGGCTTGCCGCTCATCTCGCGGCTGCCGGTGAAGGCCTGAAGCGCGTCGGGCCACGGCTTGCTCGCGCCCATCTCCAGCATCGCGTTCAGCCGCTGACCGACCTGCTTGTTGCCGTAGAAGGAGCAGCGGTGGAGCGGACCCTTCCAGCCGGCCATGTCGCAGGCCGACTTGTAGAACTGGAACTGGAGGATCCGCGCCAGGAAGTAGCGGGCATAAGGCGTGCTCGCCGGGATGTGGTACTTGGCACCCGGGTCGAAGTCGGCCTCGCTGCGCTGGGTCGGCGGAGTGATCCCTTGGTACTGCAGCCGCAGCTGGTTCCAGCCGGCATTATACTGCTGCGGTCCGATCGAGCCGTCGAACACGCCCCAGCGCCACTTGTCGACCATCAGGCCGAACGGCAGGAACGCCACCTTGTCCATCGCCTGGCGGAGCAGGAGACCGGTATCCTTGCTCGCGTCGGGCACCTTGTTGCGGTCGAGAAGACCGATCTGAACCAGATATTCGGGTGTCACCGACAGCGCGACAAAGTCGCCGATCGCCTCGTGGAAGCCGTCGTTGGCGCCGTTGAGGTAGAGGTAGGGCTGGGCTTTGTAGGCGCGCTGGTAATAGTTGTGGCCGAGCTCGTGGTGGATGGTGACGAAGTCGTCGCCATTGACCTTGGTGCACATCTTGATGCGCAGGTCGTCCTTGTTGTCGAGATCCCAGGCCGAGGCGTGGCAGACCACTTCGCGGCCTTCCGGACGGACGATCTGCGAGCGGGTCCAGAAGCTCTCGGGCAGCGGCGCGAGGCCGAGCGAGGTGTAGAAGCCCTCGCCAATCCGGACCATGTCGGTCGGGGTCTTCTTCTTGGCCTTGAGCAGTTCGGTCACGTCATAGCCGACGTCGCCGGCACCCTTGGGCGCGACCACGTCGTAGATGTTGCCCCACTCCTGCGCCCACATGTTGCCGAGCAGGTCGGCGCGGATCGGGCCGTTGGCCGGCTGCACCGCATTGCCATATTTCTGGTTGAGCTTGGTCCGGGTGTAGCAGTGGAGCTGGTCGTAGAGCGGCTTCACCTCGCTCCACAGCCGGTCGTACATCGCCGAGAATTCCTCGGGCGTCATGTCGTAGCCCGAGCGCCACATCGCGCCGCTGTCGGCATAGCCGAGCTCCTTGGCGCCCTGATTGGCGATCTCGACCATGCGGGTGTAGTCGGCGCGCATCGGCCGACCGACATTGTTGTGCCAGCTGGTCCATACCTCGGCGGTCTTCCGCGGATCGCGAAGCTCGCCCATCGCTTCCTCGGCGACGTCACCGGTGATGGTCTTGCCGTCGAGCTGCGCGCGGCCCTTGCCGTAGGTCGACTGGAGCCGGGTCGCGATCGTGTTGAGCTCGGCCGCCGCGCCACCGGTCGAGGGCGCCGCCAGAACCAGCGCCCCGCGCAGGATGTTGAGCTTGCGCGCGGTTTCGGGATCGAGGCCCTGAACCTTGGAGAATTCGGCCGCTTCCTTGGCGTAGGCGACGCCCTTCTCGGTCCCGATGGTGCCGAAGTAAGCGGCGAGCGCATCGGTGTCGTCGGTGATGTAGGTCGCGTTCACCCACTGCGCGCGCGAGCTGATCGTCGAGAGGTCGAACAGGTCCTTCTCGACCGAAGCGATGAAGGCGCGGGCACCCTCGGGCGTGCGAGCGGAAGCGGCAGGATCCGCAGCGGCCGCCATCGTGTCAGCGGTGACCGCCGTGGCGGAATCGGACGCCGATGCGGCCATGTCCGTGGAGGAGGTCGCGGCACAACCGGCGAGAGCAAGTGCGAGGATCGAAACGGAAGCGGCCAATTTCATACTGTTGACGCCTTCAAGCTGAGGAACTGGCGGCGTTCGTGCGCCCGCTTCAGCCCTCCGTCAAGAAGGCGACCATCGCCGCGCCGAGCGCCTTCTTCGTGACCGAGGTGGTGTGCGTTCCCGGTACCTCGGCATAGGTCGCGTTGGGCAGCTTTTCGGCCAGCGCCGTTGCCGATCCATTGTCCCGGTCATCGTCGCCGCACAGCACCAGCGTCGGCATGACGATCTGCTCGAGCATCGCCTCGGTCACGGTCGAATTGCTCTCGAGCAGCAGCCGCGTCGCGACCCGGTCGACCTTCTGGCTCTTCATGAACTGCACCGCGAACCAGTGGCGGTCGCCACGGCTGGCGCTCTCGAACTTGTCGAAGGCCTCGAGGAAGAACTCGTGGCGCTTCTCCCAGCCGAGCAGGCCCTCGAGCCCCATGCCGGCAAGGATCAGCCGCCGCGGAATCAGCCCCTGCGCGACGCCATGAACGCTGGTCCGCGACCCCAGCGAGAAGCCGCCGAGGTCGTAGTCGTCCAATCCAAGCTTCGCGACCAGCTCGACGAGGTCGCGGCCGAGGATCCCCGCCGGGTAGCGGGCCGGATCGTGCGGCTTGCCGCTCGCCCCGTGCGCGCGAAGGTCGGGCATGATCACCCGGAACCCCGCCGCCGCCAGTTGCCCGGCATGGCCGAACTTGATCCAGTTCATCTGCGCGTCGGAGAACAGCCCGTGCACCAACACCACCGGCCGCCCCTCCCCGGTCTCGTGCCAGACAAGGTCGACGCCGTCGGAGGCGATCCAGTGATGCGTGCTGATGGTCATGCCGCGCCTGTTAGGCTGCACTGCTCCCCGGCGAAAGCCGGGGCCCTCTGTTCTTCAACCAGAAGACAGTGGGCCCCTGCTGGCGCAGGAGAACAGCGGTAGCCAGCCCTACCGGTTCACCGTCGCCATGCCCTGCGCATGGTAGCGGTCGCCCGCCGCCGCGCCCGGCGGAAGGATCTCGTCCAGCTTCGCCAGTTCTTCTTCGCTCAGCGCGATGTCGGTCGCTGCGATATTCTGGTCGAGCCACTTGCGCCGCTTGGTCCCGGGAATGGGCACGATGTCCTCACCCCGTGCCAGCACCCAGGCGAGCGCCAGCTGCGCCGCGCTGACGCCCTTGTCGGCAGCGAGCCGCTCGAGCTCGTGGACCATCGCTATGTTGCGCTCGAAGTTCTCGCCGGTGAAGCGCGGGTGGAAGCGGCGGAAATCGTCGTCGGGAAAGTCCTCGGGCCGCTTGATCTCGCCCGTCAGGAAGCCGCGGCCGAGCGGCGAATAAGCGACATAGCCGATCCCGAGCTCGCGCACGGTGGGCAGCACCTCGTCCTCCGCATCGCGGCTCCACAGGCTGTATTCGGTCTGGAGCGCGGTGATCTTGTGGGTCGCATGCGCGCGCCGGATGGTCGCCGGCGCCGCTTCGCTGAGGCCGAGGAAGCGGATCTTCCCTTCCTCCTTCAGCCGGGCCATCGCGCCGACGGTATCCTCGATCGGCACGTTGGGATCGACACGGTGCTGATAGTAGAGGTCGATCGTCTCGACCCCGAGCCGCTTGAGACTCGCCTCGCACGCCGAACGAACATAGTCGGGATCGCCGCGCACGCCGAGGAACTCGCCATTCTCGCCGCGGACATTGGCGAACTTGGTCGCGAGGAACACCTGGTCACGGCGATCGGCGATCGCGCGGCCGACCAGCTCCTCATTCTTGAACGGTCCGTACATGTCGGCGGTGTCGAGGAAATTCACGCCCTGCTCGAGCGCATGGTGGATGGTGGCGATGCTCTCATTATCGTCGCCCGTCCCGTAGAATTCGCTCATTCCCATGCAGCCGAGGCCGATGGCGGAGACCGTGGGGCCGCCTGCTCCCAATGTGCGCTGCTTCATTATCCTGCTTGCTCCTCAATCGGCCATGGCATGCTGCATCGGCGGGCCACCCGACGATGCCTTGCGCATCAGCAGCACCAACGGGATCGCGGCCAGAGTGACCCACATCATCAGCCAGAAATCGTCGAGATAGGCGATGAACAAGGCCTGCCGAGTGACTTCCGCGTTGATCACCGCCAGCGCGATGTCACCCTGCTGTCCGATCCGGGCGAGCAGGTTGGGGTCCATCGTCGGGATGGTGCTCGCGGTAACGTTGCTGGCGATGTCGGCATGCGCGGTCTGGGTCATCCGGACCAGTTGCGAGCCGACGATCGCGATCCCGATCGATCCGCCGATGTTGCGCGACAGGTTGAGCAGCGAGGCCGCGCTGGTCCGCATCGCGGGCATCAGCGTCGCGAAGGCGAGGCTCTGCATGACGACGAAGATGAGGCCGATGCCGAGGCCCTGGACCACGCCCGACCAGATTACTGGGCCCGACGGCTGATCGAGCGCGAAGCCGGTCATCATCCACAGGCTCATCGCCATCAGGCCGAGCCCCGCGACGACCAGCAGCCGCCCGTCGATCTTGCCGACCAGTCGCCCGGCGACCAGCATCGAGATGAGCGTCCCGATCCCGCGCGGCGCGGTCAGCATGCCCGACTGGAGCACCGAATAGCCGTAAAGCTGCTGGAGCAATGGCGGCAACAGCGCGAGACCGGCCAGCAGAAGCACGCCCGTCACCGCCATGAACAGCAGCCCGGTGGCGAAGTTGCGGTCGGCGAACATGCCCTTCTCGAAGATCGGGGCCCGGGCTGTCATCGTGTGGACGACGAACATCCAGAAGAAGGCGATCGCCAGTCCCGCCTCGATGATGATCTCCCAGCTCTGGAACCAGTCCTGGTTCTCGCCGCGGTCGAGGAACATCTGCAGCGCGCCGAGCGCGACCGCGATCAGCGCGAAGCCGAGAAGGTCGAAGGGTCGCCGGTTGGTCTCGCTTTCGGGCATCGTCCGCCACAGCATCGCCGCGCACAGCACGCCGACCGGCAGGTTGACGATGAACACCCAGCGCCAGTCGAAGCTGTCGGTCAGCCAGCCGCCGAGCACCGGCCCCATGATCGGGCCGATCATGATCCCGCCGCCGAACAGCGCCATCGCCTGGGCATGCTTGGCGGGCGGGTTGATGTCGAACATGGTCGCCTGCGCAAGCGGCACGAGGAATGCCCCGCTCACGCCCTGGAGAATCCGGAACAGCACCATCTCGGGGAGCGAGGTGGCGATCGCGCAGAGCATGCTCGCGGCGGTGAAGCCGACCACCGCGATCAGCATCAGCTTGCGCCGACCGATCCGCTCGGCCAGCCAGCCGGCGATCGGGATGGCGATGGCGCTTGCGACGATGTAGCTCGTCAGCACCCAGTTGATGCTCTCCTGGGTCGCCCCCAGGCTCGCCCGCATGTGCGGCAGCGCGACGTTGGCGATGGTGGTGTCGAGCACCTGCATCAGCACCGCCAGCATCACCGCGATGGTGACGAGAAGGTGCTGGGTGGGGTCGAGCGGAGTCGCCGCCTTGGTCTGGTCCACGCTTTGCTGTCCTTCGACTAGGCGGCGCGGAAGCCGGCGGGGACGGATGTCATCCTCGTCCGTGCGGACCCGCGGCCGCCCGCCTTATTCCACATCCACGGTCACGGTGGCGCTGAGCCCGGCAATCATTGGCCGTCCGGGCCTGCGGTCGAACTTGATCCGGACCGGAACGCGCTGGGTCACCTTGACCCAGTTGCCATTGGCATTCTGCGCCGGGAGGATGGCGAACTCGCTCCCGGTGCCGGCACCGATGCTGGCGACGCGGCCCTCGATCTCGAGCCCCGGATAGGCGTCGATCTCGACCCGGGCACGCTGCCCGGGGGCCATGCGCGCAAGGTCCTTCTCCTTGAAGTTGGCCTCGATCCAGCTGTCAGCCGAGCCGACCAGCGACAGGAGCCCGATCCCCGGAACCGCCTGCTGGCCCGCAAGCAGGCGGTCGGTGTTGGCGACTACGCCCGAGGTCGGTGCACGCACTTCGGTGCGCGAGAGGTCGAGCCGGGCCTTGGCGATCGCGGCCCGCGCCGCCGCCTCGCCCGGCTGCTCGCCGCTCGGCGCGATCGCGGCCTGCGCATTGGCTGCACGGGCGCGGGCGTCGGCCAGCGCGGTCCGGTCGCGCTCGACGTCGGCCAAGGCCTCGTCATAGCGGACCTTGGTGGTGAAGCCGCGCTGGAGCAGCTCGGCCTGGCGCGACAACGCGCGCTGGTCGATGGTCAGCTGCGCCTGCGCGCCCGAGATGTCCGAGCCGGTGCCCTGCGCCTGGGTCACCACCTGCCGCTCGGCAAGCTGGGCCTGCGCCAGCTGCGCCTCGGCCGAGAGCAGCGCCACGCGATAGGGCTCGGGATCGATCCGGAACAGCAATTGCCCGGCCTTTACCTGCTGGCCTTCCTTGACCAGCACTTCGACGATCGGCCCGTTGATCTGCGCGCCGACCGAGGTGATGTCCTGCTTGACCTGGGCATTGTCGGTCTCGACCGTCCCCTGCCCCGACCACCACATCCAGCCGCCGCCGACGAGCAGCAGCAGCGGCACGATCAGCATGATCAGCAGCCGGCGACTTTTCCCGGGCGCCTTGGCGGGCGTCTCCTCCTCGACGAGGGGGGTGCCGGTGAGCTTGGTTTCCTGGTTCATGCGGAGGCCTTGGTCCGGGGCGCGAGGCCCGAAAGGTTGTGACGGATCGCTGCGAGCAGGTCCTTGCCCTGCTGAACTGCGGCGGGATCGAGGTTGCCGAACACGTCGGCGGAGAATTCGTCGGCAAGCGCGTGCAGCTTGGTCAGCAGCGGCGCGGCCGATTCACAAAGATAGAGGCGCCAGGCCCGCCGGTCGTCGGGATCGCGGCGGCGCTCCACGAGCCCCGCTTCCTCGAGCTTGTCGACGATCCGGCACAGCGTGATCGGCTCGACGTCCATCCGGTCGGCAAGCTCGACCTGCTTGCGCCCCGGCTGATGGTCGAGATGGGCGAGCACGCGCCATTGCGCACGCGTGATCCCGAGCATCGCCGCCTTGCGGTCGAACGCACGACGAATCGCGAGCGATGTCTCGCCAATATCCCAGGCCAGCTGTTCCATGTCCGCGCATATAGTAAGGTTGCTTATTAAATCAACGATGCGGTCTTTCGTTCCCCTGTTGAACCCTCCTGCGCCTTGCCCGTTGGCCGGACGAGACACAGGAGAAGATACGATGGAAGACGAGCGGATCTGGGCAATGGAAGAGAAGCTCTGGCACGGCGGCGACGAGGTCTACGAGACGCTGGTCGACGAGAATGTGGTAATGGCGCTCCCCGCCGAACCCTTCATCTTCTCACGCGACCAGGCCAAGGAAGCGGTCAAGAATACCCCGCGCTGGGACGAGGTCCGCTTCTCCGACCAGAAGGTCAACCGACCCGAGGAAGGGCTGATCGTGATCGGCTACCAGGTCGAGGCCAAGCGCGGCGACGAAACCTACCGCTGCTATGCGAGCTCGACCATGATGCGCCGCGGGCACGAGGACTGGACCGTCGTCAGCCACAGCCAGGTGGTCCCGCCCAAGGCGATGGTGGACGCCTGACGACCGACTACCCCCACACGCCCGACGGACGCTACTTCGTCGTCCGCGGGCGCCTGTGGCGGCTCAGCAATCCCGCGCTCTCCACGGAAGAGCGCGAGCCGCTGGTCCGCGAACTGATGGACGCTCGCCGCAAGCGCGACCGCGCCCGGGTCGACGCCGCCAAGCGCGCGCTCGGCGAACGCGGGCCGCCATGGTGGACCGACGGCGCGCCCGACTGGAACCGGCATCTGGCGAAGAACACCCCCTACGCCGACTGGTACGCCTCAGTGATAAATGACGGTGCTGCGGCGTAGCTCGACCGCGACCACCCGCCCCGCCTCCATCCTGAGGCTGACGAAGGTCGTTCGCGCGTCACCCATCCCGGGCGAGAAGGGGATGACCGCCACCACCGGCTCGCCAGCCTGCGGCGGGAGCGCGGTCCTGATGTTGGGCGCATCCTGCCGATAGGCCTGCGGCTCGATCCTCGGCGTTCCCATCCGCCCCGGCGCCAGCATCGCCAGCGTTTCGCGCGGCCGATCGCAGATCGAGGGCTTCGCTACCTCGTCCTGGCAGGCGATGGCGAAGGGCAATTTGTCGCCTCCCGCCGCCAGCCGTCGCACTTCGGCGAAAGCCTGCATCGCCGACAGGCTCACCGCGATCTGACCGGGAAGCGGGCTCGCCCACCCGGCCGTATCGGTGCATTCGCCCTCGCCGGCGAGCGCGAACTGAACCCGATTGGGCTGATCCTCCACCGCGTAGCTCCGCGGCTTCTCCTCATTCCCCCCATTGAGCTGGCGGCCGAACAATTGCCGCTCGCAAAAGGCCCCGCTCAGCCGCGGCTTCGTCCACCAGCTGACCTGATAGACCTTCCCGGGAAGGAATTGCTGCCGCATCGCTCCGCCGACCACCTGCAACCGTTCGGTCTCGGACAGCAGAGTCGTCAGCCCCATCGCGCTTCCGCGTTCGACCGCGCCCGCATCCATCGTCTGCGGCTGAGCCAACACCAACGCAAGCGCGAGAAACATCAGATCCCTCCAGGCACCACCACGTAACCGGCGCTTTCGATGCTCGCCTGCAAGAGGTCGGCGACTGCCTGGGCCTGCGCCATCTCCTCCGAGCGAACGACGAAATTGGCGCCGACCCGGCCTTCGCGGAAGAAGGGATAGGAGCCGATCGCGATGCCCTCGTGCGCGCGCTCGGTCTCGCGAAGGAGATCGGCGACCTCGCTTTCGGGAACCATCCCGCCGATCGTCACGCTGACCACCGGCCGCCCGCCCTCGAGCGTCCCGGTCAGCGCGTCGAGCATTCCCGCGGTGATGTGCGGCACACCGGCAAGGATGAAGATGTTGCCGTGGCGGATGCCGGGCGCACCCGACACCTTGTTGACGATGAGCTCCGCCCCGTCAGGCACCCGCGCCATCCGAAGCCGGGCGTCGGTCAGCCCGCCGCGGCTCTCGTAATAGCGCTCGAGCGTCGCCCGCGCCTGCGGGTGGACCACCACTCCGACCCCGAGCGCCGCCGCGATCGCGTCAACCGTGATGTCGTCATGGGTCGGCCCGATCCCGCCGGTGGTGAACAGATAGTCGTTCTCGGCCCGGAGCGCGTTGACCGCCGCGACGATCTTCTCCTCGACGTCGGGGACCACCCGGACCTCGGCAAGGCGGATGCCCTGCACGTTGAGCCAGGTCGCGATCTGCGCGACATTCTTGTCCTGAGTCCGGCCGGACAGGATCTCGTCCCCGATGACGAGGAGGGCGGCGGTCCATGTTCGCGCGTTCGGCATGGCCCGGAGCTAGGCTCCTCCCCAACCTATCGCAAGCTTACCCTCGGACGAGGTCGAGCGCGGCGGTGCCTTGGCATTTGCCCTGTTGTGCAGCCGGACGAGCTGTATTAGCGGACTAGGTCACCAACGACTT
The DNA here is from genome assembly GCF_039538045.1 of Sphingomonas swuensis. Lineage (NCBI taxonomy): Bacteria > Pseudomonadati > Pseudomonadota > Alphaproteobacteria > Sphingomonadales > Sphingomonadaceae > Sphingomonas > Sphingomonas swuensis. The sequence continues at coordinate 1,323,353 of NZ_BAABBQ010000001.1, read as the reverse complement.
CGGGAAGAGACATGCGCCTGCATACGACCGCTGCCATCTGCGTTCTGCTCATTGCCGCTCCGGCGGCCGCAGCGCCGTCGCACCAGCCCCCGCTCGGGTTCAATCCGCCGGTTGCCGGGACCCGGACCGCGGTTCTCAACGTCGGCAGCGCCCATCTTTCCGAACTGCCCTCGATCAAGGCCGAGCAGCTCGAGCCGCTGATCGCCAACCTCGCGCGGTTCCGGCCGACCATCATCACCGTCGAGAACGTCTCGGGCGAGCAATGCGACATGATGCGGCGCTCGCCCCGGCACAAGGACGCCTGGGAGAGCTACTGCGCCGACCCTTCGGCCGCCCAGAAGGCGGTTGGCCTGACCCAGCAGGAAGCCGAAGCGCAAAGCGAGGCGACCTTCGACCGCTTCGCAGCGCCCGGCGCGAAGCCGACCCCCGCCGATCGCCGCAGGCTGGCCCTGCTTCTCCTTGCCGCCAACGAGCGCGCCTCGGCCTGGGTGCAGTGGCTCCGCCTCCCACCGGCCGAGCGGATCGCCGCCGACGGCCTCGATGCCGAGATGGTCAGGGCGCTGGGCCGCGAGGGGCGCAAGCTCAACGAGAGCTACAATGTCGCGGCGCAGCTCGCCGCCCGGCTCGGGCTCGAGCGCATTGCCATGGTCGACGATCACAGCAGCGACGCCGCGCTCGGTCATGCCGGCAAGGCCTATGAAGCCGCGATGGGCGCGCGTTTCGCGGGCTTTCGCGACGATCCCTTGTTCAAGGATTATGAGGCGCAGTCGCGAAGCGTGGTCGACGGAAGGAGCCTGCTCGCTTTCTACCGCTATCTCAACGACCCCGCACGGCTGAGCCGCCAGGTCCGGGCCGACTTCGGCGGCGCGGCGGCGGACCGGAAGGCCTACCCCTACGGACGCATGTATGCGGCCTGGTGGGACGTCCGCAATCTTCGAATGGCGGCCAACATCCGCGTCGCCATGGCCGAGCAACCCGGCGCCCGCGTCCTCAACATCGTCGGCGCCTCGCACAAGCCGTGGTACGATGCGTGGATGCGGCAGATGTCCGACGTCGAGGTCGTCGGCCCCGATCCCTATCTGCGCTGATTGTGAATCGGGGTGCGCGCGACTAGATCGGCGGCATGACCCAATATGTGACCGTCGCCGCCGAGGACCGCAGCGAAGCGCGCAGCGGCGTGATCAAGCTGCACGGCCCCGACGGCTTCGCCGGGATGCGCGCCGCGGGCCGGCTCGCGGCCGAGATCCTCGACGCGCTTGTGCCGATGGTCGCGCCGGGCGTCACCACCGCCGAGATCGACGACTTCGTCTTCCGCCGGATGCGCGAGGCCGGGGCGGTTCCGGCGACCCTCGGCTACCGGGGCTACACCCACAGCTGCTGCACCTCGATCAACCATGTCGTCTGCCACGGCATCCCCGCCGACAAGGGGCTGAAGGAAGGCGACATCGTCAACATCGACGTCACCCCGATCCTCGATGGCTGGCACGGCGATTCGAGCCGGATGTATCTCGTCGGCGACGTTGGGGTGAAGGCTCGGCGGCTGGTCGACATCACCTACGAATGCCTGATGCTCGGGCTCGAGCAGGCAAGGCCCGGCAATCATCTCGGCGACATCAGCGCCGCGATCCAGCAGCACGCCGAGAAGAACCGCTATTCGGTGGTCCGCGACTTCTGCGGCCACGGCCTCGGCCGGCTGTTCCACGACAGTCCCGAGGTCGTCCACGCCGGACGCCGCGGGACCGGCCCCGAGCTCAGGCCCGGCATGTTCTTCACCGTCGAGCCGATGATCAACATCGGCCGCGCCGACTGCAAGATGCTCGACGACGGCTGGACCGCGGTCACCCGCGACCGCTCGCTCTCGGCGCAGTTCGAACATTCGATCGGCATCACCGAGGACGGCTGCGAAATCTTCACGACCAGCCCCAGGGGCCTCGACAAGCCGCCTTACTAAGTCGCTCCCCGGAGGGTGCGCGACGTGGCTGTCACCAGCCCTTCACCAGCTCCTCGGCCGCCGCCACGTCTTCGGGGAAGTCGACCTCGCCCCACTGCTCGCCCTCGATCGACAGCGTGACGACTTCGCTTTCCTGAGCGAGGTGGTGGATCACCCTGAGGTACCAGATCTGCGTGCCCTCGGGGCTCCGCATCGCCTGCTCGATCGCCGAGCGGAAGCGCTCGGCGCCATCGCCGCGAAAGGCGAGCAGGCCAATGCTCTCGGCATTGACGCCGTCGCTGTCGGCCAGCCGCTTGCCGATCGCGCGCAGCCGCCCGTCCTCCTCGACCACCTTCATGTCGTCGGCATCATAGCCCTCGGCCTTGCGGTCGATGGTGACGCAGATCCCCGGCCGGTCGTTCGCCACGACCCTCGCCATTAGGGCCGGGCTGACCATCGTGTCCCCGTTCCAAACCAGTGTGTCGCCCGACAGCGCCTCGCGCGCCATGAACAAGGAGCCGGTGTTGTCCGCGACCTTGTAGAAGGGGTTGAAGATCGTCCGGGTTGCCGGTCCCTCCCCCGCCTGCCGCCGCCGCTCGAGCGCCGCCTCGATCTGGTCGTCGCGAAAACCGGTGACGACGATCGCCTCGGTGATCCCGTTGGCGGCGAGCACGTCGAGCTGCCGGTCGAGCAGGGTCCGCCCGCCGAACTCGATCAGGCATTTCGGCCGATCGGTGGTGAGATGGCCGAGCCGCGAGCCCTGGCCGGCGGAAAGAATGATTGCCTGGCGCATGGCCGGGGCGATTGCCGAGCAATTGCGGCAAAGCCAAGACGGCGACTAAGGTGCCTTCAGCAGCGGGAGTGAAGTGACGTGAAGAAGGTCGAGGCGATCATCAAGCCATTCAAGCTCGACGACGTGAAGGATGCCCTCCACGACGTCGGGGTCAGCGGGATGACGGTCAGCGAGGTCAAGGGGTTCGGTCGCCAGAAGGGCCATACCGAGCTCTACCGCGGTGCCGAATATGTCATCGACTTCCTGCCCAAGGTGAAGATCGAGGTGGTGGTCGAGGACAGCCTCGTCGCCAACACCGTCGAGGCGATCGCCAACGCCGCGCGCACCGGTCGCATCGGCGACGGCAAGATCTTCGTCTCGGCGGTCGAGCAGGCGATCCGCATCCGCACCGGCGACGAGGGTCCGGACGCCATCTGAGGTCATGACCACCGACCCACGCCTCGCTTCCATGTCGCCGGACGAGCTGCGCACCCACATGCGCGCGCTCGGCTATCGCACGCAGAACGACCTTGCCGGCGCGATCGGGGTCAGCCGCTCGGCCGTCTCGCTGTGGCTCGAAGGCAAGGTCGGCGTGCCGCGCCCGGTGGCGATGCTGCTACGGATGCTCGTCGCCGCGCAGCGCCGGTCCTTCTAGCGCCAGAGCTGCAGTCCCTTGAGCGCCGCCGGGATGGCGTGCCCGCTCTCCGGGCGGGCGACCTGGCGGTCGACGAGCTGCCAGCGCCGGCGGATCTTCGACTTGGTCCACAGATCGGTCATCCACCACCGCCCCGACGCGTCGACCCCGTCGATCCTGGACTCGAGCTCGATCTCCGCGGCGAAGATCCCGACCCCGTCGGTCATTCGCGTGTAGACCGGGCCGAAGCGGAACGCGCCGATTGTCCAGCGGTCGCCGATCGCATCGACCATGCTCTTGCGGTCGAGCAGCACCGGGGTCGCGCTGCCCGCGACCAGCCGGAAGCGGCTCGACAGCATCTGCGCCACCGCCTTGCGCTCGCCGCCGAGCCAGGCCCGCATCAGCCGGTGCTCCAGCGCTTCGATCATCCCGTTTGAATCCGCCATGCGCCCTCTTAGCGGGCCCGCTCCCGGCCGCAACTTGTGGCGCGCGAGCGACAGCCCGCCGAGGATCGTCCCTGCCCTTGGAACGCGGCGCATCCTCGGTCATTGCAGACTTGCAAGCATGGAATGGATTGTCTCCCTTCAAGGCGAGATCGCGCCGCTGCTGCCGATGATCGGCGGCCTCGTCGGCGGCGCGCTCCTCATGTTCCTTCTCACCACCATGCTGACCGCCTGCTCGATTCCCGGCGTGCTGATCCCGATGAGCCTGACCGGTGGGATATTGCTCGGGCCGTGGCTGGCCGTCCTGACCGTCGCCGGCGGAGCACTGACCGGAAGCCTCTTCCTGTTCGCCCTTACCCGCCGCTTCGGTGCCGACCGGCTCCGCCGCCGCTTCGGGAGCCGCCTTGCACCGCTCGAGGAACGACTGACCCGCTTCGGCCCCTATGCCGTGGTCGCGCTTCGCGTCGCCGGTGCGCCCGGGCCGCTGATTACCGCCGGCGCCGCGCTGACGGCCATGCGGGTTCCCGCCTTCGCCCTTGCAACTCTCGCCGGGCTGCTTCCGAGCGTGGTCCTCGCCGCCGCCGGGGCCGGAGCCATCATCGGCTAGGGCGCGGCTGTGGCTTTCGCGCCAGTGCGCCTCGGCCACGCCTCGCCCGAGCGCGAAATCTTCACCCCGCCCTTGGCCTCGCGACGGGCGGCTGGAATCGGTGCGGGGCACATTTTCCCACGCAAGGATCTGATTCTGCCATGGCCGACAAGGTGACTGCTTCCGACATCATGAAGCGCCTCGAGAATGAGGAGATCGAGTGGGTCGATCTTCGATTTACCGACCCCAAGGGCAAGTGGCAGCACCTGACCATGGCCGCCGGCGCGATCGACGAGGACATGCTCGAGGACGGCTTCATGTTCGACGGCTCGTCGATCGCCGGCTGGAAGGCGATCAACGAGAGCGACATGATCCTCATGCCCGATCTTGGCGCGGTCTATGTCGATCCCTTCTCGGCGACGCCGATGATGATCCTCTTCTGCAACGTGGTCGAGCCGGCCACCGGCGAGCTCTACGCTCGCGATCCGCGCTCCTGCGCTACCCGCGCCGAGGCCTATCTCAAGCAGACCGGCCTCGCCGACACCGTCTACGTCGGGCCCGAGGCCGAGTTCTTCATGTTCGACGACGTCCGCTTCGGCGACGACTATAACGGCAGCTACTACCACCTCGACGACATCGAGCTTCCGACCAACACCGGCCGCACCTACGAGGGTGGCAACATGGCGCACCGCCCGCGCGCCAAGGGCGGCTACTTCCCCGTCGCTCCGGTCGACAGCGCGGTCGACATCCGTGGCGAGATGGTCTCGACCATGCTCGAGATGGGCCTGCCCTGCGACAAGCACCACCACGAAGTCGCCGCCGCCCAGCACGAGCTCGGCCTGACCTACGGCACGCTGGTCGAGACCGCCGACCGCATGCAGGTCTACAAGTATGTCGTCCACCAGGTCGCCCACGCCTACGGCAAGACCGCGACCTTCATGCCCAAGCCGATCGCGCAGGATAACGGCTCGGGCATGCACACCCACTTCTCGCTGTGGAGCGGCGGCAAGCCGCTGTTCGCGGGCAACGGCTATGCCGGCCTCAGCGAGACCGCGCTCTACTTCATAGGCGGAGTCATCAAGCACGCCCGCGCGTTGAACGCCTTCACCAACCCGACCACCAACAGCTACAAGCGGCTGGTCCCGGGCTTCGAGGCGCCGGTGCTGCTCGCTTACTCGAGCCGCAACCGCTCGGCCTCCTGCCGCATCCCCTACGGCACCGGCGAGAAGTCGAAGCGGGTCGAGTTCCGCTTCCCCGACGCGATGGCCAACCCGTATCTCGCCTACGCCGCGATCCTGATGGCCGGCCTCGACGGCGTCCAGAACCGGATCCACCCGGGCGAGGCGATGGACAAGAACCTCTACGACCTGCCGCCGGCCGAGCTGGTCGCGGTCCCGACCGTCTGCGGCTCGCTCCGCGAGGCCCTCACCAGCCTGACCGCCGACAAGGACTTCCTCCTCAAGGGCGACGTCTTCTCGTCCGACCAGATCGACGCCTACATCGAACTGAAGTGGGAAGAGGTCATGCGCTGGGAGACGACCCCCAGCCCGGTCGAGTTCGACATGTACTATTCGAACTGATTGGCTCCCCGTCCCGGCCTCGGCCGGGACGCTTGCCTCTTATCCCTTTGGTAACCTCGCGCGCCTAAGCTTCCACCCAAGTGCACGGTGCGCGGGGACCATTGGGATCATGAACGAATTTCGGGAAAAGATGTTCGGCGGCAAGCCGGCGCCCGGCCCCTTGCTCCGTTCCAAGGAGCCCAAGGCCGCGGTCAGCCGCAGCGCCGAGGACGAGAGCTTCTCCGACCTCTCCATCCCCCGCTCCTCCGGCCGAATCGCCAATCATCGCGACACCGACCGCCACCGCCTCGAGCAGGAGACCGCGCTGCTGGTCCGCAAGGGCGGCAACGTGCCGGTCACCCTCATCAACCTGTCGGGCGGCGGCGCGATGATCGAGGGCGGCGGCGACCTCAAGCTGTGGGACCGGATCGAGCTCGAACTCGGCGCATGCCGGGTCGAGGCCATCGTCCGCTGGATCCGCGGCGAGCGGGTCGGTCTCGAGTTCGCGCACGAGACCCGGATCGCCACCGACAGCAAGGACGTCGCCGAGACGCTGCGCGCGGTCATCCGCCGCTCCTTCCCCGACATCGCGCTCGAGGCCGAGATGGCGGTCCAGCACAGCGTGGACGAAGCGACCGAGGAGCTCGGCGACGAGGTCGGGGAACCTGCATTCGAAGAGCGCGCCGAGCGCGAGCTTCGCCACCCGCTCATCTGGTCGGGCCTCATCCACTTCAACCACGAGAGCACGCCCGTCCGGCTCCGCAACATCTCGAGCGGCGGTGCGCTGGTCGAGGGCGCCGGAGTCTTCCCGGTCGGAGCCGAGCTTCTGCTCGACCTCGGCGACGCCGGCGCGATCTTCTCGACGGTCAACTGGGCGCGCGGCGACCAGGCCGGCCTCGCCTTCCACGCGCCCTACGAGCTCAGCCGCCTTGCCGAGGCCCGGCCCGAGGTCGCAAGCGCGCGCTGGGTCGCCCCCGCCTACCTGCGCGACGACCGCACCGGAAGCAGTCCGTGGGCCGCGCAATGGGAGCGCCACGACCTCGCCAGCCTCCACCGCAAGCTCAGCGCGCCGAGCCCCATCCGCAAGCGCTGAGGCAGGCGACCGCCTTCCTGCGAAGTGCAGGAGGCCAGTGACCTTCCACCATTAAACGAAGACCGGTGGCTCCCGGCTTCCGCAGGGAGACGTCACGCCCGTGCGCGTGTCCGCGCCGCCCGGCCGTGCGCATATACGAGGTACACGACCAGCCCGAGCGCGTTCCAGATCAGGAAGTAGAGCTGTGTCTTCTGCGGCAGGCTCCAGAAGAGGTAGAGGCAGCCGAGGATCCCCGCCGGCCCGATCAGCATCGCCAGCGGCGCGCGGAACTTGCGCTCCGCGTCGGGCGAGCGCCGGCGCAGCACCAGCATCGCCGCGCACACCGCGACGAAGGCGGCGAGCGTGCCCGCATTGGCCAGCGCCGCAATCTCGTCGAGCGGGAACAGTCCCGCGATCACCGCCACCACCGCCGCGGTGAACAGGGTGATGCGGACCGGGCTTCCCCGGCTCGACACCTTGGCCAGCGGCTGCGGCAGGAGCCCGTCGCGGGCCATGGTGAAGAAGATCCGGCTCTGCCCGTAGAAGAAGGCGAGGATCACCGTCGGGAGCGCGATCACCGCGCTCGCGCCGAGCAGCCGCGCCGCCCAGCCCGACCCGATCTCGCGCAGGATCAGCGCAAGCGGTTCGGGGCTGTCGGCGAAGCGGGTGAAGGCCAGCGCGCCGATCGCCGCGGCGGCGACCGCCATGTAGATGGCGACGCACACCACCATCGACCCGACGATCCCGATCGACAGGTCGCGGCCCGGGTTCTTGGCTTCCTCGGCCGCGGTCGCGATCGCGTCAAAGCCGTAGAAGGCGAAGAAGATGATCGCCGCCGCGGCCATCACTCCGACCTCGCTTCCGCTGGGGCCCGAACGCGGGAAGCCGAACGGCATGAACGGCTCGAAATTGGCCTGGTCGAAGTGCGGCAGGGCGACCGCGATGAACAGCGCCAGCGCCGCCATCTTGACCAGCACCAGCACCGCGTTGAGCGTCGCGCTCTCGCGGGTGCCCGCGATCAGCATCGCCGCGACCAGCCCGATGATCACGATCGCCGGGAGGTTGAGCACCCCCCCGGCATGCGGTCCCGCGGTCCAGTCGAGCGGCAGTCCCCAGCCGAGGCTCGCGAGGAAGCCGGTGACATAGCCCGACCAGCCGACCGCAACCGCGCTCACCACCAGGCTGTATTCGAGGATCAGGCTCCAGCCGATGATCCAGGCGATCAGCTCGCCGAAGACGACATAGGAATAGGTGTAGGCCGAGCCCGAGGCCGGGATCATCGTCGCCACCTCGGCATAAGCGAGCGCCGCGCAGGCGCAGATCAGCCCGGCGATGGCGAAGGAGAGGATCACCGCCGGCCCGGCTTTGCCCGCGCCGACCCCGATCAGCGTGAGGATGCCGGTCCCGACGATCGCCCCGACGCCGAGCGCAACGAGGTGCGGCCACGACAGGGTCCGGGCGAGCCGGTGATGCTCGGGCATGTCGTCATGGGCGACGATGGTCTTGCGGACGTTCCAGTTCTTCAACGCGACTTCCCCCTCGTGCGCCGGCGATCGGCAAGGGGTCTAGCGTCAACCCAGTCCGCGCGACAACCACTGGATGGGACCGAGCGACAGCACGGCCAGCGTCACATAGTGCCAGCGCGGGGAGCGGACCCAGATGTTGCTGGCCATCAGCGCAAGCACGATCCCGTCGCCGATCGCGCGCTCCGCCATCGTCGAAAGCGATTCGCGATCGTGAAGCCGTTCGAGCGCGTTGCCGAGCAAGGCGAAACCGAGCGCGAAGACCAGCATCGCCCAGATGTAGCGTCGCTCCGAATCGTAGAAGCGCTCGAGGTCGCGGTCCTCGGCTCGTCCCTTGTCCGGCAGAGACGCGGCCGCCGCGAGGAACAGGAAGGTCAGGACCGCGAGGGTCGGAAGGAACTGGCCGATCGTCAGCCGCTCGGCCTTTCCGTCCGCCACTGCCCACCAGACCTGAACCTGGGTGAGGAAGATCAGGAGCGCGGTCCACAAGGCCCGGACCGACCAGCGCACAGCGGTCCGGTCCCGCAGCAAGCGATGCAGGCTCGACAGCTGGTCGGTCAGCGCGATGCCGACGATCAGCGATGCGAAGACGAGTGCCCCCTCGGTCATCGCGGCTCAGCCTAGCGATGCGTCGGGGACGCGCAAGCCGCGCCTAGTGGACGGTCCCGACCGGCTCGGCGCTGGCCAGGGTGACGATCACCCGCTCGATCTGCCGCCAGTGGCAGAAGCCCACGACATTGCCTCGGTCGCGTGCGCCCTCGGCGAGGCTCGCGGCCTCGAAGGCGGCATCGTCCCCGTGGACGTCGATCAGGCGGCAGGCGTCGGAAAGCGCGGTACGCGACGCGATGTACGGCAGGTCCATGCCCTGTGCGTTAGTCCCGCCACCGGTAAGGCCGCCCCAAGAAACAGCCTTTAGGCCTCGTTCACCATCTCTTTCCCGAGCGCCCGCGCTCTGCCATGGCGCGCCGATGCAGATCGATCCCAAGACCCCCGCCGGCGGCGGCTGCCTGATCTTCCTCGGCTTCCTCGCCGGGGCGACCATCGGCATCCTCAAGGACGAGCCGAGCCTCGGCGTGATCATCGGGGTCGCGGGCGGCGCGCTGGTGGCGCTCCTGCTCTACCTCGTCGGCCGTCTTCGTCGCGGCTAGGCGACCCGGCGCCCGGTCCAGATCACCCGTCCGACGAGGTTGATCTCCGCCAGCGACAGGTCGGGCCAGTCGGCATAGGAGGGGTTGTCCGACTGGACGGTGATCCGCCCACGAACCGGGTGCACCGTCACCCGCTTGACCATCAGCATGTCGTCGACCCTCAGCACGTAGAGCCCGTCGCGCAGCCGCTCGGCGAGATCGCTCCGGTCGACCAAGATGTCGTCGCCCGGAAGCAGCGTCGGGCTCATGCTGTCGCCCTCCACCTGGACCAGGCTCAGTTCCTCGGCTGCGGCCTGGGTCAGGCGGCGCAGCCAATGTTGGTCGAAGGCGATCCGCGCCTGCGGCCGCTCGTCCCCCGCCAGCGCGCCCTGTCCCGCCGAGACTCCCAGGTCGAGCAGCGCGACCGGGACCAGCCCGGCCAGCGCCGAGACCTGCTCCTCGCCGCCAAGCAGGCGCTCGGAGATGCCGAAATGGCGGGCGATCGTGCGCCGCTCCTGTTCGGGCAGCCGGCGCGGGGTGCCGCGGCGGATGAACTGCTGGATATAGGCCGGGTTGCGCCCGACCAGACGCGACAGGCTGGCGAAATCCTCGCCGCGCTCCCGGCAGAGCCGCTGCAGCACTTCGCGCGGTCCGGCGGCAGGCTGAAACTCATTGTTCATAGGAAAAACCCTAGACATGTAGGACGTCGGCTGGGACAAACGTCCTGCCGAGTCGTCATTGGTCGGGGGGCCAAGACGTGTATTTACTCCGAGACGTTGAAAGATTTCTTAACAGCTCCAACCTCAGCGCAGCCCGCTTCGGTCGCGATGTGATGGGAGATCCGAGGTTCGTGTTTGACTTGAGGCGGGGACGTGAACCGCGCCAGCAGACCGAGCGGCGGGTTCGGGCTTATCTGGAGCGGGTGCAGTGAACCGGCCGCGGATGACGGCCTATGCCACGGCACTGCTGCGTCTTCTTCTGCAACGCGCGGGTGAGGACCGCAACAGGATTTTTCTTAGCCGTTGGTCAACCGTCGACTGGCAGTCGCTGACCCTCGAGGGCGAGCGTCACGTGGCCGAATTCACCATCACCGGGGACAAGGCCATGGCCTTCGCCCATCTCTGGCTGGCGGGCCTGTCGGACTCCGAGTTCGACATGCCGCGGGGCTTCGTCGCCGACATCACGGTGGCGGCCGGACCGACCCCGCGCGAAGACGGCGCGATCGAGGTCAGGATCGAAGCGCTGACCCTCGACGACTAGGCGAGGCTTCGGCGGAGTTCCCCGAGCGCCTGACGGAGCGCGGCGGCGGCATCGACCTCGAGGTCGAGCACGTTGTCCGCTCCGCCCGGTCGCCGGTCTTCCTGCAGATGCGCCTCGATCCTTGCGCGCAATTCGCCCGGGGTGGGCAGCGCGCGCGGCGCGAACAACTGCACCACGCGGCTGTCGCCCGGAAGATCGTCGAGCGGGTCGTCGAGCAGCAGCGCCTCCTCGGCGCCGACGGCGTCGCACAGTTCGAGGATGTCGGCCGGGACCTGCTCGACGACGATGTCGGGCTGGTCGAATGCCGGAAGCCGGAAGCGCCGCGGCTCGGGCTTGACCTGGCGCAGCAGCATCAGTGCCGCGACCCCGCTCGCCGCCGCCGCGATCACCGCGCCGCCAGACCCGCCGAGCAGCAGCAGGCAGGTGCCCACCGCCGCGCCAAGCAGCCCTGCGGCCACGCCGTCGGCCATCCAGCCGATCCAGTCATCCCCTGCCCCGTCCATGCCGCGCACCCTAGGGCCGCAATGGTTAGGCAATCCTTAGCTTCGCGCCGCCTCGAGCAGCGCGTCGGCGAAGTCGGCGCTGTCGCTCGGCCCCACCGCGGTCACCAGCCGCCCGTCGCGCACCACCGCTTTCTCCTCCACCAGTCCGCCGGCGTTGCGCAGGTCGGTGCGGATCGAGCGCCAGCCCGTCACCCGCTTGCCGCGCACCCCGTCGGCCTCGATCAGCAGCCACGGTCCGTGGCAGATGGCTCCCACCGCCTTGCCCGCGTCGAGGAACGCCCGCACCAGCGCCACCGCCTTGGCGTCCGTGCGCAAATGATCGGGATTGATCAGCCCGCCCGGAAGCAGCAGCGCGTCCCACTCCTCCGCCCGGGCCTCGCCGATGGCCAGGTCGGGCGTGATCCACTCGCCCGGATCGTCGAGCACCGTCGCCCGGATCGGCGCCGTCGTCGGCGCGGCGAGCTTCACCTCGCAACCGTTGGAACGAAGCCGCTTGAGCGGAACGAACAGCTCGTCCTGCTCGAACCCGTTCGACGCCATGATCAGGACTTTGGTCTGCATCCGGAACAACCCTTCCCTTCCCGCGCTTGCCCCGCATGGAACGCTTGCGACATTGCTGCGACGATCAGCCCGGAATTACCCGCCAGCAGGTCAAGGGCAAATGGGCCTATTTCCAGCCCGACGGAAGCCGGGTCACCGCCCGCGAGGAGATCGACCGGCTTAACGCCATCGCGCTTCCCCCCGCCTATACCGACGCCTGGTTCTGCCCCTTTCCCAACGGCCACATCCAGGCCACCGGACGCGACGCCAAGGGCCGCAAGCAGTATCGCTACCACGAGGCCTTCCGCAGCCGTGCCGACAAGAAGAAATATCTCGGCACGATCGAGTTCGGCGCCGCGCTCCCCAAGCTCCGCCGCAAGGTCGAGGCCGACCTCAAGGGCAAGCCGACCAGCCGCGAGGCGGTGCTGGCCGCCGTCGTCCGCCTCCTCGATACCGAGCATATCCGCATCGGCAACGAGCAATATGCGAAGGAGAACAAGAGCTTCGGCGCAACCACCCTGCGCAGCCGCCATGTCCGCAAGACCGGCAGCAAGCTGGTCGTCCGCTTCAAGGGCAAGCATGGCATCGCCCACGAGCTTCCGATCGGCGACCGCCAGCTCAAGCGCATCGTCAGCAAGGTTGCCGACCTCCCCGGCCAGAACCTCTTCCAATATCTCACCGAGGACGGCGAGGCCTGTCCGATCACCAGCGCCGACGTGAACGATTATATCCGCGAGGCGACCGGGGGCGACTTCACCGCCAAGAACTTCCGCACCTGGGGCGCGTCGGTGATCGCCTTCGACCAGATGCTCACCGCGCAGGAAGAGGAAGTCCGCAAGATCAGCCTCAAGACCGTACTCGAGCCCGTCGCCGAGGCGCTCGGCAACACCCCCGCGATCAGCCGCAAGAGCTACGTCCATCCCAAGCTGATCGAGGCCGCGCGCGAGGATCCCAAATTGCCGCTCGGCACCTTCAAGCGCCCCCGCACCCGCAAGTTTCTCTCGAGCGAGGAAGTGGGGCTGCTCGACTGGTTGATGAAGGGCAAGCGCAAGCGGGCCACCAGGGTCAGCGAGAAGAAGGTCGACAAGGCCATCGCCGCCGCCGAAATCTCGATGGCCAAGGTCGACGAGGTCGCCGAAGCCGCGGCCTGAAGCCCCCTCCATTGCGATTCCACGGGAAGGTCCCTGTCCTCGAACCTTGACCCCTCCCGCACCCCCCGTCATCCCTCGCCACCGATGACCGACCACCTCTCTCCCACCCTCGACTGGCTCCTCCGCAACCGCGAGGCGCTCGGCCTCGGCACCCTCGTCGCCCTCGGCCTCGTCGCACTGATGCTCGTGGCCCGTGCCATCGGTCACCGGATCGTCGCCGCCGACCCCGCTTCGACCAGCTGGAAGGGGGTCGTCGGCCGGGTCCTGTCGCGCACCGGCGTCCTGTTCATGGTCGCCGCCGCGCTCGAGATCGTGGTCGGCTACGCCCAGCCGAGCCCGCGCATCGCGCGTGCGGTCGAGGTCGCCTTCACCATCGCCCTCGCGCTCCAGGCCGCGGTGTGGGCGCGCGAACTCGTCCTCGGGGTGATCGGTGCCCGCGTCGGCGAGAAGCCGGGCGAGACCACGCTCGGCAACGCGATGGGCGTCATTCGCGTGCTGGTCAGCGTTGCCGCCTTCGCCATCGCGCTCGTCGTCATCCTCGACAATCTCGGGGTCAACGTCACCGCGCTGGTTGCCGGCCTCGGCATCGGCGGAATCGCCATCGGCCTCGCCGCGCAGGGCATCTTCTCCGACCTCTTCGCCGCGCTCGCCATCCTGTTCGACAAGCCCTTCCGCCGCGGCGACACCATCCGCTTCGACACCACCACCGGCACGGTCGAGAAGATCGGGCTCAAAACCACTCGCCTGACCAGCCTGACCGGCGAGCAGGTCATTATGGCCAACACCAAGCTGCTCGAGCGCGAGGTCCGCAACCTCGCCGCAGGGACAGAGCGGCAGGAGACGCTCCGCTTCGGCCTCACCTACCAGACCCCGCCCGAAAAGCTTGAGCGGGTGCCCACCATCGCCCGCGAGGTGGTCGAGGCGCAGGAAGGCTGCACCCTCCACCGCTGCGTGCTGGTCGCCCTGGGCCCCTCCAGCCTCGATCACGAGCTTCTCTTCCGCCACAGCGGTCTCGACGCCGACGTCCTCTTCGCCAAGCGCTCGGCGATCATCATCGCCCTCCTCCGCCGCTTCGCCGCCGAGGGGCTCGACTTCGCCTATCCGACCCAGACCACCTTCACTGCCGCCCCCGACGGCACGCTGGTCATGCCCTACGCCGTGCCGGCCCCGCACTGACGCATCGCTCCTCCCCTTGGAGGAGGTGGCAGCGCAGAGCGCCGGCGGAGGGGTCAGCCTTCCACCCTTGTCCAATTCCTCTATGACACTCGGACCACCCAGGGGGACACGCCAGCCTTATGCCAGTCGACCAGCCACCCCGCTCCGACGAGCGCAACGGCTTCATCCTCTTCCTCGTCCTCATCACGCTCGCGCTTGGCTATGTCGCCTGGCCCTTCGCCTCGGCGCTGCTGTGGGCGGTGCTGGCCGCGATCATGTTCCAGCCGCTCTACGGCTGGATGCTCGCGCGGCTCGGCGGCCCCAACCGCGCGGCCATCGCGACCCTCCTCGTCATCTTCCTTGCGGTGGTTCTTCCCGCGATCGCGATCGGCAATGTCATCGTCGGCCAGGCGCTCCAGATCTACGAGGCGGTCAAGGCCGGCCAGTTCAACCCCGCGGTCTATTTCGAGCAGGTGCAGGGTCGCCTCCCCGTCCGCCTGCGGCAGATCCTCGACGGCTCGGGCTATGGCGACTTCGCGGTGCTCCAGGAGCGGGTCACCGCGGTGGTGCGCGACAGCCTGACCCTGATCGCCAGCCGGGCGCTGCAGATCGGCGGCAATGCCTTCACCTCGCTGCTGGTGTTCGCGGTCGGGCTCTACGTGACCTATTTCCTACTCCGCGACGGACGCCGCATCGGCGAACTCGTCAAGGACACGATGCCGCTGAGCACGCACTCGGCCGACCGCCTCGCCACCAGCTTCGTCGCCGCCATCCGGGCGACGATCAAGGGCTCGGTCGTGGTCGGCTTCGTCCAGGGCCTGCTCGGAACCATCACCTTCTGGATCGTCGGCTTCCCCTCGGCCGTCCTGCTCGGCGTGCTGATGGCGATCGTCTCGCTCCTTCCCGCGGTCGGCCCGGCGCTCGTCTGGGTTCCGATCGCCGCCTATCTCCTGCTGACCGGAAGCCTGTGGCAGGGGATCGTGGTGATCGTCTCGGGCGCGCTGGTCATCGGCATGGCAGACAATCTCCTCCGCCCGCTGCTGGTCGGCCGCGACACCGGCATCCCCGACTGGCTGGTGCTCGTCACCACGCTCGGCGGAATCGCCGCCTTCGGCCTCGGCGGGGTGGTCGTCGGCCCCGTCATCGGCGGCCTCTTCCTCGCCGGCTGGACCATCTACCGCGAGGAGCGGCGGGAAGCGGAAGGCGACGACCCAGCCCGCTCCTCCCCCTCGGGGGAGGTGGCAGCGCGCAAGCGCTGACGGAGGGGTCTCCGACGCGCCGTATCGGTAATCAACGCCACTGCGCCTTGCAGATCATCGAGCACGTCACCCGCAGCAACTCGTAAGGTGCAGATGTCCCATCGCGCCAGATATCGATCGCGGGCGGCGTCATGCTCCGACGTGAAATCATGCGACATTCCGTCGACCTCCACGCACAGCCGTGCCTCGTCGCAGTAGAAATCAAGTACATACGGCCCGGCCGCATGCTGTCGGCGAAAGTGGAAGCCTGTCTTTCCGCCCCTGAGCGCCCACTACAACAGGCGTTCGGGTTTCGTCATCCCGCGGCGAAACCTGCGCGCGCGCTGAAAGGCTTGCTGGCTCCCGCTGACTTCCATCTCACCCCTCCGTCAGCGCTGCGCGCTGCCACCTCCCCCAAGGGGGGAGGAGCGATGATCCGGCCGATCCAGTCTGCGACGAGCATCGGGCAAGAAGCAAGTGGCGCCTCCCCTTGCACAATAGGATTCCACCTGCTCAACTAACCGGAGCGGTTCTCCGCTCGGCTCTTTCTCCCCGTCGACCGCACGCCATGTCGGCCCGCCGGCTGTGACTTCCCCGCATCCTATCCGGAAGCCCGCGACCCGCGCACGACCCCCGCACCCTGTGAACTTCGGAAACTTCGCCGCGCCGCGAGACCCCCGCACCCTGGGAACTTCGAGAACTTCGGGTCGGAATCAGGCCCAGACGCTTGATCCCGCGCCACAGCGCGTCTCTATTCGGCCACAGCCACGCCCAGCCTAAGGAACGCCCATGCCCGTCGCCACTCTCGAGACCATCCGCAGCAAGGTCGGCCAGTCGCTGGGCACGTCCGACTGGATCGAGGTGAGCCAGGACCGGATCAACGTCTTCGCCGACGCGACCGAGGACCACCAGTTCATCCACGTCGACGAGGCGCTCGCCACCCAGACCCCGTTCGGCGGCACCATCGCCCACGGCTTCCTCTCGCTGTCACTGCTCAGCCGGATGGCCGCCGACGTCATGCTGGTGCCCGAGACGACCAGGATGGGCGTCAACTACGGCTTCGACCGGGTCCGCTTCCTTGCCCCGGTCCGCGCCGGAAAGAGGGTGCGCGGCCACTTCACCCTCGTCAGCTTCGAGGAGAAGCGCCCCGGCCAGTATCAGTTCGCCCACGACGTCAGCGTCGAGATCGAGGGCGAGGACAAGCCCGCCCTCTCCGCCACCTGGATCGGGCAGGTCTTCGCCTGAGCCTCGACCATCGCTACAGCAGCACAGAATCAGACACGTAAGGAGCCTTCATGACCACCGCCGCCCGTGACGCCGTCATCGTCTCCACCGCCCGCACGCCGATCGGCCGGGCCTATCGCGGCGCCTTCAACGCCACGCCGTCGCCGACCCTGACCGCGCATGCGATCCGAGCCGCGGTCGAGCGGGCCGGGGTTGCGCCTGAAGAGATCGAGGATTGCGTCATCGGCGCCGCGCTCCAGCAGGGCGTCCAGACCACCATCGGCCGCACCGCCGCGCTTCGCGCCGGATTGGGTGTCGGGGTCGCCGGGATGTCGATCGACCGCCAGTGCGCCTCGGGCCTGATGGCGATCGCCACCGCCGCCAAGCAGGTCATCGTCGACCGCATGGACATGTGCGTCGCCGGCGGCGTCGAGAGCATCAGCCTCGTCCAGACCCCCGAGATGCGCCTCGGCTCGGACCCCGAGCTGCTGAGCATGCACAATGCGGTCTACATGCCGATGATCCAGACCGCCGAAGTGGTCGGCAACCGCTACGGCATCAGCCGCGAGCGCTGTGACGAATATGCGCTCCGCTCGCAGCAGCGCACCGCCGCGGCGCAGGCCAATGGCATCTTCGCCGACGAGATCGTCGCGGTGACCGCCAACATGGCGGTCAAGAACAAGGAGACGGGCGAGACCTCGATGCAGGAGGTCACCCTCGCCAAGGACGAGGGCAACCGCCCGCAAACCACGCTCGAGGACCTCGCCAAGCTGCAGCCGGTGATGGGGCCGGAGCGGATCATCACCGCCGGCAACGCCAGCCAGCTTTCGGATGGCGCCTCGGCCTGCGTGGTGATGGACTCGACCCTCGCCGAGAAGAAGGGCCTCCAGCCGCTCGGCCGCTACGTCGGCATGGCGGTCGCCGGCACCGAGCCCGACGAGATGGGCATCGGCCCCGTCTATGCCGTGCCCAAGCTGCTCAACCGCTTCGGCCTCAAGGTCGAGGACATCGGCCTGTGGGAGCTGAACGAGGCCTTCGCGGTGCAGGTGCTCTACTGCCAGGACAAGCTCGGCATCCCCGACGAGCTCCTCAACGTCAACGGCGGCGCCATCTCGATCGGCCACCCCTACGGCATGAGCGGCGCTCGCCTCACCGGCCACGCACTGCTCGAGGGCAAGCGCCGCGGCGCCAAGTATGTCGTCGTCACCATGTGCGTCGGCGGCGGGATGGGCGCGGCGGGCCTGTTCGAGGTGTTCTGATGCGGCTTCGGGCGGGAGCCTTGCTGCTGGTCGGGCTGCTCCCGGCAATGGCAAGCCCCGCCCGCGCCTGCACTGCCCCGCCGCCTCCCGTCTACAATGGCGGGAGCCTCGCCGAGCATCGCGCGCTCGCCAAGCGACTGGCCAGTGAGTACCTCCAGCGGCAACTGTGGCGCAATCAGGTCGACCTCTTCGACAAGGCGAAACGGGTGAGCCTTGCCCGGGTGATTGCCTCGGAGAAGATCGCGCTCGGCAACGATCCACTCGGCGGGTACCGGCTCACGCTCGAACCGATCGAGGTCTACAAGGGTGCGGCGGTCGACGGCCAGCCGCGCACGGTCGAGGACAAGGGCGTCAGCAGCTGCGGCCTCTATGGTGGCGGCTCGGGCACTTCCCAGCGAAGCGGTGAATATCTCATCCTTTACGAGGACGTCCCGGCCCTTGGCGGCGGTCCGCACACCACCTTGCTGGTAAGCGAGCTTCGCGATCCCCGCATCCTAGACTTCTACGGCAAGGGGCTCGCTTCGAAGTGACAGGGGTTGAGCTGCTCGCCCTTGCGGCCTCGACCAGCCTGCTTGCGGGGTGGCGGCTCTACCTCGTCACCTTCGTCACCGGCTGGGCGATGCGGCTCGGCTGGATCAACCTTCCCGACAAGCTGGTCGCCCTCGACGTTCTCGCAAACCCATGGGTGCTGGTCATCTCGGGCGCGGCGGCGCTGTTCGAATTCTTCGCCGACAAGATCGCCTTCATCGACAGCCTGTGGGACGGGATCAACTCGGCGATCCGGCCACTGGGCGGCGCGCTTCTGGCGCTTGCCATCGTCGACCCGGGCGATCCCGTCTGGCAGGTCGCGGCCTTCCTGGCTGGCGGCGGCGCGGCGTTCGTGGCCCATGCCGGCAAGGCTGGCGCGCGGGCGATGGTCAACGCCAGCCCCGAGCCGTTCAGCAACATCGCGGTCTCGGCGGGCGAGGACGTCGCGACTGCGGGCCTGCTCGCGCTGGCCATCGCCAACCCGATCGCCGCGGCGCTGATCGCGCTGATCCTCGTGCTCCTCAGCCTGTGGCTGATCCTTGCCGCGCGAAGGATGGTCGGACGACTGCTGAACCGAACGCCTGCCTGAGGGTTGCCTCCTTTGAAACAAGGGAGCTTCTGATCATGCCCGAAGGCGGACACACCAGCCTCGTCGAACGCATCGCGCGCATCCTCTGCGCCGCCGAGCACAGCGCCAATGCCGCCGGCTCGGAGGAGCATGCCGCGGCGCATGTCGACCAGCACTGGCGCAAGCACCGCAACCAGGCGCTCGCCGTGCTGAAGGGCATTCGCGAAACCGATCAGGCCGGTGCGGCGGCGGGGGATCCGGTCTTGTGGCAGCGCATGGTCGACGCCTCCATCGCTGCCGCCGATGCCGACGCCAGCGCCTGACCAGCCCTCGCTGGGACAGGCCCGCGGCACCCTCCTCGCCTGCATCCTCGCCTCCAGCCTGAGCTTCGTCGAAGGCTCGGTTCTGAATGTCGCGCTGCCCGCCATCCGGGAAAGCTTCGGGGCCGGCGCGAGCGAGGTGCAGTGGGTGGTCAACGCCTACCTCCTGCCACTGTCCGCGCTGCTGCTGCTCGGCGGAGCCCTCGGCGACCAGTTCGGGCGCAAGCGGCTACTGCTCGCCGGCACCAGCCTGTTCGTCGCGGCCTCGCTGCTCTGCGCGCTGGCGCCAGGCTTCGCATGGCTGGTCGCGGGACGCGTTCTCCAGGGCCTCGGCGCTGCGCTGCTGCTTCCGAACAGCCTCGCTCTCCTCAACCATGCCTTCGAGGGCGAGAGACGCGGACGCGCGATCGGCATCTGGGCTGCCTCGGGCGCCGCCGCTGCCGCGGTCGCCCCGCTGATCGGCGGCTGGCTGATCGACCATGTCGGCTGGCCTTCGATCTTCTATATCAACCTGCCGATTGGCCTCGGCGCGATCCTTCTCGCCTGGCGCTTTGCCGCCGAGAGCCGCAACGAGGGCGCAGGCCGTACCGACTATGGCGGCGCGCTGCTCGCGACATTCGGCCTGTTCGGGCTGACCTGGGGCCTGACCCTGTGGTCGTCGAACCTCCGCTTCACCTCGCTCTCGATCGGCGCGATCGCCGGCGGAATCGCCGGCCTGCTCGCCTTCCTGTGGGTCGAGCGACGCCGGGGCGAGCAGGCGATGATGCCGCTCGACCTGTTCGGCGACCGCGCCTTCGTCGGCCTGAGCGCACTGACCTTCCTGCTCTACGGGGCGTTCGGCGCGGCGATGCTGCTGCTGCCCTACGTGCTGATCGAGGCCAAGAGCTTCTCTCCGCTCGATGCCGGCCTCGCCATGCTCCCGCTGGCGATCCTGATCGCGGTCGCCTCGCCGATCATGGGGCGGCTCGCCTCGCGGATCGGCGGCCGGTTGCCGCTCAGCATCGGACCGATGGTGGTGGCGGCGGGACTGCTGCTCGCCACCCGCGTCGGCAGCGGACCCGACTACTGGACCGAGGTGTTTCCGGCGGTGGTCGTGATGGCGCTCGGAATGGCGGTCGCGGTGGCGCCGCTGACCACCAGTGTCCTCGCCTCGGTCGACGAGCGGCACAGCGGAACCGCGAGCGGGCTTAATAGCGCGGTCGCCCGGACCGGCGGGCTGATCGCCACAGCCCTGCTTGGCGCGGTCCTCGCGGCCAAGGGGTCGGCGCTGATCGGGAGCTTCCATTCGGCCCTGTGGGCCGCGGCGGCGGTCAGCGTGCTGGCGGGACTCGCGGCATGGTTCACCGTTCCCGGAATCAAGAAGGCCGCCCGGGCAGAACCCGAACGGCCTTCTCCATTGTCTTGCTCGGCAAGCGCCGGCCGTTAAGCGAGAACCTCGCTGGAGGCAGTGCTCACCTGAATGGGACAATGAGACATCTGACCACCTCCTTTCGATCTGTTGACGATGCGAGGAAGATGGTCGCTTTCAGCGTCCGATCAAGAGCTTAGTCGTTCTCCGCGATGAACTCCTCGACGACCGGCGCAATCTTCTCGCGCCACTTGCGGCCATTGAAGATCCCGTAGTGCCCCGCTCCTTCGGCGAGATGATAGGTCTTCTTCTCGGCCGGGAGCCCGGTCGCGAGGTTCAGCGCGGCCTTCGTCTGGCCGACGCCCGAGATGTCGTCCCGCTCGCCCTCGATCGCGAGCAAGGCGGTACGGGTGATCGCCGTCGGATCGACCTTTCGGCCACGGTGCATCATCTCGCCCTTGGGCAGAAGATGGCGCTGGAAGACGGTGTCGACCGTCTGCAGGTAGAATTCGGCGGTCATGTCGCAGACCGAGCGATATTCATCGTAGAAGGCGCGGGTCGCCTCGGCGCTCTCCTCGTCGCCGTCGACGAGGTGGCGGAACATCTCCCAGTGGCTGACCATGTGGCTGCCAAGGTTCATGGTCATGAAGCCGGCCAGCTGGAGGAAGCCCGGATAGACCCGGCGACCCGAGCCCGGGTAGATGCCGGGCACGGTGGCGATGACGTTCTGCTGGAACCAGGCATGCGGCCGCTCGGTCGCCAGCGTGTTGACCGCGGTCGGGGCCTCGCGCGTGTCGATCGGACCGCCCATCATGGTCAGGCTGCGCGGGGTCGCTGGATGGTTGTCGGCGTTCATCAGCGCGGTCGCGGCATAGGCCGGGACGCTCGGCTGGCACACGGCCAGCATGTGTGCGCCCGGGCCGATCTTGCCGAGCCAGCCGATCAGCGTGTCGACATAGTCGTCGAGGTCGAAGCCGCCTTCCTTCAGCGGCACCATCTTGGCGTCGCGCCAGTCGGTGATGAACACCTCGTGGGTCGGGAGCAGCCGCTCGACCGTGCCGCGAAGAAGTGTCGCGAAGTGTCCCGACATCGGTGCGACGATCAGCAACCGGGGCTGACCCTCGGGACCACCGACCTTCACGAAGTGCTTGAGCTGGCCGAACGGCAGACGGTCGACGATCTCCTCACGGACCGCCACGCGCTCGCCATCCACCTCGACGTCGAAGATGTCGAAAGCCGGCTTGCCGCGCGGGGCTGAGGCATGAGCGAAGACGTCGAGGCTGGCTGCGACCAGCCCGCTCATCCCCAGGTAGCGCATCGGATTGGCGCTGCTGTTCAGCCAGTTGGCCGAGTTGCGCGCAAGCTGGCTCGCTCCCGCAAACCAGGAGCGCTGCACTTCATAGGCGTCGTAAAGCATTCAATCTCTTCTATGACCTTTTGCCCGTCAACCGGTGTGGAACCGAAAGGGTCCGCTTGGCAAGGTCGCCCCTCTGACGGGGATGACGGTCAGTTGCTGTCCTGCTAACCGCTGCCGCCATGGCGAGCGCACCCGACGACAAGGACAAACAGGGCCGGAGCATCGGCAACCTCAAGCTCGTGTTCCAGGCGGCCGCGCGCTACCCGGCACGGATCGCGGGCGCGCTGTTCTTCCTTGCGGTGAGCTCGGCGGCGACGCTGGCCATCCCCTACGGATTCAAGCAGGTGATCGACCGCGGCTTTGCGAGCGGATCGGTCAGCGGCGACGCGGTGAGCAGCGCCTTCCATTATCTGCTGGTGATCGTGCTGGTGCTGGCGCTGGCGACCGGCATGCGCTTCTACTTCGTCTCCTGGCTCGGAGAGCGGACGGTCGCCGACCTCCGCCGGCAGGTGCAGCGCAACCTGCTGACCCTCCCCCCGCGCTTCTTCGAGGAGAACCGTCCGAGCGAGATCGCCTCGCGGCTGACCGCCGACACCGCCATCCTCGAGCAGGTGGTCGGAAGCTCGGTCTCCTTCGCACTTCGCAACGTCGTGACCGGCATCGGCGGCGTCATCTACCTGTTCGCGCTGTCGCCGAAGCTCGCCGGGCTGCTGCTGATCGCCATCCCCTTGCTGTTCGGTCCGATCATCCTGTTCGGCCGCAAGGTCCGCAAGCTGTCGCGCGACAGCCAGGACCGGATCGCCGACGTCGGCTCGAACGTCAGCGAAGTGCTGGGCGCGATGCGGATCGTCCAGGCCTTCGGGCAGGAGCGCCGCGAGGAGCAGCGCTTCGCCGACACGGTCGAGCGCGCCTTCGCCACGGCAAAGACCCGGATGCGGCTGCGCGCAATCATGACCGTGGTGCTGATCGCCTTAATGTTCGGCGCGATCGTGATGGTCATCTGGGAAGGCGCGATCGACGTCGCCGCGGGGCGGATGACGGGGGGTGAGATCGCCGCCTTCGTCTTCACCGGCGTGCTCGTCGGGGGTGCCTTCGCGGCGCTGAGCGAAGTCTATGGCGACCTCCTTCGCGGGTCGGGCGCGGCCGGGCGGATCGCCGAGCTGATCGCCGCACGGGCCGAGATCGCCGCACCGGCCCATCCCGTTCCGCTGCCGAAGCCGTCCAAGGGCGCGCTCGCCTTCGACAATGTCGAGTTCCGCTATCCGACCCGGCCCGAGGAAAAGGCGGTGCACGGCCTCACCCTGGCGGTGGCACCGGGTGAGACCGTCGCGGTGGTCGGCCCGTCGGGTGCGGGCAAGTCGACTCTCTTCCAGCTCGCGCTGCGCTTCTACGACCCGCAGTCGGGACGGGTCACCTTCGACGGGGTCGACCTGCGCGACTGCGATCCTGCCGAATTCCGGCGGCAGATCGCGCTGGTGCCGCAGGAGACGGTGATCTTCGCCGCTTCGGCCCGCGACAACCTCCGCTACGGGCGGTGGGATGCGAGCGACGCCGAGATCGAGGCCGCCGCGCGCGCCGCCAATGCCCACGACTTCCTCGCCTCGCTGCCGCAAGGATATGACACCTTCCTCGGCGAGAGCGGCGCGCGTCTGTCGGGCGGGCAGCGGCAGCGGATCGCCATTGCCCGGGCGCTGCTCCGCGATTCTCCGCTGCTGCTGCTCGACGAGGCGACCAGCGCGCTCGACGCCGAAAGCGAGGCCTCGGTCCAGCAGGCGCTCGAGCGGCTGATGACGACGCGGACGACCATCGTCATCGCCCACCGGCTCGCGACAGTCCGCGCCGCCGACCGGATCATCGTCATGGACGAAGGACGGATCGTCGAGGAAGGCACCCATACCAGCCTCTCGGCGCGCGGCGGCCTCTATGCCCGGCTCGCCCGGCTCCAGTTCGACGCCGCCGCCTGAGCATCGGGGATCGTTTCAGGGGGTGCAACTTTGGCACATCGCATTGAACAGCGATGGTTATCCCGGCAACTTGCGATAAGGCCCGGGGACAAGAACGGACGTCTCGTCCAGCAAAGGATCCAAGACAGAATGACCCGTTACCAGCGATCCGCCGACGCGCTTTCCGCCGATGTCGGCGACGACGTCGTTGCGCTGCAGGCGGTGCGCGGCTTCGCTTACGGGATGGAAGGGGTGACCGCCGCCGTCTGGCAGGGACTGGAGCAGCCGGCCACCCTGGCCGAGCTGGTGGCCTTGCTGCGCGAAAGCTACGACGTCGACGAGGAGCTCTGCCGGACCGAGGTGGCAGAGCTGCTGGCCCAATTCATCGCCGAAGGGCTGGTCGAGGAAGTCGCCTGATGGCTTACGACACGCTGCTGGTCGACGAAGCGGACGGGATCGCCCGTATCACGCTCAACCGGCCCGAGCGGCTGAACAGCTTTACCGCCGCGATGCATGCCGAGTTGCGCGATGCGCTCGATGCGGTCGCGAACAGCGCCCGAGTGATCGTGCTCACCGGGGCGGGCCGCGGCTTCTGTGCCGGGCAGGACCTCAACGATCGGGCGGTCGCGCCAGGGCAGGCCGTGGATCTGGGGGAGACGGTCGAGCAGAGCTGGAACCCGCTGATCACCCGGCTCTCGACCATGGCGCAGCCGGTGATCGCGCGGGTGAACGGAGTCGCGGCGGGAGCCGGGGCCAACGTCGCGCTGGCCTGCGACCTGGTGGTCGCCGCGCGCTCGGCCAAGTTCATCCAGAGCTTCGCGACACTGGGGCTCATTCCCGACAGCGGCGGAAGCTGGCACTTGCCGCGGATGGTCGGCCAGGCCCGCGCGCTCGGGCTCGCGCTGACCGCCGAGCCGCTGCCGGCGGAAAAGGCAGCCGAGTGGGGCCTCATCTGGAAGTGCGTCGACGACGAGGCGCTCGACGCCGAGGTGGACGCCCTGGCCCGCAAGCTCGCCGCCCTGCCCCCGCTCGGCCTTGCCGCGATCAAGCAGATCATCCGCACCACGAGCGAGCGGACGCTGCCGCAGGAGCTCGCAGTTCAGGCAAGCGAGATGCGCCGACTCGGCTTCACCGACGATTATCGCGAAGGCGTTGCCGCCTTTCTCGAAAAAAGGCCGGCGACCTACCACGGTCGCTAGGGGACGATCTTCCCGTCGGCATTGCCCTTGGGCGAATAGCGGCAGATCAGATAGCGCCAGCCATTCTCGTCGTGGAGCCCGCAGCCGACCCGGGTCGTGCCGCGCCAGATCACCTGGGTATAATGCGCGACATCTTCCCAGCGTCCGGTCGTCGTGACCGCCGGAAACGTGCCGGGCACGAACAGTTTCTTCTCATCGACCCACATGCCGGCGAGGCTTTCGGGGGTGCCGCGCCAGACGGGGTCCATCGAAAGGTTTTCGCTCTGCCCGGGCCGGTCGGCACGGTTGCTGTGCTCGAGCCGGCCAAGCCCGGCAAGGCGCGGACCGTAGCTCGCGGCGCTTTCGGCGAGCGCCTCGTCCCACACCATCGGTGGTGCCCCGACCTCGGCGCGCGCGCGATTGTGGACCGCGAGCAAGCGGGCGGCGAGCTCGCCCTGCCGCGGCGGGCGGACCGGGGTCATGCTTGCGGCGCTGCCCGCGGCGAAGAGCAACATCAGGCTCATGCGCGGAAGCTTGGCTCCGCCATGCTGAAGAAGCCCCGAGCATACATGGTGAACGGCGCGTCAACGGTTGGCCTCGTCCCCCGCCCTGCCTAGGGTGCGCCGATGAAGACCAACCAGCTCCTCAATTTCGCCCGCGGCGAGTGGATCCCCGGCGACGCCGCCAGCCTGACCGAACTTCCGAGCGCGATCGACGGCTCTCCCGTGGCGCTCACTGGTTCCGGCGGGCTCGACTTCGGCGGCATGGCCCGTTTCGCCCGCGAGGTCGGCGGCCCGGCATTGCGCGCGATGACCTTCCACCAGCGGGCCCGCATGCTGAAGGCGCTCGGCCTCGCGATCATGGCGCGCAAGGAAGAGCTGTACGAGCTCAACTATGCCACCGGCGCGACCCGCAAGGACGGCTGGATCGACATCGAGGGCGGCGCGGGCACCCTCCTCTCCTTCTCCTCCAAGGGGCGGCGCGAACTGCCCGATTCGCACGTCCTGCTCGACGGGCAGCTCGAGCCGCTGAGCAAGTCAGGCCTGTTCCAGGGCCAGCACGTCTTTACGTCGCTGCAGGGTGTCGCGCTGCACATCAACGCCTTCAACTTCCCGGTCTGGGGCATGCTTGAAAAGCTCGCTCCCACGCTGCTCGCGGGCGTTCCGGCCATCGTCAAGCCGGCCAGCGCCACGGCCTGGCTTGCCGAGGCGGCCTTCCGGGTGATGATCGAAGCGGGGGTGCTTCCGCCCGGCGCGGTGCAGCTGGTGGTCGGCGGGGTCGGCGACCTGTTCGATCACCTTGGCGGCCAGGACGTGGTCAGCTTCACCGGTTCGGCCCAAACCGCGCTCAAGCTCCGCACCCACCCGGTCATCCAGCGCGAAAGCGTCAAGTTCATCGCCGAGCAGGACAGCCTCAACGCCTCGGTTCTCGGCCCCGATGCGACACCCGGCTCGCCCGAGTTCGACCTGTTCGTCGCCGAGGTCGTCAACGAGATGACGGTCAAGGCGGGGCAGAAGTGCACCGCCATCCGCCGGGCACTGGTCCCGGCAGCGCTGCTCGGCGCGGCCGAGCAGGCGATCTCGGAGCGTCTCGCCGCGATGACGGTCGGCGACCCGCGCGAGCAAGGGACGCGGATGGGCGCACTCGTCAGTCGGACGCAGCGCGAGAGCGTGCGCGAGGCGGTCGCCGCGATCACCGCCGACGGGGCACGGATCGCGTCGGGCGATCCCGCCGCCGCGACCGGCCCGGAGGGCGGGGCCTTCATGGTGCCCGTGCTGCTCTGCGCCGACGATCCCTGGGCGTGCGCCGCGGCGCACGACGTCGAGCCGTTCGGTCCGGTCGCGACGCTCATGCCTTATGCGGACCTGGCCGACGCGATCCGCCTCGCCAATCGCGGCAAGGGCAGCCTTGCGCTGTCGCTCTTCACCCACTCGGGCGAGGTCGCGCGCGACTTCGTGCTCGGTGCGGGTGCCTTCCACGGGCGGCTGCTGATCATCGATCGCGACAACGCCAAGGATTCGACCGGACACGGAAGTCCCCTCCCCGTCCTCGTCCACGGCGGTCCCGGTCGGGCCGGCGGCGGCGAGGAGATGGGCGGCGTGCGCGGAGTCACCCATTACATGCAGCGGACCGCGTTGCAGGGCTCGCCCGCGATGTTCGCGGCGATCACCTCGCAATATATCCCGGGCGGCCCCAAGAACGTCATCGACGCCCACCCTTTCCGGAAGCGGATGAGCGAGCTCCACATCGGGGATACGCTCAGGACCGCGAGCCGGATGGTCAGCGTCGAGGACATCGAGCATTTCGCCCACTTCACCGGCGACACCTTCTACGCCCACATGGACGAGGAAGCGGCCAAGGCTTCGCCGATCTTCGAGGGCCGTGTCGCTCACGGCTACCTCATCCTCAGCTTCGCGGCCGGCCTGTTCGTCGATCCCGCGCCGGGCCCGGTGCTGGCCAACACGGGTCTCGAGAACCTTCGCTTCCTCACCCCGCTCTATCCGGGCGACGCGATGCGGGTCGAACTGACGGTGCGCTCCAAGAGCCTCAAGAGCGAGGAGACCGGCGTCGTCCGCTGGGCTGTCGAGATCTTCAACCAGAAGGACGAACTGGTCGCGACCTATGATCTGCTGACCGAGAACGTGCCCTGATGCAGCAGCTGTCGGTCATCACGCTCGGCACGGACGACCTGGCCCGCTCGCAGGCTTTCTATCGCGACGGCTTCGGCTGGACGCCGGTGTTCGAGAATGAGGAAATCGCCTTTTACCAGATGAACGGCTTCGTTCTCGGAACCTGGCTGACCAGCGAGCTGGCCAGGGATAGTCGGCGGGCGGACTTGCATCGCCCCGGTGCCTTCGCGCTCGCCCACAATGTCGGCAGCGAAGAAGAAGTGGATGAGTTGATCGGGCGGCTGGTGGAAGCCGGCGGCCGGCTCCTGCGCGCCGCCGATGCATCGCCGCACGGCGGCTATCGCGGCTATGTCGCCAATCCCGACGACCATGCGTGGGAGATTGCGTACAATCCGGCGTGGTCGATCGACGCGGACGGGCATGTGACCTTCGGGATCTAGGAGCCACAAACGACGAGGCCCGGACGATTGCTCGCCCGGGCCCCTTCATTGGCAATGTACCGAAGCTTACTTCTTCTGCGAGAGCAGCTGACGGTTGGTCAGGTCTGCCAGCGCGCGCGATCCGCTGGTCGCGGTGCAGACGGCATCGCCGGTCTTGCGGGCTGCCGACAGCACGGCGACCGTGGTGCCGCAGACGTTCGCCGCGACGCTGATCGGTGCCTGCACCGTGATCGGCACATTGAGGTTGTTGAGCGCGGCGACCTGCGCCCCGTTCAGGAAATTGTTGAGGATCGAGACGTCCTGCACTGTCACAGTCACGAGACCGGGAGCGGCGGTGTTCTGGGCG
Organism: Sphingomonas swuensis; assembly: GCF_039538045.1. Classification (NCBI taxonomy): domain Bacteria; kingdom Pseudomonadati; phylum Pseudomonadota; class Alphaproteobacteria; order Sphingomonadales; family Sphingomonadaceae; genus Sphingomonas; species Sphingomonas swuensis. The sequence goes on along the minus strand of NZ_BAABBQ010000001.1, from coordinate 1,294,719 downwards.
ATTGCAGGAGTGGCGGCCGAAAGGGTCGCGACGGCCACGGCGGCCGCCATCATGAGATTACGCATTACACTCTCCTTGGCCAGCAAGTCGCCACCGACCCGTGCATCGACGATGCAGGGGTGGTTCGGATCTTGAGGACTGCGGCTAAGCTCGCCGGCGACAGAGACGGGTCCGGCGAATCGCCCATCCGTGCGATTCGCCGGTCAGTCTCATCGCTTGCCGGCAGTGCTTGGCCTGCGCGAGGTGCTTAACGGATGTTGGCGATCGCCTGGTCGACCAGCGCCTTGTCGCTGCCCGCATCGTGGCGATCGGCGATGATCCGGCTGGCGGCCTTGGCGGCGGCATCGGCGGCGGTCGCGCGAAGCTGCTGCAGTGCGGCGCGCTCCTCGGCCGCGATCTTGTCCTCGGCCATGCGAGTCCGACGCTCGACCAGCGCGGCCGCGTCGGCCTCGGCCTTGGCGCGGATGGCATCAGCCTCGTTGCGGGCACGATCGAGCATGGCCGCGGCTTCACCCTCGGACGCGGCCGAGCGGGCCTCATACTCGGCCTTGATCTTCTCGGCCTCGGCGCGAAGCGCGGCGGCTTCGTCGAGCTGGGCACGAATGCCGGCGATCTTGCCGTCGAGCGCCTTGCCGATCGCGGCGGGGACCTTCTTCCACAGCATCAGCGCGACGACCACCGCCATGGCGAGGCCGACGAGCATGGTGGCATCAAAGCCGAGCGCCGACGGGTCGACATGATGTTCGACGTTGGCCTGGACTTCGGTGTTGGTCTTTTCCTGCAGATTCTCAGCCACGGACGAGCTCCTGCTGGACGGCGGCGCGGGCGGTGCCCTCGTCGACGGTGAGGCCAGCGACACGGCTGACCATGGCGGCGGCGGCCTCGGCGGCGACCGCCTCGATCTCGGCCTGCGCCGAGGAACGCGCCTCGGCGATGCGCCGCGATGCGTCCTCGAGCTTGACCTGCGCCGAGGCATCGGCGGCCTTGACCCGGGCTTCGGTCGCCTGGGCGGCCGTCGCCTTGGCCTCAGCCGCAACACGGGCCGCCTCGGCCCGGCTGCGGTCGAGCGCCGCACGATAATCCGCCTCGAGACGATTCGCGGTCTCGCGGGCGCTCGCGGCAGTCTGGAGGTCGGCCGCGATGCGGCTGTCACGCAGATCGACCGTGCCCTGGATCTTGGGAACCATGCCCAATCCAACGACCAGGAAGAGCAGCCCGAAGGTGATCACCAGCCAGAACAGCTGGGAGGCGAAGATCTCCGGAATTTGCGCGATTTGCGGCACTGGCCGACCTCGATTGTTGCTGTGCTGAACGGTCGCTTAGGCGACGAACAGCAGGATCATGGCAACGACGAACGCCAGCAGGCCGAGAAGCTCGGCAGCGGCGAAGCCGATGAACAGACGGCCTTGCTGGCTGTCGGCGGCGGCCGGGTTGCGAAGCGCGCTCTCGAGGAACGAGCCGAAGACGTTACCCACGCCAAGCGCGGCCATGCCGACGCCGATGGCGGCGAGACCAGCACCGAGCAGCTTTGCGGCTTCTGCGTCCATGTTCAAACTCCCTTTGGTATCTTGTTGTGAAGGTTAGTGAAGGTTGATCGCGTCGTTGAGATAGAGGCTCGTCAGCAGCGCGAAGACATAGGCCTGGATGGCAGCGACCAGCAGCTCGAGCGCGCTGATGCCGATCATCAGGATTAGGCTCGGGATGCTCACCACGGGAGCGACCCAGAGCGCCTCGGCATTGGCGCCGTTGATCACGAAACCTGCCAGCACCTTCAGGAGGATGTGGCCGGCGGTCATCGCGACGAACAGTCGCAGCGCCAGGCTGAAGGGGCGGACCAGGAAGCTGAAAAGCTCGACCAGGAAGATGAAGGGGATCATCGGGCCGGGCGTGCCGTGGGGCACGAACAGGCTGAAGAAGTGCAGGCCGTGGCGAGCGAAGCCGACCACCAGGACAATCGCGAAGGAGACGATCGCGAGCACGCCGGTGACGGTCAGGTGGCTCGTCACCGTGAAGGGATGGACGCCCGGGATGAGGCCCAGCGGCAGCATGCCGAGGATGTTGGCGACCAGGATGAACATGAAGAGCGAGAATACGTAGGGGACGTACTTGCGTCCCTGCGGCCCGACGTTGGCTTCCATCATGTTGGTGATGAAACCGGTGACGCCTTCGACCGCGACCTGCCAGCGGCCGGGCACCAGTTCGCGCTTCATGCCGCCAAGCATGAACAGCCAGATGGCGGCGAGCGTGAACAGCATCCACAGTGAGCTGTTAGTGAAGGCGATCGAGTGGCCCGCAATGCTCCAGTCATGGCCGAACAGGGGTTCGACCTGGAACTGGTGCATCGGATCGATCTTGCCCGATTCGGCGGCCACTATTGGTCCCTCTTGGTCTTAGCGTTCGACATCTTGATGATGCTCCAAAACCCGCTGACGGTGCCGAGCACCATCAACGTGATAAAGAGCATCGGCCACGTACCGAGCAGCTGGTCGAGTGCCCAGCCGACGATCGTTCCGCCCAGCAGTCCGCCGATCAGGGTGGCGAGAACCCGATTGCCCAGCTGCTCATTGGCATCCTGGGCCGGTCCCTTGCCGGTCCTGACCGCTTCCTTCTTCTGCGCTTCGGCCAGCCTCTGTTCGAGACTGTCGAGCCGCGCATCGGCGGGAAGCCTGTCGTCCTGCCCGGGGCCTTCTTCCGCCATGCTCTTACTCCATCATGTGCGCGGCGGCGCTCGGGAATGAGCATCGCGCGCGGTCAGGCAAGGAACATGGCGGCGTCACGGCCCGCCAAGGCGCCGCCCCTTTAGCAGGGCGGGCCGCGAGGTCAACCGTGCCGCTCACGCGCCTTGCCGTTCGAGACGGGGCCACTTAGCTTGCCGGGCATGGCTGTTGCACTTCTGCCGCTGCTCCTGGTCGCCGCACCGGTGAGCATCGCCGAGACCTCCCGCGACCTCGCCTTCAGCTATCGCTGGTCGAGCGAAGCGGAGGCGATCCCCGCGCTATCCAGACGCTTCCGCGCCGATGCCGCGAGCGAGCGCAAGCGGATGCTTGGACTTGCCAAGGCGGAGAAGGCATTTCGTGCCGAGGCCAAGCTTGACTGGAACGGGCTCGACTTCCGGCGCGAGTGGAAGACCATGGGCCAGAGCGCGCGGCTGCTGTCGCTGCTGGGCTCGGTCAGCGCCTACACGGGCGGCGCGCACTCCAACAGCGGGACCAAGGCCTTGCTGTGGGACCGCCGCCTTGGAAAGGAGCTGACCATCGCGGCGCTGCTCCGGCCCGGGATGAGCTGGGATGGTGCCATTCGCCAGCCCTACTGCGTGCTGCTCGACCGCGAACGGACGCGGCGGCGGCAGCAGCCGGTGGTGCGGGGCGACTGGGCCGGCGCCTGCCCTGCGCTGAAGGAGCTCAGCCTGGCCCTGTCGGACAAGGATCGCGACGGACTGCTCGACCATGTGCTGGTGACCGCCGATCCCTATGTGGCGGGATCCTATGCCGAGGGCGCCTATGCGATCGAGCTGCCGCTCACCGCGACCATGCTGGGGCGCCTCAAGACCGAGTATCGCTCCGGCTTCGAGCCTCAGCCGCCGGTGCAATAGTCCGGCACGGGCGCGGGCTGCCCGGGCCCGCGCCGCCGCCACTGCCCGTCGCCCAGAAGATAGCTTTCGCCGACCTCGACCCGGCCGAGCAGCGTACAGCCGGCGGTGATCCCAATCTCCTGCGGACTGACGCCCTTGCGCTGCCCAAGGCTGGTGTAGAGAGCCCGGCGACGGATGTTGATCGCCTCGGTCTGTTGGCGCGCCTGCGGTCCCGGCGGCGATGCCGAATAACCGAGATAGCCGTCGTAGCGCTCGCCCACCTGCCCTGCCGATCGTGCACCGAAATAGGCGCTCTGCGCCGCCGCCGCGCCGGCGACGGCGACCAGCGCGAGGCCCAGCCAGCGAATCATCGCTGTCCCTGCGGGTTCGCCGGCACTGCGGGCCGCTGCGGGAAGGCCTCGGGGTTCTGATTGATCAGCGTGTCGACGTCGCGCTGCATCCGCACCAGAACCTCCTGGCGGATGGCGACATTGAGGTTGATCTCGATTGGCTTCTCGGGGGTGCGCACGTTGACGCAGCCGGCAAGCGCCGCAGCGAGCGGCAGGCTCAGGATCAGGGTTCGTCTCATTGTCATCTACCTCGCGGGCTCGGTCTTCTCGACGACGGGCGTCTGGGTCTGGTCGGTTTCTTCCTCGCGTCGCCGGACTTCGGTGACGATCCCCGGGATGTTGCCCAGAGGACGATCGAGGGTGGTGTCGATCAGCGTGCGCGGATCGCGCAGCGACTTGGCGGTGCCGATCAGCGCTCGGAATGGGCCGCGGATCGAGACGTTGAATTTCAAAGGCAGCCGGCCGACGAAGCGGCTGATCAGGCGCTGGGTTCCGTTGGTCCCGGCGAGCCCGACCCCGTCGATGGTCAGGCGGGTCCCGAATTCGCCCGCGAGGTCGCCGTCGAGGCGAATGATCATCGAGCGGAAGCGGAGGTCGCGAAGCGCGTTGAAGGCGAGGTTGCCGGCGGTGCCGAGGTTGGCCTTGTTGACCGCGCCATCATAGGACAACCGCCCGCCCGGATCACGGCTGTCGAGCCGACCGCCGACGATCCGGCCGCCCTGGTCGTCGAAGATCATTGGCAGCACCCCGTCGAAGGTGCCCTCGGCGCGGATGTCGTTGAAGCCGAAGCTGTTGACGAACATGTTGGCGTCGAGCCCGCGCACCTCGAAGGTCAGCCGCTTCGGGCTCGGCCGGCCAAGGTTGAGGACGGTTTCGCGAAGGATCAGCTCGCCGCCCATGAAGGGCCAGCGCCCCGACTGGATGCGGACCAATTGGCCGGGAAGCAGCTGGTAGGTGAGGACGCCGTTCTCGACCAGGATGCCGGGATTTACCGTGGCGACCCTGAGGGTCTGGCCGGACGCGGTCTCGAGCCCGAGCAGATCGGTGAAGCGGATCGTGCCCTGCAGCCCGGTGACCGGACCGAAGGCGGCCGCAAGGTCCATGCCGTTGGTCGAGAACTCACCCGTCGAGGTGACCTGCCCCTGCCCGTTCCAGGCGATCCGTCCCTGCCCGGTCACCGTTCCGTTGACGAGCGCGATCACGCCCTCGGTCAGGCGGGTGATCATCTCGGGCTGGAGGCCGTTCTGGCGGAAGGCGAGCCCCGGCACGTCGAGGGTCGCGCCCCCGACACCCCGGCCAAGGTCGTGGCGGATGGCGACGTTTGTGACCAGCGCCCCGGTGCCCGGATGGCGCAGCGAACCCGCGGCGCGGATGTCGCTGCCGGCCAGCGAGAAGGTGAAGTCATTGGTCCGCAGTGGATAGAAGCGCGGCGGCTCGGCGCCGATGTCATTGGCGGTAGCGGCACCGTTCACTGTCAGTCGGTTTCGATAGTAGAGCCAGCGGCCGTCGGCCTCGGTCAGCTTGACCGGCACCCGGCCGATGGTCGCGTCGGCACCGTCGAAGCGACCCGAGATGCCGCTTCCCGAGAAGGTGCCGGCAAGGCTCGCCGCGTTGAGCAGGATCGGCGCCTCAAAATTGCCCATCCGCGCCGTCACCTGGTCAAGGTCGAAGCCGCGCGAACCGACCATTGCCGCACGCGCCGCACGCGCCGCGAACGGCGAGGAGCCGAGCCGACCGTTGAGCGCGAGGTCGCGGGTGAAGGCCCGCACCGCGACGTCGCCGTCGGCCTGGCGGAAGACGATCGCCTGCCCCGTCGCGCAGACCGGCAGGCTGGTGCGGCCGAGTTGCAGCGCTCCCAGGCGCAGCGCCGAGAAGGCCAGGGGCACGCAGCCGCGCCCGAAGGCGAGCGCGCTTCCCGGACCGAATGTGCCGTTGACCGGAACGCGCAGCCCGCTGACGCTGCCGCCCGATAGCGGCCCGTCGACCAGCGCGACTGTGTCCACACGGGTGCCGCCATTGCCGAGCGCGGCGAAGCGGACCGGGGCGAGCGCCAGCCGGGCATTGCCGGCCTGGTAGGGCTGCATGACCAGCGTTCCGCTCATCGCGCCGCCACCGCGCGGCATCGACAGGGCGAGGTCCGCGGTCGGCAATCCGCCGCCGCGCGTGCGGACCCGGCCGTCGACGCGCAGCCGATTGGAAGGCCAATAGTAAGTGATTCCGTCGCCCTGCCCGCCGACGAGCACTCGGGCGCCCGACGCACTGGTCACATCGGCGGTCTCGATTCGAACGCCGCCTCCGCCGGCGACGTTGACGAGGCGGAGCGAACCTTTCGCGGCCATCGCCCGGGTCGCCTGGTCGATGCTCCGCCGAAGCTGCACGGCGACCGGCTCGAGCGGTGTTCCACCAGCGCCGCCGAGCGCCGCGGTGAGGTTGCGGGTGAGCGATGGGTCGAGATCGACGCCGTTGGCGCCATAGTCGGCGACGAGACTGATCTGCCCTCGCGCCGCATTGAGGAAGTAGCGGCCGTCGAGCCGGGTCCGGGCCGCAGTCAGCTGCGCCATTCGAGCTCCCGCCGCGGCCAGCCGCACCCGCCCGAGGATCTTGGTCGGATCCCCTGCGAACGTCAGGTCGGCATTGAAGCGGTCGAGCCGGTTGACCCCGGCCGCGAGTGCCGCCGCGCTCATCCGGCCCTTGCCGTCGAAGCGGCCGAAGCCCTCCGAGAAGCTGCTGTCGATGTCGAAGCGCGGCTGGGCGACGGCGATGTTGCTGGCGGGGCAGGCGAAGGAGCTGGCGCTGAGCGGCCCGGCGACCTGCGGCCGGCGGGCACGGACCGATACGTCGAAGGCGGCACGCATGCCGCTCAGCGTGCAGCGTCCCGCGTCGAGCGCCGGGCTGGCTGCCGCAAGCCGTCCCTTGAAGCCGCCGGTGAGGTTGCCCGAGCCTTCGACCGCGATCCCGATCGGCCCCATCGGGGTCGCCATGGCGATGGAGGTATCGGCGAGATCGACACTGATGTCCGGAAGGGTGAAGGGCTTGCCCGAGGGCGGCGGAAGGAGGCGATCGACCTGGCCCCAGCTCACCCTGTTGCCGACCACCCGGCCATTGAGCCGCACACCGCGCGCGACGACCCGGTAGAATTCGACCTGGCCGGTCCACTTGATGCGCATCTGGATCTGCGCGAGCCGGGCGGTGAGATCGGGATTGCGCGGATCGCCAAGCACGAGGTTCGACACCTGCTGCGTGCGAAGCCCGACCCGATCCACGGTGAAGGTCGCCTGGACTCCCCGCTTCTCCAGTTCCTTGCGGAGGATATCGGTGGCCAGCGGGCGGCGCTGGGTCCACAGGACGAGCGCGACCGCCACCAGCAGCAGGAGCAGTCCAACGAGGATGAGGCCGAGTAGGCGGGGCACGCGACGACGGCGACGAACGACCACGGTCGCTGACCCATCTGCCTCCGTCCCGACCGTCGTTACTTCCGTCACTAACCTCGCCTAACCGTTCGGCCGGAGGACCGTTCCGCTGCCGACATGTTGCACCCGGCACCGAAGCGGCATAGCCTCCCTCTCATGGGCGACAAGCCGAATGGCGCCGACGGGCATCGCGCGCGCCTTCGGCATCGGCTGCTGGACGGCGGCGGCGACGCATTGCTCGACCACGAGCTGGTTGAATATCTGCTGACTCTCGCAATCCCGCGCCGCGATACCAAACCATTGGCAAAGCAGCTGATTTCCTCGTTCGGCGGACTTGGGCCATTGCTCGAGGCCCCACCCGAGGTGCTCCGCCGCGAGGGGCTGAGCGAGGGCGTCATCGGCGCCCTCGCGATCGCCCGAGCGGCTGCGCTGCGCCTGCTAGAGACCCGTACCGAGGCCCGCCCGATCCTCTCGAGCTGGGATGCGCTCGGCGACTATCTCCAGGCCGCCATGGCGCACGCCCATGTCGAGGAAGTTCGGATCCTCTTCCTCAACGCCAAGAATGTGCTCATCGCGAACGAAGCGATGTGGCGAGGGTCGGTCGACGAGGCCGCGGTCCATGTACGCGAGGTGATCGCCCGCGCCATCGCGCTCGGCGCAACCGCGATCATCCTCGTCCACAATCATCCGAGCGGCGACCCGACGCCGAGCCAGCAGGACATCCGCCTCACCCGCGACATCGTCGAGGCCGGCCGCCACATGAAGATCACCGTCCACGATCATGTCATCGTCGGTGCGCAGGGCCGCTCCAGCCTGCGCGCCATGGGGCTGATGTAGCGCTCTCAAGGCTGTTATGGCCTTCGCATGCAGCGGATCATGATCGTCGGTCAGCCGGGCTCGGGGAAGAGCCACCTCGCCGCCGCACTCGGCGAGGCGACCGGGCTGCCCGTCATCCACATCGACCGGATCCACTGGCAACCGGGCTGGGTCGAGCGCAGTCCGGCAGAGAAGACCCGCCTCTGCGGCGAGGCCGAAGCGGGCGAGCGCTGGATCTTCGAGGGGGGCCACAGCACGACCTGGCCAAGCCGCCTCGCCCGCGCCGATCTGCTCGTCTGGCTCGACCGGCCCGCCTTGTTGCGCGGGTGGCGCGTGGTGAGGCGCGCGGCGACCCAGCTCGGCCGGACCCGCCCCGACATGGCCGAGGGCTGTCCCGAACGGCTCCGCTCATTGCCCGGGTTTATCCACTACATCGTGACTACCCGTCATTCGCAGCGCCGCAAGATCGCACGACTTGCCGAGACCGCGACCTGCCCGGTGGTGCTTTTGCGTTCCGATGCCGACGCCGCCGCTTTGTGCGAGCGGCTTCGCCTTCAGTTCGCCACGAAAGCCGTGTAGGCGCGCGCAAATGCTGACCATCAATCGAATCACGATGCGCCTTGGCGGGCGGACGATCCTCGACCGCGCGACCGCGACCATCCGCCCGAAGAGCCGCGTCGGGCTGATCGGCCGCAACGGGGCGGGCAAGTCGACCCTGATGAAGGTGATGATCGGCCAACTCGAGGCCGACGACGGCGAGATCGAGATGCCAAAGCGCACCCGCCTTGGCTATATCGCGCAGGAAGCGCCGAGTGGCGATGCGACCCCGTTCGAGACCGTCCTCGCGGCCGACACCGAACGCGCCGAACTGATGATCGCCGCCGAGGACTACAGCGACATGGATCGCCTCGGCGACGTCCACGAGCGCCTGCTCGCGATCGACGCTTATGGCGCGCCCTCGCGGGCCTCGAAGATCCTGCTCGGCCTCGGCTTCGACGAGGAGATGCAGGCGCGCCCGCTCGACAGCTATTCGGGCGGCTGGAAGATGCGCGTCGCGCTTGCCGCCCTGCTTTTCTCCGAGCCCGACATCCTGCTGCTCGACGAGCCCTCGAACCACCTCGATCTCGAAGCGACCCTGTGGCTCGAGAACTTCCTCAAGGACTATGCGGGAACGCTGGTGGTCATCAGCCACGAGCGCGACCTTCTCAACAACGTCGTCGACACCATCCTTCACGTCGAGGGTGGACGCCTCGCGCAATATGCCGGCGGCTATGACGATTTCGAGCGACAGCGGGCCGAGCGCGCCGCTCAGCTCGCCGCGGCCAAGGCCAGCCAGGACGCACAGCGCGCGCGGCTCCAGGACTATATCGCGCGCAACTCGGCCCGGGCCTCGACCGCCAAGCAGGCACAAAGCCGGGCCAAGATGCTGGCCAAGATGCAGCCGATTGCGGCGATGGCCGACGATCCCTCGCTCAGCTTTGCCTTCCCCTCGCCCAGCGAGCTCAAGCCGCCGCTGATCACGCTCGAGATGGCGGCGGTCGGCTACAGCGAGACGCCGATCCTGCGGAAGCTCAACCTCCGCATCGATCCCGACGACCGGATCGCGCTGCTTGGCCGCAACGGCAACGGCAAGACCACGCTCGCCCGGCTGCTCGCCGCGCAGCTCGCTCCGATGGAAGGCGGGATGGTTGCGACCGGCAAGATGCGGGTGGGTTATTTCACCCAGTATCAGGTCGAGGAATTGCACGGCGACGAGACCCCGCTGATGCACATGAGCCGGGCGATGGAGGGGCAGTCACCCGCCGCCGTCCGCGCGCAGCTCGGCCGCTTCGGCTTCTCCGGTGACAAGGCGACGACCGTCACCAACAAGCTGTCGGGCGGCGAGCGGGCGCGGTTGGCGCTGGCGCTCATCACCCGCGAGGCTCCGCACCTCCTGATCCTCGACGAGCCGACCAACCACCTCGACGTCGACGCCCGCGAAGCACTCGTCCAGGCCTTGAACGACTATGACGGCGCGGTCATCCTGATCAGCCACGACCGTCACATGGTCGAGCTCACCGCCGACCGCTTGGTGCTGGTCGATGACGGCCGCGCGGTCGATTATGCCGGCAGCATCGAGGATTACATCGACTTCGTGCTCGGCCGGAACCAGCCCAAGGCCGAGACCAAGCCCAAGGCGGCCAACGGCAAGTCGCGCGAGGACGCCAAGGCCCTCCGAAAGGCCGCGAGCGAAGCCGAGCAGGAAAGCCTCAAGCTTGCCGAGCAGCGTTCGGCGCTTGACCGCGCGATGTTCGATCCGACCGGCGCCGACCCGCAGCTTGCCAAGCTCTCGATGGGCGAATTGTCCAAGCGCCGTGCGAAAGTGGCCGAAGCGCTCGAGCGGGCCGAGGCGAAGTGGCTGGAGCTCAGCGAGCAACTGGAGAAGGAAGCCGCCTGAGCGACGCGCGATTGACGCTGGCTCGTCGCCGCGCCGATAAGTGCCCGCGATGAGTGCGGTCGCGACCTTCGAGCTGGTGCTCCTGCTCCTCGCGGCGGTGATCGCGCTGCACGCTTTGGCGCTGAAGCTGCGTTTTCCGCCCTCGGCGGCACTCCTCGTCGGCGGCGGGCTTCTCGCCTTCATCCCCGGCCTGCCGCAGGTCACCCTCGATCCCGAGCTGGCGCTGGTCCTGTTCCTTCCCCCGCTGCTGTTCGACGGAGCCTATTACACCGCCTTCGGCCGTTTCCGCCGGCACCTGCCGGGTATCCTCTCGCTGGCGATCGGCGCGGTGCTCTTCACCACGCTCGCCGTCGCAATGGTCGCCAAGTGGCTGCTTCCGGCGCTGCCATGGGCGGCCTGCTTCGCGCTCGGTGCCATCCTCTCCCCGCCCGATGCCGTCTCGGCGCGCGCCATTCTCCAGCGGGTGCGGCTTCCGCGCCGACTGCAGGCGCTGCTGGAGGGCGAAAGCCTGCTCAACGACGCAAACGGGGCTGACGCTGTTCCGTTTCGCCGTCGCCGCGACGCTGAGTGGCACCTTCGCACTGGACGCGGCGGTCGGAAGCTTCGTCATGCTCGCAGTCGGCGGAGTGTTGGTCGGCTCGGCCATCGGCAGCGCCTGGGTGCTGCTGATCCGCCGGATCGAGGATCAGACGCTGATCGTCACCAGCGCGACCCTGTTGTGCTGGGCCGCCTATCTGGCGGGCGAGGCGATCCACGTTTCGGGCGTCATCGCCACCGTCACTGCCGGACTGATCTTCGGCTGGTACCAGCATGTCACCATGAGCGCGCGGGTCCGCCTGCAGGGCAGCGCCTTCTGGCGAACGATGATCTTCAGCCTGGAGGCGCTGGTCTTCATCCTGATCGGCTTCTCGCTCCGCAGCATCGTCGAGCGCGCGGGCGGGATCGAGGCGGTGACGACCACCATGGCGGCGCCCCTCGTCGGGATCATCCTCGCCGTCATTGGCGCGCGTTTCGTCTACGTCTTCGCAAGCGACGGGCTTCTCCGCCTGCTTCGTCGCCTGGGGGTGAAGCGGGCGAGGCCTCTCGGCGGCGCACAGGCCACCGTGCTCGCCTGGACCGGGATGCGCGGCGTGGTCACGCTGGCGGTGGCGCTGACCCTGCCCGAGCAGATGCCCGGCCGCGACCTGATGCTGATCGCCGGCTTCGCCGTCATCCTGGTGACCGTGCTGGTACAGGGCGGCAGCCTTGGCCGGCTGATCAAGGGCGTCGGGCTTGAGGATCGCGACTCACTGCCGCCGATGAGCCTCGCCGAGGCCGAGGCGGCGATCGCCCGTGCCAAGCTGCAGGCGGCGGAGGCCCGGGCCTATGACAGCGACGGCCAGCTCATCCATCCGCAATTGCTCGACATGTACCAGAGCCGGGCCCGGGCGACCGAGCGCTATGCGCGCGAGCCGGACGGCTTCATGAAGGGCATCCAGACCCACTTCGAGGTCATGCTCGCCGCCATTGCGACCGGTCGCGCGGAGCTCATCCGGCTGCACCGCGAAGGCCAGATCGAGGACGAGGTGCTGCACGACCTCGAGCGCGACCTCGACCTCGAGGAACTCGGCATCCTGTTCCAGCGCGGCGAGCAGCTCGACCTTCGCTGAGCGGGTCACCCGCGTTGCGGCAAGGCCCCGCCCCTGCTAGCGGGCGCGGCCATGATCGCGCGCTATTCCCGCCCCGCCATGACCGCCATCTGGGCGGCCGAGAACCGCTTCAGGATCTGGTGGGACATCGAGGTGTTCGCCGCCGAGGCGATGGGCGAGATCGGGATGATCCCCTCCGAGGACGCCGCCAAGATCGTGGAGGCGCATGGCCGCGGGGTGATCGATCCGGTCGACGTGCCGGCGATCGACGCGATCGAGGCGGTCACCAAGCATGACGTCATCGCCTTCCTGACCTGGGCCGGCGAGAAGCTCGGGCCCGAGCGGCGTTGGCTCCACCAGGGCATGACCAGCTCGGACGTGCTCGACACCGCGCTGGCGGTGCAGCTGGCGCAGGCCTCGGACATCCTCATCGAGGACCATAAGCAACTGCTCGCGGTGCTCGAGCGGCGCGCCTTTGAGCACAAGCTGACCCCGACCATCGGCCGAAGCCACGGCATCCACGCCGAGCCGGTCACCTTCGGCCTCAAGCTCGCCCAGGCCCATGCCGAGTTCGCCCGCAACCTCGTCCGGCTCGAGGCGGCGCGGGCGGAGATCGCGACCTGCGCCATCTCGGGCGCGGTCGGCACCTTCGCCAACATCGATCCGAGGGTCGAGGCGCATGTCGCGAAGCGCCTCGGCCTGACCCCCGAGCCGACCTCGACCCAGGTCATCCCGCGCGACCGGCATGCGATGTTCTTCGCGACGCTCGGTGTCATCGCCTCCTCGATCGAGCGGCTGGCGACCGAGATCCGCCACCTTCAGCGCACCGAGGTGCTCGAAGCCGAGGAATATTTCTCGCCCGGGCAGAAGGGCTCGAGCGCGATGCCGCACAAGCGCAATCCGGTGCTGACCGAAAATCTCACCGGCCTTGCCCGGATGGTCCGCAGCGCGGTCACTCCTGCGCTCGAGAATGTCGCTCTGTGGCACGAGCGGGACATCAGCCACTCCTCGGTCGAGCGTTACATCGGCCCCGACGCGACGATCACCCTCGACTTCGCGCTGGCGCGGCTGACCGGGGTGATCGACAAGCTGCTGGTCTATCCCGAGCGGATGCAGAAGAACCTCGACCGGATGGGCGGGCTGGTCCACTCGCAGCGGGTGCTGCTGGCGCTGACCCAGGCAGGCCTGAGCCGCGAGGACGCCTATGCCAAGGTCCAGCGCAATGCGATGAAGGTGTGGGAGTCGGACGGGGCGCTGAGCCTGCTCGACCTGCTCAAGGCCGATCCCGAGGTCACCGCCTTGCTGCCGCCGGAAAAGCTCGAGGAAAGCTTCGACCTCGGCTACCACTTCCGCCAGGTCGACACGATCTTCGAGCGGGTGTTCGGCCGCCGCTAAGGCCGTCCGTAGCGCGGCGAAGTTCTCGAAGTTCACAGGGTGCGGGGGTCGCGCGCGGCTCTCTCTTCCCGAATGGGAAGCGTCTACGCAACAGGTGGTGGCCGACGAGCCACAACCGCACCGACGAAGAGAAAGAGCCCAGCAGCGAACCGCTCCGGTTCGTAGAGCAAGCGAGGTCCTACATTGCAAGTAGGGTGGATATGTCCGTTATTGAGTGGCGAGCAGACGTTTCGGCCTATGTCCGCAAGCGTGGAAAGCGGACACTCGCCAGCGCTCACGGGACGTGAACGGATTCAATCGTCAAATAGCAACCATCAGGCTCATCGAGCCTCGCATGAAGCGTGAGGTCGCTCACGGGCTCTCCCTCGGTAGTAAGGTCGACGAGCACCTGCCAATAACCATTCATCCACCGATAAACTGAACGCTCCCAAGTGGCGTCATTGAGCGGTGCCAGCGGCTCACCGTAGGCAGCCACGTTCGAAGCGATGTGGTCGGCTATGCCTCGTTCGACAGGCTCAACCCCTTCGACGCACGCATTCCGCAGTTGGAAATCGTCAGTCGCGAAGGCACAGGCAATCTCCTTGAACTTCGAGCGCCACGGCTCGGGCACCGGGTGCTCGTAGTCGTCCCTCTGCAACATCGGCCAGCCTCCACCAGCGAGCAAAGCATGACAACGCTAGTGTCCGCAATGTGTCGTAAGCAGACGTTCGCGACAGCCTGTTATTGCCCGCTCTTCTTGGCCGACTGGCGTTCGCGGAAGCGGGCTGCCCAGCCGGAGAGCTGCTTCTGGTCGGCCCGGGTGACTCCAAGCGCGTCGCCTTCGACGTCGCGGGTGACGACCGAGCCGGCACCGACGATCGCGCCCTTGCCGACGCTGACCGGCGCGACCAGCGAGGAGTTGGAGCCGATGAAGGCGCCGTCGCCGATCACAGTGCGGTATTTGAAGAAGCCGTCGTAGTTGCAGGTAATGGTGCCCGCGCCGATGTTGGCCTTCGCGCCCACGTCGGCATCGCCGATGTAGCTGAGGTGATTGACCTTGGCCCCCGCGCCGAGCCGCGCCTTCTTCATCTCGACGAAATTGCCGACCTTGGACCTGTCGCCGAGCTCGGCGCCGGGACGGAGCCGGGCGAAGGGGCCGACCTCGGCGCCGCTCCCGATACTGCAGCCCTGGAGGTGCGAGAAGCCGCGGACGATCGCGCCGTCGGCGATCCGGACTCCGGGACCGAAGAAGACGTTGGGCTCGATCAGCACGTCACGGCCAAGCTCGGTGTCGGCGCTGAACCAGACGGTCTCGGGATCGATCAGGGTCGCCCCGCCGGCGAGCGCCTCGGCCCGGCGCCGGCCCTGCCATTCGCGCTCGACCAGGGCGAGCTCGGCACGGCTATTGATCCCGGCGGTCTGCCACGGCGCGCACTCGACCGCGACGCTGTGGCGGCCCTCGGCGGCGGCGACCATGACGACGTCGGGAAGGTAATATTCGCCCGCGGCATTGTCGTTGCCGACCTGGCCGAGCCAGCGGAACAGGTCGGCCGAGCGGACCGCCATCATCCCGCTGTTGCACAGCCGCACGGCGCGCTCGTCCGGGCTGGCGTCCTTATATTCGACCATGCGCGCGATCCGGTCGCCCTCGCCGAGGATCACCCGGCCATAGGCGGCGGGATCCTCGGGACTGGAGGCGAGAACCACGACTCCGGGCTGGTCCGCCGCCTCGAGCCGCTGGCGCATCGCGGTGAGCGTGTCGGCGGCGATGCAGGGGGTGTCTCCGTAGAGGATGAGGACGGTGCCGTCGAAGCCGTCGAGCGCCGCCCGCGCCTGCTGGACGGCGTGGCCGGTGCCCTTCTGCTCGGCCTGGACCGCGAGCGTCAGCTCGTGTCCGGCAAGCGCCGCCTCGAGCTGCTCGCGGCCCGTGCCGACGACCACCACGACGCGCTCGGCGCCGAGCCCGTCGACGGTGCCGAGCAGGTGCTGGAGCATCGGCCGACCGGCGAGCGGATGAAGGACCTTGTGCAGGTCGGAGCGCATGCGGGTGCCCTGACCGGCAGCGAGGATGACGACGGCAAGCGGATTCATGGGAGCGCCTCTGGCACGGGCCTGTTCAAAGCGCAAAGGGCCGCCGCTCCGGTGGGAACGGCGGCCCCTTGCCGATGGGGGTCAAGCGAAGAGGCTAGCTGTTGCCGCCCTCGCCGCCCGAGTTGCCGCCGCCCGAGGGCTTGCGGGTCGAGCTTGCGCGGCGCGTCGCGGCGGTCCCGCTGCGCGCACGGCTGGCGGTCGAGCGAGCAGTGGTCGCACGCTTCGCGGCGGGCTTGGCCGCGCTGTCGGTCGAAGCGGAGGTGCTGCTCTTCTTGGCGCGCGAGGAGGGCGAGGAGCGGCCGGTGCCGGTCGCCTTCTCGGCGGCGGCCGAGGCGCGCTGGCTGGCACTGCGCTTGGCGCTGCTGGCGGCCGACGAGCGACTTGCGGTCGAGCCCGACTTGCTGCTGCTGCTGCGCTTGGCGCCACCCGACGAGGAGCTGCTGCTGCTGCCCGAGCTCCCGCCGAGCACCTTCTGCGCCGCGTCGGCGACCGCTTCGGCGATCAGCGAGCCGAGGCGCGAGACGCTCGCGGCCATCGAGCTTGCGGCATTGCTGGCGCTGTCGGCGGCGTCGGCGCCGGCGTCGCGGATCTTGCGGCGAACCGACGGGCTGGCGCTGATCGCGGCGGCGGCGGCGGCGAGACCGGCGGCGAGCATCTCCTTGCTCATCGCCGCCTTGGCGAGCTTGTCGAGGGTCTCGTTCATCGACGAGTTGTCGTCGTCTCCCCCGGACTGCGACGCACCGGAGGTCGACGAGCCACCCTGCGACGGACCGCCAGAATGGCTGCTGTCCTGGCTGGTGAAGCTGCTGTTGCCGCCAGCGTTGTTCGACTTGGACGTCCTGCCCTTGGCCACCTGTTCTTCTCCCTGTGGTCGCGTTCCAAGCAAAGACGATGCACGGGCGGAACGGTTCCGAATCGATCAAGCAACGGGCAAGTCGCCGGACAAGTAAAAGGGACCGTCGCTTGGCTGCGACGGCCCCTTCGACATGGTCAGCGGCCGGAGAGCTCCAGCCCGGGAGACCATCAGCGGGGGGTTTAGGCCCGCATCTCCCGAACGAACTTCACCGACCTCTCTGCTGAACCATGAGACATCGGATCACCTCCTTTCGCTGCGTTGTTGGCAAGGACGAGAATGCCCGCAGTTGAGGATCGTTCAAGTCTTGTAATGATCGTCAGCTTCGGCAATCCTCGATGGCTCGTGCCGGCTCCGGCGCGGCTCTCACCACCAGCGGCATCGTGGCGGCGGCATCGACCAGCAGGCGACCGCGGCTGAAGGCAATCGCGTCGAGGAGGGGATCGCTCGAAAGCACCGTCTGGCCGGGCGGAAGCTGGCGCTGGCTGCTGGTCGTGGCGATTCGAATCGCGGCGGTCGGGGCTGCCCCGGGACGTGAAAAACTCACCTGACGAGTCGCGCGGGTGCAGCGGACGATCAGCTGGACCCCGAGCGAATCGGAGAAGAGTGCCTCGCTGGACTGGGCCGAGCTGCGCCAGGTCCAGGCACCGGCGGTCAGCGGGCGGGTGCGCCAGTCTGCCGGGGTCGGGGTGGCGGCGGGCGCGGTGCCCTGCAGGGCGAGCGCGGCGAACAGGAGGATCATGGTCAGCGCGCCAGCCGGTCGACCTTGGCGCGGAGCGCCTCGAGCTCGGCCTTGAGGCTGGCGACGTCCTCGTCCTTGGCCGGCGCGGGCTCGGGTCGCGGGGGCACGACCCCGCTGAACGCCTTGGCACTCTGCTCGAACAAGGCAAGCTGGCGCTTGGCGAGGTCGGCGAACAGATTGCTCCCGAAGGCTTCCTTGAAGGAGGCCTGATTCTTGGAGAAATTTGCCATCGCGGCGTCGAGATATTGCGGGACCATGGTCTGCATCGAATTGCCGTAGAGGCCGATGACCTGGCGAAGGAAGCTTGCCGGAAGCATGGTTGCGCCGCCCCGTGCCTCTTCCTCGACGATGATCTGGGTCAGCACCTGGTGGGTGATGTCCTCGCCCGACCTCGCGTCGAGCACGACGAAGTCGCGGCCCTCGCGGATCATCTGCGCCAGCCGGTCGAGCGTCACATAGGTCGAGCTTTCGGTGTCGTAGAGCCGGCGATTGGCATATTTCTTGATCGTGATCTTGGCACGGGCCTCAGTCATCGGGCAGTCCTCATGGCGTGGCCGACGACCTAGCACCGCCTCTTGCCGCACCGCAACAAAGGCGGGCGCCCCGCCCCCTGCCGCTGTTCCTCGAGCTGGTGCGCGAGGTGGCGGCGGGCGATCCCGCGCTGGCGAAGGCGGCGCTGACGGGGCTCCGCCGCTACGAGGAGGCCGAGGAGCCACCGCCAGGGCGCGAACGCCCGGTGGTGGCGAGTGTCGACGGGACCTGCCTTCGCGACTGCGGCGGCGATGGGCCGGTGCTGGTGCTGGTGCCCTCGCTGATTAACCCGCCTACCATCCTCGACCTTGACCCCGATTGCTCGCTGGCCGAGGCGCTGGCGCGGGATCGCCGGGTGCTGCTGCTCGACTGGGGACCCGCGGCAGAGCGGGCGACGCTGACCTTAAGCGAGCATGTCACCCGGCGGCTTCTGCCGCTCCTTGCCGAGATCGGTCCCGCAATCCTCGCCGGCTACTGCCTCGGCGGGACGCTCTCACTGGCGGCGGCGCGGCTCCGGCCCGAGGTGACGGCGGTGGTGACCCTCGCCTCGCCATGGCATTTCTCCGCTTACCCCGAGAGCGCCCGAGCCTCGCTCCGGCAGATGCTGGCGGGCAGCGCGCCGGTCGCCCGCCATCTCGGCGTGCTTCCGATGGAGCTTCTCCAATCCTCCTTCTGGATGCTCGATCCCGAACGCACCGTCGCCAAGTTCGCGCGCTTCGCGATGCTCGAGCCGGGCTCGGCCGAGTCCCGCCGCTTCGTCGCGCTCGAACTATGGGCCAACGCCGGCGAGGCGCTCCCCCTCCCCGCCGCGACAGAGCTGGTCGAGACGCTGTTCGGTGCCGATGCGCCCGGACGCGACTGCTGGCTCGGAGGCGGGTTGCCGGACTGCCCGACCCTCCATGTCACTGCCTCGGGCGACCGCATCGTGCCCGCGGCGAGCGCCGCGTCGGGGCCGCGGCTCGACAGCCCGTCGGGCCATGTCGGGATGATCGTCGGCCGCCACGCGCCCGAGACCCTTCACGCGCCGCTTCGACAATGGCTTGAAGGCTTGGGCCGGCGCCGCTAGACGACCCGCGACGCACCCGTAGCTCAGCTGGATAGAGCGCTGCCCTCCGAAGGCAGAGGCCACAGGTTCGAATCCTGTCGGGTGCGCCAGTCTCCACTAGAGAAAAGTGCCAATCCTCGCTTCGGCGTGGGCGGCATCCGTGCAGGTTCTTGCGCCCAAAAGCGTGAACAAGCAGGGAACGTGCGTACAACTCCCGTACAAGGCTGGAGCAAGCAGATGCCATATGCGCCGGATTACCGAGGCACCAAGTCCGCTCAGGACACCCGCCACGAGGCAGCCATTAAGCGCCTAGTCGAGAGCGACAGCCGCATGTGCCGCAACGGGTTCAAGCGCGTCGTCAGGGATCTGTGGGACGAGCTTGGCGGCGACCCCGACGAGATGGAAACGCTGAGCTTCCTGCCCGACGCCTTCCTGGTCGATCGGGAAAGGCGCGAGCTGCTGCTGTACGAGGTCGAGGACACCTCTGCGCTCAAGCCGGCCAAGAAGGCCCTGTACGGAGCCTTTTGGTTCGCGTGGGACAGCGAGGACTTGCACGACTGGCTGCCTCGCCTGTTCGTTTGCAGCACGACCGGGCGGGTTTCCTATGAAGTCCCCCTGTCGGCCCTGTACTATGACTGGATCGACGAGATTGTTCGCGCCGACAACGCGAAGCAGGAGGCATCAGTATGACAGAGCTACGGGATCGCATCGGCGCAGACCTTTACGCCAAGATGGTCGAAGCCGTGTGGCGGGCGACGGGCGACCGCTACGGTGCCGAGATGGCCGTGGACTTCCTGCTAGAGGACGTGCCCGAGGTCACTTACGCCATCACCCTCGCAAGGGCAGCCGACAAGTTCACGGAAGACCATGCCTAGCCCCATCCTCAAGGCAGAAGGACCAAGCATTCTTCGCATAGGGTTTGACCCGGCGGAGTTTGCCAAGCTGCTTCCCGACCAGCGGCAGGAGTTGGTCCGGTGGCACGTTGCTCGTGTCCTGTCGGGAGAGGAAAGTGCGTCAGAAGAGTGGACGAGATTGGGGCTTAGGGTCGAGCTGAGACCTTGGGAAGAAAGGAAAGCGTGATGGACAAAAAGCGCGCAGCCAAGTGCCCGCATCCCCATGTTATCAGCCTCGGGGGCGGCCTCGTCGGTTGTGGTTTCCGCGACTATGTGGTCTCAGAGGAAACCCTGACCCGGCTTAGAGGCGCAGCGAGCCATGCCGAAACACGACACGTCGGACAAGCGCCAGAGCGATGTCATTCGCTGGCTGATGGAGCGCCTCACCCCTGAGGAGATTGCGGCCTTTGAGAAGGTCGATGGAGACGAAGCGCGCTTGGCCGAGGCTTTCCGCCTGTGGCAGGTTGTGCAACAGCGCAAAGGAAAGAGTAGTGCTTGAGAACCTTGCCATTCACGCAATCAAACAAGTCACGGGCGACCAACTGTCTGTGCAGGATCGCCGCAGGATAGCTAAAGCAAGTTTAGCCGTCCCGGAGATTGCCGTCCCTCTCCATATAGGGAGGCTGGTGGCTAATCCTGCCTTGCCGCGCATCCCTCGATAACGTGCATCAGACCGTCACCCCACGCCTCGACCCGGACCAATCTACCGGAGACTAGGCGAATGTCAGAGTCCGCCTTGCCGGTAAGTTGGCTGCCGACCTTGCCGGGCTTCGCATTCTTGAGGGCCTTGGCCTGCTCGGGCGTGACGCAGGAGACAGTCACGTAGCGGGTGTGTGCGCAGCCGGCAGCAAGAAAAGCCAGCGATGCCGCGAAGGTTGCCGCGATACGCTTCCTTAGGGCTCTGCGATCAATCTCAGCCTGCGGGCGGGCAGTAATGGCTGGACGGCTCATCATATATCCGCCCCCATCACTGCTTCCGGCGTCGCGCATTGCCCCAGCAACGGAGCGGCCTCGATCCTCTTGGCCCTAACGTCCGCATCCTTGGCGCGGACCTCGACTTCGACGATGCGCTCCTTGGTGATGACCTTCTGCTCGTTCTTGCCCGAACTGATGCGGCCAAAGGCGGTCTGCCACTTCACAACCTGAGCTTGCAGCTTGTCAGCGCGGCGCTCCTCGATCTTCCACGCGGCAGCCAGGAACGTCACCGCAAGGATGCTGGCGGCAATGCCCACCCGCCCCCACGGGATCAGCGGCATGGCGAAGCGCGGGATCATGCGCCTTCCTTCGCTCGGTATGTCGTGATGACCGGACAAACAGGAAAGCCCGACCCCATGCGATGCTCAAGATAGCGCTTGCCGCACACCGCACAGTCGGGTCGCTGGCTATCCAAGATCATGCGGGCGATGTCTTCGGCGGGCCGGTAGCCTGTCTGCGAGACTGAGTTCATTACAGCACCTCGAATGATAGAATGGTGATGGAGCTAGGCGTGTCGGCAGTGACCCCGTGGCCAAGCCCGTCCCCGCCTCCGAGGGTGAAACCGACACGATCCGCCTTTGCCTTGGCTGCCTCGAAGGCTGCCGCATTGGCGGAGGTCATGGTCATGACGCTGCCCCACACACCTTTGAGTGAGGCGACCAGTTCATACTCGCCGGGCTCGATCGGCATCGGCGGCAGGGAGACCCACCAGCGCTGTCCATCGCTGCGCCAGTCGTTGTCGCTGGTCGCGAAGTAGAGGACCGGGCCAATGCTCGGCAGCTCGGGAGCCTTCACCGGGCGAAACAGCCCGCCCTCGACGCGGTAGCGCATTCGGATCGTGGTCTTGCCAGCCAGCGAGCCATGCCGGAAGGCGACATAGTGGACGTGCGTCTCGGGCGTCGGGAAGGAGATGACCAGCCCGTCTGCGGCCTGCTCCGGGTGCAGCGGAGCGCCGCCGCTGTAGTTGTTGCCGTTGATGACGGGGCCGATCTCCCATGCCGTGCTGACCGCCGGGTCACCTAGCGGACCCATCTCCTCCGGGGTCGGTGCGCGCGGCTGATCGTCGTCGCAGCCGGCGAGGAGCAGGGCCGCGAGGACGAAGCGCTTCATGCCGTGCGGACCCGATAGGTGGTCGCCGGGTTTGCCTCGGCAAAGGCCTTGCTCACGAAGCGTCCGGTGACGCTTGAGCGGTAGGCGTAGCGGCGCCGCAGAATGACGTCCGCAGCCTTGGTCAAAAAGCCAGCCATGTTTCCTCCTTTGCGTTCTTGAGGCCCTGCAGCCATCGCTGGACGAACAGGACTGCTTCTTCCTCCAGCGCAGCCAAAGCCTGCCGTTCGGGAGTGAGGGCGACCCCCTGCGCCATGAGGAGCGAAAAGGACGTCGCACCCATCCACTGCGCCAGTTCGGCGTGCAGACCGTCGTGCGCGTTGTTCATTTCCTCGACCGTCTCGCAGCCGAGCCACTCCGCCATTTCTTGCTGATGCGCCTCGAAGGGCTGGTCGGGCTGTCGGCGGGGTATCGTCACGGTCGCGCCTCGGCGATCTCTTCCGCCTTCTCGCTGGCCGCCGCCGCAACAGCCTGAGCCGCCGCCGGGGCATCATCACCGCCCGACGCTTCGAATCCGTCCTTGCCGAGCTTCAGCGTCCGCTTGTTGATGGCGAGGCCATAGCTGGCGAGAGTGATGCCGCTGATCGACAGGATGAGGATCAGCGCGAGACCGAGCTTGTCGATGCGGGCGAGTTCGGTGCCGGCGGCCCAAGGCCCCTTCCACAGGATCCAGGTGATCCAGACAGCGAACACCGTCATGGCGATCCCGCCGCCGATCGAGGCGATGAGGGCGATCAGCGCGCGAAGGTCCCGCGGCGCGAGGGAGCGGAGCCAGGTCATCGGGCGGCCGCCACAGCATCGGCGAGCTTCTCGTGGTAGCGGAAGGTCTCGTAGGTCGGGCCGTTGTAGCCCCGGGCGAAAGCGCGGTTGTCCGCCGGGTTGGTCGACAGCGACCGGAGCGCGCCGCGCAGGCCAGCCTTCTCGATGTAGCGGGCCAGCAGCTCGTAGTGGGCCGCCTCGGTGCCCACGGTCGAGTAGGCGAGCTCGAGCGGCGACGAATAGCCGAGGTCGAGCATCCCCGGGTAGCGCGGGGCTCCGGCATGAGAGCCGAGCACCTGGAAGCGGCCCCAACTGACCGCGGCGAAGGCGGCGACAGGATCAAGGCAGGCCGCCTGCGCGAGCTTGTCCCAGCTGTCCTCGCCGTAGCCGCCGCCCTTTGGATTGCTGAAGGCGGAAAGTCCGTGCGCGCCGCCGGTGAAGCGGTGAAACAGGTGCCGCTCGAACAGGACCTTGGGCCGGCCCTGAGCATCGTAGGCCGTGCCGCCGCTCTCGACCTTGGCGACGGCACGAAGCTGGCGCGTGGCGCAACCGAGGCGCAGGGCGATGCCGCTGATCTCCTCGTTGGTGACAGCCGGCGCGCAAGGATTGGTGAAGGCGACCACGAGCGCCGCGCGCGTCTGCCGACCGGGCAGCCCGTCGACGGCGATCGACTGCCCGCGCTCGACGAGCCACTGTTGGAAGTCGCGAGGGGTCATGGGTGATCCACGATATTCTGAGTGCGCGCCCTGGCCAGCGCGACCTTCTCTTCGCCGATCTGTGCCCGGCCAGCGTCGCGGCGGACCTTGACCCGCTTGGCGTGTTCCGCGGCCTTCTCGGGGTTCGCCTCGATCAGTTCCATGAAGAGGTCGAGGGCGTGGTTCGCATTGGCGAGGTCGTGGCGGAGAACGCGCATCTCTTCGTAGGCGAGGTCGAGCCGCTTCTCGAGGGCGCTGATGTGGTCACGCATACTGGCCATCTCGTCGGCCCTCTCCTGCAGGAGGTCTTTCTCGCGCTTGTTGGCGAGTTCGGTCAGGACGGGCTTCAGCTTGAACCAGCCGCCGACCAGCAGAGCGAGGAGCCCCCACCCCCACGGAGCGCGCTCGAAGGAGCCGCCCACTGCGACCATGATCTTATCGAACATGCCGCCCCCTCCCGTAGGTGCGCATCAGGCGCAGGACGAAGCAGCCGGTGCCGCAGGACAGGACGAACACCACCGCGAGCAGGGACTCGCTCTGCGGCGCGAAGAGCCAGCGCAGACTGCCGAGCAGGATGGTGGCGGAGACCATCGCGACCCCGAGGCGCATCGGGTCGCCTTGCCTTGCCGAATGGCGGAAAGCCGACACGGCGCCGGGGGCGGAGTAGACGAGCGTGGATCCCCAGATGAGGACCGCCAGGACATAGAGCAGCGTCATCCCCTACCCCTGCCCGCGGCTGTGCAGCGCTTGAATCATCGGCCTCATGCTCCTGTGGTAGGTGGCGCGGTGGGTGGTCGCGTGTGGACAATTGCGCGGGGTTGGACCTAGAAAGTGGGATGAGCGACGTCGTGCCATTCCCCAGTCGGCCGCTGGCCGTGGACAAAAGCAGCGCAGGGATGCTCGCCGCCGAAGCGATGAGGCTATCGGCTGGCTCGAACAGCAATCCGGATGATGGCCAATCGGAAGAGGACTATGATCGGGCTATCGCCATGCTCGAGCTTGCGAGCGCCTTTGTGAGGAACTGGAAGACTGCAAACCTCGCCTAGGGGTTTGCCGCCCGTGCTTCTCCGAACTCACCTTCCCTCGCGAAGAATGCTGTCTTATGAGCAGGAATGCGCCTCCGACGATTTTTCCGCCGATGGTCTCCACAGGACTGGCTGTTCCTGGCAGCCTGCGCTGCCCTGATTGGCGCCGTTGCCGCGCTATTGGCATTAGCCGGCCCCCAGCTGTTTGACGGCTTCATCAAGTCTCAGACCGGATGATTCTGCCTCCGAGTGCTCGAAGGCTATGAGCTTGCCTGATTAATTTAGCCGACTATTAAGGCCGCATGCGCTTTCTTCGCCAGTACCTTGCTATCGTCGAGCGAGTGGACCCAACTTCAGCCTTAGCTCTGGTCGTCCTAGGCGTCGGCGCTTTAGCGCTGCACTTCGACCCGCGCTTCGCGCACCTATTTTGAGCACTAGCGCTGCGGCGAGCCAAGACGGGACAGCGTCAAGGCTGGTTCCAGTCTTTTCAGCTGTAGCTGCCGTGCTCGTCGCACTACAGTTCATTGCCGTATTGTTGCTCACAGCGCCCTGGATGCGCTCTGCTGACTCTGCGAGGTATCTTGCTTTAGCTAAGAACCTTTCTGCTGGATTTTTCAGCCCAGACGGCACAACGCCGGAGGCGGTTTGGGCGCCCGGCTATCCCGCTATCCTCGCCGCTTTGCATTACGGCGCCGGACTACACCTCGCAGTTGTAGTGTTCCTCCAATTGGCCCTTGTGGGTGCGGCGATTGCTCTGGCAGCTCGCACGTTGGACCGGACCGCCAGGCTGTTTTTCCTGATGCTTTGCGCCGGCTACCCCATGATCGCACTGTACAGCAGCGCAGTCATGTCCGAGGCAGTCGCAACGGCTGGCCTCACGACGCTGGCCATCTGGCTCCTGCGACAGCCCTCTGTCGGTCACCTGATTGCCGCGGGAGCGACGTGCGGACTGTTGACAATGGTCCGGCCCGATCTTGCGCTCCTGCCTTTCCTGATCGCGGCCTATCTTGTGTTGACACGCCGATGGAAGGAAGCCGTCCTGCCGATACTGGCCGCGGCGGCCGTCCTCACTCCATACGCGGTATGGAACGCCGTTACATTTGGAAAACCGTCTCCTCTCCCAGTGGCGTCGGCCGTTGGCTCCTCGCTATACCTAGCGACATGGCAGGGGAAGCTGCCTCCTTCGGACTTGAACGCGCTCTACCAGCAAGAGGCGACTCCTATGGCGGAGGCCTCAGGACTCGCCCGCGAGGTTCGCTCCGTCAATGAATCAGTCGGAGCGCCCCCGCTTCACCCACCCTGGAATCCATTCCTTTATCCGAGTGCCTTGCAGAGTGATGTCAACTCTAGACTACTGGCTCTTGCGGTTTCTCGCATCCAGAATGACCCGCTCTCCTACGCGAAGCACGTCGTCCGCAACCTTTGGGCGCTCTGGAACACGAGCTCCTATCCACCACAGGTCCCAGCGCCGATCGCTTGGATTCTCGCAGTGTCCTCCGCCATAATCTTTGTGCTTGCTCTGGGAGGGGCCTGGCTTACCCGGCGCACCTTTCTGCCCTACGTCACGTTCTACCTCGCAGGAGTGCACTTGCTGCTGCACACGGAAGCTCGCTACACCGCACCGTCACGCATCTTGCTGCTCATGCTTGCGGCGGTGGCCCTCGAGCGGGTGTTGCGTTTACCTTACTTCAGCAGGTTGCAAGGCCCGTTTGCCTTGAGGAGTGGCCTAGATGCGTTTCGCTAATTCCGAGGCTGGAAAGTTGAGCACCCAGAACAAACTCGTGCTCGGCATGGCCGTGTTGTTCGCCGTGCTCTCAGTCTTCCTTCCTGTAATCGACTACTTGGCGAAAGACGTATTCAGCAGCCGTGCTGCAGAGCCGGTGATTGAAGTCACTGCCCACGATCTTGCCCTTGCGTATCACACGAACGACGAGGCTGCTCAGGAGCGCTTCGGCGGACGGCGGCTCCGGGTCAGTGGTGTGCTAGACGGCGTCGCTCGGGAATATAGTGAGCCCTTCCTGAAGCTCGGCGGCATCAATGAATTCATGCCGCTGCAAGCCAGGTTGGCGCCTCAAGACCATGCATTGGCGTCGAAGCTGACGAGGGGAGCGACCGTAAGCCTTCGCTGCGACGCGGTTACTGAGATGGCGGAAATTCCGGTGCTCTCCAATTGCAGTATCTTAGAGGACTCCGGGATGGGGGCGAGACCATCCTTCTAACACGCCCGGAGTCGAAAACCTTCTGAAGGCCCTGCTTTTCCCCTTAAAGCCTCACTTGAGAGCAGCAGAGTACGCCGCAAGCGGCGCGCCGATGGCCTCTGTGAGCCATGCGCCAAGCCTGTTTCCAAGCCTGGCGATCCAATGTGCCTCAACTGCTGGGCTGAGGATGAGATCTAGACCTTCTTGAAGCTGAGGTTGGTGAAGGTCGCGGTGTCTCCCATCGCGCCCCATCCGTCGATGCCATCGAGGACGCGAAGATCGACAGCGACGGCAGTTGACGGTCCCGGTAACATCACAGTGAGGTTGATCGTCGATCCCGCTCGGAGTTCGTGCTGCGCGCTTACGCCGCCGCCAAGCTGGATCGTGGCCTTCACCCCGCTCGAGGCCGCCAGTGTGCCGGTCAGCTTGTAGCTTGCCCCCACCTCAAGGCCGCTGATTACCTGGCGACAGAGGTCGCCGGCTGCGTTCTGCGTCATCACGAGAACGCCTGCGCTGGGCTGAGTGAGGGTTGGAGTGCCGACGCGGCCGTCGAACGCGGCGGGCGTGTTGGTCAGAAGCTCAGGATTGGTCGTGCCTCCGGTTCCGCCCGTGCCACCGGTGCCGCCCGTGCCGCCCGTGCCTCCGTCAGTGGTTGAGGTAGTGCCGGCGAATCGCAGAACCTCGATCGCTTCCCCCTGTTTGAAGGTGTAGATCGACAGCTTTAGCGGCTCGGTCGGAGAGACGGCGAGATCCTGAAGCAGCGCGCCGCCCCTTAAGAGTTGCAGCCGACCGCCGACCCGGCGCAGGGTCTCAACAACATCCACCCCGTAAGAGCCCCCACCGTCTTCGGTATTGCCGTCGTAGAAATACACGGAAGGGTGCTGGTAGCGGACACGGAAGCGGATTACGCCGGCGCTTGTTGCCACCCCGATTGCGGTGCCAGCGCACTGCTGCTTCACCCGCCAAGACAGCTGAAAATCGCCGGTCATCAATTCGGACGAAGTAACGATCTTGTCGAAGCCGGTGGTGCTGTCAGCCGCCGTCCGCGTGAAGGTGTTGGCCGGGTTCTCCGTGACACCAGTCGGAACGTTGCGTGTCCAATCCGCTGCCGCCGGAAGCGCGGGATGCACGATCGGGGCGCCCGATCGGAGCCGCTCAAGAGCGCCTGGCGGGTGGCGATAGTTCTTCCCGAATGGAATAGGAACCCCGGTCACGCCTTGGATAAGCGGGCCGTCGATGTCATTGCGGACGTATGCCGGAATTGCGCTGTGGTGGCCCGTTCCTGCCGCAGCGAGCGAGGCGGAAGCCTCAGGGAAGCGGTTATTGATGATCGTCACCAGCTCGCCCTCGGCCATGTTGCCCATAGCAACCGGGACAGCCGTGCCGTGGATCAGGAAGTCATTGTCCTGAATGTCGGTGAAGAGCGGCCGCGAGGACTCGCTCATGTCGATGCTATAGCCCGGAACGCCAAGCGCCACCGGATCACGGGCGTTGCCGATGATCTTGTTGCGCCGGTAGGTGAAGCTGCCCATGCGGGTGCCGCTCAGCTTCACCGGCAGCGACACACCATCGAAGATGCAGTCCTCGACGATCAGCTCGTCGATGCCGTGAACCGGGTGAAGCGCGTCGGGCTCGGAAAGGACACTGAGCAGGCCGATGCGCTCGTCCGTGCTGGTCCGGTCGTTGACGGTGTGCAGCCGCGAGATGCGAAGGGTCCCGAGGCATTCGTTCATGGACAGCGGCTTGGCGGCATTCTCGACCCGGATGTTGTCGAGCGTTACGTCGCGAAGCTGGCGACGCATTGCCGGGGTGCCGGTACGGAACGAGCCCTCGACGATGGCAATGCCAAGGTTCGAGCTCGAGGAGCCGCCAGCCGTGCCGCCACAGGCAATGCGCCCGTTGCGAATGTCCACCCGCTCCGAGGCAAGGATGCGAAGGTTGGGCGAGAAGACCGTGCCGTCGGTGATGTCCGACTGGAACAGGAAGTCGTGCGCTCGGAAGTCGTCGGTGCCGAAGACGCTCATCGCCTGGCACTTGTGCCGGATGGTGAGGTTCCAGGCATGGATGTTGCGCGAGGCGATCCAGTCAGTGGCAGGCGCATCCTTGGCAGAAGCGCCGACGACCAAGCCAAGGCCCGTGTCGTCGAGAAGCACGTCATGGATGGCGATGTTCTCGAGCAGGCGAGGAAGGTTGGTCGTGTCCCAGCTGGTCGTGACCGCGATGCAGGCGGGGTTGTTGGAGCCAATTGCCGGCAGGTTGCTCTGCGAGATGCGGAAGTGGTCGACTTCGATGTCCCGGGCCTGGATGTAAAGCAGGCTGATGCCCTGCCCATAGGATGAGCCGTCGACCTTCTTGATCCGCGACGCAAAGCCATGCCCGGTTAGACGAACGCCGTTGTTCCGGATGAAGATCTGGGACTCGAGCTGCGAGGTAAGCATCGTGAATGGCGGCAGCATCAGCGTGGAGCCAGCCGGGATCGACATCAGCGCGTCGTTGAGGATGGGCACGCACTCGGTCGTGTCCGGGGTCAGGCCCCACCAAGTCGCGAGGAAGGTGAAGCCGCGCAGCACTCGGACGAAGGCGCCCGCGCTCGAGGCCGTGTCGTTGGCCTTGATGAACAGCGCCTCGCGATTGTCCTGCGTGATCTGAGCGGAGTAGTCGCCAGCGCGCCACTCGAACTCACCGACGCGGCCCTGCTCCATCAACAGGAAGACGTCGCCGACGTTCTTCTCGGTGATCGATTTGAGCGCCGCACGGTCGACGACCGGGATGGTCAGCTTGCCCGAGAGAGTCGTGCCCGCCAGCAGGTCGACGATGTTGTCGCGGACGCCCGCCGCATAGGCCGCATCGGCGCTGGCAGTGTCGACCCAACCCTTCGCGCTCTTGACGAGCAGCCCCTGGCCGGGCGCCGGGCCCTGCGCCCATGCCTGGGCCGTCGAGATTGCACCAGCCGCCTGCCCTGCCGAGCCGCTGGCCGCGCTGGCGCTGAGAGCGGCCTGCGCGGCATAGCCGTTCGCCGCGTCGCGCGCAGCCAGAGCCGCCGGGGTCACGTCACCCGACGGCCCGGCGAGCATCTTCACCGGCTTAGGGCGGGTGAACGGCCATCCTGCCCACCCGCTTCGATCATCCTTGCGATTGCTGCTGCCACGAACCGCCGCTGCCTTGCCGCTGCGACTGGCGGCTGCGTGCCGAACTGGTGACCCGGACCTCGACGGTCAGCTCCTCCTCGCCACCACCCCGCCGTGCACCGACGATCGGCGACACGTCGGCAAAGTCGAGGCCGGACGCGATCCGCACATAGGCATCGTCGGCACAGATGCCGTTGGTCGGGTCGAATGCGACCCACCCGAGGTCCTCGACCCAGGCCTCGATCCAGGCGTGGCTGGCCGGCTGGGTGCCCGCCCCGTCGCGGCGGTAAAGGTGGCCTGACACATAGCGGGCAGGAATTCCGCCGGCACGCGCCGCGGCGATGAAGATGTGGGCATAGTCCTGACACACCCCGCGCCCGGTGGCGAAGGCTTCGGCGGCGGTGGTCGACACGCTCGAGGTGGCGACGTCGTAGGTCATCCGCTCGGACAGGCTGGCGTTGAGAGCATGGAGGCGATCGAGCGGTGCCGGCACCCTCCCCGCGATCTCGTCGGCGAAGGTGCGGAGCGCGTCATCGGGCACAGTCAGCGAAGTCGGGCGGAGGAACACGCCCGGCGGCAGGTCGCTCGAAAGTCCGGACACGACCCCGGCGCGGTCCTCGGTCACGACCTGACCTTGCGCGGTGATCGTCAGGGTCGTCACGGGCTGGTCGACGTACAGTGCGGTGACGCAGTTGCCATAGCCATCCCGGGCCTCGCGCAGGCGGGCGTCGCAATCGACGTCGATCCGCCAGTCGAGGACCGTCTGGTTGAGGCAGCTGAGCGGCGTCAGGCGCAGCATCTGGATCGCGTCGCCCAGCGGCCGGGCAAAGCGGAAGCGCGTGCGATGGCTGATCGTCAGGCGCATCAGGGAAAGCGGAACTGCTGTGAAATGGCAGCGTCGATCCGTGCGTTCTCGGCGACATAGTCCTTGAGGAATTCGTGCAGGCCGCTGCGGAACACCTCGTCGATATTGGTGTCGGTCAGTCGCGAGTGGCGCAGGCGCGCGAGGCGGTCGGCCTCCCCCTGTCGCCCGGTGCGACCGCCGATCTCGGCCAGCAGGTCGACGACTTCGGCCGAGGCCCCGGCGACCGAACGCGGCAGTTCGCTGCGGAACAGCAAAAGGTCCGCAACCAGCCACGGCTTGAGCGTGTCGCGGTAGAAGAGGCGGTAGGCATTGCGCGCCGACACCGTGTGCAGGATCGCCGTCCACTGATCGCGATCAAGCACGCCGCCGACCTTCTGCCCCTTGGGCAGGAGCAGATAATATTTGACGTCGAGCAGCCGCGCGCTGTTGTCCCCGCGTTCGACCGCAGAGCCGAGGCGCATGAACCAGAAGCCTTCATGGCGCAGCATGCGCGCAAGTGCGCCTTCGAACCCGCGGCTGCTGGCCTTGAGCGAGTCGATCAGGGCGAGGGTGTGCTGGACACTTCCGGGGCTGGTGCGGTCACCGACGTCGAGCCAGGCGCGGTTGATCGCCTGCCACACCTCGGAGGAAAGCGCATTGCGCGCCGAGCGGGCATTGTCGCGCGCCCGCGACAGGCAGGAGCGGATCGAATTGGGGTTGTCGAGGTCGAGCGCGAGCGTCCGGCAGACGTTGAATGCGGTTGCACCCGGCGCCGCGGTCTGCCCGGGAGCCGGACCGCGGCCGACCACTGCAAGGGCACTTTCCCAGGTCGCGCTGGCAGCGTCGGCGCCATAGGACAGCGACGACAGGCGCAAGGTCGCCTCGATCAGCCGCGTGGTGAACTCGGCGCGCTCCATGTAGCGGCCGATCCAGTAGAGGTTAGCGGCTGTACGGGAGAGCATGCTGCTCCTCCTGTTCCGCTTGGACGGGGCCGGCGATGATCAGGCTGTCCTTGGTGCCCCCGCCCTGGCTCGAATTGACGACCAGCGAACCATCCTCGAGCGCGACCCGGGTGAGGCCACCGGGAACGATGGTGACCCGCTCGGCGCCGCTCAGCACAAACGGGCGGAAATCGACGTGGCGCGGGGCGACACCGGCATCGGTCAGGGTCGGGACGGTCGACAGCGCAAGGGTCGGCTGGGCGATGTAGCGCTGCGGCTCGGCGATCAGCGCGGCGCGGAAGTCGGCGATCTGCTGCTTCGACGCGGTCGGGCCGACCAACATCCCGTAGCCGCCAGATCCGTCGACCAGCTTGACCACCAGCTGCTCGAGGTGATCGAGCGTGTAGCGAAGTGCTTCGGGCTCACGGCAGCGGAACGTCTCGACGTTGGGGATGCGCGCCTCCTCGCCCATGTAGTAGCGGACGATTTCCGGCATGAAGCTGTAGACCGCCTTGTCGTCGGCGATCCCCGTCCCGGGCGCATTGACGATGGTCACGTTCCCCGCGCGATAGGCCGCCATCAACCCGGGGACGCCGAGGCCGCTTTCCGGATTGAACGTCAGCGGATCAAGGAAGGCGTCGTCGATACGGCGATAGATGACGTCGACCCGGACCTTGCCCTCGATCGTCCGCATGTAGACGATGTCGTCCGCAACCTCGAGATCGCGGCCCTCGACCAGCTCGATACCCATGCTGTCGGCGAGGAAACTGTGTTCGTAGAAGGCGCTGTTGTAATGGCCCGGCGTGAGCAGCACGCAGACCGGTGAGTGCGATCCGCGCGGGGCGACCGAATAGAGCATGTCCCGCAGGAGGTCGGGATAGGTATCGATCGGCTGCACCTCGAGTTGCGCGAACAATTCGGGGCAAAGGCGCAGCATCGCCTCGCGATTCTCGAGCATGTAGGACACGCCCGAAGGAGTTCGCGCATTGTCCTCGAGGACGAAGAAGTCGTCCGCTCCGGTGCGGACAATGTCGATCCCGCAGATGTGGGTGTAGATCCCGTGCGGCGGCACGGCACCGTTCGCAGGGATGCAGAACTGAGGGTTGCCGAGGATGATGTCCTCGGGGACTATTCCGTCTTTCAGGATATGCCGCGGGCCATAGACGTCGGCGACGAAGGCATTGAGGGCACGCACCCGCTGCTCGAGCCCGAGCGACAATCCCGACCATTCGGCGGCGGTGAACAGCCGCGGGATGATGTCGAACGGAATGATCCGCTCCCCCGCTTGCTCATCCCCGTAGACGCTGAAGGTGATGCCGAGGCTGCGGAAAGCGGCTTCGGCCATGGCCTGGCGGCGGGCGAGCTCGTGCACCGGAGTCTCGCGGAGCCAGTCGCCCAGTTGCTCGAACCCGGGACGCGCGGTTTCGCCGGCGCCCTGCCCCCACAGTTCGTCAAACGCCTTGCGCCTTGCCATCGTCAGGCCAGGCAGCGTGCGCGCAGAAGCGCGGCTTCGTCGGGCTGGCGGCCGCGGAAGGCAGTGAAGGACTGCATCGGATCGCGCGCATCACCCCGCGCCAGGACCTCGCGCCGGAGCCGGTCGGCGAGATCGCGATCGAACAGGTTGCCCGTCGCGGTGAACGCCTCGAAGACGTCGGCATCCAGGACTTCCGCCCACAGGTAGCTGTAGTAGGCGCTCGCATAGCCGCCGTCGAAGACGTGGGTGAAGTAGGCAAGCCGATGGCGCATCCCGATCGCTGCGGGCATTGCGAGCGCGGCCAGGGTGTCGCGCTCGAACGCTTCGATATCGGTTGGCGGCGGCTGCGCCTGGTGGAGCTTCAGGTCGACGATCGCCGAGGCGAGGAATTCGATTGTCGCGAACCCCTGACCGAAGGTTTCGGCGCGCGCGACGGCGTCGGCCAGGTCGGCGGGGATGCCGAAGCCGCGCAATGCTTCGGGCGAGGCGACCCAATGCTCCATCAGCTTGCTCGGGAATTCGACGAAGTCGCGTGCCACCGCCGTCCCGGCGAGGCTGGGATAGGTGACGTCGGACAGCAGGGCATGAAGCGCGTGGCCGAACTCGTGGAACAGGGTTCGCGCCTCGTCGAGCGAGAGCAGAGCGGCATCCTCGGGCTCGGCGCGGGTGAAGTTGGCGACCGTATAGACGATCGGTCGAACCGGCCCGTCGATCTTCTCCTGGACTCGGAGGCTGCCCATCCACGCCCCGCCATGTTTTTCGGGCCGGGCGAGATAGTCGGTGAACAGCAGCCCGACCCGTGTCCCGTCGTCATTGTCGACCGACCAGGCGGCGACGTCGGGATGGTAGACCGATACGTCGGGGCGGCGGGTGAAGCGCAACCCGTATAGACGTCCGGCGGCAGCGAAGGCGGCTGCTCGAACCTTGCCCAGCGACAGGCGCGACCGGATCGCGCCCGAGTCATAGGCGTAGCGCTCGCGGCGCACGCGGTCGGAAAAATAGCGCCAGTCCCAAGCGGCGAGCGTGAAGCCGCCGCCGTCACGGTCGACGATCTCCTGCAGCGCCGCCGCTTCGCGTTCGGCCTGGATGAGGCCAGGCCGCCAGACCCTTTCCATCAACCCGGCGGCAGCCGCCGGAGTCCTGGCCATCGCATCTTCCAGCGCGAAATCGGCATAGTTGTCGTAACCGAGCAGCCGCGCCTTCTCGTTCCGAAGCGCGACGATCTCGGCGATCAGCGGATAGTTGTCGTAAGGGCCCGCCTGGCATCGCGCGGTGAACGCACGCCAAACCCGCTCTCGCACCGATCGCGTGTCGGCGAAGGTCAGGAGCCCTTCGTAGGTGCCGCGGTCGAGCCCGAACAGCAGCTGTCCCGTCAGGCCCCTGGCCGCGGCCGCTGCGGCCGCCACCGCACGCAGGTCGTCGGGAATACCTCCTGCCTCGTCCTCGGCGACAAGGACCTCGGTCGCATTGGTCGCGGCAAGGACATTCTGGCCGAATGTCACCCCGAGCATTCCAAGGCGCTCGCTGATCTCGGCCAGCCGGCGCTTGGCCTCCGGCTCCAGCGCCGCGCCGCCGGCCACGAACCCCTTGTAGCTGTTGTCGACCAGTCGCGCCTGCTCGGGATCGAGGCTGTCGCGCCCCTTCCACACCGCGGCGATGCGGGCAAAGAGCGCCGCGTTCTGGCTGACTTCCGTACCCCAGGCCGTCAATCGCGCCGACACCTCGGCCTCGATCGCGTGAATGCCGTCGTCGGCCTGCGCCGAGGAGAGCATCCAGAAGATCCGCCGCACCCGCGCCAGCGCGGCGCCGGAGCGCTCGAGCGCAGCGACGGTGTTGGCGAAGTCGGGTGCCGCGGGATTATCGGTAATCGCGGTCAGTTCGGCTCGGCTGAGCGCGATCGCCGCGTCGATCGCCGGCAAGAACTGATCGGCCTTGATTGCAGCGAAATCGGGCGAGCCCGCCGGTCCGGCCCACTCCTCGAGCAAGGGATCAGTCAATGCTGTCGACCAGATCGGTATGGACGTCGAAGCCGGTCAGGATCGCCGAACCGAAGGCGGTCGTCAGCGCGCAGTCGGTGGCGTCGCGCCCGCGAGCCATGAGGATCCGGCCGATCCGCGGAAAATTGTGCCGGGCATCGACCGTGTGCCACTCGCCGCCGAGATAGGCTTCGAACCAGGCCGAGAAATCCATCGGGGCGTCGGCCTTGGGTACGCCGATCTCACCGAGGAAGCCCGTGCAGTAGCGCGCCGGGATGTTCATGCAGCGGCACAACGCAATGGCGAGGTGGGCATAATCGCGGCACACGCCCCGCCGCTCCTGATGCGCATCCCAGGCGGTCTTGGTCGACCGCGCATGCTGGTAACCGAACTCGATCTGCTTGTGGGTGAAGTCGAGGATGGCCTGGAGCCGGGTCCAGCCGGGGGCGACATGGCCGAACAGCCCCCAGGCGGTGTCGGACAGCCGGTCGGTCTCGCAGTAGCGGCTGCCGAGGAGATAAACGAGCACATCGTCCGGAAGGTCTTCCACCGGATGCTGGATCGCATCGGGGGTCACCCGGTCGGGTTCGCCGCTGTCCTCGATGACGAAGGTGTTCGACAGCAAGGTCTCGCCCTCGGGGAGGACGAAGCGCGTCGCGACATTTCCGAAACCGTCGGTGTAGTCGTGCATGGCGATGGCGGGATCGCTGACCAGCTTCGGTTGGGTGCGCAGATCCTGATGGCGCGATTCGTGGACACCGAGAAGGGCCATCATCGGCGTCGGCTGGCGGCAGGTGAAACGGATATCGTAGCCGGCGCGGATCAACATTCGGATTACTTTCTCACTGCAGTGGCGCGGATCGCCGGGGAAACGGATTGGGCGGAATCGTCAAGGGTGACGTCGACGGTGACCGCCATTCCCAGGTCGCTGGAGGGAAAGCCGCTCCACGTGCCGGAGATCGGGATCGCCTGTGCGGGATCACGGGCGACGGCGACGCGGATCAAGCCCGCATTGCCGACGATGCCGTTGGTCGGATCAAACTCGACCCAGCCCGAGCCGGGGAGGAAAATCCGAACCCACGCATGTGTACTGCCACCCCCGATACGCCCCGAAGTTCCTTTGGGATTATACAGATAGCCGGAGACGAAGTGGGCGGCGAGTCCCAGCGCGCGGCACGCTTCGATCATCAGCACCGCGAAGTCGCGGCACGTGCCCTGGCGCTTCTGGAGCGTCTCGATCGGCGACTGGGTGCCCTTCTCGGCGCGCGGAAGATAGGTGAAGTCACGGCGGATCGCGTTGGTCATCGCGCTCAGCATCGCCAGCGTGTCGGTCTCGCTGCTCTTCTTGACGAATGCCCGGGCCCAATGGTCGAGGATCCGCTCGGGATCGTTGTGCTGGCGCTCCATCGAGCGGAGCAGGTCTGGCAGTTCGTCGGGCGAATAACCGAAGGGATAGCGCCGCGCGTAGGGCTCGATCTCGACCTCGTCGGTCAGCAGAGGGTCGTGCTTCATCCGGATCCAGCTGTCGATCCGCAGTTCCTTTGCCCGGCGATCAAAGGTGGCAAGCGCAAGCGAATTGCCGAACACGTCCTGGGTCCAGCGCAATTCTGCGGGTTCGGGCGTGATATCCAAGCGCGCTTCGAGCAGATGCTGGTCATAGCTTTCGCGCGGACGGACAAATATACGGTGCTCCCCGAACGCCACGGGCTGCCGGTAAGTGTAGCGCGTCACATGAGAAATGGTCAGTATCGTCATGCAAAATCGGCCCACCGTGGCAGCGTCACCGGTCGCTCCTATCTTGGCTGTTGATGAGCCGCCACCCGTCAATGTGCTGAACCCCAGGGCACCTTCTCCGTTCCTGCTGCTTGGCGACCATGCCGGAAATCGCATTCCGCGCCTCCTTGCCGATCTCGGCCTCGACGAGAAGGAGCGCACACGGCACATCGCGGTGGATATCGGGATCGGCGCCCTTGGGACCGCGCTGTCCAGCCGGCTCGACGCGACATTCATCCACCAGACCTATTCGCGGCTGGTCATCGACTGCAATCGGCGTCCGGGTGCCCCTGACTCGATCCCGGCGGTCAGCGACGGAACCGCGGTTCCCGCCAACTCCGGACTTGACCAGGCCGGCGCCGCCGCCCGGGCAGCAGCCATCCACGCACCCTATCAGGCAGCGATCGGAAGCGACATCGAGCGCCGGCTCGCTGCTGGTCAGCAGACGATCCTGATCGCACTGCACAGCTTCACCCCCTCAATGCGCGGGTTCGACCGACCCTGGCAGGTCGGCATCCTCCACGATGCAGGCGACAGCCGCTTCGCGCGCGCCATGCTGGCCTTCTTCGACCGGGACGCGGAGCTGACCGCAGGGGACAACGAGCCTTATTCGATGGACACCATCGACTACACCATTCCCTTCCACGCCTACGAACGCCGGCTGCCTTACGCCGAGATCGAGGTCCGCCAGGACCTGCTTGCCGATGCTGATGGTGTTGCCGCCTGGTGTGACCGCATCGAACAGGCTCTCCGATACGCACTTGTCGAATACCCAACGCTTTGACCGCGACATCGTCGGGCCCATCCTTTCGGAACGCCCGTCAGCCATCGTGCGCTTCATGACCTGCTTTTTCTGTTTTCCCTTTTCGAAAGACCGCGATTGTCCGACCGCCTGAAGGTGCTGCTTCAACATCTGCTGCCCAAGCAGCGCCTCACCGCCTTGGCGGGGCGCGTGGCCGGCGCCAGGGACGCGGCTCTCACTCCTCACCTGATCCGCTGGTTCGTGGAGAAGTATCAGGTCGACATGACCGAGGCGGAGCATCCGGACCTCGGCAGCTACCGAAGCTTCAATGATTTCTTCACGCGCCCCCTGAAGGCGGGAGCGCGTCCGCTCGCGGCGGCCGACTTCATCTGCCCCGTCGACGGCGCCATCAGCCAGTTCGGAGCGATCGACGATCATCACATCGTTCAGGCCAAGGGGCATGGTTTCACCACGACCGAGCTGGTCGGTGGCGACGCAGCCCTGGCAGAAGACTTCCGGCACGGCAGCTTCGCCAACCTCTACCTGTCGCCGAAGGACTACCATCGCCTGCACATGCCTTGCGATGGCCGCCTTACCCGCATGATCTATGTGCCGGGGGCGCTTTTCTCGGTGAATCCGGTGACCGCCCGCGGCGTCCCGAAACTATTCGCACGCAACGAGCGCGTCGTTTGTGTCTTTGACTCGCCAGAGCACGGTTCGTTCGTGATGGTCCTGGTCGGTGCCACGATCGTCGGCAGCATGGCCACCGTGTGGCATGGCGTCGTCAACCCAAAGCGCACCGGCAAGGTGTCCGAATGGGATTATGGCGACCAGCATATCCTGCTCAGGAAGGGCGAGGAGATGGGTCGCTTCCTCCTCGGCTCGACCGTCGTGCTGCTGTTCAGAAAAGACACAATTGCCTTCAATCCAGACTGGGCGCCGGAGCGACCCGTCCGGCTCGGCGAGATGATGGGCAATCGTCCGAACTGAGGACTCTCGGCGAGCACGGCGCGCCGTGAACCTGTCGGCGATCCGATTGATCGACGTCAGGACCGACCGATGATCGTCAGGCAGGCACCGGCGGGGATTGAAGTTCGCCCGCAAACAGGCGCCTTGCCTCGGGATAGAAAGCTTCCAGCAGCCGCTCGGAGCAGCGACCGAGCAGCCGCTCGATCTGCGCTGCCAGCTCCTCGAGGGGCGTATCCTTGGCACGGGCCCAGATCCGGCGGATGTCGGTCCGCTCGTCGGCGACCTGCTCCTGCACGGCAGCCTGCCAGCTGGTCGGGTGTTCGGCTTCCTCCCAGTCCCCGCGTCCACGACCGAAGTGGGCGACCGCGAGATAGCGAAGCAGGGCGGAGCGAACGAAGCCGGTGAACGCTTCCTCGGACCACCGGGCCGCATTGGTCTGCTCGCCCCGGACCATGTTGTAGCCCCGGGCGGCGCTTCCGGCCCCGAGGGCCCCGAGGATGCTCCCGATCACCATTCCGCCACCAAGCGTCAGCCCGCCTGCCGCCAGGTCGGCGGCCAGACCACCTGCCGCGCCCGAGGCAAGGCCGCCGAGGACCGCTGATATGCCTTCGCGCGCCGGCGCGCTTTCGGTGTAGTCCCTGCGCAGGCGAGCAAGGATCTCGTTGCCGGCGCGACCCGAGAGGCCGTGGAGCCGGATCAGCTCGTCGGTGCTCGTCCGGATGCGCTTGTCGAGCCGCTCGCCGAGCTTGCCGATGGCGCGCTTGCCTGCCGCCGACATTTCGCCACCGGTCGGATTGAGGATCGCGCCGGTCACCCGGTCGTGCCACTTGCGATCGCCAATCTCCTCGCGGTCGGCGACCGTGTCCGCGAGCTGCCTGGCAAGCGTCTGCATCGATCGCTTGAAGCGGTCGAGATTACGTTCCGACCAAGCGTCGATCAGCGCTCGCATGGCACTCTGCTTGGCCGCCGGGAGGAGCGGCTCGACCATCTGGAGGAGGGTAAGCTCCTGGACCCAGCAGCGGGCGAAGGCGTCCAGCGTCAGGCTGCCACGAACCAGTCCGGTCGAGCCGAGATGCTCCTTCCAGCGTTCCTCGTCGCCAACTCCCTCAGCGTTGGGTGGGCCCGCCTGGTTGAGCAGGAGCACGACCGGTTTGCCGATGAAGGACAGCACCTCCATCTCGAGTGGCACGTAAGCGGCGCCGATCGGATCCTCGCTGGCGTTGACGAGGTAGAGGATGACATCCGCCTCGTCGCGCGCGTTGCGAGCCGCCTGCTGGCTCGACCACAGGGGCTTGTCGCGGTAGCGGTCCCAGACCTGCCCGAGCAGCCAGCCGATCGGATTGCCCGACAGCCGCAATCGGCGCACCAGCCGCGCGGTGTCGCCGAACCCGGGCGTGTCCCACAGCATCAGCGCATCGTCGTCCGCCTGGACCATGAGGTAACCGGTCGCGACCTGGGTCACATGCGCAGCGTCGCGCACTTCGCCGACATCCTGCTGCAGGATGGTGCGGGCAAGCGTCGTCTTTCCGGCGTTGGTGTGGCTGATGAGGCTGAGATTGACGGTGGTCATGTCAGCCTGCCGCCGTTCGGGTGCGAAGAAGCCCGCGCTCCAGCGACTGCGCCGCTTCGTCCTCGGCTGCAGCTTCAAGGGACGTGAGGATGGGCTCGACCCCGGCGCCGGCGAGGACTGCACTCCAGGCCCGCACCCGCTCGGCGATGCGACCGTCTGAACTGCGGGAAGCCGGCAGGCGCGCGCGCATCGCCCCCTCCTCGAGCAGGACGACGAGGCTGGCCGGTCCGCCC
The DNA here is from genome assembly GCF_039538045.1 of Sphingomonas swuensis. Taxonomy (NCBI): domain Bacteria; kingdom Pseudomonadati; phylum Pseudomonadota; class Alphaproteobacteria; order Sphingomonadales; family Sphingomonadaceae; genus Sphingomonas; species Sphingomonas swuensis. Next base: position 1,254,569 of record NZ_BAABBQ010000001.1, on the reverse strand, counting down.
GCCAGCTGTTTTCGGACAGCGCCAGCGAAGGCGCCGTGATTTTCGGCCTCGGGGGTCGAAGAGAGATTGAACAGGAGGATGAGGTAGTCGCTGTCAGACAGCGTGCCGGCATTGTCCGACAACCACTCGTCCTCATCGCCATAGGCGACGGGTGCATCGAAGCTGATGCTGACCTTTTCGCCAAGGGCGACCCCCAACATGCGACCGAGGCGCTGGCGCCTCTCCCCGGCCAGATCGATGCCGTAAGCGACGACCCGCGCCTTGCCCGCTTCGCCCAGGGCGTCGCGAAGAAGGCCCCTGAAGTAGAAGTCCTGCCGGATCGGCAGACCGCGCCGGAGGATCTCGGCCTTGAGCCCGCTCAGCAGGGCCAGCAGCAGCCGCGGAAGGATCACGAACAACGAGGCCGTGACCGCCCACAGGAGCAGCCAGTTGCCTGCATTCTGGGCGCTTCCCCGAAGCTCCTTCAGTTGTTCGACATCGGGGAGAGGAAGCCCCGTCAGCAAGCTGGCGGGACCCAGGACGACGTGCAGGATAATGGCGATTTCCTGCTCGGCCCCCGCCCAGGTGCCCGACCAGCCAGCCTCATAATCGGCCATGTAGCGGGCGCGAAGAAGCATGGCCGCGATCACCCCCACCGCAAACAGGGCGGCGCCGAGGTGCAGGCTCCGGCGCAGCCGCGCATCGGTCAGCTCACGGGAGGAGTCCGCCCAGTCGCCGGCGAAGCGGATCAGTCCGCGCTCGAGCGTCGGCTGGCCGGCGAGGCGGTCGCTCCTCGGCTGGGTGACGCGGCGGATTGCGTTGCCGAGCCAGCCGCCCTTCGGGACTCCGGGCCGCACCACCCTGGCGAGCCATTCCACAGCCAGGACGACGAAGACCGCCAAATTCCAGGCGATCAGGCCCAGCAGCGGAAAGGCGACGATGTTGAGACGATTGCCGGCAAAGGCGTCCGTCGAGAGAGCCAGCAACAGTGCCGCTGCCGGTATGCCGATGCTCAGCCAGGCCGGCCAGCGAACGGCAGCGACATATTTGTTCAGACCGGGATAGCGGCCTCCAAGCCGCTCGAGCGCGATCTCGGCCCGGCGCGATAGGAATTGCGCGGCTTCGTTGCGGGTGCCCGGCCTCCCCTTCAGCCCCGACAGGGCGGCGCTGGAAGCATAGAGACGGTCGTCCGCCGTCAGCAGGGCAGCCTCGCGATCTTCCGTCTCGATGGCGCGGACCAGCAACAACCTGCTCGCCCTGGCTTCACCGATGCGGATCGTATCTGGAAGCAATGGCCGGCCCTTTTCAGTTCACGGCCCCAACTCGCCGGTGCGCGGAACGATGCAATCACCGACGCGCGATGCGCGGCGCCGCAAGTCCCACTCCTCCTTCAGCAGCGCCAAGCGAAGTAGCATCCGGTGACATCCATCCTCGCATGCAAAATAGCGAGATCCGGCGATCGCGTGTTGGCGCTGCCTAGTAGGTCTTCCAGCGTGTGCCGGCAGGCCCGACGGAGCGGATCGACCGGAGGTTGAAGGCGTCGGCCAGGCACTGGTTCTCTTCCGCCTTCAGCGAGATCAGCCGCTGCGAGAAGAGCGAGGGATAATAGGACAGGTCGGGCGCGCTCACCTCGCCGGACTGCTTCGAGAGGCCCGATCAGAAGGCCCTCTGCTCGGCCTTGAAGCCAGCAAGCTTCGGAAGATCGTGCAGGGCCATGGTGGTGTTCGGTCCGGTGACGATCAAGGCAGCAAGCGCGATGAGCGATGCGGCCTCAAGACCCTTGTTGCTGATCGTCCCGCGCAGGTGCCAGGCGGCAGCGGCGGTGGCGGAAAGCATGACAGCGAAACCGTAGCCAAGGACGCGGTACGAGGGGACTGTTCCGGCCGCAGCGATGTAGGCGGCATTGCCGGCCAGGGCAGCGACCAGCCCGAGAGCAAGGACCGGGATGGCGCGGCGTGGATTGGGCGATGCTCCGAACCGCGTGGAGCAGGCGGCGACGAGAAGAAGGCAAAGCAGCCGCGGGTCGACAATCGATGCGAAAGCCGAGTCATATGGGCGGAAGAGCTTGGCGGCGTAGCCGAGCAGGCTCGCTTCGGTCTCGACCTGCGCATCGAGTCGCTGCGCCGTTCCGGCCGCGAAGATGACCACGGCGGACGCGAGTAGGGTGAGAACCAGCGCGACGAGCAGGGGCATAAACGAGCGGTTGCGCCGCCACCGATCGACGGCGAGCAGGGCGAGAACAGGGACCAGGACAATGCCCGCCAGTTCGTTGAACGTCGGAACCGCGGCGGCGACAATGGCGCCGATGCCGCTTGCCCAGGCAGGCCGGTCGACCGCCAGCAGGAAGAGACTCAGGCAGGACAGCGCAAAGGGGACGGAATAGCCCGACACGCCGGCAGTCCAGTAGAAGAGGTCGAGCGCGCCTGGGGTCGAGGTCCAGAACAGAACGAGCAAGACCAGCGCCGCTGCACCCCGCTGGGCAGCGCCGGCTCCACGCATGACGAGAGCAGCGAGGAAGAAGAATCCGGCCAGCCAGAGTGGCAGCGACCACCAGACGAGGGCGCCCATCCCCTGCTGCGCGTAATCATGCCCCGATGCCATCGCGGCATAGAGGAACATGGCTGACCAGCGCCCGGACCAGTTGGTGAAGAACCAGTTGGCGGTTTCCGCGGGGCTCCGCTGCCATAGCGTGAAGCAGAAATCGTCCTGATAGGGGTAAGCGGCAGTGATGTAGGCAAGTGCCAGCGCGAGCGCGAGGAGACTTGCCGCGACAACGCTGACGGCGCCCAGCCGGGTATAGAGACGCAACGACCTAGCCGATGTTCGCAGTGTGCCACTGCAAGATCAGCAGCCGGGCTTGGTCGACCAGCGCGAGCGCGCGATTGAAGTCATCCGCTGACTGTCCATCGTCCCGGCTCGCATTGTCCGTCGCCGCGAGGCGCATAGCTTCCGAGGCGAGGAGGCCAGCGGACATTCGATCGGACTTGGGCGCCGCCGGAAAAGGCAGCACGTTGGCGCAGTTACTCATGAATCGCGTCTATGACGGTTAACCGCGCGAGGGCAAGCGCAGCATTGCTCATTTTCGCGGACGTTGATCATCCGAGCGCCAGAATGTCCGGCCTCACAAGAACTACGGCGACAAACACGAGCAACAACAGGCAGGCCATCGAGAACAGGAAATCGGTCGGTGACCGGCGGCGGAAAAAGCGATGTAGGCGCATAACGCCCAGTTAACGCGCAGTTCTGGGTTTCGCTCAATGTTTCGTGCGAGACAAGCGGAACGACATTGCAGCGAGAGCACCTTCAGGCACCCGCGCGACCGCGTCGGTGATCGATCCACAGAAATCGGCAGTCAGTCCGTTCCCCTTATGTTCTCGCTTCGCTATGCCGCAGCGATGTCCACGAAACATATTCGGACCATTGCCGATCTCGTCCGCTTCCGGGCGTCGCTGAAGGTCGAGTGCGGGGACTGCGGAGCCTCGCGGACGCTGGCCGGGGTCGAGGCTGCCGCGATGGCAGGCAATTGCGACCTGCAGCGGCTCGGCGCGCGGCTGAAGTGCGGCCGATGCGGCGGCCGGGCGGGCCGGCTGGTGATCTTGCCCCCCGGGGGCTGAGAGTTCGTAATTGCCCGGCAAGGCCTCCGCAAACTAGGGAAGACATGCGACAGCGAAACCGAAGAGCCCCGACTTGCACAACTTAGGCAGTAAGCGTTTCTCTCTCCCAGATGTAATCATCAGCATCGTAATACTGGTCGGCATAGACCACGAGCACGCAATCTTGAGTGAAATCGCTCATTTCGCGCCACTGGCCAGGACCGAGAGTTACTCCCTTGGTCGGCGCATCAAGGCGATGAGGAATGCCATCAATCGTCATCGTGCAAGCGCCCGCAACGCAGTGTGCGAGTTGACGGAGATTCTTGTGAGCGTGGCGGCCACGCACCGTTCCTTCGGTCGTCCCATAAATCACATAGATACGCTTCACCGCGAAAGGCGGCTGCACATCTGAAGGGTCGACCTCTACAGGTCCAAACGTCGGAAATGGGCCGACAATACGCCCGGCGTCATCATGGTACATACGCTTCGCCTACAGCATGGGGGATGGTGCCGCAAACCAAGTCTCGCCATCGAGTGCTCGGCCCGCTAAGCCGCCCAAATCAAACAGATAAAGGCTTGCAGCGTTCCGTGATCCCCTTTTTGAGCCTGAAAGCGGCCACCGAAGAGCTTTCCACAGAAATCGAAGCAGCGGTTCTCAGGTCAGTGCGCTCCGGTCAGTATATAGGAGGGGAAGAGTGCGCGGTATTTGAGCGAGGCTTCTCGGACTTCACTGGCGCAGCTCACACAGTAGGCACGGGCAACGGCTTGGATGCGCTGCATCTAGCGTTACGCGCCATGGGTGTTGGCCCTGGTGATGAAGTTATTGTGGCGGCAAACACCTTCATCGCCACCTTACTTGCGGTCACGATGGTGGGCGCAACGCCCATCTTGGTGGAGCCCGACGAGCGAACCTACAACCTCGACCCGGCAATGGTCGTCGCAGCAATCACCAAGAAAACGAAGGTCATTCTGCCTACCCACCTCTACGGACAGCCGGCAGACCTCGACGCCCTTCAAAAAATTGCCGACGAGTACGGATTGCAGCTTCTTGAGGATGCGGCGCAAGCCCACGGAGCAGAATACAAGGGTATTCGTGTAGGCGCGCGCGGATCAGCAGCTTGTTGGAGCTTTTATCCCGGTAAGAACCTTGGTGCGCTGGGTGATGGCGGGGCGGTGACAGCCAACGCGCCCGAACTCGCCAACGCTGTGCGGCTACTTGGAAATTATGGTTCGAGTGTTCGCTACGCGCATGAGATGCAGGGCTTCAATTCACGCTTAGATCCCATTCAGGCAAGTGTTCTGAGCGTAAAACTGGCGCATCTGGAGGAGTGGAATAAGCGGCGGGCTGCAATCGCGGGTGCTTATCTCAAAGGATTGAAGGGCACCGGCCTTACTCTGCCAGTCGTGCCAGAGTGGGCGAAGCCATCTTGGCATCTATTTGTGGTGCTCTGCGACGATCGTGATGGATTGCAGAAACGCTTGCTCGCTGAGGGCGTGCAGACGCTGATCCATTATCCGACACCGCCGCATCTGCAGGGTGCTTACCAGGATCTGGGCTTCAAACGAGGCTCGTTGCCGATCACCGAAAGGCTCGCCCGCCACTGTCTCAGTCTGCCGATTGGACCTCATCTTGGGCCCGAACAGGCCGCAGAGGTGATCGAGGCGATCAGGCGCTGCGTTTAGTCCAAGGCGCAAGAGGCAGCGCCTACCAATGGCGTCTGCATCTGCGAGCGAAGGAACCGAACGGGGCGGCGCGGCTTTGGCAGTGGGGGCGCTCCACCCCGCGTGACGCGTTGGTGCGGAACCGACCTTGGAAGGACCAGCTTTGGAACGAACTGCCACCGCCCCGAGGGTGATCCATCCGGTTCACGCCGCGCTGCTCGCCGCGATCCTGCCGCTGTTCCTCGGCGCGCTGCTCGCCGACTGGGCCTATTCGTCGAGTTACCAGGTCCAGTGGATCAACTTCGGCGCCTGGCTCAACGCCGGGGCGCTGGTGTTCGCCGGCTTTGCCCTGCTGTGGGCGGTGATCGACTTCTTCCGCGCCGACCGCCGGCGTGACCCGCGCTCGGCGCTCTACCTCTTGGCGCTGATCGCGACCTTCGTCGTCGGCTTCATCGGCGCGCTGGTCCATGCCAAGGATGCGTGGGCGTCGATGCCCGCGGCCCTCATCCTCTCGCTCGTCACCTTCGTCCTCGCGCTGGCTTCGGTCTGGCTCGGCTTCGCCACCCTTCGCAATGGAGCCGCACGATGAGCCGCCGCCCTGCCGTCCTCGCCCTGCTCGCCACCGCGACCCTGCTGAGCGCCTGCGGAAGCGCCTCCGGCTCCGAGCAATATGGCCCCAACCCCGAGCTTCCGAAGCCCGAGCGGGGGCTGATCCCGCCGATGACCATCGCCGATCCGGCCGGCTGGGGCGACCGCCGCCCGACGGTGCCGCAGGGCTATCAGGTGACGGCGATCGCGACCGACATGAAGATCCCGCGGCAATCGCTGGTGCTGCCCAACGGCGACATCCTCGTCGCCGAGGGCAAGGGCGGCGGCGACGCGCCGATCGTCCGGCCGAAGGACCTCATCGCCGGCTATTTCAAGAAGAAGGGCACGAGCTCGGTCAAGGGCGGCGACCGCCTGACCCTGCTCCGCGACGCCAATGGCGACGGGACCTACGAAGGCCGAACGGTCTTCGCCGAGAAGCTCAACGCGCCGTACGGTCTGGCGCTGGTCGGCAACCGGCTGTTCGTCGCCAACCAGGATTCGCTGGTGCGGTTCGACTATGCTCCGGGGCAGACCAGGGCGAGCGGGCCGCCGGTGCTGGTGACCAAGCTTCCGGCCGAGATCAACCATCACTGGACCAAGTCGCTCGCCGCGAGCCCCGACGGGCGCAGCCTGTTCGTCGGGATCGGCTCCAACAGCAACATCGGCGAACGCGGAATGGCGGCCGAGGAAGAACGGGCGATGGTCTGGCAGGTCGATGCCGAGACCGGCGCGACCCGCCGCTTCGCTACCGGAATCCGCAACCCGACCGCGCTCACCATCCAGCCGGGCACCAACCAGCTGTGGGCGGTGGTCAACGAGCGCGACGAGCTCGGCTCCAATCTCGTGCCGGATTATCTGACGTCGGTCCGTCCGGGCGCCTTCTACGGCTGGCCCTACGCCTATTGGGGCGCGAACCCCGACCGCCGGGTGCAGCCGTTCCGCGAGGAGATGGTCGGACGAACGGTCCGGCCCGACTATTCGCTGGGGTCGCACATGGCGCCGCTCGGGGTCGCCTTCTCCTCGGCGGCGATGGGAGGGCAGTTTGCCGACGGTGCCTTCGTCGGCCTCCACGGAAGCTGGAACCGCGAACAGCCGGTCGGCTACAAGGTCGTGTTCGTGCCGTTCCGCGGCGGCAGCCCGGCAGGTCCGCCGGTCGACTTCCTCGCCGGCTTCCAGGGTGATGGAAAAACGTTCGGGCGACCGGTCGGCGTCACCGTCGATCCTCGCGGCGCGCTGATCGTCGCCGACGACCTTTCCAACACCGTGTGGCGCGTGACTCCAGTGCGGCAAGCCGCCCCGGCGCGGGTCGCCTCGGCAGGGTGAACCCAGCGGGGGCGCAACTCTGGTTTCCCTATTGCGGCGCAGCGCCGGTGCCGGCCGACCTCATGGGACGCTGGAACCTCGATCCCATGCTCCTCGCCGTCCTCGCGCTGGCGGGCTGGTGGCTGTGGCGGCAGGCGCAAGGTGCCGGCCAGCGCCGGCTGCTGGTCGCGGCGGGCAGCCTTGCGCTGTTCCTCTTTGTCAGCCCCTTCTGCGCGCTGAGCTCGGCGCTGTTCGCCGCGCGGGTGACCCACCACGTCCTGCTCGCCGCGGTGCTCGCCCCCTTGCTGGTCTTCGCCTTGCCCGAAGAGCGGATCCGCTGGCCGGGCTCGCTGGCATTGTGGACCGGGCTCCAGGCGGTGACCTTCTGGCTGTGGCACGCGCCCGCCTTCTACGCCGAGGCGCTGTCGAGCGACCTCCTCTACTGGACGATGCAGCTGACGATCACCGGGACGGCGGTCGGCTTCTGGGCCGCGGCGCGCCGCTCGAGCAGCCTCGGGGCGGTTGCGGCGCTGCTCGTCAGCACGGTGCAGATGGGGCTGCTCGGGGCTTTGCTCACCTTCGCTTCCAACCCGCTCTACCTGCCGCACTTCCTGACCACCGAGCCGTGGGGGCTTGCCCCGCTCGAGGACCAGCAGATGGCGGGGCTGATCATGTGGGCGCCGTCGGCCGGCCTCTACCTCGCGGCGGCACTGGCGATCACCCGGCGCTGGCTGGCCGAGCAGGACCGCGAACTGCCGGCATGATCGAGCGGCTTCGGCAATGGGGCAACAGCCATACGCGCCGCGGGCGCTACTCGCCGGTGGGGATCGCCTTCCACTGGGTGATGGCGCTCCTGATCCTGTTCCAGATCGGCTGGGGCTTCTGGACCGACTGGATGATGCCGGGCGGCGACAAGGTGCATGCCTATCAGGTGCACAGCGCCGCCGGGCTTCCGGTGTTGCTGCTCGTCGTCCTGCGGATCCTCTGGCGGATCCTCATCACCGACCCGGTCAACGATGCCGACAAGCTGGGCTGGCAGACCACGGTGGCGCACGTCACCGCGATGCTGTTCTACGTCACCTTCTTCACCCTTCCGCTGTCGGGCTGGGTGATGTGGTCGTCGCTGGCCAGTCCGGGGCCGCTCTACCTCGGCGGAATCCTGCCCTGGCCGCAAGTGCCGCTCGAGGGGCTCGAGCCCGCGACCCGCTATGTCATCCTCGACCTTGCCGAGGACGTCCACACCGCCTCGGTCATTGCCTTGCTCTTGCTGATTCCGGCTCATGCAGGGGCGGCCCTGAAGCACCACTTCTGGGATCGACAGGACGTGCTGCAGGCGATGCTTCCTGAAGTTCCGGACTGGGAGGGCCACCCGGCAGGCGCGCCGAATAGTCCGCCAGCGCCCGGGCTTCCGAAGGGGTCAGAAGTTGGCTGATCCGAAGCATCACGTCGCCGGGATCGTTGCGCCGCTTGCCGATCCGCCAGAGGCGGAGCTGCTCGGCAAGGTAGGCGGGCGGCTGACCGGCGAGCGGCGGATTGGCGGCGCCGAGCCCCTGCCCTTGCTCGCCGTGGCAGGCGGCGCAGGCGACGAGGCCGCGCCCCGGATCCCCCTCGTGGTAAAGGGTGAGCCGGGCAAGCGGGCCAGTGCCGCCCGCCGCAGCGGGAAGCCCCGCGTAATAGGCCGAGACCGCGCGGCGCTCGTCGGGATCGAGCTTGCCGGCGATCCACCCCATCTGCGCATGATAGCGGCGGCCGTCGGCATAGGCTTCGAGCTGCCGCTCGAGATAGCCGGCATCAAGACCGGCAAGGCGCGGCGAGCCGGCTCCGTTCCCACGACCCTCGAGTCCGTGGCAGGTGACGCAGGCGTTGGCGGCTCCGGCGTCCGCGCCGCTGAAGGCGATCAGTCGGCCGGTTTCGGAATAGCGATCGAGCGAGGCGGTGTCGGCGTCGGTGCAAGCGCTCAGCAGCGTAAGCGCGGCCAGTGGGAGAAATCTGCGCACCCGCGCGCAACCGCCGGATTGCGCCGCTTGTTCCCGCTGGCGCTGCTCGCGCTCGCCGCCTGCAAGCCGCCGCCCGACCAGCGGCAGTTCCTTGCCGAGGGAGATGCCGGCCGCGGCCTTCAGGCGATCAAGCGCGCCGGTTGCGGAAGTTGCCACCAGGTGCCGGGGCTGCGCTGGCCCGAGGGGAAGGTCGGGCCACGCCTCGACGGCCTTGCCGAGCGCGCGCTGATCGCCGGCCAGTTGCCCAACCGGCCCGACGTCCTCACGACCTACATCCGCAACGCGCCCGCGCTGGTGCCCGGATCGGCCATGCCGGCGATGCCCGTCAGCGACACCGAGGCGCGCGACATCGCCGCCTACCTCTACGACCAGGGAGCCAAATAAGCATGTTCGACGGTTGGCCGCCCCCCGTGCTCGATCCCGCCGGGCCTTATGCGTCCTCGGTCTCGCTGCTGAGCTGGATCCTGTTCGCGATGGGCGCGGCGGTGCTGCTGGTCGTGCTGGTCGCGCTCTACCTCGCACTGTTCGGGCGGCCCGCGATGCAGGCGAAGGTCGGCGGGCGGACCACGATCTGGATCGGCGGAGTGGCCTTCCCGCTGGTCGTGCTGACCGCGCTCCTCGTCTACGGGCTATCACTCACCCGCCACCTGTCGGCGCCCGTCGCAGGCGACGAGATGCGGGTACGAATCACCGGCGAGATGTGGTGGTGGCGGGTCGCCTACCTCGACACAGAGGGGCGCGAGGTCATCCAGGACGCGAACGAGCTGCACATCCCGGCAGGCCAGCCAGTGGTGCTCGAACTGCAATCGGCCGACGTCATCCACAGCTTCTGGGTACCGCGCCTGTCGGGCAAGCTCGATATGATTCCCGGACGGCGCAACCTGATGCGGATCCAGGCCGACCGCCCAGGCGTCTTCGGCGGGCAGTGCGCCGAATATTGCGGCGGACCCCATGCGCTGATGGGCTTCACCGTCGTCGCCCATGCACCGGCCGACTTCGCCCGCCTGATGGAGGCGCGCCGGCAGCGCGCGACAAGCCCCGTGCTCGCAGGCTCGGCCGGAGCCCGCCTATTCGAGCAGACCGGCTGCTCGGCGTGCCACCGGATCGCCGGGACCGGCGCCAATGGGCTCGCCGGGCCCGACCTTACCCATGTCGGCAGCCGCCGCACGCTCGGCGCCGGGATCCTGCCCAACAACCGCGGCACGCTGATGGGCTGGATCGGCAACAGCCAGGCGATCAAGCCCAACAACCGGATGCCGCCCTACACCAATCTCGACGGGCAGCAGCTGACCGACATCGCCATCTATCTCGAGGCGCAGAAGTGACCTCGGAGACAGGCTTCGATCCCAAGCTGTTCGACCGCTTCCCGATCGCGGAAGCGCGGCCGGACAGCGAGCGCGAGGAGCTGGAGCGGATTTGGAAGGCACCGACCGGCTGGGCCAGCCTGACCATCGTCAACAACAACTACGTCGGCCTGTGGTACGTCGCCACGGCGTTCCTCTTCTTCCTGCTGGCGGGCGTGCTGGCGCTTGCGATCCGCGCCCAGCTGTCGCTGCCGCTACTCGGCATCCTCCCCCAAGAGACCTACAACCAGTTCTTCACCATGCACGGCACGGTGATGATGTTCCTGTTCGCCGTCCCGATCATGGAGGCGATCGGGGTGATGCTGCTGCCGCAGATGCTGGCGGCGCGCGACCTGCCCTTCCCGCGGCTGTCGGCCTACGCCTTCTGGGCCTATTTCGTCGGCGGGCTGTGCTTCTTCGCGTCGATCTTCGCCGGCCTCGCGCCGGACGGGGGCTGGTTCATGTACCCGCCGCTGACCAGCACCACCTACTCGCCCGGGATCAACGCCGACTTCTGGCTGCTCGGGATCGGCTTCATCGAGATCAGCGCGATCGCCGGCGCCATCGAAATCCTCGTCGGTATCCTCAAGACCCGTGCGCCGGGAATGACGCTGGCGCGGATGCCGCTGTTCGCCTGGGCGATGCTGGTGTTCGCCGGAATGATTCTGATCGCCTTCCCGTCCGTCATCCTCTCGACGCTGCTGCTGGAGATGGAACGGGCGCTCAACTGGCCCTTCTTCGATCCGACCCGTGGCGGCGACCCGATGCTCTGGCAGCATCTCTTCTGGTTCTTCGGCCACCCGGAAGTGTACATCATCTTCCTGCCCGCCGCGGGCCTCGTATCGATGATGGTCTCGGCGCTCGCGAAGGCCGAGCTGGTCGGATACCAGCTGATCGTCCTCGCCCTGCTCGGCACCGGCTTCATCAGCTTCGGCGTGTGGGCCCACCACATGTTCGCCACCGGCATGCCGGCATTGTCGACCGGCTTCTTCTCGGCCGCGAGCATGGCGGTCAGCATCCCGGCCGGAATCCAGGTGTTCAGCTGGATCGCCACGCTCGCGATCGGCAAGCCGAGCCACAATGTCCCGACCCTGTTCCTGATCGGCGGATTAGTGACCTTCGTGATGGGCGGGCTGACCGGGGTCATGGTCGCGATGGTGCCGTTCGACTGGCAGGCGCACGACACTCACTTCATCGTCGCGCATCTCCACTATGTGCTGATCGGCGGAGCGGTGATGCCGGTGTTCGCGGCATTCTATTATTGGGCCGGGATGACCAGCAAGCGGCCGCTCTCCGAGCGCCTCGGCAGGTGGATCTTCTGGCTGTTCTTCGCAGGCGTCCACATCACCTTCCTGCCGATGCATCTGACCGGGCTGATGGGTATGCCGCGGCGGGTCTACACCTACCTTCCGGGAATGGACTGGGAGTGGACCAACCTCATCTCCACCGTCGGTGCGTTCGTGCTGGCCGCGGGCGTCGTCCTGTTCCTCGTCGACCTTGCCCGCAATTTCCGCTTCACCACCGACGACGATGCCGGAAACACCTATGGCGGCGGCACGCTCGAGTGGCTCCCGACCGGTCTCTACTCGACCCGCAGCATCCCGGTCGTGCGCAGCCGGACGCCGCTGTGGGACAATCCCGGGCTCGCAAGGGAGGTGGAGGAAGGCCGCCACTTCCTGCCCTACTCGGCGACGGGCCTTCGCGAGACGCTGATCACGAGCCCTCTCCGGGCCGAGCCGCAATATCTGCAGATCATGATGGGCCCCTCGGTCTGGCCGCTGTCGGGCGCGGTGTTCACCGCGGGATTCTTCCTGCTGCTGACGGTGCAGGCCTATGTCCTCGCCATCATCTGCCTGCCGCTCGCGACCTGGTCGATCCTGCGCTGGCTGTGGGATACCGATCGGCCCGTTCCTCAAAAGGAGGTCGATGTCGGCGCCGGGATCATGCTCCCGACCTATGTGACCGGGCCAAGCGCGCACAGCTGGTGGGCGATCGTCTGCGTCATCGTGGTCGCCGCGATGATCTTCCTGATGGCGGTGTTCGGCTATCTCTTCCTCTACGGCGTCCATCCCGAATATTGGACCGTGCCGACCGACCGCTGGTGGGCGGCGCCGATCGCCGCCGCCTATGCGCTTGCGGCCGGGCTGGTCCTCTATGGCCGCCGGCTGATCACCCGCGAGGGCTCGACAACCTGGAGCCCGACCGCCGCTTTGCTGTTCGCCTGCGCGCTGATCACCGGCGCGCTGATCGCGGATGGGCTGAGCTGGCAGGCGCAGGGGGTCGACCCCGAGACGACGTCGCAGGGAGCCTTCGCCGCGGCGATGCTGGCGCTGCAGGGCCAGCTGGTCGCGGTGGTCGTGCTGATGGGCGCCTATCTCGCTGCCCGGACCGCGCGCGGCCTCGTCACCCGTCCGCGCAACGTGACCTTCGACGTGGTCAGCCTGTTCCTGCTCTACACGTGCGCGCAGGGAGCGGCGACCGCGCTGCTTCTGCGGCTGTTCCCGACGAGCGTGTGATGGGTATCTGGCGTCACCTCCTCGGCGGAATGCTGCTGTGGACCGCCCATTTCTTCGCGGCTTACGGGATTGCCAGCCTTCTTCCGGGGTCGAGCCTCGCGGCCGTGCTCGTTCTCATCGTCACGGCGCTGGCATTCGGCGGCGCGATGCTGCTCCTCGCCGCGACGCTGCGCCGCCGCCAGGCCGACGAGGACGGACTCCGGCGCTGGAGCAGCGAAGGGGGCGCGGTGCTCTATGGCCTCGCCGGCGTGGCGATCCTCTACCAAGGGTTGCCAGCGCTCCTCGCCTGAACCAGGCCGCCCGAAGTGCGATACTTCGGAACAGGGGCGTTACGGTGTCGTTCTCCGGATGCAGCGGCGGGCTCCCCTCTGCTGCCTGTCTCTCATTCCATCATCGAACCCACGCGAGGACCATGCCCCTTCCGACGCCGCCGCAAACCCTGCTGCGCGACGCTGCCCTGTTCCTCGACTTCGACGGAACGCTCGTCGACATCGCCGAGCGCCCCGACGCAATCCGGGTGGAGCCGGCGCTGCTCGGCCTGCTGCAGACGCTCGAGGAGCGGCTCCAGGGACGGCTGACATTGGTCAGTGGGCGGGCATCGGCCGACGTCCGCGCATGGCTTGCGCCACTTCAAGTGTCGGTGGTCGGGAGCCACGGTCTCGAGCGTGACGGCGTTACGGTTGCGCGCAGCGCAGCGCTTGACGAAGGGCTCAGCCACCTGCGTGCCGTCTTGGCCCGCCACGAAGGGGTGATCGTCGAGGAGAAGCCGATGGGTGCCGCCCTCCACTACCGCGAGGCTCCCGCCGCCGAACAGGAGTGCCACGCGGCCGCAGCGGCTGTCGCCGAGCGGCTCGGCATGGAGGTCCAGCCGGGCAAGATGGTGGTCGAGATCAAGCCCGCGCACGGCGACAAGGGCACCGCGATCGAAGCCCTGATGGCCGAACCGCGGCTTGCGGGAACCCGCCCGGTCTTCATCGGCGACGACCTTACCGACGAGCATGGCTTTGCCGTGGTCCGCAGGCTCGGTGGCGCGGGCATCCTCGTCGGGAAGGAACGCGAAACGGAGGCGGCTTTCCGGCTGGCGAGCGTGACCGAGGTGCACCGCTGGCTGACCCAGGCAAGCGAGGTGCTGGCATGAGCTCGCTCGATCTCTGGCCGATCGGCAACTGCCAGGTCAGCGCGCTCATCGATCGCGCCGGCGCGATGGTCTGGGCCTGCGTCCCGCGGGTCGACGGCGATCCGCTCTTCTCCAGCCTGCTCGGGGGTGAGCAGCCCGAACGGGGCATGTGGGCGATCGACCTCGACGGCGAGACCGAGGTCGAGCAATCCTATCTTCGCAACACGCCGATCCTCTCCACCCGCAAGTCCGATGCCGCCGGCAACGCGATCGAGATCATCGATTTCTGCCCGCGCTTCTCGCGCCTCGGGCGGACCTTCCGCCCTGCCGCCTTCGTCCGGCTCGTGCGGCCGGTCAGCGGAAGTCCGCGGATCCGGGTGAGGCTGCGGCCGACGCAGAACTGGGGCGAGGCTGCCGCACCGCTGCCGGGCGGGTCCAACCATATCCGCTACCAGCTCCCGACCCTTCCGATGCGGCTGACCACCGATGCGCCCGTCACGGTTGTCCGCGAGGAACGTCTGTTCCGTCTGGAGCGGCCGCTGACCTTCTTCCTTGGCCCGGACGAGCCGTTCAGCGACGATCTGGCGCGGGCTGCCGGCGAGATGCTGAGCAGGACCTCCGCGGAGTGGAAGGAATGGGTGCGCGGGCTCGCCACGCCGGTCGAGTGGCAGGAAGCGGTGATCCGCGCGGCGATCACGCTCAAGCTCTGCCAGCATGAGGAATCGGGAGCGATCGTCGCGGCGCTGACCACGTCGGTTCCGGAGCATGCCGGGTCGCAGCGCAACTGGGATTATCGCCACTGCTGGATCCGTGACGCCTATTATACGGTGCAGGCGCTCAACCGGCTCGGCGCGCTTGACGTGCTCGAGCTTTACCTCGGCTATCTCCGCAACATCGTCGACGATGCCAAGGGCGGCCACATCCAGCCCCTCTACGGGCTAAGCGGCGAGGCACGGCTTGAGGAGCGGATCGAGGAAGGACTGCCGGGCTATCGCGGCATGGGTCCGGTGCGGGTCGGCAACCAGGCCTATGAGCAGGTCCAGCACGACGCCTATGGCCAGATCGTGCTGTCCAACGTCCAGGCCTTCTTCGACCACCGGCTGTTCCGAATGGCCACTGCCGAAGACTTCGCCTCGCTCGAGCGGGTCGGCGACCGTGCCTTCGAACTGTTCGACAAGCCCGATGCCGGCTTGTGGGAGCTGCGGACGCGGCGCCATGTGCACACCTATTCGGCCGCCATGTGCTGGGCCGCCTGCGACCGGCTTGCCCACGCCGCGGAAGCACTCGGGCTGGACGAGCGGGCGCGCCACTGGGCGACACGCGCCGCCACCGTCCGGAGCCGGATCGAGGAGGCCGCCTGGCGCGAGGACAGCGGACGCATCTCCGCCACCTTCGAGGGCGACGACCTCGACGCCAGCCTGATCCAGCTGCTCGACCTGCGCTTCTTCACGCCCGGCGACCCGCGCTTCACCGGGACGCTGGAGGCGGTCGAACAGGGGCTGAGGCGCGGCTCGCACATGCTGCGCTATGCCACCGAGGATGACTTCGGCCTGCCCGAGACCGCCTTCAACGTCTGCACCTTCTGGCTCATCGAGGCGCTTCAGGCGACAGGGCGCGAGGCGGACGCGCGCGCGCTGTTCGAGGAAATGCTGTCGCGTCGGACCGGGGCCGGGCTATTGTCCGAGGATATCGATCCGCAGACGGGCGAGCTGTGGGGCAACTATCCGCAGACCTATTCGCTGGTCGGGACCATCAACTGCGCTGTCCTGCTCAGCAAGCCCTGGAGCTCGATCCGATGAGTCGCCTGATCGTCATCTCCAACCGGGTGTCCGCGGCCACCGGCGGTACTGCCGGCGCTCAGGGCGGGCTGTCGGTCGCGCTGACCTCGGCGCTGCGCGAAAGCGGAGGGCTGTGGTTCGGCTGGTCGGGCGAGGTCACCGAGGAGTTCAGCGGGCAGATTACCTTTCACCGCGACGACGGGGTGACCACCGCCACGATCGACCTCGAGGAACAGGACGTCGAGGAATATTACAACGGCTACGCCAATCGCACGCTTTGGCCGCTGTTCCATTACCGCGTCGACCTCGCCGAATATGAGCGCGGCTTTGCCGGCGGCTATCAGCGAGCGAACGAGCGCTTCGCCGAGACCGTGGTCCCGCTGGTCGAGCCCGACGACATGGTCTGGGTTCAGGACTATCACATGATCCCGCTCGGTCAGGAGCTGCGCAAGCGCGGCTGCAAGAACCGCATCGGCTTCTTCCTCCACACGCCCTGGCCGCCGCGCCGGCTGCTGCTGACCCTGCCCGAGGCGACCGAACTGGTCGCGACCATGTTCGCCTACGACGTGATCGGCTTCCACACCGACGAGTGGCTGCAGTCCTTCGTCGACTTCGTGGTGCTCGAAAGCGGCGGCGCATATGCCGACGGCATCCTCCGGCTCGACGGTCGGCAGATCCGGCTGATCACCTGCCCGATCGGGATCGACAGCGACGAGTTCGCGACGCTCGCGCGGGGTGACGAAGCGCAGCAGACCTTCGCGCAGATGCGCGACAGCGCCAACGGCCGGGCGATGATCGTCGGGGTCGACCGGCTCGATTATTCCAAAGGCCTGGAAGAGCGCTTCCTCGGTTACGAGCGTTTCCTCATCGAGAACCCCGAGGAACGAAAGGAAGTGTTCCTGCTCCAGATCGCGCCGCCGTCGCGCGGGACGGTGGAAAGCTACCAGCGCATCCGCAGCAGCCTCGAGGGGCTGTCGGGCAGGATCAACGGCGCGCACGCCGACTACGACTGGGTGCCGATCCGCTACGTCAACCAGGGCTATTCGCGGGCGGTCCTCGCCGGCATCTATCGCGCCTCGAGGATCGCACTGGTCACGCCGATCCGCGACGGGATGAACCTCGTTGCCAAGGAATTCGTCGCCGCGCAGAACCCCGAGGATCCGGGCGTCCTGATCCTGTCGCGCTTCGCCGGTGCGGCTGACCAGCTCACCGAAGCGCTGCTGATCAATCCCTACAGCGCCGAGGAGATGTCCGACTCGATCCGCACCGCGCTGGCGATGCCCAAGGCCGAGCGTATCCGCCGCTGGCGGGCGATGTTCGAGAATGTCTGTGCCGAGGACGTGCTGTGGTGGCGCCGCCGGTTCACCGACGCACTGGAGCAGCACCAGCCGGTGTGAGCCGCCCAAACAACGCTAGTCGTTGTCGCGCTGGTCCTCGCCGGGAATGCTGGTCTCGGTGTCGAGTGCCTCGCGCACGTAGAGCCGCTTGATCAGCACGTAGATGACGACGGTCAGCGGCGCGGCGAAGATGACCCCGAGCGGACCGAACAAGGTCCCCATCGCGAGCAGCGAGAAGAGCAGCACCGCGCCGGGAAGATCGACCGCCCATTGCTGGAGCAGCGGCTGGAGGAGATTGCCCTCGATCTGCTGGACGACGAGATACACGCCGAGCACCCACAGCGCCATCTGGGGATCGGTCGAGGCGGCGATCAGCACCGCCGGGATTGCGGCGAGGATCGGGCCGACGAACGGAATGAACTCGAGCAGGGCGGCGAGCAGCCCGAAGGCGAGCGCGCTTTCCATGCCGACCAGCCACAGTCCGAGCCCGGTCGCGATCCCCACTCCGGCCATCGTCAGCAGCTGCGCCTTGAGCCACAGGCGGAGCGCGTTGCCGCTGTCCTCCAGCGCGCTCGCCGTCACCTCGCGGCGGCCGCTCGGGAAGAGCTTGAGGATGCCGGTGCGGTAAAAGCGCGGCGAGGCGGCGATGAAGACCCCGCCGACGACGATCAGCAGCGCGTCGGCAAGTCCGCCGCCAAGGCTCATCGCGAACTGCCCCGCCGTGGCCGCGAAGCCGCTCCCCTGCCCTTTCAGCGCCTCGAGCTGTCCCTGCAGGCCGAAGCCGGCAAGCCGCTGCTGGAGGCTGGCCCAGGCGCGGGGAAGCGCCTCGCGAATGCCCTCGGCCTGGCTCACGAGCTGCGCCCCGAACAGGGCGAAGGACAAGCCGACGATCGCGATCACGGTCAGCACCGAGAGGAGCAACGCGATGCCCTGCGGAATATGAAGGCGCTCGAATTGCTTCGCCAGGCTCTGGAAGAGCGTGGCGACGACGACCGCGCCGAAGACCATCAGCGCGACCTCGCGCAGCATCCACGCAAGTATCGTCAACGCCACCAGGGCGATGACGATCAGGGTCCGGCGAATGAAGCGCGAGTCGTCGTTGCTGTCCGTCATGACCCGCGAACGGGTCAGGCGGCGGTCCGTTCCGCCGCCCGAACGATCACTCTCCGCTGCCGGGCTCGTTCAGCTTGCGGCCCTGCTCGGCGACGACACTCTCCGGAAGCACGCCGGAGGCGAGCACCTGTGCCTTGTTCATCAGGCCATGCACGACGGCGTGCTCGCCCTTCTTCATCGCCTCCCAGCCGGTCTTGGCGACATCGGCGGGGTCGTCCTTCTTGGACTGTCCGACCTTGGTGTCCTCCATGCCCGCGCGCGAGAAGAATTCGGTCTCGGTCGCGCCCGGCTTGAGGCAGGTGACGGTGACGCCCGTGTCCTTGAGCTCGTTGCCGAGCGCCGCGGCGAAGCTGTCCACGAACGCCTTGCTGGCGTGGTACACCGCCTGGAAGGCGGCAGGAATGTGCCCGGCGATCGAGCCCGTGATGAGGATCCGCCCCTCACCGCGCCGAACCATCTTGCGGGCGAGCGGCTGGATCAGCAGCAGGGTCCCGGTGATGTTGGTGTCGATGACGTGGCGCCACTCGGCGACGCTCTGCTCAAGGAAGCCGTCGCCCAGCCCGTGGCCGGCATTGGCGACCAGCACGTCGACCTCGCGGTCGCCGATCTGGGTGAGCAGCTGGCGCACGCCCTGCTCGGTCGCGAGGTCGGCCTCGATGGTCGAGACGTCGCCGTCGAGTCCGGCCGACGCATCGACCTGCGGCGTGTCCGAGGCAACGATGAGGTCATAGCCCTCGGCCGAGGCGAGGCGCGCGATTTCGAGACCGATGCCGCTCGAGGCTCCGGTGATGACAGCAAGTTTGTTGGCCATGATTGTCCTTTTACGCTGGCTCGACGGCTCGCGCGGCGGCCAGATCGACCTTGGCGGTCTGGTCCATGCCGGGCTTGAGCACGATCTTGGTGTAGGTGTCCTGCTCGTCGTGCCACTTCTGGTAGAGGTCGGCGGCCTGGGTGAGCGGCTCGCGGTGCGAGATCATGAAGGTGGTGTCGAGCTCACCTTCCTCGATCAGCTTGAGCAGGTCCTTGGTATACTTCTGGACCGGGGTCTGGCCCGACTTGATGGTCAGCCCCTTCTCCATCAGCTGTCCAAGCGGGAACTTGTCGGCGAAGCCGCCATAGACGCCGGGGATCGAGACGCGCCCGCCCTTGCGGCAGGCGATGATCATCTGACGCAGCGCATGCGGACGCTCGGTGCCGAGCATCAGATGCGCCTTCACCGTGTCGGCGATGTTGTCGATCGCCAGCCCGTGGCTCTCCATGCCGACGCAGTCGATGACCGCATCCGGACCGATACCGCCGGTCATCTCCTTCAACGCCTCGAGCACTTCGACTTCGCGATAGTCGAGGATGTCGGCGCCCATCTTCTTGGCCAGGGCCAGTCGCGATGGATAGTGGTCGATCGCGATGACCCGGTGCGCGCCGAGCTTAAAGGCGCTCTGGATGGCGAACAGGCCCACCGGCCCGCAGCCCCAGACAGCGACCGTGTCGCCCGGCTCGATGTCGGCGTTGACCGCCGCGTGCCAGCCGGTCGGCAGAATGTCGGACAGGAACAGCACCTTGTCGTCGTCGAGATGATCGGGGACCACGATCGGGCCGACATCGCTGAACGGCACCCGGACATATTCCGCCTGGCCGCCAGCATAGCCGCCGGTCAGGTGAGCATAGCCGAAGGCGGCACCCATCGCGTGCCCCATCAGGGCCTCGGATGCGTCCGAGGTCTCGGCGGGGTTGCTGTTGTCGCAGGCGGAGAACTGCTGCTTGTCGCAGAAGAAGCAGGAGCCGCAGCTGATGGTGAAGGGCACCACCACGCGCTGGCCCTTCTTGAGGGTCGACTTGGCGCCGACCTCGATCACTTCGCCCATGAATTCGTGGCCGAGCACGTCACCGGCGCGGAGCGTCGGGATATAGCCGTCGTAGAGGTGGAGGTCCGAGCCGCAGATTGCGGTCGAGGTGACCTTGAGGATCGCGTCGCGCGGATTGACGATCTCGGGGTCGGGCACGTTGTCGACGCGCACGTCGTGGCGGCCGTGCCAGGTGAGAGCCTTCATGGGAGTATCTCCTAGATGTGCGGCTGCGTCGGGCTCTCGCTCTTGCGGGCCGACGGGGACGAATTGACCGGCACTTCGCCGGTTTCCATGAGCTGCTTGAACCGGCGAAGATCGCGTCGCGCCTGGACGTTGGGCTCGCGCTGCAGGAGCTTGGCGAACAGCCGCCCGATCTCGCCTGCCGGGAACGTGTAGCGGAGCAGCAGCCGGACATAGGTGCCGCGGCCCGGAGGCGCGTCGGCGAACTCGACCCGGCCTTCATGCTCGATCTGGCTGTCGGGCTCGCTTACCCAGGCGATCGTCTTGTTCGGAACGTCCTCGACGATCCGGGTCCGGACGCTCACCGTCGCGCCCATCGGGGCCTCGATGATCCACTCCGAGCTCTTCTCGTCGACCCGGCGGATCTCGCGGACATTGTCCATGAACTCGGGGAAACGCTCGAACGCGCGCCAGAAGGCGTAAAGCTCGCTCGCCGGCTTGGCGATGGTGACGGTGCGCCCGACGAGCGCCCGTCCGCCTTCCTGGTTGCGGGCCTCGCGAAGGGCGCGGCCGCGCAGCACATGGTCGGGTGCGTCGCTGATCGTCGGACCGTGATCCTCGTCCTCGGACCGCGCACGGGCGAAGAAGAAGGCCGCGGCACCGGCAGTCGCAAGGCCGAGGCCAAGACCGATCAGCGCTCGGTTCGAGGTGCCCGCATCACTGTTCCTGCCGGACTTGCCGTCGCGGCGCTTCTCGGCCGCGCCGCGAATGCGGACCCGCTCGTCCTCGTCGACCTCGGGCAGCTTGCGCTTGCCTGCCGGACTTGGGCGCTTCGCCTCGGCATCCGCGACGGCTTGCCGGTTGAGCCGTTCGACCTCCCGGTCGACCTTGTCGTGATCGTGTGTATCCTGGACCAATGGTGCCTCCTGTCCTGACCCGCCAACGGGTCGGACACTGAGGCGTTCCGGTTGTTACGCGGGCGGCGCGGGCCAGCCTTCGAGCAAGTCGACGAAGCGACTCAGCCAGGCGTTGGTCTGATGACCGTCGACCACGCGATGGTCGATCGTCAGGGTGACATAGGCCATCGGGCGGATGGCGATCACGTCTCCCGCCTCGGTGTCGCGCACCACCACCCTTTTCTGCAGCTTGCCAATTCCGAGAATCGCGGCCTGGCCGCCGTGGAGGATGATCGGAGCCGCCAGCAAAGAGCCCGACACGCCATGGTTGGAGATGGTGAAGCTTCCGCCAGCAACGTCGGCTCGCTCGAGCTTGCCCGACCGTGCCCTGGCAGTGAGGTCGTCGAGCCGGGCGCCGATCTCCTCGACCGACAGGTTGGCGCAGTCGCGAACGACCGGAACGACCAGCCCCTTCTCGCCAAGCGCGGTGCCAACCCCGATATCGACCGAGGGCGCAACCACGATCCGGTCCTCGGCCCAGCGCCCGTTGATGGCAGGGGCGACCGCCATCGCCTCTGCGGCGGCCTTGAGGAAGTAGGCCGTGTAGCTGAGCTTGCGACCCCGCGCCGCAAGCGCCTTCTTGTGCGCGGTGATGGCGCTGAAGTCGGCTTCAAAAAGGGCCGTGACATGCGGCGCGTCGCTGACGGCGCGCACCATGTTCTCGGCGATCGCACGCCGCATTCGGTCGTGCGGAATATCCTGCCAGTTCGCCTCCGCGACGCGCGGCTGGGCGATCGGCTTCTCGCCGCCATCGACATGGCTGACCGTCGCCCCCTCGACCGCGCGGTCGACGTCCTCGCGGGTGATCCGCCCATTTCGGCCGGTGCCGGTGAGGCGCGACGGATCGATGTCGTGCTGGAGGAGCGCCCGGCGGACCGATGGCGAGAGGCGGCTTTCCGCCTCTCCGTTCCCCGGTGAAAGCCGCGGCCCAGCATCTTCTGCTTTCTCCCGCGCTGGCAAGGGGACTTCGGATCCGTCCTGAGCAGGAGAGCCGCTCGCCTCCGCGTCGATCCGGCCGAGCAGCGCGCCAGGCACCGCCTCGGCATCGGTGTCGAGCAGGATTTCGGCGAGTACCCCCGCCGCGGGCGAAGGCACTTCCTGCGTGACCTTGTCGGTCTCGAGCTCGACCAGGGGATCGTTGAGCGCGACTGCCTCGCCCGGCTTCTTCAGCCAGGCGCGGACCACCGCCTTGGTGCCTTCCTGCTCGTCGGGAACGCGGACATCGATCACGTCAGAACCCCACCAGTCGGTCGATCTCGGCCCGGATTCGGGCGACGCTCGGGACCGCCGCCTCGAGCAGCGAGGGATGATGCGGGCTCGGGATGTCGGGCATGGTCACGCGCGCGACCGGCGCATCGAGGTCGAGGAAGGCCTCGTCCGCGACCACCGCCGCGATCTCCGCCCCGAACCCGCCGGTACGCAGGTCCTCGTGGACGATGAGGCAACGGCGCGTCCGCCGGACGCTTTCGAGCACCGCCTCGCGATCCCACGGCATCAGCGTGCGAAGGTCGAGCACGTCGGCGCTGACGCCCTCGGCCGCGGCTTCGCAGCGCGGGACCATCGCGCCCCAAGTGACGATGGTGATCCGGTCGCCTTCGCGGGTCTTCTTCGCCCGGCCGAAGGGAAGCACATAGTCGTCACCCGGCCACGGACGCCGGGCCCAGCTGTCGTCGAGCATCGCGCGATGCTCGAAGAAGAGGACGGGGTCGTTGCCGCGCAGGCTCATCCGCAAGAGTCCGACCGCATCCTCGGCATTGCTCGGCACCGCCACCATCCAGCCCGGATTGTGGACGAACTGCACCTCATTGGTCTGGCTGTGCCACGGATCGCCGCACTTGAAGAAGCCGCCGGGCACGCGGAGCACCATCGGCGCGGCGAAGCGATTGGCGGTGCGCCAGCGCATCGTCCCGCAGTCGTTGATCTGCTCGGTCGCCGGCTCGGCATATTTGCGGAACTGAATTTCGGGCACGGGAAGCAGCCCGGCGAGCGCCATCCCGACCGCACGGCCGACGATGCCCTCCTCGTTGAGACTGGTGTCGAACACGCGGGCGTGGCCGAACTTGTCCTGCAGCCCGAGGGTCACGGCATGAACCCCGCCCTTGGGGCCGACGTCCTCGCCAAACACGCACATGCGCGGGTTTGCGGCCAGCTCCTGGTCGAGCACGCGGCGAATGGCGGTGACCATGTTGATCCGCTGGCCGTCGGGGCGCGGCTCGTCGTGCGTGCGCTCGAGCCCAAGCCCGGCCTGGCCACCGACGGCCGAGTGACGACCCGAGAAGAAGACGTCGTCGGCGACATTGGCCACGTCGAGCACCGGTCGAGCCTCGGCCTCCTCTCGGGCGCGCCCGACTTCCCACGCGACCTGCTGCTCGAGTTCGCTCCACGCGCCCTCGCCGATCTGCCGGCCGGCGCAATGCACCTTCAGCCTCGGAAGCGGATCGCGGGCCCATTCGGCGGCGATCACGTCTTCGCTCTTGTAGGTCTGCGTGTCCTGGTAGCTATGGCCCTCGAGCCGCGGCACGGTGAGCCGCAGCAGCGCCGGCCCGGCGCCAGAGCGCACGTGCTGGACCGCCTGGTCGATCAGCCGCGCCGCCTCGACCGGCTGGGTCCCGTCACCGTTGAAGATCGCCAGCCCCTGGAAGGAAGCGAGGTTTGCGGCGATGTCCTGGCCCGGGGTCTGGTAGGTCGAGGGCACCGAGATGCCGTAGCCATTATCCTCGACGTAGAAGAGCATTGGCAGTTTCTGCGTGGTCGCGATGGTCAGGGCCGACCAGAAGCCGCCCGTCGCGCAGCTCGCGTCGCCGCCGAGCACCAGCGAGAGATTGCCGCTCGCCTGCTCCTTCAGCACCTCGGCCTTGTAGCGGATCGCCTGCGCCCAGCCGGCAGCCGGCGTATATTGCGCGCCGACGCCGCCGCTCATCGGAAGCGCGTGTGCGCCGCCCGGATTGGGATAGTTGAAGACTACCCCGATGTCGCGGCCGCCCGAATAGCCTCCGCTCCGCCCCATGCCCGAACCGAGCGCGTCGGCCAGTGGAACGCCGAGCGCGAGCAAGAGCGGACGGCTCCGGTAATAGCCGCAGGCCGCGTCGCCATCCCTCAGCTTCAGCCCGAGCAGCACCTGCGCCATGTCGTGGCCGCGGGCACTGAACTGGTAGAGCACCTGGCGAGCCGGGACGAGCTCTTCTTCCTCGAGGCGGTCCATCTCGCGGCTGGTGAGGACCAGCCGGGCAACCTCGCGCCAGTCGGTCTCGGTGCCGGTAAAGGCAGGGTCGGCGTCAGCCATGGACGGGAACTTCGTCCATCGCCTCGATCACCGCGGCGCAGAAGCGGTCGATGTCGCGGTCGGCGATCCCGACGACGTTGAAGCGGCCGCTGTCGGCCATGTAGACCGCATGGCGCTCGCGCAGCGCGCGGACCTGATCGGGGCTGAGCGGCATCATCGAGAACATGCCATATTCGTTGGCGATGTAGCCGAGCCGCTGGTCGCTGTCGGCGATCCGCCGGCGGACGGTGTTGATCCGGTCGCGCATCGCCGCCACCTCGCCCTGCCACTGCGAACGAAGCCCCGCGTCCTCGAGCACGATCCGGGCCGCCGCCGCGCCATGGTCGGGCGGCATCGACCAGGCCTCGCGCGCGATCTGGAGGACATGCGCCATCGCGTTGGCGGTCGCCGCCTTGTCGCGGGTCTTGAGCCAGAAGCTTCCAACGCGGTCGCGATAGACGCCGAAATTCTTGTCGCAGCTCTGCGCGATCAGCACTTCCTCGCAGGCGTCGAGCATGACCCGGACGCCGTAGCCGTCCTCCTCGAAGCCGCGGCCGAAACCCTGGTAGGCGATATCGATCAGCGGCGTGAGTCGGCGTTCCTTCGCGATTGCCGCGATCTCGCGCCACTCGGCTTCGCTGAAGTCGCCCCCGGTCGGATTGTGGCAGCAGCCATGAAGCAGCAGCACGTCACCGGGCGTCGCCTTCGTTGCTGCCTCGCGGAGCGCGCCGAAGTCGACCATCCGGGTCGCAAAGTCGTAATGGCGATATTCGACGATCTCGAGCCCGGCGCCCTTGAGCACCGGCGGATGATTGGGCCAGGTCGGCGTGCCCACCAGCACCTTGGCCTCGGGCTTGGCGAGCTTGATCAACCTTGCCGCGAGGAACAGCGCACCGCAGCCGCCGGGGGTCTGGACGCCCTCGATCCGCTCGTCTCCGGCGTGCGGTCCGAGTACGATCGGGCGCAGCGCCGCGGTAAAGCCGCGGTCGCCCCAGCCGCCGAGATAGGCCTTGGTCTCCTGGCTCTCGACGAGCCGCCGTTCGGCTTCCTTGACGCTCGCCGGAATGGGGGTGCGCCCCTCCCCGTCGCGGAATACGCCGACCCCCACGTCGATCTTGTTGTCGCGCGGATCGGCCGCGATCAGCGCGATCAGTGCGAGCAGCGAATCGCTGACGACGGGGTCGAGGTCGGCAATGCCCTTGGGCGCAGGCTGGGTCAGCATGAGCGCGGCTCTAGCGACCTTAGGCGTCGTAATCCACCGCCACGCCTTCGCCCTTGGGCACGGCCTGGCAGGTGAGGACGTAGCCGGCCGCGATCTCCTCGTCGCTTAGCCCGTAGCGCGCCGCCATCGAGACCTCGCCGGCGGTGACCCGCGCGCGACAGGTGGCACAGACACCGGCCTTGCAGGCGAACGGTGCCGGAAGCCCCGACGCGCGTGCGGCATCGAGGATGTTGGTGCCGTCGAAGGCGATCCGCCGGGTGCGCCCATCAATGGTGACGCTGATCTGCTGGCCCGCCGCCTGCTGCTGCAGTTCGGCCATCTCCGCCGCCAGCGCCGCCGAGGGCCGACCGGCGGTGAAGCGCTCGATCAGGATCCGCTCGGGCGCGACTCCGCGCTCGAGCAGCGCCGCCTCTGCCGAGTCCATCATCGGTCCCGGTCCGCAGATGAAGAAGGCGGCGACCTCGTCCGCTCGTGGCACGAAGGATTCCAGCAGCTGCACGCAGGTGTCGCGGTTGAGCATGCCGTTCAGCAGCTCGACATCGCCATCCTCGTCCGAGAGCAGGTGGAACAGCTCGAACCGGCCGAGGAAGCGGTCCTTGAGCTCGGCCAGCGCGTCGAGGAAGATGATGCTGCTGGCATCTCGGTTGCCGTAGAAAAGGGTGAAGCGGCTATCCGGCTCCTCGCTCAGCGCGGTCCGCGCGAGGCTCATGATCGGAGTGATGCCCGAGCCGCCGGCGAAGGCGACGAAGTGGCGCCGCTGGCCCGCCTCGAAGGGATAAGTGAAGGAGCCGTGCGGGGGCATGACGTCGAGGCGGTCGCCGGGACGAAGCGCGCGCGCGACCCAATTGGAGAAGGCGCCGCCCGCGATCTGCTTGACCGTGACCTTGAGCGCACCGTCCGCCGGCGCGGTGCACAGCGAGTAATTGCGGCGGACTTCCTCGCCGCCGATCTCCGCGCGCAGCGTCAGATGCTGGCCGGCGCGATAGCGGAAGACATCCGCGAGCTCGGGCGGAATGGCGAAGCGGAGCGAGCGCGCCTCGGCCGTTTCCTCGACGATCTCCGCTACCTCGAGGCTGTGGAAATGCTTTTCGCTCACCAGGCGGCGTCCGGGTAGGTGCGCGGCAGATATTGCATGACCGCGAGCAGATGGCCGAGATGCTCGCTGTGGTGGCCTCGACGGCCGCCGAGGATCGGCCGCTGGTCGGCAGGCACCGGCAGACGCGCTTCGCCGAGCACCGCGGCGATCGCGCTTCGGTAGTCGGCCTCGAAGTGGCGCGGGTCGACCGCGATTCCGCAGGCGATGGCCGACTGCAGCTCCTCGTCAACTTCGAACAATTCGGGGACGAAGCGCCAGCACCAGTCGAGCCCGTCCTGCGTCCGGCGGGCGCTCTCCTCGGTCCCGTCGCCGAGGCGGACGACCCAGTCGGCGGCGAGCTCGCGATGATAGGTGACTTCCTTGACCGCCTTGGCGGCGACCTCGCGGACGGCCTGGTCGCTGCTGCCCTCGAGCCGCTGGTAGAGCATCTGCTGCCAGGTCGAGAAGAGGAGCTGGCGAACCATGGTGCGGGCGAAGTCGCCATTGGGCTGCTCGACCAGCAGGCAGTTGCGATAGTCGAGCACGTCGCGCTTGAAGGCGAGCTCGTCGGCGTCGCCGGCCGCACCGAGCAGCAGGGTCGCCTGTCCGATCAGGTCGAGCGCGAGATTGGCAAGGCTGAGGTCGACCTCGACTGAAGGGGCATGGCCGCACCATTCGCCGAGGCGCTGGCCGAGGATCAACGAATCGTCGCCGAGCCGAAGGAGGTAGCCGGCACGGACGGGATCGTGGACGTCGGCAGGGGCGTCGAAGGCACCGGCTGGGCGGATCCGCTCGGCGACGGCCTCGTCCTCGGGACGGATCGGCGGAAGGCTGGGCATCAGATGTGCTTCACCACGTCGGGAATGTCGTAGAAGGTCGGATGCCGGTAGACCTTGTCGGCGGCGGGCTCGAACAGCTCGCCGGCCTGCGCCGGGTCAGAGGCGACGATGTCGCTCGACTTCACCACCCACAGGCTGACGCCTTCCTGCCGGCGGGTGTAAGTGTCGCGGGCGTGACGCAGCGCCAGTTCGGCGTCGGGCGCGTGGACACTTCCGAAGTGACGATGCGCCAGTCCGCCCTTGGTGCGGACGAACACTTCCCAGAGCGGCCAGTCGGACAAAAGAACCTCCGTCGTTCAGGCGCGGTGCCTGAGATCCCAGCCTTCGCGGGGACGACGGACTTGGTCAAGCCGCGGCCTTGGCGGCCCGCTTCTTCGCTTCGTGCGCCTGCGCCGCCTCGCGCACCCAGGCATTCTTCTCCCAGGCGTCGCGGCGTGCGGTCATCCGCTCCTTGGCCACCGGACCCTCGCCCTTCACCACGGCGTAGAACTCGTCCCAGTCGACCGCGCCGAAGTCGTAGCCGCCCTTCTCCTCGTTCCACTTGAGGTCGGAGTCCGGCACGGTCAGGCCTATGAACTCCGCCTGGGGCACGGTGATGTCGACAAACTTCTGGCGCAGGTCGTCATTAGTATCGCGCTTGATCCGCCAGCGCATGCTCTGCGCGGTGTTGGGCGAATTGTCGTCGGGCGGGCCAAACATCATCAGGCTCGGCCACCACCAGCGGTTAAGCGCGTCCTGCGCCATGCGCTTCTGAGCCTCGGTGCCTTGCGCGAGATGCATCATGATCTCGTAGCCCTGGCGCTGGTGGAAGCTCTCTTCCTTGCAGACCCGGACCATCGCCCGGGCATAGGGGCCGTAGCTGGTCCGCTGCAGCGGGACCTGGTTCATGATCGCCGCGCCGTCGACCAGCCAGCCGATCGCGCCGATATCGGCCCAGGTCAGCGTCGGGTAATTGAAGATGGTGCTGTACTTGGCCTTGCCCGAGTGGAGCGCCTCGATCATCTCCTCGCGACTGGTACCGAGCGTCTCGGCGGCGCAGTAGAGGTAGAGGCCGTGGCCAGCCTCGTCCTGCACCTTGGCGAGCAGGATGGCCTTGCGCCGGAGCGAGGGCGCGCGGCTGATCCAGTTTCCCTCGGGCAGCATCCCGACGATCTCGCTGTGCGCATGCTGGCTGATCTGCCGGGTGAGCGTCCGGCGATAGGCTTCGGGCATCCAGTCCTTGGGCTCGATGAACTCGTCCGCCGCGACCCGCGCCTCGAACGCCGCGAGCAGTTCGGGATCCTCCTGAGTGGCGATCGGCTGGACCTTGGCCCCGGGCTTGCTGAGATCGGTCGTGTACATGACTGCTAGATAGCCATTGCAAGGCCTTGGTTCCAGACGGTCCTTTCGCCTAGAGCGCGACCGTGCCCCTGCCCCGCGCCCGTGTCGTCACCCTCAATGCCGCGCTCGGCCCGCTCGACTATCGCATTCCCGATGGCATGGAGGTCGAGCCCGGAAGCGTCGTGATCGCACCGCTCGGGCCACGCCAGCTGGTCGGGGTCGCTTGGGAGGCCGAGCGGCTGCCGAGCGAGGAAGTCGGAGACAACCGCCTGCGGCCGCTGGCCGGGCTGATCGACGTGCCGCCGGTGCCGGCCGCCTTGCGCCGATTGTGCGAGTGGACCGCCGACTATTACCTCAGCCCCCTGGCGTCGGTGCTGCGGATGGTGCTTCCCTCCTCCTCGGCGCTCGAGGGCTCGCGGCAGCTCACCGAATATCGGCCGACCGGCGCCCGCCCCGAGAGGCTCACTCCGCAGCGGCTTCAGGCGCTCGAGCGGCTCGAGGGGCGGCAGGGCACCATCCGTGAGCTTGCCGCGCACGCCGAGGTCAGCGACGCGGTGCTCCGCGGGCTCGTCGCGGCGGGCGCACTCGAGCGGATCCAGGTCGAGGCGGACAGCGCCCTCGCCTGCCCCGACCCCGCCTTCGCGCCGCCCACGCTCAGCGAGGATCAGCAGGCCGCCGCCGACAGCCTCGCCGCCAGCGTCGGCAACGGCTTCGATCCGGTGCTGCTCGACGGGGTGACGGGATCGGGCAAGACCGAGGTCTATTTCGAGGCGGTCGCCGAAGCGCTCCTCAAGGATCTCCAGGTGCTCGTACTCCTGCCCGAGATCGCGCTGACCGAGCCGTTCCTCAAGCGCTTCGCCGCGCGGTTCGGCTGCGCACCGGTGGCTTGGCATTCGGACCTCCGCTCCTCGCAGCGACGGCGGGCGTGGCGCGGAATCGCCAGCGGCGAGGCGAAGGTGGTGGTCGGCGCCCGCTCGGCGCTCTTCCTCCCTTATGCGAGGCTCGGGCTGATCGTGGTCGACGAGGCGCACGAGCCGAGCTTCAAGCAGGAAGAAGGCGTGCAATATCACGCGCGGGACGTGGCGGTGATGCGCGCCAAGTTCGAGGACATTCCGGTGATCCTTTCCTCGGCGACCCCGGCGATCGAGACCCGCCACATGGTCGAGAGCGGGCGCTACCGCGAGCTTCGCCTGCGCGAGCGCCACGCCGGGGCACAGCTTCCCAGTCTGACCGCGCTCGATCTCACCGCCGATCCGCCGCCGCGCGGGCGCTGGATCGCGCCGCGACTGGTCGAGGAGCTCGAGGCCAATCTCGCGGCGGGCGAGCAGAGCCTGCTGTTCCTCAATCGCCGCGGCTTCGCCCCGCTGACGCTGTGTCGGACTTGCGGGCATCGTTTCCAGTGCCCCAATTGCACCGCCTGGATGGTGGAGCACCGGCTTCTCCACCGTCTCGCCTGCCACCATTGCGGCCATGTCATGGCGCCGCCCAAGGCCTGCCCGGAATGCGGCGAGGCGGACACGCTGGTCGCCTGCGGTCCCGGAGTCGAGCGGATCGCCGACGAGGTGCAGGCTTTGATGCCCGACGCCCGCACCGCGATCGTCACATCCGACACCATCTGGTCTCCTGCCCGCGCCGCCGAGTTCGTGCGCCAAATGGAAGCGGGCGAGATCGACATCGTGGTCGGGACCCAGCTCGTCACCAAGGGCTACCACTTTCCCAACCTCACGCTTGTCGGGGTGATCGACGCCGACCTCGGACTGTCCGGGGGCGACCTCCGCGCGGCCGAACGGACCTTCCAGCAGATCGCGCAGGTCGCCGGCCGGGCGGGCCGCGGCGACAAGCCCGGGCGGGTGTTCGTCCAGACCCACCTGCCCAACGCGCCGGTCATCGCCGCGCTCGTCAGCGGCGACACCGAGCGATTTGTCACCACCGAGACTCAAGCGCGCCAGGAAGCCGCGATGCCGCCATTCGGTCGGCTCGCCGCGATCGTGGTCAGCGCCGAGGACAAGGAAGAGGCCGAGGCGGTCGCCCGGCGCATTGGCCGCTCGGCGCCGCGGGTCGAGGGAATGGAGGTCTACGGACCCGCTCCCGCGCCGCTCGCCATGCTCCGCGGACGGCACCGCTTCCGGCTGCTGGTGCACGCCCGCCGGAGCCTCGACGTGCAGGACGTCATCCGCGATTGGCTTGGCGCAACCGAGTGGAGCGGCAAGGTTAGAGTTTCGGTTGACGTGGACCCCTATTCTTTCCTTTAATCAGGAGGTTGAACTTGGGGGGTCCTGATTCCATGCGTCGCTTCCTTCTCGCCTCGGTCCTGCTTCTCGGCACTTCTCCAGCGGCAGCAGCCTGGCAGGAAGCCCGGACCAAGCATTTCATCATCTATTCCGAGCAGAAGACCGAGGACCTGCGCGCCTACGCCGAGCGGCTCGAGCGCTACGACCGCGCCGTCCGCACTGTCCGCGGGATGGACGATCCCGCGCTCAGCGACGGAGGCAAGGTCACCATCTTCGTGCTTCCCAACGTGGCGGCGGTGCAGCGGCTGCACAGCTTCTCGGGGAGCAACGTGCTCGGCTTCTACCTGGGGCGTGCGGAAGGGTCGGTTGCCTTCGTCCCGAGCCGGATCGGTGCTCGTACCCGCGTCGAGATCGATGCCGACCACGTCTTCCAGCATGAGTATATGCACCATCTCCAGCTGAGCGATCAGAAGTCGCCGCTCGCGTCCTGGATGGTCGAGGGCATTGCCGAGTTCTTCGGAACGGCCGGAGTGGACGAGGACGGGACGGTCCGGATCGGGGCGCCGCCGCAGGTGCGCGGCTACATGGTGCTGGAAGACGTCGGATTCACCACCGAGCAGCTGTTGACGGGGCAAACTCCGAAAAACGCGATCGAGCGGGAGTCGGTCTACGGCAAGGGCTGGCTCCTCACCCACTATCTTGCCTTCGACAAGGCGCGGGCCGGCCAGTTGACGCGCTACACGACGGCACTGGGACGCGGCGAAAAGCCGCTTGCGGCGGCCAACGGCGCCTTTGGCGATCTCAAGAAGCTCGAGGCGGAGCTGGAGAAATATGCCCGAGGCAAGTTCAACGGGTTGAACGTCCCTCCCGGGCCCAAGCCCGAGGTCACGGTCCGTCCGGTGAGCGAGGGTCAGGCCGCGATCATGGCGGTCCGGATGCGCTCCGAGCGAGGCGTCGACAAGAGCAGCGCGCCGGGTGTGGCAAGCAGTGCCCGCGCGATCGGCCAGCGCTACCCCGGCGATCCACTCGTGCAGGGCATCGTCGCCGAAGCCGAGTTCGACGCGAAGAACTATCCGGCGGCACTGGCCGCAGCGGACCGCGCGCTCGCCGCCGATCCCAACAATGTCCAGGCGATGATCTACAAGGGTCGGACGCTGGCTGCGATGGCGAAGGAGAAGGGCGCGTCGGCCGACTGGGCGGAAGTCCGTCGCTGGTTCATCCGCGCGAACCGGGCAGATACCGAAAACGCCGAGCCCCTCTACCTTTTCTACCAGACCTTCGCCGACAGCGGGCAGGCGCCGACCGCATCGGCCAAGGAAGGCCTCTACTACGCCCAGGCTCTTGCCCCGCAGGACATGGGGCTGCGCCTCGCCGCCGTCCGCCAGCTGCTGCAGGACAACAAGGTCGCCGAGGCCGAGCCGATGTTCGCCGCGATTGCCTTCAATCCCCACCTCGGACCGAGCCAGCAGACCAAGCTGGCCGAGGTGATGGCGCTGATCCGCGCCCGCGACGGCAAGGCCGCGCTGGCGATGATCGAGGCCGAGGAAAAGAAGGCGAAGGAAGAAGCCGCCAAGCGCGCTTAAGGCAGGTAGCGCCCGTCGACATTGCCCGAGGGCGAGTAGCGGCAGACGAGATAGCTCCAGCGGCGGTTCGAGCGGATGGCGCAGCCCACCCGCTCGCTCCGCCGGGAGACGATCTGGCTGTAGTGGCCGACGTCGCTCCAGTTGCCGGTGCGGCTCACCGCCGGGAACACGCCCGGCCGGAACCAGCGGCCCTCGTTCAGCCACGCCCCGACCATCGCGTTGACCGGATAGGCGTTGACGCTGCCCATCCACAGATTTTCGCCCTGCCCGGCTCGGATCTGCCGCGGGCTGTGGCCCCAACGGTCGGTCCGCGCGAGCTCGGCGGCCCAGCGGTCGGCGGCAAGCGCGAGACCGAGGTCCCACGCCATCGGCGCGACGTTCCACCGGGCGCGCTCGGCATTGTGCAGCCGAAGCAGCTCGGCCGACCAATTCTGGGCGGCGGCCGGGCTGGCGGCGAGAAGAAGGGCGAGCAAGGGAACGATGCGACGCATGACACGCTGAATGTGCCGAGCGAAAATGAACAAGCCACTGACGTTAACCGCTGTTTACGGCGAACCGCTGGCCTCATGGCGGTGTGGCGTCGCCGCCAGATCACGTTAACCGCCGGGGCCGCATGACCACCATCATCCCGATCCTCGGCGACCAGCTGAGCCATGGCCTCGCCTCGCTTCGCGGGAGCGACCTGGCCTCGAGCGTGGTGCTGATGATGGAGGTGGCCGAGGAGACGACCTACGTCCGCCACCACAAGGCCAAGATCGTCCTCATCCTTTCCGCCATGCGGCATTTTGCCGAGGAGCTTCGCGGTGCGGGCTGGCAGGTCGACTATGTGCGGCTTGACGATCCCGACAACAGCGGCTCCTTCACCGGCGAGGTCGAGCGCTGCATCGGGCGCAACGAAGGCAGCAGCATCCGGATCGTCGAGGCGGGCGAGTGGCGCGTCCAGCAGGCGATCGGCGGCTGGCGCGACCGCTTCGGGGTGCCGGTCGAGATCCTTTCGGACGACCGCTTCATATGCCCCCTACCCGACTTCTTTGCCTGGGCGGCGTCGCGGCGCGAGCTGGTGATGGAGAGCTTCTATCGCCAGCAGCGCCGCCGCACCGGGCTGCTGATGGAGTCCGACGATACGCCGGTCGGCGGGCAGTGGAACTTCGACAAGGACAATCGCGCGCCCCCGCCCCGCCAACGCCCCTTGCGCGAACCCAGGCGCTTCGCTCCGGACGAGACCACCCGCGAGGTCATCGCGCTGGTGGAGGGGCGCTTCCGGCACCATTTCGGAACGCTCGACAGCTTCGCCCTCCCGGTCACCGCGGAACAGGCGCGCGCGCTCCTCGCCGACTTCGTCGAGGAACGGCTTCCGCGCTTCGGCACCTACCAGGATGCGATGCTCGAAGGCGCCGACTTCCTCTATCATTCGCGGCTGTCGACCAGCCTCAACTGCGGCCTGCTAACCCCGATCGAAGTGTGCGAGGCCGCCGAGGCCGCGTACCACCGCGGCGAGGCGCCGCTCAACGCCGTCGAGGGCTTTATCCGCCAGATGATCGGCTGGCGCGAATATATTCGCGGCATGTACTGGCTCGAGATGCCCGGCCTGTCCGAGGTCAACTTCTTCGGCAACCGCCGCGATCTGCCCGACTTCTACTGGACCGGCACGACCGACATGGCCTGCTGCGCCGACAGCGTCCGCAACACCCGCGACAATGCCTATGCCCACCACATCCAGCGGCTGATGGTGCTCGGCAATTTCGCGATGCTGGCGGGGATCGACCCGGCTCAGGTCGCCGACTGGTACCTCGTCGTCTACGCCGACGCCTATGAGTGGGTCGAGCATCCCAATGTGCTCGGAATGAGCCAGTTCGCCGACGGCGGACGCCTCGGCACCAAGCCCTATGCGGGTTCGGGCGCCTACATCAACAAGATGAGCAACTACTGCAAAGGCTGCCGCTTCGACGTGAAGAAGCGCGTCGGCGAGGACGCCTGCCCGTTCAATGCGCTCTACTGGGACTTCCTCGACCGCAACGAGGCCAAGCTGCGCGGCAATCGCCGGATGTGGCAGCCTTACGCGACCTGGAACCGCTTCGGGGACAGCACGAAGTCCGAAATCCGCGCCCAGGCCCGGCGCTTTCTCGACTCGCTCGAAGGCGCGGCGCCGGGCTGGGCGCGGGCCTATTCCGCAGCGACGGCGAGCGGCGGGGAGGAGACAGGAAAGAGCGGCCGCTCCGGCTGAGCGAAGGCCGCCTCGACCATGGCCGGATCGAGGCCATAATCCGCGAGAGCGTAGCGGTGACCGCGATGCTCTTTCGCGCCTGAGATGTAGCGCTCCATCGCCGCCATCACCTCGCCGGTGAGCGAAAGGCCGAGGAAGCGGTAGAGCCGGTGCATGGCGCCGCGCCAGTCGGCGGTCATCGTGTCGTAGTGAAGGTCGAAGGCGGGCACCTCGGGGTGAAGGGTGCGGACGGCGGCGAGCTGGCGCTGACGCCTCGCGGTGCGCTCCAGCCACTCGGGTCCGATCGCTCGCGCGTCGGCAGCGTCGCTGTGGATGCGCCGCTGCTGGTGGACCAGGCTGGCGCTCGACGCGACGACCTTCAGCGGATCGCGGCTGAGGCAGACGAGCTGCGCATCGGGGAAGGTCGCGATCAGCGCTTCGGCCATTCCGCTGTAGGCCGGGCACTTCAGCACCCAGCGGCGCTGGCCACTCTCCCCGCGCGCCCAGGCGTTGATCCGGAGCAGGGTGCGAAGCTCGGCCGCCACGGGAAGAAGATCGCGGCTTTCTTCCTGCTCAAGAAAGCCCGGCAGGTCCCACTGCACCGCGAATTGCCCGCTGTGGAAGGCGAAGGAGAGGTAGCCGAATTCCTCGTCGGGCTGCATCGGCCCCGACGGATGGAGCTGCTGCACCGCCGGGTTGAGCGTACGCAGGATCGCATGGACCGTGGCGGCGGCGGCGATCCGCTTGCGGTCGCGCCGTCCGCTCGGGACCGGGAACAGCGTCTCGTGGAGCCGCGTCCACGCCAGCCGCGGGTCGCAGGCGAGAAGCCGCTGCACTCGGGTCGAGCCCGACCGCATCGGACCCATGATGATGATCGGCGCAGCTATCGGCTGCTCGTGGATCTCCGGATGGCGGGCGAGCAGGCGCTCGGCCCGGCAGCGCGCCTTGAGCAGGCCGACCAGCTGGCCATTGGCCATGATCCGGCCGAGCGGAGACAGCCGCGCCTCATGGTGGAGGCTCTCGCACAGCGCCGCGAAGGCGGGGCGCCAGTGCGTTCCCGGCACCCGTGAAAGGCCCTGTCTCCGGCACACATAGGCTTCGATCCGCTCGGGATCGAGCGTGACCGGCGGAAGGCGCCCCAACGAGCGGTTGGCGAGGCGCAGGAGGCGAAGGTCGTCGGTCAAGTCACCGGGGGTAACGTCTCCCCCGTGCCGCCGGTTGCCACCTCTTGCGGCATTTGGCGGCGTCGTACCCACCAGGGCTGGACCAGATGGCCGCGGCGGGCGGCAAGGACGACGAACCAGATCCCGAGGCTCGTCGCCAGAAGCATTGCGATGACCGAGGCCTCGAGGCCAAACGCTCCACCCGACAGCCACTCTGGGCCCGACAGGCGCGCGGTGACCAGGCCCTGCTGGTCGAGACCCGAGACGGGCACGTCGAAGATCTCGCCCTGGGTGAAATTCCACGCCGCGTGGATGCCGATCGCGAACCACAGGCTGCGGGTCAGCATGTAGGCGCCGCCGAGCAGGATGCCCGCCTCCACCGCGATCGCCAGCGACGAGAACAGCGTCGCATTGGGGTTTGCGAAATGGGCGAACCCGAACAGCAGCGAGCTTGCGACAAGTGCGAACCAGGATCCGCCGAATTCCTCCAGCCAGCGAAAGAGGATGCCACGGATCAGCACTTCTTCGAAGAAACCGGGAACGAGGCCGATCAGGATCAGCGATGCGAGGATCCCGATGCGATCGCCATCCCCAGCGATCGAATAGACGCCGACCAGCGCGGCGACTCCAACCACCGCCGAGAACAGGACGAAGCCGACGGCGGTCCCGGCCCCGAGACCCTTGAGACTGCCGCGCCAGGGTAGGTCGTCGCGCGGACGCTCTCCCATCTTTGCGATGACGAACTTGTAGGCGAGCAATGCGAGTGTCAGTGCGATGAGGAAGCTGACCAGCTCCTCCCACGGGCTCGCGAGCTTCGGCAGCAGCCCACCGATCACCTGCGCCAGCACCTGCGCGAAGACGAAGGTCGCCGCGGCGATGACCATCGTCACCAGCGGAAAGTCGACGATCCGCCGCCACCGTGGCTTGCCTGCAATGTCCGTCATTTGCCCCCCCCCCTTTTCGTCCCCGCGCTACAGCAAGCGGGTTTCGCCCGCCGACGCAAGCCGTTCCGCCTCGAGCAGCGCGCGCTTGCGCTCCAGTCCTCCAGCATAGCCGCCGAGCGCGCCGTCGTTGCGGATTACGCGGTGACACGGAACGATAACGGCGATCGGGTTCGCGCCGTTCGCGGTGCCGACTGCCCTCGTGGCTTTGGGGTCGCCAAGAGCGCGAGCAATGTCGAGATAGGAGCGCGTTTCTCCAGGCGGGATCTTGCGCAGTTCAGCCCACACCCGCTGCTGGAAGGCGGTCCCGGGGACATCGACCGCGAGACCTTGCGCAAGCGACGGATCGGCAATGGCCGCCACCGCCGCCTGGACCATCGGAGCTTCCGCATCCTCGATGAACTCGGCCTCGGAGTAGACTGCCCGAAGGCGTTCCAGGTCAGGATCGAAGCTGACATGGCACACCCCGCGCGCCGTGGCCCCGATGAGCATCGGACCGAAGGCGGTTTCCACGACCGCATGGTGGATGGTCATTCCAGCTCCCTTTCGAACAATCGCCGATGGGGCAGCGCCGAGCGCCTTGGCCGCGGCGTAGAAACGGCTCGGCCCCGAATAGCCCGCCTCGTAGATGGCCTCTGTCACGCTCGCGCCCTGCTCCAGGCAGGCCCGCGCCCGCTCGAGCCGCACCGCCCGGCCGAAGGCGGCGGGCGACATCCCGATCTGGCGAGTGAAGATTCGCTGCAGATGCGACGGCGAATATCCGGTCGCGGCACCCAGCCCGGCAAGCGGCAGGGGACCACCGGTCTCCTCGATCCGGCGCCGCGCTTCGGCGACCGCGGCAACGTCGGCAGCAACGTCGTCGGGAAGGCAACGGCGGCACGCGCGAAAGCCGGCCGCGACCGCAGCGGCCGTCTCGGCGAAGAAGAGCATGTTCTCGCGCTTCGGCCGGCGCGCAGGACAGGATGGGCGGCAGTAGATGCCTGTCGTCGTCACCGCCCCGACGAAGCGGCCATCGAAAGACCGGTCGCGCGCCTCGAAGGCCGCCCAGGCCTGGTCGTCGCTGAAGGGGGTTGGTTCGTGCATCGCCGTCTTCTGCCCGATGTGCGATGCCCGCGCATCCCGAAGCTTGCGGTCAAACCTTCACCTCGTCCGGTCGGTGTCGGGCCGCTAGAAGCCACGCTCCATGACCCTCTCGATCCACATCGACCAGCTCTCCGCCGAAGATGTGCGGGCGCTGCTCGACCTGCACGTCGCCGCCATGCGGGGCCAGTCGCCTGCCGATGCCTGCCACGTCATGGCCGCCGATTCCCTCTCCCGCCCCGAGATCAGCTTCTTTGCCCTGCGTGACGAAGGAGCGCTCGTCGCCATTGGCGCCCTTAAGGAACTTGGCGACGGAAACGGGGAAGTGAAGTCCATGCGCGTCGACCCGGGTCGTGCCGGCCAGGGGTTCGGACGCGAGTTGCTCGGACGCCTCGTCGCCGAAGCCCGCCGACGCGGGTATCATGCGCTCCTCCTCGAAACGGGGCGGAACGCCGATTTCGCGGCTGCCAACGCGCTCTACGACAGCGCCGGCTTCGTCGAATGCGGCTCCTTCGGGGGCTATCCGGAAAGCAACTTCACCCGCTTCCTTCGCCTCGATCTCTGACTCGCCTTGCATCCCCCGGGACCCCCTGCTAGGGGCCCGGCCAACCCGGCTGGGGCGAGCGATCGTAAGGTCGCTACCGCCCCGCTTTGCATATATTTGACGGAGCTTTAGGCGCGTGGAGACTTCCGGCGGCATTCGGGCCAGCTTAGCGGGACGCTACGCGTCGGCGCTGTTCGACCTTGCCCGTGACGAACGCCAGATCGACGCGGTCGGTCGCAGCCTCGAGGGGCTAAAGGCAAACATGGCGGAATCGCGAGAGCTGCGGGCCCTCGTCTCGAGCCCGCTGGTCAGCCGCGACGCGGCCGGCAAGGCCCTTGCGGCCGCGGCGGCCTCGATGGGGCTCGATCCCCTGACCACCCGCTTTGTCGGCGTCCTCGCGAGCAACGGCCGGCTTCGCCAGCTGGCGGACGTGATCCGCATCTTCGAGCGGCTTGCAGCCGACCACCGCGGCGAGACCTCTGCCGAAGTGACCAGCGCCCGCCCGCTTGCCGACGACCAGATCGCTGCGCTCCGCACTCAGCTCGGAGCCCGCGTCGGCCGCGACATCCGGATCGACGCCCGCGTCGACCCCTCCATTCTCGGCGGCATCGTCGTCCGGCTCGGAAGCCAGATGATCGACGCGTCGATCCGCACCAAACTCAACTCCCTCGCCCAGGCGATGAAAGGCTAATCGATGGACATCCGCGCCGCTGAAATCTCCCGCGTCATCCGCGACCAGATCGCGAATTTCGACGCCGACGCGCAGGTCTCCGAAGTCGGCCAGGTGCTGTCGGTCGGTGACGGCATCGCCCGCATCCACGGCCTCGACAATGTTCAGGCCGGCGAGATGGTCGAGTTCGACAATGGCGTGAAGGGCATGGCCCTCAACCTCGAGGCTGACAACGTCGGCGTCGTCATCTTCGGCTCCGACTCCGAAATCCGCGAAGGCTCGACCGCCAAGCGCACCGGCACCATCGTCGACGTCCCCGTCGGCAAGGGCCTGCTCGGCCGCGTCGTCGACGCGCTCGGCAACCCGATCGACGGCAAGGGCCCGATCGTCGCCGAGAAGCGCAGCCGCGTCGAGGTCAAGGCGCCCGGCATCATCCCGCGCAAGTCGGTGCACGAGCCGATGCAGACCGGCCTCAAGGCGCTTGACGCGCTCGTTCCCGTCGGCCGCGGCCAGCGCGAGCTGATCATCGGCGACCGCCAGACTGGCAAGACCGCCGTCGCGCTCGACACCTTCATCAACCAGAAGGCCGCGCACCAGGGCGACAACGAGAACGAGAAGCTCTACTGCATCTACGTCGCGGTCGGCCAGAAGCGCTCGACCGTCGCTCAGATCGTCCGCGCGCTCGAGGAGAATGGCGCGATGGAATATTCCATCGTCGTTGCCGCGACTGCGTCGGAGCCGGCCCCGCTCCAGTTCCTCGCGCCCTACACCGGCTGTGCGATGGGCGAATATTTCCGCGACAACGGCATGCACGCCGTGATCGTCTATGACGACCTTTCGAAGCAGGCCGTCGCCTACCGCCAGATGTCGCTGTTGCTGCGCCGTCCGCCGGGCCGCGAAGCCTATCCCGGCGACGTCTTCTATCTTCACAGCCGGCTGCTCGAGCGCGCCGCCAAGATGAACGACGCCAATGGCAACGGCTCGCTGACCGCACTTCCGGTCATCGAGACCCAGGCGGGCGACGTGTCGGCCTACATTCCGACCAACGTCATCTCGATCACCGACGGCCAGATTTTCCTCGAGACCGACCTCTTCTACCAGGGCGTCCGTCCGGCCATTAACGTCGGTCTCTCGGTCAGCCGCGTCGGCTCGGCCGCGCAGACCAAGGCGATGAAGAAGGTCGCCGGCTCGATCAAGCTCGAGCTCGCCCAGTATCGCGAGATGGCGGCGTTCGCCCAGTTCGGTTCGGACCTCGACGCCTCGACCCAGAAGCTGCTGGCGCGCGGCGCTCGCCTGACCGAGCTGCTCAAGCAGGGTCAGTTCCAGCCGATGCCGATCGAGGAGCAGGTCGTCTCGATCTTCGCCGGAACGCAGGGCTTCATCGACAGCGTGCCGACCAGCGACGTCACCCGCTACGAGGCCGCGCTGCTCAGCTTCATGCGCTCGGAGAAGCCGGAGATCCTGGCCAAGATCCGCGACACCAAGGCGCTCGACGACGAGACCTCCTCGGCGCTCAAGGACGCGCTCGGCGCCTTCGGCAAGCAGTTCGCGTAGGTACGCTGGACCCCGCCCCGCGCGGGGTCCGGTCGTTCTTTGTAGGTTCTGGGCCCCGGCCAGCGCCGGGGAACAAGGAAGCAAATGGCAAGTCTCAAGGCCCTCAAGATCCGCATCGGCTCGGTCAAGTCGACGCAGAAGATCACCAAGGCGATGAAGATGGTCGCCGCGGCGAAGCTTCGCCGTGCGCAGTCGAACGCCGAGCAGGGCCGCCCCTATTCGCAGCGGCTGTCGGACGTGGTTTCCAGCCTCGCCAGCCGGATCACCGTTGGCCCGCAGAGCCCGCGGCTGATCGCCGGCACCGGTAGCGACCAGCGCCACCTGATTGTCGTCGCCGCCAGCGATCGCGGTCTCGCCGGTGCGTTCAACACCAACATCGTCCGCGCCGTCCGTCGCACCGCCGACGAACTCATCGCGCAGGGCAAGGACGTCCGCTTCTTCATCGTCGGCCGCAAGAGCCGACCGGTCCTGACGCGCTTCTTCGGCGCCGACCGCATCGTCGGCCAGTATGACACGAGCGAGATGAAGAACCCGGCCTACAGCGACGCCCAGGCGATCGCGGCCGAGATCACCCGCCGCTTCGAGGCAGGCGAGTTCGACGTTGCCCACCTCGCTTATTCGAACTTCAAGTCGGTCCTCGCGCAGGAGCCGACGATCGACCAGATCATTCCGGTCAAGCCCGCCGCCGCCAACGACGGTGCGACCTCGGTCGCTTCTGCCGCGGTAGAATATGAGCCTGACGAGGAGGAGATCCTCGCCGCACTGCTCCCGCGCAACGTCGCCATCCAGATCTATCGCGCCCTGCTCGAGAACCAGGCCGGCTTTTACGGCAGCCAGATGACGGCGATGGACAATGCGACGCGCAATGCCGGCGACATGATCAATCGCCTCTCGATCCAGTACAACCGCCAGCGCCAGGCGGCGATCACGACCGAGCTGGTCGAGATCATCTCCGGCGCCGAAGCGCTCTAACGAACACGACAAGGCAAGGAAGACAGCCATGGCCACCGCCGCCGACACCATCCACACGCCGCAGGGCACCTCCTCGAACCTCACCGGGCGCGTCGCGCAGGTGATCGGCGCCGTTGTCGACGTCGCGTTCGACGGCGAGCTGCCGGCGATCCTGTCGGCGCTCGAGACCGACAACAATGGCAATCGCCTGGTCCTCGAGGTCGCCCAGCACCTCGGCGAGAACATCGTCCGCACCATCGCGATGGACGCGACCGACGGTCTCACCC
This sequence comes from Sphingomonas swuensis, assembly GCF_039538045.1. Lineage (NCBI taxonomy): Bacteria > Pseudomonadati > Pseudomonadota > Alphaproteobacteria > Sphingomonadales > Sphingomonadaceae > Sphingomonas > Sphingomonas swuensis. Next base: position 1,212,339 of record NZ_BAABBQ010000001.1, on the reverse strand, counting down.
GCGGTCAGTCGGTCCGTGCCACCGGCTCCCAGATCCGCGTGCCCGTCGGTCCCAAGACCCTCGGCCGCATCATGAACGTCATCGGCGAGCCGATCGACGAACGCGGCCCGATCGGAAGCGACATGTCGGCCCCGATCCATGCCGAGGCTCCGCTGTTCGTCGACCAGTCGACCGACGCCTCGATCCTGGTTACCGGGATCAAGGTCATCGACCTTCTCGCCCCCTACGCCAAGGGCGGCAAGATCGGCCTGTTCGGCGGCGCCGGCGTCGGCAAGACCGTGCTCATCCAGGAGCTGATCAACAACATCGCCAAGGGCCACGGCGGCGTTTCGGTGTTCGCCGGCGTCGGCGAGCGCACCCGTGAGGGCAACGACCTCTATCACGAGTTCCTCGAAGCCGGCGTCATCGCCAGCGACTCCGACGGCAACCCGATCAGCGAAGGCTCCAAGGTCGCGCTCGTGTTCGGCCAGATGAACGAGCCGCCGGGAGCGCGCGCCCGCGTCGCCCTGTCGGGTCTGACCCAGGCCGAATATTTCCGCGACGTCGAAGGCCAGGACGTGCTGTTCTTCGTCGACAATATCTTCCGCTTCACCCAGGCGGGTTCGGAAGTGTCGGCGCTGCTCGGCCGTATTCCTTCGGCCGTGGGCTATCAGCCGACCCTGTCGACCGACATGGGCCAGCTGCAGGAGCGGATCACCTCGACCAACAAGGGCTCGATCACCTCGGTGCAGGCGATCTACGTCCCGGCCGACGATCTTACCGATCCGGCCCCTGCCGCGTCGTTCGCCCACCTCGACGCCACCACCACGCTGTCGCGCGCCATCTCGGAGCTGGGCATCTACCCGGCGGTCGATCCGCTCGACTCGGTCAGCCGCGTGCTGACCCCGGCTGTCGTCGGCCAGGAGCATTACGAAACGGCCCGCGCGGTTCAGGAAGTGCTCCAGAAGTACAAGAGCCTGCAGGACATCATCGCCATTCTCGGCATGGACGAGCTTTCGGAAGAGGATAAGCTCACCGTCAGCCGCGCCCGCAAGATTCAGCGCTTCCTTTCGCAGCCGTTCCACGTCGCCGAGGTGTTCACCGGCATCCCGGGCAAGTTCGTCCAGGTCGAGGACACCGTGCGCAGCTTCAAGGCGGTCGTGAACGGCGAGTATGACCACCTGCCGGAATCTGCCTTCTACATGGTCGGCGGCATCGACGAGGCGGTCGCCAAGGCCGAGAAGATGGCCGCGGACGCCTAAGTCTTCTTCCCCTCCCGTTCGCGGGAGGGGACCGAGGGGTGGGTCTGATTGGGCCGCCCGCACCTCGGCTTCACTGACAGGCCCCCCCCCACCCTTCCCGCAAGCGGGAGGGGAGCAGGTATTCGAGCGATGGCAGACCTTCACTTCACCCTCACCACCCCCGAGCGCCAGATGATCAGCGACGACGTCCACATGGTCGTCGTTCCCGGCGTCGAGGGCGAGTTCGGTGTGATGGCTGGCCACGCCCCCTTTATGACCACGCTCCGCGACGGCGAGCTGGCGGTCTATCGCTCGGCCGGCGCTACCCCCGAGCGCATCCGGGTGTCGGGCGGCTTTGCCGAGGTGGGCGACGCCGGCCTCACCATCCTTGCGGAAAGCGCCGAGGCCTAGCTCCTCGCCACTGCCGTTCGCACCCCTGAAGCCCCGCGAACGTTAACGAACCTCAGTTCCGGTTAGCCTTTTGGCAAAGTTTGCGTGTCATCAACCACGCGAACAAACGTCACGGACGGGATCGGCACTGGCATGAACGCATTCGGCAAGCGCGGAGGGATGACCGGGGGAGGTCGTCCAAACTTCGGCGTCGCGCGTCCGATGAAGGGCGGCGGCAGTGCCGGTGGCGAACAATTCCCGCCCGTCGAGGACGTCGCGCCGGAGCCTGAACCGGTCGAACCGGGCGGCCCGCAGCTGGGCGCAATGGACCGCCTCAATATCCGGATGAACGGCTCGGCCGAGGCAGGCTCGTCGAAGCAGGAGGGCTTCGAGGCCAGCGTCCACCGGATCAAGGAACAGGTCCTCCCCCGCCTGCTCGAGCGGGTCGATCCCGAGGCCGCCGCAACGCTCGGCAAGGACGAGCTGGCGGAAGAATTCCGCCCGATCATCTCCGAAGTGCTGACCGAGCTCAAGATCAACCTCAACCGGCGCGAGCAGTTCGCGCTGGAGAAGGTGCTGGTCGACGAATTGCTCGGCCTCGGACCGCTCGAGGAACTGCTGGCCGACCCGTCGGTCAGCGACATCATGGTCAACGGTCCCGACCAGACCTTCGTCGAACGCAAAGGCAAGCTCGAACTCGCCCAGATCCAGTTCCGCGACGAGGAGCATCTGTTCCAGATCGCCCAGCGGATCGTGAACAAGGTCGGCCGCCGCGTCGACCAGACCACCCCGCTCGCCGACGCCCGCCTCCAGGACGGCAGCCGCGTCAACGTCATCATCCCGCCGCTCTCGCTTCGCGGCACCGCCATCTCGATCCGTAAGTTCTCCGAGAAGCCGATCACGCTCGACATGATGCGCGGCTTCGGGTCGATGAGCGAGAAGATGGCGACCGTGCTCAAGATCGCGGGCGCGGCGCGGATGAACATCGTCATCTCGGGCGGTACCGGCTCGGGCAAGACGACCATGCTCAATGCCCTGTCGAAGATGATCGACCCGGGCGAGCGCGTCATCACCATCGAGGACGCGGCCGAACTCCGGCTTCAGCAGCCGCACTGGCTGCCGCTCGAGACCCGCCCGCCCAATCTCGAGGGCCAGGGCGCGATCACCATCCGCGACCTCGTCATCAACGCGCTGCGTATGCGTCCCGACCGGATCATCCTCGGCGAAATCCGTGGTCAGGAGTGTTTCGACCTCCTGGCCGCGATGAACACGGGTCACGACGGCTCGATGGCCACCCTCCACTCCAACAGCCCGCGCGAGTGCCTGGCGCGTATGGAGAACATGGTCATGATGGGCGACATCAAGATTCCGAAGGAGGCGATCAGCCGGCAGATCGCCGATTCGGTCGACCTCATCGTCCAGGTGAAGCGCCTCCGCGACGGTTCGCGCCGCACGACCAACATCACCGAGGTCATCGGGATGGAGGGCGAGGTCATCGTCACCCAGGAGCTGTTCAAGTTCGAATATCTCGACGAGACCGCCGAGGGGAAGATCATCGGCGAATATCGCTCGATGGGCCTCCGCCCCTACACGCTCGACAAGGCCAAGCAGTTCGGCTTCGACCAGCCCTACCTCGAGGCCTGCCTCTAGGCCTGCCTCTAGGCGCAGACCCTTGCCTGCCGGAGGCTCAGCGCTCCATTCGGTAGACGAGGTTTAGCGAGATGCCGGTTTCGAGCTGTCCAGGCGCGACTATTCCGTCACGCAGCGGCGCTGGCGGCGGCGCTGGCGGCGCGGCTTCGGAATAGCTGACCCGGCTGGCCGTCACGACCACGTCGGTACCGCGATAGCTGGTTCCCTCTTCCATCGACAGCAATGACACCCGGCTGAAGCCCTGCGCGCGGGCATATTCGAGCGCTTCCGACTGGCCGCGGGCGAGCGCGCGCTTGCGGGCTTCGGCGCGCAATGGAAGCGGATCGGAGATCGAGAAATTGGGACCGTAGACGGTATCGGCGCCGGCGGTGGTCAGCGTGTCGAGCAGCGCGGTCAGCCGGGGAATGTCGCGCGTCTTGAGCTGGATCGAATTGCTCGCGACATAGCCGTTGAAGACCTGCCGCCCACGACCCGTCGCGGGATCGTTGACGTAATTATACTCGGGGCTGAGCTGGATGCCCTGGGTCTGGATGTCGCGCTCGCGGAGCCCGGCACGGCGGATGGTGGCGAGCAGCCGCTCGGTCTTCTCCTTATTGGCCGCGGCGGCCGCGGTCGCGGTTGGTGCCCGCGACTGGGTCCCGACGGTGATGCTCGCCTCGTCGGGCGGCGTGCGCAGGGTCTCCGCGATCTGCAGCTTGACCAGAGGGGTCGTCGCCATCTCAGCGATGGTCGATTGCGGCAGCACCTGTGCGCCGGCGATGGCGGGAAGCGGGAGAAGCAGAAGCAGGGCGGCAAGACGCATCGGAGATCCTTCGACTGTTCAAGCAGGCAACGAGCATTTGCGCGATGCTGTTCCGGCTCCTCAACAACTCCGGCTGAAGCGAGGCTTAACCCTTTGACGTTGACCGCTTGATTTACCGCTGCTCCAATCGGCGGCGAGGTTCGAATCCTCACAACGGGGAACCAGCATGAAGCGCGACATCCTTCCGATGCGGTCAGCACCAGACTGCCGGTTTCCCACTGCACCGGGTATGCAGGTGCCTGCCACGCACCACAAGCGAACGCCTTCCGCACGCCGGTCCCCCGGGACAGCGCGGGCACGGTCCTGCGAGCTTCGGGCTCCCACCGTGCCGACGTGGCGTGCGGGAGGTCAGTAGCATGACGCTGCCCCTCGCCTACCTGACCCTCGCAGCAATCGGCGGCATCGTCCTGCTGTGGCTGCTCGGCGCGCGCAGGTCGGAGACGATCTACGCTCCCGATGTCGGCCTGCTCTATCGCGACGGCCAGTTCGTGCGGGAGCTTGGACCGGGGCGGCACATGTTGTTCGACCCGGGATCGCGCATCCGGATCGTTCGGGTCAACGCCGCCCCGACAACCCTGCGGCTGGCCGAGACCACGCTCGTCTCGGCCGATCAGTTCGCCTTCAAGGTCGGCTTGTCGCCGACCGTCCGGATCACTGACGCCCGTGCCTTCCACGAAGCGCAGCCAATTGCTCCCGCCTACTCGATGAGCGGTGGAACGGTGCAGGCGGTTCGGCCTGCCATGCGCCCGACCACGGTAAGCGGCCCCCCCGACATGCAGGCGCAGCTCTCGGCGGCGGCGATCCTGGCGGCTGCGGCCATGCCGTTGAAGGAAATCATCGCCGCGCCCGCCACCCTTGCCGCGGCGGCGCGGACGGCCCTGACGGGCAGCGTGCCGGGGGTCGACGTGGTGGACGTGCTGGTCACCTCGATCACCCTTCCGCCCGAGACCCGGCGGATGTTCACCGACGTCGAACGGGCGCGGCAGGAAGCACTGGCTTCGCTCGAGCGGGCGCGCGGCGAGCAGGCTTCGCTGCGAGCGCTGGCCAATGCCGCTAGGCTGCTCGCCGACAATCCGGCGCTCGGCAATCTGCGCTTCCTGCAGACGCTCGAACAGACGCCCGGCCCCAAGACGATCGTGCTCGGCCAAGGCGGGCTGATGGCGGACGTCGGGGCTACTCGCGCGTCTCCTCGTCCCGACACCGCCGACTGAGCGAAAAAGAAAAGGAGCCCGGCCTTGCGGCCGAGCTCCCTTTCAGTTCCGACAGTGAGCGGTGACGCTCAGGCCTCGTCGTCGGCTTCCGGACCGACCATCAGCGCGTCGCCGATCTCGTCCTTGCCGCGGCGGATCGCCATCTCGATCTTGGCGGTCATCTCGGGGTTCTCGCGAAGATAGTTCTTCGAATTTTCGCGACCCTGACCAATGCGGGTGCTGTCGTAGCTGAACCAGGCACCCGACTTCTCGACCACCCCGGCCTTGACCCCGAGGTCGAGGATCTCGCCGATCTTGCTGACGCCCTCGCCGTACATGATGTCGAACTCGACCTGCTTGAACGGCGGCGCGACCTTGTTCTTCACCACCTTCACGCGGGTGGTGTTGCCGACGATATCGTCGCGGTCCTTGATCTGCCCGGTGCGGCGAATGTCGAGGCGGACCGAGGCGTAGAACTTGAGCGCGTTGCCGCCCGTCGTGGTCTCCGGATTGCCGTACATGACGCCGATCTTCATGCGCAGCTGGTTGATGAAGATCACCATGCAGCGCGAGCGGCTGATCGAGCCGGTCAGCTTGCGCAGCGACTGGCTCATCAGGCGGGCCTGGAGGCCGACGTGGCTGTCGCCCATCTCACCCTCGATCTCGGCCCTCGGCACCAGCGCGGCGACCGAATCGACCACCAGCACGTCGATCGCGTTCGAACGGACCAGCGTGTCGACGATCTCCAGTGCCTGCTCACCCGTGTCGGGCTGCGACACGATCAGCTCGTCGATGTTGACCCCGAGCTTCTTGGCATAGGCCGGATCGAGCGCATGCTCGGCGTCGACGAAGGCCGCGGTGCCGCCGGTCTTCTGCGCCTCGGCAATGGTGTGGAGCGCGAGCGTCGTCTTGCCCGAGCTTTCCGGGCCATAGATCTCGATCACGCGACCGCGCGGGAGACCACCGACGCCAAGGGCGATGTCGAGCCCGAGGCTTCCGGTCGAGATCACCTCGACTTCCATCTTGGGCTTTTCGCCCAGCTTCATCGCCGAGCCCTTGCCGAACGCCCGATCGATCTGCGCCAATGCGGCGTCGAGCGCCTTCTGCCTGTCCGTAGTCACCACATCCCCGCCCATACCGACGACCTTCAGCTGCGTTGCCATTCCCATCCCTCTCGCCGGCGGTGGCCAGATGCCTCCGCGATGGAGCGTATGTACTCTATCCGTTCCGGAGGAACAAGAGGAGAACAGCGCCATCCGGCAGCGAACGGGAGTTGGGCATGGCAAGAGTGAGCCGAGCCCGCTTACTCTAGCGGAAGCGGGAGCCCGTGCAACGGGGAATGCGGGTCAGGAGCGGCGCGACTTGCGCTTGCGGCTGCGCCAGAAGTCTAGCGCGTGGGATGCTTCGAGCGGCTTGGCGAAGAAGAACCCCTGCCCTGCGACACAGCCGAGCGCGGCCAGTGTCGTCGCGAGTTCGCGGCTCTCGACGCCTTCGGCAGTGGTCGACATGCCGAGGGCGTCGGCGAGGCTCAGCACCGCGCGGACAATCGCCACGCTGTCGGGATCGATCATCATGCCCGTGACGAAGCTGCGGTCGATCTTGAGCACGTCGATCGGGAGCCGCTGAAGATAGGCAAGACTGGAATAGCCGGTCCCGAAGTCATCCATCGCGACGGTCGCGTTGAGCGCCTTCAGCGCATCGAACACGCGGGTCGCGCGGCGCGGGTCCTGGACGATCGCGCTTTCGGTCAGTTCGAGCGTCAGCCGCTCGCCCGCCAGACCACTCGAGCGGAGCGCACCTCCGACCATTCCCGCGATGTCGTCGCGCGCAACCTGAATCGCGCTGAGGTTGACTCCGACGTAGAAGGGCAAGGTCTCGCCGGCTTCCTGGTCCCAGGAAGCGAGCGTGGTGGCGGCCTTGTGCATCGCCCAGCGGCCGAGCGTCAGGATGAGCCCGCTTTCCTCGGCGACCGGGATGAACTCGCTCGGGCTGATCTCGCCGCGGTCCTCGTGGGTCCATCGGGCGAGCGCCTCGAAGCCCGACACCTCGCCGGTCTTGAGGTCGATCAGTGGCTGGTAGAAGAGGTTGAGCGCGTCCCGGTCGAGCGCGCGACGAAGCTCGGTCTCGATCGAGAAGCGGCGGCGAGCGAGGCTGGCTTCCTTGGGCTCGTAGACCTGCGGGCGGCCCGTCGCCTTGGCCTGCTTGACCGCGAATTGCGCGTTGCGGAACAGCTCCTCCGCGTCCTGACCAGGGGCCATGATGGCGAGACCGATCGCGCATTCGACCTTGATCTCGAGCTCGCTTAGCCGGAACGGCGCGCTCATCGCGTCCTGAATCCGGCTTGCGGCCTTGAGCGCGTCGGCCATTCCGCGGCGAAGCGCGACGATGATCCCGAACTCGTTGCCGCCGGTTCGTGCCAGGCGGTCACCCGACCGCAGCGCCGAGATCAGCCGGCGGGCGAAGGTGATCAGCAACTCGTCGCCGGCAAGGCTGCCCATGCTCTCATTGATGCGGCTGAAGCGGAGCATGTCGACCACGAGCACGGCGTGCTCGGTGGCGAGGTCGCCCTCGGCCGCCTCGGGCATGCGGCCGGCCACCTCGATCATCTCGGTGAAGGCAAGGCGATTGGGAAGGCCGGTCAGGCTGTCGCGCAGCATCTCGGCGCGAAGGGTGCGCTCGGCCTGGACCTCGGCGGTGCGGTCGACCACCGACACGAGCGCACGCCGGACGGCGCCACGGGTCGGCAGCGGCGCGAGCTTCAGCCGATAGAAGCGGGCCGCGACCCCCGAATTGTCACGAAACTCGAGGTCGGGACCGACCGCGCAATCGTCGAACCAGTCGCGCAGGTGCGAGGCGATCAGCCCGTCCCCCTGAAGGCAGCTGGCGTTCATCCCCTCGAGAGTTCCGACGGTCGAGATGGTGACGGTTTCCTCGAACCGCGGATTGTAGGCGGCGATGGTGATCCGCTCTTCCTCATACTCGAGGATGGCAGCGGCGATCGGCAGGGCGGCGAGCAGCACGGGGCCGTCCGCCCAGAGGGGCGGCGCATCGTTCGGAGCGCTTCGGCGAGCGGAAGCGCGCGGTGGCGAGGCCTGCATCACGACGCCATGCGCCACGAGGCGTTAAACTTCTGTTTCATGCCGGTCGCTTTTTACGCCCGTCCCTTGCCTCGCCGGTCGGGCGCGAACAAAGGAAGCGAGGTCTACTTCCGACGAGGGTTTCCGATGCGCCGTCTTGCCTTGCTCCTCCCTGCCCTCTCACTCGCCGCCGCGGCGCCTGCCGCCCAGCCCAAGCCCGAACAGCGCGCGCTCGCCGCGGCGGTGGCGAGCTCGGCGCGGAGCGAGGCGAACCGCGCCCGCGACCGCTTTCGCAATCCGGCCGCGACGCTCGCTTTCTTCGGGGTTCGCCCGCGCCAGACGGTGGTCGAGATCTTTCCCGGCGGCGGGTGGTACAGCGAGATTCTCGCACCCTACGTACTGAACGGCGGAGGCACCTATTATGTCGCCGCGCCCGATCGCGGTCTGACAGGATTCCGGCGGTTGGCCGAGAAGAACCCGGCGCTCTACGGACGAGCTCGCCTCGCCGCCTTCCCGGTCCGTTCGGCGAGCGAGACGGGAGTTCCGGCGGGCAGCGCCGACGTCGTCCTCACCTTCCGCAACGTCCACAATTGGGCGATGGGCGACGAGCCCTACGCCGACCTCGCCTTCAAGCAGATGTTTGCGATGCTCAAGCCCGGCGGCGTGCTTGGCATCGAGGAGCACCGCCTGCCGGAGAGCGCCGATTCCGCGCGCGAGAAGTCGAGCGGCTATCTCAAGGTCTCGACCGTCCGCCGGCTTGCCGAGCAGGCGGGCTTCCGCTTCGCCGGATCGAGCGAGATCAACGCCAACCGCAAGGACAGCGCCGACTGGCCGGAAGGCGTGTGGACGCTTCCGCCGACCCTCGCCCTCAAGGACAAGGACCGCGCCCGCTACCTCGCGATCGGTGAGAGCGACCGCATGACGCTGAAGTTCGTCAAGCCCGCCCGCTGATCCGGGCGCCGGTCGGAACCGCCGGGTTCGTCGCGAGCCACGCCTCGAGCGCGTCGAGGTCGAGGCCCGCGTCGAACGGGTCGGTGCCCGAGGCGAGCACCGAATAGCCGTCGCCGCCGCTGGCGAGGAAGTTGTTGACCGTCACCCTGTAACGCCGCGCCGGGTCGATCGGGCGGCCGCCGAGCGTCATCGCGACGATCCGCTGCCCGGCCGGCCGCGAGACATCGACGCGGTAGGCGAAACCGGCCGAGGGGATCAGCAGCGAGCTGGCCTGGACCTTGCCGTTGACCTCGCGGAAGCCCTGCTCGAGCAGCGCGCCGAGCTGCGCGCCGGTCAGCGTCTTCACCACCAGGCTGTTGCCGAACGGCTGGGTTGCGAACACCTGGCCGTAGGTGATCGTCCCGTCGGCCCGCGGCACCAGGTCGGTGCGGACCCCGCCCGAATTGATGAAGGCGATGTCGGCCCCGCCGCGGTCTGCGGCACGGGTCGCGGCGAGCTGCGCGTCGGCGATGAGCTCGCCCGCCGAGCTGTCGCCGTCGTCGGCATCCTTGAGCGCCGGGCGCGACAGCCGTCCGACCACCCGCTCGGCGGCTGGACGAGCGGCGGCGACATAGCGGTCGACCAGCGCCTGCACCGCGGGATCGCCCTCGGCCAGCACCGGCACGTTCTGCGCCCGCGCCGCTACCACCGTCCTTGTGGCGGGATCGAAGTCGAGCCGGATGTCGCTCACGAGATAACCGTTCTTGCCCGCGCTGGTCAGCAGCCGAGTGGTCCCGCCCGCCTCGACGTCGCAGGCATAGGCATGGTGGGTATGGCCGCTGACCACGACCCGGATCGCGGGGTCGAGTTTGCCGAGGATCGGCACGATCTCGCCCGACAGGCCCTCGCAACCAAGCGCGTCATAGGTGGGGGGAACGCGCCCGCCCTGGTGGATCAGGAGCACGATGGTATCGGCCCCCTCGGCCTTGAGCCTGGGCACCAGCGCGTTGGCGGTCGCGGCTTCGTCGGCGAAGGTCAGCCCGGCGACCCCGGCGGGCGTGACGAGGGTCGCGGTCTCCTTGAGGGTCATGCCGATGAAGCCGACCTTGACCGGGCCGAGCTGCTTGATCGCGGTGCCGGGGAAGAGCGTCGAGCCGCCCTCAGTCAGTACGTTGGCGGCAAGGTAGCGGAAGCTGGCGGGCGCGTGCGGCTCGACCGCGCAGGGCTTGCGGCTGGTCAGCTTGTCGCAGCCGCCATCCTGCATCCGCTTGAGCTCGGCGCCACCCTTGTCGAATTCATGGTTGCCCACCGCGGCAAGTTCGAGCCCGGCCATGCTCAGCGCGCGCACCGTCGGTTCGTCGAGGAAATAGGCCGAGACCAGGGGCGTCGCGCCGATCAGGTCGCCCGCGGCGACGGTCACGCTCGGCCGTCCGGCGCGAAGCCGCTGCAGGGTCGCGGCGAGCTGGGCCGCGCCGCCGGCCCTGATCTTGCTCGTCGTCCCGTCGGCGTTGCGCAGCGGCACCGGATCGGCGGGCGCGACGAGATTGCCGTGGAAGTCGTTGATCCCGAGCAGCTGCACCTCGACCGGTGCGGCCGCAGCGGCGACGGGCGGCGGAGCGACCGCGCGGGGGGTCGTCGCGCAGGCGGCGAGGCCCGCGCTAGACGCGAGCAGCAAAAGGCGTGAAATCGGTACGCTCATCAAAGACATCCATTCCTTCGCGCCGCTTGAGCGCACCAACCACCAGATAGGTCAGCGGGGTGAGCAGCACCTCCCACGCGACCTTCAGCGCCCATTGCGTCAACAGCACCTTGATGACGAGGTCGTTACTCCAGCCCGCGGCGCCGAGAAAGGCGAGCGGATAGAAGATCAGGCTGTCCACACCCTGACCGGCGACCGTGCTGCCGATGGTCCGCATCCACAAATGCCGACCGCCCGTCCAGACCTTCATCCGGGCGAGTACCGCCGAATTGACGAACTCCCCCGCCCAGAAGGCGATGATCGAGGCCATGACGATCCGCGGGACCTGGCCGAACACCTGCTCGTAGGCCCCCTGCCCGGTCCAGCCCGGTGCCGGCGGAAGCGCGACCACGACAAAGCTCATGAAGGCCATGAACAGCAGCGCCGCGGTCCCGACCCAGATGCAGCGGCGCGCCCGGGCATAGCCGTAGACCTCGGTCAGCACGTCGCCGATGACATAGCCGAGGGGAAAGAAGAGGATCCCCGCCCCGAACGGCCAGTCGCCGATCAGCGGCAGATCGACGGTCGCGACCTTGCCCGCGCCGAGCACGTTCGAGAGCAGGAGGATGGTGACGAATGCCGCCATGACGAGGTCGAAGAAGCGCATCGGCCGCCCGTGCAGGGTGCCGGCCTCGACCTTCTCGACCATCATGCCCCCACCTCCGTCATCACTTCTTTCCGCCCGCCGCCAAGACAGAAGAAGCGGGACCCCGGGTCAAGCCCGGGGTGACGAAGGGAGGTGTCGCAGCTAACAGCCCTCCATGACCGACGACGACCTCATCGCCGCCGCCCGCGCCGCGGCGCTCAAGGCCTATGCTCCCTATTCCGGCTTCTCGGTCGGCTGCGCGATCCTCAGCGTCGACGGCGAACTGGTCAGCGGGGCGAACATGGAGAATGCCTGCTACCGCCTCGGCCTCTGCGCCGAGCAGAGCGCGCTCACCACCGCGCAGCATGCCTTCGGTCTCCAGCGCATCGCCCGGATCGCGGTGGCCGGCGGCGACGGCTCGGGCGAGGCGCTCAAGGGCGAACAGAGCGTCACCCCTTGCGGCGGCTGCCGCCAGGCGCTGCTCGAGGCGAGCCATCTCTCCGGCCGCGACTTCGAGCTCCTCTGCGCCAGCGGCGACGGAAAGACGGTGGAGCGGCTGACGCTGTCGGCGCTCATTCCTCATGGCTTCGGTCCGAACAACCTGTCCGACGCGGGTTGAAGCGCGCCTGACAGACAGGCGCGCTTCAGATCGAAGGAAGCTGTTCGGCCTGAAACATTCCGGTGAACGGCGAGCAGACCAGCAGCAACTCGCCCATCAGCAGCGCCGCGATGACTTTGTGGCGAGGGCTCACGATCTGCCGGTGGACGAGGGTCATCGCGAGCGCGATACCGGGCCACAAGGGCGCATAATAGCGCATCTGGGCGGAGGTCAGATCGCCGATCGCGAGGAAGGCACTCCAGCCGTAGATTGTATGGATGCCGATCGAGATCGGCAAAGCGAGCAGGAAGGCCCCGGCGACCAAGGCCAGCGGCTCTGGCTGTTCGCGGCGGAGTACCGTCGGCAGGATGAAGAAGGCACCAGCAAGGCAGATCAGCAAGACGGCCGCAAGGCACGCCAGCTGGATCGGTGCGGCGGGTTCGAAGGCCGGCCACTTGAGCGCCAGATTCTGGAGGAAGTGGAGCAGGAACTCTCCCGCCGAAAGGTCGGGCCGCAAGGCCTCCGGAACCGCATTGTGGGTCGGGCTGCTCCAAATGATCTTGCCGCTGCTCAGCAGGTTGGCGAAGGTCGGGATGGCGCCGATCGCGGCGATCGACGCGCCGGTGAGGAGCGTTCGGCGAGCAACCGCCCGACCGTTCAAGGCGACCAACAGAACCACGAGCAAGGCCGCCGTTCCGAGCATCACGAGCGCGGTCAGCTTGGTCCATCCGGCAAGCGCCAGCCCGGCTCCGACGAGAAGGCCGGCCCTCGTGTCGCGCTGGTCGGCCAGTCGAAGCAGGCCAGCGAACACGATGCCGGTGGCGACAAGAACCAGCGAGTCATTGTTGACGAAACCGGCCATCCCCGGGGTCTTTGGGAACAGCACCAGCACGCTCGAGAAGACGGCCCGACCCGAAAGGTCCGGAAAGGCCATCGCTCCTGCTGCCAACATGATGATGATGGCGAAGCTGGCGACGGCGACATTGATCAGGCGCAGCTTGAGCATCTGCCCTTCGACACTGACGCCGTCATCCCACAATTGCCCAAGCGCCACATAATATGGCGTCGGATGGTTGAGATAATTGGGTTCGGGAGCGGCCGCGCTCGGCGGGAGCCCGCTGCCAAGCGAGGCATAGTCCGGGAAGAATTCGGGATTGGCTGCCATCGACCGGACGAAAGTCGTGTGTTGCAGCTCGTCGATGGGCGATGGAAACGGAGTGGCTAAGGCGAGCCAGAGCGACAGGCCGAGTTGAACCAGGAGCGGCAGTGCGAGAACCAGAAAGGCAAGCGCCCGCCGCGAGATCGCGGGAGCGCCGCGGTCCAAGATCTCCACCAGGCTGATCGACATGCCTCGTCTTAGTGAGGAGGCCGTTAATTATGTCCTGCCTTGCCACGGTCCGACGCGCGATTTCTGGCGCGTCGGGTTCGCCGCTCCGCCGAGGGGCTCTACCTGGTCCTGTGATTGCGACCGAATGCGCCGAGGGGCGTTGAGGGGTCGTTTCCAGCGCAAGCGAGACCCGTGATGAAGACCTTATCCCTGTCCGGTGGCGAAGCGGTTCCGATGCTTGGGCAAGGGAGCTGGATGATGGGCGAGCAGGCCTCGCGGCGGGCGGACGAGATGGCCGCGCTGCAGGCCGGGGTCGACCTCGGCATGACGCTGATCGACACCGCCGAGATGTATGGCGACGGCGCCGCCGAGGAACTGATCGGCGAGGCGCTCGGGCATCGGCGCGACGAGCTGTTCCTCGTCAGCAAGGCCTATCCGCACAATGCCTCGAGCGACCGGCTTGCCCGCTCCTGCGAGGCGAGCCTCAGGCGGCTCGGGACCGACCGGCTCGACCTCTACCTGCTTCACTGGCGCGGGTCGGTGCCGCTCGCGGAGACGGTCGAGGCGATGCAGGCGCTGAAGGCGGCGGGCAAGATAAGGCACTGGGGGGTCAGCAACCTCGATACCGACGACATGGAGGAGTTGGTCGATGCCGGCGGCGATGGCTGTGCGACCGACCAGATCCTCTACAACCTGACCCGCCGCGGGGCGGAGCAGGAGCTGATGCCGTGGCTGGCCGAGAACGGCATCCCGGTGATGGCCTACAGTCCGGTTGAACAGGGCCGGTTGATCGGCCATTCGAGCCTAAGCGAGATCGCCCGGAGGATCGGAGCGACGCCGGCACAGGTCGCGCTCGCATGGACGATGCGCGACGGCCGGGTGATCGCCATCCCCAAGGCGGGCAGCGTCGATCACGTGCGCGACAATCGCGCGGCGGCGGACCTTCTTTTGTCAGACGAGGACCTGGCGGCGCTCGACCGCGCTTTCCCCAGGCCGCGGGTGCCGACCCCGCTCGAGATGCTCTGAGCCCTTGCGGCTCAGATCGGGCGGAGCTTGAAGCCGGTCACCCGGCGGTCGAAGCGGCATTCGAACGACCGGCGCCCGGCCGGGGCGGAGACGGTGCCCCAGACGATGGCCTTGCCGCCGTCGCGCATCTCGACGTCGATGATGTGGACCGTGCCGTACGCCGCAGCCTGCGCCTGGCAGGCGGAGGAGGCGGCGAGCCGCACCGCATTGCCGTCATAGGCGACCGCCTCGCCCTGCTGGCTGCTGCGGACCGCCGCGCCGATCGCGCTCGCCGCCATGCCCGCGACGCAGCCGCCGAGCGACAGGCCGAGCATGGGGACGATCAGCAGCCGGGCGACGCGCAGGCTCACGCGAGCTTGATCTCGCGCAGACGCTCCATGAGATAATCGTGGCTGCTGATCGGCGGCCACTTGGGCTCCTCGCCGGCGGGCACGGTGCCGGGCAGCGCCTCGATGGTGAAGTCGGGGCGGAAGTGGAGGAAGAAGGGCATGGAGTAGCGCGCGTTCGAGGCCCGGTCGGGGGTCGGGTTGACCACCCGGTGCGGGGTCGAGCGGAGCTTGCCGTTGGTCAGGCGCTGCAGCATGTCGCCGATGTTGATGACCAGTTCGCCCGGCTTGGGCGAGACGGGGATCCAGCGGCCGTCGCGGGTCTTGAGCTCGAGCCCGGCTTCCTCGGCGCCGAGGAGCAAGGTGATGGTGTTGATGTCCTCGTGCGCGCCCGCGCGGATATGCTCGCCGGTGGCTTCCTTCTGCGGCGGATAGTGGAGCAGGCGGAGCACCGAATTGCCGTCGCGGACGGTGTCGGTGAAATAGTCCTCGTCGATCCCGAGGTAGCGCGCGATCGCCTTGAGGACGGTGACGCCAGTGCGGTCGAAGGTGTCGTAGAGCTCGAGGAAGGTTTCCTTGAAGCCCGGCACTTCCTCCGGCCAGACATTGTCGGCCATGACGTCGCGGAAGCTGTGGCCCGGGGTCAGCTCGCGGCCGACGTGCCAGAATTCCTTGAGGTCGTGCGCCTTGGCACCCTTGGCGGTCTCGATCCCGAACGGCGTGTAGCCGCGCGCGCCGCCCGACCCGAGGGCATAGTTGCGCTTGGTCTCTTCGGGCAGAGCGAAGAATTCCTTCGCCTTCTGCTCGGCCCGCGCGATCAGCTCATCGGGGATGCCGTGGTCGGCAAGGACGGCGAAGCCATATTCCTCGAAGCTGCGCCCCAAATGCTGGGCAAAGGCGTCGCGGTCGGCGTCGGCTTCCTTGAGGCTGACGGAAGCGATGGTGTCGGCGGTGATCGTGTCGGTCGTCATGCGGGCCGCTTTAGCCGAAGCTTGGCGGCCCGCAAATGATTGAGATCGACCGTTCTACGGCAGCATGATCCCGGCCAGCGCGGCGCTCATCAGATTGGCGAGGCTGCCCGCGAGCAGCGCCTTCAACCCGAGCCGGGCGATCACCGGGCGCTGGTTGGGGGCGAGGCCGCCGGTGACCGCCATCTGGATCGCGATCGACGAAAAGTTGGCGAAGCCGCACAGGGCGAAGGTGACGATCGCGCGGCTTCGGTCGCTGAGGAGCGCGGACGGTCCGCCGGCGTTGCCGAGCTCGATGAAGGCGACGAACTCGTTGAGGACGATCTTTGTCCCGAACAGCCCGCCCGCGACCTGGGTCTCGTTCCACGGCACGCCGATCAGGAACATGATCGGACGGAAGATCGCGCCGACCAGCGCCTGGAAGCTCAGCGTCGGATAGCCGAACCAGTTGCCGATCCCGCCGAGAATCCCGTTGGCGAGCGCGACGAGGGCGACGAAGGCGAGCACCATCGCGCCGACCGCGACCGCGAGCTTGACCCCGGTCTGCGCCCCCTGCGCGGCGGCCATGATGATGTTGGCGGGCTTCTCGCCTTCCTCGAAGGTCTCGGCGATCTCGATCGTCTCGGCCGGAGGACCGGCTTCGGCGCGCGCCTCGGCATTGGTCGGCGGGACGCTGTCGCGGGCGTCGGGCATCAGGATCTTGGCCATCAGGATGCCGCCCGGCGCCGACATGAAGGCGGCGGCCAGCAGGAAGGGCAGATATTGCTCGCCGAGCAGGCTGGCGTAGGCGGCGAGGATGGTTCCGGCGACGCCCGCCATGCCGACCACCATCAAAGTGAACAGCTGCGGCGGCTTCAGCGCGGCGAGATAGGGACGGACGACCAGCGGGCTTTCCGACTGGCCGACGAAGATGTTGGCGGCGCTGCCCAGCGCCTCGACCCGGCCGACCCCGGTGATCCAGCCGATCGCGCCGCCGACCCAGCGGACCACGCGCTGCATGATCCCGAGATAGTAGAGGATCGAGACCAGCGCGGCGAAGAAGATGATCACCGGCAGCGCGCCGAGCGCGAAGGTGTTGTAGAGCGCGGGGTTCTTGTCCTTGGCGCCGAACAGGAAGGCGGTCCCCTCCCCGGCATAGCCGAGCAGGTTGGAGACGCCGGTCGCCATGCCCTCGATCGCGGCCCGGCCCCATGGCGTGTACAGCACGAGGAAGGCGATCGCGGCCTGCATTGCGAAGGCGGCGCCGACGACGCGCGGCCGGATCGCCCTGCGGTCGGAGGAGAAAGCGAAAGCGACCAACAGGATCGCGACGATCCCGAGCAGACCGAACCAATGACTCATGTTCAAGCTTCCCCAGCCCGCTGGCAGATTACCAGACCATCCCTTGCGTAGCGTTTGCGTGCGCTTCGTCCAGCCTGTCGATCGCCTGCGCCGGAGTCTCCGCCATCAGCAGCTGCGCGCGGCGCGCCGGCGACAGGAAGCCCGAGGCCGAGACATGGTCCATGAACTGATCGAGCCCGTTCCAGAAACCCTTCACGTTCAACAGGCAGAAGGGCTTGGCGTGATAGCCGAGCGCGTTCCAGGTCCAGGCCTCGAACAGCTCGTCGAGCGTCCCGATCCCGCCCGGCAGGCAGACGAAGGCGTCGGTGAGCTCGGTCATCCTGGCCTTGCGCTCGTGCATTCCAGAGACCTGGTGCAATTCGGTGCAGCCGAGGTGGGCGACTTCCTTGTCGACCAGCGCGACCGGAATCACGCCATAGACCTTGCCGCCCGCGGCAAGCATCGTGTCGGCGACCAGCCCCATCAGGCCGAGCTTGCCGCCGCCATAGACGAGGTCGATACCGCGCTTCGCCATCTCGGTGACAAGCGCGACCGCCGCCTCGGCAAAGACCGGGTCGTTCCCCGGCGCCGAGCCGCAATAGATGGCGATCCGACCGATGCTCACAGCTTCACCAGCTCGGCGAGGTCGGCGACCGGGCGGGCGCCGAAGTGGCTGATAATCTCGGCCGCGGCGATTCCGCCGGTCATCAGCTGGCGGTCGATCGGATGCCCCTTGCAGCGCGCGGCGAGGAAGCCGGCGGCGAACAGGTCACCCGCGCCGGTGGTGTCGACGACCTGGCTGACGGAAATGGCCGGGACCTCGGTGGTGACCCCCGCCTCATGGGCGAGTGCTCCGGCAGGACCACGGGTGAAGACCAGCGTACGCACCTGCGAGGACAAGCGCTCGATCGCGCTGTCGAGGTCGGCCGCTCCGGCCAGTTGCAGCGCCTCCGATTCGTTGGCGAAGATGAGGTCGATCCCGCCGCCGCCAATAAGCTGCTGGAGCGGCTCCTTGCGCCCGGGAAGGCAGACGCTCTCGCTCAGGGTGAAGGCGACCGTTCTTTCAGCGGCATGGGCGATGTCGATCGCGTGCATCATCGCAGCGCGCGATTTCTCGGGCCCGAACAGATAGCCCTCGAGATAGAGGATCGAGGCGGCGCGGATCGCCTCGGCGTCGACCGCCTCGCGCGACAGATGGTGGGCGGCGCCGGGACAGGTGTTCATCGTCCGCTCGCCGTCGGGCGTGACGAGGATCAGGCAGCGGCCGGTCGACGGGCCCTCGGTCAGCGGCGGCGTTTCGAAGTTCACGCCGAGCGCGCGCATGTCGTGGGTGAAGATGGCGCCGAGTTGGTCGTCCGCGACCTGGCCGACGAAGGTGACGCTGGCGCCCATTGCCGCCGCGCCCGCCATCGAGTTGGCGGCCGAACCGCCGCTCATCTCGCGGGCACTCCCCATCGCTTCGTAAAGCGCGAGCGCCTGCGGCTCGTCGAGCAGCTGCATCGCGCCCTTGGGCAGGTCGAAGCGGGTCAGGAAGTCGTCGTCGCAGGTCGCGATGACGTCGACCAGGGCGTCGCCCATGGCGAGGATGTCGTGGTTGGCGGAGGTCACGAGGGCGGGCGGTTAGGGCCCACCCGCTCCCCGGTCAATGCCCGCCGCTCAGCATTGCCCGGCTCGCGGCGGTCAACATCGCCAGCCGTTCGCCGTGCGTCCCGTCACGTTCGGCATGCCGGAGCGGAAGGACATTGGCGACAAGGATCTCGGGCGGAGTAGGCTGCTGCCCGAACAGCGCGAAGGCCTCGTCGGCGAAGTCGCCGAGGGGCTGGTAGCCGGCGCGAGTCGACTGGCCGGGGGTGAGGTCGGTCTGCACGCCCGGCGGGGCCAGCTCGATCACTTCCACCCTGCCCGCCAGGGCCTCGCGCAGCGACTGGGTGTAGCTGTGCATCGCCGCCTTGGTCGCGCTGTAGGTCGCAGTCGCCATCAGCGGCACGAAGGCGAGCCCCGAAGTGACGTTGACGATGGCCGCGTCGGGCTGCTGCGCGAGATGGTCGATGAGACCGTCGATCAGGCGGATCGGACCGAGAAGGTTGGTGGCGATGGTCTGCTCGGCGACGGAAAGATCGCGGGCGGTATCGAGCCGCTCGTGGCGCATGATGCCGGCATTGTTGACCAGCACGTTGAGGCGGGGAAAGCGCTTCACCAGTGCTGCAAGCGCGGACTGCAGCGCATCGGCATCGTCGACGTCGAGCGCCACGGCATGGATGTCGGGACGACCTTGGGCGGTCTCCTCGAGCGCGTCCAGCCGCCGCCCGGCGACGATCACCACATTGCCCGCGTCGTGCCAGCGACGGGCGAGTTCGCGGCCGATGCCCGATCCTCCACCGGTGACGAGGATGGTGTTGCCGCTTGCCTTCATGGTGGATGTCCCTGTCTGGAGTGCCGCGCGAGATGGCGCTCGCCCCAAGGCGCTTCAACCCCGCTTGCAACTTAGCAGGCAGTCGCTACCCCTCCGCCCCATGAGCACCGATACCGCGCCGCCAAGCCGCCTTCTCGCCCCTTCCCTGTTCGCCTTCGCCATCTTCTATGGCGGAATGGTGTGCATCGCCGGCGTGCTCGGCAACAAGCAGGTGGCGCTCGGGCCGCTGGCCGTCGAAGCCGGCATCTTCGCCTTCCTGCTGCTGGTGGTGACGAGCAGCTCGATCGCCGAGCTGCACGGGCGCGAGACCGCCAACCGGCTGGTGGTCATCGGCTTCGTTCCGCTGCTGATCTCGCTCGCGCTTTCCGAGCTGGTCCTCGCCCTTCCGGCCAGCCCCGAGATGGATCCGGAGCGACTCGGTGCCTTCACCCTGATCATGAGCGGCACCCCGCGCATCTGGCTCGGCGGGATCCTCGCCTACGGCATCTCGACGCTGCTCAACGTCTACATCTTCAGCAAGCTGCGCGGACGCGAAGGCTCGCGCCTGCTGTTCTTCCGCTCCGCAGTGGCTTCGGCGCTGAGCCAGGCGGTCGACACGCTGATCTTCGTCAGCGTCGCCTTCGCCGGCGTGTTCCCGATCGCGCCGCTGCTCGGCGGGCAGATGCTGGCCAAGGTGGTGCTCTCGATTGTGTTCGTTCCGCCACTCATCATCCTCTTCGTGAAGCTTGGACGCCATCTGGACCGGTCCGCGGCTTGAAAATTCGCGTTTAAACTGCTGTTAGCCGGCCCGAGTCGCGGGGGTGGCGACCGGCAAGCGTTGTTTCTGAACAACAGATTGGGATCGAATGGTGAGGCCGCCCCGGCCGTCACCCTTTTGTCTTAATCAAGCCATAGCGGCCCCGGTGAACTGAACGACCACATAAGTTCCGTCAGTCACTCTCTCACCACGGGGTTCCCAAGTGAAAAAGCTCATCCTGCTCTGCTCCGCCGCGGCGGTGTTCATGCCGACCGCCGCCTTCGCCCAGTCGACCGGCACCATCGAGACCGAAGAAGAAGCGGCGCCGATCGTCGTCACCGGCACCCGGTCGAGCAACGTCGACGGCATCCAGGTGCCCGACACGACCAAGGCCAAGGCGGTCATCACGCAGGAGCTGATCAGCAAGCAGTCGGCCGGCCAGACCATCCTCAACACGCTGAACCTGGTCCCGGGCGTCAACTTCACCCAGAGCGATCCCTACGGCAGCGCGGGCGGCAACATCCGCATCCGCGGCTTCGACGGCAACCGCATCAGCCTGACGCTTGACGGCCAGCCGCTCAACGACACCGGCAACTATGCCATCTATTCGAACCAGCAGGTCGACCCCGAGCTGATCGAGCAGGTCAACGTCGGCCTCGGGGTCACCGACGTCGACTCGCCGACCGCGTCGGCCGCCGGCGGCACCGTCAACTACCGCACCATCCTGCCGACGCTCGACCAGCAGCTGAACTTCACCGGCTCGGTCGGCACCTTCGACTATCGCCGCCTGTTCGGCGTCGTCCAGACCGGCACCCTGCACTCGTCGGGCACCCGCGCCTTCCTGTCGGGCAGCTATGCCCGCAACGACAAGTTCAAGGGCCCGGGCGAGATCTACAAGCGCCAGGCCAATGCCAAGATCTATCAGCCGATCGGCAACAACGGCGACTTCATCACGCTCGGCGCGCACATCAACATCAACCGCAACAACTTCTTCCGTAACCCGAGCCTGAGCGACTTCCGCTCGCTGTTCGGCACCTCGGAGATCCAGGACAATGCCCTGGCGAATGCGAACAATCCGACCCGCGTCGGCTACTTCAGCTACGCGCAGGAAGAAGCTGCCTACGACTTCGAGAACCTGGCCGAGTGCAACAACCCCATTCCGCTGAATGGCGTCGTCCAGAACGGTAACGGCGGCACCGGCCCGAACGGCACCGGCCCCTCGGCACCCGCAATTGCCGGAAGCGCCAACAACAACCCGCTCAACGCGTCGGCCTGCACCAACTATTTCGGTGTGCGCGTCAATCCGTCGGACACCGGCAACATCCGCGGCAGCTCGCGCTTCACGCTGACCGACGCGCTGACCCTGACCGTCGACCCGAGCTACCAGTACACGCTGGCGCATGGCGGCGGCACCACCACGCTCGCCGAGAACAGCGCCCGCGCCCGTGGCGGTTCGACCACCGCTGCCGGAGTCGACTACAACGGTGACGGCGACATCCTCGACACCGTCCGCTTCTTCACTCCGAACATCACCAACACCCGTCGCTACGGCCTGACCAGCTCGCTCATCTGGGACATCACCCGCGAGCACCGCCTGCGCGTCGCCTACACCTACGACCGCGGCAACCACCGCCAGACCGGTGAGTGGGGATATCTCGAGCAGGACGGCAGCCCGCAGAACATCTTCTCGGGCCGCAACGGACGCGACGTCCTGACCGCCGACGGCTTCCAGATCCAGCAGCGCGACCGCAAGTCGATCGCTCTCCTGAACCAGATCTCGGGCCAGTATATCGGCCGCTTCTTCGACCGCGCCCTGCGGGTCGAGGTCGGCGTCCGTCGTCCGTTCTTCAAGCGCGACCTCGAGACCTTCTGCCCGATCGAGGCGCGTGGGTCTGGCTTCGCTTACTGCACCAGCGAGACCAACCTCAACTTCATCGACGCCGACGATGTCGTGCCGACCACCGGCCCGACGCCTTACTACCGTCCGTTCAAGGCCAAGTATAAGTTCGGCAAGCTGCTTCCGAACGTCGGCTTCACCTACAACTTCTCGGGCAGCCTCAACGGCCTCTCGACCTTCGGCAGCTATGCCAAGGGCTTCTCGGCGCCGCGCACCGACAACCTCTACCGTGCTCCGATCGTCGAGATCGATCCGGAAGAGACCGATGCGTTCGACCTCGGCCTGCGCTACACCCGGCGCAACGTCCAGGCGCAGCTCGCGGCCTGGAAGATCGACTATCAGAACCGGATCGTCAGCTCGTTCAACCCGGACCTCGGCATTTCGCTCGACCGCAACATCGGTTCGGTCGACAGCCAGGGTGTCGACGCGAACATCGCTTATCAGCCGGCTCGCTGGATCAGCCTCGTCGGCCTGGTCAGCTACATCGACACCGAGCTGAAGGAGAATGTCGAGATCCAGCGCTACACGGCGCCGGCGACCGGCACGATTGCTCCGCCCGCAGGCCTGATCTTCTGCGGCGCGGCGCCGACCGCGGGCCAGACGACCACCGTCTGCGCTCCGACCGCCGGCAAGTTCGTCACCGAGACCCCCAAGTGGCAGTTCGGTGGCCGCGTGAACTTCGACTTCAATCCGTTCGAGCTGGGCTTCCAGTTCAAGCGGGTCGGCTCGCGCTTCGCGACCGACACCAATGACGTGAAGGTCTCCGGCTACACCACCGTCGATGCGGACCTCCGCATCTCGGCCGAGCCGCTGGGTCTCAAGAACACCTTCTTCCAGGTGAACGTCACCAACCTGACCGACCAGTTCTACCTCGGGAACATCGGCACGCAGATCCGTGCCAACGACAACCCGAACTTCACCCCGGCTGCGCCGCGGACCATCATGGCGTCGCTCCGCTTCGGCATCTAAGCCGATCCCGGACTGACCGGACCTGGGGCGTCGCTTCCGCAAGGAGGCGGCGCCCTTCGTCTTTCTGGGGGTTGATGGGCGACACACCCTGTGGCAATCGCTCTGCGGCGCGAGCGCGCGGGTATGATGTAATGGTAGCCTGTCAGCTTCCCAAGCTGAACGCGCGGGTTCGATTCCCGCTACCCGCTCCAGCCTTGGCCAGTTTCGCGACTAGCGTCGCCAGTCGCCACCCAGCGCTCGAAACAGATCAATCTGTGCATTGGCAATGCCGGCGTCGCTCTGCGCCACGGCGGCTTCCGCGTCCGCGTAGGTGCGTTCGGCATCGAGCAGCTCGAGCGAGCTGATCTGTCCTTCACGCTGCAGCGCGCGGGTGCGGCGGACCACGGCTTCCGCCTGGGTGCGGGCCGAGGCGAGCGCGGCGCGCCGCTGCTCGAGACGCTGGTAGGCGGAGAGCGCAGTCTCGGTCTCCTGGAGCGCGGTCAGGATGCTGCCATCGAACTGCGCCAGTGCGATCCGGCTGTCGGCCTCGGCTGTCGCGATCCGCGCTCGGGTTGCCGATCGGTTGGCGGTCCAGTTGAGCAACGGTCCGACCAGCCAGCTCAGTGGATTGAGGAGGTTCGACACGTTCGTCCCGCTGCCCCCGATCGAGCCGCCGAGCGAGATGCTGGGGTAGAGGTCGGCGGTGGCGACCCCGATCCGGGCGGTCGCGGCCGCAAGGCGACGCTCGGCCGCGCGGACGTCGGGGCGGCGGGCAAGCAGGCCGGCGCCATCGCCGACGGGGATCGGCTGATCGAGCGTCAGCGTGTCGTTGCGCGCCGCCGCCACGGCCGGCAGGTCGCGCGGCGTACGCCCGGTCAGGGTCGCGAGGCGCAGCAGCGCGGCGGTGCGGTCCGCTTCGAGCAGCGGGACCTCGGCCCGGCGCTGGTCGCGAAGGGCGGCGATACGGGCAGTATCGAGGCCGGTTGCAAGCCCCACCACGCGGCGTCGCTCGGTCAGGGCGAGCGAGCGGTCGAGTAGGCCGACGATGCGCTCGGCGACCGCGATCCGCTTGGCCGCCGAGGCGGCGTCGGCATAGGCCCGCGTCGTGTCGGCGACGACCAGCACGCGCACCGCATCGGCTTCGAAGGCCGCGGCGGCGGCATCGCCCCGCGCGGCCTCGACCGAGCGGGAGAGCCGGCCGGCAAGGTCGAACTCGTAGGCGACGCTCAGGCCCGCATCGAGCTGGAGGTCGATGCCGCCCTCCCCGCCCGCAATGGCCTGGGGCGAGCGGCCGAGCTGGGCTCCGGC
Source organism: Sphingomonas swuensis (assembly GCF_039538045.1). Classification (NCBI taxonomy): domain Bacteria; kingdom Pseudomonadati; phylum Pseudomonadota; class Alphaproteobacteria; order Sphingomonadales; family Sphingomonadaceae; genus Sphingomonas; species Sphingomonas swuensis. Next base: position 1,187,889 of record NZ_BAABBQ010000001.1, on the reverse strand, counting down.
GTTGGCGCCGATCTGCGGCTCACGCGCCGCCCGCGTCTGGCGGACCAGCGCCCTTGCCCGCTCCAGCCGACCGGCCGCGACCCGCACGTCGGTGTTGGCGGCGAGCGCGTCGGCGACGAGGCGGTCGAGCACCGGATCGCGGTACAGCCGCCACCAGTCCCCCGCCGGCTGGGCGGTGCTGACGAGCGGACTGGTCGATCCAAGGAAGGGCGCGGCGGCGGTCGTCGGAAGCGGCCGGGCGGCATAGTCGCTACCGCTCGCACAGGCGGCGAGGGCAAGGACGGACGCCGCGATCGGCAGGAGGCGCTTGGTCATGATCATTTCCTCATTCCGCTGGCAGCGGTGCCGGGGAAGCAGACGGGCGGGCACCGCGAAGGCGGCCAATCCGGTCGGCCAGCGCGCGGCAGACGACATAGAAAGTGGGGGTGAAGATGAGGCCGAAGGCGGTCACTCCGATCATCCCGAAGAACACCGCCGTGCCCAGCGCCTGGCGAAGCTCCGCCCCCGCCCCTTTCGCGATTAGCAGCGGAAGCGAACCGAGGATGAAGGCGAAGCTGGTCATCAGGATCGGACGGAGGCGATCGCGCGCCGCCCGCACCGCGGCCTCGACCGGGGACATGCCCGCGGCCTCATCCTGTTGCGCGAACTCGACGATCAGGATGGCATTCTTGGCCGCAAGCGCGATCAGCACCACCAGTCCGACCTGGGTCAGGACATTGTTGTCCATGCCGCGCAGGTTCACGCCCGCCATCGCCGCCAGCAGGCACATGGGCACGATCAGGATGATCGCCAGCGGAAGCACCAGGCTTTCGAATTGCGCTGCAAGCACCAGGAAGACGAACAGCACGGCCAATCCGAAGACCAGGGTCGCGGTGCTTCCCGCGGCCTTTTCCTGATAGGCGATGCCGGTCCACTCGGTCCGGAAGCCCGCCGGAAGCTGCGCCAGGGCGAGCTCCTCCATCGCTTCCAGCGACTGGCCGGACGAATAGCCGGGCGCGGTGTCGCCATCGATCTCGACCGCCGGGAAGCCATTGTAGCGGGACACGCGATAGGGTCCGGTACGGTCTTCGAAGGTCGTGACCGATCCGATCGGCACCATCGCGCCCGAGTTGGAGCGGGCCCTGAGGTTGGCGATATCGGCCTCGCTGGCACGGGCGTCAGCCTCCGCCTGCGCGGTCACCCGATAGGTGCGGCCAAGCAGGTTGAAGTCGTTAACGAAGGCAGAGCCGAGATAGACCTGGAGTGCCTCGAAGATCCGCTCCGGCGGCACGCCCAGCATGTCGGCCTTGGTGCGGTCGACGTCGGCGAACACGCGCGGCGTCGAGATGTCGAACAGGGTGTAGACCTGGCGAAGGCCGGGCGTCTGGTTGGCCTTGCCGATGATGCTCCACGACAGGCCGGACAGTTGCTGGAAGCTGTGGCCGCCGGTGTCCTGAACGATCATCCGGTAGCCACCCGCCGATCCGATCCCCTGGATCAGGGGCGGCGGGATGATCAGCAGGCGAGCCTCGTTGATGTCGGCGGTCCGCTTCTGCGCCTCGGCCATGATGTCCGACAGCTTGACCCCGAGCTTCTCGCGCTCCTCGAATGACTTGAGGGGAACATAGGCGGCGGCGGCGTTGGGCGCCTGGGTCTGCGACGCGCCGTCGAAGCCGGCCAGCATCACCGCACCCTCGACGCCCTTGATGGGCAGGATGCGGTCGGCGACCTTGCGCATCACCTCGTCGGTACGCTCGAGCGAGGAGCCTGGCGGCAATTGGATGACGGTCAGGAAGTAGCCCTGATCCTGCGCCGGGATGAAGCCCGTCGGCGTGATCGAGAAGAGCCCTACGGTCAGCGCGATCAGCACCGCATAGGCGGCCATCATCCGCTTGGGCGCGGCGACCAGCCGGCGGGTCAGCCGGGCATAGGACTCGCTGAACCGCTCGAACATGCGGTTGAAGGCATCGCCCGCCCGCTGCGCCAGCGCCGCGAGACGGTTCTTCGGCGGCTCGTGGCCATGCGGCTTCAGCAGCAGCGCAGCCATCGCCGGCGACAGCGTCAACGACAGCAGCAGCGAGATCAGCGTCGCCGCCGAGATGGTCACCGCAAACTGGTGATAGAAGGCGCCCGACAACCCGTTGAGGAACAGGGTCGGAAGGAACACCGCGCACAGCACGAGCACGATCGCGACCAGCGCGCCGGCGACCTCGTCCATCGAGGTTCGCGCGGCTTCGAGCGCGGTCATGCCCTTGGCGAGGTTGCGCTCGACATTCTCGACCACGACGATGGCGTCGTCGACCACGATCCCGATCGCCAGCACCAGGCCGAACAGCGACAGGTTGTTGAGCGAATAGCCGACCATCTGCAGCACTGCGAAGGTGCCGATCAGCGAGACGGGGATGGCGATGACGGGGACCACCGCGGCGCGCCAGCGCTGGAGGAAGACGATGATCACCAGCACGACCAGCAGGATCGCTTCGAACAGGGTCTTGCCGACCTCGTCGATCGACTGGGCGATGAACTCGGTCGGATTGTAGATCACCCGATACTCGAGGCCCTTGGGGAAGGACTTGGAGGCGGACTCCATCTCCTTCTTGACGAGCTCGGCGGCGGCGAGCGCGTTGGAGCCCGGGCGCTGGAAGACGCCGAGCAGGACGGTGGGCTCGCCCGAGAGGTAGGTGTTGGACGCATAGTCGGCGGCGCCGAGCTCGACCCGTGCGACGTCCGAGACGCGGACCTGGCGGCCGTCGGCATCGCTTCGGATGATGACGTTGGCGAACTGCTGCGGATCGGCGAGCCGGCCCTGGGTCTCGACGCTGAGCTGGTAGGCGGCGCCGGTCGCGTAGGGCGGCTGGCCGAGCGTGCCCGCGGCGACCTGCACGTTCTGGGCGCGCAGGGCTGCGACGATCTCGCCCGCCGTCAGGTTGAGCGCCGCGGCGCGCTCGGGATCTATCCACACCCGCATCGCATAGTCGCGGGCGCCGAACAGCTGGACGTCGCCGACCCCGTCGAGGCGCGAAAGCCGGTCGCGTACCTGGGTCAGCGCATAGTTGGACATGTAGCCGCGATCGAGCGATCGGTCGGGCGACACGAGGTTCACCACCATCAGGAAGTCGGGCGACGTCTTGCGGGTGATGACACCCAGCCGCTGGACCTCCTGCGGCAGGCGCGGAGTGGCCACGGCCACCCGGTTCTGCACCAGCACCTGCGCGGCGTTGAGGTCGGTCCCCTGCTTGAAGGTGACGGTGATGGTCAGGCGCCCGTCGCCGGTCGATTGCGACGACATGTAGATCATGTTGTCGACGCCGTTGATCTCCTGCTCGATCGGCGCGGCGACGGTCTCGGACACGGTCTCGGCCGAGGCGCCGGGATAGCTGGCGTTTACCGTGACCGTCGGCGGCACAATGTCCGGATATTGCGAGACCGGCAGGCCGAAATAGGCGATCGCGCCCATCACGGTGATCAGCACGGCAATCACCGCCGCGAAGATCGGGCGGGTGATGAAGAAGCGTGACAGACGCATGGATGTTCTCCCCGCCGACGCTGGACGGCGCCGGACGGCTGGAAGGAATGGTGCTTAGCGGGTCGCGAAGGTGGCCGAGCCTGCGAGCGGCGCGGACTGCGGCGCAGCAGGCGGCGGCGCCGCGGCCTTGATGGTGCCGGGACGGACCTGCACCTTCATTCCGGGCATGGCGAGCTGCGCGCCGCTGATCACGATCCGGTCACTGGGCTCGAGCCCCGAACGGATCACCCGCAGGCCGTCGATCAGCGGACCGGTGACAACGGAACGTGGCGCCAGGCTGCCGTCGCGGCCGACTACGGTCACCACCTTGCGGGCCTGGTCGGTCGTGACCGCCGCATCGGGCACCAGCAGCGCCGGGCGCGCGTCGCCCGAGGCGAGGCGGAGGTTGCCGAACATGCCCGGCGTCAGGAACTGGCGGCCATTGTCGATCACCGCTCGGAGCCGGATCGTCCCCGACCGCGTGTCGAGACCATTGTCGGTGAAGTCGAGCCGGCCGCGCCAGCGATAGTCGGTTTCGTCCTGGAGCCGGATCTTCACCTCGCTCGGCGCCTCGCCATTCTCCTGCGCCCGCCGGGCCTTGAGGAACAGCGCCTCGGACGCGTCGAAGGTGAAGTAGATCGGGTCGAGTGCGTTGATGGTGGTGAGCAGGGTCGCTTCGCCCCCGCCCTCGCCCTGAACGAGGTTGCCGGCGTCGATGCGACGATCCGAGACGCGGCCGCTGATCGGCGCGCGGACCTGGGTGAAGCCGACGTCGAGCTGCCGTGAACGGACTCGTGCGTCCGCTGCGGCGAGCGAGGCCTGCGCGGCCTGGACCCGCGCACGAAGCCGGTCGACGTCGCTGCGCGAGACCGCGTCGGCTTCGAGCAACCGCTGCGCCCGCGACAGGTCGGCCTGCGCGAGGCTGAGTTCGCTGCGGGCACCGGCCACCGCGGCGCGCGCCTCCGCCAGCGATGCGGCGAAGGGGCGCGGATCGATGGTGAAGAGGAGTTGTCCCTGCCGGACGTAGCTGCCGTCCCTGAAGTGGACTCCAACGATCGCGCCCGACACCCGCGGACGCACTTCGACTGAGCGGCTGGCTTCGAAGCGGCCGGAGTAGTCGTCCCACTCGGACACTTGTCGGACCAGCGGCTGGGCGGCGGTCACCGTTACCGGTGGCGGCGCGGCATTGGCCTCGGGTCCGCCCGGACGGCCAAAGGCGATCCCGGCGACGAGGGCGAGAGGAACGAGGCCGAGCGCGATCTTCTGCTTGGCATTCAGCCGGGACAAGCCGGTAGGCGGTTCGACAGGGTGCAAGACTTCTTCCATGTTGGGGTGCGAAGGCGCGTTCATCGGCCACGTCCCCGGCGACGGGTCGGGGCGGCACGTTCGGCGATGCTGGCCTGGATCAGCTCGTACTGGTCGAGCGTGAAACCTTCCGCGAGGAAGGCCTCGAGTTCGCTCTTCGGCACCTTCCAGCCCTGCCGCCACACGAACACGGCGACCCGGCGCAGGACCTCGAGACGCGAGTTGGCGAGCTTGTTGGGGCGATGGACCCCGAACAGATTTTCCAGCGCGGCGACGATCCGACCCGGCTCGCGCAGCGAGGCGATCGTGTCCCGCTCGGCAAGGGCGACGATCGACCATTCGAGCGCCGACAAGCGCGCCGGTGCGGCGATGGCCGGGGCCGATGCCTCGACCGCGACAAGCCGCGGCCTCGGCGGCTGAGCGAGAGTATCGAGGTCGGTCGGCCAGGCGGAGACGGGCAAGGAGGCCATGGGATGTCCTTTCGGAAGACGCAGCCCGGCGCTCCCCGAGGCGCATGGGCTCGGAGGCGATCGGGAAATGAAGGGCGAGCAGCGACCGTGGCTGCGACGCATGACGCGCGTCGGCCTGCAACCAAGCTGCGGAATGTTGGGGTGGATCGAGAACCCGCGTCTAGCGCGGGTTCGAAACCCTTTCAGGCAATCGTGCCATACGAGCTTTCCTCTGTTCTATACTGAGCGGTATATAAAGAGGATTCGAGCCGGTCAATACTTCTATACCGGGCGGTAGAGAAATTTTTTTCCGCTATTTTCCGGGCCAGAAAGCGACGCTCGTGCGCACCACTTCCTCGAGCTGCTCCTTGGAGGCACCACTGCTCGCCTGGACCGACATGCCCTGCAGGATCGCGAGCAGGTAGTTGGTCATCGCCTCGGCGTCGGCATGCGCCGGCAGGTCGCCCTCGTCCTTGGCGCGCTGCATGCGGTCGAGCAGCGCCTGGTGCGACGAGGCACGACGCGCGACGAGATCGGCCCGGACCGAGTCGGCCTCCTGCCCGCAGCTAATGGTGCTGATGACGCGCAGGCAGCCGCGCGGCTCGCATTCGCTGGTCTGCATCTCGAGCGCACCCGTAAGCAGCCGCTCGGCCACTTCGCGCGAGGTCGGGGCGCTCAGCGCCTCGCCGATGTAGGCGAGCTTTTCCTTCTCGTAGAGATCGAGCGCCTTCTTGAAGAGCGCTTCCTTGTTGCCGAAGGCCGCATAGAGGCTCGGCCGGGTAATGCCCATCGCATCGGTAAGGTCGGTCAGCGACGCGCCATCATAGCCCTTGCTCCAGAAGACGCGCAGCGCCGCAGCCAATGCCTCGTCGACATCGAACTCGCGCGGACGGCCTTTGCAGACCCTGGTCATGACGCTTACCATATCGACCGGTATATAAGTCGGCGCGGCAGGATGTCCAATGCCGGGTGCGGCCCGCTTGCGGGCGCGGCTGGATCGGCTACATGACGCCATGCCTGACATCGAGAATATCCTCGACCAACTCGAAGCCATCTTCGACCGTTCGGTCGCCAATCTCCGCCGCGCCCTGGCCCTCTACGTCAGGGAGGGCGTTCGACCCGAGTCCCAGGCGCGTGCCGCCGGCTGCTTCTCCTATCCCGAGCTGCGCATCGACTATGACCCGTCGAGCCCGCCGCCGCTTCCCGCCCGCGCCTTCGCCCGGCTGAACCAGCCCGGCGTCTATGTCGCCAGCATCGCCCGTCCCAGGCTGTTCCGCGACTATCTGCGGATCCAGCTCGAGCACCTCTGCCGCGACTATGACGTCAAGGTCAGCGTCGGCCTGTCGGCGAGCGAGATCCCCTACCCTTACGTCCTCGACGGAAGCGACGACCTGCAACTGGGCGGGATCCAGTCGGCCGAGCTCGGGCGCTGGTTCCCGACCACCGAGCTGGTCCACATCGGCGACGAGATCGCCGACGGCGACTGGGACATGAGCCGTCATTCGGCCCGCCCGCTGGCGCTCTTCGACGGACCGCGCACCGACTTCAGCCTGGCCCGGCTGCGTCACTATACCGGCACGCCGACCGAGGACTTCCAGCGCTTCGTCCTGTTCACCAACTATGTCCGCTACGTCGACGAGTTCGTCCGCTTCGCCGCCGACGTGCTGCGCGAGGAAGGCAGCGGCTATCAGGCGCTGACGGTGCCCGGCGGGCGCTACGACCGCGGAATGCTCGAGAATGCCGAGGCCGAGATCGCCTCGGGCTCGTGGCGGCGTTACCAGATGCCGGCCTATCACCTCGTCGGGCCCAACGGCGACGACGGCATCACCCTGGTCAACATCGGCGTCGGGCCGTCCAACGCCAAGACCATCTGCGACCATATCGCGGTGCTCCGGCCCGAGGTGTGGCTGATGATCGGCCATTGCGGCGGGCTTCGACCGAGCCAGACGATCGGCGACTATGTCCTCGCCCACGCCTATCTGCGCGACGACCATGTGCTCGACGACATCCTTCCGGTCGAGATCCCGGTCCCGCCGATCGCCGAGGTCCAGACCGCGCTCTACAATGCCGCGGCAATGGTCACCGGCGAGGAGGAGGAAAGCCTCAAGAAGCGGCTTCGCACGGGCACGGTGGTGACCACCGACGACCGGAACTGGGAGCTTCGCTATACCGACAGCGCACTCCGCTTCAACCAGAGCCGGGCGGTCGGAATCGACATGGAAAGCGCCACCGTCGCCGCCCAGGGCTACCGCTTCCGGGTGCCCTACGGGACGCTGCTGTGCGTCTCGGACAAGCCCCTCCACGGCGAACTCAAGCTGCCGGGGCAGGCCAACGCCTTCTACGAGCGGGCGATCAGCCAGCATCTCCGGATCGGGATCGAGACGCTCAACCTGCTTCGCGAGGAGGGCGACGCGCTCCACAGCCGCAAGCTGCGCAGCTTCGACGAGCCGCCGTTCAGATAAAAGGAAAGCCGCCCTCCGATTGGGAGGGCGGCTTGCCTTGCGGCCCTTCGCGAGAAGGGCCGACGATCAGCAATCGCTTAGCCGCGCTCGCCGCGGGTCTGCGGCTGGGCGGGCTGGTTGGTGCTGTTGGCGAGCCAGCGGCTGGTCGCGCCGCAGCTCGAGGTGGCGTTCACCGTCTGACCGGCCTGGAACGGCTGGTTGTAGGGGAAGCACTCCTGCGCACCGCCGCTGTTCAGGCAGAGCTGACCGGCGTTGGCGGTCCAGCTGGCCGGAACGACGTTGCCGTTGGGGGTGGTGATGCGAGCGGTTCCGCCCGGCTCGAAGGTGATGTTGTTGACGACACCGTTGGTTTCGACCTGGACGGTCTGGCCGGCGATCTCCGAACCCGGAACCCACTGGGCAGCAGCAGAAGTGGCCAGCAGCGCCGCTGCGCCAAGGCCCGTAACAATCGAGAATTTGGTCATGGCGGCACTCCCCACCTGGTAAAAGAACACATAAGCGGAAATCCGCCCTGTAGGACGTCTCCAGCCGAACGTTGAACCATCGTCAAGCAGAGAAGTTGCAGTCAGTTCCCTCGCTTGCACAATTGCGGCTCTTGCCGTGTCTTCTGTGCACCCTATGAAGCGCGGCGAACAGGCAATTGGAAGTGAACACGTTGCACGACAACAAGATAATCGTGATCGGCCTCGGCTATGTCGGCCTTCCGCTGGCGGTCGCGCTGGCCGACCATTTCGACGTCACCGGCTTCGATATCGATCGCGGGCGAGTCGCGGAGCTCGGCCGCGGTGAGGATCGCACCCGCGAGCTCACCGCCGAGCGGCTCGCCTCGAGCAAGCTCAAGCTGACCTGCGAGCCCGAGGAGGCGCGCGGCGGCGACATCTATATCGTCACCGTCCCGACCCCCGTCGACGACGCCAACCGGCCCGACCTCTCGCCGCTCCTGTCGGCCACCCGCAGCGTCGCCGGCCTGATCGATCGCGAGCGCCCGGCGATCGTCGTCTACGAGAGCACCGTCTATCCCGGAGTGACCGAGGACATCTGCGGGCCCGAACTCGAGCGCGTTTCCGGACTGTCGCGCGGCCCCCACTTCAAGCTCGGCTACAGCCCCGAGCGGATCAACCCGGGCGACCGCGAACATACCGTCGACCGGATCGTCAAGGTCGTCGCCGGCGAGGACGCCGATACCACCGAGCGCCTGTCGGCGATGTACGGCGCGATCAACGGCGGCAAGATCTTCAAGGCCGCCTCGATCAAGGCCGCCGAGGCCGCCAAGGTGATCGAGAACGCCCAGCGCGACATCAACATCGCCTTCATGAACGAGATCACCCAGATCTTCGCCAAGCTCGACCTTTCGATCTGGGACGTGCTCGCCGCGGCCCGGACCAAGTGGAACTTCCTTCCGTTCGAGCCCGGCCTGGTCGGCGGCCACTGCATCGGGGTCGATCCCTACTACCTTGCCCACCGCGCCCGCGAACTCGGCCATGAGCCGCGGATCATCCTTGCCGGCCGCGAGACCAACGACGGCATGGGCGCCTGGGTCGCCGACCGGCTGCACGAGCGGCTCGGCGCCAACCGCTCGCGGATCCTGGTGCTCGGGCTGACCTTCAAGGAGAATGTCCCCGACCTGCGCAACAGCCGGGTGATCGACGTCATCAGCCGGCTGCAGTGGCTCGGCCACGAGGTGCTGGTCGCCGACCCGCTCGCCGACGCCGCCGAGGCCCGTCACGAATATGGGCTCGAGCTGGTCGACCCGGCGACCCTCGGCCAGAGCGCTGACCTGGTGCTCGGCGCGGTCGCCCATGACGAATATCGGGGCTGGTCCGCCAAGGACGTCGCCGGTCTTCTCGCGCCCAGCGGCCAGGTCGCCGACCTGAAGCGCCTGTGGCAATGGGACGAGCAGCCTTCCTTCGAGATGTGGACGCTCTAACCTCATGTTCCAGTTGACCCCAGTCCAGCGCGTAGCCCGCGGCGGGTGGCTTGTCCGCCGGCGGGTGCAGCTGCTCGGGGCCTTCCTGCTCGCGGGGGTCGGACCGCTGGCCTGGCGGCTGCTGTTCACGCCCGAAGCCATCTACATTTCGACCTTCAACGCCTTCTACGCCAACCTGGTCGCAATCGTGCTGACCATGTGGCTGCGCCTGAGCGTCGAGCCCTACCCGGGCATCCGGTCGAGCACGGTGATCCTTCCGACCGCCGCGGCGGCGCACGGACTGGTGCTCGCCTTCTTCTTCTTCACCCGCCTCCCCTATGACCGGACGACCTTCGTCGCCGGCTTCCTGATCCACGTCCTGTGGTTCTACGCAATCTACTTCCTGGTCCAGCGCCGGCTGGTGCTGCAGATCGGCGTGGTCCCGATCGGCGAGTGGAAGAAGCTCATCGACCTGCCGAACGTGAGCTGGATCCGGCTCGAGCGGCCGAGCATGGAGCTGGCGAGCCGCTGCGACGCGGTGGTCGCCGACTTCGCCGCCGATCTCCCGCCGCTTTGGGAAAGCTTCCTCGCCGACGCCGCGCTGGCGGGGATGATCGTCTACCAGGTGAAACCGCTTCAGGAATCGCTCACCGGCCGGGTCGAGATCGACCATCTGTCCGAGAACAGCTTCGGTTCGCTGGTTCCCGCGCGCGGCTATTTCACCTTCAAGACCGCGCTCGACTTCCTGGTCGCACTGGCGGTCCTGCCGCTGCTGCTGCCGATCATGGCCATCGCCGCGCTTGCCATCAAGCTCGACGACGGCGGGCCGGTGCTGTTCGTTCAGCGGCGGATCGGCCACCGCGGCGAGGCGATCCGGGTGGTCAAGTTCCGCACCATGCGCGCGGGTCCGGCACCCAAGGCGGCCGACGCCCGCGCTGCCGCGATGACCGGCGACCTCGACCCGCGCATCACGAGGGTCGGCGCCTTCCTTCGCAAGACCCGGATCGACGAGCTTCCTCAGGTCTGGAACATCCTCAAGGCCGAGATGAGCTGGATCGGCCCGCGGCCCGAGGCCGAGGTGCTGAGCCACTGGTATGTCGGCGAAATCCCCTTCTACCGCTACCGCCACGTGGTGAAGCCGGGGATCTCGGGCTGGGCGCAGACCAACCAGGGCCATGTCGCAGAGGTGGAGGAGATCCACCAGAAGCTGCAGTACGACTTCTACTACATCAAGTATTTCTCGCCTTGGCTCGACGTGCTGATCGTCTTCAAGACGCTGCGGACGATGATGACAGGGTTCGGCGCGCGCTAGCTGCTGCCCTGCAAAAAGCAGGGAACGACTACTCCACCGTCAGCAGGCGATAGCTCCACGGCGCCATGGCAAAGCTGGTGCTCGCGCCGACCGTCACGCTCTTGCCGTCGGCGAAGTCGCGGTAGGTGCCGTCTCCGAGCCGCTCGGAAAGCTTCACCGTCTGCGGCTCGGCCGAGAAGTTGAACAGGCCGAGCACCTTGTCGCCATTCTTCTGGCGCACGAACGAGAAGACCTTCTGCGGGCGATCGTTGACCACGCCGACCATCCGCCCGCCCCACGGCGCGTTCCACATCGCCTGGTTGCGGCTCTTGAGGGCTGCGAGGCGCGTGAACAGGGCGCGATTGGGGTGCTCGCGCCAGGCGATCGGGTCCTTCTCGAAGAACTTCAGCCGCTTGGGATTACCCGCTTCCTCGCCATTGTAGACAAGCGGAATGCCCTCGCCGGCGAAGGCCAGCACATGGACGTTGGTGAGCGCCGGGCCGAACACCTCGGTGCCGGTTCCGTGCCAGGCGTTCTGGTCGTGGTTCTCGGCATAGACCATGCGCATCGAACCGGCCGGCCAGGCGCTTTCATTCTCGCTGAAATAGCCGAACAGGGCGCCGGTGTCGGACTTGCCCTGCGCGATCTCGGCGAGCGCATTGTACCAGCCCCAGCCGTAGCTCGCGTCGAACGCCTTGTGATGAAGATCGCGCATCTGCGCCTCGCCGAGCATGAAGACCGGCTTGATCCTGTCGGCGTCGGCGCGGACCTTCTCCCAGAAGTCGAGCGGGACATAGGCGGCGACGTCGGCGCGGAAGCCGTCGATGTCGGCCTCGCGCACCCAGTAAAGCATCGAGTCCGCCATATACTGACGGATTCCTTCCTGTCGGAAGTCGAAGTCGATGATGTCCGACCAGTCCCACCAGGGGGTCGGGCGGAAGTCGCCCTTCCAGTCGCGCTCGTACCATTCGGGGTGCTGCGCGACGAGTGGGTTGTCCCAGGCGCTGTGGTTGGCGACCCAGTCGATGATTACCTTCATCCCCTGCCCGTGCGCGGCTCGGACGAAGCGCTGGAAGTCGGCCATGGTCCCGAACTCGGGATTGACCGCGCGATAGTCCCTGACGCTGTAGGGCGAGCCGAGCGTCCCCTTGCGGTTCTTCACCCCGATCGGGTGGATCGGCATGATCCACAGGATGTCCACGCCCATCGCCTTCAGCCGTGGGAGCTGCGCCTCGGCGGCCTTGAAGGTGCCTTCGGGCGTGAACTGGCGGGTGTTGATCTGGTAGATGACGGCATCCTTCGTCCACTCGGGATGCCTGACGCCGCTGAGGTCCTGCGGCGCGTAGCGGCCGGCAACCGCGGCAGTCGGCGAGACGGTCAGGGCGAGCGCTGCGGCGGCGAGGAGAAGGTGCTTCATGGGAGGGAGTGAAGCATGGCGACGAAGGTCGGGATAGCCACTGCATAGGTATTCACAGGCGCTCTGATCGCGGCGAACGCTCGGGTGCGATGCCTCCTTAACGCGGAAAGAGACGGACAAAACCTTTGGTCTCCTGCTCCCGCAGGAACAAGACGCTTGCGTTCATCCGTTTCTGTCATTACAGAAATGGCTGTCATGCAGATCATCGACCATCCGGACGCAAAGGCCTTCATCCTCCACTGGGGGGAGATGGGTACGCAATGGGGGGTGAACCGCTCGGTCGCGCAGCTGCATGCGCTGCTCTATCTCTCCGACCGGCCGATGCACGCCGAGGAGATCGTCGACCAGCTCGGCCTTGCCCGCTCGAATGTCTCGACCGCCGTGCGCGAGCTTCAGGGGTACGGGATCGTCCGCCGGGTTCATGTCGAGGGCGACCGTCGCGACCATTTTGTCGCCGACACCGACCTGTGGGACATGCTCCTCAAGATCGCCGCAGAGCGCAAGCGGCGCGAGATCGACCCGACCGTGGCGCTCCTCGCCGAACTGGCGGAGAAGCTCCGCAACGATCCCGCCGCGCCGCCGCAGGTGCGCGAGCGGATCGTCCGGATGCACGAATTCATCGGCACGCTCGGCAACTGGTACGACCAGGTGCGCAAGCTGCCCAAGCCGACCCTCGTCACCCTGATGAAGCTCGGCGCAAAGGTCGCCCGGCTGATCCCGGGCAGCGGAAAGGACCCCACCCACCCCTAGTCCGGCAACGCGACGCCGTACTGCCACGCCATTCACGTTCGCAATCTTCAGAAATGTCAGAAGAAGAGGAACAAGATCATGGTCATCATCAGCTACTCGCTCTATCTCGCGATCAGCCTCGGCATCACCGTCTGGGTCGCCCGTACGCTGTCGAAGAATGGCAAGGTCTTCCTCGTCCAGTGCTTCGGCCAGAACGACGAACTGGCGACCTCGACCAATCACTTGCTGGTGGTCGGCTTCTACCTCGTCAACATCGGCTTCATCACCCTGACGCTGAGCCTCGGCCGCGAGCCCGCGACCTGGCCCGAGGCGATCCGCTTCCTGTCGAGCAAGGTCGGCCTCGCCGTCCTCGTGCTCGGCGGAATGCACTTCTTCAACATGTCGGCGATCGCCCGCTTCGGTCGCAAAGTTAACCAGTGGCTGGCCATGGAGCCCCTCGCCGCCTGATCCCCCACCCGCGCCGCCAGCGCAGGAGAGCAGCCATGAACGCCGACAGGGACGAGCAAGCCACGGACAGAAAGGCGCGGCTCCGGGCGCTGCTCTCCGCATTGCTGATCGTCGGCGGGTTCGCCCTCGGCATCTACTATCTGATCGACAGCACGACCTCGGGCGGGCTGATCAGCTTCAGCTTCCTCCTGCTGCTCCCCGTGGCGCTGGCGGCGCTGATCTGTCTCCTCGCCGACCTGCCCGGCCACCAGCCCTGGTCCTATTACGCGAAGGTCATCCTGCTGTTCAGCGCGCTGCTGGTCGGCGTGTCGGTCCTGGTCCTGCGCGAGGGTGTCATCTGCATCCTCATGCTGCTGCCCTTGTGGATGCCCGCAATGTTCCTTGGCGCGTGGATCGTCCACCGGCTCCGTCGCCGGCCGGTCGAGGAGCGGAAAACCTATTGCGCGGCCTTCGTGACCCTTCCGCTTGCCGCCATGCTGATCGAGCCGATGATCCCGCTGCCGATCGATGAAGCGGAGGTGAGCCGTTCGGCGGTGATCGCCGCCAGCCCCGAGGAGCTGTGGCCGCTGCTCGAAGGGATCAATAGGGTCGCGCCCGGGGAAGGTCGCTGGAACCTCTCGCAGGACCTCATCGGAGTTCCCCGCCCGCTTGGTGCCCGGCTGGTCGGACAGGGGCTCGGCGCCGTCCGCCTGGCGCGCTGGGAACATGGCATCGCGTTCCGCGAAACGATCACCGAATGGCGTCCCGGCCGCGCGATCGGCTGGGAGTTCCACTTCGACAACTTTCGCGGCTGGGACATGACCGATCGCCACCTCCTGCCCGACTCGCCGCACTTCAAGGTGGCGAGCGGCGGCTACGTGCTCGAGCCGCTCGGACCCCGCCGCACCCGGGTCACGCTGACCACCCGTTACCGTATGCGTACCCCGGTCAACGCCTATGCCGAGTGGTGGGGCGAGCTGTTCCTCGGCGACCTCCACGACAATCTGCTGGCGCTGGTCGAGCAGCGGGCGGCCAATGCCCGACAGGCGCAGCGGGTGATCGGATGAGCGGCTACCTCGATCGCCCGACCCAGCGGCGCGGGACCGGAATCATCCTTACGGGCTGTCTCGGCGGGCCGCTGGTCGCGCTGGAGTTTCTCCTTCTCTCGATTGGCGCGAGCCTGCTTGAAGGCAAGGTTCCGCTCGACGCGCCAAGCATCGGCATAGTGCCCCTGATTCTCGCCTTCGCGCTTCTGTTCGGCTTCCTCCCCGCCCTCGTCACGGCCGGGGTCGGCACCGCGCTGATGCTTGCACTGGAGAATTACGATCCCGCTGCCGGAAGCCGTGCTGCCTGGATCGCAATGGGGTTCATCCTGCCGGCACCGCTCGTCCTGCTCGTCCTGCTCGCCATGCCCTCGATGCCGGACATGGAGTTCGCGGCAGCGATGGCCATGGTCTTCGCACTCCCCGGCGCAATCTGCGCCGCCATCTGCTGGCGCTTCGAACGGCCTTCGCCTCGCGCCTGAACGGCGCTAAGGGCGCGGTCATGCAGGATATTCACATCATCGGCGGCGGGCTCGCCGGGTCCGAGGCCGCATGGCAGCTGGCCGAAGCCGGCCTCAAAGTCCGTCTCAGCGAAATGCGGGGCGGCGGCGACAGCACGCCCGCCCACGACAGCGACCAACTGGCCGAGATGGTCTGCTCGAACAGCTTCCGCTCGGACGATGCCGAGAGCAATGCGGTCGGGCTGCTCCACCAGGAGATGCGCCGGATGGGCTCGCTGATCTTGCGCGAGGCCGACCGCACCCGCGTTCCCGCCGGCTCGGCGCTCGCCGTCGACCGCGAGGTCTTCGCGGCCGGAGTCACCGCGGCCATCGCCGCCCACCCCAACATCGAGGTGGTGCGCGAGCGGATCGACGCGTTGCCCGACCATCCCGCGATCATCGCCACCGGCCCGCTGACCGGTTCTGCGCTGGCCGAGGCGATCGCCGCCGAGACCGGCCGCGACGCCCTCGCCTTCTTCGACGCGATCGCGCCGATCGTCCATGGCGACAGCATCGACATGGACATCGCCTGGAAGGCCGCGCGCTGGAACAAGGGCGGTGACGACTACATCAACTGCCCGATGACCCGCGAGCAGTATCACGCCTTCGTCGAGGCGCTGAACGCGGGCGAAAAGACCGAGTTCAAGGAGTGGGAGAAGGACACGCCCTACTTCGAGGGCTGCATGCCGATTGAGGTGATGGCCGAGCGCGGCCCAGAGACTCTGCGCTTCGGTCCGCTGAAGGGCGTCGGCCTCGACGATCCGAAAACCGGCCGCTGGCCCTATGCCGTGGTCCAGCTTCGCCAGGACAATGCCAGCGGCACATTGTGGAACATCGTCGGCTTCCAGACCAAGTTGAAGCACGCCGAGCAGGTCCGGATCTTCCGCACCATCCCCGCGCTCGAGAAGGCCGAATTCGCGCGGCTCGGCGGGATTCATCGCAACAGCTTCATCCGCTCGCCCGACCTGCTCGACCGCCAGCTTCGCCTGAAAAGCCGGCCGAACATCCGCTTCGCCGGCCAGATCACCGGCTGCGAAGGCTATGTCGAGAGCGCCGCCATCGGCCTTGCCGCGGCCCGCTTCGCCATCGCCGAAGCGCGTGGCGCGAGCCTTCCCGCGCCGCCCAACACGACCGCGCTCGGCGCCCTGCTGGGCCACATCACCGGGGACGCGGTCGCGGCGACCTTCCAGCCGATGAACGTCAATTTCGGACTGATGCCCCCGCCACCCGAGAAGGTCCGCAAGGCCGACCGCAAGAAGGCCTACACGGACCGGGCGCGCGCGGCCTTCGGCGAATGGCTGGCGTCGTGCGGGCAGGAGAACGCGGCGGCGGCCTGAGGCCTAGCCGGCGACGTCCTCGCTGATCCGCTCGACCATCGCGGCGATGCGGTCGCGGATGGCGGGCGGAAGCGCCTCGGGAAGCGCCTGGGTCACGTCCTCGCGGGCGAGCAGCACCTGGCTTCGGACCCGGACGAGGTTCATCGACCAGTGGCCGAACATCCGTTCCTCGGCTCCGCCCTCGTCGCGGACCTCGAAGCCGCTGTGGCGGGGATCGCGGCGGAGTCGCTCGACGAGGTCGTCGACCGCCTGCGGCGGACCTTCGATCCATTGCAGGAAGTGGGTCCCGTTGTGGATCAGCAGCCCGGTGATGCCGTCGAGGCCGTTGAGATCGCGGGCGCTGTCGTGGATGGCGATGAGCTGCTGCTCATCCATGTCGAGCGCCGCGAGGCTGGTGTACGCGAGATACTTGAACTGCATGAACGAACCTTCCGGACCCGGAAGGGTCGTGGCACCTAGATAACGGCCGACCATCCGAATTTCAAATCCGGACGACTGTTGTCCGCCCGGATCAAGGCGTTAGCAGCTGCACACCGCCCTGCGCTTCGGTGCCTTGGGAGCGGTCAGCGCATATTCCGCCGGGGTCAGCCAGCCCGAGCGGTCGAGGTCCGCACTGGCGAACTTGTCTACCGTCCTGGTCGCCCATTCCTCGAAACTGAGGCTGCCGCTGCCGTCCTTGTCGAGCTTGGCGAAGGCCTTGCGGCGCGGCTCGAACAGTTCGTTCGAGGTGACCCGGCCGTCGTCGTCCTTGTCGGCCCGGGCGAAGCGCTTCTCCTCGCGCGACCTGGGGCTGGCGGACAGCGGGGAACGGACCGACAGGGTCGGCGAGGCCGCGGCGACCAGCGGGGCGGCGACCCGGGCCGGGGGCGGCGGCGGAAGCGTCGGCTCGGACGCGTTGCTGGCGAAGAGGATGGCGGAACCGGACAGCAGCAGCACAGCGGCGATGCCACCGACAACGAGGCGGGTCATGTGTGACCTCCACAAGCGCATCGATCCGGCGGCACCTTTCTCACGCGATCGTAACGGAGAGTCAACGACCCGTCAGGCGGTGCTTCAGCAGGGCCCAGCTTCGTCCGGGCGTAGCTTCGGGCTCGGGGGGCCAGCCGCGCCGCTGGTCGCGCGCACCGAGCGCGTCGAGCGCGGTAACCGGCCGGAGCCTCGGTGCCGCGCGCTCGAGCCGGACCGGCTTCAGCCACCCTGCCTCACCCGTGCGTCGGGCAAGGTCGGCACGGGCGAAGGCCTCGCCGCCCGGGGCCTCCTGCTCGCCGAGCAGCCGTGCAAGGAGGGTGAACAAAGCCTGCCCGCGCGGCGCGGGGTCGGGCTCTTCATCGAGCAGCCCCGACCAGCCTTCGGCGAGTCGCGACAGTGCCGCGCCGCTCAGGCCAAGGGGCAATACTTCACCGGCCACGGCGGAGAGGATCGGCTCGGGCGGCGGCTTCTGGGTGTCGAGCACGACGAGCTGGTCGCGCCACCAGGCCAGCTTGATCGCGCCGAGCGCCGGCTGGCTCGCTCCCAGCGCCACTTCGGCCAGTCGGTCGTCGAGCGCCATCAGCGCGTCGAAGGCAGCCCGCAGCGGCTCAGGCCAGTGCAGCCGGACGAGGTCGCGATCGCGCATGCTCAGGCAACGGGGCGGCGAGCGCGAAGCGCCTGCGCCAGCGTGCCCTCGTCGAGATAGTCGAGCTCGCCGCCGACCGGCAAACCATGCGCAAGCTGGGTCAGGCGAACGGGAAAGCGCTCGAGCCGTTCGGCGAGATAATGGGCGGTCGTCTGGCCTTCGAGCGTGGCGTTCATTGCCAGCACGACCTCGTCGATTCCGCCGGCTTCCACCCGCCTCAGCAGCGGCTCGATCGACAGATCCTCGGGCCGCACGCCTTCGAGCGCGCTCAAGCGACCGCCGAGGACGTGGAAGCGCCCGGGGAACAGCCGCGAGCGGTCGAGCGCCCAAAGGTCCGAGACTTCCTCGACCACGCACAGGCTCTTGTCGTCGCGGCGCGGGTCGGCGCAGATGGTGCAGGGATCGCTGGTGTCGACATTGCCGCAGATCGAGCAGGTCGAAAGCCGCTCGGACACGGTCTGAAGCGCCCGCAGCAGCGGCTCGAGCGCGCCCTCGCGCTTCTTCATCAGGTGGAGCACCGCGCGTCGCGCCGAGCGGGGACCGAGCCCCGGAAGGCGGGCCAGCGCCCCCGACAATGCCTCGATCTCCTGTGATGCCATGGCGAGGCATGTAGGAATTTCGCGCGGCCTAGGCCATAGCGCCGCGCCATGCGGCTCATCTTCATGGGATCACCGGCCTTCGCGGTGCCGACGCTCGACGCGCTGGTCGCCGCTGGCCACGAGGTTGCGGCGGTCTACTGCCAGCCGCCCCGCCCCGCCCAGCGCGGCAAGAAGCCCCAGCCGACCGCGGTCCAGTTGCGGGCCGAGGCGCTCGGCCTGCCCGTGCGCTCGCCCGAGCGGCTTCGCTCGCCCGAGGAGCAGCAGGCCTTCGCCGATCTCGGCGCCGAGGCGGCGGTCGTCGCGGCCTATGGGCTGCTGCTGCCCCAGCCGATCCTCGACGCGCCGGCGCGCGGCTGCCTCAACGTCCATGCGAGCCTGCTCCCGCGCTGGCGCGGCGCGGCCCCGATCCACCGCGCGATCCTCGCGGGGGACACCGAGACCGGAGTCACCATCATGCAGATGGAGGCCGGGCTCGACACCGGGCCGATGCTGCGCGTCGGGCAGACGCCGGTGGCGGGCAAGACGGTCGGCGACCTCACCGATGAACTCGCCCAGATGGGCGCGCGGCTGATGGTCGAGGAACTCGCCTCCCCTTCCCCGCCGCGTGTCCAGCCTGCCGACGGCGTCACCCATGCCCCCAAGATCGTTAAGGCCGAGGCGCGCATCGACTGGTCGCGACCCGCGACCGAGATCGAGCGCCAGGTCCGCGCCTTCAACCCGGCCCCGGGCGCCTGGTTCGAGGTCGCGGGCGAGCGGGTGAAGCTGCTCGCCGCCGACCTCACCGAGGGTTCGGCTGATCCCGGCACCGTGCTCGACGATGCGCTGACCGTCGCCTGCGGATCGGGCGCGATCCGGCCGACGCTGGTCCAGCGCGCCGGCGGCCGGACGATGCCGACCGCCGAACTTCTCCGCGGTTTCCCGATCGCTCCGGGTACCCTCCTCGCGTGACCCGCTGGAAGTTGATCCTCGAATGGGATGGCGCGCCGTTCATGGGCTGGCAGCGCCAGGATCATGGCCCATCGGTCCAGGGCGCGCTCGAGCAGGCAGCCCGCAGGATGACCGGCGAGGAGGTCACCGCCTACGCGGCCGGGCGGACCGACGCCGGAGTCCATGCGCTGGCGATGGCGGTGCATATCGATCTCGCCAAGGAGCTGAGCGGCCACCGGCTGGCGGAGGGACTGAACGCGCTCATCCGCCCGGCTCCGATCGCGATCCTCTCGGCCGAGCCGGTCCCCGACGACTGGCATGCCCGCTTCTCCTGCCTCGGCCGCCGCTACCTCTACCGGATCAGCAATCGCCGTGCCCCGATCGCGCTCGATCGCGGCCGGGCGTGGCGGATCGCCAAGCCGCTCGACGCCGCCGCCATGGGTGAGGCCGCCGCGCACCTCGTCGGACTGCACGATTTCACCACCTTCCGTTCGGCCCACTGCCAGTCCGACAGCCCGATCAAGACCCTCGACCGCCTCGACGTCGAGCAGATCGGCGAGGAGGTCCACGTCCACGCCGCTGCGCGCTCCTTCCTCCACCACCAGGTCCGCTCGATGGTCGGCTGCCTGTCGATGGTCGGCCTCGGCCAGTGGACCCCGGCCGACATGAAGGCCGCGCTCGACGCCCGCGACCGCGCCGCGCTCGGCTTCAACGCCCCGGCCGAAGGCCTCTACTTCGCCGAGGCACTTTACGAGAGCCCAGCCGCTTGAGCACGATGCCCACCTCGCCCCTGCAGATCGCCGACTTCCGCCTCTACTGGCTGGCGCGCTTCTTCGCGGTGCTCGCGACCATGGGGATGGTCGTGATCATCGGCTACCAGGTCTACGATACCGCCCGCGCCGACTATGGGATGAGCATCCGCGAAGCGTCGCTGATGCTCGGGCTGCTCGGCGCGGTGCAGTTCGTGCCGCTGGCGCTGCTGACCCCCGTCGCCGGCTGGACCGCCGACCGCTTCGAGCGCCGGACGGTCGCCCGCTGCGCGAACGCGGTGGACATGCTGGTCGCGCTGACGCTCGGCCTTGTCACCTATGCCGAGGTGCTCAACCTCCCATTGCTCTTCACCCTCGCCGCCCTCCATGGAGTGGCGCGGGTGTTCGTCGGGCCTTCGATGTCGGCGATCGCGCCCAACATCGTCCCGCCCGAGCTCCTGCCCAAGGCCATCGCGCTCTCCTCCATCGCCTGGCAATCGGCCTCGGTCGCCGGTCCGGCGCTTGGGGGCTTCCTCTACGCCGTGGGCGCGCCTTTGCCTTACTGGGCGGCGACCGGCCTGATGCTGTGCGCGATCCTGCTGCTCACCCCCGTGCGCCGGATCATGCCGCCGCCGATGACCGCCAACCTCCATCCGATCCGGCAGATGATCGAGGGCCTGACCTTCGTTCGTCGCCGCCGCTTCCTGTTCGGTGCGATCACGCTCGACCTGTTCGCCGTGCTGCTCGGCGGCGCGACCGCCATGCTTCCGGTGTTCGCGCGCGACATCCTCCATGTCGGGACCGAGGGGCTGGGCCTCATGCGCGGCGCCCCGGCGATCGGCGCGGCGCTGGTCGCCGGCCTGTTCGCCATCCGTCCGCTCCGACACAATGTCGGGATCAAGATGCTGTGGAGCGTCGCCGCGTTCGGCGCCCTGACGATCGCGTTCGGGCTGTCGGACAATTTCGTGCTCAGCCTCGTCATTCTCGCCCTGCTCGGCGCGGCCGACATGCTCAGCGTCTATGTCCGTTCGAGCCTCGTCCAGCTGCATACGCCCGACATGATGCGCGGGCGGGTGTCGGCCGTCAGCGGGCTCGCGATCAGCGCCTCGAACGAGCTTGGCGAATTGCAATCGGGTCTGGCCGCAGCGCTGCTCGGTCCGGTGGGTGCGGTGGTCGCCGGCGGCGGCGCTGCCATCGTAATTGCGGGAGGCTGGTCCTATCTCTTCCCGGAACTTCGGCGGGCGAAGACCTTCGACCCGCCTCCAGAGGTGCTCGCCAACGCTCTTCAAGAGGAGAAACCCGCGTGAAGGCCGACAATATTCTCGCCACCATCGGTAAGACGCCGCACATCCGCATCAATCGCCTGTTCGACGCCAATGCCGAGGTGTGGATCAAGTCCGAGCGGTCCAATCCGGCCGGCTCGATCAAGGATCGTATCGCGGTCTCCATGATCGAGGCCGCCGAGCGCGACGGCAAGCTCAAGCCCGGCGGAACGATCGTCGAGCCGACCAGCGGCAACACCGGCGTCGGCCTCGCGATGGTCGCCGCGGTCAAGGGCTACAAGCTGATCCTCGTCATGCCCGAAAGCATGAGCCTCGAGCGCCGCCGCCTGATGCTGGCGTTCGGCGCCACCTTCGACCTCACCCCGCGCGAAAAGGGGATGAAGGGCGCGATCGCCCGTGCCGAGGAGATCGTCGCGGAGACCGACGGCGCGTGGATGCCGCAGCAGTTCGACAATCCGGCCAACATCGACGTCCACGTGCAGACGACCGTGCCCGAGATCCTCGCCGATTTCGGTGACGATGATCGCGGCTTCGACGCGCTGATCACCGGGGTCGGTACCGGCGGTCACATCACCGCTGTCGGACGCGAGCTCAAGAAGCGCTGGCCCAACCTCAAGGTGTTCGCGGTCGAGCCGACCTTGTCGCCGGTCATCTCGGGCGGCCAGCCTTCGCCGCACCCGATCCAGGGCATCGGCGCGGGCTTCATTCCGACCAACCTCGACATGGACGTGCTCGACGGGGTCATCCAGGTCGCTCCGGAGGATGCCAAGGAAATGGCCCGTCGCTCGGCGCGCGAGGAAGGCATCCTCGTCGGCATCAGCTCGGGCGCGACGCTCGCCGCCATCGCCCAGAAGCTGCCCGAACTCGGGCCCAATCCGCGGGTGCTCGGCTTCAACTACGACACCGGCGAACGCTACCTGTCGGTGCCCGATTTCCTTCCGGAATGAGGTAATTGGAGGATTAATCCTCCGAATGTGACAAAGCGTTAACTCGCGTGGAGATAACTGGTCCTGCTCGGGGGGAGAGCAAGGACCAGTCATGCGTCGCACCAGAGTGGACATCGGTAGTGCAGGGAGCCCCAAGGCGTCCCGGGCTTCCGTTCGGGAGGCGATGACGTTCGACGTCCTCCCGCCGGAGAGCGACGACGATTTCACGCTTCAATCCAAGCGCATCGCCATGTGGGCCTATGCGCCGATGCTGCTGTCGGGGACCCACCTGGTGGTCGGCCTGATCCTCGTCATGCGCGAGCGCACCAACCTCGACTTCAGTGCGCTGCTGATGGCGCTCGCCCCGGTCCTGATCGCGATCGTCCTCGACGGCGCGGCCGGCCTGCTGCTCGCCTTCCGCAAGCAGCTCGGCGTCTCCCCGGTGTCGACCGCGCGCCTCGTCCTCCTGTGGTTCGCCTCAACCGGAATCATGTGGATGCTGTTCGGAACGGCGGCCTACGCCGGCCTCCAGGACACCAGTTTCCTGCCCTTGGCGCTCGGCGCCGGGCTCGCGGTCAAGGCGATGCTCAGCATCGGCTCGCCGCCAGCCGCGATCATCAATGCGCTGCTTGCGACGGTCGGGGTTAATCTCTTCTCCGACGATCCCCTGCTGCAGTCGGCGATCCCGCTGCTCGGCCTCGCCACCGCGGCCTACTCGACCGTCATAACCCGCCACATGCTCGCCAGCAGCCGCCGACGCCTGGCGCTCGACTGGCAGGCCAAGAAGGCGCTCAACTTCGTCGAGGAATTCGAGAACAGCGGCCGTGGCTGGTTCTGGGAAACCAATGCCGCGGGCACCCTCTCCTACGTCAGCCAGCAGCTCGCCGACGACTTCAAGACTCAGCCGGAAGCGCTGCTCGGCCGCCAGTTCACCGATCTCCTTTCGGTCGACAACGGCAGCGGCGACACGATCCGCGAGGAGCGCACGCTCGGTTTCCACCTGTCCGCGCGCTTCCCCTTCTCGGACGTGGTGGTCCGCCCGGCCAGCGACCAGGACGTCCACTGGTCGCTCTCGGGCAACCCGATCTTCGACGACAACGGCCGCTTCCTCGGCTTTCGCGGGATCGGCACCGACCTCACCGAGCAGCGCCGCTCCGAACAGGAGATCAGCCGTCTCGCCCGCTTCGATTCGCTGACCGGCCTCCCCAACCGGGCGATGATGCGCCAGACGCTCGACGAGGGGCTTCGCAACGCCGCCCACCGCCAGCGCGGATGCGCGCTGTTCCTGATCGACCTCGACCGCTTCAAGAACGTCAACGACACGCTCGGCCATCCCGCCGGCGACGCGCTGCTCAAGCAGGTGGCGCAGCGGCTCCAGTCGGTGATGGGCGACCATGGCCAGATCGGTCGGCTCGGCGGCGACGAGTTCAAGGCGGTGCTCCCCGGCACCGTCGACATCGGCCTCCTCGAAAGCCTCGCCAAGACGCTGATCGAACAGGTCTCGCGGCCCTACATGCTCGATGGCCACCGGGTGACGATCGGCGCCTCGCTGGGGATCGCGATCGGCGATCCCGGCCGCTCCTGCGCCGATTCGATGATCCGCAATGCCGACCTCGCCCTCTATGCCGCCAAGGCGGCCGGCCGGGGCAAGCACTGCTTCTACGAGCCCTCGATGCACTCGGAGGCAAGCAAGCGGCAGTTGCTCGAGAACGACCTTCGCGGCGCTCTCGAGCGCAACGAGCTTTCGGTCGTCTACCAGCCGGTGGTCCGTGCCGCGGGCGAGGAAGTCGCCGGCTTCGAGGCGCTGGTCCGCTGGAAGCACCCCAAGCAGGGCGACATCTCGCCGACCCGCTTCATCCCCCTCGCCGAGGAATGCGGGATGATCGGCAAGCTCGGCGAATGGGTGCTCGAGCAGGCGGTGCATGCCGCCCGCGAGTGGCCCGACCATGTCCGGATCGCGGTCAACCTGTCGCCGATCCAGTTCAACGATCCCAAGATCGTCGAGACCGTCGGCCTTGCGCTCCAGCGCAGCGGAATCCGCCCCTCCCGCCTCGAGCTCGAGATCACCGAGGGCGTGTTCCTTGCCGACAGCGACGTGACCGACGGCACCTTCGCGCGGCTCAAGGAGCTTGGCGTGCGCCTCGCGCTCGACGACTTCGGCACCGGCTATTCATCGCTCGGCTATCTGAAGAAGGCGCCGTTCGACAAGATCAAGATCGACCAGAGCTTCGTCCGCGGCGCCGCCTCCACCTCGAGCCGCAACGCCGCGATCATCCGCGCCATCGTGACGCTTGCCGAAAGCCTCGGCATGGACACGGTGGCCGAGGGCGTCGAGACCCACGACGACCTCCAGCTGATGCGCGACCTCGGGGTCAGCCAGATCCAGGGCTACATCTTCGGACGTCCCTCGGCGCTCGAGGATGCGACCGACCTCGCCAGCGCCAGCTCGGTCGAGGCGGACGGACACCAGTGCCTTCGCGAGCCGCGCCAGCGGCTGATGCGCCGTGCGCTGATCGCGCTCGAGGGGCGCGTGGTCGAAGTCAGGCTGCGCAACATCTCGGCGATGGGGACGCTCGTCGAGTGTGTCCACCCGGTCACACCGGGCAAGCCAATGACCATCGACATCGTCGGGGTCGGGCCGGTCACCGGCATGGTCCGCTGGGCCCAGCGCAACCGCTTCGGGGTCCAGTTCGACAAGCAATTCGACCTTGCGCGGCTTGCCCCGAGGCCGACCAAGGCCAACGATGTCACCATGCTGCAACCCTGGTATGTCCAGAAAGCCGCGGGGCAAGGTTAAACTAAGGGTTGGCAAACATGACATTATTGGGCATTGGCCGCCTGAACAGGCTCGGAGATAAGTACATGAAGTTCGTTGCAGCTCGTCTTGCTGCCGTCGTCGGCGCGGCCACCCTGGCCGTCAGTGCGCCCGCATCCGCCGCCGTCCAGGCGCAGACCCCGGCTTACAGCCCGTGGGCAGCCCTCTCGGCGTTCGCGTCGCAGAGCAGCAGCCAGGCGCTGTGCGGTGCCGCCGTGTCTACCGCTGCTCAGGGCGCCGCCCCGGGCTGCGTCCTGCCGCAGGTCGACGCTCCGGTCGCTGCTCCGGTCGAGCAGGCTCCGGTCGGTCCGGTCGTGGCGCCGGTCGCCGCCTCGGGCTTCAACGTCGTCCCGCTCCTGATCGGCCTCGGCGTGATCGCCGGCCTCGCGGCGCTGATCCTCGGCGGCAGCGATGACGACGACGTCATCGTCGGCGCTCCGGTCAGCCCGGCCTGAGCCCACGCTCAGCGCTGAATCAATCAGCCCCGGCCTCACCGCCGGGGCTTTTTGTTTGCCTGCGCCACCCCCTCGCCTTCGTCACGCGGCCCCGCTAAGGGCCAGCCATGGGGGAACTGTCGAGCGTAGAACGCCACCTCGTCGAACAGGCCGCTGCCGCGCCGATGCTCGAGCAGACCCGCGCCTGGGCGGCGATCAACAGCGGCTCGGCCAACCTGCCCGGGCTCGAGCGGATGGCGGCGACCCTCGCCGACGCCTTCTCCAGCCTTCCCGGCGCGCTGACGCTCGAAGCGCCCGCGCCGGTCACCGCGATCGATCCCGCCGGGCGGACAGCCGAGATCGCCCACGGTCGCCACCTCCGCCTGTCGGTCCGGCCGGACGCTCCGCTCCAGCTGCTGCTGACCGGCCACATGGACACGGTCTACGGCGCCGACCATCCCTTCCAGGCGCTGACCGATCTGCCCGACGGCACCGTCAATGGCCCGGGGGTCGCCGACATGAAGGGCGGGCTTTCGATCATGCTCGCCGCGCTCCGGGCGATCGAGCACCACCCCGGCCGCGATCGGATCGGCTATGAGGTACTGGTCAACAGCGACGAGGAAGTCGGTTCGGCGAGCAGCGCGCCGCTGATCGCCGCCGCCGCCCGCGGCAAGCGCGCCGCGCTCACCTACGAGCCCTCGGCACTGCCCGACGGGACGCTTGCCGGCGCCCGCCCGGGTTCGGGCAATTTCTCCTTCCACGTCACCGGTCGCTCGGCCCATGCCGGGCGCAACCCCGAGGACGGGCGTAACGCGATCACCGCCGCCGCCGACCTCGCACTGCGCCTCGAGCAGCTCCGCCGCGACGGCCTCAGCGTCAATGTCGCCCGGCTGGACGGCGGCTCGCCCAACAACGTCGTCCCCGACCTCGCCATCCTCCGTGTCAACCTGCGCCCCCGCACCCCCGAGCTCGAGACCGTCGCCCGCGCCGCGATCGAGCAGGCGGTCGCCGAGGTCGTCGCCGCCCGCGACGTCGCCATCCACGCCCATGGCGGCTTCGGTCGGCCGCCCAAGCCGCTCGACGCCGCCGCCGAGCAGCTGTTCGCGCTGGTCACCGCCGCTGGCCGTGACCTCGGGCAGACCATCGGCAGGAAGGATTCGGGCGGGGTGTGCGACGGCAACAACATCGCCGCCTGCGGCGTGCCCGTGGTCGACACCATGGGGGTGCGCGGCGGCGCCATCCACTCGGCCGCCGAATATATGATTTCGCAGTCCCTCCCCGAGCGTGCCGCACTGTCGGCCCTCGTCATCGCCCGCCTAGCCCAAGGTCCCGCATGAGCTTCCGCATTCGCCCTGCCACCCCGAACGACTTCGACGCCATCTACGAGATGGCCAAGCTGACCGGCGGCGGCTTCACCAACCTCCCCGCCGACAAGGCGACCCTCGTCCAGAAGCTGTCCAAGTCCGAGGTCGCGTTCGACAAGGAAGCCGACGAGCAGGGCAACGACTGCTACATCTTCGTGCTCGAGGATCCCGCGGCCGGGATCATCCGCGGCACCTGCCAGGTGTTCGGCCAGGTCGGGGTGACCCAGGCCTTCTATTCCTACCACCTCTCCACCCTGACCCAGTGGAGCCCCGAGCTCGGCAAGACCTTCCGCAACCAGATGCTGACGCTCACCACCGACCTCGAGGGCTCGAGCGAGGTTGGCGGGCTGTTCCTCCACCCGGGGCTTCGCGCCGGCGGCTGGGGCATGCTGCTCGCGCGCAGCCGCTACCTGTTCATCAAGGCCCACCGCCAGCGTTTCGGCGACCGGCTGCTCGCCGAGCTTCGCGGAGTGATGGACGAGGCGGGCAATTCGCCCTTCTGGGACGCGCTTGCCGGGCGCTTCTTCGACATGACCTTCCCCGAGGCGGACGGCTTCAATGCGGTCAACGGGACCCAGTTCATCGCCGACCTCATGCCCAAGACCCCGATTTACGTCTCGCTACTTCCGGAAAGCGCGAAGGCGGTAATGGGCCAGCCCCACCCGTCCGGCCGCGCCGCGCTCCGCATGCTGCAGGAGGAGGGACTGGTGTTCGACCGCTACGTCGACATCTTCGACGGCGGCCCGACCGTCACTGCCCCGACCGATCAGATCCGCACCATTCGCGAAAGCACCGAAGAGACGGTCACCGAGATCGGCGAGGGCGGCAAGGTCAAGATGCTGCTCGCCGCCGGCCGCCTGCGCGACTTCCGCTGCGTTCGCGCCGAGGTGAAGCGCATCGGCCGCCGCAAGATCGGAATCACGCGCGAGTCCGCCGAGCTGCTCGGGATCGACGAAGGCGCCCAAGTCATGGCGGTCGCGCGATGAGCCTGGTCGAGATCAACTTCGACGGGCTTGTCGGCCCGAGCCACAATTATGGCGGGCTCAGCCTCGGCAACCTCGCCTCGGCCCGCAATCTCGGCCAGCTGAGCTTCCCCCGCGCCGCCGCGCTCCAGGGGTTGGAGAAGATGCGCGCCAACCTTCGGCTCGGCCTCGTCCAAGGCATCTTCCTGCCTCAGCCCCGCCCCGCCCGCGCCTTTCTCGCCGAGCTCGGCACCGCCCCCGAAGACGCTTCCCCGGCGCTTCTTGCCAATGCGATGAGCGCGTCGGCGATGTGGGCCGCCAATGCCGCGACGGTCAGCCCGGCGCCCGATACCGCCGATGACCGGACCCACCTCACGGTCGCCAACCTGCGCACCATGGCGCACCGCAGCCACGAGTGGGTGGCGACCCTCGCCCAGCTTCGCCTCGCCTTCGCCGACCCGGCCTTCGCGGTCCACGGCCCTGTCCCGCCGACCTTCGGCGACGAGGGCGCCGCCAACCACATGCGGCTCGCGGCCCGCCACGACGCGCCGGGCCTCGAGCTGTTTGTCTACGGTGTGACCGGCGGCCCCTTCCCGGCTCGCCAGCACCGCCAGGCGTGCGAGGCGATTGCCCGGCTCCACCGGCTCGCCCCCGAGCGCACCCTCTTCGTCCAGCAGTCGGAGGAGGCGATCGCCGCGGGCGCCTTCCACAATGACGTGGTCGCGGTCGCCAACGAGCGCGTGCTCTTCTCGCACGAGCTTGCCTTCGAGGGGCGCGACGCCTTTCTCGCCGAGCTTGAAGCCCGCTTCCCCGAGCTCGAGCATGTCGAGGTCCCTGCCGCCGAGGTCAGCCTCGAGGACGCGATCCGCTCCTACCTGTTCAACGCGCAGCTGGTCACCACGCCCGACGGGCGCACCACGCTGATCGTGCCCGAGGAAGCGCGCGAGACGCCGTCGGTGTGGGGCTGGCTCCAGCGCCATCTCGCCGGCAACGGCGCGATCCGCGACGTCCGGGTGGTCGACGTCCGCCAGTCGATGGCCAATGGCGGCGGTCCCGCCTGCCTCCGCCTGCGCGTGGTCTGCGATCCCGCCACGGTCGATCCCCGCTTCCTCGTCGACGAGGCTAAGCTCGACCGGCTCGGCGAGGTGGTGGCGCGCACTTGGCCCGAGCAGATCGCGGTCGAAGACCTCGGCAACCCGGCGCTCATCCGCGACGTGGAAGCCGCGCGCGCGGCGCTGATGGAAGCGTGCGGGCTCGGCGAACTGATCTGAGCCTGCAAATTCGCCTGCAGGCGAACGGGTGCTACAGCCCTGCCGCCTTCAGGCCCGCATCGACCTTCGCCCGCGCCGCCTCGCTCGCCGGCAAGAGCGGCAGCCGGAGTTCCTGCGGGAAGCCCGGGCGGACCTTGCCCAGTGCATATTTGGCCGGTCCCGGCGACGCATCGGCGAACATCGCGTCGCTCAGCAGGTAGAGCCGGTCGGCGAGCGTCCGCGCCTCGTCCCACCGCCCCTCGAGCGTCGCCGCCTGGAGGTCGGCGCACAGCCTCGGCGCGACATTGGCGGTGACCGAGATGCATCCGACCCCGCCCATCGCGTTGAAGCCCAGCGCCATGTCGTCGTTGCCCGACAATTGGCAGAAGTCCTCGCCGCAGGTCAGCCGCTGCGCCGTCACGCGCGCGAGATTGCCGGTCGCATCCTTGATCCCGACCACCGACGGCAGCGTCGCCACCTCGGCCAGCGTCTCGACCGAGATGTCGGCGACTGTCCGCGCGGGCACGTTGTAGACGACGATCGGCAGGTCGCAGCCCTCCGCCAGCGCGCGGAAGTGGGCGGCGATGCCGGCCTGGCTGGGCTTGTTGTAATAAGGCACGACGACCAGTGCCGCGTCGGCCCCGAGCTCCTTCGCGACCTTCATCCTCCTGAGGCTCGACGCGGTCGAATAGCTGCCGCAGCCGGCGATGACCGGGACCCGTCCGTTTGCGACCTCGACCGTGGCGCCAACCACCGCGGCATGTTCCTCGTCCGACAGCGTCGGCACTTCGCCGGTCGTCCCGCACGGCACCAGCCCGCTCGATCCTTCGGCGATCTGCCAGTCGACGAGGTCGCGGAAGGCGGCGAGATCGACCTCGCCTGCGGTGAACGGTGTCACGAGTGCGGGGATCGACCCGGAGAACATGGCCCTGACCTCTTTTCTTTGGCGAAGGACCGCTATCATCACCGGGTCCCGTGCGTTCAGGCGCTGATAAGGACTAGGGAGCGATACTGTCCAGCATGAGACGAGTGGCTTATCTTCTTCCGCTGGTCCTCGGGCTCGGCACCGGCGCTTCGGCGCAGCTGGTTCCGGCGACCCCGACCTACGCGCCCGTCTATGCGCCGGCAGGCGATGTCAGCGCCGCGCTGGCCGACTGGCGGCGGCTTCGAGCGTCGAGCAACTGGTCGTTCGCCGACCATGCCCGCTTCCTCCTTTATTATCCCGATTTCCCCGGCGCGACGACGCTTCGCCGCAACGCCGAGCGGGCGATGCAGCCGGGCGAGAATCCGGCCACCGTCATCGCCTTCTTTCGAGCCGCGCCGCCGGCCACCGCGAACGGCTTTGCCCGCCTGGCCGACGCCTATGCCGCGCAGGGCCGCGCCGCCGAGGCGCTCGCCGCCGCACGCTCGGCCTGGAGTGCGAGCGGTCTCTCGGCGATGGACGAGATCGCGCTCTACCAGCGGTTCGGTGCCAGCTTCACCAGCGCCGACCACGATCGCCGGATCGACCGGCTGCTGATCGATCGTGATGCGGTGAACGCCGCGCGGATGCTAGCCTCGGCCAGTGCCGCCCGGCGCCCGGCCTTCACCGCGCGGATCGCGATGCAGCAGCGCTCGCCCGATACCGAGACCTACTACAATGCGGTGAGCGCGCAGGTGACCAGCGATGCGGGGCTGATGCAGGACCGCGCGCGCTACCTTCGCGCCGCGACCTGGAACAGCGCCGCGCGCCAGCTGCTCGCCCGCCCGCACCGCTTTACCTATCTGCCGGTCGATGCGGCCAAGTGGTACGAGCTGAAGCGGATCGTCGCGCAGGAAGCCGCGGCCGAGGGCGCGATCACCCAGGCCTATGAGATCGCCCGCCAAGTCGACGATGCGCTCCCCGTTGGAACGGTGCTGACCAGCCAGCCGCTCGCGGTTCGCGACGAATATACCAACCTCACCTGGCTCGCCGGGACGCTCGCCTATCGCAGCCTCAACCGCCCGGCCGAGGCGATGGCGCTGTTTGACCGCTATTCCGAAGGCGGACGCTCGCTCCAGGTCACGTCCAAGGGTGCCTATTGGGCCGGCCGTGCCGCGACCCAGGCCGGCCAGTATCAGGCCGCCACCGCCCACTTCGCCAAGGCCGCGGCGAGCCCCGAGCTGTTCTACGGCCAGCTTGCCCACGAGCGGCTCGGCCGTGCCATCCCGGTCCCGCAGATGATGCCGCAGGCGGCGGTCACGCCCGCCCAGCGCGCCGCCTTCGCCAACCGTCCGCTGGTCCGCGCGATCCGCCTTCTCCAGAGCCAGGGTCGCGCCGAGGAGCAGGCACTCTTCATCCGCGCGCTGAGCGAGAACCTTACCGGCGATGCCGAGCGGGTCATGGCGATGGAATTGTCCGCGCAGCTTGCCCGGCAGGACCTCGCCGTGTGGACCGCGCGCTCGGCCCGCAACGATGGCAACGCCTTCTACGTCCGCCAGGCCTATCCGACGCTCAACGTCTCGGCGAGCGAGGCCTATCTGTGGAGCATCGCCCACGGCATCACGCGCCAGGAAAGTTCGTTCGACCGCGGCGCGGTCAGCCATGCCGGCGCGCGCGGGCTGATGCAGCTGATGCCCGGCACCGCCGCCGAGCAGGCAGGCAAGCTCGGCTATGGCTACGACTACAGCCGCCTGACCAGCGATCCTGCCTACAATGTCATGCTCGGCTCGTCCTACTTCCGCCGGCTGCTCGACCAATGGGGAGGCAATTACGTGCTTGCGGTGGCGAGCTACAATGCGGGCGCGGGCAACGTCCGCAAATGGGTCCGCAACAATGGCGATCCGCGCCGCCCGGGCGCCGACATCGTCGCCTGGATCGAGGACATCCCGTTCACCGAGACCCGCGGCTACGTCCAGCGCGTGCTCGAGAACACGGTCGTCTACGATCGCTTGAACGCCCGTGCGACCACGCCGCCGCGCCAGCTCAGCCACTTCCTCGGCAAGCCGCGCCTCGGCTAAGGGCCGGGGATGAGTGATCGTCCCCGCTTCATCACCCCCGACGGCTTCGCCCGCATCCGCGCGGAATATGAGCAACTGTTCGGGACCGAGCGGCCCAAGCTAGTCGAGACGATCAGCTGGGCAGCGGGCAACGGCGATCGCTCGGAAAATGGCGACTACATCTACGGCCGCAAGCGGCTGCGCGAGATCGACCGGCGGCTGGGCTATCTCAGCAAGGTCATGAAGAACGCCAAGGTGGTCGACCCGGCAAGCCAGCCCGACCGCGACGTGATCCGCTTCGGCGCCACCGTCGAGCTCGCCGATGAGGACGACGCCCGCCGCATCCTGACCCTGGTCGGCGAGGACGAGGCCGACGCCTCGGCCGGCCAGATCAGCTGGCTAAGCCCGATCGCCAAGGCCCTCGTCGGCGCCCGAGTCGGCCAGGAACGCACCGTCCGCCTCCCCGCCGGCGAGCGCTGGTACGAGGTGCTGGCGATCAGCTACCCCGAGGCAGCTCGCTCCGCCGGGTCAGAGTCCTGATCTCGTCGCCATAGGGGAAGCGCCGACCGCGATTTCAATCACCGGCCAGCCCACGCAACCTTTGCATCAGCGGGTGCTCGGAATCGGTCACCACGCCCACGTCTGGAAAGCCCGGGATCCAGCCTTGCTCGGCAGACGCCCCAAGCGCGCGGCGGGCCGCCGTGGTCGAGGCTTCCCGCTCACCGCGGCCATCGTGCAGGATCGCCCGCGCGGCCTCGACCTCGAACATCATGTCGGGGAGGAAAGCGGGTTCGCCTTCCTGGAGCACCGCCCACGCCCGATCGAAGCGCTGCCGCTCGTCATGGAGAGCGACGAGGAAGGGATATTCGAAGGCCGCGCTGGTGCGGTGGCGCGGCTCGCGCTGCTGCTGATCGAGCAGCGCTTCCAGGGTGTCGAGCGCCTCTCCGACATGGCCGAGGCGATAGTGGGCATGTGCCATGTCGAGCATGGCATGAGCGATCGTGAGCGGATCGCCCTCGCCGATGCAGCGCCGGAACAGCTCTATCGCCGCTCGCGGGTCGACGTCCTTCAGGGTCGACCCCTGGATACGCAGATACTGGCTTCGCTGGCCCCGCGACCGTGCCAGCTTCGCGTCGAAGCCGGCGGCGACCTCGTCATTCCACTCGGTGTTGCGATACCAGTCTGGCAAGGGTCAGCCGTGCTGCGCCGCCTCGCCAACGACCTTGATCGACAGTTCCTTGAGCTGCTTGGCGGTGACGAAGGCGGGGGCGTTCATCATCAGGTCCTCGGCCTTCTGGTTCATCGGGAAGACCACCACCTCGCGGATGTTGGGCTCGCCCGCGAGCAGCATGACGATCCGGTCGATGCCCGGGGCCGAACCGCCGTGCGGCGGCGCGCCGAACTTGAAGGCGTTGATCATGCCCGAGAAGTTGGTGTCGACCTGCTCCTGCGTGTAGCCGGCGATCTCGAACGCCTTGTACATGATGTCCGGGCGATGGTTACGGATCGCGCCGCTCGACAGTTCGACGCCGTTGCAGACGATGTCATACTGCCAGGCGAGGATATCCAAGGGATCCTTGGTCTCCAGCGCCTCCAGCTCGCCCTGCGGCATCGAGAAGGGGTTGTGGCTGAAGTCGACCTTCTTGGCGTCCTCGTCATATTCGAACATCGGGAAGTCGACGATCCAGCAGAAGTCGAAGCGGTTCTCGTCGATCAGGCCGAGGCTGGTTCCGACGCGGGTCCGCGCATGGCCCGCGAGCTTGGCCGCTTCCAGCTCCTTGCCGCTGGCGGCGAAGAAGATTCCGTCGTCGGGCCCGAGGCCGAGTTCGGCGGCGAGCCTGTCCATGCCCTCGGTGCCATGGTTCTTGGCGATGGGTCCGCCCCACTCGCCGCCCTTGCGGGTGGCGTAGCCGAGCCCGGCATAGCCCTCGCCGCGAGCCCAGTCGTTCATTTCGTCGAAGAACTTGCGGCTCTTGTCGGCGGTGCTCGGCGCCGGGATCGCGCGGACGAAGCCGCCCTTCTCGATGATGCCCGCGAAGAGGCCGAAGCCGCTGCCGCGGAAGTGCTCGCCGACATCGGAAATGATGATCGGGTTGCGCAGGTCGGGCTTGTCGTTGCCGTACTTCAGCATCGACTCCTTGTACGGGATGCGCGGGAAGGCACCCTCGGTGACTTGGCGCTTGCCCGCGAATTCGCGGAACACGCCGGCCAGCACCGGCTCGATCGCGTTGAACACGTCGTCCTGGGTGACGAAGCTCATCTCGAAGTCGAGCTGGTAGAATTCGCCGGGGCTGCGGTCGGCGCGGGCGTCCTCGTCGCGGAAGCAGGGCGCAATCTGGAAGTAGCGGTCGAAGCCCGCGACCATCAGCAGCTGCTTGAACATCTGCGGCGCCTGCGGGAGCGCGTAGAACTTGCCCGGGTGGACCCGGCTCGGGACCAGATAGTCGCGCGCACCCTCGGGGCTCGACGCGGTCAGGATCGGGGTCTGGAACTCGGTGAAGCCTTGCTCGACCATCCGCCGCCGAATGCTCGCGATGACGTTCGAGCGGAGCATGATGTTGGCGTGGAGCCGCTCGCGGCGAAGGTCGAGATAGCGATATTTGAGCCGGATCTCCTCGGGATATTCCTGCTCGCCGGCGACCGGCAGCGGAAGCTCGGCGGCCTGGCTCTGAACGGTGATCCCGCGGGCATAGACCTCGATGTCGCCCGTCGGCAGGCTGGGGTTGCTCGTTCCCTCGGCACGCGCCTTGACCGACCCGTCGATGGTGACGACGCTCTCGACCCGGAGCCGCTCGAGCACGGCGAGCGCGGGGCTGTCGCTGTCGGCGACGACCTGGGTCAGCCCGTGATGGTCGCGCAAATCGACGAACAGCACGCCGCCATGGTCGCGCTTGCGATGCACCCAGCCGGAGATGCGCACTTCCTCGCCCACGTTGGTCTGGCGAAGCTGGCCGCAATGATGGGTGCGATAGGCGTGCATGGTTGGTTCGCTCACAAGGCTGTCGGAGTAGGGGAAATCCGAGCGGGCGCTTTCCCCACCCCTCCCCTTTTGTCAACTTGGACGCGCCTCGCTACAGCGTGGCCGACATGAAGATTCATCCCCTGATTACCGACAGCGCCAGTCTCGCCGCGCTGTGCGAGCGCCTCTCGACCCACGGCTTCGTCGCCGTCGACACCGAGTTCATGCGCGAGAACACCTACTGGCCCGAGCTGTGCCTAATCCAGATCGCCTCGGAGGACGAGGCGGCTGCGATCGATCCGATGGCCGACGGCATCGACCTCAAGCCCCTGTGGGACCTGCTGGTCGACAATGAGGACGTGCTCAAGGTCTTCCATGCCGGCGGGCAGGACCTCGAGATCGTCCACAACATGACCGGCAAGGTCCCGCATCCCCTGTTCGACACCCAGATCGCCGCCATGGCCTTGGGCTATGGCGAGCAGATCGGCTATTCGAACCTCATCGAATCCATGCTCGGTCACGCGCTCGACAAGGGCGCCCGCTTCACCGACTGGAGCCGCCGACCGCTCGACAAGCGCCAGATCGACTATGCGATCGGCGACGTCACCCACCTCGCCACCATCTTCCCCAAGATGGTCGGCAAGCTGCGCAAGACCGGTCGTGGCCTGTGGCTCGACGAGGAGATGGAGCGGCTCGCCGATCCCTCCTCCTTCGCCTTCGATGCCGAGGATGCGTGGAAGCGCCTGAAGCTGCCGAGCCGCAACCCGGCGGTGCTCGGCCGCCTGAAGGTCCTCGCCGCCTGGCGCGAGCGCGAGGCCCGCAACAAGAACCTGCCCCGCGGCCGGATCGTCAAGGACGACACGCTCGCCGACCTCGCCGGCCACCCGCCCAAGACCCAGGACGACCTCGGCAAGGTGCGCGGCCTCTCCGCCGGCTGGCGCAACAACGAGATCGGCGCCCGGCTGATGAACGCGCTCGAGGGCGCCGCTCCGCTCGGCCCCGACGAGCTGCCCGACCGCGGGCCCAGTCGCCCTGGCCTGACCAAGGACGGCGCGCTGGTCGCCGACCTCCTCAAGCTGCTGCTCAAGATCAAGGCCAAGGAAACGGGCGTCGCCTCCAAGCTGATCGCCCGCTCGGACGAACTGGAGGCGCTCGCCGCCGGAGTCCGCAAGGATCTCGCCATCCTCTCGGGCTGGCGGTTCGAGGAGTTCGGCCGCGATGCACTGGACCTCGTCGAGGGCCGGCTTGCCTTCGCCACCGTCGGCGGCAAACTGAAGATGACCCGCAGCCTGGAGAATGCCGAATGACCCGCCTGTTGCTTGTCGCCGCGACCCTGCCGCTGATCGCCGCCTGCGCCACCGCACAGCCGGGCTCGCCCTATCCCGGCGGCAACAGCGCGGACCGCTACGTCTGCTCGGGCACCATGCTGGCGCAATTCAAGGGGCGTCCGGCCTCGGCCGAGCTCGCCAACGAGATCATCCGCTCCTCGGGCTCCAAGACCCTGCAGTGGGTCGCCAAGGGCATGATGGTGACGATGGACTATCGCGACGACCGGGTCCGCGTCTGGCTCGACGGCCAGAACCGCGTCGAGCGCGCCAACTGCGGCTGAGGCCGCGCGTCCGCCGGCGAACTAGCTTTCCTCGACCCGCGCCGAATAGCCCATCAGCGCCGCCAGCTGGCGGTGCCGCCGTGCGGTGACGTCGCTGTAGATCGCTCGGTCCTTGCGGGTCAGGCTCAGGACCACCTCGCCCTCCTCGAGCCGAACCGAGGTCCGCTCGAGCAGTTTCTCGGTCCCGCCCGACAGCCGCTGCGCAAGCCGGATCGCAGCGCCCCACTGGCCGGCATGCTCGAGCACCCGCTGTTCGACGAGGTCGGCGAGCCGCCCGTCGAACGGACCGTCGCCGCCGAACGCCGACCACAAGGTCCGGCCGATCACCGTCCGTCCCTCGGCGTTGATCCCGACCCAGTTGCCGTGGACTCCCATGTCGACCGCCCAGAGGGCGCGAAAGTCAGGGTGCGCCTCCCACGCCACGTCGGCCAGCAGGCAGGCCGCGAGCCGGAGCCGCCGCGCCGCCTTGTCGTCGTCGGGGAAGAGCGGCGCGATCCAGCGGTCGAGCTCGGCGCCATGATCGCCGAACCGGCCGAGCTTCTCGCCCGCCTCGAGGGTCGCCGCGAGCAAAGGGTCTTCCGACTGGATGTCGGGCGAGAGATGATCGTAGAGCAGGCCCTCGCGAAGCCCGTAGGCGCTGGCCACCGCGCGCGCCGGCTCGAGCACCTTGAACAGCGCCTCGAGCACCGCCGAGGCCGCGCCCAGAGTCTGCGAGCGGGTCGCCGACAGGCCGTAGCGCCGCTTGATCTCCTCGGGCGTCATGCCGCGCACCAGCTGGCGAAGCTCGCGGGCGCGGACCTGGTCGACCGAATGGCCGTGGACGATCCGCAGCGGGAATGCCGCTTCCTGCTGGTCGAGCTGGACGAAGGCGCGGAACGAGCCGCCGACGAGGTAGAGCGTTCGCTCCGCCCCGGCCGACAGGATCGCCGGCGGGAGGTTCTTGCGGAGCATTGCGGCGATCGCCTTGGCGCTCGCGTCCGATCCGAGGCGAAGCACGCCGAGCGGCAGCGAGATGCCCTGGCCGGGCTTGCCGTCGACCACCGGGGTCAGCTCGAGGCTTCCGCCGCCGAGGTCCGCGACGACCCCGCGCGCGCCGGGGATCGCCGAGATGACGCCGAGCGCAGACAGCCGCGCTTCCTCCTCGCCGCTGATCACCTGCGGGTCGATCCCCGCCTTGCGCGCGGCCTTGAGGAAGTCCTCGCCATTCTCCGCGTCACGCACCGCCGCGGTGGCGACGACGTGCAACGTCTTGAGCTTCACCTCCTTGGCCAGCAGCCGGAAGCGGGCGAGCGCGGCGACCGCCTGCTCCATCGCCTTCTCGGGCAGCCGCCCGGTGGTCGCGAGCTCGCGCCCGAGCCCGGCGGCGACCTTCTCGTTGAACAGGGTCGAGGGCACCCGCTGCGAGCCAGCGAAGGCGACGAAGCGAACCGAGTTGGACCCGATGTCGATGATCCCGACGGGAGGCGGAGACTTGCTCACCCGCCCTGCTCCAGTCTCAGCTTCGGCACTTTCTTGCCCTCCAAGGCCTGACCACGACCCGACAGCGACGGGTTGGTCATGAAATAGGTATGCAGGTTGAACGGCTTCTTGCCCGCCGGAACCCGCGTGTAGTTGCCCGAACCATCGAGGCTCCAGCTCTGTTCATTGTCGATGAGGTTGGCGACCATCACCTGGTCGAGCACCTGCGCATGAACCGTCGCATTCTCCAGTGGCACCGCTACCTCCACCCGCCGGTCGAGATTGCGCGGCATCCAGTCGGCCGAGCTGATCAGGACCCGCGCCTTGGCATGCGGAAGCCGGGCGCCGCTGGCAAAGCACCAGATCCGGCTGTGCTCGAGAAAGCGGCCGACGATCGACTTGACGCGGATGTTGCTCGACATGCCCGCGATCCCCGGCCGCAGGCAGCAGACGCCGCGGATGATGAGCTCGATCTTCACCCCCGCCTCGCTCGCCTCGTAGAGCTTGTCGATGATCAGCGGGTCGACGAGGCTGTTCATCTTGGCCCAGATCGCAGCCGGCTTGCCCGCCTTCGCGTTGGCGATCTCGCCGTCGATCCAGCCGGTCAGTTTCTCGCGCAGCGTGACCGGGCTCAGGGTCAGCAGCTCGAGCCCCTTCGGCGGCACATAGCCCGAGATGAAATTGAACAATTTGGCCGCGTCGCGTGCCGCACGCTTGGAAGCGGTGAAGAAGCTGAGGTCGGTGTAGAGCCGCGCGGTGGTCGGGTGGTAGTTGCCGGTCCCGAAGTGGCAGTAGGTGCGGAACACCGCGCCTTCGCGGCGCACGACCATCGACACCTTGGCGTGGGTCTTCCACTCCATGAAGCCGTAGACGACCTGCACGCCCGCCCGCTCGAGCCGCGAGGCCCACAGCAGGTTCTGCTCCTCGTCGAACCGCGCCTTCAATTCGACCACCGCGGTGACCGACTTGCCCGCCTCCGCCGCCGCGACCAGCGCGTCGATGATCGCCGACTGCTTGCCCGCGCGATAGAGCGTCTGCTTGATCGCGATGACGTCGGGATCGCTCGCCGCCTGGCGAAGGAAGGCGACCACCACGTCGAAGCTCTCGTAGGGGTGGTGGACGATGAAGTCCTTGCCTCGAATCGCCGCGAAGCAGTCGCCGCCATGCTCCTTGATCCGCTCGGGCAGTCGCGGCGTGTAGGGCTGGAACTTGAGGTCGGGCCGCTCCTCCTTGTCGACCAGGATGCCGAGGTCGGCGACCCCGATCAGCCCGCCGCTCTCGGCGATCAGCGCATGCTCGGCGCTGAGCCCGGCGCGGACCAGCGTTTCCAGCTCGACCGGCGTCCCCGCCGCGAATTCGAGCCGGATCACCCGCCCGCGCCGGCGCTGCTTGATTGCCGAGCGGAAGTGGCGGACGAGGTCCTCGGCATCCTCCTCGATCTCGATGTCGGTGTCGCGAAGCACCCGGAAGGCACCCGCGCCGATCAGCTGGAAGCCGGGGAACAGCAGGTCGAGATGCGCCGCCACCGCCTGGTCGATCGCGAGATAGCGCGACTTCATGCCGGGCAGGCGCAGGAAGCGCGGGACCGAGGCCGGGATCATCAGCACTTCGCTGACCGGCTCGCCGTCGGCGGTGTCGACCATCGAGAAGACCAGCGCGAAGCCGAGGTGGGGCACGAACGGGAACGGGTGCGAGGGATCGATCGCCTGCGGGGTCAGCACCGGCAGGATCTGCTCGGCGAGGTGACCGCGCAGCCACTCGCGCTCGGCTTCGGTCAGGTTGGAGGCCTCGGCGACCTCGATCCCCACTTCGGCGAGCCGCTCGCCAAGCTCGATCCAGGTCCGTTGCTGGTCGGCGATCAGCGCGTCGGCCGCCTCGCTGATCTTCTCGAGTTGCTGCCCGGCGGTCAGTCCGTCGTGGCTGTGATGCTCGAGCCCCTCGAGCTGCTGTTCCTTGAGCCCGGCGACTCGGACCGAGAAGAATTCGTCGAGGTTGGTCCCGCTGATCGACAGGAAGCGAAGCCGCTCGAGCAAGGGATGCGCGACATTGCCGGCCTCCTCGAGCACCCGCCGGTTGAACGCCAGCCACGACAGCTCACGATTGAAGAAGCGGCTCGCGGGCTTCTCCTTCGCGGCGGCGACCTTGATGTCGGACGCGGCGTTCACTCCTCGATTCCTCCCGTGATCAGACCGCCGGCGACCAGCGCCCGCCGGACCGTCGGCACGGTCAGCCGAGCCCGCTCGGCGATGGCAAAGCGGTCGATCGCGTCGACCACCCGCTCCGCGGTCCAATAGTCGCGGGTCACCCGGCTGACCACGTAACGCAGCGCCTCCTCGGGAAGGTGCAGACCGCGATCGGCGAACAGGCGCTGGATGAGCGCGGCGAACAGGCGGTCGTCGGGCTGCTCGATCCGCACCACCGGGGTCACCGCAAGCCGGGTCCGAAGGTCGGGCAGCGCGATGCTCCAATCGGGCGGAGCGGCGCTTGCGACCAGCACCAGCGGCAGGCCCGTCTCCTGCGCCTGGTTCCAGGCGTGGAAGAGCGCCTCCTCCTCATGGTCCTCAGCCGGGTCGAACAGACGCCCGCCAACCCGGGCGACGAAGTTGCGCGCCAGCAGCGAGCGGCCCGAGCGGCGCGGCCCTATCAGGATCGTCGCCTTGACCGGCCAGCGGCTCCAGAACTGGAAATGCTCGTGCGCCGCCTGGTTGGCCTCGCTGAGGATGAACCGGCTGTCGTCGCTCCCCTGGGGCCAGTCGAGCGGAAGCGCGAACTGGTCGGGGAGTTTCATCGATCCCCCGAGTTCCGGGTCGTCGGCACCGGGACCAGCGGCTCGCGTGCGCCCTGCGTGGGCTGCGGCTGCGGCTGCGGCCTCGGCGGGGTCGGCGCGGGCGGACCTCCCGCGGGCGGTGGCGCGGGAACCGGGGCCGGGGTCGCGGCCGACGCTGGAGGCGCATAGCCGGTGATGGTCAGCACGCCGCTTGCGCTGTTGGTCTGCCAGCCGCGCGCATTGAGCGCTCCGGCCAGCTGACCCGGCGAGCCGCTGTAGCGGACGACCAGCACCTGCGCGCCGATCTCCTGGACGCTGCGCACGCCCGGGATCGAACGCAGCCAGCCGACCGGCGAGTAAGGCGAGGTGACTGCGATCTGGATCACCCGCTCGGCCGGCTTCTGCTCGACCACTTCCTCTTCTTCCTCGGGCGGAAGCGGGACTTCGGGGATGATCAGGCTCGGATCGGGGCGAAGCTCGCCCGCGGCGAGGTAGCGGGTGTAGAGCGCGTCCATCTGCGCGACGCCCTCGGCCATCATCCGAGGCACGCCGGCACTGTCCGCGGCGCGAAGGGTGAAGGCACCGAGCGGTCGCCTGTCGGCGCCGAAATAGCCGATGAAGGTCGCGACCGCGGGACCGCCGGGGTAGAGCCGCCGAACCTGCGCCTCGGCGACGAGGATGTCGGCCGCGCCGTAGAAGTCGGTGATGCTGCGCCACATCGCGCGGCCGGGCCGCCTCGTCTGCGCGGCGTTGATCAGCAGCGGATCGATCCCCTGCCCCGACACGCGCACATAATCGATCGCGCTTCCCGACGTGCGATAGCCGGCCCACGCGCGCTGCCAGCTGTTGCGAAGCTCGACGCTGGTCGAGGTCCCGCCGCTGGTCAGGATCGGGATCAGCAGCATCGGCGCCGAGCGTCGCACCGGTCCGTCGCTGCCGAGCAGCGCACCCGAGCGCGAGCGGTCGAACAGCACGCCGAGCGTCGCGATGTAGCGGCCCGGCGCGATCTTCTCTTCCTCGATGCTGATCGAGCTGACGAGATCGTCGAGCGTTCCATCGGGCACCTTGGGCGCTTCGGTCTCGGGCCTCTTGTGCATCCGCGCCCAAAGCCGGGCGAAGCCGATCCGCTGCGCCTCGCGCCAGCCGGCGAGCCGCGCGCTCTCGGCATCCTTGGCGGCGATGTCGACCTTGATTCCGCCGATCTCGAGCGTGCTCGAGCTGTCGAGCGGCGGGATTCCGCGGTCCCCGCTCTCGAGCTGCGCGACCACCGCTCCGCCTCCCGCCAGCGAGAGCAGGAGAAGGAAGCTGAGCATCAGACCCGGAGCACGGAGCGACATGCCACGCCTCAAAGCAGCTTGGGGCTCGATTTCCAAGGCTCTTGTGGGCTAGGCGCCTGTTCCATGGGGCTGACATATGAACAGGCCGGCGTGAACATCGCCGCGGGCAATGCGCTGGTGAAGGCGATCGGTCCGCTCGCGCGGAGCACGCGGCGGCCGGGCGCCGACGCCGACCTCGGCGGATTCGGCGGATTTTTCGACCTTCGCGCCGCGGGCTTCACCGATCCCATCCTGGTCGCCGCCAACGACGGGGTCGGGACCAAGCTGAAGCTCGCGATCGACCTCGGCCGCCACGATGGGGTCGGAATCGACCTCGTCGCGATGTGCGCCAACGACCTTGTCGTCCAGGGTGCCGAGCCGCTCTTCTTCCTCGACTATTTCGCCACCGGCAAGCTCGACAACGGGGTCGCCGAGGCGGTGGTCGCCTCGATCGCCCAGGGCTGCCTCCAGGCCGGCTGCGCGCTGATCGGGGGCGAGACCGCCGAAATGCCCGGCATGTACGCGCCCGGCGACTATGACCTCGCCGGCTTCTGCGTCGGCGCGGTCGAGCGTGGCCAGCAGCTCACCGGTCAGGAGATCCGCCCCGGCGACCAGCTGCTCGGCCTCGCCAGCTCGGGAGTCCACTCGAACGGCTTCAGCCTGGTCCGCAAGCTGATCGAGGTGAACGGCTGGCGGCTCGACCGCCCGGCTCGCTTCGCGCCCGAGCATCTGCTTGGCGACCTCCTGCTCGAGCCCACCCGGATCTATGTGAAGAGCCTGCTTCCCGAGATCCGCGCAGGTCGCGTCCGTGGGCTTGCCCACATCACCGGTGGCGGCCTGCTCGAGAACATCCCGCGGGTGCTTCCCGCGGGCTGCCACGCGGTGGTCGACGCCGACCTGTGGCCGCTTCCGCCCCTGTTCGCCTGGCTCCAGGCCGGCGGGCAGATCGAGCCCGAGGAGCTCGCCCGGACCTTCAACTGCGGGATCGGGATGGTCGTCGCGGCCGCGCCCGACCAGGCCGAGGCGCTTGCCGATAGTCTCGCCGCAGCGGGCGAAACCGTCCACCGCATCGGCGAGGTCGTCGAGGGCGAGCGCGGCTGCACCGTGCGCGGCTCGGACGAAAGCTGGAGCGCGCGCGGCATGTGGAGCGCCACGCACCATCATGGCTGACAAGGCCCGCGTCGCCGTCGTCATCTCGGGCGAGGGCAGCAACATGGCCGCCCTCCTCTATGCCAGCCGCCTCGACGGAAGCCCGTTCGAGATCGTCCTCGTCGCCTCGAACAATCCCGAAGCGCCCGGCCTCGCGCTGGCCGAGGCCGAAGGCGTTCCGACCTGGGCCCGGTCGCATTCCGGCCTTGCCCGCGCGGATTTCGACCAGCTTCTCCACGACGCCCTTGCCGCGGCCCGCCCCGACGCGGTGGCGCTTGCAGGTTACATGCGCCTGCTCACCCCCGACTTCGTCGCGCGCTGGGCCGGCCGGCTCCTCAACATCCACCCCAGCCTGCTCCCGCTTTATCCCGGGCTCGACACTCATGCCCGAGCGCTCGAGGCAGGCGACGCGCAGGCCGGCTGCACCGTCCATCTCGTCACCGAGGAGGTCGATTCCGGCGAGATTCTCGGCCAGGTCGCGGTTGCGATCCGCCCCGGCGACACGCCCGAGACGCTCGCCTCCCGGGTCCGCCTCGCCGAGCACCAGCTCTACCCGGCGACGCTCCGCGCCTATGTCGCACGACACCAGGATGCCGACTGGATCGAGGCGCAGATCGATGCGCTCGCCGCGGCGCTGCCCGCGGTGATCCGCAAGTCGAACCACGGTTCGCCCGGCTGGGCGGTGGGGAGCGAGAAGACCGCCAAGCATTTCGCAATCCTCGCCGACCGCCACCACGGCTCGGACGCGATCGGCCTTCTCCTTCGCGCCAGCGGCCCCGACGAGATGACCGGGCTGATCGAGGCGCATCCCGAGCTCTACTATTGGCCCAAATATTATGGTGCGAGCGGCTGGCTGGGCCTCAGGCTCAACCGCCCGGACACCGACTGGGACGCGGTGCGAGGCTGGCTCGAGCGGAGCTGGCAATCGTCGGCCCCGGCCCGGCTCACTCGGCTGATCCGGGCGGCGGAAGAGTTCTAGACACTGCCCCGGAGCGTTGCCGACTCGGCGCGGCTCTAGTAATTGGAAAGGCGCTTCCAGGGGGAAGCAGCGCCATGCCCGAGCTTGCCGTTCTCGCCTGTCTTGCCTTCGACATCCGCGCTCCCGCCGACGACCTCGCACGCTTCAAGCAGGGCCTCAGCCACTGCCCCTGCGTCGACAGCTACATGCAGGCGTCGGGCAAGTACGACCTCATCGTCGAATGCCGCTTCCAGTCGCTCGCCCACTACACCGACCAGGTCGAGCGCATGCGGCCTCACCTCGCCCAGCTGGCCAGCCGGCTCGACTTCAGCTTCATCTCCAGCCGGATCGAGTGCCGCGAAGACGGCGACGGCCAGGCGATCTGGCTGCCCTGCGAGGGCGGGATGAAGCAGGTGGCGAGCAGCCTCGTCGACAAGGTCCTCGCCGAGGGCGACTATATGCGGGTCCATGTCGGCGAGTGGAACTGCCTCGTCCATGCGACCATGGCGCATT
This sequence comes from Sphingomonas swuensis, assembly GCF_039538045.1. Classification (NCBI taxonomy): domain Bacteria; kingdom Pseudomonadati; phylum Pseudomonadota; class Alphaproteobacteria; order Sphingomonadales; family Sphingomonadaceae; genus Sphingomonas; species Sphingomonas swuensis. Next base: position 1,142,908 of record NZ_BAABBQ010000001.1, on the reverse strand, counting down.
TGTCCGAGCAGCTCGCGCCACCGAACTTCATCCGGCTCCGGCGATCCTGCCTGGCGCGGGTCGGCTTCATCGAGCGACTGACCCATGAGGGCCGCCGCTGGACCGCGAGGCTCAAGGATGGGACCGAGGTCGCCATCGCCCATTCGAACGTTGCCGCCGTGATGCGCCTGGTTGCGGGCGAGTCGTCGACCCCTCGTCGCGATTCTTCGACAAATGGAGCGCTCAAGGAGGGCCTGGCTCCCTTCAACGAAATTGACCTGAAGCTTCCTCACTGAACGCGCAAGAGAAGCGTCGAGCCGTCACACGGCTCGCTTTCAGGAGGGTTCCATGAACGACCGTAAAGTCGCGTGCATCGCCGCCGCCCTGTTCCTCGGTACCGTGCTTACCGCGGGAGCGACCGACAGCCTGGCCGCGCCCCGTCCCGACATCGTCGTCAAGGCACCGCAGATCGATCCCGAGCTCCAGCGCACGGTTTCCTATGCCGACCTCAACCTTGCGCTCAAGCAGGACCAGCGTCGTTTCGACTGGCGGATCCATCGCACCGCCAACTCGCTCTGCTTCGACATCAACGGCTACGACAACGACCTGTGCACACGGTCGGCGATCGAAAGCACCGACGATCAGGTCGCGGCGGCGATCGATCGGGCCAAGCGCAAGATGGCCGGGCTTCCGGTTGGTCCCGCGATCGCCATCAGCATGGTGATTGGCAACTGACCGCGCCGCGTCCCCGCCAGACGCAGGAAAGCCCGCCGGACGGCAGTCCGACGGGCTTCCGTTGATGCGCGTCGCGAAACGCGCTCGCGTGGCTTGGCTTAGCCGACGATCTCTTCGGGCTTGAAGAAATAGTCGATTTCGATCTTGGCATTCTCGTCCGAGTCCGAACCGTGGACCGAGTTCGCCTCGATCGACTCGGCCAGTTCCTTGCGGATGGTGCCGGCGTCAGCGTTCTCGGGGTTGGTCGCGCCCATGATGTCGCGGTTGCGCTTCACGGCGTCCTCGCCCTCGAGCACCTGGACGACGACCGGGCCCGAGATCATGAAGCCGACGAGGTCGTTGAAGAAGGGACGCTCGCGGTGCACGCCGTAGAAGCCCTCGGCCTGCTCCTTGGTCATCTGGATGCGCTTGGAAGCGACGACGCGCAGGCCGGCTTCCTCGAGCATCTTGGTGACCGCACCGGTCAGGTTGCGGCGGGTGGCGTCGGGCTTGATGATCGAAAAGGTGCGCGTAATCGCCATGGCGTCGCGAGGCTCCTGTTGGTTGAGGGTCGGGATTGGCCGCGCCCCTAGCCGCCGGAGCCCGGACAGGCAAGGCTCAGCCCTTGTTGACCCAGCGCCCGTCTTCCTGTGCCCAGTAGCGCCGCTCGACCCCTTCGCGCCCGCTGAGCAGCTTCCAGGCCTGCCTGGACTGCGTGAGCTGGCCCTCGTCGAACAGGTGAAAGGCACGCTCGAAGGTCAGCGCCGCCTCGCGCCATTCGCCGTCGGCGACCGCGAGGTTGCGCGCGCCATTGACCGGGTCGGGCGTGGTCGAAAGCAGGATCGGCTGGCGTGCGTCGTCCGGACCCCCGGCGAGCGCGTGTGGGAGGAAGCTCGCCTCACCCGTGTCCCACAGCAGCCGGTCGAGCCGCGCCAGCGCGCCCTCGTCCTCCATCACCACCAGCAGCCGCTCGCCCTCCTTGAGGAGCTTGCCGGCGATGCTAGCGATGATCTGCTCGGGCGGCGATCCCGCCAGCTGGTAGAAGTCGACGAGCACCTAGCCCGCCACCTGCTCCACCCAGCGGTCGAGCAGCCGAACGCCATAGCCGGTCGCGCCCTTGTCGAAGGTGGTGCCGGGCTTGTCGCTCCAGACCATGCCGGCGATGTCGAGGTGGGCCCATTCGACCCCCTCCTCGACGAAGCGGGCGAGGAACTGGGCGGCGGTGATCGAGCCGGCCTCGCGCGGGCCGACATTCTTGATGTCGGCGATCGGGCTGTCGATCAGCCGGTCATAGGCCTCGCCGAGCGGCATCCGCCACAATTTGTCGCCGGTCTCGAGCCCCGCCGCGGTCAGTTCGCCGGCCAGCGCGTCGTCGTTCGAGAACAGCCCGCCATGCTCGTGCCCGAGCGCGATCAGCATCGCTCCGGTGAGCGTCGCCAGGTCGACCATCCGCCTGGGCCGGAAGGTCTGCTGCGCGTAGGTCATCACGTCGGCGAGGACGAGCCGTCCCTCGGCATCGGTGTTGATGACCTCGATAGTCTGCCCGTTCATCGAGGTGACCACGTCGCCCGGGCGCTGCGCCCGTCCGTCGGGCATGTTCTCGACCAGCCCGCACAGGCCGACGACATTGGCCTTGGCCTTGCGCCGCGCGATGGCGAGCATCGCGCCGGCGACCGCGCCCGCGCCGCCCATGTCCCACTTCATCGATTCCATGCCCGCCGCCGGCTTGATCGAAATCCCGCCGGTGTCGAAGGTCACGCCCTTGCCGATCAGCGCCAGCGGCGCCTCGCCCTCGGTCCCGCCGTTCCAGCGCATCACCAGCAGCCGCGGCTCGCGCTCGCTGCCCTGGTTGACCCCGAGCAGCGCGCCCATGCCGAGCTTCTCCATCTCGGCCTGGCCGAGCGCCTCGACGACCAGCCCGGTGCCCTCGGCGGCCTTGCGGACCCGCTCGACGAAGCTTTCGGCGTAGATGATGTTCGCCGGCTCGGCGACCAGTTCGCGGGTCAGCGACAGCCCGGCGAGCAGCGGCTGGTAGCGGCTGGTCCAGCGCTCCTCCGATCCCTCGGGGGCGCCGACGATGGTGATCTCCTCGAGGGTCGGCTTCTGCTTGTCCTTGAGGCGGGTCCGGTAGCGGTCATGGCGCCACGCGCGGGCTGCCGCGCCGAGCGCCAGCCGAGCCGCGGAATCGGCGTCGAACCGGGTTCCGCCAAGGTCGATGACGAGGCTCCGCTCGCCCGAGGTCAGCAGCCGTGCGGTCGCCGCGCCGCCGAGCTTCTCGGCCATCGCCCCGTCGCTCGCGGTGCCGGTGCCGATCAGCAGCAGCCGGCGAACCTGGGCGGTGCTTCCGCCGATCCAGGCCTCGGCCACCGCGCCCGCGTCGCCTTCGAAGCGCTGCGCCCGCGCCGCTGCCTCGACCGCCGCCCGCTCGTCGCCGAGCGAGGACAGGTTGGCGCGGTCCGAGGAGCCGGCAGGAAGGGCAAGGGCGAAGGAGCCGGAAGGGCGCTGGTCGGCGAAACGGATCTGCATGGAGACGGATACCTGCTCAAGGAAAGGGTCGCGGGCTATTTGGCGTGGGCAGCCGGGCCTGCCAACCCCGTTGCTCCCTTCCGTCCAAGCTGCAATAGGCGCTTCTTCATCCAGGCAGCGCAACTTTAAGGGCAGACACGAGTGGATTGGGCGTCACGGAGCTGGACGGCGCTGCCGCTGATCCTGGCGCTGGCCTCCCCGGCCATGGCGCAGGACGGAACCGCCGTGCCCGCGCCTCCCGCCGAGGCAGTCCCCGCGAACCCGCCCGAGATCGCCCCGCCGGCCGAGACCTCGATGGCCACCGGCGAAGGCACCATCGCCTTCACCGCCGACGTCGTCTCCTATGACAGCGAGGCCGACCTGGTCTCCGCAAGCGGACAGGTCCGGCTCAACCGCGACGGCATCTTCGTCGCCGCCGACCAGGTCAGCTGGGATCGCCGCTCGGGCCAGGTGGTCGCGACCGGCAACGTCGTCGTGGTCCAGCCCGCCGGCGACAAGCTCATTTCCGAGCGGGTGGTGCTGACCGACTCGCTGCGCGACGCCACGGTCGAGAACCTCCTCGTCGTGCTCGAGAGCGGAGGCCGCCTCGCCGCCGACCGCGCTACCCGCAACGGCACCGTCACCCGGCTCGACAATGCGGTCTATTCGCCCTGCCCGGTCACCAGCGAAAGCGGCTGCGCCAAGCGCCCGAGCTGGCGGATCCTCGCCGCCCGCGTGCGCTATAACGAAGCGACCAAGCGGGTCCGCTTCGAGCGCGGCCGGCTCGAGATCTTCGGCATCGCGCTTCCCTTGCTGCCCGTGTTCAGCCTCGGCACCGGTGGCGGCGGCGACGGCTATTCGGGTTTCCTCCTCCCCGAGCTGCGCTTCAGCCGCCGCCGGGGTGCCGAGCTCTCGGTCCCCTACTACCATCGCTTCGGACCCAACCGCGACCTCACGGTCACCCCGCACGTCTTCACCGGCCTCGCCCCCGCCGCCGAGGTCAGCTACCGCGACCTCAACCCGCTCGGCGCCTTCACCCTCGGCGGCTTCCTCACCTACGGCGACAAGACGAGCTACGACGACAGCCGCGACGAGAAGGGCCTGCGCGCCTATGTCGAAGGCAATGGCAAGCTGCAGTTCTCGCCGCTGTGGAGCCTGACCGGCCAGGTTCGCCTCGCCACCGACAAGACCGTGGCGCGCTTCTACGACATCAGCCGCGACGACCGCTTCCGCAACTTCCTCAACCTCGAGCGGATCGACACCGACAGCTACCTCTCGATCGCCGGCTGGGCCTTCCAGGGACTTCGCCAGAACGACGTCCAGAGCCGCATCCCGTTCGCACTTCCGGCCATCGACGCACGGCTCCGGCTGACCGATCCGGTGCTCGGCGGCCGGGTCGAGCTCCAGGCCAACAGCCTCGCCGTCTTCCGCCGCGAGGGCCAGGACAGCCAGCGCGCCTTCGCCGGCGCCCGCTGGGACCTGAGGCGGCTGACCCGGATGGGCCAGGAGGTGCTGCTGACCGGCTATGTCCGCGGCGACATCTACCACAGCGACGAGAACCAGCTCACCTCGACCGTCTTCTATCGCGGCGAGGAGGGCTGGCGCGGGCGCGGGATCGTCGCCGCCGCGGCCGAGGTACGCTGGCCGCTGATGGGCGAGTTCCTCGGCGGCATCCAGCGGCTGACCCCGCGCGCGCAGCTCGTGCTCACCCCGCCGACCGCCAACATCAGCCTGCCCAACGAGGACAGCCGCTCGGTCGACCTCGAGGACAGCAACCTGTTCGCGCTGAATCGCTTCCCCGGCTACGACCGGTGGGAGGACGGCAGCCGCCTGACCTACGGGCTCGACTGGAACCTCGACCGGCCCGGCTGGGCGGTCGCGACCACGGTCGGCCAGAGCTACCGGCTCAATCGCGACGAGCGCATCTTCCCCGAGGGCACCGGGCTGACCGATCGCTGGTCGGACTTCGTCGGCCGCACCCGGGTCAAGTTCGGCCGCTTCCTCGACCTCACCCACCGCTTCCGGCTCGACAAGGACAATCTCGCGGTCCGCCGCAACGAGGTCGACCTCACCGTCGGCACGACCGAGACCTACGCGCGGATCGACTATCTGCGGCTCAACCGCAACGTCGACCCCTCGGTCGAGGACCTTCGCGACAAGGAAGAGCTGCGGCTCGCCGGGCGCTGGAAGTTCGCCCGCTACTGGGCGGTGTTCGGGGCGACCGTGCTCGACCTTACCGACCAGAACGAGGATCCGCTGAGCATCGCCGACGGCGTCAACGCGGTCCGCCACCGCCTCAGCCTCGACTATGAGGACGAGTGCATCGCCTTGGGGGTCAGCTGGCGCCGCGACTATGAGCGGATCGGCAACCGGGCCGAGGGCAGCACCTTCAGTTTCCGCCTGTCCCTCAAGGGGCTGAGCCGCTAAAGAGCGCTCATCGCCGGTTCAGCGGGGACTGTCCATGGCGGCGTTTATCGCTTCGATAACAAGGGATTGAAGGACCATATGGGTCGCAACTTGAAGGTGCTTACGGCTGCTGCGGTGGTCGGACTCGCGGGTGCCGCCATTGCCCAGACCGCGCCGGCTCCGGCGCCCGGCCGGTCGAGTGCCGCGGGCCTCAACCTGCCCGAGACCGTGACCGTCTACGGCAAGCCGATCCCCTCGGTCGTCAAGGCCAGCGCCATCGTCAACGGCGTGGTCATCACCCAGACCGACATCGACCAGCGCCTCGCCCTGCTCGCAATCGCCAACAACTCGCCGATCCCGGCCGAGGAGGAAGAGCGTCTGCGCGTCCAGGTGCTCCGCAACCTCATCGACGAGACGCTGCAGATCCAGGCCGCCAAGCAGGCCGAGATCACGGTCAGCCAGCAGGACATCGACCGCACCCTCGCCCGCGTCGCGCAGAACGTGAAGCAGAACCCCGACCAGCTCGCCGCCTACCTCAAGGCGAACGGCAGCTCGATCCGCTCGATCCGCCGCCAGATCGAGGGCGAGATCGCCTGGTCGCGTCTCCAGCGCCAGAAGATCGAGAGCCAGATCAGCGTCGGTGACGACGAAGTGAAGGCCGTGATCGACCGCCTCAACGCCGCCAAGGGCACGCAGGAGTATCGCATCGGCGAGATCTTCCTCGCCTCGAGCCCGGCGAACAGCCAGCAGGTCGCCGCCAATGCGCAGCAGATCGTCGCGGCGCTGAAGCAGGGCGCGAGCTTCGCCGGCTACGCTCGCCAATATTCGGAAGCCTCGACCGCCGCGGTCGGCGGCGACCTCGGCTGGATCCGTCCCGAGCAGCTCCCCGAGCAGCTCGCCATGACCGTCCGCGCGATGGGTCCGGGCCAGCTTTCCCAGCCGATCGCCATCCCCGGCGGCTTCTCGATCCTCGCCGTCCAGGACACCCGCAAGGTGCTGACCGCCGATCCGCGCAACGCCGTCCTGGCGCTGAAGCAGGTCTCGATCAGCTTCCCGAAGGGCACCACCTCGGCCTCGGCGGAGTCGACCCTGCAGCGGTTCGCCGCTGCGACCCAGAACGTCGGCGGTTGCGGCGGTGCCGACAAGCTCGCGGCCGACTTCAAGGCCGACGTCGTCCAGTCGGACCAGGTCAAGCTGCGCGAGCTTCCGCCCGCGCTCCAGGACATGATGCTGCCGATGCAGGTCGGCCAGGCGACCCGCCCGTTCGGGAGCATCGAGGACGGCGTCCGGGTGCTCGTGATCTGCGGCCGCGACGAGGATCAGACCGCCAACGCGCCCAATCCCGACGCGGTCTTCGCCCAGCTTCAGGAGGAACGCGTCAACCTGCGCGCCCGCCGCTACCTGCGCGACCTTCGCCGCGATGCGGTGATCGATTACCGCTAGGCGTGACAGGAGTGCAGCCGCGAGGCTAGGGCGGGTTCGATGAGCCCGCCCCTTACTCCGCTTGCCGTATCGCTCGGGGATCCGGCCGGGATCGGGCCCGAGATCGTCGCCAAATGCTGGGACGCGCGGCGTGCGCTCGGCCTTCCCGCCTTCGTCGCGGTGGGCGACCCGCGCAGTCTCTCGGCGGTTTGGGACGGCCCGCTCGCGATGGTCACCGATCCGCGAGAGGCCGAGGCGGCCTTCGAGTTCGGGCTGCCGCTGATCGCCGTTCCCGCCGCCGGTGCCGACATCCCCGGCGTGCCGACCATCAACGGAGCGCATTGCAGCCTCGACTCGCTCGAACTCGCGGTCGGCCTCGCCCGCTCGGGCTCCTGCTCGGGCGTGGTCACCGGCCCCGTCGCCAAGCACCAGCTCTATGCGATCGGCTTCAGCCATCCCGGCCAGACCGAGTTCGTCGCCGAGCGCTGCGGGGTCAGTCCCCAGAATGTCGCGATGATGCTCGCCGGTCCGACGCTTCGCGCGGTTCCGGTCACCACCCACATTCCACTGACCGCGGTCGCCGCGGGGCTGAGCGCGCCGCTGATCGAGGCGCGCGGCCGGGCAACGCTTCGCGGATTGCAGCGCAATTTCGGGATCGGCGAGCCGCGGCTTGCGGTCGCGGGGCTCAACCCCCATGCCGGCGAAGGCGGCGCGCTCGGGCGCGAGGAGATCGAGATCATCCAGCCGGCGATCGACGCGCTCCGCGCCGAAGGCTGGCTCGTCACCGGCCCTCACCCGGCCGACACCATGTTCCACACCGCCGCCCGCGCGCGCTACGATGCCGCGCTCTGCATGTACCACGACCAGGCACTCATCCCCCTGAAGGCGCTGCACTTCGAGGAAGGGGTGAATCTCACCCTCGGGCTGCCGATCGTCCGCACCGCGCCCGACCATGGCACCGCATTCGACATCGCCGGCGAGGATCGTGCCGACCCGCGCGCGATGGCAGCCGCGATCCGGATGGCGGCGAGCTCGGCCCGCGTCCGCGCCGCGCACGGCTGACCATGCCGACCCTTCCGCCGCTCCGCCAGGTCATCGCCGCGCACGGCCTCAGCGCGACCAAGGCACTCGGCCAGAACTTCCTCCTCGATCGCCAATTGCTCTCGCGGATCGCTGCAATTCCAGGCTTCGCGCCCGGCGCCACCGCCTATGAGGTCGGGCCCGGCCCCGGCGGCCTCACCGGCGCCTTGCTCGAGGCCGGCGCGAAGCTCACCGCGGTCGAGCGAGACCGGCGCTGCATCCCCGCCCTGGCCGAACTGGAAGCGCTGTTCCCCGGCAACCTGCGGGTGATCGAAGAGGATGCGCTCAAGATCGACGAGCCCGCGCTGCTCGGCCGCGGCGTCCATATCGTCTCCAACCTTCCCTACAATGTCGGCACCGCGCTGCTGCTGCGGTGGCTCGGCGCCGACTGGTCGCCCTGGTGGGACAGCCTGACGCTGATGTTCCAGAAGGAAGTCGCCGAGCGTATCGTCGCTTCGCCCGGCGACGAGGCCTACGGCCGGCTGGCGGTCGCGGCGCAGTGGCGATCGCGTCCGCGGATCGCGCTGAAGGTCCACCGCTCGGCCTTCGTGCCTCCGCCCAAGGTCGCCTCGGCGGTGGTCCACCTCGTTCCCGCCGCCGAGCCCGAGGGCGTCCGCCTGGCGGTGCTCGAACGGCTCACCGCCGCCGCCTTCGGCCAGCGCCGCAAGATGCTCCGCCAGAGCCTGAAGTCGGTTCCGGACGCGCTCGACGCGCTAGGCGCTCTCGGCATCGCGGCCGAACGGCGGGCGGAAACCGTCGGCGTGGACGAGTGGGTCGCCCTCGCCGCCGCGCTCAGTTCTTCTTCGGAGCCGTCGCCGGGTCGGCCTTGACCGCCATTGCCGGCCCGCGCTGGATCGCGCTCGCCAGGCTGGTCGCCGGAGCGCAGGGCTTGGCTCCGCACAGGGTGCGGATCTTGGCGAGGTTCTGCTGCGCCCGCGCCGCCGCGCCGAGCTCGACCATCGCCTCGCCCTGCACGCCGAGCGCGATCGTGTCGTTGGGCTCGAGCGCCAGCGCCTTGTTGGTCAGCCGGATCGCCTGCCCGTAGAGCTTCTGCTTCTGCGCCACCCGAGCGAGGCTGACGAACGCCCCGCGGTTGCGCGGATCGATCACCAGCGCGGTCTCGAGCGCATCGTCGGCGGCCTGGAAGTTGCCCGCCGCCAGGGACGCCTCGCCGGCCTTCTGCCAGGTCAGCGACTGCGGGCTGATCTGCGCATCGGGCACCTGGCTCGTTCCGCTGCTCGCGAAGGTCAGGGCAGCAACGCCAAGGGCAGCAGCAATCGGCAACAGGCGCATCAGCACTTCCTTCATTTCCGGCCCGTTCACCTAGCGCGGAGCCGTGCGATGTAAAAGCCGTCGGTCCGGTCATGTCCCGGAGTGAGAAGCCGACCGACCCCGTCGGAACGCCCGACGGCCATGGCGATATCCTCGGCTTCGAAGCCTGAATGGCGGCTGAGGAATTTGTCCACCTGTTCAGCGCCTTCGGCCCGGATAAGCGAACAGACCGCATAGACGATCGAGCCCCCTGGCCGGACCAGCGGCGCGGCGAGGTCGAGCACCCGCGCCTGAAGAACCAGCAGCCGCTCTAACCGCTCGGGATTAAGCCTCCAGCGTCCCTCGGGATTGCGCCGCCACGTCCCCGAGCCCGAGCAGGGCGCGTCGACCAGCACCGTGTCGGCTTGCGCCTCGAGGTCGGCCAGCCCCTCGGACTCGCGCGGCTGGTCGAGCAGACGGGTCTCGATCGTCGCCCCCGCCCGCTCCGCCCGGGGGCCGAGCTTCGACAGCCGCTGCCGGCTGGTGTCGCAGGCGATGATCCGCGCGTCCGTCGCCGCCGCAGCAATCGCAAGCGCCTTGCCCCCGGCTCCGGCGCAGAGGTCGACGATGACCTGTCCGTTGGCAGGCGCGCAGGCGAGCGCGATCAGCTGGCTGCCCTCGTCCTGCACCTCGACCAGCCCCTCGGCGAAGGCCTGATCGTCGGTGACTTTGGTGTCGGCGGGCAGCCGCACGCCCCACGGACTGAGCGGCGTCGGCTCGGCCGAGAATTGCGCCGCCATTGCCTCGCGGGTCGTACGCGACAGGTTGGCGCGAAGGTCGATCGGTGCGCGCTCGGTCAGCGCCGGCCATTCCTCCTCCCCGACCAGCGGCGACAGACGCGGCGCGATCCAGCCGGGGACCACGCCCGCGCCCGCGCGAGCCTCGTCCGGATCGGCCGGCGCCGGCCCGTGCCCGCTCCCGTCGAACAGCGCCTCGGCGAGCGGAAGAAGTGCAGCGCGTCCACTGTCCGGCACCTCGGCCGATTGGCGGATCGCTTGGAACACCCACTCGCGCACCGCCCGCCTGTCCTTCGATCCGGCATAGCGGCGGGTCTTGAAATAGGCCGAGACCAGCGCGTCGGCCGGCGGCCCGTCGTCGCGCGCCGAGGCGATCACCTGCTCGAGGATCTCGATCGCGGCCTGGGCCCGGGCGGAGGGAGTCACTTCTCCCCTCCCGCTCGCGGGAGGGGCCGGGGGAGGGAATGTTGAGGGGCTTTGGACACGCCTGCGACATGCCCTCCCCTAGCCCCTCCCGCAAGCGGGAGGGGGACCATCCTAGCGCGTCGGATAATTGGGCGCTTCGCGGGTGATCGCGACATCGTGGACGTGGCTCTCGCTCAGCCCCGCGCCGGTGATCCGGACGAAGCGCGCGCGCTCCTGCATCTCGGCGATCGTGCGCGAGCCGGTGTAGCCCATCGCCGCCTTCACGCCGCCGACCAGCTGGTGGACGACGTCGCGCACCGGGCCCTTGTACGGCACCTGCCCCTCGATCCCTTCGGGCACCAGCTTCATCGTGTCCTTTATGTCCTGCTGGAAATAACGGTCGGCCGAGCCCCGGCTCATCGCCGCGAGGCTGCCCATGCCGCGGTACGACTTGTAGGCGCGACCATGGTAAAGGAAGGTCTCGCCCGGGGTTTCGTCGCAGCCGGCGAGGAGCGATCCGACCATCACGCTCGACGCGCCCGCCGCCAGCGCCTTGGCCATGTCGCCCGAAGTCCGCACGCCGCCGTCGGCGATCACCGGGACGCCTTCGGCCTTTGCCGCGGCGCTCGCCGACATGATCGCGGTCAGCTGGGGCACGCCGACGCCGGCGACGATCCGCGTGGTGCAGATCGAGCCCGGCCCGATCCCGACCTTGATCGCGTCGGCGCCCGCCTTGACCAGCGCCCGCGCCGCCTCGGCGGTGGCGACGTTGCCGGCGATCACCTCGACCCGGTTGCTCGCCGCCTTGCAGCGCTCGACCGCGCGGGCGACGTCGATGTTGTGGCCGTGCGCGGTGTCGATGACGATGCAGTCGACCCCGGCCTCGATCAGGGCCTCGGAACGCTCCCAGCCCTTCTCGCCGACCGTCGAGGCTGCCGCGACCCGGAGCCGTCCTTCCGCATCCTTGGTCGCGTGCGGTGCCGAGACCGCCTTCTCGATGTCCTTGACGGTAATCAGCCCGACGCAATGGCCCTCGCCGTCGACCACGATCAGTCTCTCGATCCGCCGCTGGTGGAGCAACCGCTGCGCGTCCTGCCGGCTGGTCCCGGGTGCGACCGTCGCGAGATTGTCGCGGGTCATCAGCTCGCTGACGGGCTGCGCGGGGTTCTCGGCGAAGCGGACGTCGCGGTTGGTCAGGATACCCGCGAGCTTGCCCGACCGCTCGACCACCGGAACGCCGCTGATCTTGTGCCGCTTCATCAGTTCGAGCGCTTCGGCCAGCGTCTGCTCGGGATTGAGCGTGAAGGGATTGACCACCATCCCGCTCTCGAACCGCTTGACCGAGCGCACCGCGTCGGCCTGCTGCTCGACCGTCAGGTTGCGGTGGAGCACCCCGATCCCGCCGAGCTGCGCCATCGCGATCGCCATGTCGGTCTCGGTCACCGTGTCCATCGCGGACGACAGCAGGGGAATGCGAAGGTCGATCCCGCGGGTCAGCTGCGTCGTGGTGTCCGCGTCGGACGGAAGCACGCTCGATTCGAGCGGCTGGAGCAGCACGTCGTCGAAGGTCAGACCAAGTGGGATGTCGGGCGAGTTGAGGAAGTCAGCCATGCGCGCACTTGGCCGCTGGAAGGCGATTCGGCAAGCCTCAGCGAGCAAGCAGCCGCTCCGCCGCCTCGACATGCATCCGCTCGATCATCTCGCCCTCGAACCGCTGCGCCCCGCCGCTTGCCGCGGCGACCAGCCGCTCGGCCCGGGCGATCTCCGCCGGGGTCGGTGCCCAGGCAGCCTTGCACGGCGCGATCTGGTCGGGGTGGATCAGAGTCTTGCCGTCGAACCCGAAAGCGCGGCCCTCCGCCGCCTCGGCCGCGAGCCCCTCGGCATCGTCGAGCTTGTTGTAGACACCGTCGAAGCAGGGCCGACCCGCTGCGCGAGCGGCGAGCACGATCGTCTGCAGCGCGGTGGTGAGCGGCGCCCGCCCTGCCCCCGTCGGCAGCCGCAGGGTCGCGGCAAGGTCGTTGGTCCCGGCGATCAACGCGGCCGCCACTTCCGCAATCTCCCAGCAGCGGCGCACCCCTTTGGGGGTCTCGATCATCGCCGCCACCGGCCTGCCCGTCGCTGCCGCCACCTCGGCGATTACCGCCGGATCCTCGACCCGCGGCACGATCACCAGGTCGGCGAACGTGGCCGCCTCGAGGTCCTTGCGGTGCCAGGCGCTGCCATGGGCATTGACCCGGATCGCAAGCGGCACCCGCCACGGCTCTCGCGCCGCCGTTGCCGCCGCCGCCCGCGCCTCTTCCTTCTGCTCGGGCGCGACCGCATCCTCGAGGTCGAGGAAGACGATGTCCGCCGCGCTCTCCCGCGCCTTGCGGATCGCAGAGGCGCGGCTCGCCGGGAGGAACAGTACCGCCGGCCGCCCGAACAGGTTCGCGCTCATGCCGATTTCGCTTCGCTTGGCCGAGGCGCTGCCGCATGATGCGGGCAATGGAATCTGGGGGAAAACATGCTTGAAACGTTCCTGGCTGTCGTGGCCCTGCTGGTGCTCGTCTTCATGATGATGAGCATCAAGATCGTCCACCAGGGTCATCGCTACACGATCGAGCATTTCGGCCGCTTCGTCCGCGTCGCCGACCCCGGCTTCAACTTCGTCCCCGCCTTCTTCTATCGCGTGGGTCGCAAGATCAACATGATGGAGCAGGTGCTCGACATCCCGGGGCAGGAGATCATCACCAAGGACAATGCCATGGTGGCGGTCGACGGGGTGGTCTTCTTCCAGGTGCTCGATCCCGCGAAGGCCGCCTATGAGGTCAGCGACCTCTACACCGCGATCATGGCGCTCTCGACCACCAACCTGCGCACCGTGATGGGCTCGATGGACCTCGACGAGACCCTCTCCAAGCGCGACGAGATCAACGTCCGTCTGCTGCAGGTCGTCGATCACGCCACCGAAAGCTGGGGCGTCAAGATCACCCGCGTCGAGTTGAAGGACATCCGGCCGCCGGCCGACATCGTCAACGCGATGACCCGCCAGATGAAGGCCGAGCGCGAGAAGCGCGCCGCCATCCTCGAGAGCGAGGGCATGCGCGCTTCCGAGATCCTTCGCGCCGAGGGCGAGAAGCAGGCCAAGATCCTCCAGGCCGAGGGCCTCAAGGAAGCCGCCTTCCGCGAAGCCGAGGCGCGCGAGCGTGCGGCGCAGGCCGAAGCCTCGGCGACCAAGTCGGTCAGCGACGCCATCGCCGGCGGCGACAGTCAGGCAATCAACTATTTCATCGCCCAGAAATATGTCGAGGCGCTCGGCAAGTTCGCCGACAGCCCCAACGCCAAGACGATCCTGATGCCGGTCGAGGCGACCCAGCTGATCGGCAGCCTCGGCGGCATCGGCGAAATCGCCAAGGCCGCCTTCGGCGGTGACTCCAAAGGCGCCCCGCCAGCCGTCAGTCCCGGCGTTCCGCGGGTCGGCGGCTAGGCCATGGACGGCATCGACCAGGGCTGGTGGTGGCTGATCGGCGGCGTCCTGCTGCTCATCGCCGAAGTGCTCGCCCCCGGCTTCTTCCTGATCTTCATCGGCGTCGCGGCGATGGTCACCGGCCTGTTCGTCCTGCTGTTCGATCTCGCGCTGGCCCCGGCGCTGGCCCTATTCGCCATCTACACCGCGCTTGCCGTCTACCTCGGCCGGAGGGTCTATGCGAACCGCCCCGTGCCCGCCGCTTCCGGCCACCTCAACGACCGCTCGGCCGCGCTGATCGGCCGCAGCGCTGTCGCGGTCGGCCCGATCGACGAGCATGGCGGCCGCGCCCGGCTCGGTGACGGCGAGTGGAGCGCGCGCGGCGGCCCGGCGCAGGCCGGCGACCGGGTCGAGATCATCGGGGTCGAAGGCAATTGCCTGATCGTCAGGGGGACGCCTAAGCTGGAGGGATGACCGCCCTCACGCGCCGCCAGGCCCTTGCTTCGATTGCCGCGACCTCGACCGTCGCGGCCTGTTCGACCCCCGCGACCGTCGGCTCCGCCCGCCGTCCGCTCGCCAAGGCCGAGGCCGACGCGCTGATCGACCGCGTCACCGACCGCTTCCTCCGCTTCAATCCCGAGAGCGCGACCAGCCTCAACGTCGACAAGGGCCGCTGGGCCGAGCTTCGCGGCCGCCTCGCCGATCGCGGCCCCGCCGGCCAGGCGCGCTACGCCGCCGGGCTTCGCGAGGACCTCGCCAGCCTCGACACCGCCGACTTCTCCGCGCTCGACCATTCGACCCGGACCACGCTCGAGGTCATTCGCTCGACCTACCGAACCGCGCTCGAGGGCTTCGCCTTGCCCTATGCCGACGTCGCCGTCGGCGGCTGGCGCAACAGCCCCTATGTCGTGATCCAGAACACCGGCGCCTATCTCGACGTGCCGCGCTTCCTCGACACCGACCATCTGGTCGAGAATGCCGCCGACGCCGAGGCCTATCTCTCGCGCCTCGCCGCCTATCCCGGAGTGCTCGACGGCGAACTCGCCCGGATGCAGTCCGCCGCCGCGCAGGGGCTGATCCCGCCCGGCTTCCTGATCGACAAGGCGATCGCCCAGATGACCCGCTCCGCCGCCGACGCGGCCAAGGGCGGCGCGCTGGTCGACAGCCTCGTCCGCCGCACCCGCGAGAAGAACATCCCGGGCAACTGGGAAGCGCGCGCCCGGTCCGTCGCCAGCAGCCAAGTCGCCCCTGCCCTCCAGCGCCAGATCGCCGAGCTCCGCCGCCAGCGCCCCAGCGCGACCGACCAGGCCGGCATGTGGGCGCGTCCCGGCGGCGATGCCTTCTACGCCTGGGCCTTGAAGGCCAGCACCACCACGTCGATGACCCCGGACGAGATCCACCGGCTCGGCCTCTCCACCCTCGATTCGCTCCACGCCCGGATGGAGCCGCTGCTCCGCCAGCTCGGCCTCACCCAGGGCAGCGTCGGGCAGCGCATGGCGGCGCTCGCCAAGGATCCACGCTACGCCTTCTCGGAGGGCGACAAAGGCCGCGCCGAGATCATGGCCTTCATCCAGGAGCGGCTCGGCATCATCCGCGCCCAGCTCCCCCGCGCCTTCCGCACGCTGGTCAAGGGCAACCTCGAGGTGAAGCGCCTGCCCCCCGAGGAGGAGCCCGGTGCGCCCGGCGCCTATGGCGGGGCCGGCTCGCCCGACGGCAAGATCCCGGGCAAGTTCTGGATCAACCTCAGGACAACCGACCTTCACAGCAAGGTCAGCCTGCCCGACCTCGCGCACCACGAGGCGATCCCAGGCCACGTCTGGCAGGGCGAGTACACCTTCCAGCTTCCGCTGATCCGCACCCTCCTCGCCTTCAACGCCTACAGCGAAGGCTGGGCGCTTTACGCCGAGCAGCTCGCCGACGAGCTCGGCGTGTTCGACGACTTCCCCGCCGGCCGCCTCGGCTATCTCCAGTCGATCGCCTTCCGCGCCTGCCGGCTGGTGGTCGACACCGGCCTTCACGCCAAGCGCTGGACAAGGGAGCAGGGCGTCCAGTTCTTCGTCGAGCGCAACGGCTCCAATCCGCTCGAGGTCGCGTCGGAAGTTGACCGCTACTGCAGCTGGCCCGGCCAGGCTTGCGGCTACGAGATCGGCCACCAGGAGATCGTCCGCCAGCGCACCCGCGCCCAGGGCGCGCTCGGCTCCGCCTACGACCTCAAGGACTTCAACGACGCGGTCCTCTTGGGCGGCAACGTCCCGATGGACGTCCTCGCCCTCAACGTCGGCGAATATATCGGCGCCACGGGCGGCAAGGCCTAGATCGCCTTCCGCCGCTCGAGCCGGGTCGTCGCGGCCGCTTGATAAGTAGGATTTGGGCTGATTGGATCGCTCGGCGATGCTGACCAGCGCTCACCTTGGCGACCGCCGCTGCCCACTGTGTCCGGCGCGCCACGAAAAAGGGCCGGCGCATGGCGCCGACCCTGTGAACTTCGAGAACTTCGTCGCGGCGCGGGACCCCCGCACCCCGGGAACTTCGAGAACTTCGCTCGCTTCGCGGTCGCCAATCGTGCCCGTATGGCCACAGGGCGGCTTGCCCCGTGGCCGCCGGGCCACTCGGCCTCAGGCGGCTTCGGCCACGACCTTGGGCGCGCACTGGCGGACGCCTTCCTCGACATGCTCGGCGAACTGCTCGAAATTGTCGCAGAACAGGTCGACCAGCTTGGCCGCCGTCCGGTCGAAGTCGTCCTTGTCGGCCCAGGTCGATCGCGGATCGAGGATCGCGCTGTCGACGCCCGGCACCGCCACCGGCACCTCGAAGCCGAAATACGGATCCTTGCGGAACTCGGCGCTGTTGAGGCTCCCGTCGAGCGCCGCGTTCAAAAGCGCCCGGGTCGCCTTGATCGGCATCCGCTTGCCGGTGCCATATTTGCCGCCGGTCCAGCCGGTGTTGACCAGCCAGCAGGTCACCCCGCCCTTGGCGATCCGCTCCTTGAGGAGGTTGCCGTAGACGCTCGGGTGGCGCGGCATGAACGGCGCTCCGAAGCAGGTCGAGAAGGTCGCCTCGGGCTCGGTCACGCCGATCTCGGTGCCGGCGACCTTGGCGGTGTAGCCCGAGAGGAAGTGGAACATCGCCTGGTCGGCGGTCAGACGGGCGATCGGAGGCAGCACGCCGAACGCGTCGGCGGTCAGCATGATAATCGTCTTGGGCACCGGCCCCATGTTCCGCTCGGAACTGTTGGGGATGAAGTCGATCGGATAGGCCCCGCGGCTGTTCTCGGCGAGGCTGTTGTCATCGAGGTCGAGCTCGCGGGTCTCGGGGTCCATGACGACATTTTCCAGCACCGTGCCGAAGCGGCGGGTGGTGGCGTAGATCTCGGGCTCGGCCTCTTCGCTGAGGCGGATCATCTTGGCGTAGCAGCCGCCCTCGAAGTTGAAGACCGCGGTGTCCGACCAGCCATGCTCGTCGTCGCCGATGAGGGTCCGGTTGGGATCGGCCGACAGCGTCGTCTTGCCGGTGCCGCTGAGGCCGAAGAAGACCGCCGTGTCGCCGTCCGGCCCGATGTTGGCCGAGCAGTGCATCGGCATGATGCCGTCCTGCGGGAGGAGGAAGTTCAAGAGGCCGAACACCGACTTCTTCATCTCGCCGCCATATTGCGTGCCGCCGATCAGGATCAGCTTCTTGGTCAGGTTGATCGCGATCACCGTCTCCGAGCGGCAGCCGTGGCGCTCAGGGTCGGCGCGGAAGCTCGGCAGGTCGATGATCGTATAGTCGGGCTGGAAGCCGGCCAGCTGCCCGCCCTCGGGACGGACCAGCATCGTGCGGATGAACAGATTGTGCCAGGCGAGCTCGTTGATCACGCGGACGTTGACCCGGTGCTCGGGCTGCGAGCCGCCGAACAGGTCGGCGACGAACAGCTCCTCCTTCTGGCCGAGCGCGGCGAGGAAGTCCTCGTGCAGCCGGTCGAAGGCGGCAGGGTCCATCGGCTTGTTCGACTTGCCCCACCAGATCACCTGCTCGGTGGTCTCGTCGCGGACGATGAAGCGGTCCTGCGCGCTTCGGCCGGTATGGGCACCGGTGGTCGCGACCAGCGGACCTTCCTTGGCGATGCGGGCCTCGCCGCGGCGGACGGCGGCTTCATAGAGGGGCGCCGTGACCAGATTCCAGTGAAGCTTGGCCGAGGTCGCAATACCCTGCGCCTCGAGACCATAGGAAGGAACCCTGCTCGTCACTACTAACCCTTTCGCTCATGAACGAGCGGCGGCGAGACCTCTCGGGTCCGCCGCCGCATACGTATGCGGTGCTAAGCGCCTATGGCCGGAAAAGGTTGCTCGGGTCAAACGAGCACCCCCCGCCTTGAAGCCGACCCTAGGCTTGCGCTACCGCCGCTTTCATCATGGCGGGCCCGGTCATCGCGCTGGTCGACGACGACCGCAACATCCTCACCTCGGTGTCGATCGCACTCCAGGCGGAGGGCTTCGTCACGCGGCTCTACACCGACGGGCTGAGCGCGCTCCGGGCGATCACCGAGAACCCCGCCGACCTTGGCGTCTTCGACATCAAGATGCCGGCGATGGACGGACTCGAGCTGCTCGGCCGGCTGCGCGAGGGCGGCGGCGGGGCGGCGACCATGCCGGTCATCTTCCTCACCTCCAAGGACCAGGAGCAGGACGAGGCGTTCGGCCTCGCCGCCGGCGCCGACGACTATATCGCCAAGCCGTTCAGCCAGCGGCTTCTGGTCGCACGGATCCGGGCCATCCTGCGCCGCGCCGACATGGCCCGCCGCCCGGCCGAGGGAGAAAGCGAGGAGCCGGTCCCGGCCGTGATCGAGCGCGGCCGGCTGCTGATGGATCCCGCCCGTCACCAGGTGCAGTGGGCCGAGCGCCCGGTGACCCTGACCGTGACCGAGTTCATGATCCTCGAGGCGCTCGCCCAGCGCCCGGGCGTGGTGAAGAGCCGCAACCAGCTGCTCGACGTCGCCTATCAGGAAGACGTGTTCGTCGACGATCGAACCATCGACAGCCACATCAAGCGCATCCGCCGCAAGTTCCGCGCCGCCGACAACAGCTTCGACGCGATCGAGACGCTCTACGGCGTCGGCTACCGGTTCAGCGATGGCTGACGAGGGCGACAGCAGCGTTCCCCGCTCGGCCCTGCGCTGGCGGCTGTCGCACCGGATCCTCGGGGTCAACGCGATCATCCTGCTGGTGCTGGCGCTCGCGCTGCTGTTCCTCGACAGCTTCCGCAACCAGCTCCGCGACGAGCGCGAGGCGCAGACCCGGCACCTCGCCGAGCTGGCCGCCACCGCTGTCCCCAAGATCGCCGCGGCGGACGTTCCGCGACTGTTCGCCGACATGGGCCAGACGACCGGCGCGCGTGTTCGGCTCTACGGCGCGGATGGCGCCCTACAGCAGGACAGCTGGCGGGACGCGGAGCCGACCTATCGCCTGCGCGACCCGACCACCCAGGCCTGGACCAAGGCCTTCGCCCGTACCCTCGACCGCGCCTTCAACGCGGTCGTCGGCGAGAAAAGCCCGCCCGACTTCGCCGAGCCCGCGGTCGACCGGGCAACGGCTTGGCCCGAGGCCGTCGGCGCCTTCCGCACCGGCCGCACTCAGGGCGCCGTGCGAAGCGCGCCCGACCTCACCCCGGTGCTCTCGGCCGCGACCCGGACCGCGGACCAGCGAATAGTCCTGGTCACCGCCAACGACCGCAATTTCACCCGCACCGTCCGCCAGGAGCGGACCAAGCTCGCCGCCGGGCTGCTTGCCGCCGCGCTTTTCTCGCTCCTCCTGTCGCTGTTCCTGGCACGGACCATCGCGCGGCCCCTCCGCCGCCTCGCCCTCGCCGCCCACCGGGTCCGCCAGGGCCGTGCGCGCGAGGTCCGGGTGCCGCGCTTCACCAAGCGCAAGGACGAGATCGGCCTCCTCGCCCGGGCGGTCAGCGACATGAGCCAGGCACTTCGGCAGCGAATCGACAACATCGAGGCCTTCGCCGCCGACGTCACCCACGAGCTCAAGAACCCCCTCGCCTCGCTTCGCAGCGCGGTCGACGGGCTCGACCGGATCGAGGATCCGGCGCTCCGTCGCCAGCTGCTCGATGTCGTCCGCCAGGACGTGGTTCGGCTCGACCGGCTGATCGGTGACATCGGCGAGGCGGCGCGGACCGACGCCGAGCTTGCCCGGGCAGCGTTCGAGCCGGTCGACCTCGGCAAGCTCGTCGGCCAGATCTGCGCAGGATGGGAGGAGCGCCGCCTGACCGGCGACGTCCGCATCGCCTTCGCCCGCCCCCGCGCCGCCTCGGCGATCGTCATGGGAGAGCCTGCCCGGCTGGCGCGCGCGATCGACAACCTCATCGACAATGCCATCTCCTTCTCGCCGGCGGGGAGCCTGGTCGAGGTGGCGGTGGCGCGGGTCGCCGAGGAAGTCTTGATCCGGATCGACGACGAAGGCCCGGGCGTCCCGCCGCAGGTGCGCGAAGCCATTTTTAACCGCTTCGTCTCAGTAAGGCCGGACGGGGACGATTTCGGTCGTCATTCGGGGCTGGGCCTTGCGATCGCACGGGCGATCGTGAAGGGCCATGACGGGGAGATTGATGTGGCCGACCGCGACGACGCACCTTCGGGAGCGCGCTTTACCATCCGACTGCCGGCGGTTGCCGGCGAGGTGACGGCGTGACCATCCGGCTGTCGAGCGAGACGCTCCACGCCAGCACGGTGGCGATCGATGGCCGCGCGGTGCTCATCTCGGGCATCTCGGGCTCGGGCAAGTCCGACCTCGCGCTGCGCCTGATCGACCGCGGCTTCACGCTGGTCGCCGACGACCAGACGATCGTCCAGAAGCGCGGCGAGCGGCTGATGGTCAGCGCTCCGCACACGATCCGCGGCAAGCTCGAGATCCGCGGCCTCGGAATCGTCGACATGCCGGCGATCGAGGACGTGCCGCTGGCGCTCGCGGTGGAGCTGACCAGCGACGTCCAGCGGCTTCCCTCGGATTCGCGCGAGCGGATGATCTGCGGGCTGATGGTGCCGCTGATCACCGTCGATGCGCTGACCGCCTCGGCGCCGTCGAAGGTCGCGCTCGCGCTCGATCGCTTCGGGCTCAAGTGACCACCGGGCGGCGCTCTCAGCGGGCGCCGCGGCTGCTGCTGGTCACCGGCATGTCGGGAGCGGGCAAGTCGACCGTGCTCGACGCGCTCGAGGACATGGGCTGGGATACGGTCGACAACCTTCCGACCGCGCTTCTCCACGAGTTCGTCCACGGACCCGACCGCCACACTCGCCAGGCGCATGTCGCGGTCGGAATGGACGCGCGCAGCCGCGGCTTCGACCCGCAGGCGCTGCCGGCATTGCTCCGCTCGGTCCCCGAGGTCAGGCCCGAGATCCTCTATCTCGACGCGACCGGGGCCGAGCTCATCCGCCGCTATGGCGAGACCCGCCGCCGTCACCCGCTCGCCGCCGACCGTCCGGCCGAGGACGGGATCGCCCGCGAGCGCGACCTCACGGCGGCGCTGCGGCTGGCGGCGGACGCGGTGCTCGACACCACCGACCTCAAGCCCGCCGACCTTCGCGACGAGCTTCGTCGGCGCTTCGGCGACGAAGGCGACGAACTGGTGGTGACGATCACCAGCTTCGGCTTCGCCCGCGGGATCAGCCGCACCGCCGACTTGGTGTTCGACCTGCGCTTCCTTCCCAATCCCCACTGGGTGGACGAACTCCGCCCGCTGACCGGGGCCGATGCGCCGGTCGCCGATTTCGTCGCTGTACAGGATGGCTGGGCCGAGTTCATGGACCGCACCGAGGAGCTGCTTGCCTTCCTCCTTCCGCGCTACTGGGAATCGGGGAAGACCTATGTCGGAGCGGCGTTCGGCTGCACCGGCGGGCGGCACCGTTCGGTGGCTGCGGCGATCGCCATGGCCGAGCGGTTGCGTCACCGCGGCTTTTCGCCGAATATCCGGCATCGCGACCTTGCGCTCCGCCCCAATGATTCTCTCGAGCTTGGACAGGAGCGCATGAAAGAGCTCAAGAGACCGCAAGAATGATCGGACTAGTGTTGGTGACCCACGGCCGCTTGGCGGCCGAGTTCATCATTGCCATGGAACATGTCGTTGGCCCGCAGGAGGCCATCGAGGGCATCTGCATCGGCCCCGACGACGACATGGAAGCGCGCCGCAAGGACATCGCCGAGGCAATCGCCAAGGTCGACTCCGGCGAAGGCGTCATCATCCTCACCGACCTGTTCGGCGGCACTCCGTCGAACCTCGCCATCAGCCTGATGAAGTCGGGCAACATCGAAGTCATCGCAGGGGTCAACCTGCCGATGCTGATCCGGCTGGAAGGGGCACGCAAGGCAATGAACGTCCGCGCAGCAGTGGCGGCGGCGCGCGAGGCGGGCCGGAAGTATATCTCGGTCGCCTCCGAGATTCTCGGCGAGGCCGCGGCTTGAGCGCGCCCGTCTGCCGGATCGTCCGGATCGACAACAAGCGCGGACTCCACGCCCGGGCGAGCGCCAAGTTCGTCACCCTCGCCAGCGAGCTGACCGCCGAGGTCGAGGTGGCAAAGGACGGCAATCGCGTCTGTGGGACCTCGATCATGGGTCTGATGATGCTCGGCGCGGCCCGCGGCGACTCGATCGAGATCAGCGCCTCGGGCGACGGCGCCGACGAGGCGGTTGCGCGGCTTGCGCGGCTGGTCGAGGACAAGTTCGGGGA
Organism: Sphingomonas swuensis; assembly: GCF_039538045.1. Taxonomy (NCBI): domain Bacteria; kingdom Pseudomonadati; phylum Pseudomonadota; class Alphaproteobacteria; order Sphingomonadales; family Sphingomonadaceae; genus Sphingomonas; species Sphingomonas swuensis. The sequence continues at coordinate 1,120,201 of NZ_BAABBQ010000001.1, read as the reverse complement.
GGACTGATGCCCCGCTCGATCACGTCCTTCTCCAACGACACGGTCAAGCGGCTGCGCTCCCTTCGCGAGAAGAAGGCGCGGCGGCTTGAGGGGCTGTTCCTCGCCGAGGGCCTGCGGATCATGGCCGAGGCCCGCGAGGTCGGCGTGCTGCCCGAGATCGTGGCCTGCGGCGAAGGCGATCTCCACCCGCTTGCCGCGACCATCGTCGCCGAGGCCGAGGCTAATGGCGCCGAAGCGATCGCGGTGCCCGACGAGATCATGGCCAAGATGAGCGGCAAGGATAATCCGCCGCTTCTGCTCGGTGCGTATCGCCAGCCGCGGCTCGGCCTTGCCGATCTCGACCGCGCCGCCTCGCCCTTGTGGCTGGTTGCCGAGAAACTTCGCGATCCCGGCAATATCGGGACGATCCTGCGGACTGGCGACGCGGTCGCGGCGGGCGGGTTGATCCTAGTCGACGACAGCGCCGACCCTTTCAGCGTCGAGGCGGTGCGCGCGTCGATGGGCGCGATCTTCACCCAGAAGGTGGTGCAGGTGCCCTGGTCGACCTTTCTCGACTGGCTCCGCAGCGGCCCCGGGCAGCTGGTCGGGACCAGCCTCCAGACCGAGCACGACTATCTCGGCCCGACGTACGAGAAGCCCTGCTTCCTGCTGGTCGGGAACGAGCAGGCGGGACTACCGGAGGCCTATGAGGCCGAGTGCGATCTCCTCGTGAAGATGCCGATGCTCGGGCGTGCCGACAGCCTCAACGCGGCGGTGGCGGCGGCGGTGATGGCCTTCCAGGTGCGGGCCAGCTGGCGCTGAGTTCCGGTCGAGCGCCGTTCATCTTGCCGTGCTAGCATCGACGTCATGAAACGCCTCGCCTTCCTCCTCCCGCTGGCTGCGCTGGCAGCCTGCACCACCGTCCCGCCGCAGCCGGCGCCCCCGCCACCCGCCGAGAGCGGCTCGAGCTACCGCGCGCTCGGCACCGAGCCCTTCTGGAATTTGAAGCTCGACGGGCGCGAGATGGTCTTCACCAATGTCGACGGGCAGCGCGTGGCCGAGCCGCAGCCGCGTGCCATCCATGGCTTCGCCGGTGACATCTACCAGGGCCGCCGGATCAACCTCAACATCGTCCATGGGCAGCGATGCAGCGACGGGATGAGCGATCGCGTCTTCCCTGACAGGGTCCAAGTGTCGGTCGACGGCCGCCGCTACGAGGGCTGCGGCGGCGAGCCGCGCGAGGTCGCGACTCTGACCGGCGACTGGACGGTCTTGGCGGTGGCCGGACGTCCTGCCTCGGGCGGCCAATATCGTATGGGCTTCTCCGGCGACCGGCTGACCGCCCAGTTCGGCTGCAACCGGATGAGCGGTCCTTACCGGGTCGAAGGAGAGCGGCTGGTCCCGGGCGCAATCGTCGCGACCCGTATGGCCTGCCCCGACATGAGCGCCGAGAATGCTGCCGGGCGTATCCTTGGCCAGCCGATGCGGATGGCGTGGAGCGCCAGCGGCGCCCTGACGCTCGCCAACGAGGCCGGCGAGATCAGGCTGGGCAAGCTGCGCTAGATCATTCGGCTGCTTCGAGCGCGTCCCCGGCGGGCGGAGCAAGCTTGTTCAGCGGACGCGGGCTGACCTCGATCATCGGCGGGGTCGCGACTTCCTTGTTGCTCCCCGCGCCGAGCGCTTCGAAGCGCTTGGCCTGGGTGAAGACCTGGGTTTCGAGACTTCCGACCATCTTGTTGTAGGCATCGTTGGCGGTGGCGAGGTTGCGGCCCATTCGGACGACATGTTCGGCCATCGTCGCGATCCGGCTGTGGAGCTCCTTGCCGAGCGCCGCGATGACCTCGGCCTGCTCGGTGATCTTCTCCTGCCGCCAGACGCTGGCCACGGTTCGCGCGATCGCGACCAGGTTGGTCGGGGTCGCGAGCAGCACGCGCCGCTCGAAGGCCCAGTCCCACAATTGCGGGTCCTGCTCGAGTGCGGCGGTGAGGAAGTGCTCCCCCGGGATGTACATGATCACATAGTCAGCGGCTTCGCCGAACTGGGCCCAATAGTCCTTCGATCCGAGCGCCTGCGCATGGTTGCGCATCGAGGCGACGTGGAGCTTGAAGCAGGCCTGCTTGCGGTCCTCGTCGACCTCGTCGCAGGCGTCGAGGAAGGCATTCAACGAGCATTTGGCGTCGATCACCAGCTTGCGGTTACTGGGCAGGTTGACGACCACGTCGGGCCGGAGGCGGCCATCGGCGGTCTCGAGGCTGACTTCCATCTCGAAGTCGATGCCTTCGGTGAGACCGGCCTGGACCAGCACGTTGCGCAAGCTTTGTTCGCCCCACCGCCCCCGGGCCTTGGGGCTCGAGCGCAATGCGTTGACGAGGTTGCGGGTCTCATCGCGGACCTGCCCATTGTCCTTGCGCAATTCGCCGAGCACGCCGCGCAGCTCGCCATAGCTGTCCTTGCGCTCGGCCTCGACCCGCTGCAGCCCTTCCTCGTAGCGCTTCAACGTATCGGAGACGGGCTGGAGCAGGGTCTGGAGCTTGGCCTGGTTCTCGAGATCGGCCTTGCTGAGCCGCTCGTCGGCCTTGGCGAGGAAATCGACCTGCGCCTTCTCGAGCAATTTGTCGCCGACTTCGCGGAATTGCACCACTAGTTCGTCGCGTGACTTCCGAAGGTCGGAGAGACGCTCCTCGAAGCTCTTCACCTCGGTCTCAAGGCCAGCCTTGCGCCGCAGCGCCTCGTCGCGTTCGGTCGTGCGCTGCTCGAGCAGACGCTCGACCTCGGCCAGCCGCTGCAGCCGTTCGCCCGCGCTGGCGATGTCGCCGCGAAGCATGCCGGCTTCTTCTTGAAGTGCGCGATGCCGAGCCTCGAGCTCATCGTAGCGCACCGAGACGACCCTGGCCGCTGCCAGTTCTGCCGAGAGGCCGTCGCGCTCGTCCGTCACCGACTTCAGCGCTTCCTCTGTCTGGACCGCCCGGCGGAGCTGTTCGGCGGCGACCGCCTGGTCGCGGCCGAGGGTCGCTACCTCGTCGCGCAGCCGGGCGGCCTCGTTCGCGTGGGCGGCGCCGGGCCTGCTGCCGAGAACCCAGCCGAGCAGCACCCCCGCAACGGCGATGACCCCGACCAGCACTGCCACCATCCACGCGTCCACGATTCGCCCCCACCCTTGCACAAGAGAACAGAGTGTGAACTAGCCGCCTGCGGGCCCCGGCACAATCGCTTGCGGCGCTGCGGTGCACCGCTTAGGGCGCGCGCCATGAGCAGATACCAGGATCGCCTCGCCCTCGTCACCGGTGCCAGCCGCGGGATCGGAGCGGCCATCGCCGAGGCCCTTGCCCGCGAAGGCGCGCATGTCATCCTGACCGCGCGTTCGTCGGCCGGACTCGAGCAGGTCGAGGAGCGGATCCACGCAGCCGGCGGGTCGGCGACGATCGCCCCGCTCGATCTTTCCAAGGGTGAGGACATCGGCAAGCTGGCAGCGGCCATCAGCGGGCGCTGGACCAAGCTCGACTTCCTCGTGCTCAATGCCGCGATGCTCGGCAGCCTGTCGCCGGTCGAGCACATCGACCCCAAGGAATATTCGCGGCTGATCAACCTCAACCTGATGGCCAACCAGGCGCTTCTCGCCGCCTTCGATCCGATGCTCCGGGCAAGCGAGTCCGCCGAGCTGGTGGCGCTGACCAGCAGCGTCGGTGCCGCGCCGCGGGCCTTCTGGGGTGCCTATGGCTCGTCCAAGGCGGCACTGGAAATCCTGCTCGGCGCCTACGCCGATGAGACGTCGCACACGGGCAAGCTTCGGGTTACCATCCTCGATCCCGGCGCGACGCGCACCCGCATGCGCGCCCTCGCCTTCCCCGGTGAGGAGCCCGAGGAGGTCAAGCCGCCCGAGGCCGTGGCCGAACGGCTGCTGGCCCTTCTCGGCGAGGATCGTCCGACCGGAGAAAAGGTCCGCGTCGAGGGCTAAGCGCGGGTGAGTGTCACCTGGGCGACGTCGATTCCGCGCCCTTTGAAGCCGCCTTCGCAATACATCAGATAATAGCGCCACAGGTCGTGGAATGCCGGGCTGAATTCATGCAGCCGGCCGTCCGCCACGGCGCGGTCGTAGCGCTCGCGCCAGATCCGGAGCGTCTCGGCATAGTCGAGGCCGAAGCCGTGCCGGTCCTCCCACGACAGGCCGCGCCCCTCGGCGAGCGCTTCGAAGCGCTCCTCGTGGAGGAGCATGCCGCCGGGGAAGATGTAGGTCTGGATGAAGTCGGCGCTCGCGGCATAGGAGTCGAACAGCTCGGGCCGGATCGAGATATACTGCAGCGCCGCGCGGCCACCCGGGCGAAGCGCACCCGCGATTGCGTCGAGGTAGGCCGGCCACCAGCGCTGCCCGACCGCCTCGACCATCTCGACCGAGGCGAGCTTGTCGTAGGTGCCGCGATGATCGCGATAGTCCTCGAGGAGGATGGTGATGCGATCCGACAATCCTTCATCGGCGATGCGGCGCTCGGCCCACGCCTTCTGCTCGGTCGAGAGCGTAAGGCCAGTGACGGTCGCGCCGCGGCGGGCGGCGGCGATGGCGAGGCTCCCCCAGCCGCAGCCGATCTCGAGCAGGCGGTCGCCCGGCTGCAGGTCGAGCCGGTCGAGGATGGCGTCGATCTTGCGGTCCTGCGCGCTGCCGAGATCGTCGTCGCGGAACAGGGCCGAGCTGTAATTCATCCCCGGATCGAGCCACTCGGCATAGAAGTCGTTGCCGAGGTCGTAGTGCGCCGCGATGTTCTCGCGGGCTTGCGCGGGGGCATTGTCGCGCCACTGGTGCGCGAGCCGGTTGACCAGCCGGAACAGCCCCTTGGCGCGGGCGGTCTGACCAAGGCTCGCGGCGTTGCGCATGAAGAGGTCGAACAGGGGCACCGGGTCGGGCGATGCCCATTCGCCGCGGGTCCACGCCTTGTACCAGCCGACGCTTCCGCTGGTCGCCAGCCGGACCAGCGCAAGCCAGCTGCGGAGATGGACGACCGGCTCGGGACCGGGGGCGTGGAAGCCGATCCGGCGGGTCGACCCGTCGGGCAGCGTGGCGTGAATCCCACCTTCGCATAGCCGCTGGTCCAACTGGTCGAGCACCGGCGCGAATGCCGGCGCGACGAGCCGGCCGAGAAGGCCCGGACCGGTCGCGAAGCGTCGATCGGCATTGAGGAGGTGAGCGCCGCGAGTGGCCATGGGCCAGCCCTAGGAAAGCAAGGCTCCCCTGCGCAAGCAGGAGATGGCTATTTGCCGCGCTTGGCGAACGCGTCGAGCGCGCGCTCGCGCCCTTCCCTGTGGCCGATCAGCGGCTTGGCATAGCCCGCGGGCGCGGCCCCGCGGCCCCACGGATCGTGGATGTCGGCATCGGACAGTCGCGCGAGCTCAGGCACCCAGCGGCGGATATAGTCGGCGGCGTCGAACTTTTCACTCTGGGTCAGGGGCGCCATGATCCGGTAGAAGGGCTGGCTGTCGAAGCCGGTGCCCGCCACCCACTGCCAGTTCTGGCTGTTGTTGGCATAGTCGGCATCAACCAGGCAGTCCCAGAACCACTCCTCTCCGCGCCACCAGTCGATCAGCAGATGCTTGATGAGGAAGCTGGCGGTGACCAGCCGGGCGCGATTGTGCATCCAGCCGCTCTGCCACAGCTGGCGCATTCCCGCGTCGACCAGCGGGTAGCCGGTCTGTCCGCGGGTCCAGGCCCGGAAGTCTGCGTCAGCCGCCTTGCCCGAGCGGGTCTTGAGGCCGAGCGGCCGCTGCGATCGCTCGCCGAGCTCGGGATCAGAGAGGATGATGTGGCGGCTGAAGTCGCGCCAGGCGAGCTCGCGGTGGAACTTGTCCCCGCCCCTACGGCCGAGGGCATGCCAGACCTGGCGGGGCGTGATCTCGCCATGGTGGAGGTGCGGCGAGAGGCGACTGGTCGAATCCACGGCGGGAAGGTCGCGCTTGCCGGCATAGTCGCCGGCGTGATCGACGAAGTGCCGGAGTCGCCTGGCAGCGCCCTTCTCGCCGGGCTCCCACTCGGCAAAGCCGCCGGCCCAGTCGGGGCTGGTCGGAAGAAGCTTCCAGCTTTCCAGCCGGTCGCTTGGCGGCAGCTTGTCCGGACGCGAGAGTCGCGGTGCCGGCAGCGGCGCCGGGGGCGGAAAATGCTCGTGCAGCGCACGGTAATAGGGGCCGTAGATCTTGAACGGCTTGTTGGTGCCCGAGCGGATGTCTGACGGCTCATGAAGCACATCGCCGTCGTGGAGGATGACGAAGTCGCCCTTCTCGCACTCGGCTTCGCGCCACCAGGGCTCGTAATGGCGATTGGCGTGGATCCCGCCGGCTTTGACTTCGCTGGCGACCTTGCGGACCACCTCGGCGGAGCGGCCGCGGCGCAGGATCAGCGCCGAGCCGAGCGCTTCCAGTTCGTCGGCGAGGGCGGCGAGGCTGTGGTGCAGCCACCAGCGCGAGGCACCGCCGGGCTTCCACTTGCCAGGGGTTTCGTCGTCGAGGACGTAGAGGCCGAGCACCGGCCCACACTCGGCGGCGGCGCGGAGCGCGGGGTGATCCTTGGTGCGAAGGTCCTGCCGGAACCAGACGAGTTGTGTCGAAGCCATGGCCGCTTGAACGCGCTGAATCCTCAAAACGCACTATGGTCGTGAGGTCAGGGGCACCATGAAGCTTCCACGCGGCGCCCGGCTTCGAATGGCGGCGGGCACGCGGTCGTCGTCGAGCACTCGATAGTAGCGCTGATCGGTGAGGATGGGCTGTCCCCCCTCCTCGACAACGATCGGCATCCGCGACCAGTAGAGGAAGGAGCGAACGGACCGGCGCTCGGTTCGCGCAGCGAGGAAGGCGGGATGGTCGAGGCCGAGGCGGCGTCGTTCTGGGGCGACGACAAGCCCCGATGGGCCGAAGTCGCCCGAGCCCCATTCGCGCGCGCTGCGCCAGGCCATGGTCCGCTCCCAGAAGGCGAGCGGCGGCGGGCTTGCAACGATCAGCACCGGCTCGATCCCGCGCTGGCGAAGGATGGCGGCGGTGCGGCGCTCGGCGAGCGCGCTCCATGCGACGTTGGCGGTGATGTAGACGAGCAGGAGCCCGCCGGCGATCAGAGCGGGCTTGCCGGGATGGTCCCTCCCCCGCTTCCAGCGGCGCGCAGACATCCAGACGCCCGCTACGAGGATGATCCAGTAGACCCAGTCGATGATGAAGATCGCGTTGGCCGAATACCAGCGGTCACCGAGCGGGGCGAAGAAGGCGACGGCATAGGTCGTCAGCCAGTCGAGGAAGGGATGGCTGACGACTCCGCCAAGCGTCACCAGGAACAGCGGCCAGAAGCGGAAGGGCAGCGAGTCGGGCGCGGCAGGCTTCAGCCGGTCGACGATCCACAGGAGCGCGACCGTCCCGAGCGCCATTACCGGCAATCCCCAGAGCGCATGCGTCGGACCGCGGTGAAAGGCGATGTTATCGACCGGCAGGAACAGCGGCGCGATCACGTCGATGTCGGGGGCGTTGGCGCCGAGGATGCAGCCGAGCAGGCCGAAGCGGCTCGCCCGCTTCAATCCCATCTGGCCAAGCAGCGCGCCGGCCAGGCTGTGGGTCAGATTGTCCATTCAGGCCCGGGCAAACCAGATGACGTGGCGCGGGCCCTTGCCGTTGTGCCGTGCGCGAACGACTTCCTCGTCGACCTGGAAACCGGCCTGCTGCAGCGTCCTGGTGAAGCGGGGATCAGGCCCGGCGGACCAGATGGAGACCAGCCCCGCGGGGTTCAGCGCGCGTTTCACGACCGCCAGCCCCGAAGGTTCGTACAACCACTGGTTGAGCGCCCGGACCAGCGCATCGGGACCATTGTCGACGTCGAGCAGGATGGCGTCCCAGCCGCTCTTCTCGATCTCCTTGGCGACATCGCCGATGACCAGCCTGACCCGGGCGTCTTCGAGGCAATCGCCGGTCAGCGCCGACATCGGTCCACGTGCCCAGTCGACAATCTCCGGCACCAGCTCGGCGACGGTGATCTCTGCATCCTTCGGCACAGTGGCGAGCGCGGCGCGGAGAGTGAAGCCCATGCCATAGCCGCCGATCAGCCAGCGCTGTCTGGGTCGTGACCCGAGGCGCTCGGCCGTCATCGTCGCGAGTGCTTCTTCCGAGCCGCTCATGCGGGTCGACATGAGTTCGTCGCGCTCGACGCAGATCATGTGGTCGCCGCCACGCGAATAGAGGTGCATCTCGGGTCCGCCCGGGATGCGGGCGGTGGCGAGGTGGGTACGGGGGATCATCGCCGGTCCTTGCGCTCGCGGGAGTTCAGCAGGTTTCCGGCCGCCCGTCCGGCGCTACTCAGCCCTCGGTTCCTTTTCCACCATCCAGCTCTGGCCCTTGGCGACGAGCGCCTGGAGATCGGGCTTCTTGCCGGCGGAGACCTGGTCGTTCTGCTCGATGACCGCGGCTTCGAAGGTCGAAGCGGGATCGTCGTAGAGAACGCCCAATGCGACCGGGAAGCCGACCGGCGGCATCTCGACCAGCATGTGCGCCATCATCCGATTACGCGGATTGTGGACCAGCACCGCGGGATGGTCCCCAGCGACGACCTTGAGGGTCAGCGTCTCGGCGTCGAGCGCGATGCCCTTGGCGCCGCCCGCGAACAGCATCTTCTCGCCCGCCTTCAGCCACAGCTGCATCTCGGACGCGACCTCGCGCGCGGTGAAGGGCGCAAAGACGTCGTCATTATAGACGACGCAATTCTGGAAAATCTCCACGAAGGCGGTGCCCTTGTGGGCATGGGCGGCCTTGAGCACGTCGGGCAGGTTCTTGTTGACGTCGATCGCCCGCGCCACGAACCGCGCGCCCGCCCCGAGCGCGAAGCCGCACGGCCGCGCCGGACGATCGACCGAGCCGAACGGGGTCGAGGGGCTGCGCGTGCCGATCCGGCTGGTCGGCGAATATTGCCCCTTGGTCAGGCCGTAGATCTCGTTGTTGAACAGCAAGAGCTGGCAGTCGAGATTGCGGCGGATGAGGTGCATCGTGTGGTTGCCGCCGATGCTGAGCGCATCGCCGTCGCCGGTGATGATCCACACGTCGAGGTCGGGATTGGCGAGCTTGACCCCCGTCGCCACCGCCGGCGCACGGCCGTGGATGGTGTGGAAGCCGTAAGTCTCCATGTAATAGGGAAAGCGGCTCGAGCAGCCGATCCCGGAAACGAACACGGTCTTCTCACGCGCGACGCCGAGGTCGGGCATGGTCCGCTGCACGGCCTTGAGCACCGCATAGTCGCCGCAGCCCGGGCACCAGCGCACTTCCTGGTCGCTCGCCCAGTCCTTGGCGGTGGTCTTCTCGATTGGGGTCAGGTCATTCATCGTGTCAGCGCCACAGATAATAGAGGAGCGCCAGTACCAGGACCAGCATCAGGATCAGCGGAACGGGGTTGATCGGCTTCATGCCGTCACCTCGGCGGCGTGCGGGTGGCCGGGATCGTGGCCACTGTCGCCTTCGGGAAGTTGCGTCACGTCGGGCGGGACCACCCCGCCATGCGCCTCGGCCGCCGCAGCCTCGATCTCGGCAATGCGGAAGGGCTGGCCGCTGACCTTGGTCAGGCTCTGGACGTCGACCAGATACTGGTCGCGAAGCAGCGTCTTGAACTGGCCCGAGTTCATCTCGGGGCAGATGACGGTGCCGAAGCTGCGCAGCAGTTCGCCGAGGTTGGCGGGAAGCGGCCAGATGTGGCGGACATGGACGTGCGCGACGTCGAGCCCGCGCGCGCGGAGCCGCTTCACAGCCTGGTGGATCGGCCCGAAGGTCGAGCCCCAGCCGATCAGCGCGACCTTCGCCCCCGCCTCGCCGAGACAGACTTCCTGGTGCGGGATGTCGTCGGCGATCCCGAGCACCTTCTGCTGGCGCTGGCAGGTCATCTCGGCATGGGCGGTCGGCGAATAGTCGAGGTCGCCGGTGCCGGGGTTTTTCTCGATTCCGCCGATCCGGTGGGTCAGCCCCGGCGTGCCCGGCTTGATCCATGGCCGGGCGAGCTTCTCGTCACGGGCGTAGGGCATGAGCTTGCCGGCGTCGGTGCGCGGCACGTCATTCTCGTTGGCATGCACGACCGGGAATGCCTCGAAGGCCGTCATGTCGGGCACCTTCCACGGCTCGGCGGCATTCGCGATATAGCCGTCGGTCAGCAGCATGACCGGGGTCATGTAGCGGGTGGCGAGCCGCACCGCCTCGATCGCGACCTCGAACGCGTCGGCGGGCGAGCGGGCGGCGATCACCGGCAGCGGCGCGTCGCCGTTGCGACCGTAGACCGCCTGGTAGAGATCGCTCTGCTCGGTCTTGGTCGGAAGGCCGGTCGAGGGACCACCGCGCTGCGAATTGACGATGACGAGCGGAAGCTCGGTCATGATCGCAAGCCCCATCGCCTCGGTCTTGAGCGCGATGCCCGGACCCGACGAGGAGGTTACCCCGAGGCTTCCGGCATAGCTCGCGCCGAGCGCGGCGCAGATGGCGGCGATCTCGTCCTCGGCCTGGAAGGTGGTGATTCCATATTCCTTCAGCCGGCTGAGATGGTGCAGCAGCGGCGAGGCCGGGGTGATTGGATAGGAGCCGAAGAACATCGGCAACTCGGCCAGCTGCGCGCCGGCGACGAGGCCCAGCCCGAGCGATTCCGCACCGGTCACCGTGCGGTAGAGGCCGGGTTCGGCCGGCGCGGCGGGGATCGAGCGCGGGCGGAAGGCGGCGCCCATCTCGACCGTCTCGCCATAGGCATGGCCGGCATTCAGTGCCGCGACATTGGCCTCGACCAGCGTCGGCGCCTTGGCGAACTTGGCCTTGAGCCAGTCGACGATCGGCTGGCGGTCACGGTCGAACATCCACAGCGCGAGGCCGAGCGTCCACATGTTCTTGCAGCGCAGCGCCTCCTTGTTGCCAAGCCCGAATGGCTTCACGGCATCGAGGGTCAGCTGGCTGATGTTGAAGCGGACGAGCTGCCACTTGGCGAGGCTGCCGTCGTCGAGCGGGCTCTGCTCGTAGCCGGCCTTGGCCAGATTGCGGGCCGAGAACTCGCCCTCGTCGGCGATGATCAGGCCGCCCTCGCGGAGCGCGGCGACGTTCACCTTCAGAGCGGCGGGATTCATCGCGACGAGCACGTCGGGCTGGTCGCCCGCGGTCTCGATCGAGGCCGAGCCGAAGTTGATCTGGAAGGCCGAGACCCCGAAGGTCGTCCCCTGCGGCGCGCGGATCTCGGCCGGGAAGTCGGGGAAGGTCGCGAGATCGTTGCCGGCGAGCGCGGTGGACAGGGTGAACTGCCCGCCGGTCAGCTGCATGCCGTCGCCGCTGTCCCCGGCGAAACGGACCACGACATTTTCCGGAGCGAGGTCGGCATGCGCCTCCTCGGGGGTGAGCTGATGAGTGGCCGTGGCCATGACGCGTCCTGCGAATGAAAGGGGTTGATCTTCCCTAGCGCGTGGAAGTGCTGGCGTCACCACGTTACACGCAGGGGATGACCCAGCCTTATGTCCGTCCCGATGTCGCCGCTTTGCTCGAAATCGCCAACAAGCCGGGGGCCAAGCGAGCCGTCGACGTCGGGCTCGAGGGCGCGCGGGGGATGATGCACGCCAGCCGCAAGATGTTCGATGCCGAGACCGGCCCGCTGGCGGTCCTCCGCGACATCGAAGGCGGGCCCTGCCCGATGCGGCTCTACGACGCGCGCGCCGAGCGCGAGCCCGGGCCGGCGATCGTCTTCTATCACGGCGGCGGTTTCCTCCTCGGCGACCTCGACACGCACGAGCCCTTGTGCGCGGAGATCGCCCGGCTGACCGACCTGCCGGTGATCAGCGTCGACTATGCTCTCGCCCCCGAGCACCCCTTCCCTGCCGGAATCGAAGACGCCATGGCCGCGGCGCGCTGGATCGCCGACAGTCCGCTTGCCCTCGGCCGCGCCGTCGACGGCCTGGTTCTTGCCGGGGACAGTGCGGGCGGCAATTTCGCGATCGTCACCGCGCTCGCGCTTCGCGATCAGCCCGCAGCAGTCGCCGTTCGCGCGCTTTGGGCGATCTATCCCGCCGCCAATCCGACGCGCCACTATTCGAGCCTCGACCAGTTCGGCGAAGGCTTTCTCCTCAGCCGGGCGAGCATGGGATGGTTCGACGAAGGCTATGCGCCCGACCGTGGCGACTGGCGCTACGACCCGATGCTGAAGGATCTTGCCGGCCTGCCTTCAACGCTGGTCGTCGCCGGCTCGCTCGATCCGATCCGCGACCAGAGCCGCGCCTTCGTCGGGGCCTGCGCGGCAGCCGGGGTCAGCACCACTTATCTCGAGTGCGACGGCACGATCCACGGCTTCATGAATCTCCGCAGGGCACTTCCGAGCGCCCAGCACGACCTCGAGCGCTGCGTCGCGCACCTCGGGCTGCTGCTCGGCTAGGCGGATTGCAGCCACCAGTTGGCGACCGTCGCCGGAACTAGCGGGTCCGCGCTTCGCTCTCCCACCGCCGGCTTAGTTGCCGCCGGCCAAGGGAGAGCCCCATGCAAGGTACCAATGTCATTTCGGCCGTTTTCGACAGCCATAGCGAAGCCGAGCGCGCGATCGCCGAACTGCGCCAGGCGGGTGTCGAGGACAGTGCCATCTCGGTCATCGGCAAGCATGACGACACCGTCAGCGAGACGACCGGTGCCGGCGATCATGTCGCCGATCACAAGGAGCCGACCAGCTTCATCGCCAAGGCCGCCGCGGGTTCGGGCATCGGCGCCCTGCTCGGCGTCGCCGCGCTCGCCATTCCCGGCGTCGGCCCGCTCGCCGCGGCCGGTGCCATCGCCCAGAGCGCCATCGGCGGCGCGGCGCTGACCGGAACCGCCATCGGCGCTGCCGCCGGCGGCCTCAGTGACCTGTTCACCAGCCATGGCGTCAGCCGCGAGGACAGCGACTATTACGGCCAGCGGATCAATGACGGCGGCATCTTCGTGTCCGTCGACACCAGCCGAAGCAACATCGACCGCACTCGCGCCGAAGACATCCTCCATCGCGCCGGCGGTCACAGCTCGAGCCGCACCAAGATGAGCTCGACCGACAGCACCACCACCGCTTACTAAGCGGCACGCCGCATCCCGGCCCTTGACCTTGGTCGGGGCCGGGATGACGGACCAATCATGACCAGCAACGATTATCGCCGCGGGGTCGGCGTCATGCTCCTCAACGCCGACCGCCAGGTTTGGGTCGGCCGCCGGATCGACCGGACCGACGAGGCCTGGCAGATGCCGCAAGGCGGGATCGACGAGGGCGAGGAGCCCTGGGACACCGCGCTTCGCGAGCTCGAGGAAGAGACGGGAATTGCCCCGCACCTCGTCGAACGGGTGTCGGACTGCCCCGAACGTCTTCGCTACGACCTTCCGGAGGAGCTTCGCTCCAAGCTGTGGGGCGGCAAGTGGAAGGGGCAGGAGCAGGACTGGTTCCTGTGCCGCTTCCTTGGGCGGCAGAGCGACGTCGACATCGCCACCGCCCATCCCGAATTTGATGCCTGGAAGTGGGTCGACGCGGGCGAGCTTCCCGACCTGATCGTGCCGTTCAAGCGTGACCTTTATCGCAGGCTGATCGCGCAGTTCGAGGAGCATCTCGGCCTGCCCTGACGAAAAAGGGGCCGGTCGCCCGGCCCCTCTCTGCATTCCCGTGACAGCCCGTCAGGCGGGCTGCTTCGCGCCCATCGCCTCGGCGAGCTTGCGGATCTTCTCGGCGACCTTGGGGTCGTCAGCACGATCGGCCGCCTTGAGCGTGTCCTGGCCGATCTTCTCGAGCAGGGTCTTGAGCTTGTCGGTGTCGGGCTCGTCGTCGCCGAGCAGCTTCTCGAGCCGCTCGAGCTCCGAGGCGAGGCCCTTCGAACCGGTGAATTCGGCCTTGCGGATCGCTTCGACCCACTCGCCCGCGAGCTTGGCGCCCTGCTTGGCGCTAGTCTTCTCGATGCCCTTGTCGAACGCATTCTCTGTCGCGGTGAAACGCTGCGGCATAAGTCACTCCCGTGGACTGGCGATGACCAGATCAGTCATCCGCATCCTCCAACGAAGCACCTGCCCGATGGCCGCTACGGGCTATCGGGCAGGAACCGCTCGCCGGGCCGCCTTCAGGCAGCCGGACTGATTACCGCGCAAGCGACACGATCGCCGCTGTTGCCGCTCGGATCGGTGACATTGTCGTCCTCGCCGGCGTGGAGCACGAGCGCCGACCCATCACCGTCGCGAAGAGTGGCGAGGCTCGCGCCATTGAGCACAACCGTTTCGCGAAGCGCGCCATTGGCCGCGACAGGGACATTGGGCAGGTCGCCGGCATGCGGCCCGGCGGGGTTGGCGAGCCCATGCTTGCGAGAGGCCGGGTTCCAGTGGCCGCCCGCGCTGGTGAAGGCGGGACCGACGCAGCGTCCCACCGAATGGACGTGCAGCCCCTTGCGGCCGACCGACAGCCCATTCGCCTCGACCCTGAAGCTGACCGCTCCCGGGGTCTCCCACATGCGCACGGTGCCGATCGCCTGTCCGCTGCTACCGATCAGGGGAAGCGCGACGGCGCTGCTTGGGGCGTCCATCGGGGTGGCGCAGCCGGCGACGGCCAGCGTTGCGATGAGGGCCAGGCTCTTGTGGGGCACGGTCGTTCTTCTCCTGATGCGCGATGATGACGGGACAACGCTCGGAACGAAAAAAGGGCGGCCCTCCCGTGATGAGAGGACCGCCCAGGATTTTTCGGGATGGTTCCCGAAAGTGATCAGAAGGCCTTGGCGTAGCTTTCGTTGCCGACGAAGCCCATCTTGGACACGTTGGCCTGCTTGGTCACGACCAGCACCTGGTCGACCAGGTCGTAGCGTGCCTCGCCTTCGGGCTGCAGGTGGAGCTCGGGAACCGGGTCCATCTGCTGGGTGATGTCGAGGAACTGGCGCAGCTGCACCTGGTTCACGGGCGCGCCGTTCCACAGGATGCCGTTCTGCTGGGTCACCACGATCTTGTTCTTGACCGGATCGATCACCGCGTCGGGCGGAGGATTGCCCTGCGGAAGGTCGAGCTTCACCGCGTGGGTTTGCGGCGGGATGGTGATGATCAGCATGATGATCAGCACCAGCATGACGTCGATGAGCGGAGTGGTGTTCATCTCCATCATCGGTTCGCCTTCGGAGTTATTGCTCGTCGTCTGCATTGCCATGACGCGAGTTCCTTTCTCTACAGGCGGGTGACAGTCGAACCGGCGGGCGGTTCGGACACGAAGCCGACGCGGGCGAAGCCGGCGCGCTGCATCGTGTAGATGGTCCCACCGATGCACTTGTACGGCGTGTTGACGTCACCGCGGATGTGCACTTCGGGCATCGTTTCCTCGGTCAGGTTCTCGGCACCACCAGCCTTGGCGATGGCATCCTCGAGCTTCGCGACCGCGGTATCGAGCAGCGCCTCCGAGTTGATCGGAGCCATGCCCTGATACACCTCGCAGGTGCCGCCGGGACCGCCGCGGACGGTCAGCTCGATGTTCTCGGGCTTGGTCTCGCGGGCTTCGTAGGCGGTCGCGGGGAGCGCGATCGGGACGGTTTCCACCACCACCGGAACGGCGATGAGGAAGATGATCAGGAGCACCAGCATCACGTCCACGAGGGGCGTGGTGTTGATGTCGGACATCGGGACGTCTTCGCCGTCTTCCTTGCCGACACTCATTGCCATGGGACGTTCGTTCCCTCTTTAACTTCGGGTCACCGGATCGACGGGGTGGAGACCGGACGCATCAAGCGCCCGGCCTCCTGAACCCTGCCTTAGCGGCGATCGACGGTGGTGGTGCCAGTGCCGCCAGCCTGCTGGCCGGTCGAGGTCTGGCCCGAGGTCAGCGGCTGGGTGCCAGCCGGGGTCGGAGCCGCACCGGTGCGGGTCTGGGCGCCACGGGCGACCGAGGCCGAACCGGCATTCGGGGCAGCGGCGGCGGTGACGGCGGCCGGCTTAACCTTGCCTTCCGACATGATGTAGCCGTGCAGGTCGTTCGTGAAGGCAGCAAGGTCCTCCATGATCGACTTGTTGCGGCGGATCAGCCAGTTGTAGGCGAGCACGGCCGGAACCGCGACGACCAGGCCGAGGGCGGTCATGATCAGCGCCTCGCCGACCGGGCCGGCGACGGTGGAAATCGAGGCCTGGCCCGACGCGCCGATCTTGATCAGCGCGCGGTAGATGCCGACGACGGTACCGAACAGACCGATGAACGGAGCAGTCGAACCGACCGTCGCGAGGAAGGCGAGGCCTTCACCGAGACGGGCGCCGATGCCGCCCTGCGAGCGGGCGAGGCTGTTCGCCATCCAGTCGTGCTGGTCGATCGGGTTGGTCAGCTTGCCGTGCTGCTCCTGGGCGACGAGCGTGTCGTCGACGATCGCGCGGTAGGCGCTCTTCTGGTCGAGCTTGCTGGCGGCTTCGCGCAGGTTCGGCGAGTTCCAGAAGCTCGAGCGGACCTTGTTGCCCTGGCTGATGATCTTCTGCTGCTCGAAGAACTTCGTGAACAGGATGTAGAAGGTGCCGATCGACATGCCGACGAGGATCACGAACGTGGCCCACGAGATGGCGCCACCTTCGTTGAGGGCCTGCATGAGACCGTAGGGGCTGTCGCCGGCCGGAGCGGCGGCGGCTGCTGCCGTCAGAGAGAGGAAGGTCATAGTGCGTATCCTTGGACTAGAAACCGTATGGGCGTGAAAGGAAAAGGCGTCACTTACTCTTCAGGCAGTCGCCAGACGATCCGGGTGGACGTCGTGTCGGACGTCTTGCCACCGCTGCTGTCCGTCGCCGGAGTGAAGCGGGCCCGGCTGCGGAGCAGTCGGCAGGTCGTGCTGTCGAGCGAGCTCGAGCCTGACGAGCTGGTCACAGTGCAGTTGGTGACCCGACCGTCCGGACCGATGTCCAGGCGGACACCCGTCGTACCCTGCTGCTCGTTGCGGATCGCGTCCTGCGGATAGTCGTCATCCGAGAAGTAGGAAGCGAGGTTCGCACGGGCCTTTGCCGGCTGCACCTTGACGGGCTGCGGCGGGGGCGGCGGCGGGGGCGGCGGAGCCGGCGGGGCCGGCGGTGCGGTCGGCGCAGTCGGCGTGATGATCGCCGGCGGCGCGTTGGTCACCGTGGACACCGGCGGCGGCGGCGTGTTCGTCCGCACCAGAGGCGGCGGCGACACGACGGGCGGCGGCGGAGTCTCGACCTGCCGTTCGGGCGGCGGGGGCGGCGGTTCCTCCGGCGGGGGCGGTGGCTCCTCCTCCACGTCAAAGGTCTTCAGATCTTCCGCGGCCTTCTTCACGACATTGTACGCGAGGCCGGTGATGATCGCATATCCGAGCAGCACATGCAGCAAGGCAACAATGACGATCGAAACCGTCCTGTTCCCGCTCATCTGCCTGCGATTGGCGTAAGACATCCTGCCGCAATTCTCCTCAGAAGGGCTTTTCAACCGTCACGATCGAATACGGTCAAAACCGCATTCTTCCGATCAGGCAGGCCGACGTATCAACATATCATCGGCGTGGCCGGCGGGCTTCCTTAATGTGGCCTCAATGGCGGCGCAATCATATTGTTCCACCACTGCAACCGCCTTCAAAGGCCGTTACGGAGCCGTGCCGGAAAAGGAGGCGATTTCAACGCCCACTCCCCGCGCGTTCGGATAGACATCGGGCTTGGCCGTGGCCACCCTCAATGCCTTCACTCCGTCCCGCGCAGCAACCCAGTCATAGACTTCCCGGGCCAGTGTCTCCTGCAGGTTGAAGCGCCGGCTCGCAGCGATTCGCTCGATCTCGATCCGCAGGTGATCGTAGTTCCACGCACCCTCGGCGAGGTCCGCAGCGGGCGGATCGACCGCATCGAGCCAGACCTCGACGCTGATCAGCAGCCGCTGCGGGCTTCCGACCTCGAATTCGTGGAAGCCGATGTCGGTCATCACCTCGAGGGAATCGAGGTGGATCTTGGCCGATCGCACCGCGAGCGAAGCAGGCACCAGCCCATCCAGCCGCGGAGTGAAGGGAAGAATGTCGCTCATCTAGTCGGGAGTCCTGGAAAGAAACTGCACGTCGCGCGGCAGGCGCCAGAAGCGCTGACCGCTGTCGAGGGTGAGCGTCTCGCCGGTCATCGTCGGCGAGTCCACCAGAAAGCGAAGCGCGCGCAGCACGTCCTCGGGTGTCACTCCGCGTGCCAGGGGATTGAAGGCGTGCATCGCGGCGAAATTGGAATCGCTCTGCCCTTCGGACAGCAGCATCAGCGCCGGCGCGATCGCATTGACCCGGATGCCCCTGCCGCCAAGCGCCTGCGCGCTCAGCGTGGTCAGCGTCGCGAGCGCGCTCTTGGACAATGTATAGCTGAGGAAGTCGGGGTTGGGCGCCGCCAGCTTGGCGTCGAGGATGTTGACCACCAGCCGGTCGCCCTCCGCTCCGACTTCGGCAAAGGCCGAGATCAGCAGCGCCGGGGCGGCGACGTTGACCATCATGTGGGCGCCAAGTTCGTCGGCCGAGAAGGCCTCGAGGCTGTCGGGCGAGAAGCGGGCGGCATTGTTGACGAGCAGCGAGGGAGGCTCGGGACAGGCGGCCATGATGGTCCCGGCCATGCCATCTGCCGAAAGGTCGGCGACGACGCGGATGCTTCCCGGCGGCACGTCGTCAACCTCGCCGCGGACATGCGCGACCACGGTCCAGCCGTCCGCCAGCAGCCCTTCGGCGAGCACGCGGCCAACACGCTTGCCGGCTCCGGTGACGATCGCGACCCTGCTCATGGCGCACCCGTCTAGCGACTGCCCTTGCGCAGACAAGCGTCCGACCTCATCTCCGCCAGCCATGCCGGAAACCCGCCCATCCCTCGACATCGCGGCCCGAAGCCTGGCCGAGATCGGCGAGGCCATCGCGGCGCGGGGCCGGCCGCCGGTCGACAACTGGAATCCCTCGCACTGCGGGCACAGCGGGATGCGGATCGACCGCGAGGGGCGCTGGTGGCACGAGGGACGCCGGATCGAGCGCGACGCGCTTGTCCGCCTGTTCGCCTCCGTCCTCCGCCGCGAGCCCGACGGCCGGCACGTGCTGGTTACCCCGGTCGAGAAGCTCGACATCGACGTCGAGCTTGCGGCGCTTCGGGTGGTCGCCATGACCTTCGAGGGCGACGGCGAGGAACGGCGTATCGCCTTCCAGCTCAACGACGGCGAAGCGGTGATCCTTGGTCCCGACCATCCCCTCTCCTTCCGCGACGGGATGCCACTGGTGAACGCCCGCGGCGGCATCGAGGCGAGCTTCGAGCGGCCGGTCTATTACGAGCTGGCCGAACTCGCCTTGCTCGAGGATCCGCCCGGGCTGTGGAGCAACGGGCAGTTCTTCGCCTTCGCGAACGCATGAGCCTTGTCGAGCGGCTCCGCGCCGCGATCGCCGCCCCTCCCCCTTTCGACCTCCTCGCCGGCGACCTTGTCGAGGACAGCGATGCGCCGCTCCGACCAGCCGCGGTGCTGGTCGCGATCACCCGCCGCCCCGAGCCGGGTGTCCTGCTGACCGTCCGCCGTGAGCATCTTCGTACGCACGCCGGGCAGATCGCCTTCCCGGGGGGCCGGATCGACCCCGAGGATCGCGATGCCGCCGCGGCCGCCCTGCGCGAGGCGGACGAGGAGATCGGCCTTCCACCCTCGGCAGTCACCTTGTGGGGCAGCGCCGACCGCTATCGCACCGTCACCGGCTATGAGGTCACCCCGGTGCTCGGCGAAATTGCTCCCGATCTCGCTCTGGCGCCGCACGAAGCCGAAGTGGCCGACTGGTTCGAGGCGCCGCTTGCCTTCCTGCTCGATCCCGCCAATCAGCGCCTGATGTCAGCCGATTTCCGCGGCCAGCGCCGCCATTATTACGAAATCCCCTGGGAGGGACGTCGCATCTGGGGCGCCACCGCCGCCATGCTGGTCAACCTGTCGCGCCGGCTCGGCCCATGGACCTGAGCCCGCTCGAGGAGCTTGCCGGGCGACCGTCCGCGGCAGCGGTGTTCGAAGCGCTCGGACCCGGCAACGCGCGGCTGGTCGGCGGCGCGGTTCGCGACGGCCTGCTCGGGGTCAGCGTCACCGACATCGACCTTGCCACCAGCCTCTCACCCTACGAGGTCATGCGGCGCTGCGGGGCGGCGGGCATCCGCACCGTCCCCACCGGCATCGCCCACGGAACCGTCACCGCATTGCACGACGGTGCGACGCTCGAGGTCACCACGCTTCGCGCCGACCTCGCGACCGACGGGCGCCACGCCACCGTCGCCTTCACCGACGACTGGCGCGAGGATGCGGCACGGCGCGACTTCACCGTCAACGCGCTCTACTACGATCCGGCGACCCGCGAGGTGAGCGACTGGTTCGGTGGCCTTGAGGATCTCGCCGAGCGACGAGTCCGCTTCATCGGCGAGCCGCTCCAGCGCATCGCCGAGGATCATCTCCGTATCCTTCGCTTCTTCCGCTTCACCGCGCGCTTCGCCAGCGAGGTCGACGGGCCAGGGCTCGAGGCCTGCGCCGAGCGCGCCAACGACCTGATGGCCCTGTCGCGCGAGCGGATTGCCGACGAGTGGCTGAAGCTTCTCGCCCTCCCCGATCCTGCGCCGACGGTTGCGCTGATGCTCGAGCATGGCATCCTCCTGCCGGTGCTGCCCGAGATCGAGAAAGGGCGCCTTCCCGCCCTCGTCGCCGTGATCGACCATGAGCGCGCTGCTGGCGTCGCGCCCCACGCGCTGCGCCGCTTTGCCGCCCTTCTCCCCGCCGACCCGTCGCTCGCCGACCGCGTGGCCGCTCGGCTCAAGCTCAGCAACCGTGCCCGCAAGCGCCTTGCCAGCGCGGTCACGCCAGATGTCGGCAGCAGCGCGCGCGGGCTCGCTTACGAGATCGGAGTGACCGAGGCGCAGGATCGTTTGCTGCTCGCCGGCCAGGTCGAACAGGCGGCCGGCCTCAACGGTTGGAAGGTGCCCACCCTCGGGATCGGCGGAGGCGTACTCATCGCGCGCGGGCTGAAGCCGGGCCCGATCGTTGCCAGGACATTGAAGGCCATCGAGGCACGTTGGGTCGCGGAAGGTTTCCCTGGCGAGGAGCGGCTGGAACAGCTTGTCACCGACGCGCTCACCGACGCTTCGGGCGGCTGAAGCCAGGCTTCCGCCAACGAACTCGGTGCCGGCCGCAGGCGGGCGTGCGGCCGGCACCTTTTCCCGATCGAGCGGGGAAGCGCGCATCGGACCATCCGGACGACGCTCAAAAGGGGAAAGCGCGCCGTCTGGAAGGATGGAGAAGAGATAGTCGTCCGGTGCCAGCGCACACAGCTGGCCTTGCGGCGGTATGCGACACGGCTTCGGGCTAGAGCCCAGCCTCGACCGCAAGCCTGATGAGATCGGCGCTGCTCGGAACGCCGAGCCGCTCCATCAGAAGAGCACGGTGCATCTTCACCGTCTTCTCGCTGATCTTCAGCTCCCAGGCGATCTGCTTGTTGAGCAGCCCCTTGGCGATCAGTTCGAGCACCTGGCGCTGACGCGGCGGAAGGCTCTTCACTGCCAGTACCGCCCGCTCCCGCCGACCGGCGAAGACCGCGCTGCTTTCCTCGCCCAGTTCGACCTGGCTGCCCAGGAACCAGGCGAGCTCGCCATTGTCGTCGAACAGCGGGGTAACCAGCACGGCGTTGCGGAACGGGGTGCCGTCGCGCTTGTAGTTGAGGATGTCGACCAGCACGGGCTTGTGCGACCTGACGCCCTGCCGGATGCGCTCGGTCAGCCACGGCTCCGTCGCCTCGCCAGCAAGGAAGCGGCAGTTGCGGCCGACGATCTGGTCTTCGGGATAGCCGGTCAGGTCGCAGAAGGCCTGATTGGCGACTTCGAGCGGATTGTCCGGGCGTCGCGGATTGCTGAGCACGGTTGCGATGGGACTATGTCCCACCGTCTCGATCAGCCGTTCTTCATCGACCGAAGCCGCCACCAACTACTCCGCGCATCCCGTGCCCCTGGGGTTCTACACGCGAGTGAGAGCCTAGGCGAGTTGTATGTCACAAGCCTTCCGGCGGCCGCTTGTTCCGACTTCCACAATGGAGCCGTTTACCGATTTGCTCGTTGCTGCTTCCGACCCTCCGCGTCGCACAAACAGGAAAAGTCGTTGCGTCTCTGCAACTTGGACCTGTGTTAGGCGAGTAGTGGACCGGGGCAGGTGTTGCAGCGATGTCACAAGGGCGGCCTGTCGGCGGCGCAGCTTTCGCTTGAGCGAAACTTATCCCCTGCTCTACAGGTTCGAGGCGCCATCAACACTTAACTGAGCGAGAAGGGGAAAGCATGCGCAAATACCTCCTGGCTGCCGTTGCCGCGGCTGCCATCACCTCGCCGGCAATGGCCCGCGATGGTGCGGGCTACGTCGGCGTGGATCTCGGTGCGATGCTCGTCGAAGACCTCAAGGTCGACGTCGAGTCCGGCACCACCACCCTGGACGATTTCTTCATTGCCGATCACAAGACCGGCTATGACGTCGGCGTGAACGCCGGCTACGACTTCGGTGCGCTCCGCGCCGAGGCCGAACTGGCCTACAAGCGCGCCAACCACGACGAGTATCTCGTCGACGGCGTGATCCTCGACGGCGACGGCCGCTCGACCTCGATGTCGATCATGGGCAACCTCCTGCTCGACTTCGGTGCCGATGACGGCTGGCAGGGCTTCGTTGGCGGCGGCGTCGGCCTCGCCCGCACCCGCGTCAGCATCGACGGCGACCGCATCAGCGACAGCGGCTTTGCGTGGCAGCTCCTCGCGGGCGTGCGCTATCCGGTCGCCGACAACGTCGACTTCGGCCTGAAGTATCGTTTCTACAACCACGACTTCAAGGACAACCTCGACCTCTCGGACTTCGACCTCGCGTCGTCGGACCTGGACTCGCGGTTCCGGTCGCACTCGCTGCTGGCGAGCCTGACCTTCAACTTCGGCTCGGCCCCGCCGCCGCCGCCGCCGCCGCCGGCTCCGGTCGAGGCTCCTCCGCCTCCGCCGCCGCCGCCTGCGACCCAGACCTGCCCGGACGGGTCGGTGATCCTGGCGACCGACGCGTGCCCGGTTCCGCCGCCGCCGCCGCCGCCGCCGCCGCCGGCTCCGGTCCGCGGCTAAGCGACGGGAGCAGGTTCCCTCGGGAGCCTGCTCCGGTAGCAAGGCAAAAAAGAACGGGGTGGAGCTCAGGCTCCGCCCCGTTCTTTTGTGTCTCGAGAAGATCAGGGGCGGGCCCCTCCCCATCCCGCACTGCGGAACGGGGAGGTTCTTCGAAGTTACGGCGCCGGGCGGGCGACGCTCGAGTACATGGTCGCCGCCGCGAGCTGGCGGTCGGGGCGACCGTCCCAACCATAGACGTCCGGGCGCTGGACGAGCTTGCCGTCGGCGCCGACCTCGGCGGTGAGATAGGTCAGGTAGATCGGAACGCCCTGCGGGAGCTGGACGAACTGCTCGGGATCCGAGCCCGACATCTTGGGATCGCTACCCATCAGCCAGCGTGCGAAGCGCTTGGCATCCTCGAGGCGGATGCAGCCGTTCGACAGGTGGCGGTCGGGCAGCGCGAACTTCTCGCGCGCCGGCGTGTCGTGGAGGAAGATGTCCTGCCCGCTCGGGAAAGGCACCTTCAGCCGGCCGACGCTGTTCTGCGGGCCCGGCTTCTGACGGATGCGAAGCGCGCCCGGGTTCTCGGCCACGGCCTTCCAGTCGACCGAGCTGGCGGGAAGGACGGTCGCCTCGTTGGTCCAGTTGCTCATCACCTCATAGCCGCGCGGCTTGAGGTAGGCGTCGCCCTGCTTGAGCGCGGCCGGGGCAATGGTCTTCTTCACCAGATTGGTCGGCACGTCCCAGTAAGGGTTGAGCGTCACCCAGTGGATGATGCTAGCAATCATCGGGGTCGGAAGCTCGGGGGTGCCGACGACGACCTTCATCCGGTCGACCGGCTGGCCGCCCTCATACATGGTCAGCATGGCATTGCCGATGTCGACCACCGCGTAGCGGCCACCGGCGGGCAGCGCGCGGGCACGCTCGAGGTTGGCGAGCAGCGAGGCGTCGGCACTGGCCATGCCGCTGGCGATCGCCGCGTCACGAAGACCGCGATAGGTGCTGTTGACGTCCGACATGCGGGTCAGCGCGGCACCGAGATCGGGCGATGCGGCGGTGGTCAGCAGGATCTGGTCGGCGCGCGACTGGGGCGACAGCAGGGCATAGCCATAGACAAGGCCCTTCGGAGGGGTGCGCAGGTGCTGCATGTAGGCAACCCACGCCTTGGACAGGGTCAGCTCGGCGGCCTTGACCGCCGCGGCGTTGTTCGGCGCGGCCGAGGCGATCGCCGCATCGACCTGCGCGGCAAGCGCCGGGCCGGCGTTGAAGCCGTCGATCGGCGCTCGGCGGAGGATCGACGACAGGCGCGTGGCCGCGGCGCGGCTGGCATCGCTGCGGAACCAGATCGGCGCATCGCCATGGCTGTAGTAATAGAGTTCGACCGGATCGGTCGGGACAACGCGAACGACCGGAGCCGGGGGCGGCGGAGCCTTCTTCTTCTTCGCCTCGGCGATCCCGGGGGTCAGGAGGATGGCGGCAGTCGAAGCGGCGAGCAGAAGCTTGTTCACTGGTAGGGGTTCCCCCGAATGGACCGGTTGGTTAGCGCCAACTTAAAGCCCCTCGACTGACGGACAAGTGAACCGCGACGAACCGAGTCGCTTCCGCGCCGCCTGCGGCCGGTCAAACACGCGCTGTTGCACAAACCCCTCATCTTTCCCGCCAAAGGGACCCGAAGACGCTCCGAAGTTCTCGAAGTTCACAGGGTGCGGGGTGCTGCGCGGTTCGCGCCTGCTGGCGATGAAGCGGCGGTGGGGAGGAGATTGGACGGGAACGCGCGCAAGGTCGCCATCGCCACCGAGGGAAGCAGGCGAAATCCTACTAGGCAAGGGGTTTGAAGGTGGTGCCTCCACCACTCGGCTACGCAGAGCGGTCCCCCTCCCCATTGCCATGCGACGGGGAGGTTCTGTGACGTCTCTTCAGGCCGCGGCGGCGGCGCGTTCCAGGACGGGGGCGATGCGGTCGATGGTGTAGGGCTTCTCGAGCAGAGGCGCGTCGGCGAACTCGGCCGGGGGCGGTTCGACATGACCGCCGCTGGCGATCACGAACGGGATTCCGCGTTCCTGCAGCGCCGAGGCGGCGGGCCAGATCAGCTCACCCTTGAGGTTGACGTCGAGGATGGCGATGTCGAAGCCGCCTTCCTCGCACTTCTCCACGGCTTCCGACAGATTGTCGCAGCTGGCGTGGATACGGTGACCGAGGGTCTCGAGGAAGTCCTCGAGCATCATCGCGATCAACGGTTCGTCTTCGACGACGAGAATATTACGACCCTGTTGCACGCGCCGTCTGTTGCAGGACCGGACCGGTAGCGCAATAGCTTTCCGTCGGTCACCATGTGAAATCTAGCGTGTTGCCAGCACCTTACGTGCAGCCTCCGAGAGCTCCTGAACCGAGAAGGGCTTGGGAAGAAAGGCAACATTGTCGATGTCGATCGATTTGCGCAGCTGCTCCTCGGCATAGCCGGACATGAAGAGGATCGGCAGTTCGGGGCGGGTCTTGCGGGCTTCGCGGACCATGGTGGGACCGTCCATGATCGGCATGACGACGTCGGAGATGAGGAGATCGATGGGCTCGCCGCGTCCGACGATTTCGAGCGCTTCCTCGCCATTATTGGCGGTGAGCACGGTATAGCCCTGGCGGGTCAGTGCCCGCTCCGCCACGGTGCGGACCATCGGCTCATCCTCGACCAGCAGGACGGTGCCGGTACCCCAGGTCTCCTCCGCCTTGGGAGGCGGGGCGACGACGCGGGTGGCGGCGGCGGCGCCTTCCTCGCGGTAGACCGGCAGATAGATGACGAAAGTCGTCCCCTCCCCCACCTTGCTTGCGGCGAAGATGAAGCCACCCGACTGCTTGACGATGCCGTAGACGGTGGAGAGGCCGAGGCCGGTCCCCTTGCCCACCTCCTTGGTGGTGAAGAAGGGCTCGAAGATCTTGCCGAGCACCGCCGGCGGGATGCCGCAACCGGTGTCCGAGATGCTGAGCGCGGTATAGTCGTCGATCGGAAGGATGTCGGATCCGAGCTCGGCGACCTGGTCCGAGCGAATCGAGTAGGTCTGGATGGTGAGCGTCCCGCCACCGGTCGCCGCCATCGCGTCGCGGGCATTGACCGCAAGGTTGACGATGACCTGCTCGAGCTGGCCCGGATCGGCACGGACCGCGCCCAGTTCGCGCCCGTGCTTGACGGTCAGGGTCACGGTCTCGCCGAGCAGGCGCTTCAAAAGGTGCGACACCTCGCTGACGACGTCGGGCAGCTGAAGCACCTGCGGACGAAGCGTCTGCTGGCGCGAGAAAGCGAGCAATTGTCGGGTCAGTCCGGCAGCGCGGTTCGAGTTCGACTTGATCTGCTGGATGTCCTCATAGTCGCTGTCGCCGGGCGTGTGGCGCATCGCCATCAAGTCGCAGTGGCCGATGATCGCGGTGAGGATGTTGTTGAAGTCGTGGGCGACGCCGCCGGCGAGCTGGCCGACCGCCTGCATCTTGGTCGCCTGGGCGACCTGGCGCTTCAATTTGGCTTCCTCGCTATTGTCCTTGAGGAGGAGCAGCACGCTGGCCTCGCCGAGGTTGCGCAAGCCCGCGATGGTCAGCGCGACCGGCTCGCCAGGGTTATGCGACAGGCGGACGGCAAGGTCGCCTGACATCGCCGGCCCGCGGCTGTTGCGTCGCACCGCATCGGCGACCGCGGCCTTGTCCTCCTTGACGACGAGGTCGCTTGGGAAAGCGGGAAGCGAGTCCTCGCCGAGCGCGGCGGCGCGCCGGAAGCTCTTGTTGCTGGTGAGGAAGCGGCCGTCGCGGTCGACCAGCGCAAGGCCGAGCGGAAGAAGATCAAGCAGCGCCTGGAGGCTGGCCGGCTCGGACAGGCTCGGGTTCTCGGCGGTGGTGAATAGCAGGCTGATCCCCGCCGAATGACCGGCACCGGGCTCGGCCGGGATGTGGAGCAGGCGAAGGACCGGCGCGTCGGCTCCCTCGGCCTGAAGGCGGACCCGGCTTTCGCCCGCGCTTTCGAACAGATCCTCGATCCTCGCGTCGGAGCGGCGGTCGAGGCCCGAGCGGCGCTGGAACAGCGAGTTGCCGGCAAGGACGAGCCCGTCGGCGTCGATCACCGCGGCGAGCACGCCCGACTGGGCGAGCACTTCGCCCTCGAGACCCTCGACCCGGCGGGCAAGCACGGTCAGCGGCGAGCGACGCGGCCGCGGGAAACGCCACAGCAGGAGATCGCGGCCGTGCCCGACCCTGCTGACCTCGACCGACATCGGGCCGCGCTCGGTGGCGATGTCGATGGCACTGCCGGTCCCCTCGCGCCAGGCCTGCTGGCGGATCAGGGCAAGCGTCTCGGTTGCCGCCTCGTCCTGGCCGAGGGCGAGCGGCGCGGCGAGATCGGGGAAGCGCTCGCGATAGGCGGGGTTGAGGCTGAGCGGGCGGCCGCCCTCGTCGGTGACCACCGCGGGATCGCTGCACAGCGCCAGCGAGGAGGCGACGAGGCCCATGTCGGGAACGGACAGCGCGGGCGCCGGAAGCTCGGCGACCGAAGCCACCCGCGATCGCCACAGCAGCAGCGCGAAGCCAAGCAGCGCGATCCCGCTCACGGCTCCGATCAGGAGATGTCCAAGGACGGTCCCGACCAGCGCCGCGATGGCGCCGGCCAGGACCAGCAGTGCAGGCACCAGCCACGGCTCGCCCGATGGGACGGGATCAGCGTCGATCGCTGCGAGCCGGGCGTGGAGCATTCAGACTACCAGACGCGAACCCGCTCGGTCGGGGCAAGATAGAGCTTCTGACCGGGCTGGACGTTGAACGACTGATACCAGGGATCCATGTTGCGGACCACGAACACGCGCTGTTCGGACGGGCTGTGCGGGTCGGTCAGCAGGCGATTGCGAAGGTTGGCCTCGCGATAGTTGCGCCGCCACACCTGAGCCCAGCCGAGATAGAAGCGCTGATCGCCAGTGGTGCCGTCGACCGTCGGAGCCGCAGCCCCGTTCAGGCTGTGCCGGTAGGCATCATAGGCCACGGTCAGGCCGGCCAGGTCGCCGATGTTCTCGCCGAGCGTGAACTTGCCGTTCACCCGGGCACCCGGAAACACCTCATAGGCGTCATACTGGGCGGCAAGCTTGGCGGTGGCGGCGTTGAACGCGGCGAGGTCTGCCGGGGTCCACCAGTCGGCAAGGCGGCCGTTCTCATCATACTTCGAGCCCTGGTCGTCGAAGTGATGGCTGATCTCGTGGCCGATCACCGCGCCGATGCCGCCATAGTTGATGGCCGGGTCGGCATTCGGATCGAAGAAGGGCGGCTGGAGAATGGCGGCCGGGAACACGATCTCGCTCATCGAGAAGTTGGCGTAGGCATTCACCGTCATCGGCGTCATGCCCCATTCCCACTTGTAGATGGGCTTGCCGAGCTTGTTGATGTTGTAGGCGTGATCGAAGTTGTTCGAGCGCAGGGCGTTGCCGAAGGCGTCACTGCCGACGACCTCGAGCCCGCTCATGTCCCGCCACTGGTCGGGGTAGCCGATCTTGGTCGTGAAGTTGGCGAGCTTGGCGCGGGCGCGCTGCTTGGTCGCCGGCGCCATCCAGGCAAGATTGTCGATCCGGCGGCCCATGGCCTCGACGACATTCTTCACCAGCGCATCGGCCGCGGCCTTGGTCTCGGGCGGGAAGTAGCGCTGAACGTAGAGCTGGCTGACATCGTCCTGGAGCGTGCCGACGGTGAAATCGACCGCCCGCTTCCAGCGCGCTTCCTGTTCGGGCGTGCCCGAGAGGGCGGTGCCGTAGAAGCTGAACTGCTCCTTGTCGAACTTGGCCGGAAGGACCGCGGCATAGCCGTTGAGCGAGCGGACCAGCAGCTGATCCTTTATGACGCCGAGCGGGGCGCGGCTGACCACCCGGGCGATGCCGGTGATCGCGGAGGGCTGGGCGACCAGCAGATTGTCGACGTTGGTCACACCGACGCCGCGGAACATGGCGCCGAAGTCGAAGCCAGGGGCGCGGCTCCGGAGCTGGGCAAGGGTCAGCTTGTTGTAGGTCTTGGTGGCGTCGCGACTGTCGACCCGGGTCCAATGGGCGCGGGCGATGTCGGTCTCATAGGCGAGCAGCGCCTTGGCGCGGGCGGCGGCATTGGGCTCGCCGGCCAGCGTCAGCACGTTGGTGAGGTGCTGGAGATATTTGGCGCGGACGTCGGCGATCTTGGCATCGTTCGAGAGATAATAGTCGCGGTCGGGCATCCCGATCCCGCTCTGGTAGAGCGAGAGGATGTAGCTGTCGGGGTTCTTGTCGTCCTGGCCGACGAAAGCGGCGAAGGGCGTGCCGACGCCGTTGCGCGCGGCCTCGGCGAACAGGGCGGGAAGCGCGGCGCGGCTGTTGACGCCATCGATCCGGTCGAGCCACGGCTGGATGGGCGCGAGGCCCTTCGCCTCGATCGCGGCCTGATCCATGAAGCTCGCATAGACCTGGCCGATCCGGCTGTTGGGGTCCTTGGCGGCTTCCTCGATCAGGGTGCGGGTCCGCTCCTTCGACAGGTCGTCAAGCGCGCCGAACATGCCGTAGTTCGACTTGTCCGCCGGGATCGGGGTGTTCTTGGCCCAGGTGCCGTTGGCGTAGGTGTAGAAATTATCCCCCGGGAGCATGCTCGAATCCATGCCCTGGCTGTCGAACCCGAAGGTGCCGAGCTGCGGCTTGGGCGCGGCGGCGGG
This sequence comes from Sphingomonas swuensis, assembly GCF_039538045.1. Lineage (NCBI taxonomy): Bacteria > Pseudomonadati > Pseudomonadota > Alphaproteobacteria > Sphingomonadales > Sphingomonadaceae > Sphingomonas > Sphingomonas swuensis. The sequence continues at coordinate 1,090,515 of NZ_BAABBQ010000001.1, read as the reverse complement.
GGTGGCCTCGGGCGTCGCCTCGGCGACGACCGGCGGAGCGGTCTCGGCGGTTTGGCTGGCGGTGGTCGCGCATCCGGTCAGGGCGGTGGTCGCGACAAGGGCAAGAAGAAGCTGCTTCATACGCGTGCGATGACTTTCGTTCAGGAGTGACGACGGAACAGATTCGAATGCACCCGCCTGCGCCATTTGCGGCTGACCCACCAGCGCCAGACGACAATCGACACGCCATAGCCGACGAACGAACAGACCGCGGCAATGAGGAAGAGGCCGGTGATGAGTGCCGGGGCGGCGTCGGACAGGAGCCAGTCGAGCCAGCGGGAGACTCCCGCGCCGCTCGAATAGAGCGCCTCGAAGGCTGCGAGGTCGGCATGGAAGCCGAGCTTGTTGCCGAGCGCGATGGCGGCGATCAGGAAGAAGGGCGTGGTCGCGGGATTGCTGAGGAAGGTCATTGCCGCGGCGATGGGGATGTTGGCGCGAAGCGGGATCGAAAGCATCGCGGCGCCGACGATCTGGAGGCCCGGGATCATCAGGAAGATTCCGACGAACAGCCCGGCGAACACCCCGCGCGGAACCGAGCGGCGAGTGAAGCGCCACAGGTCCGACTGGCGAACGCGCTTGCCGAACGGCTTGAGCCAGGGGCTGTCCAGCACCTCCTCGCGCGACGGGGTCGCCTTGTCCGCGAGACGCTGAAAGAAGCCCGGGCGCGAGGTCATCCTCAGCCCCGGTTCTTCATCAGGCGCTGCTGCTCGCGCTTCCAGTCGCGTTCCTTGATCGTGTCGCGCTTGTCGTGGACCTTCTTGCCTCGGGCCAGCGCCAGTTCGACCTTCGCCTTGCCCTTGCCGTTGAAGTAGATGGACAGGGGTACGAGGGTCAGGCCCTGGCGGTTGATCGCGCCCATCAGCTTGCCGATCTGGCGCTTGCGGAGAAGCAGGTGGCGCTTCCGCCGCGGCTCATGGTTCATGTAGCTGCCATGGGCATATTCGGGGATGTGGCTGTTGATCAGCACCACTTCTTCGCCCTCGACCGTGGCGTAGCTTTCGGCGATCGAGCCCTCGCCCGCCCGAAGCGCCTTCACCTCGGTGCCCTGGAGCGCGATCCCGGCCTCGAACTTTTCCTCGATGAAATAGTCGAAGCGCACGCGCCGGTTCTCGGCGACGATCTTCTTCTTGTCGAACTCGGGACTGGGCGGCTGGGACATTGTCTCGCCGTCACTTAAGCGCTGCGCCCCCGCCACGAAAGCCCGCAAAACCGCGAAGAGTCGGGTTAATTGACATTTAACCTCCATCCTTAACGGAAGAATGGCGGAACTCGGCCATTGGCACACCCGTTGCTTAACCATGACGATGGCAAATTCATCTCGTCTGGCGCGGCTTGGCCGCCTGTTCACCATCCGCACCCGCTGGGAGGCCTGGGCCGTGACCTGGGCGATCGCGCTGGGAGCGGTCGAGCGCGGCAGGCATTACATGGAGATGTACCCGGGCGCGATCGGCTGGATGTTCTTCGTCATCTGCACCGCGGTGGTGTTCGTCGCCGGCGCCAAGCTGCTCGACGCGACTGCGCCGCAGCCAGAGTTGGCGGTTGCCGGCAATGGTCGGGCGAATGCGCGGCTCCGCCGCCGGGCCCTCAGTCGTAATCGACCCAGAGGGTCCCGTCCCGTCCCCGGCTCAAGGTCACGACCCGCACGTCGCAAAGATTGACGGCGGTCCAGACGAGGGTCTTCCCAGCGCTTTCGGCGCGAATGTCGAAGGCGCAATCCTCGCCGCCCGGCGAAGTCTCCAGCGCGCGCGCGCCGGCCGCCAGCCCAGGGCCGAGCGGACGCCAGGCGCCCTTTTCGTTGGTCATGCGGATGGACAGGGCACCGAGCGGGCCACCGGTCCCGTTCACCAGCGTGAACGGCCCGGGTGTGCTCCACAAGGCCAAGGCGATCAGCAGTCCGCGCCCCATGCCTTCTTCTTAGCAGAAGGCGGAGACTTTTGGTAGATCAGGCAGCGCGGTTGAGGACGCGCGTTCCGTGCCGGATCAGCGTGGTCGACGCGCTCCGGGCGTAGCTTTCCGAGAGGGGGAGAGCGGTGCCGCAGAAGCCGCACTCGGCCAGCATGCGCCCGATCAGCCAGTGCGTACGGCCGCAGCCGGGGCAATGGTTGACGGCATCTTCGCGATAGACGGCATGGTAGCCGCGAAGGGCGGGATTGAAGGCCTTGGGCGTATGAACTGAAGTCAGCATCGGGCTGTCCCCTCAAGCAATTTATTTTCTTTTGCCTGTGTAACGAGCGTCGAGTCGTTCGGTTTCGTCGACGATCCGCTTTGGAGCGGCCCCTGTCACCCCTTTGCCACGGTTTGTTCCAGCCCGGGACGATGTGGATATTAACCCTTCCTCCACTTTTGGGGCTCAATCCTTGCTCCTGCTTCTCTTGAAAAGAACGGAGCGGAGTGATGGAGTCGAACCAGCGCTATTATGCCCGTCGGGCCGCCGAAGAGCGGACCGCCGCACAGCGCGCCATCACCGCCGCCGCCCGCGAATGGCATGCTCGGCTCGCCCTCCAGTTCGCCGCTCGGGCCGCTTCCGCGCTCGAGGAAGCCGCAAGCGCCGCCTAGTTGCCGCCAGGTTCGCTTCGTTAAGATTTCGTTCCGCTTCTGGCATTAACGGCACTTATCTGACATAAAGTCGCCGATCCCGTGGCGCCGTCGCCGGAGTCCGGGGCGAAACAGGGGAGCTCAACACGCATGCGCAAGATCCTTCTTGGCTGTGCCGCAGTGACGCTGCTGGCATCGCCGGCCGCGGCCCGCGACGGCAGCGGCTATTTCGGTGCCGAAGCCGGCGCCCTGTGGGCTAAGGGCCTCGACCATGAGCTGACCGTCATCCGCACCACGGCACCGATCGGGACCACCGTGATCGCCGACGGCGCGCAGATGGACTTCAAGAAGCCCGGCCTCGATCTCGACCTGATCCTCGGTTACGACTTCGGCCTCATCCGCGCCGAAGGCGAACTCGGCTACAAGCGCGCCTCGCTCGACGAGATCGGGCTCCGCTCGGCCCCGAACGGGCTCGTCACCACCACCGATGCGGGCGGCAACGTCGGCGTGACCTCGGCGATGGCCAACCTGCTGCTCGACTTCGGCAACGATGACGGCGTCAGCTTCTACGCCGGTCCGGGCGTCGGCTGGGCGCGGGTCAAGATGAACAACATCGCGCCCGACTCCGCGACCTACGACATCGAGGGCAAGGACAGCGGCCTGGCGCTGCAGGCGATCGCGGGCGTCCGCTACGCCATCACCCCGCAGCTCGATGTGGGGGTCAAGTATCGCTACTTCCGCTCGAGCAAGCTCGACTTCGACAACATCATCGACGAGCTGAACACCGGCGGCGTGACCTATGACGCACGCGCGGGCCGCTTCAAGTCGCACAGCCTGCTGTTCAGCATCATCTACAATTTCGCCGAGCCGGCGCCGCCGCCGCCTCCCCCGCCGCTGCCGATGCCGGCTCCGGCCCCGCCGCCTCCGCCGCCGGCGACGCAGACCTGCCCGGACGGCTCGGTCGTGCTGGCGACCGACGTCTGCCCGGTGCCGCCGCCGGCGCCCCCGCCCCCGCCGCCCGCTCCCGTGCGCGGCTGAGGCTGGAACGATGACGGACAAGGGCCGGGGGGCACGTCTCCCCGGCCCTTTCCTTATCTGCTAGAGAGGCTCCCATGCTGATCGCCGCCCTGCTCGCCGCCACGTCCCTCCCGCCGATCAAGAATTGTCCGGGCAAGCAGGGCTGGATCGAGGCCAGCCTGCCCTGCCCCGCGATGATCTTCTTCGACAGCGGCAGCGAGGAGGTACGGCGCGACTGGGAACCGGCGATCGACGATGCCGCAAGGGTTGCGGCGCGACCGGGACATTGGGTGATCGTGACCGGATACAGCGACGCGACCGGGAGCGCCGAGGGCAATCGCCGGATTTCGCTGCGGCGCGCCCGGGCGGTCGCCGACGCGCTGGTCACGAAGGGCGTTCCGGGCTCGGCAATCCTGCTGCGCGCCGGTGAGCCTGGCGACCTGCTGGTGCCCACCCCGGCCGGCGTTCGTGAAATCCAGAACCGCCGGGTAGAAATCTTCATCCGCCCGGGACCGGGGATCGACCAGGGCACCGTCGGCACGCCGTACGCGCGGTCTCCTGCCCGCTAGAAAAGCAGGGCCCGGCGACGAAGAGCCGGGCCCCTGCTTTTCCCGGAGGAATTCAGAACTTCACGCCCGCGGAGAGGCCATAGCGGCGCGGCTCGAGGGTGAAGGCGTTGGTGTAGAGACCCGACGACTGGTCGCCGGTGTAGAGGCCGGTGATGGCGTCGTTCCCGGTCAGGTTCTGGACGAAGGCGCGGACGTTCCAGCGCTCGCCCGGCGCATTGTACTGGATCTGTGCATTGACCACGGTGAAGGCGTCGATCCGGTCGATCGGCTTGTTGAAGCTGCGCGCATAGTAGCGGCCGGTGTAGGCGATGTCGGCGCGCGGGACGATCGTCGCTCCGCCGCTACCGACGCGGATCGTATATTGCGCGCCCGCCGCCAGCTTCCACCGCGGCGATTGCGGCAGTTCGTTGCCCGAGAGGTCCTGATCGACCCCGGTCGAGACGGTGAACGGCAAGGGGCCGGTCGGCACTCCGAAGGCGGCGCGAAGGGCGGCGGGCGGGTTGGCGGCGGTCGCCGCGAGCGAGGCGCAGGAGGAGAAGGCGCCGGTCGCGCTGGTGCCCGGAACCGGGACCGGAGCACCAAGCCCGACGCTCCCGTTGACCGCCCCGACGAACGCCGCGGCGGTGCCCGGCGGAAGCGTCGTCACCGGGATGACCGCGCAGTTGGAGGCGTCGCTGAGGTCCTTGATGATGACCACGTCCGACCGGCCGCCCGACGGATCGTGCGGGTCGACCAGGCTCAGCCCCTTGATCTTGCTCTTGAGGTAGGAGGCGGAGAAGTTGAGCTGGAAGTCGCGGGTCGGGCGCAGCAGGCCCTCGAGCTCGACCCCGTAGATGCTCGCGTCGGTATTGTCGTTGACGCTGGTACGGCCGACAATCCGGCTGAGCTGGAGGCCCTTGTAGTCGTACCAGAAGGCCGATGCGTTCATCCGGAGCAGCCCGTCGAGCAGCGTGTTCTTGGACCCGATCTCGTAGGCGTTGATCGATTCAGGCGCGAAGGTCGGCGAGACCGCGAAGCGCGGGTCGATCGGCGGGTTGATCCCGCCCGCCTTGTAGCCGCGCGAGTAGGAGGCATAGAGGAGGCTGTTTCGGCCGACCTGATAATCGACCACCGCGCGGCCGGTCAGGCGCGAGAAGCGGACGCTGTCCTCGGCATAGGCCTGCGGCCCGGCGGTGCGGGGATCGGCATCGTAGCTGAGGAGGAAGGGCGAGCTGTTCGCGTCCGCCACTCCGACGACCGCCGGGAAAGCGAGGAGCGGCGCGCGCGCGACCTGGCTCTTCTTGTCGCGGCTCCAGCGCAGGCCCGCGGTGAACTTCAGCCGGTCGTTCACTTCGAAGGTGGCGTCGCCGAACAGGCCGGTGCTCTTGAGGCGGAAGTCGCGCACTTCGGAGTTGAAGAAGGGCGGCGCGAGATAGACCTGCGGGAAGGCGGCGTTGCCGGCGAAGCGCTGGCCGATGGTGCTGATCGCGCCGAGGATGCCCGCGGCATAGTCGAGCCCGTAGGAGGCGACATAATAGTTGGAATTGCGGAAGCGGCCGTCGGTGTAGATGCCGCCGAGAATGAAGTTGAACGGCCCGTCGAAGTTGCTGTCGAGATGGGCCTCGATCGACTTCTGTCGATACTCGCTCTGCGACCGGTCATATTCGGTGCCGGCCAAGGTGCAGCGGTTGACGTTGCCGCCGAAAATCCCGCTGTACTGGAGGTTGGTTTCCGAGGTGCAGACGGTTCCGTTGGGTCCGTTGGGAATCAGCCGCTGCGCCGCGACCGCGAACGGGTTGGAGCCGCCGGGAAACAGCGCGCCGGGAATGGCCGCGGCGGCGGCGAGCGCCTGGAGGCCGGAGTTGCCCGCCGCCGACTGGCCCGCCGACAGCGTATAGTCGGTCCGGCTGTCGACCTTGCTGCGCGACAGGCCGCCGGTGACGGTCAGGCTGAACTGGTCGCCGAGCTCCTGTTCGAGCCGGCCCATGAAGATGTTCTCGGACGCGCGATAGGTCGGGTTGAAGTCGGTGTTCACGGTGCGCAGGTCGTCGGGATTCACCACCTGCCCGAAGAACGGATCGGCGCCGTAGATGTTGGTCAGGCCGAGAGCGGCGGGAGTGATTCCGTAGAGCGCCAGCGCCGAGGTCAGCGCGGCCGGTGTCGCACTTGCGAATACCTGCTGCGAAGAGAGGATTCCGGCGAGCGTCGAATTGCCGTTGACGGTCTCGAACGCGAGCTTGTCGGGGCGGCAGCCGAGGATCGCGGTGCTGTCGCGAGCGCAGAGCTGCTTCTGCACACGGCTGCGGTCGTCATCCTCGCGGAAGACGTAGCCGATGAGGTCGAGCGTGGTTCTGGCCGACGGGCGCAGCCGCAGCGTTCCACGCAGCGCGTAGATGTCACGCCCGTCGATCCGGCTGTCGTCGAACAGGTTGCGGGTATAGCCGCTCCGCTTGAGCGAATAGCCGGCGACGCGCACCGCCGCCCACGGCGCGAGGGGGACGTTGACCATGCCGGTCAGGCGCTTCGAATTGTAGTTGCCGATCTCGGCGTTGGCGCTAGCCCCGATCCGCTCGAGCGACGGGCGGGCGGTGATGAAGTTGACCACGCCCGAGGTCGCGTTGCGGCCGAACAGGGTGCCCTGCGGCCCGCGCAGCACCTCGACCCGCTCGAGGTCGAAATATTCGGTCTCGAACAGGCGGTTCTCGACCAGCGGCATGTCGTTGAGGTGGATGCCGGTCGCGCGGTCGCAGCTGAAGCCGACACACAGGTCGCCGATGCCGCGGATGGTGAAGCTCGACGAGGTGAAGTTGGTCTTGGTGAAGGTGACGTTCGGAAGCGACAGCTGGAGGTCGGTCGCATTCTGGATCTGCTGCCGCTCGAGCGCCTCACCGGAAAAAGCCGAGACCGAGATCGGCACCGATTGCAGCGACTCGGCCCGGCGCTGGGCGGTGACGACGATGTCGCCGTTGCTGTCGGGCTCCGCACTCTGGGTGGTGCCGCTCTGCGCGTCACCCGATGGGTTGGGAGCCGGCGCGGGGGCGGGCTCGGGTACCGTCTGCGCGGCGGCGGGAACGGCAAGTGTCAGGACTGCAAGCGAAGTTCCGGCGAGCAGCAGGCGCGAACGGTTCATCATGGTTTCCCCCCTCAGGCGGGCACCCGCGAGAACAGCGCGGACGCACGCTTCAGCGGTGTCGAGTTTCCGCTTGCTTCAGGCGGCCTGTCAAGCGCAGCATGGAAGCGACGATGAGCAGCCCCGCCCGCACCGCCGATGTCGATGTCGATGTGCTGATCGTCGGCGCCGGCCTGTCGGGGATCGGCACCGCCTGGCACGTCCGCACCTACTGCCCGGATCGAAGCTTCGCGATCCTCGAGGCACGCGACGCGATAGGCGGGACCTGGGACCTGTTCCGCTATCCCGGGATCCGCTCGGACAGCGACATGTACACGCTCGGCTACAGCTTCGAGCCGTGGACGAGCGACAAGGCGATTGCCGACGGTCCATCGATCCTCGCCTACGTCAACAAGGTCGCCGACAAGCACAACCTGCGCCGCCACATCCGCTTCGGCCACAAGGTCGTCGCGGCCGCGTTCGACCGGACGACGGCACGCTGGACGGTGGAGGTGCAAGCCGGCGGCGAACGCCGCACGCTGACCTGTCGCTGGCTCCACATGGGCACCGGCTATTACGACTACTCGACCGCGCACATGCCCGACTTCGCCGGCAAGGAGCGCTTCGCCGGCACCTTCTTCCATGCGCAGTTCTGGCCCGAGGACCTCGACTATCGCGGCAAGCGGGTGATCGTCATCGGAAGCGGCGCGACCGCGGTGACGATCGTCCCCGAGATGGCCAAGGCGGGAGCGGCGCACGTCACCATGCTGCAGCGCTCGCCGACCTACATGGTCAGTCGCCCCGCGATCGACAAAGTCGCCAACGGGCTCCGCGGTCTGTTCGGCGACAGGGCCAGCTACGGGCTGGTGCGCTGGCGCAACGTGCTGATGCAGATGGCCTTCTTCCAGCTTTCAAGGCGTCGTCCGGCGGTCATGAAGAAGATGATCCGCAAGGGGCTGATGAAGGAGCTTCCACCCGACTACGAGATCGGGACGCACTTCACGCCGAGTTACAATCCGTGGGACCAGCGCATGTGCCTGGTGCCCGACGCCGACCTGTTCGCCGCGATCCGCGCTGGGCAGGTCGAGGTCGTCACCGACCATGTCGACGAGTTCGTGCCCGAAGGCATCAGGCTGAAGAGCGGGCGCATGCTCGAGGCCGACGTCATCGTCGCCGCCACCGGGCTCAAGCTGCAATTGATGAGCGACATCGCGGTCACCGTCGACGGTGCGCCCCGCAAGCTCAGCGGCGCGATGACCTACAAGGGCATGATGTTCGCGGGCGTGCCCAACCTCAGCTACAGCTTCGGCTACACCAACGCCTCGTGGACGCTGAAGGCGGACCTCTCCTCTTATTACCTCTGCCGCCTGCTCAACCACCTCAAGGTCAGCGGCCGGAGCATCGCCGTGCCCGAGCCCGACTCCGAGGTGAAGCCGCAGGCCTTCCTCGATTTCACCTCGGGCTATGTGCAGCGGGCCAAGGACATCCTTCCGGTGCAGGGCGACCGAGCGCCGTGGAAGCTGCACCAGAACTATGTCGCCGACCTTGCGCTGCTTCGCTACGGCAAGGTGGAGGATGGCGTGATGCGGTTCGAAGGAACGCGTGAGCGGGTGCCGCCCTCCCCCACCCTGGTCGGAGAACCGGCATGAACCTGATGGAACGGGTCGCAGTGGTGACCGGCGCGGGCAGCGGCATCGGTCGTGGCCTGGCGCTCGCCTTGTCGCGGCGCGGCTGCCATCTCGCGCTCGCCGACATCAACACCGACGGGCTGGCCGAGACCAAGGCGATGATCCGCTCGGTCAAGGTGACGACGCACAAACTCGACGTCACCGACCGCGCCGCCTGCCTTGCGCTGCCGCAGGCGGTGCTCGACTCGCATGGCCGGATCGACGTCCTCGTCAACAATGCCGGGGTGGCGATTGGAGGCACCTTCGAGCAGGTCGACGAAGCCGATTTCGACTGGCTGATGGAGGTCAACTTCCATGCCGTCGTCCGGCTGACCCGCGCCTTCCTGCCGCAGCTCAAGACCAGCGACCAGGCGCGCATCGTCAACGTTTCCAGCCTGTTCGGGCTGATCGCCCCGCCCGGCCAGACCGCCTATTCGGCAGCCAAGTTCGCGGTCCGCGGCTTTTCGGAATCGCTTCGCCGCGAGCTTGAGGAAGCCGGTTCGAATGTCGGCGTTACGGTAGTCCATCCGGGCGGAATCAACACCTCGATCGCGAAGAACGCGCGCCCGCCTCGGCACGTCACCAACGAGGAAGCCGCCCAGATCGAGAGCGAGAAGGATCGCTTCCAGAAGTTCCTGCGGATGAGCCCCGTCAAGGCCGGCGAGATCATCGCTGCAGGCATCGAGGGCGAGCGGCCGCGGGTCCTCGTCGGCGGCGATGCGCGGATCGCGGCGCTGGTCGAACGGCTGCTCCCCGTCGGCTACTGGAACATCCTGAAGCGGAGCATGGCATGAGGAACTGGGCAATCGCGGGGGTTGCGGTGGCGGCGGGGCTGCTCGGCGCGGGCGTCTACAGCCGACAAACCGCGCGCAAGGCCGAGCGGCTGGTTCCGATGGACGGCCGGATCGTCGAGGCCGGTCCCTATCTGCTGCATGTCACCGAGCAGGGCCACGGCCGGCCGCTGCTGCTGATCCACGGCCTCGGCGCACAGCTTCGGAGCTTCGCGCAGGAGATGGTCGACGAGCTCGCCAAGGACCATCGGGTGATCCGGGTCGACCGGCCGGGCTCGGGCTATTCGCCGGTTCTTCCTGGCGGGTCGCAGCACCTCACCGACCAGGCCGACGCGATCGCAGCACTGATCGACACGATGGAGCTGGAGAAGCCGCTGCTGGTCGGCCACTCGCTCGGCGGGGCGCTCAGCCTGCACGTCGCGATGCGCCATCCGGACAAGGTCGGCGGCCTTGCGCTGATCGCTCCCGCGACCCAGCCGGTGGTCGACGTGCCCGAGGTGTTCCGCGGGTTGATGGTCCCGCTCTCGCTGACCGGACTGGTATCACGCACGGTCGCGGTGCCGCTCGGAATGGCGACCCGCGACAAGGTGCTGCGCGAGGTGTTCAAGCCCGAGCCCGTTCCGGCCGACTATCTGGTCGCCGGCGGCGGCGCGCTGGCACTGCGGCCGGGAAACATCGAGGCGGCCTGCGGCGACCTCCAGCTGGCGCAGATCGACGCCGACGCGATGGTCGAGCGCTATGGCTCGCTCAAGCTGCCGGTCGCCATCCTCTACGGACGCGACGACAATCTGCTCGACCCGGCGGTGCACGGTGAAAAGACCGCGGGCGAGATCCCGGGGGCGCGGCTGACCCTGGTCGAGGGTGGGCACATGCTGCCCTTCACCCAGCCGCTCGAAACAGCGCTGTGGGTCAGGAGCGTGCTTCCCAACTGAGAGGAGCCAAGGCGATGGCGGGGGACGAGCTTGCGGCGGATTATGTGATCGTCGGTGCAGGCTCGGCCGGCTGCGTGCTAGCCGCGCGGCTGAGCGAGCATCCGTCGGTGCGGGTGGTGCTGCTCGAAGCCGGTGGCGACGACCGGCCCGGCAAGGAGAAGGGCCAGTTCCTCTCCAACCTGTGGATCCAGGTGCCGATCGGCTATTCGCAGACGCTGAAGGATCCCAAGGTCAACTGGCTCTACCAGACCGAGGCCGACCCCGGCACCGACGGGCGCCAGCACGTCTGGCCGCGCGGCAAGGTGCTTGGCGGATCGTCGAGCATCAACGCGATGCTCTACGTGCGCGGACAGCGGGCGGATTATGACGGCTGGCGGCAGATGGGCTGCGAGGGCTGGAGCTGGGACGAGGTACTACCCTACTTCCGTCGCGCGCAGCACCAGGCGCGGGGCGAATGCGAACTCCATGCGGTCGGCGGACCGCTCCACGTCGGAGACCCCGCCGACAGCCATCCGGTCAGCGAGGCGGCGATCGAGGCGGCGGCGGCGCTGGGACTTCCGAAGCGCGACCTGAACGGGCCCGAGCAGGAGGGCGCGAGCTGGTTCCAGGTCAACATCAAGGAAGGCAAGAGGCAGTCGGCGGCAGTCGCCTACCTGCATCCGGCGATGGGGCGGCCGAACCTTCGAGTCGTCACCCGGGCGCTGGCGCGGCGGGTGCTGTTCGAGGGCAGGCGCGCGGTCGGAGTCGCCTATGCGCATGGCGGCGAGACGCTCACGGTGCGGGCGAGCCGCGAGGTGATCCTCTGCGGCGGGGCAATCAACTCGCCCCAGCTGCTCGAGCTGTCGGGGATCGGCGATCCCGCCTTGCTGGCCGGGCTCGGTATTCCGCTCGTCCATGCCAGTGCCGGGGTTGGCGAGAACCTCCAGGACCATTTCGTGGTCGGGCTCACCTACCGGCTGAAGAAGGGGACGATCTCGGTCAACGAGCTTGCGCGGGTGCCGAGGCTGCTGCGCGAGCTTGGCCGCTACGTCCTGGGCAAGCGTGGGCTGCTGACGCTGTCGGCTGCGCATGTCGCCCTGTTCACCCGCTCGCGGCCCGATCTGGCCGGACCCGACCTCCAATATCATGTGCTTCCGGCGACGATGGACGCCGACAAGCTCGCCAACGAGCAGAAGATGGAGCTGGAGAAGGAGCCCGGCCTGACGATCGCGCCGTGCCAGCTTCGCCCGGAGTCGCGCGGCTCGGTGCACCTGCGCTCGGCCGATTCGGCCGAGCATCCGGCGATCCGGCCCAACTATCTCGCCGATCCGCTCGACCGCGAGGTGATCGTCGCCGGGCTCGAATGGGGCCGGCGGCTGGCCGCGACCGAGCCGCTCGCCTCCTTCGTCGATCACGAGACCAACCCCGGTGCCGAGGTGCGCACCGCCGACGAGCTGCTCGCCTTCGCCCGGCAGATGGGGACCACCATCTACCATCCGGTCGGGACCTGCGCGATGGGCACGCACGACCGCGCGGTGGTCGATCCCGAGCTCCGGGTGGTCGGGGTCGAGGGCCTGCGGGTGGTCGATGCCTCTGTCATGCCGCGGCTGGTCAGCGGCAACACCAATGCGCCGACGATCATGATTGCGGAGAAAGCCGCGGACCTCATCCGCGGGCGGACGGTTCTCTCGCCAGGCGCGAGCTAGAGCGGCCCGCCACTTCCAAGGACCCCATGGCCGACCGCGAAGCCGAGACCCCGACCAGAGCAAGCCCCAACCGCCGCGACCTTACCCAGGGGCCGATCGGGACCACCCTGCTCGCCTTCGCCCTGCCGACGCTCGGGTCTTCGATCCTTCAGTCGCTGAACGGCTCGATCAATTCGGCCTGGGTCGGGCGGCTGATCGGCGAGGACGCGCTGGCGGCGACCGCCAACGCCAACATGACGGTGTTCGTGCTGACCGCCTTCACCTTCGGCTTCTCGATGGCGGCCTCGATCCTGATCGCGCAGGCGTTCGGGCGCCGCGACACCGAGGCTGCCCGGCGGGCGTTCGGAACCGCCTTCGGCTTCTTCGCCATGCTCGGGACCGCGGTGGCGGTGGTCGGCTGGTTCCTCTCGCCATCGATCCTGCGGCTGCTCGGAACCCCGCCCGAGGCGGTGCCGCTGGCCGACGACTATCTGCGCATCATCTTCCTCGGGATGCCGCCGGCGATCCTGCTGGTGATGCTGATGATGTCGCTGCGGGGGAGCGGCGACAGCCTGACGCCCCTGTGGTTCATGGGACTGTCGGTGCTGATCGACAGCGGGCTCAACCCGCTCTTCATCTCGGGCATCGGGCCCTTCCCGCGGCTCGGCATCGCCGGCTCGGCGACCGCCACCGTGGTCGCCAACTGGGTCGCGCTCGCCGGGCTCCTCGCCTACCTCTACCTCAAGGACCTGCCGCTTCGGCTGCGCGGACACGAGCTGTCCTACCTCAAGCCGTCGGGCGCCTGCCTTCGCACCGTGGTGTTCAAGGGCCTGCCGATGGGGCTGCAGATGATCGTCATCTCGGTCAGCAGCTTGATCCTCGTCGGGCTGGTCAATGCGCAGGGCGTGCACACCACCGCGGCCTACGGCGTCACCATGCAGCTGTGGACCTACATCCAGATGCCGGCGATGGCGTTCGGTGCGGCGGTGAGCGCGATGACCGCGCAGAATATCGGCGCCGGGCGGTGGGACCGGGTGGCGCGGATCACCCGCACGGGGATCATCCAGACACTCGCGATCACCGCGCTGCTGATCGGCCTCTTCACCCTGTTCGACCGGCCCGCCTTGGCGCTGTTCCTCGGCGAGGACAGCCCCGCCCTCCCCATCGCGCAGCGGATCCAGTGGCTCGCGACCTGGAGCTTCCTCGTCTTCGGGGTGACGCTGGTGCTGTTCGGAACCGTCCGCGCGAACGGAGCCGTCGTCGGACCGCTGGTGATCCTCGCGATCGGCTTGCTCCCGGTGCGGCTCGGCTTCGCCTACTTCGGGCAGCGATGGATCGGTCCCGATGCGCTGTGGCTGAGCTTCCCGGCGAGCACGCTGGTCAATCTCACGCTCGCGATCGCCTACTACAAGTCGGGCCACTGGCGACGGGCGAAGATGGGCACGCCCGCGGCGCATCTCGAGGAGGCCGCGACCGCGCCGATCTGAGGCTCAGGCGGCCTTGAGCACTTCCTCGCGCGGGGCGGCGACCCAGACCGCGGCGCGGGCGACACTGACCACCGCCGGGGTCTGGCCCGACAGCTCGCCGTCGATCGAGATCTTCTGCGGAGGGCGCGCCTTGAGCTTCAGTTCGCGGCCGCGATATTCGGTCACCGTCTGGTTGCGCGAGCGAAGCTTGAAGAGGGTCGCGAACCAGCTCCAGGCGAGGCCCACCAGGCTCCGCCCAGTGACCGCCTGGACGACGATCTCGCCGCTCTGGAGCGAGGCGCTCTCGACCAGCTCGATCCCGCCATGGTGCGAGCCATTGGCGATCCGTGCCTCGGTCGCCCAGGTCTTGTGGACGGTCTTGCCGTCGTCGACATGGAGCCGGAAGGGCCGGAACTTGAAGGCGACGCGCACCGCCCACAGCATGTAGCCGAACATTCCGAGGAAGCGCTTGAGCCTGTGCGGGACGGTCTCGGCGATCATCGGCGAGAGGCCCATGGCGGCGGCATTGGCGAAGTAGTCGCCGTCGACCGCGCCGAGATCGATCCGCAGTTTGCGCCCGTGAACGATGGTGTCGACCGCCGCCTCGAGATCGGCGCCGATCCCGAGCGTCTTCGAAAAGCTATTGGCGGTGCCGAGCGGGAGCAGGGCGAAGATCGTCTCATGACCGAGGAAATCGTCGATGGTCTTGGACAGCGAGCCGTCGCCGCCTCCGACGATGATCATCGGCACCTCGGCCTTGAGCGCCGCCCGGACGGTCGGCTGCATCTGCTCGGGGTCGGTGATGGCATGCGCGGCGAGCAGGGTGATCCCGGCTTCCTCGAGCAGGGTCCGGGCGCGTTCGAACGCATCGGAGCCGTTGCGGCTCATGGCGTTCACGACCAGCACGGCCTGTTTCGGAAGCGTATCGTCGATCATGCCGCCTCAATGTTCCGCTGGTCGCTTCGTATCCCTATAGGCGAAGGATGACCGCTGCTTTCCCTGCCCTTCGCCTGCGCCGCGGGCGCTCCGCCCCGTGGATTCGGGCGATGCTCGCCGAACACCGGCTCCACCCCAGCGACTTCATCCTTCCGCTGTTCGTCTGCGCCGGAGACAGCTGCGAGGAGCCGATCGCCGCGCTTCCGGGAGTCAGCCGCTGGACCGTCGACCGGATCGGCGCGCAGGCGAAGGCGGCATGGGATCTCGGGATCCCCTGCGTCGCGCTGTTCCCCAATACGCCGGGGCACCTTCGCACCGAGCGGGCCGAGGAGGCGCTCAATCCCGACAACCTCATCTGCCGCGCGGTGAAGGCGGTGAAGGACGCCTGCCCGGAAATCGGCGTGCTCACCGACGTCGCGCTCGACCCCTATACCGCGCACGGCCACGACGGCCTCATCGATCAGCGCGGCTGCGTCCTCAACGACGAGACCAGCAAGCTGCTGGTCGAGCAAGCCCTGGTCCAGGCCGAGGCCGGCGCCGACATCGTCGCGCCGTCGGACATGATGGACGGCCGGGTCGGCGCGATCCGCGCCGCGCTCGAGAGCGCGGGCAAGTGCGACACCGCGATCATGGCCTATGCCGCCAAATATGCCTCGGCCTTCTACGGTCCGTTCCGCGACGCGGTCGGAAGCGGCGGACGGCTCAAGGGCGACAAGCGCGGTTACCAGATGGATCCGGCAAACGGGGCCGAGGCGATGCGCGAGGTCGCGCTCGACCTCGCCGAGGGCGCCGACATGGTGATGGTCAAGCCGGGCCTGCCCTATCTCGACGTGCTGGCGGCGGTCCGCAACCGCTTCGAGGTGCCGACCTTCGCCTATCAGGTGAGCGGCGAATATGCGATGATCGAGCATATGGCCGCAGCCGGCGGAGGCGAGCGCGACGCGCTGATCCTCGAGACATTGCTGGCGTTCAAGCGGGCCGGTGCGACCGGTGTCCTCACCTATCATGCGCTGGATGCCGCGCGGCTGATCGGCGGCTGAGCAGCGTGGCGACGGCAGCGGCGGACGCGCGGTCGGCTCCGCGCTGGCCCTTCACCGCGGCGATCTTCGCCGGCTCCTTCCTCCTGTTCCTGGTTCAGCCGCTGCTCGCTCGGATGGCGCTGCCGACGCTGGGCGGCGCGCCTGCGGTGTGGAACTCGGCGATGCTGGTCTACCAGGCGCTGTTGCTGGCGGGCTATGCCTATGCGCACTGGCTCGGAAGACTGGCGCCGCGCCTCCAGGTCGCGGTGCACCTTGGTCTGCTGCTCCTCGCCGCGCTGACGCTTCCGCTTGCGCTCGCCGAGCGTTCTCCGCCGACCGGGGCCGACCCGGTGCTGTGGGTGCCGTGGCTGCTGCTGCTCTCGGTCGGGCCCTTGTTCTTCGCCATCTCGGCCCAGTCGCCGCTGCTCCAGCGCTGGTTCGGGCTGGCCAGCGGCGCCGATCCCTATCCGCTGTTCGTCGCCTCCAACCTCGGCAGCTTCGCCGGGCTGCTCGCCTACCCGCTCCTGCTCGAGCCTCTGACCGGCGTCGCGGCGCAGAGCACCCTGTGGTTGGTTGGCTACGGTGTCATGCTGCTCCTGCTTGCGCTGGCGGCGCTACCCTTGTTCCGCAAGCGGACGGCCGGGCCACGTGTCGCAGAAGCGGGGCAGCGGGTCCCCTTCTCCCGGCTGGCACGATGGGCGCTGATCGCGAGCGTCCCTTCCGGGCTGATGCTGTCGACGACGCTCCACCTCACCACCGACGTCGCGCCGATGCCGCTGCTGTGGGTTATCCCGCTCGGCCTCTACCTACTCAGTTTCTCGATCGCCTTCGCCGAGCGACGCGGTCCGGCCCGCTGGGCTGCCGCGGGAGCGCCATTCGCACTGGTGCTGGCGGCGGGAACGCTGTTCATCGCGGGCACGCAGATGATGCCGCTGGTCGCATTGGCGGCGCTGCTGGCGATGGTCCTCGGCGCGGTCGCGCTCCATGCCCGGCTGTTCGACGAGCGTCCGCAAGCAGCGCAGCTGACCCTCTTCTACCTTGCGCTGTCGGTCGGCGGGATGCTCGGCGGAATTTTCTGCGCATTGGTCGCGCCCCTGCTGTTCGACTGGACCTACGAGCATCCGCTGCTGCTCCTCGCCGCCGCCTGGCTGGTCGGCGACCGGCAGCCCATCGCAGCGATCCGCGAGACCGTCGCCGGACCGGCCGCGGCCCGAGCGCTGGCGGTGGGCGCCCTCATCCTCGCGGGCGCGACGCTTCTGTTCTGGTGGCGCGGCGAGCGCGAACCACTGGTGATGGTGTCGGCGCTTGCGGCGGGCCTCGCCAGCTTCTCGCTTGGCCGCCGTGCCCTGTTCACCGCGGCGATCGCCTTGACCCTGCTTGCCGGCGGCGGCCTCCAGCGGCTTGCCGAGAGCGCGGTTCCGGGCAAGCTCACCCGGAGCTACTTCGGCACCTACCGGATCATGGACCAGGCCGGGACCCGGATGCTGATCCACGGCACCACCACCCACGGCGTGCAGTTGCTCGGCCCGCCCGAACGGCGGCGGACCCCGACCAGTTATTACTGGCGCGGATCGGGCGTGGGGCGGGTTATGGAAGCACTGCCGACGCTGGTGGGAACAGGCGCGCGGGTCGGCCTGGTCGGGCTCGGGACCGGCACGCTCAGCTGCTACGCGCGGCCCGACCAGCGCTGGACCGTGTTCGAGATCGACCCAGCGATGGTCGAGATCGCTCGTTCGCGTTTCTCGTTCCTCGCCGACTGCAAGCCCGATGCGCGGATCGTCGTCGGCGACGCCCGGCTCCGGCTGGCCGGGGAGCCGCCGGCAAGCTTCGACGTCCTCGTCGTCGATGCCTTCTCGTCCGACGCCATTCCGATGCATCTCCTTACCCGCGAAGCCTTCGCGGTCTATGCCCGTGCGCTTCGTCCCGGAGGTTTGCTGATGGTCCATATCTCCAACCGCCACCTCGAGCTTCGCCCGGTGGTCCGCACCGGCGGCGAATATGTGGGAATGCGCGGGCTGCTCGGCTCGTCGGGGAGCGACCCGCTGTCGCGCGGCTACGACAGCAGCTGGACCGCACTGACCTCGGATCCGGCGCTGCTCGAGCGCGTCGCCAAGACCGAGGATGGCCTGTGGGTGCCGCTTCCGTTCGGCCGCCGGGTCCACTGGAGCGACGACCGCGCTTCGATCCTGCCGATCGTGCAGCGCCCATGGTGAGGACCATCGCCACCACCGACCGGCTGACCTTGCGCGAATGGAGCGAGAGCGACGAGCCGCGCTTCTACGCGGTGATGAACAATCCCGATGTGATGCGCTGGCTCGGCGGGGTGCAGACGCCCGAGCAGTGGCATGCGGTGGTCGAGCGGCTGCTCGGCTACCAGCGCGACCTCGGCTTCACCTTCTGGATCGTCGAGCGCCGCGACGACGGGGAACTGCTCGGCTGGTGCGGCTTGAAGCGGATGAACTATGCCGGGGCGCCCAATCCCGGCGAGATGGAGATCGGCTGGCGCTATCGCGCGGATGCGTGGGGCCAGGGGATCGCCAAGGAAGCGGCGATCGCCGCGCTCGACCTCGCCTTCGGCCGCTTCGCGGCGCCTTCGGTGGTCGCCGTCACCTTCGAGCAGAATGCACCGAGCTGGGGACTGATGGAGCGGCTCGGAATGAGCTTCGAACCCGCGCTCGACTTCGTCGATCCACGCTTCGCCGACGTCGGACCGACCCGCCAGTGGCGGCTTCTGGCCGAGGACTGGCCGGAGGCACGCGCCCGGGCGCTTGCGCCGCGCTTGGCTTAGCGCAGCCGCGCCTGGAGTGCCGCGAGCTCGTCCGACTGGCGGCGATCGACCGCGCTGAGCTGGTCGGCGACCGCTCGCGCGGCGAGCACGTCCTGCGGGACCAGCCGGCCGCCGCTCTGGATCCGCTCGGCCACCAGCCGGTCGAGATCGCCGAGCGCGGTCGAGAAGGCGGCCCGCTCGGCGATTGCGGCGGAGACCAGTTGCTGAGCGGCGATCCAGCTGTCGCTCTCGCGGCCCCCTGCGGAGGACGTCGCGGCAGCCGCGGCGCGGATCGCGGGCTCGGCGCGCCCTGCGGCGGCGAGCGCCTGATCGCGCAGGGCGGCGAGCCTGGCTGACAGTCCCGCATCGGCAGCGAGCGCCGCCGAGCCGTCGACGACGGGGACACGTGGATCGATCGCCTCGGCGGCGCGCGGCGCAAGCGAGGGGCCCTGCCCGGCCGAAGCGCAGGCGGTCAGTGCGAGCGAGCCGAGCAGCGGCAGGAAAAAGCGGCGCATGACGACCCTCTACCAGCCACCGAACCGTCAACAAGGGGTTGCGCGTCCGCGCCACTCCCCTTAGAGGCCCCTCCAACGCGCCCGTAGCTCAGCTGGATAGAGCATCAGACTACGAATCTGAGGGTCGGACGTTCGAATCGTTCCGGGCGCGCCATTACGCAAAGGGGCTCACCGCAAGGTGGGCCCTTTTCGGTTTTCGGGGACTTCCGCCCGTCCCGCGGAGCCCGGCCCTCGCCACTTCCCGTCGCATCGCTTGCAAGGTAGATTCGCGGGCGAAGAGGAGCCCCGCCATGGCCGACGCCGATCCCGTCACTCTGCCCGCCGCCGAGAGCGCCCGGATGAAGGCGCTGTTCGATGGGCAGCACGCCGCCTCGCGGCGCGAGCCACACGCGACCCTCGACGAGCGCCGTGACCGGCTCGACCGGCTCAAGATCATGGTCAAGGCGCGCGCCGAGGAGTTCGTCACGGCGATCAGCGCCGACTTCGGGACCCGCTCGCGGGTCGAGACCGAGCTGATGGAGCTGGTGCCGACCCTGTCGGCGATCGACCATGCCCGGCGGAGCCTCGCCGGCTGGATGAAGCCCGAGCGCCGCCGCGTCGGGATCAACTTCCAGCCGGGCCGCGCCTTCATCCATTACGAGCCGCTTGGCGTCATCGGCATCATCAGTCCCTGGAACTACCCGCTCAACCTCGCCCTCTCGCCGCTGGTCGATGCGCTTGCGGCGGGCAACCGGGTGCTGTTGAAGCCGTCCGAACTGACCCCGGCGTTCAGCGCGGTGCTGCGCGAGGCGATCTCCGAAGCTTTCGACGACAATGAGGTGGCGGTGGTCACCGGCGGGGTCGAGGTCGGCAAGGCCTTCGCTTCCCTGCCCTTCGACCATCTGCTGTTCACCGGCTCGACCGCGATCGGGCGCGAGGTCTACAAGGCTGCCGCTGCGAACCTCGTGCCCGTGACGCTCGAGCTCGGCGGCAAGTCGCCGGCGATCGTCGCCGACGACTATCCGCTCGAGCGGGCCGCGCGCTCGATCGCCTTCGGCAAGTTCCTCAACGCCGGCCAGACCTGCATCGCGCCCGACTATGTGCTGGTGCCCAAGGCCAAGGCCGAGGCGCTGGCCGACGCGCTGCTCGCCGAGGTCAGGCGCGCCTATCCCGACCCGGCGAGCGACGCCGACTATTCGGGGGTGATCAGCGAGCGGCACCGCCAGCGGCTGACCGACGCGATCGACAAGGCGAAGGCGAGCGGCGCCCGGATCCTCAGCCATGGCGAGAAAGCCGCGACCAAGGCGGGCAAGGTCGCGCCGACCATCGTCCTAGGGCCGACCGAGGAAACGATCCTCGACGCCGAGGAGATCTTCGGTCCCGTGCTGCCGATCGTTCCCTACGAGCGGCTCGACGACGCCATCGCCTTCGTCAACGGCCGCGATCGCCCGCTCGCGCTCTACTGCTTCAGCAAGGACGCGGGGACGCAGGCGCATGTGCTCGGCCGAACGGTGTCGGGCGGCGCGACGGTCAACGGCACCCTGCTCCACATCGCGCAGGAGAGCCTGCCCTTCGGCGGCGTGGGACCGAGCGGGATCGGCGCCTATCACGGGCTCGAGGGCTTCAAGCGCTTCAGCCACGCGCGCGGGGTCTACAAGGCGGGCGGGTTCATCGCCTTCGAGAAGCTCGGGCCGCCCTGGGGCAAGCTCGCGCGGCGAATGGCCGCGGCGATGCTGAAGCGGTGAGCTTCTAGCCGAGCCGCGCCAGTGCCGCCTGGAGCCGCTCGGCCTCGGCGGCGCGGGCATCGTGGTCGGCGCGCGCCTTGGCGACCGCCTCGGGCTTGGCGCGCTCGGCGAAGGCCGGGTTGCCGAGCCGCGCGGCAAGGCTGTCGCGCTCCTTCGCCGCCGCCTCGACCGCCTTGGTCAGCCGCGCCTTCTCGGCGTCGAGATCGATTGCGTCTCCGAGCGGGAAGGCGATGGTCGCCCCGCCCGCCACGATCTGCGCCGAGCCTGCCGGAGCCGCGTCGGCCTCGACCGGTGCCTCGACCTTGGCCATGCGCGCCAGCGTCGCAGCGCCGCGGGTGAGCCGCTCGATCAGCTCGGGGCCACCGCCGATGACGTGCGGCACGAGGCTGGCGGTCCAGGGCACGTTCAATTCGGCGCGGAGCGTGCGGACGCCTGCCACGACCTCGACCAGCCCGTCGATCTCGGCCTTCGCCGTGGCATCGACGCTGGCCTTCGGCTCCGGCCACCTGGCGAGGATCAGGTCGTAGGGCCGCTCGCCCATCGCATGCCACAGCTCCTCGGTGATGAAGGGCATGAAGGGGTGGAGCATGACGAGGATCTGGTCGAACGCCCAGGCCGCGACCGCCTTGGTTTCCTTGTCCCAGGCGCCCTTCACCAGCTCGACATACCAGTCGCAGAAACTGCCCCAGGTGAAGTGGTAGATGGCGTCGGCCATGCCGTCGAAGCGATATTCGGCGAAGGCGCGGTTGAGCTTCGTCAGCGTCTCGACGACCTCGCCGATGATCCAGCGGTTGACCGGCAGGGTGGCGTTCGGCGCTTCGATCGAGGTCGAGGCGCCCACCCCGTTCATCTGCAGGAAGCGAGCGGCGTTCCACAGCTTGGTCGCGAAGTTGCGATAGCCCTCGACGCGCTTTTCATCGAGCTTGATGTCGCGGCCCTGGCTTTCCATCGCCGCCATGGTGAAGCGCAGCGCGTCGGCGCCATATTTGTCGATGAGGCCCAGAGGGTCGACGGTGTTGCCCTTGGACTTCGACATCTTCTGGCCGGCCGAGTCGCGGACGAGGCCATGGAGGTAGAGCGTGCTCCACGGCACCTCGTCCATGAATTCAAGCCCCTGCATCGCCATGCGGGCGTCCCAGAAGAACAGGATGTCGAAGCCCGAGATCAGGACGTCGTTCGGATAGTGACGGGCGACCTCGGCCTCGTTCCCGGGCCAGCCGAGCGTCGCGAAGGGCCACAACGCCGACGAGAACCAGGTGTCGAGGACGTCCTCGTCCTGGCGGAGCGGGCGGTCGTCGCCGGCCTGCGCCTGCGCTTCCTCGAGGGTCATCGCGACGAACGGCTCGCCGGCCTCGTCATACCAGGCCGGGATTCGGTGGCCCCACCAGAGCTGGCGCGACACGCACCAGGGCTGGATGCCTTCGAGCCAGTTGAACCAGGTCTTGGACCAGCTGTCGGGAACGACCTTGATCTCGCCCGCACGGGTCGCGGCAACGACGCGTTCGGCCAAGGGCTTCACGTCGACATACCATTGGTCGGTCAGCCATGGCTCGATCACCACGCCCGAGCGGTCCCCCAGCGGGGTGGCGATGGTGCGGTCCTCGACCTTGACCAGCACGCCGTCGGCCTCGAGCCGCTCGACCACGCGGCGGCGCGCCTCGAACCGCTCAAGCCCGAGCATCTCTTCCGGAATCAGCCCGTCGGCGGTCTGGCAGATGTGGGCCGAGGCATCGAGCATGTTGAGCATGTCGGCGGGCCTGATCCCCGCGCGCTTGCCGACCTCGAAGTCGTTGAAGTCGTGCCCCGGCGTGACCTTGACCGCGCCCGACCCAAGCTCGGGATCGGCATGCTCGTCGGCGACAATCGGGATCAGCCGACCGGTGATCGGAAGCCTGATCTGCTTGCCGACCAGCGCGGCGTAGCGCGCGTCCTCGGGGTGGACCGCGACCGCCATGTCCGCGAGCATCGTCTCGGGCCGGGTGGTGGCGACCTCGATATGGCCGCTACCATCGGCGAGCGGGTAGCGCAGGGTCCAGAACTTGCCGGCCTGCTCGCGGGTCTCGACCTCGAGGTCGGAGATGGCGGTCTGGAACTTGGGGTCCCAGTTCACCAGCCGCTTGTCGCGATAGATGCGGCCGCGCTTGTGGAGCTCGACGAACACGCGGGTGACCGCGGCCGAGAAGCCCTCGTCCATGGTGAAGCGCTCGTTGGCCCAGTCGCACGAGGCGCCCAGCCGGCGGAGCTGGCGGGTGATCTGGCCACCGCTTTCGGCCTTCCACTCCCACACCTTGGCGACGAAATCATCGCGGCTGAAGTCGGTGCGCTTCTGCTGGCGCTCGCCGAGCTGCCGCTCGACCACCATCTGCGTCGCAATCCCGGCATGGTCGGTGCCGACCACCCACAAGGCGTCCTTGCCCTGCATCCGCGCGCGGCGGACGAGCACGTCCTGCAGCGTGTTGTCGAGCGCGTGGCCGATGTGGAGGCTGCCGGTGACGTTGGGCGGCGGCATGACGATGGTGAAGGGCTCGGCGTCCTTCCGCTCGGGGCGGAACTGGCCGGTCGCTTCCCAATGGGCATACCAGCGGGCCTCGATCGGGCCCGGTTCGAAGGTCTTCGGCAGGTCGGTCATGCAGGGGCGGTTAGCCCACCCCTGCTGCACCGCACAACCCGCCTGCTATTGCGCCGGCTGGCTGCCCGTCCAACGACCGACCCAGCGCTCGACCTCGCGATACCACTGGATCGAGTTCTGCGGCTTGAGGACCCAGTGGTTCTCGTCGGGGAACACCACCAGTTTGGAGGGAATGTTGCGCCGCTGGAGCGCGGTGAAGGAGGCAAGCCCCTGCGTATAGGGGATGCGGAAGTCCTTCTCGCCGGTGATCACCAGCATCGGGGTCTTCCACTTGGCGACATGATTGACCGGATTCCAGCGCTCGAACGCGGCCGGATCCTCATAATAGGTCTTGCCGCCATGCTCCCACTCGTCGAACCACAGTTCCTCGGTTTCGTAGGCCATGGCGCGGGCGTCGAACACGCCGTCATGCTGGACGAGGCACTTGAACCGATCGGACCACTGGCCGGCGATCCAGTTCATCATGTAGCCGCCGTAGCTCGCGCCCAAAGCGCAGGCATTGTCGGCCTGGAGCTGGCGGTCGTTGGCGGTGGCGTAGGCGAGGCCGAGCTTGAGGTCCTCGAGCGGCTTGCCGCCCCAGTCGTTGCGGATCGAGTCGGTGAAGGCCTGGCCGTATCCGGTGGAGCCGTGAAAATCGACGCTGACCACGCCCATGCCCGAGCCCAGGGAGGCGAAGGCCCGCGGGTTCCAGCGGTAGGACCAGCCATTGCCGAAGCTGCCCTGCGGCCCGCCGTGGACGACGAAGGCGATCGGCAGCGTCTTGCTGGTGACCGGCTTGACCTTGATCCCCCAGACCTTGTCGCCATTGGCGCCGGCGAAGCTGAAACGCTCGACGGTGATGGGGTCGAGCTCGGCCAGCAGCGCCTTGTTGACCGCGGTGAGCTGCACCGGCCTGGCGCGACCACGGATCAGGTAGAGGTCGTCGGGCGCCTGGATGCTGTTCGAGGTGTAGAGCACCCCGCCGTTCGGCAGCGCATGGACGTTGCCGGCATGGCCCTCGGCAGTGAGGCGGGTGACCTTGCCGCTGCGAACGTCGACCCGGAATACCGGCCCTTCGAGCGTGTCCTCGGCGGTGACGAGGATCGAGCGGCCGTCGGGCGCCCAAGCGATCGAGCCGACCGAGCGGTCCCAGCCCTGCGTCAGCGCGGTCACGCGGCCGCTGGCGAGGTCGCGCAGCTTGAGGACCTGGCGGTCGGCCTCGTAGCCGGCGCGGGCCATCGACACATAAGCGAGCGTGCGCCCATCGGGCGAGACGGTCGGCAGCGTGTCTGTGCCGTCATTGTCGGGCGTGAGGTTGGTCGGCTCGCCCGAGCCGTCGGCGGGTGCCGCGAAGACGTCGAGGTTGGTCGAGGTCGGCTCGATCCGGCCGGCCTCGCGGAGTGCGAAGAAGACCGTGCGGCCGTCCTTCGACCAGTCGATCTCCTCGCCGCCGCCGAACGGCTTGGACGGGGTGTCGCCGACCAGGCTTCCGGTCACCCGCGTGCCGAAGCCCTGCAGCTTCCCGCCCGCGATGTCGAAGGTGTAGATTCGGCTCTTGGTCCCGGGCTCCGACCAGGTGTCCCAGTGACGGACGAACAGCTGGTCGTAGATGCGGGCCGAACCCGGCTCCTTGGCGGCGAAGGTGGTCGCGGCGCAGGCGAGGTCGGGGCAATCGCGCTGGTCGGCCCAGACGAGGACCCGGCGGCCATCGGGGCTGAGCTTGAAGCCAGAGATGTCGGCGCCGAAGTCGCTCATCACCTGCGCGGTGCCGCCGATCGGCATGCGATGGAGCTGGTCACGCTCGCCGACCCCCTTGAGGAAGTAGAGCGCACCGTCGGGCCCGAACACCGCATCATGCGCGCCCTCGGCGCCGGCGACCGGCTGCGGCGCGGCACCGTTACGGGTCAGGTCGAGGCTGTGGAGGACGTTGTTGCGGCGGTTCTTGGCAAGGTCGGTGGTCGACAAGGTGAAGACGGCGGTGCGCCCGTCGGGCGAGACCTCGGGCGCGCCCAAGCGGCGCATCATGTGCATGTCGGTGGCGGTCATCGGCCTGGCGGCGGCGACCGAGGGGGCGAGGACGGCGGCAGCGGCCGCCAGCAGCAGGGTGCGCTTGATCATCGCCGAGGGGTAGCAGCGCGGCGATGAACCGCAAGTGGGTGCAGTGCTAGAGCGGCTGCCCGGTGATCCGCGCGACTTCGCGCTTCACATGCTCGTCGACGATCGCCGGGAGATGCTGGTCGAGCCATTCCTTGAGCACCGGGCGGAGCATGTCGCGGACGACCTGCTCCAGCGGATTGATCGCGGGCGGCGGCGGCGCGGCGGCGGCGGTCGCGGCGAGCGTCTCGAGCCGGGCGCGGGTCGCCGCGGCGGCATCCTCGCTGACCAGCGGCGGACCGAGATCGACCGGCGGGAGCACCAGCTCCTCGACCATCACCTCGTCGAGTTCGAGCACCTCTTCCGCGGCGCTGTCCGTCGCGTCCGCCGGGACGTCGCCATCGAACTCCTCGTCGGACTCGTCGGGCACGACATGGGGGGCCGGAACGGTCACCTGCCCGCTTCCGCGCAGCTCCTTCTCTTCCGCGATCACTTTCTTGATCGAGGCGAGGATGTCTTCCATCGAGGGTTCGCGCGCTGGCATGACGTCAACGCTACCCTCAACGCGGCGGGCTTGCCACCCCTGTCGTCGTCGCCACCGGCTGTTCGGCCGGGGTGACGGTACGGGTCGAGCGCGGCTCATGCTGCCGCTCGCCGGCCCAGTCGTTCCAGCTTCCGTTGACCCGGCGATAATTGCCGGTCGGATCGTAGAGCGGCCCGCCGTCAAGCCCGAGGTCGTCGGCCTCGGCCTGGCCCATCGCATTCAGAAGCTGGAAGCCGGCGACATATTGGTCACGACGCGCGGTCACCAGCTGGACCTGCGCGTTCAGAAGCTCCTGCTCGGCGTTGAGTACGTCGAGCACGGTCCGGGTGCCGACGCTGCGCTCGGCGCGGGCGCCCTCGAGCGCGAGGCTGGCGGCCGAGACCGCGACCTCGTTCGACTGGATGGCGCGCTGGGTGGCGGTGACGCTGGCGAAGGCAGAGCGGGTCGCGGCGACGACCGCGCGCTCGGTTCCGATGGTCTGCTCGAGGAGCTGCCCCTCGATCGCCTGCGCCTGGCGGATCCGCGCCGAGGGAAGACCGCCCTGGTAGATCGGGATGCGGGTGTTGACGCCGATGCTGGTCTGGGTGCCGGCGCGCGGGAAGCCGCCGCTGTCACCGCTGACCGTATTCACATAGTCGCCGCTGACCACGCCCGAGACGGTCGGGAGCCGGTCGGCACGCGCGGTGCGGACGTCGAGCCCGGCCGCCTCGGCCTGGCGGACGACCGCGATGACGTCGGGGTTCTGAACGATGGCGATGCGCACCGCTTCCTCGGCGGTGGCGGGGAGCGGCGGCAAGGGCGGCGGCGGGGCGAGCACGCCCGGCGCCCGGCCGACGATCCGCCGGTAGGTTTCCTCGCTGGTCGCCAGCCGAGCTTCGGCCGTGGCGAGCTGGGCGCGCTGGAGGCTGAGGCGCGATTCGCTCTGCGCGACGTCGGTGCGGGTCACGTCGCCAATCTCGAAGCGGTCGCGGGTCGCCTCGAGGTTGGTGGTGAGCACGCGAATCTGGTTCTGGTTGAGTTCGACGATCGCGCGGTCGCGGATCACGTCCATGTAGGAGGCGACCGCGTCGGTGAAGACGTCACCCTCGACCGCGCGGAGCGTGGCCCGGCCGGCCTCGACCCGGGTGCGCGCCGCGTTGACCGCGTTGCGGACCCGGCCGCCCTGGAAGATCGGAAGGCTGAGGTCGAGCCCGCCCGAGATGGTCGGTCCCTTGCTCCGGCCGGTGTCGAGCACGCCCGAGCGGGTGAGGTCGCGGTTGACCCCGACCACGCCCGAGACCTGCGGCCGGCCGCCGGCACGGGCGATGGCAACGGTCGCGTCGGTCGAGCGGAGGCCTTCACGCTGCGCGTTGAGGGTCGGGTTGCTCTGGTAGGTCGAGACCAGGGCCTCGCGCAGCGTATCCGCCGCGGCCGGGCTGGCCAGCACCAGGGCGGCGATCGCCGTGCAGGCGAGAAGACGTGGCAAGGTCAGATACTCCGGAGCTAGAAGGTGAAGACGCGGGGCCGCGCGAAACCCGGCAGCGGCGCCATGCTGGCATCGGCGAACGACTTGAGCCCGAAGCCGTGGACCGAGCGGGTCCCGGCCATCAGCCGGCCGACGCCCTTGTCGGCCATGCAGACGGCGAGCCGTCCGCCGGTCCGGAGCTGGTCGACCAACGCCTCGGGCAGGTCCTCGATCTGGCCGTCCACCAGGATGATGTCGAACGGCGCCTCGCTAGGCGCGCCCGTCTCTAGCGCTCCCTCGACGACGCTGATGCCATCGACGTTGCGGAGCGCGGCAAGGAGCTCGGGGTCGCTTTCCAGCGCGACCACGGCGAGGCCCATCTCGGCCAGGACGGCAGCGCTGTAACCGCTGCCCGCACCGACCACGAGCGCGCGCTCGCGGGGATGCGGCTCGAGCTCGACCAGCATCCGTCCGGTCGCGGCGGCCGGGCTCAGCCCGCGCCCGGCGCTCAGCGGAACGATCCGGTCGATGTAGGCGATCGCACGCGCCGAGGCGGGAACGAAGTCCTCGCGGGCCACGGTAGCCATCGCGGCGACCACCAGCGGATCGGTCACCGCCGACGGGCGAAGCTGGCTGTCGACCATCGCTCGGCGGGCAGCGGCGAAATCCATTCTCGATCCTTACAATTGGGAGCTGTTTTATTGCACTAAGACAGCTTCGTTTTCAACCGCCCATGTAATGATGCCGGACCCCCACGCCAAGCAAGGACCCGACCGTTCGTCGAGCGGGGCCGCCGCAAGGTCGATCCGAGTGGCCGGCGGCTTGGCAGGCAAAGTGCTTCGGCTCTAAGCCGGGGGAAGTAAGCCATTGTGATGATTGGGCGAGAACTGTTGACTAAGATGTTGTGCGGCGCCGCTTGCGCGCTGGTCCTGCTCGGCACCACCACCCTCGCCAGCGCGGCGCAGCCGGTGCCCGCCCCGTCCGGATCGGCCTGGATGAGCGGGGAAGGACTGCGAGTCGATCCCGAGCTCAGGCTCGGCACGCTGCCCAACGGGATGCGCTTCGTCATTCGCAAGGGGAAGACCCCGCCGGGCCAGGCGTCGCTGCGGCTGCGGATCGACACCGGCTCGCTGAACGAGGCCGAGGACCAGCGCGGGCTCGCCCACTTCCTCGAGCATATGGTGTTGAACGGCACCGAGAACGTGCCCGAAGGCGACTTCGTGAAAAGGCTCGAGCGTCACGGCCTGCGCTTCGGCCCCGATACCAACGCCTCGACCGACTTCAGCCAGACGGTGTTCAAGCTCGACCTTCCGCAGACCGACAAGGAGACGCTCGACGAGGCCTTCTTCCTGCTCCGCGAGATCGCCGGCCGGGCGAAGCTCGATGCCGCCGCGATCGACCGCGAACGTGGCATCGTGCTGTCGGAGGAGCGCACCCGGGCCTCCCCCGCCTTCCGCCAGCTGACCGACGAGCTCGCCTGGCTGTTTCCCGGGCAGCTGCTTCCGAACCGGCTTCCGATCGGCACCACCGAGGTGATCCGGACCGCGCCGCCGCAGCGGATGATCGACTTCTATCGCGCATGGTACCGGCCCGAGCGGGCGACCCTTGTGGTAGTCGGCGACATCGACCCGGGCGAGGTCGAGCGGCGGATCGCCTCGCAGTTCGGCGACTGGCGCGGGGTCGGACCTGCCGGCACCCCAGCCGACGAGGGCCGTCCGCTCACTCGGGCGAGCGCCGCCAGCATCTATGTCGATCCCTCGATCGCCGCGATGGTCCGCCTTGCCTGGGTCCGTCCGGCCGACACAGAGCCCGACAGCGCCGCTCGGCGGGTGCGCGAATTCGACGAGCAGATCGCCACCGCCGTGCTCAACCGGCGGCTCGAGAAGCTCGCCCAGGGCGACGGCGACCCGCCCTTCGTCAGCGCGCGGATGGACGTCTCCGAGTTCGAGAACACAGCCGAGACTAGCGGACTTTCGGCGATCGCCCGCAACGGCCGCTGGCTGAGCGCGCTTCGGACGCTAGAGCAGGAGCAGCGCCGGCTGGTGACCTATGGAGTCACCGCCGACGAGATCGAGCGCGAGACGACCGGGTCGCGCGCCGCGCTCAAGGCCAGCCTTGCGGCTTCGGCGACCCGCTCGAGCCCGGCGCTCGCCGAAAGCGTCGTCGCGGCGATCGACGGCAATAATGTCGCGACCGCCCCGGCCGATCGGCTGGCATTGTTCGAGAGCACGGTGCAGGGGCTGACCCCGCAGCGCGTCAACGCCGCGATCCGTCGGCTGTTCGTCGGCTCGGGCCCGCTCGTCTATCTGACCCTGCCCAAGCCGCTTCCGGGCGGGCGCCCTGCCCTGCTCGCCGCCTACGAGGCCTCGCGCAAGGTGGCGGTCGCCGCCCCGGTCGCTCAGGCGCGGGTCGCCTGGCCCTACGAGAAGTTCGGCACCCCCGGCGCCGTCGTCGAGCGGCGCGAGATCGCCGACATCGGCACCACCCTCGTCCGCTTCGCCAACGGGGTCCGGCTGACCGTCCGACCGAGCCAGACCCGCAAGGAGGAAGTGCTGGTCAACGTCCGCTTCGGCGACGGGCGACTGGCGATGGCGCCCGATCGGGTCAGCCCCGAATGGGCGCTCGGCCCCGGGCTGACCTTCGGTGGCACGACCAGGCTGGATGCCGACCAGATCAATCGCTCTCTCACCGGCAAGCTGGTCGGCGCCAACCTCGGCCTCGACGACGAGCGCTTCGTGCTGTCGGGCGGGACCCGGCCCGAGGATCTGACGACCGAGCTGCAGCTGCTCGCCGCCTACATGACCGATGCCGCATGGCGGCCGCTCGGCTGGGAGCGGCTGAAATCGACCGCAGGCTCGATCCACGACCGGCTGGAAAGCTCGCCGGGCGGCATTCTCCAGCGCGATTCGGGGCTGCTCCTGCGATCGGGTGACAGGCGCTGGGAGCTTCCCAATCGCGCCGCGATGCGCGCCAGCAGCATCGCCGACGGCCGTGCCCTGCTCGAACCGGCGCTGCGCAGCGGGCCGGTCGAGGTCGTCATGGTGGGCGACATCAGCGTCGAGCGGGCGATCGCCGAAGTCGCGGCGACCTTTGGCGCGTTGCCGCCGCGTGCCGCCACCCGCCGAAGCGCCGGGGCGATGCGCTTCCCCGCGGCGAACGCGGCGCCCACCATCCTCTACCACAAGGGCCGCGACGATCAGGCGGTGGGCTTCATCGCCTGGCCGACCACCGGCTATTCGGCCGAGACCCGCCAGCTCGCCCGGACGCTGACCCTGCTGGGATCGGTCTTCCAGTTGCGCCTTACCGACCGGCTGCGCGAGGCCGAGGGGGTGAGCTATTCGCCCGGTGCCGGTCATGCCGCCTCGTCGACCTGGCCGACCTACGGCTATCTCGCTGCGCAGATCGAAGCGCCGCCGGCCAAGCTCGACAGCTTCTTCGCCGAAGCGCAGGAGATTGCCGCCGACCTCGCCGCCAAGCCGGTCGACGAGGACGAGCTCAACCGCGCCCGGCGCCCGACCCTGGCCGCGATCGAGCGGGCGCGCGACGGCAATAGCTTCTGGTTGGGTGCGCTCGCCGACGTCGCCGACAAGCCGCTGCAACTGGAGAGCATCCGCACCCAGCAGAGCGACCTGAAGGCCGTGACACCGGCGCAGATCCAGGCCGCGGCCAAGCGCTTCCTCACTGGCCCGACCGCGTACCGGATCAAGGTCGTCAAGGGTACGCCGGCGCCGACCGGCCGTTCGGACGGCAAGTAAGTGGCGAGAACGATTGACAGGTGGTGAGCGGTTCGGTCTAGGGGCCGGACCGCTTCGAGGCCCGATGGCGGAGTGGTGACGCAGAGGACTGCAAATCCTTGCACGCCGGTTCGATTCCGGCTCGGGCCTCCATTTTCCTGACGAGAGCGTGCCGCGCGGTCGCGGAGCCGGCGCAGCGGCGCGAAGTGCAACACCGCCCCGAAAAGCGACGCGCCTCACGCGTCGCGCGGAACCAATCTTAGTTCGCCCATTTGGGCCCACGGCCAAGGTACGGGGGCGTACCGGATGCGAAGCGCGCTTGGCAAAAGCCGTACTTGTGCAGACACTTGTCGTCACGCGAACAGGAGACGACATGCGCAAGCTCTTCCTTCTGGCCACGGCAAGCCTTGCCGTCGCCGCCCCCGCAAGCGCCCGTGACGGGCAGCCCTACATCGGCATCGAGGGAGGAATCCTCTTCCCCAAGAAGCAGGATGGCAACATCGCCGTCGACTTCACGACGACGCAGACGCCAGCCTCGCCGACCGCGCCGGCCGGCCCGGCCGATTCGAGCTTCGCCAACGCGCTGAACATCGACTATCGGCGCGGTACCGACCTCGACGCGATCCTCGGCTATGACTTCGGGCTGATCCGGCTCGAGGGCGAGCTCGGGTACAAGCGGGCGAAGCTCGACAGCTTCCAGATAAGCGACGGCTTCGTCTCGGGCCTCAACACCGCGCTCAACCGTCCGTCCGCGGTGCCCGACCCCGGTTCGCCCGGCCTGCGTGCGCTGACCGCGTCGGACTTCGACCTCGACGGCCGCGCAACGATCCAGTCGGCAATGCTCAACGCGCTGCTTGATTTCGGCAACGAAGGCGGCCTCTCCTTCTACGCCGGTGGCGGTGCCGGGCGGGCCCGGGTCCGCTTCGCCGGGAGCCGCGACAATGTCTGGGCCTACCAGCTGATCGCCGGCGCGCGTTATGCGGTCAGCGACAATATCGATATCGGCCTCAAATATCGCTACTTCCAGACCCGCAGCCTCGACCTCGTCGATGACAGCGAGGTGGTCATCAACGGCAACGCCAACCGCTTCGTCATCAATCCGTCGACCCCGACGATCGTCGACCAGACCACCAATGCGGCGCTGTTCACCGGCGTCGACGACAAGTTCCGCAGCCACTCGCTGCTGGCCAGCCTGATCTTCAACTTCGGCGGCCGCGAGATGGCCCCGCCGCCACCGCCTCCTCCGCCCCCGCCGCCTCCCCCGCCTCCGCCGCCACCCCCGGCGACCCAGACGTGCCCCGACGGCTCGGTGGTCCTGGCGACGGACGTCTGTCCGGTCCCGCCACCCCCACCGCCACCGCCGCCGCCCGCACCCGTCCGCGGCTGATCTGGCAGCGCGCGACAAGAAGGGGCCGTGCCGATGGCGCGGCCCCTTTTCTCGTGCGGTCCCGGGCTAGAGCCTC
The DNA here is from genome assembly GCF_039538045.1 of Sphingomonas swuensis. Classification (NCBI taxonomy): domain Bacteria; kingdom Pseudomonadati; phylum Pseudomonadota; class Alphaproteobacteria; order Sphingomonadales; family Sphingomonadaceae; genus Sphingomonas; species Sphingomonas swuensis. The sequence continues at coordinate 1,057,899 of NZ_BAABBQ010000001.1, read as the reverse complement.
AAAGGGACGTCGAGGCCCATCGAAACGGGCTTGTCGAACGCGCCGATCACCGACCGGTAGAAGCCCTCGGAGGCGCCGTAGCGCCCGCCGGCGACGAGCTCGAGGCCGGCCCGGTCGCGCACGATGATCCGCCCGCGATGCCCGCGGACATGCCCGGCGCCTTCCAGCAGATGAAGCGTGTCGGTGACGCTGGCCCGCCGCGTTCCGAGATTGGCGGCGATGCTGTCGTGCTGGACGGCGATCTCGTCGCCGCTCAGCCGGTCGTGTCGAAGCAGCATCCAGCGGGCAAGCCGAAGCTCGAGGCGATGCGACACCGCGGCGCCGATCGTCTCGGCCATCTGCAGTCCGACCGCATTGATGAAGCAGGAAAGCAGCAGGCCGATCGCGGGCCGGGTCGCGGCCACCATGCAGAGGTCGGCCGCGCGAATCCTGAGAACGAAGCCGTCACGGCAGCAAATCGTCGCCTCGAACGGCGACAGGGAGCAGCCGACGAGCGCCGGCCAGCCGACCAGGCCCTCGCACCCGACCAGCGCGACCTCGACCTTGTTGCCCTGCCCGACCGAGACCAGCGGCCCCTGCGGGAAGAAGACGTGGCCGCCGTCATCGCCGACCTCGAGCAACCTCATTCCGCGAGTCACTTCGACGACCTCGAAGTGCGGGCGAAGCGCGCTTTGATCAGGCGCACTCAAGCGGGACAACAGCCCTCTGAAACGCAGCGCCGGCTCGGCATGCGTCGCTTCTTTCGTCCACTGTAGCAGCACGCGACCTCCGCCTGCAGCTACGGAACCAGCGATGGTGCGGATGCCCGGTTGAAGAACTTTTTTTTGCGCGTCCCTGGAACCAAGCTGCGTCGTTCATTTCGCGGCGCAAGCGAAGGTACGGGCGCGTACCGGAGGGCAAACGCCCTTGGCAAACCCCTCAATACTCAGGACATTCGCCGCATTCCCGACAACCCAAGCGGAGGCGTGCAATGGCCGACGACATGATGCTCGAACTACTGGAAGCTCGAGCACAACGGCGAGATGATCGACGTGCCTTCGTGCAATCTCTGGGCGTTTACGCCGCTGGAATTGGCGTCGCCGCTGCGACCATGAGTTCGCGGGCGTTCGCCCAGACGGTGTCCGATGCGGACATCCTCAATTTCGCGCTGAACCTCGAGTATCTCGAGGCGCAATTCTACTCCTACGCGGTGTTTGGGACCGGACTGCCGAACAGCAGCCTGACCGGCACCGGGACGCAGGGCGCCGTCACCGGCGGCCGCCAGGTCAACTTCACCGATCCGCTGGTGGCGCAATATGCCCGCGAGATCGCCCAGGATGAGATCGCCCACGTCAACTTCCTGCGCCGCGCGCTTGGAGCAGCCGCGGTGGCGCAGCCGGCGATCGACATCGGCACCGATCCCAATGGCGCCTTCTCGACCGCTGCCCGCGCGGCCGGTCTGATCGGCGCGGGGCAGAGCTTCGACCCCTACGCCAGCGACGAGAACTTCCTCCTCGGCGCCTTCATCTTCGAGGACGTCGGGGTGACCGCCTACAAGGGTGCCGCTCCGCTGCTCGCCAACAAGACCTTCACCGAGGCCGCCGCAGGCATCCTCGCGGTCGAGGCCTATCATGCGGCGATCGTCCGCACGACGCTGTTCCGCAAGGGCATCGCGACCCCGTCGCTGATCGATGCCACCGAGCGGATCTCGGCGGCACGGGACTCGCTCGATAATCCGATGGACATGGATCAGGGCATCGCCCCGATCGGCAACGCCAGCAACATCGTTCCGACCGACCAGAACGCCCTGGTGTTCGGCCGTACCACGGGTGACGTGCTCAACATCGTCTACCTCAACCCGGGCGCGGTCCCGCGCGGCGGCTTTTTCCCCAACGGGGTCAATGGCGCCATCACCGTCAGCAGCGCCGGCTAAGAACTCCAGACAGGAAAGCGGTCTCATGAACCAGCATGATCTCATTGCCGAAGTGTGTGAGCGCCAGGCGGCTCGCCGTGAACAGCGCCGAGCCTTTCTGAAGTTCGCCGGCATTTCGGCAGCCGTGGCCGGAGCGACGGCGCTCGGCGCCTGCGACCCGGGCGGAAGCGGCGACGGGCTTAGCGTCAATCCCGGCACCAACACGCCGCCGCCGGCCACCGGATTGTCGGATGGCGATATCCTCAACTTCGCGCTCAACCTCGAATATCTCGAGGCGCAATTCTACAGCTTCGCGGCGACCGGCGCGGGCCTCCCGGCCAACCTCCTGACCGGGACGGGCACGCAGGGTCCGGTGACCGGCGGTCGGGCGGTGGCCTTCACCGATCCCGTCGTCCGTCAGTATGCCAACGAGATCGCGCTCGACGAGCGTCAGCACGTCATCTTCCTTCGCACTGCGCTCGGAAGTGCAGCGGTGGCCCAGCCAGCGATCGACATCAGCGCGACTCCGACCGGACCCTTCTCCCAGGCAGCGGTCGCGGCCGGCCTCATCGCCCAGGGTCAGTCGTTCGATCCCTATGCCAGCGACGAGAACTTCCTGCTCGGTGCCTACATCTTCGAGGACGTCGGGGTCACCGCCTACAAGGGTGCTTCTCCGCTGCTCAAGAGCGAGGTCTTCCTGTCGGCCGCGGCGGGCATCCTCGGTGCCGAGGCCTACCACGCCGGGCTCGTCCGGACCGTGCTTTATGCTAAGGGCGTCGCCCTTCCCTCGCTCATCGACGCGACCGAGCGCATCTCCAATGCCCGCGACGCGCTCGACAATCCGATCGACGACGACCAGGGCGTTCGCGGCACCAATGGTGCATCGAACATCGTCCCGGCCGACGCCGACGCGATCGCCTACAGCCGCACTCCGGGCGATGTCCTCAACATCGTCTATCTGAACGCGGGCGCGGTGCCGCGCGGCGGATTCTTCCCCAATGGCGTCAACGGCTCGCTCAACACGAGTTCGGCCGGCTGACCTATCGAACGCCAACACGCCACCTTCGGCACGAAACGGAGGGCATGATGCACAGGTCGAGAACGGCACGGGACCACCCGACAAGTGGTGCCAGGCGATGGAAAATCGCCGCCGCTCTCGCCTGTCTGTCGCTTGCCGCGACGCAGCCCGCGAGGGCCGACGTCATCGAGCTTGCCGCCGACGGAACGGTGCTGACCAAGGCCGCCGATCGGCCCGGCCAGGCGCTTGCCGCGGCGCTTCCCGAATTGGCGGGCGAGCTTGAGCTCCCGGCCGAAGCAATCACCCTCACCACCCCGTCCGCCGCTCCCGTGGCCTATGCGGCGCTGGTCGAGCAGGTGGCGGAAACGCACCAGATCAGCCCCGCCCTGCTCGAGGCGGTGGTGTGGCAGGAGAGCCGGTGGCGCCACAATGCCCGCTCGCCGGTCGGCGCGATCGGGCTCGCGCAGCTGATGCCCGGAACCGCTCGCGACCTCGGGGTCAATCCCCTCGACCCGGCCGCCAATCTCGCCGGCGGCGCGCGCTACCTTCGCCAGCAGCTGGACCGCTTCGGCGGCGACGTCGAGCGCGCGCTGGCGGCCTACAATGCCGGGCCCGGACGCGTGCTCCGGGCAAGCGGAATCCCGCGCATCAGGGAAACCCAGAACTACGTGCGGTCGATCGTCGACCGCCTGTCGGGCTCGACGAAATAGCAAGGAAGGGAATGATGAAGAGCACCTCTCCATATGCCGCGATGGTCCTGATGATGGCGGCTTCGCCGGCCTTCGCGCAGACGACCGATCCGCAGGGGTCCGGCCCGATCGTGTCGGCGCTCGCCTGGCTCCAGGGCACGCTGCTCGGCAACGTCGCGACCGCAGTGGCGGTGATCGCGGTCGCCATGGTCGGCTTCATGATGCTCACCGGGCGGATGAACTGGCGCTTCGGTGCGACGGTGATCGTCGGCTGCTTCGTGCTGTTCGGCTCGGCCGCGATCGTTTCGGGGATCCGGGCGACTGCATCGGTAGCGGGATAGCGGCGTGACCAGCCTGAACCGTGATCCTGTGTTCCGCGCGCTGACCAGGCCACAGATGTTCGCGGGCGTCACCTACAACTATTTCGTCATCAACGCCGCGGTGACGACCGAGGCCTTTCTCATCACCGGCTCCTTCCTCGCGCTTCCCATCGCGCTGCTGGTGCATGGCATCGGCTACGTCGCCTGCCTGCGCGAACCGAGGGTTTTCGACCTGTGGCTGACCAAGGTCAGCAAATGCCCGCGGGTCGCCAACTGGAAGAAGTGGGGTTGCAACAGCTACGCGCCATGACCTCACGGCAACCCACCACCAAAGGCCTCGCCGGCTGGGCTCGCAAGGAGCAGCGTGCCGGCGACCGCCTGCCCTACCGACGGCTCCTCGACGAGCGCACCGTCGAGCTTCGCGACGGCTCGCTGATGCGCTGCCTGCACGTGCCGGGAATGGCGTTCGAGACCGCCGACGCGGACGAGCTCAACCATGCGCAGGGCGTCCGCGAAATGCTCCTGCGGAGCACGCTCGACGCGCGCTTCATCCTCTATCGGCACATCATTCGCCGGCCGATCTCGACCTCGCTGTCGGCAATCGAGGGTCCTGCCTTCGCCCGTCACCTCGACGAGGAGTGGCGCGCCCGGCTGGGTGGCCGGCAGCTGTTCGTCAACGACCAGTTCCTGACCATCATCAGGCGCCCTGCCCGCGGCAAGACCGGCTGGCCCGAGCGGATCGCGCGCAAGCTGTCGCGCAAGCGGCTCGCCGCGGAACATGATCCCAAGGCGCTTCGCGACCTCGATGCCGCGGCGACCGCGCTCGTCGCGGGGCTCGCCGACTATGGCGCGCGGGTGCTCGGCGGCTACGAGGGCCCGGGCGGACGCTGCTCGGAACCGTGCGAGCTGCTGTCGGCGCTGTTCAACGGTGAACTGCGCCCGGTGCTCGCGCCCGATCCGCAGATCGACCTTGGCCATCACCTCCCTTATTCGCGAGTCAGTTTCGGGCTTGACGCCTTCGAGCGGCGCGGTCCGTCCGGACGCGGCTTCGCCGGAACGCTGTCGATCAAGGAATATCCCGGCACCACCCGTCCCGGAATGATCGACGGGCTGCTGCGCCTGCCGCTCGCGCTCATCCTGACGGAAAGCTTCGCGCCGGCCGACCGGCAGATCGCCAAAGAGCGCATGGACCTCGCGATCCGGCGGCTGAGATCGACCGACGAGGAAGCCACCACCGAGCGCCGCGAGATGCTCGGCGCCAAGGACGCGCTTGCCGCCGGCCATTCCGCCTTCGGCGACCATCATCTGTCGCTCAGCCTGATGGTCGGCGACCTCGCGACACTCGACGAAGCGGTCGCCGAAGCTGGCGCGGCGCTTGCCGACCTCGGCGCCATCGCGGTCCGCGAGGACGTCAACCTCGAGCCCTCCTTCTGGGCGCAGTTCCCGGGGAACGAGGAGTTCATCGTTCGGCGGGCGCTCCTAAGCAGCGCCAATGCCGCGAGCTTCCTCTCGCTCCACGGCTTCCCGCTCGGCCGCGCGGACGGCAACCATTGGGGCGAGGCGGCGGCGCTGTTCGAAACCACGAGCGCCACGCCCTACCACTTCAACTTCCACGAGAACGACCTCGGCAACTTCACCGTCATCGGGCCGTCCGGGTCGGGCAAGACGGTTGTCCTGAATTTCCTCGCCGCGCAGGCCCAGCGCTTCGCGCCGCGCACCGTCATCTTCGACAAGGATCGCGGTGCCGAAATCTTCGTGCGCGCCATGGACGGCCATTACGCACGGCTGTCCGCCGGCCAGGCGACCGGCTTCAACCCTCTCCATCTGCCCGACACGCCGACCAACCGCGCCTTCCTTCGCGAGTGGCTGGGCGTGCTGCTCCAGGTCGCCTCGGGGCAGGAGCTGCGGATCATCGCGGAAGCGGTGGACGCCTGCTTCGAGCATGATCCGGCCTTCCGCCGACTGCGTCACTTCCGCGAACTCCTCGCCGGCAACAGCCGTCCCGAAGAGGGCGACCTCGTCTCGCGGCTGGGACCGTGGGTCGGGTCGGGCGAGCATGCCTGGCTGTTCGACAATGCCGAGGACGAGCTCGATCTCAGCCGCACGCTCGTCGGCTTCGACATGACGGCGCTGCTCGACAACCCGCGCCTGCGCACGCCGACGATGCTCTACCTGTTCCACCGGATCGACGAGCGGCTGAGCGGTGAGCCCGCGCTGATCCTGATCGACGAGGGCTGGAAGGCGCTCGACGACCCGGTCTTCACCGGTCGGATTCGCGACTGGCTGAAGACCCTCCGGAAGCGCAATGCGCTGGTCGGATTCGGCACCCAGTCGGCGCGCGACGCGCTCGAGAGCAGCATCAGCTCGGCGATCGTCGAGCAGACCGCGACCGGCATCTTCATGCCCAATGCCAAGGCCCGGGCGGAGGATTATTGCACCGGCTTCGGACTCTCGGAGCATGAGCTCGAGCTGATCCGTGCGCTGCCCGTGCAAAGCCGCTGCTTCCTCGTCCGTCATGCCAACCACTCTGTCGTGGTCCGGCTCGACCTGTCGGGGATGCCGGAAGTGTTGACCGTGCTTTCGGGGCGCGAAGCGAGCGTTCGCCGCCTCGACGGACTGCGCGAGATCTACGGCGACCATCCCGCCGCCTGGTACCCGCATCTCACCGGATCGCGCTGGCCGCTCGGGCCGGACGACGACGGAATGCCGTGGCTGGAAGCGGCCGAATGAGCGGCTGCCCGCCCATCGCGCCGTCGGCGACGTCGGGCATCGCGGAGGTGCTCCGCTCGGTCGACTGTGTTTCCGCCGAAGCGGCGGCCGGCGCGTTCGGGCGCCTGTTCGGCCCCGACGGGCGGCTCGGCGTGGCGCTGACCCTGATGCTGACGCTGTACATCGGCCTGCTCGCGGTGAACCTCCTCACCGGGCGTTCGCGGATCGGCCTCAGCATGCTGACCCCGCGGATGATGATGCTCGGGCTGGTCCTGACCTTCGCGACGAGCTGGGTCGCCTACCAGAGCGTCGTCTGGACCCTGCTGACGGGCGCGCCGGACCAGATCGCCTCCATCGTGACCGATCAGCCGGGCTCCGCCACCGCGGCCTTCGCGGCCCGGCTCGACACCCTCTTCACGGCGGTCGCCGATGCGGCCGAGGTGGCAGCCACGCCCGCCCCGGTGTCGGCGGTGAACGGGATCACTCCGGCGCCGCCCCAGGCCGCCGGCTGGACCGCCGCCGACGTTCTGTGGATGGCCGCGATGCTCCTGCTGCTCGGCACCGTCGGCGTGCTGCTGGTCGCCCGGATCGCGCTTGCCGCGCTGCTCGCCGTCGGCCCGGTGTTCATCGTCTTCGCCCTGTTCCGAGGCACGCACGGGCTGTTCGTCGGCTGGCTCAAGGGAGCGGTGATGTTCGCGCTGGTGCCGCTATTCACGGTGCTGATCGGCGGCGCCGCGCTGGTGCTCCTTGCGCCGGTCGTGGCGGAGCTCGCGGGCGGCGCCATCACCATGCGGGCCGCGGTCGCGATGTTCCTCGGAGCGTCGGTCTACGTCGCGTTGATGGTGCTGGTGCTCAAGGTGTCGAGCACCATCGTCGCCGGCTGGCGGATCGGTGGCGGCAGCAATGCCGCCGAGGGCGGGCGCGGCGCGGCCGGAAGCAGTGCCGCAGCCGCTGCCCTTGCCGCTTCCACCGACGTCGCACCGGCGGCGGAGCGGAGCGGCTCCTCGGGCTCCGCGCCCGTGTCCGACCGGGTTCGCGCAATCGTCAGCGCGACCCACGTCGCCGCCAACGATGCGGGCACTCCGCCTACCGCATCCGACCGCCGCGGCCCGATCCTCGCCGCCGCCACCCGCGGCCAGGGCGTGGAACCCGCTTCCTCGCGAGCACCGACGGTCGACCGCCGCGTGCAAGGTGTCGGCACGCGCTTCCGCTCTCCTCCCCCTGCCAAGCTGTCCAACCGAAAGCCCGTCCCATGAAGTCGTTCCACCTCTCGCTCCTCCCGCTGCTGCTGATCGCCGGAACGGCCTCGGCGCAGCCGGACACGCGGGTTCGCTCGGTGATGTACACGCCCGATCAGGTCGTTCGCTTCGCCGCCAAGCCGGGCTACCAGAGCTCGATCCGGTTCGGCGCCGATGAGCGGATCGAGAATGTCGCGGTAGGCGACAGCGCGGCCTGGCAGGTGACGCCGAACAAGCGCGGCAACTACCTCTTCATCAAGCCGCTGATCGCCGGCGCGCGAAGCAACCTCATGGTCATCACCGACCAGCGCACCTATCTGTTCGACCTTGAGGCGACCCGCGGCACGCAGCCGGTCTACACGCTGAGCTTCGACTATCCCGACTTCCCCGCTCCGGGTTCCATCCAGCCTCCGCCCGCGCCGCCATCGCCGTTGCCAGGAGCCACGCTCGCGAGCGTGGCGCCGGCCCCGCCACCGGTGCTGAACTTCGCGTGGAAGGCCGAAGGAGCCAAGTCGCTCCGTCCCGCCCGATTGTTCGACGACAGCAAGGCGGTCTATCTCAGCTGGCCCGAGACGTCGCCGCTCCCGGCGGTCCTGGTTCCCGGCCCCGACGGGACCGAGGGCCCGGTCGACTACCGGATGGAAAATGGCTTCATCGTGATCGCCGGCCTTCCGCGCCGGATCATCCTTCGCCGCGGCAAGGAATCGGCGATCGTGCAATCGACCGGCAACCGGCTGACCATGGTCAAGACCGCCACCACGGAGGCTCGTGATGGGCGTCGTTGAGACCCGCACCGGCGTCCGCGCTGAGGACATCCGGCCGGTCGGGATGAGCGGCCAGCTCGTCCCCTTCGATCCGCGCCGCGACCTCGACGAAGGCACGCTGATCGAGGCCAGCCGGCTCGCCTATCCGGCGGTCGCCATGCCGCCCTCGCGCAAGGAAGGCATGGCGATGGCGGTCGGCGGAGGCGCCGCGGTGCTGCTCGGCCTCGCCACCTTCCTCGGGATGAGCAGCAGCCGCGACATCCAGCAGGCGCCGGTCACCCGCACCGCACCTGCCGCTGCATCCCAGAACGGGCCGCTTCCCATCGTGCCGCCACCGACCGCCGAGCAGCTTGCCGCGATGAACGGGGCCGCGCAGCCTGCCGGGGGATCGCTGGTCTTCAGCTCGCCGCAGCAGCCCTATGTGTCGAGCATGCCGTTGACCTCGCCCGGACCGGTGGCGAGCGGAACGCCCCTCGCCGACCGCCTGCGCTCGCCGACCCTGATGTTCGACGAGTCGGGCCCGGTGCTCGGCACGGGTGCCGCCGCGGCACCCACCGCCGCCCTCGCGGGACCGGCAACGAACGGACGCCCGGCCGGCGGCGACGAATTCTCGGCCCGTGCCGATGCCTCGGCCGCCGACACGGCGACCGCTCGCCCGATGGCCAGTCCGGCATCGACCGTCAGTCAGGGCACGCTGATCCCGGCCGTGCTCGAGACCGCCATCAACAGCGATCTTCCCGGCTTTGTCCGCGCGGTGGTGAGCCAGGACGTCCGCAGTTTCGATGGAAGCCGGGTGCTGATCCCGCGTTCGTCGCGCCTCATCGGCCAGTATAAGAGCGGCCTCGCCTCGGGTCAGACCCGTGCCTACGTCCTCTGGTCGCGGCTGATCCGTCCCGACGGCGTGTCGGTCGCGATCGCCTCGCCCGGGACCGACGAGGCCGGACAGAGCGGTCTTGCCGGCGAGGTCGACAGCCACTTCTTCAAGCGCTTCGGATCGGCCCTGCTGCTGTCGGTGGTCGGCGCGGCGAGCGCGATCGGCACCGGCGGAGCGTCGGTTCTCGCCTCGGGCGGCGGGATCGGCGCGGCGGGCGTCGCCGCGCAGCAGAGCGGGGGCATCTCGCCCACGGTCAAGGTGCGCCAGGGCCAGCCGATCCGCGTATTCACCGCTCGCGACCTCGATTTCTCGCGGGTCTCGTCATCGTGAGTTCCCCGCTCGCCGTCGTCGAGCCGGAGGTCCCTTCTCCCTCCGCCGACGGCGGCGTCTACCTCAACGCCTACCTTCGCCCGTTCCGCAAGTGGCTGGAGCAGGACGATGTCTCCGAGGTCATCGTCAATACCTCGGGCGAGGTGTGGATCGAGCAAGCCGGCAACATGCACCTCCGGCGGGTCGCGGCGCCCGAAGTCGACGACGTCCTCGTCCGGCGCCTAGCCGAGCAGGTCGCGCGTTCCACCCACCAGGGCATCAGCCGCCAGCGCCCGCTCCTCTCCGCGACTCTGCCCGATGGTGCGCGAGTCCAGTTCATCGCACCGCCCGCGACACGTCGCGGCTGGGCGATGGCGATCCGCCGGCACCGGCTCGTCGATCTTCCGCTCTCGGCCTATGCCGCTGTGCCGGGCGCCGGCGCGACGCTTGCCGACAGCGTCGAGCCCGCCGCCGATCCGATCGAATATCTCCGCCAGGCGGTGCTTCAGAAGCGCACCATCCTCGTCAGCGGCGGCACTTCGTCGGGCAAGACCACTTTCCTCAACGCACTCCTTCGCGAGGTGCCGGTCGAGGAACGGGTGATCCTGATCGAGGACACGCCCGAGATTCGGCTCCACAGCCCGGCAAGCCTCGGACTGGTCGCGGTCAAGGGCGAGCTTGGCGAGGCGCAGGTCACCACCGACGATCTCCTCCAGGCCACGCTTCGCCTGAGGCCGGACCGGATCGTCCTCGGCGAGCTGAGGGGCACCGAGGCGATCAGCTTCCTGCGGGCGATCAACACCGGCCACCCCGGCTCGTTCAGCACCATCCACGCCAACACCCCGCTCGGCGCGCTCGAGCAGCTCGGGCTGATGGTGATGCACGCCGGGCTCGGCCTCACCCGCAAGGACACGCTGGCCTACGCCCGCTCGGTCATCGATCTGGTGGTCCAGCTCGATCGACGCAGCGGCACCCGCGGCATCTCCGAAATTCTCGACCTCCGAGCGCTGCCGCCCGGCGACAGCCTCTCCTGATCTCACTGCTACAAAGGAACATGCACGATGGGCAGCTTCAGCCTCATTCACTGGCTCGTACTCGGCCTTGTCATCTTGCTGCTGTTCGGCGGCAATCGCTTCTCGACCATGATGGGTGACGTCGCCAAGGGCCTCAAGGGCTTTAAGCAGGGCATGGCCGACGACCCCGCCCCGCCGCCCTCGGCCGCCCTTTCCGATCGCGCAGCGGCGCCGCCGATCGCTCCCGACGCCGCCCACCGCGACACCGTCCAGCGCTGAGCCGGTGTTCGGCATCGACAGCAGCGAGCTGCTCGTCATCGCGGTCGCAGCGCTGATCTTCATCGGTCCAAAGGAGCTTCCCGGAACCCTCCGAACGCTTGGACGGGCGATCGCCAAGGTCCGCGCCCATATGCGTCACTTCACCGGCGGGCTTGAGACGATGATACGCGAAGCCGAGCTGGCCGAGATGGACGCCAAGTGGCGTGCCGAGATGGCCGCGGCCGAGCGGCCCGCCCCGAGGCCGCCCGCCAGCACCCCTGCGGCTGAGCCGGTGGTGACGGACCGGCCGGCGCCGTGATCCCCACCGCGTCCGGAAAGCTCGAGGCGTTCGAGCATCTGACCGAACTTCGCCAGCGCCTTCTGGTAAGCGTGGCGGTGCTGGTGGCCGCCTTCTTCGGCTGCTTCGCCATGGCCAAGCCGATCTTCGCCGTCCTGGTCCACCCTCTCCTCGCCGCAGGCGAGGGGCGCCTCATCTACACCGACGTGTTCGAGGCCTTCTTCGCGGAGGTCAGGGTCGCGCTCTTCGCCGCGCTGATGATCTGCTTTCCGCTGTTCGCGATGCAGGCGTGGCGGTTCGTCGCGCCGGGGCTCTACGCCACCGAGAAAAGGGCGCTTCTCCCCTTCCTCCTGCTCACCCCATTGTTCTTCGCGGGCGGCGCCTGTTTCGCTTACTTCCTCGCCATGCCCTGGGCGCTGCACTTCCTGCTGGGCTTCGAGGGCAACATCGGCGGCGTCCAGCGCGAAGCCCTTCCGGGGGTCGGCAACTATCTGTCCTTCGTGACCCGCTTCCTGTTCGGCTTCGGAGTCGCCTTCCTGCTCCCGCTGGTGCTGGTTCTCGCCCAGCGGATCGGGCTGGTGACCCGCGAACAGCTCGCCGCCAAGCGGCGCTATGCGATCGTCATCGCCTTCGCCATCTCCGCGGTGCTGACCCCTCCCGACGTCATCAGCCAGTTCATGCTCGCGGTGCCCCTGTGGCTCCTCTACGAGGGCGCGCTCCTGACGATGCGGCTGACCGGTCCGACCCGCCGCGAAGCCGCCGCCGCCGTGCCGCTCGGGGCCGGCTGAGCGATATCTCCTTCGCCAAGGCTTTCGACCGCCTCCGGAACAACTGACCTTTGGCTTCGTAGATGATTCGGGTGAACCGGCGGTGAGAGGATCCGCCAGCCGCTCGTGTGCGTGATCAATTCCGCTGCGAAGGCCGAGCCCGTGACCCCGTTCCTGCTACCGATCAGCCCCGGCACGACCCTGGACGTCCTGCGCTGCGAGCGGTGACAGTGCGTGGCTGAGACTTCCCCGCTTCAGGACCCGCGGACCGGATACATCTTCCGTCCGCACGAGCTGCCGCTCATTCCCGGCTCTCCCGCGACGCCCGACCACCCGGCATCGCGCCGGCTCGCCTATCTGCTGATCGGCGTCTTCCTCGGACTGGTCGGAGGCGCGCAGAACGGCTTCCTGCTGGCGAACACCCCGGCGCTGCAGGGCGAGATGGCGCTGACCCCGGTCGAGGCCGGCTGGCTGTCGGTCGCCTTCTATTCGACCTACGCCTGCATGAGCATGCTGCTGCTCCGGATGCGGCAGGAATATGGGATCCAGCCCTTCGTCCGCTACGCCATGGTCGGACTGGTCGCGGCCAACTTCGTCCAGTTGCTCGACCTCGGCTATGGGCCCGAGCTCGCGGCACGGGCCGTCGCGGGAATCGCCGCGAGCGGCCTGTCGGCGCTGTCGATCTATTATCTGATGCAGGGGTTGCCCCCGGCCAAGCGGATCGGCGGGATGGTGCTTGGGGTCGGCCTTTCGCAGGTCGCCTTCCCGCTTGCCCGGGCGATCTCGCCCGCACTCCTCGTCGACGGCGACATCGGCCACGCCTTCCAGCTACAGTTCGCGCTGTCGCTGCTGGCGCTTGGCGCGGTCACCATCTTCCGCCTTCCCCCGGGACAGCGCCGCGAGACGATCGAGTGGCTCGACCTGCCGAGCATCCTCCTGTTCGTGACGGGCGTGGTCGCGCTGGTGATCTTCCTCATCCAGGGTCGCATTCAGTGGTGGGACACGCCCTGGCTTGCGATCGCCCTCGCCGTGGCGGTGCTCGGCCTCGGCGGCTGCCTGCTGCTCGAGGCCAATCGCCGCAATCCGATGCTCCACGTCCGCTGGCTGTCGAGCCGCGGGATCCTCGCAATGGCGATCACCGGAGCGGCCGTCCGGGTGCTCGTCGCCGAACAGAGCTTCGGCGCGACCGGGCTGTTCTCCGCGCTCGGCTACGCCAACGAGCAGCTGACGGGCTATCATCTCGCGCTCGCCGGAGCCACGGTCGCCGGGGTCCTGCTGTCGCTGGTCCGGCTCGACCCCACAGACCTCAACCGCCCGATCCTGTTCGCGCTGCTGGTCATCGCGATCGCGGCCTTCGCCGACACGCGGACCGGCGTCATGTCGCGCCCATCCGACCTCACCTGGACCCAGGCCGCCATCTCCTTCGCTGCAGTCTATGCGATGGGTCCGGTGCTGATGGAGGGGATGATCCGGGCGCTGGTCGCGGGCCCGGGCCACATGGTCAGCTTCATCGCCATCTTCTCGCTGTCGCAGACGCTCGGCGGACTGGCGGGCACCGCGGCGCTCTCGGCGCTCCACACCATTCGCCTCAAGACCCACCTGGTCGACGCGGGCGCGACGCTGACCGCGACCAATCCGCAGCTCGCCGACGGCCTCCGCCAGGCCTCGAGGGCGCTTGCGCCGACCCTCTCCGATCCCGCGCTCCAGCAGGGAGCGGCCGCGGCGCAGGTCGCCCGAGAAGCGGGGCGCGAGGCCGCGGTGCTGGCCTTCAACGACGTCTTTTTCGTGATCGGGTGGCTTGCGGTGATCGCCTTCGTCGCCGTCCTCATTCCCTGGACGGTCAACCGGGTTCGCGGGCGCAATCCGCTCGGCAAGGAACTCGCCGCCCTCCAGTCCATGCTCGCCGGGAGTCGTTGATGAACAAGGAAGTGCTGCTTGATCGGGATAAAGGCGAGGCGGACGAAGCCCACGCCGCTCCCGCAAGCGAGGAGCGGGAACAGCCGCGCGACCCGGAATTCGACGACCCCGATGCAGGCAGCGCCAAGTCGACTTCCGGCGGCTGGTCGCCGGGCGTGTCGCGTTCGAAGATCGCCGCCGGCCTCCTGGTCATCCTTGCCGGCATCGTCGCGGCCTTCCTCGCCTGGGGCATCAATCCCTTCGACCGCGGCGAGGAGACCACCAACAATGCCTATGTCCGTGGGCAGACGACGGTCATCAGCCCGCAGGTCGCGGGTTATCTGATCGAGGTTCCGGTCCGCGACTTCGACCGCGTGCAAGCCGGCCAGCTGCTCGCTCGGATCGATCCCGCTCCTTTCCGCCAGCGTCTCCGCCAGGGCGAGGCCAACATCGCCGCGCAGCGCGCGACGCTAGCCAACAGTCAGCAGAGCCTTCGTTCGGGCGAGGCGCAGGCGCGGCTCCAGGATGCCGCCGTCGCGAGTGCGCGCGCCGGTCTCGAGAAGGCGCAGGCCGACATGCGCCGGATCGCCGAACTGGCGGGCGAAGGTTCGGTCTCGCTGCGCGAACGCGACCAGGCGCGGGCCGCGCTCAAGCAGGCGCAGGCCGCGGTCCAGCAGGCGCAGGCGCAGCGCGCGATCGCGGGCGAGCAGGTCCGCACGGTCGAGGTCGGGCGCGGCGCGCTCGAAGCGCAGGTCGAAGGTGCCGGCGTGGCGGCCGAACTGGCGCGAATCGATCTGTCGCGGACCGAGATCCGGGCGCCGCGCGCCGGACGATTGAGCGAGGTCTCGGCGCGCGTTGGCCAGCTCGTCTCGGCCGGGACGCAGCTCATGTACCTCGTCCCCGACGACCTGTGGATCACCGCCAACTTCAAGGAGACGCAGACCGCGCGAATGGCGGTCGGGCAGCGCGCGAGCCTGACGGTGGACGCGCTCGGCGGCGCCAAGCTGTCGGGCCGGGTCCAGAGCATCGCGCCGGCGGCCGGGACCGAGTTCAGCCTGATCAAACCCGACGCCGGAGCGGGCAACTTCGTCAAGGTGCCGCAGCGCATCGCGGTGCGCATCGTGCTCGACCGCGATCAGCCGCTCGCCGCCCGGCTCGGCCCGGGTATGTCGGTGGTCGCGACCGTCCACACCGGCAACGGCAATTGACCGGATGAGACGCCCCCTTCGCTGCGGTGCCGGCGTCCTCGCACTGCTCGCCGCGGCCGGCTGCGCGCCGTCGCTTCGCCCGCTTCCGGCCGCCTCGACCGTCAATCCGCCGCTCGAGTGGCGGACGCAGCTTCCCGGCACCGCGGCAATCGAGCCGCGCTGGTGGGACGCATTCGGCGATCCCGCTCTCTCCGCCCTGGTCGAAGCCGCCCGCGCCAGCAACAATGACGTGCTGCTCGCCGCCGCCCGGATCGAGGAAGCCCGCGGGACCGAAGCCGCGTCGCGCTCGCTGCTCTTCCCGACGGTCGAAGCCGGGGTCAATGCGGCGGCTCGGCGCGAGGTGTCGCCGTTCGGCAAGGGCCAGGAATCGGTCGTCGCCCAGCCGCTTGCTCGGGTCTCCTACGAGCTCGACCTGTTCGGTCGCAATCGGGCCGGGATCGATGCTGCCCGCGCCGGGACCGCCGCAAGCGAAGCCGCGCGCGAGGCGACCCTGCTCAGCGTCAGCGCCGCCACCGCGAGCGGCTACGTCACCCTGCTCGCGCTCGACGAGCGGCTGGCGACGCTCCGACGCACGCTTGCGGTGCTCGAGCAGTCGGTCCGCTTTGCAAGGCGCAGAGCGGAAGTCGGCTACACCTCGCAGCTCGAGTGGCGCCAGGCGCAGGCCGAATATCAGGGCGCGGCCCAGTCGATCCCGCAAGTCGAGGCGCAGATCGCGCGACAGGAAAATGCGCTGTCGGTGCTCACCGGCCATTTGCCGCGGGCAATCCGTCGCGGCGGGACCCTCGCAAGCCTCATCCGGCCCGCGACCCCCGCCATCGTCCCCGCCGAGCTGCTTCGGCGGCGACCGGACATCGCGGCGGCCGAATATCAGCTGGCGGCAAGCGACGCGCAGATGCGCGCCGCCCGAGCCCGCTTCATGCCGACCTTCGGGATCAGCGCGACGGCCGGTGCAGTCGCGTCCGACCTGTTGAGCAACCCGATCTCGGTCTGGTCGCTCGGCGGGAGCGTGTTGGCTCCGATCTTCGACGGCGGGCGATTGAGGGGCCAGCTCACCTCCGCCACCGCGCGCCGCGACCAGGCGGCCTTCGCCTATCGCGGCACCGTGCTGACCGCCTTCCGCGAGGTCGAGGACCGGCTTGCGACGCTGGCCCGGCTCGACGAGCAGAAGCGCTCGCTCGACGCGCAGCGGCTGGCGGTCGCCGATGCGCTGCGGCACGCCCGCAACCGCTACGACGCCGGCTACTCGCCCTACATCGAGCAGATCGATGCGCAGCGGCAGCTGCTTGGAGTGGACCTGTCGATGGTCCAGCTCCGCGCCGACCAGTTGAACGCGGTCATCGGACTCTACCAGGCGGTCGGGACCGCGCCGCCGACCGCCCGCTAGGCGACTGCGACTTCTGTGCCGCAATGGGGCACAGCCTGCGGAAAAATGAGCCGCAGTCAGAATCCTGTCATGGATTCCGGCCAGTTGCGCGGTTAGCAAACACTTACCGGGACAGCGCCGATCGCATCCATGCCGCCTCTGGGCGGAGGCGGCAGGTCGCTGTTGCATGTGCAGGGGAAGCGACTCAGTGGGTAAGACCTATTTCAAGCTGTCGGGTGGCAATTTCTTCCAGGACTGGAGCGACACGGGACAGATCGCGGCCGACAACAACTGGGCCGGCGTGCCGAGCATCGTCGGCTATCGCGGCGACGACCTGACCACCTCCACCGCGACCGACCCGCGGACGATCACCACCGACAGCACGGTCGTCAACGTCATCGCCAACCAGACCAGCACCGCCAACTCGAGCGGCGGCATCGCCGAGTTCCAGATCGCCAATCCGACGGTCGCGCTGCAGGGCTCGGGCACCGCCGATGCGCCCTATCTGGCGCTCTACCTCGATGCGACCGGGCGCGAGAACGTCGTCCTGACCTTCAACGCGCGCGACGTCGACGGTACCGTCGACAATGCCGCGCAGCCGATCGCCGTCCAGTATCGGATCGGCGACAGCGGTCCGTGGATCAACCTTCCGAACGGCTATGTCGCCGACGCCTCGACCGGGCCGAGCCTCGCCACCGCCGTCACTCCCTTCACCATCACCCTGCCGAGCGCGGCCAACAACCAGGCCGAGGTGCAGGTCCGGATCATGACCACCAACGCGGTGGGCAATGACGAGTGGATCGGGATCGACGACATCGGTGTCTCCAGCAGCGCCGCCGCCGCGGTCCAGCCGGGGCTCCTCGCCATCGCTGATGCCAGCATCGCGGAAGGCAATAGCGGGACCACCGAGCTGAGCTTCCTCGTCAGCCGCAGCGGCGGCAGCGACGGCGCGGTTTCGGCCAACTGGTCGGTCAACCTCAACGGCACCGCCTCGGCGGGCGACCTGTCGGGCGCGCTCAGCGGTACCGTCAACTTCGCCGCGGGCGAGACCAGCAAGCTCGTCAAGATCTCGGTGGTCGGCGACACGGTGGCCGAGCAGAACGAGACCTTCTCGGTGGTTCTGACCGGACCGACCGGTGGCGCGTCGCTCGGCAAGGCGAGCGCAATCGGGACCATCACCAACGACGACCTGGCGCCGGTCGCCAACGTCTTCATCAACGAGATCAACTACGACACCGCTGGTTCCGACGTCGGCGAGTTCATCGAGGTCGCGGGGCTTGCCGGGACCGATCTCAGCGGCTGGAAGCTGGTGCTCTACAACGGCAACGGCAACGGCAGCTATGCGACCATCAACCTGTCGGGCACCATTGCCGACAGCGCGAACGGCTTCGGAACGATCAGCGTCGCAACCCCGGGCATCCAGAACGGCGGTGACGGCGGATCGACCCAGCCCGACGGCATCGCGCTGGTCGACGCTTCGGGCCGTGTCGTCCAGTTCCTCAGCTACGAAGGCGTGATGACGGCGGTGAATGGCCCGGCGGCGGGCCTCACCTCGACCAGCATCGGCGTGTTCCAGGACGGCGCGCCGGTCGGGACCAGCCTCCAGCTGACCGGCACCGGGTCGAGCTACGGCGACTTCACCTGGTCGTTCAACGTCGACGACACGCCGGGCGCGGCGAACGTCGGGCAGTCCTTCCTCTCGGGCACCGACCAGGGCCAGATCCGGATCGGCGACGCCTATGTTGTCGAGGGCAACAGCGGGACGAGCGCGCTGACCTTCACCGTCACCCGCGCCGGCGGCTTTGCGAGCGAGGCCAGCGTCGCCTGGTCGCTCGACTTCGGCACCTCGGCGCAGGCGAGCGACCTCGCCCCGGGCACCGCGACCAGCGGCACCGTCACCTTCGCTGCAGGCGAGTTCACCAAGACCATCTCCATCCCCGTCGCCGGCGACACGGTCGGCGAGGACAATGAGGGCTTCACCGTCCGGCTCGGCGAGGCGACCGGTCATGCGAGGGTGGTCGACAACAGCGCCCTCGGCGTGATCCTCAACGATGATCCGGTCCCGAGGACGATCATGGCCATCCAGGGCGAGGGCCATGTCTCGGGCTATAATGGCCAACCGGTAATCACCACCGGCATCGTCACCGCGGTCGAGGCGAACGGCTTCTACCTCCAGGACCCGAATGGCGACGGCAACGCCCGCACCTCGGACGCCATCTTCATCAAGACCCCCGCGGCGCCGCAGGTCGCGCTTGGCGATTCGGTCAGCGTCACCGGCGTCGTCGGCGAATATAAGCCCAGCGCGACCGGCCTGTCGGTGACCCAGATCACCGGCTCGGCCTTCGCCATCCTCTCGTCCGGCAACGCGCTTCCGCAGGCGGTGCTGATCGGGACCGGCGGCATCCTGCCCCCGACCGAGTACATCGACAGCGACGGCCTGACCGTCTTCAACCCCGAGGTCGACGGGATCGACTTCTGGGAATCGCTCGAGGGCATGCGGGTCACCGTCGATGCGCCGGCGGTCGTGTCGAACATCAGCAGCTTCGGCGAGGTCGACATCGTCGCCTCGGGAGGAGCGGGCTCGACCGGTTTCAACGAACGCGGCGGGATCACCATCTCGGCCGGCGACTACAATCCCGAGAAGCTTCAGCTCGACCTCGCCGTCTCCCAACCGACGCTAAGCATCGGCGACCGCATCGACACCGTCACCGGCGTCATCAACTACAGCTTCGACCATTATGAGCTGGTCGCGACCGGGCCGGTCACCATCACCCGCGACGTTGCGCTCACCGACAACAACACCACGCTCAAGGGTGACGCCAACTTCGTCTCGGTCGCCACCTACAATCTCGAGAACCTCGACGCGTCGGACGGCAAGTACGACATCCTCGCCGCCGACATCATCTACAGCCTCAAGGCGCCCGACATCATCGCGGTCCAGGAAGTGCAGGACGCCGACGGGGCGGGCGGCGGCAGCGACCTGTCAGGCGTCGGCAACGTCCAGGGGCTGATCGACGCGATCATCGCCGCGGGCGGTCCGCGCTACACCTATGTCGAGATTGCGCCGACCACCGCCGGCTCGACCGGCGGCGAGCCGGGCGGCAACATCCGCAACGGCTATCTCTACCAGGACGACCGCGTCGATCTGGTCAGTGGCAGCCTCAACCTGCTCGCCGACCCGGCGTTCAACGGCTCGCGCAAGCCGCTGGCCGCGACCTGGGAATTCAACGGCCAGCAGTTCACCACCATCAACGTCCACTTCACCTCGCGGCTTGGCTCCGATCCGCTGTGGGGCGACGCGCAGCCGCCGCAGGATGGTGGCGACGCCAGCCGCACCGCCCAGGCCGCGGCGGTCGGCGACTATGTATTCGACATCCTGACCCAGGATTCGTCCAAGCAGTTCATGCTGCTCGGCGACTGGAACGGCTTCTACTTCGAGCAGGCGCAGCTTCAGCTGACCAAGGGCGGGGTGTTCACCAACCTCTCGACCCTGTTGCCCGAGGCCGAGCGCTACTCCTATATGTTCGACGGCAATTCGCAGCTGATCGACAACATGCTGGTGACCGGCGGGCTGTTCCAGAACGCCCGCTACGACGCAGTCCACATCAACGCCGAGTTCACCGGTTCGCGCCCGACCGACCACGATCCGCAAGTCGCGCTGCTGCGTCTCGCGATCACTCCGCACGACATCGTTCTGGCGGGAGGCAGCGTCGACGAAAACCTGCCGGCGGGCACGATTGTCGGGAAACTTACGGCGACCGACACGCCGGGAGATACGCTGACCTTCACCCTGATCGATGATGCCGACGGACGCTTCACCGTCGACGCCGAGGGCGTGGTCCGGACGACCCAGCCGCTGAACTTCGAGGCGGTTCCGAGCTTCGTCCTCAAGGCGCGGGTGACCGACGGTGCTGGCCTTACCTCGACCGGCGACGTCACCGTCACGGTGGGCGACGTCAACGAGGCCCCGAACGCGGCCGCCGACAGCATCGCCGTCAACGAGGATGCGACCAGTGGCAACCTCTGGTCGCAGCTGATCGGCAACGACAGCGATCCGGACGCGGGCGATGCGCTGACCATCTCGGCGGCCGGCACCGCCGGCACCTACGGCAGCCTGGTCTTCGACCCCGCCACCCAGACATTGCGCTATGTCGCCGACAACGACGCCTTCGACGCGCTCGCACCGGGGACGACCGCAACCGACAGCTTCAGCTATACGGTGACCGACAAGGGCGGACTGAGCAGCAAGGCGACCGTCAACGTCACCGTCACCGGGATCGATGACGGGATCGCGCTGGCGGGCGGCAACGGCAACGACCAGCTCGCCGGCACCGGCGGCGAGGACCGGTTGGCGGGCGAGAACGGCAACGACCGGCTGTTCGGGCTCGATGGCCACGATCGCCTCGATGGCGGCAGCGGCAACGACCAGCTGTACGGTGGGACCGGCAACGACCTGCTGATCGGCGGAAAGGGCGACGACAGCCTCGAGGGCGGCGCGGGACGCGACAGCTTCGTCTTCGCCGGCCAGTCGGGCAACGACGTCATCCGCGACTTCGACCTCGTCAACGACAAGCTCGTCTTCGAAGGCACCGGCATCCGCAACGCCCAGCAACTCGACGCCAATAGCGATGGCATCACCGACCTCAAGCTGGTGCTGACCGGCGGCGGTTCGGTCACCCTGCTCGGCATCGCCTCGCTCGACGGTGTCACGACCGAGAGCAGTGCCTTGTCCACCACGGGCTTCAAGGTCGCGACCTTCGACGAATTCGTCGGCCAGCACGGCTCGGGAGACTATTGGCTCCACGTCTGAGGTCGAGCGCACGCCAGGGAGGGGTCGCGATCGTTCGGTCGCGGCCCCTCTTCATGTTCCGGCAACGGCCTCGGCAAGCGCTCCAGATCGGTTGCACTTGCCCACTTAACCAAACTTCCCCACAGTTAACCGCCATGCTGCTCGCTCTCGACACCGCCACTCCGGCCTGCACCGCGGCGCTGTTCGCCGAGGACGGACGGCTGATCGACCGGGCCGACGAGGTCATGGCCCGCGGTCACGCCGAGCGACTGATGCCCCTGCTCGAACGGATGCTGGACGGCCGCCGGCCGAGTGCGATCCTGGTCGGCTGCGGCCCGGGCAGCTTCACCGGCCTGAGGGTCGGCATCGCCGCCGCCCACGGCATGGCGATCGGCTGGGGAGTGCCGCTCCACGGCATGTCGACCCTCGCGCTGATCGCCGCCGGCGTGGCGAGCGACGGCCCGGTCGCGGTCGCGCTTACCGGCGGACATGGCGAGCTCTTCGTCCAGCAGTTCGAGCGCAACCCGCTTGAGGAGGCCGGTCCGCTGGCGAGCCTGAGCCCGGCCTCCGCCGCTGCCGTCATCGACGCCCCCGTGATCGTCGGCTCGGGCGCGGCCGTGCTCGTGGCCGAGCGCGGGCACGGCGAGGCGCTCGAGGTTCCCGCGGCTGCCGCCAACGCCCTCTTCCTTCCTGCTAGCCTTCGGAGCCTCGCTCCGCGACCGGTCTACGCCCGCGCTCCCGATGCCAAGGCGCCGCTTCCGAAGGTCGCCGCATGAGCGGCACGGCTCCCCTTGCGCTCACCATCGTCCAGGCCGGAGGCGACGAGCTCGACGAAGTGATGAGCGTCATCGAGCGCAGCTTCGATCCGCGCTTCGGAGAGGCCTGGACCCGGGCGCAATGCGCCGGGATCCTCCCGATGAGCGGAGTCTCGCTGCTGCTCGCGAGGAGCGAGGATGAGCCAGTCGGCTTCAGCCTCAGTCGCCGGGTCGCCGACGAGGCAGAGCTGCTGCTGATCGGGGTGGTACCCGAGGCGCGGGGCCGCGGGATTGCCGGAGCGCTGGTGGACCGCTTCGTCGCCGACAGCCGCGCCGCCGGGTCCAGCCACCTTCATCTCGAGGTGCGCGACGGCAATCCCGCGGTGTCGCTCTACCGCCAGCACCAATTCGGGGTCGCGGGGCGGCGCAGCAAATATTATCGCGGACCTGGTGGCGAGTTGTTCGATGCCTTGACCATGGTCTATACCGTTGAACCTCAGTAACGATTCCCGCGCCACTTGCGCGTGATTAGCTCTCGGCGTTAAAGGCGTTCTCGCGTCCACCGGCGCGAGTTTGACGCTTTCGGGTAATCACCGGGGATTAAAATGAACGATAATGACCAAGGGGCCGAAACCCTGATCACCCTGACCGCCGACATCGTCGCGGCACATGTCAGCAACAACAGCGTCGCGGTCAATGACTTGCCGCAACTCATCGCCAACGTGCACGGTGCATTGGCGGGACTTGGCGGCGCTCCCGCCGCCCCCGAAGCCAAGCCCGAGCCCAAGGTTCCGATCCGCTCGTCGGTCAAGCCCGACTATCTGGTCTGCCTCGAGGACGGCAAGAAACTGAAGATGCTCAAGCGGCATCTGATGACCCACTACAACATGACCCCCGACCAGTATCGGACCAAGTGGGGCCTCAACGCCGACTATCCGATGGTCGCCCCCAACTATGCCGAACAGCGCCGCACGCTCGCCAAGAGCATCGGCCTTGGCACCAAGCGCAAGCGCGGCACTCGGGTCGCCAAGTAGCGCCTGACCGCCGTGCCGGACACGTTCCGGCGTCCATCTGGCCGCACTTGCTCGGGTGCAAAAGGCGGGATGGATGCCGGAACGGGTCCGGCATGACGGATAATCGCCCATGACGGCTTTGCTTTCGGCGCATCCTCCCCTAATCGAACTGCATGCACCGCTCGATCGACATTGAAGCGCTCTGCGCCGAGAAAGGGCTGCGGATCACCGAGCAGCGGCGCACCATCGCCCGCATCATCTCCGAGTCCGAGGACCATCCCGACGTCGAGACGCTGCACGAGCGCGCCGCCGCGGTCGATCCCAACATCTCGATCGCGACCGTCTACCGGACCGTCCGCCTGTTCGAGGAAGCCGGGATCCTCGAGCGCCACGAGTTCGGCAATGGCCGCTCGCGCTACGAGGCGGTGACCGATGAGCACCACGACCATCTGATCGACGTCGAGACCGGCAAGGTCCTCGAATTCCATGACCTCGAGCTCGAGGAACTGAAGCGCAAGGTCGCCGAGCGGCTCGGCTTCCGCCTGATGGACCACCGGCTGGAGCTCTACGGCGTCCCGCTTGAGCGCGACCGCTGATCTCAAGGAGCCGTCCGGCGCGGTGACGTCGCTCGACGAAGCCGCATCGGTCCCGAGTTCCCGCCTTCGTGCCTTCGTCCGGCTGATCCTGATTGCGCTGCTGGTCGCGGTCTGCGCCGCGATCCATCTCGTCCACCGGCTGTTCGGCCCCTCCCCCTGGCCGCGTCGGCTGCTTCGCGGCATCGGCTGGCTCGCTGGAGCCCGGGTCCGGAGCGATGGCCCGAGGCCGGGCGCCGGGACGCTGATCGTCGCCAATCATGTCAGCTGGCTCGACATCCCGGTGCTCGCCGGGGCGACCGACTGCGCCTTCGTCGCCAAGGACAGCCTCCGCGGGCACCCCTTCATGCGCTGGCTGTGCGAGGAGAATGGCACCGTCTTCGTCGATCGCGACACGCGCTCGAGCGTCGGCGAGCAGGTCGCCGCGATGGAAGCCGCGATCCGCAGCCACAAGCCGCTGACGCTGTTTCCGGAAGGCACCGTCGGCGATGGGCGCACCCTCCTGCCCTTCCGCTCGAGCCTGCTCAGCCTTGCCGAGCAGCCGCCGCTTCCCCTCACCGTGCAGCCGGTCGCGATCGACTATGGTCGCCACGCGCCCGAGTTCGGCTGGCCGACGGGCGAGAAGGGCGAGGCCAACTTCCTCCGCTTGCTCGGTCGGCGCGGCACGGTCGCGGTCACCCTCCACTTTCTCGAAGCGCTCCCGCAGGGTCTCGATCGCAAGGCGCTCGCCCGGCTCAGCCGGGCCGCGGTGGCCGACGCGATCGCTTCTGGCGGCGCGGTGCCGCCGCGCGTATAGGCGGCCGCCCATGACCAAAACCTTCCAGATCAAGTCCTTCGGCTGCCAGATGAACGTCTATGACGGCGAGCGGATGGCCGAGCTGCTCGGTGCCGAGGGCATGGTCGCCGCCGCTCCCGGTGCGGATGCGGACGTGGTCGTGCTCAACACCTGCCACATCCGCGAGAAGGCGGCGGAAAAGGCCTATTCCGAGGTCGGCCGGCTGCGCCGCGATGACGGCAGCCGCCCGGTGATCGCGCTTGCCGGCTGCGTCGCCCAGGCCGAGGGCGCCGAGGCGAAGCGCCGCTCCAAGGCAATCGACCTCGTCGTCGGGCCCCAGGCCTACCATCGCCTTCCCCAGCTGCTGCGCGAGGTCGAGGCCGGCGCGCGCCCGGTCGACACCGACCTGCCCCCGCTCGACAAGTTCGCCGCGCTTCCCGCCCGCCGCCGCGCCGGGATTTCGGCCTTCCTCTCGGTCCAAGAAGGGTGCGACAAGTTCTGCACCTACTGCGTGGTGCCCTACACCCGTGGCGCCGAAGTCAGCCGGCCGCTTGGCGACCTGCTGATCGAGGCGGAGCAGCTGGTCGCCGGCGGCACCCGCGAGCTCACCCTGCTTGGCCAGAACGTCAACGCCTGGGAAGACGGGTCAGAGACGCTCGCGACCCTCATTCGCCGCCTTGCCACGCTGCAGGGTCTCGAGCGGATCCGCTACACCACCTCGCACCCGATCAACATGGCCGACGACCTCATCGCCGCGCACCGCGACGTACCCGAGCTGATGCCCTACCTCCACCTTCCGGTGCAGGCGGGGAGCGACCGCATCTTGAAGGCGATGAATCGCCATCACAGTGCGGACGACTATCTGCGCACGCTCGACCGGGTCCGCGCCGCGCGCCCCGACATCGCCATTTCGGGCGACTTCATCGTCGGCTTCCCGGGTGAGAGCGACGAGGATTTCGAGGCGACGCTGAGCATCGTCCGGACGGTCGGTTACGCCAGCGCCTTCACCTTCAAATATAGCGCGCGCCCCGGAACGCCCGCGGCGACGATGGACGGCCAGCTGCCCGAGGCAGTCAAGGACGAGCGGCTGCAGCGGCTCCAGGCGCTCGTCGCCGAGCAGAGCCGCGCCTTCAACCTGTCGAAGGTCGGCGCCGAGACTCGGATCCTGATCGACCGGGTCGGGCGCAAGCCCGGACAGATGATCGGCAAGTCGCCGTGGCTCCAGTCGGTGTTCGTCGATTCCGACGCAAGGATCGGCGAGATGGTCGATGTCCGCCTCACCGCGGCGCTTCCCAACAGCCTTGCGGGTGAAGTCGTCACCGACTCGCAAGAGGCCGCGTGACTCTGCGCGCAGGGGCACTACATTCGGGAACGATGACGACCCTCATGGCTTCTCGCCGCTGATGCCAAAGCGCCCCGACCTTCGCGCCGTGGACGACCCCACCCGCGCCCGGCTCGAGATCGAGTTCGAGCAGCCCTATCTGCTGGGGCCGCTGTTCGGCGACTATGACCGCCACCTGGTCGCCATCGAGGACCGGCTCGGGGTGAACATCGCCGCCCGCGGAAGCCGGGTCCAGATCGAGGGCGAGCCCGACAGCGCGGCCCGTGCCAAGGAAGTGCTGGTCGACCTCTACGCCCGCCTCGACTCCGGCCAGGACGTCGATCTCGCGGTGGTCGAGAGCGTCATCGGCATGGGCGCGCAGCGCAAGCTCGACGGGATCCTGCCCGAGGCCGACGCTCCGGCTCCCGGCGGCGGCGGCGGCGCCCCGCGGGTGATGATCCGCACCCGCAAGAAGACCATCGTCCCGCGCTCGACCATCCAGACCAGCTACATGGAGGCGCTGGCCCGCGACGACATGATCTTCGCACTGGGGCCCGCGGGCACCGGCAAGACCTATCTCGCGGTCGCTCAGGCGGTCTCGATGCTGATCGGTGGCCAGGTCGACCGGCTGATCCTGTCGCGCCCTGCGGTCGAGGCCGGCGAACGGCTCGGCTTCCTCCCCGGCGACATGAAGGAGAAGGTCGATCCCTATCTCCGCCCGCTTTACGACGCGCTTTACGACATGCTCCCGACCGAGCAGGTCGAGCGGCGCATCGCCTCCGGGGAAATCGAGATCGCGCCGATCGCCTTCATGCGCGGTCGGACCCTGTCCGATGCCTTCATCATCCTCGACGAAGCGCAGAACACCACCCCGCAGCAGATGAAGATGTTCCTCACCCGTTTCGGCATGCGAAGCCGGATGGTGATCTGCGGCGATCCCAACCAGACCGACCTTCCACGCGGGGTCGAGAGCGGGCTCAATGACGCGGTCACCAAGCTCGAGGGCATTCCGCGGCTCGCCATGGTCCGCTTCGGCGCCGCCGACGTCGTCCGCCACCCGCTCGTCGGGCGGATCGTCGAAGCCTATGAGGGGCCGGGCCAATGACCCTCGACATCGTGCTCGACGCCGACGAGGATTGGGACAGTAGCACCGACTGGGCGCGGCTCGCCGAGGACGCCGCCCGGGCCGCGATCGCGGAAAGCGCCTTCCCTGCGCTCGCCGAGGCGGCGCGGCCGGTCGAGATCTCGGTGGTCCTCACCGACGACGAGCAGGTCCGTGCCCTGAACGCCGAATGGCGCGGCAAGGACAAGCCGACCAACGTCCTTTCCTTCCCCCAGGCCGAGCCCGACGAGTTCGAGTCCGCCCGCCAGCCCGGGCCCGAGCTGATGCTCGGCGACATCGTGCTCGCATACGAGACCTGCGCCCGCGAGGCCGAGGAAAAGGCGCTTCCGCTCCGCGCTCACACCGCCCACCTGATGGTCCACGGCACGCTCCACCTGCTCGGCTACGACCATCTCGACGATTCGACGGCCGAGGACATGGAAGCGCGCGAGACCCGCGCCCTCGCCCGGCTCGGGATCGCCAACCCCTATGAGGTCGCCGCCTGATGGCCACCCAGCCCGACAACGGCTCGCGCCTGTGGCGCGGAATGCGCTCGCTCCTGTTCGGCGAGGACAGCGAGCCGACGCTGCGCGACCAGATCGAGGAAGCGATCGACGAGGCCGAGGACGACCAGCCGCGGCAGGGCGACCTCAGTCCGCTCGAGCGGCAGATGCTCAAGAATCTGCTGCATTTCGGCGATCGCACGGCGGGTGACATCTGCGTCACCCGGGGCGACATCATCAGCGTGCCGCATGCCAGCACGATGGAGGATCTCGCCCGCCTGTTCGCCGAGGCCGGCCACAGCCGCCTGCCGGTGACCGGTGAGAGCCTCGACGAGATCGTCGGCATGATCCACATCAAGGACGTCTTCAACGCCTACTTCGACACGACCGAGCGCAAGCGGGTCGACGAGATCATCCGAACGCCCCTGTTCGTGCCCGAGTCGATGGGCGTTCTCGACCTTCTCGCCCGGATGCGCGCCGAGCGGGTCCATCTCGCCATCGTCATCGACGAGTTCGGCGGGACCGAAGGGCTCGTCACCATCGAGGACGTGGTCGAGGAGATCGTCGGCGACATCGCGGACGAGCATGACGAGGAAGTCCAGCCGTTGCTCGCCCGCCTCGACGACGGTTTGTGGGAAGCCGACGCCCGGCTCGAGCTCGACGACCTGTGCGAGGCGGTCGACGCCCGCCTGTCGGCCGAGGACGACGAGGTCGACACGCTGGGCGGGCTTGCCTTCATGCTCGCCGGCCGCATCCTGCCGCCCGGCGAGAGCGTCGCCCACCCGAGCGGCTGGCGGCTCGAATCGGTCGCCGCCGACGAACGCAAGATGACCCGCCTCCGCCTCCACGCGCCCGAGGGCACCGCCGAGGTCGAGGAATAGCATCTTGAACCCTCGTCGCCTGCCGGCCTCGCTGCTGGCGCTGCTTCTCGGGCTCTTGTCGGCCTTCGCCTTCGCGCCGGTCGGCTGGTGGCCGCTGATGCCGCTCGCCTTCGCCGGGCTGGCCTGGCTCCTCGCTCGAAGCCCGTCGCTGCCGCGCGCGTTGTTCGCCGGCTGGGCTTTCGGGGTCGGGCAGTTCGTCCTCGGCCTCAACTGGATCGCCACCGCCTTCACCTACCAGGCCGCGATGCCGCCGTGGCTCGGCTGGATCGCGGTGGTGCTGCTGAGCCTCTACCTCGCGGTCTATCCCGCGCTCGCGGCGGGTCTCGCCTGGCGCTTCGGACAGCGCTCGCCACTGGCCCTGGTCATCGCCTTGTCCGCCGGCTGGGCGCTCACCGAGTGGCTGCGCGCGACGATGTTCACCGGCTTTGCCTGGAACCCGGTCGGAGCCGTGTGGGCGGATGTCGGGCCGGTGCGCGGCATCGCGACGCTGATCGGCACCTACGGGCTGTCGCTTCTGACCGTCTACATCGGCGGGCTCCTGTGGCGAGCGAGCACCCTTCGCGCCGCGCCTGCCGACGGGGTAAAGACTACGTCGCGCCGCACCCTGCTGCTGGCCGCCGCGCTGCCCACAGCCCTCGTCCTGCTGTTTGCCCTCATGCCCGGTCCTTCCCGGTCCGATGGGGCTGCGCGTCCGATCCGGATCGTCCAGCCGAATATCGGGCAGGAGGACAAGTGGCGCGAAGGGCTCGACGAGGAAGCTTTCCAGCGACTCGCGGCTTTGTCCGCGGGAGGCACCTCGCCGCGCCTCCTCTTCTGGCCCGAGGTCGCGGTCCCGGTCGCCTTCCAGGCGGTCCCGACCGACCCCCGGCTGCTCCCGGTGGCGCTTCCGCCCGCCGCCCGCGCCGCGAGCCTGCTCCGGCCGGGCGACATCCTCGTCACCGGCGCCTTCGCGCTGACGGTGGACGCGGAAGGCCGGGTCACCGGAAGCACCAACAGCGTCATGCCGATCGACCCGCAGGGCCGGATCCTCGGCCGCTACGACAAGGCGCACCTCGTCCCCTACGGCGAATATCTGCCGATGCGCCCGCTCCTGACCGCGATCGGCCTGTCGCAGCTCGCGCCCGGCGTCGGCGACACCATGCCGGGCCCCGGGCCGCGCAACCTCGAGCTTGCCGGTTGGGGCCGGATGGGACTTCAGGTCTGCTACGAGATCATCTTCTCGGGCGAGGTGGTGGATCGCGCCAACCGTCCCGACTTCCTGTTCAATCCCTCGAACGACGCCTGGTTCGGGGCGTGGGGCCCGCCCCAGCACCTTGCCCAGGCCCGCCTTCGCGCCGCCGAGGAAGGGCTTCCGATCATCCGCTCGACCCCGACCGGGATAAGCGCGCTGATCGACGCCGATGGCCGCCTCCTCAAGTCGCTTCCGTGGCGCACGGCGGGGGTGATCGACGGCTTCCTGCCCCAGGCCGAGCGACCCACCTTCTTCAGCCGCCACGGCAACGTCATCCCGCTCGCCCTTGCGTTCCTGCTGCTCATCATCGCGGTTGGCATGGACGGTCGGGCTCGCTACAGGCGCGGCATATAAAGCTTTCTTTATATCCTTCTTCGCCGCCCCGGCGGCCCCGGAGTCCCATGCGCCAGTCCTATCTCTTCACCTCCGAATCCGTGTCCGAAGGCCATCCCGACAAGGTCGCCGACCAGATCAGCGACGCCGTCGTCGACCTCTTCCTGTCGAAGGACCCCGAGGCGCGCGTCGCCTGCGAGACCCTGACTACGACTAACCTCGTGGTGCTGGCCGGCGAAATTCGCGGCCAGGGCATCATGGACGAGGCCGGTGAATGGGCCCCGGGTGTCCAGGAAGAGATCGAACAGGCGGTCCGCCAGACCGTCCGCAGGATCGGTTACGAGCAGGAAGGCTTCCATTGGGAGAAGCTCACCTTCGAGAATCATCTCCACCCGCAGTCGGCGCACATCGCGCAGGGCGTCGATGCCAGCGGCAACAAGGACGAGGGCGCGGGCGACCAGGGCATCATGTTCGGCTTCGCCTGCGACGAGACGCCCGACCTGATGCCGGCGACGCTCGACTACAGCCACAAGATCCTCGAGAAGCTCGCCGCCGACCGCCACGCTGGCCGTGCGCCTTTCCTCGAGCCCGACGCCAAGAGCCAGGTCACGCTCCGCTTCGAGGGCGGCAAGCCGGTCGCCGCCACGGCGATCGTCGTCTCGACCCAGCATGCCGAGGGCTATGACGAGGGCGACAAGGAGGCCGAGCTCAAGGCCTATGTCCGCGACGCCATCGCCAGCGTCATCCCGGCCGAGCTGCTCGGCGACGAGACCGTCTACCACATCAACCCGACCGGCAGCTTCGTCATCGGCGGGCCCGATGGCGACAGCGGCCTGACCGGACGCAAGATCATCGTCGACACCTACGGCGGTGCGGCCCCGCATGGCGGCGGCGCCTTCTCGGGCAAGGATCCGACCAAGGTCGACCGCTCGGCCGCTTATGCCGCGCGCTACCTCGCCAAGAACATCGTCGCGGCCGGGCTCGCGACCCGCTGCACCATCCAGCTGTCCTACGCCATCGGGGTCAGCGAGCCGCTGTCGCTCTACGTAGACACCCACGGCACTGGCACCGTCGGCGACGACAAGCTCGAGCAGGCGATCGGCAAGATCGAGCGCCTCGGGCGACTGACCCCGCGCGGCATCCGCACGCTGCTCGGCCTCAACAAGCCGATCTATGCCGCCACGGCGGCCTACGGCCACTTCGGCCGCAAGGCCGAGGGCGATCTCTTCCCGTGGGAGAAGACCGACCTTGGCGAAGAGCTGAAGGCGCTGGTCGGCTAACTAGCGACCGGGACCGGGACCGGGGCGAGTTTGCCCCGTCCCGGGGCCTCGCGGCTTCGGCCGAGAGACCAGTTGGCCTGCATCCGCACCTGCGGATTGGGGACGCACCAGATCTCCCCGCCCTCGTCGAGCGCGACCACCCACAGGAGGTCGAACTCGGCTCCATAATCGATCACGGCGACGGCCTGGCCCTTGCCCCGATCGAGGACATGGAGCGGAAGCGGCGGGTTCAGCTGGGTGAAGCTCATGGCAGGACAACGGCTGGTGGCCGCGACGAGGTCCAACTCTGGTCCAAGGACCAGCTTCGCTCAGCGCCGGTCGCGGCTGAGCTTCTCGTCGCGCATCGGGTCGAGCGAGGGGTTGCCGGGCCCGCCCTGCACCCCGACCCGGTGACGGTAGACCAGCTCGCCTCCAAGCCAGCCCGAGTAAGCGAGGATGACCACGCTTGCGAGGCTCAGCCACACGCCGAGACCGCCGATCTGGTCGCTGTCGGAAGTCAGCCGCACGACGAGGTTCACCGCCTCGAGCGTGACCACGACGATGTTGGCAATCATGTGCCGGGTCGCCGCCCCGATCCGCTTGATCCGCTCGTCGCCGAGATAGTCGGTCATCCCCGCCGCGGCGGCGGCAAGCGCGGTGAGGAGGCCGATCCCGAGCAGCCAGTTGCTCGCGGTCGCCCAGCCGCCCTCGCCGGTCGTCAGCCACATGACGTCGGTGACCAGCGCCCCGATGAAGCTGACGATCGGGAAGGGGATCAGCAGGGGATGAATGGGATGGCCGGCAATCTGCGCGGTGCTCCGGGGATTGTCGCCGTCCATGTCCGTGGCATCTCCTCACCAGTTGCTCGCTCAACGTCCCCGCGCTTAAGGCGTATCCCATGACTGCGATCAAGTCGGGCGATCCGACGACCCTCAATCGACTCTACGGCCGCTCGAGCGGGCACAAGCTCCGGCTTGGCCAGCAGGCACTGATCGACACGCTCCTGCCGCAGATTTCCGTCCCCGACGAAGGCGAGATCACGTCTCGCGCCCTATTCGGCGACGATCGCCCGCTTCACTTTGAGATCGGCTTCGGCTCGGGCGAGCATCTCGCCCACCGCGCCGACCTGCTGCCCGACCATGGCTTCGTCGGCGCCGAACCCTTCCTCAACGGGGTCGCGACCGCGCTCGGCCATGTCCGCGACGGGCCGCTGCGCAACGTCCGACTGCACATGGGCGACGCGCTCGAAGTGCTCCGCAGGGTGCACGACGGCAGCCTCCTGATGATCTACTTGCTCCATCCCGATCCCTGGCCCAAGGCCCGGCACGCCAAGCGGCGGATGGTCAACGACGGGCCGGTCCGGCTGTTCGCCGACAAGCTGAAGCCCGGCGGCGAACTTCGCGTCGCGACCGACCACCCGGTTTACCTCGAATGGGCGCTGACCGTCATGCAGCGCCACACCGAGCGCTTCGAGTGGCTGGCCGAGAAGCCGTCCGACTTCCTCGAGCCGCCCTCGGGCTGGATCGAGACCCGCTACGGGGCCAAGAGCCGCCGCGAGGGCCGGCGCCCCTATTACCTGCGCTACCGCAGGAGCGCTCAATAGTCGGAGTGGAGGTCCGCCGGATCCCACAGGATCGATAGCGCGAGGCCGGCGGCGATGACCGCCGACCGTTGCTCGCCGGAGCGCGGCGCGAGGATGGTCTTGCCGGTGCCGTTGAGGTCGACCGCGCCGACCTCGCGGCCATCGACCAGGAACATGTAGCCGAGCGGGGTCGGGGTCGGCAGCCCGCCGCCCTCCATCCGATGGATCGAGCGCACTTCGAGCCGCTGGCCGAGATAGTCGAAGGTGCCGCGCCTTTCGGCCCGCCCGCTCGGCGAGCCCAACGGCCCGGCGGCCGCCTCGAGGCGGAGCGCGCCGGCGAGCCGGCCGCCCGACTGCAGCTCGCACGAATAGCGCAGGCGCTCGGGCGCGACGCTGATCGCGCCCACCGTCGGTTGCACTTCGCCGTAGCGGCAGCGTGCCGCCATGGCCGGACCGAAGCGGCTGTCGGGTAGTTCGAACGAGCCGCCGCCGCTGAACCGCGAAACGAGGGTGGCGGGGCTTCCGAGCCGCTCCGCCCCGCGGGTGAAGTGGCCGGGCACATCGGCGAGCCTGAAGCTTCCGCCGCCGCCCCCGCCCATGCCGCTCACCGCGATCCGTTCAGCCTCGGTGGCGAGCGACGACGGCACCGCGATCCGCGCCGCGCTGCATCCGGCGAGGCCGAGCACCATCACCATCGCCGCCGTCAGTCTCCGCCTGTCTTCCATGTCGTTTCTTCCCTGCAATGACTGCCGTCATGGACATTATTGCAGCTTTCACGAAGTTGAACGGCACTTGGGCGGGCCAGGCGCGTTGAGGCGCTCGAACCATAAATCACGGAGAAGACAGATGAACATCGATACGCTCGCCGGCGAAGGCACGCAGACCAAGGGTGATTTCAAGCGCGGACTCGGCGAAGTCACCGGCGATCCGAAGTTGCAGCAGGACGGCGCCGCCGACCAGCTCTCGGGCCAGGTCCGCAAGGGCGTTGGCCAGGTCCGCGACTTCGTCAAGAACAACAAGGCCGCCAGCTACACCGCTGCCGGCATCTTCGGCCTCGCGCTGCTCAACAGCCTGCGCAGCAAGGGCAACACCCGCACCACCAAGCGCGCCTGACGCCTTGCAACTAGAAAGGGCGGCCCCCGAGCGGAGCCGCCCTTTTTCGTGTCAGGCGGGGGTCAGCCTTAGCAGCCGGCCATTGTCCTCGAGCAGGTAGATCTCGCCGCCGGGCCCCTGCTCCACCTCGCGGATCCGCTTCATCGGCCAGCGCTCGGCCTTCTTCGCCTGGTCGCCGTTGACGTCCACCCGGATCAACGACTCACCCGACAGAGCGCCGAGAAGCAGGTCGCCCTTCCACTGCGGGAAGAGGTTTCCGGTGTAGACGATCAGCCCGGCCGGCGAGATCGACGGGTTCCACCACACCTTGGGCTGCTCATATTCGGGCCGGGTGGGATGGTCGGGGATGTCGCCGCCGCCATAGTCCGACCCGTTCGAAACATTCGGCCAGCCGTAATTCTTTCCCGGTAGGATGAGGTTGACCTCGTCCCCGCCCTGCGGCCCCATCTCGTGCTCCCACAGCCTGCCGTCGGGAGCGAAGGCGATGCCGAGC
This sequence comes from Sphingomonas swuensis, assembly GCF_039538045.1. Lineage (NCBI taxonomy): Bacteria > Pseudomonadati > Pseudomonadota > Alphaproteobacteria > Sphingomonadales > Sphingomonadaceae > Sphingomonas > Sphingomonas swuensis. The sequence continues at coordinate 1,023,541 of NZ_BAABBQ010000001.1, read as the reverse complement.
AGGTTGCGATGGCCGATGGTCCAGAACTCCGCCGCCACCCCGCCGCGGCTGGCGAAGGGGTTGCCCGGGTGCGGCTGCCCCTCTGGAGTGAGCCGGAGCAGCTTGCCGAGATTGCCCGACAGGTCCTGCGCCGGTGCGCCCTTCTGCCGCTCGCCCGACGAGACGAACATGGCGCCATCGGGAGCGAAGGCGATGCGATGCGAGAAGTGGCCGTTCCCGCTCACCTTGGGATTCTGCCGCCAGACGGTCTTGAAGCCCTGCAGCGCATAGCCGCCGGGGCCGGCGCTCAGCCGTCCATAGCCGACCGCCGCGCCGCTGGTCCCGCCCTCGCCTGCTTCGACGAAGCTGAGATAGATGCGGTTGTCAGGACCGACCACGACATCGCCGAGGCCGCCTTGCCCGGCCACCTTGACCGCCGGGACGCCGCTGACCGCGCTCTTCTTGCCGGTAGCGGTGTCGACCACCCACAGTTGTCCGCTTTTTTCGCTGACCAGCGTGTTGGCCGAGCCGGGAAGGAAGGTCATTGCCCAGGGCGTCTCGAAGCTCGCGACCGCCGCGACCTTGAAGGGAACGCTTCCAGCCGCAGGCTTGTCCTCGGCAGGCAGCGCCGCCGTGCCGCAGGAAGCCGCTGCTAGACCAAAGACCAATACGCCCTGTAGGTGAGAAAGCCGCATCCTTGCACTCCGCTGGCGAGTTATGGTTCGAAACCCCATAACGGGGTTCCCATGTAGGAAGTGCCATCTCCCTTGCACCCGGTCCATCTCCTCAGCCTCGCCACCGCCCTCCCGCCGCATCGAATCAGTCAGGACGAAGCCAAGCGCATCGGCCGTGACCTGTTTTCCGGTCGCAAGGCGCTCTACGACCGCCTCTCGGGCGTGTTCGACAATGCCGGGATCGAGGGACGCAACATCGTCGCCCCGATCGACTGGTATGCCGACGAGCATGGCTGGCAGTCGCGCAACGACCTCTACCTCGATGCCGCCGAGGCTTTGTTCGAGGAAGCCGCCCTCAAGGCCATTATTGCCGCAGGCCTCGAACCGTCCGACATCGACGGGGTGGTCACCGTCTCGACCACCGGCATTGCCACCCCGAGCCTTGAAGCGCGGGTCGGGCCTCGCATCGGGCTTAAGGCCGCGGTGCAGCGCGTCCCGGTGTTCGGCCTCGGCTGCGCGGGCGGGGTCAGCGGCCTCGCCACCGCCGCCAGGCTCGCCGCCGCCGACCCGGGGAGCCGCTGGCTGTTCGTCACCGTCGAGACCTGCTCCATCTCGATCCGGCTCGACACCGACGATCCCGCCGCGCTGGTCGCCACCGCGCTGTTCGGCGACGGTGCCGCCGCCGCGGTGGTCTCCACCGAGGGAACCGCGCTTGGCACCATCACCGGCGCGGGCGAACGGCAATGGCCCGAGACCCTCGGGATCATGGGCTGGCGGGTCGAGGATCCGGGCCTCGCCGTCGTCTTCGACCGCGCCATTCCGCCCTTCGTCACCGCCGAGCTGGCGGCGGCCGTCGACGCCATCCTCGCCGATCTCGACCTCACCCGGAGCGACATCGACCGGCTCTGCTCGCACCCCGGCGGAGCCAAGGTCATCACCGCGATCGAGGAGGCACTCGAGCTCGACGAGGGCAGCCTCGACCTCGAGCGCGAGGTGCTCCGCGACCATGGCAACATGAGCGCTCCGACCGTGCTGTTCGTGCTCGAGCGGCTGCTGAAGCGCGGTCTCCCGGACAAGGCGCTGCTGACCGCCTTCGGTCCCGGCTTCACCTGCTCGGCCCTGCTTCTGGAGCGCGCATGATGCACCAGCATCTCTGGCCCGCCCTCGCCATCCTCTTCTTCGTCACCGCCCAGCGGCTGCTCGAACTGGTGCTGGCGAGGAAGAACACCGCCGGGCTCCTCGCCATCGGCGCGAAGGAATATGCGCCCGGCCACTATCCGCTGATCGTCGCGGTCCATGCGACCTGGCTTGCCGCGCTGTTCTGGCTGGCCCCCGGCCGCCCGATCCACTGGCCGCTGCTGATGGTCTTCGTCTTGCTCCAGCTCGGCCGGGTGTGGGTGCTGCGCACGCTCGGCCCGCTGGACCACCCGGATCATCGTCCTTCCCGGCGCTCCGCTGGTCGAGGGAGGGCCGTTTCGCTTCGTCTCGCATCCCAATTACCTGGTGGTCATCGGGGAGATTGCAGTGCTCCCGCTGGTGTTCGGCCTGTGGCAGGTGGCGGTGGTCTTCTCGGTCCTCAACGCGCTGGTGTTGTGGATCCGGATCCGGGCCGAAAATCGCGCGCTCGCCGGAGTTGCCTGATGCCCGGCCTTCGCTTATAGGCACGCTTCCTCCTCACATCGCTGATGCTGGCGAGGCTGCCCGGGACACCGCGGCGGTCCGGGGAGGGCTGAATTCTAGGAAACCGCATGAACAGCAAGCTGACCGCATTGATCGATACCGAGGCGAAAGCACTCGGCTTCGACCTCGTGCGAGTCGCGATGATCGGCGGGGCGAGTGATCCGACGCTCCAGATCATGGCCGAGCGCCCCGACACGCGGCAGCTCGACCTTTCCGACTGCGAGGCGCTGTCGCGGCGCGTGTCCGAGCGGCTCGACGCGCTCGAGGCCGCCGGCGAGGACCCGATCGAGGGCGGCTACCGGCTCGAGGTCAGCTCGCCCGGCATCGACCGGCCGCTGACCCGGCTCAAGGACTATAGCGACTGGCAGGGCCACGAGGCTCGCCTCAAGCTCGCCCGCGAGGTCGACGGTGCCAAGCAGGTGACCGGTGACATCGAGGGCCTCGACGGCGAGACCGTGATGATCTCCGGCTCCAAGGGCAGCCGCGCCATTCCGTTCGATGCGATCCATTCGGCCAAGCTGCTGCTGACCGACCGGCTGATCGCCGCGACCATGCCACTGTCCGCCCAGGACGCGGACGAAATCATCGAAGCGCCCGTCGAGGGCGTCGACGACCTTGAACCCCAAGAGGAAGACTGACCCATGGCAACCGCCGCTCCCTCCGCCACGGCCAATCCGACGGCCAACCGGGCTGAGCTCCTCGCGATCGCCGACAGCGTCGCGCGTGAGAAGCTGATCGACCGCGGCATCGTCATCGAGGCGATGGAAGACGCGATCCAGCGTGCCGCCCGCGCCCGCTACGGCGCCGAGAACGACATCCGCGCCAAGCTCGATCCGCAGACCGGCGACCTTCGCCTGTGGCGCGTCCTCGAGGTGGTCGAGGAGGCCCCCGAGGATTACTACAAGCAGATCGACCTCAAGGGTGCCGCCAAGCTCAAGGCCGATGCCGCGGTCGGCGACTTCATCGTCGATCCGCTGCCCCCGATCGAGTTCGGTCGGATCGCCGCCCAGGCCGCCAAGCAGGTCATCTTCCAGAAGGTCCGTGACGCCGAGCGCGAGCGCCAGTTCGAGGAATTCAAGGACCGCGTCGGCGAGATCATCACCGGCGTCGTCAAGCGGGTCGAGTTCGGCCACGTCGTTGTCGACCTCGGCCGCGCCGAGGGCGTGATCCGCCGCGACGCGCAGATCCCGCGCGAAATGCACCGCGTCGGCGACCGCGTCCGCAGCCTGATCCTGCGTGTCGCCCGCGAAACCCGCGGCCCGCAGATCTTCCTCAGCCGCGCGCATCCCGACTTCATGAAGAAGCTGTTCGCGCAGGAAGTGCCCGAGATCTACGACGGCATCATCGAGATCAAGGCCGCCGCCCGCGATCCGGGCAGCCGCGCCAAGATCGGCGTCATCAGCTACGACAGCTCGATCGACCCGGTCGGCGCCTGCGTCGGCATGAAGGGCAGCCGCGTCCAGGCCGTCGTGCAGGAAATGCAGGGCGAGAAGATCGACATCATTCCGTGGAGCGAGGACACCGCGACCTTCGTCGTCAACGCCCTCCAGCCGGCGACCGTCGCCCGCGTCGTGATCGACGAGGAAGAGGGCCGGATTGAGGTCGTGGTCCCCGACGACCAGCTCAGCCTGGCGATCGGTCGCCGCGGCCAGAACGTCCGCCTCGCCAGCCAGCTGACGAGCAGCCAGATCGACATCCTGACCGAGGCCGACGCCAGCGAGAAGCGCCAGAAGGAGTTCGTCGAGCGCTCCGAGATGTTCCAGAACGAGCTGGACGTCGACGAGACCCTCGCCCAGCTGCTGGTCGCCGAGGGCTTCACCAGCCTCGAGGAAGTCGCCTACGTCGAAGCCGACGAGATCGCCTCGATCGAGGGTCTCGACGACGACATCGCGTCCGAGCTCCAGGAGCGTGCCTCCGAGGCGCTCGAGCGGCGCGAAGCCGCCGCCCGCGAGGAGCGCCGTGGCCTCGGTGTGGACGACGGCCTCGCCGAGCTCCCGCACCTCACCGAGCAGATGCTGGTGACGCTGGGCAAGGCGGGCATCCTGACGCTCGACGACCTTGCCGACCTCGCCACCGACGAGCTGGTCCAGAAGAAGCGCCCCGAGCCGCGCCGCCGCGCCGAGAACGCGCCGCAGCGCGAGCAGGACAAGGGCGGCGTGCTGGCCGAATACGCCCTTTCGGAAGAGCAGGGCAACGAGATCATCATGGCCGCCCGCGCCCACTGGTTCGAGGACGAGGCCGATCAGTCGCCGTCGAGCGACGAGCCGCAGACCGAGGAGGCCGCCGATGCGGACTCCTCGCAATGAGGGCGATCTAGACTGTTCCCCTGCGCAAGCAGGGGCCCAGTTGCCGGATGCTGACGAGGGAACGGGGCTCCTGCCTGCGCAGGAGACCGGCCCCCAGCGCACCTGCATCCTCACCCGCCGGACCGCCGACAAGGCGGAGCTGATCCGGCTTGTCCTCGGTCCCGACGGGCAGGTCCACCCCGACGTCCGCGCCCGGGCGCCCGGTCGCGGGGCGTGGATCGGCGTCTCGAAGGCCGAGCTCGAGACCGCGCTTGCCAAGGGCAAGCTGCGCGGCGCGCTCGCCCGCGCCTTCAAGACCCAGGCGGTCGAGGTTTCGCCCGATCTTCCCGAGCGGATCGAGCAGGCGCTCGCCCGCGGCGCGCTCGATCGGCTCGGCATGGAGGCCCGCTCGGGCACGCTGGTCAACGGCTCCGACCGGATCGAGCAGGCGGCTCGCGCCGGCAAGGTCCACCTGCTGCTCTATGCCAGCGATGCCGGGAGCGATGGCCGTCGTCGGCTCGACCAGGCGTGGCGGGTCGGCGGGGCCGAGGAACTCGGTCACCGGCACGGACTGGAAATCCCGGCGACGCGCACCATCTTGAGCATGGCGCTTGGCAGGGAAAATGTGGTACATGCGGCGCTGACCGATCGGGGAGCTGCCGCGCGCGTGCTTGAAGCACTGACCCGCTGGCGTGCTTTCATTGTAGGACATGCTGGGCTAGGCCGCGGCGACGACGCCGCTGGTCACGCATCGGCTGACGACGAGTAGACAAAGGAATTTATGAGCGACCAGACCGACAAGCCGAAGCTGGGTACCCGGCCGCCGCTGGGCATCAAGCGTACGGTTGAGACTGGCAAGGTCAAGCAGAGCTTCAGCCATGGCCGCTCGAACACCGTGGTGGTCGAGGTCAAGAAGCGCCGCATCCTAGGTCGTCCGGGCGAGGCTCCGGCCGCGGCTCCCGAGCCCGCGCCCCAGGCCGCCGCTCCGGCGCCCGCTCCGGTCGCGCCCGCGGCTCCGGCCGCCCCGCGCCGCTCGGCTTCGGATGACATCGCCGCCCGCAAGGAAGACACCGCCCGCCGGATGCGCGAGGCCGAAGAGGCCCGCATGACCGCGCTCGAGGATGCGCGTCGCCGCGAGGAGCAGGCCAAGGTCAACGCGACCGAGGACGAGAAGCGTCGCGCCGAGGACCGTCGCAAGGCTGAGGAAGACGCCGCTGGTCAGGCCGAGGAAGACGCCAAGCGCCGGATCGCCGACGAGGCCCGCGCCGCCGACGAGGCCGCTGCCGCCAAGGCTGCCGAGCCCGAGCCGCAGCCAGCCGAGCCAGCCCCGGCCCCCGAGCCGCGGATTGTCGCCGCTCGCCCCGGCGGGCAGCGCTTCACCCCGATCAAGCGTACTCCGCCGCCTGCCCCGCCCCAGCCGAAGCCGGCCCCCGCGCAGCAGCAGCAGGCTCCGGCCGCTCCGAGCGGTGGTGGCAGCAACAACAGCGGTGGCGGCTCGTCTGCCAGTGGTGCGGCGCGTCGGCCCGAGCCCGCGCGTCCGGCCCGTCCGGGTTCGCGCGGCGATGATCGCCGCCATTCGGGCAAGCTCACCGTCAGCCGCGCCCTGTCGGGTGACGACGATCGCGCCCGCAGCCTCGCCGCGCTTCGCCGTGCCCGCGAGAAGGAAAAGCGTGCCTACGCCCAATCGGGACCGCGCGAGAAGCAGGTCCGCGACGTGGTCGTTCCTGAGAGCATCACCGTCGGCGAACTCGCCAACCGCATGGCCGAGAAGGCCGCGGACCTGGTGAAGGCGCTGTTCAAGATGGGCACGCCCGTCACCGTCAACCAGGTCATCGACCAGGATACGGCCGAGCTGCTCGTCACCGAATTCGGCCACACCATCAAGCGCGTGAGCGAGAGCGATGTCGACATCGACACCGCGACCGACGTCGACGACGAGGCGACCCTTGTCTCGCGGCCGCCGGTGGTTACCATCATGGGCCACGTCGACCACGGCAAGACCTCGCTGCTCGACGCCCTGCGTGGTGCCAGCGTCGCTTCGGGCGAAGCCGGCGGGATCACCCAGCACATCGGCGCCTATCAGGTGAAGGTGCCGTCGGGCGACCAGATTACCTTCCTCGACACGCCGGGCCACGAAGCCTTCTCGGAGATGCGCGCCCGCGGTGCCAACGTCACCGACATCGTGGTGCTGGTGGTTGCGGCCGACGACGGCCTCAAGCCGCAGTCGATCGAGGCGATCAACCACACCAAGGCGGCCGGCGTGCCGCTGATCGTGGCGATCAACAAGATCGACAAGCCCGACGCCCGCGCCCAGCGCGTCCGCGAGGAACTGCTCCAGCACGAGATCGTGGTCGAGCAGCTCGGCGGCGACGTCCAGGACGTCGAAGTGTCGGCGCTCAAGGGCACCAATCTCGACGGGCTGCTCGACGCGATCGCGCTCCAGGCCGAGATCCTCGAGCTCAAGGCCAATCCCTCCCGCGCCGCCGAAGGTACGGTGATCGAGGCCAAGCTCGACAAGGGTCGTGGTCCGCTCGCCACCGTGCTGGTCCAGCGCGGCACGCTCAAGGTCGGCGACGTGTTCGTCGTCGGCGCCGCGAGCGGCAAGGTCCGGGCGATGATCGACGATCATGGCCGCCAGGTGAAGGAAGCCGGGCCGTCGATGCCGGTCGAGGTCCTCGGCCTCGGCTCGGTGCCGAGCGCGGGCGACCAGCTCACCGTCGTCGAGAATGAGGGGCGTGCCCGCGAGGTCGCCGCCTATCGCCAGGGCGTGCTCGACCGGAAGCGGACCACCGCCGCTCCGATGAGCCTCGAGAACATGTTCGCCAACCGGGCCTCGACCACCATCGAGTTCCCGCTGGTCGTCAAGGCCGACGTTCAGGGCTCGGCCGAGGCGATCGTTAACGCGCTCAACCGCCTGTCGACCGACGAGATCAAGGTCCGCATCCTCAACTCGGGGGTCGGCGCGATCACCGAGAGCGACGTCACTTTGGCCTCGGCCACCGGCGCGCCGATCATCGGCTTCAACGTCCGTCCGAACGCCAAGGCGCGCGAGGTCGCGGCGCGGAACAAGACCGAGCTTCGCTACTATGACGTCATCTATCACCTGACCGACTGGGCCAAGGGTGCGATGGCGGGCGAGCTTGGTCCCGAGATCATCGAGACGGTCGTCGGCCGTGCGCGGGTCCAAGAAGTCTTCCCGGCCGGCAAGCGCGACAAGGCCGCCGGTCTGCTGGTGCTCGAAGGCGCGATCCGCAAGGGTCTCCACGCCCGCCTCACCCGCGAGGATGTCATCGTCTCCAAGACGACCATCGCCTCGCTCAGGCGGTTCAAGGACGACGTGGCGCAGGTCATCGCCGGCCTCGAGTGCGGCGTGCTCCTGGCCGACACCAACGATATCAAGGCAGGCGACAATCTCGAGGTGTTCGAGGTCGAAGAGCGGGCGCGCACCCTCTGAGTGCAGGGGAGCTGGAAGAGGATCCGCAGGAGCAGGCAGTCACGGGGCGCATGCTCAATGGCTGCCTTGAAAGCCTCGGCTGCGCGACCTGGCTTTCGCTCTCCTGTCTCCTGCTGATCTGGATTGGCTGATGGCACATCGTACCGAAACCTCCGAAGGTCGCTCCGTCCGCCTGCTTCGCGTCGGCGAACAGGTGCGTCACGTGCTGAGCGAAGTGCTGGCGCGCGGCGACGTCCATGACGCGACGCTGCAGAGCCATCTCGTCAGCGTGACCGAGGTCCGGATGAGCCCCGACCTTCGCCACGCCACCGTGTTCGTGAAGCCCCTCCTCGGGCAGGACGAGGAAGTGGTGCTGAAGGCGCTTCGCACCAACACCGCCTATCTCCAGAGCGAGGTCGCGCGGCGGGTGAACACCAAATATGCCGCGAAGCTCAAGTTCCTGGCGGACGAGAGCTTCGACGAGGGCGGCAAGATCGACCAGATCCTGCGCACTCCGCACGTTCGTCAGGACCTCGCCGAGGAGTGAGCGGGCTCGGCGCGCCCATGGCTGGCGAGGGCTGCACCGCCCTCCCCTTCGCCGAGGAGCATCGCGCCGCGCTGCAAGCCGCCTGCGCCGAGGATCGCGAGATCTGGCCGATCTACTCGGTCGACTGCGGGCCCGAGGGATTCGACCGGACCATCGACGGCCTGCTCGAGCGACCCGACGCCGAGACCTTCACCCTGTGGGACGGCCAGCTCCTCGCCGGCATGTCTAGCTACCTCAGGATCGAGCCCCGCAACCGCGCGCTCGAGATCGGCTTCACCTATCTTCGACCGGCCGTTCGCGGCACCGGGCTCAACCGGCGGATCAAGGACATGATGATCGGCCGGGCGATCGAGGCCGGTTTTCATCGCGTCGAATTCCGGGTCGATGCCCGCAATGCACGCAGCCAGGCCGCGGTCGCGAAGCTCGGCGCGACCCGCGAGGGCATCCGCCGCGCCGACACCGTCACCTGGACCGGCCATGTGCGCGACACGGTGATGTTCTCGATCCTCGCCGACGAGTGGCTGGCCCAAAAGCGGTAGGACCGCATCGCGGCTGCCGCGTTGATGCTTCCGACACAAACAGGAGCATCACGATGACCGAGAAGAAGGGCCACGGCAGCGCCACCGCGCAGAAGGCCAACGCCAAGGCCTCGCACGAAGGCAAGAAGAACCCCCGCAAGTCTTCCGCGGCTCAGGCCGAGCTCGGCAAGAAGGGCGGAAAGGCGGCGGCCAAGAAGTGAACTGGACCCCGGCCGGAGCCGGGGTACAAGGCCGCCATGGCCAAGCTCTATTTCTATTATGCCGCGATGAACGCGGGCAAGTCGACGACCCTCCTCCAGGCCGACTTCAACTATCGCGAGCGCGGCATGGAGACGATGCTGTGGACCGCCGCGCTCGACGATCGGGCGGGTGCCGGCCGGATCTCATCCCGGCTCGACATCGGCTCGGACGCGCACAGCTTCGATTCGACCACAGACCTGTTCGAGACGGTCGGCGCCGAGCTCAACCGCCGCCGCCTCAATTGCGTGCTCGTCGACGAGGCGCAGTTCCTCACCGAAGAGCAGGTCCACCAGCTGTGCCGTCTCGCCGACGAGCTCGACCTGCCGGTGCTTTGCTATGGCCTACGGACCGATTTCCAGGGCGCGCTCTTCCCGGGAAGCGCGGCGCTGCTGGCGCTGGCCGACGCGCTCGTTGAATTGAAGGCCGTGTGCGAGTGCGGTCGCAAGGCGACGATGAACCTCAGGGTCGATTCCGAGGGCCGCGCGGTGGCGCAGGGTGCCCAAACCGAAATCGGCGGCAACGACCGCTATGTCGCCATGTGCCGCCGCCACTTCTTCGCCCGCCTCAGGGCCGGCGACGGGACTCAATCGTCGTCGTCGTCCTCTTCGTCCTCGAACGCCCGGGCGTAGTTCCACCACAGCAGCGCGCTCGCTCCCGAGGCTCCGATCCGCGCCGCGGCCGAAGCGAAGACCAAGGTCGCCGGTTCGCGGGCGACGATCAGGAAGAACAGCATCAGCCCGGCGCTGATCGTCGTCAGTACCGCCATTCCGCCGCGATGGCGCGGGATCATCCGGCTGATCTTGGCGTCGAGCCGGGCGCCGCGCCCGGTCCTGGCGATGACAGTCCCGAACGGCCCCAGCAGCCCGCCGAGCACCGACTTCGCCATCCGGTAGGTCAGCCGCCGCCGTGCGCTCGCCTCGGTCCGGGCGGCGACCTCGTCGAAGGTCAGCACGCTGGTGTCCGGCTCGTCGCTTGCCGGACGACGACGACCGAACAGGAAGGTGGCGAGAAGCCCGCCCCACTCGCGCAGGCCGAGCACCAGCGCGGCCTCGAACCAGCCAAGTCCGAGCTGCCACACGAAAGCGGTTCCGATGACGGCGGTCGCCGCCGTGCCGAGCCGCCACGGCACCTCGCGGTCGCGCTTGATCGCGAGCACGCCGCCGGGATGCCGCGCCGGGAGCCCCACCCCGATCAGAAGCACCATGCCGGCGGCGACGTCCATGTTCCGCCACCAAAGGAAGCCGGCAAGCAGCACGGTGACGAGGAGGCAGGCGAGCAGCACGAGCAGATCGATCTTGAGTGCGCGCCGCCGCGACGGCTTGAACACGCCGTCCAGCCCGACACGCTTGGCGAGCGTCCCCACCATCTCCAGTGCGCAAAGGTTGCGCAGCGCCTGGACGAAGGTGTTGGCGGCGAACATGCGGACCGCATCGGCATGGCCGAGCGCTAGCCCGAGCATCGCCCAGGTCGCGAGCCATCCGCCGAGCGGCAGATATTCGCGCACCGTCAGGCGACGGACGAGGGGATGGGTGACCGCCCGCTTCAGCACCTTGTCGTTCGAAGCTCCCCTCAGCCCCATCATGGCGCTAGGGGCCGCATATGCCCCTCCCCTCACCTCCCGTCCACCGCTCCGGCTGGATCGTCCTCGACAAGCCCCTCGGCCTCGGCTCCACCCAGGCGGTCGGCGCGGTCAAGCGCGCGCTCCGCACCGCGGGCGAGCCCAAGACCAAGGTCGGCCATGGTGGCACTCTCGACCCGCTCGCCAGCGGGGTGCTCCCGATCGCGCTCGGCGAGGCCACTAAGCTCGCCGGGCGGATGCTCGATGCGACAAAGGCCTACGACTTCACCATCCGCTTCGGCGAGCAGACCGACACGCTCGACCTCGAAGGATCGGTCATCGCTACCAGCCCGATCCGCCCCACGCCCACCGAGATCGATGCCGTGCTGCCGCGCTTCACCGGCCCGATCGAGCAGGTCCCTCCCGCTTATTCGGCACTCAAGGTCGAAGGGAGGAGGGCCTACGATCTCGCCCGCGCTGGTGAGGAGGTCGAGCTTGCAACACGGAGCGTGACCATATTCGACCTTCGTCGCGCCGTCGACAGCGTGACCGACCAAGTCGAGGAGATCACCCTCTCCGCAACCGTCTCCAAGGGCACCTACATCCGCAGCCTTGCCCGCGACATCGCGCTCGCGCTCGGGACCGTCGGGCACGTCACCATGCTGCGGCGGACGAGGGCCGGCCCGTTCGGCCTGGACGGGGCGATATCGCTGGACTTTCTGGACGATTGCGCTAAGGGCGGCTCGCTCGACGGGGCACTTCTGCCATTGCAAGCAGGGCTGGACGACATCCCGGCCTTTCCCGTCACCCCCGAGGAAGCTCGTCTGCTCCGTGTTGGAGCGAGGCTTTCGCGGGTTCCGCCTGCGGGCGGTCTCCACCTAGCCGTCGAGGGTCAGACCCCCGTCGCCTTGGTCGAAGGGGACCGCATCGTGCGCGGGTTCAACCTTTAGGAATAGGAGTAAGTTCGATGTCGATCACTGCCGAGCGCAAGGCCGAGCTGATCAGCGAATACCGCCGCGACGAGAATGACACGGGCTCGCCCGAGGTCCAGGTCGCCATCCTGACCAGCCGCATCCAGACTCTGACCGACCACTTCAAGAGCCACGCCAAGGACAACCACAGCCGGCGCGGTCTTCTGATGATGGTCAACAAGCGGCGCAGCCTGCTGGCCTACCTCAAGAAGGAAGACGCCCAGCGCTACACCGACCTGATCGGTCGTCTGGGCCTCCGCAAGTAACAATGGTTTCGAAGGGCGCCCGAAGCGGCGCCCTTCGCTTATCGGGCGTCCCGCAATCCGGCGGGCAGTCCAGGGGCTTAAACGAACGCTCCACCCGCTGGCAGGCCGGATCGCCCGCCAAAGCTGAACCCGTCCGCATCCGGCGGCGGGACAAAGGAAATCACATGTTCAATATCAACACCGTGGAAGTCGATCTCGGCGGCAAGACGCTCAAGCTCGAGACCGGGCGCATCGCCCGCCAGGCCGACGGCGCAGTGCTCGCCACCATGGGCGAGACCGTCGTCCTGTGCGCCGTCACCGCCGCCAAGAACGTCAAGCCCGGCCAGGACTTCTTCCCGCTGACCGTCCACTATCAGGAGAAGTTCTCCGCAGCCGGGCGCATCCCGGGCGGCTTCTTCAAGCGTGAGCGCGGCGCGACCGAGAAGGAGACGCTGACCAGCCGTCTCATCGATCGCCCGATCCGCCCGCTGTTCCCGGAAGGCTTCTACAACGAAGTCCTCGTGATCGCTCAGGTCCTCTCCTACGACGGCGAGAACGAGCCCGACATCGTCGCCATGTGCGCCGCCTCCGCCGCGCTGACCCTCTCGGGTGTTCCCTTCATGGGCCCGATCGGTGCTGCCCGCGTCGGCTATGTCGACGGTGAGTACATCCTCAACCCGACCACCGAGCAGGCCAGGGACGGCGACCTCGACCTCGTCGTCGCCGCCACCGGCAACGCCGTGATGATGGTCGAATCCGAAGCCAAGGAGCTGTCGGAAGAGGTCATGCTCGGCGCCGTCGTCTTCGCTCACGAGGCCTCGAAGAAGGTCGTCAACGCGATCTGCGACCTCGCCGAGAAGGCTGCCAAGGATCCGTGGGACCTCAAGCAGGCCGACGACAAGGCCGCGACCAAGGCCAAGCTCAAGGAGCTCATCGGCGCCGACATCGCGGCGGCCTACAAGGTCACCGGCAAGTCCGAGCGTTCCGACATGCTCAACGCCGCCCGCGCCAAGGCCAAGGAAGCCTTCGCCGAGGCCGAGCCGCAGGAGCAGCTCGTCGCCGCCAAGCTCGTCAAGGTGCTGGAAGCGGCCATCGTCCGCACCGCCATCCTCGACGAGGGTCGCCGCATCGACGGCCGCGACACCAAGACCGTCCGTCCGATCGAGGCGATGGTCGGCTTCCTCCCGCGGACGCACGGCTCGGCGCTGTTCACCCGCGGCGAGACCCAGGCGATCTGCACCACCACGCTCGGCACCAAGGACGCCGAGCAGATGATCGATGGCCTCGACGGCCTCAGCTACTCGCGCTTCATGCTGCACTACAACTTCCCGCCCTACTCGGTCGGTGAAGTCGGCCGCTTCGGCGCGCCGGGTCGCCGCGAAGTCGGTCACGGCAAGCTCGCCTGGCGCGCGCTTCACCCGATGCTTCCGACGAGCGAGGAGTTCCCCTACACGATCCGAGTCCTCAGCGACATCACCGAGAGCAACGGCTCCTCGTCGATGGCCACCGTCTGCGGCGGTTCGCTGTCGATGATGGACGCCGGCGTTCCGCTCAAGCGTCCGGTCGCCGGGATCGCCATGGGCCTCATCCTCGAGGGTGAGAAGTTCGCGGTGATCAGCGACATCCTCGGCGACGAGGATCACCTTGGCGACATGGACTTCAAGGTTGCCGGTACCGACCAGGGCATCACCACGATGCAGATGGACATCAAGGTCGCCGGAATCACCAAGGAGATCATGCAGGTCGCGCTTGAGCAGGCCAAGGAAGGCCGTGCGCACATCCTCGGCGAGATGGCCAAGGCGCTCGACAGCACCCGCCAGGAACTGTCGGCCCATGCCCCGCGCATCGAGACCATGCAGATCCCCAAGGACAAGATCCGCGAAGTGATCGGCACCGGCGGCAAGGTGATCCGCGAGATCGTCGCCACCACCGGCGCCAAGGTCGACATCGACGACGAGGGCCTGATCAAGATCAGCTCGTCCGACCTGTCGCAGATCGAGGCCGCCCGCCAGTGGATCCAGGGCATCACCCAGGAGCCCGAGCCCGGCACCATCTACACCGGCAAGGTCGCCAGCATCGTCGACTTCGGCGCGTTCGTGACCTTCATGCCGGGCAAGGATGGCCTGGTCCACGTCTCGGAGATCAAGAACGAGCGCGTCGAGAACGTCCGTGAGGTCCTGAGCGAAGGCCAGGAGGTCAAGGTGAAGCTGCTCGAGGTCGACAATCGCGGCAAGGTTCGCCTGTCGATGCGGGTCGTCGATCAGGAGACCGGCGCCGAGCTCGAGGACACCCGTCCCCCGCGCGAGCCGCGTGAAGGCGGCGACCGTGGTCCGCGCGGCGATCGCGGTGGTCGTGACGGCGACCGTCGCCGCGAGGGCCGTGGCCCGCGCCGTGACGGCGGTGATCGTGGTGGCCGTGATGGCGGCGGCGATCGTGGCCCGCGCAGCGATCGTGGTGACCGCGGCGATCGTGGCCCGCGCCGCGACCGTGAAGGCGGCGGCAACCGCGACGACGGGCCCGCGCCCGAGTTCGCTCCGGCCTTCCTGACCAACAACAACAACAACGACGACTGAGCTTTCTGAACAGCGGGAAACCGCCACCGTTCAGATCGAGGCAAGGCCTCGCAGGCAACTGCGGGGCCTTGCTGCATTCAACCAACCTTCCTTTTAACCGCCGACCCGGTAGGGGTAGGATCGTGCCCTCCGTCGCCGCCACTCGAGGTCGCTGGACCGAACGCTACCCGCTAACCCGGATGGGGCTGGTGGGCGATCTGCTCGTGGCGCTGGTCGCGACCGGCGCCGCGACGGGCATTCGCCAGTTGATCGACAGCCAGCTTCCCGCCGGCTTCCCCTTCCTGACCTATTTCCCGGCGGTCATCCTCATCGCCTTCGTGCTCGGCACGCGTGCCGGCACGCTCACCGCGATCCTTTCGGGCCTGTCGTCCTGGTACTGGTTCGTCGCGCCGTTCGGCAGCTTCGAGCTCGAGCATAATGCGCGCATCGCGATGACCTTCTACGTCTTCATCACCGGGACCGAGATCACGCTGGTCCACTGGATGCAGCGTTCCAACCGCCTGCTGGTGGCCGAGCGCGAGGCCAATGCGCGGCTCGCCGAGACCCGCGAATTGCTCTTCCGAGAGCTCCAGCACCGGGTCTCGAACAACCTCCAGATGGTCGCCGCGCTGCTCACCGTTCAGCGCCGGCAGGTCAAGGACGAGAGCGCCCGCACGGCGCTCGACGAGGCCGCACGCCGCCTCCAGACGGTCGGCAAGATCAGTCGCCAGCTCTACGATCCCTCGGGGGACGGGCAGCATCTCGGCACCTTCCTCGACCAGCTCGCGCGCGACGTGATCGAGACGTCGACCGACCAGCGCGTCAGCCACCGGGTCGTCTCGCACAGCGAGGCGCGGATCAGCCCCGAGGCCGCCATTCCGCTGGCGCTTGTGGTGGCCGAAAGCATCGCCAACGCGATCGAGCACGGCTTCGGCGACGGCCGCGACAATGGTGCGCTCGAGATCAGGCTCGACCAGGCCTCGCACGAGCGGCTGGCGGTCGAGATCGAGGACAATGGCCGCGGCCTTCCGCTCGGCTTCCGCTTGGACGACAGCAACAGCCTCGGACTGCGCATCGCGACCATGCTCGCCGGCCAGCTCGGCGGCTCCTTCACCCTTTCATCGGCGAGCGGCGGCGGCGCGCTGGCGCGCCTCGAACTGCCGCTCGAGCCCGTCTAGGTCCGGCGCAGCACCGCGCCGATCGCGGCGATCCGTTCGACCCCGGCCGCGGCATAGGCCCCGCCGCCGAGCTCCTCGCCGAAGATGTCGGGATCGAGCTCCTCGTAGCGGAGCGAGGCCTCGCGCTCCTCGGCCAGTTCGGCCAGCGCGGCGAGCAGCCGATCCTCGCCCTGCACGATCGGGCTTCCGGTATAGAGCAGCATCGTCCCGCCTTCGGCCAGCCGCTCGAGCGACTGCCGCGCCCAGTCGAGCGACAGTCCCGCGCCGAGCATCTCGCCGCCGTCGCGATAGTCGCGGCCCTCGGGGTCGGCGATGAACGGCGGGTTGGCGATGACGAGGTCAATTTCCCCGCTGACGTCGGCGAGGCTGCCGGTCACCGTCTCGACCTCGAGCCCGGCCGCGAGCGCATTGGCCTCGGCCAGGCACAAGGCCTTCGGGTTGATGTCGACAAGCGTGATTGCCTCGGGCTCGAGCAGCCCTGCCGCGCTGATCCCGCCCGGCCCCGCCCCGGCGCCGAGGTCGACGAGGTGCCGCGGCGCGTCCATGTCCTGCGCCGCCGCCTCGATGAAGCGGGCGAAGCGGTAGGTGTCGGGACCGAAGAAGACGCTGTCGCCTTCATCGGTTGGAAAGGCCGAATGGGCGAACAGCCGCCCCGACAGCGAGGCGACCCGGATCAGGCTGCGATAGCGCTCGCCGCGCCGCTCGAGCGCCCCACCCTCCTCGAGCAGGCCGAACAGGTCGCCGGGCAGCGTCTCGCGTCCGAACTCCATGCTCCAGCCGAAGACGTCGCGAAGGTCGGCCGCGGCCTCGCCCCGGCGCCGGTCGAGCACGCGCTGGTGGGTCGCCGGAGTGACGGTGGTGAAGGCATAGCCCTCATTGTCGAGCGCTTCGAGGAGCGCGGCCAGGGGCTCGGGGGAAAAGGTCATGGCCGAGGCGGGTAGCAGGGGCGGCGGCGAGTGCAACCTCGCCCTCGCCCTTGCCTGCCGGTCACCGCTACACGCTCAGGCGACGCCGAGCATCTCGCGGTAGCGTTCGAAGCAGCGCTTGCCGCACCTCAGCCGCATCAGCGCGCCCTCGGCCATCGCCCGGGCCCGCGCCGGACCCTCGACCGGGTCGGCGACCAGCGGCGTGATCGCTTCCTTGTTCCACTCCTCACTGTGCTTGATGTCGAGCACCGCGTGAAGGTCGAAGTAGCGCCGAAGCCGGGCATCGAAGCCGAGCCGCCGCATCGACTTCGACACCGCCGCCGAGCGGGCTGGCGCGGTCAGCTCGATCGCGCCGAGCGCGCCGACGCTGTGCCAGGCATAATCGCGGTTGGTCGCCATGCCGGTCATCGCATTGGCGAGCGCGAGGCTCTCCCAGCTGGTCGTCTCGATCGCGGGCTCCAGCTCCAGCTCCTCGACGACATAGTCGAGCATCGGGCCGTGCATCCCCTTGGGGTTGCCGCGGCCCATTTCGTCCCAATAGTTGCGGGCAAGCTCCATCTTGGCCTGAGCGGGAAGCCGAACCTGGGTCATGGCCACGAGGTCGTCGAACCCGGCCTCGCCCGCCGCCTCCTGGGTCAGATAGAGCTTGAGATCGTCGACACTCGCCTCGGCCTCGAGCCAGTCGAACAGCCGGTCGTGCTGGCCGGGACCCGACGCTTCCAGGCCCTCGAACCAGGCGATGAATTCGGCGACGTCGGTCGGCGCCTCGGCCGCCTCTTCGACCACTTCGGCCCGCAAATCCTCGAGGAAGCCGAGCTCGAGCCGCTGCATCCGCACGTCGCGGTCGATCCGCGCGGCGCTGCCCGGCCCCGGAAGCGACGGCGCCAGCCGCTCGCGGTTCCAGTGGCTGAGCGCGCGCTGGAAGGCGTCGTTGAAGAACTGCGACCCGGACAGGGTCGAGTGGAAGCGCGTGGCCATGCTCTGCTCGCAACAAAAAGGGGGTGCGAGGGTAACGGAGGCGCCGGGAAGGTTGTTCCGACTTGGACCAAGGGCGGGGCCGACCGTCAGTCGCCTGGCCGATCACGGCGGCGACACGCGCCCACCGTCGGCTCTCTACCGCGGCGGGAAACCGCGCTCGACGATGATGCGGGAAAACAAACCGGGGCTGGTGGAGCTGAGGGGAATCGAACCCCTGACCTCTGCAGTGCGATTGCAGCGCTCTCCCATCTGAGCTACAGCCCCGCACCGGTTGTGGGGCGCGCTCTAGCGGCGCTTGGGCGCCAGCGCAACGCGCTATTTGCCCCCTATTCGTTTCGGCTCTGGCGCGCGTCATCCTGGCCCTTGGGCCCGGAACGGCGACGCGATGCGCTCGTTTCCCTCCCACAGCATCCGTTATCCCCTTGGCGGATTGCTCCCAGACGGAGGAGAGTAAATGGCTTACGATCGGTATGACAGCCGCGACCAGAACCGCGGCCACCGTGACGACCGCTCGCGTGACGATCGCGATGGCGATGGACGCGGCTTTTTCGAACGCGCTCGCGACGAGGTGAGCAGCTGGTTCAACGAGGACGGCGACAGCCGCAACGAAGGCCGCGGCTACAATCGCGCCGCCAACGCCTATGACCCCAGCGCCAACGAGCGTGGCGGCGGCTACAGCCGCAGCAGCTACGAGCCGCGTGCCTACGACCGCGACGAGAGCCGCGAGCGCAGCAGCCGCGACCACGACCGTTCCGGCCAGTCGGACCGCGGCGCCTTCTTCGGCGGCGGCCAGTCGAGCAGCTACGGCCGTGGCCGTGACGAAGGCGACTATCGCAACCAATATGGCCGCGGCGGCGGCGAGAGCGGCGGCTTCGGTCGCGGCGACTATGGCAGCCAGGGCCAGGGTTCGAACGATCGTGGCGCGAGCCAGAACCGCTCCTATCCGTCGGGCTATGGCCAGACCGGTGGCGGCTCCTACGGCGAATCGCAGCACCAGTCCTATGGCTCGCAGAGCCATCGCGACCAGGACGACCGCCAGTCGCGCGGCTACCAGAGCCAGGGCAGCGAGCGCTATCGCCCGATGACCGGCGACTATGGCCGCTCGGAGCAGGGCCGCCAGGGCTCGGGTATGGGCAGCCAGGACTTTAGCCGCGAGCAGTATGGCCGGCAGGACTTCAGCCAGGACCAGGATCGTGACCGCTTCGGCTCGGCGGGTCGCGACAGTGGGCGCGACTATGCCCGCTCGGGCATGATGGGTGCCGCCGCCGGCGTCACCTCGTCCTTCGGTCGTTCGACTCACGACGATCATTACTCGTCGTGGCGCCAGCGCCAGATCGAGGAACTCGATCGCGACTATGACGAGTATCGCCGCGAGCATCAGAGCCGCTTCGAGAACGAGTTTACGGGCTTCCGCACGCAGCGCCAGACCAAGCGTCAGATGCTGCAGTCGATCCGCGAGCATTTCGAGGTGGTCGACGAGAGCGGCCAGCACATCGGCACGGTCGACAAGGTCCGCGGCGACAAGGTCATCCTGACCAAGAACGATCCCGAGGCGCACGGCGTGCACCGCAGCTTCACCTGCTCGCTCCTCGAAAAGGTCGAGGACAACAAGGTGTATCTGACCGGCTCGAAGGACTCGATCCGCTCGCGCCTCACCGAGGAGCGTGACGAGCATCAGGATCGCGGCCACTCGGGCGGCGGCTTCCTCGGCTCGCTGCTCGGCTCGGAGAGCAACGATCGCGACGACCGTCGCGACCAGCGCTCGACGATGAGCTCGACCAACCAGCCGACCGGCGACGGCCCGCACATGCTCGATAAGAGCTTCTCGGGCACCTACGACGACAGCAGCCAGGCCGGCACCGCCGGCACGAGCGGCACCACCCCGACGAGCACCACCGGCTCGACCACGGGCAGCAGCTCGACCAAGCGCTAAGCGCTCTTGGCAGCTTGACGGGAAGGCCCGGGCACCCCAGCGGTGTCCGGGCCTTTCCCTTGTCTGGAGAACCGACCCATGGCCGCAGCCTGGCACCTCAAGAGCCGTCCCACCGGCCTTCCGACCGCCGACAATTTCGAGCACCGCGAGATCAGCCTGCCCGCACTCGAGGACGGCATGGTCCGGGTGCGCAACCAGTGGCTGTCGGTCGATCCCTACATGCGCGGCCGGATGAACGACGTGAAGAGCTACGTCCCGCCCTTCCAGGTCGGCGAGCCGCTCGAGGGCGGCGCGGTCGGCGAGGTGGTCGAAAGCCGCTCGTCCGACTTCCAGCCCGGCGACCGCGTGCTCCACATGATGGGCTGGCGCGACGAGGCGGTGGTCCCCGCCGCCGCGCTCAACAAGCTTCCGACCATTCCCGGGGTCGAGCCGCAGGCCTTCCTCGGCAACCTCGGCCTGACCGGCGGCACCGCTTACTGGGGCCTGCTCGACGCGGCGCAGGCCAAGGCCGGCGACATTGTCTTCGTCTCGGCCGCCGCGGGCGCGGTCGGCTCGGCAGTGGTCCAGATCGCCAAGGCCAAGGGCATGACGGTGATCGGCTCGGCCGGCGGCGCCGACAAGTGCGCCTTCGTCCGCGAGCTCGGTGCCGACGCGGTCATCGACTACAAGTCGGGCATCCCGCTGGTGAAGGCGCTGGCCGAAGTCGCGCCCAAGGGCATCGACGTCTATTTCGACAATGTCGGCGGCGAGCATCTCGACGCCGCCCTCGCGCTCGGTCGCAAGGACGCGCGCTTCGCCATCTGCGGGATGATCGACGGCTACAACAGTGGGGAGCCGACCGCGCTTCGCTACCTGATGCGGGTGATCGGGATGCGGATGATGCTCAAGGGCTTCATCTACACCGACTACCTCCCCCGCAACGCCGAGTTCTTCGCCGACATGGGCCAGATGATCGCAAGCGGCCAAGTCCGCGGCCGCGACACGGTGGTCGAGGGGCTGGAGAAGACCCCCGAGGCCTTCCTCGGCCTGTTCAGCGGCGCCAACACCGGAAAGATGCTGGTCAGGCTCTAGCTTCGCCGCTCCCCTTTAGGGAGCTGTTACGCAGTAAGAGAGGGGTTCCCGCCACTCGCGAGAACCCTTCTCTCCGCGTCGCCACCACCTCCCCCGAGGGGAGGCGCAATCCTCACACCCGATTGTAGTTGCACACGCTCGGATTGCCGCTCTCGAGCCCGCGCTTGAGCGCTTCCATCCGCTGCGCGCTCGAGCCGTGGGTGAAGCTCTCGGGGCGAACCGCCTGGCCGGCCTGGCTCATCAGCGCGTCGTCGCCGATCGCCTCGGCCGCGCGGAGGCCCTCGGCGAGATCGTCCGGATCGAGTGCACGGCTTCCGTCCGGCGCCTTGGCCCGCGCCGCCCACACGCCGGCATAGCAGTCCGCCTGGAGCTCGACCCCGACCTGGACCGCATTGCCCTCGGCCTTGCCGAGGCTGGCCTGGGCCCGGCTCGCCTTGTCGAGCGTGCCCTCGAGGTTCTGGATGTGGTGCCCGACCTCGTGCGCGATCACATAGTAAGGCGCGAAGTCGCCGCTCGCGCCGAAGCGGGTCTTCAGTTCGTTGAAGAAGCTCGGGTCGATGTAGATCCGGCTGTCGCCCGGGCAGTAGAAGGGCCCGAACGCCGCCTGGCCCTGCCCGCAGGCGGTCGGATAGCCGCCGCGATAGGCGACCAGCTGCGGCTCGCGGTAGGTCTGGCCGGCGGCGCGGAACAGCTCGCCCCACACCTGGTCGGTCGAGATCAGAGTCGACCGGAGGACCTGGCCGTCTTCCGCCGACAGCGTCGACTTGCCCGCCTCACCCTGCTGCTGGGTGGGAGCTCCGCCCCCGCCGAGGATCCCGCCGCCGCCGAGCCCGCCGAGCGCGCAATAGCCGAGCGCGAGGATCAGCAGCCCGACGAAGCCGAACCGGCTGAGCACCAGCGGGATGAGGAAGCCGAGGATGCCGCCCCCGCCGCCGAGCATCGACGATCCTCCGGAACGACCCGTTGCATCGATGAAGTCGCTGTCGTTCCCGTCGCCTAGCCGCATGCCCTAACTCCCTTTCGGCCCCTTAATGATCGGCGGGGCACTGCGGTTGCAAGCCGCCTATCGTCACCGCGGGCTTGACCCGTCGCTCCGCTTCTTCTTGTGACGGAAGGACACAAGGAGTCGCATTCACATGATCCTCAAGGACAAGGTCGCCCTCGTTACCGGTTCCACCTCGGGGATCGGCCTTGCCATCGCCCGGGCGCTCGCCGCGGAAGGGGCGCGGGTCATGCTCCATGGCTTTGGCGACCGCGACGCCAACCTCGAACTCAAGGACGAGCTCGCCGCCTTGTCCGATGATTGCGCCGGCTTCTCCGATGCCGACCTGTCCGACCCGGACGCGATCGACGGCCTCGTCGCGCAATGCACCGACGAGCTCGGAAGCCCCTCGATCCTCGTCAACAATGCCGGCGTCCAGCACGTCTCGCCGATCGAGAACTTTCCGCCCGAGAAGTGGGACTGGATCATGGCGGTGAACCTGTCGGCGGTGTTCCACACCACCCGCCTCTGCCTGCCCTCGATGCGCCAGCGCGGCTTCGGGCGGATCATCAACACCGCCAGCGCGCACAGCCTCGTCGCCTCCCCCAACAAGGCACCCTATGTCGCGGCCAAGCATGGAGTCGCGGGCTTCACCAAGGCGGTCGCGCTCGAGGCGGCGCGCGACGGGGTCACCGTCAACTGCATCTCGCCCGGCTACGTCTGGACCACGCTGGTCGAGAACCAGATTCCCGACACGATGAAGGCGCGCAATCTCACCCGCGAGCAGGTCATGAACGACGTCCTCCTCGCCGCCCAGCCGACCAAGCGCTTCGTCGAGCCGGTCGAGGTCGCCGCCCTCGCCCTGTTCCTCTGCCGTCCCGAGGCGGGCAGCATCACCGGCGCCAACCTCAGCATGGACGGAGGCTGGACCGCGCAGTGACCGGTCTCACCGCGCCGGGCTGTGAGGGGAGCCGCATTTGGGTGCTGGCGATACTCCGCCGGGACGATAGGGTGACCGGATGAAAGCCCTTCTTCCCCTCGCCGCACTGCTCGTCGCGGGCTGCGCCACCGACAATGCGCCGCTGACCCCGCCGGGGACAACCGTGCGCGCGGCGGCGACCGACGGCGACCGCCAGCGGCTCCGTGACTGGCGCGAGGCCTTCACCCGTGGCCTCGCCGAAGCGCGCGCCGCCGGTCACCAGCCCGCGATCCTGCGAGAAGGCGCACTGCTCGAGCCCGACGCCGCACTCGGCGGACCGATCCCGAACGGCACCTATCGCTGCCGGGTGATCAAGCTCGGCGCGCGTTCGCCCGGGCTCCTGCCGTTCATCGCCTATCCGCGCTTCAACTGCCGGATCAGCACCCACGCGGGCGTCCAGCACTTCGCCAAGCTGACCGGGTCGCAGCGGCAGGTCGGGACCATCCTCCCCGACGGCGTGCTCCGCTCCGTCTTCCTCGGCACGCTGGTCCTCGGCGACGAGCAGCGCGCCATGCCATACGGCGCCGACTCAGAGCGGGATCTCGCCGGCTATGTCGAGCGCATCGGTCCGCAGCGCTGGCGCCTCATCCTCCCCTACCCGCGCTTCGAAAGCCTGATCGACGTCATCGAACTCGTCCCCGCCTGAACTTCCCCGCGGCGCGACAAAAGGGGAGGTTCGAGGGCGGCTGGACCGGCGGGAAGCGCTCGCTACACTCGCCCCCATGATCAGCTCGCTTCTCGCCGCCGCGACCCTTGCCGCCGCCTCGCCGACCCCGGCGGAAATGGCCCCGCTGATGACCCTCTACCGCGAGCTTCACGCCGCGCCCGAGCTGTCGATGCAGGAGGTGAAGACCGCCGCCCGCCTCGCTCCCGAATTGAGGAAGCTCGGCTTTACCGTGACCGAGAAGGTCGGCGGCACCGGTGTCGTCGCGGTCCTTCGCAACGGGCCAGGCAAGACGCTGCTGATGCGCGCCGACATGGACGGGCTTCCGGTGGTCGAGCAGACCGGACTGCCCTTCGCCAGCAAGGTCCGCGCGACCGCCCGCTCGGGGGTCGAGACTGGGGTAATGCACGCCTGCGGCCACGACACGCACATGGCCGCGCTGATCGGCGCCGCCCGCCGCCTCGTCGCCGACAAGGCGCGCTGGAGCGGCACGCTGGTGCTGGTTCTCCAGCCCGGCGAGGAGACCGGCGAAGGCGCCAAGGCGATGCTCGACGACGGCCTCTACAGCCGCTTTCCCAAGCCGACCCACGCGCTCGCCTTCCATGACAGCGCGAGCCTTCCCGCGGGCACCATCGGCGTCACCCCCGGCTATGCGCTCGCCAACGTCGACAGCGTCGACATCCTGGTGAAGGGCCTCGGCGGCCACGGCGCCTACCCGCACACCGCCAAGGACCCGATCGTCCTCGCCAGCCAGATCGTGATGGGACTGCAGACCCTCGTCAGCCGCGAGAACAACCCGCTCGATCCCGCGGTGGTCACCGTCGGCAGCTTCCAGGCGGGCGCCAAGCACAACATCATCCCCGACGAGGCGCGGCTCCAGCTCACCGTTCGCAGCTACACGCCCGAGGTCCGCCGCAAGCTGCTCGGCGGGATCGCCCGCATCGCGCGCGGAGAGGCGATCGCCGCCGGGCTTCCCGACGCGCGGATGCCCGAGGTTAAGGTCCGCGAGGAGCTGTTCACCCCCTCGACCTTCAACAGCGAGGGCTTCGCCAACCGCACCCTCGCCTCCTTCCAGACCCGCTTCGGCAAGGACCGCGTCCGGCAGGTCCCGCCGGTGATGGGCGGCGAGGACTTCAGCCGCTTCCGCCTCGCCGACACGCAGATCGAAAGCCTGATCTTCTGGGTCGGTGGCGTGCCCCAGGCGCAATGGGACAAGGCCGCCGGCGACCCCGCCAAGCTCCCCTCGCTCCACTCGCCCTTCTGGGCGCCCGAGGCCGAGACCGTCATCGCCACCGCGGTGACCGCAATGGAAGCCGGCGCGCTCGACGTGCTGGGGAAGTAACCGCTCCTTCCCCTTGGCGGAGGTGGCCGCCGCGTGGCGGCTGACGGCGGGGCCAGCTTGGTCACCACGGGCCCCTCCACCACTCCGATCGCTGCGCGACAGGGAGGATCTTCACCCTTCCTTTGTAAATTTCTCCGACACTGCCCTTCGTGGACAGTCTGCTTTCCTTCTGGAGCCATTCGCTCGGCGCGGTGGCCTTCGCCGCCGTGCTCCTTTGGCAGCTGCGCGGCTGGGCGACGGGGCCGGCACAGAAGCTCCTGCTCGGCGGCCTCCTCACCACCGCCGCTTCCTCCTGGCTGACCGGGGTCGTCCCCGGCTCGCTCCTCGCCGCCCATGCCGAGACCGCGCGCAACCTCCTCTGGGTGGCGATGCTGTTCGTGCTTTCGGGCGCGAGCGGGGAGAGCGGGCTTCGCCGCCGCGGGGTCGGCCTCGTCTATGCCGCAGTCGCGCTCGTCATCGGGCTCCAGTTCGTCGCCGACAGCCTGCTGCCCTTCGCCTCCCCCGCCGGCGCCCCCGCGCTTGCCGCCAGCGCCACCCTGCTTCGGGTAATCGGCGCCGCCGGCGCGCTGGTCCTCGTCCACAACCTCTACGGACAGGCCGCCGCCACCAGCCGCGGCGCGATCCGCCTGCCGATGCTCGGCCTCGCCTTCCTGTGGAGCTACGACCTCAACCTCTACACGATGCTCGCGCTTCACGTGCCATTGGCCGAGGGTGTCGCCGACTATCGCGGGATCGTCGTCGCGCTCGCCGCCCCGGCCTTCGCGCTGACCCGCAGCGACAGCGAGGCCTGGTCGCTCAAGCTGTCCCGCGCGGCGACCTTCCAGTCCCTCTCGCTGCTCGCCATCTGCTCCTACTTCGCGGTCATGGCGGTGCTCGCCGCGGCGCTCCGGGCCGGCCAGTGGGACTGGCTCTCGGGCCTCGCCGTCCTGGTCCTCGCCGGGATGACCGTCGCGCTCGCCGTGCTCCTCCCCAGCCGCCGCGCGCGCAGCTGGACCAAGGTCAAGATCGCCAAGCACTTCTTCGAGCATCGCTACGACTATCGCGCCGAATGGCTGCGCTTCGCCGCGACACTCGGCGCAAGCGGCTCGGCCGAGCCCCTGGGCGAGCGCATCGTCCGTGCCTTCGCCGACATCCTTGAAAGCCCCGCGGGCCTGCTCCTAGCCCCCGACGACCAGGGCAAGGTCACCGCCGCCGGGCTCTGGCGCTGGCAGGACCGGCTCCCCGCCGGGCTGGTCGCGGGCGACGGGCTCGACGCGCTCTGGCCGCACCTCGCCGACGGCCGGGTGCTCGAGATCGACGCCCATCGCTATCGCTGGGGCTCCGCCGCGGACCTCGCGCTCCCGGTCCCCGGCTGGTTGCGCGACGAGCCCTCGCTGTGGGCCGGAATCCCGCTCGTCCATGGCGAGACCGTGGTCGGGCTCGTCCTGCTCACCGCGCCCGACCTCCGCCGCCCGCTCGACTGGGAGGATTACGACCTCCTCAAGACCGCCGGCCGCCAGGCCGCCTCGAGCCTCGCCGAGGCGATCGGCCAGCAGCGCCTCAGCGAGGCGCAGCGCTTCGACGAGTTCAACCGCCGCTTCGCCTTCATCCTCCACGACATCAAGAACCTCGTCAGCCAGCTGAAGCTGCTCACCCGAAACGCCGAGCGGCACGCCGACAATCCCGACTTCCGCGCCGACATGATCGCCACCCTCAAGGGTTCGGTCGGCAAGATGAACGACCTCCTCGCGCGCCTCGCTCCGTCGGGCGCGGGCGGGGTCCGTCCCGCCCTCGGACCCGTCGCGCTTCGCCCGATCCTTGCCGGCGTGCTCGCCGCCCACCGCGGCCACCATGAGGTCCGGCTGCTCGGCGACGGCGGGATCGAGGCGCTGGCCGATAGCGCCGGGCTCGAGCAGGCGCTTGGCCACCTCGTCGGCAACGCGGTCGACGCCAGCCCGGCCGACACCCCCGTCACCGTCCGGGTCAGCCGCGGCCCCGCCGAGGTCCGGATCGAGATCCTCGACGAGGGCGTCGGGATGGACGCCGAGTTCGTCCGCCTCCGCCTGTTCGCGCCCTTCGCCTCGACCAAGCAGGGCGGCTTCGGGATTGGCGCCTACGAGGCCCGCTCGCTGATCCTCGCCATGGGCGGCGCGCTGACCGTCGACAGCCGCCCCGGCCAGGGCACCCGCTTCACCATCACCCTGCCGCTCGCGGCATCGTCCCCATCCGCCCTCGAAAGGCTGTCCGCATGAGCGATTCCCCCGACCTTCCCGTGCTGCTCGTGGTCGAGGACGACGAGGGTCTCCAGCGCCAGCTGAAATGGGCCTATGAGGGCTATCGCGTGGTCAGCGCCTTCGACCGCGCCCAGGCGCTCGAACTGCTCCGCCTCCACGAGCCCGCGGTCGTCACCCTCGACCTCGGCCTTCCGCCCGACCCCGACGGGACCAGCGAGGGTTTCGCGGTGCTGAGCGACATCCTCCGCCTCCAGCCCGCGACCAAGGTCATCGTCGCCTCGGGCCACGGCGCCCGCGAAAGCGCGCTCCACGCGATCGCGCTCGGCGCCTACGACTTCTACAAGAAGCCGGTCGACATCGACGAACTCGGCCTGATCGTCGCCCGCGCCTTCTCGCTCCACGCGCTCGAGGCCGAGAACCGCCGGCTCGAGGCGCAGGCGGCCGACGGCGGCACCGTGCTCGGCCGGATCATCACCTCGGCGCCCGAGATGCTGCGCGTCGCCCGGACGGTCGAGCGGGTCGCCCCCGCCGACGTCTCGGTCATGCTGCTCGGCGCAAGCGGCACCGGCAAGGAACTGCTCGCCCGCGCGGTCCACGAGAAGAGCCGCCGCGCCGACGGTCCGTTCGTCGCCATCAACTGCGCCGCCATCCCGGAAAATCTCCTCGAGGCCGAGCTGTTCGGCTTCGAACGCGGCGCCTTCACCGGCGCGGTCAAGACCACCCCGGGCAAGATCGAGCTCGCCGCCGGCGGCACCCTCTTCCTCGACGAGATCGGCGACGTGCCGCTCCCGCTCCAGGTCAAGCTGCTGCGCTTCCTCCAGGAACGGGTCATCGAGCGAATCGGCGGCCGCCAGCCGATCGCGGTCGACGTCCGGATCGTCTCCGCCACCCACCAGGACCTCGGGGTCATGCAGGCCGACGGCCGCTTCCGCGAAGACCTCTACTATCGCCTCGCCGAAATGGTGGTGAAGATCCCGGCCCTCGCCGAGCGCCCCGGCGACGCGGTGCTGCTCGCCCGCCACTTCGTCCGCCGCTTCGCCCGCGAACTGGGCTCGCCGGTCACCGGCCTCGCTCCCGACGCGGTCGCCGCGATCGACGGCCACGCCTGGCCCGGCAACGTCCGCGAACTCGAGAACCGCATCAAGCGCGCGGTGATCATGGCCGAGGGCAAGCTCGTCGGCGCGCTCGACCTCGACATCGCCGAGATCTCCGAAGAAGCGTTCGACGCGATCAACCTGCGCGCCGCCCGCGAAAAGGCCGACCGCCGCGCCATCCACCAGGCGCTGGTCCGGACCGAGCACAATATCTCGGGCGCCGCCAAGCTCCTCGGGATCAGCCGCCCGACGCTCTACGACCTGCTCAAGCAGTATCAGCTGCAGGCCTAGCTCCCCCGCTTGCACGACGCGCGTCCTTCGCGCACCATCCGCTCCGGGGGTAGTCATGGTCTCCTGCAGTCTGCGTCTCGACAGTTCGGCGGATCACTGGAATTCGGGTTTCCGGATCGACAGCCGCTACCACCCGCTGGTCGCCCGCCTCACCCGCAGCGCCGAGCGCGACGCCGCCTCCTACCGCCGACGCGTGATCCTCGCCGCCCTGCTCGGCTATGTCGTGGTCGGCGCACTCATCGGGCTGCTTCTGGCGGTGGTCGTCGGCAGTGCCTGGAGCCTGTTCGGCTCGTCGAGCGGGGCCTACGTCAAGGTCAAGCTCGGCCTCGTCGCGGGCGCGCTCGCCTTCGCCATCCTGCGCTCGATGATCGTCCGCGACGACGGGCCGAGCGGGGTGCTCCTGCAACGCGACGACGCGCCCGAGCTGTTCGCCCTGATCGACGAGGTCCGGCTCCAGCTCGGCGGATTCCCGCTCCACGCGGTCTACGTCTCGGACGATCTCAACGCCTCGATGGCGCAGCCCGCGCGCTGGTGGATCTTCGGCACCCGCAACATCCTCACCCTCGGAATCCCGCTGCTGAGCAGCGTCGACCCGGCCGAGTTGCGCGCGATCATCGCCCACGAATTCGGCCACTCGGTCGGCGGGCACGGCCGCTGGGCGGCCTTCGTCTACAAGGTCCGGATGCGCTGGATGCAGATGGCGGAGCGGCTTCAGTCGGGTTTTGCCGCGGCGCTGCTCGGCCGCTTCTTCCGCTGGTACGGACCTTGGTTCAACGCCTACAGCTTCGTCCTCGCGCGGCAGCAGGAATATGAAGCCGACCGGGTCGCCGCCTCGGTCACCTCGCCCGCCACCGCCGGCCACGCGCTGCTCCGGATCGAGGCCGCGGCGGACCATTATTCGGATCACTGGGAGCGGCTGTGGAGCGAGGCCCGGACCAGCGCCGAGCCCTCGGCGCTTCCCTTCCGCTCCTTCCGCCCGCACAGCTCGGGCGATCCTTCGAGCGCCGAACAGGCGATCCGCCGGGCGCTTCGCCGGCCGACCGGCCTCGACGACACTCACCCCTCGCTGTCGGACCGGCTGGCGGCGCTCGGAGTCGCGGCCGACGCCCCCCTGCCCGAGACCGCCGGCTCCGCGCTCGACCTCCTCGGGCCCGCCGCCGACGCGCTGCTCGACCATTATGACCGCATGTGGTGGGACAATGCCCACCCCTCATGGACCGCCTTCCACGCCGACCTTCCCGCGCTCCTCGAGGAGCGTCACCGGCTCACCGCGCTGGTCGACACGGGCGAGGCCTCGCCCCCCGACTGCGACGCTCTGGTCGAGGTCGCCGAGCAGGTCGGCGGCACCGAGGGCGGGATCGATGCCCGCCGCAGCATCCTCCGCGCCTTTCCCGGCGCGGTACCGAACCGCTTCCACCTCGGCATGATCCTGCTCGGCCGCGACGATCCCGAAGGAGTCGCGTTGACCGAGCAGGCAATCGCCGAGTGGCCCGGTCTCGGCGAGGTCGGCTACGGCGCGCTCGCCGACTTTGCCGCGCTCAACGACGAGGCCGCAGTCGAGCGCTACCGTGCGCTCGGGGCGCAGGCCGTGGAGCAGGAGAAGCGCAGTTCGGGCGAGTTCAACAAGCTCGGACGCGGCGACCACTTCGCGCCGCTGTCGCTGTCACCGCCCGACCTCGCCCGGCTGGTCGCCGCGGCCTCGGCTGTGGAAGGCGTCAAGACGCTGGTCGCGGGCGAGCGTCGCCTCCAAAGCGACGGCCGCTGCCAGCGGGTGTTCGTGTTCGAGGCACGCCGCGGTCACGACTCCAATGCGCTGCTCGACGCACTCATGCCCCTGTTCCTTCCCCACGGCGACGTCGCCGGGATGGAGAAGGGCCTGCGCAACCGCTGGCTCCATCGCCGGCTCCGCGCACTCGACGGCGGGCGGTTGATCGGCGACTGAGCCTCCGCGCGGCAGCGCTCGCACGGCCCTCGCTTGCAAAATGTAATAATTCTGTCATCTCGCCGTCACCGTTGGAACCGGCCGCCTGGGCGTGCCGGCGGGCGGTCCGGGGACCTTCCATTCGCCAGATTGCCGCCCTTCCCTACCGCGCGCGGGGAGCGAACCTCGACGCACCGGTAAGCGTGCTGCTCGTCACCTCGCGTGAGAGCAAGCGCTGGGTCATCCCCAAGGGCAACCAGCCCGGCGGGACCTCGCCGCACGTCGCCGCCGCGCTCGAGGCCGAGGAGGAAGCGGGCGTCCGAGGCGCGATCTGCCCGGTGCCGCTGGGCTCCTTCCGCTACCGCAAGCGCCGCAAGACCGGCGCCAGCCTGATGTTCGATGTCGACGTCTATCCACTTTCGGTCAGCGAGGAGATGGACGACTGGAAGGAAGCGGGCGAGCGGACCCGCCGCTGGTGCACGCTCGCCGAAGCCGCCGACCTGGTCGAGGAACCGGACCTCTCCGACCTCATCCGCTCCTTCAACGCCGCCGAATTCAATGCCGCCGCCCGTCGCCGGAGCCTCTTCTCCGTCGTCGCCGAACGATCAAGGGTTGGACCCATGTTTGCCTGGTTTCAGAAACTGCTGCCCCAGACGGGCAATTTCTTCGAACTGTTCGAAGCCCACGCGCAGAGCGTGTGCGGCGCCTCCAAGGCACTCGGCCGGCTGTTCGACGGCGGCAGTGCCCGCGCCGAGCATATCCGCGAGATCAACGAACGCGAGAGCGACGCCGACGAGATCATCCGCGAGACTCTGTCGACCGTCCGCCGGACCTTCCTCACGCCGTTCGACCGCGGCGCGATCACCTCGCTGATCGGCGCGATGGACGATGCGATCGACGAGATGCAGGCCGCCGCCAACGCGGTCGATCTCTACGATTTCACCCAGATCGAGCCCGAGATGAAGGACATGGTCGCGATCATCATCGACAGCGGCCGGCTGATGGCCGAGGCGCTGCCGCTGCTCCGCGACATCTCCCCCAACGCCTCGCGCCTGCACGAGCTGACCGAGCGCATGGTGCGGATGGAAGGGCATGCCGACGAGACCCACCGCGCCGGCCTCAAGAGCGCCTTCGGCCGCTTCGGCAACGATCCCGCGGGCGCGATGCAGTTCACCGTCCGGCGCGAGATCTACAAGCATCTCGAGCGCATCGTCGACGCGTTCGAGGATGTTGCGAACGAGATTGACGGCATCGTCATCGACCATGCCTGAGGTCCGGGCCTGATGCACGAGCTCGCGCTGCCCCTGCTGGTGGGGCTGATCATCGTCGCGCTGGCGTTCGACTTCCTGAACGGACTCCACGACGCCGCCAATTCGATCGCCACCGTGGTCGCGACGCGGCTCCTGGGACCCGTCCAGGCGGTCGCCTTCGCCGCCTTCTTCAACTTCGCCGCTTACTTCCTGACGCTCGCTTTCCCGGCGCTGCACAAGGTCGCCGATACCGTCGGCAAGGGCCTGATCGACAAGGACCTCGTCACCCCCTCGGTGGTGTTCGCGGCGCTGATCGGGGCGATGTTCTGGAATGTCGTCACCTGGCTCAAGGGCATTCCCTCTTCGTCGAGCCATGCGCTGGTCGGCGGGATCGTCGGCGCCGGCCTTGCCTCGGCCGGGCTCGACACCATCCAGTGGAACGGCGTCACCAAGACCCTCGCCTTCATCCCGCTCGCGCCGCTGCTCGGCCTCGCCATGGCGATGATCGTCATGCTGCTGTCGAGCTGGCTCGCGCGGGTCGCCTCCAACCGCGGCGCCGACAAGGCCTTCCGCCGCCTCCACCTCGTCTCTTCGGCCGCCTACTCGCTCGGCCACGGCCTCAACGACGCGCAGAAGACGATGGGCATCATCACCGTGCTCCTCTTCTCGACCGGCTATCTCAGCGGCGACTTCCACGTTCCCCACTGGGTCGCGATCAGCTGCTACATCGCGATCGGTCTCGGAACGCTGACCGGCGGGTGGAAGATCATCGAGACGATGGGCAGCCGGATCACGAAGCTCGACCAGCACCAGGGCTTCGCCGCCTCGACCGGCGGCTCGGTCATGCTGTTCGGCGCGAGCCTGTTCGGCATTCCCGTCTCGACCACCCACACCATCACCGGCGCGATCATCGGTGCCGGCGTCGCCCGCCGCGCCAGCGCGGTCCGCTGGGGTGTCGCGCAGAGCGTGGTCATGGCCTGGCTGATCACCATTCCCGCAAGCGCCGCGGTCGCCGCGATCATCTACGGGATCACCACCCTCTTCTAGGCTCTTGCGCCGCCCGGCACCCGCCATAGGATAAGCGCGCTCCGCCCGGAGCCGGTTGGGGGTGCTTGCATGAGTGTGGTCCAGTCCGCGGCGCTCGCCGCCCTTCTCCTCGGCCAGGCCACCCCGGTGCCGCCGCCGGTCGTCACCGTCGTCGCGCCGCCGCGGATCGTCGTCGCTCCAGCTCCCGCTCCGGCGCGCAGCGCCGCCGAGGTTATCGCCTGCCAGCGCGCCTTCTACGGCCAGGACTATCTCCCGCAGCCGCCGCTCTTCCGCATTCGCGATTCCGACACGACCCTCTACCTGCTCGGCTCCATCCACATCCTCCCACCCGGCTTCGACTGGCGCAGCAAGCAGCTCGACGAAGTGATCGCCGTCTCGGACATGCTGATCACCGAAAGTGCGGGCAAGCGCCCCGACGCCCTCAATCCCTTCGCGCCGACTCCGACGACGCCCAGCCCCCATCCGCCCCTGCGCGACCGCCTCCGGGGCGAGCGGCTGGCAAAATGGCTCGGCATGGCCGCCATGGGTCCGCGACCCGTCGTCGAAATGATCGACCGGATGCCGAGCTGGCTCGCTGCCTTCACCATCGGCGGCATCGCCGGCCGAACCGACGTGACCCTTGGCAGAGGCGTCGAGACGCAGCTCGAGATCGATTTCCGCCTCAAGCGCAAACCGCTGGCGGGGCTCGAGGACGGCCAGGCGGTGTTCGACAAGGTCGGCGCGATGCCCGCGCCCGTCCAGCAGGCGATGCTCGACCAGGCGCTCGACCAGATCGGCACCACCCGCACGTCGGCCGACCTGCTCGCGACCTTCCACCGCTGGGCGCGGGGAGAGGAAGCGGCCGACCCGAGCGAAAGCGGCCTTCCGCCTGAGCTTCGCCAGATCCTGCTCGACGCCCGCAACCAGGCCTGGGTGCCCGAGGTCGAAAAGCACCTGCAGAAGCCTGGGTCTCGGCTCGTCGTCGTCGGTGCCGCGCACCTGCGGGGCAAGGGCTCGCTGCTCGACACGCTCGCTGCCCGCGGGATCACCGCCGAGCGGATCTCGCCGACCGGCCCGCCAAAGCCACGGGCGCTGACCGCGGCCAAGCCCGCCACCCTGCGCGAATGCTCGGGACGGCTCGTGCCGCCCCTGCCGCCTAGCCGAGTCCCTCGGCCATCTCCGCCACCTCCAGCCAGCGCAGCTCCGCCGCCTCCTTCTCCGACCGCTTCTTCTCGATAGAAGCCATCAGCGCGGAGAAGCGCCTGGGGTCGCGGGTGTAGAGCTCGGGATCGGCCATTGCCGCCTCGTCCGCCGCGATCTCCCGCTCGATCCGCTCGATCTCGCCAGGCAAGCGGTCGAGGTCGCGCTGGTCCTTGAAGCTGAGCTTCCGGTTCGCCGGGGGCGGCCGGGTCCCGCTCTCCTCCGCCTTCTTCTTCGCTGGCGCCGGGGCCTTGGCCGGTGCCCGCCGCTTCGCCCAATCCTCATAGCCGCCGGCGACCACGTCGACCTTGCCCGACCCGTCGAGCCCGAGCGTCACCGTCACCGTCCGGTCGAGGAAGTCGCGGTCGTGGCTGACGATCAGCACCGTTCCCTCATAGTCGGCGATGACTTCCTGCAGCAGGTCGAGCGTCTCGAGGTCGAGGTCGTTGGTCGGCTCGTCGAGCACCAGCAGGTTCGACGCCCGGGCGAATTCGCGCGCCAGCAGCAGCCGCGAACGCTCGCCCCCGGACAGGCTCGCCACCGGCGCCTCGGTCAGCTCGGGCGAGAAGAGGAACTCCTTGAGATAGCCCTTGATGTGCTTCTTGACCCCGCGCACCTCGAGCCAGTCGCCGCCGTCGGCGAGCACCTCGCGGACCTTCTTCTCGGGGCTCATCAGCTTGCGCTGCTGGTCGATGACGATCCCGTTCAGCGTCTTGGCCTGGACGACCTTGCCCTCGTCCGGCTGGAGCTCGCCGGTCAGCAGCTTGAGCAGCGTCGTCTTGCCCGCCCCGTTCGCACCGACGATCCCGATCCGGTCGCCGCGCTGGATCCGCAGCGTGAAGTCCTTGATGATTGTCCGCTCGGCGAAGCGCTTCACCACCGCCTCGGCGTCGATCACCGTCTTGGTCTTGGTGTCGTCGCGCGCCAGCCCGAGCTTGGAGACGCCCGGCCCGCCGATCATCGCCGCCCGCGCCTCGCGCATCTCGCCGAGCTTCGCCAGCCGCCCCTGGTTGCGCCGCCGCCGCGCCGTCACCCCGCGCTGGAGCCAATGAAGCTCGAGCTTCAACTTGGCGTCGAGCTTCTCGGCCGCCCGCTCCTCCTCGGCATAGACCCGCTCGGTCCATGCCTCGAACCCGCCGAAGCCGACCTCCGCCCGCCGGATCTGCCCGCGGTCGAGCCACAGGCAGCTCTTGGTCAGCCGGGTCAGGAAGGTCCGGTCGTGGCTGATGACGATGAACGCGCCCGAGAAGCGCTGAAGCCAGCCCTCGAGCCAGTCGATCGCGGCGAGGTCGAGGTGGTTGGTCGGCTCGTCGAGCAGAAGCACGTCGGGCTCGCGCGCCAGCGCCCTCACGATCGCCGCCCGCCGCCGCTCGCCCCCGCTCGCGGTCTGGGTGGTCCGGGCAAGGTCGATCCCGAGCTGGTCGGCGATCGCCGCCGCGGCATGCGGTTCGGGCGGATCTTCTCCCGCCAGCACCCACTCCTCGAGCGTCGCGTGCGCGCCCATCGGCGGGTCCTGCTCGAGCAGCACCACCTTCTTGCCCGGGACGATCGTGCGCTTCCCCTCGTCGGTGTCGATCACCCCGGCGAGGCACTTGAGCAGGGTCGTCTTGCCCGCGCCGTTGCGCCCGATCAGCGCCAGCCGGTCGCGCGGCCCGACATGAAGGTCGAGGTGGCGGAACAGCCAGCCCTCGCCCTGGACGAGGCCGAGGTCTTCATAGGAAAGGATCGGTGGAGCCATGCCCGCCACTTAGGCAGTGCATCGCTCCGCGTCATCACTTAGGCTGCGGCCGGGCGGAGCAATCCTCGCTGCCGGGAGAAAAGTGATGACGGTAGTCGGCATGGGCGGGTACTTCTTCCGGGCCAGGGACCCCGCGGCCCTCAAGAGCTGGTACCGCGATCACCTCGGCGTCGGCAGCGGCTGCGGCACCGACGACCAGGGGCAGTCCAACGAGTGGCTCTGGTACACCAAGGGCGGGCCGATGGTGTTCGAACCGTTCAAGGCCGACTCCGATTACTTCCCCGACGACAAGCAGGCGATGGTCAACTTCCGAGTCTCCGACCTCGACGCGCTGTGCGACAGGCTCGCGGCCGCCGGAGTGGAGGTCATCACCAAGGACGGGTGGAACAGTCCCGAAGTCGGCCGCTTCGCCCGGGTCCACGATCCCGAGGGGAATGCGATCGAACTGTGGCAACCCGTGCGGCCCGCGTGAGACGGTTCACAAGCTATTCAAATCCTTGTGCTACAAGTCCCCTCGACATGCGTAGCCTGTTCACCCTGTTCCTGGCGGCCCTGGCCGTCACCACCCCGGCCGCGGCGCTCGAGCGTCCGCGCGACCAGGATCGTGCGTTCGAGGCGACCCGTAAGGGACGTTCGATGCCCCTGCCGATGATCGAGCGGCGCGTGCTGCCCCGAATGGGCGGCGCCGACTATCTCGGACCTGAATTCAACGGCTCGACCTACCGCCTCAAGTTCATGCGCGGCGGCCGGGTGATCTGGATCGACGTCGACGCCGCCAGCGGCCGGATCGTCGGGCGCAGCGGCGAGTAGTCGTCGCAAGGCTTCATTTCGCCAAAGCAACCGTTCATCTTGGGATGTGTTAAGGTCCTCAAAAGGGAGAAACACATCGATGCGCGTGCTGATCGTCGAAGACGAACCTTCGCTGGGCCGCCAGCTTCGCTCGACCCTCGAGGGCGCGGGCTATGCGGTCGACCTCGCCACCGACGGCGAGGACGGCCATTATCTCGGCCAGACCGAAAGCTATGACGCGGTCGTCCTCGACCTCGGCCTGCCCGAGGTCGACGGACTGACCGTGCTCGACCGCTGGCGCAAGGAAGGGCGGCGCATGCCGGTGCTCGTCCTCACCGCCCGCGACAGCTGGTCGGACAAGGTCGCCGGACTCGACGCCGGTGCCGACGACTATCTCGCCAAGCCGTTCCAGACCGAGGAACTGATCGCCCGCCTCCGCGCGCTGATCCGCCGCGCCTCGGGCAACGCCTCGTCCGAGCTGATCGCCGGCGACATCCGCCTCGATACCCGCTCGGGCAAGGTCACCAAGGACGGCGAGCCGGTCAAGCTCACCGCGCAGGAGTATAAGCTCCTCAGCTACCTCATGCACCACAAGGGCAAGGTGGTCAGCCGGACCGAGCTGATCGAGCATATCTACGACCAGGACTTCGACCGCGATTCGAACACCATCGAGGTATTCGTGACACGCATCCGCAAGAAGCTCGGGCCCGACGTCATCACCACCATCCGCGGCCTCGGCTACAGCCTCGAGGAGCCTGCATGAACGCCGCCGTCCCGGCCAAGGCCGGGACTTCCGAAGAAAGCGGTTCAAGGCCTGCGACCGGTCCCCGTCGTCTCGGGACCGGCTCGCTGACCCGGCGAATGATCGTCGTCGCGGCGGTATGGATCTCGATCCTGCTGTTCGCCGGCGGCTTCGCGCTCGACCGGGTGCTGACCAACAGCCTGGTGCGCAGTTTCGACGACAGCCTCGAACTCGTCATGCGCTCGATGATCGGCGCCTCCGAGATCGGCACCACCGGCGAGATCCGCTTCTCGCGCCCGCCCGCCGACCAGCGTTTCATCGAGAGCTACTCGGGCAGCTACTTCCAGATCTCGCCGCTCCCGGGCGCCGACGGCCGAGTCCCCGACGTCCCCGACTTTCCCTCGCGCTCGCTGTGGGACCGGCGGCTCAAGGTCGAGCCCGCGTTGGGCCGGATCGATACCGCGACCTACGACAGCTACCAGTTCGTCGACGAGCCGCTGCGGATCGTCGAGCGCGACGTCATCATCCCCGGCTCGCCGGTCAAGTGGCGCTTCCAGGTCGCGCAGAGCCGCGAGAACCTCGACCTCCAGCTCAAGGAGCTGCGCACCGTCCTCATCTGGAGCTTCGCGGTCCTCGGCCTCGGGCTGATCATCCTCGCCGCGCTCCAGACCGTCTATGGCCTGTGGCCGCTGCGCCGGGTGCGTTCCGAGGTGATCGCGATCCGCTCGGGCGCCAAGACGCGCATCTCCGACGACTTCCCCGACGAACTCCAGCCGCTGACCGAGGAGATCAACCAGCTCCTCGCGCACAATGAGGCACAGGCCGACGAGGCGCGGCGCCACGCTGGCAACCTCGCGCACGCGCTCAAGACCCCGCTCACGGTCATCACCAACGCCGCCACCGCGCGCGATCCCGAGCTTCACGACACCGTCTGCCGCGAGGCGACCACCATGCGCCGCCAGGTCGACCACCACCTCGCCCGCGCCCGCGCGATCGGTCGCCGCGCGTCGGCCCAAGCCCGGGCGCCGGTGTGGGACAGCCTCCAGGCGGTCCAGCGCGCGGTCACCACCATGCACGCCGGCTCGACCATCGACATCGCCGGCGACAAGCGCGCCGAGGTCCGGGTCGAACGCCAGGATCTCGACGAGATGCTCGGCAACCTCGTCGAGAATGCCGCGAAATATGGCTCCGGGCGGGTCTTCGTCACGGTCGAGGTCTCGGCGCCCTTCGTCGACATCATGATCGAGGACGACGGGCCTGGCATCCCGGCGACCCAGCGCGACGAACTGTTCACCCGCGGCAAGCGGCTCGACACCACCGGCAAGCCCGGCACCGGCCTCGGCCTCGCCATCGTCCGCGACGTCGCCGAGATCTACGGCGGTCGGATCACGCTGGAGGAGAGCGAGGACCTCGGCGGGCTGTTCGCCCGGCTCAGTCTTCCTGCCGGCTAGCCTTCAGGCTGCTGGCAATCGCTTCCATCAGTTCGTCCGCGGTAAACGGCTTGGCCAGCGTCGCCGTGTCGAGACAGGCACGGCGCAGCTGCTCGGTGTCAGAGAAGCCGGTGACGATCAGGAACGGCACGCCCGGCCGGACCCGCCGCGCTTCCTCGATCAGCTCGGCGCCACTCATCAGCGGCATCAGATAGTCGGTGACGATGAGGTCGAACTTCTCGGCGGCCAGCGCCGCCAGCGCGCTGGTGCCGTTGGCGACCGCGTCGACCGCATGGCCGGCCTCGCTCAGCATTCGGGCAATCGTCCCGCGGACCTCGGGGTCGTCGTCCACCACCAGCAGTCGCAGCGTCTTGCTGGTGCCCGGTGCGGCAAGCTCGCTTGCCTCGGCCCGGGCCGCGGCCTTCTCCGGCTCGGCGCACGCCCGTAGCGCGAGGGTGACCACCGTGCCCTCGCCTTCCTTGCTGGCGATCTCGACCGTTCCGCCCGACTGCTCGACCACCGCGAACACCTGCGGCAATCCAAGTCCGGTCCCTTGCCCGGTCGGCTTGGTGGTGAAGAACGGCTCGAGGGCGCGCCGCCTTGTCTCCTCGCTCATTCCGCTGCCGCGATCGATCATCGAGAAGCGGATCACCTCCTCGCCTTCCCGGCCATGTCCATCCGCCTCGACCCTCAACGTGATGGGGCTTCCCTCGGGGGAGGCGTCGCGGGCGTTGATCGCGAGGTTGAGCAGTGCCAGCTCGATCTGGGTGCGATCGGTCAGGATGCACGGCGCCACCGGGTCCGCTTCGATCTCGAAGCGATTGCGGGCGCCGAGCGTGCGCTGGATCAGCTCGCGGACGTCGGCCAGCAATCTGGTGACGTCCACCGCGCCGATCGCAAGCCGTTGCCGGCGCGAGAAGGCGAGCAGTTGCTGGGTCAGCCGCGCGGCGCGCTGCGCCGAGGTGAGCGCGCCTGCCGCAAGCCGCCGCCCGCGCTCGTCCAGCCCGTCTCGCCGCTGGAGCTGGTCGAGGGTCCCGATCACCGGGGTCAAAAGATTGTTGAAGTCGTGCGCGAGGCCGCCGGTGAGCTGTCCCAGCGCCTCCATCTTCTGCGCCTGCTGCATCCGCTCGGCGAAACG
Source organism: Sphingomonas swuensis (assembly GCF_039538045.1). NCBI lineage: Bacteria > Pseudomonadati > Pseudomonadota > Alphaproteobacteria > Sphingomonadales > Sphingomonadaceae > Sphingomonas > Sphingomonas swuensis. Next base: position 983,953 of record NZ_BAABBQ010000001.1, on the reverse strand, counting down.
TCGCGCGTCCATCATCTGCCGCACCGCGAACCAGATCAGCAGCCCCGCAAGCACCAGCGACAGCAGCGCGGCGACCCCGAGCGAGGCGAAGAAGCGCCGCGCCGGATTGTCGAGATAGGCCGACCCCAGCGCCAGGTGCGCGCTCCAGCCGGTCAGCCGCGACCGGGTGAAGGCCGAATAATTCTCCAGTCCCTCCAGCGTTTGCCCGCGGTAGAGGTCCGACGCCTTCCCCGAGCGGACCGCCTGCTGGACGTAGGTGGAGCTCAGCGTCGAGAAGCGCTCCTCGTGGCCGAGCGAGCGGGCGATGAAGCGGGCCTGCGGTCCGGCCAGCGCCGACACGTCATACTCGCTCCGCGGCGGGAGCAGCCGGGCGAAGGTCTCGGACCGCGAGAAGAGGGTCAGCGCCACCGGTTGCCCGCGGATCTCGCCCGAGCGCTCGAACAGCAGGCAGCGGCAGCCGCCGCCATTGGCGAAACCGGCGAAGATGGCGCGGTCGTTGACCGGCCCGATGCTCCGCAGCCGCTCGCCGTCGGTCACGCCCTGGCGCAGAAGCACGCGCCCGCTGCGATCGCGGACCTCGAAGCCGGTGATGTCGGGGTGGAGCTGGGTGAACTTGACGACCCGCTGGGCAAGCGCGTCAAGCTCGCCCCGCTCGAGCACCGCCGAGGTGCCGAGCGCATCGAGCACCGTCGTCAGCCGCATCACCTCGCCGTCGGCGCGAAGGATCACCGCCGTACTCGCGCTCAGCGCCTGCGCCTCCAGCACCCGGCGCTGCTCGCGCGACGAATAGCCGATCTGGAAGATGGCGAAGAGCAGCAAGGGGACGAGCGCCGCCGCGGCGATCAGCAATGCCGACCGCCGGATCGATGTACGCTGTGACGCTCCGTTCAGACGCTCACCCCCATTGTCCCCGCCGCTTCAGCGAGCAAGCCCTGGCAAAGTTCCGCCCGCGCAACAAACACGCCCCGGCCTTGCTCCCGCCGCGCTCCCCGCCTACCCGCTGGCCTCGTGACCGCCTCGCTCCACAGCCTCACCCCGCCGCCCAGCCTCGATCCGCTGGTCGCGCTCACCGCGCCCGACATGAACGCGGTCAACCAGGTCATCCTGTCGCGGATGCAGAGCGAGGTCCCGCTCATCCCCGAGCTCGCCGGCCATCTCATCGCCGGCGGTGGCAAGCGGATGCGGCCGATGCTGACCTGCGCCAGCGCCGCGCTCTGCCAGTATAACGGCAGCCGCCACCACATGCTCGCCGCCGCGGTCGAGTTCATCCACACCGCGACGCTGCTCCACGACGACGTGGTCGACGGCTCGGGCACCCGCCGCGGCAAGCGCACCGCCAACCTCATCTGGGGCAATCCCGCGAGCGTGCTGGTCGGCGACTTCCTCTTCTCGCGCGCCTTCGAGCTGATGGTCGAGGACGGTAGCCTCAAGGTCCTCAAGATCCTCAGCCGCGCCTCGGCGGTAATCGCGGAAGGCGAGGTCGCGCAGCTGACCGCGCAGCGCCAGATCGAGACTCGCGAGGACACCTACCTCCACATCATCGAGGCCAAGACCGCCGCGCTCTTCTCCGCCGCCTGCCGCATCGCCCCGGTCGTCGCCGAAGCCGGCGAGGAGGCCGAGGACGCGCTCGAGAGCTTCGGCCGCAATCTCGGGATCGCCTTCCAGCTGGTCGACGACGCGATCGACTACACCAGCGAGAGCGCGACCAGCGGCAAGGACCTCGGCGACGACTTCCGCGAGGGCAAGATGACCCTTCCCATCATCCTCGCCTACGCCCGCGGCTCGGAGGAGGAACGCCGCTTCTGGAAGGAAGCCGTCGGCGGCGAGCGCACCTCGGACGAGGACCTCTCCCACGCCGTGTCGCTGCTCAAGCGCACCGGCGCGATCGACGAGACGCTCGAGCGGGCCCGCACCTACGCCCGCCGAGCGCTCGACGCGATCGCCCCCTTCCCCGCCGGCAAGGCCCGCGCCGCCCTCACCCAGGCGGTCGAATTCGCCGTCGCCCGAACCTACTGAGCCGCACTCCCGCCGAAAAACACCCGCTTGCGAACCTCACTCGAAAGTGAGACGTTACACTGTCTCATGATTGAGGAGTCGCTTGCATGGCCGCACTCGCCTTGATGCCGCAGTCCACCCCCGAGCCGATGGTGGAACTCAACACGACGCCGCTGATCGACGTCATGCTGGTGCTCATCATCATGCTGATCATCACCATCCCCGTGCAGACCCACTCGGTCAGCCTCGACCTCCCGACCGGACCCCCGCCGCCGACCCAGCCCGACCGCACCAAGAACAAGATCGTCGTGACCGAGGCCGGCACCCTTCTCTTCAACGGGATGTCGGTCAGCAGGCCGCAGCTCCAGTCGCTGCTCTTCGCCACCGCTCAGCTCCCCGACGAGCCCGAGCTCCAGCTCCAGCCCGCGGCCCTCGCGCCCTACGGTCTGGTCGACGAGCTGCTGGTCGACATCCGCAAGGCGCAGCTGACGCGCGTCGGCTTCGTTGGCAATGAAAGTTACGCCCGCTTCTGACCGGCCCGGCGCGACCATGAGGCGAAACGGGGAACAAACCTCCCCGCTTCCCTTTCTTCCTGTCTCACCCCCCGAGACAGGAAGACGCCTCCTTATGGTCGACACGATCGGTTACGCCGCCAAGCACAGCTTCAGCCGCATGAAGCCCTTCCGCTTCACCCGCGAGGAGCCCAAGGACAATGAGCTCCTGATCGAGGTGCTCTATTGCGGCCTCTGCCACTCGGACATCCACCAGGTGAAGAACGAGTGGTCGAACACCGTCTACCCCTGCGTCCCCGGCCACGAGGTCGTCGGCCGGGTCGCCAAGGCGGCGAAGAACGGCAAGTATAAGGTCGGCGAGATCGTCGGCGTCGGCTGCATGGTCGACAGCTGCCAGTCCTGTGCACCCTGCAAGGAAGGCGACGAGAATTACTGCGAAGGCCCCAACGGCTTCCTTGCCACCTACAACGGCCCCTTTATCCCCGCCGCCAAGGCCGCGACGGGCGAGAACATGTACGGCCGCGACAACACCTATGGCGGCTATTCCTCGAACATCGTCTGCCGCGAGGACTTCGTCATCCGCATCCCCGACGCGCTCAAGCCCGAGGAAGCCGCGCCGATCCTCTGCGCCGGCGTCACCACTTATTCGCCGATGAAGCATTGGGGCGTGAAGCAGGGCGACAAGGTCGGCGTCGTTGGCCTCGGCGGGCTCGGCCACATGGCGGTCAAGATCGCCAGGGCGCTCGGCGCCGAGGTCACCGTCTTCACCACCTCGCCCGAAAAGAAGGCCGAGGCCGAGAAGCTCGGCGCGACCCACGTCACGGTCGAGAAGGAGCTGAAGAAGGAGGCCGAGAAGCTGTCCGCGGTCCCCGGCACCTTCGACTTCATCATCTCGACCGTGCCCGAGAAGCACGACATCAACCCGTTCATCGCGCTCTTGAAGCGCGACAAGACGCTGGTGATCGTCGGCGCGCTCGAGCCGATGGCGGGCGTCGACAACAGCCAGGCCGCCTTCCACCGCCGCTCGGTCGCGGGCTCGCTGATCGGCTCGATCGCCGAGACCCAGGAAGTAATCGACTTCTGCGCCGAGCACGGAATCGCGCCCGAGATCGAGATCATCCCGGCGCAGGACATCAACAAGGCGATGAAGAAGGTCGAGAAGGGCGACGTACGCTTCCGCTACGTCATCGACATCGCCACCCTCGCTAACGAGGAAGCCGACGAGGAGTGAGCCGGCCGGGGGAGCGGCACCCGGCCGCTCCCCTTCCCTCGCCGCTCAGATCCGCCCGCAGTCGCTCGGCGCGCGCGTCCCCGCGAACCGCTCGCCGATCCATTCGATGGTCGCCGCCGCGCTCTGCTTGGCGGTGGTCGCATGGTCCTTGCCGGGCAGGTCGAACCAGCGCACCCGCACCCGGTTGGCGCACATCCGGCGGGCGAAGGCGCGAGTCACCGCCGGCGCGACCAGCGGATCCTGCGCCGTCTGCGCGAACATCACCGGGACCCGGCTGACCGGGCTCGTGCTGTTCGCCGCGACATAGCTCGCCCAGGGCGGGGTCCGGCCGAGGTCGACCCGCGCGAGGTCCTGCCGAAGCGCGAGGATCCCGAGCAAAGTCCCGAGATTGGGCGCCGAATCCACCGTGACGCACTTCTGCGCCAGCCGCCGGATCAGCCCCGGGGTCCGCGCCTGCCCGATCCTCAGCGGGACGCCATAATAGCGGCTCCAGCTTTCGGTCGCGAGCGCGGTCAGGAAGCCCTTGGCGTTTGGATCGCTCGCCTGCGCGAAGTTGGCGGCAAGGTCGGTCGGCGGCGCCCCCGCGGCGACCCCCACCAGTGACAATCCCCCGCCATCGGCCGCCATCATCTGTCCGGTCCACAGCGCCGCATGGCCGCCCTGGCTCTCGCCCCACACCGCGAAGCGATTGCCCGCCGCCGCCCCGCCGACCTGCTGCGCCGCACGTACCGCGTCGAGCACCGAGCGCCCGGTCGTCGTGCCCACCAGATAGGGGTGGACCCCCGCATTCCCGAGCCCGGGGTAGTCGGGTGCCACCACCACATAGCCGCGCCGCACCGCGTCCAGCGCCGGAAGAGTCTCGAAGAAGCGCGCGCTGAGCGAGGGTGCGCAGCCCTGCGCGGTGCCCCAGGTGCCATGGGTCCAGGCGATGACCGGGCGCGGCTTGGTCGGGACCGCCTCGCGCGGCGCAACCACCATCGCGGTCAGTTCGCGCACGCTCGTCCGGTCGTCCCGACTGAGATAGCGCACCTTCCACGCCTGCATTCCCGCCGGCGTATTCGCCACCGGCTCGGCCGCGACCAGCCTTCCCGTCTGCGCGACTGCGGGCGTGGCGGACATCATCAGGACCAGGATGGCGGCACGACGCATCGATCGTCTCCTCGACAAGCACGCCCCGCCCCGCTGCCACTATCGACCGCGTTCCTATGAACACGCAAGACCGCCACAACCTCCCCGTTCCGCCCGGCGGAATGGGGAGGGGGACCACTCGGCCGCAGGCTGAGTGGTGGAGGGGCCAGAGCGACTCTTCACTGTGGGACACTATGTCCAATGCCGCACCGTTGCCGCCGGCACTAAATCCACTCCATGCCCCATGACCGTCAGAACGCCGCCGCCGACTTTCGGCGGATCATGAAGCTCATCATCCTGCTGGCGGTGGTCTTCACGATCGGCGCGCTCGTCTATCTCGGCGCCACCGGCGAGCTCTACCTGCACATGGTGGTGGCGGTGATCGGCGGCGTGTTCATCTCGGTCCTGCTCGGCTGCGGCCTGTTCGCCGCCGCTTTCTTCAGCGACAAGAGCGGGCACGACCAGAGCGTCACCGACGCTACACGGTCGCGGGTCGACTGACTCCAGCCCGCGGTTGCAGCCTTCCTTAACCGCCCCGCGCTAGTCGGTTGTCATGAACGCCGACTTCGACGCTTTCCCGACTCTCGAACGCGCGCTCCAGTCGCACTATCGCGGCCATGCCGACCGCGACTGGACCGAGTGGAAGGCGGACCACTTCCGCGCCAGCGCCGACTTGATCCCGGACGAAGCCCGCTGCGCCTGGCTCGCTCGCGACGGCAGCAACTATCGCGGCCTCGGGCAGCGAACCGCGCTCCGTCACCTCGTCGCCGCCAACGTCGACCAGCCCTGTCTCGAGGAGATCGGCCGGATCTCGGGGCTCGAACGGCTCGAGCTCGAGTGGCCGTTCGTCGCCACCGACCTGTCCCCCCTCCTCGGGCTCGACCGGCTATCGCATCTCAGCATCGACAGCCCGCGCAAGCTGTCCGACTTCGCCCCCCTGCTCCGGCTTCCCGCGCTTCGGACGCTGCTCCTCACCAATGCCCGAAGGATGCCCGGTCTCGACTGGCTCGCCGACGCGCACCAGTTGCGGGTGATCGGGATCGAGGGCGCGATCGACACTCCGCTCACGATCAACAGCCTCGCGCCGCTTGCCAGTCTTGCTTCGCTCGAGGCCTTTCTCGCCGTCTCGACCCGGCTCGCCGACAAGGACCTGTCGCCGCTGGCACTCTGCCCGCGCCTCCGTTTCCTCGACATTGCCCGGGTCGCCCCGCGCGAAGCCTTCGCCCGTCTGCATGCCGAGCGGCCCGACCTCGTCTGCCGCTGGTTCGATCCGGCAAGCTGGACCGAGGGCAGGCTGCGTCCCGCCTAAACCGATTGCCAAGTAGGACTTGGCATGATCTACTCGCCAGGGTGGTTCGCCTGCCAGACTCACTCAGATACAAGCCTCTCTTTGCACGTTTGACGCTTGTAACCATACCGGTGTGTCAAACTCGCAACTCTTTCCTACGGTTAGGAGCCTTGCGACACCCCTTTACCCTGGGAACTTCGAGAACTTCGCCGCGCCGCCGGACCCTCGCACCCGGTGAACTTCGAGAACTTCGGCCCATTGCGCCGCTGTTTTCGTATCCCCATGGACACAGGCGTGACCGCCCTGCCGATCCATGCCGTCCTGCCCGAACTGCTCGCCGCGCTGCGCGCCGGGCCGCGGGCGCTGCTGATCGCGCCGCCAGGGGCGGGCAAGACCACAGCGGTCCCGCCCGCCCTGCTCGCCGAGCCCTGGTGCACCGGCCAGCTGCTGCTGCTGGTCCCGCGCCGGCTCGCGGCCCGTGCCGCGGCCGAATATGTCGCCCGCCAGATGGGGGAGGAGCCGGGCGCCACGGTCGGCTACCAGACGCGGCTCGACAGCAGGGTTGGTCGCGACACCCGGCTCATCGCCATGACCCATGGCGTCTTCCTTTCGCGCCTCCAGGCCGATCCGGAGCTTGGCGGCGTCTCGGCGGTGCTGTTCGACGAGGTCCACGAGCGCAGCCTCGACAATGACCTCGCGCTCGCCCTCACCCTCGATGCCGCCGGCGCGCTCCGCCCCGACCTCCGCCTGCTGGCCATGTCGGCGACCCTCGACGGAGAGCGCTTCGCCCGGCTGCTGGGCGACCCGCCGCTGGTCCGGTCGGAGGGCAAGAGCTTCCCGTTGACGCTCCGCCACCTCGGCCGCGATCCCGCCGCACGGATCGAGCCGCAGGTCGCTGCCGCCTGCCGCCTCGCGCTTGCCGAGCAGCCGGGCGCCTCGGTCCTCGCCTTCCTCCCCGGAGTGGCCGAGATCGAGCGCACTGCCGACGCGCTCGGCGCCCTCCCCGCCGACGTCGTCCTCCACCGCCTCCACGGCCAGGTCGACCCCGCCGCCCAGCGCCAGGCCCTGAAGGCACCCGATCCCGGCACCCGCAAGCTGGTCCTCGCCACCTCGATCGCCGAGACCAGTGTCACCCTCGACCATGTCGCCGCGGTGGTCGACAGCGGCCTTGCCCGCCGCCCTCGCTACGACCGCGGGGCCGGGCTCACCCGCCTCGTCACCGAGCGCGCCGCCCAGTCCGCCGTCATCCAGCGCGCCGGGCGCGCCGCCCGCCAGCGGCCCGGCACCGCCTACCGCCTGTGGGAGGAGGCAGCGACCAGCGCGCTGCCCGCCCACGACCCGCCCGAGATCCTCGAGGCCGACCTCTCCAGCCTGCTCCTCACCTGCCTGTTGTGGGGCGAGACGGACCCCGCCTCGCTGCCCTTCCTCGATCCGCCGCCCGCCGCTGCCATCGCCGAGGCCCGCGCCCGCCTCCACGTGCTCGGCGCGACCGATGCCGACGGCCGGGTCAGCGACCACGGCCGCGCCATCGCCCGGCTCCCGCTCGAGCCTCGCCTCGCCCACATGCTGGTCGAGGGCGCCGCCCGCGGCCTCGCCGCCGATGCCGCCGACGCCGCGGTCCTCCTCACCGAGCGCGGGCTGGGCGGCAACGATCCCGACCTCGACCTCCGCCGTCGACGCTGGCGCTCGGACCGCGGCCGCCGCGCCGATGCCGCGCGCGGGCTGGGCAGGCGCTGGCTCAAGCAGGTCCCGTCAGGCCACGGCGGAGGCGGCGACGCACTCGCCATGGCCGTCGCCCTCGCCTTCCCCGACCGCCTGTCGCGCCGCCGCGACCCCTCGGGCGAGCAATGGCAGTCGGTCGGCGGGCGTGGCTTCCGGCTCGATCCCGCCTCGACCCTCGCCTCGGCCAAATGGCTCGCCGTGGCCGAAGTGGCAGGAAGCGCCGCTGGAGCGCGGATCCTCTCCGCCGCCGCGATCGACGAGGCCGACGTCCTCGCCCTCTTCGCCGACCGGATCGAGGTTCGCCACGACGGCGCCTTCGATCCCGCCACCGCGAGCGTGACCCCGACCCGCAGCCGGCGGCTTGGCGCCATCCGCCTTTCCTCGGGCCCGGACTCGAACCCCGATCCCGCAGCAATCGCCACCGCCCTGGTCGAGGGCGTGCGCAGCCACGGCCTCGCCCTCTTGCCGTGGGGCGAGGACGCGCAGGCACTTCGCGCCCGGGCCGCCTTCGCCCGCCCCTTCGCGCCCGACCTTGCCGACCTGTCCGACGCGGCGCTGCTCGAGCGGCTCGACGAGTGGCTCGCCCCGATCGTCGCCAACCGCCGGAGGCTTGGAGACATTGCTCCCGGCGCGCTCACCCAGGCGCTCCACGGGCTGCTCGGCTGGGACGGCCAGCAGCGCCTCGACAAGCTTGCCCCGAGCCACTTTCGCTCGCCCGCCGGCGCCGGGCACCCGATCGACTATGCCGCGGCCGGCGGACCGACCATCGAGGTCCGGGCCCAGGCGCTGTTCGGCCTGTCCGCGCACCCGATGGTGGGGGGCGAACAAGTCCCGCTGACCCTCGCCATCACCTCGCCCGCGGGCCGCCCGATCCAGACCAGCCGCGACCTTCCGAGTTTCTGGGCGGGAAGCTGGCGCGAGGTCGCCAAGGAGATGCGCGGCCGCTACCCGCGCCACCCCTGGCCCGACGATCCCGCCTCGGCCTCGCCGACCCTTCGCGCGAAGCCGCGGTCTTGATTTCGCCGATGGCTTCCGCCACCTCGCAGCCCATGCCGACCGCCCGCATCATCGAGACCGATCGCAAGACCACCCAGTCCGGCCGCGCCAAGGCGGGCAAGTGGACCCTCGAGTTCGAGAGCGACCGCGCCCAGCGCCACGATCCGCTGACCGGCTGGGTCGGCAATGCCGATACAAGGGTCCAGGTCCGCCTCGCCTTCGCGACTCGCGAGGCCGCGATCGCCTATGCCGAGAAGCACGGTTTCGACTATCACGTGGTCCTCGCGCCGCCGGTCAAGCTCAAGCTGCAGGCCTACGCCGACAATTTCCGCTAGGTCGAAAACACAATCTAGGTTATCGTTGCGGAGCCGGATCGTTCCCTAGGGGGGAACGCTGGTGTCGTCACGCCAACTGCTGCTCGTCATCGGCACCCGGCCCGAAGCCATCAAGCTCGCGCCCGTCATCCATACGCTGATCGAGCGCGGGCATGAGCCTCGCATCGCGCTTACCGGCCAGCATCCGCACCTCGATCCCACCCTCTACGGTCTCGGCAACGTCCCGGCGGTGCGGCTGCGCTGCAAGGCGGGACCCGACCCCCGCCATCATGCCGAACTGGTCGCCGCCGCGCTCCAGCCCGAGCTTCGCGGGCCTTCCCGTCCCGACCTCTTGATCGTCCAGGGCGACACCTCGTCCGCGCTCGGCGGAGCGCTCGGCGCGGCGGCTGCGGCGGTTCCCCTCGCCCATGTCGAGGCCGGGCTCAGGAGCCATGACCTTGCCCTGCCCTGGCCCGAGGAAGGCAATCGGGTCGAGATCGACGCCTTGTCGGACCTGCTGTTCGCGGCGACCGAAGGCAATGCCGCCAACCTCCGCGAGGAGGGTCTCGGCGGCGAGATTATGGTCACCGGCAACACCGCCATCGACGCGCTGTTCCAGACGCTCGCCAGCCTGCCTCCGCGGCTGCTCGACGCGGGCGGGCTTCCGCGCTTGCTGGTGACCTGCCACCGGCGGGAGAATTGGGGCCTGGCCTTCACCCCCATCGCGACGGCGCTGGTCGAGCTTGCCCGCTCGCCTTTCCTTCGGATCGAGGTGGTCCTGCACAGCAATCCCGCCATGGCCGATGCCGCGCGGATGATGCTTGGCGGGCATCCGCGCCTTCGCCTACTGGCGCCGCTCGACCATCGCGGGATGGTCGCCGCGCTGCGCTCGGCCAACCTCGTCCTGAGCGACAGCGGCGGGATCCAGGAGGAAGCGCCAGCGCTCGGAATCCCCTTGCTCGTCCTGCGCTCGCGGACCGAGCGTCCCGAGGGGATCGCCAGCGGTAACAGCATGCTGGTCGGAAGCGACCGCGAGACCATCGTCCGCGAGGTCCGCAGGCTACTCGACGATCGCGCCGCCTACCGTGCGATGTCGATCCCTGCGCTCCCGTTCGGCGACGGTCAGGCCGCTCCGCGGATCGTCGACGGGATCGAGGAGTGGATGGTCCGGAGCGGTCGCCGCCAGGAACGGCAGATCGCGTGATTGACGAACGGCGGCCGCCCCGCCATAGGGCCCCCGCACGCTTCGCGCATGGCCCCTTCGTCTAGCGGTCTAGGACGTCGCCCTCTCACGGCGAAAACACGGGTTCGAGTCCCGTAGGGGTCACCATCCAAGCCTAAGGCTTGGAAAGCGTTGGATTTACGGCCTCTTTACCCATCATGTGTACAGAACATGGGTACAGAAACCGTGAAGAAGTCCAGCATGGCCACCCCCTTCGCCGACCCCCGTACGGGGCAGCTCTACTTCCGGCGCGCCATCCCCGAGCCGCTTCGGGCCGCGTTCGGCGGCATGCGTGAGCGGAAGATTACGCTTGGCACCAAGGATCCCGTGATGGCCAAGGAGCCATTCGCCAGGCTGAATGCCGAGTTCGAGCGCGATCTCGCCGAAGCCAGGCACAAGCTCGCAGAGGGTACGCTGCTCCCCACACCCGGTGCAGTCGTTCGGCGCTGGTGCGAGAGCGCACCGACAAACGGCGGGCTGTCGGGTCAGCAGCGACTGTTGCTTACCCTCATGGAACTGGATGCGGGTGTCGGCGGACGCTTCTCGGCCAACCCCAAGCAAATCTACCCGCCCGCAATCACTGGACCGGCGGTCAACACTGATTGGAATGCCGTGCTTGACGAGCCGTCTCGGTTCGCGGGCATCGTCACTGACGTCTACGGCGGCGAGGCCGAGCAGGTCGGCACCAACTGGATTCGATCTCTCTGGCACGAGTCCGGGAACGCCTGGCATCCTCACCTTCTGCAAGCCGCAGAACGGCTCCGGCGCTTCGTTCCTGAAGCTCAGCGCTTCTCCACCGAAGAGATCGCTAAGGCCCTGCTCGCCGTCCTAGATGAGCAGCGCCCGGCCGACGAAGACTTCAACCGTGCTCGGCTGGCCAAGCGGCGCCATCGCCCCAACCGGTCACGACTTCGCCCAAACATGCGGCTCAAGCAGCTGTTTGACGAGTGGGAAGACGGCAACAAACCCCGCCCGCAAACGGCGCTGGAGTATAGGGCCTCCGTTGATGACTTCATCGACTTTGCAGGTGATATCCCGGTATCGGCGATCGACGCCGACTTGCTTTTCGACTATCGCGACGAAGCAGCGCGGCTGCCCAGCACAATGCCCCGTGCCGATCGTGCCCTCCCTTTTCGGGCTCGCGTGGAAAAGCACGGCGGCGGTACGCCTAAGTGTTCGCCGGCAACCCTGAAGAAGCGGATCGGCGCGCTTCAAGCGCTACTCACCTACGCCTTCCAGCAGCGCTGGACGGCGAGCAACAACGGCGTGGGCATCACCATCATTGGTTACTCAAAGACAAATAAGAACCGTCGCAGCTTGGAGGACCACGAACTCACGTTGCTGTTTGCTTGTCCCCTCTTTGTCGATCCGCGGTCGTGGAACTCACCGTCCCGGATTAGCGACGTCACCATCTTCTGGCTGTTCCTGATTGCTGCGACGACCGGGGCTCGGTTGGAGGAAGTCGGGCAGGTGGCGCTCGCCGACATCCGCCGTGACGGTGACATCGTCTATCTCGACATCAGCGACTATGCGCTTCTAGAGGACGGAGAAGAGAAGAGCGTCAAGAACCCGGAGTCGAGGCGTCTCGTGCCCGTCCATGCCAACTTGGTTGCGATCGGCTTCCTCGCCTATTGCAATGCGCTTGCTGCAGCCGGGCACCGGCAGCTTTTCCCCGACCTAAAGGAGAACAAGGTCGGAAAGAAGACCAAGGAAGCCAGCCAACGCATCAACCGCATCGTGGACCGATACGTGTCCAAGGATAAGCGGCTCGTCTTCTACTCGCTCCGGCATACCTTCAAGGCCAAGGGTAACGAGGCCAATCTGACATCCAAGACCCTCAACCAGATCTGCGGGCATGCGCTGGTCCACGTCGGCGAGCAGTATGGCTCCGAGCCTCGCATCCGGAACTTGTACAGGGAACTCCATCGCATCGACTTCTCGTGCATCGATTGGGAGGCGATCAGGCAGGCGGTGTCCGGCTTGAATTGGAGTGAGGTCCTGCGCCGCGGCAAGCCGGATGACTGATGATTTTCAGTCGGTCGTCGAGCCGTCTTTGTACTCGCGGTAGAGACGGACGATCTCCGACTTCGCTAGGCTCGGGTTGCCGGCGACATTGCCGACAACACTGGCGAAATCGAGCTGCTTCATGATCGTCTCGACCTCTCCCTTGATGAAATAGTGAGATGACGGACTCATGTTGAGGTCGTGATGTACACGCCCGGCATTGGCGCCAACGCGCTGGATAGCAAAGTCGGCTAGCTCCGGCTTGGTAAACTTGAAGTCGGGGTGAGTGGTCTCCGTGCGCTGCAGCTCCCGCTTGTAAGGGCGGCGTTCCCAAATTTGGAAGACAGCCGGCACGTGGAATGGCTCGTACCGGAAGAGGAAAGCGTTCTCAGGCACCGGCACCTCGCAAATGCGATGGAATGCATTGTCGAGACGGTTCTCAATCGAAGCTTTCCGAACGGACGCTGGCATAATGAATGCGATCACATCCCCTGCGCGAGCGGCGCGATTGAAGAACGCAACAGCCATGCTGGCATTCTTACCGAACGGAGGGTTTCCGATGATGGCTGTTGGCCGATCGCGCGGGAGATCGACAGCGAGGAAGTCAGCACGTTGAACGCCTGGATATCTCGGATCTAGATCGTAACCAAGGCTATCCGGCGGCAGCAGCGCCGCCAATTGCCGGATGGTTCCGGACAGCGCGGCGACGATTGTCACCAAGCTCGCGCGCGGTTCAAAGGCCAACGTGCTTGAGACTGGTAACGGATGGACCAAAGTAGAAGCCGGTGCGGCCGTATGCTGGGTCTCAACTCCCCTTCTAAGCGACGTGAAGCCAATCGATCCAGTCGAGCCTGTCCCCGATCCGAGCAGTCTCTCGCCGAGCCAGAGCCTTGGCCTTTACGCGGGCGCAGCGGACGCATCGAGGCGCCAATCGCGACCTGGCACCTCCTCGCACCGATCATCATCAACTCGCTCTCGCCCACGCTCACACAAGCGGTTCTACGAAGACGCTGGATGCCCTTGTTCGGGCGACCGCGTCTGCATAGGCCCGCGGGGAGGACGCTATTGCATCACGTCGGGTGGCAACAAGCGATACGGCGTTTGACAGTAATCGACGTTGCCGGCGCGTGGCTCTCAAAGCACGGGTGCTCCCAAGAAGGTGATCTCCTCCGCACTTCATCAAGCTTTTGTTGAAGCTCCCCGGGTAACGCGCTTAGCTGACAGTGTAGATTCAAGCGGGGGTAAGTATGTCCAACGAGTTCGAACAAGTGGCTTTCGGTGGTGCCGAGTTTGCGGAAAACCCCGAGCCGCGTTGCCCATGCCTCCTCCTTCTAGACACGTCCGGCTCGATGAGCGGTCAGCCCATCAACGAGCTGAACGCTGGCCTCACGACCTTCCGCGACGAGCTCAATGCCGATGCGCTGGCTGCCAAGCGGGTCGAGGTCGCTATCGTCACTTTCGGTCCGGTTGAGGTCCAGTCTGACTTCACGTCGGTTTCTAACTTCTTCCCGCCTGAACTGCAGGCTGGTGGCGTGACCCCAATGGGTGAAGCCATTGAGCGTGGTCTCCAGATGCTGGAGGCTCGCAAGAACGAGTATCGAACGAACGGCGTGTCCTATTATCGTCCCTGGATATTTCTCATAACCGATGGCGCTCCGACCGACTCCTGGCAGCGTGCCGCGGAGCAGGTGAAGGCTGGTGAAGCAGCCAAGCGCTTTATGTTCTATCCGGTGGCGGTGCAGGACGCCGACCTGCAGATTCTGTTACAGCTATCCGTCCGCGAGCCGTTGAAGCTGAAAGGCCTCGCTTTCGGCGAGCTGTTCAGGTGGCTCTCGAGCTCGCTGAGCTCGGTCTCGCGGTCAAACACGGATGATCAGGTTCCGCTCCAAAATCCAACCGCTCCCAACGGCTGGGCCGTAGCCGGCTGACGTGACCGCCTGGTCCTGGGCTGCCGCGAGTGTTCGCGGCACCTCGCATGTAAAAAATGGCACCCGCTGCCAGGACGCCAACCAGTGCAAGCAGGTAGGCGAAACCCTCGTAGCAATCGTCGCCGATGGGGCGGGAAGCGCTGAATTCGGCGGCGAGGGCGCAAGCCTCGTTGCCCGAACCATCATGCGCAGGGCCGAGCAAAGTTTGGCTGCCTCGCCTACCCTTCCGACGGAGGAGACGCTCTGGTCCTGGCTGGACGAGGTGCGTGATCTCCTTGCCTTGGCCGCGGAGCGCCGCGGATCGGTTCCACGCGCCTTTGCTTCGACGCTTATCGCTGTGCTGGCCAATCCGACCGAAACGCTCGTGCTGCATATTGGCGACGGCGCTGCCATCATGAAGTTCGCCGCCGAAGAGGAGTGGTCAGTGCCGCTGTGGCCGGCGCATGGAGAGTATGCCTCTACCACCTACTTTGTGACCGACGATCCCAGTCCTCAACTCCGGTTCGAGCGATTGGGCAAGGCGGCATCCGCGCTGGTCCTGATGACAGATGGGCTGGAGCGCCTCGCCCTGGACTTCAGCGCCAAGACGCCGTTTGCGCCATTCGTCACCAACATGGTGCGTCCGCTCGAGAGCAACGCTGGAACAGGGCGGAACGGAGATCTTTCGCTCCAGCTAAGGAGCTATCTCGACAGCGAGAAGGTGAACAGCCGCACGGACGACGACAAGACACTGGTCATTGCCGTTCGCCGATGAATAAGCCAGTCCTCTTCCGCTTCGACGGCACACAGCTGGCGCTTGGCGATCGTCTTGGTCGAGGCGGTGAAGGGGAAGTCTACGCGCTTGCCAACGACAATGCCCGCGCGGTGAAGGTCTACTCAGGTAATGGCGCCAGAGAACGTCATGAAAAGATCCTGGCGATGGTGGCAGCTCGCCTATCGGAGCTCACCACCCTCGCTGCCTTTCCGATCGATCCTGTTCGGAAGCGCAATGGCGAGTTCGCCGGCTTCATCATGCGCAAGGTCAGTGGTCATAAGGCACTGTTCGAGCTCTACTCACCAGGAGCCCGCAAGAGCAGCTTTCCACAGGCGAATTACCCGTTTCTGGTCCGAACCGCGTCTAACTTCTCCAAGGCAATCGGCGCCGTCCATGCGAGCGGCTGCGTCATTGGCGACATCAATCCCTCCGGCATCTTCATCGCTGATGACGCCAAGGTCACGTTGATCGATGCGGACTCGTTCCAGCTCAGCCAGGGTGCAAAGCGCTTTCTCTGCAAGGTCGGAGTTCCCGATTACACGCCGCCCGAACTGCAAAGCATGTCGCTGGATGGCACGGTCAGAACGACCAATCACGATAACTTCGGCCTAGCCATTGTCGTCTTTCAGCTCCTTTTCATGGGCCGCCATCCATTCTCGGGATCCTACTCGAAGGGCGAAATGCCGATCGAGAAAGCGATCCGTGAGTTTCGCTTCGCTTATGGCAAGCGGCCCGTCGGCATGGTGCCACCTCCAGGGGCGCCGCTCTTCAAGCACTTCCCGCCAGCACTGGGTGGCGCATTCGAAGCTGCCTTTGGACCTGCCGCGAGCAGACCGAGCGCGAAAGACTGGATTGGTCTTCTCGACCAGCTGACTCGTGGTCTGAAGGGCTGCCGGGACAATAGCCTCCATCACTATTGGCAAGGCTCGCCTGAATGCCCGTGGTGCCGAATGGAACGGACGCAGGGCATCATGCTGTTCCTGCCTCCCTTCAAGGCAGCGTCACCGAGCGCCCCATCTCCAAGCAGTATCTCCTTCAATCTCGAGGCAGTTTGGCGAGCGATCGAGGCAATCGCACCCCCAGGTGCCTGCCCGCCAACCCCGAGGCTTCACGACATCTCGCCCGAGCCCTCGGCAGAAGCACGACGCCTTCGAGCCGAGGCCTGGAAGCAGAAAGGGCTGGGTGCTGGAGCAGTTGCACTCGCCGGCGCCATCCTGCTGGCAAGCCCTGGGCTGTGGATCTTCTACATTCCGGCCGGTTGGTTCGGCCTCGCGCGACTGTTCGGCTGCGCGGGTGACGTAGGCGGCCTCAAGGGCCAGCGCAGCAACCTTGACCGGCAATGGACAAGAGCCCTTGGCGATTGGCAGAATCGCTGCGGTAACGAGCCCTTCAGCAAGCTCAAGGCAGATCTTTATAAGGACAAGCAGGCCTATCAGGGCCTTTCCGCTGAGCTCAACCAGCGCCTTCAGTCTTATCAGCAGAACCGGCGGACCACTCAGCTCGAAGCATTCCTGAATGGCTTCTACATTCGAAGAGCGCAAATACCCGGCATCGGTCCGGCCAAGACGTCGACGCTTGCTTCCTATGGCTTCGCAACCGCAGCCGACATTACCACGCCGCACCGCATCGAACAGGTGCCAGGCTTCGGTCCGTCGAATGCCTACAAGCTGATTGCATGGCGGCGGCGCCTCGAAGCCCAATTTGCCTACAATCCCAACCCTAATCAGGCTGACCAGGTTCAACTCAACAACATCAAGTCAGACATAAGCCGAAAGGAAGTCTCCCTTCGGCAGAAGTTGGCCGACGGACAGGCAGCCTTGACCAGGGCTGCCCAGCAGGCGCTCTCCTTACGTCAGGCGCCCGACGCTCAGCTTCAGAAGCTGCACGAGCACAAGCTGCAGCTCGATGCGGACATCAAGCACGTTCACGGCTCATTCTCAGCCCCAATCGGCTGGGGGGCTGCCATATTCGCCATCATCGCCGTGCTCGTCGCCATCGGAAGCTGGACGCCTACAGCGCCCGTGGTTCAAACCTCCAACACTTCGACCAGCCTCACTCCTCCCGTTCCAAATGGCTTTGCGCCGGTCGACGCTTCTGACGAGGGCACGGGACCAGACCAAGTCACTCCTGAAGAAGAGTCGGCAGCCAGTTCTCACTACGCAGTGCGCGAGACGAACGTGAGGTTTCGTGCCAGCACTTCGACACCCATTATTGGCAAGCTTCCACGCGGAGCCCAAGTGATGGGAGTGGAGGTAACGCCGGAAGGCGAAACCAAGAAGTGGCTGAAGATCACGTCGGGACCCTACAAGGGCTATTACGCGTCGGCAGAGTGGAACCTATCTCTGAACGAACGGCCATCGCTCGATACAAGCGCTACCGGTCAACGGGTAATCAACGAGAGCATTTCGGCCCTCCGCGAACCCGATCCGGAGGCCGAAACCGTCAAGGAGCTGGTTGCGGGCACGCCGGTGACCCTGATCGGGTTGACGCCAGACGGCTATGCAGAAGTGTCGCTCAAGGGCGGCACGATCGTCTACGTCCCGCCCTCATTCCTAGGCGATCCTGCTTCAACATACGAAAACCCGTCGACCGGCGTGGACGGCGGACCAGGTGTCCCGCTGGGCCAAGCGGTCACGGCGCCTGTCCCGCATCAGGCCCTTGCATCACTGATTACAGCAGACGATTACCCCGCAAGCGCTCTCTACGCCCGGCAAGAGGGCAAGGTCAGAGTCTCGATCGACGTGGATGAGCGTGGCGGCGTATCGGACTGCACCATGATCGTGAGCAGTGGATTTCCCCTGTTGGACAACGCGACTTGCCGACTGATGCGGGCGAGAGCGAAGTTTGCGCCAGCCCAAGACGCAAGCGGCAATCCCGCCCCCTCCGCTACTACCGTGACCATATACTGGACGCTGCCGAGGCTCGATTAGCTAGCGCAGGGAAGACTCAGCGAATGTCTGCAACGGGTCGTAAGCGGACATCCTTAGTTTGGTCGAACGGCCGTCCGCTATACGAGTGCCCCTACCCGAAAGAGGACCGTCCGCTTTCCACCATGTGGTGCCACTTAAGCTAATCGAGGTGTGAACGTCAGCACCGGGGGCGCCTCCTGACCACAGCCCAAGGCCCACAAGTGGACTGACTGACTACCACTGTCGCAGCAGCGTAACGGCGTCACTCCTGCAGCTTAACCTGTGCATCAGCGAACCATACCCGCCTGATGACGCCATCAACTACTTCGTAGGTTGCCGAAGCATGAAACGGCGGTTTGGCCGGGTCGAGCGAGCAAACTTCCTGGTCGATGACGAAGCGGCCTTCAACCATCCGCTGCGCTCCGCGACAATGAATTGCCGGGAACTTCTGGAATATGTCGCCATAGATTTTGCGCATCGCGGCTTTGCCCTCAATGCTTGGCTTCGTCGTAACCGGCAGGTCATAGACCTGCACGTTCTCGGCATAGGTCGCAAGAAAGTTATCCAGGTCTCGTGAGTTATAGGCCTGCAGCTGCCTCTCAACCACCAGCTCGGGACTGCTCGGCAACAGCTGCGAAGGACGATACGCAACGCCGCGGCTCCACACCTGCGAGATGCGGCTCAGATTGGAAACGCTCTTCAGAGGATCAGCATCAAGGATCAGCAGGTCGGCACGGTAATTGGGTGCCAAGACCCCGATGTCGGGCCGAGCTGAATAAGCGAACGCTGCATCTCTGGTGGCAGCAGTCAGAACCTGAGACGGGGTGAGCCCCGCCTGCGAAAGCATCTGCAGCTCACGATGAAGCGCTGGACCATGAAGAGTACCGATGTTTCCCGCATCGGTGCCAGCGGCAAGTCGGCCACCGGCCCTCAACAAAGCCAGCGCATTAGCCGAGACTTGTGGGACCGGATCGGCCGGATAGCGGGCAGTCGCTCGCTCGATCACTCCATGCGGCATCTCGTAAAGCGAGGCGAGAATGTTCGGATCAGAGTTGCCGCGCTCGATAGCCGTAAGCTGCACTTGGCCAAGGAACGCATCGCGATAGCCCTCATGCACCATCAAAGTGCTGACGTAGACTGCGTTGTTCGCCTTGAGCTTCGCAATGAAGGCAGGGGTTAGTGGTGCATCTTCCACACTGTGCACCAGCACGTCGGCGCCGCCATCCAGAGCAGCCTCTGCGGTCTCGAGGCGAGTGGCGTGGACAGCAACTCGAACCCCTGCTGGACGTGCAACCGCGACGACCGCACGAGTAATGTCTCGAACTCTGGCGCTGCCTTCAGGACCTGACCCGATCCCCCAAATCTTGATTAAGTCCGGCTTGCGCTGCAGCTGGGCCCTCGCAAGCTCAGCCGCTTCTCTCGGCGACGCAGCCGAGACGATGATTGGCTCACCCCAGTCCAGCTTCGTGGTTTCAGGGGCAGGCTCAGTTGCAATCAAGGCACCCGCGACGGCGACGCGAGGCGCTGTCACGCCGCTCGAGGCACGATTGCGGACCTCATAGATCCATAGCGGTCCACCGGCATCCACAACGGTTGTGACGCCGCTCGCTAGGTATCGTCTGAACGTCTCGTCTAGCCGTGCCTTCGATTGCTCTACATCCTGCTTGTACGGAATGACTTTCGTGAGATCGATGGCGTCCGGTCGCGTGTAGATGCTTCCTGATTGCGAGAAATGGACATGGGCGTCCACCAGTCCTGGCGTGATCCACTTGCCCCGGACATCGATCCGGCGGGCGTTGGAAGGGATGCGAACGGCATCTTTGCTACCAACCGCCGTAATCCTGTCTCCATCAAGCAAGACGACTCCGCCTTCGATGGGTTTACTGCCGGTTCCATCAACGATTGTACCTCCGACTAAAGCGACGGGTTCGGCTTGTGTCGGAACTGCTGATCCCAGCAGAAGCATTGCAATCGCGGCTTGCGCCTTCTTCATGAGCCCCCCCCGAAGCTGCCAGCTTCAGCGGCTATAGCTGCGTGGCGGCGCACGCCCAAGTCAAGAACTATGAAAGGTCTGGCTCGGGTCGTGTGCGGACGCTCTCGAGGTAGCTGAACGAACGTCCGCTTACGCCTCCGGGTCACCCGAAAGCAGCCCTTCCACTTACCACCAGCGGCTGACGCAGGGTCTGGCCAACCTGAGTGTCGGCAATTGGCCGGTAGCAGAACGTCCACTGTTATCATCTTCGCTTCACATTCAGACGTCCTGGTGAAGTTGTCAGCGGGCAATCATTGCCATGCGGACGAGGTCGGAGAGCGTCTTTGCCTGCATCTTCAGCATGACGTTAGCGCGGTATACTTCAACGGTCCGGGCGCTGATGCTGAGGTCGAAGGCGATGACCTTGTTGGCGGCACCGGCGACCAGCGCGTCCATGACTTCATGCTCACGGCCAGATAGCGTGGCGATTCGGTCATGGATGGCTTGCCGCTCAGCTTGCGCTGCCTGCCCTTCTGCTTGCTGGGCAAGAGCTTTCCGGATGGCCGACAGGAGCAGCTCGTCGTCAAACGGCTTTTCAATGAAGTCGCTGACACCTGCCTTCATGGCCTGAACGGCAAGCGGAACGTCCGCGTGACCAGTGATCATCACGACCGGCGCAGTGGCGCCGCGGCGCTTCAGTTCTTCGGCGAGTTCAAGCCCGCTCGTACCGGGCATGCGAACATCGGTGATGATGCAGGCGCCGCCAAGCGGCGGCGAAGCGCGAAGGAAGGCGTCGGCCGAGGAGAAGGATCGAACCCTGACGCCATTGCAATCGAGCAGAAATTCAAGGGACTCCCGCGCGCCCTGATCATCGTCGATCACGTAAACAATCGCGCCCGCGCCTTCACTCTCCATCGTGCAGATCCTCTTCCCGGACGCGTTGCAGGGTGAAGCCAAATTGTGCGCCGCCGCCATCGCGCGGGACCGCCCAGATGCGCCCGCCATGCGCCTCAATGATGGTTCGCGAGATCGACAGGCCGACGCCCATACCCGTCCTCTTGGTGGTGATAAATGGCTGAAACAAGCGCTCAGCGACGTCGGGGTCGATACCACGACCGCTGTCGGACACTGTGACGAGTGCCATCTCACCATCTGCGGGTTCGATGGCGATTACTAGGTCGCGCTCGAGCGAAGAATATTCCGACAAGGCATCCACGGCGTTGCGGACGAGGTTCAAGACCACCTGCTGAATCTGGACCCTGTCAGCAAGCACCAGGTCGACTTCCGACGCGAAGGCGTAGCGCACCTTGATGCCGTGCTCCTTGGCGCCGACCAGCGCGAGGGCACTCGCCTCCTCGACGAGCTTGGGCAGGCTCTCGATGGTGCGCTCGGTCTCGCCACGAGCGACGAAGTCTCGCAGACGCCGGATGATGTCACCGGCGCGAAGGGCTTCGCCGGCGGCGCGATCGACCGCATCGGCCACCTTGGCCTGCGGGACTTCATCGCGGGCAAGGAGCATCCGGCTGCCTTTGAGGTAGTTAGCGATGGCGGACAGTGGCTGGTTGAGCTCATGCGCGAGCGCGGAGGCCATCTCCCCGAGCGCCGTCAGCCGGGACACATGGACCAGCTCATTTTGCAGCTCCTGAAAATGGGCTTCGGCTTGCTGGCGCTCGGTCAGGTCACGAATGAAGCCGGTGAAGAAGCGCTCGCCAGCAGCTTTCATCTCTCCAACCGCTAGCTCGAGCGGGAAGGTTGATCCGTCCTTGCGCTCGCCGACCACGACCCGACCGATCCCGATGATGCGCTTCTCGCCGGTCTCGTAATAGCGGGCAAGATATCCGCCGTGCGCGGCACGGTGCGGCTGCGGCATCAGCAGGCTGACATCGCGCCCAGTCACTTCAGCTGCGGTCCAGCCGAAGGTGCGCTCGGCAGCGGGGCTGAAGTCGCGGATCAGCCCGGCGTCGTCGATCACCACCATTGCGTCTGGCACCGTGTCGAGAATGGAGCGGAGGTGCGCCTCGCGCCGTGCCAGGCTTGCGGCGGCCGCTTCCGTTTCGACCCGGGCGCGCTGGAACCACTCGCCCCCGATCGCCACCGCGAGACCAATCACGACAAAGGCGGCAGAGGCAATCAGGCTGCCCCCAGTAACCGGCCCTGTCAGCCAGTCGCACCACAGGCCCGTCATTGCGCCGATAACGGCTGCCACTGTGCCCGCCCTAACTCCGGACAAGGCGCTCGCAACCACCACGCCGGGTACGAAAAAGATGAAGGTGGCGCGCTGGCCAAGCTCGTCCGCGAAAAGCAAGCGGATCGCCGCCGCACCACCGATCGCTACGAAGGTGAGTGCGAGCGCCACTGGCACCGACAATCGCGGCAAGAACCGGCTGGCGAAACGCGCCCCGCGCGCCTCCGGTAAATCCCTTAGGGGACAGACCGTAGGGACATCATCCAAATCGTGCTGCTCCCTCCAGGCGCCTAAAGCCCTCCTATCGGCGGCACGACAGACGATAAAGCCGCGAGTTGGAGAAGTTTCCATGACTGCACCGTTTATCGACCTCAGCGTCCACCATCAGCCGAAGGGCCTGTCGGACCGGATCGCCTACGGCTTCACCAAGATGCTGCGCTGGACCGCCGACACCTTCTTCGCCGAACGCTACGGCCACCGTGCAGTGGTTCTGGAAACGGTTGCGGCGGTACCAGGAATGGTCGGCGCGACCATCAACCACCTCGCCTGCCTGCGCCGCATGTGCGACGACAAGGGCTGGATCAAGACGCTCATGGACGAAGCCGAAAACGAGCGCATGCACCTGATGACCTTTATCGAGATTTCGAAGCCCACCCTGTTCGAGCGGGCGGTGATCATCGGGGTGCAGTGGGTCTTCTACCTGTTCTTCTTCGCGCTTTACCTGGTCAGCTCGAAGACGGCGCACCGGGTGGTGGGCTATTTCGAAGAAGAAGCGGTGATCAGCTACACCCACTACCTTGCCGAGATCGACGAAGGACGCAGCGAAAACGTGCCGGCACCCGAGATCGCCAAGCGCTACTGGAACCTGGCCGACACGGCGACCCTGCGTGACGTGGTCCTGGTGGTCCGGGCCGACGAAGCCCATCACCGCGACGTCAACCACGGCTTCGCCAACGAGATCGCCGGCCTGCCCGTCGGCAAGATCGCCGAATGCCCGCCCCACGCCGAGCTCCAGCCCAACTGGAAGCAGGCGGCCTGAAGACGCTCGAAGAGGAGAACGGGACATGCTGCCAACGCCGGAGATCCATCTCTTTGTTGCCGACGCAGCGGTCCTGTCCTCGCTCGAATTCGCTCTTGCCATTCAGGGCTTTCGGGCCTTGGACGGCTCATTGCCGGACGACGACCTTACCACTGCCGCAGCGATCGTGATCGATGCGGCAACGGTGCCGACCGCGCTTCAGCTGCTGCAAAGATTGCGCAGCAGAGGCTGCTCCGTCCCCGCCTTATTTCTTGTCACCAATCCGACCAGACGGGACCGCAAGCAGGCGCAGGCAAAAGGTGTCGCTATCGTCGAAAAGCCACTGCTTGGTGACGATGTGAGCCGGGCGCTCCACCATCTCCTCACGCTTGAAAAGGCCGCCTGACATGACCGATCACGCCGTAACCGAGGAAGACATCGCCCGTCTCGTGCCCACATTCTACGAGCGGATCCGGCGGGATGACCTGCTTGGTCCCATCTTCGACGGTGCGATCAAGGACTGGCCGCACCATCTCGCGAAATTGCAGGACTTCTGGTCTTCGGTGATGCTGACCAGCGGCCGCTACAAGGGGCAGCCGGTGGCCGCTCACGTTCGGCACGAGCAGCAGATGAGCAAGGAAGCCTTCACCCGCTGGCTGGCGATCTGGGCAGAGACCAGCCGCGAACTGCTGTCCGCAGAGGCTGCTGCTGCCTTTCAGGACCGCGCGGCGCGGATCGCCGAAAGCCTGCAGCTCGGCATCCAGTTCTTTCGTGACCGGAAGGCGGCATGAAGGAGCTTCCGCCTGGGCTCGAGCCCTACAAGCGCACGCCGCTGTTCACCGGAGCAACGGTTCCTGCCGGCCTGCTGAAGGACCATTCGACCAAGGAAGGCACCTGGGGCCTGATCCATGTCGAGGAGGGTCGACTCCGCTACTTTGTCACGGACGCGCGCCGTCCTGCCTCATGTCGAGACCTCATCGCCGGGAGCGCGCCCGGTGTCGTCGAGCCCACCATCGTCCACCGGGTCGAGCCTACCGGTCCCGTCCAGTTCTGGGTTGAGTTCTACCGGTGACTCACCGGCAATCGGCAGCGCTTGGCCGAAAGCGGACGCTAGCTCAGGCATGGCACCGCTACCCGCTTCCAACCCTTACGCTGCAAAAGCTGTGAACCGATCGCCATCACCTCGTCTGCGCAACTCAGTCTCACGATCTTCTGGGCAGCGGGCTTGTTGTAACCATGTCGTGCAGTGTCGCACACACCCCTGTCGTCATGATTACGATCTTGCGGATAGCTTGCGCATCGGTGACGCTTTATGGGTCACTCATCAAGCAATGAGAGAACCGCTGGTCAACGAACGCTCGTCTTTCGAACACGGATGCGCAAGGGTCGCAACGCCGCTCCATATGTTTTGCCTGCTGCTTTCTAATGAGAATAGCGACGCTTCGAACGAACGCTAGTGCGCCCTCGTCGTCTTCCCTGCTGCAAGATAGCGTGACTCATTGTTGAATTTGTGAAAGGTTTTCCGAAGCTTGTTTCGTCGGGGGCGGTTATGCAGATCGATCGAACGATAGAGGAAGACGGGTTCACGCGGGACATTGTTTTTAGAGCCGTCGCAGAGAACGCGATTGACGCGGTTTTTGTGCTCGATCGAGAAGGACGCGCAACGTTCGCGAATAAGGCCGCTGAAGAGATGTTCGGGTGGTCTCAATCCGAGTTGTCCGGCCATCGCCTACACAACCTGATCCATGGCAAGCGGCCAGACGGATCGCCTTACCCTATCTTCGATTGTCCCCTCAACGCGGTGTTCGCATCAGGCCAGTCGCTGCGGCTGCACGATGACGTCTTCTACCGGCGCGACGGCAGAGCCGTGGCAGTGACTTGTACCAACAGTGCTATCGAGCGCGAAAGCGAGATAATCGGTGGGCTGCTAATCGTTCGTGATGAGACTGAGCGGAGGTTTATCGAGGAGCAGAATGAGCTCCTACGAAGAGAGCTCAATCATCGCGTCAAGAATACTTTGGCGCTGGTTCAAGCGATTACCCATCGATCGCTCAGGGGTGTGGCTCCAAGCAGTGCTCTGAAATCCTTGAACTCACGGCTGACTGCACTGACCGACGCTAATAAGCTCCTCGCCGAGGAGGCTTGGGTGACCCCTCGCGTCGACGTGGTCGTCCAGCGCTCCTTGCAACCCTTCGAGGGTACCGCCGAGCGCATCGGAGCGGAGGGACCTGCTTTGAATATCGAGCCCTCGGTTGCCGTTGCATTGGCGTTGACCCTTCACGAACTTGCCACCAACGCTATCAAGTACGGCTCGCTCTCTACCGACAAGGGCAGTGTGCGACTACGGTGGCAGATCGACGCTAAAGGCAATTTCGAGCTGAGGTGGGCCGAGATGGACGGCCCGCGTGTGGTTGAACCAAATCGGCGTGGCTTCGGTACGGAGTTGATGAGGCGCGTCTGGCAGGGCTTGGGAGGGACAATCAGACTCAGGCTCTCCGAGGATGGACTGAAGGCGCTGTTCTGTGCACCCAGAGAGCGAATAGAAGCCACCGAAGCTTAGGCTGTCCGAAGCACTGAAGAAGTAGTTGGCCATGTGCGGCTGACCAAGCAAGAAGACGGCCCGGAGCTGCTCGAGGGAGTCCACGGCGCCTAGCTGTCGGACCGGGCAAGCTGGAGCCGAAGTTCGCGCACCTCCTCGACTAGGCGCTGGATCTCCGCAGTGCCCGCAACCGGCGCATCGGGCTCCGCCGCATCGCGACCGACAAAGAAGCTCGCAAAGCTAGCGGTGATGTAACCGAAGACCGCCAGTCCGTAGATGGACAGGAGCAAGGCCAGAATGCGGCCCTCGCTCGTCAGCGGCCAGAAATCGGAGCCGATGCTGGTCACCAGCATAGCAGTCCACCACAGAGCATGCCCGTATGAGGTAAACCCGCCTTCCCCGTCGGCTGCCGGCTCGAAGCTCAGCATGCCCGCCGCTCCAAGCAGTACCACCAACGCCGTCAGCATCAGCACGTAACCGAACCGGCGCCTGCGCAGCGTCACCCGAAGCGCGTTCATGCTGCGATTGGCAGTGCCGACGATCCGCACCAGCCTGATACCGCGAAGCGCTCGCGCGGCACGAAGCACCGCCAGAGACCGGAAGAAGCGTAGCGCCGGGACGATCAGCGCCATGGCCGTGAGCCAGTTGCGCCGCAGAAAGGTGGATCGGTCGGGGGCGAGCAGGAGTCGGATCGCGAACTCGGCGATGAAGATGATCCAGATGACCGTGCCGGCCAGTTCGAACAACTGGCTTTCGCCCCAGACCAGCTCAGTCAGGACCAGGAGCAGCCACGCAAGTCCCAGGATTGCCATGGGTACGCGAAGCCACCTATCGAGCTCTTCGAGAACGCCCCACCGTTCCGCCGTCGCTGTCATGTCTATCTCCCGGTCAGTCTTCCTCACCTCAAGCGAGCGTCCGGCAGTCCGTTCCGTTTGAAACAAACCGACCCTCTCGTCCGTCTCCTTGGGGAGGAGGCGTCGATTGACGGCAGGTAACGCACTCGAACTCTTCGGCATCACGCTGGTCGGCGCAACGCCGGAGAATGGCAAGAAACTGCTTCTCACCATCGCGCTGGTGGCGGTGGTGCTATCCTTTTCGACAATCGTACGGCGGATGCTTGCGCGTACGCCCGGCGAGCGCCTCGGCGCAGGCAAGGTCCGCTTCTGGTCGCGGCAGGCAGTCGGGCTCCTCGCCGGCGCCATCCTGGTGCTCGGCATTGTCTCCATCTGGTTCGACGATCCCGCTCGCCTGACCACCGGGCTGGGCCTCGTCACCGCCGGTGTCGCGTTCGCGCTGCAGCGGGTCATCACCGCCGTTGCCGGCTACTTCGTGATCCTGCGCGGCAAGACCTTCAATGTGGGTGACCGGATCGTCATGGGCGGGGTGCGCGGCGACGTGATCGCCTTGTCCTTTATGCAAACCAAGATCCTGGAAATGGGCCAGCCACCGCCCGTGAACTCGGCCGAGCCTGCCATGTGGGTGCATTCGCGCCAGTTCACCGGTCGCATCGTCACCGTCAGCAACGACAAGATCTTCGACGAGCCGATCTACAATTACACCTATGATTTTCCCTACGTGTGGGAGGAGATCCGCCTGCCGGTCAGCTACCGGGACGATCGCGCAACGGCGGAGACGATCCTGCTGGAGGCAGCACAGCGCCATGCGGTGCAGGATAATGAGATCCCTCAGCACCACATCGCTCAGCTCGAGCGCCGCTATGGCATTCGCATCGGTGACGTCGCACCCAAGGTGTATTGGCGACTGACCGACAATTGGCTGGAGCTGGCAGTGCGCTTTCTGTCGCCGGATCATGGCACCCGCGAGATCAAGGACGCCATGAGCCGCGAGATCCTTGATCGGCTCGATCAGGCAGGGATCGGCATTGCATCGGCGACCTATGAGATCACCAGGGTGCCGGTGCTCACCGTCGAGCAGAAGGGCTTGTCGGCTTGAACCCGACAACGCTCTTCATCCTGCTGATTGTGACTGCCTTTGTGGTCGTCCATGTTTTCGGCGGCAAGCTTACCTTTCTGTCGAGGACGCCGCGAAGCGCATGGCTGTCGGCGGCGGGCGGCGTGTCGGTCGCCTATGTGTTCGTGCACCTGCTCCCCGAATTGGCCGAACACCAGGAGGTGATCGGCGAGCGGGCGCGTGACGCAGGGTTGCTGGGCGCAATCGAGAGCCATGCCTACCTGATTGCCCTCTTCGGTCTTGGTCTCTTCTACGGCGTGGAGCGCTTTGCACGCTCCAAGAGCAGGCCGCAGTCAGGCGGCGAAGGGCAACAGACCCCACTTGCTGTCTTCTGGGTGCATCTTGGCGCCTTTGCCCTCTACAATGTGCTGATCGGCTACCTGCTTCTGCACCGGGAGGAGACGGACCTTCGCGGGCTCATCATTTACGGCGTTGCGATGAGCCTGCACTTCATCGTCAACGATCAAGGGCTGAGGCAGCAGCACGGCGATACTTATCATCGCTATGGTCGGTGGGTGCTGGCAGCGGCTCCCCTTGCCGGGCTGCTGCTTGGCCTTGTCACGAACGTTTCTGCCCTGCTGCTCAGCGCCTTGTTCGCCTTCCTCGCCGGCGGCGTCATCCTGAACGTTCTGAAGGAGGAATTGCCTGAGGACCGGCAAAGCCGCTTCTCGGCCTTCGCGCTTGGCGCCACGGCTTACGCGGCCCTGCTGCTGCTGACCGCATGAACCGGCTTCGAGCTCACCTCAGCGCAGTTCGGTCGAGCTACTGGTTCGTGCCGAGTGTCATGGCCCTCCTCGGCATCCTGCTCGGCGCCCTGATGATCTGGGTCGACGCCAGTCTCAGCACCAGCTGGATCGAGGGTCTGGGCTGGTATCAGCAGGTTCGCTCGGACGGTGCGCGCGAGGTGTTGTCGACGATCGCAGGATCGATGGTGACGGTAGCCGGCGTGGTCTTCTCCATCACCATCGTCGCCCTGTCTTACGCGTCGAGCCAATATGGTCCGCGCGTGCTCACCAACTTCATGAGCGATCGCGGCAATACGATCACCCTTGGTACCTTCATTGCCACCTTCCTCTACAGCCTGATGGTGCTGCGCACGATCCGCGGCGGCGAAGAAGATTTCGTCCCGCAATATTCGGTGATCGTGGCCATGCTGCTGGCGGTCTGCTCCATCGGCGTGCTGATCTACTTCATTCACCACGTGCTGCAGAGCATCCACATCAACCATGTGGTCGAGAAGATCGGTCGCCAGTTGGTTGAGGATGCCCGGATCCGCTTTCCCAAGCTGATCGGTGAAGCGGGGGCGGAGAACCAGTCACCTACCCCTCAGCTCACAGGCAAGGTCCAGGTCACGACCAGTCATTCGACCGGCTACATCCAGGCGCTGGATGGCGACGATTTGATCGATCTTGCACGAAAAGCAGACGTGCTGATCCGCCTCCGCTATCGGCCGGGCGACTTCGTCATGGAAGGACGCGGACTGGCTGACATCGCGCCGTCGGAGAATTGGACGGACGAGCATTGCGATGAACTGCGAGCCTGCTTCACCGTGGGGGCCAAGCGCACCCCGGAACATGACCTCATGTTCCTGGTCAGCGAATTGGTCGAGATCGCCGCCCGTGCGCTGTCGCCCGGCGTGAACGATTCGATGACGGCGGTGACCTGTTTTGACTGGCTTGGCGCCGGCGGAACGGAGTTCGCAACCCGCGAATTGCCCGGCGCGATCCGCCTGGACAAGAAAGGCACTCCCAGGCTGATCACCAGTTCCGACGATTTCCGCTTCTTTGTCGATCGAAGCTTTGGCCGGGTTCGGCAATATGCCGCCGCCGACACCCTCGCCGCCCTGCACCTGCTTCGTGTGATGGGCGAGGTCGCTGCCGCTTGTCGCCATCCAGACCAGATCGACACACTCCGCGCGGAAACGAACCGCTTTGCCGAACTGGCGGCGGAGCAGCTCGACGGGCCCAACGGCCGCGAAGTGCAGGCGCGCGCAACGGCGCTGCAGAGCCTGCTGTCGCGCGGCGCCGGCCAGATCGATGCTCGGCAAGCGGACTGGCTTGGCGGAAGCGCCTGATTTCCAAGCAACAACTCAGAACGGTTACGCCGCCCGGGCGTTCTCAAGACAGGTCGCGCGCTCAAAGCGCGCCACATCTCGCCATTTGGAGATTATCGGTGCCTTTCCACTTCGCTTTGCCTGTCGCGGCGCTTGTCGCCGTCGCCGGCACCCCCACTGCCGCTGCTGCTGCTCAGCCCTCCTCACCGGATTGGGTGCTGGAAGCGCAGATCCTGCTCGACCGCCACCATCACTCACCCGGCGTGATCGACGGGCGGCAAGGCAGCAACACGCGCCGCGCAGTGCGTGCCTTCGAGACGGCCGAAGGACTACCCGCAGACGGCATGCTGGACGCAGAAGTCATGAAGAGGCTTCGGGCCTCCTCCAGCGAGCCGCTGCTGACGGACTATAGGGTGACAGAGGAAGATGTCTCCAAGCTGGTCGACGTGCCTGACGGCATGGAAGCGCAGGCGAAGCTGGATCATCTCGGCTTTGAGTCGGCCGCCGAGGCGCTGGCTGAGAAGTTTCACATGAGCCAGGCTCTGCTGAAGCGGCTGAACCTCGGTGCCAACTTCGCTGTAGGCGAGTCCATCAGAGTCGTGCGCCCGGGGAAGGACGAACTTGAGAGTAAGGTGGCTCGGATCGAAGTGGACAAGGGCAGGTCCGAAGTTCGCGCCTTCAGCGATAACGGCAAGCTCCTCGCCAGTTATCCCGGCACCATCGGCAGCGATCGCTTCCCCTCCCCTGATGGCAGCATGGAAGTAAGGGCCGTCGCGCCGGCCCCGACCTACTATTTCGACCCGTCCGGGCGTGACTGGGGCCCAGACCAGCGCCTGACCATCGCGGCAGGTCCGAATAATCCAGTCGGCGGAACATGGATCGACCTCACCAAGGATGGTTACGGTATACACGGATCTCCTGACCCCAGGCTGATCGGCAAGACCGCCAGTCACGGCTGCGTGCGCCTGACCAACTGGGACGCGGCCGAGTTGGGCGGGGCGGTTAAGCCCGGGACCGTGGTCATCTTCACGTAGGACCCGGACCATGCCTCGTACTGACGACTTGTCCCGGGATAATCTCGCCGAAGATCGTACGATACTTGCCAACGAGCGGACCTTCGATAGCTGGATGCGCACAAGCCTCGCCTGCGTGGCGATCGGCGTAGGCTTCAAGGGGCTGTATCCAACCATGGAGCCAGCCTGGATACCGCGTGCGATCGCGACCGGCTTCCTGCTGCTAGCGGTGCTGGTGATCATAGCAGCTCAGCGACGTGCGGCCGCAGTCCTTGCTCGTCTTGAGCCTCATGTAGTGGCAGCAGCCAAAGGCATCAACTTGCGCCTCTTCGCCTGGTTGGTCTCCACGGGTGCTGGCGCCCTCGTGATCGCAATCTGGACCGTGCGGATCAACTGAAGGCGAGCATGAGGTCCCGGACCATGGTCAACGTAGACGCGGGTCCGCTTTCAGGCGCTCGCGCGACGTCAAAGAACGTCCGCAAGGGGCGCTAAGCCGACTTCTTGGCCAGCCTGAACGAACGGCAGCTTATCGACATCGCTCACCCGAAAGCTGCCGGTCCGCTTGCCACCACCATCGGACACGAGGTCCGGCTACCCTGAGCGTCGGTCAGCGGCCGGGAGCGGAAGGTCCGGTTTGGGAGCGTGAGATCAAAAAATGGCGACATCGTGCCGAGGCGATGCTTTCGGCAAGCTTTTGCACATTTACTCGGGCAACAATCCTGAGATCATTGGACCGAAGCGCCTACGGAACCAGGCGCTACGTACCAGATGGGATTACTGCGGCAGCGCTCAGGAACGTCGGGTGATAACCCTTGTACGGCTGGTTCGCCGGAACTCGAGCCCCCCACTTCTAACGATGTGCCAACATCATAGGTGGAACCACGCACGACAAGAGCGCGCCGCTGTCTATCCCATGCCGCTTCACCTTGTGAGAACGCCAAGGTCGTGAAGGTCAAGCCCGTGACCAACCCGACACAGCCATTTTGCACAGTCAGCTTGCCTGCCATCCTCGCCGTGTGAAAGGTCGGCTGCGGGATACCGGACCGAACCCCAGCCGCAACGTAAGTAGCGAGCGCCTCGCTTTGCTCCATTCGTGATGACTCCGGGTCTCGGTTGTCGTGGCTGAGGAATGAGGATCAACCTGTGCGCAGGCGCTCAGCAGCGTCAGCGAAACCAATAGCGACCTCATTTCAGACCTCAGAGCCGCCTCCTGCGCCACGCATCAAATGAGTAAGAAATCGGGCTCAGATCTCGCCCTTCTGTGACCGACTACGCGCAGGAAATCCGCCGGACTTTCTCCCTGCTACCGTCACCTCAGTCGTGTGCCCGCTCGATTGAGCGGATCAGAGCGACACCTGCTCCGCAGCGGCCGTCATACAACCATGCAAGGGACATAAACATCTTGAGCGGGCTCGAACTCTGCATGCGCAGGATTTCTCCATCAATGGCGTCCCCAGCGCGCGCTTTCTCGCCGGTTGCTTCGTCGATGAGGAACGTCCCTTTCTCATCAAGTCCGGAAACCACGCTTCTGCTTACCGCTATGGCGTAAGTCCTGCCGATTGTGTGAGCTCCGGTTTCGCTGGAGCCAATATCCTCTTCTGAAAACGAGAGAGTCAGACAATCATGCCTCTTCATCAACAAAGCGGTCGATGTCGCGCCGCCGAGGTCTACGTCTTCATGGTGGTAGACCTTCCCAGGTCCTGGCGGTCGCAACCACAGGCCGAAGAGAATTATCATCATCGCCGCTGATGCCATCATAACTCGCGCGCTTCGAGTCATCGGCCGCGGCAACGGCCCGAGGGCGCTGGAGGCGGGTTTCCTCTCTTCAGCGCTGCCAGGCGTCGATCCGCTTCCATCTGCCGGCATGCGTCGGCAGCGGACTTGAACACGACCGCCCCTGCGACCTGCTCGGCCAGCAGGCAATCGGCTGGTGCCTCGCAGCTCATCCACAGCAGGGCATAGGTCGGCTGGTGCCAGAGAAGCGCTGCCGAGTCAGGTCCACCGCTGTCTGCGGTAACGACGTAGGTGCTTGCGCCGCCTTCCGAGGAGGAGCGGTGCACCGCGCGCCCATTGATGAGGACGGGCGACCTAAGCTGCGCGGAGGCCGGGCCGGTATCCCCGTAATCGTCCCTGGTCCTCAGGGTGAACGTCTCGGACCGATGCGTGAGAACCGGGCCCTCGTCGAAGAGGATGCAATCGTTCGGCGGAGCGGTTCCAACGCCGCATAGATTGTCGTGGCCATCGATCTTTCGGTTGCCGGGAAAGCGGAAGGTGATGGTGCCAATTTCGACCGGACGCCAAGAGTCAGGAACGGCGACGGTCGTGCTCGGTGTCCGCTCCTCCCGCAGCCGCCAGTGAGCAGCAGTGCGGCGATGAGAACAACCCAAGGTGGCGCCGGCCGCGTCATCGCCCCGCCACTCTGCCGGCGAGCACCTCGTGCCGGTTGAGCAGGAGAACATGTTCGTTGTTGCCGTCCACCGCTGCCTGGACCTCGCCCTGAAACATGGCATGCATCCTGTCTGCGAGATCGGCCTGTGTTCTAAGGCAGTCGGGAGCGTGCCGCTCAACTGGGTCAAGGTTGAAGCGGGCGGGCTGACCGGAGCGCCACTGCCCTTGCAGCACGCCACAAGGCAGGATGACCTTGAACCGGCGCGGCTGCGTAAGGTCCAGACGCGCTGGACCTGCTGAGGTCACAAGCCCAATCTGCATTCCCGGGCGAAGGCCACTGCGAGCAGCATCAGGGTAGGACCGCGCAGGGATGCGCTTGAGGTCAAGCCGCCCTCGCGAGGAAATCAGCGCAAGACCGTTCTTGGTCCGTGCGATCTGCGGGCTGCTGCCGACAATGGCAGGAACCTGCGGACTGACTCGCTCGGGCAGGCAGTTGGCCAGCGTGCTTAGTCCGGAGTCGCGGGTCAACAGCTGACGACCGTAGGTCAGGTAGACACCTTCGGTATGGTTGCAGCCGTCCCATACACCGTAGGAGGCCTTGCTGAAGATGATGTTCGGCGGCGTTGGCGACACGTTAGGCGCTCGTCCATCGATCGCGCGCACCAGCCATTTGCCGGTCAGCAGCGAATGCTCTTGCTGGTCGGTGAAGCGGGTGAACTGCCCAACGATGAAGTTGCCCTTGCCTGCGATGACGAGCTGGTCGTTCGGACCCACAACATAGGCGAGTGCTCCTCCGATCATCTCTTGCAGGGCGGAGGCGAAGGCGTTGCCGTTGCAGGATGGTGGCGGCCCGCGCCCGTGCAGCCGCAGAGCGCTGCCGTTTTGCTGCCACTCTCCGGACCAGGTTCCGCACGACGCCGACCAGGTCCATTGTTCAGCCTCGAACTGCAGTATCGCAGGAGAGTTTGCTGCGGTCGTGATGAGCTCGCCGTTCGCTCCGGTCAGCTGCCAGCGGGTGCCGGCCAGCTGCATCTTCGGGGCCGGGTCCGGCAGCACCTTTCGGGCCGGTCCGATCCGCTCTAGGACCATGCTCGAAGGACCGGCCGAGAGAGTCAGGCGACCGGTCCCGGTCCCCCTGAGTGTCGGCGCGCTCGTCAGCAGCTTAAAGAGGGCGCTCTGCTGCGCGTCGAGCTTACCGCAGCCCTTCGCATCGGCCTCCAGCCAGCTGGAATAGAGCCGTTCCTCGTGGAGCAGCGCCGTGCCACCGAACTCGGTGCAGCCGGACTGGTCGCCATATTTCGGGCTGCCGATCGACAGCCTCGGCATGGCCTGAGGATTGGCACTTCGGGCCGGTTGGCCGTTAATCTCGACGATCCGCCACTGGCCCAGCGGAGTTGCCGCCTCCGCCCCCGACGACTTGTTGGTCATGGCGCCGGCTTGCTGCTCGCCTGGCTGACAAGCCAGCAGCCCTGCCGCAGCGGTCATCAAGGCTAGCGCTTTCAAGGGTTGGTCCTCGCCGCGACTGCGGTTGGATCGGCGATCCGCCCGAAGAAGATCAACGCCTCGCTTGCCCGGTCGCGGATGGTGACGAGAAACGGCCGGTCGACGATCATGCGGGGAATGTCGGCTGGTGTGATCCGGGAGCCGGTTGCGACGATCGTCACTGCCGTGGCCGCAGCCGCTTCCGTCCCTTGCTCGTCGACCCGCAGGAAAGTCGCATGCGCCACCCGGTCAATTTTCATTGGTGCGGGTGCGATGCCGGAGAAGTCGGCGCAATCCTTGCGGAAGGCGCACGGCATTCCAGCGGCAGCGAGCGCCTCATTGACGCTCTGGTTGAACCGAGCCTCGAACCGCGGGAGCCGGAGCAGAACAGTTTGCCGCTTGGCTGCTCCCAGATCGAACCGTTCGTCGCTGCCTTGCTCGCTCAGCTGGAAGGTCGAGCCGTGGAGCTTCTGCTCCCACTGCCGGAGCGTCGCGGCATCACGCGGCAGGAAGACTTCCATCACGAAGCGACCGTTGCCATAGGGCAGCACGACCGCCTGGCCCTCGCTGTTTTCTCGATATTGCATTGGGCCGATCCGCTCCATCAGGTAGATGGGCTTCTTCGAGCCGCTGCCGGTGGTGAAGGTCGCTTCAGCGCCATCGACGAAGGGGGTTTGCCAGTCGGCCTTGAAGTAGACGGCGTTGGTCAGCACCGCGGCCGTGAGATCGTTGAACTGGTCGGGCACGACGATCTTCGGGATCCGCCCCCTGGTCCAGTCGGAAACCCAGCCGTTGATCCGATCGGGCGCTGCATCCGGCGCGCGGGCAAAGTTCACTGTCTCCGGCGCGGCATCGTAGGCGTCGCGGGCGGCAGCGAGATACTCAGAGCGGACCGGCAGCCACTCGGCGAGCCAGAGCGCATTGGCGATGCGCATCTCGACCTTGGGATCGTCGGTCTTCAGGAGAAAGATGTTGTAGCGCGAAGTCAGTGTTGCGGGGTTGCCTTCCCACCAGCCAAGCACGGCTCGCATTTCCTCGGCCGTTTGCCCCCGAGCCCCGAGCCAGGCCAGGCCAAGTCCCTGCGAGAGCGACAATGGCGAGATGAACAGGTTGGCGTTCGGACCCGCCTCGTCTGTGAGGGGCTTGTAGAACCGCGCGGCGAAATAGCCGAGGCCTTGAGTTAGATCCCAAGGGATCGCCTTCTCTGCCGCTCCTGCCGCACGGCGTGGAGGATCAGCGGCGGCTTGCGTGGACTGCATGGGTGCGCAGGAACTCAAGGCCAAGCAGCAGCCGAGTGCCATAAGCGCTTTCATCGTCATCGATCCTGTCTTGCAGCGGGAGGAGGAGGCGGTGGTGTTGTAGGTGAAAGCGGAGGCGCGGCCTCGGCCTGCGGCCCACCTGACGGCGGAGTGACTGGCGCACTTCGGCGGCGCACCTCGGCCTCACTCTCAAGGTTCACGACTAGGTCTCCTGCTGTCAGCGCGAGACCGCTGGCATCACGCTCCACGAGCGGATTGTCGCGCACGATCTTCAGCAGAGTCGCGCTCGGCGAGTCGCTGCCGCATTCGGCACGACCTTGTTCAACGACATCGGCCATGCGGCCGTCCTGCGTGTAGCGGAAGGTGAAGCGCGCTCCACCGCAACCGGAATAGCCGAGACTGTGCGGAGTGATGACCACTAGCGCGGGCTGGTGAAAGCCGCTGCCGCTATAGCCGTTCCCCTCGTGGAGCTGAGTAGCCATCTGCGGAACCCAGCGGCCCGCCAGTTCTCGCGGAGGGACAAGGTTGGCGAGCCGACGCTGAACGGGTCGTTCGAGGATGAGCTGGGTGCGCCCATTGGACATCTGGAGACGGCCGTTCTCCATCCAGCGCACCGTCGGCTTGGAGCCGAAGAACCCGAACAGCGCGCCCTCACGGCGATCCTTGAGCGGTTCGCACAGCATGGCGGTGGACGTTCGGAGCTCACCGTCGTCGTCGTGCAGCGTGCCGGAGCTGTCGATGTGCGCAGGGTTGCCCGAGTAATTGCACTCGATGTTGTAGGACAGGCCCTTCTGCCCGACTTCCACGAACGCGCGCCTTATTCCGCCGTGCAGACGTGTCGGCGTGTAGCGCTCAAATCGGGCGATGTCCCAGGACCCGGCGATCTCGTCGAGCGAGGTGACCGGCTTTCCGGCCCTGCCGGGCGGAGGCGGCTCACTCGAGCAACCCGTCGCCATGAGCACAGCAATGGGCCCAATCAGCCAGCTGCCAAGCATGCGCCGATCCCTTGTCACTGCGCACCCTCGCGGCGACAGCTGATCGTACCCTCCTTGAGCTCGAACACCGCTGGCCGCGGACCGACGCGAAAGCCGCCGACCCTTGTCCCTGCGTCTAGCCGGACGGCGCTCTGCGCGGGCAAGCGGCAGGTCAGGGCGGTGGCCGTGCGGGTGCAGTCGGTCGTGCTCGGGGCATAGAGGCGGAAGCTGCCGAACTGGGTAAACAGCGGGTGCCCAAGCGCCAGCGCGTCGGCTTCGCCGATGCGGATGCAGCCGGTAAAGGAGAACGGATCGACCGGCGGGGTTGGCGGGATCAGGACAGGCTCGGGCAAGGGCCTGCCGTCCGCCAGCGCGCGGAGCCGCGCCCGCAGGCTGGGCCCAGTCTCGCGCCGGTCGGATCCAGTCCACGGCCGCACCGGTGCTGCCCGTCCGACCAGAGGATCGGCACCAGTCCTTCCACGCACCTCAAAGCCCGCCGCCACACCCGCCACTTGCGGGTTGCGTGCAAGCTTGGCGAGCGCCTGCGGCGTTCCGGTCACCTCAATTGCGATCACCCGAGCAGGTGCAGCACCGTCCGGCTCTGCCGCGGCGGACTGGAAAAGCAGGTCGGCCTCCTGCTGCAGCGCAAGGTCAAGCTCTAGCCGCTCGTCGGTCTCGTCCAGGAACTGGGCGGCAAGCGCACGAAGATAGCGACCCCGGTTCGCTGCGGATGCCTGCATGGCATAGGGGATCAGCGAGGCGTCCGCCTGCTCGAGCGGCCCGCGGCTTTCCTCGATCAGCTTGCCCCTCGCAATGCTCACCGCGACCGGACGGACCGCCGCCGCTCGGGTCCAACGCTCGGCTTCGCCGGCACTCAGGCCGGTTCGGAAGCGAACGGCCATCAAATTGGACGAGGGTTGCCTTGCAACGCTCTCAGGCTTCTGGCCGGCAGTCGCAATCACGGCGGAGTAGAGCCAGCCAAAGCTTTCATCCAAGGTCACAGGCATTAGTGGGAAGGCGCGCTCGCTGCGTCCCTCGTGGGTCGGCACGGCGCCAAGCAGCCGACCATCGGCCTCCCGGAAGATGACATAAGCCTGGCCAGCTTTGACGCCGAGGAAACCCGGGTCGCAGCTGTTCGTGATGAACGGTGACTTGGGGTCGACTTCGTGTGGATAAGGATAGGGCGACACCCGGCCCTGATCATCGACAAAGTGCTTGGGCTCCGGGATCGGGTCACCGGTTTTCAGCTGATGGACGTAGAGCGAGAGTCGGTCGGGCGACTGGCCCTTCAGACGATAGATCACGCGAAAAGTTGTGGAGTAGACCGTTGGTGCAGGCGGCCGCGCACCCCCGAAGGCTGGGTGGATCTCCTCTGCGACGGCCACATCAACGAACGTCGCCTCGGGTGCCATGCGCTTGGTGAAGAACTCAGCGGAGGCGTGACCGACCGGCTCAAGCACCTGTGAATACTGGCAGGCATGCGCCGGCTCGGCGATCAGGAGAGCCGCGGCAAACAGCCCCAGGGCTGCCCACGATCGGCTAAGCAATCTCAGACGGTGATCAAGATTGGGGGTAAGGGACCACATGTCAAGGCAGCCTCCGCGCTGCGACCTTGCCGGGGTTCTGCGCCTCGGCCGCATTGAACGCGCGGTCGACCGGCACCAGCGCCGCCCGCACCTTGGCCAGGCTGCTCGGCCACGAGTCCGAGACGTAGCGCAAGTCAAGGGCGTCTCCGTCGACCGGAATAAAGGCGCGGAAGCTGACCTGGTCGCCGGGGCGCGAGCGTCCGCCGCTCAGCCGCGCGCGATGATCGTTGAAGGTCGGAGACAAGAAGAGCATCCAGCGCGACCCGTTGCTCAACGAGCCGGGCAGTCCCGGCAGAGCAATTGGCTCATCGCCGGCCTGCTGGAAGGTGCCGTCGGCATCATAGCCACTGATCAGACGCACCCGGACTATCTCACCGATCTTCGCCGCGCCTTTCAGCGACTCGACAATCCGGAACTCAGCCGTTGTCCGGCTGCCATCTCCAAGCCGCTCCGGCACCAGGCGCACCAACTCGGCGACTACCGTGTCGCGCAGGCTTGCGGCCAGCATCTCCGGGCCGACCAGCATGTTGATCTGGCCCCACGCGGCGACCGGATCGAAGCCGGCCGCACGATGGCGCTTCAGATCCTCGGCAGTCCAGCCGAGCGCGACCAACATTCGAGCGTCATCGCGGGCTTCGCCCGGACCCGGCTTTCGGCGCGGCCCGACCCGATCCGCATACTGCACGCCCGGCAGCCAAGTGTCCTGGATTAGCGCCTGGATTGCCGCAAAGTCGGGTGCCGCTTCGAGAGCAGCGTTTGCTGACTGGTTGAACTTGTCGAGGTAACCGTCAAATGACGCTCCATTGCTGACCACCTGGACGACTGGCGGAAGCTTAAGCGACCCCGCCAAAGCAGCCCGGCTTAGCATTGGCAGATCAGGACCAGACAGGTAGAGTCGCCCGGCACCTTCCATCACCTGCACCTCGCCTTTGAGACCATTACGTTTGAGCTGGGCGCGCACATCCGCTGCAGCCGCGTTTAGTTCGGCGATCAGCTTAGGCACGATCTGCACGGAAACGAGTGCACGCAGATCAGCGGGAACGGCCGCCAGTGCCTGCGCGCTCGTGCCCGCCCACTGCAGCGTTGCCCCGTCAACGGTGGCATAAAGGCTGACGAAGGCTTCGGGTTGCTGATCAGCCAAGTTCTTGCGTAGTGCCGTCCAGCGAGGGGCCCGAGCCTGTGCAGCACGCTCGGCAGCCTCGGCCTGCCCCCGTGTCATCTTCTCTTCGCGCATGAACCAGGTGATCCGCTCCTCGCGGTCCTGCGCGTCATACTTGGCCATCGATCCGAAGCTGCCAGCATAGACGTAAGGGCCCGGGCACGCCGCACTCAGTCCGTCGACTTCCGTCACGTCGACCGGCGAGCGCATCTTGAAACCAAGGCGGATTCGCCCCACCGGCACACGTTCGCCGCTCAGGCGATGAATGACGACCGGCTTGCCGTCCTTAATCTCCAGCGCCGCCTCGGCCGGCCAGACGATCAGCCGACTAGGCCCGTCCCCCTGCTTGAGCCGAAGGCAGCCGTTCTCCAAAACCATCATCCCGCTGATCAGGATGTCTGGCTCGGGGCCGTTGCCGGTGCGGCCGCGCACCGTCGGGAACGCCTTCACCGTGTCACGCCAGCCGGCCGGAAGTTCCGGCGCTGCCGGCAAAGGTCGTGGCCCAGTCAGCCGAACGTAGGACGGGAGCGCCACTTCGCCCCGCGCCACGGCGGCATTGAAGGCCGAAAGGTCGCCCGAATAGCCGAGCTCGACCGTGCCCTTCATGACGTCGACAAACGCCACGCCGGGCTTGGCTCCGAAGCGCGCCAGTTCGCGCCCGATGCGCAGCCGCGCTTCGTTGAGGTCGCGCTCGCTTGCTGCCGGGCGGTCGACCGGAATGTAAAGTGGGTCGCGCGTATATTTCGCCAGTGTCTTCGCGGCGTCGCGAGTGAAAGCAACGACCACGCCGTAGGTTGGCTGGTGTTGAATCCACAGCCCGGCGAAGGTCGCCGCCTCATTTGCCTTGATCGCCTCTACCAAGGCGGGCGATGGGGCGATCGCCTGTAGATTCATGCGCCGTCGCGCTTCGCTCATTGGAACGCATTGCTCGCGCGCATACCAGGCGAGCTGCGATCCAAACTCGAACTTGTCTGGTGCTTCGATGTCAGCCCGCTCGGCCGCCGATAGCTTCGGGCACTTCTCCGCGAGCTTCGGCGGTGGCGCGGCCTGGGCAGCTGCTGCGGCGACGAGGAGGGTAGCGAGCATGGGTCGGCTTTGTCTTGGTGCAATTTAAGCGAAACTGAACAAAGCCAATAACTTATCAGGAGTGACGCTCTCCCTAGATTTGGCACGCTACCAACGCAGACGCCATTCAGAAATCAAGGGCTTTGTCGGCGGTCAGATGCCCCGAATAGAGGCGATGGCTTGCTCAGCCATGCGACAACCTTCTTTGGAGGCGCACGTCGCCCAGACCGAGACGCCGCGACCGGTCGGATCTCCTCGGCGCGGAATGAATACGTTCAGGCTTTGGGACCGCTTCAACGGAGCAACTTGGCCGCGACGCCATCGACTAAGAGGCTCGACAGTCCGCAACCGGCACTGCGGCATTCCCAGGTGGGCGGATAAGCCCAAGTCTCAATCGTCATGACCACTCCATCACCGCGCAGATAGTGACGGCGAGTGTCTTCACCGGCTTCCCAGCTGCTTACCCAGTGCGCGGGCGGCGAAACCGTTAGGGAGGGTGTGCCGTCCGGCCGAGTGCGGAGCGGCACGATCGGTGTGAGACCGGGAACGGTCATCGTCTGAACCGGTGGCGGTTTAGCCGTCGGAACACTACCAACCTGTCCTGTGCAACTGGTCAACGCCGCAGCAAGAACGATCGAGGTCACAAGCACAAAGCGCTTCATGCTGGTTCAACCTGTCAGCACCTTCGCTGTTCCGAGGTGGCGCACGGCTTGAACAGAAGGTCGTCTGTGGCTTCTGCAGCGGCCAACTACCGGCTGCAGCTGATGTCTGCTTTAGGCCGGTTCCAGGTATTGTTCACTAAGCTGAAGGAACGTCCGCTCACGGGTGCCGGCATAATCCGCGTGAGCGTCCGTGATGGGCGCATTGCTGCCGCCACGGCGAGTCGTACCACCTTCAGCCGATTTCAAGCCGAGAGCGGCCGGCCCGTTAACCACTAAGATCAGACGCAAGATTTCGCCAACTGGTTTCAGGCAAGAGCCCGGCGGTGAGACTTGGCTGGCCGCAGGAACCTCGATGTGGAATTCGACAGTACCCCTTCACTCTCTCAAAGCTGCGGCTCGACTTCTCGCTCGATTCCCCGCTTCGTGCGCCTCATGCATTTAGACCACCGCGACCGCCTTAATCAGCTCGGAAGTGAGCTTGCCGGCATCCTTGAAGAGGCCAGCGCTGAGGCAGCTTTGCTTGCCGGGGTCAGCGACAGCGGCTGTGACAAAGTGCTCACCAAGCTTGAAGAGGAGATTGTGCTCGCTGGTGAGCACGTCGGGCTAATGCGAGCTCTCCTGCCTCGAGGCAGCTTACACCTTAGCTAAGCAGATCCGACACAGTCACTCCTAGCGCCCTGGCGAGCGTCTCTACTACCCGTATCGTCGGGTTACGGGCGGCGCGCTCAAGATCACTGACATAGGTACGGTAAACGCCAGCCTCGTCAGCAAAGGCCTCTTGGCTGAGGCCGCGCTCTTGACGCAAGCGGCGCAGATTGGCGGCAAGGCGTTGCTGGACATCCACCTTGCGGCAGAGACGCGCATGTCGACGAACGATCTACAGACGATGAGTGACATACCAGTTAGCGGCTGGCATCTTGCCGCAGGCCTGGCGCGAACTGACCAACGAAGTGCACGAGCAGCTACTCGAGGCTCTGATCGACAAGGCCGAAGCGCTATGTGGTTACAAGCCGGCGCAGGATGAGGTGATCCGATTTTTGCGCAACCTCAAGGCACAATCATTCAGCGCAAGTGGCACCTCCTCCCCTGCCCCAGTCAGCAGCCGCTCAGCTAGGTCCGCGACCGACGAAGCTGCGGCTACCGTCAGCAACACCGCTCTAGCCAAAACAAGCGGCGAAAAGACGATCACCTTTACCTACCGCGGTGACGTGCGGACAGCGCCAAACGCAAGCGTGGCGCTTGTCGAGATCTTACGCTCCATGCTCGTGGGACATGAAGAAAACCTACCGGAGCTCGCGAGAGCCGTAAGGGGCACCAAGATCAACCATATTGGTCAGTCGCCGGAGGAGATTAATCCAGCCCAGCCCCATCTTGCTCGCGCTGTCGAGATCGCTCCAGGTTGGTCTGTGGGACTGAACATTTCGAATCAGACCAAACTTGGAATCATTCGAAGTGCCTGCGAACTACTGTGCATTCGAATGCCAGAAGATCTCGACGTGCGTCTTCCCAACGCCAACTAAGTGCATGACGGCAATTTCGTGCAACCGCTGACCAGTTCCTTCCTGTATGCTGAACGTCCGATCTCAACGCACACAGAATGTTGCACTTGGGCCTGCTTACAACCCATCTCCTATGTCAGAGTAAGCACGAGAGGCACCCTGACGGCGCCAACCACAGAGATTTCTTAGGTCACTTAGGTTCGTCCATTGCTCGACCCTGCCAAAGTTTTATGTCTGCAACTTTGCGGCCGGAATGCCAAAGCTCTGATGCGAACGGGTGCATAACCTCTTCGGCTCTTCTGATCGCAGCTAAGTCGCTTTCAGCCTCGATGAGGTCGGGTCTGAGGATATGTCCTCGACTGTCGAGGCAGTATAGCTTGTTTATTTCGAGCATGTGTCACCCCCGGACCCATGTTGCACATATATCGCCGGTTACCGAGTCTGCCACTCTAGGAATATGCTCACATAAGCGCTGACGGCGCTTTAAATGGAGCCGCGAGCACCATTAACTAGTTCTCCCAGCATGACCCGCGCTCGAAAAACTCGGGCTTTGATGGTGCCGATCGGTTCGCCGGTCTGCTCCGCTAATTCGCTGTAAGCAACTCCGTCGATAGCAACGCTGACGAGTGCGTTCCGAAGTTTCGGTGGTAACCGTTCAAGCTGAGCTATTACGTCCCTTACGTTCAAGGCCGCCTGCTGCGAGGGGAGTTCAGCTGGCATCCCATGCACGGTCTCCTCGTCGATAGGGACGTAAGGGCGCGAACGTCGTTGGCGGTATTGGCTGAGGAAGACATTACGAAGGATCACCATCATCCAGGCAGTCAGGTTCGTACCAGGCTCGAAAGTGTCGCGGAATCGAATGGCTCTGGCATATGCTTCCTGAACCAAGTCCTCCGCCTCGTCTGCGTCGCGACAGAGTCTGAACGCATAAGCATTCAACCGACGCCGAAGACTCGGCAGCTCTCCCTCGAGCGCCTTGTCAAACGCAAGCGATGTCGATTGCTCGCTTGAGCATCGATCCTCGCCTTTCGCCTTCACGATACCCCCATACAGCGTCCGAAGCCCCTCTTTGCGGCAAGCGATTACATGCAGCTCCCTGACTGAAAGATGAAGCGCATGCAGCCACAAGCCCTTGTAATTACGGCCAAATCAAGATTGTATGCTTTGGCGAATCGCAGAAAGTGCCCAAATCAAGCATGAGGGATGCCTTGCCCTTCTCACGGGAGCCGTACAGATTCCGAACATGGTTGCGCCGGCTTTTGCCGAACCCTTAAGCGGTGCTTGCACCAAAGGGTCGCGATTGCGAGGCCCTAGGCGGGAAGCACCAGCGGTGCGGTGCGAGAAACGGAAGCGTCACCTGCTTGCATTGCCATGCCATGCGGCCGCAACCGAAGCTGTCAAGGCTCCCCCATTGAAGATCTGAACTGAGACAGCTGCCGGAGCTCTGAGGAGAAAGCATGGGTTACCGCATGGAACGCGAGACGCTCACCAAACAGCAGTGGCTGCTGATTGTGTCATCCATCTTGCTGATGATTCCGGTATTCCTCGACGCCTCGAGCGTCATCTCTCTTAAAGAATGGCGCTTTGCACCTTTTCTTATCCTTCTGATGCTTTTTCAGCCGGCACAGTAAGTTCAAGGGGGAGAGACGCTGAGAGATTTCCTAGGCTTATGAAGAAGTGAGACAACTGTTGAAGCAATTTGCGTGGGTTGCGGCCGTGCTTCTGGTATTTTGGATGGCAATGCTGGCCATCCAGATTTATCAGCAAGGCAAAGTAGACGCTGTTCAATCCGCCGACGTCGCGATCGTGCTCGGGGCCGCGATCCACGGAGTTAAACCCTCACCGGTGTTTGAGGAGAGGATCAGGCACGGCCTAGACCTTTATAGGAGCAAGAAGGTTCGCAAGCTGCTATTCAC
The DNA here is from genome assembly GCF_039538045.1 of Sphingomonas swuensis. Classification (NCBI taxonomy): domain Bacteria; kingdom Pseudomonadati; phylum Pseudomonadota; class Alphaproteobacteria; order Sphingomonadales; family Sphingomonadaceae; genus Sphingomonas; species Sphingomonas swuensis. The sequence continues at coordinate 939,209 of NZ_BAABBQ010000001.1, read as the reverse complement.
GGGAGGTATCGGAGAGGGCACCCGCGTGGCGGAGTCAGTGGTCGCTCGTCGCTATGCTCTGAGACACGGGCTACCAGAAGCTGCAATCCTGACCGAGGAATTCTCGCGCACTACCCGTGCCAATCTCTTTGAAGCTCGCAAGGTAATGCAGGCCAATGATGTCGATTCAGCACTCATCGTCAGCGATCCGCTGCACATGAAGCGCGCCATGCGTATGGCAGCCGACCTCGGGATGGCTGCCGAACCGTCGCCTACGCCGACAAGCCGCTATCGTTCCTGGCACGCTAAAGCAGCCTTTCTGATGCGCGAACTCTACTTCTACAATCATTATTTAATAACAGGGCAATAGCCCGCGTCTGTCCGGATTGAGGCTGCGCCTGCAGACTTTGGTATAAAGCGCTGACGGCGGCCGCGTCGGCTACGTTGTATGTCGATAGTGGATGGAAAGCAGGCACTTGCCGCCGAGCGGGTGTGGTAGCTACGCTCCGTTCATCTGGCTGCGCCTCACCACTACTTTCGCTGTTTTGCTCCTCGTTGGGTGCGACCGGTTCTACGGGGTTGAGAGCCGAGCCACGCTGCCCGCCCCGGTCGATGTCCGGTGCGTCAATGCTGCATTATCAGGCGTCGAAGGTGTGGGCAGCGTGCAGTATTGGCGCACCGAGAACCGCTCGACTGAAATCCTGCCGAGACAACGCAATTCCCTGATCGTCGCGCATGCTTGGCTCTACGGCGAGAGCGGCGCGGACGTTCTTGAAATCATGCAAGGGCCAGACGGATGGTTCTTTCGAAACTCACGCAGTCGGATGGGGGTGGCTGTGCCTCATGACACGATGGCCCGCTTCGTGCCGCTCATGCAGAAGGTGAACTATGCTCTCGAGATGCGCTGTGGCTTACCGGTAGCGGACCTCAAAGCCGAGCTTGTGGAAATGACCAAATCGCGCTGAGCCTAATGTCCGCTCTGGGTGGGAAAGCGGGCTTCGAATCTGTAGTGCTTCGAATGATGGAGAGCCTACCAGCCGATCGCGTTACCAAAGCTATCCTGTTCGGGTTCATGGCCCTTATCCCTCTGCTGATAGGCTTGCTTGCGTGGATCGGTCACGCGAGTCACACGAGAGCAATGGCTCTCGCTCGAGAAGTGCGAGTCTTTGAAACCGGCGAGCCATTCCGTGATCTCCGCGATTGCCTGGGTTGGCAAATGAGCCTCGCTAAAAGGTGGGATGACCTCGGTACCGGTGTCAAAAGCATGAACGGGGTGAAAGAGTTGGGCGTAGCGCTTTACGACCTTGGTCAATCCCGGAAAGTCGTCGTCTCGACCCGGAGAGGCCGTCCCCTCCGCGACAGCGAGATCGCTTCTCTCGCACTTTGCGGCCTTGATTAGAACGCTCGGCCCATGTCCGTCATGGATAGCAAGCGGGACATTTAGCTCGGGCGCTTGTAAGGTTGAAACAAGCGAACGATGGCATTCGCTGTTCACATCTTACGTGCACCATTTGGTGCGACGTAAAGTGTGTTCATGCGTCGGCAAATCTCGGGAACAGCAACATCTCCGATCCGGCTTCTCTTCATAGGGCCCCCGGGATTAGCATGAAGCGCAATTCGGTCCCCGAAGCGGAGGAACCCGGAACTCTTGGACCAGAAGGTCTGGTCTTTCGGGTCGAAAATCGTGTGAGGGGGCCAGATGATAAGGAGTTTCCCGGCTCCACCTGACGAATAAACGCATCCGCTCTCGTCTACGGCCAAGACGCCCTCTGCTTCACGCCCGATGTAAGGGATCGGGAGCTCGCCGGGCCGAAGGGGAACTTCGACTTCACGCAAGAATAGCGAGGCCGCAGCTCGGTTACTGGTTGTTGCAGTTGGCCGGAATGCTGCTGTCACACAGCCGCCAAGCGCAATCATCAGAATGGCTGCGATCAGCCCTTGAGACTTCATCATGGCCTACTTCGCCTTTACCGACATTACCCGCAATGGGCCGAGAGCGGAATATTTGCAATGGGTGGAAAGCGGACGGATCGTGGTGACCTACAGCAGACCGAGGGAGAGTTTTGCCGTGGATGCTCGGCAAAAGACCATTGCCTCAACCGCCATCGGGGCAGTTGCTGGGCTCGCAACTTCCGCTGCCCAGTTCGTCACTGTCGGGGTGCCGTTTATGTTCAGTATCTTGTGGGGCTGTTCTACTATCACCGCGTTCGATTCGACCCACACCCTGTTCGGCTCTGACAACTACGACCACGCTTTTCGCTGAAGCCGCGACGCGCCGACTACTTGGCTGGCTGGTTTACCGGTGCGACAAACGAAGGGCGATGACGTGGCTGGAAGGCTGGTAGTGCGGACGAACTGCTCGCCCATATGACCGGCATGGGTGGATAGCGTACGTTACGCAGACGGTCGCTTCGCCGTCCTGTCCGGCTCGCGTAAGCCTTTCCCGTTTCATCTGCGACTTTCGCAGCAAATTGCGGCCATCCATCAGCTTCGAGCAGGCCAAGCGCAGCCCCAGCAATCGCCGGCGAAATCAATCGTGAGGGGCTCAGTCTCGACACTCAACTCACGACCACAGGTCTGACACCGCTCAGCCAAGCTGCCCCTCCACCTCGCTAAACGGGAGATTGGCCGCCGGCGCTGACGTCTGCAATGGATGGAAAGCGGACATTGGCTCACTTGTCCGGATCGGTCAGTGCTCCGATCACCTTGATGGCTACGGTAATAGGATCGCGACCCTAGCCATAGCCATACTCCGCTGCCTCTCTCTTCCCGCATCGGCGTTCGCCTTGGAAGATGCCGCAGGGAGCAAAGTCATCCCCAGACAACGCCAACCGAGACCTTTCCGGTGCGGAGGCCGCTGCTCGCAAACTCCTTCGGAATGCGGAAGCGATCCGAACGCTTACCACAAATCACGATCTCACTACTCGGCCCAGCCGCCGAGCAGGTTGAAGGGGAGGTCAGCTTAAGCGTTCCGCTCCATTCCGTGCCCCGCGAAGGTTCGCTTGATTGGGCTGCAGCAGATGCGGAAAGAAATTCTGCCGCTAGGAGCAGGCAAACGCGAACGAAGTGCATTCCGCACCTTAGGCCTAAAAAGACTACCTGCAATGGCATGAGAGCACATAGATGGTATCGAATGTGCGCAATGGGTGGAAAGCGGACATGAGGTCCGTCAGCCGTGTTGCCGAAAGGTGATCGCATGCAGGGTGATAATTGCGAGGTTGTGCGCTCTTGCGATAATCTCGCATGACCACAATGGGTCGTAAGCAGACCTTCAGCTGATTGTTCCATGCGGACGATTTAACTTGCGCTTACCGCAGGTGACGTGGAGGCCAACAGCTCCGCTGCCTTTGGATCTGCTGAAGTGTCCCAAACTTATGAGGCGCCATTGATCGGAAGGGCAAACCGTGCGGCGATGCACGCCGGCCATCTCGACTAATCTCTTCAAGGGGCGATGTAGGCCGCCTATGGAAAGTGTGACCGGCTGCCCAGGCGCACATACTGCAGAATGGACTTCAGGCTAGCTTCTGCTCCATGCTCCTTCTGCCCGTTGCGCGGGTGCGGGGCGTCAGCGGCTGGGCCGGTCGCGCGTGACGGATCCAGGTCCCGTCGGTTGCTGAGTGTGGCGCTCGGCACCCCCGCTCGGCCTCTTACACCGAACGCTTTACGATGCTTGCGAGTTGGTCCTGCCATCTTCAGTGCAACCCGTCAGGCATTGCGGGTCTGTCACTTAGCACAGTCATAATGTTGCCATGCACCGATGCGGCGCGCCCTCTGGGGCAAACTACTATCTTCCACCAGGCCACCGCTTAGGTCGGCAACCGTTTGCCTCACTCGCGGTACTTGCGTGTGACGACCCCAGTGTCCGATCGAAGCGTCACGCCGATGACTAGCGAGATAGCGTCTTCTACGTCTAATCTCATCCGGATGAGGGATGCGTCGCATCCTTGGCCTTCGTCGTAGATTGCACACACCAGCCAGTGATCGCGAGGCATGCGGCCGATCACTTCGTCGCGCGTGCTAATGATGGCTACGGCTCGAGGGTCCCTTGGATTGCCAACCTCGCGGGCGATGCTGACCTCTTCGCCTACCCAGCATCGTTCAATGGCTTCCCTATACACGCGTCCGCTGAAGATCGTCACCGGATAGATCACGGTAGCATCCGAACAAGTTACGACTGTTGAGCTCGGGATGGTACCAGAGTTACTAGCCCTTGGGGAAAGTTGCAGCTCCTCGCGCTGTTGATCCAGCACTTGTAGAAGCATCATCCTCACGCGGGAGGAGGAAATCAGCAGTCGTGTGTCTTCCTCAACTCGATCGAGGTACTCCTCGGCAGCCGACTTGCCGAAGTCCTTGCAAAGACGGTCGCTCTCTCTGACAAAATGACGGCAGGACTCGGCGACATGCCGGATCAATTCTGCCTCCATCTTTTCACCTTCCATCTCGCCCCCTTCGGGTGTCACCGATTGATGCTGATCCTCGGTCGTCGATGTCGTTGATCAGCGGAAGTCCCTCTGGTTTGTGGCGCCCCAAATCCGCCTGGTGTGCTCTTCGATGTGCCGTATTCTCCCTCAACTTGCACGATTCTAGGGAGAGGATCGCAGTCGCCTCGTAGCGACTGTGAACATTCAACATGCGGAACGCCGCCTGCACATGCGCTTTGACGGTGCACGGCGAAATTCCGAGTTCCCGGGCTATGACCTTATGTGGCTTGCCGCGCGCTACCAAGACAATGACTTGCTGCTGACGTTCTGTGAGATAGGCCATCACCAATGCTCCCAGATAGGAGCTCTGTTTAACTCTCATTAATATCTTCGCGCAAGGTGTGCGGATAATGCTTGTATGGAGCGCAGGCATTTTTATCTCCTCGGCTTTCGAATCGAAGAGACCTGATGCTCAAGCATCGTCCGCAAGATGCTCATACCTGACCCTTCCGGACTGCTGCCTTTTGTCAACCTGGGTGTGACGCGACCGATAAGACGATCGTGGAGCCACAGCTCACACTCCACACTTTGGCAAATCTTGCGCGCAAATCTGAGCGCCTCAGCGTCACTGCGTGCCTTGATCATATGCGGAGGTCCCACGATGCGACCATCCGAAGCGAGAGGACAAAGACTATACTGTTCGTCCGCGCTCATAAGTTTATGATTACAAAGACTTGCACTCACATCAAGAGCCAAAAGGTGCCCTGAAGCCGACCTCGTTACCAAGGAGCAGTTGCGCATCTGCCTTAGGGCTTTCGGCTCCATGGACATGCACAAAGTCCTGGCAATATGTCGCGATCGGGTCGAGAAGGAGTTGCGGAAGGACGCCTTCTCGACCCTGACCGAAAGCTACTTAGGGGGGCAACTCACGGCCTTCGCCCTCCTTATGCCGTGCGAGGAGCAATGCAACACCGGCGCAAGGCGGTATTGGCCGAAAGGCTTTGGCGCGGAGGACTCATGTCAGGAACAGTAAAGCGAGCCTTCGAACTCGCTCCTGAGTGCACTACAATTGAAGAATTGCGGTTTAGGCTCCGAGCCGAGGGTTACAGCCTCATCGGCGAGCACCTTTATGGCAGCAGCATTCAGAAAGAGCTGAGAGCCAGGCTTCGAAAGACGCCTGCTCGAGACTTCAGAGAGGACTGAAGGGGATCGTCGCTTATGTCTGACCAAGCCAGCCGCGAAGAACCCACCAGGAATTTGCTTCAGCGTCTGTTCGCGGCGACCTCTCCTGAAGAGATAGCGGCAGTGCAGTGCATTGTTGACCGTGACGAGAGGATTGCCGCCGCTCGCAAGCTACTGAGTGTTGCAGCGGCGAGGGTGAAAGATGAGCACGGTGTCGTGCTGCATTTTCCTAGGCGAGATGTTGCGTGAGAATGGCTACACGCATGGCGGCGCTGCGCTAAATTACCGAGCGGGCATACCAGAGCTTAGCTGCAGCGACTTCCTCAGCATCTCAGACGGTGGTTGGCGACCCGATGGATTAGGAACACCGAGTCGCCGCATGCAGGATGTTCGGGTGCGCGAGCATAAGCAAGGGTCTAGCCTGGGCCATTTTAATTTGCTGATAATATGTATCTGCGAGCACGCGGGGGGAGACTGGGTGAGAGCAGCGATGCGCTCACCAGTCGTTTTCTGCTTCATACCACGACAATGATGCTCTCAGATGTGGGCAACGCGAAGACCTAAAGGGCTGTTAATGCGCAATATATCCGTATGCAGATAAGGGCTGCGCCAGCAACGGACTGCGGAGATTAAGGTGAGGCCCCGAGAGGCGAGAAAGTGCTTGCCGGGCAATGCGGCATCGCAGCCACTCAAGCAGGCTCTTGAAACTGAATTGCCGACCTTGCGGCACCGGCTGCGCACTGACGCTCTTCGACTTTGCAGCAATTCCGTTGAGGCCGAGGATCTCAATCGCATTGCGTCAGAAGGGTGCTCAGCGCGAGGCTCTTCTACAGTTTCCGATGCCCTCAGCACAAGGGTCCAAACTTCAGCCGCAACTTCGCCGACCGCAAGTTGACTCTCGCACCATCGAGAACGGCGTTCGGGCTGCACTATCCGCAGATTGGGATCCTAACTCGCGTGGCAAGCCCGTTTCGTCGAGGTCTATTCTGACGGCTTGTGACCAAGCTGCGTTATGTCCGCTTTGGGTCTGAAGCGGACCGTCAGCTAAGGGTGAATAGCCGACGTTAGAGATGGGCTACTTTGGCGAAGTCCGCGACTACCTTCAGACCGCAAGTTTTGAGATCATCTTCCCAGCAATTATCGTAAGCGCTTCCTACGGTTCTACCTGCATTTTCAATTTGCACCTGATAAGTGACGAGGGTTCTCCCTTGAACTTCCCGCCAAGCATCATCGGTTGGAATAGTCGCTCGCAGAGCAGCGTCCGGAGCACCTGCGGTAAATCTAGCCGCACTGGCAAATGAGTTTCCAACGGCCGCGGCAAGCCGCTGGGTGAGACCGTCGTCTCCTCCGACGAACACTTTGACCGGTGTGCTGGTCAGACTCGCAGGACTCTGGGTCGTCTGACAGCCTCCACAAAGCATTAGCCCTACGAGAAGCGCAACAATTCTCATCAGGCCACAGTTGCCGATGACGCCAGTGTCCGCAATGGGTTTAGAGCCGAATGTCCGCTATGGCTGGAAAGCGGACATAGCCGTGTGGCTAAACTCAGCTCAAACTATCCATGACGATGTCGGCGTAGTCCATCGGCTGGCATTCTGCGTCGTAACGGGCAAATGCAGGACCGTAGCGCCGGTCGTAGAGTTCCGAAGCGGCAGCAATGCCTCCTAGAGCTGGCGCATCCCGCTCCACTCCGCGCCTCCGAGCTTCGTCCGGGCGAACGTCCAAAAAGATCACAAAATCCCATGTGTCGCGTAGCTCGGGCCGCTGTAGAAACGTGCCGTCAACGATAAGCACGGCATCGTCCGGCGCTCGCTCCGGCGACCACACCAAGGGCTTGTCTCGCTCCAGGTCGAATGAAGCCGTCACGTAATGCAGGTCGCCGCTAGCACCGAGCGGATCGAGGAGCAGCTGGCGCATGGCGTACAGGTCACGCGCGTCCTCGTAGTAGCCGTCAGGCGACAGCCGACCTCGCCGATGTCTTTCCACGCGCGGTCGATGAAAGCCGTCAATCAATGCTCGTATTACGAGACGTCCCCGCTGGTGCATCGCGACGGCGAGCGCGTCGGCAAAAGTAGTTTTCCCAGATGCTGTCCGGCCGTCCACCGCCACCCGGGTAGGATGCGACAAGCCCAATTCGTGGATGCGCTTGGCGACGCGTTCAGTCGCTCGCTGATTGCCTATCATCCAATTAGCTTATTGGCACGGAACTAATGTCCGCAATGGGTCGAAAGCGGACACTAGCCTAACAGCCGAGCCAGGCATGCTTTACACGCGTCATTGGCGGCCGCTGGCAAGTCGAAATTCCCTATTCGATTCGACAGTATCTTACGAGTGAGCGGTCTAAAATGAAGCCATGCTGATCAGTCCAGGCATCGCTGTTCTCGGGATCTTTGTCGCCTTGATTGCGAACGTATCCGCACCTCATGAAGTCGTGGTGGGATCAGCTCGCGCGAATGATGGCGCCTCTTTGTTGGTTGGTTCCTATGAGGTCCGACTTTTTGACATCGACGCACCAGACTTCGATCAGACTTGCAAGCGGGCTGGGGTCTCATGGCATCGCGGAGCTCGAAACGGCCAGAAAGCTGTGCGACTTGGTAACCGGGCGAGAAGTGCGCTGTGTCTCACGTGGAGCGGAGCAGTACGAATGCACCTTGGCAGTGTGCACAATTGGTCAGTTAAATATCAACCGCACGATCGTTGCAACCGGCCATGCCGTGGCCTTCCGTCGCAATACTTTCGACTTTGTGTCGGCGAAAGGGAGCGCCATGGTGAACTGCCGCAGGCTTTGGTCGAGTGAATCTCAATCTCTCCCATGCCTTTAGGTCGATTTACCCGTCGGCGCCCACTGCACGCCGATCAATTGTGCGAAGCCAGCTCCGGCCGAAAGCGTCATCAAACGATTGGGCCAGTCGTGCAAAGGCCAACTGCAACTTCAAGGGTAGTCGCAATGTAAGGGTGAGTGGATCTACCATGCGCCTGGGTTGGGCCACTATGATCAGATCCACCCGGGGGACATCTTCTGCACCGAAACGGAGGCTCAGGCGGCCGGCTATCGAAGATCGATCGTTCGGCGCTGAGCAATGATTCGGCCTAAGCTCATTGCGCTAGGTTCACTTATAGGTCATGGCACAACTAAAACTACATACACTGCCACTGGAGATTGAATTGGAACAGAGCGACCTCAACAGCACGCCCGTGGAGCTTGCCACTGAGCTCACGATTGCTTGGTTATCTAACCCCAACACGCGAGCACAAGCCGAAGAGGTTCCAGCCTTTCTCCAGAAAATGCATGAAGCTGTGACGTCTCTCGAGGATGGTTCAGGTCGTGCCGAAGCATCTCAGCCAGAGGCACAACATGAGCCGGCTGTCACGGTGCGCAAGTCGCTGGCTTCGAGGGATCATCTGATCTCTCTGATCGATGGCAAGCCATACAAGAGCTTGCGCCGGCATCTTACTCGCCACGGCCTCACGCCCGAGCAGTACCGCGAGCGCTACAATCTGAAGGCCGACTACCCGATGGTCGCTCCTGCGTACTCTGACTCGCGGCGAGAGATGGCCAAGAAGATCGGTTTAGGCAACAAGGGAAGGCAGGCCAAATCCTCCACCGCGCCGAAGGTCGAAAGGACAAAGGGCACGCGGCGCCGCCAACCGAAGGTAGAGGCCGAGGCGTAGCCGCAAATACAGAGTTGGTTACTGGGCCGGCTGCTGCGCCGTGGGCCTGCGTGTCTTCGATCAAGAAACGTGGCCGCTTGGTCGAGTGCTGAGCCCACTCGTCTCGACTATGTGCTTCTGCCAATATGAGAGCTCGCATGGATTAAGGTTCTCGCAATACAATGCCAGGCTAAGTAGCTGGATGATCAAGCGTCTTCTCTGCGTCGCCGGTCTCTACGGTAGTCTCAATGCCCATCCAGCTTTGGCCTGTCAGTGGGAGTTTGCGCCCGAGCCGATCCAAGGCCCTTCGGCATCGTTCATCGCCCCCCGCATGGCTGCGCAAGCGACTTTCATCGATGTGGTCATGGCCGAGGGGGCAAGTGCGGTGAAGGTTCCGCCGGGTGCGCGCCCGGGGGCAAGCCAGGCACTCAGCTTCCGTGTTCTGAAGCGGCTCAAAGGCCGGTCAGCCGATCGCTTCATCCTCTTCGGAAACCTTGGCGAAGCCAAGCCCGGAGGTGATTGGGGCATGACCCATTGGGTGGACAAGGAAGGCCGCATCTACCCGCATGCCAGCTTGCACGAGGGCTCGGTGACGATGCTGGAGAGCATGAGCAGCTGCGATCCGCCGCAGCTCAGCGTGGCTCCTGGGCGAGTATATGTCGTGCTCCGCGAGGCTGACGGACGACTACTCGGCCGAGTGAAATGGCACGAGGGAATGGAGACTGCTGGAACTCCGATCGCATTGGCCAGCCTGATCAATCTGGACGACTTCACCTTCAAGTTGATCCAGTCCACCGATGCCTTCAATCGCGACAAGCTGCCGGAGCCCGTCGACTCCGCTGAGCCCGGTCGGGCCACAATCGTCCTGCGGCGTCCTCTTGAGTTGGAAGGGGCGCGAGCCCTTCTTAAGACTGCAGGCGCGGTTCCTTACGGCGCAGTGACTTCGCGGGGCGGTGTCACCAGTGACTATCGGCTTCGATCTGACTATGCGTTCGAGCGGCTGCTCGAAGATGCGCTGCTCTTCGCCGATGGTGTGGCGACCTCGCCTAAGCAGCTCAAGGCATTGGCCGAGCAGATGGTTGAAGGTTTCTCTGCGGCTACGTTCGACGACTACGATCCAAGCTTTGGCATCGTGCCAGCTATTGTCGCTGTTGCGGAGAGCAAAGAGCAGGGTAAGGCGAGCTTTGTTGCCATCGACGTGGTGGCAGACGCAGCAGCCCAGGCGCGTCTGGCGAGGAACACGGCAGTTCTTCGGGTCGAGCCTGCACGGCGGGTGCGTCTGGCGGTCGCGGCGGGCACCGTCGACCCTGTTGCAACAGCGTTGCCGGTCCGGTCCGAACTGTTCCCGCGACTGACTCGGCTTTCGGGAAAGGTCCTTGCGCCAGCGACAGTAGACGGGCGCTGGCGCGTCATTGGCAGCTACGAACTCTTCAAGACGGTGCCGTTAAATCTGGATCTAAATGCTGGAGTGGTCGCGGCTACGGCTGATTGTTTCGGATCGGTACGAGGGCGTTACACGTTGGATGGATTGGTGCTGAAGTTGCGCCTTGCAAAGCCGGACCTAACGAAATGTCCTAAGACCATGGAGTACTGGTCGCTGGAGTATCTGTTCGGGGACAAGGACTTTACAGTCCGTGCGGTCGACAGTAAGCTTCGACTGGAAGGCTCAGCCGGAAGCGTCTTCACATTCGAACGCTGAGGTTATGTCACGGCTCGTGAGTTCATGCATTCTGGATCGGGAAGAGCGGACCTTCTCCATCGCAAGCATTAAATAGAGACGTCCGATCATCTCTTCGTTTCACGAGCCATTCAGCAAGATGATACTGATGGATAGACGATCGTACGAGCGCAGGTAGATTGTTTCACTAGCGTGATCACTCGCCTGTTTTGTTCTCCCAAGCACAGCTTCGCCAGCGCTAGCGGCTCAAGCGACGCGCCGCTGAGTAGCTTTCTTTGATGCGCACCGGTGGCAGGTCCGGTAAATCGAAGCTTTGAAGCTTATGCCAAGCGATGGCTTTTACGCTGACGAAGTCTCAACGACGCATTCACATCCGAGGAGCAGGCGGCGGAACTGGCGGCGAAGCAGGCGTCCTTGGTGAAGCAATCAAGACTTCATCGTCGTAACAGTTGCCTCGCCTAAACTTCGTGCCTGGTGGGCAATTGCCCTGATCTGGAGGGTTCAGGAGCGGGTGCCCGCACACGTTGTTCACTTGAATTTCTGGTGCATTGAGATTGGTACGCCGAAACGAGGCTTCAAATTGACGATCGCATTCCTGCACGGCTTGCAAAGCTTCTTCCCAGCTTACTCCTTTGCTGCCACGCTGAAAAGCGATCGCAGCTGCGGCGTCCTGACGCGCCGCGGCCGTAGAAGCACTGCTCGGCACAACTTGCAGTACGGCGCCCTGTCCGCAAATTGAGTGAATAAGCCCGAGTGACTTGGGCTCGCTAATCTGAGCAGCATAGGCTTCCCAGAACAGCTCTTCGCCAACCCTCGCCTGCATGTCTGGTCGGCCGGGCACCCCAACACTCAGAAACCCTCCTTGGATGAAAAGCCTCGTATCTGGCGGAAACACGACTAGGGGGCCATCGCCTGTGTCGGCGCGAAAACAGCCTTCGATCAGAACCAACCTTAGCTGAGTGTATTTGTACTCCATGGTAGTGATCCTCAGGCCATCGTTTTGCGGCTGCGGACGCGTACGGAAGAAGGCTTTAATCCCACCGGCAATCGATGGATCCAGAGAGCGCCCCGGTGGCGTTGCGGCAAGCAGCCGCTTACCCTCGATGTTTGGGCTTGGCTTGGCCGTGGTCGGCGGCACGCGAAGGATAGTGAGCCGACCGTTAGCGTCGAGAATGGCGCCGTATGGCAAGCGCTGAATGAGCCCACGCCCAGGCACATTTGCTTCTACTTCCAGAGAAGGTGGCGGAGGATCTCGCCAACGATGAAAGGTGCCGTAGCTATCGAGTATCGCGAAGGTGGCGAACACGAAAGCTGCAAGGAGCGACAAAAGGGCAAGTAGCAGCGCCGGGTCGTGGTGCCTCCACTCGGTCACGGTTCTCTGCGCCGCTTAATGCGCGAGGCGGGCACGAGCAGAACCGAACCGTCCGGCAAACAACGCAATGTCCCGAATTGGTCCGATAGCCACATCGACGTTATCCGAATATATGCGCTGCAATGGATGAGGCGCCGGATCGCGCATGCAGGTCTCGGTTGTACGATCCGGACCGAAGCGCACGCCACCGTCACGCTCGCCGGGAGCAGCACGCCATCGCCCCTCGGTAGCGCCGCACGACTGCGTCAAGTGGAAGCGATTGCCCGCAAGGATCACCAAGGTGCCACCACCTCGATCAATGAAAGTGAAATTTGTGCCTGGCTTAAGGCGGGTTGTCACCCCGTCCGAGGTTGAGGGTACCTCACCTGTACGCCGAAGGCGCATCGCACCTGCTGTTGAAGATAAGAGCAAGCCATCGAGGGTGCGGCCAATTCGCGGCTCGGAGACATTGATGCGCTTAAAGCGAGGATCATCCCTGCCGGGCATGCAGTTGGCTAGTGTAGAGAGACCACTACCATGAAGAAACAGCTGCCGCTCGTATGCGAGCGCAAGCCCCTCGGCGTGGTTGCATCCGTCCCAAAGGTAATAGGCGTTACGGGTGAGAATAAGTTCAGGCGGCTTTGCACCATTGCGCTGGGCCGCCGTAGCTCCCCCCTCCAGCTCATAGCGACCAGCAAGCGCGGCGGCTTCGCTGCTTCCACGACGATCCAAGCCGCCAACCATCCAGTGCCCGCTGCCAGCCAGCAAGATCTCGCCATTTGGTCCGTTGACGTAGCGTAACGCTCTACCCATTGCCTCAGTCCAGCGTTGGCTCTGAGCGCGTGAGGCAGGATTGCAGCTGCGCGGTGCTCGCCGTCGCGGGCTGAGCGTGACAGTGTTCGAAGACGCCTGAGCCCAGATGCCTTCCGAAACCAGGCACGGTGTCTCCAGTGTGAAGCGGTCTCCCTCAATCGTAAGCGTTGGGCCTGACCGCGCGCCAGGCATTTCGATCGGTTTTCCATCAAGAGCTCCAAAGCTCCATGCTGTGCCGATCAGCGGCATGGGCGGGATTACTTCTCGATCGTGTGACGACGGGCTCGTCAGCACCAGCTCAAGGCGCTGCTTATCGCCGACAATCGCAACCCGTTTACGTCCTTGCCATTCGATCCCGAGGTGCACTGGCCAGGAGGTTCTGAAGGCCTCTTTCTTGCTCATCAAACGGGGCGCCGCATGCCATAGCGGTGACCGTGACGAAGCCGCCAGAAAAGCGACCTTCATGCGCCAAGACCTAGTCCGCCAAAGCCGTTGCAACCAACATGACCGCCGAAACTCTGCTCATTGAAAGTAAGAACGGACAGCTTGCCTCCTCGGCCTACATTGAGAGCTCGGCCGTCGAATGCGATGACACGCCACTCTCCAAAGAGTCTGGATTGTGCTTCCGCAGACGGAGCATCGGCCGTGTTGGCTGGTGAGCACGCGGCAAGAGCAAGGAGCAGAGGCACAAGACGACGCATCCTCTGACTAAACCTATGCTCGGGCGAACAGCACCTTAACCGCTGCAAGGGCTTCCCTGATTAATGGTCGCGTTATGCGCTCTTCTTACTCACGGAACCCGGAGCGACAAACCAGCGCACCAACTGTGCGCATCGAGCGGGTATGTCCGCTGGCCCTGTTGCCGGGCCGCCTGTCGAAGATCCACCAACTCTGACGGCCTCGCCTAGTCGGAATGTGCGTTTGTCGATCAGAAGATTTTGCTTGTTCAGTAAACGTACGGAGCGGCGGGCAAACACCAGGAGCAGACTTTCGCCTCCAGAGTTTAGCACCAAGCACCCACCCTGAAGAGCGAGGATCCCTTCCGCGGCCGCAGTGTGGAAGGTCGGGACAGGTCGTTCGCGCACTGCTGCAACCTGCTGGTAAGTTGCGAATTCGAGTGGGCTAGGCTGGCGAACGGCATCCGCCTCCGTATCAACTCTGCTGCCAGAGTTTGCGTCCTCCTGGCATGCCAATAGAGTTACCAACGAAGCAATCAGGATGGAACGGCAAAGAAGCGCTCGAGGGACCATGCTGATCGACATATTTTTAAGTTTCACGCTTGTGCATGCGGCAAAACCGTTTTTAACGTAGTGAGGGCTAGAGCTTAAGTGCAACGCTTGACTTCTTGCCTTATAGTGCTTCGCTCTGGACGAAGGCCGCGTTGCTTGTCTGCTCTTAATGATTTCGGCTAAACGGCTCGCAAGTTAGCACTAGCTGTGCTGTTCGAGTCATCGGCGCTGACACTGGCGAATGAGCGGCGGCGATGGCTGTCCCGTCTTCTGCTCGGCAAGAAGCAAGTCCGCCTCCATCTGTTGACAACTTTCCGCAGCAGATCCGAACTTTACTGAACCTGCGATCTGCTCGGCTACCTTACAATCGGCTGCGGACCTGCAGCGGATCCATAGCAGCGTATCGTTCGGCTTATACCAGAGAAGGACCGCAGTGTCGGGACCACCGCTCATTGCCGTGATGGAATAGGTAAGCTCGCCCCCTTCAGTCGAGGCGCGGTGTACCGTGAGACCGTTAATGAGGACGGACGAACCAAGCTGCGACAAATCCGGGCCAGTGTCTCCGTAATCGTCTCTCGTCGTTAGTGTCAGGCCGATCGAACGATAAGTGAGAACGGGCAACTCATCAAAGAGAACACAATCTTTACCCAGACCGCCCTTCATGCCGCAGCGATCGTCGTATCCTCCAAGCGTGAGATCGCGAGGGAACCGGAATGTCGTCGCGCCATTTTCGATCGTTCGCCAAGATGGCGGAACTGCTACGTTCTTAACTGGGATTTGGTCTTCCCCGCACCCCATGAGTAGGAGCAGCGCGCCGGCTAAGCGCACGTGAGCTGATCGAGTCTGCTTCATAAAGTCATAACGCTGCAGGAGAGCACTTGGGTAATTCCTTAGAGCAATTGGTAAGCTCGGCGATTCCTGCTTTATGGTAAAATTGTGCCGAGCAAGTTCACTCCGATTGTGACGGACGTACCCACAACCAGACAATGGCTGCTTGACCGCAAAAAGCTGTGAAAACAGCAGCGCGCGAGTTCATTAGCCTGCTTCTGTTAGAGGAGGTGGAGGAGGCGCAGGTGGAGGTGGCGGAGAAGCACGTTGCGGTCTTGTCTCGAGGTGTCGTCTTGGTGACCGGTATTCAGGACGCCCCCGCCAAATCAGAAGTCCAGCGCAACTGGTTCCATAGTGCTGCAAGGGCACGGCCCATATGGAGTAGTCGGTGACCGTAGCGACAACGTTTGTATAACCGGTCAGGTTTGCGTCCGTTCCTCCACTACAGCTCTCCGGCACGTGTCTGAAATCAGAGATCGTAATCCGGACAATCAGCAGGCGGGTGAGTAGACCTGCTATAGGGTTGCTGTTGAGGTGCGAGCGCGACTCTCGAGCGTTGCGATCATAGGCTTGTTCACCCTCGTTCCTTGGCAGATCGGCAAGCGGCAGGAGCCATGTGAACAATGCTCCCGCCAGCCATAAGCCAACAAAACCGACGAAAAACCTTAGACAGCCGTTCATTTAGTGTCAGTCGCTATGTGCAAAGTAATGGGAAACAACTCAGCAGTATCACTCTGCGGATTTCACCGGAAGTGACAAGTCGCATCGGAGCTTATCGTTTTAAGCTTCTACTTAGGATTAAGCCAAACTCTTCATTGGCAATCAGCAAGCGTCCACCACTTAGCTCTTCAACCCAGGGATTGGAGTGAATTAGCGGCAAGATGTCCAACGCTGAAGGTAACGATGGAGCGTTGTAATCGGGAGAGCGGAGCGCCGCACATTGAGGCTTGGCTGGCAGCGCTTCTTGCCCTTTGTTCATCAGGCGTCCATCGTGCGTGTAGACAAAGGTCAGGTCATAAGCAGGACAGCGGTCGTAGCTCAGTCGACTGCTATCTATGACGATGCTTCCAGGGACGTCAGAAAGACCGATGCCCGAGAAACCACCGCTCCGCTCATAACGGGTCAGCTCTTCCATCCGCCATCTTCCCTGAATTGTCGTTGCAGATGGCATAAAAGCAAGCCGACGCTGTGCCGGACGTTCCAGCAGAAGGATCGACTCACCTGCCAAGAGCTGCAAACGCCCATTTGCCACTTGCTCAATCACCGGTGATCGATCGAAAAACGAAAAGTAGCGCATGTCGCGCTCCTCTCGTTCCTTTCCGCAGCCCATCGCAGTCTGCGCTCGCGAGCCAGGCACAGCAACAAAGCGGCCATCGCGCACAAAGCCGGTCACTCCCGAGTAGTTGCACTCAATTCTGAGCCCCACCCCCCTCTCGCTGAAGTCGGCAAACGCGCTTCGCGTGCTGCCAATTTTTCTACCTGGCGTGTAGCCTTCAAAGCTTACCACGTCCCATTGACCCGAAACTTCTTGCGTACCAACTGCCCGGGACGCGGGCTTCGGCAGAGATGGTTCGCTTGAGCCAATCTGAGTGACTGGACTTACGCAGGCCTTCAGCAGGCATGCGGCAACGGCGATGCTGGCAACCCTCGACATGAACAACGTCTAAGCGTTCCGCCCTGAACATCTGCTTTCACAATCACCCGAGGGTTCGTTCAGGTGAGGTGAGACTTGCCACTTCAGTCGTGCGAAATGACGACGCTTATCCTGCAGACTGTTCATATCACCGTAATTCATCAAAGGAGGGCGAACCCTCTGCAATGGCCTTCGTTGTCGCTGTGAAACCCAGACTAGGTGGATCTTGCCTTCGGATAGAAACATAGCTGATGATCGTCGGAGCGAACCGCAAATTCTTGTCGAGCTTCTTGAGCGCGAGATGATTACCTTGCACCCATTGCTGTTTCGCTACGCCTCGAAACTCTGCGGCAATCGCGACCAAGCCGAAGACCTTGTGCAGGAGACTTTTGCCAGGGCGCTGCGGTTTGACGAGCGCTTTGAACCCGGAACCAATCTTTTAGCGTGGCTCTTCGTCGTTTGCCGAAACATCTTCCTCTCGGATCGGCGTCGAGCCCGACACCAGTCGCCTTGGCATGATAGCGTTGCCGAGCAGCTGCTGATCACTCAACCTCATCAACAACAACACGTTGAGTTGCTGGAGGTAGCAGCGCTTCTTGAAAGGCTTCCCACCTATCAGCGCGAGGCTCTCGTCAGCATCGTTTTAGAGGGGGCGACTTATGAGGAGTTGGCGAAGAGCACCGGTAGATCATTGGGCACGATAAAAACTTGGGTTCATCGGGCGCGCGTAACCCTATCGAAGGCTGTCGAGGGCACCATGCTGTCACGACATAGCGATTGATTGCGGCATGCTGAGTGTCGGGATCGGTCCGGACGACATTATCCAAAGCCGACGGTCCGCTCCCGATGCATTGCGGAAGTTTGCGCGATGGTCTGGCGCGACCTGGTGAAGTTCGACGCTAAGCGGATAGCGGACCATTTTTACGAGGTTTGAGACCATAGATCAGAGCGCTATTGACGCCCCGCACATGCTTAGATGGTGCGATGCAACTTGAGGCCGGGGAGCGCATCACTGCGCTCACCCGACCTCCCCCCAAGCCCGCGTCACGGTCTCAACCCCATATCAGTGCCGCACATGGCCGCCAAGCATGCCCCTTGCTCTTGGGCACGAAATTGCACAACCTTTCGTCGGCGACTCGGTGTTTTTAATCCATCGGGTCGCCAACTTGCTTGGGGCCTCTTCTTAGCTTGGCTCGCAGCTCATTCTAAATTCCGCTGCCTTGAAGGTGCTCGCTAATCTGGCGGTAGCCTTCCGTGCGGAGCCGAAGCCTTATTTCGTCGATTGTTGTGCACTCTGGTGCAAGTTCGAAGGCTCGCTTCACCGTTCCTGACATGTTTCCTTCGCCCCTTAAACTTAGCTGCCATACCATCTTTCACATGTGTTGTGTTGCTGGCGGCAGTTGTTAACGGGGACGGAAGCTGCAAGCTGCTCCCCTAAGTGGCTTTCGGTTAGGGTCGAGAAGGCAACCTTCCGCTACTCCTTCTCGACCCGCTGGCGGCATATCAACGAGAGATTGGCGCGTGGCTGAAGAGACATGCGAGCTGGCAGCGCAGCTTAGACTTCGCGCGGCACAACTTCGGAAAGACGCAGACCTGCATAATGATGATGCCTTATCGCCAGTTCTGAGAACGTTGGCAGATGAGCACGAGCGGCGGGCCTCTTACCTCGAGGCTGCTGATGAGGTCGCTTCGGCGATCTTCGGATGCAGCCCGCCTGGTGATGAGCCGCAGCAGTGATCAATGATCAGGCGCCTGCTGCTGTCGCTCCATTTCAGTTGCCTCTTCTTCAAGGTCAGTTGCCAGTGCGCGTAAATGGTCAGCCGCAACCTGATCTCCCTTTTTTAGCTGCCAAGCGGCGGCATTCCTCGGCGCGCTCACGATAGCGCTCGATTTCAGACGACATTGGGCACCTAACGCGAGTACCTTCACTGAATGCTGACGATTCAGTCACGTTCCCGACTTTTCACGTGTGCAATGAGGAACAGCGTCGGTGTCTCAGTAAAAATGTAATGTATGATCTTGTGCTCGGCCGCTGTTCTCCTCGGGGCTGCGAGAGCAAGCTTGAGGCAGCTCGGCGAGCGTACGCGGTGCAGGTCCGCGAGGCAGGACCGAGTACGGAGATTCGGATCACTGGCCGTATTCTTGTGCAGGAAGCGAGTGCGGCCGGCGATGACGCGCTCGCGATCGCAACCCGCGATGAGATAAGGAGCCATTGCCGAATATTGAGGCAGCGAGTGCGAGCCATACTCGACGAGAGACCCTAATTCGACATTCATCTTGAATCCCTAATCCGTTCACTACCGGTCCTGCACTGTCGTATACCCGCCGTTCTAAGGCTCTTGAAGCGAGCGCAAGTCATTGTAATAAGACACTTATGAGCGCCCTGGAGCCATATAGCCTGTACCCGCTTGACGCCGACGGACGGATTGCGGGGCCGCCGCATGTTGTCGAGGCAGGCGACGATACTGAAGCCATGCGCATTGCCACCGAGCTTTGTCAGAGTGTGGAGTGCGAGCTTTGGCTGCTCGATCGTATGATCGGGCGCGTGAGACCGTTGTTACCCGAAGGCGCCATCGTCGAAGGCACAGGCATGACCATCTTGCGGTCAATGCTTGAGCAGAATGCGCCAGCTTTAAAGGACGAGTAGCTGATCGGACAGCGCTTCAATCAACCTTCGAACTCTCGAGATTATCTGCAATCGAGGCGCTGACCTCGTCAGCAGCCTTCGTGATGGTTGCAAGCCGTCTCCAACTCTTCGCATTCGCAAGATGCTTTGCCCTCAGGTTCGGGAGCGTCGCTCTGGCGGCCTCTCTCTCTGCGGCTTCAGCAAGCTCCAGGCACCTCTCCAAAGAGGGCGTCCTGGCATTCGGGTTCACTGCGCGATCGGACAAGTTTCACCCCTCTTTGCAGATGGATAAGCGTTGATCGTCCGCGCGGCTAGTGAGGATCGCATCATCGGCCCAGGCGTTGGCTGGCGATGATGGATCAAGATGAGATGCGCATGGCGGCGGCGCACGATGATGGTGTTCATTCAGGACTAGATCTTGACCAGCAAGCCGCCGACAATCCCTTTGGTCACGATCAAATAATGCTGCGGTCAGCTTGGCTCCTCGGCTTCGCCACTGGCCGCACCAAGCTAGGCGAGTTGACCGGCGGCAAGCCACCTACGCAAGAGCTTTGATCTGAGTCTATTGTGAGCTCAGAGGAGCGCTTACGACAGAGGGCTCACGGACAAGTTGCGAAACCTTTCTCGGCTTGGCACGACCGAAGTCCTCCTTTGTCCACTCATGGATTTTGCCAAATCTTACTGGTGCCTTGCGCTCAGTCATGAGGAAACTTACTCCACATCAGAGAACACGTCCGCAGGTCTTGATGCCGAGCTGGGGTGCTGGGCCTTAATCAAATAAGTGACGGAGCGATGGCTCCAGTAACGATGCTTCTAATGGGTCGAAAGCGAGCTGTCGGCTTCGGTTGAAAACCAGACGGTAAAGCTCGCGCCGCTGAGAACCGGAGCCTTGCTACAGAGCAAAGGCAAGTGGCAGGAGCGCGAAGCCGAGCAATGTCGCGATCAGATGCCATATGCGGTCACCGATTTCGCCGGGAGCGAGTTCAGGGTCGCGCCGTAGCAGGAAGGTGCCCCCGAATAGAAAGGACAAAGCAAATGCCATGCTGTCTAAGCTGAAGGCAGATGGCAACAGCTTGGCACGCCCCGCCAGCCAGAGGACGAAGAGGGTTAGCGCAACTATCTCGGCGAACGCGCCAAACCACTGCCAACGGTCAAATGGACGCACAATTGGATGCACGTGGCGCTTTGTAGCGAGTGGATCGAAGTTGGATTGCCGATAACCCATTCTGAGTCGCTCCGAGTTGAGGCAAGCCTGTGTTTATACAACGGCTTAGGCCTGCTCATTCCGCTTTTTTGCCAGTGAACGCGTATTTGCGACAGACGGCAGGTTTGACCCGCTTAGCAGTGGCAGGTTAGCAACCATTTCGAATGTCCGCTCACGGTCGTAAGCCGACTGTCCGCTCGGGGTGGTAAGCGGATGCTTAGCGGGCTGGCGCTCCTCACGTAGGGCCAACAGACGACCAGCTGCAAGCCTTTATGTGGATCGGTCGCGCGCGGCTGCAGGTGCGTGCAGCAGCCTTAACAGCTCCTACAGTGACCTTCGATCCCACACGCAATTGCAACGCTTCAACCTTGCCGGCATTCTCGATTAAGACGTGGCACACCCCTGTGCTGGTCTTTTCGCAATGAAGTAAGAGCTGTTTGCTCGCATCGCTAAAGCTTGTTGTGACCTGGACAGATGAAGGCGGCGTCACGTCCACTGAACACCCGCTAGGCACGATGAGGAGCGACCCGCAGCACCGCAGCGTAAAGCGCATCTCCCACCCCTCTTCTGCCAAAATTTTCGGCTTCAGCTTAGTCAACTGACTTACGTCCGCAATGGGTTGCGAGCCGAGGTTGGCTGAAATGTCGTAAATGGGTCGTAACCAAACGTTCCGCGCGAGCATCGCATATCGGGTGGAAAGCGGTCACAGTCCGCTTCGTGAGCATGCTCTCGCAGCTACTCGTCAAATTCAAGTTGAGCCGCCGCACCGCCGGTAAGATTGTTCGGTCTTGAAGGCTCGACAGGCACCCCGCCACCCTCGGGGTCGCCCTTTCGATCTCGTCGCCTCGGCTTGCTTATCCGGACTGAAACGCGAGGGCGCTGTCGGGGTGGACGAAGGGGGTCGTCGTTGCCGGGGCATGCAGCTTCCATATTGCCTTTGGGAAAGGTCACCAATGTCCGCAATGGGTGGAAAGCGGACATTGGCAAGGAAGCGAAAGTTGCTGCCTTGAGCCTGATAAACGCACGCCGGTCACAGACCAAGCACGCGCCTGGCCCGCTGCCACCACGACGAGCGCTTGGATGGGGAAAAAGGCCGACCAGCAAGCCGCGCAGACGGCTGATCGCGGAAGGCTACTCCGAGCATCGCTTTAGTCAGGTCTTTTGGAGCGGGGATGATTGCCGACCCTGTGTGCTGGAGGTCGCCATCAACATGCGCCTCGATCATGGGCGCGCTTGCCCACACTACCAGATGATCAGGGGACCATTCCACCTCACCGACTGCACAATCTTGGAGACCGTCCGTGACGGTCAGCGTGATCGTTGAACGGGCCGGAACCTCTACTTCGTCAGCCCATGGCTCAAGCCAGACGGAGAGCGGCTGCGGTCCCGGATTTGATAAGCCCCAGTGGCAAACGCGGTCGGTCATCATGCCAGCATTTCAGACCGGCTGAATGTCCACAATGGGTGGAAAGCGGACATAGCTTAATCGGGCATGCCAAGGCTTCTCTCCCGGCGCAGCTTGACCCATATGACGACCACGGCTCCTCCGCAGAGCAGAGCGAAGAACAGCCGAAAAGAGACATTCAAGCCGAACGAGAGCGAGTCCGAAGCGAGCCGAACCATCTCGGTGCCCCGGCCCAGTTCCTTGATTGCGCCACTACTCAGGCCGCTCCAGATATGAATAACGTTGTAGAGCAAGAGCGCCGTTGCGAACGTGATGAGAAGAGCGGACCTGATGACGTGCCATCGGCTCAGATGACTGCGGTATCTGCCCATCTCAAGACCCTCCCACTTGCCTGTTCCAAGCTAAGCCGCTCGCGAATGTCCGCAATGGGTCGAACGCAGACCTTCGCCCTGGATGTCCGCAATGGGTGGAAAGCGGACATCCGGCTTGCGCCTAGTGCCGCCAATCGGAGATGGTGGGGCATGGAGTTCCAGAACCGAGACTTCATCCAACTGGTGAAGCGAACCCGCGAGAAGTTCGGCGTCTCCATCGATGAGGCGCACGATATGATTCGCTGACGAGGAGATGCGGCGGCTTGTGGCTTGGCGCATCAATCACAACGAGGATTGTAGAAAACAGGCGCTATGGGACGTGTAGCACAACGGTAGCGCGTCACGGTTCATGCGCCACGGCGACCGCGTCTGCTTCCGGAGGAGCGACGGTCAACGCTAATGTCTGCTGTGGGTGGAAAGCGGACGTTCAGCGACTGCCGCAGTCGACAATCGCCGCAGCCAAGGTGCGGACGTCGGACCAGTCTTCAATTGCGGGTAATGCGGCGGCATGAACCTGTACGTAGGCTGCTGCCTGCCACTGCATATCGAAGTAATCCGCCGTCTTTTGAAAAGGTATGACGAAACCGTCCGGTAGTGTGTCATCAGTTCCGGTGGCAAGTAGCCACATATTTCGGCCCGCCAGCGCACGGCCAAGCTTTCTCGATTCTGCGTTGGAGAGCAGATCTGTCAGGCGGTCAAAAAAGGTCTTCATCAAACCGCTCATTGCATACCAGTAAACGGGTGTCACAAAGACCACATTCTGGTGCTGAAGCAGACGAGCAATAATCTTATGGAAATCATCTCGCTCCAGCCCAGCGTCGTACTTAAATGGTTCGATGTAGCTGGAACTCAGATCCACCACTTGCTCTGGCCTTAGCTTAAGTTCAGCCTGCAGGCACTGTGCGACAGCATCGCTGTTTCCGCGCTTTCTTGGAGACCCTGTTATCAGAAGGCAGTCGCTCATCGACAAATGATGAGCGCATTCTTCGAATGTCCGCAATGGGTCGAAAGCAGACATTTGAGCCGGCAGCTGAATGAACGGCCGCTTGTGGGTTGACCGCCGATGCTCGGAATGACCGGCAAGGGCGCTAGGCCGACGGTCGGTCGAGCATGAATGAATGTCAGGATCCCGCCAGTTTGCGCCCGAAAGCGGTCAGCCCGCTTCCCACCACCAGCGGACAGATGGATCGTTGCCCGGCGGAGCGTCCGCATGTGGCCGGAAGCAGACCAACCGGTTCTCGCGTCGAGGTCAAGGAAGTGGCCGCTAGTTCAGCTAACGTCAGTCCACCTTCCGGCGAGAGCATAAAGCGGCGGCAATCTCGACCGTATGACGCAAAGCCGAGAGCGGATTTTCGTCGGTGCATCCTTTTATACTTTCACAACTGCCTCAGCACTAAGCTTCACCGATGAAACGCACTTGGCACTTCGGACGACGTCTCCGCATGCTGATCGGCACCGGTCAATTTGCTCGTACCGAGCAGTTGATCCGCCTGGTCGCAGCTAAGTTGGTTGCACCAGACGTAATAGCCGCGCTCGACCGCCCAACTGATCAAGTGAGGATCGAAGGGTGGGATACCATTGGCGCTCGGATGGAGGAGGCGAAATGCTTTCTACACGGCGATAATCAGGGGCGAGATTGGCGCGCGGTGATCCTTGGCCTTCGCAACGATACCGGAGTGAAAGATCTTAGGGTTGAGACCCTCTTCTCGATGTCCGATCAGGCACGTCTGTGGCATCCGCTCACCGATTTCCTGAGCGACTTTCAGATTCAAAGACAAGAGCGTGAGCTCGGGACCCAGGCACTCGTGCCCGACACCGACCTCGTTACGATGGATGTTGCGCCGTTACGCTTGCTCGGGTTGGACGACTTGTACGCGATGCAGGTCAATCAGCCGGTCTCGTGGAGCAAGCAGCGGGAGTGCACCCAAGACCTTGCTGCCGCTGCCATCCTGCTGCGGTTTCACCAGGCCGTTGAACGCCACGCTATGACCGATGGCCTACCACACGGCTTGCCGCTGTACGCAACGGTGAAACCAGTTTCACGACCAATGGAGGTGAATGCCCTGAATTTCGGCGAGGTTGCCACGCGCCGGCTTAGCCCCGTGGTGGGGAACTTCGAGGCCCGCACGGCCGAGCTGGTGGCCGAAGCAAAGCAGGCACGTGAAGCCGAATTAATTCACGATACCCGCCGCCTTATTAGTCAAATGCGAGAGAGGGAGGCGGTGCTCGCCCGCTGGCCAGTCTGGCACAATCCCCTCAAACGCCATGGGTTTGCCGAACAAGTTCAGCGTGAGCAGCGGCTTACCCGCGACGCCCTCCAACGCATGCACGGCATCGAGGCAGGGAACGCCGATGGTGAGACCTTGATCCGGCTCCTGGTCGAAGCGCGTCACGGCAAAGTGACGCCCGAACTCCTCGCAGATCTCCCAGCGAAAGATCGTTCCGAACTCCACCAAATCAGCATGGCATATGCCAAGATGTTCGGTGGTCGGCGCGTCCGTGCCTACTTAATGGCACATCCGGATCGCCCCGCGATCGTAGACGAAATCGGCTGACGGTTAGGTAGCTCCGTCCGCCTCTTTGGTCTTAGTGACTTACGCCGCGAATTTGCTACCTTCATAGAGCTGATCGGAGACGACGTAGCAGCTCGCCATGAGATGTTTCGTCCTTGAGCCAGATCAAGAAGCACAGGAGTAATTTTGTCATGCCTTCTGCCGGAATTGGCGAGCTGCTGGAAGGACGAGTAAATCTTGGAGTGATCCGATTCGTGCGCGTGAGGCCAAGCCGCGACGTACCAGGAGACGAATACTTATTCTTCTTAGCCAACGCCAACGAGCAGCCAGCGGCTCGGGTGACAGTCCACAATCGAAGCTGGGACCTGACCCGGCAAAGGGCGGAAGCTGCCGGAGAGGACTGGTTCGCAGGCTCGGTCAAAGAACATCTCGCTGCTGTCCGCGACTTCGTCAAACGGCATGGCTTGACCCTCGAAGTGAATGAATTTCTTCTGTGTTCCGGATATGAAGATCGCGTCGAAGTTGTCCGCCAAGGATTTCTTGAGGCGCTAGCCTCTGGCGCTCGGGAGCCAAGCACGGATCGAGACGTGCGGATCGGACAGCTTCCTGTTAAGCGCGGTAGGATCGAGTTCAGACCACACAATCTTTCAAGAAAGCATGATGTTAGTTTCGCATTCGGCCACGGGAAGGAATCGCGCGTGACCGACATCCGCGCTAATCCGAATACTGTTCTCAGGGCTCTCAAAAGGTGGTTCAGAGTAGAGGAATTGTAGGACGCCGTCTTCGAATGGGATTGGCAGCATGATCGTTCTTTGGCGTGTCACTAATCGTTGCAACTTGTCTTGTTCCTTTTGTGCTTATGACAAGCGCCTTCCGATCCCGCGCCTGGCGGTCGATAAGACGCAGGTAGAGCGCTTCGTTGATCTGCTTGGGCAATGGCAGGCAGAAAGGGGCAGGCCGGTCCTGCTAAGCTGGCTTGGTGGGGAGCCGCTGCTTTGGCGACCGCTATCCGGGCTCAGCATGCGGGCAGAAGCTCTGGGTATTGAACTCAGCATTACGACCAACGGCACTACGCTCGGCGCACCACGCGTGCGCGCCGAGTTGATCCGCCGCTATCGCGAGGTCACGATCAGCATCGACGGGCTCGCCGACTTTCACGACACAATGCGCGGCTGGCCGGGCGCTTTCGCCAAACTTGCCCAGAATGTGCCCGCCTTGATCGCCGAACGTGACCAGGCGGGTGCATCGCTCAAGGTGCGCGCAAATGTCGTGCTGATGCGCGAAAACATCGCTCAGTTCGAGACGCTGTGCCGGAACCTCAGCGATTGGGGCGTCGACGAGATCAGCTTCAACCAATTAGGCGGCCGCGACCGACCCGAATTCTTCCCAACGCACCGGTTGACCAGCGCCGAAGTGACGATGCTCGCAGCGTTGCTTGTGCGGCTTCGCACGGAGCTCGGCCTGAGCGGCACGATGCTGGTAGGCGGTCCGGCCTATCTTCAACGGATCGCCGATACAGTGGCGGGCCGTCCTTTCCTGATCGACGACTGCCGAGTGGCCGAAACTTTCCTTTTCGTCGACGAGCATGGCCGAATAGCGCCGTGCAGCTTCACCCCCGAGCATTTCGATCTTTCAATCGACGACTTGCATAATCCTGCCGATCTAGACGCATTGCCGGCGCGGCTCCGGGCACTGCAGCGCGCAAGGCCTTCCCGTGACTGCGCTGACTGCCCTAGCACGCAGCAGTTTGCTAAATTCGAGATAGCGGCGTGAAGCCTCGGTCAGCATCAATATCAGTGCGTCCAAAGCGTCGGCGACGGTCCGCTGCGGAGTCGAATGCAGAGTTCAGTCGGAATGTAGTAGATGCGTGGAACGCGGAAGAAGATTTCACCTTTTAAGTATGCAATGGATTTGGCTCGCGGCCGAAGTCATTGACAGCAGTGAGGTAGGGATTTTTTTCAAGACTGGGCCATTGCCGACGATACGCCTCCCACTCTGGGTGGTAGTTCTGCAGCAGCCAACGATTATAACGTTCGACCGCCTTCCTACGATCGAGAGGATCAAGCAAGCCAGCATCGTTGGCGGCAAGATCATGCAGGCGATCTATAGCTGCTACTGGAACATACAGCAGTAAGACGCGGGAGGCATAGCTATAATCCTCCTGATGCCCCCAAACGGGCTTCACATCGATCGCGCTGAGGCGCTTAAGCGATGCGCGGAACGCGAGGTTGCTCTCCAGCATTCGCTTTCGCGCATCCGCCTGTATGTTCATGGCAGTGATGTTGTCTTCAGTCGCGAGGACGCCCCGAGTGCTAGATAGTCCAACGGTGCTCCAGAGCTTCCGATTTGGCTCTAGATGAATTCCCGATGTCATGTTGGCCGCGATGTTATTGAGCAACCACATTGGGGACAGGCTCTTCAGCACGTAATCAAGATACTCTCCATCGGAGCGCTCATCGATCATCTGCCCGATCTCCTATAGTCGACGAAGAAGCAGGTATGCTCAAATCGTGTCGATGCTCCCAGCGTGTCGGAAGCCGCAATCTGGCGTGCGCTGAACGAACAACTACTTCTAAATGATCTACCTACCCGAGCGTCTGGAGCTTGCGCGGAACCGACGCCTCAACCGAAATGAATAAACGTCTGATATGCGCCCCATATTACCCGAAAGTAGCCGGTCCGCTTACCACCATGTGTCGCCAACACAGCGATCGGGAAAGCATAACGTCCGTTTGAAGATAGAGCTTACGCCGCTCGGATGCCGGCCGTTTACGGACTGGTCTTCTTGAGCCGCGGCAGCGCCACCCCAAGCCAAGTGCAATAGGCGTCTTCCTGCTCGAATTCATACGCGCAGTCCTTTCTGAACTCCTCTTCGAGTGCGTGGATCTGCTCTAGCGTATCGACTAGGGACATGTGCTCGTAGTTCTGACCGGTCTCGCAAACGAAAGCATAGGCGAAGCGCGGCTCGGTGGACGCTTGGCGCTGAGGCGAGAGACCCGTCACATCCACCCTGACCACGTGGCAGCGAATGCTGTCTTCGATTCGACCTTCGTGCTGTAGATGGATGACATCCCTCATCTGTGTCGCAGCAGCCGTAGTGCCAAAGATCTGCACGGTGTGTACTCCGAGCGCCTGAACGATAACCGCAGCCCAGTCGCATGTGACCGGATCTCTGAACTCGCCATCCGGTCTGCGCCATCTATGAGGTTCGTACTCATCACCAGCGATGAGTTTTTTTTAATTAATTCAAAACGTCTTTTTGCGCGCTCAAGCGGGCGGCACGTTCGTCTTCATGTCTGTAAATAGTACTGAATGAAGATAGCATACGCTCTCGCGAGTCGATCACGTCCAAAATCTTGTCCAGGTCCTTCATCTCAGCTTGCTCCGAAACTGTCGTCCTCTGGATTTTAGGATGGACTCTCTCATCCACAAAGTCGCAGCTTCTCGTTGCGAGGTAGCAAAATCTCCATCACCAACGGGCCATCGCCGTATGGGAGTGAGGCAGCTGACCTTTAGGGGGTCTTACCGTACTGCGTCTCCCCGGCACGCTCGATGAGGTAGATCGGCTCGCGAATACCGTCGGTCCTGTTTATGCTCCGTTGCGCTTCCTTGATGAAGGGACCCTGCCAATCCGCCTTCTAGACGGCGTTGGCCAGCACCGCTGCGGTAGCCGGGTTGAGGCCGTCAGCCGAGAAAGCTTCGGAATGTGGTCGCGTGTCTGCTTTCGCCACCCGGAACACGCTCGAAGGTCTTGCTCTCGGCCTCGATGCGGCTGCACGGCCGCACGAAGACCTTGGCTTGACGTAGGGGACCGATAATCAGGAGGTCATAGTTTAAATGCGGCAGTGCCGCCGCCGGCGACGGATCGATGGACATGGTTCGTCCTATCGGAAGAGACTGACCCTTGCACTTGGACCAGCAATGTTGATGATAATGGGGCAGCGTGCCGAACTGCGGGGCGGGCTCATCGCCCGCCCCGCGACATTCACGCGGCTGAGGCGATGAAGGCCTGCGCTTCAGCCAGTACCTCCATCGACAGTCGCTTCTCGACGCGCCCAAGGTAGTCGGCATAGCGGGCATGCGGACGGCGGCTGGCAACCTCCCTCAGGGTCATGATCTGCGCCGCTCGCGCCGAGCTGAGCTCGCCGTGCGATTCCAGTTGTGCCTGCAGAAGTAGGGAGGTGGTCAGAACATCGGCTATCGGCACGTCTCTCAGCCTCTCGAGCTTGCCGGTCTCCAGCAGCTTGCGCACGCTGGATGCCCGATCAGCGAACTTCACCGGCAGATCAAGCGCCACTGCGACTTCAGTCAGGTGCACGTAGGTTCCGCAATGGTGTTCCTTGGCAAGATCGAGATGCAGCCAATCACGGCCCTTCCTGGCATCCTTGATCAGCTGGCGTGGCAGCCGCAGATGGTGCCGGGCGGCGCCGATCCGAAGCACGGGGAGGTCCATCGACAGGCCGCCCCACGTCACCAGTCGGTGGTCGGGCAGCATGCGCAGTTGATCAAATAGTGCACCAAGCAGGGCCGGCTCGTCGTCTCCGGCCCAAGAATGCAAGCTCCCAAATTCGAAGATGCCGTCCACCACCGAGAAGGTCAGCAGGGCCGCAGCGCAGGTTGCTCGAAATGGGTATCGAATAACTTCGCAGGGACTGGGATCCAGTTTCCGGTAAGATTCAACGGCGTCGAGCCGGTATAGCATCTCAATATCGAGCACCGCGTAGAACGCGGGCCGATTGCTATTGTCGTTGTGGTGCTGGGTCATATTGTTGACTTTCTGGTAGAAACTACAAAACCCCCAGGCGGCGGGCTTTGTCAGGTGGTCGTCGTTGTTGTGCCTCGACCGCTTAATGCGGCCTTGGCTCGAGCAATGGCGAGGTCTTTCCCTCCTCACCGCTAACTCGCAGGAGCGCCCGTCAGCGCGCTTCACATCTTTTGGACTTCGATGCCGCGGGTGAGGGATCCAGCGTCATGCGATGGAGCGCCCGGTGGCCCGCCACGCCTCAAGATCAGCGCTGGCGGCCGATCTGGTCTCGGGATTGGAGCAATGCCGTCCCGCGCTTGCCAGAAACAGCGTCTGCGCCCGAGCGGAAAGGCGGCGGCCATTTGCAATGGGGTTGCGTTCGCGGCTTTCGCAATTCCAGGCCGGCTCAAGCCCGTAGGGTTCGCCGATACTGTCGAGGACGGCGCGACCCATCTCACAGTCGTAGAGCGAGAGGTCCTCTGGAACCTGGTCCAGGATCCTGACGAGCCTTTCCAGCGAGGGCCGTGAGTGAGCATCGTTCGGCTCGCCTCGAGGCGTCCGCACGAGCCCCGAGACAACGTCGTGGACGTTGATCGAGGCCAGTCTGGCGCCGTCCGGGATGGCGGCCACCAGCTGCTCCAGCAGCTCGACTGACTGGGTGTACTCTTCGCTGACCCTGACGGTCTCGCCGAAGCTGAACTGACCACCCGCATAGGTGACTGTCAGGACTGCGAACCCGGTCAGAAAAACGAACAGCTCCGGCTGGTCGTCAGGCGTTGAACCCTGTGCTGCGAGGAGGTCCGGAACGACAAAGCTGACGGGAACGGAAAAGACGTCAGCGAGCTCGACGTCGAGAGGGTACTCCATGGTTATATCCTTTGTGATGGACGCGCGTCAGGGCCGCCGCCGCGAGCGCGGCGCCGATGCTGACGGCTTTTCAGTTGCTGATGGTCCGAGCCGGAAGGCTCAGCCGTCGTAATCCTCGAAGGCGGGCTCAACGATCCGGGCGCAGCGCTGCGGATCGACCCAGTTGAGGTGCTCCCGTATCTCCACGGCCTCCGCCCCGGCTTTCGCGACCGCCTGCGCCGATCGCCGACAAAGTTCGTCCCTGCGCGGCAGATGCGTGAAGTCTGCCAAGTGATTATGCTCGGCCGCCCAGACATACTCGTCGAACTGATAGAGCAGGGTTGCATAATAGGCCGGGTCACCCTGCCTCATCGCCGCCCAGTGTGCCCACAAATGGAGTGTGCTTGCGCAGTCCTGCTCGCAGTATCGACGAACTTTCTCGATCTCACCTGCGGCCATCATGGTGGCGACGTCCCCGCCGTCGCAGTTCACCTTGGCCGACACGTCCAGTGCCCGGCTCAGCTCCTTCATAGAGCAGCCGCCTCGCACCGCGCCGTAGTTGCCGAAGAGCTCGACCAAGTCGGCATGGGCCGCACCGAAGCGCGGCGACGACCAGAACCGAGCGATGTTGTCGCAGTCGAACACCTGACAGCGCATGGCGGCCATGCCGAGGACCGGAGCATCGAAATTCCGGCCTCCCAGGGTCACGACGGTGCGCTTGCCGATGAGCTGATCGATGGTGCGGATCGCATCTTCACTGTCACCGTCCACGGTGACCAGATCGAAGTGCCACTCATTGTAGCGCTCTCGGTCTGCCAAGAGCATTGACGTGCAGACGATCTCGTGGCGCGGCCATGCCGGAAAGCCTTCCTCCGGATCAGCGCCAGGCACGATTGTCTCGAGGTCGAGCACGACGAAGTGGCCCCAGTTGTAGCTGGGTGGGCTGTAGGTCATTCCAGTCTCCTTGGATGAAGACGGGCGGGAGCGTCAGCGGATTGCCGACCTTTTCCACTCCCTTCCAATCTTCACTCCAGGAGCCCGAAGGTGCTTTCCCCTTTTGCACCCAAAGGTTGTCGCCGCATGTCCCCACCATGCGGGCCTGCAAGGACGACCTTATGTAATAGCAGCCTAACGCGAGGATCTCGCCCGTCCGGGAAAGGGCATTCGCTATCCACGAGAGGCCATGAGAGGTCGGGCGGGCGTCTGGCACGAATATCTGCGTCCGACCCCACAGGGCTGTGCCCATAGGCCTTTCTACCTAGAAGATGCGCGACCTAGCTGGCCGCGACGATTAGCCGATCAGCGTCGATCCCGCGCCTTTCTGTACTCGTCCATCCAAGGACGCGGCACTCGGCGGTTTTGCATACGGCAGCCGTCGTGCGTGCCGTTTTCCACCAACGGATTCATGACTTTGCCTCTGGCAGTGTCGCTCAACCAACTGCCAGCACGAAGAACAAAAAGGCGACAGTATCAGGCTTCCCTTCGGCAGGCCCGAGCGCGGGCGAGCTGATCGCGATAGGCTTTCAGGACCAGCATGCCTCCGATCTTCCATCCAATGGACGTGCAGACCACCAAGGTGAGCAGTAGCCATGGTACGTCTAGTTCGGACCGGGCCGTGGTGAGTTCTCGCTGAAAGATCGCGAAGGTGTAGCAGGCGCCGATGTAGAAACCGATTACGCCCTGAGCGACAGCAGGCGGCACCAAGCGGATGGCCATCCCACCGAGGCGCCAGAGCACGAAGATGGTTGCACCAGCTAGCGCGATCTGGAAAGCCGGGTGCAGCGAGGTCGCCCCGCTCAGCTGCGCAAGCCGAAAGATGATGAAGCTAGGCAGTACCATCGGAGGCAAGACGATCAGTCCTGCGATCAGCGCCGTGCAGCCGAGACCTGACGCCGCTGCGAACACCTGCTCATCGGGGTTCCTTGCCATGATGAAGGTCCTCCCGCGCTCAATCGGCAAGCCACAACGCCGCGGGCTTGCCGCCGCGCAGCTTGAACAATGCGGCACTTGCTTCCGGGCAGGTGAAGGCGATGGCCGTGCGGTCGGTAGCGTCGGCGGCAATGTAGCAGCTTCCGTTCCACCGGCCTTTGAAGGTGGCGGCAAGGAGAGGCTTCCCCATGCTTCCGGCAAGATCGACGATGATTGCGCTGATGCCGCCACC
Organism: Sphingomonas swuensis; assembly: GCF_039538045.1. Taxonomy (NCBI): domain Bacteria; kingdom Pseudomonadati; phylum Pseudomonadota; class Alphaproteobacteria; order Sphingomonadales; family Sphingomonadaceae; genus Sphingomonas; species Sphingomonas swuensis. The sequence continues at coordinate 906,574 of NZ_BAABBQ010000001.1, read as the reverse complement.
TTCCACCATGCGGGCAAGGTCGAAGCGACGATCGCCATTGTAGTCGACCCTCGCTGTGAAGGTGCATTTGGCCAAGGAGTCGCTTCGGTCACATCGCGATGCCGGCAGTGTGCGCCAGCGGTTCGGCAGGAGGGAGGGCTGTCCCGCCTGGAACGGAGACGTCCACCGTTGATCGTGCTGGCTTGCCGTCGAGCAATTGGCATTACTGGTGATCGAGGCTGCAACTAGGGCGACGAGTAGAGCCGGGCTGCGCATCAGAAGCTCGCCTTCGCACCGGTGTGCTGACGGAAGAGGCGAATCTGTTCAGCCTTCAGGCCAGGATCGTCGGTGTAAATGGAAACGCCGTCGTTGCTTTCCGACAGTGTGATACGAGCATAGTTGAGACAGTCTCGCGCGTCCTTCGCCTGCTTCGCGCACCACATCGACCAGGGGGCTCCGGCCGCCTGCCCGAAAGACCTGCGACCATAGCGCCTGGTGAGCTCCGCCTCTGCCTGCTCGAAACTGAGCACCTCCAGCGGTGCCGAATAGCCGATCAGGGTCGCGATGGAGCCGCCGGGCATGGGAAGGTAGTTGACGCTGATCCTCTCCCCGCCCCGCCTGTACTCCTGATCGCGGATCCCCTTATTGGGTCTGCCGAATTCGAATGGAGCACCCGTCGCACTCCTGAGCGCCTCAGCCCAATCGTCGCCCTTGGTTTCATGCAACAGCTGATAGCCAGCCTTGCTTGCAGCAGCGGCAACCTGAGAAGAGGACAAGCCTAGGGCTATGCCCGCAACGGCATAGCGTGCAGTCACTTGCCCCTTTGTGCCCTCCTTGCCAGCGCTCGGAGCAGTCGCGCCCACGCAGGCGGCGAGAGCGATAACAGTGCCAAGCAGCAAACGCCTGGCGTGACCGCCTTGAAGGTCACATCCTTTCGCAAGAATCGTCCAGTTCGACATCTACGCACCCCTTAAGCCGACGGGCTGCGGACAGCCGGCGGCATCCCTCGAGTTGCGAGGCGATGCCGGCCTTGGAACCGGATGTTGGAAACCTGCGATTAGACAGGCGCGAGCGCCTTTAGCCGGATGGCCTGGACATACGCGCCCGCCACCCGGTCGACCTAAGGTCGGTGACCGGCTCTAATCGACGAGGTTTCCACGCCTCGGCCCATCATCGACGGGCAAGAAGAGGCTAGATCAGGAAAGGCGTGATTGGAAGTGCTTGCAGGTGCGTTTCAACGACCAAGTATGATACGGCCCGCGACAGCGCGGGCGTTTTGCGCGGCCAGGTCCGCCGCCTTCCGCCGGATGGCTTCCTCCTGCTCGGCGGCAAACCACGCGAGAGCCTTTTGCAACTTCGGCTCGTCTCGCCAACTTTTCATAAGCCGTTGGCAGCGAGGGCCGGGCTGCTTGCCCGTGCGTGCCAAGGCTTCACCGTGCCTTAGCAGATAGTCCTGCACCTGGCGGATCTCGAGCTGCTTGGTTGCAAGGCGTTCGAAAGCTAAGCCGCCCCAGCGAAAAAGCAGCTTGTCCGTGAGGCTTAATTCCGAACCATCTCGAAACGATCCGTGGATTTCACTTGTGGCTTTGTTCTTGCTGAGGAGTACGCCGTTGGCCTCAAGCTTGCGGAGATAGGCTGCGATCATCTCTGCGTGCGTTAGGTCGCGTCGCGTAGTTTCCGAGCTCTGAGGTGGGTCTGCCCATATCCTGCGTGCCGCTGGAGAAGACGCGCCAAGCACTCCGCTAGCGTCGGTGCCGCTCTCCTTGTTCAATCCGTCCCGCGCAAGTGACTCTATCGGCAATGGATCCCCGCCCTGCTCCGCCACAGGTTGCACCCCCACGCCTCGCGCATCCCCCGGCTCTTTCGGGGGCGGCTCGGACCCGCTTATGGCCGGCTGGCCTGACAGCGCCGCCGGCGCATTTCCGGCGGCCACGGGCTGAGCGGTGAACACGGAGGGATGAGGCTGGGAGGCAGTCCCGAGCTCAACCTTCGAAACGGCATGCTTCTTGTCGTCATCTTGCGCCAGCTCTGACGGAGCACTCGAGCCACTCGCAGCAGGGACAGCGTCGCTCCTATCCGAGTTCATCGGCGCTGCAGGCTGCCACGTCTGCCTCATGGCGTTCTCCGTCTTGCCGTTCGCTTGGTCGATTTCTGATGTGGTAGGGGGCGTCGGCTCGACTGAGCTTATCGATCCTGCTTGGCTGATGTTTCCGTCGAGCCTGGAACCTCGGACCATGATGTTCCGCTTTGGCTCAGCCACAGTTTCAGAAGTGCGATGATGGGCCTCCTCGATGATACGCTTAAACCGACGACCAAGCAGCAGCGGGGCTTCGCTCTCCACGATTGACGCCGGTGTGACTGGAAGAGGCACAGGCTCCGGCGAACGCCACGTCGCACCCTCAACGCTCTCCGCCAGTCCGCTCGTAGCGTTGGTCATGAGCACTGGCCGCAAGGCCTCAGCTTGCAGCCGTTCCGACGCAGCTTGTAGCTCGCCTTCTCGGGCCGCAAACGCCGACAGCTCCCGGAGCTCGTCAAGAGCGGGTTGATTGTGCTTTTGCCAGTCGCGCCAATAGTGGCGTGCCTCTTCGCCAAGCGTAGCGAGCTCGCCGCGCGGATCCTCGCCGAGGCGTTTGGCCCGGCCGGCGGCCCTGATCATGTTCCGTGGGCGAGAAAGCTGCCGCTGCATCTCAAGCCGCGACAGCTCGGCCCGGTAGCGGGCGCGGGCCACCAGCTTCAGGTCAGCAAGCGCAGCATGGGCCTCGTCTCGAGCCTTCTTTTGCTCGGAGCTGGGCTCGCCTTGCTGATCGCACTTCGAGTCAAAGGCGCGCTGCTGCTGAGTGATCTCTTTCAGCCGCTGCTGATGAGCAGTTTCAATCAGATGGCGGTCCGCTTCGGCATGGCGCTCTTCGTTGCGCATGCCCGCATTCGTCGGCGCGCCTTTTGCCTCAAGGCCGTGGCGCCTGGGACCGAGTTGCTCGTCCGGTTCCTTGGCGATCTTCATCTCGCCGTAGGTGCGGGGATTGTAAAGCCTGCCGTGCCCGCCAGCAACGGCAATCGCATTGATGATGCCGGCAATTTCTGCCCTATGCCGCTTAGGGAATGAGAAGGCCCGAAAGGCGCCCGACTTCTTCGCCCGAAATGGCTTGTGGAGCGTCCGATTGCCGGAACTGGAGCGATACTCTCGGACCGCCGCAAAGTCCCACTGTCTTTTAAGGTGCTGAAGCTCTCCGGCTTCAAGTTGGCGTTTGATCTCGGCCTTCCATTTGGGGGCAACGTTGTCGAGGTCGCGTGCATCGCCGAACAGAGGGCGGCATGGCCGGTCATAGACATCGATGTGGGCATGGTAGTTGTTCTGGTGATTGGTCGCGACCGGCTCGTGTATGACGGCGGCATACATGGCTCCGCGTCGCTCAAGCCGGCGGCAGATCGCCTCTGCCGCACGGCGACGCTGGCGAGCCGAAAACTCGACCGGCAGCGCGACCACGATGCGCCATTGAATGCGCCCGCCCCTGCCCTTGGTCAGCTTCAGTCCATTAAGCTCCTGTTGGCGCTCTGGCGAGTGGACCTTGTCTGCCGGAACGAAGCCATGCCGCTTCATCAGTTCAAGCAAGGCATCGGCACCGCGAACCAGCTCGACCTCAACGCTCCCCTGCCCCTTGACCGCCAGGTACGCCTTCAGCACCGCTGGCTCACACGCGGGGTCGTCGACCACCCGCCTCCAAACCTCAGGATGCCGATTGAAGACGATCAGCGCCTTGTCGGGCTTGGCATCGCGTTCGTTCTCCTCGACCAGTGAGTAGAATTCGGCGATTTCGTTGGGGTCCCTACTCGGACTGATGTTGGTGATGATGAGCGGGCGCCCGAAAAAATCAGACTGGACGCGATCGCCAAGCAGATATGCTTGCTCGCCTTCGGTTCTCGTCGTGTAACGGATCCGAGCCTCGCCAGCGCCCGGACCGATCTTGGTGCCGGACGCGAGCTGTCGAAAGAAGGAGGACTTGGGAATGGGCTCGATCGAGTAGTGGAACGAGCGCAGGCCAGCAGCTGACCTCCGTGGCTTGTAGGTGACCGCTGGCACCGTCACGTCACGCACAAGGCGCGAGCGGCTGTTCTTCTTGGTTGGCTTGAAATGAGGGATGGTTGTGTAAGATCGAGAAGAGCCAGCCCACAGGTCACTTGCGCTGCTCCTGAGTCCAAGCTGCCACTCGAGGTTGCGCTGCTTGGCTAGGGCAATACGTCCATCAGTCTCCGCTCGACGGATCTTGGTGTCGTGCTTGACGCTGTCGCACAGCTGCGCCAACGCGATGATGGATTGTGTGTCGAGGCGGGCAGCACTGCTCATCGACCATGATATGGGATGATTGGCTTACCTTAGCAAACACCTATGGCGAAAGTCATAGGTGTTTGCGCTATTGCAACTACCCTACGATCTTACTTACCCTTTTGCGCGCGCACTTCTGATCTGACTTACTATCTCTTTTCCACCAACGGGCACATGCTTGGCCCTTCATCGGTTCAGCCCGGGCAACAGCTTGGTTCGCGGCTCGCCCGGGCTCTCTCCACCTGCGTCAATGTCAGTTTTTGGGACACTTTTCGCGAAGGTACCGGCCGAGCTTATGGTGGTTGCCGCCGAAATACTCCTTGAAGTCGGATCCGTCCGGTCCTTGCTCGAGCACCGTGAGGATCGTTTGGTAGCTCACCTTTCTCTTCAACATGCCTGTGATCGTCATGCGATAACGGGTGGTAAGGCGTATCGCCAGCTCGTCCTGAGATGGAGGCCGAAGCCGTGCCGCAGCGTCGTCCATCTCCTCCTCGGTCATGTCCGGCCGCAGGATCACCTTCGGTCCGGCGGTTTGATGATCAGCAGTTTGGCCCTGACTTCTCGCCGATGATGGCCCGTTATCCACTGGTCCCTCACAGCGGACCGGCGTCGGTCCGAGCTTGTGCAGCTGCTCGCCTCGTCCTGTTTCAGGCGGTGACCGCAGCGGTCGCGCCCCTGGCTTAAAGGCCTCGGCATTCTCGCCGCGGCCCCGGTCCTGAACCGCACCAAGGTCGATCGATGGCGTTTGCGCGCTCGGAAAGGGCACCTGCTGATCGCTAGCCTGAGGCGGTGTCCTTTCCGTCCCGCCCTCGCTCAACTCCGTTGCTCTTGCTTGAGCTGCAGCCACGTACGCAATGTGCACGGCTTGCGGCAAACTTCCGATCTCGTCGCCTTGACGAGGCGTTTTTGACGTATCCTCCACGATCTTCTCCTATCGTATCAAGACACCACGGCGGCGTCTCCAAGTTCCTTCTAGGACAAGTTCGGAAATCCGACTCGGAACTGGAGAGAGGCCGGACTGCTCGTATCCTCGCCGCCCGCCCGCTCACGGTACATGACTTTCATCGTAGTGCATCAGGCGCAGATCAGAAGACTGCGAAGGATGTTACGTTTGAACAGCTAACTGCAGAAGACGACTATCTCCGCGCGGAGGCACGCTCTTTGACGTTTGGCTTAGTCGCATAGACTTTGTAGCGCATTTGTTGGTTCTCTTCGTCCATCCTACAATTCGTAACACCACGAGCGAGAACGAAAGGGTGTTACGATGCGTGCTGAAGAAGTTTGGAACGGTGTATTGGTTTACGGTCCACAATCGGAGATCGAGCGTCTAATAAAGCTCTGTCATCTTTGGACCAATCAAGTGCCCACGGATAAAGCCGTGGCAGATTTTGGTGAGTTGATGATGCCTGGATCGTCGTGGAGTTGCGAGTACTTCACGTGGAATGGTGTCACCCACGGGCCCCACAAGCCTGGCGAGTTTAGCTTCTGCTTTGACTCTGATGGCGGCGCTCCGGAGGAAATCTTCAAGCGCCTCGCTGAGGAGTTCCCGACCTTAGAATTCCGATGCAGCTCAATCGGCAGCCAGGACGAATTCATGGCTGAAGGCACGTTCCATGGTGCGTCCGGAAGGCAAGGATTTACGTACCAGAGGGTTCCTGCGGACTACTGGGGACGAGGCAGCGAGCCCGAAGAAGAAGATACGGATGTAAATTGACCTTCATCGGTCACGCACCCGACCGGCGAAGTGTAAGGCTTGTGGTACATCGGAAAGCCGGTCGGGTGATGACATCGCCGCCGCGATGCGAGCGCTGTTTCGCCTCAGTGATGATCACATAGGTCTCACAACCTTGAAGACCCAGGATCGGCCATTCGGGCCAACCTTCCCGCCCACCATCTTCAGCCATTCGTTAATGCCGGCCCTCGGCGACTTCCAGCAGTCCAGATCGATCGGGTAGACAACACGAACTGGTCTAAAGCGGAACGGCCGCTTTCGGACTGCACTTTCCATCGACGGAGAAAGGTGAGCGCTTTACCATCGGCATCACGGCACGCCGCTCGAGGAGTCCGCGTTGGGAACAAATGTACCGCCACTGACGAAGCAGAAGCCGGATGGCACGACATACACGCGCCGAGAGGATGTCGAAGACGCTCTTGAACGGCTTGTCGGACTTCCGCGATCAGAGATCATCGCCGCCTTAGAAATCCTCGATGTCCGCTCGCCGCTCTATGTGCAGTCGGAATGCATAGTCCATCTGATCCGGGCGACGCGATCCGACAACGATCAGGCCTATTTCGGCGAACTCTATCGCGAGCTGATGCGAAGAATCACGGCCGTGCTGCCGCGGGTTGAGGGAGAGCGCGGAGGCACGTCGGAGAACGTGCATGCCGCCGACGCCCGGGATCGTGTCCGCGACCTATTCAACGAGAAGGTGAGCGTCGATCGCAACATGGCGGGCTCCGATCTCGACTACTACGAAGTGATGTTCGCCGATGCCATAGCCGCGCTCCGGAAGACGGCCATGAGGCGCGCCACGCGGTCGGCGGCCCGGAGCGAACGCATCGAGACCGACGACGACGGCAGTGAGTCGTCGCTGGCCGTGGAGAGGGCTGTGGGCAGCCTGGACCTGAAGCAGGAACTGCTCTCCGAGGATCCGATTTACCGGTCCCGCGTGATCGCGGCGATACAAGCTCTACCAGACAAGCAACGCAGAGTGATTGAGATGATCCTTCAGGAAATGCCGATCGACTCTTCAGACGAGAGTGTGATGACCATCCGCAAGATAATCGGGGTCTCTTCCGAGAAGACGGTCCGCAATCGACGCGACGCGGCGTTCGATACGATACGCCAAGCGCTCGGGATTGGATCAGGCGATGATTAACCACAAACAACTGAGCGACGAAGACGTCCTGCTGGCGTTCGCGGTGGAGCCGGAGCACGACCGCGCGACCCTCGAACGTTACCTGAAGTCCCATCCGCATCTGGCCGACGATCTGATCGACCTGTCGCTCGACATGCGGCTCCGGCGGGCGGGCGACGGCGCCAGCACACCCGTCGACGAGGCTTGGATCGAGGAATCTTGGGCGGCGTTCCAGGCAACAATGCCCACCGATGCCGGTGCAGCCGTCGTCGATCCCTTCGAGACTGCATCAAGCGAGGATCTCGTCGCTCTCCGCCGGACGCTGGGCGTGCCCAGTGGCGTCATCCAGGGGTTCAGTACGAGGCTGGTGGACATCGCGACGGTGCCGGCGTGGATCGTCGATGCCGTCGCGCGAGGCGTCAGGACCAGCGTCGGCGATCTGCGGGCGTTCATGACCGCCGGGCCCCGACTGGCGACAGACCTGAGCTACAAGTCAGATGAGGCCCCCGCTGCAGCCACCGCCAAGATCACCTTCGAGGCGCTGTTGGTTCAGTGCCGGGTGAAGGACGACAAGCGTCGCGAGCTTCTGGAAGACCGGGACTGAATCGGTGGACGCGGTCGAACTCGCACGTCAGCAGGCCGCCGCGCTCCATGCCCGAGCGGTGTCCGAGGGTGCCGACCCATGGTCGCCGATAGCAATCGTCAATGCGGTCGCCTCGATGCGCTGCCTCGACAACGAGGCCGTCGAGCCGGGCAGCGAGATCCTGGCTCGCGGGCGGGCGCAGTTCGATCCGAAAGGACGGGCGATCCGCTACGAGGACGCAGGCTCGGACTTCGACAAGGCGTTCCTCATCGGACACGAACTCGGTCACGCAACGTTAGGCGATGACCGCATTGAGCACGTTGCCAAGGTCGTGGATCCGACGCGGTCGTCCGAGGCCGCGCCCGTCGGCGAGGATCGTGTCGTCGACTATAGCCGCCGGCAGCGACGCGAGATCCAGATGGACCTCTTCGGACGCGAGCTGATCCTCCCGCGCGCTCGCGCGAGGTCCCTCCACCTCGACGGGATGACCGCGACGGAGATCGCCGACAAGCTGGGCGCGCCGTTCGACGTCGTCGCTATGCAGCTGCTCGACGCCCTGCTGCTGCCCGAGATCCAGCCTCCCGCTGCGGACCCGGCCAAGAAGCCTCCGAAGCCCCTGAATTCAGAGCAGGCCGATGCAGCGCGGCATCGCGGCGCGCCCTATCTCCTCGAAGCGGGCCCCGGCACCGGTAAGACCCAGACACTGGTCGGCCGTGTCGCCGGGCTCGTCGAGGAAGGCGTCGATCCCACGGGCATCCTAGTGCTCACCTTCTCGAACAAGGCCGCGGGCGAGCTTTCCGAGCGGATCGCCTCCATAAACCCCGACGCGGCGTCGGCGATGTGGATAGGCACCTTCCACGCCTTCGGCCTCGACATCGTCCGCCGCTACCACAAGCAGCTGGGCTTCGCCGCCGAACCCCGCATGATGGACCGCAGCGAGGCGATCGCGATCATGGAGAAGGAATACCTGGCGCTCTCCCTGACGCACCATCGCGAGATCATGAATCCGGCCAAGCCCCTGAGGGAGATGCTCGGCGCAATTTCGCGGGCCAAGGACGAGGTCGCCGAGCACGAGCGCTTCACCGAACTCGCCCAGGCTATGCTCGACCACGCCGTGGATCCCGACGCGCACATGGCGGCGCAGCGGTGCATCGAGGTCGGCCTAGTGTACCGCCGGTACGAGGAGCTGAAGCAGGCGGCCGGCGCGGTCGACTTCGGCGACCTTGTGTCGTTTCCCGTCAAGCTGCTCGACACCGATCCCGAGGCCGTGGCGGTGCTGCGCGGCAAGTACGCCCATGTCCTCGTCGACGAATACCAGGACGTGAACCGCAGCAGCGTCAGGCTCCTTCAGCGACTGACCGACGGGGGCAGGAACCTCTGGGCCGTCGGTGACGCCCGGCAGGCGATCTACAGGTTCCGCGGTGCGTCGTCATACAACATGTCGCGGTTCGCGACCGACGACTTCCCGGGCGCAACCGGCGGCAGGCTCCGGCTCAACTACCGGTCGACGCCGGAAATCGTCGATGCCTTCTCGGCGTTCGGGAAGGGCATGCGCGCCGGATCGAACGACGCGTCGCTCGGCGCCGACCGTCCCGCAAGCGGACACAGCCCAGAGCACGTGACGTTCGGCGACAATGACGACGAGGCGGATGCGCTGGCGGACGAGATCGAGCGCCGGTCGGCGGACACCGTGTTCCGGGACCATGCCGTACTCTGCTCGGGCAACGACCGGCTGACCCGCATCGGACGCGAGCTGGAACGGCGCGGCATCCCGGTGCTCTACCTGGGCAACCTGTTCGAGCGGCCCGAGATAAAGGACCTGCTCTCCCTGCTTTCGCTGCTGGTCGACCGCCGCGCGATGGGGCTGGTCCGCAAGCCGACGCTCCCCGGGCTGGCGACCGGAATGACCTTCTCCGGCGCCACCGCTGTAGTCCAGCACCTGGGCAAGACCGATGCGGAACCGCTCGCCTGGACCCAGTCGACGTGGGCGCGGCCCGAGCGATCGCCCACGGATGTCACATCGTTGCGGGACATAATCGCCATGCTCGATGGCTTCGGGATCTCGTCGCGTCCGTGGCCTGTCCTGGCGCGTATTCTGCTCGACCGTACGCGCACTGCCGCCTCGATCGCCACCGCGGACGATGTCGCCAGCCGAGCAATGGGGGTGGCGATCTGGCAGTTTATGGGCTTCCTCCGCGCGGAACGCGCAGGTCCCGGCCTGCCGGTCCAGCGCATGCTCGATGGCATCCGCCTTCTCGTGCAGCTCGCCGACGAGCGCGATCTTAGGCAGTTGCCCCAGGCGGCGCAGGGCATCGACGCCGTCCGCCTGATGACCATCCACGGCAGCAAGGGACTCGAGTTCCCGGTGGTGCACGTCATGGGGCTCAACAAGAACAGCCTGCCCACATCCTCCGCCACCCGCCGACCCACCTGTCCCGTTCCAGACGGCATGATCACCGGGGGCGAAGGGAACGAGAGCAGCACCATGACGCTCGCCGCGATCGACCACGACCTAGAGCAGGAATGCCTGTTCTACGTCGCCGCCTCACGGGCGAGGGACAGGCTGCTCCTCTATTCGGCGACACGCACCGCGTCGTCCGGGACGGGGTCGCCCCGCAGACGCGACCCGTCGCCCTTCATCGCACGTCTCGGGGTGAGCGCCACGCGGGCCGCAACGCCCCGCACCGACCGAACCGCCGATCCCGAAGACAAGCCGCTGCCCGTCCGCATCGGCCCGCCGATCCGGATCACTACCTCCCAGCTCCACCTCTATTCACGCTGTCGCCGGCGCTACCTCTACACCCATGTTCTGGGCGTGGGCGGAAAGCGGACATCCACAACCATCACCAGCATGCACGACATTGTGCGCTCCGTGATCGAAGACATGGCCGGACGGCAGCCCACCGCCGGATCCGCATCCGAAGCCGTCACCCTGCTAGATCAGCTCTGGTCGGAAGGGCCGCTCGCTGGCGACGAATACGCCATCCACCGCGAGATCGCGGGCTTGCTCGTCCAGCGTTTCGTCGACCTGCGCGCCGGAGGCACCCTGGCGGACCCCATGACACTGGAGACGCGCATTGGGGACGACGCCCTCATCGCGATCCCCGACGATCTCAAAACCAACTCCTCCGGTCAGCGCATCGCCAGGATGGTGAGAACCGGGCATCGGTCCTCGAAGACGGGGGAGGATGTGGCGGACGCCGCCTTCCAGATCGCAGCCGCCGCATCCCTTCCGGGCTGCACCGCCGAGATCATCCATCTCGGTGACGACGATCCCACCACGCGGGTCACGTTCGATCACAAGGGATTGGTTAAGCAGACGGAAAAGCTCTCTAAGGCCTTCACCGCCATCGGCGAAGGCCGGTTCGAGGCCGACCGCTCCGAACGCACATGCCCCTTCTGCCCGGCCTTCTTCACCTGCGGCCCGATCGTGGACGGCAGCCTGCAAATAAATTCCTGACCGGAATTACCGGTTAGGCCGCGCTGCGGGGATTGCCCCTGTGAGACCGACGCAATCACGCCTCGGTCCACGGGAACACAATACACTATGTCCATCATCGAGAGCCACGACATCGACGATGTCGAACTCGCCGTGCAGCAGGATCGCCCGCTGCGCCCCGGCCGCTACCGCGTCTCCTTCGCCCTCGACGGGGTCGACTACAGCCCTATCATCCTCGACGACCCCGTCCCCCTCGGCCGCCAGATCCTGAAAGCCGCAGGGATCAATGACATCGATGGGCACTCGCTGTTCGTCATCTCCCAGGAAAGCGACTTCGAAGACGTCCGCGCCGATGAACCAGTCGTTTTGCGCGATCGCCTCGCCCACCAGTTCATCGCGTTCAGCACGGACCCGCTCTACCGCCTCAAGCTCGACGACAGCCGCATCGTCTGGGGCCAGCCGAGCATCCCCGAGTCCGTCCTGCGCTCCCTCGCCGGGATCGACGACGACAAGGCGGTCTTCCTCGAAGCGCGCGGCGGCACCGACAAGCTGATCGAGGTGGGCACCCAGGTCGATCTCACCGCAGAGGGCGTGGAGAGGTTCATCACGGCCAAGGCCAAGACCTCGTACTTTTTCTTCGTCAACGGCCAGCGCTATGAAACCGAGAAGAAGAAGCTCACCGGCGCGCAAATCAAGGCGATGGTGCCCGGCTGGGACGAGACCCACGACCTCGCGCTGGAAGGGCATGGTGACGAACCCGACCGCACGATCGGCGACGACGAGAGCATCAGCCTCGATCCGAAGCACGGCGTGCGCCGCTTCTCGTCGGTGCCCAAGGCGAACTTCGGCTGATGTTGGGGCCCGTCACCATGCAGCTGGAACAGCTGCGGGAGCGGTTCGGCGGAGCGGACGTCCGGCTGGTGACGAGCGACGTGATGCTCGTCACCAGCCGAACGTCCGAATGCCGGAGGGGTGGTCGAAACCCTCGACCGCCATCCGCTTCATCATTCCGTCGGGGTATCCCTACGCGCTTCTCGACTGCTTCTGGACCGATGCCGACCTCACCCTGCAGGGCGGAGGCCAGCCCCAGAACACCGGGATGAACCCGATCCCCGGCGTAACCGAGCCGTTGCTCTGGTTCTCCTGGCACCTGACCGCGCCCTGGAACCCCAACCGTGACACCCTCACCACGTGGATGAACGTGGTGATCAACCGCATGAAGGAAGTACGATGAGCGGCATCCGGTTCCCGTCGCCGATCTACGGCCAGCTCGCCGCAACGCTTCTCGACGCCCACGCCGTCGAAAGCTGCGCCATCGCCTATGCCCACTACGTCCCCGGTGCAGACGCGTGGATCGTCGCCGACGCCTCGCCCGTGCCGGACGGCGCCTACGATTGCCGCGACCGCATCTCCGCGGTGCTGAAGGCCGAGTATCTGCTCGAAGTCGCCAATCGTAGCCGGGTCACCGGTATGGCGGTGATACTCATCCACACCCACCCCGGCTACTCGACGCATCCCATATTCTCAGCGACCGACGACGACGGCGAGGCCCAGATCGCCCCCTACCTCGCGCGGCGCGGCGCACCCGTTCCCCACGCCGCGCTCGTCATCGGCGCCAACGGCTGCCGCGCCCGCCGCCTCGGATCGAACGACGAGATCAAGGTGTGGGAGGTCGGACGGAACCTCGCCCTGCATTCCCCCGGACCAGACTGCGCGGATCTGCAGCGCGAGGACCGGCAGGTTCGCGCATTCGGCGAACCCGGCCAGCGTCTGCTGAAGAGCCTCCGCTACGGCGTCATCGGCGCCGGAGGTACGGGTTCGCTCGCCTGCCAGCAGCTCGCCCATCTAGGCGCGATGGACGTCACCGTCATCGACCCAGACGAGGTCGAGACCACCAACCTCAACCGGCTGGTGGGTTCGGTGCCCGGCGATGTCGGAACGCCCAAGGTCGAAGTCGCGGCCAGGATGATCCGGGCCGTCAACCCTGAGGCGCACGTCACGGAGCTCCAGGCGGACATCGTCGACGCCCATGTCGCCGATCTCCTGCCCACCTTCAACTTCGTTTTCCTATGCACCGATTCGCACGCGAGTCGGGCGGTCGTGAACCAAGCCGCGCACCAGTATCTCGTGCCGGTAATCGACATGGGGGTCAGCATCACGGCCTCCGACTGCGTCATCACGCACGTCACCGGACGCATCCAGATGATCGCGCCGGGACTGCCCTGCCTCACCTGCACCGGCGCGCTGGACGGCAAGGCCATTCTTCGCGAGCTCCAGACGCCGGAGCAGCGGGCGGCAGATCCGTACGTGCAGGGCGTCCACGAACCCCAGCCCGCCGTCATCTCCGTCAACTCGACCGTCACCTCGCTGGCGCTCACCATGCTGCTGGGGGCCGTCACGCCCGTGCCGACGCGTCCGCGCCACCTCGCCTATGACGGTCTGCGCGGCCAGGTGAGCGAGATGGCCGTCGCCAGCCATCCGGGGTGCATCGTCTGCTCGACCGCCGGCGCGCGCGCCAAGGGATCGATCTGGCCGCTTCCCGTCCGCAGGGCATCTGCAAAGGGGGAAAAGGAATGACGGCGCCGGCAAGGATGCTCCACCTCGTCGGTGAGGCCGAGTATCGTGACGAAGCGGAGGCCAAGCTCGCCAAGCCCGGCGATGCCGCGCTGGTGGTCCGCGGGCGCACGCGTTCGATGGTCATGGCCTGCCCCGACGGCTGCGGCGAGACCCTCGTCGTCAACATCGACCCCCGTGCCAACAAGGCTTGGCGCATGGACACCCGTGGCGAGGGCCTGACCCTGTATCCGTCCGTCTGGCGTGACGGAGGGTGCAGGAGCCACTTCATCGTGTGGCGCGGTTTCCTCATCTGGTGCGACCGTTTCACGTTAGGGAACCGGGAACCGCGATACGATCCCTCGATCGAGGAGGCTGTCCTCTCGGCGATGGACGTCTCCAAACCCCTGACCGCCGAGGCGATCGCGTACGCGATCGATGAGCTTGTTTATGACGTCAATCGCGCAGCCAATCGTCTGGTAGGCTACGGTCTCGCCCGCAGCTGGAAGGAGAGCCAAACTTGGTTCTTCGTCCGAGCCGATTAATCTTGTTGAACTAACATAAAGGATTCCAAAGGCAGTCGCCGGGCTGCGACGTGGCCGGGGATCTGCGCCTCGGCCGCATCTAAGGGACGGATACCGATCAACTAACCTCGGCTACGGTGCCACTTACGATTACAAGCAACATCAACTACTGACCCGGAGTAGCCCATGGCCGCGCTGAAGATTATCCACACCGCTGACTGGCAGCTCGGGAAGCCGTTTGGACGCTTTCCCTCAGAGGTGTCGGGAGCTCTGTCCGAGGCGCGTCTCGATGTCATCGACCGCATCGCCGAAGTGGCACAAGCCCGCGGCGCGAACCATGTGCTGGCCGCCGGTGACATCTTCGACAACGTTGACCCGGGTGACCGCATTGTTCTCCAGGCGCTATCACGGATGGATCGTGCGAAGCTCACCTGGTGGCTGATGCCCGGCAATCACGACCACGCCCGTCCTGGCGGCCTCTGGAGCCGAGTGCGTGGCCATGCCCCCGCCCGGGTCAGGATTGTCGACGAGCCATGCGCAGTCGAGATCGAAGAAGGAGCCTGGCTGCTTCCTGCTCCTCTTGAGCACCGGAAGACGCTTTCCGATCCTACTGCCGCCATGGTCGACATGGAAACGCCAGCCGGGGCCATCCGCATCGGCATGGCTCATGGCTCCATCACTGAGTTTGGTGCATCGGGTGAGAGCACCAACCTCATACCCCCTGATCGAGCCCAAACGGCCGGACTGGACTATCTCGCACTTGGTGATTGGCACGGCTTTCTGACCATAGGAGACCGCACCGCCTACAGCGGTACGCCAGAGACAGACCGGTTCGGCCGCGAAGAAGCCGGTGCGTGCGTCTTTGTTGAGGTGCGGCAGGGGAATGCTCCGGTTATCGATCGCGTCGAAACTGGGCGCTATCGGTGGCTGTCACGGCGCTGGGACCTCTCAATATTGGACCACCTGCACGTCGAGCTTGCGGATCTGCGGTCAGAGCATCGCCTCAATGACGTGCTGCTCGACCTCAAGCTGGCGGGCGCCGCCAGCCTGGCTGACCGTGTCGGGATCATCGATGAACTCGAGCAACGCGTTGCTCATGAGCTCCGCCATCTAGACCTTGATGGCTCGGGCCTTGTGGCCCGCCCCACCCCGGAGGACGTCGCCCGTATCGACGTGCAGGGCGCTCTCGCAGGAGCCGCGGCCATCTTACAAGCCCGCGCCGATGCGGGCGGTGCGGACGCCTCATTAGCGGCAGCGGCCCTGGAACGGCTCTACGTCGAGGCAATGCGCAGCACGGCGGGAGCGGAAGCATGATCATCCGATCTGTTGAGCTCGCCAATCATTATCCTCGTCTCGGTGCCGAGAAAGCCCGTTTTTGCGGGGGGCGACGGAGACGGACAGGGCGACAGCAAGGTTGCCGGGACGAACTACAACGCCACTGCCGACATCCCTTGCACGGGGATCAAGGGAGCGGGCCCCACCTGCAAGGCGGGAGCGATCCGCGCTCGCGACCAGATCGCGATCGAAGTCACCATTCCGAGCGGCACGCGCACCTTGCTGTTCGACGGCAAAGGAGAGTTCGTGACGCACAGCAGCAGCCAGGCCGATGGCTCCGCGGCTCTTCGCAGCCGAGGCAAGCGTGACGGGGACTGGCAAGTTATCAGCGTCGGTTCGGAGACCTATCGAGTGCCCGATGTCCTGGTCATGGGTGACTAGGAGACGGGGGCGGACCGCCGGCCTGCAATGGCGTCAAATGCCAATGGTTTGACCGCATTTGCCAAGACGCGCCGCCGAAACGACGTGGCATCATCCACGCCGCGCGACTCGCCTCTGGCGGGCAAATGGCGGGAGACAGATGATGGCGACGCGCAAGGCGATCTTCCCTGGAATAGGCGCGGGCATTGCTCTTTTGCTCCAGCCGGCCGCGGTGCACGCCGCAGAACCGCCCGGGTCGGTTCGCGATCTTGTCGGCGCACGAGCCAGCAGCGGCGAAGCCTCGCTCGAGGCGCGCGGCTTCACCTTCATCAGCGGCGCAACCAGGAATGGCCAAAAGCTGTCCTACTGGTGGAATGGAAGTGCAAAGGAATGCATTCGCGCTGCGACGGACGATGGAGCCTTTGTCCAGATCGTGTCCGCTCCGAAGCAGGATTGCGGGCAGCGCGGCGGTGACAACGGCGCGGCCCTCGCGGTCGGTGTTGGCGCGGCGGCGCTGATCGGCGCCATCGCGCTCAGTCACAAGAGCCACAACCATGACAGTGGCCGTCACTATGACGATGTGACCCGCGAAAGCCATTACGAGCGAGGCTACCGCGACGGGCTCTATCACCAGAGCTACCACAATTACGATCGCAGCGACGCCTACACCGAAGGCTATGAGAATGGTGCTCGATCACGCGGAGAAGAGACCAGCTACCGCAACGGAAACTATTACGGTGGTGGCTACGGCAGCCACGTCTCGATCCACGACCTGCGCGGCGCTGACAGAGGCTACGCCGTCGGTCAGTTGCTGAGGAGAGGCTTCATCCAGCGCGACAACAAGAAGACCGACGACGGCCGCTACGCGACCTACTGGCGCGAGGCGAGCCGCCAATGCGTGATCGTGGTCTCGCATTCGGGGCGCATCGATTCGATCGAGAGCACGAGCGAAGACACCTGCCGTCGCTGGTAAGCGCTTTCCAGTCACCATCAGTGGGAGTGCCCTGCATGACAAGTCGTGGATCATCCGGGAGCCGCCTCAAATCCTTCCTGCTGGCCGGCATCATCGTGTCGATGGCCGCGGCTCCCGCGGCGGCGCAGCAAAGTCAGACGGTGGCCATCGCGCGTGGCAAGACGCAGACGACCATGCTCGGGGCCATCAAGGGCAAGGCCTATCGCGACTATCTCATCGCGGCAGGCGCAGGTCAGATGCTCAGCGTGCGTTTGACCGGCAACGGCTCGACCTACTTCAACGTGCTCCCACCGGGCAGCAACGACGTCGCGATCTTCAATGGCTCGATGGACGGGAACAGCTTCGAGCGACGGCTCGAGCGCTCGGGTCGGTATACGGTCAGGGTTTACCAGATGGGCGCTGCCGAAGACAGCGGGCGAAACTCGATCTTCACCCTCAAGGTCGGAGTCACGGGTGGCAGCGGTGCAGCCAACGGCAACGCTGGCGGAAAGGTCAACATCGCCGACCTTTCCGGAATGAACTCGATCAGGGCGATCGACGTGATGGCCGAGCGCGGCTTCAGGGACGTCGACAGCTTCAGTTCCGGAAACACGCAATACGGGATCTTCTGGCGCCCGACGTCGCGTCAATGCGTGCAGCTGACGATGGCGGCCGGCCGGGTGGCCGCGGCGAACGACATCGGCACCCATCCCAAATGCCGCTAGGCTCCGAGGGAGAATGAACATGCGAATGGCGGCCGTTGCCTGCGCGCTGGCAGGCTCGCTGCTCTCGACGGCTGCGGTCGCGACGCAGAAACCGGGCGCGGGCCTTCCACCGATGGGTCCGGACCAGATGGTCTTCAGCATCGCCAACATGGATCGGTCGGTGTCACCCGGCCAGGACTTCTATCGCTACGCGGCCGGCGGCTGGCTGACCCGTGTGCAGCGGCCGGAACGGCACGCAAGCTACGGCTTCTTCGAGATCGTCGCCGATCGGGTGCAGGATCAGATGGGCAGCGTGCTGCAGAAGGCGGGACAAGACGCCGCCACTGCGCCGAAGGGCAGTCCCGCCCAGCAGGTCGGCACCTTCTACAACGCCTACATGGACGTCGGCGCGCGCCGATCCGCGGGACTTAGACCGATCCGCTCCTTCCTCGACCGGGTCGACCAGATCCAGGACATGCCGAGCCTCGCGCGGTTCATGGCCAACTCTCAGCGCGACGGCGGGCCGACCCTGTTCCTGGTCGCCGCACCCGACATCGATTTCCGCAACAGCAAAGAGAACATCATCTATCTCGCGGCCGGCGGACTTGGCCTGTCGAGCGACTTCGAGGATGTCTTCGAAGAGCCCGATGGCGGGCCTCGGATCAGCGGTTACCGCACCTACCTCGTCGACACGCTGAAGATCGCCGGCTTCGATGCGGCGAAGGCCGCCGCCATGGCGGACCTGTCGATCAGGATCGACCGCACCCTTCATGCCGCGAAGCTTCCTCCAGCGGAGGCCGGCAACCCCGCCAAGCTCTACAATCCGCGGACGATTGCGCAGCTCCGGAACGAGCTGTCCAGCCTCGATGTCGGCCTGCTTCTCGACGAGCTGCAGTTCGGCAGTCCGGAGCGGCTGATCCTGGCGGAGCCGCGCTATCTGCCAGCCTTGTCCAGGCTCCTTGCCGGTCTGTCGATGGCGGAGGTGCGGGACTATGCACGGGCGCGCACCATCCTCACCTTCACGCCCTATCTCAGCCCGGACTTCGACAAGCCACTCGTCGCCTTCTCCAAGTCGCTGACGGGGGTCGGCGTCCTTCCGCCGCAGGAGCAGAGGGCGCTCGACCTCATCACGCAGAACCTCGGCCAGCCGGTCAGCAAGCTCTACGTCGACAATTTCTTCCCCGCCGAGACGCGCCAGCAGGCTTCCGAAATGGTCGGCCTCATCAAGGGCGCGTTCGTCGAGCGCATGCCGAACCGTGCCTGGCTATCGGACCCGACCCGCACGGCCGCGATCGCCAAGCTCGATGCCCTGCAATTCGCGATCGGCTATCCTGACGAATGGATCGACTATCGCGGAGTCACGGTGACGCCCGACCTCGTCGACTCGAAGGTCGCGCTCGCCCGCTTCGACCATGACCGCCTGCGCAATAAGATCGGGCGACCGGCCAAGCACGACTACTTCGCCACCTCCAAGACCCTGCCGATGATCGTCAACGCCGGCTACGATCCGCAACTCAACGGTTTCGAAGTACCGGCGGCGATCATCCAGGTCCCGATGTTCGACGCCAAGGCCGATCCTGCCGTCAATTTCTGTCGCATGGGGGCGGTTCTCGGCCACGAGATGACGCATGGCTTCGACTGGTCCGGCAAGCAGTTCGACGGCAGCGGGAACATGCGGAACTGGTGGCAGCCGGTCGATGACGCCGCCTTCGACAAGCTGGCAGGCGGATTGGTCGCGCAGGCCAATTCCTATGAATTCCTGCCCGGCAAGATCAGCACGAGCGGCGCTCAGCAGGTGGGTGAGAACATGGCCGACCTCGGCGGCATCACCCTCGCCCATGCCGCCTTGCGCGCCTACCTCGCCAAGCATCCGGACAAGGACGTACCGATCGACGGCCTGAGCCAGGACCAGCGCTGCTTCCTTGCATGGTCGCAGCTGTGGGCGTGGAAGGGACAGGACCAGATGCTGCAGTCATTGGTGGCGCGCGACCCGCATCCGCCCAATGCCTATCGAGCGACGGCCCCCTTGCGTCATCTCGACGCCTTCTACTCGGCCTTCGGGATCAAGGAAGGCGACGAGATGTGGCTCTCCCCGGAAAAGAGGGTGCGCGCCTGGTAAGGTCATCAGCGACCATGTCTCCGGGATCGGGTCCCGCTGGAAGGGTCAACCCGTGACGAGCGACTGCTTGAGGGGGGCGGAGTTCGTGTCCGGGAACAGCAATTGGGCCATCCGCGCGGGGTCCTGTCCGAAGTGCTGGCCGAGCGCACTGGCGATCAGGGCGTCGAGGTTGAGCGTCGGCTTGAGGTCGCGCGCTTCGTAGAGCGAGGCGGGAGCGAGGCCCGGCCAGTCGGCCAGCACCTTGCCACCGGCCACCGCTCCGCCGAGCAGGAAGGCAGTCGAGGCGGTTCCATGGTCGGTTCCGCCGGTCCCATTCTCGTGCGCGGTTCGGCCGAACTCGGTGGCGACCAGCACCAGCGTGTTCTTCCAGTCCTCGCCCAGACCGTCGCGATATGCGGCAAGCATCGCATCAAGCCCGGTCAGCTGCGAGTTCAATCGCCCCCTCTGCGCCGTGTGGGTGTCCCAGCCGTCGGTCTCGACCATTCCGATCCGGGCCCCGCCGGGTCCCTTCATCATCCGCGCCGCGAGTGCTCCGGCAGCGGCGGCCCCACGACCGTCGGCAAGGTTGCCGGCCTTCGTTCGCGCCATGAGCGCCTCGTTCCACAACGGCCCGAGCTGTGCGTCGTTCGCGTATAGGTCACCGACGCGGATCATCAGGTCCTCGCCCGCGTCGGGTAGGTTGGACGGAGCATAGGACGCGACCCGGGCCGAACCGCGCAGCGCGGGCGGGACGGCAGGGGCGAATGCGATTGCCTGGGGATTGTCGGGCATTGTCCGAATGAGCCGGTTCATCCAGCCGTCCTGCATACGATAGGGTAGCGCGCCGCCGGTCTCGAGCACGTTCTGCCCGTCAAAATGCGAGCGGTCGCGGTACGGGGAAGCAACCGCGTGGACCAGCAGCGCCTGCCTCGCGGCGGTCATCGCCGCCACTTGCCTGAGGGCCGGGTGAAGCGTGAACATCGCATCGACCCTGCTTCCCGTGGCAGCCTCTGCGCCGAGTTGCGGGCGGAGGCTCGCATAGCCCGGGTCTCCGGTCGGAGCGAGGATGGCGAGGCCGTCGGCGGCGCCGCGCTGGATCACGAACAGGAAGCGGCGGTCGGTCGCGGCGGCGGCGAAGGCGAGGCGCGGCGCGAAGGTTGCGGCGGCGACGCCGCTCGCCCCTGCGGCGAGAAAGCTCCGGCGGTCCATGATTACCTCCTCAGGAATTCGGGCGAGACGAGCAGCAGGGCAAGGCCCGTCGCGGGGCTTTCGGCGCGGCTGATCGCGGTCGCGGTGGCGGTGCTGAGGCGAGCGCCGAGTACCCTGGGGGCGAGCGCTCTCGCATCGACTCCCTGACCGGCGGCGTTGGCGAAACGCCCCGCCGCCTCGACCCTTCGAACCAGCGCGTCCGGCCCAGCCCAGCTCGCGGCGACATCGTCGAAGCCTGCCGGCGAGGTCGGTCGCCAGACCGGCATGCCGAGCTCGTTGAGCAGGCCGACGGTGCGCTGCGCGGGCGGCGCCGGAAGCTCGAGCGCGCGCATGCTGGCGATCGTCCACTCCCACGGATTGCGGAACTTGGGGCGGTCGGACTGCCACGCCTCGGGCGCGGCGATCAGTGCGCGGTAGACGGTCGGAAGATCGCCACGGCTGGCGAGGAACGCCTGTTCGATCCGCGACACGGCGGCGGGCGGCGGATCGTCGGCGATGAAGTGGCGGGCGAGCTTGACCGCGATGTGCCGGGCGGTCGCCGGATGCACCGAAAGGTCGAGCAGCACCGAGCGCGCCTGCCCCTCGCCGTCCTCGCCATAGCGCTTGCCGAGAATCGTTCGGGTGCCGGGCTCGTGAAGGATCTCGGCGAAGGCGAAGTCCCCGCTCGACCCGGACATTAGGCGGCGCATCGGACCGCGGCCGATCCCCGCCACTGTCCAGCCCGTCAGCGCCCGGGCAAACTCGGTGACGTCGGCCTGGCTGTAGCCGGTCCGGACTCCCAAGGTATGGAGCTCGAGGATTTCGCGCGCGAGATTCTCGTTGAGGCCGACGTCGCGTCCGCGCGATTCGGCGCGCTGGCCGGCGGTGCTGTTGGGCCCGACCGACTGTGCCTGGTCGAGGTAGAGCAGCATCGCGGGGTGGTGCTCGACGGCGAGCAGCAGGTCGGCGAAGCGGCCGGTCAGGTTGGGCCGGATGGCGTCGAGCTCGAGCAGGCCGGCATAGCCGACCGTGGTCATCTTCGTCGCGGCGACGGCGAAGTGATTGGCCCAGAAGTGCGCCATCCGCTCGAGGAAGGGAGTGGGCGTGGTCAGCGCCGCTCCGATTCGGGCGTCGACCGCTCGGAGGTAGAGGTCGCGCTGGTCGCGGCGCGCGGCGGCCAGTTCGGGCGGACGCGCGGCGCGGCGGGCGGGAGCGCCATTGGCAGGCATCGGCGCCATGCTCATCGTCGGGGGCGCGGCCATCGCGTCGCCGCTCGCCATGGTGGCAGGCGTCGCCGGGGCGTTCTGGCGAGCGTCGCGGCGTTCCTCGCGATAGGCGATCAGCGCTTCGGCGGCCTCGGCGCGGGTCGGGACATCGTCGAGCGCCGCAAGCCGCTGCCCGAGCTGCGCTTCGACCCACTCCCGCCCGTCACGAGGCCCCGCCGGCTGGTTGCCGCGCGGCCCCAAACCGAACCGGTTCTGGGCGAATAGAAGGTCGCTCATCACTCTTGATCCCCGAGCTTCGAGAGACGGTTTTGTCCGCCCGCGAGGGTGAACGGCCGGTGACTGAAGGCTAGCAGCGGCTGGCCAGCCTTCCAGCGCGAAAGAGGCGACCGTGGCGGTGAGACGACCCGCGATGGACAGTAGAGCAAGTCAAACACCGGTCGATACGAGTGCGTAACAATCTCAAACCGCTGATCGCATAGTAGTCGCTGATCTGGAACGGTCGCGGATGGGCGGTTCTTCTACTTGGCAGCGCCTCCACACCGACCCATCGTCTTGGTTGAGGCGGCAACGTCCCAAAAAAGGACAGCATTTTCAGCGCCGATTCGGTGGCTTCCAATACAAATAAATCCAGCGCATTAAACGTGCGTTAACTGATTCGCATTGGCGGAGAGTTGGCGAGTATCCCTAACGCTCTGTTGGGGAAAGGGGGTCTTGCGTTCATGCGTGCCGTTGCGTTTCGCGCCTTGCCCCTGCTTCTTCTCGCATTCGCTGCGCCTTCGATGGCGGCGACGAATGTATCGGTCCCGACCGACCTCGTTCCGTCTCTGCGCTACGAAGTGCGCGGCGTGATCGTCCCCGCCTGCACCTTTGCGCAGGGCGCCCGCGACCAGTCGATCGTCGGCCTCGCCAATCCCGCCGACGACACCGTTCGCGCGGTTCGCATCGACCTGCCGTTCACCGTCCAGTGCAACTCGCCGGTTCGGGTCGCGATGGTCTCGAACAATGGCGGTCTCAAGCATGTCGGCCCGGGCACCAGCGATCCCGCCTTCGCGGGGCTGGTGCCCTACAACGCGGTCGTGAACCTGCCCAATGGCGGCGCGGCGCTGTCCTGTTCCAGCCAGGCGATGGCGGTCGAACAGGCTGCATGCTCAGGCCGGACCAGCGAGCCCGTCGCCGCCGGACGAGGCCACATCGCCGTCTCGGTGCCGGCGCAGGACCGCCTGCTCCTCGCCGGCCGCTACCAGGATCAAGTCACGCTGACCCTCACCCCCCTCCTCGGCGGGGAGAACGGCAGCTGACCTCACCAGATGTACGGGGGTGCCGCGTCGCGGCTCGCTCGGCATGACCTCCGTCCGGTCTCCTAGTTTCCACCTGACGGTCCGACCCAAGGTGCCCCCCGGCACCCTCACGTAAAAGGGGAATACGAATGAAGAAGTTTCTGATGATCGCCACCGCCGCCGCCACGCTCGCCACTCCGGCGATGGCTGCCGACTGGCAGGGCAAGACCTACGGCCAGGACGCGATCGGCCTCTATGACCTGGGCGCCAACGTCCAGACCTTCTGCAAGTTCGGCACCTCGAGCAGCGGTCAGAACGTTGCCGGCACCACCGTCACCCCGGGTGCTCCGGGCACCGCCGCCGAAGGCGACGGCTCGTTCGAGTTCGACATCCAGAACATCAACGACAACACCGTCAAGTTCGCGCAGGGTCGCTACAAGATCTCGAACGCCGTCTGCAACACCGGCCACGATCTGACCGTCCAGTCGTCCAACGGTGGCCTCAAGAATGCCGCCACCACTTCGGACACGGCCTTCCTGAGCCTCGTGCCTTACGACGTCGCGCTTCTGTTCGACCTCAATGGCGCGCAGACGTCCTCGACCGAAGCGCGGACCGAAAAGGCAGTCTCGACCATCCGCGAAGCCCGCGCTGGTGAGTTCGAAGTCAGCATCGTCGTTCCGGCGATGGACAAGCTCCTGATCCAGGGCCGCTACACCGATCGTCTGGTCGCGAAGATCCGCCCGATCATCTAAGCCAGCGTTCGACTTGGGAAGGGGAGCTCCGCTCGGGGCTCCCCTTCTTCAACCTGTCGGTAAGGCCTGCCCTCTAGGCTCGCGCCTTCCAAGCCCTCCAGTATCTCGAGAGTCGCGTCCATGATGAAGTCCCGCCCGCGCGTGCTGATCGCCTTCGCCGCGCTCCTGCTCGGGATCTTCGCTCTGGCGACGCCAAGCCTCGCCCTGCTCGTCCGCCCAATCATCATCGACCTTACGGCAAGCGGCACCAGCGCCAACGGCCAGATCGAGGTGGTCAACGACCGCAACAAGCCGATGGCGATCGAGGTCAAGGTCAACAGTTTCACCCTGCCCGAGCGCGGCGATCTGGTGCTCGGCCCCGACGCCGCCAAGGACTTCCTGATCTTCCCCGCGATCGCCCAGCTTCCGCCCGGCGGCCGGCAGGTGTTCCGGGTCCGCTACATCGGCGATCCCGCCATCGCGCAGAGCAAGCTCTACATGTTCTCTTCCTCGGAGCTTCCGGTCAGCGAGGCTGCGGCAGGCGACAAGGCGCGCATCGAGGTCCTCTACGCGATCAGTTCGGTGGTCGCGGTTCGCCCGCCGCGCACGACCGCCGCCATCTCGGTAGCCGCGGTGGAGCGCTCGGTTGGGCCCGACAAGCAGCCGGGGATCCGCATCACCTTCCAGAACAAGGGCGCGTCGCACGGCTATGTCGGAAGCACCGTGCTCGACCTCAACTCGGGATCGTGGCGCAAGTCGATCGCGGCCGATGCGACCGGCAAGGCGTTCGGCCTCGGCCTCGTCCCGGCCAACGCGCGACGCTCGCTGTTCATCCCCGTGGCCGACGTGCCCGCGAGCGGTGCCATCAACGTGACGATCAAGGCCGCCAGCGAAGCCTGATCGATCATGCCCGGCCCGGCCTCTTCCCGCGTCTCGCGCGCCGCCGTCCTGCTGCTCGCGGGAACCGCGCTGCTGAGCGTCGCGACGCCGGGATTCGGGCAGGACGCCTCGGCTCGCATCGGCTCGGCTCCGGCATCGGTCCCGGTGCCCAGGCAGAAGCTCAACACGTCGGGCCAGGCGATCGA
Source organism: Sphingomonas swuensis (assembly GCF_039538045.1). Classification (NCBI taxonomy): domain Bacteria; kingdom Pseudomonadati; phylum Pseudomonadota; class Alphaproteobacteria; order Sphingomonadales; family Sphingomonadaceae; genus Sphingomonas; species Sphingomonas swuensis. The sequence continues at coordinate 881,361 of NZ_BAABBQ010000001.1, read as the reverse complement.
CCTCGTGGTTCCGCTCCGCGAGCGCGTCCCGCTCGGCCAGGTCGCCGTGCGGATCGCGCCCGACGACAGCGTCACCGTCGCCCTAGCCGACCTTGCCGCCGCGCTCGGCCGCTCGGCCACCGCGACCTTCCTCGACCGTATCCGAGCGGTTCCGGCAAGCGACGGCTATGCCTCGCTCGAGGCGCTGTCCGCCGTCGGCCTCAAGCTCGCCTTCGATCCGGCGGCGCTCGACCTCACGGCAAGCTTCGACGCGTCGGGCCGGCCCGACCGAACGGTCGGCCTCGGCTTCGCCCGCGACGGCGTCGGAGTTCTGCCCGACACCTCGTCCGACTTCGCGGCCTATCTCAGTTACCAAGGCAGCATGGACTGGATCCAGCGCGGGACCGACACCGGCCTTCGCCGTCCTATCGCCAACTTCGACCTGAACGGCCGCCTCTTCAACCTGGTCTCGTTCGAGAACCAGTTCACCTACGACGGCAACCGCGGGCCGAGCTTCAGCCGCTACGCCTCGCGCCTGATCTACGATCGGCCGGGCAGTTCGCTGCGCTTCCAGGCGGGCGACCTCTTCTCGATCCCGCAGGTGTTCCAGGACCAGCCCGAGCTTGCCGGCTTCGGCGTCTCCAAGCTGCTTCGCGAATTTCGCCCCGACCGGGTCTACACCACCAGCGCCGGGCGGCGGATCACGCTCAACGACCCCGCGACGGTCACCGTCATCATCAACGGCGCCCCCTCGCAGACGCTCCGGCTCGACCCGGGCAACTACAATCTCGAGGATTTGCCGCTCACCGGCGGGGCCAACAATGTCCAGCTGCTGATCGAGGATCCCGCAGGCGGGCGCCGGCTGGTCACCTTCGACTTCTTCCTCGACAGCGAGTTGCTGGCGCGGGGCATCGACGAATATGACGCCAAGCTCGGCATCCGCAGCGACTATGAGGATGGTCGCCGGGCATACCTGTCGAAGGAGCCGCTGGTCACCGGCTTCTACCGCCGCGGCCTGTCCGAGCAGCTGACCGCGGGCGCCAACCTCCAGGCCACCCGCTCCCGCCAGCAGCTTGGCGGCGAGGCGATCTTTGGTACGCCCGTCGGCCTGTTCACCGCCAATGCCTCGCTCAGCCACCTGCGCGGCTTTGGCAGCGGCTATGCCGCGCGGCTGCAATATCGCTACTCCTCGCCGCTCGCGCAGGAGCTTGGCGCGCGGCGGATCGACATCTTCGCCGAGCATCGCAGCGAGAATTTCGGCGGGGTCGAGACCGAGCGCCCGTTCAACAGCAACGCCTGGTTCTTCTCGGGCCGCTACAGCCAGCCGGTCACGCGCCGCCTCTCGTTCGGGCTCGGCGCCGACTATCAGATCGGTCGCAACGGCGAGCGCAACCGCTATGCGGTGCGCGGAAGCGCCGGCTACTCGCTTTCCAACGGCATGCAGGTCAACGCGTCGGCCGGGTTCGAGCAGCGCGCGGGCTTCGTCTTCGGAGCGACCTTCTTCTGGCGCCGGACCCGCAACACACTCGTCACCGCGCAATATGACAGCCGGATCGACGACGCCCGGGTCGGCTATTTCTACTCGCCCCAGCGGCCGATCGACGCCATCGCCTGGAACCTCGAGGCGAGCCGCACGAACGGCATCGCGGGCCTCAACGGCACCGCGGTCTGGCGTACCAACCGCGGCGACTTCGAGCTGTCGCACCGCGCCGCGCTGCTGGGCGGCGACCGCGACAGCCGGATCATGCAGAGCTCGGCCCGGGTCCGCGGCACCCTGGCCTTCGCCGACGGCCAGTTTGCGCTCGGCCGCTACCTCACCGACAGCTTCGCGATCATCGCCCCGCACCGCAGCCTCAAGGGCGCGCAGGTGCTGGTCGGGAGCCGGGTCAGCGAGCAGGTCGACGCGCGAAGCGGGACCCTTGGTCCGGCGCTGGTCCCGCTCTCCTCCTATTCTCCGCGCGCGGTCTACTTCAACGTGCCCGACGCGCCCGACGGCTATTCGATCGGCGAGGGCAACGAGTCCTTCTTCGCCTGGCTCCACAGCGGCCATCGCGTGGTGGTCGGATCGGACTATAACGTCACCGTCATCGGGACCCTGCTCGACGCGCGCGGCGACCCGGTCTCGCTGATCGCCGGAACCGCGCGCCGGACCGACATCGCCCAGTCGCCGACCGTGCCCATCTTCACCAATCGCGACGGCAAGCTCGGCGCATCGGGACTGTCGCCGGGCCGCTGGCAGATCACCGCCGGGGACAATCTCTACGACCTCGTCATTCCGGTCGAGGCTGATTCCTTCGTCGACCTTGCAACGCTTCGCCCAACAGGGCGACGGGAGAAGCGACCATGACCAAGTGGACCATCCTCGCCGGCGCTGCCCTTGGCGCTGCGCTGCCCCTGTCGCCCGCGCTGGCCGACAATGGCTGCGCGGTGCAGGCCCCGGCGATCCAGCCGCAGACCGTCATCGTCACCTATGATCCGTTCGATGCCGCGACCGCCAATTCGGACTTCCTGATCCGCCTCGACACGGTCGGCTGCCCGCCCAATCGCAACCTCTTCCTCGAGCTCGATCCGGTCGATCCGACCCAGAGCGACGGCACCTCGATCCGCTTCGCGGGCTCGGGCGGAAGCAGCCTGCTCGCCGCGATCAGCGACCAGCGCGGCGGCCAGGGGCACGGCCGCGACGACTTCTTCAACGTCACCGCCGGAAGCGAGACCTTCTACCTCGTCGTGCCGCGCGGGCAGATCGTGCCGCCGGGCGACTATCGCGCGCAGGTCCGTGCCGCGGTCCGCCTCAACAATGGACGCGGCGAGCCCGAGGCGCAGACCCCGTTCGAGATCGTGATCCGGGTCGGGGCCGCGATAGGGCTGGTGCCAGCGATCGGACGAGGGCTCGACCTCGGCGAGCTTCGCGACGGCGATCGCGCTGACACTCCGGTTACCTTCGACGCCTATGCCAACGTTCCCTATCGGCTGACCGTTCGTTCGGACTTCGGCTATGTCCTTCGCCGCGGCGGGCTCGCGACCAGCAGTGGTCCGGCCTATCTGCCGCAGCTCGACAGCGACCTGCTGACGACGAGCGCGCCGCAGCGCGATTTCCCGCTCCCACCCGCGAACCTCTGGCGCCGGCGGCACAGCCTCGACGTGCAGGTGCCGAGCATCGCCGGTCAGCAGGCCGGGACCTATCGCGACTATCTGACGGTGGAGATCGGCGCCCTGCTCGGAGAGTGAGGGTGCGCGGCCGTGCCTAGAGCGGCATGACCGAGAGATGCACCAGCACCGGCTGCAAGCGGTCGCGCTGGCGAAAAGCCTGCACCGACCAGTGACGCTGCAGCCGGCGCGGTCCATCTGCGGTGAAGGTCGCCGAGCCGGTCTCGTCGAGCGCCGCGCGCTCGGTCCCGGCAAGGACCACGCCCTGCGCGAGGTTGGTGAAGCTCGCCCGGACCTGATAGCCCCCCGGCATGTTGCAGACTTCGGCGACGAGCCCGATCGCGCCGTCTTCGCTGACGCGCTCGTCGGGTGCCTGGATCCTGCAGAAGGCGTCCACATTCGCGCCGAGCGTAAAATCGGCCTCGGCCGGCGCGGCCATGGCGGACGGCGCGGTGACGACGCTGGCGGCCAGCACCCCAATGAACACGACTTGCCGCAACACGACCTCCAGCCAAGCTATCGGACCGGGCTAACGTGCCTTCGTCTCGATTTCGTTAAGCGTGCCTGCGAGGTGAACCCTTTGGCCGCTCGGACGAGATTGCGTCATCGGCGCGCGCCGGCTTAGCTGCCCGCCATGAGCGTCCGCGCCCTCGACGACTTCGCCACTTCAGGCGCCCGGCATGTTCCTGGCGCGCTGAAGTCGTGCCTGCCCGGCCTGCGGCGAGTGCTGGAGCCGATGGATGCGAGTGCGGCAGGAACCCGGCTTCACCAGGTCGGAGGGCTCGCTGAATTCCTCGAGGTGACCGGCTGTATCGGAAAGGTTGCCGCTGCAGTGCTCGGAGAGAAAGCGCGACCAGTCAGGGCGATCCTCTTCAACAAGTCGGCCGAAACCAACTGGGCACTGGGCTGGCACCAGGACCGGACCATCTGCGTGCGCGAGCGGAAGGAAGCGCCAGGCTTCGGCCCATGGACGCTCAAGTCCGGGATGATCCACGTCTCGCCGCCGATCGCACTGCTCGAAGGAATGGTCACGGTGCGAGCCCATCTCGACGATGTGCCGCCGACCAACGCACCCCTGCTGATCGCGCCAGGATCGCACCGCTTCGGACGCATCGGCGAAGACCGGATTGAGGCTGTTGTCGATTCTTGTGGCACGGTTAGCTGCGTTGCCGCGGCGGGGGACGTGTGGCTCTACGCCACCCCCATCCTGCACGCCTCCGACGCTGCCGCAGACCCGCGAAGCCGACGGGTGCTTCAGGTCGACTATGCCGCCACGTCGCTGCCCTATGGGCTGGAGTGGCTCGGCATTTAAAGTGGCAGGTCTTTCCGTCCGGCTTCGCGGCAGCCGCACGATGCCTGCTCAGCCGGTGCCGGTGAGCAGGTTGCGCTTGGCGAGGACGTGGGCGCCGAGGAAGTCGAGGAAGGCGCGCACGTGGGGCTCGGCCTTCATCCGTTCGTGATAGACGAGGAAGACCGGAGGGCGGATCTCGGGCAGGTCGAAGCAGCGCCTTAGTCCCGGCTCGACGTCGCCGATGATGCACGGCAGTCCGCCGATCCCCGAGCCGGCGATCAGCATCGCCGACAGGTTGGGCAGGGAGTTGCTCCGGCAGGCGATCTCGAGGTCGGGAGCGATCGCGGCGACCCAGTCGGCAGCCGCTGCCTCCGAGGTCACCAGCGCATGCCCGGCGAGATCGGCGACCCCGGCCGGAGCGCCGAACTTGGCGGCATAATCGTGGCTGCAATAGGTCGCCCAGGCGGCATGGGTCAGCGGCCTGATCACGAGGCAGGGATCGGTCGGCTTTGACCCCACCCGAAGCGCGACGTCGGCCTCGCCGCGCGCGATGTCGAGCGGGTGGTCGCCGACCGTCAGCTCGACCCGGACTCGCGGATAGGCATCGCGGAAGTCGCGCACGGCGCGGGCCGCGACGGTATTGGCGAGCGGCTCGTTGGTGGTCATCCGGATGGTGCCCGACAACCGGCGCTCGGCGCCCGCGACATCGGCGAGGAAGGCCTTGACCTCCCTCTCGACCCGCTCGGCCGAGACCACCAGCGGGGCCGCCCGGCCGGACAGCCGATACCCTTCGCGGCCACGCTCGAAGAGGGTGAAGCCGAGCTCCTCCTCCAGCGCCGCGATGCGCCGCGCGCAGGTTGTCTGGTTGACCCCCAGCTCACGTGCGGCACCGAGCGTGCTACCGTGGCGGGCCACGGCAAGGAAATGCCGCAGGTCACTCCAGTCCAGTGCCATCGCCGATCCCCTGTATTCCCCGGTGGCATTCTGCATCCTTGCAGACCAACCGCGCAATAGTTCGGATTTCGGGACGTAAGCGCAACGATTAGAAGATCGGTCAGTCATACGGATTGCTGACCCATGAAGCTTTATCTCGACCCGATCTCGACCACCTCGAGGCCATTGCTGATGTTCGCCGAGGAACATGCGCTGCCGGTCGAGATCGTCCATGTCCGCCTTTTCGAGGGCGAGCATCGCACTCCGGACTTCCTCCGCATCAATCCCAACGGCTGCGTGCCGGTGCTGGTCGACGGCGGCTTCGTCCTCACCGAGTCGGGCGCGATCCTGCGCTACCTTGCCGATCTCGCCGGATCGCCGGCCTATCCGACCGACCTTCGTGCCCGCGCCCGGATCAATGCCGCGATGGACTGGTTCGCGACCAACTTCCACACCGCGGTCGGCACCCAGCTCGCCTATCCGGCACTGTTTCCGGCCTTCCACCCCTTCTCGCCCGAGGCGCGGGCCGAGGTGGCGGCGACCGGCCTTGCCTCGGCGCACCGCTGGCTGGTCGTGCTCGACCAGCACATGCTCGGACCCCGCCGCAACTATGTCGCGGGCGAGGAGCTGACGATCGCCGATTATGTCGGCGGCTCGATGCTCGCCCTGGCCGAGGCGGCCGAAGTCGACCTCGGCGACACGCCCAACGTCCGCCGCTGGCTCGCGACCCTCAAGGGGCGGCCGAGCTGGGACCCGACCTTCGCCGCCTTCAACGGCCTGCTCAGCGCCACGCGACCCGCGGCCTGACCGCGCCCGCTTCTCTTCAGACAGGAACCACCGATGATCTACCATCTCTCGATCGCCGCCCATGATCCGCGCCGGGTCGCCGCCGTCCTCGCCGAGCTGTGGCGGGGCGAAGTCCATCCCTTCCCGCCGATCGCCAGCGGCAGCCTGGTGGTGCTCGCCGGTGACGATCGCAACTCGCTGATCGAAGTCTATCCGCACGGGACCGAACTCGTTCCCGCCGAGGGCGACGCCGACTGCATCAGCACGCACAATCCCGAGGCGAGCAGCCGCTCGGCGACGCATGCCGCCATCGCTACGCCGCTGAGCCGCGCCGAGGTGATGGAGATCGCCGCGCGCGAGGGCTGGATCGCCAAATATCGCAAGCGCGGCGGCGCGTTCGGAGTCATCGAGCTGTGGCTCGAGAACAGCTGCATGATGGAGCTTCTGACCACCGACATGGCCGGCGAGTATCTCGACACCATGACCCCAGCGGGCTGGCGCCAGGCGCTCGAAGCCGCTGCTCCGAGGGCCTGACGGCTACCCTGCAAGGACACCGCCATGATCAGCCACCGCCCGACCCTTCGCGCGCTCGCCCTGTCCGCGGCGATCCTGCAGGCCGCCTCGATCGGCGCCCTTTCGATCGCGCTTGCCGTCCCCGCCGCGCTCCTCCCCGCCCCGGCGGGAGGCAGCACGTCGACCCATCGCTGACGCCCGCCAAGAAGGAGTGACCACAGCATGACCAAGCAACTTCTGCGTGCCGCCACTGCCCTCCCCGCCTTGGCGGCGCTCTCCGCCGCTGCCCCACCGAAGGCCGTATCCGAGACCCGCTACTGGATGAGCGCCGAGACGGTGTCGGGACTGACGAGCGGGGTCGGCGGCGGCCAGGCGAAGCGGCTGCAGCTTCAGCTCGGCTCGCCGCAGACCATTGCCGCGCCTTCGGCCGAGCATCTTCCGCCAGCGACGCTAAAGGCCGGCGCCAGCCTGCCCCTGACGACCCCGCGCATCGAGAAGGTCGCCGGCTGGCAGGCCGACGGCACGCGCCCCGAGGCGATGCCCAAGACGCGCATGCTGCTCTACTGGGGCTGCGGCGAGAAGGCCGGACCGGGCCAGCCGATGGTGCTTGAGTTCGGCACTCCCGCGGCGGCCAAGGTGATGGCCAGCCTGACCCCCGCCGTGGCGATGATGAACATGCCCAATGCGCGCTCGAGCGCGACCTATGGCGAGTGGCCGAACAGCGAGGGACGGACGACCGTTCCGGCGTCGGGCTCGCTGGTCGGCGACCATCTGGTGCGGGGCAACTATTCGCCCGACATCCGCTTTTCGCTGACCGCCGCCAACGACTTTCTCGCGCCGCTCGCGCCGCGCAGCAGCAAGCTCCCGTCGGGCGCGATGCAGATCGATTGGGCCAGCATCCCCAATGCCCGCGCCTACATGGCGAGCGTGATGGGTGCCAAGCAGGATGGAACCATGCTGCTGTGGAGCTCGAGCGCGGTGAAGCTCGCGAGCATGCTGATGCCCGACTATCTCGCCCAGGGAGACATCACGAGGCTGGTCGCGTCCAAGGTGCTGATGGCACCGGACACGACTCGCTGCGCGGTGCCGAGCGAGGTCGTCCAGGCGACCGAGGGTGCGGCCCTGCAGATGACCGCCTTCGGACCGGAGGCCAACTTCCACTCGCCCCCCGGCCAGCGCGCCTGGGCGGCGAAACTGCGGTCCAAGTCCACCCACATGGGGATGCTCGGCATGTCGGCCGACCTCGGCGGACTGGACATGCGCGGAGAGCAGCCTCCCGCGCAGCAGAACGGCCAGCGCCCCAGCCGCAAGCGCCAGCTCCTCCGCGGCCTCGGCTCGGTCCTCGGCGTGCCCCGCTAGGCCTCCGTCTCCTCTGACAGGTAGAACAGGATGAAACGCAACTTACTCATCTCCGTGGTGGCGCTCGCCCTTCTCTGCGGTTCGGCCCCGGAAGCGATGGCCCAGGCCTCGCCCGACATGGCACAGGTCGTGCGCCAGCTGCGCGAGACCGCCGAACGCATGCGCGGCCAGCTTCCGCCCGAGGACATCGCCGAAATGCTCCGCAACGCCGACGAGCTCGAGCGCGAGAACCGCAAGGGCAGCTTCGCACCGGTCGCGGCTCCGGCCTCGCCGCCGATCATCGCCCACTTGGAGAAGGTGCATGGCGCCACCTTCGAGTGGTTGATGCGGACCACCACCTGTGCCGGCTATCAGTGGGAGAATTGGCGCCGCTACGACATCACCACCGGCGACCACATCGCCGAGCGCAATGCGGGCTGCAAGCGCGCCTTCGGCCTCTACGAGCGCTACTTCCTTGCCGCACGCAGTGGCGACCAGCGCACGGCGCTTCCGCTCCTTGCCGAATATGACAAGGCGGCCCACGAGATCGTCGACGCCTACGGGATGAACTGACCGGTCGAAGGATGGTCGGGAGAGCGGCGCCGGATCGGCCCCGGCGCCTCCCCCCATCTTTCCAAATCATTCGCCATCTGGAACAATATGCTGCCGGGAGAGCAGTTGTAGAGTTTGAACTCGCTGCGTACCGCGTTGCGCAGCGCGTTTTGCCAGACGACGGAATGAGGCCGACTGTTTGACCATCCTATCAGCCAGGCGAGCGATCGATCGTGGTGAAGAGCGGAGCGTTGCATCCGCTCGCTGGACTCTGCGCGACGCCACGACGGAGGCGCATGAGCGCGTCGACCGGCTGTTCAGTCGCTTCGATCTCGCCCGCGCCGACGACTATCGCCTGTTCCTCGAGGCGCACCGGGCCGTGCTCCCCGGATTGGAACATTCGCTTGCAGAGTCGAACGTCGAGGAGTTCCTGCCGGACTGGCCGCGCCGCCGCCGCGCGGACTCGCTGGCAGCCGATCTTCGCGACCTCGGGCTCAGCGATTCCGTCGAGGATGTAACCGCCCCCGCGCTCAGCCGGGCCTCGGCGATCGGCCTGCTCTACGTACTCGAGGGATCCCGACTCGGCGGCGCCGTCCTTGCCCGGAGGGTCAGTGCCAACGACGATCCCCGGTGCCGCGCTGCCACCCGCTACCTTCGCCACGGCGAGGGCGAGCGCCTGTGGCCGACCTTCGTCGCCGCACTCGACCAAGTCGACGAGCTCCGCGACCACCTGCCCGAGATGATCGATTCCGCCCATCGCGCCTTTGCAATCTTCGAAGCCGCGGCGGACGCCGTGCTTGCCCGCTCAATCCCGAGGACTTCCCATTGACCACGACCCAAGCGGCCGCCCAGTCGTCCAGCGACGTCGACCTCACCAACTGCGACCGCGAGCCGATCCAGTTTCCGGGCGCGATTCTTCCGCACGGAGCGATGCTGGTGCTCGATCCGGCGAACTGGGACGTCATCCAGGCCGCGGGAGACGGTGAGGGTCTGTTCGGGATCGCGATCGAGGATCTCCTCGGTCGCCCGCTCGCGCAGCTGTTCAGCGAAGAGCAGATCGCGCACCTTCGCGGGGTCGTGGCCGACTGCGACCTTGCCAAGCCAAGGCACCTGCTCGATCCGCTGCTGCGGGTGATGCCCGAGCGTCCGCTCGATGCCAGCATGCATATGATCGACGGGCTGCTGGTGCTCGAATTCGAGGAAGCCGACCGGACCGACAGCAATGCTCGGGATCCGCTGAGCTGCGTCCACGAAATGCTCCACGGGCTGGACGCATTCCCCGACCTCCACGGCTTCTGCCAGACCGCCGCCGAACGGGTGAAGAAGGTCACCGGATACGACCGGGTGATGATCTACCGCTTCATGGACGACGGCTCGGGCTGGGTCTTCGCCGAAAGCCGCGAGGAGCGGCTGCAGCCCTTCCTAGATCTTCATTATCCGGCTTCCGACATCCCCAAGCAGGCGCGCGCCCTCTACCTGCGCAATCCGCTCCGGCTGATCACCCAGGTCGACTATGATCCGGCCCCGCTCAAGCCCGCGGACAATCCGCTGACCGGTCGCCAGCTCGACATGAGCCAGGCGCTGCTTCGCGACGTGTCGCCGATCCACCGCGAATATCTTCGCAACATGGGCGTGGACGCATCCATGTCCATCTCGATCGTCCGCGAGGGCAAGTTGTGGGGGCTGATCGCCTGCCACCACTACAGCCCGCGCCGCCTTCCCAGGCATCTTCGCGCGGTCTGCGAGCTGTTCGGAGCGATGTTCTCGCTCCAGCTCGAGGCGCGTGAGCGCGCGGAACTGTTCGAGTCGCGGCTCGCCAGCCGCAAGGTGCTGCAGCAGCTCATGCACAATCTCGCGGGTGACGAGAATTACGGCAACGGGCTGATCCGCAACACGCCCAACCTGCTCGACTACATCCATGCCAGCGGCCTCGCGCTGCGGGTCAGCAATCCCGGCGGGGTGGCCGTGCGGGTCAACAACGGGATCACCGCGCTCGGCGCGACCCCGACGAACGAGCAGATCGCCGAACTCACCGACTGGCTGACCCAGCAGGTGGAGGAAACCGGCGACGGCATCTTCCTCACCGATCGGTTGGGCGAGATCTATGCGCCGGCGCAGGCCTATGCCGAGGTCGGCTCGGGACTGCTTGCGGTGTAGGTGTCGCGCGATCCGCGCGACTTCATCCTCTGGTTCCGGCCCGAGGTGATCGAGAACGTCAGCTGGGGCGGCGATCCGCACAAGCCGGTCGAATATGGCGCCAACGGCCCGCGCCTCACGCCGCGCAAGTCGTTCGAGATCTGGACCGAGACGGTGCGCGGGCGGGCGACCCCCTGGACTCCGGCCGACAACGAGGCCGCTTTCGATCTTCGGGTCGCGCTGCTCGACGTCGTCCTTCGCCGGATCGAGGCCGCCAACCGGGAAAGGGAGCGCGCCTACCAGCAGGAGCGGCTGCTGATGGCCGAGCTGGACCACCGGGTGAAGAACACGCTCGCCAACATCTCCGCGCTGATCAGCCAGACCAGCCGCAGCGCCGACAGCCTGACCGACTTCGCGACCGGCCTCAACCGGCGGATCCAGTCGATGGCCAAGGCGCACAGCCTGCTGACGAAGAGCCGCTGGGAAGGCGTCAGCCTGATGAACCTCATCCGCGAGGAGATGGACCATTTCGGCGACAGCGACGGGGGCGTGACCCTCGTCGGCGGACCCGAGGTGGTGCTGTCGCCCAAGGCCGCGCTGTCGCTCTCGCTCGCGCTCCACGAGCTGGTGACCAACGCCGCAAAATATGGCGCACTGTCGTCGGCAGGTGGACGGGTGACGGTGCGCTGGGACCTCACGCCGGAAGCGGGCCTCGCGCTTCAGTGGCGCGAGACGGGTGGCCCGGCGGTGCAGCCGCCCAGCCGCAAGGGGTTCGGCACCACGCTCATCCAGCGCGCGCTCAGCATGGAGACCGGCGGTCGCTCGCAGGTGCGGTTCGAGCCAGCCGGAGTCGAGTGCGACATCTCGCTTCCGGCCTCCTCCATCGTCAGGACGTCGGAAGCGGCGCCGACCCCGTTGGCCGAGAGCGCTGCTCCGCCGGAAGAGCCCAGGCCCGAACTCACCCGAAGGATCTTCGTGGTCGAAGACAGCTCGCTGGTGATCATGACCATCGAGGGCATGATGGACGATCTCGGCTGGGAGATGGTCGGGCCGGCGACGCGGGTTCCCGACGCCCTCGCGCTCGCCGCGACGGCCGACGTCGATGCGGCCCTGCTCGACGTCAATCTCGATGGCGACCTGAGCTGGGAGGTCGCCCGACTGCTTAAGCGGCGTGACATCCCGTTCGTCTTCACCACCGGCTACGACGGCTCGACGGTGCTCCCCGACGACCTTGCCGGAGTCGAAATCGTCGGCAAGCCCTTCACCGCGAAGGACGTCGAGCAGAAGCTGCGATCACTGATCGCCTCGGCCTGAGCCGCGTGGTAGCCGCCTAGCGACCGACGCCGAGCCACAGCCCGCCGAGCACCAGCAAGGCCAGCAGTAGCGAGGTCAGGACCAGGATCAGGAGCGGCTTCAGCCCCTCCCCGCCGAGCTCCGACGGCGAGGTCTTGAGGCCGAGCGCGGCGATCGCGACCAGCAGGCACCATCTGGAAGCTTCGCGCGCCGCTTCGATCAGTGGCGGCGGGATCAGCCCTGCGCTGGCGATTGCAGCGAGCAGCGCGAAGGCGAGGAGGAAGCCCGGGAGCAGCGGAACCCTCGCGCCGCCGCTGCCCGACTCCGCTCCGCGCCGCGCGGCCATTCCGATCCCGATCACGACGAGGCCGAGGCAGGCGACCCGCAGCATCTTGACGATCGTCGCCGCCTTGCCGGCCTCGTCGCCGACCATGACCCCGGCTGCGACCGCCTGAGCGACCTCGTGCAGGCTCGCGCCGAGGAAGATCCCGGTCTGGTGCGGGCTCATCCCCGTCGCCTTCGCGAGCAGGGGATAGAGGAGCATCCCGATGCTGCCGACGATGGTGATCCCGGCAAGGGTCCGAGCGATGTCGCGGTCCTTGACGCTGCCGGGCGGAAGCGCAGCGGCAATGGCGAGCGAGGCCGACGCACCGCAGATCGCGACCGCGCCGGCCGCGACCATCGCAGGTCCCGGCTGTTCGCCCATCCGGCGGCCAAGCCAGCTTCCTCCGAGCAGGGTCAGCAGGAGCGCGCCCACGGTAAGGCCGGCCGTGGCCCAGCCCAGCGCGACGAAATCGGTCAGGCTGATGGTCGCGCCGAGCAGCGCCACGCCGACCCGAAGCACGGGCCGGACCGCGATCGCCAGCCCGGGTCCGAGCTCCTCGCGGCGTCCCCAGTGGCTGAGCGCCAGCCCGAAGGCGAGCGCCAGCGCGACCGGCGGCAGCGGAAGCCACAGCCCAACGAGCCTGGCCGCGGCGGCAATTCCCACGGCCAGCAGTAGGCCCGGCAGCCACGGCATGACGCCGGCGCGCGGATCCGCCCGGCCGATCTCACCGCCGCTCAGATGACGTAGTCCAGGCCGGGAAGCGTCTCGGGCTTGCGCTGGCGATGGGTGACCATGCGCTGGTTCAGCCGGCGAATGGTGTCGCTCCCCGTCTTCATGAACAGCCCGGGCACGAGGCCATGGATCAGGCAGGCGATCCCGCCGGCGATCATCGACGCGCCGAACGAGGAGGCGACCAGCAGATGCTCGCCGTAGCTTTCGCCGACACTTTCCGGATGCTCGGTGAAGAAACGCATGTTCGACCTCCCTCGTCGAAGTCGACAATAGCGCAGAACAGTGCGCGATTGCTTCCCAACGTCGCGCCATTCATAGTGTCTGAGGGCGTATTCCTTCGCTCCTGGCCACGTGAGGGCGAATGAACCTGCCGGACCTCAAGATCCTTCGCGCGCTCCAGCAGGATGCCTCCCGCTCGATCGCCGACCTTGCCGAAGTGGTCAGCCTGTCGAGCAACGCCGTGTGGAAGCGGCTTCGAAGGCTCGAGGCCGAAGGCTATGTCGAGCGCCGGGTCGCGGTTCTCGATCGCCGCAAGCTCGGTCTGCCCGTCACCGTCTTCGTCAGCGTCAGGACCGACCAGCACAGCCAGCGCTGGGCCGAGGAGTTCGCCGCCGCGGTCGGCGAGGTGGAGGAAGTGGTCGAATTCTACCGGATGGCCGGCGACGTCGACTATCTGCTCAAGATCGTCTGCGCCGACATCGACGACTATGACCGCATCTACCGCAAGATCATCGCCGCGGTGCCGCTGCGCGACGTCAGCGCCTCCTTCGCGATGGAACAGCTTAAATATACCACCGAGCTGCCGCTCTCGCGGATCGGCGAACGCAGGTCCTAGAGGACGTAGCGGACCCGGATGTCCTGTTTTGCCGGCGCGGCGGGCATGATGAAGCGGATTTCCTCCCAGCGTGGCGCGCGCGGCCGCATCGCCGGATTGTTCGAGAATCCGAAGCCTTCGCGCGGAATGCCCATCATCATGTCGAGCTTGCCGTTGCTGTTCTCGTCATGGACGACCAGCAGCGCATAGTTGCCGGGGCGCACCCGGCCGAGGTCGAGGGCGGCGGCCTGCCCGGCCGGTACGGTCCGGGCCAGCGCCGAGCGATCGCCCTTGCAGTCGAGAAATCGCTGCGCATTGCCGCTCAGGCAAAGGTGCACGACGCCCTTGGCATTGCGCAGCCCCTGGATCTCGACGCGCAGGTCGGCTCCGCCTGCATTCGGCGCAGCCGCGCCCGTCAGGGCCAACGCCGCAAGCGCCAGCGAAATGGTCATTCCCCGCTTCATGGCCTCGGCCCCTGCCCCAATCTCTCCCAACGTCGGCTTAACGGCCTTCGGCCAGGGTCGCCAGCCGCCTCCGGGTTCGCTAGGGCAATCGCAGGATGAGGCGTTCGGATCTGGTGATCGTCGGCGGTGGGCTGGCTGGCGGCCTTGCCGTCCTCGCCCTTCGTCGCTTCCGCCCCGAGCTGTCGATCACGCTTGTCGAGCCCGGCGAGCGGATCGGCGGCAATCATCTGTGGTCCTTCTTCGACAGCGACATCGCCGCCGATCACCGCTGGCTGGTCGAGCCGATGGTCGGCCAGCGCTGGCCCTCCTACGAAGTCCACTTCCCGCAATATGGCCGCGAGCTCGAAGCGGGCTACCAGACGATCGCCAGCGAGGCGCTCGACCGGGCGGTCCGCGAGGTGCTTGGCGCGGAATCGATCGTCGGCGGAACGGCGAGCGATCTTGGACCCGGGCACGTCACGCTTTCGACCGGCGAGCGGATCGAGGCCGGCGCGGTGCTGGATGCGCGCGGCGGCAAGGGCGACGGGCTGGAGCTCGGCTGGCAGAAGTTCGTCGGCCAGATGCTGACCATCCCGCAGGGGCATGGCCTGGCCCGGCCGATCGTGATGGATGCGACGGTCGCGCAGCATGACGGCTACCGCTTCGTCTACTGCCTGCCCTTCTCGCCGACCGAGTTGTTCGTCGAGGACACCTATTACAGCGACACGCCCGACATCGACACCGAGGCGCTGCGTGGCCGGATCGCCGACTATGCCGCTGCCCGCGGCTGGCAGATCGCCCAGCGCAGCCGCGAAGAGCAGGGCGCGCTTCCGGTCGTCATCGGCGGCGACTTCGCGAGGCTGTGGCCTGACGAGGACAAGGTAGCCCGGGCTGGTGCCCGCGGCGGCTTCTTCCATCCGCTGACCAGCTACTCGCTGCCCGACGCGGTGCGCTTCGCCGTCTGGCTTGCCCGCGAGGCACCGCTCGATTCCACCCTCGGCCAGGCCACGCGCGAGCGGGCCGCGCGCCATTGGTCACGCGGCGGCTACTACCGACTGCTCACCGCGATGCTGTTCCGCGCTGCCCAGCCCGGCCAGCGATACCGGGTGCTCGAGCGCTTCTACCGCCTGAGGGCCCCCTTGATCGGACGCTTCTATGCGGGCGAGAGCAGCCTATCTGACAAGCTCCGGATCCTGTCGGGCCGACCTCCGGTCCCGCTGGGCCGGGCGCTCGCGACATTGAGGAATTTCCTGTGAAGTCTGCCATCGTCATCGGCGCCGGGTTTGGGGGGCTGGCACTTGCGATCCGCCTCCAGTCGGCGGGCGTCGCCACCACCGTCATCGAGGCCCGCGATCGTCCCGGCGGACGCGCCTACGTGTGGGAGAAGGACGGCCACGTCTTCGATGCCGGCCCGACCGTCATCACCGACCCCGACTGCCTTCAGCGCCTGTGGAAGCTCAGCGGCCATGACATGGCGCAGGACGTCGACCTCGTGCCCGTCACCCCATTCTACCGGCTGAGCTGGCCCGATGGCACGGTGTTCGATTATTCGAACGACGATGCCGACCTCAAGCGCCAGATGGATGCGCTCAGCCCGGGCGACTGGGCCGGCTACCAGCGCTTCCTCGCCTACAGCGCGGGCGTGTTCAACGAGGGCTATGTCAAGCTCGGGACCAAGGCATTCGAGAGCATCGGCGACATGCTCAAGGCGGCGCCGGCGCTCGCCAAATACCAGGCATGGCGCTCGGTCTATTCGATCGTCTCGGGCTATGTGAAGGACGAGCATCTGCGCCAGGCGCTGAGCTTCCACACGCTTCTGGTCGGCGGCAATCCGATGACCTGCTCGTCGATCTACGCGCTGATCCACAAGCTGGAACGCGACGGCGGCGTGTGGTTCGCGATGGGCGGGACCAACAAGCTCATCGCCGGCATGGTCAGGCACTTCGAGCGGATCGGCGGGACGATCCGGCTCGGCGACCCGGTGGTCGGGATCGAGACCGAGGGTGAGCGGGCGACCGCGGTGCGGACCCGCTCGGGCTGGCGCGGCGAAGCCGACGCGGTCGCCTCGAACGGTGACATCGTCCACAGCTATGGCCTGCTCGAGGGCAGCAGCCGCGGTCCGCGCCAGGTCAAGGCGCTCAAGCGCAAGTCGTTCAGTCCCTCGCTGTTCGTGCTCCACTTCGGACTCGAGGGGACGTTCGAAATCCCCCATCACAGCATCCTGTTCGGGCCGCGCTACAAGGAGCTGGTCGGCGACATCTATCGTGGCGGCAAGCTGGCGACCGATCCCGCCCTCTACCTCCATCACCCGACGATCACCGATCCGTCGATGGCGCCCGAGGGCTGCTCGACCTTCTACGCGCTGGCTCCGGTTCCGCACATGGGCAAGGCCGATGTCGACTGGGCGGTTGAGGGCGAGCGCTACAAGGAGGTCGTCCTCGACACGCTGGCCGAGCGGCTGATTCCCGACATCCGCGAGCGGCTTCGGGTCTGCTTCCACTACACGCCCGACGATTTCCAGACCGACCTCTCGGCGCATCTCGGCTCCGCCTTCAGCCTCGAACCGGTGCTTTGGCAATCGGCCTGGTTCCGCACCCACAATCGCGACGACCAGATCCGCAACCTCTACTTTGTCGGGGCCGGCACCCACCCCGGCGCCGGCATCCCCGGCGTCGTCGGGAGCGCCGAGGCGACCGCGGGGCTGATGCTGGCGTGAGCGGAAGCGACGATCGGGCACGGCTGGTCCAGGGAGCGCTCGAGAGCATCTCGGCCGGGAGCAAGAGCTTCCGCTTCGCCAGCCAGCTGTTCGACCTCGAAACGCGCGAGCGCAGCTGGCTGCTCTACAGCTGGTGCCGCGCCTGCGACGACGTCACCGACGGGCAGACGCTCGGCCATGACGCCGTGCGGGTCGACGATCCCGCGGCACGGATCGCCTTCCTCAAGCAGCGCACCGCCGAGGCCTTCGCCGGCGTCGATACCGGGATCGTCCCGTTCGAGGCGCTGCGCGTGGTCGCCGCCGAATGCGCCATCCCCAAGGCCGTCGCCGACGATCACCTTGCCGGGTTCGAGCGCGATGCAGGGGGCTGGCGGCCCGAGACAACCGAGGATCTCCTCTCCTACTGCTATCAGGTGGCGGGAGCGGTCGGGGTGATGATGGCGCACGTCATGGGCGTGCCGCCCGAGGACCGCGACACGCTCGATCGTGCCGCCGACCTCGGCATCGCCTTCCAGCTCGCCAACATCGCCCGCGACATCGTCGAGGACGCGCGGATCGGGCGAGTCTACCTGCCCGCTCAATGGCTCGAGGCAGAGGGTCTTGCGGGCGCCGACCTCGCCGACCCGCGCCATCGCCCCGCGCTTGGCCGGATCGCGCAGCGGCTCGGGACGATGGCCGACGACTATCGCCGCTCGGCGCGGGTCGGTGCCGCGCGACTGCCTTTCCGCAGCCGCTGGGCGGTGCTTTCTGCAAGCGGGATCTACGGCGAGATCGCGGTCCGTGCCGCCGCCCTCGGCCCGCGCGCCTGGGACGAGCGCATCACGACTTCGAAGGCGGAGAAGGCGGCGCTGGTGATGGAGGCCTTCTGGGAAGGCCTGTGGCCGGTCAGGCCGGTTCCGAGGACCGGTCTGTGGACGCGCCCTTAGCCGCCCTGACCCGCGCCCCGGCACTGCCCTTCAGCGCCTGCTTCAGCCGCTCGACCGGCGGCGCATAGAGGAAGCCGTAGCTGACCGCTCCGTCGCGGCTCTCGACCGCATGGTGGAGCTTGTGCGCCTGGACGATCCGCTTGAAGTAATGCGACCGCGGGACGATCCGGTGCGGCAGCCGACCGTGAACGATCACGTCGTGGAAGCCGAAGTAGATGATCCCGTAGAAGGCGACGCCTGCCCCGCTCCAGGTCGCCCAGTCGCCCCAGCCCCCGTTCATTCCGCCCCAGATCAGCAGGATCGAGGGCACGGCGAAGACGACCGCATAGAGGTCGTTCTTCTCGAACCATCCGTCGCGCTCGCGATGGTGGCTCTCGTGCCACGCCCAGCCGAGCTTCGAATGCATGACGAAGCGGTGGAGCACATAAGCGAAGGCCTCCATCAGGAGGACGGTCGCGGTGAACAGGGCAAGGCCAGCGAGCCAGGACATGGGGGCGATATAGGCGTCGCTGCTCTCCTGCGAAAGCAGGAGCCCGATGGACCTTGGCCTACATGGAAGAAAATGGGCCCCGCGTCGGCAGGGAAGAACTCAGCTCCGCTCCGCGATGAAGCGCATCAGTTCGGCGAGCGTGCTTTCCATCTGGTCCTGCATCTGCGTCACCAGCTCGTTCTCGCGCATGCCCTCATGGTCGAGCGGCTTGGAATAGCTGTCGCTGAACGCCTTGAGGTCGCTCTCGTCGAACACGCCCCGCGCGACCAGCTTGGCGAGGATCACCAGGAGGCCATTGGTGTTGGCGATGGTGCCGGCGACCAGCGCCTCGTCGACCATCGACAGCTCGGTGCGGTCTTCTTCTTCGGTGGGTTGTTCGTCCGCCATCCCTCGCCTTTCGAGTGCCGCGCGCGCCTAGTCAACCAGCGCCGAGGCAAGGACGCTCCAGCGCTCGGCCTTGGTGGCGAGCGGAAGGGTATGGGCCGGGCTCGACGAGGGAAGATCGATCAGCCGCAGCGTGCCCGGGTCGAGTGCCCTGCGCCCGAGCCGCGCTGCCGCGGCGCCGTTGAAGCCGACCGCCCGGAGGTCCGGCAAGGTGGCGACGAAAGCGGCAAGGTCGCGCGGTTCGACCTCGCGCATCGACTGGTCGAGGCTGCCGCTCCGGCGTGCGCTGTCAATCACGTCCCACAGTGCGACCCGCCGCTCGACCAGACGCTCGAGCCGCTGCTCATAGTCGAGGCTCGCAAGCGGCTCTCCAACCACCGATCCCAGCAGTGACCAGAAACCGTTGCGCGGATGGGCGTAGTAGCGCTGCTCGCGGAGCGATGCCTCGCCCGGCAGGCTGCCAAGGATCAGCAGCCGCGCGTCGGCCCGGGCCACGGCAGGCAGGCCGTGCTTCCTCTCCCCGGTCATGCTAGGGGGTTTGCTCCATGCCCCGTCCCTTCCACCTCGCCATCCTTGGCCTCGCCACCCTCCTGCTGACCCGCAGCAGCAAGCGCGATTGGACGAACAAGCCCCGGCAACGCTAAGGGCGCGCCATGGCTCCGGAGGACCTCCGAATTGCCCTCATCTCGGGCAACTACAATTATGTGCGGGACGGCGCCAACCAGGCGCTGAACCGACTGGTCGGCTTTCTGCTCGGAAAGGGCGTGAAGGTCCGCGTCTACAGCCCGACCGTCGCCACCCCCGCCTTCCCGCCCGTCGGCGATCTCGTCTCGCTGCCCTCGATCGCCGCCCCCGGCCGACCCGAATATCGCATTCCGCTCGGGCTCACCCGGGCGGTGCGCCGGGACCTCGAGGCGTTCGCGCCCAACATCGTCCACATCGCAAGCCCCGACATCAGCTCGCACCGCGCGGTCAGCTGGGCGAGGCGCCGCAACATCCCGGCGATCGCCTCGGTCCACACGAGGTTCGAGACCTACCTCGCTTACTATCATCTCGAACTGTTCGAGCCGGCGGTTCGTGCGGGCCTTCGCCGCCTCTACCGCCGCTGCGATTCGCTGCTTGTCCCGGCCGAGTCCACCGCGGCGGTGCTCCGCGCCCAGCGGATGAACCGCAACATCGCCATCTGGTCGCGCGGGGTCGACCGCACCCAATTCAACCCCGACCGGCGCGACCTTGGCTGGCGCCGTGGCCTCGGCATTGGTGACGACGAGCTGGTGCTCGCCTTCCTTGGCCGGATCGTCATGGAGAAAGGGCTAGACGTCTTCGCCGCGGTCCACGACGAGCTCACCCGCCGCGGGATCGCGCACCGGGTGCTGGTCATCGGCGAAGGACCTGCCCGCGGCTGGTTCGAGAAGGCACTGCCCAACGGAGTGTTCATCGGCCACCAGGAAGGCCCTGACCTCGCCCGGGCGCTCGCAAGCAGCGACCTGTTCCTCAATCCGTCGATCACCGAGACCTTCGGCAACGTCACGCTCGAGGCGATGGCCTGCGCGCTGCCGGTGGTTGCGGTCTCGGCGACCGGCGCCACCAGTCTGGTCCGCGACGGCGAGACGGGTACGCTGGCCGAACCCGGCGACATCGCGGCGCTGACCGACGCCGTCGCCACCTATGCCGCCGATCCCGATCTTCGCCGCCGCCACGGCGAGGCCGGTCTCGCCTTCGCCGAGACTCAGGACTGGGACGTCATCAATGCCGCCGTCCTCACCACCTACGCGCGGGCGATCGAGCGGCGCGAGCGGCTCGGACGGCGAAAGGGCTGAGCCCTAGCGCGCCCGCTCGATCCGCTTGGCCGCGTCATCGAGGATGTCGACGACCTCGTTCAGCAGTTCCTCGTTCCAGCCGTCGGTCGAAGTCCGGTTCTTTAGCGCGGCCATGAGGTTGCCCATGGCTCGACCCAGCTCGGGCCTGGACGAGCGGCGCCGGCCTTCGCCGGTTTCTTCCAGCCGCTCGAGCAGTCGCCCGACTTCCTCGGCCTTGTCGGCCAGTTCGGCCCGGCCTTCGTCGGTGACGGCGAACTTCTTGCGCTGGCCCTCGGCCGCCTGGGCGACGATCTGCCCCATGTCCTCGAGCAGGGTCAGCGTCGGATAGACGACGCCGGGGCTCGGCGCATAGTCGCCGTGGGTGAGCTCCTCGATCGCCCGGATGAGGTCGTAACCATGACGGGGTTCGTCGGCGATGAGCTTGAGGAGTACGAGGCGAAGCTCGCCCTGCCCGAACATCCGCCGGCCGCGGCCGCGCGGACCACCGCCGCGGCGACCCTCGCCATCGTCGCCGAACTCGAACTTGAACCGGCCGCCGGGTCCGAAGCTGAAGCCTCCCGGGCCCACGGCCATGAACGCCCGCCCGTCGCCGCAGCCGTGCCGATGCATGTGGAATCGCATGGATGATCTCCTGTCTTGAGCGCTCAAGATATATCTTAGACATTATCTGACAAGAGGCATGGCGCAATCGGTCCGCATTTTCTACGAACGACCCGATGGCCGACCTGTTTGCTTCCGAGCCCGTGCCCGAGGCTGCCCGCGCCGTGCCCCTCGCCGAGCGCATCCGCCCCGCGAGCCTCGGCGAAGTCATCGGGCAGGAGCATCTGACCGGGGCGGCGGGCCCGATCGGCCGGATGGTCGCCGCCGGCCGCCTCTCGAGCCTGATCCTCTGGGGCCCGCCGGGAACGGGCAAGACCAGCATCGCCCGGCTCCTCGCCGACGCGGTCGGCTACCGCTTCGTCGCCCTGTCGGCGGTGTTCAGCGGCGTCGCCGACCTCAAGAAGGTGTTCGCCGAAGCCGAGGTCCATGCACGCGCGGGTCAGCATACCCTGCTGTTCGTGGACGAGATCCACCGCTTCAACCGAAGCCAGCAGGATGGATTCCTTCCCTATGTCGAGGCGGGCACCGTCACCCTTGTCGGCGCGACGACCGAGAATCCGAGTTTCGAGCTCAACTCGGCGCTTCTGTCGCGAACCCAGGTGCTGGTCCTCAACCGCCTCGACGAGCCGGCGCTCGACGCACTGCTCGCACGTGCCGAGGAGGCCGAAGGCGGCGCCCTCCCACTCGTTCCGGAGGCGCGCGCGGCGCTGGTCACGAGCGCCGACGGCGATGGTCGCTTCCTCCTCAACCAGGCCGAGGCGCTGTTCGCGGCCGGGATCGACACGCCGCTCGACACCGCCCAGCTCCGCGACCTTCTGCAGCGCCGGATGCCGGTCTACGACAAGGATCGCGAAGGTCACTACGGCCTCATTTCGGCGCTCCACAAGTCGATCCGCGGCTCTGACCCGCAGGCCGCCCTCTATTATCTTGCGCGCATGCTGACCGCCGGGGAGGAACCGCTCTACCTCCTGCGCCGCCTGACGCGGGCGGCGGTCGAGGACATCGGGCTCGCCGATCCTCAGGCCCTCGTCCAGTGCATGGCGGCGAAGGACACGTACGACTTCCTCGGCTCACCCGAGGGCGAGCTGGCGATCGTCCAGGCCTGCCTCTACCTCGCCACCGCACCCAAATCGAACGCGGTCTACACCGCCCAGAAGGAAGCCTGGCGGAGCGCCAAGGAGCATGGCTCCCTGTCGCCGCCCAAGCACATCCTCGGCGCACCCACCAAGCTGATGCGCGGGCTCGGCTATGGTGCCGGCTACCAATATGACCATGACCAGCCCGACTCCTTCTCCGGCCAGTCTTACTGGCCCGAGGAGATGGAGGGGCAGACCTATTATCGTCCAACCGACCGCGGGTTCGAGAAGCGGCTTGCCGAACGGCTCGCCTGGTGGGACGAGATGCGCGCGACACGACAGGGAGGACAATGATGTACCCGCCGACCACGACCGTAGCCTGGCAGACGCAGATGGTGCAATGGGGGCCGCGGGTGCTGATCGCCCTGCTGATCCTCATCGCGACCTGGGCGGTCGCCCGGGCGGTCAAGTGGGGGCTGGCCAAGGCGGTGTCGCGCACCCCCGCGCTCCAGAAGCACACGCCCGGCAACAGCCACGAGACCGTCGGCAACCAGCTCGGCACCGTGGCCAAGCTGCTGGTCTGGCTGGTCGGCATCATGGCCGCGCTCAGCTACTTGAGGATCGACCAGATCCTCGCGCCGATCGCCACGCTCAACACCGAAATCTTCGCCTTCCTCCCGCGGCTGATCGGTGCCGGGCTGATCTTCTTCGTCGGGCTGATCGTCGCCAGGATCGTCCGTCGGCTGGTCGAGACCCTGCTGACCGCCGCCAACATCGACGGCTTCATGGCCCGCGCCGGCCTTGGCGAGCATAGCGCGACGGTCCGCACCGACCCGGCCGCGGTTCCGCCCGGCGCTGCGCCCGGCGCGACCCGTGCCAGCCTCGCCCGCGCCGCCGGCATCCTGGTGTTCGCGCTGATCATCATCCCGGTCGCGATCGCCGCCCTCCAGGTGCTCGGGATCGAGGCGATCAGCGGGCCCGCCATCCTCATGCTGAGCGAGATCAGCGCCGCCATTCCGCGGATCCTGACCGCGGCGCTGTGGCTCGGCATCGCCTTCATCGCCGCCAAGTTCCTCAAGTCGATCATCGAGGCGATCCTGCCACCGACGGGCTTCGACAATGCGGTCCGTTCCACCGGCATCCTTCCGGCGCGCACTGCACCGAGCCGGATCATCGCCAACGTCGCCTTCATCGCGATCATGCTCGCCGCGGCGATAGAGGCGGCGCGGCAGCTTGGCGGCGACACGGTCGCCATCTTCCTCATCCAGGTGACCGAACTCGGCTCCAAGGTCATCTTCGGGACTTTGATCATCGTCGCCGGGATCTTCCTCGCCCGGATCCTCGCCAACCTCGTCGGAAGCTCGACCGGCGAAGGCGGCTATGCGCAGACGATCATCCGCTACGCGATCATCGCCCTGTTCACCGCCATCGGCCTGACCTTCATGGGGCTGGCGAACGAGATCGTGATCCTGGCGTTCGGCCTGATCCTCGGTTCGGCGGCGATCGCCACCGCCCTGGCCTTCGGGCTCGGCGGGCGCGAGGCGGCGGGCCGGATCCTCAACCATTATGCCGACCGGATCACCGGTCCGGCCGTTCCGCCGACTCCGCGCCGCCCGGCCCGGCTCGAGGGCAGCAAGGAAACGCCGAGCGGCGGCGACGGCACGCTTATATGAGCGGGCTCGGGGACTGGGCGGCGGTGGAGACCTTCGCCGCTGCCCGGCCCGGTGCCTCTGCGGGCACCTACTATGGCGGGCCGGCGGTCATGGCGGCGGCAAGCGATCGCCCGGTCGTGACTCCGAGCCGCGAACCCGACAGCTTCGTCCTTCACATCGACGCCGACCAGAAGTCGATGCTGATGGACCTCGATCCGGCTCTTTTCTGGGAGACCCCCCACTATCAGGGCTATCCCGCGCTGCTCGTCCGCTACGGGCCCGCGGACGGCATCGCCGAATGGATCGACCGCGCGCTCGAGCTCGCCGCCGCGAAGCCGCGCCGCAGGAAGAAGTGAGCTTCACCCGCTTCGTCGCCATCGACTGGTCGGGAGCGAAGGGACGCCGCCACAAGGGGATCGCCATCGCCGCCTGCGGGCCCGCTGGTGCTCCCCGCCTCGTCCGCCCCGGCCATGTCTGGAGCCGGACCGAGGTGGCGGACTGGCTGCTCCGCGAAGCCACCCGGGAGCCGACCCTGTTCGGCTTCGACTTCTCCTTCGCCCCGCCCTTCGCCGAGCGCGGCGCCTACCTGCCCGGAGAGCACGGCGTCCCCGAACAGGCCCGCGAATTCTGGGCCTATGTCGATCGCCGCGCGCCCGACGAGGACCTCGGTGCCGCAAGCTTCCTCGAGCAGATTCACCGCCGCCACTTCTACTTCGGCATCGCCGACGGGACCAAGGCCGACTTCGTCCGCTTCCGCCAGTGCGATCACCGCCTCAACCTCGCCGGCGGGCGCAAGACCGCAAGCGCATATGACGCGATCGGCGCGGCGCAGGTCGCCAAGGCGAGCTTCTCCGGCATGCGGCTGCTTCACCATCTGTCGGGCAAGGTCCCCATCTGGCCGATGGATCCGCTCGAGGCAGGCCGAAGCGCGGTGGTCGAGATCTACACCCGCATCTACCTGCGCAATGCGGGCATGAGCGGGACCAAGCTGCGCAGCCGGGTCGATCTCAACCGGGCGCTGGACGGCCTCGGAAGTCCGCCGGCGCG
Organism: Sphingomonas swuensis; assembly: GCF_039538045.1. Lineage (NCBI taxonomy): Bacteria > Pseudomonadati > Pseudomonadota > Alphaproteobacteria > Sphingomonadales > Sphingomonadaceae > Sphingomonas > Sphingomonas swuensis. Next base: position 856,368 of record NZ_BAABBQ010000001.1, on the reverse strand, counting down.
GCTTCGCTTCGAGCCTGACGACCACCAGACCGACGCGCTGGTCACCGCCGCCGGAATGCGCGCCCACGCCGCACGGTCGCGGGCCTTCGCGCCCGACGGCCTCACCCCGTCGCTGGCCCGGACCGAAGGCTGGACCTTCGGGATCGTCTGACGATCGCTACTGGACGAGCGCCGCTCGCTGCCGCAAAGGAGCGCCCGCGCCGGTTTAGCTCAGCTGGTAGAGCAGCGGTTTTGTAAACCGAAGGTCGCGGGTTCGATTCCTGCAACCGGCACCACTTCCTCGATCCCTCGCGTGAAATGTTGGCGCGGCGCCTGCTTGGCGTTGTGCGGCGCAGCAACTTCTTCCAGCCTCGCGGTCGCGACGATCTGGGAGGGGACGAATTGACGAAGCTGGCTGGGATCATGTCCCTGCGTCTGGCTGGGGCGCTGGTGGGGGTCGCCGCCATTAGCTCGCCCGCAAGGGCGGCTCTCCTCGCCGCTCCCATCCCCGACAAGGGCGACACCGCCTGGGTGCTGGTCAGCGCCGCCCTCGTCCTGCTGATGTCGGTCCCCGGCCTGGCGCTCTTCTATGGCGGCCTCGTCCGGGCCAAGAACATGCTGTCGGTGCTGATGCAGGTGCTGACCATCGTCGCTTTGTCGGCGCTGGCCTGGGTCGGCTGGGGCTACAGCCTCGCCTTCACCAGCGGCAATGCGGTCGTCGGCGGGCTGTCCAAGGCCTTCTTCGCGGGGATCGGACCGGGCAGCGTCGCGGCCACCTTCTCCAATGGCGTGGTCATTCCCGAATATGCCTATGCGGTGTTCCAGATGACCTTCGCCTGCATCACGCCGGCGCTGATCGTCGGCGCCTTCGCCGAGCGCATCCGTTTCTGGCCGCTGATGCTGTTCGTGCTGCTGTGGCTGACCATCGTCTATTATCCGCTGGCCCACATGGTCTGGTACTGGGCCGGGCCCGATGCGCTCGCCGCCAGTCCCGGGGACATGGGCCTGCTGTTCGGCTGGGGCGCGCTCGACTTCGCCGGCGGGACCGTCGTCCACATCAATGCCGGGATCGCCGGTCTCGTCGGCTGCCTCGTGCTCGGCAAGCGGATCGGCTTCGCCACCGAGCCGATGCCACCGCATTCGCTGGTCATGACCATGATCGGCGCGTCCCTGCTGTGGGTCGGCTGGTTCGGCTTCAATGCGGGCTCGGCGCTCGAGGCGAACGGGATCGCCGCGCTCGCCTTCGTCAATACATTGGTCGCGGCCGCCGCCGCCGCGCTCGCCTGGGCGGGGATCGAGCAGGCACTCCACGGCAAGTCGTCGCTCCTCGGCGCGGCGACCGGCGCGGTCGCAGGCCTGGTCGCGATCACTCCCGCTGCCGGTTTCGCCGCGCCGGGGCCGTCGATCCTGCTCGGAGCGGTGGCATCGGCCGTATGCTTCCTGTTTGTCGCGCGGGTGAAGAGCCGGCTCGGCTTCGACGACAGCCTCGACGTCTTCGGGGTGCATTGCGTCGGCGGGATCGTGGGTGCGCTCGGCACCGCGATCGTCGCCGCGCCGGCGCTCGGCGGACAGGGAACGATCGACTACAGCGTCGTCCCGGCGGTGCCCGCCGCCTACGACATGGCCGCGCAGGTCGTGATCCAGGCCAAGGCGATCGCCTTCACCCTCGCCTGGTCGGGAGGGCTGTCAGCCCTGCTGTTCCTCGGGATCGACCGCCTGGTCGGGCTTCGGGTCGCCCGCGACGCGGAGCGCGAGGGGCTCGACATCAGCGCGCATGGTGAGCGCGCCTACCATCTCTGAGGCATGAGAGGTGGGGGCGGAGGCAAGCTCCGCCCCTCGCTCGTCAGGCGGCGCGGGGGAGCGCCACTTCGCTGTTGCTGGCTTCCGTCTCGGCGGCGGGCGCATCGACGGCCACCTGCGTGACCTTGTCCGGGAAGAAGCTGCGGCTGACAAAGGCGAGCACGCCCAGCGCCAGGTAGATTCCGACCATCAGGAACGGCGCGAAGATGATTCCGCTCGCCAGCGGGATGCGGAGGAAGTTGGGATTGAAGCCGAGGTCGTGCCCAAGCGCCTCGCAGACACCCAGGATGGTGTCGTTGCGGAAGGCGACATTGTTGCGAAAATAATCGGCGCTCGGAAGCAACTTCATCTCAGATCTCCTGTCCGCACGGCCACAAGGCGCGGCGCTTGCAAGGACAGATGCACCTTTCGTGCCATCCAACCTTTTGCCTTGTCGTCCAGGGACTTGGGGCTGCAAGCGGCGTTGGTGGTCGCCGGCTCTTCCCTCCTATGTTGGGAATCTCTCCCAACCTTTAAAGGGCCGTTCGCCCGACGCGCGGCGGGCCTCGACCAACGGACCCGACGCGGATCGGACCAAGAGGTCGCTAGACGGTGGCTCCATGGCTGTCGGCCAGCCGGATCCGCGGCGCGGTCAGCGGAAGCGGGTATTTGTTGCCCGCGGCACAGTTGAACAGCAGCACCCTTTCGTCGCGACCGACCAGTCCGCGCTCGAGCGCGGCGCGCCAGCCGGCCAGTACCGCGCCGCCTTCGGGGCAGAGCAGCAGCCCGTCGTCGCGCGCGGCATCATGCACCGCCGCAAGGATCGCCTCCTCCTCGACCGCGATCGCGAAGCCACCGCTTTCACGAACCGCGCGAAGGATCAGGAAGTCACCCACCGCCTTGGGCACGCGGATCCCCGTCGCCACCGTGGCCGGCTGCTCCCAGCGCTCGGCGAACTCGTCCCCCTGTTCGAAGGCGCGGACCATCGGCGCGCAACCGGTCGCCTGCACCGCCACCATCCGTGGCCGCTCGGGCCCGATCAGCCCGACGGCTTCCAGCTCGGCGAACGCCTTCCACATGCCGATCAGCCCGGTCCCGCCGCCGGTCGGATAAAAGATGACGTCGGGCAGCTCCCAGCCATATTGCTCGGCAAGCTCGAGCCCCATCACCTTCTTGCCCTCGGCGCGATAAGGCTCCTTGAGGGTCGAGACGTCGAACCAGCGGCCGGCGGCCGCGCCCTCCCCGACCAGCCGCCCGCATTCGTCGATCTGGCCGTCGGCGATGAGCACCCGAGCACCATAGGCCTCGGCCTCGGCGACATTCACCGCGGGCGTCTCCTCGGGACAGATCACCGTCGCCGCCATGCCCGCCGCAGCCGCATAGGCCGCCAGCGCCGCGCCCGCATTGCCGTTGGTCGGCAGCGCCAGCGCCTCGATCCCGAAATTGCGCGCCATGCTCACCGCCATCGCCAGTCCGCGCGCCTTGAAGGAGCCGGTCGGAAGCCGCCCTTCGTCCTTGACCAGCAACGGCCGCGCGCCGGCCTTCGCCGACAGCCGGTCGAGCGGGAGCAAAGGGGTCTCGATCTCGCCGAGCGTCACTGGCTCGGCGCCAAGCGGAAGCGGCAGCAGCTCGCGCCACTTCCACATGCCGGGCGCGCGCGCCGCCAGGATCTCACGGCTGAGTGCCTCGCCGACCGCATCGAGATCGTAGCGGACCAGCAGGGGGCGCCCCGCCTTGCTGAGGTTGTGCACCTCGCCGGCGGCATAATGCTCGCCTGTCAGCGAGCATTCGAGATGGGTCACGAAGGAAGGAAGGCGATTGGTCATGCCCCTCCCTAACCGCGCCGCGACCAATCGCACCCTCCTTTCGACGAGCGGTCCGGAGACGGTTTGCGATGATGTATCATCCGCTCTACATGCCGACCAAATTTTGCCGGAGTATTCATGATCACTGCCCTTGCCGCCGTTCTCGCTGCCCAGGCCGCGCCTCTGCCTGTCGCCTCCGCGGAGCCTCAGCCGGCCCCGGCCTCGCCGCGGGTCAGCGACCATGATGCCGCGCAGAACGGCGCGATCGTCGTCACGGGCATTCGCCGTAACCGCGAGGACGTGCTCGGCGGAGTCTCGGTCCTTTCCTCCGAAGAACTCGAGCGCGAGCTTCGCCCGACCATCGGCGAGACGCTTCAGCGCCAGCCCGGGGTGAGCGCGACCAGCTTCGGCCCCAATGCCAGCCGCCCGATCATCCGCGGCCTCGGCGGCGAGCGCGTCCGGGTCCTGACCGACGGGATCGGCAGCCTCGACGTTTCGACCTCCAGCGTCGACCATGCGGTGGCGATCAACCCGCTGACCGCCGACCGGATCGAGGTGCTTCGTGGCCCTGCGGCGCTGCTGTTCGGAAGCTCGGCGATCGGCGGCGTGGTGAACGTCATCGATTCGCGCATCCCGCGCAGCGTTCCGGAAGCTCCGCTCCACATCGACGCGCTCGGGACCCTTGCGGCCGCCGCCGACGAGCGCTCGCTCAACGCCCGCGTCGACGTTCCGCTCGGCAGCAACTTCGTGCTCCACGGCGACGGCAGCTGGCTCAAGACCGGCGACCTTCGAACCGGCGGCTACATTCTCTCGCGCGACCTTCGCGAGGAAGCCGCGGCCAGCGCCGATCCCGACATCCGCGCGCTTGCCGACCTCAAGGGCACGCTGCCCAACTCGGCCGCCAAGTCCCGCGAACTCGCCGGCGGCCTCGCCTACATCGACGGCGGCTTCAACATCGGCGCGTCGGTCAGCCGCCTCGACAATCTCTACGGCGTCCCGGTCCGCTACTCGCTCGATCCTGGCGGCGAGGCCGAGGAAGTGCGGCTCGACATCGCCCAGACCCGCTACGACGTCCGCGCCGAGGTGCCGGTCGGCGGCTTCATCGACCAGCTCCGTTTCCGTGGCGGCGCGGTCCGCTATCGCCATGACGAACTGGAGGAGACGGGCGAGATCGGCACGACCTTCCGCAGCCGCGGCGAGGAAGCCCGGCTCGAGGCCGTCCAGCGCACCCCCGCCAGCGGCTGGGGCGGCGGCTTCGGAGTGCAATATCTCGATCGCCGCGTGTCGGTCGTCGGCGAGGAGAAGTATCTGCCCGTGAACCGCCAGCGCCAGCTCGGCATCTTCGCCTTGCAGAACTTCACCACGGGTCCGTTCCGGCTCGAAGCCGGTGCTCGGGTCGAGCGCAGCCGCCAGACCGCCGAGGCCGATATCGACCTTGGCAGTCCCGCTCAGCGCCGCAGCTTCACCGCGCTCTCGGGCTCGGTCGGGGGCAGCGTCGAGGTTGCCGCGGCGACCCGGCTCGGCCTCAACCTCTCCTATTCCGAGCGCGCCCCGTCGAACGACGAGCTTTACGCCAACGGCCCCCACGCGGGCACGCAGGCCTTCGAGATCGGCAATCCCGACTTCGACAAGGAGCGCAGCCTGTCGGTCGAGGCGAGCCTTCGCCGGACGAGCGGTCCGCTGACCTTCGGCGTCAACCTGTTCCACACCCGCTTCGCCGACTTCGTCTATCTCGCGCCGACCGGCGACATCGAGGACGACCTGCCGGTCTACCGCTACGATCAGGCCGGGGCGCGGCTGACCGGCTTCGAGATCGAGACGAGGGCGCAGGCCGGCACGCTGGCCGGCATCGACTGGACGGTCGAGGCGCAGGCCGATTACGTCCGGGCGACGGTCAAGGGGTTCGGTCCGGCCCCCGCCATTCCGCCGCTCCGCCTGCTCGGCGGGATCGAAGGCAAGCGCGGCGCAGTCGACGGGCGGCTCGAGGTCGAGCACAGCTTTGCGCAGAACCGCAACGCGCCGATCGAGACGGAGACGAACGGCTTCACCCTGGTCAATGCGGCGGTGAACTGGCGGCCGCTCCAGGATCGGCCCGAGCTGTCACTGGGGCTGCAGGCCAACAATCTGTTCGATGTGGAGGCGCGGCGCCACGCCAGCCTGCTCAAGGATTATGCGCCGCTCGCCGGGCGGGACTTTCGTCTGACCGCCCGGTTGGACTTCTAGCCTTAGAGGTCGATCCCGGCGGCGATGGCTTCGAGCTTGCGGACCCGCTCCTTGAGGTCCGCCAGCTCGATCCGGCCGCCCGCCGGCGAGGCGGTGGGTTCGTCCTGCCGCGGGCTTCCGCTGGCGAGCTCGAGCTTCTTCAGTTCGAGCCAGCCATGCCAGCCCTTGAGGGTGAAGCCGGCCGCGAGGGCCAGGGCCAGCAGCCCGAACAGGCCGCTGGCGAGGATGGCGGTGAGGGACATCATGCCTTCTCCGAACGGAGCGCCTCGATCTCACGGGCGAGGTCGGCGCTCGAGCTGTCGTTGAGGTGGTGGTCGATCGCCATCAGCCGGCGGTCGGTCTGGTCGAGCCGCTCGCGCAGGTCCTTGACGCTGCTGCCGCGCGGGCTGTCTTCCATCCGCTCATAGTCCCGGCGGCGGTTCGACTTGCTCGCCGCCACCGCGCCGATCACGCCGCACACGAAGTAGGCCAGCAGCGCCTGCGTGATGGTTACGAAGGTCAGCAGCGGGATGGCGACCCACGCGATCCGGACGAAGGTCGGATCGATCCTCAGCAGGTTGCCGATGCCCGAGCAGACGCCGAGCAGCTTGCGATCGCGGGTGTTGAGGCGGAAGTCAGACAGGCGGTTCATCGGAAGCGATCCTTGGACGGAAGCGCGATCAGCGCTTGATGATCGAGAAGAAGCTCTGCAGCGTCCCGGCCAGCCAGATGTCGACGGTGTCGAGGATCTGGAGCACCGGGCCGAGCTCGGCCGGCTTGGCACCGATCGGCCCGACATATTCGAGCCGTGACTGGTGCCGGATCAGGCCCTGCTCAAGCATGGACGATGACCGGGACCGGGGCCGAGGCGACGGCGGTCGCCGGGGCGATGGCGGAGCCGACCGCGATGCTGCTCACCAGCAGGGCGGCAAGGGCGGCGGTCAGACTGGACTTGATGGTCATTTCTCTCTCCTGAAACTCTCGGGCCGGCCGTTGCCGGTCATGCCGTTCATTATGCAGCAAGCGTGCCAGTGGCTGTTTTCAGCCAATCTTGCTTCTGAGGAGGCGTTGGCGAGACCGTTGTTGGGACTTTTGCCCATATCGTCTGGCGGCTTTTCCCAAGCGATCGTCGGGAACCGCATGCCGGGTCGGTGAGTAGACGAAACGAACTGTTTTCACGCGAAAGGATCAACACATGCTTGGCAAGATCGCTGGCGCCCTTCTCGGACGCCGCCTCGCCGGTCGCAACGACGGACTGAAGGGCGCGCTGCTCGGCGCCGCGGGCGCGCGCCTGGCCGCCCGTGGCTTCGGCCCGCTCGGGACCGCGCTCGCGGTCGGCTATGGCGCGAAGAAGCTCTACGAGTGGAATCGCGACCGCCGGACCAGCCCGAGCTACCCGCGCTCGGCAACCCCGAGCCAGCGCTCGACCCGCACGCACGGCGCCTGAGGGAAAAGCAAAGACAAGAAAAGGCGGCATCCCTCCCGGGGTGCCGCCTTTTTCATGTCTCGCTGATGGGTGTGGAAGGCAGGCGATCCTGCCCACCCGCAACCGCGCCCTAGTCGGCCTTCTCGTCGCCGGCGTCCTCGCCCGCTCCCGCGGCCGGGCGCTCGTAATAGGGCTCCACCGTTCCCTTGAGCTTGATCGTCATCGGGTTGCCGAAGCGGTCGCGGCTCTTGCCCGCGGCGACCTTGATCCAGCCTTCCGACACCGAATATTCCTCGACGTTGGTCTTCTCGACCCCGTTGAAGCGGATGCCGACGCCGCGCTCGAGCTTCTCCTGGTCGAAGTGCGGGCTGCGCGGGTCGAGGCTGAGGTGGTCGGGCGGAGTGTCGTTGATCTCGGTCATGGGCGCGGCCCTGCCAAGCGTCTGCCGCCGGGTCAACCATGCCCCTGTTGATACGCCCGCCGCCCCGCTCTAAGCGCTGCCGGCAATGGATATTCCTTCATCCGATCCCCGCCGCAACGCGCCGCGCCTCGCGCTGCACGTGCCCGAGCCGGCCTATCGTCCGGGCGACGCGCCCGATTTCTCGAACGTGACCGTGCCGCCCGCGGGAAGCGCGCCACGTCCGGATTCGTCCGCGCCGGCCCGCGACACGCATCCGCTGGTCGACCATCTCGTCCGTGTGCTCGACGAGGATGGCCGGGCGGTCGGGCCATGGGATCCGCGCCTGTCGCCCGACACGATGCGCAAGATGCTCGCCGACATGGTCACCGTCCGCGTGTTCGACGACCGCATGTACCGCGCCCAGCGCCAGGGGAAGACCAGCTTCTACATGAAGTGCACCGGGGAGGAGGCGATCGCGGTCGCCGCCGCCACCGCGCTCGATTCCGAGGACATGTGCTTCCCGACCTATCGCCAGCAGGGCCTGCTGGTGGCGCGCGGCTATCCGCTCGTCGACATGATGTGCCAGATCTACTCGAACGCCGGCGACAAGCTTCACGGCCGCCAGCTTCCGATCATGTATTCGGACAAGCCGCACGGCTTCTTCTCGATCTCGGGCAACCTCGGCACGCAATATCCGCAGGCCGTCGGCTGGGCGATGGCGTCGGCGATCAAGGGCGACAGCCGGATCGCGATGGGCTGGATCGGCGAAGGCGCCACCGCCGAGGGCGACTTCCACTCCGCGCTCACCTTCGCCGCGGTTTACCAGGCACCGGTGATCCTCGCGGTGGTCAACAATCAGTGGGCGATCTCGAGCTTCTCGGGCATCGCCGGGTCCGAGCAGGCGACCTTTGCCGCCCGCGCGGTCGGCTACGGGGTCGCCGGCATGCGCGTCGACGGCAATGACGCGCTGGCCGTCTACGCCGCGGTCCGCTGGGCGTCCGAGCGCGCCCGCGCCAATGCCGGGCCGACCCTGATCGAGTTCTTCACCTACCGCGCCGAGGGCCACAGCACCTCGGACGACCCGACCGGCTACCGCCCGGCCGGCGAGGCGCAGGCCTGGCCGCTCGGCGATCCCGTCGAGCGCCTCAAGGCGCACCTCATCGGCCTCGGCGAATGGGACGAGGAACGCCATGCCGCGCTCGTCAAGCAGGCCGATGCCGGTGTCCGCGCCGCGCAGAAGGCGGCCGAGGCACAGGGCATCCTGCCCGGCCAGGGCTTCGACCGGATCGGCTCGATGTTCGAGGACGTCTATGCCGACACTCCGTGGCACCTTGCCGAGCAGCGCGACACCGCGCTCGGCGAAGCCCGCACCTACCTCGGCCGGGACGCAAGCTAGATGCCGACACGCAACATGATCGAGGCGATCAACGACGCCCACCGCGTGATGATGGCGCGCGACCCCGACATCGTCGTCTTCGGCGAGGACGTCGGCTATTTCGGCGGCGTGTTCCGCGCCACCGCCGGCCTCCAGCAGGAGTTCGGCAAGGAACGCTGCTTCGACGCGCCGATCAGCGAGGGCGGGATCGTCGGGACCGCGGTCGGCATGGCCGCCTACGGCCTCAAGCCCGTCATCGAGATCCAGTTCGCCGACTATATCTACCCCGGCTACGACCAGATCGTCTCCGAGGTCGCCCGGATGCGCTATCGCACAGCGGGCGAGTGGACCATGCCGATGGTCATCCGCTCGCCCTACGGCGGCGGCATCTTCGGCGGCCAGACCCATAGCCAGAGCCCCGAGGCTTTGTTCACCCACGTCGCGGGTCTGAAGGTGGTCATCCCCTCGACCCCGCACGACGCCAAGGGCCTGCTGATCGCCGCGATCGAGGATCCGGACCCGGTCCTCTTCTTCGAGCCCAAGCGCATCTACAACGGACCCTTCGACGGCCACCACGACAAGCCGGTGAAGCCCTGGTCGAAGCATGCCGACAGCGAGGTGCCCGACGGCCATTACACCGTGCCGCTCGGCAAGGCGCGGATCGTGCGGCCCGGCAACGACCTCACCGTCCTCGCCTACGGCACGATGGTCCACGTCGCGCTCGCCGCGGTCGAGGAGAATGGGATCGACGCCGAGGTCATCGACCTGCGCACTCTGCTCCCGCTCGACATCGACACGATCGAGGAGAGCGTCAGGAAGACCGGCCGCTGCCTCGTGGTCCAGGAAGCGACCAGGACCAGCGGCTTCGTGTCCGAGCTGGTGACCCTCGTCCAGGAGCGCTGCTTCTACCATCTGGAGGCGCCGGTCGGGCGCGTGACCGGCTGGGACACGCCCTACCCGCACGCTTACGAGTGGATCTACTTCCCCGGCCCGATCCGGATGAAACAGGCTCTAGAAAAGGTCATGGCAGACTGATGGCGACCTACAAGTTCAAGCTTCCCGACATCGGCGAAGGCATTGCCGAGGCCGAGATCGTCGCCTGGCACATCAAGGTCGGCGACCGGGTCGAGGAAGACCAGCAGCTCGCCGACATGATGACCGACAAGGCGACCGTGGAGATGGAATCGCCCGTCGCCGGCACCGTCACCAAGCTCGCGGGCGAGGTCGGCGACCAAATCGCGATCGGCTCGGTGCTGGTCGAGATCGAGACCGAAAGCGCTGCCGAAGCTCCGGCCGAAGCCGAGGAAGTGCCGCTCGCCGACGGCGCCGCGGTGCCGACCCAGGCGCAGGAAGAGGCCAATCCGACGCTCGAGGTGGCCGATACTCCCCTCCCGCCTGCGGGAGGGGAAGAGCCGCGCAGCGGCGAAGGGGAGGGCCTGTCCGCGCCCGCTCCCACAAGCCCTCCCCCTGCCCCTCCCGCAGGCGGGCGGGGAGAGAAGATCCTCACCACCCCCGCCGTCCGGGCCCGCGCCCGCGACCTCGGGATCGACCTCACGCAGGTGAAGCACCAGGGCGAGCACATCCGTCACGCCGACCTCGACGCCTGGCTCCTCTACAATGGTGGCCAGGTCTCGGGTCGCTCGACCCCGCTCCGCCAGGACGAGCAGATCAAGGTCGTCGGCCTGCGCCGCAAGATCGCGGAGAACATGCAGGCCGCCAAGCGCCGCATCCCGCACTTCGCCCTCGTCGAGGAGTTTGACGTCACCGCGCTGGAGGAAACCCGCGCGATGATGAATCGCGATCGCGGTTCGAACCCCAAGCTGACCCTGCTTCCGTTCCTGATCACCGCGCTAAGCAAGGCGCTGGCCGATTTCCCGATGATCAACGCCACCTATGACGACGAGGCGAACGTCATCACCCGCCACGGCAGTGTTCACATGGGCATGGCCGCGCAGACCCCGAACGGGCTGATGGTGCCCGTGATCCGCAACGCCGAGCGGCTGTCGGTCTGGCAGCTCGCCAGCGAGGTCGCTCGCCTGTCGGACGCCGCCAAGACCGGCAAGGCGACCCGCGAGGAGCTGTCGAACCCGACCTTCACCATCAGCTCGCTCGGGCCGATGGGCGGGATCACCTCGACCCCCGTCATCTCCCCGCCCCAGGTCGCGACCATCGCGGTCAACAAGGTCGAGGAGAAGGTGGTGCCGGTCAATGGCGAGCTCGAGATCCGCAAGCGGATGAACCTTTCGCTCTCCTGTGATCACCGGGTCGTCGACGGCTGGGACGCCGCGACCTTCCTCCAGGCATTGAAGCCCCTGATCGAAAACCCGCTGCGGCTGCTGGCATGAGCCTGCGGAGGATGGCCAAGTCGGCGTCCTCCGCATCGAGCTTCCGTACGCTCACCGCCGTCCTGCTGCTGGCCTTGGCCAGCTGCGACGGCCCAGCCACTGTCACCCTGCCGCAGAGCCCTCCGGCGGACGGCGGCCAACGGGTCACACTGACCAGCTACATCTCGGACGATGCCGGCCTCCTCTCCGCTTCCGACCGCAGGCACATCACTGCCCGCCTGCGCGAATGGGAGCAGAAGACGAACCACCAGATGGTCGTCGCCACCGTTACCGACACTGGCGGTCAGGAAATTGCTGCATTCACCCGCGATTGGGCGAACGCCCGTGGCGTCGGTCGCAAGGGACATGACGACGGCATCGTGCTGCTCATCTCCCCCAACCAGCAGGTCGCGCGCCTCGCTGTCGGCAAGGGCCTCGAAGCGAGGCTTGCGACGCCGCCGCGAAGAAGATCATGGATGGCGAGATCGTCCCCTATTTCGCCCGCAACGAGTGGCTGAACGGCATCGACGCCGGCATCACTGCGGTCATCGAAAAAGTCGGCTGAGCCAGCCTACTGCCGCGCATAGGCATCGTGGAACGCCCGCCGCGACTCGCGCTCATACTGTTCAGCGGCACGATCGAAAGTTGCATTGATGTCGGGCATGTTGGCCACGATCGCGCTGCTCAGTTCCTTGTAGGTCCGGCGGCGATCGAACGGCCGCCCTTCAAAATCGGAACTGATGGCTTCGCGCATGTTGGCGAGGTAGAGCCGCTTGATCTCTGGTTTCTTCTCCAGCCGTCTTTCGACGTTTCCAAACGGCCCCTCCTTTGTCCCCTGAAGGTCGAGCTTCATCTGCGTGCCGGCGCTTTCCGGAGTGAGGTCGGCGAGGAAGCGCATCACTTCCTCATCCTTCCGCCTGACGATCCAGCGCACCTGCGTGCCTGAAGCCTCGGGTTCGATCTCGACCGGATTGGAACCGAACATGTCGGAGGGCACCTCGACCTCGAGCAGCCGCTGCTGCACTTCGGCAAGTGGGAGTGCAACGACGTCCGGCTCGTCACGCCCGCTACAGGCCGCCAGCAGCAGCGCAGACGCGATCAGCAAGCTCCGACCGATCATCGTTCGTACTCCCCGCCCTTCTGCCCGCGGCGGAAACGAAAGCCGCTCTCCATCGACCCCCGCTGCACGTTGCAGACTCCGTTATTTTCCTTGACGTCGGTCTTGTTGAGGAAGCTGTAGTCATGCTTGCGCTGTTCAAGCGTGGCGTCGACCAGCTCCGTGATCGCAGGCCGGAGCGGCTGCAGGAACAACGGCCGAACCAGTTCGGTCGTCCCGCTGTAACTTTCCTTGCCGTTCGAATCCTTGCTGACCTCGACGTCGACCTTGGTCTTGCCCGGCCCGACCTCGGTCAGCCGCGCGGTGAAGTAGAAGACGTCCATGCCGTCCGTGCTTACCCACCAGGTCACGGCATTGCCGCCGCCGCCCGGGGTTATGGCCAGCAGAACGCCGCACTGGCGCTGATATTTGAATTCGGTGAGGTCGGCGGCAAGCAGCCGCTTCGACGCTTCGGCGATCGGTAGGTCGTAGACATTGGCTTCGGGAGTGGCGCACCCCGCGATCCCGCACGCCAGAACCACGGCCATCGACGCCTTGCGCATGCTGACTCCCAACCCCCTTCGAGCAGCGGAGGGCGTAGCCGAGCATCACTAAGAAATGTTTGTCACCTGGACGGCGGAGAGGCCAGCAAGCCTCTCCGCCGTCATGAAGCGTGCCTGCAGCTTAGCGTGCGACGGTGCGGCGCGAGCCGTCGATGCTGAATCGGCCGGGCCCTGCGAAGACGAGGTAGAGGAAGACGAAGCAGTAGAGCACGGCTGCGTCGCCGCCATTATTCACCGGGAAGAAATTCTGCGGCGCATGGGCCATGAAATAGGCCGCGGCCATCGTTCCCGAGGCGATGAACGCCGCCGGCCGGGTGAACAGGCCGAGCGTGATGAGCAGGCCGGTGACGAGTTCGATGATGCCGGCATAGGCACCCGGATTGTCGAGCGCGAGGCCCGAACCCGCGCGCTCCCCGCCCGGGAAGGACAGGAACTTCTGCGTCCCGTGGGCCAGGAACAGCAGCCCTGTCATGATCCGCAGCACCCCGAGCATCAGGGGCGCGGAGGCGCTGAGTTTGTCGTTGGTCATGGAGTTCCCCTGTTGGTTGATACTCAAGCCGCCAGCTTCTCGGTGTCGCCGAGCGCCTGGGCAAGGCTGGTTTCGCGCTGCTCGGGCCCGATGGCAATGCCGTCGGCCGCGACGAACTCAGGCTCGATGCCGATAAAGCCGAAGACTCCGCGCAGATAGGTCTCGGTATGCTCGAGCGCGCTTGCCGGCGAATCCGCGCCGTAGAAGCCGCCGCGCGCCAGTGCGATGATCACGCGCTTGCCGCCGGCCAGCCCCTCGGGACCGTTCTCGGTGTAGCGGAAGGTCTTGCCCGCAACGAGGATCCGGTCGAGCCAGCTCTTGAGCTGGGTCGGGATCGTGAAATTGTACATCGGCGCACCGATGACGACCGTGTCGGCGGCGAGGAACTCGTCGAGCACGCTCGGGTCGGCGAAGGCGTCGAGAGTCAGGTGACTGATCGGCGCGGCGACGAGGTCGCGCTGGATGACCTCGGTGCCGGGGCCTGCATTGGCGAGACGCTCGACGATCGACCGGCTGAGGATTCGGCTGACGCTGTTGTCGCCCGTGATGCTGCTGTCCAGGTGAAGGATGGTGGCCATTGTCTCTCCAGTCACAAATGATTACCTAGACACCATAGGTAACCAACCCGCCGCGCAAAAAAAGACGGCACATGAAGGGTATCAGGGCACATGCATGATACTGGTTTGGCGGAAGCATCGGGGCTCAAGGCCGCGGGTTGCCGCAACGTCACCCCGGTTCTCAATCGCATCGGCGACAAGTGGTCGGTGCTGATCGTGATGATCCTCGCCCGCCGTGCGCATCGCTTCAACGAGCTGAAGCGCGAAATCGACGGGATCAGCCAGCGGATGCTGACGCTGACCTTGCGCGGCCTCGAACGCGACGGCCTCGTCGACCGCTCGGTCGAGCCGACGGTTCCGCCGCGCGTCACCTATTCGCTGACCGAGCTTGGCCAGAGCCTGATCGAGCCGGTCGAGGCGCTCGGCCGCTGGGCGTTCGCCCACATCGACTGCATCCGCGCCGCCCAGCAGCGCTTCGATGCGGCGATCGACGCGGACGTCCCGGCGCAGGCCGGGGCTCCGGGAGCTTTGCGGGCGATCGCCTGAGAACGCGCCTTCGCCGGGACGACGGTTGCTGCTAGGCCGCGCCCATGCCGACCGATCTCGCCGCCCTTGCGACCCTCGAAGAACGCCTCCGCTTCCTCGCTTCTTGGATCATCCACCACGCCAACCACGTCCGCGACAGCAATGACGGGCTGAAGGTCGGCGGGCACCAGGCCTCGAGCGCCTCGATGAGCGCGATCCTGACCGCCCTCTACTTCGACGCGCTCGGGCCCAACGACCGGGTCGCGGTCAAGCCGCACGCCGGCCCCGTCCTTCACGCCATCCATTATCTGCTCGGCGGGCAGGACCAGGCGACGCTGGAGAACTTCCGCGGCTTCGGCGGCGCGCAAAGCTATCCCAGCCGGACCAAGGACCGGATCCCGGTCGACTTCTCCACCGGCTCGGTCGGCCTCGGGGTCGCCATCACTTTGTTCGCCAGCCTCGTCCAGGACTGGCTCTCCGCCCGCGACGCGCTCCCGCAGGACAAGCGCGGGCGCTTCGTGGCGCTGATGGGCGATGCCGAGCTCGACGAGGGCAACATCTACGAGGCGCTGATCGAGGGCCACAAGCACGACGTCCGCAACCTGTGGTGGATCGTCGACTACAATCGCCAGAGCCTCGACGCGACCAGCGCCGACCGCATGTTCGAGCGGTTCGACGACATCTTCCGGACCTGCGGCTGGCGGGTGGTCGAGCTTCGCCACGGCAAGAAGCTCACCGCAGCGCTGGGGTCCGCCCCGATAATCAGGGAATGGCTCGAAGCCCTTCCCAATGCCGACCACAGCGCGCTCCTCTACCAGGGCGGCGCGGCTTGGCGGGCACGCGTGCAGAAGGACCTCGGCGATAGTGCAGCGCCCTTCCTCGCGGCCCATGACGACGACCAGCTCGCGACCCTCTTCAGCGACCTCGGCGGCCACTGCATGGCGAGCCTCACCGAGGCCTTCGCCGCGGCGCGGGACGATGTCCCCACCGTCTTCATCGCCTGGACCGTCAAGGGCTACGGCCTGCCCTTCGCCGGCCACAAGGACAATCATGCGGGCCTGATGAACCCGACCCAGTTCGCCGCCTATCGCGACGGGCTCGGCATCGCCGAGGGACAGGAATGGTCCCCGCTCGATGCGCTCGGCGGCAATGCCCGCGCCGGCGTCGAAGCCCTCATCGACGGGACCAAAGTCCGGCGTTCCAAGGAGCCACGCAACTTCACCAGCTGGGCCGTCCCGCCCCTTCCCACCCCCTCGGGCGAGGAACAGAGCACGCAGGCCGCCTTCGGCCGAATCCTCCTCGACCTCGCCAAGTCGGGGCACCCGCTCGCCGACCGGATCCTGACCACCTCGCCCGACGTCACCGTCTCGACCAACCTCGGCGCCTTCGTGAACAGTCGCGGGCTGTTTCACCGCCGCGGCATCAAGGACGTGTTCGCCGAAGCCAGGATCCCTTCCGCGCAGAAATGGGCGGCGAAAGACGCCGGCCAGCATGTCGAGCTCGGGATCGCCGAGTCCAACCTCTTCCTGATGCTCGCCGCCGCAGGCCTGTCGGGCGACCTCTTCGGTCATCGCCTCGCGCCCATCGGCACGCTCTACGATCCGTTTATTGCCCGCGGTCTCGATAGCCTCAACTACGGCTGCTACCAGGATGCCCGCTTCCTCCTCGTCGCCACCCCGTCAGGCCTGACCCTCGGGCCCGAGGGCGGCGCGCACCAGTCGATCAACCCGCCGCTGATCGCCTTGGGCCAGCCAGGCCTGCGCCACTACGAGCCTGCCTTCGCCGACGAGCTGGCGCTGTTCATGGGCGAGGCATTCCGCCTGATCGACGACCCGCAGGGCGAATCGACCTACCTCCGCCTCTCGACCCGCAACGTCCGCCAGCTGGAGCGTGCGTCCGACGACTGGCAGTCCGACGCACTCGCCGGCGGCTACTGGCTGCGCGAGCCCGCAGGCGACTGCGCGATCGTCGCAATGGGCGCGGTGATGCCCGAGGCGCTCGCCGCCTGGGAGGAGCTCTCCGCCGACCTTCCCGGGCTCGGTCTGCTGTCGGTCACCAGCCCCAATCTCCTTCATCGCGGCTGGAGCCAGGGGCAGGCGACCCGATGGTCTGGCGCGCGCAGCCCGAGCCATGTCGAGACCCTGCTGTCGAAGCTCGGACCCGGCGGCCGGCTGGTCACCCTGTGCGATGCCGCGCCCGCCTCGCTTTCATGGCTCGGCGGCGTGGTCGGCCAGCGCGTCGCCCCGCTCGGGGTCGATCGCTTCGGCCAGACCGGAAGCCTCGCCGACCTCTATGCCGAATACAGGCTCGACGGCGAGGCGATCACCGAAGCCGTGGCGGAGTTGCTCATCCCCTGAGGCGGTCCTAAGCGTGGCCCATGCCCGGACGCTTCTTTGACGAGTGGGAGGTCGGCCATTCGGTCGCCCACGCCCTCCGCCGCACGGTCACCGAGACCGACAATCTGCTGATCTCGACGCTGACCCACAACCCGCAACCGCTGCACCTCGACGCCGAGGCCGCCGCGGCGACCGAGTTCGGTCGGATCCTCGTCAACAGCTGCTTCACCTTCAGTCTGCTGGTCGGCGCCTCGGTCGCCGACACGACCGAGGGCGTGCTCGTCGCCAACCTCGGCTTCGATGAGGTGCGCCTGCCCTCGCCCGTCTTCATCGGCGACACAATTCATTTCGAGAGCGAGTGCGTGGCGCTCCGCCCCAGCAACTCGCGCCCGACCGCCGGCCTCGTCACCTGGGCGCATCGCGCGATCAACCAGCGCGGCGAGACCGTTTGCACGATGAAGCGCACCGCGCTCATCAGCAAGCGCCCCGCCCAATGAGCCGCGAGCCGCGCAGCTGGCTGTTCGTCCCCGCCGACAGCGAGAAGAAGATCGCCCGAGCGCTCGAAAGCGCCGCCGACGCCCTCATCTTCGACCTTGAGGACAGCGTGGCCCCGTCCGAAAAGGCGCGCGCCCGCGACATCCTTAGAGGGCTCCCCGCGCGCTCGGGAGGTCCGCAATGGTGGGTCCGGATCAATCCGCTGCGGACCGAGGAGCATCGCCTCGACCTCGAGCTGCTCGGCTCGGCGGACATCCACGGCCTCGTCCTCCCCAAGGCCGAGAGCGGCGCCGACATCACCGAGCTTGCGCACCGCACCGGCTCGATCCCGATCCACGCCATCGTCACCGAGACCGCCGCCTCGCTGTTCGGCCTGCTCTCCTATCGCGACGTGCCCTCCTCCCCGCTGGCTGCCATGAGCTGGGGCGCCGAGGACCTGTCCGCCGCGCTCGGAGCCGCTTCCAAGACGGACGGCAAGGGCCGGCTTACCTTCCCCTATCAGCTCGCCCGGACCCTCTGCCTCGCGGGTGCCACCGCCGCCGGGGTGCAGCCGATCGACGGGGTCTTCGCCGACTTTCGCGACGAGCCCGGCCTGATCGACGAGGCGCTCGATGCCGCCCGCGACGGCTTCACCGGCAAGCTCGCCATCCACCCCGCGCAGGTCGCTCCGATCAACGCGGCCTTCACCCCGACCGACGAACAGATCCTTCACGCGCGTTCGATCGTTGATGCCTTTGCCGCCGATCCCTCGGCTGGAGTGTTGAGCGTGAACGGCCGAATGGTCGACAAACCCCACCTCATCCAGGCCCGGCGAACGCTGGACCGCGCAGGAGACTGATAGACATGCCCACCATCGCCAGGGGCTATGGCACCGACGCCGCCGACCAACCCCTTCGCGCCATGGAGTTCGAGCGCCGCGACCTCCGTCCCGACGACGTTGCGATCAAGATCACCCACGCCGGGATCTGCCACTCGGACCTCCACACCGCCCGCAGCGACTGGAAGGGCACCCATTACCCCTGCGTTCCCGGCCACGAGATCGTCGGCACCGTCACCGAGGTCGGCGCGGACGTCACCAAGCATCAGGTCGGCGACACCGTCGCGGTCGGCTGCATGGTCGACAGCTGCATGAAGTGCGACCAGTGCCTCGAAGGCTGGGAAGTCTTCTGCCGCGAAGGCAATGTCGGCACCTATAACGGCAAGGACCGCCACGACGGCTCGATCACCAAGGGCGGCTATTCCGACCATATCGTCGTTCGCGATCATTTCGTCTGCAAGGTGCCGCAGGGCATGGACGTCGCCCGTGTCGCACCGCTGCTCTGCGCCGGGATCACCACTTATTCGCCGCTTCGCCAATATGGCGTCGGCGAGGGCAGCAAGGTCGCGGTCGTCGGCCTCGGCGGGCTTGGCCACATGGGAGTCAAGCTCGCGGTCGCGATGGGCGCGCACGTCACCATCATCACCACGACGCCCGAGAAGGGCGAGGACGCCCGGGCGCTGGGCGCGCATGACGTCATCGTCTCGACCGACAAGGCGCAGATGAAGGCGGCGCGCACCCGCTTCGACTTCATCCTCAACACCATCCCCGTCAGCCACGAGATCGACGGCTATCTCCAGCTGCTCGGTCGCTCGGGCCGGATGGTGATCGTCGGCGCGCTGAACGAGATGCCCGGCTTCGTCGGTGCCAACCTCATCTTCTGGAACCGCGCGGTCGGCGGTTCGGCGATCGGTGGCATCCCTGAAACCCAGGAGATGCTCGACTTCTGCGCGGCGAACGACATCTATCCCGAGTGCGAGCATATCGCGATCGAACAGGTGAACGACGCCTACGAGCGACTGCTCAAGAACGACGTCCGCTACCGCTTCGTCATCGACATGGAGCAGCCCGCCTGACATGACCCCGGAGAGCCTTGCCGCGCTGCACGCCGCTCATGCGGCGGACCCTCATGCCTTCTGGCTGAACCAGGCGCGGCGGCTCGTCTGGGAGCGTTTCCCGGCCACCAGCGGTGACTGGTCGTTCGACCGCTCGGACTTCCACATCCGCTGGTACGGGGACGGGGTTCTCAACCTGTCGGTGAACTGCCTCGACCGGCACCTGCCGGCCCGGGCCGATGACGTCGCGCTCCTGTTCGAGCCCGACGAGCCCGGCACCGGCCGGGCGGTGACCTATGCCGAGCTGCACGCGGAAACCTGCCGCCTCGCCAACCTCCTCAAGGAGCGCGGGGTCGGTCGCGGCGACCGGGTGATGATCTACCTGCCGATGATTCCCGAGGCCGCCGCCGCGATGCTCGCCTGTGCGCGGATCGGCGCGGTCCACTCGGTGGTGTTCGGCGGCTTCAGCCCCGAAAGCCTCGCCGGGCGGATCGAGGATTGCGGCGCCCGCGTCGTCGTCACCGCCGACGAGGGAGTCCGCGGCGGCAAGACGATCCCGCTCAAGGCCAATGTCGATGAGGCCTGCGAGATCGCCGCCGGGGTCGAGACCGTGATCATGCTGACCCGCACCGGCGCCGAGGTGGCACTCCGCGAGGGCCGCGACCTCCGCTACGACGATCACCGCGACCGCCTGTCGATCGACTGCCCGCCCGAGCCGATGGGCGCGGAAGACCCGCTCTTCATCCTCTACACCTCGGGCTCGACCGGAAAGCCCAAGGGCGTCGTCCACACCACCGGCGGCTACGCCGTCTGGGTCGCGACCACATTCGACTGGGTTTTCGAGCCGCGCCCGGACGACCTCTTCTGGTGCACCGCCGACATCGGCTGGATCACCGGGCACAGCTACACGCTCTACGGGCCGCTGATGGCAGGCGTGCCGACCGTCATGTTTGACGGGATCCCGACCTACCCCGACTCCTCGCGCCTGTGGGAGACGATCGATCGGCTGGGCGTGACCATCCTCTACACCGCGCCGACCGCCATCCGCGCACTGATGCGCGAGGGCGACGGACCCGTCCGGAAGCATCGCCGCGACAGCCTGCGCCTGCTCGGCACCGTCGGCGAGCCGATCAACCCCGAGGCATGGCGCTGGTACCATGACGTCGTCGGCGACGGCCGGCTTCCGATCGTCGATACCTGGTGGCAGACCGAGACCGGCGGCGTCCTGATGACCCCGCTTCCGGGCGCCACCCGCATGAAGCCCGGCAGCGCGACCCGCCCGCTGCCCGGGATCGAGCCGCTCCTCGTCGACCCGCAAGGGCAGGAGATCATGGGTGACGACGTCAGCGGCAACCTCTGCCTGCGTGGCTCGTGGCCGGGTCAGATGCGGACCGTCTGGGGCGACCCGCAGCGCTTCATCGACACCTATTTCGTGACCTATCCGGGGCTCTACTTCACCGGTGACGGTTGCCGCCGCGACGCCGACGGCGACTATTGGATAACCGGCCGGGTCGACGACGTGATCAACGTCTCCGGCCACCGCATCGGCACGGCAGAAGTCGAAAGCGCGCTCGTCGCCCATCCGCTGGTCGCCGAGGCCGCGGTCGTCCCCGCCCCCCACGACCTCAAGGGCCAGGCGATCCACGCCTTCGTCACCTTGAACGCCGGCGAGCAGGGCTCCGACCCGCTCCGCGCCGAGCTGAACGCCGAGGTCCGCAAGCATATCGGCGCTCTCGCCATCCCCGAGCGCATCCAGTTCGCTCCCGGCCTGCCCAAGACCCGCTCGGGCAAGATCATGCGCCGGATCCTGCGCAAGATCGCCGAGGGCCAGCTGGACCAGTTGGGCGACACCAGCACCCTTGCCGACCCGGGCGTGGTCGAGGCGCTCGTGCGTGACCGCTAAGGCCGTCCTGCCGCTGGCGTTCGTCCTCGCCGCCTGCGCCCCGCCCGACCTTCCGGCCGGCACCGCCCCACTCGATCCGGTCGCCTTCTTCACCGGCGAAAGCCGCGGCGAGGGCGTGCTCGACCCGATCGTCGGCAAGAGCGTCCCGGTCACGGTCGAAAGCCGCGGCAGCCGCACCAGCGCCGGCGGCCTCAGCCTCGTCCAGCGGATCGCCGAGGGCAGCAAGAAGCCGCGGATCCGGACCTGGGTGATGCAGCCCCGCGGCCCCGGCCGCTTCACCGGGACCCTGACCGATGCCACCGGGCCGGTCGAGATCGAGAGCGCAGGTCCCCGCGCCACCGTCCGCTACCACACCCCGTCCGGGCTTCGCATCGAGCAGCAGCTCGCGCTCCAACCCGATGGCCGCACCATCCTCAACCGACTGGAAGCCTTCAAATTTGGCGTCCGCGTCGCCGTCCTGAACGAGACCATCCGCAAATAGCGCGCGCCTAGCTTTGGCCGCACTTTTCGGCTACTGGCGCCAGCCTTCCCATGGCTACTGTCCTTCCCACCCCGCCGCGCGTCGGCATGGTCTCCTTGGGCTGCCCCAAGAACCTCGTCGATTCCGAGCGCATCCTCGGCCAGCTCCGCTCGGACGGCTACCAGATGAGCGCCGACTATCAGGGCGCCGACGTCGTGCTGGTCAACACCTGCGGCTTCCTCGATTCGGCCAAGGAAGAAAGCCTCGAGGCGATCGGCGAAGCGCTGGCCGAGAACGGCCGGGTCATCGTCACCGGCTGCATGGGGCGCGAGGCCGAGGTCATCCGTGCCCGTTTCCCCAACGTCCTCGCAATCACCGGGGCGCACGCCTATGAGGATGTGGTCGCCGCGGTCCACGACGCCGCCCCCGCGCCGCGCTCGCCCTATCTGGACCTCGTCCCGCAGGCGACGCCGCACCTCAAGCTGACGCCCAAGCATTACAGCTATCTGAAGATCTCCGAGGGCTGCAATCACCGCTGCGCCTTCTGCATCATCCCCCAGATCCGCGGCGATCTCGTCAGCCGCCGTCCCGACGCCATCCTCCGCGAGGCCGAGAAGCTGCTTGCGCAGGGGACCAGGGAGCTGCTGGTCATCAGCCAGGACACCAGCGCCTACGGCCTCGATCTCAAGCACGCCGCCTGGCCGTGGAAGGGAAGCGACGTCCGCGCCCACATGACCGACCTTGCCAAGGCCCTGGGCGAGCTTCGCACGCCCGCTGGCGACCGGCCGTGGGTCCGGCTCCACTACGTCTACCCCTATCCGCACGTCGACCGGGTGATGCCGCTGATGGCCGAGGGGCTGGTCCTCCCCTATCTCGACATCCCGTTCCAGCATGCGTCGCCGAAGGTGCTGAAGGCGATGCGCCGCCCGGCCAACGAGGCGCGCGTGCTCGAGCGGCTGGTGCAGTGGCGGCGCGAGGTCCCCGACATCGCGATCCGCTCCTCCTTCGTCGTCGGCTTTCCCGGCGAGACCGAGGAGGACTTCGACTATCTCCTGCAGTGGCTCGCCGAAGCCCGGCTCGACCGGGTCGGCGCCTTCCGCTTCGAGCCGGTCGAGGGCGCGCCTGCCAACGACCTTCCCGGCCACGTGCCCGAGGAGGTCAAGGAAGAGCGCTATGCCCGGGTCATGGAGCTGACCGCCCGAATCTCGGCCGAGAAGCTCGCCGCCAAGGTCGGCAGCAGCCTCGACGTGATCATCGACGCGGTCGATCCGGAGACCGGCGGTGCGAGCGGGCGGAGCAAGGCCGACGCGCCCGAGATCGACGGCGAGGTCCACCTGCGTGATGCCGGTCATCTCACCGTCGGCGACATTGTCCCGGTCGCGATCGAGGATGCCGACGAGCACGATCTCTTTGGCGTTCCGCTGGTAGAGCAGGGGCGTGAAGCGGCTCGCGGGTAAGCACTGCGTCGTGACCGGCGCTGCGCGCGGCATCGGTCGCGCCATCGCCGAGCGTTTCATTGCCGAGGGCGCCGACGTCCTCCTGACCGACCTCGACCAGACGGCAGGCGAGGCGAGCGCGGCTGCGCTTGGCGCCGACTTCCATCCGCTCGACGTCCGCGACGAGGCGCAATGGGACGCGCTCGCCCGCGCGCACCCGACCTGCGACGTCATGGTCAACAATGCCGGCATCACCGGATTCGAGGGCAGCGCTGGCCCGCACGATCCGGAAAATGCCAGCCTCGCCGAATGGCATGCCGTCCACCGCACCAATCTCGACGGCACCTTCCTCGGCTGCCGCTATGCCATCCGGGCGATGAAGGCGAAGGGCGACGGTTCGATCGTCAACATCTCGTCGCGCTCGGGGCTGGTCGGGATCCCGGGGGCAGCCGCCTACGCCTCGTCCAAGGCCGCGATCCGCAACCACTCGAAGTCGGTCGCTCTCTACTGCGCGAGCAAGGGCTGGCGGATCCGCTGCAACAGCGTCCACCCCGCCGCCGTAATGACCGACATGTGGGACGAACTGGTCGGCCATGGTCCGGACCGCGAGCAGCGGCTCGCCTCGATGGTCGCCGACACCCCGCTCAAGCGTTTCGGCACGGTCGAAGAGGTCGCGGCCATGGTCGCCTATCTGGCGGCCGACGAGAGCGCTTATGTGACCGGCTCCGAGTTCACCATCGACGGCGGGCTCCTCGCCGGCTCGGCGGCAAGTCCCGGCGACTGAACCCCGCTGGGCTTGCCTAGTAGGATTTCGTCTGATGAAGTCGGAGGATGTCCGCCTCTCTCCCTTCTCGCCGCTTCCGCTGCTCGCCCGCCGCAGGGGG
The DNA here is from genome assembly GCF_039538045.1 of Sphingomonas swuensis. Classification (NCBI taxonomy): domain Bacteria; kingdom Pseudomonadati; phylum Pseudomonadota; class Alphaproteobacteria; order Sphingomonadales; family Sphingomonadaceae; genus Sphingomonas; species Sphingomonas swuensis. Next base: position 832,422 of record NZ_BAABBQ010000001.1, on the reverse strand, counting down.
GTGACACGGAGTTACAACCCCCGATTTACGTCCTAGAAGCATGGGCGTGACCGACTTTTCCCTTCTCCTTCGCCCCGACCGCGGCGAGGCCGCCCACCCGCTCCATCTCGTCGATGCCGAACTGCTGCCCGAATGGCTGAAGGCCAACGCCGGATCGCGCCGGCCGCTGGTCGAAGCGGCGCGCTTCGAGGGCAAGGCCGGCCAGCTTCTTGTGATCCCGGCGGCCGCTGGCGGCGACTTCGAGGTGCTGGTAGGGGTCGGCAAGCTCGCGCAACTGTCGCCCTGGTGCCTCGCCGCTGCGGCCGAGCGCCTGCCGGAGGGCAGCTACCGGATGGCAGGCGAGGTGCCGCTCGGCACCGCGGCGCTCGGCTGGCTGCTCGCCCAGCACCGGTTGACCCGCTACAAGAGCAAGAAGGACGCCGGTACCGGCCCTCGCCTGCTGCTCAGCCAAGAGCCGGCACGGGTCGAGGAGATGATCCGGCTGGCCGATGCCACGGCCCTCGTCCGCGACCTCGTCGACACGCCGGCCGCGGACCTCGGCCCCGCCGAACTCGAGCGCGAGGTGCGCGACTGGGCTGCCGCGAGCGGCGTCGAGGTCGAGGTCACCAAGGGCGACGCGCTCGAGCAGGGCTTTCCGATGATCCATGCGGTCGGCGCCGCTGCGACCGCCGCCCGCGCGCCGCGGCTGATCGAGGCCTTCCACGGCGACCCCTCGCACCCCCGCCTTGCCATCATCGGCAAGGGGGTGGTGTTCGACAGCGGCGGGCTCGACATCAAGCCGGCATCGGGCATGCGGCTGATGAAGAAGGACATGGGCGGCGCGGCGCATGCCTTCGCGCTGGCCCGCCTGATCGTCGCCGAGCGCTGGCCGGTCCGGCTCCACCTCCTCATCCCGGCGGTCGAAAACGCCATCTCGAGCGCCTCCTTCCGCCCCGGCGACATCCTCGTCAGCCGCGCAGGGCTGACCGTCGAAGTCGACAATACCGATGCCGAAGGTCGCCTTGTCCTCGGAGACGCGCTGACCCGCGCCGGCGAGGAGAAGGCCGAGACGATCGTCGACTTCGCCACGTTGACCGGCGCGGCCCGGGTTGCGCTCGGTCCCGACCTCCCCGCGACCTTCAGCAACGACGAGGAGCTTGCCGGCGACCTGCTCGCGAGCGGCACGGAGGTCGCCGATCCCCTGTGGCGGATGCCCCTCTGGGATGGCTATGACGAGCAGCTCAAGAGCGATCTTGCCGACATGGCGAACAGCGCCGACTCGCCATTCGCCGGTTCGATCACCGCGGCGCTCTTCCTCCGGCGCTTCGTCCCTGAAGGGGCGCGCTGGGCGCATCTCGACACCTTCGCCTGGCGTCCGGCACCCAGGCCTGGCCGTCCCAAGGGCGGCGAAGCGCTCGGCTTGCGAGCGGTCCACGCCGCCCTCGCGAAACGATATCGTCGCAAGTGACAACGGAATTTTCTCCGACTTCCTTCTCTTGGCGCAACATTTTCCTCTCCTGCCGGTTGGAAGGGCACGCTAGTCAGGCGAGGAGTTTCCAGTCCAATGAGCGATGCATCGCTAAGCGGGTGGATGCGTGCCCTGGTAGGTTATGTGAGATCGGGAGAACCGGACCTCACCAACCGCCAGATGGCGCTCCTTATGTGCGTGTACCTGACCCCGGGTCCGCACACGGTCCGCGGTCTCGCCCGAGTGCTCGGAGTCTCCAAGCCCGTCGTCACCCGTGCCTTGAACACGCTGGGTGCGCTCGGCTATCTGCGCCGCGAACGCGATCAGGACGACCGGCGCAATGTGTTCGTCGTCCGCACCAGCAGCGGGGCAGAATTTCTTGAAGGCTTCAAGCGCAACATCCGGGGCAGCGGCGAACGGACAGGCGGCGGAGAACGCGACGCCGATCGCCGACCAGCACTCGGCCAGCTCGCCCACGCCCACCGCTGAGGCGCCTCCCGGCGGCTTTCCGCTCGCCGGGCCCTCGGTCCATCCCGATCCACGAAGCCACGCCTACCGCCAGGACCTCGCCGACGTTGCGCTTGCGGGGACGGTGATCGCCTCGCACTACGCGGTCCCGCTTGTCTGCACTCTTGTCCGCGACACGGTTCTGACGAGCACGCCGGCAGCCGATGGCGAGCCGCTCGCCGAACTGGCAAGCGGCGAGCAGGTCCAGATTCTCGACAACAGCCGGGGCTGGGCCTGGGGCTATGGCGGCGGCCTGGTCGGCTACATCCCAGCAAGCGCGCTCTGACATGCTGAAACGGCTGCTTCTCGCCGCGGTGATCGGAGGGGCACTGATCCTGGCCGGTGCCACCTGGTTCTTCTGGTGGTCGGCCGCTTCCGGCGCCGCCAAGGTCCAGACGGTCGAAGTGGCCGAGGGATCGACCCTTACCCGGCTCTGTCCGCAGCTCGCGACCAAGGGGCTGATCCGAAACTGCACGCCATTCCGCGCCTTTGCCCGCTTCCTCGCGTCGGACGACGGGATCCAGGCCGGCGAGTTCGAGATCCCCGCCAAGACGACTCAGGCGGGATTGCTCGACATCCTCCAGCACGGCCAGCCGGTGCAGCGGCTGATCACCATTCCCGAGGGCATGCCGAGCATCCTGGTCCAGGAAAAGCTCGCCGCCGCGCCTTTCCTGACCGGTGAGGCACCGCTCCCCGCCGAGGGCGCGGTGCTTCCCGACAGCTATAGCTACGCGCGCGGCGAGACCCGTGCGGCGGTGGCGGCGCGGATGGAAACGGCGATGACCAAGGCGCTGGCCGAGCTGTGGCCCGCGCGCAAGGTCGGCACCTGCCCCGTCTCCAGCCAGGCCGAGGCGGTCACCCTCGCCTCGATCGTCGAGAAGGAGACGGGCAAGCCCGCCGAGCGGCGCGCGGTCGCGGGGGTCTATTGCAATCGGCTCAGGATCGGAATGAAGCTCGATGCCGATCCGACGGTCATCTACCCGGTGACCAAGGGCAAGCCGCTCGGCCGGCGGATCCTGCGCTCCGAGCTGAACGCGGACACCGGCTACAACACCTACCGCCGCGCCGGCCTGCCCGCCGGTCCGATCGCCAATCCGGGGCGGTCGAGCATTGCCGCGGTGCTCGATCCCGAACCGCACCAGTTCATCTACTTCGTCGCCGATGGCACCGGAGGGCATGTGTTCGCCCGCACGCTCGACGAACATAATGCCAATGTTCGCAAGTGGTTCGCCATCCGCAAGGCACGCGGCGAGATGTAGGGACCTGTCGTCCCGGCCCCGGCCGGGACGAGGTCAGCGTCAGATAGCCTTGAGCACCAGGCTGGCGTTGGTCCCGCCGAAGCCGAAGCTGTTGTTCAGCACCGCCTTGACCGGCCGCTTCTTGGCGACGTGAGGAACGAGGTCGACCCCTTCGGTACCCTCGTCTGGCGTGTCGAGGTTGAGCGTCGGAGGCACGATCTGGTCGCGAAGCGCGAGGATGCAGAAGATGCTTTCGACCGCGCCGGCGCCGCCCAGGAGGTGGCCGATCGCCGACTTGGTGCTGCTCATCGACGCACCGCCGAGATCGTCGCCGAACACGCGCTTGGCGGCAGCGAGCTCGATCGTGTCGGCCATGGTCGAGGTGCCGTGGGCGTTGATGTAGTCGATGTCGCCCGGCTCCATGCCGGCCTTGCGGAGCGCCATGCGCATCGCATTCTCGGCGCCGAGCCCGTCGGGGTGCGGAGCGGTGACGTGGTAGGCGTCGCCCGACAGGCCGTAGCCGACGACCTCGGCGTAGATGGTCGCGCCGCGGGCCTTTGCGTGCTCATATTCCTCGAGCACCACCACCCCGGCGCCCTCGCCCATGACGAAGCCGTCGCGGTTCTTGTCATAAGGGCGGCTGGCCTGCTCGGGGCGGTCGTTGTAGCTCATGTTGAGCGCGCGGGCCTGGGCGAAGCCGGCCACGCCGATCGGGCAGATGGTCGCCTCGGCGCCGCCCGCGACCATGATGTCGGCATCGTCGTCGCGGATCATGCGTGCCGCGTCGCCGATCGAGTGGGCTCCGGTCGAGCAGGCGGTCACGACCGCATGGTTCGGACCCATCAAGCCGTACTTGATCGAGACCTGGCCCGAGATGAGGTTGATCAGCCGGCCGTGGACAAAGTGAGGAGAGACCCGGCCCGGGCCCTTTTCGGCGAGAACCAGGCTCTCGATCTCGATTCCCGGAAGGCCGCCGATCCCGCTGCCGATCGAGCAGCCTGCACGAAGCTTCATTGCGTCGGGCATGTCGGTCAGACCGGCATCCTCGAGCGCCTGCCCGGCGGCATCGAGCCCGAAGACGATGAACGGATCGACCTGCCGCTGGATCTTGTGGTCGACCCGCTTGCCCGGATCGAAGCCATATTCATGATCAGCCGGCTTCACTTCGCAGGCGATCTTGCACTTGTGGGCGGTGGTGTCGAAGCGCGTGATCGGCCCGGCGCCGCTCTTGGACGCAAGGATGTTCTTCCAGGTGGTCTCGACGTCGCTCCCAAGCGGCGTCACCAAACCCAGACCCGTGACCACGACACGACGCATAAACTTCCCTTCCGAATACAAGAACAGGCCCGGCGACGCCGAGCCTGTTCCTATCGCCTCGGCGAAGCCCCCAACGGGGACTTAGCCCTGATTCTGGTCGATGTAGTCGATCGCATCCTTGACGGTGGTGATCTTCTCCGCCGCGTCGTCGGGGATCTCGACACCGAATTCTTCCTCGAAGGCCATGACGAGCTCGACGATGTCGAGGCTGTCGGCGCCCAGGTCGTCGATGAAGCTCGCTTCCTCGGTCACCTTCTCGGCCTCGACGCCCAGGTGCTCGACAACGATCTTCTTCACGCGCTCGGCAGTCTCGCTCATCATTCTTCCCTTCAGGTTGTCTTTGCCGATGCGTTAGCGAGGCTCCAATGGCTTGCCAAGAGTTTCACGACCCATGACGACGAGCAGCCCTGAACGCCCGCTGACCACCGGGGAGGTCGAGATGGCCCGCTCGGTGTTCGGTGAGGCCGTCGATTACGGGTCGGTGCGGCTTGTCCGGCGCAAGTGGTGGCCGTTCCAGCCCAAGGGCATCGTCATGGCCCCATGTGGCCACATCCACTTTCATCCCCAAGATGCGCACTGGCGCGAGGACTTCGCCACCGCCGAGTGGAATCTGCAGGGCCTCTTCATCCACGAGATGACCCATGTCTGGCAGGCGCAGCGGGCCGGCAGATACTATCTTCCGCTGATGCGACACCCCTTTTGCCGCTATGCCTACTCCTACCGGCCAGGCCGTCCGTTCCTCCGCTACGGACTGGAGCAGCAGGCGGAGCTCGTCCGTCACGGCTTTCTCCAGCGGCGTGGCATCAAGCCGCTCCGCGCCGCCGACCTGCCCGAGATCGAGGCGATCCTTCCTTTCTGACCGGCTTCCTGTCGCCAGATTGCAACAGCTCCGTAACGAAAAGCATGTGGCGGCTCTCTTCCCCTCGCCGCTCCGGCGCTGAAAAGTTACGCTTGGTTGCACAACTGCATTGGGGGGAACCATGCGCCTGAACTCTCTCGCCGCCCGCGCCCTGCTCGCGTCCACCGCTGGCATTGCGCTAGTCGCTCCTGCCTCGGCTCAGACCGCGCAGGAAAGCCAGGCCCAAGCTGCAACCGCCACCGTCCCCGACCCGTCGCCTGATCAGGATGAGCGCGGACTCGGAGACATCATCGTCACCGCCACCAAGCGCGCGTCGACGGTGCAGGACGTCCCCTTCTCGATCAATGCCCAGACGCAGGAAGACATCCAGCGCGCCAACGCGGGTACGATCGAGGACATCAGCCGCAACGTCGCCGGCCTCCAGGTGCAGAACCTCGGGCCGGGGCAGAGCCAGGTCAGCGTCCGCGGCGTCTCCGCCGGGCAGATCGTCCGCGACCAGCCGGGCGTGAAGGAGCAGGTCGGCGTCTACCTCGACGAGAGCGTCGTCTCGCTGTCGCTATTCACGCCTGACTTCGATCTGTTCGATCTCAACCGGGTCGAGACGCTGCGCGGTCCGCAGGGCACGCTGTTCGGTTCTGGCTCCGTCGGCGGCACCATCCGCTACATCACCAACCAGCCCCGGCTCGGTCGTACCGAAGGCCTGGTCGAGGCCAATCTGAACACGCTCGCCGATGGCGATCAGGGTGGTCACCTCAAGGCTGCGGTCAACGTTCCCCTGGGCGCCACTGCCGCACTGCGCGTGGTCGGCTATGCGACCAAGTTCGCCGGCTTCGTCGATGCGGTGGGACCTGCTGCGGGCAAGGACGTCAATGACGGGCAGCGCAAGGGCGTCCGATTGTCGCTGCTCTGGCAGCCGGTCGAAACCATCCGCATCACTCCGCGCGTGGTGCTGCAGGAGATTGAGGCCGACGGCTTCAACCGGCAGGAGATCTTCAACCTTTACTCAAATCCGTTCACCACCCCTTCGCGCACCTTCGACGAGCGCGAGCAGTATCTGCTCTTGCGAGAGAAATTCCGGGACAAGACCCGCCTCTTCGATCTCACGGCAAGCGCGGACTTCGGACCGGTCGAGCTCACGTCCATCACCAGCTACATCGACCGTGACATTCTGGTGAGCCGTGACGCCTCGGCCCTTACCGGGTCGGTCTCGGTCGACCTTGGCTATCCGGCCGCGGCCGTGAACCTGCCATCGAACCTGGTCGACACCACCGGTCTTGAGCAGTGGAGCCAGGAAGTCCGCCTGTCCTCAGCCGACAGTGGACCGTTCCAGTGGGTCGTCGGCGGCTTCTATTCGACGGTTGATCGTCGCTACTCGCAGCGCCTCCCGACCTCGGGCTACGATGCCGCCACCGACGCCGTCCTCGGCGCAGGGACCTCGGCGGCGGTCAGCAACGGCTTCCCCGCCAATTCGCCCTACAATGCCGACCTGCCCTACGACATCAAGCAGAAGGCTGTGTTCGGCGAGGCGACATACGACTTCGGTCAGCTCAAGGTGACCGGCGGCGGCCGCTTCTACGACTTTTCGGAAAGCCGGGACTTCATCTCGGGTGGGTTGTTCGCCAACGGTGACCGCCGCCTGGGCGACAAGACCAGTTCCAACGGCTTCAGCCCGCGAGCAATCGTGTCCTGGGAGCCCGACCGCAATCTGACCGTGAACCTTCAGGCGGCGAAAGGCTTCCGACTCGGCGGGGTCAATGACCCGCTCAACCTTCCGCTCTGCTCGGACGCCGACGAGGCGCTGTTCGGCGGCTTCCAGAACTATGACGACGAGACGCTCTGGAACTACGAGGGCGGGGTCAAGTACAGCAAGGGTCCGGTGACGTTCAACGCCGCCGCCTTCTACACCGACATCAAGAACCTCCAGGTGACGCTGGATGCCGGAAGCTGCTCGAGCCGGGTGGTGTTCAACGTCGAGAAGGCCCACACGCGCGGTCTCGAGGCCGAGTTGAACGTCCGCCCGGCCCAAGGTCTCGACCTGAGCTTCTCGGGATCAATGGTCCAGGCCGAGTTCGACACGACCTTGCGGTCGGACCTCGCGGCGGCCACCGGCATTCGCAACGGCAATCGCCTTCCGAGCGTCCCCAAATATCAGTTCGCGGCGGCCGCCACCTACGGCGGGCGACTGCGCGACAGCGGCGAGTGGTTCGTCAGCGCCAGCTGGCAGAGGGTCGGCAATCGCTACACCCAGCCGGCCGACCAAGAGAATAATCCGCGGGTCTTCGTTTCGGGGCTGCCCTTCAATGGGGCTTCGGGCACCGGCACGACGCGGGTCAACCTGCTGCTGCCGGCCTACGATCTGGTGAACCTCTCGGCCGGCATCGACTTCGACAGCGGGCTTGGCGTGCAGGTCTACGCCAACAACCTGTTCGATGAGAATGCGCTGCTGTCCTTCGATCGTGAACGTGGCGGGCGGGCTCGCCTCGGCTACAACATCGGGCGACCGCGGGAAGTCGGCATTACCCTGCGGCAGAAGTTCGGCCGCTAACGAGAAGGGCGGCGTGCTCGGGTGAGTGCGCCGCCCCTCTGAAGGTCTGCCTGGAGGGGATCAGCCCGCCTTGGCGACACCGACAAGGGCCGGCCGGAGCAGGCGATCCTTGAGCATGTAGCCGGCCTGCATCTCCTCGATGATCGTGCCGGCTTCCGCATCGGACGGAATCTCGATCATCGCCTGATGCTTGTTGGGATCCAGCGCCTGCCCCTTGGCCTCGATCCGGGTCACGCCGTTGCGCGCGAACACCGAGTCGAGCTCGCGCGAGGTCGCCTCGATGCCCTCGATGAAGGCCTTGAACCGCTCGTCCTCGCGCGCACCCTCGGGCACATGCGACAAGGCGCGATCGAGATTGTCCTTCACGCTCAGGATGTCGCGGGCAAAGCCGGTGTTGGCGTAGGCGACCGCCTGCAGTCGCTCCTGGTCAGAGCGGCGGCGCACGTTCTGGATCTCCGCCGCGGCATAAAGTGCCTTGGCCTGAGCCTCCTCCAGCTCCTTCTGAAGCTGGGCGAGCTGGTCATGCTCCTGCAATTCGGGAGCATCCTCCGCGGTCTCCGCACGGATTTCCTCGGCCTCTTCGTGAAGCTTGTTCATTCCTATCCCATCAATCTGGTGAGTGCCTGCGCTGTATAGTCCACCATGGGAACGATCCGCGCATAGTTCAACCGAGTCGGCCCGATGACTCCCACCACTCCGACCACCCGGCCCTCCGCTCCCCGATAGGGTGCGGCGATGACGCTTGAACCCGACAAGGCGAACATCCGGTTTTCCGATCCGATGAAGATACGGCAGCCCTCCCCCTCCCGGGCGCTTTCGAGCAGGCGGACAATTTCCTGCCGGTCTTCCAGTTCGTCAAGCAGCTTGCGCACCCGCTCGAGGTCGAGTGCGGCGACCTCGTCGAGGAGATTTGCCTGCCCGCGCACGATCAAAACGGGCCTCGCCGGACCATCGTCACGCCACTCGGCAAGGCCGGTCGCAACCAGTTCTGCAGCAGCGGCATCGAGCGCCTCGCGCCGCTCCTTGATCTCCAGCCGGAGCCGACCCTCGGCTTCGCCGAGGGTCATGCCGGTCAGGCGAGCGGAAACGAATTGGCCGACCTCGGCCAGCGCGGGCGCCGACATTCCGGGAGGAAGATCGACCACCCGGTTCTCGACACTGCCATCCTCGGCGACCAGCACCGCGAGCGCCTGTCCCGGGCCGAGCGGCACGAAGGCAAGCTGGCGAAGGCGCCGCTCGAACTTTGGGGCGACCACCACGCCTGCGCAAGCCGACAGGCCCGACAGCGCTGCGGTGGCGTTAGCGAGCGCTTCCTCGATCGGCCGATCGCGCATCTGATGCTCGATCGCGGCGCGTTCCTCCGCGCTCGGCAGATGCGCCTGCATGATCCCGTCGACGAACAGTCGAAGCCCGCTTTCCGTCGGGATGCGACCGGCGGACGTGTGCGGATGGGTGAGCAGCCCGCGATCCTCGAGCTCGGCCAGGACCGAGCGGATCGAGGCGGGCGAAAGGTTCACCGAGCCGGTAAGCGCCTTCGACCCGATCGGTAGTCCGCGATCGAGATAGGCCTCGACCACCAGCCCGAAGATGTCGCGCATGCGGGTCGTCAGTTCGGGCAGCGGCGGCGTCATGGGCAGCATGTAGGAGGTGTGACACGGCCCCTCAATCCGGTAAGGGCGCTCGCGAACCATCATCAGGAGAATGACCCCATGCGCCCATCCGGCCGCGCCCCCGACCAGATGCGGACCCTGAGCTTCGAGCCCGGCTTCACCAAGCATGCCGAGGGGAGCTGTCTCGTAAGCTTCGGCGAGACCCGGGTGCTGGTCACCGCCAGCCTCGAGGAGAAGGTGCCGCCGTTCCTTCGCGGCAAGGGCCAGGGCTGGGTCACCGCCGAATATGGGATGCTGCCGAGGGCCACCCACACCCGCGGCGCGCGCGAGGCTGCCAAGGGCAAGCAGTCGGGCCGCACGCAGGAGATCCAGCGGCTGATCGGTCGCAGCTTGCGCGCGGTCACCGACCTGTCGCTGCTCGGCGAGCGCCAGATCGTGCTCGACTGCGACGTCATCCAGGCGGACGGCGGGACCCGGACGGCGGCCATCTCGGGTGCCTGGGTCGCGCTTCGCCTTGCAGTCGACGGGATCATGGGCAAGCTCAGCGCCGACCCGATCCGCACCCAGGTCGCAGCGGTGAGCTGCGGCTTCCACAATGACACGGCGGTGCTCGACCTCGACTATATCGAGGATTCGAACGCCGGCAGCGACGGCAATTTCGTGCTCACCGCCGACGGCGCGATCGTCGAGGCGCAGCTGACGGCTGAAGGCGCGACCTTCGACGAGGAGGGGCTCCTTCGCCTTCTCCGCCTGGCTCGCATCGGCTGCGGCGAGATCTTCGAGGCGCAGCGCAGGGCCTGCGGCCGGTGACCCCCGTCGGCCCGAAGCTGGTCATCGCGACCCACAATGAGGGCAAGCTGCGCGAGATCCGCGCGCTGGTGGCGCCGTTCGGGATCGAGTGTGTCGGCGCGGCCGAACTGGACCTCCCCGAGCCCGAGGAGACCGGGACGAGCTTCGTCGCCAATGCCGAGCTCAAGGCGCGGGCCGCGGCCGATCTCAGCGGCCTTCCCGCTTTGTCCGACGACAGCGGGCTGAGCGTCGACGCGCTGAACGGCCAGCCGGGGATCCACTCGGCGCGCTGGGCCGAGGACGAGAGCGGACGACGCGACTTCGGTCACGCGATGGAAAAGGTCGAAGCGGCGCTTCGGGCGGCCGGCGAGGAAGCGGGACGCGACGCGCACTTCACCTGCGCCCTCTCGCTCGCCTGGCCCGACGGGCGGATCGAGAGCTTCGAGGGCAAGGTCTTCGGTCACCTCGTCTGGCCGCCGCGCGGCGACAACGGGTTCGGCTACGATCCGGTCTTCGTTCCTCACGGCCACGAACTGACCTTCGGCGAGATGGCGCCCGAGGCCAAGCATGCGATGAGCCATCGCGCCCAGGCGTTCGAGCAACTGGTGGCATGGCTTCGGACCTAGCGCTCTACATCCACTGGCCGTTCTGCGTCAGCAAATGCCCCTATTGCGACTTCAACAGCCACGTTCGCGACAGCATCGACCAGAATGCGTGGCGCGATGCGCTGCTCGCCGACCTTGCTCATGAGGCGGCTCTGCTGCCCGGACGGCGGCTGACCAGCATCTTCTTTGGCGGCGGCACGCCCTCGCTGATGCACCCGGTCACCGCCGAAGCACTGATCGCTTCGGCGAAGAAGCACTGGGAGGTGGACGACGAGCTCGAAGTCACGCTCGAAGCCAACCCGTCCTCCGTCGAGGCCGAGCGATTTGCCGACCTCGCTGCTGCGGGAGTCAACCGGGTGAGCCTCGGCCTCCAGTCGCTCGACGACAATGCACTGCGCTTCCTCGGCCGTGCCCATTCTGCCCGCGAAGGATTGGCAGCACTCGACGTCGCGCAGCGGCACTTCGCCCGCGTCAGCTTCGACCTCATCTATGCCTTGCCGGGGCAAAGCGCCGAGGAATGGCGCTCGATGCTCGGCCGGGCGCTTTCGCTCGGGACCGGCCATCTCTCGCTTTATCAGCTGACGATCGAACCGGGCACGCGCTTCGCCGCGCTTCATGCCGCGGGCAAGCTCGCTCCGCTCGACAGCGACGCTGCCGCGGACCTGTTCGAGCTGACCGCCGCGCTGACTCAAGCCCAGGGTCTGCCTGCCTACGAGATCAGCAATCACGCGCGGCCGGGTGAGGAGAGCCGCCACAACCTCACCTACTGGCGCTACGGCGACTATGTCGGCGTGGGTCCAGGCGCGCACGGCCGACGCCTCGGCGAGCGAACCGTTCGCCATCGCAAGCCCGAGAACTTTCTTTCGGGCATGGCGCGCAATGGCCACGGCATGGTCGAGGAAGCGCCCCTGTCGCCGATCGAGGCCGCCGACGAGGCACTGGTCATGGGCCTGCGGCTCGCCGAAGGCATCGATCCGGAAGCGATCGCCGACCGCTTCGGCCTGTCACAACTGCTCGATCGTGCGGCAGTCGAACGGCTGGTCGCGAGCGGTCACCTGGAGTGGGCCGGCGCACGGCTCCGCACGACGCCGGCTGGCCGACTGCTGCTCGACACCATCCTCGGGCTGGTCGCGGATCCTCAGCTCGGCGGCGTGACGCGTTCCGAATAGCTGCTGATATAGTCGCCGATCTGGCTGTCGGCGTCAGTCTCCGCGGGCTTGCGCGGACGACCGTTGCGAATATCGAAGCTGACCAGCGCCCCCCGGAAGGCGCTGAGCTGGGCACCGCACTCGGCGCGGGCCATGCCTTCGAAGTCGGCGGCGGTCTTCTTCTCGTCCTGTGCCTTGGTCACCGCTGTCCGCAGGCAGGCGATGAACGCCTTGCGCTGCACCGATCCATCCGCCTGAGCCGCGGCGGCGGCCATCACCATCAACGCTCCCGTGAACATCTTTCGGCCCCCCGTAAGTTGTTGCCGGGGAAGAATGACTCACGTTTTTGCGCTTGGCTAGTCCCTCAAGGGAAGGAGGTGGGCGCCGGAGAGACGAGGGTTGATCCGGTCGCGGTCACGCTGCGCACCTCGAAGGCGCGCTGGGCGACATTGTCGGACCGGAAGCGGAAGATCCCGTCGACTCCGGCAAAACCCTCGCGGTCGGCGATGGCACCCACCGGAAAGCGGCGCCCGACCGGCCAGTTGCGCGAGGCGCGGACCGCGAGGAGCACCGAATCATAGCCGAGGCTTGCGATCCGTGGCGGCGCCGCGCTCGAGTAGCGCGCCCGGTAGCGCTGCACGAACTGGCTCCAGCGGCCCTGAGTCGGAGCGGCATACCAGGAGCCGCGCAGGCGAGCGGTGCTGCCGGGGTTGCCCGAGGCCCACAATTCGGTGCCGAGGATGCGCGCACCCGAGCGAATGGCGGGAGCGGCAAGCGCCGCCGAACGAGGCGAGTCGGCAACGAGAACCGCGTCATAGGGTCGCGAGCCGAGACGACGGGCCGCGCCGCGGGCGTCCTCGGACCTCGCGTAGGTCTCGATACCGACGACCTGTCCTCCCGCCCGCTGGACCGCCACCGCGAAGGCCTGCGCCGAGCGCTGGCCGTAGGTGCTGGTCGGAACAAGCGCGGCGAAGCGCCGTGCGCCGGACGAGGCAGCCTGAGCGACTACGCGCTCGATCGCCTGATTGGGGGTGAAGCCGAGGATATGGGTGCCAGGCGCCGCGGCGCTCGCATCGTTGCTGAAGGCGATCACCGGGACTCGGGCACGCTGGGCAATCGGCGTGACCTGGCGCACGTCCTCCGACAGCAACGGGCCGAGAATGAGGTCGTTGCCGCCGGCGATGGCCCGCGACGCCGCGACGGCCGCTCCCGCCTCCGCAGTATCGAACAAGCTCAGCTCGAATGCCGTGCTCTTGCTGTCGAACAAGGCCAGTCTGGCGGCATTGCCGAGCGCCTGGCCGACGACCGCGTCACCCCCGCTCATCGGAACCAGCACCGCGACCCGGTTGACCTTGGGAGCGCCGGGCGCGACGGGTCGTCCACCAGGACGGGTCGCGCAGCCGGCAAGCAGGCTGGCGGCGAGCGTCGCGACAAGAAGGTGGCGCCTGCCCAGCGCCGCTGAGAAAGAGATTGCCATGACGCCTCCACGCATGTCCGAGCCCCTGCGCCCTGGCCTCTACATCGTTGCCACCCCGATCGGCAACTTGGGCGATCTGTCGCCACGTGCAGCCGACACGCTTGCGCGCGCCAGCCTGATCCTGGCGGAGGACAAAAGGGTCTCGGCGCGGCTGGTCGCGGGGGTTGAGCCGCGACCGCCGATGCGGACCTACAACGATCACAGCGACGAGGCCGACCGGGCGGCGATCGTCGCGCGCCTCGGCGAGGAAGCAATCGCTCTCGTCAGCGACGCAGGCACGCCCCTCATCAGCGATCCGGGCTACAAGCTCGTGCGCGATGCCCGGGCAGCCGGACACGAGGTCGTCACCATTCCCGGTCCCTGCGCCGCCGTCGCCGCTCTGACGCTCGCGGGTCTTCCGACCGATCGCTTCCTCTTCCTGGGCTTTCTCCCACCCAAGGAGAAGGCACGGGCCGACGCGATCGCAGAGGTGGCGGCGGTCAGGGCCACCCTCGTGCTCTACGAGAGCGGCCCACGCCTCGCGGCTTCGCTCAAGGCGCTTGCCGACGGTCTCGGCGACCGCGACGCGGCGGTCGCCCGCGAGCTGACCAAGATGCACGAGGAATGCCGCACCGGCAGTTTAGGCCAATTGGCGGCGCGCTATGGGGAGGCCCCGCCCCGGGGAGAGATCGTGATCGTGATCGCTCCGCCGGCGCCGCCCGAGGCAGCGAGTGCCGACCAGCTCGACGAAGCCCTCAGGCAGGCGATGCTCACGGAGAGCCCCAGCCGCGCCGCTGCAACAGTGGCGCAGCAGCTTGGGATCAAACGGAAACTCGTTTACGAGCGTGCGTTACAGCTTGCGAAATGATCCTCACCGCACTCCTCCTTGCCGCCGCGCCGCCTGCAACCCGTCCGCGGACCGCATCCTCACCCCGTCGAGCCGCAGCAAGCGCTACGGTCAAAGCCCCGTCGGCAGACTGGCTCAAGGGCCTGTGGGTGGCCGACACCGACAAGGGCGAGCAGATGGAAGGCTGCGCGAGCTGGCAGGCGCTCTTCTACCAGGCCGACGGCCAGTATCTGCAGGGCGAGGTGACCGGCCGCTGGTCGCTCGACGGAACGACCCTCGAACGGCACCAGATCGCCTACGCCGAGGGTGGCGGCGACGAGGAGCAGGTGACCGGAGAGGAAGTGCGCCGGGTGGAGCGAGTCTCGGCGGACCGGATGCGCGAAGTCGGACCCGACAAGAAGTCGACCCTCTACCTGCGCTGCCCTCTTCCGGAGACGCCCGTCGCGCCCTGACCGCGCCCAGGCCGAACAACGTGGACGGCGGGCGGAGACGCTCGCCGCATGGTATCTGCGGCTCAAGGGTTGGACGATCCTCGGGCGACGGGTGAAGACCAGGCTTGGCGAAGTGGACCTGATCGCCCGGCGCGGCTCGGTCCTTGCCTTCGTCGAGGTCAAGGCCCGCAGCAGCATGGCGCAGGCCGAGATCGCGCTCGATCGGCAGCGGCTCCGCCGCGTTGCCGATGCCGCCAATCTCCTGTTGCCGCGATTCCTCGGCAAGGCGGACAGCGTCCGGATCGACGTCGTCCTGATGGTCCCGCGCCGCTGGCCGCGGCATCTGGTCGACGTGTGGAACGGATGACAGGAGCCGAGCATCCCACTAAGGGGCGGGCCAGCCATCCCTGGGAGCAATCATGACCCTGCGCGTCGCGGTCCAGATGGATCCGCTCGAATCCATCAACATTGCCGGCGACTCAACCTTCGCGCTGATGCTTGCCGCGCAGGCACGGGGAGCAAGCCTGTTCCATTACTCCGCCGACGCCCTCACCTACGAGGATGGGCGGGTGCGGGTGCTTGCGACTCCGATCCGGGTGCAGCGGGTGGACGGTGGCCACTTCACCGCCGAGCCGCCGGTCGTCATCGATTTGGTCGAAGACATCGACGTCGTTCTCATGCGCCAGGATCCTCCGTTCGACATCGCTTATATTACCGCGGCGCATTTGCTCGAGCGGCTGGAGGGCAGGACGCTGGTGGTGAACGATCCCGCCAACGTCCGGAGCGCGCCCGAAAAGCTGTTCGTGCTCGACTTCGCGCGCTTCATGCCGTCGACGCTGATCACACGCAGCCTCGACGAACTGACCGCTTTCCATGCGCGCCACGGCGAGATCGTCCTCAAGCCCCTGCATGGCAATGCCGGCGCGGCGGTGTTCCGGATCGGCCGCGACGGCAGCAATCTCAAGGCGCTCGCCGAACTCTTCTCGGATGTATGGAAAGAGCCCTTCATCGCGCAGGCCTTCCTTCCGGCAGTCAGCGAGGGCGACAAGCGGATCATCCTCGTCGACGGCGAGCCGATCGGCGCCATCAACCGGGTGCCCGGCGACGGCGAGATCCGATCGAACCTCGCGGCGGGCGGGACCGCTCACCGCACCGAGCTCAGCGCCCGCGAGCGCGAGATCTGCGCCGCGCTCGGCCCCGAGCTCAAGGCGCGCGGCCTGCTATTCGTCGGGATCGACGTGATCGGCGGCATGCTGACCGAGATCAACGTGACCTCGCCGACCGGGCTGGTGGCGCTCGACCGCTTCGACGGGATCGACAGCGCCTCGCTCATCTGGGACGCGATCGAGGCCAAGCTCGCCAGGGAAGCTAACACCCGTGGGTGACTGGGTCATCCGCATGATCGAGCAGTCCGGCTACCTTGCGGTCGGGTTCCTGATGTTCCTCGAAACGGTCTTCCCGCCGATCCCCTCGGAGGTGATCATGCCGGTTGCGGGCGTTGCCGCGGCCAAGGGCAGCATGAGCCTTGGCGGCGTGATCGCCAGCGGGACTGCCGGCGCGATGCTCGGCAACATCGTCTGGTACCTTGCCGCCCGCGCCCTCGGGATCATTCGCCTGAAGCCGCTGATCGACCGCTACGGTCGCTGGGTCACCATGAACTGGGAGGAGGTCGAGCGAGCCGAGCGCTGGTTCAAGGCGAACGGCACCTTCTTCGTCTTTCTCGGGCGCATGCTCCCGACGGTTCGGAGCCTCGTCTCGGTTCCGGCCGGGCTGCTCAAGATGCGGTTCAAGACCTTCTGCATCGCCTCGACCATCGGCACGGCCGGCTGGACCGCCGCCCTCGCCTTTGCGGGCTACGAACTGCGCGGTCAGTTCACCGAGGTCGACGAGTGGCTCGGGCCCGTCAGCAACGCCATCCTGGTCGTGCTGCTGGTCGGCTATGTCTGGCGGGTGATCCGCTTCCAGCCGGATGAGTGATCCGAAATGGATGAGCTTTCGGCCGTTTGGCTGAGGGCCATTCGGACCAATTCGGCTGTTTAGCGCCCCGTTAAGCCCCTCCCCTTCAGTCCGGGACTGTCGAGGCGGCTGGTCCTGAATCCCCACACAGTGTCGCCGTCTCGACGACCCCGATCACGCTCGCGGATGCGCGGTCCGGTAGACGTCGAGCAGATGCGCGGCGTCCACCGCCGTGTAGATCTGGGTCGATGACAGGCTCGCATGCCCGAGCAATTCCTGAAGCGTGCGCAGGTCGGCGCCCCCGGCGAGCAGATGAGTCGCGAAGCTGTGGCGAAGCGCATGTGGCGTCAGCCGGTCGTCAAGCCCGAGCTGGCGCCGCGCCAGCGCCACCGCCCGGCGGACCACGTCGGCGCTGAGCGGTCCGCCCTTGGCGCCGCGGAACAGCGGCAGGTCGCGCTCCAGCGGCCACGGACAGAGCCGGACATAATCGGTGACGGCCGCGGCGACGAGCGGAAGGACCGGCACCACGCGCGTCTTGCCGCGCTTGCCCAGAACGCGAACGGTCCCGCCGAGCGGATGGACGCTGGCGGGCAGGGCCAAGGCTTCGGAAATCCGCAGGCCCGATCCGTAGAGTAGGAGCAGCAGCGCGGTATCGCGAGCGGCGATCCACTCTGACCGTGCCATCGCCCCGGTCTCCTCGGCGAGTGCGACCGCGTCGGCGGGCGCCGCGGGACGTGGGAGGGTTCGTGGGCGCTTGGGAGCCCGGACCTTGGGCAGGGCCGGAATCTCCCCCTGCTGCTCGGCGGCAAAGCGCAGGAAGGCACGGGCGGCGGACATCTCGCGCGCTGCGGCCGCGGGACCGAGCCCCTCGCCTCTCCGGGCTGCCAGGAAGGCCCGAAGATCGGCGGGCGGCAGGGCGAGCAGCGAAGACGGGCTCGGCGGTTCGCCATGGTAGCCGGAAAGGAAGTCGATCAGGCGATGCGCGGTGGCGACGTAGGCGCGTGCGGTGTGCGGGCTGCGCCGCCGATCGAGCCGAAGCACTTGGTCGAAGCGGACGGCAAGCGCCCGCGTCTCGGTCAGTCGATCAGCGTCCACCGGCGGAGCATAGCGCCAAGCGCCGCGCCGAGGAACAGCAGCAGTTCGGACCCGTGACGCGCGTCGAGTGGCTGCTCCTCGCGCTGGCCGAGCAGGAGCAGGGTCTCGGGCAGCGCATCGGGCAGGCGTACCAGGGCTTCCGCGCGAATGAGGTCGCAGGCCGGTCCGAACAGGGCATGACCGCGGATCACGGTGCGAAGCTCGACGGGCTCTGCAGCGGCGAGCCACTGCCGGAGCAGCGCCGCCTCGGTATGCTGCACCCCGCTGCTGTCGACCCGGAAGCCGCGCTTGCCGACGATCAGCCCGAGCGCGACCGCATCAAGCCCGAGAATCAGCGGCCATTCCTGCACCACGATGTGCAGCAGATGCTCGAAGCTGGATGCCTCCATCCCGGCCAATACCGCCTGGTGGATGGCCGCGACGGCCCCGCTCTGCCCGCGAGCAAAGGCGAGCAGGTCCTCGCGCGCTTCCTCGGCCGCCTCGGCGCGCGCGCGGAGGCGGGCGAGTGCATGATCCTCGAAGGAGAGGAGTTGTCCCATGCCGCAAGTCTAGGCGCGGGAAGGTTAACGTCCAGTGCCCTTGATCAGCCGATCTTCTGCCCGGTCGCTTCCCAGTCCTTGAGGAAGCCGGCGATGCCCTTGTCGGTCAGCGGATGGTTGAAAAGCGCCTTGATGACCGAGGGCGGCGCGGTCATCACGTCGGCGCCGAGCTTGGCGCTCTCGTGGACGTGGATCGGATTACGGACGCTGGCGACCAGGATTTCGGTGCCGAAATCGTAATTGTCGTAGATCATCCGGATGTCGGCGATGAGCTCCATGCCCGGATAGCCGACGTCGTCGTGACGACCGACGAACGGCGAAACGAAGGTCGCTCCCGCCTTGGCGGCGAGCAATGCCTGGTTGGCCGAGAAGCACAAAGTCACATTGACCATCGTCCCCTCGCCGCTCAGCGCCTTGCAGGTCTTGAGCCCGTCGAGGGTCAGCGGGACCTTGATGGTGATGTTCTCGGCGATTTTCCGAAGCACCTCGGCTTCGCGCATCATTTCGGCATGATTGAGTGCGACCACCTCGGCGGAGACCGGGCCGGGGCAGATGCGCGCGATCTCGGTCACCGTCTCGATGAAGTCGCCGCCCGACTTCATGATCAGGCTCGGGTTGGTGGTCACGCCATCGAGGAGACCGCTGTCCATCAGCTCCCGGATGTCGGCGAGATCGGCGGTATCGGCGAAGAACTTCATGGCTTCTATGATCCTCGAGTGCGGTTGCCCTGCGCTTAGCGGGGCGGCACAACAGCGTCCATGACCGAACATGTCCTCATCGAACGTCGCGGACCTCACCTGCGAATCGCGCTGAACCGGCCCGAGCGCCGCAATGCCATTACCGTGGCAATGTATGCCGCTCTCGCCGACGCCATCTCCAGCGCACAGGACGATCCGGAGTTGCGGGTCATTACCCTCGAGGGCGAAGGCGTCGACTTCACCGGCGGCAACGACCTTGCCGACTTCATGAAGGAGATGCCGCAGGACGGGCAGACCGACATTCCGGTGTGGCGTCTGCTGCGTGCACTCGCGACCAACAAGGTGCCGCTGATCGCCGCCGTTCACGGCAATGCGGTCGGGATCGGCACCACCATGCTGTTCCACTGCGACCTGGTCGTCGCGGAGGAAGGCACCCGCTTCAAGATGCCCTTCACCGAGCTTGGCCTGGTGCCCGAGGCTGCCAGCTCCTTGATCCTCCCGCGCCTTGCCGGGCGTCAGCTCGCGGCGAAGTACCTCCTGCTCGGCGAGGCCTTCGGCGTCGACGAGGCCGAACGCTTCGGCCTCGTCACCCATCGCGCGGCCGGAGGAACGTTGGGCGAGACCCTCGACCGAGTGGTCGCCATGCTTCTGTCCCGCCCGACCGAGGCGGTACGCCTTACCCAGCGGCTGCTACGCGGCCAGGCACACGACGAGATCCTCGAGCGGATGGAGTGGGAGAATGGTCACTTCTCGGAGCGCCTGACCTCCGACGAGGTCAGGCACGCCATCACCAGCTTCTTCGCGGCGCGGTCAGCCCGCTAGCACGCCTTTCCGTTCGACTTGGTGCAATTGACGTTCCCATTGTTTCCGTTGTTGCCCTGTCCGTTGCTGTTCCCGCTGTTGCCGGGCGACGGTGCCGGAGCTGGCGCTGGTGCTGGCGCAGGTGCTGGCGTCGGAGTGACAGTCGGCGTTGGAGTGGGAGTCGGCGTCGGGGTGGGTGTCGGCAATGGGGCCGGAGCCGGAGCCGGCGTGGGTGACGGAACCGGCGTCGTCGGAGTCGTCGGAGTCGTCGGCGTGGTGGGCGTCGTCGGCGAAGTCGGCGACGGCGCAGGGGTGCCTGGCGACAGTTCGCTTCCAGCCCCGCTGCCTGACGCCGTCCTCAGCCCGCCAGCAATCCACACCCGCTTCGACTTGGTGACGGTGATCGTCGGCCCCTTGAAGAGCAGGAGGTCGGTCGGCTGGGTGTAGGTAACCCGAAGGTCCTTGTAGCCGTCGGCGGGAACATCGGTGACGGTGGTGGCGAATACGCCCGGGCCAATGCCGTAAACCGCGGCGTTCATCGCCTCGTCGATCTTGGTGTCAGCAGGGGTGGGGTAAAGCGTCGCGAAGCGTGCGCCCTGCCCGAGCGCATGCTGGATGCCCGAATTCGCGCGGAACACCAGCCCGGCCTGGACCATCATCCAGACCATGACGATGAATACGGGAAAGGCGAACGCCATTTCCACGGTCGTTGCACCACTGTTATCGCGAATGACGGAGGGCTTGCTCATTTCGTCCTCATTCCTGCCGACGCGGTGACCAGATAGTTCCCGTTGGCGAGCTTGACCCCGATCGGGATGGTCGGAAACAGGGGGTCATATTCTTCGTGCACGTCGACCTGGATGTAGTGCGATGCTTTCTCGCCGGCTTCGCAGGAGCCGATGGCGAAGCCGTCGGCGTCACGGCCTTTGTCGGGCAATCTGCGACCATCGCAATATTTTGGGAAAGTGACGGTGACCTGGCTGGCATTCACGCCGGCCTGAAGCGCGACCTCGTCGGCAATGGTCGTCTGCACCGTCGCCAGCTGGGTCGTCTGCATGACCTTTTCGACCGCACGCTGCGCGCCCTGCTCGAGCGCAAGCTTGCGGCTGTAGGCAAGGCCGAGGTCGGAGGCGCCCATGACGAGTGCGGCCAGGATCGGTGCGCAGAGTGCGAGCTCGATGATCGCGGCACCTTGCTCGTCGCGGCCAAGATGACGTAGCGGGCGCATCACGCGACCAGCCTGACGAGCCAGCCGCCACCGGTCTGGCCGGTGATCCCGGCCCCGCCACAGGTGCTGCCCATCTTGAAGCCGCTGTTGCCGGTGAAGTCGACCCGGCGCGCGACGATCTGCATGCACTTCTGCTGCGCGACGCCGCCGCCGCCGTTATAGAGCAGGGAGCGATTGGGCATGTACATCACGCCCTGAATGCCGGACGTATTGTTGCCGTTGACGTGGTTCGTCCCGCGCTTGCCATCATCGGTGGCCATACGGTCCTGGTAGAGCGCGACACCTTTGTAAGGCTCGCCGTCTCCCGTCGGAGCCTTGACGTTGAGGGTTCCACCGGTGAACCGGAAGTTGCCGGTCTGGGCCCGGTTGGTGAAGTTGGTCATGATGATGGTGCAGCCGTCACAGGTGATGCTGGCACCCGTCGTGTTCATCGTCAGGTCGTCTTTGTCGCTGCTCGTGTTGATGACGTAGGTACCGGCGCCAAGCGTCAGCGCCCCTTTCACGTCGAACCCGCCATTGATGCAGATGATCTTGCCGGTGTCCTCACCGGAAGCCGCCCGGTCGATCGGGTAATCCGCCTGCTTGGACGAGATGGTGATCGGGGAGCCGTCGCAATTCGCGCTCGTCGGCGTTGGAAGATTGGCATAGGGATCCGCCGCCGGCTCGCTGTACGGATAGTAGTTCTTCACCTTCCAGTTGGCCGACTTGGAATATTCGACGCCGCCAACGGCCGCGATGCAGCCCGCCGTGACGGTCGAGCCGTCGCCGGTGTTCTTGAAGGCCTGGTTGCTGTGCGTGCTGTTGGCGATCAGGCAGCAGTTGCCCAGATCGACTGTCGTGCTGCCGCCGATGTCGGCGCCGACCACGTCGCGGCTGTCGAGCGCGATCACGCAATATTCGCCGGCCCCCGGCACGCTCGCCGCGCGGGCCCTGACGGTGATCACCGGCGCCGCGCTCATGAAGAAGGAGCTGAACGGCAGCGCCTTCTGCAACTTGAGAGTCACTTCGACCTGGTTGGTCCGCCGATCGGGTGCCGGCGTATCCTCGATCGAGGTGTCGACTTCAGGCGATCCGAGCAGGATTCCGGCATGCTGGTTGAGGGCGAGGTCGCGATTGACCGCGGCGACGACGCCCGTATCCGCGCCCATTGCTGTAGCGTTGCGCTCGTAGACTCCGGCGATGGCGGCGGAGTCGGCGGCACGCTGGAGCTGGCGCTTCCACAGCGCCCATTGGATCGTGTCGGTGGCGAGCCCGGCCCCTGCCAGCAGCAGCGGCATGGCCGCCGCAGTGATGATCAGGATGTTGCCCCGCTCGTCGCGCCGGAGCTTCTTAAGCAGTCGCAGCATTCGGTTCCTCGCGGAAAAGTGGGAACGGTTGCGTCCGCTCTACGACCAACAAGGTGAGCGAAGTCCTTGAAGATGCGGTTAACGTGCCGTTGACGCGCTGCCGTCTTGAAGCGTCACTGTGCTAGACCTACAATACAGTGAGCTTCTTGCGCCGTGGCGGGTCCACCGCCATGACGGTGCTCGAGAAGGGGAGAATGATGGCGACGACCGCAGCCGAGACCACCACCGCGACCAAGCTCAAGCTGGAGCCGCCCGAAGTGCTGCAGCCCGTGGTGGCGCAGGAGGCCGCTGGCCTCGTGCCGCTCAAGGATGGCGAGCGGACCGAACTCGAGAGCAAGGTCGACAGCTTCGTGTCGGAACTGGTCGCGCTGGATGCAAACAGCCCTGAGTTCGGCAAGAAAGTCGACCAGCTGACCGCGATGGGCCGGAAGGAGATCGCCGAGGCGGCGGGCGCCTCCAACCGTTTCCTCGACCGGCCGGTGAAGGCGATCGACAAGGACACGGGCATCGGCGCCGATCTCACCGAGCTTCGGCGGACGGTTGAGGCACTCGATCCCAAGGGCGCGAGCGTGCCCCGCAAGTTCCTCGGGATCATCCCGATGGGCAACCGGATCGACCGCTACTTCGACAAGTATCGCAGCTCGCAGACCCACATCCAGCAGATCCTCGGAAGCCTGGCCAACGGCAAGGACGAGCTGCTGATGGACAATGCGGCGATCGACACCGAGCGCGCCAACCTGTGGAAGACGATGCATCGGCTCGAGCAGATGATCCACATCTCCAAGGCGCTCGATGCCAAGCTCGAGGACAAGGCCAACGAACTCGACGCGACCGAACCGGCCAAGGCGAAGGCGATCCGCGAGACCGCGCTCTTCTACACCCGCCAGCGGACCACCGATCTCCTCACCCAGATGGCGGTCACGGTGCAGGGCTATCTCGCGCTCGACATCGTCAAGAAGAACAATGTCGAGCTGGTGAAGGGCGTCGACCGCGCCTCGACCACCACGGTGGCGGCGCTTCGCACCGCTGTGACCGTCGCGCAGGCACTGACCAACCAGAAACTGGTGCTCGAGCAGATCGGCGCGCTCAACACGACTACCGCCAACATGATCGACTCGACCGGCTCGATGCTGAAGACCCAGTCGGCGGCGATCCACGAGCAGGCGGCGAGCTCGACCATCCCGCTTGAGACGCTGCAGCGGGCGTTCCAGAACATCTACGACACGATGGATTCGATCGACACCTTCAAGCTGAAGGCGCTCGAGAACATGAAGCAGACGGTCAACACGCTCGGCAACGAGGTCGAGAAGAGCCGCGGCTACATCGCCCGGGCTGAGGGAGCGAGCCAGGGCCGGCTCGAGGCGGCACCCGCCTTCACCGCGCTCGACGCCAAGTGAGCGAGAGCGAGGACAAGGTCGGACGCGCGCTCGCCCGCTTCGAGCGGGTGATGACGGTCATCGACGAGAAGGAAGGGCCGCTCGCCCTGCAGGCCGGGCGCGAACGGCGGCTGAAGCTCGAGCGGACCGGCCGCGCGCTGAGCAAGGCGGCGATGATCGTGCTGGTGATCAGCGTGCTGACCATCATCGTCGGCCTGTTCATGCCGATCGGCATGTTCGGCTTCCTCGCCGCGGTCGGCCTCGCGGGCGCGCTGGCGATGGCGATCTTCTTCCACGATGTGCTGAAGGACGCGACCGCGCCGACCGTCCCCGCCGACCTGCCCAACGACGCGATGGTGCAGCGGTTCGGAAGCTACCTCTACCAGAACCGCCGTGCCCTCCCCGCTCCGGCGCAGAACGTTGTCGATTCGATCAGCGCCGAGCTCGGCACGCTCCGCCAGACCCTCGCCCGGACCGACGTCCACGACCCCGACGCGCAGGAAGCGCGGCGGCTGATGAGCGTGCACCTGCCTGGCCTCATCGACCGCTACGCCAACGTGCCCCCCGCCTACCGTGCCGAAGCCGATGCCGAGGGCAAGACGATCGACCAGCGGCTGGTCGAGGGACTGACGGCGAGCCGGTCGGCACTCGGCGACGTCAGCGCGCGGCTCGCCAAGCGCGACCTCGACGCCTTCCAGACCCAGGGCCGCTTCATCGAGAGCAAATACGGCTCGGGCGGGAACGCCTGATCGCGGCGAAGTTCACGAAGTTCACGAAGTTCATAGGTGGCGGGGGTGTCGCGCCGTCGCCCCGCCCTCGTTTTGCAGAACCCCAATGCAGCCGCCTGCTCCGAGGCTGGATAAACGGAAAGCAATTCAGACGAACCCCTTGGGTTAGCCAATCATGCGAAGTCCTACTTCGCAAGTAATTTGCCGGAGCGGGCGCATGTGCCCGCCCGCCCCGGCATCCGCCTCAGTCCAGCGCCACATCCCACAGCAGGACGACGAAGAGGATGAAGGCGATGGTGAGCGCGAACCACAGCAAGCGAAGCTTCCAACTGGCGCGGAAGATGGCGGGATGGTCGCTGCGAAAGCGCTCCGCCTTAGCCCAGGCGGCGGCATTCGCCGAGAGCAGCCCCGTATCGAGCGGACCGAGGCCCTTGAGCAGAATTCCGACCTCCTGCGTCGTCGAAGGCGGAAGGTCGGGGTAGGCAGTCAGCAATTCGTCGAGACGCGCGAGAGCGTCGGGGTCGTCCGCCACTCTGGCGCGCCCGGTTTCGGTGGTCATGAACATACTCGTGGCTTGGGCGCGAGCGGGTCCGTGCCCGCTCGCGCCTGATTGATTCAGCTGGTTGCGGAAGGTCCCGCGCTCAGGCGCGGCGGATCAGCCGCCTGAAGCGATCCTTGAGCAGGCCCTTGGTCCGGCGGAGCCGGAACAGCCGAAGTGCATTGGGACGCGACTTGGAGAGTTCGCGCGAGATGGCGCGCTCCACATCATAGTGGAGGGCGGTCAGCCGGATGGCTTGCGTGGACATGATAGTTTCCCTTGCTGCCGTGGGCACAGCGGCCCCGGCGTGTCTGATCGTGTTCGGGTCGGGGACGATCAGACGGCGGGAGGGGCCCGCGCACGATAGGGAAGGGAGATCCGTGCCGTTCCGCGGGCCGACGGTTCGCGGCCCTCAGTAAGGTGCGGGCGAAGATCGCAGAGGACGGTCGGCGTGGTGGTCGAGGGAGTAAGGAACGGCTCGGGCGCCGGGCGCTTGGCCTTGGCAACCTGCTTGCCGCCGCTGGTCGCAATGGCGAGCGCGGGCTGGCGGCCGAGGATCTCGAAGGCAGTCGTTCCGCGCGCCTCCGCGGCCGCCGGAATGACGCTGAACCCTGCAAGGACCCCGTAAAGCATTGCGAGAAGCGCAGCGATGGCGCGGCTTCTTGCCCGGGGTTGAGTGCCAAGTCCTTGCATCGTCTTGCTTCTCAAATGGGAAGACCATCGATGTGCGCAAGACAGGCGGCGCGTGGCGTTCCTGCCAGCAGCAGAATCTGGTCCTGAAAAGCGTTGCAGAAATGCATCACTCTCCGGCTTTCCTGAGTTTAGACCCACAGCAATCGGGAGCCATTTTCCGCCAGACCAGTTGGCCGGTCGCATCTTCGCAATAAAGAGAGAGATCAAACGATGCGCATGTACCTACTTGCGGCTGGAGCGGCGATTGTCGTCGCTTCGCCCGCCGCCGCCCAGACCGGCGGCTACTTCGGAATCGAGGGCGGCGTCCTCTTCCCGAAGAAGCAGAACGACAACGTCACCACGGTCTTCACCCAGACCGTTCAGACACCCGCTGCCGGCACCGCCGTCACGGCTCCGAACGTGGGCGTCGTTGGCACCCTGCCGACCACGCTGACCACCGTGCCGACTGCCATCAACGGCAACACCCGCACCAAGTTCAAGCGCGGCTATGACGTCGACGCCGTCGCCGGCTACGACTTCGGTGGCTTCCGCCTCGAAGGTGAGCTCGGCTACAAGCGTTCGCGCATCAAGTCGTTCGAGGCCGACTCGGCCTTCACCACCGGCGTCGCCACGGGCCTGAACCCGACCGGCACCACCGGCACCACCTTCGTCTTCCCGGTCGACAACAGCGACGCCTTCGATCTCAGCAACCGCGTGAGCGTGCTTTCGGGCATGGTCAACGCGCTGCTCGATCTCGGCGGCAACGGCGGCCCGGGCTTCTACGCTGGTGGCGGTATCGGCCGCGCTCGCGTCAAGATGTTCGGCGACCGTGACAACGCCTGGGCCTACCAGGGCATCGCCGGCGTCCGTTTCCCGGTCAGCGACAATGTCGATATCGGCCTGAAGTATCGCTACTTCCGCACCGGCCGCCTCGACTTCGATCCGGGCTCGGTTGCCTTCAGCTCGACCCGCACCGCGGTCGTGCCGAACGTCGCCGTTCCGGGCGGTCCGGCTGCCGTTGGTTCGACCAACGTCAACTTCACCCGCACGGCCACTGCGAGCGGCGATTTCGACAACCGCTTCTCGTCGCACAGCCTGCTTCTGAGCCTGGCGTTCAACTTCGGTGGCGCTCGCGAGGAAGTCCTTCCGCCGCCGCCGCCGCCGGTGGTCGAGGCTGCGCCTCCGCCCCCGCCGCCGCCGCAGACCCAGACCTGCCCGGACGGGTCGGTGGTTCTCGCGACCGACGTGTGCCCGGTTCCCCCGCCCCCGCCGCCCCCGCCGCCGCCCGCTCCGGTGCGTGGCTAAGCGAACGCGGCTCATCGGAAAGGCAGCTTCGGCAGCCTTTCCGAGGGTTGGAAGAGAGGTCGGCGATCTTCGGATCGCCGGCCTTTTCTTATGGGCGAGAGGGCTCAGTCGAACCCCGGGCATCGAAGAAGGGTATCCGCCGCTACACCACCGCCTTCGGCAGCGGTTCCGATTCCCATGGCTGCGCCACGGGGTGGTTCCTAGGCGTCGAGCTCGGCGAGGATCTCGGCGGTGTGCTGGCCCAAGCGCGGCGGCGGGCGGTCGGAGTCCAACCGCTCGCCGTCGAGGCGAAGCGGGCCGCCGAGGAGGCGCATTCCTTCCATCTCGCGGAGCATGGCGCGGTGGGTAGCCTGCGGGTCGGCGAGCGCCTCGGCGATGCCGTTGATCGGGCCGGCAGGAATCCCCGCACGCTCGCAGGCCTCGTACCAGAAGGCCGCCGGCCGGGTGCGGGTGATCGCTTCGATCGCGGCGACCAGCTCGGCGCGGTTGGCGATGCGAGCCGCGTTGGTGGCGAAACGGGGGTCGCTGCCCCACTCGGCTCGCCCGAGCAGCGCGGCGAGCGCGGCAAACTGGCGATCGTTGCCGACAGCGATGATCAGCGGCAGGTCGGCGCAAGCGAAGGGCTGGTAGGGAACGAGGTTGGGGTGCGTGTTTCCCTGACGCGAGGGTTCCTTGCCGCCGACGAGATAGTTGGAGGCCTGATTGGCGAGGAGCGCGAGACCGCAGTCGAACAGGGCGCTGTCGATGGTCGCTCCCTCACCCGTCGTCCCGCGACGGACCAGCGCGGCGAGAATGGCGTTGGCGGTGTACATTCCGGTGAACAGGTCGACGATGGCGACCCCGGCGCGGAGCGGACCGCCATTGGCGACCTCGTCGGGAAGACCGGTAATGCTCATCAGCCCGGCCTGGCCCTGGATCATGAAGTCGTAGCCGGCCTGCGCGGCGCGAGGACCATCCTGGCCGAAACCGGTGATCGAGGCATAGACGAGGCGCGGGTCCCGGGCGCGGAGGGTGGCCGCATCGAGCCCATATTTGGCAAGCGCGCCGACCTTGAAGTTCTCCACCACGACGTCGCTTCGTTCGGCCAGCGCCCGGACCTGCTCGGCACCCTGCGGGGAAGCAAGGTCGATCGCGGCACTGCGCTTGCCGCGATTGGCGGCGAGAAAGTAGGCGGCGACGCGCTCGTCCCCCTCGCCATGCCACGGCGGACCCCAGTGGCGAGTGTCGTCCCCCTGCCCCGGCCGTTCGATCTTCACGACGTCGGCGCCGAGGTCGGCGAGGAGCTGGGTGCACCAGGGACCGGCGAGGACTCGGCTGAGATCGAGGACCCGGATGCCGTCGAGCGGTCTGGTCATGCGCGGCGGCGCCACGGCTTGCGATCGGCGAGGACGGCGCGGGCGGCATTGTGGCCGGGCGCGCCGGTGACGCCGCCACCCGGATGCGCGCCCGAACCGCACAGGTAGAGGCCGGGCAAGGGCATGCGGTAGTCGGCCGCGCCGATCATCGGGCGGGCGCTGAACAGCTGGTCGAGGCCCATCTTGCCGTGGAAGATGTCGCCGCCGATCAGCCCGAAGCGGCGCTCGAGATCGAGCGGGCTGTGGATCTGGCGGCCGATGATGCTGGCGGCGAAGCCGGGAGCATGGCTGTCGACGGTGGCGATGATGTGATCGGCGACCTTGTCGCGGACCTTGTCCCAGCTCTTGTTGCCGGGCAGCTCGAAGCGGAAATGCTGGCAGAACAGGCTGGCGACATGCCTGCCCTTGGGGGCGAGACCGTCGTCGAGCGAGGTCGGGATCAGCATCTCGATGATCGGCGCGCGCGACCAGCCCTGCTGCTTCGCGTCGGTGAAGGCGCGGTCCATGTAGCCGAGGCTCGGCGCCATGATGATCCCGGCGGTGAGATGGTCGCCGGCCTCGGGCTTGACGGTGAAGCGCGGGAGTTCGGACAGGGCGACGTTCATCCGGAAGGTCGCGCTTTCGCAGCTCCAGTTGGTCATGTGGCGGTCGACGCTCTCGGGCACCGCGCCGGCGGGAAGCAGGCGCTGGAAGAGCAGGCGCGGGTTGACCCCGGCAACGACCTGGCCCGCGCGCCATGCCTTGCCCGAGGCGACCACGCCGACCGCCCTGCCCTTCTCGACGATGATCTCCTCGGCAGGAGCGTTGAGGACGATGTCGACTCCGGCCTCGCGCGCGGCGCGGGCCATCGCCTGGGTGATCGCCCCCATCCCGCCGATCGCATGGCCCCAGGCACCGGGCACGCCGGCGGCCTCGCCGAACAGGTGATGGAGGAGGACGTAGGCGGTGCCGGGCGTGTAGGGCGAGGCGAAGTTGCCGACCACGCCGTCGAAGCCGAACAGCGCCTTGGCGAGATCGCCCTTGAAGTGGCGGTCGAGGATGTCGCCAGCCGACTTGGTGGCATAGTCGTGGACGGTGCGGATCTCGTCGGTCGTAAGGCCGACGAGATCGCGGCCGAGGCTGAGCATGGTCGGAAGCCCGCCGATGCCCCCGCCCGCCTGCGGAGGGGCCTTGAGCAGCCACTTCTGGATGAGCGGGACGACGGTCTCGAGCTCGGCCATGTAGCGGTCGTAGCCGACGCCGTCCTCGGGGTGGTGCCGGACGATCTCCGAGCGGGTCAGGCCATTGCGGCCGCCGAGAAGATAGTCGCCGTCGCCCGGCAGGAAGTTGTCCTGCTTGCGAAGCACGACCTTGAGCCCGTGCCGGGCAAGGTCGAGATCCCGGATGACCTTGGGATTGAGAAGGCTGACCGTGTAGCTGGCGGCGCTGTTGCGGAAGCCGGGGAGGAACTCGTCGGTGACCGCGGCGCCGCCGACGTTGGGCTGCGCCTCGAGGATCAGGACCTTGAGGCCCTTCTTCGCGAGATAGTAGCTGCAGACGAGGCCGTTGTGGCCGGCACCGATGATGATCGCGTCGTAGGTCACGAACGCCACGTAGCCGGTCGCATCGCGCTTCGTCGAGATGCCCGCCGCCGAGGTTCGGGACGGCGGGCACTCGGCTCAGCGCATCAGGACGAGTTCCTCGGCCATGCTCGGGTGCAGCGCTAGCGTCGAATCGAAGTCGGCCTTGGTCAGTCCGGCCTTCACCGCGATGGCGGCGGCCTGGAGGATCTCGGGCGCGTCGGGGCCAATCATGTGCAGCCCGACGACCTTGTCCGAGCCCTCATCGACGATCATCTTGTAGAGCGCGCGCTCGTTGCGTCCGGCGAGCACGTTCTTCATCGGGCGGAAGTCCGAAGTGTAGGTGCGGATGACTCCGAGCTGGTTCTTTGCCTCTCCCTCGGTCAGCCCGACCGCGCCGATCGGCGGGTGCGAGAAGACCGCGCTCGGGATGGCGTGATAGTCGACGACGCAGGGCTTGCCGCCGAACTGGGTGTCGGCGAAGGCATGGCCCTCGCGGATGGCGACGGGGGTCAGCTGGATCCGGTCGGTGACATCGCCGACCGCGAAGACTGAGGGCACCGACGAGCGATACTGGTCGTCGACCTTGACCGCGCCGCGATCGCTCAGCGCGACGCCGAGTTCCTCGAGGCCAAGGCCTTCGGTGTTGGGCTGACGGCCGATCGCGAACAGCACCTCGTCGGCCTCGATGTCGTCGCATCCTTTCATCCGGCAGAGCAGGCTTCCGTCCTCCTGCTTCTCAATCGCCGAGAAGCCCGCGTTGAAGCGGAAGTCGATGCCCTTGGCGAGGCTGATCTTGACCAGCCGGTCGACGATCTGCTCGTCATAGCCGCGCAGGATCGTGTCGGAGCGATTGACGATCGTCACATGCGCACCGAACTGGTGGAAGATGCCGGCGAATTCATTGGCGATGTAGCCGCCGCCGACGATCACGATCCGTCTGGGCATCTGCTCGAGATGGAAGACCTCGTTCGAGGTGATCGCATGCTCGACGCCCGGGATCTCGGGCAGCACCGGACGCGCGCCGGGAGCGAGCAGGATCTTGCCCGCGGTGACAGTGCGGCCATCGTCCAGCCGGAGTGAATTGGGGCCCGTCAGCACCGCGCGGGTCTTGAGGATGGTCACCTTGTGGTTCGACAGCGTCTCGCCATAGGCGCCCTCGATCCGGCTGACCTCGGCCAGCACATTGTCGCGTAGCACCGGCCAGTCGAAGCGCTTCTGCGGGACGTCCCAGCCGAACATGGCGGCATCGTCGAGGTCCTCGGCGAAGTGCGAGCCGTAGACGAGCAGCTTCTTGGGGACACAGCCGCGAATGACGCAGGTCCCGCCGACGCGATGTTCCTCGGCGATCGCGACCCGGGCACCATGGCCGGCGGCGATGCGCGCGGCACGAACCCCGCCCGAACCGGCTCCGACGACGAACAGGTCAAAGTCGAACGTGTCGGTCACAAGCCGGCCCTTTCGATGAGTGCGCGGGTGGAGGGATCGAAGCGGCTCCGGGTCTCGGGATCGTCGATGGCGCGGGCCATTTCCTTGCCGAGCTCGACCCCGAACTGGTCGAAGGGATTGATCCCCAGCAAGGCCGCCTCGGCAAAGGTGCGGTGCTCGTAGAAGGCGATGAGCGCGCCCAAAGTCAGCGGATCGAGATCGTCGAGGAGGATGGTGGTCGAGGGCCGGTCGCCGGCATAGCTGCGGTGCGGATCGTCCGAGGAGCGCCCGGTCATCAGCGCCGCGCCCTGGGCGAAGCAGTTGAGCAGAAGTTCGCGGTGGTGGTCCGGATCCTGCTCATCGGATTGCGCGGAGACGGCGACGAATTCGACGGGCAAGAGGTGGGTGCCCTGGTGGAGCAGCTGGAAGACCGCGTGCTGCGCGTCGGTGCCAGTGCCGCCCCACAGGATGGCCGAGGTCGGGCCATCGACCGGCTGGCCGGCAAGGGTCGCCGACTTGCCGTTCGATTCCATCACCAGCTGCTGGAGGTAGGAGGGAAGCAGCCGAAGTCGCTCGTCATAGGCGAAGATGGCGCGGGTCTCGGCACCGAGGCCGCGCGCGTAGAGGATATCGGAGACGGCCGCGATCAGCGGCACGTTCGCTTGCGGCGCGGCCTCGGCGACATGCGCGTCGACCAGAGCGGCGCCCTCGAGCAGTTGGTCGAAGGCTTCGACGCCAAGCGCAAGGGCAGCCGGAAAGCCGATTGCCGACCACAACGAGTAGCGGCCGCCGACCGACTCGGCGAAGGGAAGGACCCGGGTTTCGTCGATCCCGAAGGCGACCGCGCGCTCGGGCGCGGCGGTGATTGCGATCAGCCGTCCGTAGGGATCCTCGACCCCGGCCTCCTCGAGCCAGCCAAGCGCGGCGTCGGCGTTGCGGAGAGTCTCCGCCGTGGTGAAGGTCTTGGAGGCGATGGCGACGAGCGTGGTCGCGGGATCGAGCCGGGCAAACGCCTCGTCGACCGCCTGCCCGTCGATGTTCGACAGGATCTCGACCTTATACTGCCGCTCGGTGCGGCCAAGCGCGTCGACCAGCAGTGCCGGGCCGAGTGCCGAGCCGCCGATGCCGATGTGGAGGATGCCGGTGATGTCGCCGAAGGCTCCCACTTCGATCGCGTCGACGAGCGCGCGCATCCGGGCATGACGCGAGCGGGCAAGCGCCACGCTGTCGGCCGAGCCCGTCCCCCGCTCGGCAAGATGCTCGGCGGCGCGGCCCTCGGTGGGGTTAACCACCTCGCCCGCGAGCAGGCGGGACAGCGCCTCGGAGTAAGGCGTGGCATCGACCCTGCCGAGCAGCTCGGGGGTCAGGTGGGTCTTGGCGAAGTCGAAGCGGATGTCGGCAAGATCGAAGGCGAGGTGCTCGGCCCGCGCGGGATCAGCTGCGAAGAGGTCGGCCAGCGGCTCGCGGCGGAAATCGGCGAGAAAGGATGGTGAGGACATGGGCGGGACATAGCGAGCGGCCACCCGATTACCACCCTGCCGGGTTGACCGATCGCACTGCCGAGCGGCAAGGCCTGACCCCGATGAGCGACGCAAGCGACAAGAAGAAGAAAGAAGGCAGCCTGTGGCGATTGCTGCTCGGGCTGCTGCTGTTCGCCTGGGTGCTTCGAAGCCTGATCATCGCGCCATTCAGCATTCCCTCGGGATCGATGCTCCCCGGCCTCTACATCGGCGACTATCTGCTCGTGGCCAAATGGCCCTACGGCTACAGCCGGGCGAGCTTCCTGTTCGGCTTTCCGCCGATCAGCGGCCGGCTGTTTGCAAGCCTGCCCGAGCGCGGCGACGTGGTGGTGTTCCGCGGCCCCGAGGGGCAGGACGTGATCAAGCGGGTCATCGGCCTTCCGGGCGACACGATCGCCACCCGTGGCGGCGCGCTGGTGCTGAACGGCACGCCCGTGCCGCGCGCCCGCTTGGCCGATCAGGCGGTCACGATCAGCCCCAACTCTCCCTGCCGCGCGGTCGTGCCGAAGGAAGTGGACGGCCGGTGCCTCTACGATGCCTGGCGTGAGACGCTTCCGGGCGGAAAGAGCTATGTGGTTCTCGACCAGACCCAAAACCCGATCGTCGACGAGTTCGGTCCGGTCACGGTGCCTGCCGGCAACCTCTTCATGATGGGCGACAATCGCGACGACAGTGCCGACAGCCGGATCGCGCCGGCGATCGGCGGAATGGGGTTCGTCCCGCTCGAGGCGGTGGTCGGTCGGGCGATGACGACCTTCTGGTCGACCGACGGGAGCGCCGGACTGTGGCCCTGGACCTGGTTCAGCGCGGCGCGCGGCGAGCGCATCGGAGACAGGCATTGAGCGGGGCCAATGTGAAGGCGTTCGTCGCCGAGCGGCTGGGGCATGCGCCCAAGGAGTTGAGCCTGTTCGAGCGGGCACTGACCCACCCGAGCCACGGCAAGCAGCATTATCAGCGGCTCGAATTCCTTGGCGACCGGGTGCTCGGCCTGGTCATCGCCGAATGGCTGGAAGAGCGTTTTCCGCGAGATCCCGAAGGACAGCTGTCGCACCGGCTGACCAGCCTCGTGTCGCGCGCGACCTGCGCCGAGGTCGGCCAAGCGATCGGGGTCCCGGCGACGATGCGCCTAGGCCGCCAGGCCCGCGAGGACGGTGCGGCGCGGAGCGAGAATGTGGTCGGCGACGTGGTCGAGGCGCTGATCGCGGCTCTCTACCTCGATGGCGGGCTGGAAAAGGCGCGTCAGTTCATCCGGGTGCATTGGGAGCCGCACCTTGCGGTGCTCGGCGGCGAAGCGCCGCGCCATCCCAAGTCGCTGCTCCACGAACTGGCCGAAGCGCGCAAGCGACGTTCGCCCGCCTATGAGGTGGTGCACACAAGCGGACCGAGCCATGCGCCGAAATTCACCGTCAAGGTGAGCCTCGGAAGTCTCGGCGAGGCGGAAGGCGTCGGATCGAGCAAGCAGGAAGCCGAAACGGCCGCCGCGGCGGCGATGCTGGAGAAGTTGAAGTGAGCGACCGTTGCGGACTGGTGGCGGTGCTCGGCGCGCCGAACGCGGGCAAGTCGACCCTCGTCAATGCGCTGGTCGGGCAGAAGGTGGCGATCGTCAGCCCCAAGGCGCAGACGACCCGCGCGCGTCTGATGGGGATCGCGATCGAGGATCGGTCGCAGATCCTGCTGGTCGACACTCCCGGCATCTTCGCGCCGCGCCGGCGGCTCGACCGGGCGATGGTCAAGGCAGCCTGGGAGGGCGCCGAGTCGGCCGACCGGGTGCTGCTGGTGGTCGATGCCGCCGCCAAGCTCGGCGCTCGGGCGGAGATGGTGCTGGAGGGTGTCGAGAATCGCCCCGAGCCGCGAATATTGGTGCTCAACAAGGTCGACATCGCCAACAAGGGCGACCTCCTGAAGCTCGCGACCGAGCTGTCGGCACGGCTCAGCCCCGAGCAGGTGTTCATGGTCGCCGCGACCAGCGGCGACGGGGTGGCGGACTTGAAGCGGCACCTTGCTGGGGTGATGCCGGACGGGCCGTGGCATTATCCCGAGGACCAGCTCAGCGACGCCACCGACCGGATGGTCGCGGCCGAGTTGACCCGCGAGCAGCTTTATCTCCAGCTCCACGCCGAACTGCCCTATTCCTCGGCGGTCGAGACGGAGAAGTGGGAAGAGCGCAAGGACGGTTCGACGGTCATCCACCAACAGATATTGATCGAGCGCGACAGCCAGAAGGCGATCGTCCTCGGCAAGGGCGGGAGCCGGCTGAAGGAGATCGGTGCCCGGGCGCGCGAGGCGATCGGCGAGCATCTCGGGCGCAAGGTGCACCTGTTCCTGC
The DNA here is from genome assembly GCF_039538045.1 of Sphingomonas swuensis. Lineage (NCBI taxonomy): Bacteria > Pseudomonadati > Pseudomonadota > Alphaproteobacteria > Sphingomonadales > Sphingomonadaceae > Sphingomonas > Sphingomonas swuensis. The sequence continues at coordinate 797,153 of NZ_BAABBQ010000001.1, read as the reverse complement.
ACGTGAAGGTGGCGCCGCGCTGGAGCGAGGACCGCAGCCTGTACCAGGACATCGGGCTGGAGTGGTCGAACTAGCCCGCGAGCAGTTCGTCGACGAAGGCGGGCACGATCTCGGCGGCGCGGCCTAGGCGGGTCTCGTGGAAGAAGATGCTTCCCTGGCTTGGGTCGAGATTGAGCTCGACGCAGTGGGCACCGACGTAGCGGGCGGTCTGGACGAGGCCTGCAGCGGGGTAGACCGCGCCCGACGTGCCGATCGAGACGAACAGGTCGCAGGCCCGCACCGCCTCGTCGATCCGCTCCATTTCGTAAGGCATCTCGCCGAACCAGACGATGTCGGGACGGACCTTGCCGACCGTGCCGCAGCGCGGGCAGCGGGCGCCCTCCCCCATCGCTCCGGACCAGGCGAAGCGCGCGTTGCAGGCGAGGCACCAGCCGCTGTTCAGCGCGCCGTGCATGTGGACGAGGGCCGCCGAGCCGCTCCGCTCGTGCAGGTCGTCGACATTCTGGGTGACGACGAGCACCGAACCGGCCCATTGATGCTCGAGCCGGGCGAGCGCGAAGTGGGCGGCATTGGGTGCCACCTCCAGAAGCCGTGCCCGCCGCTGGTCGTAGAAATGGTGTACGAGGACGGGGTCGCTGGCGAACGCCTCGGGAGTCGCGACATCCTCGACTCGGTGGCCTTCCCATAAGCCGTCAGGACCGCGGAAGGTCGCGACCCCGCTGTCGGCGGAGATGCCAGCCCCGGTCAGGACGACAATAGCCGCATCTTTCCGCACGTTCGTCGCAATCATCTCCAAAGCCGCTGTTTACACCATTGTCAGTTAAGCATTGCCGCACGATAAAGGATGCATGTACCGCCACAGCATCGGAATCGAGCCAGCCGACATCGACCATATGGGGCACGTGAACAACAGCGTGTACCTCAAGTGGGTGCAGGAAGCGGTCGTCCGTTACTGGGAGAAAGTGGCCCCGTCCGACGCGGTGGCGCGGCACCTGTGGGTCGCGCTCAAGCATGAGATCGAATTCCGGCGTCCGACCTTCCTCGAGGACGTGGTGGTCGCCGACGTCATCGCCGAGCGGGTGCTGGGCGCCAAGGCGCTGTTCACGACGGTAATCCGCCGGGGCGAGGATGTCCTTGCGGAGGTGAAAAGCACCTGGTGCTGCCTCGACGCGACCTCGATGCGTCCGGCCCGCCTTGCCAAGGAAGTGGTCAGCCGCTTCGTGCCGCTCGCCCAGGGCTGAGCCATTGCCTCGGACGAGCCGGAACGCCAAGACGGGGCGATGCGGACCGACCAGCAGCCCCTACGCCTCACCCTGATCGCTCCGAACGGTCGGATGGGCCGGGCGATCGCCCTCGCCGCCGAGGAGGCGGGCGACATCCAGTTCGATCCGGATCGTGGCGACGTTATCGTCGACTTCTCGGTTCCGGAGGCCCTTTCCACGTCGCTCGACCGGGCGACCCGCAGCGGAACGCCGATCCTCATCGGGACGACCGGCCTCGACGACTTCGCGGATCGGCGGATCGCCGAGGCAGGCCGGCATGTGGCGGTATTGCGCGCTGCCAACACCTCGCTCGGAGTAGCGCTCCTGTCTGAACTCGTCGAACGGGCAGCCCGGGTGCTGGGATCGGAGTGGGACATCGAAGTGCTGGAAATGCATCACCGGCTGAAGCGCGATGCGCCATCGGGGACAGCCTTGCTGCTTGGCGACGCCGCCGCGCAGGGGCGCGGACATGCACTCGAGCGCGAGGAAGCTCGGAGCGGCCGCAACCTGCAAAGGGAGGAAGGCGCGATCGGCTTTGCGGCCCTGCGCGGCGGGACCGTGGTCGGCGATCACGACGTCATCTTCGCTGGCCGGCAGGAGCGCCTCGTCCTGTCCCACCGCGCCGAGGACCGGATGCTCTTCGCACGGGGCGCACTTGCGGCGGCGCGCTTCCTGCGCGGCAGGGACGCCGGGCTCTATTCCATGCGCGACGTGGTCGAGGCGATGTGAAGAAGGCCGACGTCGCCGAGCTCTACCTGCGACTTGCCGAGCTCAATCCGGAGCCCGAGGGCGAGCTGGAGTGGGTTAATCCCTATACGCTGCTGGTGGCGGTCGCGCTGTCGGCGCAGGCCACGGACGTGAGCGTCAATCTCGCGACCAGGCGGCTATTCGCGCTTGCCGACACGCCAACGAAGATGCTGGCGCTCGGCGAGGATGCCGTTCGTGAGCAGATCAAGACGATCGGCCTGTTCAACACCAAGGCCAAGAACGTCATGCTGATGGCCCGGCAGCTTGTCGACCTGCATGGCGGCGAGGTCCCGCAGGACCGGGCGGCGCTGGAACAGCTTGCCGGGGTTGGGCGGAAAACGGCCAATGTGGTGCTCAACATCGCTTTCGGTCAGCCGACGATTGCGGTCGATACGCACGTGTTCCGCGTGTCGAACCGGACCGGCCTTGCGCCGGGCAAGACGCCGCTGGACGTCGAGCTCAAGCTGGCCAAGGTCACGCCGGCTCCGTTCCTGCTCCATGCGCACCATTGGCTGATTTTGCACGGACGCTACATCTGCAAGGCTCGAGCGCCCGAATGCTGGAGATGTCCGATCGTCGACCTCTGTCGCTATCGCGAAAAGAAGCTGGCGCCTCCTAAGACCAGATCCTCTGGTACCGCCGACCAAGCCCAGTAAGCAGCTCATATTGCGACTGGCCGGTCAGCGCCGCGCTGCGCTCGAGATCGAAGTCGAGCGTTACCCAGTCACCCTCTCCAATCTCGGACGCAACACCCGCGTCGAGAGCGACAAGGTCCATGGAGACCCGGCCAATCACGGGCAGCTCGGCGCCTCCGAAGGTGGCTTTGCCAAGCGAGGAGAAATGTCGTCGGTACCCATCCGCATAGCCGACATTGATGATTGCGACGGACATGTCGGACGGTGCGACAAAGGTGGCGTTGTAGCCGACGCTCTCGCCTGAACGAACCCGGCGAACCTGGACGACCTGCGCTTCGAGCGAAAGTACGGGCTTGATGGTGGAACGCGCCTCGCTCCGCGGAATCCCGCCGTAAAGAGCCAGGCCTGGCCGGACCAGATCAAAGGCATAGTCTCGGCCTAGAAATATGCCCGCACTGTTGGCCAGGCTGTAGCGCTGCGCGGGTATGGAGTCGCTTGCGGCGCGGAAGCGGCTCAGCTGCGCAGCGTTGAGCGGATGCTCTTCGTCAGCGCAGGCAAGATGGCTGTGAAGGGTGTGGATGGTCAGCCCGTCGAGCGCGCCAATCTCTTCGCGAGTGATGCCGAGCCGGTTCATGCCGGTGTCGATCATCACGTCGCAGGGCTGCGCGGGACCTCCCCGGCTCTTCCAGCGCGCAATCTGTTCAACGCTGATGAGGACGGGCCGGACGCCCGGGAGTGGCTCGTCGGTCGGACCAATGCCGTGAAGCACGGAAATCGATCCGGTTGGCAGAAAGGCGAGTTCTGCGGCTTCCCAATAGGTCGAGACGAAGAAGTCACGACATCCTTCGTTCCAGAGGGCTCGGGCGGCTCCCGCTGCACCAAGACCATAGGCATTCGCCTTGATCGCGGCACCGGCTTGCGCGCCAGCGCGTGTCTGCAGGGAGCGATAATTGGCGGCAAGCGCCGCTTCGTCGCAGCGAAGCCGAAGAGGCTGGTGCATGCTCGCGCCACTAAGGCGCTCGTGCGACTTGGTCGAGAAAAATGGCTCCCGAGCGGTCTGCTCGGGAGCCATTTTTGTTGATCGTTAGCCGCGGACCGGTGCGGGCGGCGGCGGAGGGGGAGGAGGCGGCGGCACCGGGCAGGCGTCGGTCGCCAGGATGACCGATCCGTCGGGACAAGTCTGGGTGGCCGGAGGAGGAGGCGGAGGAGGCGGCGGCGGCGGCGGAGGAGGCGCAACCTCGACCGGTGCGGCGCGAGCGCCCAGGTTGAGGATCAGGCTGGCAAGCAGCGAGTGCGACCGGAACTTGCCGTCGACGCTCTCGTCGGCCGCGGCTCCATTCGGATCGGTGAGGTCGAGCTTGGCGTTGAAGTAGCGGTACTTCAGGCCAAGATCGACGACATCGCTAACCGGCATGCGCATGCCGGCAAGCAGCTGCCAGGCAAAGGAGCGATCGTCGCCGTTGATCCCGGCACCGGTCGGCACTCCCGGGCCGGTGATCGCGCTCTCGACGTCGACCTTGGCTCCGCCAACACCACCGCCTGCGTACACCTGAAGGCCGTCGTTCGAGCCGAAGTCGAAGAGGAGGTTCGCCATGGCCGAAAAGACACGCGTGCGACCGGAGACCGCCGGGCGGGTGGTCGTCGCAAAGACGGCTGGCGCGACGCGGACGTCCTCAATCCCCGCGCGCTTCCAGCCAAGCTCGGCTTCAGCACGCAGGAGACCGAAATCGTGGCCAACAATCACGTCGGCATCAAAACCGCTCTCGTGTTCCAGACGGAAGCCATTGTCGACCGACAAGGTCCCGAGCTGATAATCGAGGCTAAGGTTCTTGGGCTTCATCACGCCGGCCTCGATGCCGACATAGGAAACGCCATCGCGTGCCAAGGCGTTGGACGACACCGCGGCGAGGGCCGCAGCAGCAAGTAAGTGTAGCTTCGAAGGCATTGATCCCCTCCCTCTTATGGTGGGTGTCTTAATATGGCCTAGGTCGCAATGTTCCTCAGCTTCTTTGCTTACTGCTCACGAAAGTCGCATCCTGTTGCCTCTAAGCCTCAGTCATGATGCTATAAGGCCATGGGTGCGAAGCGCGGCGATCACCGCCGTGAGTTGAGCCCTGCACTCGACGTCGATTGTCGCCCCTCCACTGGGCGCCGAGATCGCCGGCAGCTGACCACCAAGGACCTTTTTGCCGTCGACAAGGATGGCCTCTGCGCAGAGTTCTCCTCGTACCCACTGGCCGGCGGTGAAGCGCCAGGGACATCCGGTAAGCATTTCGCTGGCTTGCATACCTTCGAAGGCTTGTACGAACCTCCAGCCCCCCTCGGTCCAAATGGCAAAAGCATTTGCCTGCCCTTCCCAATCTCCCATCGGCGACAATCCGCAAATGAAGGCTTGACCTGCTTGCGGCGAAACGGGTGGTTCGTTCGCGGGACCACCGCTTGCGCAGGTGGCTTGGGCAAGCCCATCGAGGAGCAACAAGCTTTCGTTGTGGGTCAGCTCCTTCTGCCCCTGGCCGCCGATTCGTCCTAGCGTGCCCACTTGTGCCAGAACAACGTCACGATGTCAACCGTTTTGTGCGTATTTGGTTAGTTGTGTGAGCGGCTTCAGGCCTTTGGCTTGTAATCTTCATCCACCTGTGCCAGTGGCCCGCGTCCGCTGTTCGGCTCGTCTGGATGGTGGACCATCAATTGAGAAGAAAGCCGGAGGGGCGTCTGCATGGGGCGGGCGTCAGCGATCGGCCAACATGAGAGAAACCATGCCGCTTTACGAGCATGTCTTTCTCGCAAGGCAGGACTTGGCGCAGGCCCAGGTCGATGCTCTTGCTGAGAATGCGACCAACATCATCAAGGAATTTGGCGGGAACATCGTCAAGGCCGAGACCTGGGGTCTTCGCGGCCTTGCCTATCGCATCGCCAAGAATCGCAAGGCTCATTACGTGATGCTCGACATCGACGCTCCGGCTGCGGCCGTGGCCGAACTCGAGCGCCAGACGAGCATCAACGAAGACGTGATCCGCTACATGACCGTCCGCGTCGACGATCATGAGAAGGGCCCGTCGGCCATGATGCGCCGTCAGGAGCGCGATCGCAGCAGCCGCTCGGACCGCCCTGAGCGTGGTCCTCGCGAAGACATGGGAGCCTGATCAATGGCCCGTGCATTTTTCCGCCGCCGCAAGTCCTGTCCCTTTTCCGGCAAGGACGCTCCCACGATCGACTACAAGGACGTGCGCCTGCTTCAGGGCTTCGTGTCCGAGCGTGGTAAGATCGTTCCGAGCCGCATCACTGCGGTGAGCACCAAGAAGCAGCGCGAGCTGGCCAAGGCGATCAAGCGCGCCCGCCACATCGGCTTGCTGCCCTACGTCGTCAAGTAAGGAGCGCCACCATGGAAGTCATCCTGCTTGAACGCGTCGAGAAGCTCGGCGCCATCGGCGACGTCGTCACCGTCAAGAACGGTTTCGCTCGCAACTACCTGCTTCCGAACAAGAAGGCGCTTCGTGCGAACGACGCCAACCGGAAGCTGTTCGAAACCAATCGTGCCAAGATTGAGTCGGATAACGCCGAGCGTCGCTCGGTTGCGGAAGAGTCGGCCAAGGGCGTGGACGGCAAGACGGTCCAGCTTATCCGCCAGGCCTCCAACACCGGCCAGCTCTACGGCTCGGTGAGTGCCCGCGACATCGTCGATGCCCTTGAGGCCGACGGTGCGAAGGTGGCCAAGAGCCAGATCGTTCTTGATCGACCGATCAAGGCGATCGGCCTTCACGAAGTCCGCGTCGCGCTTCACCCGGAAGTGGCCGTGACCGTCAAGGTCAACGTCGCCCGCTCGCCGGAAGAGGCCGACCTGCAGGCTCAGGGCGTGGACGTCATGGCTCAGATGTTCGAACGTGATGCCACTGGCTTCACTGAGGACTATGATCCGAACGCGGAGCCGGGTGCAACTGCCGAGGTCTCTGCTGATGAGGGTCCGGCCGAAGCCGCCTGATCTTCCGTCAGATCGATACGGGATAAGGGCCGTCCGGGCAGACCGGGCGGCCCTTTTCTTTTGACGCACCTGAACCCTTTCGACCGCAGAACCCGGAACGCTCTGACTTCCCCAGGCTTTTTGGTCGCAAGAGCACGGGACAACGGAGGATTAGATCATGAATGCCGATGAACGCACGCCAGACCATTCGCAAGATCGTGAGCCCGCCGGAGAACGTGACCAGCGGCCAACCGGACAGCAGCAGCAGAACAGCACTGAAGCCCAGGATGGCAGCATGGTGACCGGCCAGGCTTCCTACGGCAACAGCGGCGATTTCGACACGCTGAGCCAGAATAGCAGTAAACTCGGGCAGGAAAGCGACATGGGCCAGACGGCCCGCCAGTCCCAGCAGGAGGGATCCGGCAACGGGCTCTTCAGCGGCTCGGGTGACATGGGCTCAACCGGCGCTCAGTCTGACCGCTCGCAGGCTCGCGACGAAGACTCTCAGAACTTCGCCGACCAAGGCCAGGGTGCCCTGAACGAAGATTTGATGGGTTCTGATGAGGGCAGCAGAACCACTGATATCGAGGTCGAGCGATCACAAGGTCGCGAGAGCGATGTTGAAGGCAGCAATCTGTGACGATGATGGGGGGCGCCCTGACCGGGTGCTCCCAACCTCTCATTGCGTCACCCAGCCGAGCATGCGAGTGATTACTCCTCGGGATGCTTGGGCGCTGTTCCCCAGCGAGGCCTAGCCACTCCTCCCGCTGAGGTGATAATAGTCGGCCACCCGATCGAGTGCCATTGAGAGGACGAGCTTGCCAGCCCTGGCAGGCCATCCGAGCGCCGTCTCCGCCTCTCGCATGCCCTCACCCGCGCACACCACCCGCCAGAGTATGTCCGACATCCCCGGACCCGCAGCCTGCAACGCTGCGTCAAATCGCGCTCGTGCACCGAGTTGTCGCTCGCTCGGGTGCAGCGTGTCAGCCGGGCCCCGACGACCCCGTGCGATCGGTGACGGATCCCAGCCCATCGTCACCCTCGGAGAGAGTTGGGCCCGTTCCCAGTCGCTGCGGAGCTGCTCCCCGGCATCGAATTGCCGCTCGGTCAGATGGCCGCGAGAGCGAAGCCAGCCAAGCGGCGACTCGACTTCGTTCACCGTGACGGACCTGCGAGGTGTCCTGCCTCCAGGCCGCGCGTCGTTGATCGGACGTTCGACTAGCATTCGCTTCATTCCATCACACTCCCCAGTTCCGACTTCCGAGTCGAAGTGGGACTTGCCAGATTGGAAATGATGTAGGACAGAATAAATTACCGGTCTGGTTCGGAGAGTCGCAATGATCACGCGCATTAGGGAAGTGCGGAAGGCAAAGCGGATGACGCTGGACGACGTCGCTCGCGCATGTTCGCCGCCCACGACGCCGCAAACGATCGGCCGGCTCGAAACAGGAATGCGCACCGTCTCGATCGGCTGGTTGAACCGCATCGCTGCCGCCCTCGGAGTTTCGGCAACCGACCTTGTCGATCATCCTGCGAGCGAACAGCTCGAGGTGCTTGCGCTTCTCGCCAGCGACTCCGCGAGCGCACCGCGCAAGGCACAGGTGGTTCTCCCGCCTCGTCCTGAGCCGAAGCAGGTTGCCTTGCTGGTCATCTCCAGCATCGGCGATTACCGCAGCGGTGACGAAATCTGGTGCGACCGGCTTGACCCCGACGCCTTCGGCCGAGCGCTCAACCGCGATGTCCTCGTGCCTCGCCCTGGAGGGCGCTTCCACTTTGGACGACTGCTCGCCCGCGACGGCGGCAAGCTCCATATCCTGCCGTCGGGGACAGGAGCGCGTCAGATCGTCGTCAGCGATCCGCCGTGGCTCGCATTGCCGATCAAGCTGGTGCGCTCGATCGGCTAAGCACGACGAGCTCAGTCAAAGTGGCGGTCCGACTTCAGGGCAGCTTGGCCGGTCCCGGGTCGTGAGAGGTGATGGTGGGCGCTGACGGGTTCGAACCGCCGACCTACTCGGTGTAAACGAGCCGCTCTACCAGCTGAGCTAAGCGCCCTCTCGGCGTCCGTGCCCCGCAACTGTCTAAGGATCAAGTCCCCGTTAGACGACGGCCATGCCGCTTTCGGCGAAGTAGCGGCGAAGCGCGGCACTGGTACTCGGCGCCATCTCGATGAAGACGCGTCGGCCATCGTGCGGGTCGTCGCGGCGGACGAGCAGGCTGCGGTCGGTCATCGACTTGATCCAGCGTAGCGCTGTGGTGGCCGGGACCGCCGCGGCGATGCAGAGGCTCGAAACGGGCACGCGATGCTGGACGAGTTCGGCCTGAAGCAGGTCCAGCAGCATGTCCCACGCCGGATCCGCGAACAGGTCGGCGGGCAGGAAATTGGACCGAAGACGGCGCGCCTTGATGATCCCTCTGATCGCCTCGGGAGAGACGTTTGGAACATCGCTGCGTGGCGGTGCGAAGGTAGCGCTCGACAGTGGCGGCTGCGCCGACGTGGCGCTCAGGCGAGCAAGGGCCGATGCGATGCGGCTGACTTCCTCGCTGAGTTGTCGAAGCCGCGCAGTGCTCGCCTCATTAGCTCCCTCTGCGGCCCGGGATCCCGTGTTGAAGCTGCTCGCAGCAAGGCTGAGCGCGCTCAGCCGCTCCATTTCCTCGGCGTCGACTAACAGCTCGGCATTCACGGACCCCAGGCAAAGCAGAACCTCATCGAGGTATTGAAGCCTGGTCGACACGATGACCCCGGTGCCAAGACGAGCGGCATCGATCCCGATCCGTTCGAGCAGCCGCGTGGCAGTCTTGGAAGGACCTTCGTCAAGCTCAATCCAGATCGCCGACACCGCTCCTGCCCGGCCAAGGTCCTCGGCAGCCTCGTTCATCGTCAGAATGGACGAGGCACCATATTCGCTCGAATCCACGGTAAAGCGGGCCCGCTCGCGAGCATTAGGCGTGTCACCGACAACCAGCACCGGTGGGGGCGCCGGTTCCTGAGCATAGGTCGGCTGGGCAAAAGCTCGGGACATGACAGCATCCTTGGCACATCAATCAACCGAGCCCGGGCAAGTTACACGTCTTCGCCCCTGCTGTAAGCCTCAATTTTGGTCCGGCTTCGAGGGAGCACAAGGACCCGGGAAAGCATTGGCGCTGCAAAGCAACCCGGAGAAAGGGCGAGCGATGGCGACCGATGACCCAACAACCGACGAGCGAAAGATGCTGCTCGCTACACTCGACCATGCCATTGGGCGGTCAACAGAGCTCGCCCAGAAGCTTGCAGGCGACCCAGACGTAGGTGGCGAAGCCCGAGCGCTGCTCGGCAGGCTCGACTGCGTGAGGGCAGAGGTCGAAGTGATTGCTGCGGTCCGCTCGCGATTGGCGGTGGTCCGCACTGATGAACCAGCTAGTCCCTCACCGCGGCTGTGGCATTAGGCTTCCAGGAAGCGGCCTACCGGCTCCGCCTTCCACCCGCTTGTCGCCGCAAAGCCCGCATTGATGAAGTTCGTCTTGCCATATTCCAACGGCGTGCCGTCGGGGCCGTCAACTAGTCCTCCTGCTGCGAGCAGCACGGCATGCCCAGCAGCCGTATCCCACTCGCTCGTGGGCGAGAGCCGCGGATAAAAGTCGGCCCCTCCTTCTGCAACGATGCAGAACTTAAGGCTCGAGCCCACCCCGACGAACCGGCAATCGGGCACGACGCTTTCGAGGTAGGATAAAGTGGCACGATTGAAGTGGGACTTCGAGCCCACGACTGACAAGGTGGTAGGACGCTCGCGGACCCGGATCGAACGCCGCCTTCCTTGCTCTTCGACGAACGCCCCTTCCCCGACATTGCCGGCGAACAGCCGCTGCTGTTCAGGCGCCAGCACAATGCCGAGGATCGGTCCATTGCGTGTGACCAAGCCGACGTTGACCGTGTAATCGTCACCACCTCGGACGAACTCCTTGGTGCCGTCGAGGGGGTCGACGAGGAAGAAGCAATCGCCGAGCGCGGGCACTCGGCCGGCGGCCACTTCTTCCTCGGCAACCACGGCAATCTCCGGTGCTGCTGCGGCAAGCGCACGGAGCAGGATGGCCTCGGCCGCATGGTCGGCCTCGGTGACCGGGGACAAGTCGCTCTTCAGCGAATGTTCGAAGCCGCGCCGCCGGATGTCGCGGATCGCCGCGCCAGCCTCCCAGCAGGCAGGGATGATCGCCTCGAGCAGCGCCGCCCAGTTCACCTTACTTGGGCGCCATCCGAATCCCCCCGTCGAGGCGGACATGCTCGGCATTCATGTAGCCACTCTCGATCATGAAGACCGCAAGATTGGCATATTCCTCCGGTCGCCCGAGCCGCTTGGGAAACGGTACCTGAGCACCGAGCGCGTCCTGCACCTGCGGCGGCATCATGGCGACCATCGGCGTTTTGAAGACGCCCGGAAGGATGGTGTTGACCCTCACCCCCTCGTTCATCAGGTCGCGCGCGATCGGCAGCGTCATGGCCAGCACGCCGCCCTTCGACGCCGAATAGGCTGCCTGGCCGATCTGACCATCCTCCGCCGCGACCGAGGCGGTGTTGATGATCACGCCCTTCTCACCGTCCTCGCCCGGCTCGGCATCGACCATCCCGGCGGCAGAGTGGGCGATGCAGCGGAAGGTGCCAACCAGATTGATCCCGATCACCAATTCGAATTGGTGGATCGGATACTTCTTCACGGCCTTGGTCTCGCGATCGCGGCCGACGGTCTTCACCGCATTGGCGACTCCGGCGCAGTTGACCAGCACCCGCTCCTGCCCGTGGGCGGCACGAGCCTTCTCGAAGCCGGCGGCGACGGTGTCGTCATTGGTCACATCCACTTCGCAGAAGATGCCGCCGATCTCGGCCGCGACCTTTTCACCCTGCTCCTGGTTGCGGTCGAAGATGGCGACCTTCGCACCCTTGGCCGCAAGGGCCCGGGCGGTCGCCTCGCCGAGACCCGAGGCACCACCGGTGACCACTGCTGCAACGCCATTGATGTTCATGCGATACTTCTCCTCGTGAGGCCGTTCCCGCCCGCAATCGCTTCTGTACTCGTGCCGCCTAGAGAACTGCGGGTCTGTCGATCAAGTCCGTGGTTCAACGGTCACGCGGCTGCCTCGACTCTCGCCAGCACGGCTTCAACCTGCACCTGCGCACCACCCTCGACGTTGAGCTCTGCAACGGTGCCATCGAAGGGCGCCACAATCGCATGCTCCATCTTCATGGCTTCAAGAGTGAGCAGCCGCTGGCCCCTGGAAACCTTATCCCCGGCCGCTACGTCGACGCTGGTCACCTTGCCAGGCATGGGCGCGACAAGCGCTCCATCGCCGGCCACCGCGCCCACCCTGCCGCGCGATGCGAGAGAGAATTCGTAGGCTTGCCCTTCGTAGAATGCGACGACCCGCTCCTCGTCACGGAAGCCCGACGCTGCCGCGAATGGTTCCTTGTCGGCAAGCACCAGTCGCCGACGCTCCCCCCGGTGGCTGAGAGTGACCGACGGCTGCGCAAGGGCGTTGAGCCGGAAGCCGGCAAGCTCGTCACCGTTCTCGCTGGCAAGCGCGATCACTGCCGCGGCGCGCCACAGCTCCTCGTCGACGTCGGCCGTGGGTACCAGCTCCTCAAGCTTGCGGGCGATGAAGCCAGTATCGAGTTCGCCGGCGGCGAAATCCTCGTCGAGCAGGCAATTGAACAGGAAGCCGGCATTCGTCCTGACCGGCCAGACTTCGACCTCGTCGAGCGCCGAAGCAAGCCCGGTGATCGCGGCATCGCGATCCTCGCCATGTACGACCAGCTTGGCGATCATCGGATCGTAGAAGGGCGAGATGGAATCGCCTTCCTCGACGCCCGTTTCGATCCGACCGACCTCGCCAAGGTCGAAATGATCGAGCTTGCCGACACTGGGAAGGAACCCGCTGCCCGGATCCTCGGCATAGAGCCTCGCCTCGATCGCATGACCTCCGATCATCAGCTCGTCTTGGCGCAGCGGCAGCGGTTCCCCACTCGCGACACGCAACTGCCATTCGACCAGATCCTGGCCGGTGATCTCCTCGGTAACCGGATGTTCGACCTGCAGCCGCGTATTCATTTCCATGAACCAGATGCGGTCGGCGCGGAGCCCCTCGCTGGCATCGGCGATGAACTCGATGGTGCCGGCCCCTTCGTAGTCGACCGCCTGCGCGGCACGGACGGCGGCCCCGCAAACGGCGTCGCGGGTTACCTCGTCCATGCCCGGGGCGGGCGCCTCCTCGATCACCTTCTGATGGCGGCGCTGGAGCGAGCAGTCACGTTCGAACAGATGAACGACATTGCCGTGAGCATCGCCGAAGATCTGCACCTCGATGTGTCGCGGTGACAGGATGTACTTCTCAATGAGAACGACGTCGTTGCCGAAGCTGGAGGCCGCCTCGCGCCGGCAGCTGTCGAGCGCATCCATGAAGTCGGTGGCCTCATCCACCTTGCGCATGCCTTTGCCGCCGCCGCCCGCGACGGCCTTGATCAGCACCGGGTAGCCGATCCCATCGGCTTCGCTCTTGAGCCTTTCGGCGCTTTGGTCATCGCCCATATAGCCGGGGGTCACGGGGACGCCGGCCTTCGACATCAAAGACTTGGCAGCATCCTTGAGGCCCATCGCACGGATGCTGTCTGGCTTGGGTCCGACCCAGACCAGCCCGGCATCCAGGACCGCCTGTGCAAAGTCGGCATTTTCGGAAAGGAAGCCGTAGCCGGGGTGAATCGCCTCCGCGCCTTTCTCCCTTGCGGCGGCAATGATCTTCTCGCCCACCAGATAGCTCTCGCGTGCCGGCGAGGGGCCGATGAGGACCGCCTCGTCGGCCAACCGAACGTGGAGCGCACCGGCGTCGGCATCGGAATAGACCGCTACAGTGCGAATGCCGAGCTTCTGCGCGGTGCGGATCACCCGGCAGGCGATCTCGCCGCGGTTGGCGATAAGGAGGCTCTGGATCATGGCCATGCGCATAGCCGGGCCCGGCGCTGCATAACAGGGTCTACTCGGCCGCCTCCAGAGCCCGCATCGGCTCCTCGGCCTGCATCGGAACAAGCCCGAGCTTCGCAAAGAGGGCTGCGTCCTTGCTGTCGCCTGCGTTGGCCGTGGTGAGCAACTTGTCGCCGGTGAAGATGCTGTTCCCGCCCGCGAGGAAGCAGAGCGCCTGGGTCGCCTCGCTCATGCTCTCGCGGCCCGCCGACAACCGCACCATCGAGAGCGGCATGGTGATGCGCGCGACTGCCACGGTCCGCACGAACTCGATGTCGTCGATCAGCCGCTCGCCGGCATACATGTCGCCCAACACCGTGCCCTCGACCGGCACCAGCGCATTCACCGGAACGCTCTCCGGATGGCGCGGCAGGGTGGCGAGCGCGTGGATAAAACCGACCCGGTCTTCACGGCTTTCGCCCATGCCGACGATGCCGCCGCAGCAGACGCTGATCCCTGCTCCGCGGACCTCCTCCAGCGTGTCGAGCCGCTCCTGAAAAGTCCGGGTCGAGATGATCTCGCCATAGTGCTCGGGTGAGGTGTCGATGTTGTGATTGTAGTAGTCGAGGCCCGCGGCCTTGAGCTGCCTCGCCTGCTCACCGCTCAGCATGCCGAGCGTCATGCAGGTCTCGAGACCCATTGCCTTGACGCCTTCGACCATGCGGCAGACCGCCTCCATGTCGCGGTCCTTTGGGCTGCGCCACGCTGCGCCCATGCAGAAGCGCTGCGAACCGGCGGCCTTGGCCTCGGCGGCGGACGCGAGCACGGCGCCGACGTCCATCAACTTCTCGGCCTTGAGGCCGCTGTCGGCATAGGCCGATTGCGAGCAGTAGCCGCAATCCTCAGGGCAGCCGCCGGTCTTGATCGACAGCAGGGTGCAGAGCTGCACCTCGCCCGCCGCATGGTGCGCACGGTGCGTTTCGGCGGCTCGGAACAGGAGGTCGGTAAAGGGCAGGTCGAACAGCGCGGCGATTTGCGCGCGGGTCCAGTCCTGACGAACGTGGTCAAGCACGGTACGATGGTCTCCAAATGAGTGTCAGAAGCGAAGGGCGGGGAACCAGCTTTCACCCAGCACCACCAAGGCCGTGCCGAGCGACGTGCCGATGTAGGCGCCAAGAAACCAGCGCCAGCCGAGGCGCTTACCGCGCAGGGACAGAGCGGCAAGCAGGCTGAGCAGCAGGATCACGATTCCGAATAGGGTCCACTGGCCGAGGCCAAGCGCGGTCGAGATCCGGGCCTCGTCATTGGGGTAGTTGAGGCTGACCACCGCCGCGATCAGCCGCGAGACTAATGCAGCGAGAACCACGCCCGCGGCCAGCACCGAACCGCGGCGGGCATAGAGCGCGGCAATGAGGGCGATGGCGACGGTCACCAGCGGTCCCGCGGCCGACATGATCAGGGCGTCCGTGGCCGAACGGAATTCGCCCGTCGCGACGGCGGCGTGGTTGGTGCGCACGATGACGTCATAGCCCATTGCCTTGCCGGCAAGGCCATGCCCCGCCTCGTGGACGAGGTTCATCACGACGACGACGGCGAAGGCGGCGAGCGCGGTGGGCACGATGGCCGCGCGACGGGCAGGCGATGACGCCACGAAAATGTCCTCGATTAATCGGGAAGGGAGAACGGTGACCCGGCCTACATCCGGAACACGCCGAACCGCGGATAATCCGGGATTCGCGCGTTGAGGCAGGCGGCAAGCGAGAGGCCAAGGACGTCACGAGTCTGCGTCGGATCGATGATCCCGTCGTCCCACAATCGCGCAGTGGCGTGCCAGGGATTCCCCTGTTCCTCGTAATCCTCGCGGATCGGCTGCTTGAAGGCTTCGGCCTCTTCCGGGCTCCACTTGTCGGCGTCGCGGTGAACTGTGGCGAGCACGCTGGCCGCCTGCTCGCCGCCCATGACGCTGATCCGGCTGTTGGGCCAGGAGAAGAGGAAGCGCGGAGAATAAGCCCGTCCGCACATGCCGTAATTACCCGCGCCGAAGCTGCCGCCGATCAGGACGGTGATCTTGGGCACCTGCGCAGTGGCGACGGCGGTGACGAGCTTGGCGCCATGCTTGGCGATGCCCTCGGCCTCGTACTTCCCGCCAACCATGAAGCCCGAGATGTTCTGCAGGAACAGCAGGGGCACGCGGCGCTGGCAAGCGAGCTCGATGAAGTGCGCGCCCTTGACCGCGCTCTCGCTGAAGAGGACGCCATTGTTGGCGAGGATCGCGACCGGCATTCCGTGGATGTGCGCAAAGCCAGTAACGAGTGTCGTGCCATAGAGCGGCTTAAATTCGTGGAAGCTCGAACCGTCGACGAGCCTCGCAATCACCTCGTGCACGTCGTAGGGCGCGCGCACATCCTCGGGGATGATGCCGTAAAGCTCGGCCGGGTCCAGCGCCGGCGGAAGCGTCTCCCGCGGCTCGATCGCCGGCCGCTGCTCGGGCAGCGTACTTATGATGTCGCGAACGATGGCCAGCGCATGTTCGTCATTCTCGGCGAGGTGATCGACGACGCCCGACATGCGCGCATGGAGGTCGCCTCCCCCCAGATCCTCGGCACTGATCTCCTCGCCCGTCGCCGCCTTCACCAACGGCGGCCCGGCGAGGAAGATGGTCCCTTGGTTAGCGACGATCACGCTCTCGTCGCTCATCGCGGGCACATAGGCGCCGCCCGCGGTGCAGCTTCCCATCACGCAGGCAATCTGCGGGATGCCCAGCGCGCTCATATTGGCCTGATTGAAGAAGATCCGCCCGAAGTGATCACGGTCGGGAAAGACTTCAGCCTGGTGCGGCAGGTTGGCGCCGCCCGAGTCCACGAGGTAGATGCACGGCAACAGGTTGGCCTCTGCGATCTCTTGCGCGCGCAGGTGCTTCTTGACGGTCAGCGGATAGTAGGTGCCGCCCTTCACCGTCGCGTCATTGCAGACGATCATCACCTGCCGGCCAGACACACGCCCGATCCCGCAGATGATCCCAGCGCCTGGAACCTCGCCGTCATAGAGGTCATTGGCGGCGAGCTGACCGATCTCGAGAAAGGGAGAACCCGGGTCGAGCAACCGCTCCACGCGTTCGCGCGGAAGGAGCTTGCCGCGGGCAACATGGCGCTCGCGGCTCTTCTCGTTTCCGCCGAGCGCCGCGCGTGCGACGTCAGCCCGCAGCCGCTCGACCAGCGAGCGGTTGTGGTCAGCGCGGGCGCGGAACTCTGCGCTGTCGGGCTGGACCTTCGTGTCGAGGCGCGGCGCGCTCATGCTTCTCCTGATCCCGTTCGTCGAAAATGCTGGTTCACCCAGCGCCTAGCCGGGCCGCCGACGCTTGCAAAGCGGTGCCGGTGGTCGCAGCGACGAGGCTCGGTCTTTTGTCGACGAGGTTGTCCATGATCCGCTCGCCCCTGCTGCTTGCTGCCTCTGCCCTCACCCTTTCGCTTCCGCTCGGCGCCTGCCGGGGCGAAGGTGACGATGCTCGTGTCGAAGCGAGCGCGGCGGGGACAAGTCTCGGTATCGACGCCACGGCGTTGGACAAGAGCGTCAAGCCTGGCGACGACTTCTTCGCGTACGCCAATGGCAACTGGGTCAAGCGGACCGAGATTCCCGCCGATCGCAGCTCGATCGGCGCCTTCCTCATCGCCGATCAGGAGCGAGAGCGGAACAGTGTGCAGCTGTTCGACAAGCTCCTCAAGGCCAATCCTGCGGCGGATACGAACGAAGGCCGGATCGCCAACTACTACCGTGCCTATCTCGATACGGCGGCGATCGACCGCGCCGGAATGGCGCCGGCCAAGGCCGATCTCGATGCCATCTCCGCCATTGCCGACAAGCGCGCGCTTAGCGCCGCCATCGGCCGCAGCATTCGGGCCGACGTCGATCCTCTGAACAGCACCAACTTCAATACCGACCACCTGTTTGGGCTCTTCGTCACTCAAGGCCTTGCCACACCGGGTGAGACCCTCCCCTACATTCTCCAGGGCGGGCTCGGCATGCCTGACCGCGAGTACTATCTTTCGGCCGACGCCAAGATGGCCGGCCTTCGCGACAAGTATCGCACTTACATCGAGACCGTACTCCGCGCCGCGGGCAATCCCGATCCATCCGCGGCCGCAAGCCGGGTGATGGCGCTGGAGACGCAGATCGCGCGCGCTCATTCAACAATTGCGGAAAGCAACGACTTCACCAAGGGTGCGACCGTCTGGAGCCGGGCAGAGCTGGAGAAGAACGCGCCCGGTATCGACTGGCCGGCACTGCTCGACGCCGCTCAGCTTGGCGGGGTGCCGCGCTTCGAGGCCTACCACAATGCCGCCATTCCGCGCCTCGCTGCGCTGGTAGGAAGTCAGCCGCTCGATGCCTGGAAGGACTGGCTCGCCTTCCACACGCTCAACGAACATGGCGCGGTGCTGCCGGCTCCCATCCGCGACGCGCGCTTCGCCTTCTTCGGCACGGCGCTCGCCGGCACTCCTCAGCAGCGCAGCCGCGACCTGCTGGCGCTGAACGCCACGAGCAACGCGCTTCAGGACGCGGTCGGCAAGGCCTATGTCGCGCAATATTTCCCGGCTGAGAACAAGGCCGCAATTCAGTCCATGGTTAGCGGGATCAAGTCCGCCTTCGCCAAGCGCGTGGAAGCGCTCGACTGGATGGCACCGACAACCAAGGCGGAAGCACTGAAGAAGGTCGAGACGATCGTCGTCGGCGTCGGCTATCCCGACAGTTGGCGCGACTATTCGGCCGTGCAGATTAGTCCGACCAATGCCTACGCCAATCAGTCGGCAGCCGATGCGGCGGAGTATCGCCACCAGCTCGCCAAGCTCGGCAAGCCGATGAACCGGGCCGAGTGGTGGATGCCCCCGCAGCTGGTGAACGCGGTCAACCTGCCGGTGCAGAATGCATTGAACTTCCCTGCTGCGATCCTTGTCCGGCCGTTCTACGATCCAAAGGCAGACGCGGCCTACAACTATGGCGCAATCGGAGCGGTCATCGGCCACGAGATCAGCCACAGCTTCGACAACAACGGTGCGATGTTCGACAGCACGGGCCGCCTGCGCAACTGGTGGACCCCTGCGGATCTCAGCCGCTTTCAGCAGTCGGGCAAGGCTCTCGCCGCCCAGTTCGACGCCTACAGTCCCTTCCCTGGCGTCAACGTGAAGGGCGAACAGACCCTCGGCGAGAACATCGCCGATGTCGCCGGTCTCTCGGCCGCCTATGACGCCTATCGCGCCAGCCTTGGCGGCAAGGAAGCGCCGGTGATCGACGGCTTCACCGGCGACCAGCGCTTCTTCATCGCCTATGCTCAAGCCTGGGCGGATAAGAGCCGTGAGGAAGCGTTGCGCAGCCAGATCGCGACAAATGGCCACGCGCCCGACGAATATCGTGCGCTGACCGTCCGCAACCTCGATGCCTGGTACAAGGCCTTCGACGTCAAACCGGGCGACAAGCTTTACCTCGCCCCAGAGCAGCGCGTGAAGGTCTGGTAGGCCTCTCCCCTGACCCAAGCGGATGAGCTAGCAGGTCGCCATGCCGACGATCCTGCTGCTCATCTGCTCGAACATCTTCATGACCGCCGCCTGGTACTGGCACCTGAAAGGCGGGATGAGCAAACCGCTGCTGCTGGTGATCTTCATTAGCTGGAGCATCGCGCTCGTCGAATACTGCTTTGCTGTTCCGGCAAACCGGATCGGCTACGCCAACGGCTGGACCGGTGCGCAGCTCAAGATTGCGCAGGAGGCGATCACGCTGATCGTCTTTGGCGGTTTCATGGTAACCGTGCTCGGAGAGCCGTTGCACTGGAGGCACCTGGCTGCGTTCGCCTGCATCATGGCTGCGGTGGGCTTCCTCTTCGCCGGCAAGTGAGGCGCAACTGGCGAGTCCGCGCGGACGTTCTCTCCTTGAATGTAGCAACCAAGGAGACGAGCGTGTTCATCGACTTCAACCGCGACAACCAGGTCGCGGAAAATGAAGCCAGCCAGGAGCAGGTGGAAGGCATCGTCAGTCATCGGCTCGG
This sequence comes from Sphingomonas swuensis, assembly GCF_039538045.1. Classification (NCBI taxonomy): domain Bacteria; kingdom Pseudomonadati; phylum Pseudomonadota; class Alphaproteobacteria; order Sphingomonadales; family Sphingomonadaceae; genus Sphingomonas; species Sphingomonas swuensis. The sequence continues at coordinate 777,597 of NZ_BAABBQ010000001.1, read as the reverse complement.
CCGACTCGACGGCAAGGTCACCAGCGCTCAGGTTCACATCGCGCATGTCCGCGAGAGTCGCTCGAGCAATCCCGAATATCGCTGCTCGATCGAGGTCAGGCCGGAAAACCTCGGACCGGTCGCCGCATCTGCGGAGGGTGCCGGGGTGGACGCCGTGGTTCGCTCCGCCTGCGACAAGGTCCTGCACGCCTACGAGAAGGCCGTAGGCAAGCAGGGCGCGCGCTAGGCGCCACCCTCCCCCAAATTCACATCAGCGGCCACCTCTTCACCATGACATGTTCTTCGTGAAAGGTGGACGCTGATGTGAGTTCGGCTTGAGGACAAGCGGGGTCAGGCGCCGATCAGCTCGCGCCCGATCAGCATTCGGCGAATTTCATTGGTGCCCGCGCCGATATCGAGCAGCTTGGCATCGCGCATGAAGCGCTCGACTGGCCAGTCCTTCGTGTACCCCGCGCCGCCGAGCGCCTGCACCGCCTCGCCTGCGACCTTGAACGCGCTTTCGCTCGCAAGCAAAATCGCACCGGCCGCATCGAACCGGGTGGTCTTGCCGGAGTCACACGCCTTGGCGACCTGATAGACATAGGCGCGGGCGGAGTTGAGCGCGACATACATGTCGGCGATCTTGGCCTGCATCAGCTGCTGGGCTCCGATCGGCTTTCCGAACTGCTTGCGCTCACGGACGTAGGGAATGACCACGTCGAGGCAAGCCTGCATGATGCCGAGCTGGATTCCGGCAAGCACCGTGCGCTCATAGTCGAGGCCGCTCATCAGCACGCCGACGCCGCCATTCTCCGGACCCATGATATTCTCGGCGGGAACGAAGCAGTCGTCGAATACCAGCTCGCTGGTCGGCGAACCGCGCATGCCGACCTTGTCGATCTTCTGGCCGATGGAGAAACCCTCCATGCCCTTCTCGATCAGGAAGGTCGTGATCCCGCGGCTGCCAGCATCGGGTGCGGTCTTGGCATAGACCACCAGTACGTCGGCATAGGCACCGTTGGTGATCCAGAACTTGGTTCCGTTGAGGCGGTAGCCGTTGCCGCTCTTTTCGGCCTTGAGCTTCATCGACACGACGTCGGAGCCCGCTCCGACCTCGCTCATCGCCAGCGCGCCAACCTGGCTTCCATCGATCAGCCCGGGAAGATATTTGCGCTTCTGTTCGTCATTCGCCCATCGACGGATCTGATTGACGCAGAGATTGGAGTGAGCGCCATAGCTGAGGCCTACCGAGGCCGAGGCGCGGGCGACTTCCTCCTGCGCGACGACATGCTCGAGATATCCAAGACCGAGCCCGCCCCACTCCTCTTCCACAGTGATCCCGTGGAGGCCGAGCGCCCCCATCTCTGGCCACAGCTCGATCGGGAAGCGATCGCTTTGGTCGATCTCCGCCGCGAGCGGCTGGATGCGGTCCGTCGCGAAGCGCTGGGTGGAGTCGCGGATGGTGTCGGCCATCTCGCCGAGGTCGAAGTCGAGCGTGGGTAAGGACATGACATCGCGCTAGCAGAGCGGCCGAGACTTGGACAAGGCGGGCGGAATGCTTATTGCAGTGCAACATTCTTCCACCGGAGCCCGTCTCATGGCCACTGCCGATCCCGTCGTCATCCTTTCCTATGCCCGTACGCCGATGGGTGCGATGCAAGGCGCCCTCGCCGATGCCAGCGCGACCGATCTCGGCGCGACAGCGGTCAAGGCGGCGGTGGAGCGGGCTGGCGTCTCTGGCGAGGACATCGACCGCATCTACATGGGCTGCGTGCTTCCGGCTGGTCTCGGCCAGGCGCCCGCACGTCAGGCGGCGATCAAGGCGGGACTTCCGACCAGCGTCCAAGCGACCACCGTCAACAAGGTCTGCGGTTCGGGCATGCAGACGGTGATCATGGGCGCCGAGGCGATCCTCACCGGCAACGCCGACGTCATCGTCGCGGGCGGGATGGAGAGCATGACCAACGCGCCCTATCTGCTCAAGAAGCACCGCAGCGGCGCGCGGATCGGCCACGACAAGATCTACGATCACATGTTCCTCGACGGGCTTGAAGACGCCTATGAGGAGGGCCGCGCGATGGGCAGCTTCGCCCAGTCGACTGCCAACGACTATCAGCTCACGCGCCAGTCGATGGACGACTATGCGATCGAGAGTCTCAATCGCGCCAAGGCTGCAATCGACGGCGGCGGTTTCGCCGACGAGATCGTGCCGGTCACGATCAAGGGCCGGAGTGGCGAAACCCTGGTGGACACCGACGAGGCACCGGGCCGTGGTCGCCCCGACAAGATTCCGCAGCTCAAGCCTGCCTTCGACAAGGAAGGCACGATCACCGCGGCGACTAGCTCTTCCATTTCGGATGGCGCTGCCGCCGTGGTCCTTGCCCGCGAGTCGGATGCGATAGCCAAGGGCGTGAATCCGGTCGCCCGGATCGTCGCCACCGCCGCCCATGCGCAGGCTCCGGCCGAGTTCACGATCGCTCCGGTCGGCGCGATCCACAAGGTCCTCGACAAGGCCGGCTGGAGCATCGGCGAGGTCGACCTGTTCGAAGTGAATGAGGCCTTCGCCTGTGTCGCCATGTTCGCGATGAAGGACCTTGGTATCGGCCACGACAAGATCAACGTGCACGGCGGGGCCACCGCGCTGGGCCATCCGATCGGCGCCAGCGGTACCCGCATCATCGTCACCCTGCTGAACGCACTGAAGCAGAAGGGCCTCAAGCGCGGTGTCGCCTCGCTCTGCATCGGGGGCGGCGAGGCGACGGCGGTCGCGGTCGAGCTGGTCTAGCGCGGCTTCATCATGCCGCGCAGGCCTGCCGCCACGAAGACGGCGAGCAGGTAGAGGGCGAAGACCCCGGCAACAAACAGCAAAGGCGAGAATGGTGCGGCGAGGCCCAAGTGGGCGAGCGTCGCCCAGCCGCCGAACAGCAGGCAGACGAAGGCCAGGGCCCAGCTTCCTGCCTCGAGTGACACGCGGCGCATGAGCTCGTCGCCGCGATTGCGGTATGCGACGGTCATGATCGTGAGTGAGATCGCGCAGATTGCGGCAATGAGGCCAGCCGTCTTGGGAGCGAGGATCCCGACCACGCCGCCGCCATCGGCCAATGCGAGCGCACCGAGAAGGACGGCGACAAGGAGGAAGCTCGCGGCTCCGATCAGGAGATCGGGACGCTGCTCGATCAATTCGTCGGCGTCCTCGACGTTGAGCGCCTGCGCGCCAACCCGCGGCGCCGCCGAGCCCAGACCAACCACAAGGGCCATCAACCCGTAGATCATGGCAGTGCCGAGCGCCGCCATTCGCGCGGGATCGTCTAGCAAGCCTTCCTGGTCGTGCAGCCCCCAGAGGATGGCACTCATCGCGAGGCCACCGGTCACGGCACCGAGCAGCGTCTGCAGAACGACCTTGCCGGTCTTGCGCGGGGCAGCGGCGGTATCAGTGTGCGCAATCATTCCTGAGGCTCCCATGGATCGAGAAAGAGCTGGTCAACCTGAACGGCGAACAGCTTGGCCAGGCGCAGTGCCAGCGGGAGGCTCGGGTCATATTTGTCGGTCTCGACCGCGTTCACGGTCTGGCGCGAAACGCCAAGTCTGCGGGCAAGCTCGCCCTGCGACCATCCGACCTGTTCACGCCAATGTTTGACCCGGTTCTCCATGAACCATGGGTATGTCAAACACTCTTTACATGTCAAGCGTTCTTGACAGGCTAGTCGTCGAAGCTCTCGCCCGGGGCGACGCCCCACAGATCGCTGATCTTGATGTGGCCATCGCGGTCGCCGAAGCTGATATGGCACCAGCCCGACCCGCAGTCGTCGACCCGTCCAACGGCACCCGGCTCGACGAGATAGCGGACCCGGCTGCCCTCCTCGGCCTTGGCCCGGACCTCACGCGGCGAGCCCGCGGCGACAAGAGCAGTGCGACGATCGCTCAGCATCGTGCTCAGCATCCAGCCGCGCGCGCCTTCGCTGTCCTCGATCAGGCGCCAGCTTTCGAACCGCTTGAGCACGCGCACCGGAAGATCGCGCCGCTTGTAGAGCCACACACCCGGATAGCTCCGCGCCGGACCAGTGCGCATCATCGCTTCGCCGCTGGCGAGCGATGCCCAGTAGGGCACCGGACGGTCCTGCGCAGTCGCAACCGACGCCGCGCCAAGAAACAGGAAGCCGAGCAGCCGCTTCATCAGGCCCCCGTCCGAATCCGGTCCACGAGCTGCTTCACCGTCGGAACGAAGCCGTTCGAGTAGAAGGGATCGGTCTTGAAGCGGAAAGCGGCGTGCCCGGCGAACATCAGGTTCTGCTCGACTGGTCCACCATGCGCGATGTCCTGGAGCGTCTTCTGAATGCAGAAGCTGCGCGGATCGGCGAGGCGGCCCGACGAATTCTTCTCATTGTCCGCCCAGCTCGAGAAGCTGCACTGAGAAAGGCAGCCCATGCAGTCGGCCTGATCCTTGCGGATGATCTTCTCGTCCTCGGGGGTGACGAACACCAGCGTGTCGTCGGGTGTCTTCATCGCCTGTGTGAAACCCGCGCCATACCACTCGCGCGCGTGCTGGAGGTCGCCCTTGGTGACCCAGTAATTCTTCTTGGTGCCGATCCCCACGTCGAGTTCGAAGGCGTGATCGCCGATTTGCTCCTTGGTGAAGGCGATCTGGCGCTGCGAGCGGGCTTCGAGCCAGCGCAGGAAAGGATTGCGCACCGCCGAAGAGTAGAAGCCGGTGGGGCTGAACTTGTGGAGCAGGACGTCGCCCTCCTCCAGTGTCATCAGCCGGGCCTTCCATTCGGCCGGAATCGGGCTCTCCTGGGTCAGCAGCGGACGAGTTCCGAACTGGAACATGATCGCGCCGAGCTCGGGATTGTCGATCCACTCTTCCCATTCGTCGAGCCGCCACACGCCGCCGGCCATGACGATCGGCACGTCGTCGCTGATCCCGCCCTCGCGCATCACCGCGCGCAATTCCTTCACCCTCGGATAGGGATCCTGCGGCGCGCGGGGATCTTCGGCATTGGAGAGGCCGTTGTGCCCTCCCGCGAGCCAGGGGTCCTCGTAGACCACCGCGCTGAGCAGCTCCGAAACCTTGCTGTAGGCGCGCTTCCAGAGGGCGCGAAATGCGCGCCCCGAGCTGACGATCGGAAGGTAGGAAACGTTGTACTGAGCGGCGATCTCGGACAGCTTGTAGGGCATGCCCGCACCGCAGGTGACTCCGGCAACCAGCCCCTTGGTGCGCTCGAGCACGCCGTGCAGGATGGTCGGAGCACCGCCCATCTCCCACAACACGTTGATATTGATCGCGCCGCGTCCGCTGGCGACCTCGTAGGCCTTCTTGACCTGGGTCACCGCACCTTCGATCGCATAACGGATCAGTTCGTCATGCCGTTCGCGGCGGGTCATGCCATTGTAGACCTGCGGGATGATCCGTCCTTCTGGATCGTAGCTGTCGGCGTTGACCGCACTTACAGTGCCGATCCCGCCCGCAGCAGCCCAGGCGCCCGAGCTCATGTGATTGGTCGCGGACACACCCTTGCCGCCCTCGACCAGCGGCCAGACCTCGCGGCCGCGATACATGACTGGCGACAGACCCTTGAACACTCTTCGACACTCCCAGTGAGGAACAGCAGCGGCCTATACCGCCGCTTGGTCCCACCCCAAACGAAAAAGGGCCGCCGAGTGGTCCCGGCGGCCCTGAGCGTGGCTGGTCAGCGCTTAGTAGCGATAACCGTAGTTGTTGTAGCCATTGTAGCGGTTGCGGCTCTTGCACGAGTCCTTGTCGACCTTGCGGCCGAGAAGCGCACCGACCGCGCCGCCGATGATCGCGCCGGTCGCATTGCTGCCGCCGCGGCGATTGCCGTAATAGTCATAGCGCTGGCGGCTGCCCGCGATCTTGCTTCCGACGACCGCGCCGGCGACACCGCCAATGACGGTCCCGGTCGTGCCCGAGCAGCGGTTCTGACCGTAATAGGCCTGACCATTGTACCCGCCGCCATAATAAGGCTGGCTGGGATAATATTGGGCGCTCGCTGCGCCCGGGATCGCGGCCAGCGAGAGAGCGGTTGCGGCGATGATGGACTTATTGAACATGAGCCTGGCTCCTTTGTCGTTGGAGCCCTTGTCGGCCATGTGCACTGTCGCCGTCCTGAACCGCCCCGTTCGCTCCCGTTCAGCTAAGTCAGGGAGAAATCGAGACCGATGTCGACGGCTGGAGCCGACTGCGTGATCCGCCCGACCGAGATGAAGTCGACCCCCGTCTCTGCAATCGGCCGGATCGTCTCGAGATTGACCCCGCCCGAGGCTTCGAGAGGAACGCGGCCAGCTACCCGCCTCACGGCCTCGCGCAGCATTGGCGGCGCCATGTTGTCGAGCAACAGACGCTCTGCGCCGGCCATCAGCGCCGGTTCGATCTGGTCGAGACTGTCGACCTCGACCTGTACCTGAAGCCCGCTCGCCGCCGCCTTGGCACGTGCCACGGCGGCCCCCACCGATCCGTTCACGGCCACGTGATTGTCCTTGATCAGAAGACCGTCGTCGAGCCGCAGCCGATGGTTCATCGCACCGCCCATCCGCGCGGCATATTTCTCTAGCAGCCTAAGCCCTGGGATAGTCTTTCGGGTATCGAGCAGGGTCGCCCCGGTTCCCTTGATCGCGTCGACGTAACGATCGGTGAGAGTCGCGATACCAGATAGATGCTGAAGCGTATTGAGCGCCGAGCGCTCCGCCGTCAGCATTGCCCGCGCCTTCCCTTCAAGCCGCATCAGGACTGTTCCCGTAGCCGCTTTCGCTCCATCTTCAATTTCAAGGCTGATGGTGACCTCGGGATCGATCCGACGAAAGAACGCCTTTGCCAAGTCGATGCCCGCGACGACGATCTCCTCGCGGCAGTTCATCGTTGCCGTGAAGCGCGCATCGGCGGGTATTGTCGCGGCGGAAGTAACGTCCCCGCCGACGCCCAAGTCTTCGGCCAGCGTGCGGGTGACGAAGTCGTCGAGGTCGAAACCGTTGATCATCGCACCCCCATGGATTGCGTCGGCCTTCGGCTCAAGCCTCCGCAGGGTCGGCGAGCACGTCCGCCCGCGTCCAGCTTCCCTCGTGCTCGACATAGCGGCTGGGTTCAGCGGTCTCGAACGCCTCGCCTGCCCAGCGCTTAAGTCCCAGCGTCACCTCGTGCGGGGTGACCTCGAGGATATTGAAGCTCTGCACTTCTTCCCGGGTTCGGACCGAGGTTGCCGTACCTGCCTGCACCACCAGCGCCCCGCCTGCCCGGGTGACCAGGTCACGGGCATAATGCGTTGATGCGCGGTGGTTGTGTCCGGCAAGGAGGACGTCGACGCCAAGGTCGTTGACCGCGTCGAGCGCCAGTTCCTGTCGACCAATCGCCTTCCCGAGCAATCCGGCATCGTCGACCGGCAGCGCGAACAACGGGTGATGGGTAACGAGCAGCTTGAGGTCGCCCTTGGGCGCTTCGTCGAAATGCCGACGGACGAAGTCGACCTGCTCGCGGTTGATGCGCCCGTCCTTGATGGTCAGGGAGCGGGCCGTGTTGAGCCCCAGCACCGACACGCCCTCCAGCTGGTGCCAGGGGCACAGCGTCTCGTCGACGAAGCGCTTGTAGCGGGCAAGTGGCGAAAGGAAGCGTCGAAGCACGTCGTAGAGCGGCACGTCATGGTTGCCGGGGACCGCCAGCACCTCATGTCCGCTGTCGCGCAGCCGCGCGAGGAACCGGCCCGCCTGCTGGAACTGCTCGGTCTTGGCGCGCTGGGTGAAGTCGCCGCTGATGATGACGAGATCGGGCCGGGCGGAGTCGACCTCTTCAGCGACGGCATTGACGATCTGCTCGTCGTGAGCGCCGAAATGAAGGTCGGAAAGATGAACAATACGGGGCATGCGGCCCCAACCAGCGTCATGCTGAACTTGTTTCCCCATCCATTGCTTTGGCTGGGAGGTTGGGACCGGCTACGGCATGGATGCAACAACCTGCCGAGGATGACGAGAGCGCATGGACCGCACGACTGCCAACACAGGCACCCGCGACGTTTCCGAACGACTGCGCTTCGACGAAGAGGCACTCGCCCGGTGGATGGATAGCCATGTCGCCGGCTTTGCAGGGCCGCTCCGCGTGAGCCAGTTCAAGGGCGGGCAGTCGAACCCAACCTACCGGCTCGATACTCCAACTGCGTCCTACGTGCTGCGCCGCAAGCCTCCTGGGAAGACGCTTCCAGGTGCCCATGCCGTCGACCGCGAATATCGTGTGATCGCGGCACTTGGGCAGCAAGGCTTTCCCGTGCCGCATGTGCATGCCCTTTGCGAGGACGAGGGCGTCATCGGCACCGCCTTCTACGTCATGGACATGATCGAAGGACGAGTCGTCTGGGAAGCGAGCTTCCCGGGCCTCACTCCACCTGCCCGCGCTGCCCACTTCGACGCGATGAACGCCACCATCGCCAGGCTCCACTCCTTCGATCCGGCAACGATTGGCCTTGGCGACTATGGCAAGGCGGGCGGCTTCGTCGAGCGCCAGGTCGCGCGATGGTCGAAGCAGTATCTCTCCGACTCCGATGCCGGCCGGGTCGCCGACATGGACCGTTTGGTCGATTGGCTCGGCAAGCACCTGCCCCCCGACAAGGGCGAAAGCCGCATCGTCCATGGCGATTTTCGATGCGATAACATGATCTTCGACGCCGAAGCGCCCAGCGTGCGGGCAGTGCTCGACTGGGAGTTGTCGACGCTCGGCGATCCCGAGAGTGACTTCGTCTACCATTGCATGATGTACCGGATGCCGGCCGGACTCTTCACCGGTCTGGCCGGGCTCGATCTCTCCGCGCTCGGCATTCCCGCCGAAGAGGAATATGTCGCGGCATACTGCCGCCGTAACGGCCGCGATGGCATTCCGTCGTTCGACTATCTGATGGTCTTCAACCTGTTCCGGCTGGCGGCGATCATCCACGGCATCAAGGGGCGCCTCGCCCGCGGCAATGCCTCAAGCGCGCATGCCGAGGAAAGTGCGAAGGTGCTCGAGCCACTCGCGGCAATGGCCTGGCGCGAGGCCCAGCAAGCCCGCCTCTGAGCGCTCCTCCCCGCCGCCTGGCAGCGGGGAGGAAGCTTCATCAGTTCACCGGGAAACCGCGCCGCTTGAGCAGCGCCGTCACGTCGGGGTCGCGGCCGCGGAACTGGCGATAGGCCTCGGCCCGGTCGGTCTCGTTCCCGGTCTGCAGAAGGATGGTGCGGAAGCGATCAGCGATCGTCTTGTTGAACGGATCGCCCGTCTCCTCGAACGCCGCCCAGGTGTCCGCGTCCATCGTCTCGGACCACAGATAGCTGTAGTAGCCGGCCGAATAGGCGTCCGAGCTGAACAGGTGCCCGAATTGCGGAAGCCGGTGGCGCATGACCATCTCGCGCGGCATGCCGAGTTCCGCAAGCGCCTGCCGCTCGAAGGCGTCCGGATCCACCTCGCCGCCGGGCTGCAGGTGCAGCTTCATGTCGACCAGCGCCGAGCTGAGATACTCGACCGTCGCGAAGCCCTGCCCGAAGGTCGAGGCTTTCTCGATCTTGGCGACGAGACTCTGCGGCATCGGCTGACCGGTCTTGTAGTGCTTGGCGAAGCGATCGAGCACCGGCCGTGTCAGCAGCCAATTCTCGTTCACCTGGCTCGGATATTCGACGAAGTCGCGCTGCGCACCGCCGAGGCTCGGATACTTCACGTCGACGTTGAGATAGTGGATGGCGTGGCCGAACTCGTGGAATAACGTCGACGCGTCGTCGAGGCTGATCAGCACCGGCTGCCCCGCCTCGGGCTTGTTGAAATTGTTGTTGTTGCTGGCAAGCACGATGTCGTCGCCGAGCAGCCGCGAGCGCGACCGGTAGGTCGTCATCCACGCCCCAGAGCGCTTGCCCTCGCGACCATAGGTGTCGAGGTAGAACAGGCCGATCGGCTTGCCCGCGCGGCTGACCTCGAAGGTCCGGACATCGGGATGGAAGACCGGGACCGAGCCCGTATTCTCCTTGAATTCCATGCCGTAGAGCTGGCCCGCGCTCCAGAACATGCCCTGCACGAGGTTGTCGAGCTGGAAGTAGGGTTTGATCTCTTCTTCCGACAGGTCGTACTTGGCCTTGCGCACCTTCTCGTTGAAGTAGCGATAGTCCCACGCCTCGACGGTGCGAACGCCCTCGCGGCGCGCGAACGGCGCCATATCGGCGACCTCCTGCTTTACCCGCCCGACCGCTGCAGGCCAGACCCGCATCATGAGGTCCATGCCGCGATCCGGCGACTTGGCCATCGTGTCCTGCATCCGCCAATGCGCATGGGTCGGATAGCCGAGCAGCCGGGCACGGTCCGACCGAAGCTTCACGATCTGCCGGATGAGTGCGTTGGTGTCATTGGCATTGCCGTTGTCGCCGCGGTTGACGAAGGCCTCGAAGACCTTCTGGCGAAGCGCCCGGTTGGTGCCGAAGGTCAGAACCGGCTCGACCGCCGAGCGGGTGTTGCGGATGGCATAGCTGCCTGAGGGAAGCCCCTTCTCCTTGGCGACGCTCGCCGCGACCGCCTTTACGTCGGCGGGCACGCCCTTCATCTCGGCTTCGCTCGCCTGGAGGAAGGTCCCCTCGTCTGCGAGCAGCTTGGCATTGAACTCGCTGAAGAGCGAGGCGAGCTGCTGATTGTAGCCCGACAGTTGCTGCTTCTGCGCGCCATCCAGCTTTGCGCCATTACGCACGAAATATTCGTAGCTGCGGGTCAGCAGCCGTGTCTGCACCGCATCGAGGCCGAGGCTCGCGCGATTGTTGTAGAGGGTTTCGACCCGCTGGAAGAGCTTGGGGTCGAGCGTGATCTCGTCTCCGGCCGCCGAGAGCTTCGGGCTCCACTCCTTATCGAGCGCTTGGATCTCGGGGGTGGAGAGGTTGTCGGTATAGACTCCGAAGATCGACTGGACCCGACCGAGCCGCTGCCCGGCACGCTCCATCGCCTCCATCGTGTTGGCGAAAGTCGGTGCCTCGGTGTTGTCGGCGATCGCGCGATACTCGCGGCGCTGCTCGTCGATGGCAAAGGTGAATGCTTCGGAGAAGTCTCCCGGCTTGACCCGGTCCCACGGCGGCACGCCTTCGAACCCGCCGCTCCAGTCCGCCAACAGCACATTATCCGGGACGGCCGGAGCAGTGGCCTGCTCGCTTGCAGCCGGAACGACCGTCGTCTGGGTCATTGGTGAGCCCGGAACCGCCGTGGTCGTGCAACCGGCAAGCGCGATGAGCGCCGATCCGGACAGGAGTGCATGCTTGAGCATCGTTGCGGAACCCTCATGATTGTTTCGTGATCGTCACTGCCGTCCGCCTGCTGCAAAGCCAAGGCGGCGTTCGACAAGTGGATGATGGACATGACCGTGCTTCGCCTTGGGCGGCTGAACCCGCGATTGCCAACCCGCTGTTTAGGCAAGCAAAACTGATGCAAGCGGAAGCAGCAGCTTGACGTCGAGGGCGACGCCGGCTTTCCGACGCCGCTCGACGAAAGCAGCAAGATCAGCCTTGTCGACCAGGTGGACGGTGATCTGCTCCTCTCCCGCGACGCCTCCGCCCTCGCCGACCTTCCGCACGCCGTGGGCTCTGACGAGGGTGAAGCTTTCGCTGAGCATGCCCGGGGACGCATGGAAGTCACCGAGGCGTTCGATCCGTTCTGCTGTGAAGCCGGCTTCCTCCTCAAGTTCGCGAACTGCGGTCTCTTCGATCGAAGCCCCGTCGCCATGGTCACCGACGAGCCCCGCCGGCAATTCCAGGCACAGTCCTCCTACCGCGGCGCGGGGCTGCTCGACCAGGATCCACCGCCCGTCATGCTCGGCGAGGACGACCACGGCGCGGATCCCGCCGACCCTTCCCGCATATTCCCACCTGCCCTTGCGCTGGGCGATGACGAAGCGTCCCTCCCACATCGTCTCGGGCGGGATGTCGAGATCGGGGTCGCTCACAGGACGATCAGCTTGTCGGGAATCTCGTTGGTGTCGGTACTTGTCTTGGGGAAGTGGCGTGTCAGCACCTCGCCGACTTCCTCCACGGCGAGCGCAAGGCCCTCGCCCGGCCGACCCGCGCGAAGCTCGCCGACCAGTTCGGCCATCGCGTCGCCCCAGCATTCGGGAGTCGTCACGCTGGTAACGGCCTCGTCGGCGACAATCTCGGCCCGGTGTTCGGCCAGCGAGAGATAGATGAGCACTCCGGTGCGTCCCGTGGTGCGCCGTTCCGCCGCCGCCCTGAACAACGCGATCGCCCGCCGCCGCACACGCCGGGTCTTGGTCGCGCCGGGGGTGAGCGCCAAACGGAGGGGCCGCCAGCGGAGCAGCAGCAATACTCCGAGGAACTTGAGCGTGACGAGAACAAGGACGAGGAACAGGATCTGGCCGGTGGTCGCCGCCTGGCCCCAATCCCCTAACCAGCGCTCCCACCAGCCGGACAGCATCGGGGCCTGCCAGGATGCGAAGGCGAGAACGCCCAGCATCGCCAGCACCGCCCAGTGCAGCGCAACATCGTGGTAGCTGTCGCTATCCGCGCTGACGATGGTCAGGATTTCGCCGTCGCTGCTCGACTCGGCTGCGGCGATTGCCTCGCTTACGCGGCGGTGATCCTCGTCGCGCAGTGCCAGCGTCACCATGATCCCGACGCTCCCCCGCCGCCAAACGATCCGCCGCCGCCGGAGAAACCGCCGCCGCCCGAGAAGCCACCACCTCCCCCGCCACTCCAACCACCACCACCGCCGCCACCGCTACGAGCGGCATGGCTGAGGACATCGAGGCCCCAGAGCACGACCATCGGGTCGACACCGCCACTGCCGCGCCGGCGCTTGCCTCGGTAGCGCCGACCGCCGCCGCGCCGTGCGAAGCTCATCAGCACCATGAGGATGACGAAGCCCCAGAAGATGAGACCGAAGACCGACGTGCCCGAAGACCGCTCCCGCCCCGGCGGAGCGGCATTCGCCTCCGCTTTCTGGATGCGCTTGGCGGCCTCTGCGGGCGGCAACTGCATCTGCGTAGCGAGTTCGTTCACGCCGGCCTCGATCCCACCCGGGAAATCTCCGGCCTTGAAGCGCGGCAGGATCGCATTGTTGACGATGATGCTGCTGACCGCGTCGGTCAGGAAGACGCGGGCCCCGTAGCCGGTTTCGACCCGCACCTTCTTTTCGTTGGGAGCGACGATCAGCAGGACACCGTCGTCCTTCTGCGCATCACCGATCTTCCACTCGCGGCCGAGCCGGTAGCCATAATCCTCGACCGTCCTCCCCTCGAGGCTGGACAGGGTGGCAACGACAAGTTGCCGACCGGTCTGCTTCTCGAGCGTCTCCAGTCGCGACGAGAGCACTGCCTCTCTCGTAGGATCGAGCAGATCGGCCTGGTCGACGACGCGACCGGTCAGCTTGGGGAAGGTCTGCGCAGCCGCTGGCATGGCGATCGACAGCGCCAGCCACAGGGCGAGAAGCATACGTCCGATCATGAAGCCAGCCGCTCGATCCCGAGTGCAATCGCTTGCTCTAATCGTCCCGCCGCAAGGTCGGGCTGCATCGCCCGCGTGACTGCGGCTTTCTGCTCGACCGGCATGTCGCCCATGATCCGCACCTGCTTGGACGTGGTGTCGATCAGCAGTGTGCGGCTACCGGACGTGGGGTTCCTGACGGCCCAGCCGAGGCGTTCCAGCGATTCACCCTCCGCGACCGGCACGGCCGCAACGAAGATGGGAGGCCCTCCCGCCGACCGGATCGCGTCGATGCGCTTCGCGAGGCGAGCCCCCGCAGGTGGAGGCAAACCGCCGTCGAGGATGACAATTCGTCCCTTTGTCGCCTGGGCCATGTCACGGGCTTGTTGCGGAGAGTCCTCGGACGGGCGAACACCTATTCCCATTCGCAGGCCCTCGCCACCCTTGGTCGCCTCGACCACGCCATTGCCGTGATAGGTGATCGAGTCCTGTTCGTCCGTGTCGATGTAGCAGGCAGACAGCGACGGCTGCGTCGCCGCGATCGCCACCGCCAGGAAGGCCCGCTTCACCCCGCCCTACTGAACGTTGAAGTTGACCGGCGGTGCGGCCTGCGCCCCGGCGGCGGCTTCGAACGGCACCTTGGGCTTGGCGCCGTAGAAGATCTTGGCGCCGACCGCGTCGGGGAAGGTCCGAATACGCGTGTTGTAGCCCTGAACCGACTCATTGTAGTCGCGGCGCGCGACCAGAATGCTGTTCTCCGTGCCCTCGATCTGGGCTTGAAGCGTCAGGAAGTTCTGGTTGGTCTTGAGCTCGGGATAGGCTTCCTGGAGGCGCTGCAGGCTCAGCGTCAGCTGGTTCTGCGCATTGTTGAAGGCACTCACCCGCGCCGGATCGGACAGGTCGTCGGTGCTAAGCTGGATACGGCTCGCGTTTGCGCGAGCCTGGGTCACCTCGACCAGCACGCTCTTTTCCTGCTGAGCCGCGCCCTTAACCGTGTTGACGAGATTGGGGATGAGGTCCGAGCGACGCTGATACTCGCTCTGCAGGTTGCCCCACTTGGCGTTGACGTCTTCTTCGGCAGTCGGGACCGAGTTGAGACCGCATCCGGCGAGGGAAACGGCAGCGAGCGGTGCCAACAGGCCAAGTCGGCGAAGGACAGTCATCGGCGTAGATTCCCCTGAAATCATGGTCGTGGTGCCTTAGGTAGTTGGCACACCTCGGCCTTGCAATGTCGCTTTGCAGGTCGGTCAGGGGAAAGTGGGGAGCTTCTGTTGCCCGGTGCTCCCCGTACCGCTGGAATCCGATTCTGTTGCCCGGTTCGGTCCAACCGCGCTTAAGCTTTGTAACTTCTGACCGTTAGGCCGTCAGTTACGCAGCAATCGCGAGCGCCTCGTTATCGTTGGCACTTGTGAGAATGACGGTTTTAGGGCCTGTCCAAGCCCGCTGGCAGCAAGCACTTTACCACACTCGTCGATCCTGTTTCGCCCCCATCAGCAACGGCGCTGGCTCTTTGCGCCGCTGATGGTGGAGGCGCCGGGGTACTGCCCCCCGGGTCCGAAATGCTTATTTCTACCTACACTCTACCAGCATAGCCGGTTGCCCGGCCCGACCTATTTAGGGCATGAGGTCAAACATTCCAAGGTGAGCGTAACGGAACCGCAAGGAACCGGCTCGCGTTGGGCGCCCTCAAGCGGGTACGAAAACCCGCGAGAACGAACCATAAGGGGAGTGAAACTATGAAGAAGATTTCTTTCGCGCTCGTTGGCGCTGCTGCGCTGGCTCTTGCTGCTTGCGGTGGCAAGGGTGACGATTCGCTCGGCGACAACGTGAACGACAACTACGAAGCCGCTGCCGACAACCTCGAGGCCGCCGCCGCCAACACCGGCAACGCCGCCGAAGCCGCCAGCCTGGAGAACCAGGCCGACGCGCTCGAGGCCGAAGGCGACCGCAAGGAAGAGGCGATCGACGACGCCGACGTCAATGCCGCCAATTCGGCTCAGGCGAACGCTGCCGTCAACGCCATGTAAGCATGGCCATGGCCTCCGGGCCGTGGACGATGGAAGGCCGGTCTCCTGCGGGAGGCCGGCCTTTTCTTTTGCGCGCTCCACCCTAGGTCCGAGGAATGAGCGACAGCGACAGCCAGGCCATTCCCGCCGCGACCCTGGTGGTGATGCGCGACTCGCCTCTGGGGAGCCCCGAACTGCTGATGGTGGAGCGTCCAAGGACGATGGCCTTCGCTGCGGGCGCGATGGTCTTTCCCGGAGGCCGGATTGACGAGGCCGACTGGTCTGACGAAGCGGGGCTCGAAGACGCAGCTCGAAGGGCCGCGATCCGAGAGACAAAGGAGGAGACCGGGCTTGCCGTCGGCAACGACAGTCTCGTTCCATTTGCCCGCTGGCGGCCCGACAATGTTCGTCACCGGCGCTTCGACACCTTCTTCTTCCTCGCTGCAGCGCCCCTTGCCCATCCTCCGCTTCGGCCGCAGCCAAGCGAGTGCGAGCGGCTGCTGTGGGTCACCGCGCAAGCCATGCTGGACATGGTCGGCGAAGGCTCGGCCAGCGCGATCTTTCCCACCATCCGCAATCTCGAGCGGTTGGCGCAGTTCGCCAGCTTTGCCGAGGCCCGCGAACATGCCCTCGCCACCCCGATCGAGATCATCTCGCCCTGGATCGAGGAAGTGGACGGCGAGCGCTGGCTGACCATTCCTTCCCATCTCGGCTATCCCGTCACCCGTGAGCGCCTCGACACCGCGCTCCGAGCCTGATCGTCGGTCGAGCGCGTTCAGCCCGCCATGCGCTTTGCTCTTCGTCTGCTCGTGATTGGCTCACTGCTCGCCGTCCTGATTATTGAGGCTGCGGCGTGGATGAAACGCCACCGCTCCGACCTGCCCTGGACGGAGCTCGACCTCACCGCCGAGCCGGGCCGCTTCACTCCAGCCAAGATCGCCGAGCTCGGATCCGATCCGCCGCGATGCCGCGCACTTCTCACCGAAGCGGCAAGCCTCAGCACGCCTGCCCCCGACCGGATCGTCAGTGAAAGCTGTGGCTATCGCGATGGTACCCGGATCAAGGGCACGCCCGAGCCATCACCTGCAGGTTTAGTTACCAGCTGCCCGGTGGCCGCCGCCATGCTGGTGTGGGAGCGAGAGCTCCAGGTCGCGGCCAATCGCCATCTTGGTACGTCGGTCCGCCGCCTGCTCCACGCTGGCAGCTTCTCTTGTCGCCGCCTCTACGGTCGCGAAAGCGGCGCCTGGAGCGAGCATGCCACCGCCGATGCGGTCGATATTCTCGGCTTCACCATGGCGGACGGCCGGACCGTCTCCGTCCTCAGGGACTGGAGGGATGACGGTCCCACTGCCGCATTTCTCCGCTCGGCTCGTGATGCCGCCTGCCGAAGCTTCAGCACCGTCCTCTCGCCCGACTACAACGAAGCGCACCGCGATCATCTTCATCTCGACACCGCCGATCGCGGCGCAAGCGGGTGGCGCGCCTGCCGCTAAGAAAAAGGGGCCTGCTCCTTCGAGCAGACCCCCAATCCTTTTCGCGTCGGATGAGATCTAGGACAGCATGCTTGCGGGCACCCTGCCACCATTGTCGGCAAGCCCCTTCATCACGGCCTTGTGCAGCCAGATGTTCATCTCCGCCGAGCCATCGCGCTCACCCGTGTAGCCGAGCTCCTGCGCGAGTTCCTTGCGGTTCTCGAGGCTGGAATCGATGCCGAGCAGCTTCATCAGGTCGACGATCGACGTTTTGTAGTTGAGGTCGGGGTTGCCGCGCTGAGTGCTGATATCGGCCAGCACCTGCTCGACGTCCACGTTCTGCGCCGCAGGTGCCGGTGCGGGCTGCACCTGCGACTGAGCTTGCCCGAGAGGCTGGCCACCCGTCGGCTGCGCTTGGGCAGGCGGACCACCGGCCATGCCGGCCGGGATGGTCGGGCGGTTGCCCGGTCCCGGATCCTTGTGGCCGAAGATCGCACCTTTGATCTTGTCGAAAATACCCATCGGCTTACGCCTCCATGCCGTGCTTCAGCGCGCTCATCTGGTCGTGGCCCGCGCGGACCGACTGATAGGCACGCTCGATGACCGTGCGGGTCTCGGGAGCGATGTCGGCGCCCAGCGCTGCCTCGAACTTCTCCTTGAGATAGTCCTCGCCACGCTCGACCTCGTTGATGATCGCCTTGTCGTCGCGACCGGTCACCGCAGCCTTGAGGTCGAGGAAACGCTGATGCGTCGAGCCGAGGAAGCTGCCGTCATCGGGAGCATTGCCGCCGAGGCGGCTGATTTCCGAACGAAGCTCTTCGGCAACGCGGCTGCGCTCGTCGGCGTTGCGGCGGAAGATCTCCTGGAACTTGCTCCCCTCGGCGTTCTGCGCCGCGTCGCGGTAGCCGTTGACGCTGTCGATAAGCGTGGTGGTGAGGGTCTCGAGGGTGCCGACGCTGGCGTTGTTGTCGCTTCCGATCATGATGATCTCCTGAAGTGCTGAGTGGATATGGTCGTCCCAACGCCGAGTGGACCGCTCTTGTTCGGCGGAATGCAGAAAAATGGGTCGAACAGCTCGGGATCGCGGTTCAAGCGGAGGGCTTGGCGCGGCGAGCCTGGCTGAGTACGCAGCTCAGGCGTGCTCGCGCCTCTGGAGTTTTCTCGATGACCGACCCAAGCGCCGCAGCCGCGGCCCCCGCTCCGGCACCCAAGGGTAGCCGAGGCGCGCTGCTCCTGCTCGGCGCGCTGATCCTTGGACTCGTACTCGGCATCCTCGCCCCGCGGCTCGGCGACGGGATCAAGGAGCCGCTGGTTCAGGCCGCCTCGCTTATCGGAGGCCTGTGGCTCGACGCGCTGCGGATGACCGTCATTCCGCTAATCGTCTCGCTCCTGGTGGTCGGAGTTGTCGGCGGGGCCGATGCCGCACGGGCGGGCGGCCTCGCGGCCAAAGCCGTCGTCTGGTTCGTCGCCTTCTACATCTTCTCGGCGCTATTCGGCGCCTTCATGACGCCGGCGCTGCTGGCGCTGTGGCCGCTCCCGCCCGAAGCTGCGCAGGCGCTCCAGGCAGGCCTCGCCGGGGTCGACCAGAGCGTCACCAAGGGCGCGGTCCCGACCGTCGCCGACTTCTTCAAGTCGATCATCCCGCCCAATCCGATCGCGGCCGCGGCCAACGACCAGATCCTTCCACTGGTCTTCTTCACCGCCATCTTCGCCTTCGCGCTCGCCAAGGTTCGCAGCGACAAGCGGGTCGCGACGCTTGGCTTCTTCGAAGGCGTGGCGGAGGCGATGCTGACGGTCATCGGCTGGGTGCTTGCACTTGCCCCACTCGGCATTCTCGCGCTCGCCTTTGCGGTCGGTGCGGGAGCCGGAGGGTCGGCGCTCGGCGCGGTGGTGCACTATGTCATCATCCTCTCCACGCTCGGGGTCATTCTGACCATCGTCGGCTTCGGCATCGCCGTGCTCGTCGCGCGCTTCACGCCTGGCGAGGTGTTCCGGGCGATGGCGGGCCCGGCAGCGGTCGCGCTGTCGACCCGTTCGTCGCTTGCTTCCCTCCCGGCCATGCTGCAGTCGGCCGCCGACCTCCGCATTCGGGCGCGGGACGCCGACGTCGTGCTGCCGCTCGCCGTCGCGCTGTTCCGGGCGACCGGCCCCGCGATGAACATTGGCGTCGCCCTCTATGTCGCGCACTGGTACGGGATCGACATCAGCACTACCGGCTACATCGCCGGCATCGCGGTGGCCGCCATGGCTTCGATCGGGGCCGTCAGCCTGCCGGGACAGATCAGCTTCGTGACCTCGATCGCACCGATCAGCATCGCGCTAGGCGTGCCAATCGAGCCGCTGGCCTTGCTGCTGGCGCTAGAGACGATCCCAGACACCTTCCGGACCCTCGGGAACGTCGTGTGCGACGTCGCCGTAACCGGCGCGGTATCGGATCGCGAGGGCTCAGCGGAGGCCGCCTAGCGGCCGGCGATTGCCCGCACGCTGTCGGCGTAGAGCCGGCCGACCGGCTGCTCGGTCCCGTCGGCAAGTCGCGCGATCCACCGGCCCGAGGCATTGCGCTGAAAGCCGTGGATGAAATCGCGGCGGACGATGGCCGAGCGGTGCAGGCGGACGAACAGCGCCGGATCGAGGCCATCCTCGAGTGCGGCCATGCTGTGGTGGATGAGCCAGCTGCGCTGCCCGACATGCAGCCGCATGTAGTCGCGCTCGGCAGACACCCGGTCGATGTCAGAAGAGCGGATTCGAACGAGGCCGGTCAGGTCCGAAGCCCAGAATTCCTGAAGGTGACCGTCGCCCGCACCGACTTCGACCGCGGACACGGTGCCCCGCCGGGCAAGATGCGCGCGCGCACGGTCGAGGGCGCGCTCGAGCCGCGCCGGATCGACCGGCTTGACCAGATAGTCGACCGCCTCGACTTCGAACGCGGCAACCGCGAACTGATCGAAGGCAGTGACGAATACCACCGCCGGACCGCCATCGTGGCTGCGGACCGCACGGGCAACGTCGATGCCGTCGAGGCCGGGCATGGCAATGTCGAGCAGAAGCAGGTCGGGCTCCAGCACCTCGGCCATCCGGCACGCCGCTTCCCCGTCGCTCGCGGTTCCAACGAGATCGACCCCGCCGATCCGGGCCAGCAGCAACTGCAACCGCTCGGTCGCGAGCGGCTCGTCGTCGACCACCAGGGTCCGCAAGGGTGCCAGATCATCAGTCATGGCGGGTGATCGGAAGGGTCAGCGCCGCCTTGTAGCCGCCGCCTTCAAGCGGACCATGCTCGATCTTGGCATCGTTCCCGAATCGGGCGTTCAGCCGCTCCGACACGTTGGCGAGGCCGACCTTGGTGCCTTCGAGCGATCCGGATTGACGCGGCGACTTGAGCGCGGTCCCGCCGAAATTGCTGATCTCGATGCGAAGCCTCCCCGGCAGCGGCTCTTCGGCCGTGATCCGCAGGCTGACCTTGTCGCGCGTATTGCTGAGGCCATACTTTATCGCATTCTCGACGATCGGCTGCAAAATAAGTGCGGGCAGGCGCGCTCCGGCAAGCCGGTCGGGCACGTCGATCTCGACCTTCAGGCGGCGTGGGAAACGCACCTTCTCGATCTCGAGATAAAGCCGCTGGAGCTCGATTTCCTCGCCGAGGCTGACGTCGGCGGTGGGATCGAGTGACAGGCTGCTTCGGAAGAAGGTGGAAAGTTTGAGGATCATCGACTCGGCTTCCTCGGGCCGGCCGCTCATCACCAGACTCGAGAGGCTGTTCAGTGTGTTGAACAGAAAGTGCGGATTGACCTGGTACCGCAACGCCCGGACCTGAGCCACCTGCGCGGCGTTCTCGGCGGCCGCGGCCCGGCGCTGCAGGTCGAGCGCCTGCCCTTGGCTGACAAGGGCCAGATACACCGCCGACCATGCCGCGAAGAAGAACAGCCAGACCACCGTTGCATCGGCCGCGACCCGGAACTGGTCGTGCTGCCCCAGTTCCTTCAGCTTCGGCATGGTGACCACGACCGGATCGGCCGCCCCGCGCTCGATCCTTACCTGCTCGCCCTTGGCAATGACGACGAAGCCCTCGCGCGCCTGGAAGCGGAACTCCTCCTTGCTGCTGCGCATGTTGCCGTCGGTCAGGATCAGCACCGTCGACAAGGCGCCGGCGGCGATCACCGCCCCGAAGCCCGCCACGAGCCCCTTGCGCCGGATCGACGAGCCGGGCGCCAGCGAGGCGATGGCAAAGTACAGCAGGCCGGTGATGAGGATGCCGGCGGCGAAGGTGACGAGCTTGTTCTCGAGCACGGTCAGCGGATCGCTGCCGAGGAAGGCACGGGCGATCACGGTCACCGCATAGATCGCCCAGAAGCCCAGGATAGAGACTGCTGCGACCTTCCAGTCGGCAAACCTCCCGGTGGCTGCCTTCCGGCGATCTGGCAACAGCAACTGCTCGGCGGCGACAGGCATGTTCATGGGAGGACGGTGACTCGATCGAACCCGTTGCGCAATGGTCGGGGTGCCGCTTGGCCGATGGACGAACGCCATTGGTCGAAGGGAACGGTGCGCCGGGGCAAACCGTTTAGGCTGCGAAAGGAACTCACTTCATGCAGGAACATAATTCGGCCGATGCACCGCCGTCGGTCATCTCCGCCGATCCCGAGAAGGAACTGGAACACAAGTTGCGCCGCAATCCCGACGACGAGGACGCCAAGGTCGACGTCGGAAGTGACGAGAGCATGGACGCCTCCGATCCGTTGTCGTCCTCGCAGCCTGGCTGTGGCGGCGAGCCGGTGCCCTCCTCGGGCTTTCCCGCCTGACCCTTAAACGACCGCGGTAACCCGAATATCGCGTTGCACGATTGCGACAGCCCCGCGACAAGTTCGCGGGGCTGAAGAAAGACATGGCAATCCGCGCCGAACCCGGTTTCAATATGAACCGGGGTTGGGGCGGTGGTTAAGCCAACGGAAACGCTTCGAGGCGCAACACTCGCTCCTGGTACATGAGGAGTCAGAGACAATGACGACGCGTACGGGTCAGCCTGCTGGTGGCGCTCTGCTACTGAGCGAGATGAAGGAGTTCGCCTCCTTTCCGAAGGCGACACAGCGCTACATTCGTCGCAGCCTCGACATTGCCTTCGGTCGCCGTGACGCGCTCACCTGCTGGGCCCGCGACGAGGGCGAAGCCGCCTCGATCCGGGCGCAGACCCGCCTCTACAAGCAGCTCGACGCGCTTCGCCTGCAAGTGCCCGACGACAGCGGTCTCGACACGATCGACCCGTTCATGGGCCTTCTGATCACCCTCACCGCTTTCGACCTCGGCCAGGATCGTATCCCCAATTTTGCCGCCTACCGCTTCCTCTACGAGCGGCTGCTCGGAGCGGGCGCGCGCTCGTGGCTCCCTGCCGCTTTCTGTGCCGCTTCGGCCCTCCCCCATCTCCACCCGGACCGTCGCCGCGTGCTGCTCCAGTCGATCAGCGAAAGCGCCGCCACGGCGCCGGGCTGGTCAAACCGCGAACCGGTGTTCTGGCCCGAATGGGTCGAGAAGGTCGACGTCGCGGCCGCGGCCTAGGCCGTCGTCTTCACCGACGGGTAGATCTCGGCAAGAGCGCGGATCGTCGTTCGCGCGTCGTGGTGCAAGACATAGATTCCGCCCGCGTCCTGCCACGCGGCCATGTGTCGCTCACTGTCGTCCACCAGCACGTCCGCACCCGACATGTGGCGGTGCTTGTCGCGCGCCATGCAGGTGATGATCTCGACGCCCGGGAAGTGCTCGGCCGCCCAGCGCACCTTTTGCGGCGCGGCCCACTTGCCGACCGGAAGTCCGGTGAGGATGGTCGGCTTGAGATGGCGGACGGCATCGAACAACTCGTCCGCGTCCGCCATTTTCGGAAGGGTGGCGTAGAAGTCGCCATGACGCGTCAGCCGTCGCCAGAACTCGCCCTTGCCATGCCGCGCCTCGAAAGTGGCGACATCGGTACCGAGCAGCTTCTCCGCCCCGGCATTGAAGTCGGCGAGAACCCCGTCGCAGTCCAGGAACAGCCTGGGAGAGGTCACGGAAACCTTGCCGGCGAGACCGTCACGGGAACCGGATGGTCGAGTTCCTGCCAGCCACGCTCCTTGAGCACGTCGTTGCTTTCCACCGCGCGGCGGCCTTCGCCGAGCGACCAGGTGATGTGGTATGTCGAGCCGTCAGGACGATCCACGGTCCCGTCGACGGTGACGACCATCGCCTCGACGCCGCTATCGTCGTCGGTCCGCCCGACGATGACGATCTTGGCAGCTGCTGGCAGGTCTTCGGCATCGGGCTTCTGCGTGACGTGGTCGGCCACCGCCTTGGCATACTTCGGCGGAAATTTCGCCAGCAGCTGGTCGCGCTCGCCTCTGTCGAGCGTCCAGCCCATCGATCTTCCTCGTGCCATGCCGGCTTCAATCAGCCGCGCGCGGCGAGGTTCCGGACCAGCTCTGCGGCAAAGTCGCTCAGCGTGTCGTCGCGGGCTCCGAGGATGGCGATCGTGTCGCCCTCACGCGCAAGGTCGAGAAGGCGCTGGCCGATCGCGGTGCGCTCGGGAATGTGCTCCGCCCGCCCGCCCGCGCTTTCGACGGCAGCGGCAAGCCATTCGGAACCGCGCGAGCGATCGACCGTGCCGCCCTGGTAAACCGGGTCGGACAGGATCAGCCGGTCGCCTGCTCGCATGCCCTTGGCGAAAGTCGCGGCGAGTTCATCGCCCATCTTCGCCAGCGGTCCGTAACCATGCGGCTGGAAGAAGATCAGCAGCCCTCCCCGACGAGCGGTGAGGGTAGCGAGCGTGGCAGCGATCTTGTCAGGATTGTGGGCGAAATCGTCGACCACGCTCACGCCATGCGCTTCGCCCACGGTCTCGAGGCGGCGCTTGAGGCCCGCGAACTCGGTCAGGGCCGCCGCAGCATCGATCAGCGACACGCCAAGGGCATGCACCGCGGCGATCGCGCCCAGGGCGTTCAGCGCATTGTGCCGGCCGGGCAGCGGGAGCTCGACATGGGCGTGCTCGTCCGAGCTCCGCACCGAGAATTGCGATGCACCGGACTGGAGAACAAGGTCGCCTCCGACAATTCGGGCGTCGTCGCTCTGGAATCCGTAGCCGACGACGTCACCGATTTCGCGGGCGATCTGCCGGCTTTCGGCATCATCGAGATTGACGACTGCTGTCTGGGCGGACCCTAGGAAGCCGCCGAAGAGGCTTCGAAGCTCGTCCATCTCCTTGTGGTCGAGGCTGACATTGTTGAGCAGCGCCACCGTTGGACGGTAGAGCGCGATCGAGCCGTCGCTTTCGTCCACTTCGCTGACAAACAGCTCGGGTTCGCCGATAAGGGCGCTGGCAAAGGGCGCGTCGGCGCTAACGAAGTTCTTCATCACCGCGCCATTCATCACCGTCGGCTTGTGGCCGAGACTATGGAGAATCCAGCCGATCATGCCGGTGACCGTCGACTTGCCCGAGGTGCCGCCGACTGCCACGCTGCGCTCCGCCGCGTTGAGAAGCTCGCTGAGCAGTTGTGGCCTGGTCAGGTGCGGAAGGTCGAGGGCCCGGGCCCGGGCGACGTCGGGAATCGTCTCCTCGACCGCGGCCGAGGTCACCAGCACCATGCCCGGCTTCAGCCCGCTGCCGTCCTGGGGATGAAGCCCGATGCCCTGCGCCTCGAGATAACCGAACTTGGAGCCGAGGCGCCCGGCGTCGAGCGCACGGTCGGAGCCTGCGACCGCAGCGCCTGCGGCCTTCACGATGCAGGCCAGGGGAAGCATGCCGCTCCCGCCGATGCCGCAGAAGAAGTAACTGGAACCCGTCATGAGGCTCGCCCTATGAGAGGCGACGCCCAAGGGCAATTGGAGGAACGATGAGGATAGCGGTCGTCGCGCCAAGCTGCCCGCTGAAGCAAGAGGCGGCGGAGCGGGTGAGATCCCTCGCCGCCGGTGGCGGCGTCGAACTCGTCGTCCATCCTCAGTCCTTCCTCGAGGCAGGCCACTTCGCCGGGTCGGACGAAGACCGGCTCGACGCCCTGCGCGAGGTCATGGCCGATCCCGCGATCGACGCGGTCTGGTTCGCAAGGGGCGGCTACGGTTCCAATCGGATCGCCGAAGCCGTCGCCCGGGACCTCCCCGCCGCCGCATTGTCCAAGACCTTCCTCGGCTATAGCGACGGCGGCTTCCTGCTGGCGGCGCTGCACAGGGCAGGTGCCCGTGTCGCACATGGGCCGATGGTGCAGGACGTCCTTCGCACCGGTGGCGAAACCGCGGTCCTGCGCGCTCTCGACTGGCTGGCGACACGCGATCCAGCCGCGGTCGAGCCCGGGATCAAGGATAGCGCCTTCGCCTTCAACCTGGTGGTCCTCTCCAGCCTGATGGGGACACCCCTCGAACCCGACTTCAGCGGATCCGAGCTCCTCATCGAGGAAGTCGACGAGGAGCTATACCGGATCGACCGCTTTCTCTTTCATGTGACCAGCCAACCGGGCTTCGCAAGGGTGGAGCGACTGCGCCTCGGGCGCTGCCACCTGCGCGCCAATGACCGCCCCTTCGGAGCCGAACTCGAGGCCGTTGCGCAGCATTGGTGCGCCCGTGCTGGCGTGTCCTATGGCGGCCGGGCGGACATTGGTCATGACGCCGAGAACCGGATCGTTCCGTTTCCCGCGCGCAACGCTTGCCCTCCTCCCTCTTGACTCCCTCTTGCAGAGAGGGTCGCTTTGCGCTCTACCACCTCTCGGAACAACAGGAGGGCCTAATGGCAAAAGCATCGAGCGGGACTGGGCGTAAGGCAGGGGGCGGTCTCGCGCGTCCGGTGACTCCTTCGCCCGACCTCGCAGAAATCGTCGGCAAGGATCCGCTGCCCCGCAGCGAGGTGGTCTCGAAGGTCTGGGATCACATCCGCAAGAACAACCTGCAGAACCCGCAGAACAAGCGCGAAATCGTCGCTGACGACAAGCTCAAGAAGGTGTTCGGCACCGACCGTTGCACCATGTTCGAGATGAACAAGCACCTCTCGAAGCACCTGTCCTAAGCCATCGGCCCAAGGCACTCAGGAGGGGATCCGCTCAGGGCGGGTCCCCTTCTTTGTATCTGGCGAGTTGATTACGGTTGCGGAGAGGCGCGGAGCCCAGCGCGTCCCTTCCCTGTAGATACGGCGCAACCTGGCTGGCTGCTCGCCCGTCGTTCCCGGCCTTCGGCCATGGGGCGAAACAAGAAATGGGGCCCGGCATTGCTGCCGAGCCCCACTGCGCCGAGCTTGAGTATACCGGTGTTCGGCGTCTTCCTGCTTCGAGCGGCTCCTTTCGGAGCTGCCGTCCACGGGATCTTCCGATCCTGGCGTGCCCGCTCAGGCGTCGCGTCGGTCTCATTCGGCCACCCGGTCGCCCGGGCAATTCCTCGACCCTTGTCTGGAACGATCCTGAGATCCTTCCTCGCGCCGATCGACTGTGCCTCCGTCTGCCTGGCGGTTCGTCCGGATCCGAAGATCCTCGCTCCCCGCCCGCTCGCGTCGGCGGTCCCGTTCCTTCCCGTTGACGCCTGGCTGCTTCCTTGCGGAAACCGCCGTTCGTCGTCGATCAGGTCCGGCACCCGGCCTGGCGATCCTCATTCTGGCAAGCCAGACTTCCGATCACTCAGGCCACCGCCTGTCCGTTCGCGGCCCTTCTTGGGATGGCCCTCCTTCGCGCTGCCCTGGCACTCCCTTGCGGGTTGCCCGGCCTGCGGCGGCAGGAGAAATCATCTCTTCCGGCGCCTCTTGCCGGCGATGCTCCGAAGATCCTCCGCTCCTGCTCTGTCGGGCTTCCTGGGGAAGGCCCGTCGTCGCCTGAACGAATTCCACTCCATCGCCTTGCCAGCGGAGATCGGGATCCTCGTCCCTACCCTGTTCGGCACCTTTCGGAGCCTCCCCGGAGAGGGCCGCTGCCCCGATCACTCGATGAGAATGACTCCTTTTCCGAGTCGCACAAAGCATAATCGGCAAGTCCTAGCCTGTGGATAACGGGGAAATCGGGAGCAATCCCGGGTGCTCGATCAAACGCTCCGCTGTTGCCGTTCCGTTCTCCTCACCCTACGTCGGGCGCGTGTCCGAATCCGTCGCCCTCGCACCCGAACCGTCCTATCTTCAGGGCCTCAACGAGCCGCAGCGCGAGGCCGTGCTGACCACCGAGGGACCGGTGCTGGTCCTGGCCGGCGCAGGGACCGGCAAGACGGCCGCGCTGACCGCAAGGCTTGCCCACCTTATCGCGACTCGCCGGGCATGGCCGAGCGAAATCCTGTCCGTGACTTTCACCAACAAGGCCGCGCGCGAGATGCGTGAGCGAGTCAGCCGAATCAGCGGCGGCGCGATCGAGGGCATGCCGTGGCTCGGCACCTTCCACTCGATCGCCGCCAAGATGCTGCGGATTCATGCAGAGCTTGCCGGCCTTCAAAGCAACTTCACCATCCTCGACACCGACGACCAGTTGCGGCTGCTCAAGCAGTTGATCGTCGCCGCCGAGATCGACGACAAGCGCTGGCCCGCACGGCAGCTGGCGAGTTGCATCGACCGATGGAAGAACAAGGGGCTGACCCCGGACCAGGTCGATGCCGGTGAGGCCGAGGCCTATGCCAATGGCCGTGGGGCCGACCTCTACGCGCAATATCAGGCGCGCCTGCTGGCCCTCAACGCCTGCGACTTCGGCGACCTCCTGCTCCACATGCTGGTGATCTTCCGCACCCAGCCGGAGGTGCTCGAACGCTATCGCAACCGCTTCAAATATCTGCTGGTCGACGAATATCAGGACACCAACGCTGTCCAGTATGAGTGGCTGAAGCTGCTTGCCGAGCCGCGCCGGAACATCTGCTGCGTCGGCGATGACGATCAGTCCATTTATTCGTGGCGCGGGGCCGAGGTCGCCAACATCCTTCGCTTCGAGCGCGAGTTTGCGGGTGCGGCGGTCATCCGTCTCGAACAAAACTACCGGTCGACACCGCACATCCTCGGCGCTGCCTCGGGCCTGATCGCGAACAACTCGGGGCGGCTCGGCAAGGAATTGTGGACCGAGATCGACGCCGGCGAGAAGGTCAAGGTGATCGGGGTGTGGGATGGCCCCGAGGAGGCCCGCCGGATTGGCGAGGAACTGGAATCGCATCAGAGCCGGGGCGGCAAGCTGTCGGACGCGGCGATCCTCGTCCGCGCCCAGTTCCAGACCCGCGAGCTTGAAGACCGCTTTATCGCGATCGGGCTGCCCTACCAGATCGTTGGCGGCTTCCGCTTCTACGAGCGCGCGGAAATCCGCGACGCCCTCGCCTATCTGCGGCTGGTGCAGAGTCCGTCCGACGACCTCGCGTTTGAGCGGATCGTCAACACGCCCAAGCGCGGCCTCGGCGACAAGGCGGTTGCAAACATCCATCGCTATGCCCGCGCTTCGAGCCAGCCGCTGCTGCTCGCCGCCGCCCAGATGCTCGACTCGGACGAGCTCACGGGCGCTGCCAAGCGCAGCCTTGGCCGCTTCGTCGGCGATTTCGCGCGCTGGAGGCAGATGCACCTCGCGTCGGTGGACCAGCCGGCCACGCCGCACGCTCCGCCCGCCCATGCCGAACTCGCCCGGCAGCTCTTGGACGAGAGCGGCTACACCGGCGCGCTCCAGGCCGAGCGCACCGCCGAGGCCTCCGGTCGGCTGGAAAACCTCGCCGAGCTGACTCGCGCGATGGAGGAATATGAGACGCTCGGCGCCTTCCTCGAGCATGTCAGCCTCGTGATGGACAACGACTCGGATCGGGGCGGCGACAAGGTCACGATCATGACCATTCACGCCGCCAAGGGGCTCGAATTTCCGATCGTCTACCTGGCTGGCTGGGAAGAAGGCGTGTTTCCGTCGCAGCGCGCGATCGACGAGGGCGGCACCGCGAGCCTCGAGGAGGAACGCCGCCTCGCCTACGTTGCGATCACTCGTGCCCGCGAAAAGGCGACAATCATCCACGCCGCCAACCGCCGCATCTATGGTCAGTGGACCAGCAGCATTCCGTCCCGTTTCGTTGGCGAACTGCCGTCAGAGCATATTAACGAAGAGACGACCATGAGTGGCGGCGAGTCGCTGTGGCGAGCACAATGGAGCGAGCGCGGCGATCCCTTCGCCCATGTCGCGGCGCAACGCCCCGACCGCATCTCGACCCGCGGCCCGGGCTGGGGCCGTGCCACCCAGACCTTCTCCCCCGAGCCGCAGCGAATCGTCGAGGCTCGCGCCTCGGCGGTCAGCCTCGGCAACAAGGGTCGCGATGATCTCGCCAAGGGTCAGCGCGTGTTCCACGGCAAGTTCGGCTACGGCACCATCGCCGAGATCGAAGGCAACAAGCTCGAGATCGATTTCGAGCACAGCGGCCGCAAGCGCGTCCTCGACAGCTTCGTCAGCCTCGGCTGAGCTTCAGCGGCGGGGCCCGCCGCCCCTCGGCCCTTGCCGCGGGCGCGGCGGGCCGCCGCCGGCCGCATGATGGTCGTCCGGGCTGGTCGACGGCTCGACCAGGATCCCGTCCTGCGCCATGGCGGGACTGTTCTTGCGCAACGCCTTGAGGAAGTTCGGGAGCGCTCGCGGACTCACCTCGAAATAGCTGTCGGTCGCCGCGACCTTGATTGCACCGATCTCGCTGCGGCTGACATGACCGATCCGGCAGATCAGCGGAAGGAGCCACTTGGGGTCGCCTCCCTGACGCCGGCCGGCATTGATCCGGAACCATCCAGCACCGTCGAACCCACCATGCTGAGGGCGCTCCTCGGCCGGACCGTCGAGCAGGTCTTCCGGAGCCGGAAGGTCGGCAGCGAGCGCCCGCACGAGCGCAGCGGCCACACCGTCGGGACCAAGCTCTCGGAGCAGTTCGGCGGCGAACGCCTGGTCGGCCTCGTCGCTTTCGACCGGCGTCCGCAGCTTCTCCATGAGCCGCTCGCGATCCTTGACCCTGATCTCGTCCGCCGTCGGCACCGCAGTCCACTCGACCGGAATTCGGGCGAGCCGGAGCATGCCCTCTACCCGGCGCCGGCGCATTCCCGGCACCACCAGTACGGCGACGCCCTTCCGGCCGGCTCGCCCGGTCCGGCCCGAGCGGTGCTGCAGCGCCTCCGCATCGCGCGGCAATTCCACGTGGATGACGAGGCTGACCCCCGGAAGGTCGATCCCGCGCGCTGCGACGTCGGTCGCGACGAGCACGCGTGCCCTCCCATCGCGAAGCGCCTGGAGCGCGCGGTTGCGGTCGGCCTGGCTGTGCTCGCCTGACAGTGCGACAGCCTCGAACCCTCGTTCGGAAAGGCTTCCGTGGAGCCGCCGAACGGCCTCGCGCGTGGCGCAGAACAGGATGGCGGTCTCGGCATCGTGGAAGCGGAGCAGGTTGACGACTGCATGCTCGATGTCGGTCGGGCGGACGGCGACGGCCTGGTAGGCGATATCGCCGTGGCCGGCGGCATTGCCCAGCGCCTCGATCCTCAGCGCGTCCTTCTGGTAGCGCTTGGCCAGCGCTACGATTGGCCGGGGCATGGTCGCCGAGAAGAGCAGCGTCCGCCGCTCGCCTGGAGTCGCGTCGAGAATTTCCTCGAGCTCCTCGCGGAAGCCCATGTCGAGCATCTCGTCGGCCTCGTCGAGCACCACGACACGCAGCGCCGACAGGTCGAGCGCGCCGCGCTCGAGGTGATCACGGAGCCGGCCCGGGGTACCAACGACGATATGAGTTCCGCTCTGTAGCGCACGCCGCTCCTTTAGCGGGTCCATACCGCCGACGCAGGTCATGACCCGCGCTTGGGCGTCGGCGTAGAGCCACGTCAGCTCGGTCGACACCTGCAGCGCTAGCTCGCGAGTCGGAGCGATCACCAGCGCCAGCGGAGCGACCGCGAACGGCAGCTTCTCGGCCTCCCCCAGCAGTTCACCTGCCATCGCAAGTCCGAAGGCGACGGTCTTGCCCGAACCCGTTCGCGCCGAGACGATCAGATCGCGTCCGGCCACCTCGGGCGTCGAAACGGAAGACTGGACTTCGGTCAGCTGGTCGTAACCACGTGCGTCGAGGGCCCGCGCGAGCGGGGTGGGGAGTTGTTCGTGAGGCATGGGCAGCCCCTTAGTCGCTAATGCGGCAAAGCGCCAATCCGCTCGGAACCGGCACCTCGGCTGGCGCGTCCATCGGCCCGAACCCTAGGAGAAACGACCCATGCCCACCGCTGTCATCCACCGAATGGTCCTGCCCGAGCACGAGTGCCCGTTCGGTCGCCGCGCCCTCGAGCTGCTCAAGGAGAACAATTTCGACGTCGAGGAGCATCAGCTCACCAGCCGCGAGGAAGTGGACGCCTTCAAGGCCGAGCACGGCCTGTCGACCACTCCCCTGATTACCGTCGACGGCAAGACCATCGGCGGCTGCAGCGATCTCGAGAAGTTCCTGAGCGCCCACGCCTGAACGCGGATATGCCCCGGCCGCTGGCCGGGGCATATCTCTCAAGCCGTTGCGACCTTGGTCTTCTTCAGCGCCGCGAGATGCACCTCGGGGCCGTCCTTGGCGATTTCCTGCTCGATCCGCGCCTTGGCATCGGCCAGCGTCGCACCGAGCGCATCCATGTCGACGCCGTGACGCTTGGCCTGGCTGAAGATGCCGGTCAGCCAGCGCTCTTCCTCCTTGACGTGGTGCTCGATCTCCTCCTTGAGCACCTTCACCTTGGCTTCATAGAAATCGTCGTCCTTCCCCGCCTCGAGGATCTCGGCGATCAGCAGGTTGGCGGCGTCATGCTCGACGTAGGCCTCCTTGAGGTCCGCCTCGTCGACCTTGCCCTCGCACGCCGGATAGAAGTGCTCGTTCTCGATCCGGGTGTGGATGATCAGCTCGGCCGAGATCTTCTCGGCGATCTTGCGCTTGGCGGCGGTGCCGCTCGCCTCTTCGAACTGCTTGAACAAGCTTTCCACTTCGCGGTGGTCGTTCTTGAGCAGGGTGATTGCGTCGGGAGCGGTGTCGGCCAAGGAGAGTCTCCGGTTTCAGAGGGGTTCGTTACGCCCTCAACCCGGACCGCCATGCGGCGGTTCCTCGTCAGCGGCGATCGCCGCTCCCGGTCGCCGCGACATCGTCCGCAAGCGGCTCGGTCGCGGGGGCACCCTTCTTGTCGAGCTCCATCCAGTCGCGGAATTCGAGCCCGTAGAGCATGTCCATGACCTCGAACTCGAGCCCGCCCGGCTGGCTGGTATTGCTGTTCCACAGCGCGACCACCCCGCTCTTAAGCTTGGGGTCGAACAGGATCAGCGAGCGATAGCCCGCCACCCCGCCGCGATGTCCGACGATGCGGTGCCCGGCATAGTCGTAGGAGCGCCAGCCCAGCCCATACCAGGCATCCCCCAGCCGCTCGAGGAACTTGCGCAGCCGGCCACGCTCACCCGGCGTCTTGACCAACGGCGCATGGATCGTCTCGAGCAATTGCGGCGAGAGCACGTTCGGCATGCCGCCCGTCTGGGCAATCAGCCACAGCGACATGTCCTTGATGTTGCTGTTGACGCCGCCCGCGGCCGGTACCTGATAGTAAGGCTCGAGCACCTCGAGTGGCCGCCGACCGACGCTGTGCGGCCGGGCCCAGCTTGCCGAGGAGACAAGCCCCTCTCGAGTCAGGCTCGCGCTACTCATCCCGATCGGCGAGAAGAGCCGCTCCATCACGGTATGCTGGTAGGTCTGGCCAGTCGACCGCGCGACCATCTCGCTTGCGCTGTCGAATGCGATGTTCTGGTAGGACCAGCAGGTGTCGGGCGGACAGATGGCATTGAGGGTCGCCAGCTGCGCTCGCAGCATCGTGGGCGACTGGCCCTCCTCCAGCTTGTTGTCGAGCGCGTTGCGATAGAGCCCCAGCCGATGGCTGAGAACGTCGGTCACGCTCGCCCGATATTCGTTGCCGGCGGGAAGCTTCAGCCCGGGCGCATAGTTCACGACCGGTGCGGCCAGCTTGATCTTGCCCTCTTCCGCTAGCTTGCCGACCATCGTCCCGGCAACGCCCTTGCTGACCGAGGCCCAGCGGAAGACGGTGGAAGGCGTCACCCTCTCCCCCGACCCGGCGAGCGTCTCGCCGTAGCCCGCGAGGAAGGTAATCCGGCCGTTCTCGACCACGCCGACTGAAAGGCCAACCATGTTGGGCTCGTCGGCCATGCGCTTCAGCCGCGCGTCGAGCCTGGCATAGTCGATGCGCTGCCGCGCCTTCGGCTGTACTTCGGCAAGCCTGAGGTTGGCCGCGCGCGCAGCCGCAAGCGCATCGGGCGCTCGCGCGCCCTCGCTCGGTTCCGGTTCCATGACCCGGATGCTCGCCAGCGCGCCGCCCATGAGCAGCACTGCGACAGCACCCGCGATGACGCGAGTCTTCAGTGACTTGTCCTCCCCGGAATTGCGCTTGAAGCGGGTCGCCGCGACGCTCAACCGGCTCCCTTCAACACTGCGGCGAAACGAAGCCCTTCAGCGATGAGAAGCACGGCCACTGGCCTTCGCGCCGTCATCCGACTAAGGACGCCTCCAAGATGCAGTTCCTCAAGACGCTCTTCTGGGTCGTGCTGTCGGTCTTTCTGGCGATCATCGCCCGCAACAACTGGCAGGATGTGACGATCAACCTCTGGGGCAGCCTGCAGGCGGACATCAAACTTCCGCTCCTGGTGCTCTTCGCTGCATTCCTCGGCTTCCTTCCGACCTTCCTGTGGCTGAAGGGTCGGCTGTGGTCGGTCCAGCGGCGGCTTGCGGTCAGCAATCCGCCGGCGCCGAGCACGTCGTCCCCGCCGATCACCGCCGAGGAGCCTGACGCGTGACCTTGCCGCTGTTCGTTGCCATCGACACGCCCGATCTCGATGGCGCCGCGAGCCTTGCTGACGCGGTTCGCTCGCATGTTGGCGGACTGAAGCTCGGCCTCGAATTCTTCGCCGCCAACGGGCCGGAGGGTGTCCGCCGCCTCGCGCAGGGCGGCCTTCCGGTCTTCCTCGACCTCAAGCTGCACGACATTCCCAATACCGTCGGCAAGGCCGTCGCCGCGCTTGCTCCGCTCGCGCCCGCGGTGCTGACAGTGCATGCGACCGGCGGCAGGGCAATGCTCGAAGCGGCGAAGGCCGCGGCACCGCCCAATTGCAAGGTCGTCGCCGTTACCGTCCTCACCAGCCTCGACGAGGCCGACCTCGCCGAGGCTGGCGTCGCCTCGACCCCGGCCGAGCAGGTGGCCCGCCTCGCCCGGTTGACCCGCTCGGCTGGGTGCGACGGAATCGTCTGCTCGGGATCCGAGGTTGCGGCCGCGCGCGAAGCATGGCCTGACGGCTATTTCGTTGTCCCGGGTCTCCGCCCCGCCGGCTCCGACGTCGGCGACCAGAAGAGGGTCCTGACACCCGCCGAAGCGCTCGACCGCGGCGCCTCGCTGCTGGTCGTCGGCCGGCCGATCACCGCTGCCCCGGATCCGGTCGAGGCCGCTCGGGCAATCGCTTCTTCCTTACGCCAGGCTCCGGCGCTAACCGCCTCCGCCTGATCTTCACGGGACATTCCTCATGAGCTGGCTCACCCGAGTCCGTAACAGCATCTCCTTCCTGCCCAAGCGGCAGACCACCGACACGCTCTGGCACAAGTGCAAGAAGTGTGACGCGATGGTCTTCACCAAGGAATGGGAGGACAATCTCCAGGTCTGCCCACGCTGCGACCATCACGATCGAATCCGCGCCGAGACCCGGTTCGACCAGCTCTTCGACGACGGCAAATATGAGCTTCTGCCCTCGCCCGACGTGCGCGAGGACCCGCTCAAGTTCCGCGATACCAAGCGCTACGTCGATCGGATCAAGGCCGCCCGAACCGCCACCGAGCAGAAGGACGCGCTGCTGAATGCCCGCGGCACCATCGAGGGCCGGAACGTCATCGTAGGGGTGCAGGACTTTGCCTTCATGGGCGGTTCGATGGGTGTTGCGGTCGGGTCCGCGTTCGTCGCCGGCGTCCGCGCCGCGATCGAGGCGCGCGCGCCGTTCATCATGTTCACCGCCGCCGGCGGCGCCCGCATGCAGGAAGGCATCCTCAGCCTGATGCAGATGCCGCGCTCGACCGTCGCGCTCGAACTGCTGCGCGAGGCGGGGCTCCCCTACATCGTCGTCCTGACTGACCCCACGACCGGCGGCGTAACGGCCAGCTACGCGATGCTCGGCGACATCCAAATTGCAGAGCCTGGCGCCCTGATCGGCTTCGCCGGCCAGCGCGTGATCGAGCAGACCATCCGCGAAAAGCTCCCGGACGGCTTCCAGCGGGCTGAATATCTCCTCGAGCATGGGATGATCGACATGGTCGTCCATCGCCGCGAGCTGCGCGAGACCCTCGGCCGCCTCGTTGACTATCTGGTGCCGACGGAGAAGGCAGCCGCCTGATGGCCGACGGCGCCCGCTCGGATCACCCGGGCGTGCAGGGGCAACTCGACCGGCTCGCGGCGCTAAGCCTTGGCGGCGATCGTCTCGGGCTCGAGCGGATCACCGAACTGCTCGAGCGTCTTGGCCGGCCACAGGATCGGCTGCCGCCGGTGTTCCATGTCGCGGGCACCAACGGCAAGGGCTCGACCTGTGCCTTCCTTCGCTCCGCGATGGAGGCGGCCGGGCTTCGAGCTCACGTCTTCACCTCGCCGCACCTCGTCCGCTTCAACGAACGCATCCGGCTCGCGGGCCGGCTGATCGATGACGACCATCTCGCCGCACTGCTGGAAACGGTGCTCGACTCCGCGCACGGCATCGGACCTAGCTTCTTCGAGGCGACGGCGGCCGCCGCCTTTCTCGCCTTCGCCCGGATGCCCGGCGATGTGCTGGTCCTCGAAGTCGGGATGGGCGGGCGACTCGACGCGACCAATGTGGTCGCCCATCCGGCGGTGACCGGCATCACGGCGCTCGGGCTGGACCACCAGCAGTGGCTCGGCGCCGGCCTCG
The DNA here is from genome assembly GCF_039538045.1 of Sphingomonas swuensis. Taxonomy (NCBI): domain Bacteria; kingdom Pseudomonadati; phylum Pseudomonadota; class Alphaproteobacteria; order Sphingomonadales; family Sphingomonadaceae; genus Sphingomonas; species Sphingomonas swuensis. Next base: position 741,846 of record NZ_BAABBQ010000001.1, on the reverse strand, counting down.
GCGAGATCGCGGGCGAAAAGGCGGGCATCGCCAAGGCCGGCATTCCTCTGGTCGTCCTTGCCCATCCTCCCGAAGCGGCGGCTGCCATCGCCGACGTCGCGACACGGGTCGGCGCTCCCCTTTTCGTGCAGGATCGCGACTGGAGTAGCCGGGCCGAGGGCGATCGGCTTGTCTATGAGGATCCCAAGGGCACACTCCTGCTCCCTCTTCCCGCGCTCCTTGGCCCGCATCAGGCCGACAATGCCGGGCTCGCAATCGCGATGCTCCGCCATCAGCAGGCCGTCAGCGTTCCGGACGAGGCGCTCGGGAGGGCGATGATCGATGTCCGCTGGCCGGCGCGCCTGCAGCGGCTTCGGCCGGGCCCGCTCATTGGCACCCGCGAGGTGTGGCTGGATGGCGGGCACAACGCACAGGCTGCCGAGGCCCTCGCCGAAGCGATCACCACCCTGCTGGGCAATCGCCCCTTTCATCTCGTCGTGGGCGCGCTCTCGACCAAGGATCCCCAAGGACTGCTGTCTCCCTTCCGCGGTCGCGCCGAGCAGGTGCACACCATCGGCTTCGATCATCCGCTGGCGCTCTCCGCCGATTCCATTGCCGCGACGGCACGCGATCTCGGCCTTCCGGTGCAACCCCGACCAAGCCTCAGCGGAGCGCTTGCGCAGGTTCCCGAAGGCACGCCCGTCCTCATCGCGGGTTCGCTCTATCTCGCCGGCGAAGTCCTCGCCGCCAACGACGAGCAGCCCGACTAGGCGGTGTCGCCTTCGGTGGCTCGAACCGCATCGCTTGCCGGGACGTCGCCGGCGCCGCTGCGTCGGCCGTTCCAAGCCTGCCGGGCCCATTCGAGCGCGACGAAGACGATTGCGACCACGCCGATCTTGGCCGTGAGGAAGAAGACCGGCGCATAGCCGACCTGGTCGATCATCTCGCCGAGCGCAGCCCGGCCAAGCGAGCCGATCAAGAAGGTCAGCGAGGACAGCAACGCATATTGGACGGCGCTGAACTCGCGCGAGGTGATCGAGGAGAGATAGGCCACGAAGGCCGCGCCAGCGAGCCCGCCTGCGATATTCTCGCCGGAGATGGCGATCAGAAGGCGGACCATGCGCAGGTCATGCCCGAAGGTGTCGAGCCCGAAGGTCCGCGCGAACGCATCGATCCCCACCGCACCCGACGCAAGATCGGCATAGAGGAGGTTGCTCGCCGCCGCGACGATCGCGCCGATCATCAGCGTGGGCATGCGCCCAAGCGTCGCGAACATGATCCCGCCGATCGCGATCCCCGCCATGGTCATGAACACACCAAAGATCTTGGACGCGAACGCCACTTCGTCGCCGGTGTACTGCAGCTCTGTGAGGTAGAAGGGGAAGGCGAAGCTGCCCCAGATGTTGTCGGTGATGCGGTAGCTGAGGATCAATCCAAGGACGATGATCACACCCCATCCAAGCCTCCTTACCAGCTCGGCGAGCGGAAGGATCAGCGCCGCATAGGCGTGGTCGGCGGTTCGCTCCAGCCCACTCTCGGCGGGGCGATCGCTCTCGAGCACATAGCCGGGCCGGGCGGCGAGCCAGTTGAAGATCGCCGCGACGATCGCCGGGACGAGCACCGTCGCGGCGACGATCAGCGGACCGTAGTCGCGAGTGAAGTCGCCAACCGATGGCGGCTTGCCTGTCACCGCGTCGATCTCTCCGCCGAGCATCCGGGCCATGAAGGCACCAACCGACCAGATTGCCCAGGCCCAGCCGAACCCGACGACGGCGAGGCCGAAGTTGCGCAGCTTGGGCGAGATCGCTCCAGCCCGGCGAAGTGCGCTCTGCTCCGCTTCCGAAGCAGCGCGCGGCGTGTCCGGGGCGAGAAGGGTGGCGATAAGGGTCAGGGCCATGAAGCCGCCCATGATCGCGTAGACCGTCGGCCAGCTCATCCGAACCGACAGCACCAGTGCCAGCGCGCCGCCGATCAGCGCCGCGATGCGGTAGCCGAACTGGTAGATCGAGGAGAGGATCTCGACCGGCGCCGCCTCGTCGGCGACGTCGATCCGCCAGGCATCGATCACCACGTCCTGCGTCGCCGATGCAAAGGCTCCGATCACCGCGATCAGCGCGAAGGTGCCAAGGGCCATTCGGGGGTCGGACAGCGACAGGCCGAAGAAGGTCAGCGTGAGGATCACCTGGCACAGGAGCAGCCAGCCGCGTCGGCGTCCAAGACGCTCGAGCCCGGGAAGGCGAACCCGGTCGACCAGTGGCGACCACAGGAACTTGAAGGCGTAGGCAAGCCCGATCCACGACAGCACGCCGATCGTCGCGAGGTCGATCTTCCACTCGCCAAGCCAAGCATTGAGGGTGCCAATCAGCAGCGTGTAGGGAAGTCCCGCCCCGAAGCCGAAGGCCAGCATCACCGCTGTCTTGCGGTTCGACAGAGCCGAGGTCAGCAGTCGCCAGCCTTTGGGGGGCGCACCTGCCGTTTCATTGCCTGCCGCTGCTGCGCTCACCAAAAGTCCGACCCCCTTGAAATTGCTCAGAGGACCCTAGCAGCCGCAATTGCGCTGAACAGGGGGTGAGCACGCTGTGGTCGAGCCTTCTTGCGCTCAGGACGCAGCAGGCGCACTCCTTGCCGCATGGATGCGCTATCCGGCTCCGCACGGCCTACCGCCGGCCAGCTGGCGCTCGTCGAGCGGCTGGCTGGCGGTGAGCAGGCGCTCGGCCGCGAGACGGTGCGGCTCGCCGCCGACCGCTATACCGACCCGGTTCGCTTTTCCGCCGAGCAGGAACGCGTGTTCGCCGCCATGCCACTGCTGCTTGGTCCCTCCGCGATGCTCGCCAACCCGCGCGAAGCAATCGCCCATGACGCTTATGGTGTGCCGCTGATCGTCAGCCGCGACGACGACGGTCAGGCGCATGTCCTCGCCAACGTCTGCCGTCACCGCGGCACGCGCCTGATTGAAGAGGGTGGAGTGGTTCCGGCAAAACGGATCGTCTGCCCCTATCATGCCTGGGCCTACAGGCGCGATGGCTCGCTGAGCGGGCTACCTCGCGCCGACTGCTTCCCTGGGCTCGACAAGGCCGATTACGGCCTCCGGCGCTTCGCCGCGCACGAGAGCGGTGGCCTTCTCTGGTTCTCGCGCGATCCTGATGCCGATTTTACCCCCGTGTCAGCGCTCGACGGCGACCTCGATGCCTTCGGGGTTCGCGACCTCCACCCTTATCGCCGCCGTACTCACGAGGTCGCCGCCAACTGGAAGCTGGTGATCGACGCCTTCCTCGAGAGCTATCACGTCAAGCGCCTTCACGCGGCGACCATCGCCCCCTTCTTCGCCGACGGGATCACCGCCGCAGACCGGATCGGGCCGCATCAGCGCGCTGCGGTCGGGCGCACCGACTATCTCGCGGGTGTCGACCGCGACGATTGGCGCCAACTGCGCAAGGCGATCACCTATACCTATCACCTCTTCCCCAACTCCGTGGTGATCGTCTCACCCGACTACATCAACCTCCTCATCTGCTACCCGCAGGAGGTCGGCCGCACTCTGGTCGAGGACATCATGCTCATCGCGGAAAGCCCCGCCACGCCTGAGGCGGCGGCGCACTGGCAGAGAAGCTGGGACCTGCTCGACGGTGTGACCTTCGCGGCCGAGGACTTCCGCGCCGCCGCCCTCTCCCACCGGGGGCTCGCAAGCGGGCTCCTCGAGCATGTCACACTGGGTACGCTCGAGCATGGCATCGCCGACTTCCACGCCATGCTGGACGAGGTCCTCGCCCTTTAGTGCTTCAGGCGGCGAGCGACCCCGGGTAGAGGATCATCCCCTCGGGCTGGCGCACCTTGGACTTGCCGCTCAGCACCTGCTCCACTGCCTTGAGGGCGGCCTTAAGGCGGCGCTCGTTGTAGGGCTTCATCAGGACTCCGACGGCAAGCTCCTCCGCCTGCTCAGGTGGCGTGGCGGTGGCAAACAGCACCGGAAGGCCGAGCTTGCGACACTCGACGGCCAGATCGCGCCCGGAGCGGTGGCCGGTAAGCGTGATGTCGGTCAGCACGAGGTCGATGCCGCCCTCGCCATCCGCCGACTTCTGTTCGCGGGCAATCACTGCCAGCGCATCACCGACGTTGTCGGTGGTCGCGACGACCTTGTAACCGGCGCCCTCGACCATGACCTCATTGTCGAACGCCACCAGCGGCTCGTCCTCCACGATCAGGATGCGCTTGACGTGCCGTGATTGTCTGCCGAACAGCATGTCTTGCCCTTGAGGATAAACCTTTTGCCCCCGCAACGAACAACAGGCGCTCGTGGTCCGCAAGACCGGTCGCAGAAAAACAACAATGCGGCGCGCCGTGGCCCGCCTGCCACAATCCGGGCCGGCACCGACGGCGCGGCTCGCAAGCTGCCGGCCGGCAAGGCACCGTCGCCGAAGCGTGCCGGCGGAGCGCCGGCCGAGCGGAGCGAAGGTCCGCAGCGCATCGCGAAGCTCCTCGCGCGCGCCGGCGTGGCATCCCGCCGCGACATCGAACGGATGATTGCCGATGGGCGGATCGCGCTTGACGGCGATGTCCTGACCACGCCTGCGACCCTGCTCGACAATCTTCGGGGGGTTACCGTCGACGGCAAGCCGGTGGCGCCGCCTGAGGCCGCCCGGCTCTGGCGCTTCTACAAGCCGGCCGGCTGCCTGACCGCCGCCTTCGATCCGAAGGGCCGGCCGACCATCTATGACCGGCTCCCGCCAGGCCTTCCGCGGGTCATGCCGGTCGGCCGACTCGACTTCATGACCGAGGGGCTGTTGCTCCTCACCAACGACGGCGAGCTGAAGCGCAAGCTCGAGCTTCCCTCGAGTGCGGTCGTCCGCCGCTATCGCGCCCGCGCGTTCGGCGACGTCAGCCAGGCGCAACTCGAGGAGTTGTCCGAGGGAATCGAGATCGACGGCATCCGCTACGGGTCGATCGACGCCAACCTCGAGCGGCGGACCGGTCGCAATTGCTGGATCGAGCTTGCGCTGACCGAAGGAAAGAATCGCGAGGTCCGCAATGTCCTCGCGCATCTCGGGATGCAGGTCAGCCGCCTCATCCGGACCAGCTACGGCCCCTTCTCGATGGAGGAACTCGACCCCGGTCAGGTCGGCGAGGTCCAGCGCGAGGAACTCTTCCGCTTCCGCCAGACGCTCAAGTGACCTTCTCCCCTGCGCGAGCAGGGGCAGTGACCTGACTTGCGCAATCGGACGCGGGGCTCGCACTGGCGCCGTAAGACGGCAACCTGATTTGCCATCTCGCCCCGCCCGCGCTATGCGCCCGCCCGCTCCTGCATGGTCATCCCTGGAGGCGTGGGGAGCGGTAACTTACTCTTTTAAAGGAATGCACGCATGAGCGAACAGCTGTCGCTGACCGCCGAGACGCGCGACCGGGCTGGCAAGGGAGCCTCCCGTGAGCTGCGTAATCAAGGCCGGGTCCCCGCCGTTGTCTACGGCGCCAATCAGGAGCCACTGAGCATCCACGTCGAAGAGAAGCTCCTCGCCAAGATGCTGTCGACCGGTCACTTCATGAACTCGGTCGTGATGATCGATGCCGGTGGCAAGACGACCCGCACCCTGCCCAAGGACGTGCAGTTCCATCCGGTCACCAGCCGTCCGGTCCATGTCGACTTCCTGCGCATCGGTGAGCACAGCAAGGTCACCGTCGCGGTGCCGGTGCGCTTCACCGACGAAGAGGAAAGCCCGGGCATCAAGCGCGGCGCGGTTCTCAACATCGTCAAGCACGAGATCGAACTCTCCTGCGACGCGTCCGAGATCGCGGACGACATCGAGATCAGCCTCAAGGGCCTCGACGTCGGCGATTCGATCCACATCTCGAACGTCACCCTGCCGAAGGGCGCGACTCCGACCATCACCGATCGCGACTTCACCATTGCCACCATCGTCGCCCCGTCGTCGATGAAGAGCGATGCCGGCGATGCCGAAGAAGACGCAGCGGAAGCTGGAACTGAAGCCGAGTAATTGGCTCTCCCCTCCCGCGCTTCGCGGGAGGGGAGTTTCCCACCATGCAGATCTGGACCGGCCTCGGTAACCCCGGCGCGCAATATGCGCTGCACCGGCACAATGTCGGCTTCATGGCCGCCGACGTCATCGCCGAAGTCCATCGTTTCGGCCCCTGGACCAAAAAATTCCGTGGCCTCGTATCCGAGGGACGGATCGGCCCATCCAAGGTGCTGCTGCTCAAGCCGCAGACCTTCATGAACGACAGCGGCGACTCGGTTCAGCAGGCGCTGCGCTTCTACAAGCTCGACGAGACCGCCCTCACCGTTTTCCACGACGAGCTCGACCTTGCCCCAATGAAGGTCAAGGTGCGCGTCGGTGGGGGTCTTGCCGGGCACAATGGCCTGCGCTCGATCAATGCCGCGCTCGGGCCCGACTTCCGCCGTGTCCGCATCGGCATCGGCCATCCCGGCTCCAAGGAGCGGGTGACGCCGCACGTGCTGGGCAACTATCACAAGAGCGAGATGGAGCCTTTGTCCGACCTTCTCGCCGCCATCGCCGCCGAGGCCGAGTGGCTGGCGTCGGGGGACGACACCCGCTTCATGAACGATGTCGCGATGCGGCTGCAGGACAGCTGATGCGCCAGCTTTTCGCCACTCCGCTCTATGAAGCCGAACTGAGCCTCGACCTCGGCGAACTCGCTCATTCGATCCGCAGCCTTGCAACCGACGACCGCGCCGGCGTCGTTTGGGCGAAGGAGCATGGCTACCGCGGCTATACCAGCTATGCCTCGCTGAACGACTTGCCCCGCCGCGATCCGGTCTTCGCCGACCTCGCGCGGCTTCTGACCCGCCAGGCAGCGACCTTTGCAAAGGCGCTGGCCTGGGACTGCAGGCCGAAGCTTAACAGCCTGTGGGTCAACCTGCTCAAGCCGGGCGGGCATCACAGCGCGCACATCCACCCCCACTCGATCCTCAGCGGCACCCTCTACGTCGAGGTACCCGAGGGCGGCGGGGCGATCCGCTTCGAGGACCCGCGCCTGCCGATGATGATGGCTGCCCCGACCCGTCGGTCCGACGCGCCCGAGCCGCTCCTGCCCTTCGTCACCGTGCATCCCCGCCCCGGCCAGCTCCTGCTTTGGGAAAGCTGGCTTCGGCACGAGGTGCTTGCCGGGAGCGCCAAGGGCGAACGACTGAGCGTCAGCTTCAATTTCGCCTGATCCCTCGCTAGAGGGCGGGCAAACCCGAAAACACAAGGATTACCCATGGGCTTCCGCTGCGGCATCGTCGGCTTGCCGAACGTCGGCAAATCGACCCTCTTCAATGCGCTGACCGAGACTCAGGCGGCGCAGGCGGCGAACTATCCCTTCTGTACGATCGAGCCCAATGTCGGGCAGGTCGCGGTTCCAGACCCGCGCCTCGACAAGCTCGCTTCGATTGCGGGCTCGGCCAAGATCATCGCGACCCAGCTCGGCTTCGTCGACATCGCGGGCCTGGTGAAGGGCGCGAGCCAGGGCGAGGGCCTCGGCAACCAGTTCCTCGGCAACATCCGCGAGGTGGACGCGATCGTCCACGTGCTGCGCTGCTTCGAGAATGACGACATCCAGCATGTCGCCAACAAGGTCGATCCGCTGGCCGATGCCGAGGTCGTAGAGACCGAGCTCCTCCTCGCCGACCTCGAGAGCCTCGAGAAGCGCGTCCCCAACCTCGTCAAGAAGGGTCAGCAGGGCGACAAGGAGAGCAAGATCGCGGCCTCGGTCCTGTCGCAGGCACTCGAGCTGCTGCGCGAAGGCAAGCCGGCACGGCTGACCCAGCCCAAGGACGAGGAGGAAGCGCGCGTCTTCTCCCAGGCCCAGCTGATCACCGCCAAGCCGATCCTCTACGTCTGTAACGTCAACGAGGAAGATGCCGCGAATGGCAACGATCTCTCCGAACAGGTGTTCGCTAAGGCCAAGGCCGAGGGCGCCAACGCGGTGGTCGTCTCGGCCGCGATCGAGTCCGAGCTAATCGGCATGGAGATGGACGAGCGGCTCGCCTTCCTCGAGGAGATGGGCCTCAAGGAAACCGGCCTCGCCCGGGTCATCCGCTCAGGATACGATCTTCTCCACCTCATCACCTTCTTCACCGTCGGGCCCAAGGAAGCGCGGGCGTGGACGGTCGAGAAGGGCGCCAAGGCTCCGCAGGCGGCAGGTGCCATCCACTCCGACTTCGAGCGCGGCTTCATCCGCGCCGAGACCATCGCCTATGACGACTATGTCGCGCTCAATGGCGAAAGCGGCGCCCGCGACGCGGGCAAGCTTCGCCAGGAGGGCAAGGAATATGTGGTGCACGACGGTGACGTCCTGCACTTCAAGTTCAACGTCTGAAGGTCACAGGGGTTCTGCATTCTTGCCGAACCCCTCGGGATCCCTGAGTATCCTATTGTGACGATATCCCAATCCACTGCGCTCATGCGTTCGCAGTAGATCTCAGAAGCAAAGTTCTCGAAGTTCCCAGGGTGCGGGTGTCTCGCGCGACATACCCCGTGACCTTGGCGAAACGCTGCACAAGCCTCCATCTCAACGAACCGTTCGGGTGAGTAGACCCGACGAAATCCTACTAGGCAAGTGGGCGTCGGGCTGCCGCATCCGCTAAGGCCCCGCTCCTTTCCTTGCCGAGGCGCAGCGCACCCCCCATCAATATTTCGCCGTCCTCGCCCGGCCTTCCGCCACGGCCTCCTAAAACTCGCAAGAGAATGTCGCCGGTTCCTGCGCCAGCCAGCGCAGCCGGCCCCGGCGACAAACCGGCTTGTGAGGCGCTGTGGCTGAGGTCTTGAAGGCACCCCGATCGATTACGGTTTCATCGTCGCCGGCCTTCGCCGAGGCGGTCGCGGCGGAGCTTGCGCGACACGAAGCCGTCGTCCTCGATCTTGCCGAGCTGGAGGAAGTGGACCTCAGCTTCGTGCAGATCGTCTGCGCCGCCCGCGAGCTTGCCGCCCGACAGGCCAAGTCGCTCGGAATCGCCGGCTCCTTCCCGCCCGCGGTCGAGCAACTGCTGCGCCGCGGCGGCTTCCTCGACAAGCCTGCGGCCGAGGATATCGGCTTCTGGTTCAACGGAGCAGCGCCCCGATGAGTGCGTCGATCCTTACCGTCGATGACAGCCCGAGCCTGCGCATGGCGATCCGCATTGCGCTGACCGGCGCGGGCTATGTCGTCACGGAAGCGAGCGACGGCCTCGAAGGGTTGAACAAGTCGCGCGGCACCCGGTTCGACCTGATCATCACCGATCAGAACATGCCGAACATGGACGGACTGACGATGATCCGGGAGCTGCGTCGGGACCCGGCCCAGTGCGGCACCCCGATCATCTTCCTCACCACCGAATCCGAGGAAAGCATGAAGCAGCAGGCCAAGGCCGCCGGCGCAACCGGTTGGCTCGTCAAACCCTTCGTTCCCGACCAGCTGATCCGGGTCGCCCGGAAGGTACTCGGACGATGAGCGCGAACGATCCTGCTGCCGCCTTCCTGACCGAGGCCAACGAGCTGCTCGACCAGGTCGAGCAGGCGCTGCTCGATCTCGATTTCGCGCTCGACGACCGCGACCTCATCGACGCGGTGTTCCGCGGCCTCCACACGCTCAAGGGCTCGGGCGCGATGTTCGGCTTCGACCAGCTGGCGGGCTTCACCCACCATTGCGAGAGCGCGTTCGACAGGGTCCGCAAGCAACTGTCGCCCGCAACCCGCGAACTGGTCGCGGTTGTGCTGGCGGCGCAGGACCACATGCGTCGACTGCTTGGCGACACGAGCGCCGAGACGGTCGCGGCCGGCGACGCGATCCTAGAGCGGCTGCGCGCGGCCATGGAGACGTCGGGCACGTGCGAACCCGCGCTTCCGTCAAGCCGCGGCTGGCAGCTGACCTTCCGGCTGCCACCCGAAGCGATGGCCAACGGGACCAACCCGCTGGTCCTCCTCGACGAGCTTCGCGCCCTCGGCGAAGCGCAGGTCGTCGCCCTCACCGACCAGGTCCCGCCGCTCGGCGAACTGGTACCGACCGAATGCCACATCGGCTGGTCGGTCGAGCTTCGCGGCGACATCGGCCGCGACGCGATCGAGGATGTCTTCATCTTCGTCATGGACGACATGGAACTGACGCTCGAGGAACTTGGCGCGCTGCCCACCGAGGACCCGCCCGGCACCGACGATGAGGCACCTGACCGCGCGCCGCCTGCGAGTGATCCGGGCAGCGCTCGCGGGCGACCCGCCAACGACGGCGGCGTGCCCGGCAAGGCCAGCGATACGGTCCGTGTCCCGGCCGAGCGCCTCGATCTCCTGATGGATCGGGTCGGTGAGCTGGTGATCGTGCAGAGCCGCCTGTCGCAGCTGGCGCAGGCCGGCGCCGGCGCGGCGAACCAGACCCTGCACGCCATTTCCGAGGACATCGAGCGACTGGCCGGCGAGCTTCGCGACACGATGATGGTGCTCCGCATGGTGCCCGTCGCAACGCTGTTCGGCCGCTTCCGCCGACTGGTCCACGACCTCGCCCGAGATACCGGCAAGACGATCGAGCTCAGCACCGAGGGCGAAACCACCGAGGTCGACAAGACGGTGATGGAGCGGCTCGCCGATCCGCTGATCCACCTCATCCGCAACTCGTGCGACCATGGCCTCGAGACTCCCGCCGAGCGAAGCGCCGCCGGCAAGCCTCCCGCGGGGCAGGTCCGGCTGTCGGCGCGGCAGGCTGGCGGCGAGGTCATCATCGAGATCCGCGACGACGGACGCGGGATCGCGCTCGAGCGGGTTCGTGCCCGGGCCGAGGCGCAGGGGCTGCTTCAGCCCGGCCAGGCGGCAAGCGAGCACGAGCTGCTCCAGCTGATCTTCCACCCCGGCTTCTCGACCGCCCAGCAGGTGACCAGCCTGTCGGGGCGCGGGGTCGGGATGGACGTCGTCAAGCGCACCATCGAGAGCCTTCGGGGGACGATCGATGTCGCCAGCACGCCCGGGCTCGGCTCGACCATCTCGCTCCGCATCCCGCTGACGCTGGCGATCATCGACGGTCTGCTCGTCCGGGTCGGCACCGCGCGCTACGTCATCCCGCTCTCCGCGGTCGAAGAGTGCATCGAGCTCAGCACCGAGGAGGACCAGCGGTCGCGCGGGCGAAGCCTGATTACGCTGCGCGACCAACTGGTGCCCTTCATGCGGCTGCGGGAGCTGTTCAGCAGCGACATCAATCCCGACACCCACCAGAAGATCGTGATCATCTCGACCGGGTCGGACCGGGTCGGCCTGGTGGTCGACCAGATCATCGGCAGCCACCAGACGGTGATCAAGCCGATGTCGCCGGTTCATTGCGACGTCGCGATCTTCGCCGGAGCGACGATCCTCGGAGACGGCAACGTCGCGTTGATCCTCGACGTCGCCCAGCTGCTTTCCCTTGGCCAACAACAGGAGGAGCGGCTGCGCGCCGTCGCTTGAGCATGGATCAGCTGACCGACATCGACTGGGGACCGGGCGGCGAGCTCGAGGTCCTGACCTTCGACCTCCATTCCGAGATCATCGCGGTCGAGGCCGTGCTGGTGCGCGAGATCCTCGACCTACTGCCCGAGACGGTGGTGCCCGGTGCCAACGCGCTGGTCGGAAGCGTCGTCAACTTCCGCGGCAAGATCATCCCGATCGCCGACCTTCGCCCGGCCTTCGGCTTTCCGCCCGCCGAGGCGACGGTCGACAGCCGGATCGTGGTCATCGAGCTGGCGACCCCCAACGGTGCATTCCAGGTCGGGATCCGGACCGACAAGGTGCACGAAGTGGCTACGCTCCGGCGCGAGACGAGTGAGCCGCCACCCGCGGTCGGCCTTCGCTGGCGGCGCCACTACATCCGCGGCCTCGTCCGCCGCGACGAAAGCGTGATCGTCCTCCCGAATCTCGGCGCGATCTTCAATCCCCTGCTCGGCGGCCAGGCCTCGCCCGAGCTCGCGTCGGCGGCCTGAGGATAACGGCAACGCATTCACCACCTTAAACACACCCAAGAACCCGGTGCCGTGAACGGCGCCACCCGCCCGCAGCGGGCATCCGATGAAAGGCGACAGGCGATGTCATTCCAATGGTTCGGCGGCATCAACAAGACGAGCATTCACGCCGAACTGGCGCGGGTCGATGCGGCGTTGGCGCGCGGCGACCTTGCCGAACGCGCCGACCTTGGCGGCGCCAGCGGCGACACCGCCGAGCTGCTCGCCGCAATCAACCGCCTGCTTGACCGGGCGGTGCAGCCGATCGAGGCGCTCGACGCTGCGCTTGGTCATGTCTGCGCCGAGCACGCGCGCGGCGACATCGACGTGGTCGTCCCGGTCGAGCGTTTCGCCGGGACCCCGGCCGAGGTCGCGCGCCAGATTAACGCGCTGGTGGCAAGCCACATCGCGGTGAAGAAGCTGGCGATGGCCTGCATCAAGGAATTCAGCGAAGGCAACTTCGAAGCGCCGATGGAGCAATTGCCCGGCAAGAAGGCCTTCATCAACGACACGATCGAGAACCTGCGCGGGAACCTCAAGGGCATCATCGCCGAGATGCGCCACATGGCCGCCGAGCATGACAAGGGCGACATCGACGTCTTCGTGCCGGCCGAGAAGTTCAAGGGTGACTTCGGGATCGTCGCGCGCGGCGTCAACGAGATGGTCGAAGCGCACATCGCGGTGAAGAAGAAGGCGATGGCCTGCATCAAGCAGTTCGGCGAGGGCAATTTCGACGCGCCGCTCGAGCAGTTCCCGGGCAAAAAGGCGTTCATCAACGACACCATCGAGACGCTTCGCGGCAACCTTCGCGACATCACCGCCGAGATCGGCCGGCTGATCAAGGCGGCGAGCGCGGGCAACCTCAACGACCGCGGCGAGGATCAGCGCTTCGTCGGCGACTTCGCCAAGCTGGTGACCGGGATCAACTCGATGCTCGACACCACGCTGCTTCCGATCGTCGAGGGCAATAGGGTGCTCGACCTCGTCAGCACCGGCAATCTGACCGAGCGGGTCGAGATCGAGTGTCACGGCGATCACCGGCGGATGAAGGATTCGATCAACGCGCTGGTCGACAGCCTGCGCGCGGTGGTCGGTGAGGTCAGCGGGGCGGCGAACAACGTCTCGGCCGGCAGCCAGGAGCTGTCGACCAGCTCGGAGCAGGTCTCGCAGGGCGCGACCGAGCAAGCGGCGGCAACCGAGCAGGCCTCGGCCTCGATGGAGGAGATGGCCGCCAACATCCGGCAGAATGCCGACAATGCCGCGCAGACCGAGAAGATGGCGCGCCAGTCGGCCCGCGACGCCGAGGCGAGCGGGGTCGCGGTCGAGAAGGCGGTGCACGCGATGCGGACGATCGCCGAGAAGATCGGGATCGTCCAGGAAATCGCGCGCCAGACCGACCTCCTCGCGCTGAACGCCGCGGTCGAGGCGGCGCGCGCGGGCGAGCATGGCCGCGGATTTGCCGTGGTCGCGTCCGAAGTGCGCAAGCTCGCGGAGCGCAGCCAGAGCGCGGCGGCCGAGATCAGCACCGTCTCGACCGAGACCGTCAAGGCGGCGGTCGACGCCGGCGACATGCTCGCCAAGCTGGTCCCGGACATCCGGCGCACCGCCGAGCTGGTGCTCGAGATCAGCTCGGCCTGCCGGGAGCAGGACATCGGGACCGCGCAGATCAACGAGGCGATCCAGCAGCTCGACCAGGTGACGCAGCAGAATGCGAACGCCTCCGAGCAGATCGCGACCACCTCGGAATCGCTCGCCGGCCAGGCCGCCGAGCTGCAGACGAGCATCGGCTACTTCCGGATGGACAGCGCGGCTGCGGCGCCCGTCGCCGCGCCCACCCGGCGCACGCCCGCGGCGGCCAAGAAGTCCTTCGTCAAGGCGAAACCCAAGGCTCGGGCAAGGGTCAACAGCGTCGCCGACCAGCAGGCGCGGGCGAGCGGCTTCGCGCTCGACCTCAGCCAGGGCGGGCCCGACGCCGAAGACGCCAACTTCGACTGCAAGGCGGCCTGACTGCCCACCTCCCTCTCCCTTCGATTGCATCCGCAGGAGTCCTCCGCATGTCCCTCGCCTTCCTCGACCCCGTCGCGCACGACCTCGTCACGGCCGAACTGTCCCGGGTTGGCCGCCAGCTTGCCGGGGGACAGCTGGGCGAACGGGCCGACCTGTCGCTGGCCAAGGGGCGGACCCGCTCGATTCTCGAAGCGGTCAACGACCTCCTCGACCAGGCGCTGAGCCCGGTGGTCGCGCTCGACGCGGAGGTGGCGAGGGTCTGCGCCGAACATGAGCGCGGCGACATCGACGTGGAGCTGCCGGTGGCACGCTTCGAGGGCCAGTGTGCGGTTCTCGCGGGGCGGATCAACGCGCTCGTCGCCAGCCATATCGCGGTGAAGAAGCTGGCGATGGAGTGCGTGCGCGAGTTCGGCGAGGGGAATTTCGAGGCCCCGATGCCCCCGCTCCCGGGCAAGAAGGCCTTCATCAACGAGACGATCGAGACGCTCCGCGGCAACCTCAAGGGCATCATCGCCGAAATGCGGCACATGGCGGCCGAGCATGAGAAGGGCGACATCGACGTGTTCGTCGCGGCCGAGAAGTTCAGCGGCGACTTCGGGATCGTCGCGCGCGGCGTCAACGAGATGGTCGCGGCGCACATCGCGGTGAAGAAGCTGGCGATGGCCTGCATCAAGGAGTTCGGCGAGGGCAACTTCGAAGCGCCGATGGAGCAGCTGCCCGGCAAGAAGGCCTTCATCAACGACACGATCGAGACTCTGCGCGGGAACCTCAAGGGCATCATCGCCGAGATGCGCCACATGGCGGCCGAGCATGACAAGGGCGACATCGACGTCTTCGTGCCGGCCGAGAAGTTCAAGGGCGATTTCGGGATCGTCGCGCGCGGCGTCAACGAGATGGTCGCCGCGCACATCGCGGTGAAGAAGAAGGCGATGGCCTGCATCAAGGAATTCGGCGAGGGCAATTTCGACGCGCCGCTCGAGCAGTTCCCGGGCAAGAAGGCGTTCATCAACGACACGGTCGAGACGCTTCGCGGCAATCTACGCAACATCACCCACGAAATCGGCCGGCTGATCGATGCCGCCACTGCCGGTCACCTGGGCGAACGCGGCGAGGACCGGAATTTCGTTGGAGACTTCGCCAAGCTGGTGGCGGGCATCAACGGAATGCTCGATGCGATCCTGCTCCCGATCCTCGAGGGCAATCGCGTGCTCGAACGAGTCAGCACCGGCAACCTCACCGAGCGGGTCGAAATCCCCTGCGAGGGCGATCACCAGAAGATGCGCAACGCCATCAACGCACTGGTCGACAGCCTCCGAGTGAGCGCCGACCTTGCCGACAAGATCGCCGACGGCGACCTCACCGTCGATCACCATCCACTGTCCGCTGACGACACCCTCGGCCATGCGCTCGAGCGGATGGTCGATCGGCTGAGGGACGTGGTCGGCAATGCCAATGCCGCGGCGGACAATGTCTCGTCAGGCAGCCAGGAACTGTCGGCGAGCTCGGAGCAGGTCTCGCAGGGCGCGACCGAGCAGGCGGCGGCGACCGAACAGGCCTCGGCCTCGATGGAGGAGATGGCCGCCAACATCCGCCAGAATGCCGACAATGCCGCCCAGACCGAGAAGATGGCGCGCCAGTCGGCCCGCGATGCCGAAGCGAGCGGGGTCGCGGTCGAGAAAGCGGTGCTGGCGATGCGCACCATCACCGAGAAGATCGGAATCGTCCAGGAAATCGCGCGCCAGACCGACCTCCTTGCGCTGAACGCCGCGGTCGAGGCGGCGCGCGCGGGCGAGCATGGCCGCGGCTTTGCCGTGGTCGCGTCCGAAGTGCGCAAGCTCGCCGAACGCAGCCAGAGTGCGGCGGCCGAGATCAGTTCGGTGTCGAGCGAGACCCTGAAGGCCGCCGCCGACGCGGGCGACATGCTCGGCAAGCTGGTCCCGGATATCCGCCGCACCGCCGAACTGGTGCTCGAGATCAGCTCGGCCTGCCGCGAACAGGATATCGGCGCGGCTCAGATCAACGAGGCGATCCAGCAGCTCGACCAGGTGACCCAGCAGAATGCCGGGGCGTCCGAGCAGATCTCGACCACCTCGGAGCTCCTCGCAAGCCAGGCCGAGCAGCTGCAGGGCAGCATCGCCTATTTCCGGCTTGCGAACGGGTCGTCGGGCGCATCCGCGGCTGCCGCCCCGGCGACCGCCCGCCGCCGGAGCGAGGTCGCGTCCACTGCCGCCGCCAAGTCGAAAGCCAAGGCTCCGCGCGCAGCGCGACCGACCGCGACGGCCAAGCCCAAGCGACCCGGCGCGCCCGGCTCGATCGCCGACCAGCAGGCTCGCGCCAGCGGCTTCGCGCTCGACCTCACCCAGGGCGGGCCCGATGCGCAGGATGCCGAATTCGAAAGCAAGGCGGCATGAGCGGGGGCAGCGAAGTGCAGGTCGTCACCTTCGGACTTGCCGCGGAAACCTTCGCCATACCCGTCGCCCTCGTCCGCGAGATACTCGACTATCGCGAGCCCTTCCGAATTCCCAACGGTCCGGGCTTCCTTCTTGGCCTGACCGATCTTCGCGGCGAAGGGGTGACGACCGTCGACCTCCGTTTGCGGCTGGGAATGACGAGCGCCGAACCGAGCCTAAGCACCCGGATCCTGGTGGTCGACGTGCCCCTCGAGGGGCGCGTGCTGACGCTCGGCCTCGTGGTCGACAGGGTGCTTGACGTCAGCACGGTGGACCGGTCCCAGATCGGCCCCGCGCCCGACGTCGGAATGCATTGGGAGTCCGACTATATCGCCGGGGTCGCCAAGCGCGCCGACGGCTTCGTCGTCTTCATCGACATGGAGCGGATCTTCTCCGCCACCGACGTCGACTCCTTGTCCTCGCTCGCGACCGCCGCGTGACCGCATGAACATGATGGCGTCCCCGCCCAATGCTGCGGGCATCCTCACCGACCGGATCGGCAAACGCAACTTCGAGGCGCTCGCCAACTACATCTATGCCTATGCCGGGATCCGGATGCCGCCGAGCAAGCAGACCATGCTCGAAGGGCGGCTGCGCCGCCGCCAGCGAGCGATCGGAGCACCGACGCTCGACGACTATTGCGACTACCTCTTCCAGGACAACAACCTCGAGGAGGAGGCCGAATATCTCATCAACGCGGTGACGACCAACAAGACCGACTTCTTCCGCGAGCCCTATCACTTCGACTATCTGCGGAGCACCGCGCTTCCGGCGCTGATCGAGGCCGGGACGACCAGCATCCGGGTGTGGAGCGTCGCCTGCTCGAGCGGAGCCGAACCCTATACCATCGCGATGGTCATCGACGACGTGATGACCGGACGCTTCGCCGCCAGCTACCGCATCCTTGCCACCGACCTCGATACGCAGGTGCTCGAGATCGCCCGGGCCGGGATCTACCCGACCGATTTCGTCGAGCCGGTGCCCGCACTGCTCCGCCAGCGCTACCTGATGCCCTCGTGCGATCCCGACCGCCACGAAGTGCGGGTGGTCCCGGCGCTTCGCCGAAGCATCTCCTTCGCCCGGCTCAACCTGATGGACGAGAAGTATCCGGTCGGCGAGCCGATGCACCTCGTCTTTTGCCGCAATGTGCTCATCTATTTCGACAAGGAGGCGCAGCTCCGGGTAGTGTCACAGATCGTCGACAGAATGGCGCCGGGCGGACTGCTGTTCCTCGGCCATTCGGAAACCATCGCCGGGCACGAGCTGCCGCTCGTCCAGGTCGCCAACACCATCTTCAGACGGAGCTGACTCATGGCGCTGCTGCGACAGAAGGTCCGAGTCCTGATCATCGACGACAGCTCGGTGGTCCGCCAGGTGATGAGCAAGGTGCTGTCCGAGGATCCGGAGATCGAGGTAATCGGCACCGCGCCCGATCCGTTCGTCGCGGCCAAGCGGATCAGCGAAGAGACGCCCGACGTCATCACGCTCGACGTCGAGATGCCGCGGATGGACGGCATCACTTTCCTGCGCAAGCTGATGTCGCAGCATCCCGTACCGGTCGTCATGTGCTCATCGCTGACTGAGAGTGGGTCGGAGACGCTTCTGCAGGCGCTCGAAGCGGGCGCGGTCGACGTCATCCTCAAGCCCAAGGTCGGTGTCGCCGAGCATCTCGCCGAGCATAATCTGCAAATCCGCGATACGGTGAAGGCTGCCGCCAAGGCGCGGATCCGGGGTCGCGCCGATACTGGACCGCGCCCTGTCGTGCCGCAGCAGAAGCTGACCGCCGACGCCATGCTTCCGCCGCCGACAGGCCGGGCGATGAGCCGGACCACCGAGATGGTGGTCTGCCTGGGCGCCTCGACGGGCGGGACCGAGGCCCTCCGACAGGTCCTCGAGGCCCTGCCCGCCAACTCGCCGGGGATCGTGGTCGTGCAGCACATGCCCGAGCATTTCACCCGAGCCTTCGCCACCCGCCTCAACAGCCTGTGCGAGGTCGACGTGCGGGAAGCGGTCGACGGCGATCCGGTGCTCCGCGGCCAGGTGCTGATCGCGCCGGGCGGGCGTCACATGATCCTCGAACGCCGCGGTGCGCGCTACCATGTCTCGGTGCGCAACGGTCCGCTGGTGTCCCGCCACCGGCCCTCGGTCGACGTCCTGTTCCGCTCGGTCGCGCAGGCGGCAGGTTCGAACGCGGTCGGCGTGATCATGACCGGGATGGGTGACGACGGCGCGCGCGGCATGCTCGAGATGCGCAATGCCGGCGCACGCACCGTCGCGCAGGACGAGGCGACGTCGATCGTGTTCGGAATGCCGAAGGAAGCGATCGCGCACGGCGGTGTCGAAAAGGTCGTCCCGCTCGGACAGATCGCCCGGGAATTGCTCCAGGCGGCCAGCCGGTGATTGCGATGCCGCCTCACCCATCCCGTTCAGCGGGCTGATCTCCGACCGTGCCCGCGGTAGCGATTTCCGAGGATGCGCCGGCGCCAGCCGCGATCGATATTGCGGTCGAGAGTCTGGCGAGCGGACTTGATGCCGCCTTCCTCGAGGCCGGGAACACGCTGTCCGATGCCTACCGGCTCGTCGAGGAACTGATCGCCAATCTCGCCGACTTAGCCGGCGCGCTTGACCGCGACGCGGCATCCCGCGCGGTCGCCAACATGCAGGAGATGGCAGAACGGATCGAGGCGCTGCCGGAGCGGATCTCGGCACGGGCTCAAGCGCTGGCTGCGATCGGCGCGGCGAGCCGGAGCGTCCACCAGCAATTGTTCGGGGTCGGCCGGACCATCGAGTTCCTCCGGATCTGCGGGCTCAACATCAAGGTGGCGTCGGGCGGCCTCCACGGCTTTTCCGAGTTTGCCGACCAGATGCTGGCGAAGCTCGACCAAAGCGAGGACGAGATACGCGAGGTCAGGAGCGAGGTACGCGAACTGTCGGCAATGGTCCCGCGGGTGCTTGCGAGCGACGCCGAGCTGGCGGGGGAATGCGCGGCGGTGGTGGGCGACGTTCCGCGTCGGCTGACACAGAACGCGCTCGCGCTGCGCGACTATCTGGAGGGTGCCGAGGCGCAATCGGAAGGGGTCGCGGAGGTTGCCTGCCGGCTACGCTCGCAGCTCGCCGAGGCGCTCGGGGCGATGCAGATCGGCGACATCACGCGCCAGCGGCTCGAGCATGTCGCGACCGGGTTCCGGATGGTCGAGGCCGAGCTCGCTGCAGGGGCGCAGGGCGATGATGAAGCAGCGGCGGCGCGGCACGTGCTGGCGCTGCTCGAGGCGCAGTGCCGGGAGGCAGTGGCGGACTTCCAGCGCGAGAGTGGCCGACTGTACGAAAGCCAGCAGCAGATCGGCGCCGAGGTCGAGGCGATGCTCGCGCTGCAGCGCCACGGCGACGATGATGGGCCGAGCGGCGACCTCCTCGCCGCGCTCGAGCAAGGGGTCGCGGGAGCCGGTGCGCTGACCGGGCGGCTGCGCGAGGCCGACGGCCATTCGCAGGCGCTCGGCACGGAGACAGGCAGCACCGTGGCGCGGGTCGGCCAGCGGCTCGCCCTTATCCACCGGATCACCGCCGAGGTCGGCAACATGGCATGGAACACCGACCTGCGCTGCTACAGGCTCGGCCAGCAAGGCGTCGGCATCGCCCGGATCGCGGTCGAGATCAGGGCGCTGGTGAGCACGCTGGAGGCGATCTGCATCGATGTCGACGCGGCGGTGGCGAGGCTCAACGATGCAGCCGGCCAGCTCGCGCAAGGGTCGGCGGCGGAAGAGGGTAGCGGCGGGCAGACGCTCGAGCAGTCGCTGGAGGTCATCCGCGAGGGCGCGAGGCGCACCGGCGAGAGCGCCATGCGGCTCGACCAGCAGGCGAGCTCGGCCGCGGCGGTGCTCGGGACCGCGGCCGAGGCGGTGGCGGCGATCGACACCTTCTCCGCGCCGCTCGACAGGATCGCCGAGGATCTGCGCGACGCCGCCGGAACCTACCCCGAGGTGGCGGGCGAGAATAATGCGCAGGCGCAGGCGCTGCTGGAGCAGATCGCGCGGCTCTACACGATGGCGAGCGAGCGGCAGCTGCACCGCCTCTTCGCGCCGGACGAAGCCGGGAGCGCGGAGGGTGCCGCTTGTCCGGAGGTCGCCACGGAAGACGACGACGACGGGCTGTTCTAGCCGCAGCGCTCAGTAGATTACGGTGATCACCACCGTGTCGCTGTAGGTGCCGCTCTGCACCCACTGCTGCGCCGGGATCCGGCCGTAGACGGGAACGGCGGTGCTGAAGAAGAGCAGGCCGTTAAGCGAGGAGGTCAGCGTCGTCGTCCCGCTGCTTCCATCACCCAGAATCAGGGACCGCGCCGAGTTGGCGTAGATGTTGTAGCGAAGCGTGCTTCCGCTGCGCGCCATGGTCCGGTCCAGCGCGCTTCCCGAGCCCCCGGCACTTGCCCGCACCTCGACCACCCCGAATAGCGAAACGATCCCGGTGCAGTCGATCGAGACCAGGGCGCTCGCGTCGGTAGGCGAGGCAGTCACCGGGCTGTAGGCGCCAAAGGCCAGCGACGAGGTGGAGGTTGTGCAGCTGCAAAGGGTGCAGGCCTCGGCACGCGCGGGCAGCATGACCACGATCAAGGCCAGCAGCAGCAGCAGCGCGCCGCGCACCATGGAGGTCTGGGAGATCATCGGGCAGCGCCTACAGCGCCGATCGCAAGGCAGCGCAGCGGGCGGGCTTCGGCAGTTGCGAGGTCTACAGGTAGATTCGCGCGGCAGGAGCCGGCGGGCAGGCGCACCGTCAGCGCCGCCCCTCCCCTCGCGTCGGCAAGGAAGACGAGCCCGTCGTGCCCGGCAACCCCGAGCCGAACGCCGTCGACGTCGACCTCGAGGCCGGGGGGCAATGGCGTACCCTGTTCGTCGACGATCGCGAGGGTCAGAGGAGTCACGGCGTCGTCGCGGCCGAAGCGGATGGCGGCAGCCTGGCGGAAGCCCGGGACCGCCAGCTGCTCCGCCTCGTCGAGCGCGACTTCGAGCGGGAGGTCATCAAGCCGGATGGAGACGCGGTTGCCGGCATAAGGCTGGAGCCCGGTGAGCAGGACAGGCCGCCCCCGCCGCGCCCTGCGCGCGACCGGCCGACCTTCCTGGAAGATCTGGACGTCCTGGTCGCTGGCGACGTCGACCAGCGCGAGCCCGTCGTGGAGCCGAGCGGTGGGCAGCAGCCGGTCGCCGATCACGACCAGTGCGCCGCGGACGCTGGCCCGCGCGGCGACGCTGCCGGCGGACCGGTGCGCCGTGACCTCGACCTCGCCGATATCATTGCTCGCAAGGGCATAGCCGTCGACCCGTACGCCCGCAGGACCACGGCCAGAGGCGAGGCCGAAGCTCAGCCCCCGTCCGCCGAGTGCGCTCTGCTGGAAGCTGCTCGTCCACTGCCCTTTCTCGACCGTAAGCGCGGCGCTTGCCCGCCGGCCGAGGGGGCGGCTGAGCGACAGGAGGAATCCGCTGTCGGCATCCTCACCGACACGCGACACGCGGACGCTCGCGCTCAGAAAGAGGTCGCCGAACGTGGCGGTGAAACCGATGGTGCCGAGGCGGTAGGGCACACCATCGGCGAGGCGGGCATCGATGAAGCCGAGCGCAAGCTCACCGATCGGCAGGGTCAGGCCGAGGCTCGCGCCAAGCTCATGGCGGGGCTGCCGGTCGGCAAAGGCGCGGATGTCACCGACCTGCGCGTAATCGGCGCTGCGGCGGGCGTAGCTGGCGGTGAAGGAGAGGTCGGGGCCGAGCCGCTGAACCTGCGCGCGCCACCAGAAGCCCGTCCCGCCCTTCCCCTGCGACACCGCGCCGGCGAGGCCAAATTCACCGAGGCTGGCGATCACCGCCTCGAGCGAGATCCCGACCCGCCGGGTCGAGCGGCTCGCTTCCACCCGTCCACCGACCGTGAGGTGCCCGCTCATTCCGCGCCGACCGGCGACTGCCGCGAATGCGTCGCCGTAGGAGGCGCTGCGCAGGCCGTAGCGGTCACGGATGAAGCCAGCCTCAAGCGAGAATTCGGAAAGACCTGGGCGGAGCAGGCGGGGGCTTGAGTAGAAGCTCTGGCGAATTTGGCGGGTGGTGCCGGTCGCGTCCGCGATGGTCATCACGACCTCGCCCGCCCCGCTGATCGTCGGTGGCGCCTCGATCAGGAAACGTCCAGGCTGGACGAGGTGGGCCTGCCGCCCGCTCGCCGCGAGCAGCTCGACTGTCGAAGGCACCAGCGCCGAGCCCGACACAAGCGGCAGCGGATAGTTGATCGCATCCGGAGCGAGCGAGAAGTCGGTGCCGATGCGCAAGCCGCCGAAGCGGAACGGGCTGGAGAGGTCGCCGTCACGGCTGATGGTGTCGCCGAGGACGAGGCGAAGGCGGCGTTCGGGCAGGTCGCGCTGGAGGCTGCTGTCGAGGCGAACAAGCGCCCCGCCCCCTGGTCGCAGCAGGGCGGTAGTGCCGGCCACGCCCCAGCGTCCAGAAACGCCGAGGTCGAAATATCCGCTGGTCAGCAGTCTTCCTCCGCTTCGCGCCAGCGACAGGTCGTAGCCGAGGAAGACGAACGGAACCGGCTCGCTCACGGGCATGCCCGAAGTGGCGAGAAATTGCGGCTGCCGCGCGGGAGCGAAGGCATCGGCAGCGGCCACCAAGGAGAGTGTCGTCGCTTCTTCGTCGAGGGTGGCAGTCACTCCACGAAGCGCGGCCAGCGGCATGTATTGCTTGCCGTCGATCCATATGCCGCTGTCATCGCCGGGGAGCAGGCCGAGACGGGTGAGGTCCTCCCGCGCGAGCAGCAGCGTGCCGCCACGAACCGCGATCAGCCCGGGACGCTCCTGCGCAATCCCATTGAGGATCAGTCCGATCGGGCTAGTCGGCTGATGACCGAGCGGCGGACCAGCGTCGACGCTGGTAGCAAGCGGCACGGCCGCAAGCGCCGGTGCTGGCACGAGCGCCGCTGTCAGAAGGTAGCATGCGGCGAGCCGGCGCCGTGACGACAGCCGGGCTGGAGCGGACCCAATGTGCGGACCGACCTCGCACACGGTCAGCGTTGGAGCTTCGCCACGGCCTGCGGCTGGCCCGGTCCGGTCACCACCTCCACCCCGGTGATCGCGCTTCCGGCTGTGAGCGGAAGCGAACGGACGCTGCCCGCCAGCAGGTAGAAGCCGCGGTCGATCGTGTCAGGCTCCTGCCCGGCCCGGCGCACGACGACCCTGCCCACGGTCGCGTGCGCCCGTCCGACGTTGAGGAGTTCGAGCCATCCGAGCGGTCCTTCCCTCCAGCGAAGCGCGGGCGCCGCCCCCTTGGGGCTGCGGAACAGCGGAATGCTCAGCCGCAGCACGGCCTGAACGGTGCCGGGCTGCGCCTGACCCGGCGGGAGCTCGTCTACGATCAATCGGAAGCTGCTTTCCGACGCCCCGACGTGGGGCGGAAGGGCGCAACGCACCAGTTTCTTCTGTCCGGACGGAATCTCCATCACCGACGGGTTCAGCCGGATACCGGCAGGCTCGAGACGGTCGCTTCCGTCTGCCATCTGGCTCCAGCCGAAGCCGCGCACCTGGACCGCCACCGGTTCCTTGCCGAGGTTGCTGACATGCAGCGCGCAGAATGTCGCTGCGGGATCGAGTTCGATCCTGATCGGGACGACCGCGATCGTCCCGGCATGGAGCGAGGGAGCCGGGGACAGGAAGGCGGCGACGGCGAGGAATGTCCGAAGCAGCCCGCGCCCGCAGGAGGCCGGGCTGCTCATCTAGTAGGTGACCGTGATCGTCACGACGTCGGCATAGGCGCCTGCGGGGACGTTCTGCTCGGCGGCAATGCGACCGTAGACGGTGAGGACGCTGGGGGTCGTGGTGGCGGTGATCGCCGCGGGGACGTCGACCCCGGCGGTATTGCCCCAATTGGTGGTCCGGCCTGAGTCGCTGAAGAGGGCGTAGGCAAGCCGCTGCGACGCATTGGACATCTGCCGGGTGGCTACCGTCGCCCCGCTTGCGGTGCCGGCATTGAGGCCGACGACGAAGCTGGTTCCCGTGGTGCAGGTGACGGTGATCGAGCTGGTCGCGGTGGCCGCGGTGGTGCTGACGGGGTCGTAGCTGCCGAATGCCATCGCGGTGGCACTGACGAGGCACGAGCTCTGCACGGTGGCGGACACGTTCATGCTGGTCTGTGCCGTCCCAGCCTGGGCGGACTCGGCCCAGGTCAGCAATGTGGCGGCGAGCAGCAGTATCTTGGCGCGGTGTGCGAGCATCGATCAACCCCTTGGTTGAGCGCCAAGTATATGGATTGGTTCAACGTTACCTTGCCGCTTAGCCCATTACGAACCAATCCCGGGCGGCCGCCGGGCGATCAGTGTCCGGCGTAGGACAGCAGGCTGTGGGTGTGGATGTCGGCGGCCTCCAGCCTCGTCGCGCCGCCAAGGTCGGGAAGGTCGATCAGGAAGCGCGCGCCGGTGACCTGCGCGCCTGCCCGCCTGACAAGGCGCGCTGCGGCGAGCGCGGTGCCGCCGGTGGCCAGGAGGTCGTCGGCGAGAAGCACCGTTGCGCCGGGCGCGCAGGCGTCGACATGCATGGTCAGCCGGTCGGTGCCATATTCGAGCGCATAGTCTTCGGCGATGGTCGCGCCGGGAAGCTTGCCGTCCTTGCGGATGAGGAGCAGCCCGGCGCCGAGCTTCAGCGCGAGCGCGGTAGCCACCACGAAACCGCGCGCCTCCATCCCGGCAACGAGATCAGGCCGCCCGGAGACGCTGTCCGCCAGATGGTCGATCGCCGCTGCGAAGCCCTCGGCATGGAGCAGCAATGTGGTGACGTCGCGGAACAGGATCCCGGGCTTGGGATGGTCGGGGATGGTCCGGACGAGCGTGCGCAGTTGGTCGGGGGTCATGCTGTTCCTTGAACGCCATCCCGGGCCCAACCCGGGATCCGTATGCCGTCATTCGGCCTCCCACAGGAAATGGAATGCCGACGCCTGGTCAAGCCCGGGGCGGTAACGAACGGACGAAGGGGTCCTCGCTTGTGGCGAGAACCCCTTCTTCATCCGCGTTGCGGATTCCACCTCCCTCGGGAGAGAGGAGCGATATGCGCTTAGCCGGCGATGCCGCGGTCGGCCTTCTGCTCGTCCATCCGCTCGCGGAAGGCGGGCTCGAGGGGGCCGCGGATCGAGACCTCGCGCTTGGCATTCGCCCAGATGTTGCGATAGGCCATGTAGGCGAGGATGGTGGCGATGAGCAGGAAGATCATCACCGTCCAGCCGGTGCGGTGACGCGCCTCGAGGTTGGGCTCGGCGGTCCAAACGAGGAAGGCCGCAACGTCACGGCTCATCTGTTCGACCGTCGGCTTGGTACCGTCGGCGAAGGTCACCTGCCCATCCGACACCAGCGGCGCCGGCATGGCGATGTTGAGGTTGGCGAACCACGGGTTGAAGTGAAGCCCCGTGCCCGGCTGGTTGGCGGCCGGAAGCGCTTCGCCCTTCTCGTTGCGATAGGTCTTCGGATCGCGATAACCCGTCAGCAGCGAGTGGACATAGTTGGCGCCACCGTCACGCGCTTCGGTGATCAGCGAGAGGTCGGGCGGAAGCGCATTGTTGTTGGCGGCGCGCGCCGCGGTCTCGTTGGCATAAGGGCTCGGGAAGCGGTCGCTGACCAGCGCCTTGCGGGTTGCGGCCTCACCCGTGTCCGGGTTCACCGTCGGCACCTCGATCGCCCACTGGTTGGCGATCGCCTTCACCTCGGCCTCGGAATAGCCGAGATCCGACAGCTGGTAGAAGCTGACGTACTTCAGGCTGTGGCAGGCCGCGCAGACCTCCTTGTAGACCTGGAAGCCGCGCTGCAGCTGCGCCCGGTCGAACTTGCCGAGCGGGCCGTCCGACGCGAGCTTCATCGGCTCGGGCTTGAGGTGGAACTGCTCCTCGGCCGTTTCGACCGAGGGGTTCTGAATGGCGTTCTTGGCGTCGGTGAAGAACGCCACCAGCAGCATGGTGACGAAGCCGAGCCCGACGAAGAAACCGATAATCCGGACCATGTCCCTGTGATTCCCTTATTCGGCCGGCTGAGCAGCGACCGTGGTCGGACCGGTGGAGGCAAGACCAAATGGTGCGCTTTCCTGGCGCTCGCCGTGCAGCACGCTTTCCGAGATGGAATTGGGCAGCGGCAGCGGCTTCTCGAACTTCGAGACGAGCGGCAGGATGATGAGGAAGTGCGCGAAGTAATAGGCCGCGGCGAGCTGCCCGAGCGCGATGTTCACCGGAGTGAGGTGCGCCTGGCCGACATAGCCGAGGATGACGATGTCGGCGACCAGGATCCAGAAGAAGATCTTGTAGATCGGCCGGTAGCTGGTCGAGCGGATCGGCGAGCGATCAAGCCAGGTCAGGAAGAACAGCAGCAGGATCGAGCCGAACATCGCCAGCACGCCGAGCAGCTTGGCCGGGGCCAGCACGATCCCGGTGAACGGAATGGCGAGGTCGGCGGTGAAGGCGCGCAGGATCGCGTAGAACGGCCAGAAATACCATTCGGGGACGATGTGCGCCGGAGTCACCAGCGGGTTCGCCTCGATGTAGTTGTCCGGGTGGCCAAGGCTGTACGGCAGGAAGAAGATGAAGATCGAGAAGATCAGCAGGGCGACGCCGATGCCGAAGCCGTCCTTGGCGGTGTAGAAGGGGTGGAAGGGCAAGGTGTCCTTCTCGTCCTTCACGTCGACGCCGGTCGGGTTCGACGAGCCCGGGATGTGGAGCGCCCAGATCTTGAGGATGGTGACGCCCGCGATCACGAACGGCAGCAGATAGTGGAGCGAGAAGAAGCGGGTCAGCGCGGCCTGGTCGGGCGCATAGCCGCCAAGCAGGAAGATCCGCAGCGGCTCGCCGACGACCGGGATGGCCGAGAAGAAGCCGGTGATGACCTGCGCGCCCCAGTAGCTCATCTGGCCCCAGGGGAGGACGTAGCCCATGAAGGCGGTCGCCATCATCAGCAGATAGATGACGAGGCCGAGCATCCAGACCATTTCGCGCGGCGCCTTGTAGGAGCCGTAATAGAGGCCGCGGAAGATGTGGATGTAGACGATCGCGAAGAAGAAGCTGGCGCCGTTCTGGTGGGTGTAACGAAGCACCCAGCCGGCGTTGACGTCGCGCATGATCCGCTCGACGCTGTCGAACGCTCCGCCGGCGTAGCTGTAATAGTGCATCGCCAGCACGATGCCGGTGATGATCTGGATCACCAGCGCAAGGCCGGCGAGAACCCCGAAGTTCCAGAAGTAGTTGAGGTTGCGCGGCACCGGATAACCGCCGCCGATCGCGCCATAGACGAGGCGCGGAAGCGGCAGGCGCTGGTCGACCCACCGCGTGAAGGGCGACTTGGGTTCGTAGGGCTTGGCCCAGGCAAAGCTCATCGTGACAGCTTCCTCAACCGATCCGGACAACGGTGTCCGAGGCGAATTCATACTCGGGAACGTGAAGGTTGAGCGGCGCCGGACCCTTCCGGATGCGCGCCGCCGTGTCGTAGTGCGAGCCGTGGCAGGGGCAGAAATAGCCCTTGTAGTCGCCCTTGTTCTCGCCATCGCCGATGCCCAGCGGCACGCAGCCGAGGTGGGTGCAGACGCCCAGCGTGATCAGCCAGTTGGTCTTGCCGGGCTTGGTCCGGTCGGCGAGCGTCTGGGGATCGCGAAGCTCTGCCAGCGAGACCTTGTTGGCCTCGGCGATTTCCTCGGGACGCAGGTTGCGGATGAACACCGGCTGCTTGCGCCAAACAGTCTTGATCCCCTGCCCGGGCTGGATCTTGGAGATGTCGACCTCGACCGACGACAGCGCCTCGACGTCCTTCGACGGCGCGAACTGCACCACCAGCGGAGCGACCGCGGCGACGGCACCGACGCCGGCGAAGCTCACCGCGGCGATGTTGATGAAGTCACGGCGGCGAACCCCGGGCTCGCCGGCTTCCGCACTGCTCGGCTCTCCGGGCATCGTCGGGGTCTGTTCCAAGGTGGCCATCAGGGTCCTTCGATCGCTTCTCGTGACGCCCCTGCAGGAAAGAGGGACGGGCCTATGACAAAAGCCGCGGCCGATGAGGACCGCGGGAGTTCGCGGGCCTGATAGCGAGCCGTTCATCGCTCCTCAAGGCTGAAACGATTGCGCGCGCGACACGGTTGGACAGAATGTCTCATGGCGCCGCCGCCTCCGAGCCGGTAACGGTCCCGCCCCATGCAAGCACTGGACGAGCAACAGACACGCGCCCGCAGCTGGTTTGAGGCGCTTCGCGACCGGATCTGCGCCGAGTTCGAGGCGATCGAGCGCGAGGCGGGATCGGACGCGCGCTTCGACTTCCTCCCGTGGGACCGCGAGGATCCCAGCGGCGAGCCGGGCGGCGGCGGCGTTCGCGGGCAGATGGCCGGCAAGGTGTTCGAGAAGGTCGGGGTCAACGTCTCGACCGTCGGCGGGACCTTCGCTCCCGAATTCGCCAAGACCATCCCGGGCGCCGAGGAAAGCGGCAACCGCTTCTTCGCCACCGGGATCAGCCTCGTCGCGCACATGGCCAACCCGCACGTCCCCGCCGTGCACATGAACACCCGCTTCCTGTGCACCGCGAAGCGCTGGTTCGGCGGCGGCGCGGACCTAAATCCGGCGCTTCCCGACGAAAAGGACCGCGACTTCTTCCACGCGACCCTGAAGGAGGCGTGCGATGCCCACGGCGCAGACTATTACGAGCGCTTCTCCAAGTGGTGCGACGACTATTTCTACCTGCCCCACCGCGGAGTGCACCGCGGGGTCGGCGGCATCTTCTACGACCGGCTGGATGGCGGCTTCGAGGAGGATTTCGCCTTCACCCGCGCCGTCGGCGAGGCGTTCCTTGCGGCCTTCCCGCCGATCGTCCGGCGGCGGATGGGACTGTCGTGGAGCGAGGCGGAGATGGAGAAGCTGCTCGAGTTTCGCGGGCGATACGTCGAATTCAACCTGCTCTACGACCGGGGCACGTTGTTCGGGCTGAAGACCGGCGGCAACGTCGATGCGATCCTGATGAGCCTTCCGCCGCTCGCGCGATGGAAGTGAGTCGCGCCTAGCGGTGCCCGGCGTCGGGGACGCTGGCGTCCACCGCACCGACTTTCGCGATCTGCACGTAGCAACGCGCCAGCACGATCGCGAGAAGCACGAGGACCACTGCGCTCAGCAGCTGCTGAGACAAAGCGATGATCAGCAGGCTGACGCTCATCGCTTCGGGCTGGCCGAGTAGAAGGATGACGACCGAGGCGATCGCACTTCCGAGCCCGATGACGACGACGAATAGCAGGATGGCGGCGATCACCACGAGGCCGAACAGCTTGAACCAGTGACCGCGGGTGAGTTGCCAGCTGCGCTTGATGATCGCGAGCGGCCCGAGGCGCGTGTCGGCGGCAAGTGCCGAGCCGAAGCTCATCCGCACCGAGACGACAAACAGCACGACGAGCAGGGCCATGACGAACAGCGATATGGCCAGGTTCGGCTCGGGCGTGCTGGCGGCCGGGTTCTGCGGATCGAATCCGGCGCCGACCATCGCCACCCCCATCAGGATGACGATCGGCATCAGCCAGAGAAGTAGCGAGACGAAGAAGGCCGGGAGACGTCCAAAGCCGGTGGCGATTGCCTCGCGCACCGTCAGCGAGGGGCCGACGGCGATGCGGCAGATGGCGATCTGACCGGCAAAGCCGATCAGGCCGGCAATCAGCGAGAGCAATCCGAGGGCCGAGCCAGGCTCGCTTCCGCCGGTCGCCGGTGGTTCGACCAGCGCGGCGAGCACGCCCGGGACGACCATCAGCGCAAGCGCCACGGTCGTGATCAGGCCGCCGTCGCGGGTAAGCACGCCACGGGTCTCGCTGAATGCCTGTCCGATCGAAAGCCGCATGCCTTGCCCACTCCACTTCGCTTGAGGTGACGCTTAGACGCCCCCTTGCCCCTTTGCCAATCGGCAGGCCAAGGAAGAGCGATGAAGACGATCGAAGGCGTCGAGTGGCGGGTGGACGAGGGATTGGTACCCTACGCCCCCGCGCTGGCCGACATGGACACGCGCGCCGCCGCGGTGCAGCAGGGCGAGGCTGCCGAGCGTGTCTGGCTGCTCGAGCATCCGCCGCTCTTCACCGCCGGGACCAGCGCCGACCCGGCCGAACTGTTCAATCCCAATACTTTCCCGGTTTTCGATGCCGGCCGCGGCGGGCGCTACACCTATCATGGCCCGGGACAAAGGGTCGGCTATCTGACGCTCGACCTCGCGAAGCGCGGCAAGGACATCCGCTGCTTCGTCCACGCGCTCGAAGGCTGGGTCATCGCCGCCCTCGGCGAGCTTGGCGTCGAATCGCACCGCGCCGAGGGCCGGATCGGCATCTGGACCGGCGAGGGTGCGGCCGAGGCCAAGATCGGTGCGATCGGGGTACGGGTGAAGCGCTGGGTCACGCTTCACGGCTTCTCGGTCAACGTCGCGCCCGACTTGTCGCACTTCGGTGGAATCGTCCCGTGCGGAATCGCCACCCACGGCGTGACGAGCCTCGAAGCGCTTGGGAAAAGCGCGAACATGGCCGACCTCGACCAGGCGCTCGAGCGCAACTTCCCGTTATTCCTGGAAAAATTGGGCTAAAGGCCGCCCCTCTTGGCGGCGGCCCCCTCTCCCACTATGGTCCGCCTCGATTTGTGACGTGGAGTACCACGCCAGATCGACTTTTCTTTAGGGAGTCCTGAAATGCGTGCTCTGATCCTGGTCGCCGGTGCGGCCCTCGCTCTCACCGCTTGCAGCAGCAACGAAGCGGCGAACAACACTGCCGTCGAAGACAACATGGCCACCGAGAACCTCATGACCAACGAGGCGACCTCGGTTGACGCCGCGTCGAACATGGACGCCAACATGGCGATGGACGCCAATGCGACCATGAACGCCGGCGACATGAACATGTCGAACAGCGACATGAACTCGTCGATGAACGGCTCGATGAACACCACCAACGCGATGTAATTATCGCGTTCGGACAGTTCGTCTGAACCAAGGGAAGGCCGCTCCGGGAGACCGGGGCGGCCTTTCTCGTTTTGGTTTCAGGCGAGCCCGACGATCTTGTGCGCCTGGAGGGTAAGCCGCCAGCGAGGTCGCTCCATCGCCAGCGCGATCGCCGCGGCGACGCTGCCTTCGGGACCGTCCATCGGCTGGACGAGATGGTGTGCGAAGTTCCAGTCCTCGAGCTCGGCGGGGTCGATCCCAGCCTGCGGCCAGACCAGCTTCAGTTCGTCACCCGAGCGCTGGACCACTTGCGTCCCGGCCTTGGGGCTGATGCACAGCCAGTCGATTCCGTCCGGCGCGGGGAGCGTGCCGTTGCTTTCGACCGCGATCCGAAAGCCGCGGGCATGCAGTGCATCGATCAGCGCAGGATCGAGCTGGAGCATCGGCTCGCCGCCGGTGATCACCACCAGCCGCCGTTCCGGGCCGCCATCCCAAACCTGCTCGACCAAGGCCGCGAGTTCGTCGGGACTGCGGAACTTGCCGCCGTTAACCCCGTCGGTGCCGACGAAGTCGGTGTCGCAGAAGCGGCACAGGGCGGTGGCGCGATCCTGCTCCCGGCCGCTCCACAGGTTGCAGCCGGCAAAACGGAGGAACACCGCCCGCGACCCTGCCTGAACCCCTTCGCCCTGGAGTGTCAGGAAGCATTCCTTGACCGCATAGCTCATGCGTAGCGGGTCGGGTCGGACAGGCCCGCATCCTCGAAGCCCTTGGCGCGCAGTCGGCAGGCGTCGCACGCCCCGCAGGCGCCGCCATCGGGGGCGGGATCGTAGCAGCTGTGGCTCTGTCCGGCGTCTAACCCGAGCCGCGCCGCCTCGCGGGCGATGTCGGCCTTGGTCATGTCCTGGAGCGGGGCATGGATGGTGAAGCCCGCGCCTTCGACCCCGGCCTTGGTGGCAAGGTTGGCGAGCGCCTCGAACGCCGCGACAAAGGCCGGTCGGCAATCGGGATAGCCAGAATAGTCGAGCGCGTTGACGCCCACATACAGGTCGCGCGCGCCGCTCGCCTCGGCGAGGCCGAGCGCGAGGCTGAGGAAGATGGTGTTGCGGGCGGGGACGTACGTTACCGGGATGCCCTCCCCCACCCCGTCCTTGGGCACGGCGACGTCGGCGGTCAGGGCCGAGCCGCCGAAGGCGCGCAGGTCGAGCGGAAGGATGACGTGGCGGTCGGCAAGGTCGGCGGCGATGCGCTTGGCGGCCTCGAGTTCGACCCGGTGGCGCTGGCCATAGTCGACCGTCAGTGCGACGACCTCGAAGCCGGCCTCGCGGGCCAGCGCGGCGCAGACCATGGAATCGAGACCGCCCGAGAGCAGGACGACGGCTTGCTTCACAGTTTCACTCCGAGGCGCGCGGCGATCCAGAAGGTCGCGGCATAGAGGCACAGGGTAGCGGCGACGCACAGGGCCAGCGCCGCCCAGAAATTCCAGCCCGTGCGCAGCAGCAGCGCAAGACAGAGGAAAAGCGGAAGGCTGGGTAGGATGAACCAAAGGACACCGGTCGACAGGTCGGCGACCTGCCGGGCGTCACCCGTGTCATGGTAGAGGATGACGAAGGCCATCAACGACGTCAGCGGCAGCGAAGCCAGCAGCCCTCCCCAACCGGGATTGCGGCGGGCGATTTCGGCGATGGCAGCCGCCAGCAATCCGGCGATCCCGGCCTTTGCGAAGAATGCGAGCATGGCGCCTTTTACCGACCTCGAGGCGCAAAAAGAAGGGCCGCCCCGAAGGGCGGCCCAGGTTCGGGCCCGAGCCCGTAGGGAGGAAAGCGTGCTTGGGAGACCCAGGCACAGGATTCTCCTAGGGCATCGTGGTTAAACAAGGCCTTAACACATCCGTCAAAACGGACGGCAAGGTCCGACGCGGCGCGCGTAAAGCGTCATGTCGAACGGCTCCCCGCCGTGAATTCCCTGGCTTTCGAGCTTGAGCGAGCGAGGTGTCGTGACACTGATCCGCGATCTGGCGAACTCCCCGCCGACGCACTGCAGGTCGACCACCAGCTCGCCCGGCCGGTCGCCAAGGATCGTCCGCTGGCAGCGCTCGCGAGGGTGGGCGAAGCTGGCAAGGGAGGCGACGTCGCGAAGGCAGATGCGGCGTGCTCCCTGACCAGTCGCGGAGCGACTGACTTCCCACAGGCCCGGCTGCACCCCGGCAAGCGCGCGCGCGCCCGGCGGCGCCGACGCACCGAGCAGCGGCAAGGCAAGAAGTGCGACAATGATCGGAGCGAGTCGGCGCATTCCCTTACGGTACCACAACGACCCTTAATCGAAGGAGAGCGGGAAGGATGTAGAGCAGAATTCGCAATCCACGCGGATCACGCCGTCATCGCCCTTCATCGCCTCACGCTCGTCCTCGGGGAAGCGGGCGATCACCGACCGGACATAATCGGGATCGCAGCGGCAGCCGCGCGTCAGCGGTGTGCCGGGCAACACGCGCACTTCCTCTTCCTCGTGGAAAAGGCGCCAGATCAGGCTCTCGAGGGCAAGGTCGGGATCGGTCAGTTCGTCGGGACGGACCGAGCCGGCAAGCACCGCCACATGGTCCCAGTCGGGATGGTCGAGCCGCGTGTGGAGCCGCTCGCGACCTTCTTCGCCCTCGGGCAGGTGCTGAAAGAGGATTCCACCGGCGACCCAGCCGCTGTCCTTCTTCTCGACCGCCAAGCGGACGATCGAAGGGATTTGCTCGGACTGGGTGAAGTAGCTCTGGGCGGCGGCGGCAAGGCTCTCGCCCTCGAGGGGGACGATTCCCTGATAGCGCTCGTCGGTCGCGGGCTGGTCG
Organism: Sphingomonas swuensis; assembly: GCF_039538045.1. Classification (NCBI taxonomy): domain Bacteria; kingdom Pseudomonadati; phylum Pseudomonadota; class Alphaproteobacteria; order Sphingomonadales; family Sphingomonadaceae; genus Sphingomonas; species Sphingomonas swuensis. The sequence continues at coordinate 707,711 of NZ_BAABBQ010000001.1, read as the reverse complement.
AAGGTGATCGCGAGATAGCCCTCGCCGAACAGCGTCTTGAGGCTGGGCGCATGCGCCGCATCGGCGAGCATGACGGGATCGTGGCGGACGTAGCCGCGCAGTTCGCCGCCCTTGTAGTCGCAGACCAGCAGGTCGACGATCCCGCCCTGCGTCTGTGCCTGCAGGGTGAGCTGGCCGCCGGGATCCTTGAGCAGCGAGCCGAGCAGCGCGGTCAGGACCAGCGCCTCGGCGAGGATGCGCTCGATCGGCGCGGGATAGTTGTGGGCGGAGAGGACCGCGTCGAGCGCGGGCCCGAGCCGGGCAGCGCGGCCACGGGCGTGGCGAGCAGGCACGGTGACGCCAAGCGCGGCGTCGAGGTTCGTGATGTCGGGGGTCATGGAAGGGAGATAGTTATGCTCCCCTCCGACCTCAAGTTCAGCCCTCGCGGGCGGCGCGGCTGGCCTCGTTGGCCTCGCGGTGGGCGTTGGTGCGGACCATGCGCTCAGCCATCGCTTCCCAGGCGCTTGCGGCTTCGAGATTGCGGTTGCGAACGTTGTCGAGGGTCGCCGCCTCGGCGTCCTTGCGGCACTCGGCGGCGCGCTCTGCGTAGAACTGGAGCGTGGACATGGGGGCTGGTCCTTTCCTGATCGGTTGACGAGGGTGGAAGGCCCGAACCGGCAAGCCGGAGCGGGCCTTCCGATCGGTCAGGCCGACTGCAGATTGACCGCGCTGGCGCGGCCATCACGGCCGTTCTGAATCTCGTACGAGACCTTCTGGTCGCGATCGAGCGTCCGCATGCCGGCCGCTTCGACGGCCGAGATGTGGACGAAGGCGTCGGTTCCGCCGCCGTCGGGCGAGATGAAGCCATAGCCCTTGTCGGCGTTGAAAAATTTTACGGTTCCGGTGATCATAATAGTGTCCTTCTCGTGAGCCGGCCGAACGCCGGACGACTCGCTAGGAGAAGCGAGATGAGAAGGAGTAAGGAGCCGCAAAGCACCGAAGACCGTCAAACTTGCGACTGATAGCCCCTCCCATGTGGGCCCGAAGTGCCAAAATAGCAAGGAAGGTCCGGTTCGCACGCCGCCGGCAAGCACCGGACCTAGCCGTGCGCGGCGCCAATCGAAGCGAACGGGGAACCCGGGCCGGCTGGATCGTTGAGGGCTTGCACCCTCCCCGGGACAGAAGGAACGCGGCATGAAATACCGACGGCTTGGTCATAGCGACCTCGAGGTCTCCGAAATCTCGCTCGGATCGTGGCTGACCTATGGTGTCGGCGTTCAAGCCGACGCGTCGCGCCGCTGTCTCGATGCCGCATTCGATGCCGGGATCAACTTCATCGACACCGCCAACGTCTACGGCCGGGGCGCGGCGGAAAGCTTCCTCGGCGAAGCGCTCAGCGGCCGGCCGCGCGACAGCTACATCCTCGGCACCAAGCTGTTCTTCCCGATGTCGGACGAAGACAGCGGCCTGTCGGCTAGCCAGGTCCACAAGCAGATCGACGAATCGCTGCGGCGGCTTCGGACCGACTATGTCGATCTTTACCAGTGCCACCGCTATGACGAAGGCACGCCGCTCGAGGAGACGATGGAGGCGCTGAGCGAGATCGTCCGCTCGGGCAAGGTCCGCTATCTGGGCTTCTCCGAATGGCCAGCCGAGAAGATCCAGACGGCGCTCGACTTTCCCGGGGTCGAGCGGTTCGTGTCGAGCCAGCCGCAATATTCGCTCCTCCACCGCCAACCCGAGGAGCGGGTCATCCCCTTGAGCGCCGCCAACGGCATTTCGCAGATCGTCTGGTCGCCGCTCGCGCAGGGCGTGCTGACCGGCAAGTACCGGCCCGACCAGGCCCCGCCCGAAGGCAGCCGCGCGACCAGCGACGAAATGGGCGGGTTCATCTCGGGCTTCATGCGGCCCGAAGTGCTTACCGCGGTGCAGGAGCTGACACCCCTCGCCGAGCAGGCCGGGCTGACCATGACCCAGTTCGCGCTCGCCTGGGTTCTGCGCGAACCAAATGTCGCATCGGCGATCATCGGCGCATCGCGGCCCGAGCAGGTGCACGAGAATGCCGCCGCGTCGGGACAGAATGTCGACCCGTCGCTGTTCGAAGAAGCGGAGCGAATCCTGGCGGAGGTCGCCCGCTGAGCCGCCGGCCTAGCGGATGAAGTAGGCGTTGACCTTCCAGCGCCCGCCTTCGCTGACGAGCAGCAGGGTCTCGCCGGCACCGGCCTTGGCGGCAAAATCGGTGCGGTACTCGACGACGCGATAGTCGCCCTCGGGCAGGCCCGGTAGCGATTTGGTCGTGGTGACCTTCTCGAGCTTGCGGGAGGAAACCGCGCCGAGCGGGGTGCGGACCGGCTGGATGGCCTTGGTCCACTGGTCGCTGGTTACCTGTCCCTGGAACAGGGCACCGGCCGCTGTCCAGCTATCCGCCCACTTGGCGCCATCGACCAGCGCGACCCACTCGCCGGCCGCGGCTTCGGGTGCGACGGTGGCGGGGGCTTGGACGGCAGCGGCGACGGCGAGAACAGGCGAAAGGAACACGGGCGCAATCTCCTTGTCGCGGCAACGGCCGCAGGGGAGATGGTGCCCGGCCCGGCTTCGCCGCGCAAGCGCCGATCAGGCAGCCTGCGCGGGCACCTCATAGTCCGCCGCCGCGGCGCTGAGGCCATCGACGAACTCGCGGATATTGGCGTCGTCGATCACCAGCGGCGGGAGCACGCGCACGACATTGTCGCCGGCGGCGACGGTCAGGATGCCACGGGTGCGGAGATAGCCGACGAAGGCGCGGCTGTCGGTCTTCATCTTGATCCCGAGCATGAGGCCGAGGCCGCGGACGCTTTCGAACAGATGGTCGTGGTTGGGAAGCATCTGCTCCAGCGCGGCGCGGAGACGCTGGCCGGTCTCGCGAACATGGGCGAGGAACTCCGGGGTCGCGACGACGTCGAGCACGGCATTGCCCGCGGCCATGGCGAGCGGGTTGCCGCCATAGGTCGAGCCATGAGTGCCGATGACCATCCCGCTCGCTGCTTTCTCGGTGGCGAGGCAGGCTCCGAGCGGGAAGCCGCCACCGATACCCTTGGCGCTGGCGACGATGTCGGGCGTGATGCCATACTGCTCGTAGGCGTAGAGGGTACCGGTCCGGGCGACGCCGCACTGGACCTCGTCGAGCACGAGCATCAGGTCATGCTCGTCGCAGGCCTTGCGCAAGCCCTGCATGAACTCGAGGCTGGCCGGGCGAATTCCGCCCTCGCCCTGCACCGGCTCGACGAGGAAGCCGGCGGTATTCTCGTCGATCGCGGCGAGCGCGGCGTCGAGATCGTCGAACGCGACGACCTCGAAGCCCTCGAGCAGCGGCGCGAAGCCGTCGCGAAGTTTCGCCTGATCGGTCGCCGAAATGGTCGCCATGGTGCGGCCGTGGAAGGCGTTCGAGAAGGTGATGAGCTTGTGCTTGTGCGGGTTGCCCGCGGCATGGTGATAGCGACGCGCGGTCTTGATCGCGCACTCGACCGCCTCGGCACCCGAGTTGGTGAAGAAGACGGTGTCGGCGAAGGTCAGTTCGGTCAGGCGGCGGGCAAGCGCCTCGCCCTGGGGGCTGCCGTAGAGATTGGAGACGTGCATCAGCGTCTCGGTCTGCTTCTGGATCGCGCCGATCAGGTGCGGATGGCTATGGCCGAGCAGGTTGACGGCGATTCCGCTGGCGAAATCGAGATAGCGTTCGCCGCCCTCGCCGATCAGGTAGACGCCCTCGCCCTTCACCGGTCGCACCTCGCATCGCGGATAGACGGGCATGAGCGGCGTGATGGCCATGAGTGACGGCTCCTGGAGTGCAGATACGAAAAGGGCGCGGTCCCCGTCCTGGGAACCGCGCCCTCTATAGCCGAGCGGACGGGGATTTTAACCCCTCGTCCGCCCGTTCGCCTTAGCGGCGGTAGGGTCGACCCTCGCGGCGATCGTCGATGCCGTTGCGGTTGGCGTCGACATAGCCGTCGCGGTTGTCGCGGACGCCGTCCCGGTCGCGGTCACGACCGCCGCCGACACCCTGGCCCCAGCCGTTGCCGTAGCGGTTATTGCCGTCACGGACTTCAAGCCGGGCGCGCTGCTGGAGCTGGTAGAAGCGGTTGTCGAGGTCACGACGCTCGCTGCTGCTCAGGCCGTTGCGGGCATAGGCACGAGTCCGGTTCTGGAGATCGACCGCGAGGTTGCGAAGGACGCGGGCCTCACGCTCGCTGATCCGGTCGCGGCCATCCAGGCGCTCGATGCGCTGGCGAAGCTGGTCGGCGCGCATGATGTAGGACTGGACGAGGCCCTGCTGGTTGTAGCCGTTGTAGCCATACTGCTGGTTGTAGCCGTAAGGCGCCGGCTGATTGTAACCGTACGGCGCGGGCTGGTTGTAACCGTAGGGCGCCGGCTGGCTCGGATAATATTGCGCGGCGGCCGGGGCGGCGGCAGCAACGGCCGAGAGACCGGCGGCGGCGATCAGAAACTTCTTCATGACTTTACTCCCTCATCGAGGCTTGATGGGAAGGTTCTAGCCGAGGCTTGAAGTCGGCAGCCTGAACATGGTCGTTATTCGCCGTTCACCAAGCGAAACGACCCAAGTTGCTGAGAAGACTAGTTCTTGATCTTCCAGCCGCTCTTCAGCAGCCCGTAACAGAGGGCAAACAGCCCGAGGTTGAGCGCGAGCAGCAGCATGGCTCCGAACAGGATCGGCGAATCGGCCTCGCGAAGGAAGCCGTAGCGGAAGCCCGAGATGATGTAGAAGAAGGGGTTGGCGTGGCTGATCGCGCGGAACAGCGGTGCCAGCTGCTCGACCGAGTAGAAGGTGCCCGAAAGCAGCGACAGCGGCGCGACGACGAAGTTGGTGACCGCCGCCGCATGGTCGAACTTCTCCGCCCAGATCGAGGTGATCAGGCCAAGGAAGCTCAGCAGCAGCGCGCCCATCAGCCCGAACCAGAAGGCGGCGAGAGGATGCTGGATGCTTGCGTCGACCCCCGGCCATAGCGCCATCGCCAGCCACACCGCACCGCCGACCAGGAAGGCGCGCGTGACCGAGGCGCCGATCAGGCCGGCGATCAGCTCTCCGGTCGAAAGCGGCGGCATCAGATAGTCGACGATCGTTCCCTGGATCTTGCCGACCAGCAGCGAGAAGGAAGAGTTGGCGAAGGCGTTCTGGATCATCGCCATGACGATCAGGCCCGGCGCGATGAATTGCGGGAATGGTACCCCCATCACCCGCCGATCGGCGCCGCCCAGCGCGACGCTGAAGATGACCAGGAACAGGAGGGTGGTGACGGCCGGCGCCCAGATCGTCTGGGTCTGCACCTTGAAGAAGCGCCGCACCTCCTTCACATAGAGGGTCCTGAGCCCAAACCAGTTTACCCCGCTCAGCCGAGGCTGTCCGGGGGCGGTCCGCGCCCATGCGCGATCGGGAGAGGGCTGGCTGTTCACGGCAGGTTCGCCTATCGGGCTCTCGCTGCCGCGGCAACCGTTTCACGAGAAAGACGACGAATGAGCTGGACCGACGAGAGGATCGATCGCCTGAAGGCGATGTGGAGCGAAGGCAAGACTGCTTCGCAGATCGCCGACGAACTGGGCGGCGTGAGCCGCAACGCGGTGATCGGGAAGGCTCATCGCCTTGGTCTCGACTCGCGACCATCGCCGGTCAAGCCGGGTGACGAGAAGGGCGCCGCGCCGGCCCCGGCCGCCGCTCCCCCCGCCGCCGAGCCCCGCCCTGCCCCGTCCAAGGTCAAGGAGCGGCCGGCCATCGCCGCCATCCTCGAGGCCGCCGCACCGATGCCGGAGGACGAGCCGCGCCCGGCCCCCGCAGCGCCCGCGCCCGCTGCCGCGGCCCCCGGCAAGCCCGAGACCAACCTCGTCTATCGCTCGATCGGTCCGGGCGGCTTCATCCGCCAGGGTCCCGGCGAGCAGCAGGCGCCGATCCCGCCCGCGCCGCCGCGTCGCCTGGTTCCGGCCAAGCCGTCGCCCGAGATCGCCGACAAGACCAGCCTGCTCGAGCTGAACGACCGGATCTGCAAGTGGCCGATCGGCCATCCGGGCGAGCCTGACTTCCATTTCTGCGGACAGCAGGCGAACCCCGGCTATCCCTACTGCGTCCAGCATTGCGGGGTCGCCTATCAGGCGCAGCTTCCGCGCCGCGACCGCCGGCCACCCCCGCCGCTGCCTTACGGCGGGCCGCGGGTCCGCTGATCGCAAGAATGACAAGGGGCTCCGGACGATCATCCGGAGCCCCCTTTCTTTTCACACAATCAGGCCGGCTCGGTCTGCCGCTGCTCCCGGGCCTCGATCCGGTCGTGCCGCGGCACGGTGCCGCCGATCTCGATCCGGCGCGGCTTCATCGCTTCGGGGACCTCACGCACCAGGTCGATCGTGAGCAGTCCGTCGTGTAGGTCGGCTCCGGTGACCTGGATATGGTCGGCAAGCGCGAAGCGGCGCTCGAAGCTGCGCAACGCGATTCCGCGGTGGATGTAGTCGCGGCCCGGCTCCTCCGCTTTCCTGCCGCTGATCAGCAGCACGTTCTGGTGACTGGTGACCTCGATCTCGTCCCGGCGAAAACCGGCGACCACAAGCTCCACGCGGTATCGATCGTCTCCGGCCTTGATGAGGTCGAACGGCGGGTAGTTCTCGCCAACACCGGCCGACGCGCTGCTTTCCAGCATGTCGAACAAGCGGTCGAAGCCCACGGCCGAACGCCGGAAGGGCGAGAAATCGAATGACTGACGCATCTCCTGTCCTCCTTTTGCCTGAGCTGAGGCGGATCGCGGGAGCTTTCGGGATGTCCCCGCGACCCGTCACCGGGCCCGAGTGGCGCCCGGCGGACGCGGATGTGGGTAGCCCGTGAACACCGTCAAGAGGGCGTGGCAACCGCTTTCCCCTCCTGCTAGAAGCATCCCCACATGACGGACCTGTTTGGCGCTCCACCCTCCTCCCCGACGTCTGCCAGCGACGCCTATGACGCGTCCGCAATCGAAGTCCTCGAGGGGCTCGAGCCGGTCCGCCGGCGGCCAGGCATGTACATCGGCGGGACCGACGAGCGGGCGCTCCACCACCTCGCCGCCGAGGTCATCGACAATGCGATGGACGAGGCGGTCGCGGGCCATGCCAATCGGATCGAGATCACGCTCGGGGCCGGAAACCGGCTGACCGTCGTCGACAACGGCCGCGGCATCCCGGTCGACCCACACCCCAAATATCCGGGCAAGTCGGCGCTCGAGGTGATCCTCTGCACGCTCCACTCCGGCGGCAAGTTCGAGGGCAAGGCCTATTCGACCAGCGGCGGCCTTCACGGCGTCGGAGTCAGCGTCGTCAACGCGTTGTCGACCGAAACGGTGATCGAGGTCGCTCGCGACAAGAAGCTCTATCGCCAGCGCTTCTCCAGAGGACTTCCGCTCGGACCGCTCGAGGAAGTCGGGGCGGCGCCGAACCGTCGCGGCACCAGCGTCAGCTTCGCGCCCGACGCGGAGATCTTCGGAGCGGGCAACGACTTCATCCCCGAGCGCCTGTTCCGGCTTGCGCGGTCGAAGGCCTATCTGTTCGCCGGGGTCGAGATCCGCTGGCGCTGCGATCCCTCGCTGACTTCGGATCAGGTGCCCGAGGCCGCGACCTTCCAGTTCGAGAACGGCCTTGGCGACGCGCTCGCCGAACAGCTTGGCGAGCGGCCCTGCTTCACCAACGTGCCCTTCGCCGGCGCGCAGGACTTCCCCGACGGCCAGGGCCGGGCCGAATGGGCGGTGGCCTGGCCGACCTGGTCGGAGGGCTTCACCTCTTATTATTGTAATACCATCCCCACGCCCGACGGCGGGACCCACGAGGCGGGGCTGCGCGCCGCGCTGACCAAGGGCATCCGCGCCTTCGGCGAACTCGTCGGTAACAAGCGCGCCAAGGACATCACCGCCGACGACGTGATGAATGGCTGCGAATGCTACCTGTCGGTGTTCATCCGCAATCCGCACTTCCAGAGCCAGACCAAGGACCGGCTCACCAGCCTCGAGGCGGCGCGCTTCGTCGAAGGGGCGATGCGCGACCATGTCGACCATTATCTCGCCGACAACATGGACCGCGGGCGGGCGCTGCTCGGGGCGATCGTCGAGCGGATGGAGGAGCGGCTCAAGCGCCGTGCCGAACGCGAGGTCAAGCGCAAGACCGCGACCTCGGCACGCAAGCTCCGCCTGCCTGGCAAGCTGACCGACTGCGCCTCCGACGCTCCTGAGGGCACCGAGCTGTTCATCGTCGAGGGCGACAGCGCGGGCGGCTCTGCCAAGCAGGCCCGCAACCGCAAGACCCAGGCCATCCTTCCGATCCGCGGCAAGATCCTCAACGTCGCGTCGGCGACCGCCGACAAGATCCGCGCCAATCAGGAGGTCGCCGACCTCCAGCTCGCGCTGGGCTGCGGGATCCGCGACAAGTTCGAGGAAACCTCGCTCCGCTACGAGAAGGTCATCATCATGACGGACGCCGACGTCGACGGCGCCCACATCGCGACCCTCCTGATGACCTTCTTCTTCCAGGAGATGCCCGAACTCGTCCGCCGCGGGCACCTGTTCCTGGCCCAGCCGCCCCTCTACCGGCTGACCGCGGGCGCCAAGACCCTCTACGCTCGCGACGACGCGCATCGTGCCGAGCTCGAGGCCAAGGAATTCAAGGGCAAGAAGGTCGAGGTCAGCCGCTTCAAGGGGCTTGGGGAGATGAACCCCAATCAGCTCAAGGAAACCACGATGGACCCGACCTCGAGGTCGCTGCTCCGGGTGACCTTGCCCAGCCAGTATGAAGACCGCCAGCCGGTCAAGGATCTGGTCGAGCGGCTGATGGGCAAGAATCCCGAGCATCGCTTCGCCTTCATCCAGAGCCGCGCGGCGGCGGTCAGCGAAGACGAACTCGACGCCTGAGGCGCAGCCGATGTTGCTGCGCCTTGCCAGCAAGATTTGGTGGTTAAGCGGTCATTGACCGCGAAGCTTCAACTCGCGCTTACCGCTGTGGTGCGAGAAATGCGGCGGGAATCACTGATGGACCTGCCTCAATCTCGAGCGCGGCTCGGCCGCACCCCGGTCGACCTTGGCGCGACTATGTCGGGATGTGCCTGCGACCCTAAGGCGACGGCATGAGCAGGCTGGGCATGCAGCAGCCCGCGACGACGGACGGCAGGCCCCGCGAGGAGCGCCGGCCGACCCGGCTGTCGGGCTGGTTCGTTCGCCTGAGGGACTCGGCCACCTTCGAGTTCGACCTCGTCAACCTGTCATACGGAGGCTGTCGCATCCGGAGCGAGGCGGCGCTCAGCCGGGGCGAGGCCATCCGCCTGTCGTTCGGAACGCGGGGCAACATCGACGCCACGGTGCGCTGGCGCTCGGGTCAGAATGTCGGCCTCGCCTTTGACGGAGCGGACGAGCGTCCCCACTGGCCGCGCAAGGCGGTCCGCCACGCCGCCGCCATGTCGGTCCTGGTCCGCCGCCAGGGCCGCCGCAGCCAGTGGATCGACGCTACCGACGTCAGCGAGGCAGGCTGCTGCCTGTCCTTCGTCGACGCACCGCGGGTCGGTGATCTCCTGTGGGTTCAGCTGCCCGGGCTCGAGGCGATCGAGACCGAGGTGCGCTGGGTCGAAGGGCATCGCGCGGGCACGGTGTTCCGCCGCGAGATCCACCCTGCGGTCTTCGAGCTTCTGCTCGCCCGCTGGAAGAGCGCGGTCGGCTGACCGCGGTTACGGCCGGCGCAGCGAGTCGCGGATTTCGCGCAGCAGGAGGATCTCCTCGGCTGGCGCGGCTTCCTCCTCGGGGCGGCGTCCCATCGCCCGATTGGCGGCCTTGATCAGCAGGAAGATGATGAAGGCGAGGATGACGAACTTGATCACCGCGGTGACGAACGCGCCGTAGCCGAGCAGCGGCACCCCGGCCTTCTTGAGCGCGGCATAGTCGGTCGGGCTGCCCGTGTAGCCCGCCGGTATCTCGCCCAGGCGGACGAAGTAGCTGGAAAAGTCGAGCCCGCCGAGCAACTGGCCGAGCACCGGCATGATGAGGTCGTCGGTCAACGAGCTGACGATGGCCGCAAAGGCGGTCCCGATGATGACCGCGACCGCAAGGTCGAGGACGTTGCCGCGGACGATGAAGGCTCGGAATTCGCGTAGCATCGACATTTCCCCCAGTCAGAGCTTCTCGGGCAAGTGTGACGTTCATCGCGCCGACAGGCAACCGCCCGCCGCTCAGGCTCGTTACGCCGCCGTGCTCAAGGTGTCCGATCTTCCTCCTCTCACCCGCCGGTCGCAAACGTCGGCGTGGCGCAAGCTCGGCCTTCGGGCCGGGCTGGCCTTGGCGTTGCTTGCCACCGCCTTCGCCTTGCTGTGGTTCGATCGCGCCGGTCTCAAGGACAATCTCGACGGCGCCATCTCCTTTGCCGACACGCTCTACTTCACGATGATCACGGTGACGACGGTCGGTTACGGCGACATTGTCCCGGTGACTGAGCGGGCGCGGCTGATCGACGCCTTCCTGCTGACCCCGATCCGCCTGTTCATCTGGCTGATCTTCCTCGGCACGGCCTTCGAGCTCCTGTTCAAACGCGTTTGGGAAAGGTGGCGCATGACTCAGATCCAGCGCGAACTTGGCGGCCACGTGGTGATCGCCGGCTTCGGCAAGAATGGCAGCAGCACCGCCGAGCACCTGCTCGCCGAGGGACTCGACCCGGCGGCACTGGTCGTGATCGACTGCTCGGCCGAAGCCTGCGAGAAGGCGACCGCGCTCGGCGCTGCGGTCATCCAGGGCGATGCGAGCCGCGACGAACTGCTCGAGGCCGTACGGATCGAGAGCGCATCGCGGCTGATCGTCTCCGCCGGGCGTGACGATACCGGCATCCTGATCGTGCTCTCGGCGCGCAAGCTGTCGCCGCGACTCGATATCGCGATCGCCATCCGCAACCACGACAATGAGGACATCGCCGAAAATGCGGGCGCGAGCCGGGTGGTCAATCCGGTGACGGTCACCGCCCAATTGCTGTCCGCATCGTAAGCGCGGGTTCAGCGCAGGCGACCTAGGCCCAAGGCATGCAGCGCCGCCCGCTCGCGACCCCGGCCGACCGTGCCCGTTCCGCCGTCATCGTCGCGGCGGTGCACGTGGCGCTCGGCTACGCGCTGCTCACCGGGCTCGGAGTGACTCCGGTGCCGACGCTTCCAGAGCCGCCGCTGCCGCTGTTCGACCTTGCGCCCGAACCCGAGCCCGAGCCACCGGCGATCCCGATGGTGCCGGAGAAGGCGCCGACCCCGACCGAGCGACCCAAGGACCCGGAGGGCGCCGCGGCCCCGCCCGCACTCAAGAACACGCCGACCGAGGTCGTCGCCCCGCCCCCCAAGGTCGAGCTCCCGGTTCCGCCGCCTCTGCCCGCATCGCCCATCGCCGGGACCGGCTCGGCGGCAAGTCCGGGAGCGGCCGAGGTGCCGGGACCCGGGACCGGGCGTGGCGGGGTCGGCGACGGTCTCGGCTCGGGCCGGTCAGGCACCGGGACGGGTGGTGGCGGCGGCGGCGGACTCCCGGCGAGCGGCCCCTTCTACCGAAGCGGTGAGATCGAGATCCGCGATGCGCCGCCGAGGCTGGTTCTCGACCGCTCGCGGCGGGTCGGCTTCCGCTTGCTGGTCGGGCGCGATGGCCGAACCCTCGATTGCCAGATCACCGCGTCGAGCGGCATCGGCGAGCTTGACGATGCGACCTGCGCCGCCGCCCGGCGTCGGCTGCGCTGGCGGCCGGCGATCGACAGTGCCGGCCGCGTGGTCGAGGCGTGGGCGCCGGGCAATTTCGTGTGGCACCCCGCTCCGCTAGCCGAGGAATATCGCGACTAGAAGTTCACCGGCGACTGGACGTAGCCGTACCAGCTGACCACCGGCCTGCCATCATCGTCGGTTGCCGGGCGGAAGCGGACGCGCTCCTCGACCAGCCGGCAGGTCCACTGGTCGATCACCGCGTTGCCGCTCGAACGGTCCACCCGGCAGTTGGTGGCGCGGCCATCGACCTGGACCCGGATCGCGACGAACACCCGCGCACGCGAAGGCCAGGCGCGGAGCACCGCGCGCGGATAGTCGCGGCCCCGAAGCGTGGTTCCGGCAATGACCGAGGGTCCGCTCGCCTTGCCGCCGCTGCCACCGCCTCCCGTGCCCGTGCCGCCACTTCCGCTGCCGGTCCCGTTGCCCTGCCCGCCGGCGCCAGTGCCGGGCCCGTCGACCGGTGCCGCTCCAGGCGCCGGGGCAGCGCCGGTCCCGGGAGTTTCGGCAGCGACGACCGGCGGCGCGACGGGCAGCTCGACCCTGGGCTCGGGACGCTGGATGGGCGTCGCCTGGGCCTTGCGTGCGGGCGGGGCGGCGGCACCCTCCTCCTCAGGCGCCTTCTGCTCGACCGCGGGCGGCGGCGGCGGAGGCATGGGAGGCGGCTCCACGGGCACGTCGAACACCTGCAGCGGATCGAGGTCGGCGAGCACCTTGGCCGGGCCGCCGCCGAGCGTCAGCAGCCCGGCGAGCACCACCGCGTGGACCAGCAGCACCGCAGCGATGGACACGGCGCGATCGCGATTGCTGACCCAGGATCGTTGCATGTCCGGACCAACGCTCCTGTCCGCAGACGGGCTCCCTAGCCGAAGATCCAGTCGAGGCTCATCATCACCGCAAGGCCGATCATCAGCGCGAAGGTGGCATTGCCTTCCTGATGGTCGCGGTGGGTCTCGGGGATGATCTCGCTCGACACCACCCAGATCATCGCGCCGCCGGCAAAGCCCAACCCCCAGGGCAGAAGCTCACTCGACAAGGCAATGGCGGAGATGCCCAGAAAGCCGCCGACCGGCTCGATGAGACCCGTCAGCACCGCGATCACGAACGAGAACAATCGCCCATAGCCAACCGCCGCGAGGCTCAGCGCCACGGCCAGGCCTTCGGGGATGTTCTGCAAGCCGATGCCGAAGGCGGTGGCATAGCCGGCGGTCTGGTCCGGACTTCCGAAGCTTACCCCGACCGCCAGACCCTCGGGAAAATTGTGCAGCGAAATGGCGATGACGAACAGCCAGATCCGCGCCAGCTTGCTCTTCTCCGCGCCGCTCATCGGCCCCGAGATGAAATGCTCGTGCGGCGCAAGCCGGTTCAGGACGTGCAGCGTGGTTGCGCCGAGCAGGATCGCGGCCCCGACGATCAGCGCGGCGGCCGTCTTACTGCCGTTATGAAGCTCGCCCGCGGCGTTGAGCGCAGGGATGATCAAAGAGAAGAAGCTCGCCGCCAGCATGATCCCGGCGGCAAAGCCGAGAAAGGCATTCTCGGTGCGCTTGCTGATCGAGCGCATGAAGAAGACCGGCAACGCGCCGAGGGTGGTGGCCTGGCCGGCAAGGAAGCTGCCGAGCGTTCCGGTGGCAATGAGGCTGAGGCTCATCCGCGCGGACCAACGAGGTCCAGCCGCATGTCGAGACGCATGTCCTCGCCGGGCTCGAGCACGCGCATGCCAAGCTCGGTCCAGCGTTCCTCCGGCTCGTTCAGCGCGGCATTGGCGTGAGTGACGGGCTCGGCGACGACGATGCCGCCAGCCTCGGGAGAATAGAGCTGGAAGAAGGCGGCGTTCGGGCTCGAGAGCCGAAGCGGGGCCGGCCAGGCAGGATCGCTTAACAGCGCCTCCCCGCCCCAGCCGCCGAAGCCGTGATCGAGCCCGAGGCCGCAGACCGGCCGGTCGGCAAGGTCGAAGCGGCCGGTCGCCGGCACCTCGTCGGTCGGGAGGACATGTTCGTCGATCTCGAACGCGGTGGCCACCGCCGTCTCGATCCGGGTCTCGGGCCCGCAGGGGAAATAGGGGTGCTGGCCAAGGCCGCAAGGCATCGGCGTGTCGCTCGTGTTGCGGCACTGGAGGCGGATCGACAGTCCGGTCTTGTCGAGGCAGACGATCTGCAGCGCCTCATAGGCCCACGGCCATTCGCCCGGCGCATGGACGAAGCGCAGCTCGGCATCCTGGTTGCCATGGCTTTCGACCGACCAGGCTCCAAGCCAGCCCTGCCCGTGGAGCGGGGAAAGATCACCGCTCATGTTCGGTGCCATCACGACCTCCCGGCCGCGGAAGGTGAAGCGGCCGCCACGGACGCGATTGACGAACGGCACCAGCGGGAAGCTCGCCATCCCGAGGACGGTTTCGCATTCGCTGTGGCTTTCCCGCAAGAGCGGTACGGGCCCATTTCCGCCATTCCAGCTCAGATTGCGAATTGCCCCGCCAATGGAAGGACTTAGCACCAACTCGAGGTTGCCGGCGAACAGGGTGATGTCGGGATGGTGTTGGCTCATGATGAACACGTTCTTGGCGGGATGTTCACTCGGCGGCAACTCATCTGGGGATAAGTCTCGCAAATCCTGTTGCGTCGGGATTCCGACGGAGCGATGTAAAGCCCCCATGTCCGGGGAGGGATGTGAACCATGCGTACGCGTGTGAAGGACTATGTCGAAGTCAGCGACTACACCTCGCTCGACCGCCTTATCACCACCTTGATCGCGATCCGCGACAGCCTGCCCGAATCGGCCGAGCCGTCGATGAAGATGCGCGGCGACGACGTGTTCGGCCGCCGCCTGTCGATCAGCTACTGGCGCGAACTGACCGCGGAAGAGCAGGCCGCGGACCTCAAGTACAGCGCCGACCGTCGCGCCGGCGAGGAGATTGCGGCGCTCGCCGCCAAGCTCGACGGCGTGCCCTACGAACAGGACCGGCCGACGGGAAAGCGTAAGGCGGCCTGACGGTCGCCGAACCTCCCTGTCGCGCAGCGATGGGGAGGTGGCAGCGCGAAGCGCTGACGGAGGGGCGAGCCAATCTTCGCAGGCTCCTTCACCACCGCCTTCGGCGGCGGTCCTCCTCCCCACCGCTGCGCGGCAGGGAGGATCCTAACTCACCACTCGGCGAAGCTGCCGTCCTTGTGGCGCCAGATGGGATTGCGCCAGCGGTGGCCTTCCTTGGCGACTTCGCGCACGGCGACCTCGTCAATCTCGATTCCCAGTCCCGGCCCCTCGGGAATGGCGAGGAAGCCGTCGACCGGGGTCAGGACCTCAGGGTCGGTGATGAAGTTCAACAGGTCGTGCCCGACATTGTAATGGATGCCGAGGCTCATCTCCTGGATGGCGACATTGGGCGCGGTCGCGGCGAGCTGGAGGCAGGCGGCGAGCGCCAGCGGGCCCAGCGGACAGTGCGGCGCGACCGCGACGTCATAGGCCTCGGCCATCGCCGCGATCCGGCGGCATTCGCTGATCCCGCCGGCATGGCTGAGGTCGGGCTGGATGATGTCGACCGCGCCGCGCTCGAAGAAGGGTTTGAAGTCCCACCGCGAATAGAGCCGCTCGCCAAGCGCGATAGGGGTCGAGACCAGCGCCGCGATGTCGGCGAGCCCTTCCGGATTCTCGCTCAGCAGCGGCTCCTCGATGAACAAAAGCCCGAGCGGCTCGAGCACCTTGGCGAGTTGCTTGGCCATCGTTCGGTGGACCCGGCCATGGAAATCGAGGCCGACGTCCATGCCCGCAGCCTGCGCCGCCTCGACCCGGTGGATGACGTCGTCGAACAATCTGGGCGTGCCGATCCAGTCGAGTTCGGCAGTGGCGTTCATCTTGACCGCGGAGAAGCCCTGATCCTTGCGGGCGCGGGCCGCATCGGCGATCTCGTGCGGGCGATCGCCGCCGATCCAGGCGTAGGCGCGGATCCGGTCCCGGACCCGGCCGCCCATCAGCTCCCATGCGGGAAGCCCGGCGGCGCGGCCCTTGAGGTCCCACAAGGCCTGGTCGAGCCCAGACAGCGCGCTCATCAGCACGGCGCCGCCGCGGTAGAAGCCGCCGCGATAGGCGATCTGCCAGATGTCCTCGATGCGCCGCGCGTCGTGGCCGAGAAAGCGGTCGCGGATTGCTTCGAAGGCGCCGTTGACCGCCTCGGCATGCCCCTCGAGGCTCGCTTCCCCCCAGCCGTGCGCGCCGTCGACCGTCTCGACCCTGACGAACAGCCAGCGCGGGGGAACGAGGAAGGTCTCGATCTTGCCGATCTTGAGCTCGGGCAGGCCCATCACGCGGCCTCCGTGCTGTGCTGTCCGCCATCGCTGATCGCCAGCCCCTTGATCTCGGCCTGGTTCGGAACGCTGTTGCCGATCGGCGGCCAGCAATCCTGGCCGATCGGCTTGACTGGCACCGCAAGGCACACCGAAGACGCGGGAAGGACGTCGCGCCAGTCCTTGATCAGCTGCTTGTAGGCGCGGCCGACGTTGCGGATGTTGCGGTCGAGGTCATAGAGGCCGAGCGGATTGACGTTGCCGTTCTGCTCGCGAAGCGCGGTGTCCCAGTCGACCTGATCGGTGAGCGAATACCAGGTGAAGCCGACGGTCGGGATTCCGACGTTGCGCAGGCGCAGGACGTTGGCCCATTCCTTCCACAGCCATTGCACCGCTTCCTGACCGGTGGGGCCCTCGCGCATGTTGGTCTCGGTGTGCATGATCGGCAGCCCGTAGCGGCTGTGATACTGGCGAGTGATCTCCGAATAGCCGAACACCTCGCCAGCCGCCTCGGTTCGCCCGTCGGCGTGCACCCGATGCTCGTTGGTCCGGTAATAGTCGTTGCCGAGGATACAGTGCTGCTTCAGCCGATTGTGGAGGAAGAAGTGATACTCCTCCTTCGTCATCCCGTTATCGAGCAGATATTCGTACATCTCGCTGTCGACCCGGCGACCGTAATTGAGGTCGAGCGTCAGGAAGCGGCGGCTGTTGAGCACCTCGGCCGGACCGATGGCGGCCGGGCTGTCGGCATGGAAATATTCTGACGATTCCGACTGGATGAAGATGGCGTCGGGGCGGCGCTTCAGGATCTCGATCATCGCCAGCACATTCGCCTTCACGATGTGCTTAATCGCGGTGACGAAGCCCTGGTCGGTGCGCAGCTGCTCGTTCCACCAGCCGTACTTTGCGCTGAAGGCGGCGCAGATGAACATCTCGTTCACCGGGGTGTAAAGCTGCACCCAGGGGTAGCGCTCGGCAAAGTCGGCGGCGTAGTTGGCGAATTGCTGGCTGAAGTCGGGGTTCTGGAAGTTGCCGATCCAGTCGGGGACCCCGAAATGGCAGAGGTCGACGATCGGGGTGATCTCGCGCCGCTTGAGCTCGTTCAGCGTAAGGTCGGCGAATTCCCAGTCGTACTTGCCCGGCCCGAGGAAGGTCTTGTGCAGCGGCGGGCCGTAGCGGAGATATTCGATGCCGATGTCCTCGACGCAGTCGAAATCCTCCTTCCACCGATTGTAGAAGTTGGAAGCCTCCATCTGATCGACCCGGGTTCGACCGCCGTTGATGGTGGGAATGCTGTTCTCGATTCCCGTGGCGAACATGAAATTGGCGATAATGGCCTCCTTGGGCGGCGTACTCTGGAAAGCGGGCCGGTCAGCCGGCAAACGGCCGATCGGCGATGCCGGCGACACCGGGCGTGAGGACAAAGAGTCCACCGGCATTTGGTTGCGTGGCGAGCGCCTCTTCTTCGAGCCCGATGCGGGCCGAGGTCACGAACAGGCGGTCGAGCGAGGGGCCGCCAAAGGTGCAGCTGGTCGGGCGCTGAACCGGCAGCCGGAGTTCGGACAGCCGCTCGCCCTCGGGCGACAGGCGACGCAGGCACCAGCCATCCCAGAAGGCGATCCACAGGCAGCCCTCGGCATCGACGGTCATTCCGTCGGGATAGCCCTCGCCTTCCTCGTAGCGGGCGAGGACCCGGCGGTTGACCGGGGTCCCGTCGGGCGCGAGGTCGTAGCGGAAGGTGGTCTGTAGCGCGCTGTCATTGGCGTACATGACCTTGTTGTCGGGGCTGAACGCCGGGCCGTTGGTGACCCTGTAGCCATCCTCGACCCGGGTGCAGGTAAGCGAGCGCTCGATCCGGTAGAAGGCGCCGCTGGCAGCTTTCTCCTCGTCGTCCATCGTCCCCGCGAACAACCGGCCGAAGCGATCGACCTTGGCGTCGTTGAAGCGGTTGGTCTCGCGATCTTCTTCGGGGTCGAACAGCAATTCGAACCGGCCATGGTCGAGATTCACATGCACCAGGCCGCGGTCCGTGCCGGCGATGTAGCCGCCCGATGCACGCGGGATCAGGCTGCCGAGGCGGAAGGGTGTCGCGAATTCCTCCAGCCCCGCATCCTCACGCCAGCGAAAGGCTCGGCGTCCCTTGATGTCGACGAAAGTCAGCGACTGGGCATCGGCGTCCCAGGTCGGCCCTTCGCCAAGCACGGCCTTCACGTCGGCAAGGCAGATGATGTCCATGGGTCGCGCAAAATAACGAGCCAGGCGCACATGGGTAGGACCCTTGTCGCGCTTCGTCGCTTTTCTTGGCATGAGCGGGCCGATGTGGACACAAGGGTATATCGCGGTCGACTGGGGCACGACCAACCGGCGCGCTTGGCGGGTCACTGGCGGCACGGTCGAGGATGAGTTCGCCGACGACCTCGGCTTCACCAGCGTTCCCGCCGGCGGCTTTCCAGCGGCGGTCGCCACGATCCGCGAACGGCTCGGCGACCTTCCCTTGCTGATGGCCGGCATGGTCGGGGCGCGCGGCGGCTGGGTTCCCGCCCCATATCTCCCCTGCCCGCTCGACCTCGACACGCTGGCAAGGTCGCTGGTCGAGGTGCCGGGAGAGCGCGCCTTCGTCGTTCCCGGCGCCTCCTTCGTCGACGGCCTGCGCGGCGACGTCATCCGCGGCGAAGAGACGCAATTCTTCGGCGCGGTCCACGCCGGCCTGTGCCCGCCCGACGCACTCGTCTGCCATCCCGGCACGCACAACAAGTGGGCGCTGATGGAAGGCGGCCGGCTGACCCGCTTCCGCACGGTGATGACCGGCGAGATGTTCTCGATTCTGAGGCAGCAGAGCCTGCTCAAGGCCTGGCTCGACCACGAGGCGAGCCCGGGCGAGGTCTTTGCCGAAGGGGTTGCGCGCGGCATGGAGGGTCGGGCGCTCACCGCCGATCTGTTCACCGTCCGCGCCCGGGTGCTGCTCGGCAGCCTTGCCGAGGAGGAAGTATCGAGTTTCGTCAGCGGACTGCTGATCGGTGCCGACATCCGCACCGGGCTCAAGGGCATGCCCGGTGAGGGCGAGGTGACGGTGATGGGTCGCGGGGCCCTCACCCGCCTGTTCTCCGCCGCGCTGACCCAGGTCGGGCGGCCCAATCACGAGGTGGACGGCGAAGCCGCCTTCCTCGCCGGCGCGCAAGCCATCGTGGAGCGACTGTCATGACCGCGGAACAGGAGTTCACCACCTACCTTGCCGAATGCCCGCTGGTCGCAATCATCCGCGGAGTGACCCCGGACGAGGTCGTCGCGGTCGGTCAGGCGATCCTCGCGGCGGGCATCCGGATCATCGAGGTGCCGCTCAACAGCCCCGATCCGTTCAACTCGATCCGGGCACTGGCCGATGCAATCGGCGATCGCGCGCTGGTTGGCGGAGGAACGGTGCTCGACCCGCTGAGCGTCGCGAGGGTGATGGATTCGGGCGGGCGGCTGATCGTCGCGCCCAACACCGACGCCAAGGTCATCGCCGCCGCGGTCGATGCCGGACTGGTCGCGGCACCCGGCTATTTCACCCCGTCCGAAGCCTTCGTCGCGCTCGAGGCGGGCGCGCAGGCGCTGAAGCTGTTCCCGGCAGAGGGGGCGTCGCCCGCGTTCCTCAAGGCGCAGCGGGCGGTCCTGCCCAAGGCAGTGCCGATCCTCGCTGTCGGCGGCATTCAGCCCGACAACATGCGTCCGTGGCTCGAAGCGGGAGCGAATGGCTTCGGGCTCGGCTCGGGTCTCTACGCGCCGGGACGAAGCGCCGACGAAGTGCATGCGCGGGCCCAGGCCTATGTCGCGGGCGTCGCCAAGTGAAGCCGATCCGCACCGCCATCATCGGCTTCGGAAAGATCGCCGAGGACCAGCATGTCCCGGCAATCGAGGGAAGCGGTCGGTTCGAGGTCGCCGCGAGCGTCAGCCGCCAGGGCAAGGGTCCGGCGCCGAACTTCACCGACACCGCCGAGCTGCTCGCCTCTAATATCGCGCTCGACGCGGCAGCGATCACCACCCCGCCCGGGCCGCGCTTCGAGATCGCTCGCGACTGCATCGCGCGCGGGCTTCACCTCCTGCTCGAGAAGCCACCCTGCGCGACGCTCGGCGAGGTCGAGGAACTGCGCCGCCTGGCCGACGCCAAGGGCACGACGCTATTCACCACCTGGCACGCGCAGCACAATGCGGGCGTCGCCTCCGCGAGAAAGCTGCTGGCGGGACAGCGAATTCGCTCCATGCGGATCACCTGGCACGAGGATGTGCACAAGTGGCACCCCGGCCAGCAGTGGGTCTTCGAACCGGGCGGCTTCGGCGTATTCGACCCGGGCATCAACGCCTTCTCGGTTGCCACTGCGATCCTGCCTGCACCCTTGTTCGTGCAGAGCGCGACGCTCTTCTTCCCCGCCAACGCGCACACGCCGATCGCCGCCGACCTCGCCTTCACCAGCCCGGCAGGCGATGGGCCGCTCACCGCCAGCCTCGACTGGCGCAAGACCGACGGGGAGGAGTGGACGGTCGAGATCGAGACCGGCGACGGCGCGACTTTGAAGCTCCTCGACGGCGGCGCGCGGCTCCTGCTCAATGGAGACGAGGTTCCCGGCACCAGTGTCGGAGAATATCCCGACCTCTATGCGACGTTCGCACGGCTGATCGACGAACGACAGAGCCTGGTCGATGTCGAGCCGCTCCGTCTCGTCGCCGACGCGATGCTGGTCGCCCGGCGCGAGACGGTGGAGGCGATTACCGTCTGATCGTGGGACCGG
The DNA here is from genome assembly GCF_039538045.1 of Sphingomonas swuensis. Classification (NCBI taxonomy): domain Bacteria; kingdom Pseudomonadati; phylum Pseudomonadota; class Alphaproteobacteria; order Sphingomonadales; family Sphingomonadaceae; genus Sphingomonas; species Sphingomonas swuensis. The sequence continues at coordinate 686,946 of NZ_BAABBQ010000001.1, read as the reverse complement.
GCTGCGGACCGCTGCCCGGGCTCTTGCCGGCAATCTCCGGCCATCCGTCGCGCCAGACGATCCGGTCCATCAGCATGACGCGGCGCGTGTTGACGTCGTCTGTCGGCTTCGAACGCGGCCGGCGCGCGTCCACCCCATGATAGAGGATCCAGTCGGCGCCCGCGTCGTCGGTGACGATGCTGTTGTGCCCCGGCGCGATCCATTGCGCGTTGCCCTCGAGAACGAGGTAAAGCGGGCGCGGGCGCACCTCGAACGGCCCCGTCGCCGAGCGGCTGCGCGCGACCATCACCGCATAATGCGCCTTGGGGCCGCAGCAATTGTCGCCCGAGAAGAAGAGGTAGTAGGTGCCATTCCGCAGGATCACCCAGGCGCCCTCGACCAGCCGCCGGTACTCGGCCGTGTTCTCGGTCCTGACGACATCGACCAGATCGGTGGGCTTTGATCCAGGCGCGAAGGACAAGCGGTCCGAGGCCAGCTCCTGCACCTTGATCGGGCCGAATCCCGAACCCCAGTAAAGGTAGGTCTTGCCGGTCGCCGGATCGTCGAAGGCGTGCGGATCGATGTTGACGAAGCTCTCCCCGCACTGGAGTGGCGACCCCTTGTCGGTGAAGGGACCCTGCGGACTGCTGGCGGTCGCCACCGCAAGGCAGAGGCCGCGCTTGTCGTCGCTCAGCGCAGCATCGGGCTTGGCCGAATAATAGAGATAGTAGGTCTGCCCACGACGATAGATGTCGGGCGCCCAGAAGTCCTGCGTGCGGCTCGCCCAGGATGGCTTCACCGGAAGCGCGTCGCCGGTATCTTCCCAGGTCACCAGGTCGCGCGAGCGGGCAATCTGGATGTTGCGAATGGGATCGCCGCCCTGGGTGGCATAGACATAGAAGTGCCCATCCGCCGCGCGGATCGCCGCCGGGTCGGGGAAGTCGCGGTCGATGACCGGATTCTGGAAGCGAGCAGGTTGCGGCAGGGTCGCGCAGGCGGTGAGCGCCAAAGCGGCGGCGAGAGAAAAGAAGCGCATCATCAGCAGCCTAGGCGTCGCTTCCGGGCAAAGAAAGCTTGGCTCGACCGCTTGTTATGCCAGCACCCTGCCCTACCTTCCCTCGCCATGACCGATGCACCCCCAATGACGTTCGCCGTCGAGCCACGTGAGAAGGGCGAAGGCTTCGAACTCCTGGTCACGCCAAGCGACGGAAGCGGAGTGCGGTCCTACCGGATCGAGGGCCCCGAACCCGAGGCGTTCGCGGCATTCTATGACGCCCTCCACGCCGATTTCGGTACTCGCCGACCGCATCATGTCGAAGGCGCGATCGAGGATTATCCCGAACCGCCGTGGAAGCCGCTCATCACAGGCAACCTCAACGAGCGGATCCTGTCGGGCTATGGCGACCCGGCGGTATTGAAGGCCGACGACGGCTGGTGGCTCGTCGCCACCAGCAACGATGCGCCCGACGCCTTCCCCATCCTTCATTCGCGCGACCTCGAGACTTGGGATCCCAAGGGCTTCGTGTTCGAGGAAGGCGGGACCCCGGGCTGGACCGCCGCCGGCTTCAAGGTGGGCGACTTCTGGGCACCCGAGATCGCGCGCGTCGGCGAGGAATATTGGCTGAGCTACACCGCCCGCGCTGCCGACCGGACGCTCAGCATCGGCCTCGCCCGCGCACCGCACCCCGCCGGTCCATGGACCGACAATGGCGCGCCGCTGCTGACCGGCTCGGTGATCGACAGCCATGTCCATGTGGATGCGGAGGGCGAGCCGTGGCTGCTGTGGAAGAAGGACAGCAACAGCCTCTGGCCGCGGCCATTGGCGGGTCTCCTGCGCGAGCGGCCAGAACTCATCACACGCCTGTTCGACAGCGAGCAGGATCGCCGGACCGCCGCCTTCTGCGCCGCCGTCCAGCCCTTCGCCAATAGCCGCCGCCCGATGGAGCGCTTCTTCCTCATGCAGCCGTTGATCCGGGCGGCGCTCGACAGCTGGCGCAAGGTGAAGTCGGCGCTCGAGGCGAGCGGGGTCGCGGCCGAGATCGTCGAGAACATGTCGACGCCCATCTATGCCCAAAGGCTCGGAAGCGATGGCCGCAGCCTGGAGGGCGAGCGCCACCTGCTGCTTGCCAATGACCTCGATTGGGAAGGTCACTTGATTGAGGGCCCGTACCTGACCCGGCAGGATGGCCGCTACTTCATGTTCTACGCCGGCAATGACTTCACCAGTTCGAGCTACGGCATCGGCTATGCGGTCGCCGAGACTATTAGCGGCCCGTGGCGCAAGGCCGCCGAGCCACTGCTCAAGTCGCACCCCAACTGGTCGGCGCCGGGGCACGCCTCGGTTTCGGTCGGCACCAAGGGCGAGCCGCGGCTGTTCTTCCACGCCTATCATCCCGGCACCGGAGGCTATAACGTCTTCCGGGCGTTGCTGACCGTTGGACTGTCGTTCGACGGCGACGAGGCGAAGCTGGTGCCCTGACGGGCGAGACGAAGGAGCAAAAGCGTGCGGCGAGTGGCGTTGGTGGCTGTGCTCTTGGCGACGAGTGTCGCGCTTCCCTCCCTGGCTTTGGCCAAGGATCCCCTGTTCGAGCCGGTCCTGCGCGAGAATTTTCCCGACGCCTTCGTGATGCAGGAGGCACCCGGCCGCTACATCGCCTATGCGACCAACAGCGGCGAGAATCTGCCGATGGCGGTCAGCAGCGACCTCGTCTCCTGGCAGCCGGTCAAGGACGCCGCGGGCAAGCGCGTCGACGGCATGCCGACTCTGGCACCATGGGTGAAGCGCGGTTTTACCTGGGCGCCCGAAGTGATGAAGGTCGGCGCCAACTACCTTCTCTATTACACCGCCAACCACGCCAAGGAGGACAAGCAGTGCCTTGGCGTCGCGGTCAGCCAGAGCGCGCGTGGGCCATTCGTCGACCGTTCCGCCGCTCCCCTGGTCTGCCAGCTCGAGCTTGGCGGATCGATCGACGCGAACCCGTTCCGCGACAAGGACGGCAAGCTCTACCTTTACTGGAAGGCCGACGGAAACCGCATCGGCAAGCGCAGCCGGCTGTGGGGCGCGGCGCTGTCACCCGACGGCACGAAGCTTGCCGGCGAGCCTAGGGATCTCGGTATGACCGACGAGGACCCCTGGGAAGAAAAGGTGATCGAGGCGCCGACCATGATCCGCGTGCCCGAGGGTTATGCCATGCTCTACTCGGGCGGCTATTATGGCTGGAACGACAATCAGCGGCTGTCGCCCTATGCGATGAACTGGGCGCGCTGCAGCGGGCCGCTCGGCCCCTGCACCGACGCTGGCCCCAAGCCGATTCTTCAAAGCTACAGCGATGCCGGCGGGGTCGGATGCCTGTCCGGGCCCGGTCACCAGTCGATCTTCCGTGCCAATGGCGGGACCTTCATCAGCTTCCACGGCTGGGCGACCACCCGCGGCTGCCGCAAGTCGCAGGATAGCCGCTTCCTCTACATCGCCCCGTTCGGCTGGGAGAATGGCGCGCCGGCCATCGCCCCGGGGCTCAAGCCCGGCGGCGAGCGCGGCTGACACGAAGAGGCCGCCCCCACACTGGCGGGAGCGGCCGCTTCAGTGCCTGCTTCCTGATCAGTAGCGGAAGCGGATGCCGAGCGAGTAGACACGCTCCAGATACTTGGTCTGGAAGTCGAAGGTCTGCTGCGCGAACGGGCTGTAGCGCTCGGTCCGGATCGGCTGGCTTCCGGCAAGCAGGTTGAGCGCGTCGAACGCCACCGTCACGTTGCGGAACGGCGTGTAGCTGGCCGAGAAGTCGAGCTGGCCGAGGCTCTTCTGGATGACCGGCGCCTGGCCCTGGAAGTTGTCGGTATATTCGCGAACGAACTTCGAACGCCAGTTGTAGGCAAGCCGCGCCGAGAGCGGGCCCTGCTCGTAGAGACCGATCAGGTTGGCGGCATGCTTGGACACGCCCGGGAAGCGCTGCTGGCCCGGGAAGTTGTTCGAATACTGCGGCGCCAGTTCGGTCGAAGCGTCGATGTAGGTGTAGTTCGCCTGGACGCCGAAGCCGCGCGCGAAGCGAGGCAGGAAGTCGTAGTCGAAGAAGGTCGTCGCGGCGAGTTCGAGGCCGTTGATCTTGCCCTTCCCGCCGTTCACCGGGCTCGAGTAGCGGATGAAGTTGACCGTGGTCCCCTCGGGAATGTCGGTCACGCCGCCGAAGATGAAGTTGCGGATCTCGCGGCGGAAGATCGCCGCGCTCAGCTGACCCTGGCGGCCGAAATAATATTCGATCGTCGCGTCATAGTTGCGGCTGTTGATCGGCTGCAGGTCGGGGTTTCCGCCGCCGCCGGTGCGGAAGCACTGGCTGCTGGTCGGGCCGCTGATCGCACAGGCGCCGGTCGGCGCGTCGAGCGTCGAGCCAGGGTTGAGGTCGGCGAAATTCGCCCGGGTGCGGGTCTCGGTATAAGCCAGACGCGCCTGCAGGTTGCGCCGGAATTGCAGACGCATGCTCGCGTTGGGCAGGAAGTCGGTATATTTGTTCGAGACCGAGATGGGGGTGCGCGTGTCGCCCGGGAAAGTCCGGCGGACGCCGTTCACCGTCGAGTCCGTGTGCACCGCGCGAAGGCCGATCAGGCCGTCGATCGGGAAGCCCGCGTCGAACTCGTAGCGGACCTGGCCGTAGACCGCCGCGCTCTTCTCCTTGGCGTCGTAGGCGCGCAGCGGATCATAGGCGATGTCGTCGGTCGCGAAGCCGGCGAAGCGGGCAAGCGCAAGGCTGTTGCCGAAGACGTTGCCATATTTGGGCCCGAGGAAGCAGGTCTCGGCCTGGTAATTCTCATAGTCGAAGCCGCACGGCCGCTCGGCGAGCTCCACCGGGACGTCGTCGAACGAGCGGAAGGGCGAGCCGCGATAATCGCTGCCGCCCTGGAAGTCGGCCTTACGGTTGGAGAAGCGGACTCCGAACTGCGCCTTGGGAAGGTTGGCGAAGCCGGTATCCCATTCGAGGTCGGAGCGGACCTGCAGGTCCTTGCCGCTACGCTCCTCATTGTTGAGGAAGAGGCCGCGATAGCGATAGTTGTTGGGATCGAGCGTGTCGAAGTTGAGGAAGTCGAACGCCGGTCCGCCCGGCCCGCCGACCTGGAAGTCGACGTTGCGCGTCGGGCTGCTCGCGAGCGCATAGTCGACGTTGATCTGGCGCCGCTTCACCTTGCTGTCGGTGGTTGCGATGTCGGTCGTCCACAGCACCGCGCCGAGGTCGGCGCTGAAGCCGCCGCCGAACTGGTAGGTGTTGGTGTTGAGCTTGACGAACTCGTAATAGCCGTCGGGATTGTTGCCGCCGGTGCCGGTCACGGAATCCACCCGGCCGTCAGAGCCGACGACGACGTTGCTGATCGCGGTGTCGCCGAACAGCGGAACGAGCAGCCACTGGTTGCTGTCACGCCCGCGATAGCCCTGCCACAGGCCGTCGACATACATGCGGAAGTCGGGGTTGAGGCGGAACTCGGCCGCGAAGTTGGCCGAGGGGCGATATCGGTTGCCGCTTCCGTAGAAGAGACCGTTGATGTCCGGGATGAAGCGGCCGCCGCCGAGATCGCGGAAGATCTGGGTCGATTCTCGCGTGCTGTCGAGGAAGTCGATGTTGGTCATGGCCGCGTTGACCAGCAGCCCGAATTCGCTTCCGTCGCCCATCTTCCAGCGGTTGCTGACGAGGATGTTGCCGTTCCAGTCCTTGTCGTCCTTCTGGGTGAAGTCGACGACATTGAACGAGCCGGACAGTTCGAAACCCTGGAAGTCGAACGGCTTGCGCGAGCGGACGTTGACCTGCCCGCCGAGACCGCCCTCGACGAGGTTGGCGGTCGACGACTTGAACACCTCGAGTGCGCCGACGCTGCCGGCCGGGAAGTCCTGGATCGCGACAAAACGGTCGTTGGCGGTGAAGATTTCGCGGCCGTTGTAGGTGGTGCTGATGTCGGGCAGGCCGCGCACCTGCACGTCGGACGCTTCGGCGGCGGCGCGGTTGACCTGCACGCCGGTGATCCGCGCCAGCGCCGCGGAAGCGGTCACGTCGGGCAGCTTGCCGATATCCTCGGCGACGATGGCGTCGACGATCTGGTCGCTGTTGCGCTTGATGTTCTGCGCCGACTGGAGCGAGCGGCGAAGGCCGGTGACGACGATCGCCTCGCCTTCCTCCTGGTTGGCGACCGCATCGTCGGTCTGGGGTGCGCCGTCGTTCGGATCTGCCGGATTGGTCTGCGCCTCGACGGTCGGGTCGACCGGCTGCTGGGCCTGCGCGAAGGCGGGCGTGGCGATCGCCAGCGCCGCCAGTCCGACGGTGCCGAGCGCAATGGTCTTGATGTTCATGGTCTCTCCCCAGGCCTCTCCGGCGCCAGGAAGTCCCGCACGCCCCTGTTAAACAAGAGGCTACTCGCTAGTGACTTAGGGGAGCAAGACGCCGTGTCGGCTAGGCGCCAGAATGAAGGGCCCATGTTGCAGCGGGGTGACTACTGGACCTCGGCGAGGAACTCGTTGACCCGGCGATCGGCGTCGCTGAGTGCGCGCTCGACCGGCTTCTGCCCGGTAATCGCCGCCGCCATTTCCTCGCCGACCAGCCCCTCGACCGCATTCTGGCGCATGACCCCGTCGGGCAGGGCCCGACCGATCCGCGCGACGGGAGCGATGTCGCGGCGGTGCGGCATCGACAGGAAGGCCGGGCTGTCCACTGCCGACTGCAGCGCCGGCAGATGCCCGGTGCGCGCCCAGTTGGACCCTTGCGCGGTCATGAAGCGGAAGAAGTCGACGATCGCCTGCTTCTCGGCCGGGGTGCGCTCGCGCTTCGGCACCACCCAGGCATGGCCGGACACGAACATCACCGGGGCCCCGTAGAGCGCGGGATAAGGGAAGACGCCGTAGCTCTTGTAGAGCGGCCGGCCGACAGTCTTCTCCTCGGTTTCGAACTGGCCGATCATCCATGTCCCGGTCGGATAGACCCCACCCTCGCCGTTCATGAAGGCGGCAATGGCGGCAGGCGTGTCCATGTTGCTGGTGCCGATCCCTTCGGCGGTGACCTGGCGGAACAGTTCGGCGACGCGGCGGCCTTCGGGCGTGTCGAGCTGGATCCGTCGCGGGCTCGGAAAGATCGGCGCTCCCTGCGCCATCATGTAGGTGTAGAGGGTCCGTGCCGCGCCCGCCGGATCGCCGACCAAGCTCTGGATGAGGTAGGGCTTGCCGGTCCGCTCTCGAAACTGGCGGCCTTGGCTGAGCAATTCCTCGGGGCTGGTTGGAAGGATCGGCTTGCCGTCCTTCATCAGCCCGGCCTTGGCGAACAGCCTGGTGTTGACGTGCCACAGCCCGCCGTGAGTGTCCCACGGAAGCCCGTACATCCGGCCCTTCCACGTCACCCCCTGGCGGGAGGCCGGGGTGAAGGCGGCTGGAGCGATCCCGGCCGCCGCAAGATAGGGCTCGACCGACTCGAGCAGGCCCTTGCCGGCATAGTCGGGAATGACCCCGCTGTGCATGGTGACGAGGTCGGGCGGCTGGCGCGCCGCGAGCTGCGCGGTGAGCTGGCTGTAGCCTGGCCAGGCGACCACATTCTGGCTGACCCGAGCCTCGGGGTGGGCGGCGCGGAAAGCGTTGATCATCGTCGTGATGATCCCGCACTCGCCTTCGGCCTTGGCGATGTCGGTCGCGGTCCCGTAATCGCTGGTGCACTCACCGAAGAAGCGCTGGATGTAGAGCCCCTGCCCGCGCTCCGTGCCCGAGCAGCTGCCGAGCGCGACCAGCAGGAAGAGCGCGAGCAAGCGCCTCACTTGATCGCCGTTCCCGCCATCGCCTGGATGATCTGCTTCTGGAAGATGAGGTAGACGACGAAGATCGGCAGCGAGGCGAAGATCGCCTGCGCCATCAGGTAGCCGAGCCCCGACGTCTGCGCATAGTTCATCTGTGCCGCGGCGAGGCCGACCGTCAGCGTGTACATGTCGGCCCGGGTCACCGAGATCAGCGGCCACCAATAGTCGTTCCACGAGCCGAGGAAGGTGAAGACCGCCAGCGTCGACTGCGCGGGTACCGTCAGTGGGAGGATGATGCGGGTGAAGATGCGCCAATGGCTTGCGCCGTCGAGCAGCGCCGCCTCGTCCAGCTCGCGCGGGATCGCGCGCATATATTGGGTCATGAAGAAGACCCCGAAGCTGGTCGTCAGGCCGGGCAGGATCAGCCCGGGATAGCTGTTGTGGAGGTTGGTCCACGCGAACAATTGGTGCTGCGACAGGATCACCGCCTGTCCGGGAATGGCGAGGCCGACGAGCACGAAGAGAAACAGCCAGCGTCGTCCGGGAAAGTCGAGCCGGGCGAAACCGTAGCCGGCGAGGCTGCACAGGATCAGCACGCCGATCGTCGTCCCGATGGAGACGATCGTGCTGTTGATCAGCCAGCGGAGCGTCTGCCCGTTGCCGAAGATCGCCGCATAGTTGGCGAGCGTCCACGGCGGAGTCAGCGCCGCGCCGCTGTTGCCGACCAGCGCCGAATTGGCCTTGAAGCTCAACGCCAGCGTCCACAGCAGGGGCGTCAGCATCACCGCGGCGCCAAGCAGCACGCCGATCCAGGCGGCGAGCGGAAGCCGGGTTCGGGCGGAGACGGCGTCAGCGGCCATGATCGCCCTCCCCGGCCCGGCCGGTCAGCCAATATTGGGTCAGCGTCACGCCAAGGATGATCAGGAACAGCATCTCGGCCGCGGCCTGCGCATAGCCCAGTTCCCAGCGGCCGAAGGCGACCTCGTTCATGAACAGGACCACCGTCCGCGACGCGCCGCTCGGGCCGCCCGCGGTTAGAAGCTGCGATTGGCCGAACAACTGAAGCTGCGCTGCGGTCTGGAGCATGACGACGAGGATCGTCGTGCGCCTCAGCGCAGGCAGCGTAATCTGGGTAAAGGTCCGCCAGCGGCTCGCCTTGTCGAGCGCGGCGGCTTCGTAGAGGTCAGCGGGGACCTGCTGAAGCCCGGCGAGGAACAGCAGCATCGGAAGGCCGATCGACCACCAGATGGTGGTGATCGCAAGTGCCCACAGCGCGAGGCCGGGCGACGAGAGGAAGGGCAGTGGCTCCCACCCGGCAGACTGCCAGACCTCGCCGAGGAGCCCGGCGTCGGGAGCCAGGATGAAGCGCCAGATGAGGGTGACGATCGTCACCGACAGGACGGCGGACGAGAAGAAGATGCCACGCAGGATCGCTGCGCCCCGTGTCGCCCGGTTGAGCGCGAGCGCAAGGCCGAGCGCGATCACCGTAAGCAGCGGCACGATCATCAGCGTGACGATGAATGTGTTGACGAGGCTCTGCCCGAACACCGGGTCGGCGAACAGCCGTGAATAGTTGGCAAGCCCGGCGAAGCGCCCGTCGCCCCAGATGTCGATCACGTGCAGCGACAGCCAGATGCCGTGCAGCATCGGCAGGATCAGCACCAGGCAGTAGACGAGAAGGAAGGGCCCGACGAAGGCGAGCCCGGGATCGCGGCGGCGCGCCGCCTGGCTCATGCGCCGGCCCGGTGGAAGCCGGTGCCGTCGGGACCGAAGAGGTGCGCCGAAGCGCCGTCGATGGCGAGGCCGACGCGCTCGCCCGCCTTGAGCACGCTGGTGCCCTTGTCCTCGGCGGTGACCTCGCCCCCGTCGGCGAGGCGCGCGTAGACGAGGCTGCGATCGCCGAGGCGTTCGACTAGCACCACCTCCGCCTCCAGTGCTGCGGTGCCGTCGGAAGCAACCCGGACATGTTCGGAGCGCAGCCCGATCTCGAGCGGACCGCCGGCCGGAAGGCTTGCCCGGGGGACCATTGTTTCGATGCGTGCGCCGTTGCCGAGCGCCACCGCGGCATGCTCTCCGCCATCGACGAGCTTGACGGGCAGGATGGTCATGGCCGGCGATCCGACGAACTGCGCGACGAACTTGTTGGCGGGGCGAAGATATATCTCCATCGGCGCCGCGACCTGCTGGATCTGGCGGTCATGGAAGACGACGATGCGGTCGGCCAGCGTCATCGCCTCGGCCTGATCGTGGGTGACCATAATCACCCCCGCCTCGACCCGCTGGCGAAGCTGGGCAAGCTCGACCCGGGTCCGCAGGCGAAGCGCCGCGTCGAGGTTGGAGAGCGGCTCGTCGAGCAGGAACAGGCGCGGCTTCTTGACGATCGCGCGACCGATCGCGACCCGTTGCCGCTGCCCGCCCGAAAGCTGCGCCGGCTTGCGCTCGAGCAAGGGCTCGATCTCGAGCACCCGGGCGGCATCGGCGATCAGGCGCTCGATCTCGTTGGGTGCGACCTTCGCGTTGCGGAGGCCGAACGCCATGTTCTCGCGCACCGACATGTGCGGGTAGAGCGCGTAGGACTGGAACACCATGGCGACGTCGCGCTCGCCCGGACCGAGGACGTCGATCCGCCGGTCGTCAAGGACCACTTCGCCGCTGTCCGCCGTTTCCAGCCCGGCGATGATCCGCAGCAGCGTCGTCTTGCCGCTTCCCGACGGGCCGAGAAATGCGATGAACTCGCGGCTGCCGACGTCGAGATCCACCGCGTCTAGCACCGCGGTACCCTTGAACGCTTTGGACACGCCACGAAGCTGAAGACCCGGCACGGGCGGCAGCTTAGCGGCAAAGGCGACCGCGGCAACTAGCCGTTCAACAAAGATACCGCCTCGTCGAACAAAGCCTGCGTCGACGCGGCGACGATCGCGCCGCCGGCGAAGTCCGTTCCCCCGCGCCAGTCGCCGACCACTCCGCCCGCGCCACGCACCACCGGCACCAGCGCGGCCCAGTCGTGCGGCTTGAGGCCGCTTTCGACGACGAGATCGAGGTGACCGGCGGCAAGCCGCGCATAGGCGAGCGCGTCGAGGCCGTAGCGGGCGAGGCGTACGCCGCTCCGCACCCGCTCGAACGCTTCGGATTCGCGCCCGGCGAAAAGATAGGGATCGGTGGTCGACAGCCGCGCCTCGGCGAGGCTGGTGCACGAAGAGACGCGCACTGGACGACCGTTCAGCAGCGCCCCCTCGGGAGTTCCGGTCATCAGTTCGTCGAGCGCCGGGCTGTCGATGAAGCCGTGGGTCGGCTCGCCATCCTCGACCAGCGCGACAAGCGTGGTCCAGCTTGGCAGTCCGCAGATGAGCGCGCGGGTGCCGTCGACGGGGTCAAGCAGCCAGCGGCGCCGGGCCTCGCCGCGGATGAGTCCATATTCCTCGCCCTCGATCCCGTCCTCGGGAAAGGCCGCTTCGATCTCGCCGCGCAGGACGCGCTCGGCCACGCGGTCGATCTCGGTGACGGGGTCGAAGGCGCCCTCACCAGCCTTGTTGTCTGCGCTCGGAACGGGTGCGCCGAGGGTCACGCCGCGGGCGGTGGTGGAAAGCCGGTGAAGGAAGGGAAGGATCATGGCGAGGGCCATAACCCAGTCCATCATCGCGGCGAAGACCGGGATCTCGGACAGGATGCCGACCTCGCCGGGACGACATCAAGGATCGTCGCTCTCTTCCTCGAGCCGTTCGAGCACCGCCTCGGGCGCGACGTTGCGCTTGAGCTCCTCGAGTTCGGGACTGCGTGCCTCCTCGACCCCAAGCTTCTCGGCGATGGCCGTGAGCAGACGGATGAGGTGGGTCACCTCGTGCTCGGACAGGAGGCTGATCTGGAGATCGAGGTCGGCACGCCGATCGGCCGCCTCCGCGGCGCGGTTCTGCGCGATGAGGATGAAGGTGGAGATGAAAATGGCCTCGACCGACGCGACCGTGGCGAGGATCACGAACGTCTCGTCGAACGGCGCAAATCCGGTCCAGCCAAGATTGATCGCGACCCACGCCAGCACCACTGCGGCATGCAGGTAGACGAACCACATCGACCCGGCAAAGCGGGTGATGGTTCGCGCAATCCGCTGGTCGGCGGTCGCCCGCTCGTCCTCGAGCCTGCGCCGCTCGGCCAGCGCCGCGATGTTGCGGGTCAGCGCCGAGGCCAGCCCGTCAGCGAGCTGGACCGTCGGAGTGTTGCTAGTGGACTCGTGACTTGGGAGCTGGCTCACCGAGAATGAACGCTTCGGTGGCGATGTGAGCCTCGTCGTCGGTCATCTGCTGCGGCGGATGCTTGCAGAAGAAAGCCGCCGGCGCCTCCACCGGCCCGCCCTCGCCGCGATCGAGCGCGAGCTTGGCGCAGCGGATCATGTCGATCGCCACCCCGGCGCTGTTGGGCGAATCCTCGACCGAGAGTCGAAGCTCGAGGTTCAAGGGCACGTCGCCGAACATCCGCCCTTCCATCCGAAGGAAGCAGACCTTGTTGTCCTTCTGCCAGGCGACATAATCTGAAGGGCCGACATGGATGTTCTCGTCCTCGAGCCGGCGCTCGGCGACCGCCTGGACGGCCTCGGTCTTCGACTCCTTCTTCTGCTTGAGGCGCGAGCGCTCGAGCATGTTGAGGAAGTCGGTGTTGCCACCGGTGTTGAGCTGGTAGGTCCGGTCGAGCCGGACGCCGCGCTTGGCGAAGAGGTCCGTCAGCACGCGGTGGACGATGGTCGCCCCGAGCTGCGCCTTGATGTCGTCTCCGATGATCGGGACGCCCTTGTCGCGGAAGCGCTTCGCCCAAGTCTCGTCGGACGCGATAAACACCGGGATGCAGTTGACGAAGGCAACCCCCGCCTCGAGCGCGCATTCGGCATAGAATTCGGTGGCTTGCTGGCTGCCCACGGGAAGATAGTTCATCAGCACGTGCGCGTTGGTCTCGCGCAGCACCCGGACGACCTCCTCCTGGCTCGGCTCCCGCTGTCCGTCTGCGAGCATGAAGCTGCGCTCGGCGGGATAGTCGGCCATGTGCGGCGCAACCCCGTCGAGGCGCTTGCCCATCCGGACGACCGCGCCGGTCGGCGGGACATGGTCGCAGAACACCTGGGTGTTGTTCGGTTGCGCGAAGATCGCCTCGTTGACGTCGCGCCCGACCTTGCGCGCATCGACGTCCCATGCCGCGACCACCTGCAGGTGCCGCGGACGGTAGCCGCCGAGATCCCAGTGCATGAGGCCGATCTGCTCGTTCGAACCGCCATTCTGATAGTAAGCGATGCCCTGCACCAAGCTGCTGGCGCAGTTGCCGATCCCGGCAATGGCGATGTTGATCTGCGGCTCCATCATCTCTGTTCCTGTTATTCTGCGGCGGCCAGCGCGGGCCTGGCGTCGTTGGTGGCCACCGGCGCGTAACGTTCGATCATCTGCGCGCAGAAGTCGGCGAACTGCTGCGGATCGCGAGGCGGACTGGTGTGGTGCGGCTCGATCCCTAGATGCTCGGGGGTGAAGCAGAAGGTGACGGTGACGTCGAAGTCCTCGAGCGCTTCCATCTGCCGGTCGAACCAGCCGAGCGCGTCCGGGCGGAAGCTGTCCGCCCAGCTGAGGCCGGTGCGGAGATGCTTCACTCCGAGGCGCTTGAGCCAGGCCACGGCATCGTCGAGGCGCGGGTCCTGATAGTGGAACCACTGCATCAGCCCGAGGTCGCCAGCATAGGGCTCGAACGCCTTGAGGCCGAGCTTGGGCGTACCGTCTTCCTTGATCAGGCCCATGTAGAAATGACGGTAGTAAGAAGAGCCCTCGGCCTCCTTGTGCCGGGTGGTCGCGCCCCACGCCTGCGGGAGGTCGTAGAGCGAATACCAGAAGACCCTCGGCACCTTGCCGATCAGCAGCTCGGCCGTCCGCTTGACCCCGAACTCCTGCACTTCCTCGGCGCCGAAACTCCCGACGCCCACCTCGGTCACCCACAGCTCATGATCGGGCACCACCGCGCGGATCTCGTCAAGCCGCTGGGGCCATTCGTTGATGTTCCACAGGTTCCAGTCGAGCGGGAAGCCGTGGACCGCGATCACGTCGAGTTCCTCGATCAGGCCGTGCCCCGCGAGCCGCTGGATATATTGCGGATCGATCGGCGAGATCCCGCCGAGCACCCGTTTGACCTGCGGGTTGACGTCGTGGATCGCGCGCGCCGCAAGCTTGCCCATCTCGGCGAACTTCGACCAGTCAGGGTCGATCTGCGGATCCCAATGCGACTTGTTGTTGGGCTCGTTCCAGATCATCGCGGCTTCGATCAAGCGAGGCTTCCTTTCGCGGGATAGACCGCGGCACCGGCCGGAGCGGCGGCGGCACGGCAGAGAAAGACGTCGGTGTCGGGATGCTCGACGATGTCGAAGCCGGCGGCGCGCAGCATGCCCGCGCTTGCGGCCTCGTTCGGCACCCACCAGTTGGTCGGGTCGCCGGCATAGCGCTGCTCGATGAAATGCATCCGCGGCCACTCGGGTCGGTCGAATTCGCCGAGGCCATCGAAGAAATCATAGTCGGGGTCGGGGCGGTACATGCCCTTGCTCCCCGCCTGCAGCGACTGGAACAGCAGCAGGTCGTCGGCGACATGCTCTCGGATGAGGTCGAGCGCGAGCAGCGGATGGCGCAGGTGGTAGAGCACGCCCATGAACACCACGACATCAAATCGTTCGCCGAGCGCGCCGACGTCCCAGACTTCGCCACGGCGAAACTCGATGTCGGTCAGCCCGAACACGCCGGCGGCGAAGCGAGCCTGCTCGAGATAGCGCTCGTCATGGTCGATCCCGAGCACCCGCGCGGCGCCGCGCCGCTTCATCTCGAAGCTGTAGAAGCCGGCGTTGCAGCCGATGTCGAGCACGCTCTTGCCGGAGAGGTCCTCGGGAATGACGTGGCGGAAGCGCTTGTACTTGTTCTCGGGATAGCCCCACAGGAAGTGGTCGGGAGCGGTCCGCACGCCATCGAGGTCGAGATCGTGGAACCACGGCCCGAGCTCCGCAACCCTTCGCTCGATCTGTGCCTTGTCGAGGACAGGCTCGCCCGTCTTGAGCATCAGGCGGCCACCCTCGCCGTTGCGGCGAGATCGAGTGTGACGAGGGCACCGGGATCGCAGCGAACGGCGTGGATGTCGCCGAGCGACCGGCGCTCGGACCAGCAGACCAGCGAACGGACGATGTCGCAATGGGTGACCAGCAGCGGCGTCGAGCCATGGCGCGCAGAGGCCTCGAAGGTGAAGGCGAGCGCACGCGCCTGCGCCTCGCGCTGAGTTTCGCCACCGGGGCAGCGGGCCGTGTCGCGCTCGGCATTCCAAGCGAACCAGCGCGGGTCTCGATCGAGCTCGGCGAAGTCGCGGCCAGCCCATTCACCGAAGTCGATTTCGTCGAGCGCAGGGGCTTCCATGACGGCAAGGCCGAAGCGTTCGGCGACGATCGCGGCGGTTTCGCGCGTGCGGCGGCGCGGGCTGGCGTAGATGGCGGACGGCGGCGAGCGGTCGAGCCGGGCGGCGGCGTCAAGTGCCTGCCCCCGTCCCGCCTCGGTCAGGCCGCGATCAGGCAAACGGCCCGTCAGCCGCTTCCCGACATCGTCATGCGCCCCATGGCGTAGCAGGTGGACCGAAGGCACGCCGTCTCCCCGTGTTTCGCCTGCCCAACAGCAAGGGAAAAGCTTTGTTCCTCCGGCAACAAAGAATCGTTGCAGGTACCGGAACGACTAGTTGAAGATGGCGCAAGTCAGCGATCGATGAGGTCTAAATCGTTGCACCACCGCGACAAAGAAGCCGCCATGACGGGGAACAAACAAGAAGAAGCTTCATTCAGAAGCCGGGACTTCGGCTAAACCGGCATAAGGCCTTGCGGGGAGAATGGAAGCGTGGGCGAGACAGTCTTGGTCACCGGCGGTGCCGGCTTCATCGGTCGCTCCGTCTGCCGCGAACTCCTCGAGCGCGGCCACCGCGTTCGTGTCCTCGACGCCCTGATCGAGCAGGTTCACGGCGAGGTGGACGGCTCCAAGATGCTTCCCTCGGACGTCGAACTGATCGTTGGTGACGTCCGCAACGGCGACGTCGTGACCAAGGCGCTCCAGGGCACCGACAGCGTCATCAACCTCGCCGCCGAGGTCGGTGTCGGCCAGTCGATGTATGCGGTCGAGCGCTACACCAGCGTCAACGACGTCGGCACCGCGGTACTTATGGAGAAATTGATCGATCGTCCGGTCCGCCGTGTGGTCACCGCCTCGTCGATGAGCATCTACGGCGAGGGCCTCTACCGCGATGCCGACGGCACCCTCGTGCAGGACGCGGTTCGTAGCGCCGGTGCCGGCGACGGCCAGAGCTGGGAACCGGTCGATGCCGAGGGGCGGCCGCTCCAGCCCGTTCCCACTCCCGAATGGAAGCGGCCCGACCTCGCCTCCATCTACGCGCTCGGCAAATATGTGCAGGAGCGCACCACGCTCATCATGACCGGCGCCTACGGCATGGAGGGCGTGTGCCTCCGCCTGTTCAACGTCTACGGCCCCGGCCAGGCGCTCTCCAATCCCTACACCGGCGTCCTCGCCATCTTCTCCTCGCGCCTGCTCAACGACCAGAAGCCGGTAATCTTCGAGGACGGCGAGCAGCGCCGCGACTTCGTCCATGTCGGGGACGTCGCCCGGGCCTTCGCCGACGCGCTCGAACTGCCGCAGGCCGCGGGCGGGGTCTTCAACATCGGATCGGGCCAGGATCGCTCGGTGCGCGAGGTCGCCCAGAGCCTTGCCCGCGCGATGGGCAAGAAGGGTCTCGACCCAGAGATTGCCGGCAAGGGCCGGATCGGCGACATCCGCCACTGCTTCTGCGACACCTCGCTCGCCGCCGACCAGCTTGGCTTCGAGGCGACCAAGGACTTCGAGGAGGGTCTTGCGGAACTCGCCCAGTGGGTCGCCAGCCAGACCGCGGTCGACCGGGTCGACGCCGCCCGGGCGGAACTCGAGGCGCGGGGGCTGGTCGCGTGAGCGGCCCTGCGCTGCTTCGATCGAAGCCGGTCCTCGTCACCGGCGGCGCGGGCTTCATCGGCAGCAATATCGCCGACCGCCTCGCCTCCAAGGGCCATGAGGTCCACCTGTTCGACGCCCTGTCGCGTCCGGGGGTCGAGCGCAATCTCGCCTGGCTCCAGCAGCGCCACGGTGACAGGATCAGCTTCACCCGCGGCGATATCCGCGACGAGGACAGCCTCGCCGCCGCCGCGCGCGAGGCCGAAGCCGTCTTCCACATGGCGGCGCAGGTCGCGGTCACGACCAGCCTCG
Source organism: Sphingomonas swuensis (assembly GCF_039538045.1). Lineage (NCBI taxonomy): Bacteria > Pseudomonadati > Pseudomonadota > Alphaproteobacteria > Sphingomonadales > Sphingomonadaceae > Sphingomonas > Sphingomonas swuensis. The sequence goes on along the minus strand of NZ_BAABBQ010000001.1, from coordinate 669,934 downwards.
TCGATCCTCGCGAGGATTTCGACATCAACGTCCGCGGGACGCTGCATCTGCTCGATGCGCTGCGCACCGCCGGTCGCCGAACGCCGCTGATCTTCGCCTCGACCAATAAGGTCTACGGCGATCTCGCCGACCTCGAGTTCCGGCTCGAGGGCGAGCGCTACGAGCCGGTCGATCCCGACGTTCGCTGCCACGGCATCGGCGAAGCGCGTCCGCTCGACTTCCACACGCCCTACGGCTGCTCGAAGGGCGCCGCCGACCAATATGTGCTCGACTATGCGCGCAGCTTCGACCTGCCCGCCGCGGTCATCCGGATGAGCTGCATCTATGGCCAGCGGCAGATGGGGACCGAGGACCAGGGCTGGGTCGCCCACTTCCTGATCCGCGCGCTCGAGGGCGAGACCATCACCCTTTATGGCGACGGCGCGCAGGTCCGCGACATCCTCGACGTCGGCGACGCGGTCGACGCCTACATGGCCGCGTGGAAGCAGATCGACCGGATTGCCGGGCGCGCCTTCAACCTTGGTGGTGGCCCCGCCAATGCGGTCAGCCTCCGCCAGCTGATGCGCCATATCGAGGCGCTCACCGGCCGCACGCCCGACGTCCGCTATTCCGACTGGCGCGCGGGCGACCAGCGCTACTTCGTTGCCGATACCCGCCGGATTGCGAGCGAGCTCGGGCTCGCGCCCGCCCGCGGGTGGAAGGATGGAGTCGCCACCCTTGCCCACTGGCTTGCCGCCGAGCGCGGGCTCCCGCTCGAGGGCGAGACGGTCCGCCTCAGGGTTCCGGCATGAGGCAGCGACTGCTGCTGACCACCGACGCGGTCGGCGGCGTCTGGACCTATTCGCTCGACCTTGCCCGGGCACTCGCCGGGGCCGAGGACATGGTGGTCCTGCTCGCGGTGCTCGGTCCTCCGCCTTCGAACGAGCAGATGTCGGACGCCGCCGCGGTGCCGGGCTTGCAGCTTGTCGGGACAAGCCTCCCGCTGGACTGGACCGCGGGCAGCGACGAGGAGGTGCTCGCCGCGGCCACCGCGCTCGCCGCCCTGGCCCGCGAGGCCGGAGCGGACCTCGTCCAGCTCCACAGTCCGGCGCTCGCGCTCGCCGATTACCCTGCCCCGGTCGTCAGCGTCGTCCACAGTTGCGTCGGCACCTGGTGGGACGCGGTCAAGAGTGGCCCCCTGCCCGACGATCTCGCCTGGCGCTCGGCGATGGTCGCGCGCGGCCTTGCTGCGAGCGCGCTGGTGGTCGCACCTACCCGCGCCTTCGCCGCGGCGGTGCAGGAGACTTACGCGTTGCCGTCGCTGCCGCAGGCCGTGCACAACGGCCGCCACCAACTCGCCGGTCCAGCGGCGATCCCCGTCGACTATGCGCTGACCGCCGGTCGGCTATGGGATTCGGGCAAGAATGTCGCCGCCTTCGACCGGGCCGCGGCGCTGAGCAGGATCCCCTTCCGCGCCGCCGGACCGCTCCACGGTCCTACCGACAGCGCGGTTCGCCTCTCTTATGCCGAGGCGCTTGGCCCGCTGTCGTCGGAGCAGCTTGCCAGCCTCCTCGCCGAGCGGCCGGTGTTCGTCTCGGCCGCGCTCTATGAGCCGTTCGGCCTTGCCGTCCTCGAAGCCGCGCAATGTGGCTGCGCGCTGGTGCTCGCCGACCGACCGGGTTTCCGCGAGCTGTGGGACGGTGCGGCGCTGTTCGTCGACCCTCTCGACGAACATGCCATCGCCGCCGCGGTCGAGCGGCTGGTCGCCCGGCCCGAGCTTCGCGGCGAATTGGGCGACGCGGCGCGGGCGCGCGCCGCGCATTTCTCCCCGCATGCCATGGGAAGCGCGATGCTCGATCTCTACGACGGGCTCGTCGAGCGGCAGAAGGTCGCCGCGTGAGGATCGCCTATTTCACGCATTCGCTCCGCAGCTGCTGGAATCACGGCAACGCGCACTTCCTGCGCGGCATCCTGCGCGAGCTGAAGGCCCGCGGCCACCATGTCCGCGCGCTCGAGCCGGGGCGCAATTGGAGCCTCGACAACCTCCGCCAGGACGGCGGCGAGCAGGGTCTCGACGCCTGGCGCGCCGCCTACCCCGACCTTCAGGACGTGATCGAGACCTTCGCTCCGGATGCCGCCCCCGACGCGCTCGTCGGCGATTCCGACCTAGTCATCGTCCATGAGTGGAACGAGCCCGCGCTGGTCGCCGCGATCGGAGCGCTGCGCAAGGCTGGCGCCCGCTTCACCCTCCTCTTCCACGACACGCACCACCGCGCGGTCAGCGATCCGCAGGCGATCCGCGCCTTCGACCTGTCGGGCTATGACGGGGTGCTGGCGTTCGGCGAGACGCTGAGCGAGGTCTACCGTCGCTGGGGCTGGGAAGGCCGGGTCTGGACCTGGCACGAGGCCGCCGACACGCGCCTGTTCCATCCGCCGGTTCGCGAACAGCAGCGCGAGGGACTGGTCTGGATCGGCAACTGGGGCGACGGCGAGCGCTCGGCCGAGCTCGAGGAATATCTCTTCCGCGCCGCCGCGCAGGCCGGTCTTCCGCTCACCATCCATGGCGTCCGCTACCCACCCGAGGCGCTCGCGACGCTGGCCCGCTACGGCATCAGATTCGCTGGATGGCTCCCCAACGCCGCCGCGCCGGAGGTGTTCGCGAGGGCGCTCACCACGGTCCACGTCCCCCGCCGCTTCTATCGCGAGGTGCTCCCCGGCATCCCGACCATCCGCGTGTTCGAGGCGCTCGCCTGCGGGATCCCCTTGGTCAGCGCGCCTTGGGACGACAGCGAGGGCCTGTTCACTCCCGGCGAGGACTATCTTGTCGCGCGCGACGGTGCCGAGATGACCCGCCACCTCACCGCCCTGCGCGACGATCCCGCCCTTCGCGAGCGCCTCGCCGCCAAGGGTCTCGCCACCATCCGCGCCCGCCACAGCTGCGCCCACCGGGTCGACGAGCTGCTCGGCATCGTCGCCACCCTCACCGACAAGGTCGACGCATGAACATCGCCTTCTACGGCTCCTCCCTTCTCAGCGCCTACTGGAACGGCGCGGCGACCTACTATCGCGGCATTCTCAAGGAGCTTGCGGGTCACGGCCACGCCATCACCTTCTACGAGCCAGACGCCTTCGAGCGGCAGCAGCACAGGGACATCGACCCGCCCGCCTATGCCCGCTCGGTGGTCTATGACGCGACTCCCGATGCCTGCCGGCGAGTGCTCGACGAGGCCGCCGCCGCCGACATCGCGGTCAAGGCGAGTGGCGTCGGAGTGTTCGACGACGAGCTGACCGAAGGCGTGCTCGACCGGGCAGCCCCGAACGCGCTCAAGGTCTATTGGGACGTCGATGCCGCGGCGACGCTCGAGGAATTGGCCGGGGCGCCCGACCATCCGCTGCGCCGCCGCCTGCCGGAGTTCGACCTCGTGCTGACCTATGGCGGCGGTCCGCCGGTCATCTCCGCTTACGAGGGCTTCGGCGCGAGGAAGTGCGTGCCCATCTACAATGCCCTCGATCCCGCCACCCACCATCCGGTGCCGCGCGAGGATCGCTTCGCCGCCGATCTCGGATTTCTCGCCAACCGTCTTCCCGATCGTGAGGCCCGGGTCGAGGAGTTCTTCCTCCGCGCAGCAGAAGTCAGCCCGGACAAGAGGTTCCTGCTCGGCGGCAACGGCTGGGCGGGCAAGGGCATGCCGGCCAATGTCCACGCCGTCGGTCATGTCGGGACCGCCGACCACAACGCCTTCAACTGCTCGCCCGCAGCGGTCCTCAACGTCGCTCGCGACAGCATGGCCAACGTCGGCTTCTCGCCCGCCACCCGCGTCTTCGAGGCCGCCGGCGCCGCCGCCTGCCTGATCACCGACGCGTGGGAAGGCATCGAGCAGTTCCTCGAGCCCGAGAAGGAAGTGCTGGTCGCGCGCGACGGACAGGATGTCGCCGATCACCTTGCCCGCCTCACGCCCGAGCGCGCCCGAGCGATCGGCGACGCCGCGCTCGCCCGGGTGCTGGCCGAGCACACCTATGCGCATCGCGGGGTCGAGGCCGACCGGGTGCTCCGCGCCGAGCTTGCCGCCAAGCGCGAGCTGGTGGCGGCATGAAGCTCGTCGTCCTCGGCCTGTCGCTGAGCTCCTCCTGGGGCAACGGCCACGCGACCACCTTCCGCGGTCTGCTCGGCGAGTTCGCCACGCGCGGGCACGACATCCTGTTCCTCGAGCGCGACGTGCCCTGGTACGCCAGCCAGCGCGACCTTGCCGATCCCGACTATTGCCGGCTCTCATTCTATTCGGATCTCAAGGACCTCGAACGCTGGCAAGGCGAGATCGCGCGCGCCGACGCGGTCATGGTCGGCTCCTACGTGCCGCAAGGGGTGGACGTCGGTCGTTTCGTGCAGCAGACCGCGCGCGGAGTGACGGCCTTCTACGACATCGACACGCCGGTGACGCTGGCCAAGTTCGCTCGCGGCGACTTCGAATATCTCAGCCCCGAACTGATCCCCGGCTTCGACGTCTATCTGAGCTTCACCGGAGGCCCCACGCTGCGCTTCATCGAGCGCGAGCTGGGTTCGCCCGGCGCCCGCGCGCTCTACTGCCAGGCCGATCCCGCCATCTACCGGCCGCTCGACGTGCCGAGCCGCTGGGATTTGTCCTATCTCGGCACCTGGTCGGAGGATCGCCAGCCGACGGTCGAGAAGCTTCTTTGCGCCGCCGCGCGCGCGCTTCCCGAACGGCGCTTCTGCGTCGCCGGCCCGCTCTACCCCGGCGACATCGAATGGCCCGCCAACGTCGAGCGGATCGAGCATGTCCCGCCGGCCGAGCACCCCGACTTCTATGCCGCCAGCCGCTTCACGCTCAACGTCACCCGTGCCGACATGATCGCGGCCGGATGGAGCCCGAGCGTCCGACTGTTCGAAGCGGCGATGTGCGGCTGCCCGGTCATTTCCGATGTCTGGGACGGGCTCGACCAGCTGTTCGAGCCGGGCCGCGAGATATTGCTTGCACGCACGACCGAGGACGTGGTTGCCGCGCTCGAAGGCATCGCTCCCGCCCAGGCACGCGCGATCGGCGAGGCGGCACGCGTTAGGGCGCTGGCGGAGCACACGTCGGCGGTCCGGGCCGGCGAACTCGAACGCCATCTTGAGGAAGCCATGGTTGGCAAACATACGGCGGCCCTTGCCGGAGAAGGATGGACGGAAGCGTGACGGTGCCTAAGGGAATGACGGAGCGGGTACTGCTCGCCGGAGGCGCGGGCTTCATTGGCTCCAACATGGCCGACCGCCTGCTCGAGCGCGGCGCCGAAGTGGTCGTGCTCGACAATCTCCAGACAGGGCGCGAGGAAAACATCGATCATCTGCGGTCGCACGGCAACTTCGACTTCGTCGCCCACGACGTGATCGAGCCGCTACCCGCGGCGGTGCTGAAGGGCCGCTTCACCCACGTCTACAACCTCGCCTGCGCTGCCTCGCCGCCCGCCTACCAGGCCGATCCCGAGCACACGATGCTCACCAACGTGCTCGGCACCCGCAACCTCCTCCGACTGGCCGAGGCGCAGGGCGCGCGCTTCCTGCTGACGTCGACCAGCGAGGTCTATGGCGATCCCGAGGCGCATCCACAGCGCGAGGAGTATCGCGGCAACGTCAGCTGCACCGGTCCGCGCGCCTGCTACGACGAGGGCAAGCGCGCGGCGGAGACGCTGGCATTCGATTTCGACCGTCTTGGCCGGGCGGAGGTGCGCGTGGTTCGGATCTTCAATACCTACGGCCCGCGGATGGACCCCGACGACGGGCGCGTCGTCAGCAACGTCATCTGCCAGGCGCTGTCGGGCGCACCGATCACGGTCTACGGCGACGGCAGCCAGACCCGCAGCTTCTGCTACGTCGACGATCTGGTCGAAGGCATCCTGCGGCTGATGGCGCACGACGGGCCGCAGCCGGGGCCCGTCAACATCGGCAACCCGCACGAACTGACCGTGTCCGACCTCGTCGAGCGCGTGCTGCGCCTGACCGACTCCGACAGCCGGATCGTCGAGCAGCCGTTGCCCGAGGACGATCCGCGCCGGCGCAAGCCCGACATCGGCCACGCCAAGGCGCTGCTCGGCTGGTCCCCCAAGGTCAGCCTCGAAGACGGATTGAAGGCGACCATCCCCTATTTCGCGGCGCAGTTGCGTCGCGACGAGCCCGTCATGCGGTTCGCCGCGGCGGGCGGCGAAAGGACCTCTCTCGCCGCCGCCGAATAGGCTCATGCTGGTCTACGGCGACCATGAGCAGGAGGTCGTCCCCGCCCGGTGCCTGCAGGAGCTCGCCTCGGACGAGGGCCGGTGGCTTGACCATGACCGCCTGCGCGCCCGCTTCATCACCCTCGCCGGACTCGCCCAGGCCGTCGCCGACCGCGACTTCCGGGCGGCCGGGATCGATCGGCGTCGTGCCGCGGAGGACGCGCTCCTCAACGCCCTGATGGATCAAGCCGGCGCGCTGATGCACTCGTGGGACTTGGGCTGTCCCGGCGCTCTTGCCCCGCCAATCCCGCCGATCCCCGTTCTCCCCGACAATGTCCTAGTCCGGCTGCCCGAAGGCTATGCCTTCTACGCCCTCTACCCCGAGGCCTATGGCCTGGCGGCACGGATGCTTGCGCTCGAGGCGCGGCCACGGCTGATCGGCCTGCGCAGCATTGGCGCGGGGCTCGCCGCCATTGCCGCGGCGGCGCTGGGGGCGCCTCGACCCGTGACGCTGCGCCCGACCGGCGATCCCTTCCGCCGCGAACTTCGCCTCGACGAGGGGCTGGCCGCCGAACTGCTCGAGGGGCCGGCGCATTATGTCATCGTCGACGAGGGGCCCGGCCTGTCCGGAAGCAGCTTCGGCTGCGTCGCCGACTGGCTCGAGGCCCGCGGCGTGCCCCGCGACCGCATCGCCTTCCTCCCCGGCCACGACGGCGATCTCGGCCCAGAGGCCGACGCCGCCCACTGCGCGCGCTGGGCCAAAGCGCAGCGCCCGGTCGCCCGCATCGACGGCCTGCGTTCGTGGGTCGAGCAGCTTACCGGGCCGATCGACCGCTGGGATGACCTCTTTGCCGGCGCCTGGCGCCCGCGGTGGAGCGCCGACGAGCGGTCCTGGCCGCCGGTCACGCCTGCTTGGGAGCGCGCCAAGTTCCTCGTTCGCGCCGACGGTGTCGAGTGGCTGGTCCGCTTTGCGGGACTAGGGTCAATCGGTGAGGGCAAACTCGCCCTTGCCCGCTTGCTCCACCGCACCGGCTTCGGACCCGAGGTCGCCGGCCTGACGCACGGCTGGCTGGTCCAGCGCTGGCATGCCGAGGCGAGCCCGACGCAGCCGACGCTCGATGAGCTCGCGTCTTATCTCGCACTCCGCGCCACCCTTCCCGCGGGCCCCGGCGCGTCGCTTGCCGAGCTGGTCACGATGGTTCGGCGCAACGTGCCCGCTCTGTCCCGCTGGAATCCGCCCGCAGACGTGCTGCAAGCCAGGGTTCGGCCGGTGACGATCGACGGGAGGCTCGCTGCGCACGAGTGGCTCCGTCTGCCGTCCGGTCAACTCCTTAAGGCCGATGCGCTCGACCATCACCAGGCGCACGACCTCGTTGGCTGTCAGGACCTCGCCTGGGACGTGGCGGCGGCCGCGATCGAGCTCGACCTCGCCCGGTCCGAGGTCACCGCCCTCGAGAAGCTGCTCGGCTGCGATCCCGAACTCCTCGCCTTCTACCGGATCGCCTACGCCGCCTTCCGGTTGGGTGCGCACCGGATGAGCGAAGCGATGGTCGGCTCCGACGAGGCCGCGCGTCACCGCGCCGCCGCGCACCGCTTCGAGCTAGCGCTGGTAGATGGCGTCGAGGACCCGTGCGACCTCGACCAGCCGCTCTGCCTCGGGGTCGAACGCCGAGCCTGAGGCGAGCCGCCTGGCCCAGTCCGCCGCCGCCCGGCCACCCCAGTCGCTATCGGGCTCGGCCGCATGCCAGCGCTCGGTGCCGGCGGTTCGGAACGCCTCGAAGTCGGTGTAGCTGCCGCCGACATTGCGGAACAGGCCGCCGCCGCCGGTGCCGTAGAAGTCCGCGGCGATCTCGCACATCTTGCCCGCCGGCAGCTTCCACGAGCAGGCCAGCCGGACCACCGCGCCATTGCCGAGCGTGAGCGTCGCGACCGCATAATCCTCGCAGGTCGTGGCCGCATCGGCCAGCGGCTTGCCGCCGCTCATCAGATGGCTCTCGACCTTCACCACCTCGGGCCACTCCATCGCCCACAAGGCGAGGTCGACGAGGTGCACGCCAAGGTCGATGACACAGCCGCCGCCAGACTGCGCGGGGTCGAAGAACCAGTCCTTCCCCGGGCCATAGGCGTTGTGGAAGACGAGGTCGGCCGCGAACGGCTGGCCGAGGTCACCCGACGCGATCGCCCGGCGGATGGCCCGCATCCCGTTTGTGAAGCGGTAGCTGAGATCGACGCCGAGCAGCTTGTCGGCCGCCCTTGCCGCATCGACCACAGCCCTGGCCTCCGCCGCGGTCCGCCCGAGCGGCTTCTGGCAGAAGACGGCGAGTCCCGCCTCGAGCGCGCGGATCGACTGCTCGGCATGCTGCGCCGAGGGGGTTGCGACGACCAGTCCGTCGAGATCCTGCGTCAGCAGCTCGTCGAGCGTTTCGGCAACCACCGCGTCCGGCACCAGCGCCGCCGCTTCCTCGCGCATTTCGTGGCTAGGGTCGGCGATCGCGGCGACTTCGACGAGGCCGGTGCCGAGCATCGCTTCCATCCGGTTGCGACCGATCCAGCCGATTCCGAGGAAGCCTAGCCGGGGCTTGTCGCTCATGGTTCGATGATCGCCTTGAGGAAGCCCATCGGCCGGTCGCGGGTGGCGTCGAGCGCCTGCGCCAGTTCATCGAGCTTGTAGCGATGGGTGTAGAGCGGGCTGGGGTCGAGACGTCCGCTCGCGACCGCGTCGACCGCCTCGCGGATCCCGTCCATGTAGACCTGCGGGTCGCGCTCGTGCGCGTTGATCACGTCGATCCCGCGCCAGTTCCAGAGCCACATGTTGACCGTCCGCGGGCCGTCCTGATGATAGCCGGCGACGATCAGCTTGCCGCGCTCGGCGGTAAGCTCGCCGGCGAGGTCGAGCGGCCACTGCTTGCCGACCGCCTCGATCACCCGCTCGCAGAACTTGCCGCCGGTGAGCTCCTTGACCTGCTCGATGATCTTGTGGTGATCGGTCATCGGGATGGTCTCGGTCGCGCCGAACTCGCGCGCGACCTCCAGGCTGTAGTGACGCCGGCTGATCGCGATGACCCGCGCGCCCGCGTCGGTCGCGAGCCGGGTCAGAAGCGCGCCGAGGAAACCGATACCGACGATCGCGACGGTCTGCCCGGCCTTGATGTCGGCGCGGCGAAAGATGTTGAACGCACAGCCCAAGGGCTCGCCCGGGAAGGGCTGTCCGGCAAGCGCCTCCGGAAGCTTCACCACCTTGTCTGCGTCGGCAAGATCATGGCTGGCGTAGCTGTTGTAGCTCAAGGCCGCGATCCGGTCGCCGACCGCCAGACCTTCGACCCCCGGGCCGACCGCCTCGATGGTGCCCCAGCCCTCGTGGCCCATCCCGCCCGGCTCACCGGGATATTGCAGCCACTCGGGGCCGCTCCACGGACCGAGGTTCGAGGCGCAAACGCCGCACCCTTCCAGCCGTACCCGGACCTGCCCTTCGCCCGGCTCCTTCTTCGGCAGTTCGGACACGGTGATCGTCTGCGGCGCGGAAAGAACGGCCGCGCGCATGGTGGTGGTGTCTGGCAAGAGGCTCCCCTTCGTTCCAGCCCCTCAACGAGAGGGGCTGGAGAAGGTTGCTGCCCCGCTCAGGCTTCTTTGACCCGCAGCGTCGCCATTGCCGCCAGCGCCATCACTCCCGCGGCAAAGGCCATCGTCCAGATCGGCTCGCCCGGGAAGAAGGCCTTCATGATCGACCCCATGACGGTCGCCACCAGCAGCTGCGGCACGACGATGAAGATGTTGAACAGGCCCATGTAGGTGCCGAGCTTGGCCTGCGGCAGCGCGCTCGCCAGGATCGCGTAGGGCATGGCGAGGATCGAGGCCCAGGCGATCCCGACGCCCACCTCGGCGATCAGCAGATGCTGCGGATCGCGGAAGACGAAGAAGCTCGCGTAGCCGAGCGCTCCGGCGATGAGGCAGATGGCATGGGTGCGGGCCTTGCCGATCCGCTTGGCGAGCGCCGGAAGGATGGCCAGCGCGGCGATTGCGGCGACCCCGTTGTAGACCGCGAACAGCACGCCTACCCAGTTGCCGGCTTCCTGGTAGGCGGCGCTGTCGGCGTCGGTGGTCGCGAAGAAATATTGGGCGATGACCGGCGTGGTGTTGATCCACATGATGAACAGCGCCGACCAGCTGAAGAATTGCACCAGCGCCAATTGCTTCATCACCGGCGGCATGCCCGAAAAGTCGCCGACCAGGCTTCCGAGCATGGTCGCCGGACGACCCTGCTTGGCGAGCGCGATCGCGATCGCCGAGAGCAGCCCGTAGGTGATGAGCAGTCCGCCGAGGAGATACACTTCCTTCTCGAGCGCAAGCTCGACCACGGCAAGGACGACTAGCGCCCCGGCGCCGACCCACAGCAGGCTTCCGCCATAGGTTCGCGCGGCCAGTGCCCGGACCGTCTGGCTTCCGTCGCCTTCGACTTCCTCGCCAAAGCCGCGCATCTCCTCGGGCGAATATTCGCGCGTGGTCAGTACGGTCCACATCACCGCGAGGAACAGCGCGACTCCGCCGGCCCAGAAGCTCCACTTGACCGTGTCGGGAATGCCGCCGCCGGGCGCGACGTTGGCGACACCCCAATGTTCGAGCAGATAGGGGAAGAGCGAGCCGACCACCGCGCCGGCGCCGATGAAGGCGGTCTGCACCGCATAGCCCGTGGTATGCTGGTCGCGCCGCAACTGGTCGCCGACGAACGCACGGAATGGCTCCATCGAAATGTTGAGGCTGGCGTCGAGCATCCACAGCAGCACCGCCGCGGCGAGCAGCATCGGCGCCAGCGGCATCAGCAGCAGCGACAGCGCCGCGAGCACCGCACCCGCGACGAAGTAGGGACGCCGCCGGCCGAAGCGGCCGAGCCAGGTGCGATCGCTCATGAAACCGATGATCGGCTGGACCAGCAGCCCGGTCAGCGGCGCCGCCGCCCACAGCCAGGGCAGGTCGTCGATGCTCGCGCCCAGTGACTGGAAGATGCGGCTCATGTTCGCATTCTGGAGCGCGAAGCCGATCTGGATTCCGAAGAAGCCGAACGAGATGTTCCAAAGCCCCGTCCAACCCTGCCGCGGCTTCTCCAGCCGACCTGTCACCTGATCCATTACTGTCCCTCCACTCTCCCGCACGAAAGCAGGAAAGCCGAGCAGTGCCAATCCTTTGTGCAGTGCAGCAGAATAGGTATTCACAGGTGACAGTCATCGCCTCTATGGTCACAGGTGAACGCTCACGTGAGGGGGAAACAGGATGGCCGTCGTAAGTGCATCGGAGCCGGTTGACGGCTCGGTCAGCGAGGGCGTCGACGCTCCCGAGCTGCGCTATTTCGTCTTCGCGCTCTTCTTCATCTTCGGCGGCATCACCAGCCTCAACGACGTCATCCTGCCCAAGCTGAAGGAGCTGTTCACGCTCAACTATACGCAGGCGATGCTGGTGCAGTTCTGCTTCTTCACCGCTTACCTCGTGATCGGCATCCCGGGCGCGCAGCTGGTCAAGCGGATCGGCTACATGCGCGGCGCGATGACCGGCCTGCTGGTGATGATGGCGGGCTGCCTGCTGTTCATTCCCGCCTCGCGCACCGCGACCTACGGACTGTTCCTGTTCGCTCTGTTCGTGCTCGCCAGCGGCGTGGTGATCGTCCAGGTCGTCGCCAACCCGCTGATCAGCCTTCTCGGACCGCAAAAGACGGTGCACAGCCGGCTGACCTTCGCCCAGGCCTTCAACAGCCTCGGCACCACCGTCTTCCCGATCGTCGGCTCCGCGCTCATCCTCGGCGGCCTCGCCGCGGTCAGCGCCGACCAGCTCAGCGGTCCCGCGCTCGACGCCTATCGCGCGGCCGAGACGAGCGCGATCGTCAGCACCTACATCGGACTTGCCGTCGCTTTGCTGGTGATCGCCGGCGCCGTGTTCCTGTTCCGCAACCGCCTTCCGGGCGAGCAGCATGAGCGGAGCTCGCTGCTCGACGGACTGTCGCTGATCCGCCGCAAGCGCTTCGGCTTCGGCGCACTGTGCATCTTCCTCTATGTCGGCGCCGAGGTCTCGATCGGCAGCCTTATCGTCAACTATCTCCAGCAGTCCTCGACGCTTGGCCTCAGCGAGCGCGGCGCCGGCGACCTCATCTTCCTCTATTGGGGCGGAGCGATGGTCGGGCGCTTCATCGGCAGCTACTTCCTCCGCATCCTGAGCCCGGGCAAGATCCTCGCCGGCGTCGCCTGCGGCGCGATCGCGCTGATCCTGCTCTCGACCAGCTCGACCGGCACCATCTCGGGCTACAGCCTGCTGGCGGTCGGCCTGATGAACTCGATCATGTTCCCGACCATCTTCAGCCTCGCCTGCGAGCGGCTGGGAGCACGCGCGGCGGACGGTTCGGGGATCATCAACATCGCCATCTTCGGCGGCGCGGTCGTGCCGCTGCTGACCGGCGTGATCGCCGACGCAAGCGGAAGCCTCCGCACCGCGCTGCTGCTTCCGGCGCTGTGCTACGCGATCATCGCCGCCTACGGCATCTACGCCCGGCGGCCAGCTTCAAGCGACGCTTGAGCCGCGTACCTTCAAGGTAACGGGGAGCAGCCGCGGCTGCTCCTCGCGACCCTCGATCCGGTCGAGCAGCGCCTCGACCAGCGCCTGCCCTGCCGCCTTGGCATCCTGCGCGACCGTGGTCAGCGGCGGGGTCGCGTAGCCGGCGGCGGCAAGATCGTCGAAGCCGACGACGGCGACATCCTCTGGTACCCGCCGGCCGCGCTCCTGAAGCGCCTTCATCGCACCGATCGCCGCAAGGTCCGAAGCCGCGAAGATGGCGTCGAAGGCGACATGCCGGCGCTCGAGCTCCATCACCGCCGAGCGCCCCTCCTCCTCGCTCGGACCGGCGTCGCAGCGGAGCCCGTCGAGCACGCTCAGCGCGGCCTCGTCATGCGCCCGGACATAGCCGCGGTATCGGTCGAGGAATTCGGGATAGGCCTCGCTCGCGGTCCCGATGAAGGCGACCCGTCGCCGGCCGAGCCCGAGCAGGTGCCGCGTCGCCTCGTGCCCGCCAGCCTCATTGTCCGAGCCGACGATCGCGCCATATTCGGCCGCGCGCGGATTGCCCCAGCAGACGAAGTGCGCGCCGCGCCCGACCAGCTGCTCGAGCCGCGGGCGATACTGCAGGTAGTTGCCATAGCCGAGCAGCACGATCCCGTCGGCCTTGCGACTGTCCTCATAGTCGACGTGCCAGTCGTCGCTGAGCTGCTGGAAGCTGATCAACAGGTCGTAGCCGTGCGCCGCGCAGCTTCGCACCATCGATCCGACCATCGACAGGTAGAAGGGATTGATCAGCGTCTGGTCGGGGGTCGGGTCCTCGAAGAACAGCAGGGCGATGGTCCGGCTCTGCTGCCGGCGGAGCCCCGAGGCATTCTTGTCGACCTTGTAATGGAGCTGCTCGGCGGCGGCGAGGACCCGTGCCCGGGTCTCCGCGCTGACCGCCGGATTTCCCGACAGGGCACGGCTGACTGTCGGCTGTGACACACCCGCCAGAGCCGCAATGTCGAACGATGTCGGGCGCCGCTGCGTCATTGTCGCAACAGTGTAGCGACCTGAATACGTATGTATAGCGGGCCCTTGGCCTACCCGCTTTCAAAATGGCTGGTAGATTTCACCTCCGTGACAAGTGCGCTCACCCCGGTTGGGTCGGCGCACGTCCAGGAGGGGTAATTTCGACATGACATCTTCGACCTCGCTGCGCCGGCTCGCACTTGCGGCCAGCCCGTTTGCGCTCGGCCTCGCGCTGATCGCTTCGCCCGCCGCGGCCCAGACCACGCAGCCCGCCGACGCCGAGACCAAGCCGGCAACCACCGAGGACGAAGGCAATGAAGCCGCCACCCCGGCCCCGACCGAGGACGAGGCGATCATCGTCACCGGCTTCCGCCGCAGCCTCGAGAGCGCGGTTCGGACCAAGAAGAACCAGGAGCAGATTGTTGAGTCGGTGACCGCCGAGGACATCGGCAAGCTGCCCGACAACTCGATCGGTGAATCGATCGCCCGCCTGCCCGGCATCGCTTCGCAGCGCACCAGCGGCCGCGCCAACGTCATCGCCATCCGCGGCTTCGGCCCTGACTTCTCGCAGACCCTGCTCAACGGGCGCGAGCAGACCAGCACCAACGACAACCGCGGCGTCGAATTCGACCAGTATCCGTCGGAAGTCGTCAGCCAGGTGGTCGTCTACAAGTCGCCGAGCGCAAGCCTCGTCGGCCAAGGCCTCGTCGGCACCGTCGACATCCGCACCGTCCGTCCGCTCGACGTCGCCAAGCGCACCATCGCGATCGGCCTGCGCGGCAGCTATGCCGACCTCGGCAAGCTCAACTCGGGCTCGAAGGACACAGGCTATCGCGCCAGCGCGACCTTCATCGACCGCTTCTACGACGACCGCGTCGGCATCTCGCTCGCCGCTTCCTATGTCGACGAGCCCTACCAGAACCAGGAGTTCAACGCCTGGGGCTATGCCGGCGTCAACGTCAACGGCCAGAACGCCAACCTGATCGGCGGTTCGAAGTCGTTCGTCACCTCGACCCAGCTCAAGCGCTTTGGCCTCAACGGCACCTTCCAGGCCGAGCTCGCCTCGAACCTGATCCTCACCGTCGACGGCTTCTACAGCAAGTTTAAGGACGACCAGACCAAGCGCGGCATCGAGCTTCCGCTCGGCTTCGGCGCCTTCGGGACGACCTTCAACACCGGCACCTTCCAGGTCGAGGACGGCACCGTCGTCTCGGGCACCTTCAACAACGTCCAGGGCGTCGTCCGCAACGACATCTTCGCCAAGAAGGCCGACCTGTTCTCGGGCGGGATCAATCTCGCCTGGAACAATGACAATGGCTGGAAGGCATTCGGCGACGCCAGCTATTCGCGTACCGACCGCGAGGAGCTGAGCATCGAGAGCTACTCGGGCACCGGCTTCGGCGAGGGCCTCGGCGCGACCGACACCATCAGCTTCGTCACCGGCACCACCGGGACCAAGTTCAAGCCGACGCTCAACTACGGCGACCCGAACCTCATCCGCCTGACCGATCCGCTCGGCTGGGGCGGCAGCGCGACCACGCCGCAGGCCGGCTATTACAACAACCGCATCCTCGACGACGAGCTCGTCCAGGTCCGCGGCGAAGTGCAGAAGGAAATCGGCAGCTTCCTCGACGCGGTGAAGGTCGGGATCAACTACACCGACCGCACCAAGTCGCTGACGCCCGACGAATATCTGGTCCGCCTGCGCGGCGGCGCGCTTGAGCTTCCGATCCCGGCGAGCGCGCTCCTCAAGCCGACCAACCTGTCCTACCTCGGCCTCGGCCCGGTGGTCAGCTACGACCCGCGCGATCTCATCGCCGACGGCACGCTGGTGCTGGCGCCGAACACCTCGAACGACATTCCGGCCAAGGCCTACAATGTCTTTGAGAAGGTCTGGACCGGCTATGTGCAGGCCAATCTCAAGGGCAACATCGGCGCCGCCGAGCTGACCGGCAACGTCGGCGTCCAGGTCATCCACACCGATCAGAAGTCGACCGGCATCGCCTTCCTCAACGGCAATCGCGTCGACGTCAGCGCCGGCGACAAATATTGGATGGTCCTGCCGAGCGCCAACCTCAACGCGCGCCTGCCGAATGACATCGTCGTCCGCTTCGCCGCGGCCCGCGAGATTCAGCGTCCGCGGCTCGACCAGATGCGCTCGGCGATCGGCTACGGCATCAACACCACCGACCGGCCGCAGCCGTTCATCTCGGGTAGCGGCGGCAATCCGACGCTCCGGCCGTATCAGGCCAATGCGGTCGACTTCAACGTTGAGAAGTATTTCGGTGGCCAGGGTTATGTCGCCCTCCAGCTGTTCTGGAAGGACATTACCAAGTACATCGACAACGGTCGCATCGAGGACTTCGATTACAGCGGCTTCCCGCTTCCGGTCGGAGTCACCCCGCCGAGCCTGATCGGCCGTCTCGACGCCCCGGTGAACACCAAGGGCGGCAAGATGTACGGTGCCGAAGTCGCCGCGACGCTTCCGTTCAGCGTGTTCACCAGCGCCCTCGACGGCTTCGGCCTCACCGGCGGCGTCGGCTACACCAAGACCAAGGTGCGCGACTTCAACGGCAACGTCACCCAGATCCCGGGCTATTCGAAGTGGGTCGCCAACGGCACCGCCTTCTTCGAGAAGTGGGGCTTCAACGCTCGTGCCAGCGCCCGTTACCGGTCGACCTTCCTCGGCGACTTCACCGGCTTCGGCGGCTCGCCGACCCGTCGCATCGCGCTCGACGAGACGATCTTCGACGCTCAGGTCGGTTACGACTTCAACCAGGACTCGATGTTCCGCGGCCTGTCGGTCTACCTCCAGGGGCAGAATCTCACCGACGAGCGCTTCGCATCGGTCAACGGCAACGAGAACCCGCGGCAGGTTGTCGACTATCAGATCTACGGTCGCCGCTTCCTTGCGGGATTGACCTACAAGTTCTGATCGACTGACGACGAACTGGACGGCGCGTCCTTCGTGGCGCGCCGTCCAGGGAGAGAGGTTTCATGAGGATCGTCATCGTCGGCGGCGGGTCGGCCGGGTGGATGGCCGCTGCCGCACTCGGCCGAGTGATCGGCGACCAATGGACGATCGAACTGGTCGAGTCCGATGCGATCGGCACCGTCGGCGTCGGCGAGGCGACCATCCCCGCCATCCGCCGCTTCAACGAACTCATCGGCATCGACGAAGCCGAGTTCGTCCGCCGAACCCAAGGCAGCTTCAAGCTCGGGATCGAATTCGTCGGCTGGCATGGCGGCGAGGACAGTCGCTACCTTCATGCCTTCGGTCAGGTCGGGCGCGACCTCGGCCTCATCCCCTTCCATCATTACTGGCTCCAGGCCCGGGCGCGCGGCGCCGCCGAGCGGCTCGAACGCTACAGCCAGTCGGGCACCGCGGCCTGGGCCAATCGCTTCATGCGCGAGGAAGCACTGCCCGGCACCCCGCTCGGCTCGGCTACCTACGCCTATCATTTCGACGCCGGCCTCTATGCCGCCTTCCTGCGCGAGATCGCCGAAGGCCTCGGCGTCGTCCGTCATGAAGGGCGGATCAGCACCGTCCACCACGACGGTGAGAGCGGCCATGTCGCAGTCGTCGAGCTGGAGGATGGGCGCCGCGTCGCGGGCGACCTCTTCGTAGATTGCTCAGGCTTCGTCTCGCTGCTCCTCGGCCAGACGATGGGCGTTGATTTCGTCGACTGGTCCGAATGGCTGCCGATGGACCGCGCGCTCGCCGTCCCTTGCGAAAGCGTCGAGCCGGTAACGCCCTTCACCCGGTCGACCGCCCGCGCCGCGGGCTGGCAGTGGCGCATCCCGCTGCAGCACCGGATCGGCAACGGCCACGTCTACTGCAGCGATTTTATCAGCGACGACGAAGCCGCCGCGGTGCTGCTCGCCAACCTCGACGGCAAGCCGCTCGCCGACCCGCGCCCCTTGCGCTTCACCACCGGCCGCCGACGGGAGTTCTGGCGCGGCAACGTGGTCGCGCTCGGCCTTTCGAGCGGCTTTCTCGAGCCACTCGAGTCGACCTCGATCCACCTCGTCCAGTCGGGGCTGCAACACCTCATCGACCTGCTTCCGAACGGCGGCATCGATCCGGTCGACGTCGCCAAGTTCAACGACAAGCTCGTGTTCGAATATGAGCGCATCCGCGACTTCATCATCCTGCACTACTATGCCAACGACCGCGACGGTGCCTTCTGGCAGCGCTGCCGCGAGATGCGCGTGCCCGACACGCTGGCGGAGAAGATCGCGCTCTTCCGCGGCAACGGCCGCATCTTCCGCACGGCCGACGAGCTCTTCACCGAACTCGGCTGGCTGCAAGTGATGGTCGGACAGGGGATCGTTCCCCGCTCCCACCACCCGCTCGCCGACAAGCCCGGCAATGCGAACATCGACCTCTATCTCGCCGGCATCCGCGATCTGGTGCAGGCCAAGGTCGACCGCATGCCCGATCACCGAGCCTATCTGAACCAACTGTCCGAGACCCCCACGGAGGTGTTCGCTTGAGCCTGACCCTTGCCCTACTTTCGCTCGCCGCCGCGCAGCCCGCGGCTGCCCCGGCCGCCGACTATCGCAGCCGTGCTCCGCAGGACGAGGTGATCTACTTCCTGCTGCCTGACCGCTTCGACAACGGCGATCCGAAGAACGACCGCGGAGGGCTCAAGGGCGATCGGCTTGCGACGGGCTTCGACCCCTCGTCGAAGGGCTTCTACCAGGGCGGCGATCTCAAGGGGCTGGTTCGCCGGCTCGACTATATCCAGAGCCTCGGCGTCACCGCCATCTGGTTCGCGCCCATCTTCAAGAACAAGCCGGTCCAGGGCCCCAAGGGCCAGGAAAGCGCCGGCTACCATGGCTATTGGGTGACCGACTTCACCTCGGTCGATCCGCACTTCGGCACCAACGCCGAGTTCAAGGCCTTCGTCGGTGCCGCCCACGCGCGCGGGATGAAGGTCTACATGGACATCATCACCAACCACACTGCCGATGTCATCAAGTTCGCCGAGTGTGAAGCGGCCAACGCCTGCCCCTATCGCTCCATCGCCGACTATCCTTACCAGCGCCGCGGCGGACCTGCGGGCGCTGCGATCAACCCCGGCTTTGCCGGCGAGACCGACCGCTCGCCCGGCAACTTCGCCCGGCTGACCGATCCCAATTACGCCTACACGCTGAGCACGCCGCCGGCTGACCGCAACGTCAAGGTCCCGGCCTGGCTCAACGATCCCCTGCTCTACCACAACCGCGGCGACAGCACCTTCACCGGCGAGAGCTCGACCATGGGCGACTTCGTCGGCCTCGACGATCTCATGACCGAGAATCCGAAGGTCGTCGCAGGCTTCATCGACGTCTACGGCAGCTGGATCGACCGCTTCGGGATCGACGGGTTCCGGATCGACACCGCGCGCCACGTCAATCCGGAATTCTGGCAGCAGTTCGTGCCGGCGATGAAGGCCCGCGCGGCCGCCCGTGGAATTCCCAACTTCCACATCTTCGGCGAGGTGTTCGACGACAGCGGCGAGCCTGGCCGGCTGGCGCAATATACCCGCCGCGACAAGCTTCCCGCGGTGCTCGACTTCGCCTTCGCCGCGACCGCGGTCCGGGTGGTCGCGGGCAAGCAGCCGACCGAGCAGTTCCGCGGCCTGCAGATGCAGGACGTGCTCTACGCCGAGGGCGATGCCACCGCCGCGCAGCTCCCGACCTTCCTCGGCAACCACGACGCGGGCCGCTTCGCCGGTTGGATGAAGCGCGAGGTTCCGCAGGCCTCGGCCGACGAACTGCTCAAGCGCACCATGCTCGGCCACGTGCTGATGTTCACCTGGCGCGGGGTTCCGACCGTCTACTACGGTGACGAGCAGGGTTTCGTCGGCGACGGCGGCGACCAGGACTCGCGCCAGTCGCTCTTCCCGTCCAAGGTCGCGACCTACAATGACGACGACCTGCTCGGCACCGACCGTACCACTGCTGTCGAGAACTTCCGCGGCGACCACCCGCTCTACCGGCTCGTCGCCGAGCTGTCCGCGATCCGTCGCGGAAGCGAGGCCCTGCGCCGCGGTGCCACCCGCATTCTCGCCACCGAGGACAAGCCCGGGCTGCTCGCCTACAGCCGCACTTCGCCGTCCGAGCAGGTGATGGTTGCGGTCAACACCTCGGCCCAGCCGATCACCCGCAACATCGCGATCGGTGCCGACGTCACCGGCCTCTCCTCGCTTTCGGGCTCCTGCCCAGCCGTCCCGGTCGCCCCGGGAACGGTCCGTGTCACCCTCCCCGGATTTGGCCATGTCATCTGTCGCACCGCACGCTGAACCGCGGGCCGAGACGGCACCCGCGGCAGCCCAGCCGTGGTGGCGCGGAGCGGCCATCTACCAGATCTATCCGCGCAGCTTCTGCGACAGCGACGGCGACGGCGTCGGCGACCTCAAGGGCATCACCGCGAGGCTCGACCATGTCGCCGACCTCGGGGTCGACGCGGTCTGGGTATCGCCCTTCTTCACCTCGCCGATGCGCGACTTCGGCTATGACGTCGCCGACTATCGCTCGGTCGACCCGATCTTCGGCACCCTCGCCGACTTCGACGCGCTCGTCGCCCGCGCCCACGCGCTCGGCCTCAAGGTCCTGATCGATCTCGTCTTCTCGCACACCAGCGAGCAGCATCCGTGGTTCGTCGAGAGCCGCTCGAGCCGCGAGAACGACAAGTCGGACTGGTACGTCTGGGCCGACCCCAAGCCCGATGGATCGCCGCCGAGCAACTGGCAGTCGGTATTCGGCGGGCCGAGCTGGACCTGGGACGCTCGGCGCGAGCAATATTACCACCACAACTTCCTCAAGGAGCAGCCGCAGCTCAACGGCCACTCGCCGGCGGTCCAGCAGGCGCTGCTCGACATCGTCGCCTTCTGGCTCGACCGGGGCGTCGACGGCTTCCGCTTCGATGCCATCAACTTCATGATGCACGATCCGGCGTTGACCGATAATCCGCCGGTCGCGAACCCGGCGAAGCGGACCCGGCCGTTCGATCTCCAGCACCATTTCAACAACCAGTCGCAGCCGCAGATCGGCGCCTTCCTCGAGCGGCTCCGGGCCTTGTGCGACGCGCATGGCGCGGCCTTCGCGCTGGCCGAAGTCGGCGGCGAGCAGGCCGAGCGCGAGATGAACGACTATACGGCGCCTGGCCGGCTCCACAGCGCCTATGGCTTCGACTTCCTCTACGCCGACCGGCTGACCCCGGCACTGATCGCGCGCACCGCCGAGCGCTGGCCCGATCGCCCGGGCGAGGGCTGGCCGAGCTGGGCGTTCGAGAACCATGACGCCCCTCGTGCGGTGTCGCGCTGGGTCGCTCCCGAACATGCCGCGCAGTTCGCTCGCACCAAGATGCTGCTTCTGGCCTGTCTTCGCGGCTCGATCATCCTCTACCAGGGCGAGGAGCTCGGCCTGACCCAGGTCGAGGTCGCATTCGAGCTGCTCCAGGATCCCGAGGCGATCGCCAACTGGCCGCAGACCCTCAGTCGCGACGGGGTGCGCACGCCGATGCCGTGGACCGCCGACGCGCGCGGCCATGGCTTCACCGATGGCGACCCGTGGCTTCCGTTCGGACCCGACCATGCCGGCCTCAGCGTCGACCGGCAGAATGGCGATCCGGACTCGCTGCTCCACTTCACCCGCACCGTGCTCGCGCTCCGCAACGAGCATCCCGAGCTTCGCTGGGGATCGCTGGAGATCGTCGAGGCCGGCGAGGCGATTCTGCGCTTCGACCGGGTGCGCGGCTCTTCGCGGCTGCGCTGCACATTCAACCTCTCCGACCAGTGGCAGCCCGCCACCCGGAGCGGCGCCCTGTTCCACACCGGCGAGCTCAGCGCGGAAGCGCTCGGCCCCTACGCCGCTTTCATCGAGGTGATCTGATGCGTACCCTGTTTGCGTTCGCGGCCCTGTCGCTCACCGCCCCCGCGCTCGCGCAGTCGCCCGTGGTGGCGACCGCCGCCTCGCCCTCGGGCACGCTCAAGCTGACCGTCAGCATCAACGGCGAAGGCCGCGTCAACTATGCGGTCAACCGCGGCTCGGTCCCGGTCATCGGCGACAGCCAGCTCGGCTTCCTCTTCACCGACAGCCGCCAAATGCTCCGCAACATGGAGCTGAAGGACACGCAGACCCGAAGCCACGACGAGACCTGGGAGCAGCCGTGGGGCGAATGGCGGCAGGTCCGCGACCGCCACCAGGAAGTCGCGCTGACTTTCCAGGAGCGCGACAAGCTTCGCCGCACCATGCGGGTCCGCTTCCGCTTGTTCGATAATGCAGTCGCCTTCCGCTACGAGCTGCCCGAGCAGCCCAACCTCAAGACCGCCAACATCGTCGAGGAGCTGACCCAGTTCCAGATCGTTGGGCAGGGCCGCGCCTGGTGGGCGCCGGCGTTCGAGAGCAACCGCGAGGAATATCTCTACAACGACACGCCGATCACCGGCATCGGGACCGCCCAGACCCCCTTCACCATCCGCCGCGATGACGGCCTCCACGTCTCGATCCACGAGGCGGCGCTGATCGACTATTCGGGGATGAACGTCGCCCACGTGCAGAACGGGCTGCTGAAGGCGGTTTTGACGCCGTCGTCGAGCGGCCCCAAGGTAGTCCGCGACACGCCCTTCGAGACTCCTTGGCGGGTGGTGCTGATCACCCCCGACGCGCCCTCGCTCTATCAGGCCAACAGCGTCTTCCTGAACTTGAACGCCCCCAACAAGCTCGGCAACGTCAGCTGGGTCAAGCCGCAGAAATATGTCGGCATCTGGTGGGGCATGCACCTCGATACGCAAAGCTGGGCCTCGGGTCCCAAGCATGGCGCGACCACCGCCTACACCAAGCGGATGATGGACTTCGCCGCCAGGCACGGCTTCCGCGGCGTCCTCGTCGAGGGCTGGAACAAGGGCTGGGACGGCGACTGGTTCGCCACCGGTGACGAGTTCAGCTTCACCGAACCCTATCCCGACTTCGACATCAAGAGCATCGCCGACTACGGCCGCCGCAAGGGCGTCCACCTCATCGGCCACCATGAGACCAGCGCCAACATCGCCCATTACGAAAGCCAGCTCGGCGCCGGCCTCGACCTCGCCCGCGACATGGGCATGGAGGCCATCAAGACCGGCTACGTCGCCGATGCGGGCGGCGTCCAGGCGCTCGACGCCAACGGGCGCAAGGTGTTCGAATGGCACGAAGGCCAGGTCATGAGCCGCCACCATCTGAAGGTGGTCACCGAGGCCGCCAAGCGCCGCATCGCGATCAACCCGCACGAGCCGATCAAGGACACCGGACTTCGCCGCACCTATCCCAACTGGGTCAGTCGCGAGGGCCAGCGTGGCATGGAATACAATGCATGGGCGGTGCCCAAGAACCCGCCGCACTACGACACCGAGCTGGTGTTCACCCGGATGCTCGCCGGGCCGATGGACTTCACGCCGGGCATCCTCAGCCTGATGGGTCGCGGCAACACGCCGCTCAACTCCACTCTCGCCCGCCAGCTGGCCTATTATGTCGTGCTCTATTCGCCGATCCAGATGGCCGCCGACCTGCCCGAGAATTACGAAGCCAATCCGGCGCCCTTCCAGTTCATCAAGGACGTCGCGGTCGACTGGGACGACAGTCGGATGCTCGAGGGCGCGGTCGGCGACTATGCCGTCATGGCACGAAAGGAGCGCGGCAAAGCCAACTGGTTCCTCGGCGGCCTGACCGACGAGGAAGGCCGCAACCTCGACCTGCCGCTCTCCTTCCTCGACGCGGGCGCCCGCTATCGGGCCGAGATCTACCGCGACGGCGATGGTGCGGACTATCGCTCCAACCCGCGGGCGATCGCCATCGAGAAGCGTGTGGTCCGCAGCAGCGACCGGCTTGCCCTTCGCATGGCACCGGGTGGCGGCTTCGCGGTGCGCTTTGTAAAGCTCGGCAGATGATCCGCTTCCTGCTCGGGCTTTGCGCCCTCCTCTTCGCTGTTTCTGCTTCCGCACAGGCGGGCGGCCGCTTCGTCGAGTTCGACCAGCCGGGCGACATCGGCCAGGTCCATGTCACCGTCTGGCTCCCGCCCGGCTATGACGCGGCGACCAAGCGTCGCTACCCAGTGCTCTACATGCACGACGCGCAGAACCTGTTCTTTCCCAAGCGCTCCAACTTCAACAAGGTGTGGGCGGCCGACAAGGCGGCGCTCGGGCTGATCCGCTCGCGCAAGGTCGCGCCCTTCATCATCGTCGGGGTCGACCACCCCGGCGCGACCCGCTTCCTCCGCTACTTTCCGACCCGCGTCGCGAGCGCTCCGCTGCGCCAGGGCACCGAGGGCTTCGCCAAGGGCAAGCTCGGCGGCGACGAATATCTGTCCTTCCTCGGCGACACGCTGAAGCCGGTGATCGACGCCCGCTTCCGGACCCGGGTCGAGCCGCGCTACACCGCGGTCGCGAGCAGCAGCATGGGCGGCCTCATCAGCCTCTACGCGCTGACCGAGCGCGCCGACATCTTCGGCAAGGCCGCCGCGGTCTCGACCCACTCGCCGCTGATCGATCCCGACCTGCTCGCCAAGCAGCCGGCGATGGCCGAGGGCGTCAAGGCCGACTGGCGGCGCTACCTCTCGACCCGCCTCGGCGCGCCGGGCGGACGCAAGCTGTGGATGGACCATGGCACCGAGACCCTCGATGCCCATTACGCGCCCTACCAGGCGGTGCTCGATGAGGGCGTCGCCGCTGCCGGCTGGACCCGCGGCAAGGACTTCGAGAGCCGGGTCTACAAGGGCACCGCGCACGAGGAGAACGCCTGGGCGGCACGGCTGCCCGAAATGCTCGGCTGGTTGCTGAGCGACTGGCGCCCTTGATCGCGCAGCCACCGCCCCGATCCGTCATCATCCTCGGCGGAGGGACCGCCGGCTGGATGGCCGCCAACCTCCTCCAGAAGCGCTGGGGCGAGCGGGGCACGCGCGTCACTTTGATCGAAAGCCGCGACATCGGCATCATCGGTGTGGGCGAGGGTTCGACCCCGCAGCTCAAGGCCTTCTTCGACGAGCTCGGCATCGCCGAGAGCGAGTGGATGGGGCGCTGCAACGCGACCTACAAGGCGGGGATCGAGTTCGTCGGCTGGTCGGACCAGCCGGGTCACGAGCGCTATTTCCACCCCTTCCCGACCGCGGTCGACCCCTTTACCGAAGCGACCTTCTTCACCGCCACCCGCCTTCGTCGCGGCGGCGCGGACGTGGCCGCTCACCCCGACCCCTTCTATCTCGCGGCTCGCATCGCGCGCGACGGGAGGGCTCCTCTGGCGCCCGCCAACTTCCCCTTCCCGGTCGGCTACGGCTACCACTTCGACGCCTACCTCGTCGGCGCGACGCTGCGCGACGTCGCGGTCGGGCGCGGGGTCGCGCATGAGACCGCGACCATCGCCGACGTCCGTCTCGACGACAAAGGCGACATTGCCGAGCTGCAGGCGGACGACGGCCGCATCTTCTCGGCCGACCTCTACATCGACGCCAGCGGCTTTCGCGCGACCCTGATCGAGGGTGCGCTGAAAGAGCCGCACCGCTCCTTTTCGGACAATCTGTTCAACGACCGCGCGGTGGTGACGCCGACCGCGCTGCCCGCCGACGGCGCCAGGGCGATGACTACCGCCACCGCCGCGAGCGCCGGCTGGATCTGGCACATTCCGCTGACCAGCCGGGCCGGCAACGGCTACGTCTATTCGAGCCGCTACCTCGATCCCGAGGACGCCGCGGCCGAGCTTCGCGCCCATGTCGGTGCCGAGCCCGACGCCGAGGTCCGCCACCTGTCGATGAAGTGCGGCCGGATCGAGCGCAGCTGGGTCCGCAACTGCCTCGCGGTCGGGCTCGCGCAGGGCTTCCTCGAGCCGCTCGAGGCGACCGCGCTGCACATCGTCCTCGCCACGGTGAAGGGCTTCACCGACGCCTATGAGAGAGGCGACCGCGACGGCTTCAACGCTGCCATCGCCCGCCGCTACGAGGGCATCCGCGACTATATCGTCTGCCATTATCGCACCGCCCAGCGCCGCGACACCGACTATTGGCGCGACGTCACCGCGAACGACCGGCTGAGCGACAGCCTCAAGCGCGTCATCACCGCCTGGTTCAGCGGCGAGGATGTCGAACAGGAGGTGCTTTCGCAGGGGATCGAGGGCTATTACCCGCCCATGTCCTGGCATGTCATGCTCGCCGGCTACGGCAATTACCCCGCCGCCTCGCGGCTTCGTCCGCTGCCGGCAAGCCCCGTCGACCTAGCCGAGGTCGAGCGCTTCGTTGGCGGCTGCGCATCCAACTTTCCCACGCATCAGGCAGCGCTCGCCCGCCTTGCCGAAGCAGAGGCGGCCTGATGACCGACAAGGCGACGACCCTGATCCTGTTCGGCGCGACCGGCGACCTTGCCGCGCGCATGCTCCTGCCCTCGCTCTACGGACTTCACCGCGACGGGCTGCTCCCACCGGCGCTGCGCATCGTCGCCACCGCGCGCTCGGCGCATGACGACGCGAGCTTCCGCGCCCATGCGCATGAGGCGCTCAAGGCGCATGTCCCCGACAGCTTCTTCGACGAGGACGCCTCCGCCGCCTTCCTCGAACGGCTGAGCTACGTCACGCTCGATGCGACCGACGGCGCGGGCTATCAGCGGCTCGCCGAAGCGGTCGGCCCATCCGGCGAGACCGCCATCTTCCTCTCCACCGCGCCTTCCCTGTTCAAGCCGACCATCGACAATCTGAAGGCGGTCGGCCTCGCCGGAGGCCACGTCCGGCTCGCGCTCGAGAAGCCGCTCGGCACCGACCTCGCGTCCAGCCAGGCGATCAACGACGCGGTCGCCGCCGCCTTCCCCGAGGAGCGGACCTTCCGGATCGACCATTATCTCGGCAAGGAGACAGTCCAGAACCTACTCGCGCTCCGCTTCGCCAACCTTTTGTTCGAGCCGGTGTGGAGCTCCAACCACATCGACCATGTCCAGATCACCGTCTCCGAGACGGTCGGGCTGGAGGGCCGCGACGACTATTACGAGAAATCGGGCGCGCTTCGCGACATGGTCCAGAACCACATGCTCCAGCTGCTCGCGCTAGTCGCGATGGAGCCGCCCTCGCACTTCGACGCGACCGCCGTCCGCGACGAGAAGGTCAAGGTGCTTCGCTCGCTCCGTCCGATCCGGGCCGAGGAGACGGTGATCGGACAATATGGCGCGGGCGCGGTCGGCGGGCAGCCGGTCCCGGCCTATGCCGAGGAGCTTGGCCGGCCGAGCGGGATAGAGACCTTCGTCGCCTTGAAGGCCCATGTCGACAACTGGCGCTGGGCCGGCGTCCCCTTCTACCTTCGCACCGGCAAGCGCCTGCCCGCGCGCCGGACCGAAATCGCGATCCAGTTCCGCGACCTGCCCCACTCGATGTTCGCCGGCCGCGGCGCCAATGCCGCGCCCAACCGGCTGATCATCGCCATTCAGCCCGAGGAGAACATCACCCTCGAACTGATGGCCAAGCAGCCCGGTCTCGACCGGGGCGGGATCCGGCTTCGCCGCGTCGAGCTCGACATCGAACAGGCCGACGCCTTCGCCGACGTTCGCCGCCGCATCGCCTACGAGCGGCTTCTGCTTGACCTCATCGAGGGCGACCCCACCTTGTTCGTGCGCCGCGACGAGGTCGAAGCCCAGTGGCAGTGGATCGACGGGATCCGCGCCGCCTGGGACCAGGCCGGGCTCACCCCGCGCGGCTATGGTGCGGGGAGCTGGGGTCCGTCGGCGGCCATCGCGCTGATCGAGCGCGACGGGAGAAGCTGGAATGACTAAGCTCGACAGCCGCCTGTCGGCCGTGACCGACCGCATCATCGAGCGCTCGCGGCCGACGCGCCGGCGCTATCTCGACCTCATGGCCCGGCAGGCCGAAAGCGGCATCTCGCGCCCGCGGATGAGCTGCGGCAACTTCGCCCACGGCTTCGCCGCCGCTGAAGGCGACAAGGGCGCGATCCAGGCGATCCGCGGTCCCAACCTCGGCATCGTCACCGCCTACAACGACATGCTTTCGGCGCATCAGCCCTATGCCCGCTATCCCGAGCAGATGAAGATCTTCGCGCGCGAGGCGAGGGCCACCGCGCAGGTCGCGGGCGGCGTCCCGGCGATGTGCGACGGGGTCACTCAGGGGCAGGACGGGATGGACCTGTCGCTGTTCAGCCGCGACGTCATCGCGATGAGCACCGCGGTCGCACTTAGCCACGGCATGTTCGAAGGCGCGGCCCTGCTCGGCATCTGCGACAAGATCGTCCCCGGGCTGCTGATCGGCGC
Organism: Sphingomonas swuensis; assembly: GCF_039538045.1. NCBI lineage: Bacteria > Pseudomonadati > Pseudomonadota > Alphaproteobacteria > Sphingomonadales > Sphingomonadaceae > Sphingomonas > Sphingomonas swuensis. The sequence continues at coordinate 641,948 of NZ_BAABBQ010000001.1, read as the reverse complement.
CTTGCGTTTCGGCCACCTGCCGATGCTGCTGGTGCCCGGCGGGCCGATGCCCTCGGGCCTCCCCAACAAGGAAAAGCAGCGCATCCGCCAGCTCTATGCCGAGGGCAAGGTCGGCCGCGACGAGCTGCTCGCCTCGGAGTCCGCGAGCTACCACAGCCCGGGCACCTGCACCTTCTACGGGACCGCCAACTCGAACCAGATGATGATGGAGCTGATGGGCCTTCACGTCCCCAACAGCGCCTTCGTCCAGCCGGGCAGCGGTCTTCGCCAGGCGCTCACCCGCGCCGCGGTCCATCGCCTCGCCGACCTGTCGGCGCGCAAGGATCGTCCGCTCTCGGCCTGCGTCGACGAGCGCTCGATCGTCAACGCGATGGTCGGCCTGCTCGCCACCGGCGGCTCGACCAATCATGCGATCCACCTGCCCGCGATCGCCCGCGCCGCCGGGATCGTGATCGACTGGAAGGATTTCGACGACCTCTCGGCCGCGGTGCCGCTGATCGCGCGGGTCTATCCCAACGGCTCGGGCGACGTGAACGACTTCCACTATGCCGGCGGGATCGCCTTCGTCGCGCGTCAGCTCGGCGAGGCGGGGCTCATTCACACCGACATCGTCACCGCCGGCGCCGACGACTTCTCGGCCTGGACCGCGCATCCCGAGATGGACGGCGAGCAGCTCGTCTGGCGCGAGGTGACCGAGAGCCGCAACGACACCATGCTTCGCCCGGTAAGCGATCCCTTCCTTGCCGACGGCGGGATGCGCCTCGTCGCCGGAAACCTCGGCCGCGCGACTCTCAAGACCAGCGCGGTCGATCCCTCGCGCTGGACAATCGAGGCGCCCGCCTGGATCTTCTCCGACCAGGGCGATGTGCTGAAGGCGTTCCAGGCCGGCGAGCTCGACCGCGACGTGGTGGTTGTCGTCCGGTTCCAGGGCCCCCGCGCCAACGGCATGCCCGAATTGCACAAGCTCACCCCGGCACTCGGAGTCCTCCAGGACCGTGGCCACCGCGTCGCGCTCGTCACCGACGGCCGCATGTCGGGCGCCAGCGGCAAGGTCCCGGCCGCGATCCACTGCTCGCCCGAGGCGCTCGGCGGAGGTCCGCTAAGCCGGCTGCAGGACGGCGATCTCGTCAGGGTCTGCGCCGCGCGCGGCGAGCTCGAGGCGGTCGGCGTCGACCTCGCCTCCCGCGAGCCCGCCCCCGCCCCGCCCCCGCCCGTAGGCACCGGCCGCGAGCTTTTCGCGCTGATGCGCCACACCGCCGACGATGCCGAACGCGGCGCCTCGGCGATGCTTCACGCCATGGAACTGGAACAGGCATGACCCGCCGGATCGTCGCCGCCGACATTGGCGGAACCCACGCCCGCTTCGCCCTCGCCACGATCGAGGGCGGCCGGGTCTCCTCGCTGGATGAGCCGGTCACCCTCAAGACCGCTGACCATGGCAGCTTCCAGCTTGCCTGGGAGGAGTTCGGCCGGCAGTCGGGCGAGCCGCTTCCGCCCGCTCTGGCAATCAGCTTCGCCGGGCCGGTCGGCGGCGATCTGCTCAAGCTGACCAACAATCCGTGGGTCATCCGTCCCGCGCTCATCCCCGAGAAATTGGGGGCGACCGACTATGTCGTGGTCAACGACTTCGGCGCCGTCGCCCACGCGGTCGCGGCCTTCGACGGTAGCGCCTACACCCATCTGTGCGGTCCCGACGGTCCGCTTCCCGCCAAGGGCATGGTCACCATCCTCGGGCCGGGTACCGGGCTCGGGGTGGCCGGGCTGCTGCTCGACGACGGCCGCAGCCAGGTCATCGAGACCGAAGGCGGCCATGTCGACTTCGCCGCGCTCGACAGCCTCGAGGACCGCATCCTGACCGAGCTCCGAAAGAGCTTCCGCCGGGTCTCGGTCGAGCGCATCCTGTCCGGGCGCGGCCTGATGAACCTCTACGAGGCGCTCGCCGCGATCGAGGGCAAGCCCGCCACCATCCACGACGAGAAGGCGCTGTGGACCGCGGCGATGGACGGCAGCGACAGCCTCGCCGCCGCCGCGCTCGACCGCTTCTGCCTGACCCTCGGCGCGGTCGCCGGCGACCTCGCCCTCGCACAGGGCGCGGTCGCGGTCGCGATCGGCGGCGGTCTCGGCTTCCGCCTGCGCGATCATCTCCCCCGCTCGGGCTTCCGTGACCGCTTCATCGCCAAGGGCCGCTTCGAGCGGCGCATGGACTCGATCCCGGTCAAGCTCATTACCCATCCGCAGCCCGGCCTGTTCGGCGCCGCCGCCGCCTTCGCGAAAGCCTTTTCATGAACATCGACACGGTCATGCAGTCCGCCCCGGTCATCCCGGTGCTGGTGCTCGACGGCAGCCACGATCCCGCCGAGCTCGCGACCGTTCTGGTCGAGGCCGGGCTGCCGGTACTCGAAGTGACGCTCCGCACGCCGCAGGCACTCGACTCGATCCGTGCCATGGCGGGCGTGCCCGGCGCGACCGTCGGGGCCGGTACTGTCCTCAACCAGCGCCACCTCGACGAGGCACAGGAGGCCGGGGCCCGCTTCATCGTCGCGCCCGGCCTGACCGAGCCGCTCACCCGTGCCACTCAGGCGAGCGGGATTGCCTATCTTCCCGGCGTCGCCACCGCCGGCGACATCATGCGCGGCCTCGACCTCGGCCTGACCCGCTTCAAATTCTTCCCCGCAGAATCCTCGGGCGGACTGCCGGCCCTGCGCAGCCTCGCCGGACCTTTCGGCGCGGTTCGCTTCTGCCCGACCGGCGGGATCACCGAAGCCACCGCGCCCGACTGGCTGGCCGAGCCCGCGGTCAGCTGCATCGGCGGAAGCTGGCTGGTGAAGAAGGGCATGAGCCTCGACGAGATCGGAACAGCTGCGCGCCGGGCGGCAACTCTTCGTTAGTCCGACGAGGGGCACTCCCCCTCCCCCCGATCCCGCGGCGAGGAATTACTTCCACGATCCAACGGAATTGGGAGCTTTCCTTAATTGGCCGTTGGGAACCACTCCGGTAGGGCCGTGGCCCGAGTGACATGAGTGTTTGGTATGACGTGCGTAGCCCGAGTTCTGGTGTGCGATGATGACGAGCTGCTTCTCGAGCTTCTCCAGTTTCGCCTCTCCGCCAAGGGTTTCGAGGTCCTGACCGCCTCCGACGGACAAGCCGCGATGGAGCTTGCCGGGCGCGAGCAGGTCGACGCGGTCGTGCTCGACGCGATGATGCCGCGGCTCGATGGCTATGAGGTCCTCCGCCGGCTTCGCGAAACCCCCGCGACGCGCGACGTGCCGGTGATCATGCTGACCGCGCGAAAGGGCGAGCGCGACATCGTCGAGGCGCTCCGTCTCGGCGCCTCCGACTATCTCGCCAAGCCGTTCATCCCCGAGGAACTCACCGCGCGGCTGATGCGGCTGCTTCCGAAGGTCGCCTGATGCGCGCTTTCATCGGCCTGCTGGCCGCCACGCTCATCACCGCTCCCGCCTGGTCGCAGGAGCCGCCCTCCACCGTCTCGAGGGCCGTCGCAGCCCGCCAGTCCGGCGATGCCCGCGGCGCCATCACGCTCCTCGAGCAATGGCTGGCGACCCGTCCCGACGACGTCGACGCACGCCTTCAGCTTGGCCTTGCCCAGCTCGATCTCGGACAGCTCGCCGAAGCGCGCCGGTCGTTCGAGCAGGTTCTCGCAACCGCTCCCGACTATCGCGACGCCCGCCTCGGTCTCGCCCGCGTGGCCGAGCGCAGCGGCAAGCCAGCCGAAGCGACGGCAATCCTCGCGCCCCTTCCCGCCACGGACGCGGACGCCGCCGCCATCCGCGCACGTCTCGTCCTCACCGGTGACAAGCCGTGGCGCGTCGACCTCGACGGCGGCTTGAGCGCTGTCGAGGGCGGTCAGCCCGACTGGCGAGAGCTGTCGCTCCAGCTTCGGCACGACGCCGGCACCGCCGTCGCCGCCAGGGTCGAGGCAACCCGCCGCTTCGGCCTCGACGACGTCTACGGCCAACTCGAGGTAGAACAGCGCCTCTCGCCCGACCTCAGCGTGTCCTTCCTCGCGGGCGGCACCCCCGACGCCGACTATCGCCCGAGCTGGCAGCTCGGCGCCGGCGCCCGCTTGCGCCTTCAGTCGGGACCCACTCCGACCATCGCCACGCTCGATCTTCGCCGGGCCTCCTTCCGTTCGGGCAAGGTCACCGTCGCCCGGCCCGGGTTCGAACAATATCTCGCGGGCGGACGGGTCTGGCTGACCGGCCAGCTGATCCTCCTCTCGGACGGTGCACGAACGAAGTCGGGTGTGCTTGGACGCGTCGACGGCGAAATCCGTCCGGGCCTGCGGCTCTATGCCGGCGCCGCCAACGCGCCCGACACGTCCGAAGGCGTGGTGTCGCGGGTCCGCAGCCTGTTCGGCGGAGTCGAGGCGGCGATCGGGTCCGAGCGCTTCGTCCGACTAACGGTCGCCCGTCACGATCAGCAGCTGGGCTCGGACCGGACCGACCTCATGGCCGGGGTCGGAGCCCGCTTTTGATCACGCTCTACGACCTGTGGACGCTGTCGCTCAGCATGGCGCTGCTCGCCCTCGCGATCATGGCCGGGCTGATCCTCGGCCGTGCCGTTTCGGCGCGTAGGGCGAAGGCGCTCAAGGCGCACCGCGAAGCCTGGCTTCCCCGGCTTCTCGATGGCGCCACCGACGCCGAGTTCGCCGACCTTCCCCACCGGCCCGAGTTGCTGGTCCAGCTCGCGTCGGAGCTCATCACCCTCGTTCGCGGCGAGGAGCGCGAGCAGTTCGTCGCCACCGCCACCCGGCTCGGGGTCGCCGATACGCTCCGCCGCCGCCTCAACCGCGGCAGCAACCGCGATCGCATCGTCGCCGCCGAGACCCTCGCCTTCTTCCCCGACGACCGCAGCACCGACGCGCTCGACCAGGCGCTCGATGACAAGAGCCCTGACGTCCGCCTGACCGCGGCGCTGGCACTGGCGAGCAGCGGGCGAGCGCCGCCGCTCGCGCACCTCGTCGAGCGTCTCCGGCTCGGCACTCAGGAAACCTCGATGCTGAACGTCACGCTGGTCGCCGAGATCGCGCGTGACCGCCCGGAAGAAGTCACCCAGCTGCTGATGGACGACGCCACGCCCTCGCCGCTCAAGGCCGCGGCGATCGACGCCCTCTCGGGAAGCGGCGACTACCGGCTGGTCCCGCTGGTTGTCCGGCTCGCACTCGAGGCCGACGACGAGGCGCCCGAGCTTCCCCGCTACCTGCGGGCGCTCGGCGAGCTGCAGCATCCCGCGGCCCGTCCCGCCATCCTCCGCGGCCTCGCCAGCCGGACGTGGTTCGTCCGCGCCGCCGCGGCCGAGGCCTCGGGCCGGGTCGGGCTGGTGGAGACGGTCGACACATTGCTCCGCCTGCTCGACGATCCCGACTGGTGGGTCCGCTACCGCGCCGGTGAAGCCCTCGCCCGCCTCGGCCGCCCCGGCCGCGACATGCTCCACGAGATGAGCTGCCTCGGCTCGGTCCGCGCCCGCGAGGCGGCTCGCCTTACCCTCGTCGAGCAGGCCGCACGATGATGTCCGGCTTCGACTGGCAGTCGGCCGCGGTGGCCTCGGCGACGGTGATCGCCTGGATCGTCATCGGCACCGGGCTGCTGCAGATCCTTCTCTACCTCATCCAGCTGGTCTTCGCCGGCATCTCGCTCGCCCAGCGCCCGCCGATCGTCCGCTCCTCGCTGCTGTGGCAGCGCTATGCCAATCGCGCTCCGCCGATCGCAGTGCTCGCCCCGGCCTTCAACGAGGAAGTGACGATCGTCGAGAGCGTCACCTCGCTCCTCGCGCTCCACTATCCCGAGTTCGAGGTGGTGGTGATCAACGACGGCTCGAAGGACGGCACGCTCCAGCGGCTGATCGACCATTTCGACGTCCACCCGATCGACCGCTATTACGACCGAACCGTCGGCCACCAACCGATCCGCGGCCTCTACGCCAACCCGCGGCTCCCCCGGTTGCTGGTCGTCGACAAGGAGAATGGCGGAAAGTCGGACGCGCTCAATGCCGGGATCAACGTCGCCCGAGCGCCGCTCTTCTGCTCGATCGACGCCGACTCGCTGCTCGAAAGCGACGCCCTTCTCCGCGCCGTCCGTCCGTTCGTCGAGGAGCCCGACCGGATGGTCGCGGTCGGTGGCACCATCCGGCTCGCCAACGGCAGCCGGATCGAGGGCGGCCGGGTCCGCGAGGTCTGCCTTCCCAGGAACTTCCTCGCGCTGGTCCAGATCGTCGAATATCTCCGCGCCTTCCTCATGGCCCGGCTTGCGCTCAGCCGACTGCAGGTGCTGACCGTCATCTCCGGCGCCTTCGGCCTGTTCCGCCGCCGGCTGGTGCTCGAGGTCGGCGGCTACAGCCACGGCACGGTCGGCGAGGACATGGAACTGGTGGTCAAGCTCCACCGCCACATGCGCGAGCTGAAACGCCCCTATCGGATCGACTTCATCCCCGAGCCCGTCTGCTGGACCGAGGCGCCCGAGGACCTCACCATCCTCGGCCGGCAGCGCGCCCGCTGGCAGCGCGGCTCGCTCGAGACCTTCGTCAAGCATCGCGACATGCTGTTCAATCCCAAGTTCGGGAGGATCGGCTTCCTCGGTTTCGGCCAGGTTCTGGTGGTCGACGTCATGGGTCCGATCATCGAGGTCGTCGGCTACGTGCTGATCCCGCTTCTGTGGGCCGTCGGGCTGCTCGCGGTCGACTATCTCCTCGCCTTCCTCGCGGTGACCTTCACCTTCGGCATCTTCATTTCCGTCGCCACCCTGATCCTCGAGGAGGTCGAACTGCGCCGCTTCCCCAAGGCGCGCGACCTCGCCATCCTCACCTTCGTCGCGGTCGCCGAGAACTTCGGCTACCGCCAGATCAGCAACTTCTGGCGCCTGCGCGGCGTGTGGCAGTTCCTGCGCAAGCAGCAGGGCTGGGGAACGATGACCCGCAAGGGCTTTCAGTCGGCATCCTGAGCGGCGTCGCGGAGGCCCGCGAGCAGCGGCTCCGCCGCCGCTCGGATCGTCTCCCAGCCGGCAGGGCCCTCGGCCTCCCGCTCGAGCGCCGCGGCAAGGACCCCGACCTCAGCCGCGCCGAACAACGCGGCGCTTCCCGCAAGCTTGTGCGACACCGCGACCACCGTTGCCCGATCCTCCTCGGCAAGCGCCTGCGCGAGCGCTTCGGCCTGATCGGCAGCGCGCGCACGGAAGCGCACGCGGAGCATGTCCATAGGGTCGGTCACGCGGGCAGGAAGCCCCGGACGGTCTGCGCCAGGGTCATCGGATCGAACGGCTTGGCGATGACCCCGACCGCGCCGAGGCCCTTGAGCCACTCGGTCTCGCTGGCCTGCGCGCGGGCGGTGATGAACACCACCGGCGTGTCGGCGAGGTGCGGCAGCTCGCGAAGTCCCGCGAGCGTGGTCGGCCCGTCCATCGTCGGCATCATCACGTCGAGGAGGATGAGGTCCGGCTTGCAGCCCCCGGAGGCGAGGCGGATTCCCTCCTCGCCCGAAGCGCAACCGGTCACTTCCATGCCCGGGTCGAGCGCGAGGGCCATCATCGCCACCTCGCGCAGGTCATCGTCATCGTCGATGTAGAGGATCTGGTCGGTCACGCCCTTGTCTCCGCTTCGGCCCTGACGCCGATCAGTTCCTCGACACGCGCCACCAGCTCGGCCAGCGACGTGCGCGATTTCACGCCCGCGACATCGACCATCGCCACCTCCGCCGCTCCGAGGTCGGTCGCGGTATAGAGGATTACCGGCGCGCCCGGGCTGGTCTCGCGGATCAGCGGCACGAGGTCGAGACCGCTTCCGTCGGCCAGCGCGACGTCGAGCAGGACCGCGTCGAAGCGGAAGCGGCGAAGCGCCGCCTTGGCCTCGGCGAAGCTCGGCGAGAAATGGACCTCGGCGATGTGCGCGAAGGCTTCGCCCACCACCCGCAGCGCGTCGGCATCGTCCTCGATGTGGAGGAAATGGCGGCGGCCGTCGTCGGCGATCGGCTGCTGCTGCACCGGCGCCTCGTCGGCGGGCGCGGGCGTCTGCAACTTGGGCAGGTCGACGTGGAAGCGCGTTCCGCGGCCGAGTTCGCTGTCGAAGCTGACCGTGCCGCCGGTGCGCGCGACGATCTCCTTGACGATGCTGAGCCCGAGGCCCGAGCCGCCATGGATCCGCGCGTCCGCGCCGTCGGCCTGCGCGAACTTGCCGAAGATGCGGTTGCGAAAGGCTTCGGGGATCCCGGGGCCATGGTCCTCGACGCTGATCCGCCAAGCGGTGCCGGCATCGACTACCCGCACATCGACCTGTTCTCCCTTGGGCGAGAATTTGATCGCGTTGGAGAGGAGGTTGGTGAACACCTGGACCATCCGGTCGGGGTCGGCGAGGACGCAGGCCCGCGGCGGCACGGAGACGAGGTGCACGTCGATCCGGTGCCTCGCCGCGAAGCCGTCATTCTCCTCGATCACCCGCTCGAGCAGCGGCCGCAGGTCGACAGCTTCCTCCCTCAGCTCCATCCGGTTCGACTCGATTTTCTCGAGGTCGAGCATGTCGTTGATCAGCCGGATCAGCCGGTGGCTGTTGTTGAGCGCGATCTCGACCAATCGGCGGGCACCAGCGGGAAGTTCGTTGGCCGGGTTTCCGGCAAGCAGTCCGAGCGAGCCCGAGATCGACGCCAGCGGGGTCCGCAGCTCATGGCTGACCGTGGCGACGAACTCGCTCTTCATCCGCTCCACCTGGCGCCGCTCGGTGCTGTCGCGCCCGACCGCGAGGAACTGGAGCCCGTCGTGGAGCGGCACCGGGGTGGTCACCACCTCGGTTTCGAATTCGGTCCCGTCGCCGCGTCTCCCGATGAAGTTCTGCACCGGATTGGCCGACGCCTCCCCCGCGATCAGCCCCTTGAGATAGGCCCGGCTTACTTCCACCGGAGGCGGGTCGGCGAACAGGCTGAGGTTGCTCTGCCCGACCAGTTCGTCCGCGGAGCGCCCGAACAGGCGCTCGGCCGCCGCATTGACCGAGATGATCATGCCCTCCTGGTCGAGCATCAGCATCGCGTCGCTCGCATGATCGAAGATCGCCTGCTGCCGCGCGGCATAATCGTTGCGCGTGCGGCTGGTCCGGTCGAGCTTGGTCAGCGTCAGGAGAAGCAGGGTGAAGAGCGCGCCCGCCGTCAGAAGCAGCGCCATTTCCGCCGCGATCACCCGCAGTCGGCGCTGCTCGTGGTCGACGGCGCTGGCCAGCAGGATGGCACGCGAGACGTTCCTTTCCGCCTCCTGGAGCGCCGCCACCTTGCGGCGCACGTCATCCATCAGCCGCTTCCCGCTGAGGTTGCGGATCATGGCCGCAGCCTCGTCCGTCTGCCCGCGGGCGCGAAGATCGGCGACCACGCGCGCATGTCGGACCTTGGCCGCTCCGACCATCAGGAGATGTTCGGCAAGCACCGCCTCTTTGCTCCCCGCGGCATATTGCTGCCGAAGCCGCGTGCCGACCTCGGCCACCCGTGCCAGGCCCGCCTTCATCGGCTCGAGGAAATCGGGATTGCCGGTCACGACATAGCCGCGCTGCCCGGTTTCCACGTCCTGCAGGATGACGAAATATTCGCTGAGCGTCCGGGCGCGCGCATTGCTCTGCTGCACCGCCTCGGAGGAGAGCCGGTCGGCGCGGATGATCGAGATCTGCATCTTGGCGATCGCCAGGACGAGGAGCACGCAAAGCACTCCGAGCGTCGCGGCGACCAGCCGGTTGTTGTTCTGCAAACCCACCATTGAACGCACCCGAGCCGCTGGGGCCGGGAGAGGCCCGGCCGAAAGGAAGAAACGACGCCTGAACGGCTCGGCGTCTTCCTAGCGCTGCTAGGTTGCGGATCGGTAAGTGTCGAATGATCCGTATCGGTCCCGTCCGCACCGCATCGATGCCGGCTTCGGCCCTCAGGCTCGGAACAAGGTCGTGGCGGAGAGGGTGGGATTCGAACCCACGGTACCCGTGAGGGCACGCCGCATTTCGAGTGCGGTGCTTTCGACCACTCAGCCACCTCTCCGCTAGACGAGAACATGGACCCGGCGGGTTCGCCGGGGGTCGCGGGCGGCTCCCTAGCAGTGCCGCTTCCCCTTGCCAAATGGATTATCGGCCCCTTGGACCAGCTTGGCCGGAGTGACCGCCCGGCCTAGTCGGAAGGCATGAATTCGGTCGTCATCGGCGCCTCGGGCGGGATCGGGCTGGCACTCGCCGACCGGCTCGAGCAGCGCGGCGAGACGGTCCACCGCCTGTCGCGCCGGCAAGGCGCGCTCGACCTCACCGACGAGGCGACCATCGCCGCCGCGGCCGCCAGCCTCGAGGGCCGGACGATCGACCGGCTGGTCGTCGCCACCGGCCTTCTCCATGACGAGGACCTCCAGCCCGAGCGCTCGCTTCGCCAGCTCGATCCCGCGCGGCTGCTGCGCAGCTTCGCCGTCAATGCGGTCGGTCCGGCGCTGGTCCTCAAGCATTTCGCCCCCCTGCTTCGCCGCGACGGACCGAGCCGCACGGCCCTCCTCTCGGCGCGGGTCGGGAGCATCGCCGACAATCGCCTTGGCGGCTGGTACGGCTATCGCGCCAGCAAGGCGGCGCTTAACCAGCTGGTCCGGTCCACCGCGATCGAGATTGCACGCACGCGCCCCGAGGCGGTGGTCGTCGCGCTCCACCCGGGCACCGTCGACACGGGGATGAGCCGCCCGTTCCAGGCCAACGTCCCCGACGGCCAGTTGCTCTCGCCCGGCGGCTCGGCGGAACGGCTGCTCGCCGTGCTCGACGCACTGACCCCGCAGGACAGCGGCGGCTTCTTCGACTGGCGGGGCGAGCCCATCCCCTTCTGACGGGCTTGCAGCGGCGCGCTTTCGTGGCCAGATTGCAGCCATGCAGTCGCACGTGCGTTCTTCCGACATGACCGATCTCGCGGCCCCTCCGGTCGCCACCGCCCGCTTCGGCATCGGCGAGGTGGTGCGCCACCGCCTGCTCGACTTTCGAGGCGTGATCTTCGACGTCGATCCGGTCTTCGCCAACAGCGAGGAATGGTATCAGGCGATCCCGCTTGAGATCCGCCCGTCCAAGGACCAGCCCTTCTACCACCTGCTCGCCGAGAATGGCGACGGCAGCTACGTTGCCTACGTCAGCCAGCAGAACCTCGTCGTCGACGATGAGGACGAGCCGGTCGACCATCCGGCGATCGACAATCTCTTCGATGGCTTCTCGCCGGGCCGCTACACGCTCCGCCCGCAGCACCGCCACTAATCGACAATCCCGTCCCGGCGTGGGCCGAAACCTCAGGCCTTAGCGCGCAAGAAAAAACCCCGGAAGCACCAGCCTCCGGGGTCCATTCATGTCATCAGAAGTCGACGCTCACCCGCCCGTAGAGGAAGCGGCCGTTGAAGCCAAAGGGCGAGAAGTTCGAGTAAGGCAGGAAGGCTTGGGTCACCGGATAGACCCCGCCGACCGAGGCCGGCCGCGGCCCGAACGCCAGCCGGTCGGGATAGACGTCGAACAGGTTGTTCGCGCCCAGCGCCACTTCGACCGACTTGACCGGGCTTGCCCTCAGCTCGAGGTCGGTGATCCACTTGGGGCTGAGGAAGACGTCGTCCGGCCCATAAGCGTCGAGGCTGGTCGGAGCACTGATCGGCGTCGCCGTGTTGGGCGACACCACCTTGCCGTAGCGGGTCGTGCGCGCGGTCAGCCCGAACGCCCCCATCCGCCCGTCGGCCGACAGGACGACCTTGTCGCGCGGCTGGCCCTTCTCGAAGCGGATGCCCTCGACCCGCCCGAACAGCACGATGTTGGACGCGGCGGCGAGCGGCCCCAAGTCGACGATGCGGCGATCGATCTCGCTCTTGTTGTAATTGTAGGCCGCGGTCAGCGTCCACCGGCTCGGCCCGGCGGCGAAGCGGTAGTTGCCGACCACGTCGATCCCGCGCGTGGTGGTATCGAGGCCGTTGATGAAGAAGCGCGCGGCGCCGATCGACGTGTCGTTGATCAGCGCGCGTGCCAGCGTGTCGGTCGCCGCGTTGCTCGACGCACCGAGGTTCTCGGTCAGGACGATCCGGTCCTTGAGCTTGATCTGGTAGCCGTCGATCGTGACCGTCAGCCCGCGCATCGGGTTGAGCGTCGCACCGACCGACAGGTTGGTCGACTTCTCGGGCTTCAAGGGCTTCGCACCCAGGCGCTGTGCCACCGGATCGTTGACGCCGAGCGTCAGGATGTCGACCGCAACGCCCGAGATGAAGTTGGTCGAGACGGTGGTGAAATATTGCTGCTGAAGCGACGGCGCGCGGAAGCCGTTCGAGATCGCCCCGCGAAGCGCGATCCCCGGCGAGATCTCGAAGCGGGTGGCGAACTTGCCGTTCAGCGACGTTCCGAAGTCCGAGTAACGCTCGAACCGCGCCGCGACGGTGGTGGTCCAGCCGGGCAGCGGGTCGGTGTCGAGCTCGACATAGGCCGAGACGTTGTTGCGCGAAACGTCACGCCGCGCGCTCGCCGGGAAGCCGCCGAAACCCTGGCTGCGCGGCGCCGCGGCGCGGCCCGGGAAGGTGCAGGTCGTCCCCGAAAGCACGCCGCCCGCCGTGGTGCAGGCTGCAAGGTTCGAGCCCGGGATCGGCGCCCGGTAGAGCGGTCCGGCAATATAGGATTCGAGCTGGCCGGGCCGGATCTGGAAGTCCTCGCGGCGGAACTCGGCGCCGACCGCGACGCTCAGCGGCTTGGCGAAGCCCGCCTGATATTCGCGGCTGAAGTCGAGGTTGGTGACGAACTGGCCGTAGCCGATCCCGCCGGCGTCGAACACGCGCGGGGATGCGGTGCCGAGCGATGCGTTGATCGTGTCGGCGATCGTATAGTCGAACTTGTTCTTGCCGTATTGGGTCGAGCCGTCGACCTTCCAGCCCGCGATCTCGCCGCGCACGCCGAGTGTCGCCGAATAGTCCTTCAGGTCGGTCTGGATCAGCGGCAGGTAACCGTCGGGGGTCAGCGGGGTGAAGTTGGCGACGCTCGGCGTCGTGTTGGGCGCGATGGTCGAATAGTCGCGGTTGGCGCCGCCCGCGCCGGTCACCCCGTTCGACTGCTGGCGGTAGTTGGCCGCCGACTCGCTGTCGCGCTTGTTGTACGAAGCGAAGGCGTAGATTTCGGCGCCGGCGGTATCGAGCGGGAGCCCGCCGTTGAGGAAGAAGCCGTAATCCTCGGTCTTGGCATCGCCGTAGCGGAAGTTGATCCGGTTGAAGGTGATCTCGCGCGGGTCGAAGGTGGTGCTCGTCGGACGGGCATAGTTGGGACGGATGTCGAAGCCCTGCCGGTTGGTCGCGTCGCGGTCGCGATATTCGGCGGTCAGGTTGACGAAGCCGCCGCTCGAGGTGAGCGGGACGCCGAGGTTGGCGCCGATCGTCCACAGGTCGCCGTCGCGCACCTTGCGCTCGCCGTCGGTGGTGACCGCAAGGTAGCGGCCGTCGGTCGGGTCGAGCGAGGGCTGCCCGCCGGTCAGCGCGAGGCCGGTGACATTGGCCACTCCGTCGAGGGTGGTGACGTAGCGGCCGTAGCTCGCCTGCGCCCGCCCACCCGAGGATGCGCGCTTCAGCCTGACGTTGATCACGCCCGCGATCGCGTCCGAGCCATATTGCGAGGCGGCGCCGTCGCGCAGCACCTCGATCCGCTCGATCGCCAGGGTCGGGATGTTGTTGAGGTCGACCGCCGCCGAGCCGCGCCCGACGGTGCCGTTGATGTTGAGCAGCGCCGACACGTGGCGGCGCTTGCCGTTGACCAGCACCAGCACCTGGTCGGGCGACAGGCCGCGCAGCGAGGCCGGGCGGACCGCGTCGGTGCCGTCGGCGATCGACGGCTGCGGGAAGTTGAAGCTCGGGACGAGGTTGTTGAGGATCTTGTTGGTCTCGCCGAGGCCCGAGGAGGTCAGCTGATCGCCGCCGATGACGTCGATCGGGACGGGCGAGTCGGCGAGGGTGCGGTCGTTGCGGCGGGTGCCGGTGACGACGATGGTCGATTCGTCCGGCTGCTGCCCTTCGCTCGCGGCGGTCACCGGCGCGGTCGTGACCGGCTGGTTCTGGGCGAAGGCCGGAGTGGCCGCGATCAGCGCGAGCGGGCTGATCGTCAGCAGCAGGTGCGTGGTGCGATTGGTCATGCTCAAACCCCCATTTCGATCGGAGGACCCCCGTCCTCGCCGTGGCACGATGCTGTCATGACAGATGGCACTCGACCAGCGCCCCCGCCGGTCGCGCTTCCCGTCCGCTCCGATTGTCCCCGATTGTGCCGTGCAAGCCACAGCCTAGCCGTCGGAAATCCCCACGAAAAAGCCCCGACGGCAAGGTGCCGCCGGGGCCAGGCTCTCAAGGGGTCAACATGGAGCGGCAGGCAGGAGGACGCAGCTGGGCGATCCTCCTGCCCGCCATCCCGAAATTGGAATAATCTTGCGTGCTCTGATCAAGACGTCTTCCGCTCGGAACGGCTTGATAATCGCCGTCCGCGACAGTGCCGGCAAGAGGGTGGCGCGAATAACATCGGCAATGCAGGCCGACTTGCGTTCCTGCAATTTCTTGCTCATTTTCGCCCCCAAATGAAAATGGACCAGACCGATCGCCGGATCCTCGCCATCCTCCAGCAGGACGCGACCATGCCCGTCGCCGAGATCGGCGCGAAGGTCGGACTCTCCCCGACCCCCTGCTGGCGCCGGATCCAGAAGCTCCGCGCCGCCGGGGTGATCGAGAAGACCGTCGCGCTGGTCGATCCGCGCGCGCTCGGGCTCGACCTCATCGTCTTCATCGAGGTCGAGGCGCGCGACCACAGCCCCGAGTGGCAGCAGCGCTTCCTCGCCGGAGTCGCCGACCTCCCCGAGGTGCTGGAAGTCGTCCGGATGGCGGGCGAGACCGACTATTGGCTCCGCGTCGCGGTCCGCGACATGGGTCACTTCGACCTCTTCTACAAACAGCTGATCGCCGCCGGTCCGCTGAAGAACGTCACTTCCAAGTTCGCGATGGAGCGCTGCAAGAGTTCGACCGCCTATCCCGTCGGTTGACGTTCCGCGCCTGACGACTTAGGGGGCACGCTCTTCCCGCGCGGGCCGGCGCCACGCCTCCGCATGGGATCCTTAGATTCGTATTCGAACAAGAAAAGAGAAGAGGCCCATGTTCGCTATCGTGCGCACCGGCGGCAAGCAGTATCGCGTGTCGCCGGGAGACAAGATCGTCGTCGAGAAGCTGGACGGCAATGCCGGTGACAGCATCACCATCTCCGACGTCCTGCTCGCCGGTGACGGCTCGGACCTCAAGGGCACCGACGGCCTGACCGTCGCCGCCGAGATCATCGCCCAGGCGAAGGGCGAGAAGGTCACCGTCTTCAAGAAGCGTCGCCGCCACAACTATCGCCGCAAGGCGGGCCACCGCCAGCAGCACACGATCCTCAAGATCGTGTCGATCGGCGGCGAGAAGCAGCAGAAGGCCGCCGACGGCGACGCCAAGAAGGCGCCGAAGAAGGCCAAGGCCGCTCCGGCCCCGACCGAGATCGACGAGAGCACGGTCGCTTCGAGCGAGGGCGTCGTCCCCGCCGATGCCGGCACCGAGGCCACGCAGGACGTGACCAACTCGACTCAGGATGCTGCGCCTGCTAAGGGCAAGGCCAAGAAGACTCCGAAGGCGTAACACACCATGGCACATAAGAAGGCAGGCGGCTCGTCGCGTAACGGCCGTGATTCCGAGAGCAAGCGGCTCGGCGTGAAGAAGTTCGGCGGCGAGAACGTCCTTGCCGGCAACATCATCGTGCGCCAGCGCGGCACCCGCGTCTATCCGGGCACCAATGTCGGCCTCGGCAAGGATCACACACTGTTCGCGCTTGCGGACGGCAAAGTCGCGTTTCGCGACGGCCGCCAAGGCCGCAAGTTTGTGCACGTCGAAGCGCTTACCATGGCGCCGATGGCGGACGCAGCCGAATAGGGATTGGTCGATGACGGGCCGTCCCAGGAGGGGGCAGCCCGGATCAGGACCGATCATTACCGGACCTGGAAAGGGAGAAGAGGGAAGCCCCCTCTTCTCCCTTTCTTTTTCTTCTCCCGAAACTGTCATCAGGTCCGGCTAGCCGGGCCTCGGGGAAGGGAAGGTCCAATCATGTTCGCTCGTACCGAGAGACTGCTGCTGAGACCCGGCTGGGCCGAGGATGCGCCCGCGCTCGCCCGCGCCATCGGCGACGAGGCGATCGTCCGCAATCTCGCAAGCGCCCCATGGCCCTATGGCGAGGCCGAGGCCGCGGCCTTCCTGTCCGCGCCGCAGGACCCCTTGCTCCCGACCTTCCTGCTCTTCCGCCGTACCGACGGTGCGCCCGAACTGGTCGGCGCCTGCGGCTTCGCCCGCACGCCGGGCGGCGCGATCGAGATCGGCTACTGGATCGCGCGTGCGCACTGGGGCCAGGGCTATGCGGTCGAGGCCGGCCGCCAGCTGATCGAGATCGCCCGCACGCTCGAGCTCGGGCGGCTCGAGGCCGGACACTTCATCGACAATCCCGCGAGCGGGCGGGTGCTCGAGAAGCTCGGCTTCAGCCCCACCGGCCGGACCGCGCCCCGCCACAGTTGCGCCCGCGGCGGTGCCCAGCTGTGCCGGCTGTTCACCCTCGACCTCGGCTGCGAGGAGCAGGTGCTGGCGGCTTGAGTCATCCTCCCTGTTCCGCACGGCGGAATGGGGAGGTGGCAGCGCGTAAGCGCTGACGTTGCCTTACGCCGCCGAGCGCACCCGCCGTTGCGGCGGCTCCTGGCGATAGTCGTAGGTCGCGTCCCAGCCGCGGATCAGCGCCCGGTCGTCCTCGTTCCACGGATGGAATCCGGGCAGGAAATAGTGCAGCCAGGCCGCGCCGACCTTGCGGAAGATCCCCGGCCGACCCCACATTGTCCACAGCGCGCCCGCCCAGGCCCGAAGCCCGGTGATCCCGTCCTGCCGGAGCAGCTCGAGCACGCCCTCAGTCCGGTGCTGGACGAAGTTGCGGGTCACCAGCAGCATCAGGATCGACTTGACCTTCCACCGCTTCCACCGGCTCCAGTCCTTGGTCGCGGCAAGCCAGGTGTCGTAGGCGACGCCCTTGTGCTCGATCTCCTCGACCGCGTGCCAGCGCCACAGGTCGGCGGTCGCCGGGTCGGCATTGGCGAGATGTTGCGGGTTGGCCAGCAGCTCGTGCGCGATGATCGCGGTGAAATGCTCGAGCGCCATGGTCGCCGCGAGGTCGAGGATCGGCGGCCGCCCCTTCAGCAGGTCGAGGCTCTCCTGCACCGTCCGCTCGAGCGGCTCGAGGTCGTAGCCCGCTTCCACCGCCCGCTTGTTGAAGGCGACATGCTCGCGGCTGTGGATCACCTCCTGCGTGGTGAAGGCCTTGATCTCGCCGCCGAGCTTCTCGTCCGCCTGCTCGCGGAAGGCGCGGATGCTCTCGATGAAATAGGCCTCGCCCTTGGGGAAGGTCGCCGACAGCGCGTTGAACAGCGCGGTTTCGTAGGGCGAATTGTTGAGCCACCAGCGCGGGGTCCGCTCCTCGCGTCCGAAGCGCCGGTCGCGCGGCGTGATGGTGAGGTCCTGCGGGGTCACCGGCACACGCTCGAGACTTGCCACGCCCATGCTCGTCCTCCACTCCCTAGCCACGAAGAATGATCTGCGACAGCTAACTGGCGATTGCTTACAATAATGTCAATAAAACCACTGGAGCGGAAAAGAGTTTCGCCCGAGCAGAGCCGGGCGGCGGCGATGGCGGCGGCCCGCGACCTCCTCAAGCGCGAGGGCGCCGCGGCGGTGACGCTGCAGGCGGTCGCGCGCCGGGTCGGCCGGACCCACGCCAACCTGCTTCACCACTTCGGTTCGGCCGCCGGGCTCCAGCGCGCGCTCGCCGAGGACATCGCTCAGACCGTCTCGGCCTCGATCGAGGGCGCGATCCAGCAGCGCCGAGACGGCAAGGGCACCGAGCGCGACGTGGTCGACGCGATGTTCGAGGCCTTCCGCCGCGAGGGCGCGGGCGAGCTCATCGGCTGGATCGCGCTGACTCGCCAGCGCGAGGCGCTCGAGCCGGTCATCGCCACCATCGAGCGGGTCATCCGGATGATGCGCGCACTCGGCGACACCCGGCCGGTCGACGCGATGACGATGGGCCTGACCCTGCTGGCGATCGGCGACAGCCTTGCCGGCGAAGAGGTGGCGCGCGCCTGCGGGCTCGACCGCGAGGCCGTCCGCGAAGTGGCGGTCACCCAGATCGAGGGCCTTGCCGGCGCCCCCTTGCGCGACTGATCCTCAGCGGCGCTCGAACGGGATGGTTCGCCCGTTCTGGTTGAGCACCACCCGGACGATCCGCCCGCCCTCCTCGACGAAGGTCAGCCTGGCATCGACCCCGACCGTGCGGAACTCGCGCGGCCCGATCGCCTCGAGCCCGATCGGCGACTGGCCGGTCAGCTGGCCCGTCAGCTTTTCGCCGTTGCGGGCGATGGTCATCACCGCCGGCCCGGTCGCATACTCGCCGGCAAGGAGGTCGAGCTGCGCCACCGGAACGACGGCCGCCGCTGCCGCCGGCCCACTCGCCGCGCCCGTCCAGGCCGCCTCGATCCCGGTGACCTGGCCCTCCGGATGGAAGGTCAGGCGGGGCTTTCCGGCGCCATCGCGCCCGACCTCGAAATAGGTCAGCGACGACGGCCCGTAGAAGTAGCGCCCGCCCCCGGCCGCATAGACTTCGAGCGGATCGGCCCCGGTCCGCTGCGTGAAGAGCTTGCCGTCCTTCGCATAGAAGCGCCGCTCGGTCCTGGCGTCGCGATAGACGCCGAAGAAGGGCTCGGCCGCCTTGAGGTCGAGTGGCTGCGCGCGAAGTTCGGGGAAGGCGACGCCCGCCGCCGCCGCGAGCAGCCGACGCGCGGTCGTGTCGGCGCCCGGTTCGCGCGAGTCGCTGTTCGCGAGGACCGCGACGAAGATCTTCTTGTCGGGACTGTAGAGGCTCTCGGTGTTGAAGCCGAAGATGCCGCCATTGTGCCCGATCGTCGGCACGCCGCGCACCTCGCCACGGGTGAGCCCGAAGCCATAAGCCATGGACACGCCCTTGGGCGGGATCGGGGTGATCATCGCCTGGTAGCTCGCCGGCTTCAGCACCTTGCCGCCGTGGAGCGCCGCGCCCCAGCGGGCGAGATCGGCGGCGCTCCCGACGAGGGCCCCCGCCCCGCTCGGAACGCTCATGTCGATCCGCTGTGCCGGCCGCCCCTCGGCGCCGAAGCCTTCGACCACCGCCGGTCCCGGCTCGCACCCGCAGCGGATGCTGTTCAGCCCGAGCGGCCCGGTAATCCGCTCCCTGAGCGCGGCATACCAGGGCTTGCCGGTCAGCTTCTCGGCGATCGCCGAGAGGAGCACGTAGCCGGTATTGTTGTAGCGAAACTCGGTGCCCGGCGCGAAGTCGAGCGGGTCGTCGCGGGTGACGTCGATCAGCCCCTGCGTGCTGATCGCCCTGGCGGTGCTCGCCTCGGCCATGAAGCTGGGCTTGCCCGTGTAGCTCGGAATCCCCGACGTGTGGTTGAGCAGCTGCCGCACCGTTACCGGGTGCCAGGCGGGCGGCGTCTCGCCCGGGAGCAGCTTGCCGAGCGTGTCATCGAGCGACAGCTTGCCCTCCTCGGCGAGCTTGAGGATCAGCGCGGCGGTGAACTGCTTGCTGATCGAGGCGTAGCGAAACAGGCTGTCGGCCTTGAGCGGCGCGCCGGCACTGTCGGCCCTGCCCGACGCGCCCTTCCACACGATCCGGCCGTTCTCGCTGACCACCGCGCTGACCCCGGGCCCGTTCGCCGGTGCGTCGGCGGCGATGATCCGTCCCGCCGTATTCGCGAAGCCCGCCGGCACCGCCGCCGCCTTGCCCGCGACCGCCACCATCAGCCCAGCCACCACTACACGCATCGCTACCCCCTCAACTCTCGTCGAGGTGTATTACATACCTAAGACAGGATTGGTCAAGCGGATGGGAGAAGTGGCCGCCGCCGCGCAATGTGCCTGGTCCAAGGGGAAGGCCAGATCGGTGAGGCGGCGGCGGCCCGGGCCTGCATGCAGGGGGAACATGCATCCCGTTGTCATATGCCCTAGGCGCTTTGCGTTGTTCGCTCCAACAACTTACAGCGCTCACTCCAATCGAAGAAAGCGATGATGAGCTACCTCCCCACCCTTCGCCAGCTGCAATATCTGGTCGCGCTCAACGACCATGGCCACTTCGGGAAGGCGGCGGAGAGCTGCTTCATCACCCAGTCGACCCTCTCTGCCTCGCTCCGCGAGCTCGAGAGCCTGCTCGGCTCGACCCTCGTCGAGCGCTCGCGCCGGGTGATCCGCTTCACGCCACTCGGCGCGCGGATCGTCGCCAAGGCGCGCATCGTCCTTCGCCAGGCCGAGGAACTGGCCGATCTTGCCCGGGCCGAGCGCGAGCCGCTGACCGGCGAACTTCGGATGGCGGTGATTCCGACCATCGCCCCCTTCCTCCTGCCGCCGCTGCTTCCGGCCCTCCGCGCCGCGCACCCCCAGCTCAAGCTGTTCCTGCGCGAGGAACCGAGCGCTTCCGCCTGCGACAGCCTCCATCGCGGCAACGTCGACTGCGTCCTCCTCGCCATGCCGTTCGAATGCGGCGAGATCGCCTCCGAGCCATTGTTCGAGGATTCGCTGCTGGTCGCGGCGCCGCAGGGCGAGGTGCCGGATGGCGACGTCCGCCCCGAGGACCTCAACGCCGCCCGGATGCTGCTGCTCGAGGACGGTCATTGCCTCAAGGATCATGCGCTCGCGGCCTGCAACCGGCCCGAGATGCGCTCCTCGGCGATGATGCTCGGCACCTCGCTGCACACGCTGGTGCAGATGGTCGACAACCGGCTTGGCGTGACTCTGGTCCCGCAGATGGCGCTCGACGCCGGGCTGCTCGACGGCACCACGGTCGAGGTCCACCCGCTCGTCTCCGACCATGCCGCCCGCCAGGTCGCGCTCATCTGGCGTCCGGGCTCACCGCGCGAGGAGGAGTTCCGGCTCCTCGCGGCGGAGCTGCGACGGCTTCGGACATGAAAAAGGGCCGGCGGATCGCTCCGCCGGCCCTCTTGCTTGTCGCAGGGTCTTAGACCCCGGTGTTGGTCCCGTCGCCGGCCTGATCCGCCGACACTTCGTCCGCCGAAAGCAGGTCGAAGCGGTCGGCGTTCATCACCTTCACCCAGGCGTCGACGAAGTGCCGCACGAACAGCGCCTCGTTGCCGCGCTCGGCATAGACTTCCGCCGTGGCGCGAAGCTGGCTGTTCGAACCGAAGATGAGGTCGGTGCGGGTCGCCCGCCACTTCTCGGTCCGGCCGCCGCGGTCGTAGCCGATGAACTCCTCGTCGGCGCTGGTGTCGACCACCTCCCAGAAGGTGTCGTTGTCGAACAGGTTGACGAAGAAGTCGTTGGTCAGCTGGCCGACGCGATTGGTCAGCACGCCTTCCGGCCGGTTCTGGTAGTTGGCACCGAGCACCCGCAGGCCGCCGACCAGCACCGCCATCTCGGGCACTGACAGGCCGAGCAGCGAGGCCCGGTCGAGCAGCAGTTCCTCGGTACGGACGCTGTGCTTGGTCTTGAGATAGTTGCGGAAGCCGTCGGCCGCCGGTTCCATTACCGCGAAGCTCTCGGCGTCGGTCCACTCCTGAGTCGCGTCGCCGCGGCCACCGGTGAACGGAACGCTGATGTCGAAGCCGGCATCGCGCGCCGCCTTCTCGACCGCCGCCGAACCGGCGAGCACGATCGCGTCCGCGACCGACATCGACCCGCGCAGTTCGTCGATCTTGGCAAGAACGGCGCCAAGCTCCTCGGGCTCGTTGACTTCCCAGCCGCGCTGCGGCTCGAGCCGGACCCGGGCACCGTTGGCGCCGCCGCGGTGATCGCTCTTGCGATAGGTCGAGGCCGACGCCCAGGCCGCCTTGACCAGCTGGCTGACCGTCAGGCCCGAGTTCAGGATCTTGTCCTTGAACGCGGC
Organism: Sphingomonas swuensis; assembly: GCF_039538045.1. NCBI lineage: Bacteria > Pseudomonadati > Pseudomonadota > Alphaproteobacteria > Sphingomonadales > Sphingomonadaceae > Sphingomonas > Sphingomonas swuensis. Next base: position 620,000 of record NZ_BAABBQ010000001.1, on the reverse strand, counting down.
CACGTCGGCTTCGCTCGGCTTGGCGCCGGCGGGCACCGGATCCTGCCAGATGAGGTCTTCGGCCGGCACCTCCGGCCCGAGGTAGCGGACCTTCGGACCCATGTCGCGGTGGGTCAGCTTGAACCAGGCGCGGGCGAAGGCGTCCTTGAATGCCTCATGGTCGTTGCGGAACTTCTCGCTGATCTTGCGGAATTCCGGATCGACCTTGAGCGCCATGTCGGCGGTGGTCATCATCGTCGGGACCAGCTTGCCGGGGACGTGCGCGTCGGGCGCCATGTCCTCTTCGCGCTGGTTGATCGGCTGCCACTGCTGGGCACCTGCCGGAGAGCGGACCAGCTCATACTCATAGTCGAGCAGAAGCCGGAAATAGTTCTCGCTCCACTCGGTCGGAGTGTTCACCCAGGCGCCCTCGATGCCGCTGGTGATGGTGTGCTCGCCCATCCCGCTCTCGTGGGTGCTGGTCCAGCCGAGGCCCATCATCGCGATGTCCGCGCCTTCCGGAGCATCGCCCACCAGGCTGGCGTCGCCCGCGCCATGCGCCTTGCCGAAGGTATGGCCGCCGGCGGTCAGCGCGACGGTCTCCTCATGGTTCATCGCCATGCGCTCGAAGGTGATCTTGATGTCGCGCGCCGACTGCATCGGGTCGGGGTTGCCGCCCGGGCCTTCGGGGTTGACGTAGATGAGGCCCATCTGGATCGCCGCCAGCGGATGCTCGAGCTCCTTTTCATGCTCGGGCTGGATGCGGGTCTCTTCGGCCGCGACCCACTGCTCCTCGGCGCCCCAGTAGATGTCCCTTTCGGGCTCGAACACGTCGCGGCGACCGCCGCCGAAGCCGAACACCGGTCCGCCCATGCTCTCGATCGCGACATTGCCGGCGAGGATGAACAGGTCGGCCCAGCTGATGTTCTTGCCGTACTTCTGCTTGATCGGCCAGAGCAGGCGGCGGGCCTTGTCGAGGTTGCCGTTGTCCGGCCAGCTGTTGAGCGGGGCGAAGCGCTGCTGGCCCGAGTTGGCGCCGCCACGCCCGTCGGCGGTGCGATAGGTGCCCGCCGCGTGCCACGCCATGCGGATCATGAACGGACCATAGTGCCCGTAGTCGGCCGGCCACCACGGCTTGCTGTCGGTCATCAGCGCGGTGAGGTCGGCCTTGAGCGCGTCATAGTCGAGCGCGTTGAACGCCTCGGCATAGTTGAAGTCCGCGCCCATCGGATCGGGCGACATGCCGCCCTGGGAGAGGATGTCGACGGGCAGCGCTTCCGGCCACCAATCCTTGTTCTGGCGCCCCAGGAGGGAGCGCGCCTTGGCTTCCTGATGATAAGGGCAGCCGCCGCCGAGCTCGCCGGTCTTCGCGTCCATGAAAGTGCCTCCTCGATATGTACGGATTCGTCGATCCAGCCCTAGCTCCCGCACTGGCCGCGACCAAACAAATCATTCTCGCCGATACGACCGGAAATTCCGATTGAAGGAGGCCAGGGAACTTGCCGCCGACCAATCTTGTTTCCCATCTGCAATGACCTTGTCCGTGGATCAGCGCCGAGCTCGAATGACCGCGCTTTGCGGCTGGCTGATCCTGCTGCTCGGCGCCGCCGCATTGCTCCTCCCCGAAGTCGGCGCATCGAGCGGAGCCTTGGTGGTCGGGATCCTTCTCCTGCTCGCCGGTATCGTCGAGGTGATCGCCGCGACTGGACGGCGTGCCGCCCGCATTCCCGCGACCCTCGCCGGGGTCGCGACGCTCGTCGCCGGCGCCATGTTCCTCGCCCGTGACGAGACCCGCTTCCTTCCCAACCTGACGGTGGTCACCTTCTGGCTGGTGATGCGGGTCGCCGCCTTGACCCTCGCGACGCTTCGCGCCGGTGCCTCCGCCGTTCGCCGCTGGACCGGGATCGCCGCTGCCACCGACCTCGCGCTCGCCGCCATCCTGCTCGTCGGGCTGCCGATCGCGAGCATCATCGTCGCGCTGTTCGGGACCACCAGCGACCTCGTCGCCAGCTTCTCCTGGATCCTCGCCGCAAGCTTCCTCGCGACCGGCATGATGCTCCTCCAGATCGCCGCCTGCGAGCGGGAGGGCGCCAACTAGTTCGCCGCGCGGGCTAGTCCAGCTCGGCCCGCTCGACCACGAAGCCCTTCTGCTCCAGCCGCTCGACCAGCGCGTCGATCGCCTGCGCGTCGCGCGCCTCGCACTCGACCTCGATCACCGTGTCCTTGGCCGGCAGCTTGGAGAAGATCCGCTGGTGGTTGGTCTCGATGATGTTGACCCCAGCGGCGTGGAAGCAGGCGGTGATCGAGGCCAGTGCGCCCGGCTGGTCCTGCGCCCCGATCTTGAGCCGCGCGATCCGCCCGCAGCGCACCAGCTCGCGGATCAGCACGTTGGCGAGGAGGTGCGTGTCGATGTTCCCCCCGCACAGCACGGTCCCGACCTTGCGTCCGGCAAAGCGCTCGGGGTTCGCGAGCAGAAGCGCCATCCCGGCCGCGCCCGCCCCTTCGACCACGGTCTTCTCGATCGCCACCAGCAGCGCGACCGCATGCTCGAGGTCCTTCTCGCTGACGAGCTCGATCCGGTCGACATGGTCGCGGATGATTGCCCGGGTCAGCTTGCCCGGCTCCTTGACAGCAATGCCCTCGGCCAGCGTGTCGCCGCCGATCGCCTTCTCGCCGCCCTCGACCACATTCTTCATGCTCGGGTAGAGCTCGGCCTCGACCCCGATGATCTCGACTTGCGGGCGAAGCGCGCGGACCGCGATGGCGATCCCGCTGATCAGCCCGCCGCCGCCGATCGGCACCACCAATGTGTCGAGGTCGGGGACCGCTTCGAGCATCTCGAGCGCGATGGTGCCCGTGCCCGCGACGATGTCGGGATCGTCGAACGGATGGACGAACACCAGCCCTTCCTCGGCCTCGAGCTCGCGCGCCCGGGCATAGGCGTCGTCGAAGCGCTGCCCCTGGAGGATCACCCGGGCGCCATGTTCCTCGGTCTGCGCGACCTTCATCAGCGGGGTGTTGGTCGGCATGACGATGGTGACCGGAATGCCGAGCCGCTTGCCATGATAGGCGACCGCCTGGGCATGGTTGCCCGCGCTCGCCGCGATCACGCCCTTGGCCCGCTCCTCCTCGCCCAGCTGGAGCAGCTTGTTGAGGGCGCCGCGCTCCTTGTAGGCCGCGGTGAACTGGAGGTTCTCGAACTTCAGCCAGACCTCCGCTCCGACGATCTCGGACAGCGTCCGGCTCTTGAGGCAGGGAGTCTTTTCGACCGCGCCCGCGATACGCTCGGCGGCGGCATGGATGTCGGCGATGGTGGGCACTGTCATGTCGCGCCTTGCGCTAGACCTTCCCTCCGGCCCAGACAATGCTAGGCCTGCCTCCATGATCTCCAGGCTCCTCCTCAGCGCAGGCCTTGCCCTCGCGTTCGCCACTCCGGCCGCGGCCGACCTCCTCGTCACCAACGTCAACGGCGTCCGCGCCACCCCCGGGCGCGGGATCGAGCGCTTCACCGGCCTTCTCGTCGGCGACGACGGAACGGTGAAGCGCGTCCTCCACGGCGAGCAGTTCAAGCTCCCCGCCGGCACCCGGGTCCTCAATGGCGGCGGCAAGACCCTGCTTCCGGGCCTGATCGACGCCCACGGCCATGTCATGGGCTATGGCCTCGCGCTCGGGCAGCTCGACCTCACCGGAGCCTCCAGCCTCGCCGAGCTCCAGCAGCGCCTTCGCACCTATGCCGCCGCCAACCCGGACCTGCCGTGGATCACCGGCCGCGGCTGGAACCAGGAGTTGTGGGCCGACAAGCGCTTCCCGACCAGCGCCGACCTCGACGCCGCGGTACCCGGCCGCCCGGTCTGGCTCGAGCGGGTCGACGGCCACGCCTCGGTGGCCAACAGCGCCGCGCTCAAGGCCGCCGGCGTGACGTCCGCGACGAAGGCGCCGTCCGGCGGCGAGATCCGCGACGGCCTGTTCGTCGACGCCGCCACCACTCTGGTCGACCGCCATATTCCCGCGCCGACCGCCGCCATGCGTGACGCCGCGCTCCAGCGCGCGCAGCAGGCCCTGCTTTCCAAGGGCCTCACCGCCGTGGCCGACATGGGCACCAGCTTCGACGACTGGACCGCGATGAACCGCGCCAGCGCGACCGGGACTCTTCCCTTGCGCATCTTCAGCTATGCCGCCGGGAGCGCCGAGCTCCGGCGCATCGCCGCCGCGCCGGCATCCGCGGGCAGCAGCTTCGTCCCCCTCATCGGGGTCAAGCTCTACTCGGACGGCGCGCTCGGTTCGCGCGGCGCCTGGCTCAAGCGCCCCTACGCCGACGCGCCGCATACCCGCGGCCTTCCGCTGATCACTCCCGCCGAGCTTCGCGTGCAGGCGCGCGCTGCGCTCGCGATGGGCAAGCAGGTCGCGGTCCATGCGATCGGCGACGCCGCCAACGACATGGTCCTCTCCGCATTCGCCGCCGCCGGCTGCGGCACCGGCGACCGGCGCTGCCGGGTCGAGCATGCCCAGATCGTCGACGTGAAGGACCTTCGCCGCTTCGCCGCGGGCCGGGTCGTCCCCTCGATGCAGCCGGTCCACCAGACCAGCGACCGGACCATGGCCGAAGCCCGTCTCGGCCCCGACCGCCTCGGCGGCGCCTACGCCTGGGCGACGCTGTCGAAGGGCGGCCGCCACCTGCCCCTCGGCTCCGACTTCCCGGTCGAGGATCCCAATCCCTTCCCCGGCCTCGCCGCGGCGGTCAGCCGGCAGGGCTTGGACGACCAGCCCGCCGGCGGCTGGCGCCCGCAGGAACGGCTGAGCTTCGGCCAGGCACTCGCCGGCTTCACCCGCGACGCCGCCTGGGCGAGCTTCGCCGAGCGGCAGATGGGCGCGCTCGACCCCGGCCAGCGCGCCGACTTCATCCTCGTCGACCGTCCCGTCGCCGACGTCACCCCCCACGACCTCGCCCGGACCCAGGTGCTCGAAACCTGGATCGCCGGTCGCAAGGTGTGGGAGCGCAAATAGAAGCTCCCCCGCCGCACCGCGATGGGGAGGGTCATCTAATCAGCGCCGCTCCGCCCGCTCGATCAGCATCGCCGGGGTCAGCACCTGCGGCAGCTCCTCGGGCTCGGCCTGCCCTGGCCGGTACCATAGGTAGAGCGGGATCGCCGCCCGGCCGCGCGCGTCGAGGAAGCGGGAGATCGCCGGGTCGGCCTCGGTCCAGTCGGCGACCAGCACCTCGACTCCGCCCTTCTTCAGCGCGTCGCGGACATTGTCGCGGCCGATGGTGGTGGTCTCGTTGACCTTGCAGCTCAGGCACCAGTCGGCGGTGAAATAGACGAACACGGGCCGCCCGGCGCTGACCGCCGCCGCGACCTTGGCCTCGCTCCAGGCCTCGTGCTCGCCGGCCACCCGGCTCGCCGCGGACGAGCCACCCGGAAGCGGCAGCGCGAAGCCGATCGTCGCGCCCACGACAGCCAGTCCGAGTGCCCAGACCGCGCGCCCCTCGCGCTGCACCCGTCCCGCCAGCCACAGCAGCAGGCCGACCACCAGCAACGCGGCGATCCCGACCATCAGCGCCTTGTCACCCGCCTGCCGCCACAGCAGCCAGAGCGCCGCCAGCGCGGTCAGCCCCATCGGCACCGCAAGCACGCGCTGCAGCGTCAGCATCCACTTGCCGGGCTTCGGCAGCCGCCGCCGGAGCGCCGGAACGAAGGTCAGCGCCACGAACGGCAACGCCAGCCCGAGGCCCAGTCCGGCGAACACCAGCAGCGCGCCCGCAGCCGGGAGCAGCAGCGCCGTCCCCAGCGCCGCGCCCATGAACGGCCCGGCGCAGGGTGTCGCGACGAACGCCGCCAGCGCCCCGGTCGCGAACCCGCCCCTCGGGCTCGCCTCGCCGCCGAGCACCGGCAGCTTGAACACCCCGAGAAGGTTGAGCGTGATCGCGCCGGCAAGCACCGCCAGCACCAGGATCGTCCGCGGGTCCTGGAGCTGGAACGCCCAGCCCGCCGCGCTCCCGCCCGCCCGAAGCGCGAGAAGCACCGCGCCGAGCGCGCCCGTGCCCACCACCGCGCCCGCCAGATAGGCCAGCGCATCGGCCCGGGCGTGCCGCTCGTCGCCCCCGGCTCTCGCCAGTGCCATCCCCTTCAGGGCCAGGATCGGGAACACGCAGGGCATGAGGTTGAGGATCAGCCCGCCGAGGATTGCTCCGAGCAGCGCCAGCCCGAGCACGCGCCACGGCTCCTCGCCGCCAATCGTCCGCCCGCCGCTCGGCACCGGTCCTAGCCGCGCCTCGACCGCGAGCCCGCGCCCGTCGCCGAGCTCGACCACCCCCGCGATCGGCCCGCCCGGCGCCGACTTCAGCGCCAGCTCCGCCACCAGATAGTCACCGCTCCGCCGGAACGCCTGCGGCTCGGCGTAGCGCGCGACCCCGTCGGTCAGCGGGAAGAAATAGGGCTCGCCGACCGGCACCGAAGCCGGAAGCGGCACCGCGATACGAAGGCGCTCGCCCGCCACGGCATAGGTCGCCTGCGCGCCGATCGGCCGCGGCAGCTTCGACCGCCACCCATCGAAGCGCGGGTCGCGCGGCCCCGTCCCGACCGGCAGGTTGAGCGCCACCGAGCCGCGCTCGGGAACGCACACCTGGTCGGTGCAGGCGAGATAGCTGAGGTCGGCGCGCACCGGCAGCGTGCCCGTCGCGCCCTCGGGCACCTTGAGCCGGACCAGCACCGCATAAGGCCCTTTGAACACATAGTTCATCAGCCCCGCGATGGTCAGCCGAATCGGCACCGGATAGCGCAGCGGCCCCGCCTCGGCGCCCGCGGGAAGCTCCCACTGCACCTGCATCGGCTGCCCAGCGTCGCCCGGATTTTCCCAATAGCCGTGCCACCCCTCGTTGGGGGTCATCAGGATCGCGAGCTCGACCTCGCGACCGGGGATTGCCGGCCCCTCGGCGACCAGCTCGGGCCGGATGTTCGGCACCGCCGAGCCCAGCTGTGCCGCCGCAGGCAAGGCGAAGATCAGGGCGAAGAACGCTAGGAGCAACCGCATCGTCAACGCCCTAGGGCATCGCGGGCCGCGCGCGAAGCGCCGCGCGATACGGTCCTCAGTCGAGGTTGGGCCGAAGCCACCGCGACGCCGTCTCGATATCGACCCCGCGCCGCGCCGCATATTCCTCGAGCTGGTCCTGCCCGATCCGCGCGACTCCGAAATAGGCGCTGTCCGGATGCGCGAAGTAGAAGCCCGACACCGCCGAGGCGGGAAGCATGGCGAAGCTCTCGGTCAGCCGGATCCCCGCCGCGTCGCTCCCGAGCAGCCCCATCAGAATCGGCTTGAGGCTGTGGTCGGGACAGGCCGGATAGCCCGGAGCCGGCCGGATGCCCTGGTAGCGCTCGCGGATCAGCTCCTCGTTCGTGCAGTTCTCGCCCGGCGCATAGCCCCAAAGCTCGGTCCGGACGTGCTGGTGCAGCCGCTCGGCGAAGGCCTCGGCCAGCCGGTCGGCGAGACTCTTCAAGAGGATATCGCTGTAATCGTCGTGCGCCGCCTTGAAGCGCTCGAGATGCGGCTCGATCCCGTGGATCGCGACCGCGAAGCCGCCGAGCCAGTCGCCCTCCTCCGCAATGAAGTCGGCAAGGCACATGTTCGCCCGCCCCTCGCGCTTCTTCACCTGCTGGCGGAGGAACGGCAGGCGGACATCCGGCTCCCCTCCCGCCTGCGGACCAGGAGTGACGACGACATCATCCCCGTCGCGCCGCGCCGGCCACAGCCCGATGGCGCCCCTCGCGACTAGCCACTGCTCCTCGATGATCCGGTCGAGCATCGCCTCGGCATCGTGGAACAGCGTCCGCGCTTCCTTGCCGACCACCGCATCGTCGAGGATCGCGGGATAGGTGCCGTGCAGCTCCCAGGCGCGGAAGAACGGCGTCCAGTCGATCACCTGGCGGAGATCGGCGAGGTCCCACTGGTCGAACCGGTGCAGGCCCGGTGCGCGCGGCCGCGGCATTGGTCCTGCCGAATCGCCGTCGAAGCGGTTGCGACGGGCCTCGGCCAGCGGCGACAGGTCGCTCTGCCCGCGCCCCTCACGCTGCTCGCGGAGCTGCTGATAGTCGCTCGCGGTGCGCCCGATCAGCTCGGACTTCTGCGGCCCGTCGCTGACCAGTGCGCTTGCCACGCCGACCGCGCGGCTGGCGTCGAGCACGTGGATCACCGGCCCCGAATAGCGCGGCGCGATCCTCAGCGCGGTATGCGCCCGGCTGGTGGTCGCCCCGCCGATCAGCAGCGGCCGGATCATCCCCGCCCGCTCCATCTCCTCGGCCACGGTCACCATCTCGTCGAGGCTCGGCGTGATCAGCCCCGACAGGCCGATCATGTCGGCCTTGTTCTCGTTCGCCGCCTCGAGGATCTTGGGCCACGGCGTCATGACGCCAAGGTCAATCACCTCGAAGCCGTTGCATTGCAGGACCACGCCGACGATGTTCTTGCCGATGTCGTGAACGTCGCCCTTGACCGTCGCCATCACGACCCGGCCCTTGCCGGCGCTCTCGCCCGCCTGCTTCTCGGCCTCGATGAAGGGCAGCAAATGCGCCACCGCCTTCTTCATCACCCGTGCCGACTTGACCACCTGGGGGAGGAACATCTTGCCCGACCCGAACAGGTCGCCGACGATGTTCATCCCGTCCATCAGCGGGCCCTCGATCACCTCGATCGGCCGCTTGACCGTGTGCCGCGCTTCCTCGGTGTCGTCGACGATGTGCGCGTCGATGCCCTTGACCAGCGCATGGGCGAGGCGCTCGCGGACCGGCCAGCTGCGCCATGCCGCCTGCGCCACCTCGACCGCCGCGTCGGTCCCGCGGAAGCGCTCGGCGATCGCGATCAGCGCCTCGGTCGCCTCCTCGTTGCGGTCGAGGATCACGTCCTCGCAGGCGTTCCTCAGCTCGGGGTCGATCGCGTCGTAGACGTCGAGCTGCCCGGCGTTGACGATCGCCATGTCGAGCCCGGCGGGAATCGCATGGTAGAGGAACACCGAGTGCATCGCCCGCCGCACCGGCTCGTTGCCGCGGAACGAAAAGCTGAGGTTCGACAGCCCGCCCGAGAGATGCGCCCCGGGGCAGCGTGCGCGGATCGCCCGGCACGCCTCGATGAAGTCAAGCGCATAGCGGCGATGCTCGTCGATCCCGGTCGCCACCGCGAAGACGTTGGGGTCGAAGATGATGTCCTCGGGCGGGAAGCCGTCGCCCGTCAGCAGGTCATAGGCCCGCCCGCAGATCTCGACCTTGCGCTCCGCCGTGTCGGCCTGTCCGACCTCGTCGAACGCCATCACCACCACCGCCGCGCCGAACGCCCGCGCGGTCCGCGCCTGCTCAAGGAACGGCGCCTCGCCTTCCTTGAGGCTGATCGAGTTGACGATCGGCTTGCCCGACACGCACTTGAGGCCCGCCAGGATCACGCTCCACTTGGAGCTGTCGATCATCACCGGCACCCGCGCGATGTCGGGCTCGGCCGCGATCCGCTTGAGGAAGATGGTCATGGCCGCCTCGCTGTCGAGCAGCGCCTCGTCCATGTTGACGTCGATCACCTGCGCGCCATTCTCGACCTGGTCGCGCGCGACCTCGACCGCGGCGTCATAGTCGCCCGACAGGATCAGCTTCTTGAACTTCGCCGAGCCGGTCACATTGGTCCGCTCGCCGATGTTGACGAACGATCCTCCCCTCCCGCCTGCGGGAGGGGTCGGGGGAGGGCTTGTCACGCTTGCACCACCAGTTCCACTCACGCCGCAAGCACCATCGGCTCGAGCCCCGCCAGGACCGTCCGGCCCGACGCTTCGGGAACCGCCCGTGCGCTCGATCCGCGCACCGTTCCGGCGATCGCCGCGATATGCGCCGGAGTCGTCCCGCAGCAGCCGCCGACGACATTGACCAGCCCGTCCCTCACCCACTCGCCGACCTGCGCGGCGGTCTCCTCGGCAGCCTCGTCATAGGCGCCGAGATCGTTCGGCAGGCCCGCATTGGGATAGGCCATGACCAGCGTGTCCGCCTGCCGGCTGAGCGCCGCGAGATGAGGCCGGAGCTGCGCCGCGCCGAAGCTGCAGTTCAGCCCGATGGTCAGCGGCTTCGCATGCCGCACGCTCGCCCAGAAGGCCTCGACCGTATGCCCGCTGAGGTTGCGGCCCGACAGGTCGGTCAGGGTCATGGAGATCATGATCGGCGCCAGTCCGAGCGCGGCGTGGATCGCCGCCTTGGCGTTCAGCGTATCGAACACCGTCTCGATCAGGATGAAGTCGGCGCCGCCCTCGAGCAGCGCCTCGCACTGCTCGCGGTAGATGCCCCGGACATGGTCGAAGTCGACCTCGCGATAGGCGGGATCGTTGACGTCGGGCGACAGCGACAGCGTCTTGTTGGTCGGCCCGAGCGCGCCCGCGACATAGCGCTTGGCGCCGTCTTCCGCCTCGGCCTCGTCGGCCACCTCGCGGACGATCCTGGCGGCGGCGACGTTGATGTCGCGGACCAGATGCTCGGCGCCATAGTCGGCCTGGCTGATCCGGTTGGCGTTGAAGCTGTTGGTCCCGAGCACGTCCGCCCCGGCCTCGGCATAGCCGCGAGCGATCGACTTGATTAGTTCGGGCCGGGTCAGGTTGAGAAGGTCGTTGTTGCCCTTCTGGTCATGGTTGAGGGTGAGCTCGCCGCGGTAGCAGGCCTCGGTCAGCCCCGCTCCCTGGATCGCGGTCCCGAACGCCCCGTCCTTGACCAGGATGCGTCGCGCCGCCTCGGCGCGGAAGTGATCGGCCAGGCTCATTTCAGCGCCTCAGCGGCTTCGCACGGCGCACGGACGCCGAGCAGGTGGCATAAGCGAGTTCGGCCCTGTTCAAGGTGTAGAAGTGGAAGTGGCGGATCCCGCCGGCATAGAGCTGGCCGCACAGTTCGGCGGCGAGGCTCGCGGCGATCAGCTGGCGCGCCGCCGGAAGGCTGTCGAGCCCCTCGAACATCGCGTCCATCCAGCCCGGGATCTCGGCCCCGCACAGCCCGGCGAACTTGCGGGTCTGGGCGACGTTGCTGACCGGCAGGATGCCGGGGACGATCTCGGCGTCGATCCCCGCCGCCGCCGCCCGGTCGCGAAAGCGGAAGAAGGCGTCGGCCGAAAAGAAGAACTGGCTGATCGCGCGGTCGGCGCCGGCGTCGACCTTGCGTTTGAGGTTGTCGAGGTCGCTGTCCGGGCAGTGCGCCTGCGGGTGGACCTCGGGATAGCAGGCGACCGAGATCTCGAATGGCGCGACCTCCTTCAGGCCCGCGACCAGCGCCGCCGCATCGGCATAGCCGTCAGGCCGCGGCGCATAGTCGCGCCCTTCCTCGGGGGGATCGCCGCGAAGCGCCACGATATGCCGCACGCCCGCTTCCCAGTAGCGCCGCGCGATCTCGTCGATCTCGGCCCGGCTGGCGTCGACGCAGGTGAGGTGCGCGGCGGCCGGAAGGCTTGTTTCCGATGCGATCCGGGCCACCGTCTGGTGGGTCCGCTCGCGGGTCGAACCGCCCGCGCCATAGGTCACCGAGACGAACCTCGGGCACGGCGGCGCGAGCATCTGGATCGAGCGCCACAGGGTTTCGCTCATCGCCTCGGTCTTGGGCGGGAAGAATTCGAAGCTGACGTCGATGTCGCCGCGGGCATGGGCGAACAGCGGGGGCGGCTCGGCCGCGGGAAGCGGCACCGAGGCGAGTGCGGAACGGGTCATGCGGCCTTCCTCCGGCTTGCCGTGGCCTCGGGCAGGCTCCCGGCCCACAAGGTCACCGTCAGTTCGCCCCCCGCGAGGTGACGCACCACGCGCCCCTCCAGTCCCGCTTCCTCGAGCCAGCCGATCACTGCCTCGTCGGCGAAGCCGAGCCGGGCGTGCTGCGCCGAGTCGCGCAATTCCTCGCGCTCGTGCGGCGCGAAGTCGATCACCAGCAACCGTCCGCCGGCGCGCAGCAACCGCGCGCCCTCGCGGATCGCCGAGGCCGGCGAATGGGCATAATGAAGCACCTGGTGGAGGAGGACGACGTCGGCCTCACCGTCGGGCAGCGGAAGCGCGTACATGTCGCCCTGGCGCAGCGAGACCGCCTGGATTCCCGCCGTCTCCAATTTGACCCGCGCCAGCCGCAGCATTTCGGTCGAACGGTCGATCCCGATGCTCTGCCGGGCCTGAGCGCCGAACAGCTCGATCATCCGCCCGGTCCCGGTGCCGACGTCGACCAGCCGGTCGATCGCGCCCTCCCCGACCGCCTCGAGGATCGCCGCTTCGACCTCGCTCTCGGCGATGTGGAGCGAGCGGATCTGGTCCCATTCGGCGGCATGGGCGGTGAAATAGCGCGCGGCGGCCTCGGCCCGGTCGGCGCGTACTGCCGTCAGCCGGGTGCGATCGGCCTCGAACTGGCGCTCGGCTGCCCCGTCGGCGGCCGCGCCGATCAGCGCGAACAGCGGCTCGACCAGTTCGGGCCGGCCGAGCTGGAGGAACACCCAGCTGCCTTCCTTGCGGCGCTCGATGATCCCCGCGTCGGCCATGATCTTGAGGTGGCGGCTGACCCGCGGCTGGCTCTGCCCGAGCACCTGCGCAAGTTCGCCGACGGTCAGCTCCATCTCGCGCAGAAGCGCAAGCAGCCGAAGCCGGCTGGCATCGGCGAGCGCCTGGAAGAGGTCGGCGAGAGGAAGGGCTTGGACCATGATTTAACGATATAAAGATATCTTTATATCAGCAACCCTTGACCGCCCCTTTTTCGGTTCGTCGCAAATGAGAATTGCGCAGGGGTCGACTCTCACCTAAATCCGCGCGCTGGCCAGACCCAAATATGGGGTGGTCGCTTGGGCCACTCTCTCAACTCAAGGGGAGAGAAGGGCTTCATAAACAAAGGGATGGAAACCGATATGAAGAAGATCGCTCTCGCCGCCGTCGCGGTTCTGGGTCTCGGCCTCGCGGCTTGCCAGGACAATGCTCCGGACAACAACGTCTCGACCGAGAACACCATCGAGACCGAAGCTGCCGCCGACACCAACTCGGCCCTGAACGCCACCGACAACCTCGGCGCCGCCACCGACAACGCCCTCGACGCCGCTGGCAACAGCCTGTCGAACGCCGGCAACGCTGTCGAGAACACCGCTGAGGACGTCGCCAACGGCCAGGACAACGTCGCGGGTCAGTAAGCCCCACGACGCCTGAACAAGGCAAAGGGAAGGGCCGTCCGGGCGACCGGGCGGCCCTTTTCCTTTGTCGGTCCCGTTCGCGTTAACCCGCTGCATTGGCCTGCCTGCTAGCCTCCGTCCTCGATGGCGGAAGCGGCGACCATGAGCGAAGCCAAGGATCAAGGCAGCGAGGACAAGGCCTGGCGCCTGCTGACCGCTGCCGGCTGGATGGTCGCGGGCCTGTTCGCCGCGCGCACCTTGCTGGCGAACGCGCCCGAGCCGCTTCTCCATATCGTCCTGTTGCTGCCTCTCTTCGGGGCCGCGCTGCTGCTCCATGAAGCCGGGCATGCCCTCGGCGCGCTGGTGGTTGGATGGCGCATCCTGGCGGTCGCGGCGGGGCCACTCGGCTATCATCTCGCCAATCGCCAGCTCGTCTACGTGCCGCCCCGGCGCAGGGCCGACATCGGGGGCTTCGTCATCGCCTTCCCGGCCCGGCCGACGGTCTGGACTCGCGAGAGCGAAGTCATCTTCACGGCTGGCGGGCCCACGGCAAGCCTGTTCGGCGCCCTCCCCCTCCTCGTCAGCGCCGATAACATGGCCGGCGCCTTCGCCATCCTCTCGCTCGCGACGGCTTTGCTTTCGCTGCTGCCCTACCGGTCGGAGTTCGCCGAAAGCGACGGCACGCACCTCTGGCATCTCGCCACCGGCCGTGGCCGAGCAAGTCCCGAATGGCGCGCCAGCCAAATGCTCCACGAGCTCGTCCGCCACCAGCTTCGCCTGCGCGAGCTGCCCGCCTGGATGCTGGACGAAGCCCTCGCCTCGACAGACTCCGATGCCCGCCGCTCGGCCGAGGCCCTGCGCGTCAGCATCGCGCTCGACCGTGGCGGCGACCCCGCCCCTGCCCGCCGGATTCTCGACGACTTTCGCGCGGCCCATGGCGGCTCGCTATGGCTCGACCTTTGCGATGCCTATCTCGCCGCCGCCCGCGAAGCCCGGCCGGAGCATGCCCGAGCGCTCCTCGCCGACCTCGTCGTCGAGCAGGAGGACATGCGCCCCTTGCACCTCGCCGCGAGCGCCGCGAGCGCCGCCGCCGACGGAAACCGGCCGCGGGCCCTCGACGAACTCGAAACGCTCGATGCCCTGCTCGGCGCGCGCGACCTGTTCGAGGACCCGACCTTTCGCGACCTCCGCGCCGAGATCCGCGCGCTGGCTGAGCTTCAGAGCGGGATCGGCACCGCTCCGACCTTGACGTCGGCATCGGCGAGCGTGTCGGGCGGCAACAGTGCCCGCACCCTCTCCACCTCGGCGGCGGTCGGCACCGTCACCTCGAAGCATTCGGTCCTGGGATTGTAGCCGTGGGTCCAGCCGCCGAGGCTGGCGCCCCGCAACCGCTCGTCGATCCGCTCGCGCGTCGCCGCGATATCCTCCCGGGTCCGCTTGGCGCTCCGAACCACGATCCGGTCGCGGATCTCGGCCGGGGCCAGCCGCGCCACCGTCTCCAGTGGAGGCGGGCGGGTGAAGGTGGCGACCACCTGCCAGCGCGGCTCATGCTCGATGAAGAGGTCGCTGAAGCCCTCGACTTGCCCGACCCGCTCGATGAACGGGGAGACGAACGGTTCGAGCCGCGCGCTGTCGGGGCTGATCGCGGTGCTGACCGGCGCGGAGCCCGGCCGGCAGCCGACCGAGGCCGCTGCCGCCGCGGGTTCCTTCGGCCCGGGAGCGCAGCCCGCCATGGCCAGCATTGCGAGAGGGGTCGGCAGCAGGATCCGCATCAGACCCCAAATGAAAGGGCCGGGGGATCGCTCCCCCGGCCCTTCCTGACTGACTGGCTGGTGGCCGGACTTAGAAGTCCATGCCGCCCATGCCGCCCATTCCGCCCGGCATGCCGCCGGCGGCCGAGCCCTTGTCGTCCGGAAGCTCGCTGACCGCCGCTTCGGTGGTGATCAGCAGGCCGGCGACCGAGGCCGCGTCCTGGAGGGCGGTGCGGACGACCTTGGTCGGGTCGATCACGCCGGCCGCGACCAGGTTCTCGTAGGTGTCGGTCTGGGCATTGAAGCCGAGGTTGGTGTCGCCACCGTCCAGGAGCTTGCCCGAGATCACCGCACCGTCATGACCGGCGTTGGACGCGATCTGGCGGACCGGCGCGTAGAGCGCCTTGCGGATGATGTCGACGCCGCGGGTCTGGTCGTCGTTCTGGCCCTTGAGGCCCTCGATCGCCTTGGTCGCGTAGAGGAGCGCGGTACCGCCGCCGGGGACGATGCCTTCCTCGACCGCGGCGCGGGTCGCGTGGAGCGCGTCGTCGACGCGATCCTTACGCTCCTTGACCTCGACCTCGGTCGAACCACCGACCTTGATCACGGCGACACCGCCGGCGAGCTTGGCGAGGCGCTCCTGGAGCTTCTCGCGGTCATAGTCGCTCGAGGTGACCTCGATCTGCTGGCGGATCGCGGCGACGCGGCCCTCGATGCCTTCCTTCTGGCCGGCACCGTCGACGATCGTGGTGTTGTCCTTGTCGATGGTGACGCGCTTGGCGGTGCCGAGCATGCCCACGGTGACGTTCTCGAGCTTGATGCCGAGATCCTCCGAGATCATCTCGCCGCCGGTCAGGATAGCGATGTCCTCGAGCATCGCCTTGCGGCGATCACCGAAGCCCGGCGCCTTGACGGCCGCGACCTTGAGGCCGCCGCGCAGCTTGTTGACGACCAGGGTCGCAAGCGCCTCGCCCTCGATGTCCTCGGCGATGATCAGCAGCGGACGACCCGACTGCACGACCGCCTCGAGGATCGGAAGCATCGCCTGGAGGTTCGAGAGCTTCTTCTCGTGGATGAGGATGTAGGGGTCGGAAAGCTCGACCTGCATCTTCTCGGGGTTGGTGATGAAGTAGGGCGACAGGTAGCCGCGGTCGAACTGCATGCCCTCGACGACGTCCAGCTCGAACTCGAGGCCCTTGGCCTCCTCGACGGTGATGACGCCTTCCTTGCCGACCTTGTCCATCGCCTCGGCGATCTTCTCGCCGACTTCACGATCGCCGTTGGCCGAGATGATTCCGACCTGGGCGACTTCGCCCGAGTTGGCGACGGGCTTGGAGCGCGCCTTGATGTCCTCGACGACCTTGCTGACGGCGAGGTCGATGCCCCGCTTCAGGTCCATCGGGTTCATTCCGGCCGCGACCGACTTCATGCCCTCGCGGACGATCGCCTGGGCGAGAACGGTGGCGGTGGTGGTGCCGTCGCCGGCGAGGTCGTTGGTCTTCGAGGCCACTTCGCGCAGCATCTGCGCGCCCATGTTCTCGAACTTGTCCTTGAGCTCGATCTCCTTGGCGACGGTGACGCCGTCCTTGGTGATGCGCGGCGCGCCGAAGCTCTTGTCGATGACGACGTTGCGGCCCTTGGGCCCGAGGGTCACCTTGACCGCGTCGGCGAGGATGTCGACGCCGCGCAGGATGCGCTCACGCGCGTCGCGGCCGAATTTTACGTCCTTGGAAGCCATGTTGGCAGATCCCTTGATTGTGCCCCGGCGAAGGCCGGGGTCCAGCTGTTAGAAGAAGTCCGGGTCCCGACCTTGGTCGGGGATCGGGTCATGAAGTCAGCCGACGATCCCGAGGATGTCGCTTTCCTTCATGATGATCAGGTCCTCGCCGCCGACCTTGACCTCGGTGCCCGACCACTTGCCGAACAGGATCTTGTCGCCGGCCTTGACCTCCAGCGGAGTGATCGTGCCGGTGTCCGAACGGGCACCGGTGCCGACGGCGACGACTTCGCCTTCCTGCGGCTTTTCCTTGGCGGTGTCGGGGATGATGATCCCGCCCGCGGTCTTCGCCTCGGCCTCGGTCCGACGGACCAGAACGCGATCGTGAAGCGGCCTGAAAGCCATGTGTAAGCCCCTCATGTTGCTCATGTGAATGGTTCACGCTGGCACTCGCTCGAAGAGAGTGCCAGCGATGATCGGGCATATGGGTGGGGGGTTTTCCGCCGTCAACGGCCTGTTGTTCATTTTTCCGCAAGACGAAGGCGGACCACCTTTTGGCTTGCCTCAGCGCGCCTCGACCAGCCCCAGCTTCTCGCGCCGCGACCAGCGCCACAGCATCAGCACGCTGACCACCGCCAGCCCGAGCGCGAGCCCGGTCCAGATGCCCTCGCCGCGCCAGCCGGCACCGAAGGCGAGGCCGACCCCGCTCCCAAGCCCGACCGCCCAGTAGCCGAAGGCGGCGTAGAGCATCGGCACGCGCGTGTCCTGGAGCCCGCGGAGCATCGCCGCGCCGACCACCTGCGCCCCGTCGGCGAGCTGGAACACCGCCGCGATCAGCAGGAACTTGACCGCCAGCGCCAGCACCGCGGCATTCTCCGGGCGCCCTTCGGACAGGAACAGCCCGGCAAGCTCGCCCGGGAACAGCCAGATGATGCTCGCCGCCACGCTCATGAAGGCCATCGCGACTGCCAGTGCGACCTTGCCGGCAAGCCCGACCCAGGCCCGGTCGCCCGCGCCATAGGCGATCCCGATCCGCACCGTCACCGCCTGCGCAAGGCCGAGCGGGACCATGAAGCTGACGCTGGCGAGCTGGAGCGCGATGACGTGCGCCGCGACCGAGGTCGTGTCGATCAGCCCCATCAGGAACACCGCGCAGGAAAAGACGCTGACCTCGAACGCCCAGACGATCCCGATCGGAACCCCGACCTTGGCAAGTTCGACGAAACGCTGGCGGTCGAACCGCCACCAGCGCCCGAACAGGTGCATCCGCCGGAAGGTGCGCGAACGGTGCAGCACCAGCCCCATCGCAAGCGCCATCAGCAGGGTCGTGATTAGGCTCGCCAGCGCCGACCCGGTCAGCCCGAGCGCCGGCGCACCCCAGTAGCCGAAGATCAGCATCCAGTTGAGCACGGCGTTCACCGCCACCCCGCCGAGCGCCACCGCGAGCGCCACCAGCGTCCGGTCGAAGGCGGTCAGCGCGGTCCGGAACAGCGCCACCAGCAACGCCGGCAGCAGCGCCCACATCAGCACCCGGGCGAACCGTCCCGCGCCTTCCGACAGGACCGGGTCCTGCCCGAGCAGCAGGAACAGCCGCTCGCTGTTCCACAGCAGCAGCCAGCCGGCGAGGCAGTAGACGCCGACCAGCCAGATCCCCATTCGGAAGGTCCGCCGACTGTCGCGGATCGCGTGCCGCCGCCGCCCGAGCGCGGCCGCGATCAGCGGCGCGGCGCCGACCGCGAGGCCGGTGCCGCTGAACATCACCAGGCTGTAGAGGTTGACCGCCAGCGCCGAGGAGGCGAGCTCGCGCGCGCCCAGCCGGCCGAGCATCAGCACGTCGGTGGTGGTGATCGCGATCCCCGCCAGGTTGGCGAGTACCAGCGGCCACGCCAGCCGGAGCATGGCCGACACTTCCTCGCGGGTGCTCTTGGGGGCTTCGACCAGGACGGGCATCGCCGCGCGGTAGGGATGGGCGGCATTGGGAGCAACCCGCCAGCACCTCCCCGTCGCGCAGCAATGCAGGGGGAATCACGAGGCACTGCCGAGCATTGAAAGGGGTCCACGAAGGTCGTCCCGGCGGAGGCGGGGCCCAGCCGCCCGGAGCCCCAGCTCCCTCCCGCGATCGAGCCACCCCGCCCCTTCGACGAACGCCGCTTCCCCTCTTCCCACCCCTCCCCTATCAACCCCGGCAACAACGAAGGACACAAGCATGCGCGTGGCGAAGGCGATCTGGGGACTGCTGGTAGGGGTCAAGGACGCGCTCGTCCTGCTCTTCATGATCCTGTTCTTCGCCGGGCTCTATGCCCTGCTCAATGCCCGTCCCGCCCCCACCGTCAGCGACGGCGTGCTGATGCTCGACCTGTCGGGCGGAGTCGTCGAGCAGCCGGCCGAGGAAGGCTTCGCCGCGGTCGGCGGAAGCGCGGGACCGCGCCCGGTCGCGCTCCGCGACGTCCGTGCCGCCCTGCTCCGCGCCCGTACCGACGAGCGGGTCAAGGCGGTCGCGCTCGATCTCGACGGCTTCTCCGCCGGTCAGACCGTCATCGCCGACCTCGGCGACAGCCTCGGCGAGCTGAAGCGCGCGGGCAAGCCGGTGCTCGCCTACGCCACCGGCTACAGCGACGACGGCTATCAGCTCGCCGCCCATGCCGGCGAGGTGTGGCTCAACCCGATGGGCACCGTCCAGCTGATGGGCCCCGGCGGCAACAACCTCTATTTCGCCGGGCTGCTCGACAAGCTCGGGGTCACCGCGAACGTCTACAAGGTCGGCAAGTTCAAGAGCGCGGTCGAGCCCTTCACCCGCTCAGACATGAGCCCCGAGGCCCGCGAGAATGCGCAGGCGCTCGCCGGCTCGCTGTTCGAGACCTGGCGCGACGACGTCCGCCGGGCGCGTCCGCAGGCCAATGTCGAGGCCGCGCTGCGCGGTCCGGTCCAGCTGGTCCAGGCCGCCGGGGGCGACTTCGCCCGCGCCGCGGTCCAGGCGAAGCTGGTCGACAAGGTCGGCGAGAAGCGCGCCTTCGAGGCCCGCCTCGCCGAGCTTGGCGGCGCCGACGACAAGCTTCGCGGCGGCTACAAGCGGATCCGCCTCGACCGCTACATCGCCGCCGAGGTCAAGCAGGACACGAGCGGCCCGATCGGCGTCGTCACCGTTGCCGGCAATATCGTCGACGGCCGCGCCGGGCTCGGCACCGCGGGCGGCGACAGCATCGCCGAGGCGATCGAGAAGGGCATCCGCGGCGGCAAGATCAAGGCGCTGGTGGTGCGGATCGACTCGCCCGGCGGCTCGGCGCTCGCCTCGGAGCGGATCCGCCAGGCGCTGCTCCAGGCGCGCCAGAAGAATATCCCGGTGGTCGCCTCGATGGGCAATGTCGCGGCGTCCGGCGGCTATTGGGTCTCGACCGCGGCGCAGCATGTCTTCGCCGAGCCCTCGACCATCACCGGCTCGATCGGCGTGTTCGGGATCCTTCCGAGCTTCCAGGGTTCGCTCAGCAAGCTCGGGATCGCCGCCGACGGGGTCAAGACCACCCCGCTGTCGGGCGAGCCCGACCTTCTCAAGGGCCCCTCGCCCGAGGCCGGGCAACTGGTCCAGCTCGGGGTCGAGAGCATCTACGGCAAGTTCCTCGGGATCGTCGCCGAGGCCCGCCGCAAGACCCCGCAGCAGGTGGACGCGATCGGCCAGGGACGGGTCTGGTCGGGCGGCCAGGCGCGCCAGATCGGGCTCGTCGACCAGTTCGGCGGGATGGACGAGGCGATCGCCAAGGCGGCCGAACTGGCCAGGCTCGACGAGGACAATCGCGGGATCACCTGGCTCGAGCGCAAGAAGGGCTGGCAGGCCGAGCTCGCCGGGCTGCTCCGCGACGACGACGAGGATTCGGCCTCCGAGGACGACCCCTTCGCGTCGCTCCGCGCCCAGCCCGACCTCGTCGCGCTGGCGGCGCTGCGCGAGGCCGAGCTGCTGCTCTCGGGCCCGACCATCCAGGCCCGCTGCCTCGCCTGCGGCACCCCGGAGACGCGCTCCTCGGCTCCGACCCCCCGCCAGGGCTGGCTCGCCACCCTCCTCGCCTTGCTCTCGTGAGGCGTTCGCGCTAAGGGGCCGGCCGTCTTTCCGGGCGCAATCGCGGGGAAGCCGTCCGCTCAGCTGCTCATCGTCCCCCGTCTTCGGGAGGCAGGCGCTCGGTCCGGTCGGTTTGCCGCACCCGCGTCCGGAACGGCTCGTCCGTCGGCATGAGGTCGGCGCGGCGAACAACGAACCAACGCTTGCCAGGCCCGCCTGATGGAAAGCCGCCCCCAACCGGGCGGCTGGCGGCAAACCGACCGAGCTTTTGAAGGACGACCCTTTTCCTATGGCGACAGCCGCACAGCCGACCCGCGACGATTTCGCGGCCCTCCTCAACGAAAGCCTTGGTGGCGAGAACGAGGCCTTCGAGGGCCGCGTCGTCCAGGGCACCGTCACCGCCATCGAGAATGACCTCGCGGTCATCGACGTCGGTCTCAAGAGCGAAGGCCGCGTTCCCCTGCGCGAGTTCGCCGCCCCCGGCCAGAAGGCCGAGCTCAAGGTCGGCGACCAGGTCGAAGTCTATGTTGACCGCGTCGAGAACTCGCAGGGCGAAGCGATGCTCAGCCGCGACCGCGCCCGCCGCGAAGCCGCCTGGGACAAGCTCGAGGGTGAGTTCGCCGCTGGCAACCGCGTCGAGGGCGTGATCTTCGGCCGCGTCAAGGGCGGCTTCACCGTCGACCTCGGCGGCGCCGTCGCCTTCCTCCCCGGCAGCCAGGTCGACATCCGCCCGGTCCGCGACGTGCAGCCGCTGATGGACCTGCCGCAGCCGTTCCAGGTGCTGAAGATGGACCGCCGCCGCGGCAACATCGTCGTGTCGCGCCGCGCCATCCTCGAGGAAACCCGCGCCGAGCAGCGTTCGGGCCTCATCCAGAGCCTGGCCGAGGGCCAGATCATCGAGGGCGTGGTCAAGAACATCACCGACTACGGCGCCTTCGTCGACCTCGGCGGGATCGACGGCCTGCTGCACGTCACCGACATCAGCTACAAGCGCGTCAACCACCCCTCGGAGGTGCTCGAGATCGGCGCCACCGTGAAGGTGCAGATCATCCGCATCAACCGCGAGACCCAGCGCATCAGCCTCGGCATGAAGCAGCTCGAGAGCGATCCGTGGGAAGGCGCGCAGGCCAAGTATCCGGTCGGCGGCGTGTTCCAGGGCCGCGTGACGAACATCACCGAATATGGTGCTTTCGTCGAGCTCGAGCCGGGCATCGAGGGCCTCGTCCACGTCTCCGAGATGAGCTGGACCAAGAAGAACGTCCACCCGGGCAAGATCGTCAGCACTTCGCAGGAAGTCGACGTCAAGGTCCTCGAGGTCGACGGCGAGAAGCGCCGCATCAGCCTCGGCCTCAAGCAGGCCCAGACCAACCCGTGGAGCGACTTCGCCGAGAAGCACCCGGTCGGCAGCCAGGTCGAGGGCGAAGTCAAGAACGCCACCGAATTCGGCCTGTTCATCGGTCTCGACGGCGACGTCGACGGCATGGTCCACATGTCGGACATCGCCTGGGGCGTGTCGGGCGAGGAAGCGCTTGCGCTTCACCGCAAGGGTGAGACCGTCCAGGCGGTCGTGCTCGACGTCGACGCCGAGAAGGAGCGCATCAGCCTCGGCATGAAGCAGCTCGAGCGCGGCGGTGTCGCGACCGGCGCGACTCCGGGCGACGGCGCTCGCAAGGGCGAGGTCAAGACCGTGACCGTGCTCGAGGTCATGGACGGTGGTCTCACCGTTCAGGTCGGCGACGATGGGCCCACCGGCTTCATCAAGCGCTCGGATCTCGGCCGCGACCGCGACGAGCAGCGTCCGGAGCGCTTCCAGGTCGGCCAGAAGTTCGACGCCCAGGTGACCGGCACCGACCGCTCCAAGAAGCCGACCTTCTCGATCAAGGCGATGCAGATCGCCGAGGAGAAGCAGGCCGTGGCGCAGTATGGTTCGTCGGACTCGGGTGCGTCGCTCGGCGACATCCTCGGCGCCGCTCTGGAGCGTGCCAACAAGAAGTAAGTCGGCAAAGCCCCCATTTCGCGGGCACTTGCAGTCGGACCTCACATCTGACAGCTTGTGTCCCGCGGGTGGGGGCCCGTTGACCAACGAGAGGGGCGGGAACGAGACAATGATCCGGTCGGAACTGGTGCAGAAGCTCTGCCACGATTTTCCCGATCTCACCCAGCGCGACATCGAGCTGGTGGTGTCCAGCCTGTTCGACCAGATCACCGAGCAGCTCGCCCAGGGCGGCCGGGTCGAACTCCGCGGCTTCGGCGCCTTCTCCACCCGCCGCCGCGATGCCCGTACCGGGCGCAATCCCCGCACCGGCGAACAGGTCGAGGTGGACGCCAAGAAGGTCCCCTATTTCAAGCCGGGCAAGGAGATGCGCGAGCGTCTCAACCTGAGCGAAGTCACCGCCGAATAGGCTGGTTCACGTGCCCGGGATCATCTTGACTACGGGCTTTGATACAATTGCGGCATCGTCACTCAATGTGACATTGCGGAGCCGATGACCGGCAGTCCTGCCCTCTCCAGCCGTATCGCCGAACTCGAGGCCGAGCTTGCCGAACTCCGTGCCGAGCAGGCGCGCGAGGCCGACGGAGCGATGCTCAAGGTCCTTCTCGACGACATCGAGAAGCGCCACGCGGTCGAGCGGCGGCTGCACCGCGCCGAGGAATGGCTCCACCTCGCCGAGGAAGCGGGCCGGGTCTCGGCCTATACCTTCGACTTCGCCACCGGCACCCTCGACTGGTCGCCCTCGACCCTCGCGCTCTACGGCTTCCCGCTCGACGAGCAGCCGACGCTCGGACGCTGGCTCGCCGCCATCCACCCCGCCGACCGCCCCGCGGTCCAGGCGATCGCCGACCACGCGCTCCAGCATCATGGCGACGTCGACCACCGCTTCCGCATCGTCGGGCCCGGCGGCTGGCGCTGGATCGAGGACCGCGGGCGGATCGTCCGCAACGAGGACGGAAGCGCCGCGCGCCTCGTCGGCATCAACATCGACGTCACCGAGCTGGTCGAGCTCGAGCGCCGCGCCAGCCTCGACGGCGAGCGCCTCCGACTCGCCCTCGCCGCCGGCCGCAATGCCTGCTGGGATTGGGACCTCGTCACCAACCAGGTGACCTGGGACCAGCAGCTCGGCGTGCTCGCCGGCGTCGCCGACTTCGGCGGCGATTTCGACAGCTTCTGGGCACTCGTCCATGACGAGGACAAGCCCCGGGTCCGAGCCGCGCTCGACAGGGCGCTCGCCACCGGCAGCGACTATCGGGTCGAGTTCCGGATGGTCCGCGAGGATGGCAGCATCCGCTGGACCTTCACCCAGGCCAAGGTCGTGCAGGACGCGGACGGCAAGCCGGTCCGGCTGGTCGGCATCGACAGCGACATCACCGAGACCAAGCTCGCGCATCTCGCCCTCAACGAAAGCAGGCTGTTCCTCGTCTCGGTGCTCGGCGCGTCGCCCGACTGCATCAAGGTCATCGAACCCGACGGCACGATCAGCTTCATGAACAGCAACGGCCAGCTGCTGATGGACATCGCTGACTTCGAGGCGATCCGAGGCAAGCGCTGGGTCGACCTGTGGCCGGCCGAAGCCGCGCCGCTGCTCGAACATGCGCTGTCCGAGGCGGTGGCGGGCCGCCGCTCGCGCTTCGATGCCGCCTGCCCGACCGCCGCCGGGACGCCCAAATGGTGGGACGTCAGCGTCGCTCCGATCACGGCCGAGGACGGCACGGTCGAGCGCATCCTGTCGATCTCGCGCGACGTCACCGATCGCAAGGACGCCGACGATCAGCTCCAGCTGCTCAACGCCGAGCTTCACCACCGGATCAAGAACACCCTCGCGACCGTCCAGGCGCTCGCCCGCGCGACCCTTCGCAGCCATTCCGACCCGGCCCAGTTCGAAGCCGCCTTCTCGAGCCGACTGGAGTCGCTCGGAAAGACCTATGGGCTGCTTCGAAGCGGACCCCAGGCCGCCACCTTAAGCGAGCTGGTCGAGGCCGAGCTCGGACCGTTCGGCGGCCGCTCGGACGCGCTCGCGATCGGCGGTCCGGAAGTGCTGCTTTCATCCAACGCCGCCGTGTCGGTCGGCATGATCCTCCACGAACTCACCACCAACGCCTCCAAATATGGCGCGCTGGCAAGTCCCGGGGGCAAGCTCGCAGTCGACTGGACCATCGAGGACGGCAATGTCGCGCTGTCCTGGCGCGAGCATTGCGGAGACCCCGTCGCCCCGGCGGCGCCGGCCTCGGACGGCGGCTTTGGCTCGAAGCTCATCGACCGCCTTACCCGTCAGCTCGACGGCAAGGTCACACGCGTGTGGAGCGACGATGGCCTGTCACTCACCTGCCGCTTCCGCCAGTCCGCCGACTGAGCGCACGCGCCCGAGGCGGCGTCCCGCGGTACCTACTTGATAAGTAGGACTTCGTTTGTTCTATCCTCGCGATGGACTCACCCGATCGCGACGAACCTTCCTACGCCGACGTCATCGCCGAGGCGCCCGAACTCCACCGCGCCGATGGCTGGACCGCCGAGCGGCGGGTTCGCTTCCTCGACCTTCTCGCCGAGCATGGTTCGGTCACCAATGCCGCGCAGGCGGTCGGCCTGACCCGCCACTCCGCACGCAAGCTGCGGCTTCGTGCGCCCGCCTTCCGCGCCGCCTATGACGAGGCTCTGCGCGAAACCACCGCGATCCTTGCCGACACCTTGTTCGACCGCGCGATCCACGGGACCGAGCAGCCAATCGTCTACAAGGGCGAGGTCGTCGCGACCCGGATCCAGCACCATGACCGGCTCGGCATGTATCTGCTTCGGGTCCGCGATCCCGCCAATTATGCGCCGGTCGGCGAGCGCCTCCGCTGGCTCGACCGACAGGACCGCGACGCCGCCCCGACGCTCCCGCCCGCGGCCGCCGCGAACGACAATGACGAGGACGCGCCGCCGGTTAGCGACGAGAACCTGCTCACCAGGGTAACAAGGGTAACTTCGGCCGGGTCGCCCGCTCCGGGCGACCCCTCAGATCGCGACCGGGGCGGCGATGTGGGGATGGGGATCGTAGTCCTCGATGACGAAGTCCTCGAGCTCGTAGCCGAACAGGTCCTGCCCGCGGTCGCGGATGGTCAGCCTGGGCAGCGCCCGAACCTCGCGGCCGAGCTGCAGCCGAGCCTGGTCGAGATGGTTGGAATAGAGGTGGACGTCGCCGCCGGTCCACACGAACACCCCCGGCTCGAGCCCGCACTCGCGCGCCAGCATGTGGGTCAGCAGTGCGTAGGAAGCGATGTTGAACGGCACCCCGAGGAAGAAGTCGGCGCTCCGCTGGTAGAGCTGGAGGTTGAGCCGCCCCGCCGCGACCTGGGTCTGGAACAGGCAGTGGCAGGGCGCCAGCGCCATCCGACCGAGCTCGCCGGGGTTCCAGGCGGTGACGATCTGCCGCCGGCTCGCCGGATCCTTGCGGATCAGCGCGACCAGTTCGCGGATCTGGTCGATGTGGCGCCCGTCGGCACTCTCCCAGTCGCGCCACTGCTTGCCGTAGACGGGCCCTAGGTCGCCATTCTCGTCGGCCCATTCGTCCCAGATGCTGACCTTGCGCTCCTGCAGCCAGCGGACGTTGGTGTCGCCGTTGAGGAACCACAGAAGCTCGACGATGATCGAGCGCAGGTGCAGCTTCTTGGTGGTGACCAGCGGGAAGCCGTCGCGAAGGTCGAATCGCATCTGCGCCCCGAACAGCGACAGAGTCCCCGTCCCGGTCCGGTCCTCCTGCGGCACCCCCTCGTCGAGGATCCGCGCCATGAGCTCGTGATAGGCCTGCATGCGGGCCAGCCTAGCCGCTCCCATCGTCCCAAGCGAGACCGTTCCCCTGCGAAAGCGGGGCCCAGCGATCTTGCTCCAAAACCGACCAAACTCCCCGCCGATCGCATCAGAGCGGACCCGACTTCGCTAGGCATCGCCCGGCCGCGAACGGTAACCATGCCTCATGCTTCAGCGTGCCGAATCTCCTGTTGCACTCACCGGCGTCGAGGCGAGCCGGTCCTTCTTCGCCCCCTGCTTCCACGGCCAGTCGTCCGAACGGCTGTGGGTCGCCCATGTCGACGAGGAGGCGCGCTGCATCCACCTCGCCAGCTACGACGGCAGCCTCGACCAGGACGACATGCCGGTCCGCTCGATCATCGGCGATGCCATCAGGCTCGACAGCGCGGGCGTGGTCCTCGCCCACAACCATCCGGGCGGCAACGCCCTGCCCTCGCGTTCGGACAAGGTCTGCACCCGCAGCCTCGCCATCGCCGCCGAGGCGATCGACCTCACCCTGCTCGATCATCTGGTCTTCGCCGGCCCCGACTGCACCAGCTTCCGCCGCCTCGGACTGCTCTAGCCCGGCGCGCCCGGGTCAGTGCATCCGGCTTCCGTCGGGCACCTCATGGTCGGGAGCGAGCAGGCTGATCCGCCCTTCCCCGTCGCTCGCGCCAAGCACCAGCACCTCGCTCATGAACGGCCCGATCTGGCGCGGCGCGAAGTTGGTCACCGCCATCACCTGCCGCCCGATGAGCTCGGCCGGCTCGTACAGCGCGGTGATCTGAGCCGAGCTCCGCTTCACTCCGAGCTCGGGTCCGAAGTCGATGGTCAGCTTGATCGCCGGCTTGCGCGCCTCCGGAAAGGGCTCGGCCGCGATCACCGTCCCCGCGCGGATCTCGACCTTGAGGAAGTCGTCGAACGGGAGGGTCATGGCGCCGCCGGCTCACGGCACGGCTTGATCGCGCCCGGCGCGGGCCGCGGCCCGCTCGCCCGGAAGGCCGCGAAATAGCTGTCCCCGCCCGGCATCCGCTGGAAGCGGTCGAGCGTCAGTCCGACCCCGGCAAGCTCGCACTTGAGCTGCGCCGGCGGGATCCCGTGACGCTTCACCGGCCGGTCGGCGTCGACCACGATCACCTCGCCGCCTGCCTTGAGACCGCCGGTCAGGTGCCACAGGAAGGCATAGGGATCGGTCACCTCATGGTACATGTGCACCAGGAAGATCCGGTCGAGGCTGGCCGGCGGAAGCTTGGGATCGTCGGGCAGGCCGAGCCGGACCGCGACATTGTCGAGCCCCTCGCGCTGTACCCGCTGCGCCAGCCGGTCGCGGACCTCGGGCACGATGTCCTGCGCCAGCACCCGCCCCTTGGCCCCGACCAGCGGCGCCAGGCGGACGGTGTAATAGCCCTCGCCCGCGCTGATGTCGGCGACCGACATCCCCGGCTTGACCCCCGCCGCCGCGACCACCGCCTCGAACTCGCCGACCCGGTCGCGGACGTCCTCGGTCGAATAGGCGTCGGACACGATCGGCGCGGCGTCGCGCCCCGCCTTGGGGAAGGCCGCGACGTCGGGCTCGGCCCGGCAGCCGGTCAGCAGCACCAGGGTGGCGAGGCCCAGCAGCCGCATCCTAGTCGACATCCTCGACCACGACCTTCTCGCCGGTCACCCGCTGGCTCAGCGCCGCGGCCATGAAGCGGTCGAGCTCGCCGTCGAGCACGTCGCCCGGCGCGGTCGAGGTGACGCCCGTGCGCAGGTCCTTCACCAGCTGGTAGGGCTGAAGCACGTAGGAGCGGATCTGGTGGCCCCAGCCGATGTCGGTCTTGGCCGCCTCGGTCTTGTTGACCTCCGCCTCGCGGCGCTGCAGCTCGGCCTCGTAGAGCCGGGCCTTGAGCTGCTTCATCGCCTCGGCCTTGTTCTTGTGCTGCGAACGCTGGTTCTGGCACTGGACGACGATGTTGGTCGGCAAGTGGGTAATGCGGACCGCGCTGTCGGTGGTGTTGACGTGCTGCCCGCCCGCGCCCGACGCGCGGTAGGTGTCGATCTTGAGGTCGCCCTCGTTGACCTCGATGTCGATGTCGTCGTCGACCTCGGGATAGACCCAGACCGAGGCGAAGCTGGTGTGGCGCCGCGCCGAGCTGTCGTAGGGGCTGATCCGGACGAGGCGGTGAACCCCGCTCTCGACCTTGAGGTTGCCATAGGCATTCTCGCCCTTGATCAGCAGCGTCGCCGACTTGATCCCGGCCTGCTCGCCGGCGTGGAAGTCGACCAGCTCGACCTTCATCTTGTGGCGCTCGGCCCAGCGCGAATACATCCGCTGGAGCATGCCCGCCCAGTCCTGGCTTTCGGTCCCGCCGGCACCCGAGTTGACCTCGACATAGCTGTTGTTGGCGTCCGCCTCGCCCGCGAGCAGTGCCGCGACCTTGTCGCGCTCGGCCCGCTCGGCGAGCTCGGCGAGCGCCTTGACCCCGTCGTCGACCAGCCCGTCGTCGCCCTCGGCCTCGGCCATCTCGATCAGCTCGACCGTGTCGGTAAGCTCGGTCTCGATCTTGCGGGTCGCGGTGACCGCCTCCTCGAGCCGGCGGCGCTCGCGCATCACTTCCTGTGCGCCCTTGGGATTGTCCCACAGCGTGGGATCCTCGACCTTGCCGTTGAGCTCGTCGAGCCGCATCAGCGCGCGGTCCCAGTCGAGGAACCGGCGGAGAAGCGCGGTGGCGGCGTTGATCTGGTCGATATGAGCCTGCGCTTCGGCGCGCATCTTGGGTTCCTTCACTTCAACACCGTTCGTGCCGAGCGAGGTCGAGGCACCGTCCGAGCCGGCGTCCCTCGACTTCGCTCGGGACGAACGGACCAGGCGCTCCTAGTAGATTCCGCCCTGCCTTGCCAAGAAGTCGTCTGCCGGCGGCGTCGCCTGGGCGGGCGCGTCGGCGCGGGGGCGTGAACGCGGGGTAGCGGCGGGCCGGCGGCGCACGGTCGGCGCCTCGGCCGCGGCGAGCACGGTGGGCGAGCGGCGGATGGTCCGGCGCGGCTCGGTCTCGGGCTGGAAGGCTTCCCAGATCACCGCCGACTTGGGATCCTCGCGGACCGGGAAGGTCCCGAACACCCGGCGACCGGTGGCGCGGTCGATCCGGACCATGCGGATGCCCTCGGGCGCGATGAACGGCGTCGGCGGCACGTCCTTGAACGCGACCTGCGCCCATTGCTTGAAGATCGGCGCGGCGATCCGTCCGCCCTGCGCTCCGCCACCGAGCGAACGCGGCTGGTCGTAGCCCATGTAGACCCCGGCGACGACGTCGGGCGTGCCGCCGATGAACCACACGTTGGTCGGCCCCGAGGTCGTTCCGGTCTTGCCGAACAGCGGGCGATTGAGGTCGCGGAGGACGGTCGCGGTGCCGCGCTCGATCACGCCGGTCATGATGTGGACCATCTGGAAGCTTGCCTGCGGGTCGAGCAGCTGGCGCGAGCGGCTCGGCGGGCGCGGCATCGCGCGTCCGTCCCAGTCGGCGGCGTTGCAGCGCCCGTCCATCACGCCGCAGCGATTGTCGGTCCGGAAGATGACCTTGCCGTTGCGGTCTTGGATGTAGTCGATGAGGGTCGGGCTGACCGCCCGGCCATGGTTGGCGAGGATCGCATAGGCGTTGGTCAGCTTCATCACCGTCGTATCGCCGGCGCCCAAGGCCATCGACAGGAAGTTGGGATAGTCGCCGACGCCGAGCCTCCGCGCGGTATCGGTGACCTTGGCCATTCCGGTCTGCGAGGCGGTGCGCACGGTGATGAGGTTGCGCGACTGCTCGACCGCCCAGCGCATCGTCTTGGGCCCTGCATAGCCGCCGTCGAAGTTGCGGAAGCACTTGTTGCCGAGGCCGGCACCCTGCCAGACGCAGAAGGGCGCATCGGGGATGATCGAGGCCGGGGTCATCCCGTTGGCAAGCGCGGTATAGTAGACAATCGGCTTGAAGGTGGAGCCCGGCTGGCGCTGCGCCTGGGTGGCACGGTTGAAGCTGGCGCCGATCGCGTCGAACCCGCCCTGCATCGCCAGCACCCGGCCCGAGCGCACTTCCTGCGCGACGAAGCCGCCGCCGATCTCGGGGATGGAGCGGATCGCGTAGGTGTCCCCGGCGACCTGCTTGACGATGATGACCATGCCTTCGCGAAGGTTGGAGAAGGCGGTGCCGCCTCCGCCCCGCCGCGGCATGGTGGCATTGCCCGACGGAAGCGTTCCGGTGGAGCCGTCGGTAAAGCCGATCCGGGCGCTCGAACCGCTCTTGTCGAGAACCACGGCCTTGCGCCAGTCGGGGAAGCCGGTGCCGAGCGGGGTCCGATCGAGCGCCCCGGCCCAGCTGTCGCCCGAGACGTCGATGCTGAGGTCGGTATCGCGCCAGCCGCGCCCGCCATCGAAGCGCGCGAGGCCTTCGCGGAGCGCCTCGGCCGCGGCGTCCTGCATCACCGGGTTCATCGAGGTCCGCACCCACAGTCCGCCGGCGTAGACGCTGTTGGGGCCGTTCTTGGCATCCTCGCCGTAGCGCCGGATCAGCTCGCGGCGGACTTCCTCGGTGAAGTAGCCACCGACCTCCCGGAACTTGGCGTTGGTGCCGTAGCCGATGGTGCCAAGCGGAGCGGCGGCGGCGGCGGCACGCTGCGCCTCGCTGATGTAGCCGTTGCTGACCATCTCGCGCAGCACATAGTTGCGGCGGTCGAGCGCGCGCTGGGTGGCGCGGACGGGATCGTAGTTCGACGGCGCCTTGGGAAGGACGGCGAGATAGGCCGCCTCGGGGATGGTCAGGTCGGCGACGTCCTTGTCGAAATAGGCCCGCGCCGCCGCCTGCACGCCATAGGCGTTCCGGCCGAGGAAGATCTGGTTGAAGTAGAGTTCGAGAATCTGCTGCTTGGTGAGCGTGTTCTCGAGCCGGAAGGCGAGGATCGCCTCGCGGATCTTGCGGGTGACGTTGTAGCTCGAATCCTGGAGCAGCGCCTTGGCCACCTGCTGGGTGATGGTCGAGCCGCCGCGCGCCCGCGCGCCCCCGGTCGCCTTCTTCAGCGCGAAGTCGCCGACCGCGCCGACCAGGCCCGGATAGTCGATCCCGCCATGCTCGAAGAAGGTCTTGTCCTCGGCCGAGATGAAGGCCTGGACCACCAGCGGCGGATATTCGTCATAGTCGAGCTCGACCCGCCGCTCGCGGGCGAAGGTGCCGACGGGCTGCCCATCGAACCCGCGGATGTTGCTCGGCAGCGAGGGCTGGTAGGCGAGCAACGTCTCCTGGCTCGGAAGCCCAGCGGCGAACACCAGCCAGATGAGGATGAAGAAGGCGTAGCCCGAGGCGACCAGATAGCTCAGCCAGCGCAGCCAGCGCCGCTCGCGCCAGGCCGAGCGCAGGCGGTCGGCGGTGCGGGTGTGACGGTCGAACCAGACCGGGGCAGGCGGGGTCGCGACAGCGTCCATGGGCGAGCGCTCTACCCCGTCGGACGAGCGGGGGAAAGCCGAAGTTCGGGGCTAGCGGGCGCGAACCGCCTCGGCTTCGATGGTCCGGGCCAGGGCCTCGACGATCTGCCGGCGACGGACGGGATCGAGCAGCATCGCTTCATCCTCGGCATTGCTGAGGTAGCCGGCCTCGAACAGCACCGCGGCCGCCTCCGAGCGGCGGAGCACGCGGAAGGCGGCGAAGCGGTGCGGTTCGGGTCGAAGCGGGACCTGGTCCCTGGCTTCCTTGACGAGGCGGAGCGCGAAGTCGGCCCCTGCCGCCATCTCGTCGCGGGTCGCGACATCGGCGAGCAGCGCCCGGACCGACCCGTCGGATTCGCTCGAGACCGCTTCCTCGCCATTCTGGCGCGCGGCGAGCAGCGCGGCGCCGCCGTCGCTTGCGACCTCGGACAGAGAATAGGCCGTCGCGCCGCGCGCCTGCGGGTTGTTGGCGCTGTCGGCGTGGATCGCGAGGAACAGGTCGGCTCCGAGGCGACGAGCGATCGCGGCGCGGTCGTCGAGCGTCAGCGTCGCATCCCCGTCGCGGGTCAGCGCGACCCTCACCCGTCCGCGTTCGGCAAGGCGGTCGCGCAGTTCTCCGGCGATGAGCAGCGTGACGTCCTTCTCGCGGATTCCGTCGACCACCCCGCTCGCGCCGGGATCGCGCCCGCCGTGACCGGGATCGATCACCACCAGAGGGCGGCCCGGTGCCCGCGCCTCGATGATCCGGACGTTGGCGACGGTCGGCGGCAAGGCGGTGCTGAGCCCGCCTTCGCGGGCTTCACCCGCCACGGCCTCGCTCGCGGCGGCCCGCAACGGACCGCGCCCGAGCGCCACATAGGCCGCCCCGGCGAGGAGCAGGCCGCCCGTCGCAAGGAGCAGCAGTCGGGCAGAAGTGCGGTTCGGCATGGCGCGACCCTAGCGTGCCGTTGCAGGGGAACAAGGAGGCTGCTACGGCTGCTTCGTTCGCGGCTCGGTTTTCCGAGGCCCGCGGATCAAGGCCGGGGGCGTCGAAGACAGGGCGACACAACCGGCGTCGTACAGGTTGACGCTGATCCATGAAGTTCAAGAACGCGCCATTACCCGCTGCCGATGAGAGCAGCGACGCGCGTTTCCCGGTGACTGCCGGGGAGCCTCGATCAGCAGATGCATCCCCTTTTATTGCCATTCCCGCCGGCGTGAAGGCGCCCGCGATGGCACAAACACGCGCGCGCCGCCTGACCCTGTTCAGGGCGCGCGCCCGGAGACTATTCAATGACCACGCGCATGCTGATCGACGCGCGCCACCCGGAGGAAACTCGGGTCGCCGTCGTCCAGGGGAACCGGATCGAGGAGTTTGACTTCGAATCCGCCGAGCACAAGCAGCTCAAGGGTAATATCTATCTCGCCAAGGTGACCCGAGTCGAACCGTCGCTCCAGGCGGCGTTCGTCGATTATGGCGGAAATCGCCACGGCTTCCTCGCCTTCAGCGAAATCCATCCCGACTATTATCAGATTCCGAAATCCGATCGCGAGGCCCTGCTCCGCGAAGAGGCCGAGCATGCCGCCGAGGAAGAGCGGCTGCGCTCCGAAGCCGACGAACATGACGAGGACGACGGTCCGCTCGACCCGCACCACGAGGACGATGGTCATGACGACCGTCCCGAGGAGCCCGAGGACGAGCAGGACCCCGGTGACAGCCAGGGCGATCCCGAGGAAGGCGAGCGGGCACCGCGCGGTCGTCGCAGCCACAAGGACGAGGCCGCCGACGAGGTTCGTCGCAAGCGCCTGAACCTGCGCCGCCGCTACAAGATCCAGGACGTCATCCAGCGCCGCCAGGTGCTGCTGGTCCAGGTCGTCAAGGAAGAGCGCGGCAACAAGGGCGCGGCGCTGACCACCTACCTCAGCCTTGCCGGCCGCTATTGCGTGCTGATGCCCAACACGTCGCATGGCGGCGGAATCAGCCGGAAGATTTCCAACGGCGCCGACCGCAAGCGGCTGAAGTCGATCATCTCCGACCTCAAGCTTCCGGGCACCATGGGACTGATCGTCCGCACCGCCGGGCTCGAGCGGACCAAGGTCGAGATCAAGCGCGACTTCGACTATCTCGCCCGGCTGTGGGACGAGGTGCGCGAACGCACCCTCTCCTCCTCCGCACCGGCGCTCATCTATCGCGACAGCGACCTAGTGAAGCGGGCGATCCGCGACCTCTACCATAAGGACATCGACGAGGTCCTGGTCGAGGGCGAGGATGGCTACAAGGCGGCGCGCGGCTTCATGAAGCTGCTAATGCCAAGCCACGTCAAGAAGGTGCAGTCGCACCATGAGGCGACGCCGCTGTTCCAGCGCTACGGCGTCGAGGACCAGCTTGGCGCCATGTACCAGCCGCTCGTCCAGCTGAAGAGCGGCGGCTACATCGTCATCAACCCGACCGAGGCGCTGGTCTCGATCGACATCAACTCGGGCCGCTCGACCCGCGAGCACAATATCGAGCAGACCGCCTATGCGACCAACCTCGAGGCGGCGCAGGAGATCGCCCGCCAGCTGAGGCTGCGCGACATGGCCGGCCTCGTCGTCATCGACTTCATCGACATGGAACAGAACAGCCATGTCCGGAAGGTCGAGAAGGCGATGAAGGAAGCGCTCAAGAACGATCGCGCCCGCATCCAGGTCGGCCGCATCTCGAGCTTCGGGCTGATGGAGATGAGCCGCCAGCGGCTGCGCACCGGCGTGCTCGAGGCCTCGACCAAGGCGTGCCCGCATTGCGAGGGCACCGGCCTGATGCGCACCGCCTCCTCGGCGGGCCTCAGCGCACTCCGGATGATCGAGGACGAGGCCACCCGCGGCCGCGGCGAGAAGGTCTGCCTGCGGGCGGGCGCCGAAGCGGCGATCTACGTCCTCAACAAGAAGCGCGCCGAGCTGGCCGATATCGAGGAGCGCTACGGCGTCTCGGTCGAGGTGCTGGTCGACCCGACCTTCGAAGGCGCCCGCATGGCGGTCGAGAGCTCGGGCCCGCGCCCGGTCGCTCCGGTCCGCGCCGTCGCCCCGCCGGTCCAGGTCCAGGACGACGAGCCCGAGATCGACGAGGAGGAGTTCGCCGAGGACTTCACCGACGAGGAAGAGGGCGAAGGCGAGGACGAGCGTTCGTCGCGCGGCGAACGCGATGGCGAGGGTGACGACCGCAATGGTCGCCGCCGCCGCCGCCGCCGCCGTGGTGGCCGCAATCGCCGCCGTGACGGCGAGGCCGGCGAGCCGGGCGAGTTCGAGCCACGCGGTGAGGCCGAGGAATCGGACGAGACCGAGGTCGCCAACGACGACCAGCCCGAGGGCGAGGAGGAGCATGCTCCCGGCGCCGAGGGTGGCGAGGACGAGCCGCGCAAGCGGCGCGGACGCCGCGGCGGTCGCCGCAGGGGTGGACGTGGCCGTCCCGGCGAGGAAGGCGGCGAGGAGCTGACCCCCGATGCCGGCGAGGCCCCGATGGTCGAGCCGGTGCCGAGCGAGGACCCTGCGCCCGAGACGGTCGAGGCTCCGGTCGAGCCGCAGCCCGAACCTGTCGCCGAGCCCGAAGCCGAGGAAAAGCCCAAGGCGCGCCGTCGCCCGCGGGCCCGCAAGGCCGAGCCGGTCGCGGCCGAGGCGTCCGAGGCGGCTCCTGTCATCGAGGCACTTGCCCCCGAAGCCCCGGTCGAAACCGCCGCCGAGGATTCGGCAGTGGCCGAGGAGAAGCCCAAGCCGAAGCGCCGCTCGCGCGCCAAGAAGGTCGCCGAGCCCGTCGCCGAGACCGCGTCCGAGCCGCAGCTCGCACTGGCCGAGGCCGAGCCTGCCCCGGCCGAAAGTGCTCCGGTCACGGCGGCTCCGGCTCCGGCCGAAAGCGCCGGCGACGATGCCTCGCAGCCTGCCCGCAAGGGCTGGTGGTCGCGCACCTTCGGCTGAGCCTCTACCCCTGTTCCCCGGCGCGAGCCGGGGAACAGGTCAGGCCAGCGCCCTGATCTCGCGATTGTGGTGAACGAACAGCCCGGTGCCGGGGCGCCCGGCAAGAGCGGCCATCGCGCGCGCCACGGTCTCTGCCTCGATGGCGGCATAGCGCTCCAGCCCTCCGCGTAAGAGCAGGTTGAGCAAGGGCGCGGCGGCCTGCGCGAGGCCCTCGGCGGTGCGCCGCTCGGCCCGTTCGCCGAGCAGCAGCCCGGGCCGAAGCACGTCCACCCGCTCGAAGCCCAACGCGGTCACTGCCTGCTCGACCTCGCCCTTGAGCCGGAGATAGTCGTTGCGGCTGCCGAAGTCGGCGCCGCTCGACGAAACCAGGAGGAACTGCCGTGCGCCGGCCTTTCGGCAAGCCTTGGCGAAGGCGACGACGGCGTGGCGGTCGACCGCCTCGAACGCCGCCCAGCTGCCCGCCGACTTGCGGGTCGAACCCAGGGTCGAGATCCCGACGTCGATCCGCTCGCCCTTGAGAAGAGCGGGCCATTCCTCCATCGGACCAAGCTTCTCTCGCGCCGCGCCGCTCGGCCGCCGGCCAAGAACCAACAACGCCCCTCGCCGCTCGAGGAGCGGCCACAACCATCCTCCGACAAGGCCGGTGGCACCGATCATCGCGATCGTCATGGCGCGCTCTCCCGCGGGATGAGGCGCCAGACTATCAGAATTTCTCGGGTAACTCGACCGCGCCGACGAGTGCCTCGTGGCGCTTGATCGCGAAGGGATCGGTCATGCCCGCGACATAGTCGGCGACGTTGCGCGCCACGGCACGGGGATCGTCGCCGCGGTGCCAGGCGTCGGGCAGAAGTCGCGGGTCGTCGAGATAGGCGTTGGCAAGGTTGGTCACCACCCGCTGCGCCTCGCGACGGACAGGCTGCAACGGCGGCGCGTTGTAGAGGTTGGCGTAAAGGCAGCGCTTGAGCGCCCTTTCCTCGCCCCCGAGCGCCTCCGAGAAGCCTGCCAGCGCGAGCCCGGCGCCGCGCACGTCGGCGGTCGTCTCGGCGCCCGCTTCGGCGACCCGGCGGCGGGTCTCGGCGATCAGGTCGCCGACCATGGTCCCGATCTGGTCGCGGACCAGCGCCTTGACCTTGCGCTCGAGCGGGAGGTCGGGCCAGCGCTCTTCGATCGCCTGCCAGTGGCGCGCCACAAAGGGCTGGTCGAGCAGCAGGTCGAGCGGGAGCACCCCGGCGCGAAGGCCGTCGTCGATGTCATGATTGTCGTAGGCGATGTCGTCGGCGAGCGCCGCCACCTGCGCCTCGAGCGTCGGCCAGGTGTCGAGCTCGAGGCCGAGCAGCGCATCGACCTCGGCCAGCGCCCACTCGGGCTTCGCGACCGGACCGTTGTGCTTGGCCAGTCCCTCGAGCGTCTCCCAGCTGAGGTTGAGCCCGTCGAAATGCGGGTATGGAGTCTCCAGGCAGGTGACGAGCCGAAGCGTGTGCCCATTGTGGTCAAACCCGCCATGCGCCGTCAGCGCCTCGTCGAGCGCGTCCTCGCCGGCATGGCCGAACGGCGGATGGCCAAGGTCGTGGGCGAGGCACAGCGCTTCTGTCAGATCCTCGTTAAGGCCAAGCGCGCGGGCGATGGTCCGCCCGATCTGGGCGACCTCGATCGAATGGGTCAGCCGCACCCGGTAATGATCGC
Source organism: Sphingomonas swuensis (assembly GCF_039538045.1). NCBI lineage: Bacteria > Pseudomonadati > Pseudomonadota > Alphaproteobacteria > Sphingomonadales > Sphingomonadaceae > Sphingomonas > Sphingomonas swuensis. Next base: position 582,575 of record NZ_BAABBQ010000001.1, on the reverse strand, counting down.
CGTCGGGGGCGACGAACACCTGGGTCTTGTGGCGGAGGCGACGGAAGGCGACCGAGTGGACGATCCGGTCGCGGTCGCGCTGGAAGGCATCGCGGGGCCCGCGCGGACCGAGATCAGGCTCGGCATGGAGCCGCCCGCGGCTCTCCGCGGGCCGCGCGGCGATCCCCCCGGGCAAGGTCACTTGGCGGCCAGCTTCTCGAACCTGGTTCCGGACGGTGCGGTCCAGACGAAGCCCTCGAGCTTGGCGGCATGGAGGTCGTTGACGAACTCCTGCGCCTCGTCCGAGTCCTTGAACGGGCCGACCAGCAGGCGCGACCAGCCGCGGACCTCGCTGACCAGCGGCGCGCGCGAGCGGAACAGTGACGACTTGGTCTTGCGAATGCGGTCATACTCGCGGCCCATGCGGTCGGCGTTCGCGCCGCCGGCGAGCTGGACGTAGATGCGCGATCCCGACGCGGTCGCCTTGGCCGGCTTCTCCTCGTCGGCCTTGGCCTTGTCGGTCTTCGACTTGTCGTTCCTGGCCTTGGGATCGACCTTCGCGGCCTTGTCGGCGGCGGCGAGCTTCACCGGCTTCCTGTCGCTCGCCTTGGCCTTGGCAGCGGGCTTCTCGGGGGCGTCGAGCTCCTCGCTTTCGGGGCGACTGGCGAGCCGCCGCTCGGGCGCGGGCTTGGCCTTGGCCTTCGGCTTCTCGACGATCGGCTTGGGTGCTGGAGGCGGCGGCGGGAGTGGGGCCGGAAGGCTGGTGAGGGTCGCCTCGATATCGGCGAGGCGCGTGGTGGTGCTCGCGGCCGGCTCAGGCGCGGGCGTGACGATGGAGGCGGTCCGGACCGGCGCGGTCTCCGCCACCCGGACGGGCGCGGGCCGCGTGCGGGCCACCCGCACCGGAGCCGGGCGGGGCTCGGCCTGCCTCGGCTCGGCGGGCGGATCGAGGGCAGCCAGCGCCGCCCCCTCGGCCGGCATCATGCCGAGATGCACCGCGGCGGCCTTTTGCCCCGGCCCAAGCGTCGGCAGGCGCCGAAGGAACGGGTCGAAGCCGAGGCCGACGCCCGGCATGATGAGGGTGATCGCCTGGCGCGCACCGTCGATGTCCCCGCCGAGCGCGAGGATGAAGGCACGGGCACGACGCGCGCCGGCATCGCGCCGGGCGAGCAGCGGGTCGAGCGCGGCCAGTGCCTCCGCCTTGCGGCCCGAGATGGCGAGGCTGAGCGCGAGCCGCCGGCGGGCCTCGGCCTCGTCGGGTCCGCTCAGCACCGCCCGGTAATCGCTCTGCGCCTCCGCCTGGCGACCGAGGAGGTCGAAGGCGAGGCCGCGGTCGAGCGCGACCAGTGCCTGGACCGCGCCGAGCCGTTGAGCCTGCTCGAACATGCCGAGCGCGGCGGTCCCCTCGCCCATCTGCGCGAGCGCCGATCCCTGCCCGGCCTTGGGTGCCCAGTGCGCGCTGTTCACTTCCTCGGCGCGGCCGAAGAAGCCGATCGCGGCCTGTGGATCGCCGAGCCGGATCGCGGCACGGCCGGCACCGAGCAGGGCATTATAGTCGCGCGGGTTGATGGCGAGCAGGCGGACGTTGCGCGCCAGCGCCGCCTCCGGGCTCTCCAGCGTACCGGCCGGCGGCGCCGCCGGAGGCAGCGGCGCTCGACCGCCGATATATTGTGCCGCGGCCGGCGCAGGCAGCAGCGCTGCAGCGGCCAAGATCCATGTCGATCGCATCCCCATCCCGTGCCGGGGTCTAGCTGAGCGGGTGCTGACGGGAAGCCGGACAAGCGGCAGGGCGTTGGCGGGAGCCGACGAGTCGAGCCGCGACCGCCGACACTCCGCCCGAGAGGGGTCGCGCCCATGACAAAGGGGTCCCGGCATGTCGCCGAGACCCCTCGCCGGCCGCCAGGCGGCCACCCCCGTGAAGAGGATTACTGGTTGTTCTGGCGGTTGAGGAACCGCGGAATGTCGAGCGGCTCGCGGCGGAGGCTCGGCGCGGCCTCTTCCTCGACCTTGCCGGCACCGCGCGCCATGCTGCTCATCCGCTCGAACAGGGTCCCGCTCGCGGCGGTCTGGAGCTTGGGCGCGGGCGCCGGCTCCTCGTCGCGCGGAGCCGGGATCGGCGGCGTCCCGACCGGGGTGGTCAGGATGTCCTCGCTGTCGAGCAGCAGTTCGTCGCTTCCCTCATCGGTGAGGTCGAGCGGGGCGGGAGCGGGAGTCGGTGCCGGAGCGGCCGAGATGACGGCGGCCGGAGCGGCAGTGGCGCGGCCCGGGAAGGTGAACACCTTGCTCGGCGCGGCGCTGGTGGTCGTCGCGGTGCTGGTGGTCGGCCGGGTCGCTTCTTCGGCTTCGATGCCGGTGGCAACGACCGAGACGCGGATCTTGCCGTCGAGGTCGTTGTTGAACGCCGAACCCCAGATGATGTTGGCGTCGGGGTCGACCAGCTCCTTGATGTGGCTGGCGGCCTCGTCGACCTCCATCAGGCGCATATCCTCGCCGCCGGTGATCGAGATGATGACGCCCTTGGCGCCCTTCATCGAGACGCCGTCGAGCAGCGGGTTCGAGATCGCCTTCTCGGCCGCCTCGATCGCTCGGTTGTCGCCCGACGCCTCGCCGGTGCCCATCATCGCCTTGCCCATCTCGCCCATCACCGAGCGGACGTCGGCGAAGTCGAGGTTGATGAGGCCGGGCATGACCATCAGGTCGGTGATCCCGCGGACGCCCTGCTGGAGGACCTCGTCCGCCATCTGGAACGCTTCCTTGAAGGTCGTGTCCGAGTTGGCGAGGCGGAACAGGTTCTGGTTGGGGATGACGATCAGCGTGTCGACGTGCTGCTGGAGCTCGGCGATCCCGGCCTCGGCGGCGCGGGTCCGGCGGCTGCCCTCGAAGGCGAACGGCTTGGTCACCACGCCGACGGTCAGGATGCCCTTGTCGCGAGCGACCTTGGCCATCACCGGAGCGGCACCGGTGCCGGTGCCGCCACCCATGCCGGCGGCGATGAAGCACATGTGCGCGCCCTCGAGCGCGCGCTCGATCTCTTCCATCGCCTCTTCCGCGGCGGCACGGCCGATTTCCGGACGGGCCCCGGCGCCAAGGCCCTGGGTGATCTTGTGACCGAGCTGGATTCGCCGATCGGCGAGGCTCGCGTTGAGCGCCTGCGCGTCGGTGTTGGCGACCGCGAAGTCGACACCCTGAACATCGGCGCGAATCATGTTGGCGATGGCGTTTCCGCCTGCACCACCGACGCCGATGACGGTGATCCTCGGCTTCAGCTCGTCAACCGCCGGACGGACGAAATCGATGCTCATGCCGCTTGCTCCCCCGAATGCCTTGTACGCGTTGAATTTCGTAGCCTGAATCTATGATTCACCGGACCTATCCGCACAAGCGGAAAAGTTAACGAACCTGCATCTTTTCGGACGAAACGTGCCCGGAGGGACTCAGGTGATTCAGATTGGGACGGTTTTCAGCGCCCGCCGCGCATCGCCGCGACCAGCCGGCCGATCCAGCCGCCGCTCGGTCCCGCCGGACGACCGGTCGGAAGCGCGAGGTCGCGGATGTCGCCGGTCCCTTGCCCCGCCAGCAGCGCCAGCCCGACCAGGCTCGCGAAAGCCGGCCCGCTGTGCGCGTCGGGAAGTCCGGTCAGCTGGCGCGGACGACCGACCCGGACCGCGCGCCCGAGCACGCCCTGCATGTAGTCGGCGATGTTCTTGAGCTCGGCCCCGCCGCCGGTCAGCACCACCTGGTGGCCGACCGGCTTGACGAAGCCGAGGTCCTTGAGCGCGCTCTCGACCTCGGCGGTGACCTGCTCGACCCGCTGGCGAATCACGGTCATGAACTGCGCGCGCGGGATGCGCAGCGGCTCGGCGCCATCCTCGGCCCCCATCGGCAGCGCCTCGACCACCTCATGGTTGTCGCGCGGGCTCGTCATCGCCGAGCCATGATAGCATTTGACCCGCTCGGCATCGCGGCGGCGGACACCAAAGGCGGCGGCGATGTCGTCGGTGATGTCCTTGGCGCCGAGCGGGATCGAGCGCAGCCCGACCAGCATCCCGCCCGCGTGCAGCGAGACGTTGGTGACCTCTGCGCCAAGCTCGATCAGCGCCACGCCAAGGTCGCGTTCCTCGGTGCTGAGGCAGGCGAGGCCCGCGGCGACCGGCGAGGCGACGATCGCCCGTACCCCGAGATGCGCCTGGCGGATGGTGAGGTCGACGTTGCGCAGCGGCGCCTCGTCGGCGGCGACGACATGGATGTCGACGCCCAGCCGGCTGGCGTGCATCCCGACCGGGGAGCGAACGCCCTGGACGTCGTCGATGGTATAGAGCGCCGGGTTGGCGTGGAGCACGACCTGGCCCGGACGGTCGACCGCGTCCCGCCCGCTGCGCAGCAACTCGTCGACGTCTGACGGCTCGACCTGGTGCCCGCCGATCTCGACCTCTACCGTGGCGAGGCCGCTCGACAGCCCGCCCGCGCCGAAGCTCGCCCACACGTCCTCGATCGTCTGGCCGCTCATCCGCTCGGCCTGCTCGACCGCCTCGCGGACCGCGACCTCGGTCGCCTCCATGTCGGTGACGAAGCCGCGCTTGACTCCGCGGCTCTGGCGCTGACCGGTGCCGAGCACGCGCAGCCGGCCTTCCTCGTCGGTCGTGCAGACCAGAGCGGAAACCTTGGAGGAGCCGATGTCGAGGGCGCCGATCAGCGGCGGCGCGTCAGTGGGGCGCATCAACCGTTCGCCTCGGGGGTGGTGCCGGGAGGTGGCGGCTGCGCGCCGGGCGGCACCCGGACGATCATCTTGCCGGGCACGCGAAGGTCGAAGCGGAGCATGTCGCGGCCGAGCAGGCCAACCGAGCGGTCCATCTTGGCGAAGCGCTGAAGCGCCTTGCTCGCCGCTGCCTCGCCCTCGGGCAGCGAGACCGTCTCGCCGGTGGCGAACGCAAGGTCCCAGCGGCGCCCGCCGATCCAGGTCGCCGACGCGACCTGCGGCTTGAGCGTCGGGACACCGTCGATCATGCGCTTCAGGAAGACCGCCTGGCGGTTGGCCTGCGGGCCGATCAGCAGCGGCAGGTCGGGCATCTTGTCGAGCGCGACCGCGTCGAGCACCACGCCCTCGCCGTCGATCAGGTTGAGCCGTCCCTGCTGCTGCCAGACCGCCGCGGGGGTCCGCTCGACCAAGTCGATCACCAGCGTGTCGGGAAGCCGGCGCGAGACGCGCGCGTCCTTGACCCAGCCGAACTGGAGAAGGTTGTCGCGGATGAGGTCGAGGTCGACGAGCGCCTGCGCGGCCTTGTCTTTGCCGATCGGCGCTTCCTCCGCTGCCCGGCGAAGCTCCTCGGTGACCACCGCGTCGACGTCGCCCCGGTCCATGTTCCGGAGGCCGACGATCTGGTAGCCGGCGACCGCGAAGCCGGCCTCGCCGCTTGCCGCGCCGGTCGCTCGGAACGCCTTGCCGGGGAGGTCGAGCGCGATGATCGCGACCAGGCCCATGACGACAACCAGCCCGAGGAAGGCGTAGCGGGCAAGCTTGCCAGTCCCTTCGGGCCAGGCCGCCGCGGGGGGCGCCTTGCGCGCGGGAGCCTTGCGCGTGCCCTTGCCGCGACCCTTGGCGGCGCTTGGCCGACGGATGGTCTGCGCGTTCATTCCATCGCCTCGGCGATCAGGCGCTCGACCAGTTCGCCGTAGCTGACGCCGCGCTGGCGGGCCTGTTCGGGGACCAGGCTGAGCGGGGTCATGCCGGGCTGGGTGTTGACCTCGAGCAGGTAGATGCCCGCCTCGCCCTGGCTGTCGTCCCAGCGGAAATCCGAGCGGCTCGCGCCCTTGCAGCCAAGCGCCCGGTGCGCGTTGAGCGCCATGTCGAGCATCGACTGCGCGATGTCGTCGGGCACCTCGGCCGGGCAGATGTGCTGGGTCACGCCATCGGTATACTTGGCTTCGAAATCGTAGAAGTCGTTGTGCGGCTTCAGCTCGGTCACGCACAGCGCCTCGTCGCCGACCACCGCAACGGTCAGCTCGCGGCCGCGGATGAACGGCTCGGCGAGCAGCTCGTCGAAGTCCTTCCACGGACCACTGGTGTCACGCCCGATCGGGTTGCCGTAGTTGCTCTCGTCAGTGACGATCGCGACCCCGACCGAAGAGCCTTCGTTGACGGGCTTCAGCACATAGGGCCGGGCGATCGGATCGCCCTCGAACAGCGCCTCGGAGCGGACCATCGTCCCCTTGGGCATGCGAACGCCGGCGGGCACCAGCAGGAGCTTGGTCAGTTCCTTGTCGATCGCGATCGCCGAGGTGGTCACGCCCGAATGGGTGTAGGGAATGCCCATCAGGTCCAGCAGCCCCTGAACGGTGCCGTCCTCGCCCGGGTGGCCGTGGAGCGCGTTGAACACCACGTCGGGCCGGAGCTCGGTCAGCACCTGTGCGACGTTGCGGTCCATGTCGACCTCGGTGACCCGGGTCCAGCCGCGCTCGCGCAGTGCCTCGGCGACGCCCTTGCCGCTCATCAGCGAGACTTCCCGCTCGGACGACCAGCCGCCCTTGAGGACGACAACGTGGAGGTTCCTGTTCAACGCTGCACTCCCACGCGCTGGATTTCCCATTCGAGCTCGGTCCCGCTGTGCGCGGCGACCCGGCGCCGGACCTCTTCGCCGAGCGCCTCGATGTCCGCGCTGGTTGCGCTTCCAAGATTGAGCAGGAAGTTGCAATGCTTCTCGCTCACCTGCGCGTCGCCGATCGTCAGCCCGCGGCAGCCGGCGCCGTCGATCACCTCCCACGCCTTCTTCGGCAGCGGGTTCTTGAAGGTCGAACCGCCGGTCTTGCTGCGGAGCGGCTGCGAGGCCTCGCGGCTGGCGGCGATCCGGTCCATCTCGGCCTGGATGGCGGCGGGCTCGGCCGGCTCCCCGCGGAAGGTCGCGGAGACGACGATCGCTCCATCGGGCAGCGCGGAATGGCGGTAGGTGTAGCCGAGTTCGGAATTGCCGAGCGTGAGCAGTTCGCCCGAGCGGAGCACGACCTCGGCCTCGACGAGAATGTCCTTCACTTCGCGGCCATAGGCGCCGCCGTTCATCCGGACGAAGCCGCCGACCGTGCCGGGGATCGAGCGGAGGAATTCGATCCCGCCGATCCCCGCGTCGCGCGCCGACGAGCTGACGAGGATTCCCGACGCGCCGCCGCCGCACTTGAGCGTGACGTCGTCGAGGCGGGCGACGCGCGCGAACGGCTTGCCGAGGCGGACGACCACTCCGGGTACGCCGCCGTCACGGACGATGAGGTTGGAGCCGAGCCCGAGCGCCATCACCGGCACCGCGGGATCGAGGGTGCCAAGGAAGGCCTGGAGGTCGGCGACGTCGGCCGGCTCGAACAGGGTCTCGGCCGCTCCGCCCGACTTGAACCAGACCAGCGGCGCAAGCGGGGCCGCGCTAGTCAGCTTGCCCCTCACCGCGCTCATCGCTTGCTGGCCCGCTCGGCCCGGATCGCCTCGGCGAGGCCTGCGGCCCACTTGGTGATGTCGCCAGCACCCATGCAGATCACCAGGTCGCCCTCGGCGGCGAGGTCGCGAAGGACATGGGCAAGGTCGGCGGCGCCGTCGACGGTCTGCACCATCCGGTGGCCATGGGCGCGGATGCCCTCGGCCAGCGCGGCCGCGTCGACACCCTCGATCGGCTCCTCGCCCGCGGCATAGACGGGCGCGACCAGCACCACGTCGGCCTCGACGAAGGCGTTGGCGAAGTCCTCCATCAGGTCGCGAAGCCGGGTGAAGCGGTGCGGCTGGACGACCGCGATGACCCGCCCGCTCGTGCTGTCGCGCGCGGCGGAGAGGACGGCGCGGATCTCGACCGGGTGGTGGGCATAGTCGTCGATGACGATCGTCCCGTCGATCTCGCCGACGCGGGTGAAGCGCCGCTTGACCCCGCCGAACCGCTCGAAGCCGCTGGCGATGACCTCGTCGGCAAGCCCGAGTTCGAGCCCGACCGCGATCGCCGCCAGCGCGTTCTGGATATTGTGCCGCCCGGGCATCGGCAGGGTCACGCCCTCGATCCGCCGCCGCTCGCCCGACCTTTCGAGCACCAGCGCGTCGAAGCGGGCCAGCCCGCCCTCGGTCACGACATTGTCGGCGCGCAGGTCGGCCGAGGCCGAGAAGCCGTAGGTGACGACCCGCCGGTCCTTGATCCGGCTGAGGAGGTTGGCGACCTCGGGATGGTCGATGCACATCACCGCCAGCCCGTAGAAGGGGACGTTCTCGATGAACTCGACGAACGCGTCCTTGGCCCGCTCGAAGCTGCCGTAATGGTCGAGGTGCTCGGGATCGATGTTGGTGACCACCGCGATGGTCCCGTCGAGGCGGAGGAAGCTTCCGTCCGATTCGTCGGCCTCGACCACCATCCACTCGCCCTTGCCGAGCCGGGCGTTCGAACCGTAGGCGTTGATGATCCCGCCATTGATGACCGTCGGGTCGCAGCCGCCTGCATCGAGCAGCGCCGCGACCATCGAGGTGGTCGTGGTCTTGCCGTGGGTGCCGGCGACCGCGACGGTGTTCTGCATCCGCATCAGCTCGGCCAGCATCTCGGCCCGGCGGACTCGCGGAAGGCGACGCTCGGCAGCGGCCTGAACCTCGGGATTGTCGGCGCGGATCGCGGTCGAGCAGACGACCACCGCCGCATCGCCTAGGTTGTCGGCGCTTTGCCCGATCATCACCGGGATGCCGGCCTTGCGCAGCCCCTCGGTGACGTAGCTCTCGGCCTGGTCGGAGCCCTGAACCTTGTAGCCGAGCTGGTGCATCACCTCGGCGATTCCCGACATGCCGATGCCGCCGATGCCGACGAAGTGGATGGTCCCGATGTCGGTGCCGACCGCCTTCATGCCGCGGCTCCCGCCGGAGCGAAGGTCGCCGTGGGCGGAGTTGCCTGCACCCTCCCGACCGGCAGCACCGACTCGCCGCCGCCGATCCGCTCGACGAGGTTGGCGAGGTCGCGCGCGGCATGCGGGCGTCCGACCGACAGCGAGCGCGCAGCGGCATTGGAGAGCGCCTCGGGATCGTCGGCGAGCGCCTCGATCTGCCGGGCCAGCGTCTGCGGGGTGAAGCCGGGCTGCGGGATCATCCGCGCCCCGCCTGCCCGCGCCATTTCGCGTGCGTTGGCGGTCTGGTGGTCGTCGGTGGCGATCGGCAGGGGCACGAGGATCGCCGGGCGGCCCGCCGCGGTCAGCTCGGCGATGGTCGAGGCACCGGCGCGGCCGATCATCAGGTGGCACTCGCCAAGCTTGCTGTCCATGTCCTCGATGTAGGTGGAGAGTTCGGCCGGGATGCCGAGCGCGCGGTAGGTCGCGCGGACCCGCTCGATATCGTCGGGCCGGCACTGCTGGATGACCTGAAGTCGGTGGCGAAGCCCTTCCTGGAGCGCTCCGAGCCCGTCGGGCACCACTTCGCCGAGCACCGTGGCACCCTGGCTTCCGCCGGTCACGAGCAGCTTGAGCGGTGCCACCTCGTCGAACGCCGGGAAGGGCATCTCGCCCAGCCGGACGATGCTTGCCCGCACGGGATTGCCGACCAGCACGACCTTGGCGGCGTCGCGCGGCTTGAGGCGTTCGACCCGCTCATAGGCCGTGCCGATCGCCGCCGCGCGTCCGGCAAGCAGCCGGTTGACCCGACCGAGCACGGCATTCTGCTCGTGCAGCACGGTCGGAATGCCCTTGGCCGAAGCAGCGAGCAGCGCCGGGAAGGCGGGATAGCCGCCGAAGCCGACCACCGCGTCGGGACGGTGCTTGGCGTAGAGTGCCTTCGCCTCGCGCCGGCCGGCCATCACCGAGCGCGCCGCCTTGACGAGGCCCCAGGGGGTCTTGCTCAGCCGTCCGGCGGGAAGGACATGCACCGGCACGTCCTTGAACAGGCCGGGGATCTTGGCGCCGCGCGCGTCGGTGATGAGCAGCACGCCATGGCCGCGCGCCTTCAGTTCGGCGGCGAGCGCATGGGCGGGGATCATGTGGCCGCCGGTTCCTCCGGCGGCGAGAACGAATTGCATCGGGCGCCTAACGCTCCCCATTCCATGTCACGACATAGGGCGAGCGCTTCAGATACGGGTTCCGGCGGGTAAAGGCGAGCAGCAGCCCCATCCCGATCGACAGCGCCAGCATCGAGCTTCCGCCATAGGAGATGAAGGGAAGCGTCATGCCCTTGGACGGGGCGAGCTGGACGTTGACCGCCATGTTGATCAGCGCCTGCAGCCCGAACTGGCAGGCGAGGCCGGCGGCGGCGAGGATCGCGAAGGGCTCGTCCTCGTCGAGCAGCTTCACCAGGACCCGGACCACTATCGCGCAATAGATGGCGGCGATCGCCATGCAGGCGATCAGCCCGAACTCCTCGCCGATCACCGAGAAGATATAGTCGGTGTGCGGCTCGGGCAGGTGGAACTTGCGGGTGCCGCCGCCCGGACCCATGCCGAGCAGCCCGCCCGCGGTCAGCGTGCGCATCGCATTCTCGACCTGGAAATTGTCGCCCTCGCCGAACAGGAAGCCGTCGATGCGGACCGTCGCCACGTCATAGAAGAAGTAGGCGAGGATGACCCCGATCACCCCGCCGACGCCCATGATCGCGAGCGCGCGGAGGTTGGCTCCGGCCAGGGCGATCATCGCCACCCACACGGTTCCGAAGATGATGGTCGAGCCGAAGTCGGGCTGGATCATCAGCAGCACCGCGACGAGGCCGGTGAAGGCGCCCGACAGGAGCATGACCGGAAGCCCCTTGTCCTTCTCCTTGAGGCTCAGCAGCCAGGCGGTGGTGACGATGAAGAAGGGCTTGAGGAACTCGGACGGCTGGACCTGGGCGAAGCCGAAGCCGAGCCAGCGGCGGGCGCCGTTCACCTCGGGCCCGATCACCGGCACCAGCAGCAGCGCGCCGATGCAGGCCGCGGCGCCGATCAGGCACAGCCGGCGGAGCCGCTCGCGCGGCATCATCGAGATCAGCACCATCACCGGCAGCGAGACCGCGATCCATACCAGCTGGCGGTAGAAATAATGGAGCGAGGCGAAGCGCACCGAGCCGCCCGAATAGCGCTCGGCCGCTGCCGGCGACGCGGCGGCAACGGCGACGAGGCCGACCGCGATCAGGATCGCGACAAGCAGCAGCAGGACGCGGTCGATCTCCCAGAACCAGCGGCCCACCGCCGAGCGGTCGGCGCGCCCGTAGCGATTGCTCGTGTCGATCGGAAAGGCCTTCGCCAGAACGCCGTTCATAATGCCCCCACGTAGGCCCTGAAGGCCTCCCCACGCGCTTCATAGTCCCGGAACTGGTCGAACGAGGCGCAGGCGGGGGAGAGTAGAACAACCTCTCCCGCCTGGGAATCCTCGGCCGCGCATTTCACCGCATTTTCAAGAGTCTCGACCTCGCTGACGTCAACTCCGAGTGCCCGGAGCAGCGCGGCGAAAATCGGCCCGGCCTCGCCGATGGTGTAGGCGCGCACGACATGGTCGAGGTGCTTGGCGGTGTCGCCAAGCTCCTCGCTCTTCGCCTGTCCGCCGACGATCCAGCGGATGCGCGGGTAAGCGGCGAGCGCCGGCGCAGCGGCCTCGGCATTGGTCGCCTTGCTGTCGTTGACGAAGAGAGTGCCGTTCCGCTCGCGCACCCGCTCCATGCGGTGGGGGAGGCCGGGATATGTGCGAAGAGCCCCGTAGATTTGCAGAAAATCTAAGCCAAGCAATTCGCTCGCAGAGATTGCGGCCGCAGCATTTTCGGCATTGTGAGGACCTTGTAGCGCTGGCCACTTCTCCTGATCCGAAAACGAGTAATCGTCGGGAGCAAGAATGTCGTGCGGGATGTCCTCGCGTCGTGAGAATGGGTGAAAACGTCGTACCAGAGGTCTGGGTATGACGGCACCGCGTGGCTTCATTTCGAACAATCGGAGTTTGGAGGCGGCGTATGCGTCAAAGCTCTCGTACCGATCCAGATGATCCGGAGTGATGTTGAGCAGCACCGCGACGTCGCAGTCGAGGCTCCGGGTCAGGTCGATCTGGTAGCTGGACAACTCGAGCACATAGATTCCGCCTTCCGGCAGCGGATCCTGGCTAAGGATCGGCAGGCCGATGTTGCCGCCCATGGTGGTCGGCACACCAGCGGTCTGGAGGATGTGGTGGACCAGCGCCGTCGTGGTGCTCTTGCCGTTGGTGCCGGTGATCCCGACCACCTTGTGCGGCGGGAGCTCGGCACGGGCGCGGGCGAAGAGTTCGATGTCGCCGATAATCTCGACCCCCGCCTCCCGCGCCCGGGCGGCGATCGGGTGAGTGTTGAGCGGCACGCCAGGCGAGACGACCAGGCTGTCGAATTGGCCAAGGTCGGCGCTGTCGAGGTCGAGCAGCGTCGCTCCCTCGGCCTTCGCGCGCGCCTCCTCGCTACGATCCCAAGCCGTCACCTCGGCCCCGCTCTCCAGCAGCGCGCGCACGGTCGCGAGGCCGGAGCGGGCGAGCCCGTAGACGGCGTATTTCTTGTTCTTCCAGGCCTTGGCCGTGATCACCGCAGCTTCAGCGTGGAGAGGCCGGCCAGTGCCAGCACGAAGGCGATGATCCAGAAGCGGATCACGACCGTCGGCTCGCTCCAGCCCTTGTGCTCGAAATGGTGGTGGATCGGCGCCATCAGGAACACCCGCCGCCCGGTCTTCTTGTAGACCGCGACCTGGATGATGACCGATAGCGCCTCGACCACGAACAGGCCGCCGATGATCGCCAGCACGAACTCGTGATGGGTCGCGACCGCCACCGCGCCGAGTGCTCCGCCCAGCGCCAGGCTTCCGGTATCGCCCATGAAGACCGCCGCCGGCGGGGCGTTGAACCAGAGGAAGGCAAGGCACGCCCCGACCACCGCCAGCAACAGCACGGTGAGGTCGCCCGCTCCAAGCACGTGCGGGATGCCGAGATAGTCGGCGAAGCGCGCGTTGCCGACGAGATAGGCGATCAGCGTGAAGGCCAGCGCCGCGATCACCACCGGCATGGTCGCGAGCCCGTCCAGCCCGTCGGTCAGGTTCACCGCATTGCCGAAGGCGACGATCACGAAGGCGCCGAAGGCGACGTAGAACCAGCCGATGTCGAGCAGCGAGCCCTGGACGAAGGGAATGTAGAGGTTGGTCCCCGACACCCGCACCATCAGCCAGGTGGCGAAGCCCGCGATGATGAATTCGAGAGCCAGGCGGACCTTGCCGGGGATGCCGGCATGGTGCGCCTTCTTCACCTTGTCATAGTCGTCGAGGAAGCCGATCGCCCCGAAGCCGCCGGTGACCAGCAGGCAGGCCCAGACATAGGGGCTGCGAAGGTCCATCCAGAGCAGGCAGGCGATCGTTACCGAGATGAGGATCAGGAGCCCGCCCATGGTCGGCGTGCCGCGCTTGGCGAGATGAGTCTGGGGCCCGTCGGCGCGGATCGGCTGGCCCTTGCCCTGCCGCACCCGCAGATAGTTGATGAACCAGGGTCCGATCAGAAGCCCGATGGCGAGCGCGGTCGCGGTCGCCGCACCGGCCCGGAAGCTGATGTAACGAACGAGATTGAGCAGCCCCGGAAAACCGAGATATTCCGCAATCAGGTAGAGCATGGTGCGGCGCCCCCTGCCACTGCGCTGACCAGCGATGCAAGTCCGACACCGTTCGACGCCTTGACCAGGACCGCGTCGCCTGCGCCGAGCAGACGCTGGAGCACGGCAGTCGCCTCGACGGCATCGGCGACGCGGGTGACCGGCACCCGTCCGCCGAGCGCCTCCTCGAGCACCGCCATCTCCTCGCCGACGAGGACGAGCTCGTCGACCCGGGCGGCAAGGATCGGCTCGGCAAGCGCGGCATGCGCGGCGGGACCATGGTCGCCCATCTCGCGCATCGTTCCGAGCACAGCGAGCCGCCGCCCGCTCACCTGCTCGGCGCCAAGGATCGCAAGCGTCGCCGCCATGCTCGCCGGATTGGCGTTGTAGCTTTCGTCGATCAGCAGGGCGGTACCCTCGCCGACCGACACCCGGTGCCGCTCGCCGCGGCCCTTCAGGCCGCCCATGTCGCCGAGCGCGAGGCCGGCGGCGGCGAGGTCGGCGCCCGCCGCCTCGACCGCGGCCAGCACCGCGAGGCTGTTCGAGACCCAATGCTCGCCCGGCTGGGCGATGTTGTAGGTGAGGTCCGCGCCCGCCAGCCGCGCCGTCACCAGACTTCCGCCATTGTCGGCGCGGACCGCGTGAACCGCGGTGACGTCGGCGTCGCCCGAGCCGAAGGTGCGGATGGTCTCGGCATGGCGCCGGGCAGCCTTGAGCAGGCGGTCGCGCCAGGGCGTGTCGTTGGGGATGATCGCGGTGCCGCCGGGCTCAAGCCCCTCGAAAATCTCGCCCTTGGCGTCGGCGATCGCCTCCATCGAACCGAGGTTCTCGATATGCGCCGAGGCGATGGCGGTGATCAGCGCGACGTGCGGGCGGACCATGGCGACGAGACCGCGGATCTCGCCCTCGTGGTTCATGCCCATCTCGAACACGCCATAGACGCTGTCGCGCGGCATCCGCGCCAGGCTCAGCGGCACGCCCGTATGATTGTTGTAGCTTTTGAGGCTGCGGTGGACCTTGCCGCGGTGCCGCCGCTCGAGCGCCGCCGCCAGTGCCTCCTTGGTGCTGGTCTTGCCGACCGAGCCGGTGACCCCGAGCACCGTGCCCGTCATCCGCGCGCGGCTCGCCTTCGCCAGCGCCTCGAGCGCGGCGGGAACGTCCTCGACCAGCACGTGAGGGCCGTCGACGGGCTTCGACACCAATGCACCGACGGCGCCCTTGACGAAGGCGCCGGGCACGAAGTCATGGCCGTCGGCGACGGTGCCCGGCATGGCGACGAACAGCCAGCCGTGCTCGACCTCGCGGCTGTCGAAGGTCACCCCGGTGACCTCGAACGGCTGCGAGACGGTGCCGCCGGTCGCCGCCGCGATCTCGGCCGAGGTCCACAGCGCGCCGCTCACGCCGCGCACTCCCGTGCGACCTGGGCGTCGTCGAACGGCATCGCCGAGTCGCCGACGATCTGGACCGTCTCGTGGCCCTTGCCGGCGAGCAGCACGATGTCGCCGTCGCGGGCCTCGGCCAGGGCGGCGGCGATCGCCTCTCGGCGGCCGCCGATCTCGCGCGCGTCCGGAGCCGCCTCGAGGATCGCGCGACGGATGTTCGCCGGATCCTCGCTGCGCGGATTGTCGTCGGTGACGATCACGAGGTCGCTCGCCGCCGCGGCGACCCGGCCCATCTCGGGCCTCTTGCCCTCGTCGCGATCCCCGCCGGCTCCGAAGACGGTGATGAGCCGCCCTTCGACATGGGGTCGGAGCGCCGCGATCGCGGCGTCGAGGGCATCGGGGGTGTGGGCATAATCGATGTAGACGGGCGCGCCCGCCTTGGTGATGACCGCGCGCTCGAGCCGCCCGCGCACCGGGCTGAGCCGGGCGAGACCGGCGAAGGTCTGCGCCCACTCCCCGCCGGTCGCCAGCACCAGCCCCGCCGCGACCAGCACGTTGGCGGCCTGGTAGGCACCGATGAGCGGCAGCTTAAGGGTCCAGTCGCGGTCGCCATGGCCGAGCTGAAGCGTCTGGCCGAGCGGACTTGCGCTGCGTGCCTTGAGGTCGATCGTTTCCCCGCCCGGTCCGACGGTCAGGAGCTGGAGGCCGCGGCGGCGGGCGCGCTCGGCGACCTCGCGGCTGCGCGGGTCGCCGGTCCAGATCACCGCGCTTCCGCCCTCTTCGACGACTTCCTCGAACAGGCGCATCTTGGCCTCGAAATAGGCCTCCATCGTGCCGTGATAGTCGAGATGGTCGCGCGAGAAGTTGGTGAATGCCGCGGCGGCGACGGGCAGGCCCTCGCTTCGATACTGGTCGAGGCCGTGGCTCGATGCCTCGTAGGCGACATGGCCGATGCCCATCGTCCGGAGTCCCGCCATGTTCGACAGGAAGGTGACGATGTCGGGGGTGGTCAGGCCGGTCTTCACCTGGTCGTCGGCGGTGGTCACGCCGAGGGTCCCGACCGAAGCGGAACGATGACCCGCCATGCGCCATAGCTGGCGGGTCATCTCCACCGTCGAGGTCTTGCCGTTGGTTCCGGTGACCGCGACGATCGTCTCGGGATAGGGAGCGAAATAACGTGCGGCGAGGTCGGCGAAGCGACGGCGCGGCTCGGCATCGGCGACGTGCAGCGCGCCGGACACCTGCGCCTCGGGCCGCGCGACCACGGCGACCGCTCCGGCGGCGATCGCGGCCGGGATGAAGTCCTCGCCGTTGCGGCTGCTGCCTTGGAAGGCGCCGAACACGGTACCGGGCGCGACCTTGCGATGGTCGATTGCGAAGCCGGTCACCTCGGCATCGACCGCGGGATCAACGCCGACCGGGACGTCGAGCAATTCGGACAGGCGCATCGGGTCTACTTCTCTTCGCGAACGAAGGGCATCACCTCGCCCATATTGGCATCACGCTTGAGGTCGGGCCGGACGCCGAGCATCGGCGCGATCCTCGCCACCACCTTGCCGAAAGTCGGGGCCGCGTTCCAGCCGGCGGTGCGCCAGCCATAGGTGTCGGCCGTGGCCTTGGGTTCGTCGAGCATCACGACCATCGCATAGCGGGGCTCGTCCATCGGGAAAACGCCCGCGAAGGAGGTGATGTTCACCGTCTTGGAATAGCGCCCGCCGATGATTTTCTCGGCGGTGCCGGTCTTGCCGCCGACCCGATAGCCGACCGCGTCGGCCTTCTTGCCGGTGCCCTTGGTCACGACCAGCCGGAGCAGCGCCCGCATCTTGTAGCTGGTGTCCTCGCTGAACACGCGCCGCCCCTTGGCGACCGGGTGGCCCTTGCCGACCTTGAGCAGCGTCGCAGGCCGATAGATGCCGCCGTTGTAGAGCGTCGCATAGCCGAGCGCGAGGTGGAGCGGAGTGACCGCGATCGCGTGGCCGAAGCCGACGGTCATGGTGGTCGACAGGTCCCAATTCTGCTTCGGGATGGTCTGCGCCTTGGCCCGCTCGCGAAGCTCGACCTCGACCGTGTCGAGGAACCCCATGCCCTTGAGGAAGTGGCGCTGGCGCTCGGTCCCGACCTGACCGGCGATCTGCGCGGTCCCGATGTTCGAGCTTTCCATCATGATCTCGGCGACCGAGCAGGGCCGGCCGAAGGGATGGGTGTCGGTGACCACCCGCCCGTTGGGGCGCATGAACTTGTCGTAGCAGGGATAGATCTGGCCCATCGACTTCACGTCGCCGGTGTCGAGCGCCATGGCGACGGTGAACGGCTTGAAGGTCGAGCCCAATTCGAAGGTACCGAAGGTGGCGCGGTTGAACTGCGCTTCGGGATCCATGTTGCCCGCGATGTTGGGATTGAGCTGCGGCAGGCTGGTCATCGCCAGCACCTCGCCGGTGTGGATGTCGAGCAGCACGCCCGCCGCGCCCAGTGCGCTGAATTGCGCCTTGGCGTTCAGCAGCTCATGCTCGAGCGCCTGCTGGACCCGGCTGTTGATCGACAGGGTCAGCGGCTCGCCGCGGGTGCCGGAGTCGGACAGATACTCGTCGAAGGCCCGCTCCATCCCGGCGGCGCCGTGGCCGTCGATGTTGGTGAAGCCGAGCACGTGGGCGGCAAGGTCGGTCTGCGGGTAAAGGCGATCGGGCTCGCGGCTGAGCGCAATGCCCGGTTCGCCCAGTGCGTTCAGCGCCTGCACCAGCCGCGGCGCGGCGCGGCGGCGGAGGTAGATGAACTTCTTGGGGCTGTTGATCTCGGCAAGCCAAGCCGCGGCCGACTTCTCGGGCATCAGCCGGGCGAGCTGGGCGGCCAGCGCGCCCTTGTCGCCGATCACCTTCGAGGGCTGCAGCGCGACGGTCCAGCTGTCGATCGTGCGGGCCAGCGGATGGCCGTCGCGATCGACGATGTCGCCGCGCGCGGGAAGCAGCGTCGAGGGGCCGCCCTGCCGGCCCGCGTGATCGCCGAACAGGCCGAGCCAGGTCAGCCGCAGCAGGACCACCCCGACCACCAGCGAGAAGACCAGCATGCCGACCATCAGCCGCTGGTGCATGATGGCGAGGAACTGGCGCCGTTGTCCGACCAGTCGAAGCCGCTCGGGCCGGGCGACGAGAGCGGGGGTCGGAGCGTTCATTACCGGGCTTTGGCGTCCTTGGACTTGGCTGGATCGGGTTTCTTCTTGGAGGGCGGCGGCTGGTCAGCGGCGGCGATCTTGGCGGCCACCTTCTTGTCCCTCGACGGCGTCGGCGCCGCCTTCTGCTTATCGCTCGGCTTGTCGGCAGCCGCTGTAACAGCCTTGGCCGCGACCTTCACCGGCTTCGCCGTCTCATCCTTCGGCTTATCCACAGTTTTTTCGCTCGCCTCGGGCGGGAGGTCGCGCTTGAGGCTGGCGACCTGCATGAGGTCGCGCGCGGTCTGGCCCGAGCCGCCCTGCGGGGCCGGTCGAACCGCAACATCGGGATCAGGCGCGGACGCCAGGACCACCGGTGCCGCCGGATCGATCGTCTTCTTGGGCGCGGTCAGCGTCGCCAGCTGGAAGCCGCCCTCGAGGAACTGCTGCGCCTGCGGCGCCGACAGCGCCAGCACCTTCACGTTCCAGCTTTCGAGCTGCTCGAGCCGGCCGCGGGTGCCGATCTCGGTCTGGAGCACGCGGATGTCGCGCTGGGCGAGGACGATGCGATTCTCGACATCTTCCAGCACGGCGCGCTCGGACGCGACCTTGAGATTGACCATGTAGCAGCCGAGCGCCGTCCCGGCGACGGCGGCGACCCAGCCTACTTCGCGAAAGCCGCGCATCATCATGCTGCCTTTCTGGGGATTGCGGGGGCGTCGGTCCGGATGGCCGTGCGCAGGCGGGCGGAACGGGCCCGCGGATTGTCCTTCAGTTCGGCCTCGCTCGGGGCGACCGGCTTGGCGACCTGACGAAATGTTGGGGCCGGCCCGTCAGCCACCGCGGGACGGTGGCGAGAGCCGGCCGGCGCGGCCCCACTCCGCACCTTGAGGAACTGCTTGACGATCCGGTCCTCGAGGCTGTGGAAGGTCACCACCGCGAGACGGCCGCCTTCACGCAGGCTGCGCTCGGCCGCCTCGAGCCCCGCCTCGAGCTCCTCGAGCTCGGCATTCACGTGGATCCGGATCGCCTGGAAGGTGCGGGTCGCCGGGTCGGTCTTCATCCCCGCATGCCAGCCGAGCACCTTGCGGCAGACCGCCGACAGCTCGGAAGTGCGGGTCAGCGGACGCGCCGCGACGATCGCCCGGGCCAGGCCGCGCGCCTTCGGCTCGTCGCCATAGGTGCGGATGACGCGCGCAATCTCGGCCTCGTCGGCGGTGTTGAGGAAGTCGGCGGCGGTCGGGCCTTCCTGGCTCATCCGCATGTCGAGCGGGCCGTCATCGCGGAAGGAGAAGCCGCGCTCGCGCTGGTCGAGCTGCATCGAGCTGACGCCGATGTCGAGGGTGATCCCGTCGACCGGAGCGGCGCCCATCTCGGCGAGCACCTCGCCCATGGCGGAAAAGCGTTCGTGGACGAGCGTCAGGCGCGAGTCCGGGACGAGTGACGGCCCCGTGGCGATCGCGTCAGGGTCGCGATCAAAGGCAATCACTCGTCCCGCCCCCGCCCCGAGCATGGCGCGCGTATAGCCGCCAGCCCCGAACGTGCCGTCGACATGGACTTCACCCGGGACAATGGCGAGGCCTGCGACGACTTCATCCACCAGCACCGGCTTGTGTGCGGGGGCACCAGAAACGGAGGAGGGATTCCCGCTCACGCGAGCCCCCGTTCTTCAAGCCGGTAACGGCAGACATCCTTGAGGTCCTCGGGGATGCGGTCATCCTCGAGGAGCGTGGTCGGGTTCCAGATCTGGAATGTCTCGCCGACGCCCAGGAACAGGGCATGCTCGGCGATCCCGCCCTTGCGACGCATCATGGTCGGAAGAAGGATCCGGCCGGTGCTGTCGTAGGGCACTTCCTCGCTGATCGCGAAGGCCATGAGATTGCTCTGCTGGTAGGCGAGCTGGGCATCGGCCTGCTGCTCGTTCTTCTCCAGCAGCCGCTCGATCTTCTGGTGCTTCAGCGCGGCATAGGCGGGGTCGTAGGCGCTGAGGCAGGGAAAGGTCTCGTGCTTGGCGAGAACGATGGTGCGGGCATCGCCGCGGCGCTCGATCACGGTGCGCAGGAAGGCGGGCACGGAGACGCGGCCTTTCGCGTCGACCCCGTTCAAGGCACTGCCCTGAAACAGATGCTCCAATGCCACCGCAACAACTCCCCAGCGCGGTGGACAGACCTCACCCGTTCGCCGGAACGCGGGGTGACCGCCTCCGACGCTGGCCCAACAGTGATGGGATCAGCCCCGTGCTACGACTTGTGTGTAACGCGGGAGGCCATGGGACTCAATGGGATATCGTGGGAAATGATGGGCTGATCTGGTTTTTGCCGGTTTTCTGCGGCTTCGATGCACCACATCCACCCAGATGTTCACTCCACGTTCTTGCCCTGAAGCTTGTGGATAAGTCTGTGAACTGTGGATAGCCAGCGAATCTCCACGCAAACCCACGGCCACCCACGGCCAAGGATTAGCGCGCGACCTCGCCGACGAGGGAAACCAGCGCTGCAAGGTCGTCGAGGTCATCGGACATGGCGAAATCGGCGTCGCCCACCACGATCACCCGCCCGAGGCCGATGGTGCAGCGCGCGAGCGCCTGCGTCGCGGTGCATTCGCGCCCCGTGGCGGCAAGCGCACCGATCCCGGCCTGGCCGGTGAGTTCGCGGCCCTTGCCGAGCCTGAGAGTCGTCGCACCCTCCTCGCCCGCCTCGAGCAGGCGCAGGGTCAGGCCCCAGTGCCGCAGCAGCCCGGTATCGGGGAAGCTGTAGGGCGGGCGGAAGCGGTCGCCGAGCGGCCGGCTGCTTTCCCACCGCAATGCCGGATCGGCGAGGAGGACGAGGCGACCTCCGTCCCGGACCCAGCTGTCGAGCGCCACCAGCCGCTCGGCGGTCAGCGCCTGAGGCTGGATCGCGAGCAGGGTCGCGCCGGGCGCGACCTGCTCCGGCCCGTCGACGGCAGTGACGCGATAATCCTTCTCGAGCGCGGCAAGCAGCGGGCTGCGGGGCTGGTCGAGGGTGAATTGTTCGCCGAACAGGATCGGCAGGCTGGTGAGCAGCGCGAGTTCGGGCCTGGCCGTTCCGGAGGAGCTCGCGGGCGCTTCCTGCCGGCACCCGACCAGCGCAAGTGCGAGCAGCAGCGAAAGGCGCATCAGGGCGTGGGCGGCGCCGGCGTGTTCAGCACCTCATTCTCCGCCCCCTGTCCGGGCGCGACGCCGAGTTCGGCCAATGGCTCGTTCGGTTCCGCCGCCACATTGGCCTGCACGTTCGAGTTCGCCGTATCGTCCCCGCTGCGGATGATCGCGGTGCCGAGAAGCACCATCAGGAAGACGAAGGCGAGCCCGGTCAGCCCGTAGCGGATGCGCTGCATCGCGGTTGCTCCCACCCCCATCCTCTCGAAACTATGGCCTTCGCCGCGTTATGCAAGAGCAGGCATTCCGAAGCCTGCGCCATTGACCGTTCATCCTGCGGACGCGAAAGGGCGCGGCATGACGATTCGCACCACCCTTCTCGCGCTCGGCGCGGTCCTGACCCTCTCCGCCTGCAACAAGGACGATCACACCATCGTCGAGCAGGGTCCCGTCGACCCGATGGCCAACGAACTCGCCGCGGCGCCCAAGGTCGAGCTTCCGCCTTCGATCGCCGCCAGCAAGACCTACCGCTGCGACGGCAACAAGGTCGTCGAGATCGACTGGACCGAGCGCAACGGCAAGCCGGCCGGCGCCAACTATCGCGTCGGCGCCGACACCGTCGCCTCGACCGTCACCATGGCCCCGGCCGAGGGCACCGGCCCCTACACGGGACCTGACGGCAGCAGCATCACCGGCACCAAGGACGCCAGCAGCGTCACCGTGACCGTTCCGGGGCAGAGCGCGATCACCTGCCGCGCCTGACGCCTTACCTCCTCCAACCCTTCGAACCCCGGCCCTCACCGGCCGGGGTTTTTGTTTGTGCGCCGCCCGGCTAAGGGGCGGCGCATGTCCGAGATCAGCCCGCAAGTCGTCGCCGAGCATGGCCTTTCCGCGGAAGAATATGAGCGCATCCTCCATGCGCTCGGGCGAGAGCCCAACCTTACCGAACTGGGCATCTTCTCGGTCATGTGGTCCGAGCATTGCAGCTACAAGAGCTCGCGCATCCACCTGAAGAAGCTGCCGACGACCGCCCCCTGGGTGATCTGCGGACCGGGCGAGAATGCCGGCGTGATCGACATCGGCGATGGCGACGCCGCCATCTTCAAGATGGAGAGCCACAACCACCCCAGCTACATCGAGCCCTACCAGGGCGCGGCGACGGGGGTCGGCGGAATCCTGCGCGACGTCTTCACCATGGGCGCGCGGCCGATCGCCAACATGAACGCGCTCCGCTTCGGCGATCCCAAGCACCCCAAGATGCGTCACCTCATCGCCGGCGTGGTCGCGGGCATCGGCGGCTACGGCAATTGCGTCGGCGTTCCGACCGTCGGGGGCGAGACCAATTTCGACCCCGCCTACAACGGCAACATCCTCGTCAACGCCATGACCGTCGGCGTCGCGAAGACCGACAAGATTTTCTATTCGGCCGCCGCCGGCATCGGCAATCCGGTGGTCTACGTCGGCTCCAAGACCGGCCGCGACGGGATCCACGGCGCGACCATGGCCTCGGCCGACTTCGGCGAAGACAGCGAGGAGAAGCGCCCCACCGTCCAGGTCGGCGATCCCTTCACCGAGAAACTGCTGATCGAGGCCTGCCTCGAACTGATGGCCTCCGATGCGATCGTCGCCATCCAGGACATGGGTGCGGCCGGCCTCACTTCCTCCAGCGTCGAGATGGCCTCGAAGGGCGGCGTGGGCATCCGCCTCGACATGGACCAGGTCCCCTGCCGCGAGAGCGGCATGACCCCCTACGAGATGATGCTCTCGGAGAGCCAGGAGCGCATGCTCATGGTTCTCAAGCCCGGCCGCGAGGCCGAGGCCGAAGCCATCTTCAGGAAGTGGGAGCTCGACTTCGCGGTGATCGGCACCGTCACCGATACCGGCCACATGGAGCTCGTCTGGCAAGGGCGGACCGTCGCCGACATTCCCTTGGGCCCGCTCGCGGACGAAGCGCCGCTCTACGACCGCCCGTCGCTCAGCCGCGAGGAGTATCGGGACTGGGCGCAGGTAAAGCCGCTCGGCGACATCCCGGAGAGCAGCGACATCGCCGGCGACCTCCTCAAGCTGATGGGCTCTCCCGCACTCGCCTCGCGGCGCTGGATCTGGGAGCAGTATGACAGCCAGGTCGGGGGCGACACGATCCAGAAGTCGGGCGGCGACGCGGCGCTGGTCCGGGTCCACGGCACCGACAAGGCGCTCGCCATCACCACCGATTGCACGCCCCGCTATTGCTATGCCGACCCTCATGAAGGCGGGAAGCAGGCGATCGCCGAGGCCTATCGCAACATCTCGGCGGTCGGCGCGACCCCGCTCGCGGTCACCAACTGCCTCAACTTCGCCAATCCGCAGCGGCCCGAGATCATGGCCCAGATCACCGGCTGCCTCGACGGCATGAGCGAGGCCTGCCGGGCGCTCGACTTCCCGATCGTCTCGGGCAACGTCAGCCTCTACAACGAGAGCAAGGCGACCGGCGGCGGAAGCGCCATCCTCCCCACCCCCGCGATCGGCGCGGTCGGACTGATGAAGGACTGGTCGAAGAATGCGACCATCGCCTTCAAGCATGACGGCGACGTGGTCTGCCTGATGGGCGGCACCCGCCGGGATGGATCGGGCCACCTTGGCCAGTCGCTCTGGCTGCGCGAGATCGCCGGCGAGAATGCGGGCGCCCCGCCGCCGGTGGACCTCGACCATGAACTGGTGGTCGGCACCCTCGTTCGAGAGATCGTCGAGCGCCAGATGGTCACCGCGGTCCACGACGTCTCCGACGGCGGGGTCGCCGTCGCGGTGGCCGAGATGGCGCTCGCGGGCGACCGCGGCGCCGAGATCCTGCTGTGGAAGCCGTTCGTCGCCGACGCCTTCGGCGAGGACCAGGGCCTCTACCTCGTCACCGTCCGCGACGATGCCGAGGCGCTTTCCGCGCTCGAGGCACTCGAGGACGCCTGCGAGGAGGCCGGCGTGCCCTGCGCGGTGATCGGCGTGGTCGGCGGCGATTCGCTCAAGTTCGTCGATGTCGAGGAGTGGGAGGCCGATCGCTTCGACGGTCTCTCCGAAGTCGCCCTCGCCGACCTCCGCCGGGCTCACGAAGCCTTCCTGCCCGAACTGATGGGTGCCGACGGCGCGCTGGCCTGACCTTTCTCCTGCACAAGCAGGAGCCCAGTGCCTTCATTGCTCGGGACAAGATGCTCTCCCGCCCACGCAGGGGAGCAGCTTCAGGCTGCCCGTACCTCAGCACGGCCCAGCGCCGCCGCGACGGCATCCTCGAGCGCGCCGACGGTGAACGGCTTCCTCAGCAGCTCGTAACCCTTGAGGTCGTCGCCCTCGCCCTCGCCGACATAGCCGGTGACGAACAGCACGGCGACTTCCGGGAAGCGGCGCTTCAGGTTGCGGATGAGTTCGGGCCCGGTCATCCCGGGCATGATCACGTCGCTGATGACGAGGTCGAACTCGCGCTCCTCGAAGGCGCTCAGCGCTTCTTCGGCATTGGCGCAGGCGACAGGCTGATAGTCGAGATCCTCGAGCGCCTCGACGGTTGCCCCGCGGACGCGGGGGTCGTCCTCGACCAGCAGGATTCGCGCCCCGCTCCGGGCCGACAGGTCTCCCCGTGAGGGTTGGCTCATTGCCGGATGCATCCGCACCTCCGCAGCTTGGGCCTGACCCCTCGGAAGGTACAGGCTGACCACGGTCCCGACGCCTACTGCCGAGTCGATGGCGACCTCGCCGCCCGACTGGCGCGCGAAGCCGAAAATCTGGCTGAGCCCAAGCCCCGTGCCCTTGCCCACTTCCTTGGTGGTGAAGAAGGGCTCGAAGGCGCGGCGCTGGACTTCCTCGGTCATCCCGATGCCGGTGTCGGCTACCGCGATCCGGACATAGTCGCCGGCCGGCAGGCCCGCGACCTCGCCCTCGTGCAGCGCGACGTCGCTGGTGGCGATGGTGATCACCCCCTCGCCGTCCATCGCGTCGCGCCCGTTCACCGCGAGGTTGAGCAGCGCATTCTCGAGCTGGTGCGGATCGACGAAGATCGGCCACTGGCCATTCGCCTGCACCTTGACCGAGATCCGCTCGCCCAGCGTCCGGTCGAGGAGGTCGGTCAGCCCGCTGATCAGCTCGGCCGGCTGGACGGGCGCCGGGAGCAGCGGCTCGGCCCGGGCGAAGCTCAGCAGCCGCCGGGTCAGCGAGGCGGCGCGGGTCGCGCCGTCCATCGCATTGTTAAGATGCTGCATGACCTCGCGTTTGGGCCCGCCGAGCCGACGCCGGGCGAGGTCGATCCCGCCGACCACCACCGCCAGCATGTTGTTGAAGTCGTGCGCGATGCCGCCGGTCAGCTGTCCGACCGCCTCCATCTTCTGGATCTGGCGGAGCTGTGCTTCGGCCGCCTCGCGTTCCTCCGCCTCGGTCAGCAGCGCCTGGTTAGCCGCCGACAGCTCCTGCGTGCGAAGCGCCACCGCATGCTCGAGCGTCTCCGCCTCGCGCCTTGCGATCAGATTCTGGCGGATGCTCTGCACCGCGAGAAAGCCGAGCAGGATCGCCGCTCCGCCAAGCACGACACCGAGCCAGCTCAGATAATCGGTCAGCCGGTCGGCCTGGGCCGAGAAGAATTCGGTTTGCTCCATGCTGTTGCGAAGAACTTCGCGCTCGGACGAGGCGATTTCGCTCAGCTTGGCGCGAAGCGCGGGACCGGGGCCCTCGCGCCCCTTGGACACGATGAAGAAGAGGACGAGCCCGCCTTCTCCCTCTCCATTCGCCGCGGCCCGCGCCGCGGGGGTCAATTGCGCGCCGCGTGCCGTGTACAGCTCGCGCACCTGCCGGACCCGCGAAATCTGCACCGGGTCGTTGCGCACCAACCGTTCAAGCTGGCTGATCTGGGTCCCGGCAAGCCGCCACTCGTTGGCGTAGATCGGGCCGGACACCTGGCGGTCCTCGTCGAGCACGAAGCGCCCGAGCGCCGCTTCCGAGCGCGCCAGCGTCGCGTCGACCGTGCGGACCAGCAGGGTCACGTCATAGGCATGGCGCTCGCGCTCTAGCGCCTGGTCGCGGGCACGGTTGCTCATCGCGACCAACAGCACCATCCCGAGCAGGATGAGTGCCGCAAGTGTCGCCCCTGCCGCCGCTCCCACCCGGCGCCAGTCGAACCCGCTGTCCTCGGGGATCGCCCTCATAATCGGGCAGTCTAGGACTCGACGGAAATTCCTACAACCGCCTGTTCAGATTAGCCCTGCAAAGACAGCCTCGATGCGCCTGCTCGTCCCCTTCCTTGCCCTCCTCGCCGCCGCCCCTGCGCTTGCGGCCGAGCCCGTCCGCCTCACCGCGGAACAGGCGCTGGCGCAGGATGCCGAGCGCTACGCCGCCATCTTCGCAATTCCTCCGGCGGAGGCGCTGACGCGGTTGAAGCAGCAGCAGGCCAGCATTGCGGTCACCGAACGGCTGCGCATCCAGTATCGCGACCAGCTCGCCGCGATCGTCATCGAGCATCGCCCGTCGTGGGGAGTCGTCGTTCGCCTGACCGGGCGCGGGCTTCCCGCCGACCGGGTCGAGACCGAGCAGGGCCTCCCCATCCCGATCCGCTTCGAGAGCGAGCTTCCCTCGACCCGCGCGCTCGCGCTTCGGATCCTCGATGCCGAGCGCGGCGCCCTGCCGCGGCTCGTCCCCGGCTACCGCGGCGCCGGGGTCGACCCGGCCACCGGCGGGCTTCTCGTCATGCAGCGTCCCGGGGCCGATCCTCGCCCGGTCAGTGTCGCCGAGCAGGCGCTCTACGACCGCCTCGGCCTGCCCGTGCGGATCCGCCGACTCGACGCGGTCATGACCAACAGCGCCGCGGTCGGCGGGGGGCGGGTCGAGGGCACCAGCGCCGACGGCCGCCGCTGGCGCTGCACCACCGGCTTCGTCGTCCGCAAGGCCACGGGCGAGCTCGGGGTCACCACCGCGGCGCACTGCCCCGATTCGCTCAGCTGGCGCGGTCCCGACGGCGAGGAAAGGCTGCTGCCGATGGCCGGCGCCTGGGGCAATGCCGAGCATGACGTCCAGGTCCACACCGGGGTCGGCCCGGCCGAAGGCGTCGTCTTCAGCGATGCCGCCAAGCAGAGCGTCCGGCCGATCACCAGCTGGGCGACCCGGCCGATGACCCGCAGTGGGGACTTCCTCTGCCTTCGCGGCGAAAGCAGCGGCTATGCCTGCAATGTCGTCGAGCTGACCGACTTCGCGCCCTCGGGTGACCTCTGCGGCGGGCTGTGCGCCAACAGCTGGGTCACCGTCGCCGGTCCGGAGTGCCGCCGCGGCGACAGCGGCGCGCCCCTGTTTCTCGGAACGATCGCTTATGGCGTGCTCAAGGGCGGCGCCTACCTCCAGGGCGGCACCTGCGCCTTCTCCTACTACCAGAGCGTCGACTATCTGCCCGACGGCTGGCGGGTGGCGACGGTCAGATAACCCCGACCCGCTTGCCCGCGGCCTCGAACATGCCGAGGATCTCGCCAACCTGTTCCTCGCTGTGCAGCGCGCAGAGCGAGCAGCGCAGCAGGGTCATTCCCGCCGGGGTTGCCGGCGGCCGCGCGAGGTTCACGTACAGCCCTTCCTGCAGCAACGCCTCCCACATCGCCGCTCCGCGCTCGAGGTCGGGCATGATCACCGCGATGATCGCCGACTGCGGGGTCTCGGTGCCGAGCGTGAAGCCGAGCTGCTTGAGGCCACCATGCAGCCGCTTGCTGTTCGCCCACAGATGGTCGCGCTTGTCCTTGGCGCCGCGCAACAGGTCGATCGAGGTCGCGGCGGTGGCGACCACGCTTGGCGGAAGGCTCGCGGTGAACACGTAGGGCCGGCACACCAGCCGCAGGATCTCGAACTTGGGGTGGTTGGAGACGCAGAAGCCGCCGACCGTTCCGACCGACTTGGAGAAGGTCCCGATGACGAAGTCGACGTCGTCGAGCACGCCCTGCTCCTCGGCGACCCCGCGGCCATGCTCGCCGATGAAGCCCATCGAATGCGCCTCGTCGACCAGCACCATCGCGCCCGCCGCCTTGGAAACCGCGACCATCTCCTTGAGCGGCGCGGTATCGCCGAGCATCGAATAGACGCCCTCGAGCACGACCAGCTTGCCGGCCTCGGCGGGAAGCCGCTTCAGCCGCTTCTCGAGCGCTTCGACGTCATTGTGGCGGAAGGCGACGATCTGGGCGTTGCCGAGCGCGCAGCCGTCGTAGATCGAGGCATGGCTGTCGATGTCGAGGATGACGTAATCGTCCTTCCCCGCCATCGTCGAGATGATCCCGAGATTGGCCTGGTAGCCGGTCGAGAAGACCATCGCATGGTCCATCCCGTAGAAGCGCTTGAGCGCTTCCTCGCACTCGCGGTGACCCTGGTAGGTGCCGTTGAGCACCCGGCTTCCGGTCGTCCCCGAGCCAAATTCGTCGAGCGCCTTCTTGCCGGCCGCAAGCACCTGCGGGTCGAAGGTCTGGCCCATGTAATTGTAGGTGCCGAGAAGGATCGTCCGCTTGCCGTTGCAGATGGCGACGGTCGGGCTTTCGACCCGCTCCATCACCAGGTTGAACGGGTCGGTGACCCCGGTCGACAGCAGCGCCTCGCGCTGGTCGATGAGCGGCTGGAACTTGTCGAACAGGTCGGGCGCGGTGCCGCGCGGCGCAGGCTTGCCGGCGTCGGCGGTCATCGCGAAGCCAGGATCGGTCACGCCTCGCCCTTCAGTTCGCCGACCGCGTCGATCAGCTGGCCGACCGTCTCGATCTCGGCCGCGCGATTCATGGTAATGATGATGTCGAACTCGTCCTCGACCGCGGCGACGAAGTCCATCACCGTCAGGCTGTCCCATTCGAGATCCTGGGCGAAGCGCGTGTCCTCGCTAACCTCGATGCCCTTCTTGTTGAAGTCGGCCACCAGGCGGTTGATGGCATCCTTGCGTTCGTCGCGGTCGGTCATGGTCTCACTCGCTAAGCCGTGCTGCCCCCAAGCGCAACAAAGGGGCGAAAAGCAGGCACGTCCACGCTATCAGCCATGCCGATGACCGCGCTTCCACCCTACGCCCAGCTGCTCCAGCTCCGCTCCGAGCGTCGCGAGGACGGCGGCCTGCTGTGGACCATGCCCTTCCACGACGACGTGGTCGGCCGCCCCGGCTATCTTCACGGCGGCGCCATCGCCGGGCTGCTCGAGTTCGCTGCTTACGGCCAGCTCGCCTTGGCCACCGAAGGCCGCGAGGTCGTGCTCAAGCCCATCTCGGTGACGGTCGACTATCTCCTCGGCGGCAAGGCTCGCGACACCTTCGCCAGCGCCACCATCGAGCGGCTCGGTGCCCGGATCGCCAATGTCGAGGCCTTCGCCTGGCAGAAGGATCGCGCCAGCCCGATCGCCAGCGCCCGCATCAATTTCCTGCTTGCGCCACGCGCCTAGCGGATCGCGCCGCTCCGGATCAGCCGCGGAAGCAGGGTCACCGCGGTGACCAGCGGGTGCTTCTTCTGCCACGGGCTCAGCCGCAGCTCGGTCCCGGCATGTCGGTTGATCTTCCACGCGATATATTCCGCGCCGCCGGCAAAGGTCGCACTGGCCTTGGCCAGGCGTGCGACCGACAGCAACTTGCCTTCCAGCCGCCGCCGCTTCCACCCGCCCCGGCAACGCCGGCCGACGGAGCGGGCCGCAGCCATCGCCGGACCGAAGAAGCGCAGGTAGCGCTGCGGATCGGCCTCGACCACCGAAGCGCTGCGATCCCCCTTCTCGGCACGGATCTCGACCGAATAGGTGAGTGCGAAGGCGGCCTGCCACAGTTCGAGCGGCGGCCGCGCATTGTCGAGCGAGCAGAGCGCTGCGCTGAGCAGGGTCGGAGCGGCCCGGGCGACCGCGTCGACGGCCCTGTCCGTCGCCTGCTCGTCCGCCGACCACACCAGCCGCGAGGGTTGGGCGAAGCGCGCCCAGACCGACGAGTTGCGGGTCTCGGGACCGTTCAGCCGATGGAAGTCGGCTTCGCTCAGGACCGCATATTTGGCGGCGAGTCCGTCATGCGCGAAGGGGAAGACGTTGGGCGGGATCAGCCGGTTGGCCGTCGCCAGCCATGCCTTGTCATAGGCCGCGCCATAGTCGGACACGATCAGGTAGAAATCGAGCATGCGCCCGTCGAGCTCGGACTCGCGCAGGCAGGAGCCGTAGAAGAGCACTGCCCGCGAGGCCGCGCCATGCTGCTCGGCCACGGCCTTCGCCATCGCAACGACCTTGGGATCGACCGGTTCGGCAAGCTCGGCGCGGACCAGCGCCTTCAGCTCGGCCGCCGGATCAGGCGGCGAGGCGGACAAAGGACAAGGGCTTGGCAGGGGTCAGCCGGATGGGCTGGCCGATCCGCGCCTCGAACATCTCGCCATCGAGGATGACCGAGGAGCGATCGCCCTCGATCGAGATCTCGTCGGCTTCCTCGACATGGACGCCGCTCAGCTTCTTGGCGCCGAGGCGATGGGTGAAGCCGGCGAACAGTCCGCGCACCAGCGAGCTCGACCGGTGGTCGATCGCAAGCAGCTTCAGCCGTCCCTTGCCGGCGGTCCGCACCTCGCTTCCGAGCAGCAGTTTTTCGAGCGTGGTCACCGCCAGCAGCTGGAAGCGCCCACGAAGGGCGCCCAGCCGACGGACCTTGACCTCGATCGGTGACGGGCTCGGCGGGAGGAAACGATTCGTCAGCCCGAAGGTCTGCCGAAGCAGCACAAGCAGCGCGGTCAGCACGTGGCTGACCCCGTTGGGCAGGCCGAGCGGGTAGATCTTGTCGCGGCAGAACAGCATCGAATCGGCGAGGCCGGCGCCGCCGAGGAACATGCCGATCACCGGCTCCTCGCGTCCGTCACTGGTCAGCGCGATCAGTTCGCGCGCGACGAGGTGGTCCGACAGGTCGCCGTCGGCCAGCGTCAGCAGCCGCTGCAGCGCCTCGACCGGATCGCCGACCGCGCCGAGATCGAGCGCGATGAGGTTGGTCTTGCCGTTCGGAAGCACCGCGACCGGAGGCCGCGAATCGCCGAAATGATCGCCGTTGATGAGTTCGGTCAGCGCCGCCTGCACCGTCCCGTCGCCGCCGTTGATCGCCAGCACCTTGGGCCGCACCCGGGCGATGGTCTTGAGCGCCTCGCCAACCTGGTCGGCCTTCTCGACCTCATAGTGGAAGATGTCGGGATGCTCGGCGCAGAAGGCGCGGATGCGCGGCAACTGCGACAGGTTGCCGGTCGAGTTGGGATTGGAGAGGAGCGCGATCCTGGCCTTGCCCATCAGCGCACCCCCTCAAGGTCAGCCCGGCGGCACGCGCCTGCACCGACGGCCGCCGCCGGCACGCGGGGCGCCGGGGTCGTCGTCCGGAACAGGGTGGCAAGCGGTGATCGCATCGGGGAACACTCGTCGGAAGGAGTGGCAAACCCCCATTCTCCGTTCCCGGCGCAGGGCCGCGGAGACGAAGGGCAGAGACGCCAATGTCACGGTTGCACTTGCTTTGCGGCCAAATCATGGTTGAGGGGAACGGCTGCATGTCCCTCATCGACCGCTACATCGCCCGGGCGATCGCCATCCCCCTCCTCGGCACGCTCGTGCTGGCGGCGATGCTGCTCGTCCTCGACAAGATGCTCCGGCTATTCGACTTCGTGATCAATGCCGGCGGTCCGGTCAGCGTGGTGTGGCGAATGCTCGCCAACCTGCTGCCCGAATATTTCGCGCTCGGCATCCCGGTCGGGCTGATGCTCGGAATCCTGCTCGCCTTCCGCAAGCTCGCCACCTCGAGCGAGCTCGATGCGCTGCGCGGGATCGGGGCGGGCTTCGGCCGCCTCCTCCGCGTGCCCTATTATTATTCCTTCGCGCTGCTGCTTCTGAACCTCTTCCTGGTCGGCTGGCTCCAGCCCTGGACCCATTATGGCTATGAGCGGCTGCGCTTCGACCTTCGCTCGGGCGCGCTCGGCGCGAGCCTCAAGGTCGGCGAGTTCAACACGCTCGGCAAGCGCCTGACGATCCGGATCGACCGCAGCGAGAATGGCGGCTCGCAGCTTCACGGACTGTTCGTCCAGGCCGACGACAAGAGCGGCAAGGGCGTGGTCGCGACCGCCTCGCATGGCCGCTTCCTCGCCACCGACGATCCCGACACCATCCTCCTCAGGCTCGAGCGCGGTCGGCTGATCCAGCAGGATCCCAGCTTCACCACCCCGCGCACCCTTGCCTTCGAAAGCTACGACCTGCCGATCAACCTGCCGCGGATCGACAGCTTCCGGGCCCGGGCGCAGGACCAGACCGAGGAGATGACCCTGCCCGAGCTGGTCCATGCCAGCTATGGCGGCGGGATGGTCGGCGAGGCCAATCTCGCGGCCCGCTCCAACCTTCACTTCCGGCTGGTCGAGGTGTGGATGATGCTCCTCCTCCCGCTGCTCGCGGTGGCGCTGGCGGTGCCGCCCAAGCGCTCGAGCTCGAGCCTTGGCATCTTCGTCGGGATCGTGATGGTGGTCGCCTACCACAAGGTCAACCAGTGGGCCGAGGATGCGGGCGCGCAGGGGCGCTTCATCCCCGAGGTGGTGCTGTACCTCCCCTTCCTGATCTTCGCCGGCCTCATCCTGTGGATGTTCCTTACCCTCGCGACCAAGCCCGGCGGGCAGCCGATCGGTGCGCTCGAGCGGGGTGCGGGCAAGGCCTGGGCGTTCATCAAGCGATTGCTTCCCAAACCGCGCCGACGGGTCGCGAAGGCCGCATGATCAACCTCAACTTCTTCCCCTCGCGCCGGCTCGCTACCTACACCGTCTGGCTCTACGTTTCGCGCAGCCTCGCCGTGCTTCTTTCGCTGAGCATGGTGCTGATGATGCACAACCTGCTGTCGGAATCGGGCAAGATCCTCGCCATCCCCGGCAATGGCGAAGCCGAGCTGTGGCGCTACGTCGGTTACCGCTTCCCGCAGCTGATCGCCTTCGCCTTTCCCTTCTCCTTCCTGCTCGGCGCGCTGATCACCTTCACCACGCTCAACCAGAACAGCGAAGTGGTGGCGATGAAGGCGGCGGGCCTCAGTGCCCACCAGTTGCTCGCCCCTTTGGTCGCGGCCAGCATCGGGCTTGCCGCTTTCTCCTTCTTCTTCAACGAATATGTGGTGGTCGACGGAAGCCGCCAGCTCGCCGCCTGGGACGACAACGACTATAAGCCGGTGCCGCCCGACAGCGGCATCCTCAGCAACGTCTGGGTGACCGCGGGCGACGACCTCGTACGGGCCAAGATAGTCACCGGGCGCGGTGCCGGGGTTCGCCTGCGCGACGTCACCATCTACGAGCGGCAGGACATCACCATCCGCCGCATAGTAGAGGCCTCGCAGGCGCGCCCGTTCGAGGGCGGCTGGATCCTCGAGAACGTCCGCACCTACGACAGCCAGATGAACATGATCCTGCGCCGGCCTGCTCTGCGCGCCCTCGAGGGTGTCGAGCCGCCGCGCTTCACCCTCGCCAAGGTCGACCCCGACTCGCAGAACTTCCGCACGCTCCGCCGTAACATCGACGAGATGGAGCGGGCCGGCGTGACCACCGCCACTGCCCGCACCGGACTGTGGCACAAGATCTCGCAGCCGCTCTCGACCATGCTGATGCCGTTGCTCGCCGCGATGGCCGCCTTCGGCCTTGCCCGTTCAGGCAAGGTACTGGTCCGCGCCGTCATCGGCATGGCGCTCGGCTTCGCCTATTTCGTGATCGACAATTTCGCGGTGGCGCTGGGCAATGTCGGTGCCTATCCGCCCGTCCTCGCCGCCTGGGCTCCGTTTCTTCTCTTCCTGCTCATTGGCGAGACGGTGCTGATCCGCTCGGAGGAATGATGCTTCGTTCGCTGCTTGCCCTGTCCCTGCTCGTCCTGCTCGGCGCGGCCGCTCCGCCGAAGGACTGGCGCACGACGGGAGTGGAGAGCGTGGCGGGCTGGACCTTCGGCCGCCCCGGCGCTCCCCTGCTCTCCGAATATGCGAGCTTCGGCTGCCCGCATTGCGCCCTCTTCTCCGAAGGGGCCGGGCCGACGATCAACGCCAGGGTGAAGGCGGGCAAGCTGCGGCTTTCCTGGCGGCCCTTCCTCATCTTCCCGCACGACCGTGCCGCCGCCGTCCTCGCGCGCTGCGTGCCCGCGCCGCGCCGCCTTGCCTTCATCGAAGCGCTGATGGCCGATCAGAAGGGCATCAAGGCGAGGCTTGCCGACGGGCAGCGCAACGATGCGATCCGTCAGCGCCTATACGAGGCCGAATTGCGCGGGCCCGAGGCCGAGGCCGCGGTCATCGCCGACGTCACCGGGCTCGACGATCTCGCGGTCCGGCACGGTCTTTCCGGTGCGAGGGCCTCCACCTGCCTCGCCAGCGCCGCCAATCATTCCTGGGTCACCAATGCCGATCTGACGGCTCGAACCGCCGGAGTCACCAGCACCCCGACCTTCTTCCTCGCCGGCAAGGCTTTTCCCGGCAAGCTCACCCCCGAGGAGCTGGTCGCGGCCCTGCCCCGCTAGCGCCAGGCCCTCGCCGTCCCAATATAGCCGCAATGAAGCACCACAACAGCGACGGCGGATCCGGCACGATCCGAATTCTTCAAGTGAGGCAGTGACGTGAGCAGTTCGGCCCGGCCGGGAATCTGGAAGCGTTCGCATTATCTCGACCGCATGACCCTTCGCCAATTGTGGGTCGCCTATTTCCAGTATCCGGCGATCATCGCCTACATCGCGCTGTCGCTCGCAAGCATTCTGGTGTGGGCCGAATTTCCTGCCAGCCCGGTCCGGACGGCGCTTGCCGCCGGCAGCATCGTCGCCGCTTACCCTCTGGTCTGGTACTGCCTCCATCGCTGGGTGCTGCACAGCAACTGGATGTTCAAGGTGCCTTTCCTCGCCTCGACCTGGAAGCGAATCCACTACGACCACCACCAGGATCCCAACCATCTCGAGGTGCTGTTTGGCGCGCTCCACACCACGCTTCCGACGATCGCCGGGGTCGCGCTTCCGATCGGCTATGCAATCGGCGGCATTGGCGGTGCCGCGGGGGCGCTTGCGGCGGGCCTGCTGACGACCTGCGTCTACGAGTTCGTCCACTGCATCCAGCACCTCGCCTACAAGCCGAAGTCGAAGGTCATCGCCGAGATGAAGAAGCGCCACATGGCGCACCATTTCCACGACGAGCGCGGCAATTACGGGATCACCAGCTACTTCTGGGATCGCGCGCTCGGCACCTTCTACGATCGGCCCGAACGCCCGGCGAAGAGCCCGACCGTCTTCAACCTCGGCTACACCGACGAGGTCGCCCAGCATTATCCGTGGGTGAAGACGCTGTCCGGCGGGATCGTCGCCAGCGGCCACCCCCGCAAGCGCGGCGACAACAGCGAGAAGCGCGAGGCGGCGTGAGCGGACGGAGATCCTCCCTGTCGCGCAGCGACGGGGAGGTGGCAGCGCGACGCGCTGACCGAGGGGCCTTCCGCGATCCCGATCGGCCCCTCCACGACTCGCTTTGCGCGCGGTTTTCCTTCCGACCGCTTCGCGGCAGGAAGGTTCGATGACCGCCTCCGACCTCGTCCCCGACAGCGAACGCCGCGGCCTCATCGCCGCGCTTCCCGCTTCGGCCCGCCCCTATGCCAGCCTGATGCGGATCGACCGCCCGATCGGAACCTGGCTGCTCTACTGGCCCTGCGCGTGGAGCGTCGCGCTGGCTGGCGTTCAGGGACGCTGGGACCTCTTCGCCTGGTTCCTCCTCGGCGCCTTCGCGATGCGCTCGGCGGGCTGCGTCTACAACGACCTCGTCGATCGCGACCTCGACGCCAGGGTCGAGCGCACCCGCCTTCGCCCGCTCGCCAGCGGCCGGGTCTCGCCGCGCTCGGCGTGGCTGCTGGTCGGGCTGCTCTGCGGGCTCGGCCTACTGGTCCTCTTCCAGCTTCCGGCCATCGCGCAGCTGGTCTCGCTCGCCAGCGTCGCACTGGTCGCCGCCTACCCTTTCATGAAGCGGATCACCTGGTGGCCGCAGGCCTGGCTCGGACTGGTCTTCAGCTGGGGAGCATTGGTCGGCTGGCCCGCGGCAACGGGCTCGCTGGCCGCCGCTCCCATCCTGCTCTGGCTCGGAAGCATCTTCTGGGTGATCGGCTACGACACGCTCTACGCGATCCAGGACAAGGAGGACGACGCGCTGGTCGGCGTCCGCTCCTCTGCCCGTCGCCTCGGCCGCCACGCCCAAGCGGGTATCGCGACCTGCTACCTCCTCGCCCTCCTCGGCTGGGGCGCGGCATTGTGGCAGGTTCGTCCCGACCTGCTCGGGCTCGTCGCCCTGCTCCCCGCTGCCGTCCACCTTGCCGGCCAGGCGCTCCGGACCGACCCCGACGACGGCGAGCTCGCGCTTCGCCTGTTCCGCTCCAACCGCTTCACCGGCCTCCTCCTGCTGCTCGGTTTCGCCGCGGTGGGGTTGAGCAGCGCTCCTTAGCCTCTACATCGCGGCCATGCTCACAGAGGAACAAGCCGCCGCGCTCGCCGCCGACCTGGTCTCGGCCGCCACCAGGGCTGGCGCCACCGCCGCCGACGCAATGATCGGGGTCAGCCGCTCGAGCGGCATCTCGATGCGGCTTGGCGAGGTCGAGGACATCGACCGGAGCGAAAGCTTCGAGGTCGGGCTTCGGCTGTTCGTCGGCCAGCGCAGCGCCACCGTCTCGACCGCCAGCCTCGATCGCGCCGACTTTCCGGAGCTTGCCGAGCGCGCCTTCGCCATGGCCGAGCAGGCCCCCGAAGATCCCTATGCCGGCCTCGCCGATCCCGCGCTGATCGGCGACGGGCGTGGCATCGACCTCGACCTGTTCGACCCCGCCGAGCCCGACCTCGCCAGCCTGCGCGCCAGCGCCACTCGCGCCGAGGAAGCCGCACGAGCGGTCACCGGCGTGACCAACAGCAACGGCGGCTCGGCCGGCGCCGGCCAGAGCCTCGTCGCTCTGGCCACCTCGACCGGCTTCGCCCGTGCGCTGCGAAGCAGTCATCACAGCATCTCGGCCAGCGTCGTCGCGGGCGAAGCGGGCGGGCTCCAGCGCGACTATGCGCACCATGGCGCGCGCTTCCTCGCCGACCTCGAGGCGGCCGAGATCGTCGGCCAGCGCGCCGGCGACCGCGCGGTCGCCCGCCTGAACCCGGTCCGGATCGAATCGGGCACCATGCCGGTGCTGTTCGACCCGCGTGTCTCGGCCTCGCTGCTCGGCCACTTCGTCGCCGCCATTACCGGCAGCGCCATCGCCCGCCGGACGAGCTTCCTCCTCGACGCGCTCGACACGCCGGTGTTCGCCAAGGGCGTCACCGTCCGCGACGACCCTCTGCGAGTACGCGGGCTTCGCAGCCGTGCCTTCGACGGCGAGGGCCTGCCCTGCCGTCCGCTCGACCTCATCGCCGACGGTATTCTCACCAGCTGGCTCGCCGACAGCGCCTCCGCCCGCCAGCTCGGCATCCGGCCGACCGGTCACGCCGGACGCGCGGTCGGCGGGAGCCCGGGCGCGGGCCCGTCCAACCTGTTCATGCTCCCCGGCAAGCGAAGCCGCGAGGAGCTGCTCGCAGCGGCCCCGCGCGCGATCCTCGTCACCGAGCTGATCGGACAGGGCGTCAATCCGGTCACCGGCGACTACAGCCGCGGCGCCGCCGGCTTCCTCGTCGAGAATGGCGAGATTGGCCCCGCGGTCGCCGAGATCACCATCGCCGGCAATCTCCGCGACATGCTGCGGACGCTCGAGCCCGCGTCCGATCTCGAGCTTCGCCACGGCATGGATGCCCCGACCCTGCTCGTCCCCGAGATGACGGTGGCGAGCGCCTAAGGGTCGAGCCGGGCGAGCACCGCCTCGGCAAGCATCCGGAAGGCCGCGGCGGCCGGTCCCTCGCCGGCGGCCGGCGGGCGGCCCGCGTCGGACGCCTCGCGCAGGCTTGCCGACAGCGGCAGCCGGCCGAGGAACGGCACGTCGAGCGCGGCCGCCGCCGCTTCCGCCCCTCCGCTCCCGAACGGATCGGAGGTCTCCCCGCAGTTCGGGCACTGGTAGCCGGCCATATTCTCGATCAGCCCGAGGATCGGCACCTCGGTCTTGCGGAACAGGTCGACTGCCCGCCGCGCGTCGATCAGCGCCAGGTCCTGCGGGGTCGAGACGATCACCGCCCCCGCCGGCCGGCTCTTCTGGATCAGCGACAGCTGGACGTCGCCGGTTCCCGGCGGCAGGTCGATGATCAGTATCTCACGGTCCGACCAGTCGCCCTCGACCAATTGGGTCAGCGCGCCGGATGCCATCGGTCCACGCCAGGCAAGCGCGTGGCCGGGGCTGACCAGTTGCCCGACCGACAGCAGCCGGATGCCATGCGCCTCGACCGGGATCAGCTGCTTGTCCTTGGCCTCGGGCCGCTCGCTGGTCCCGAGCAGCGTTGGCTGCGAGGGACCGTAGATGTCGGCGTCGATGATCCCGACCTTCCGGCCGAGCCGCGCCATCGCGATCGCGAGGTTGGCCGAGACCGTCGACTTGCCGACCCCACCCTTGCCCGAACCGACCGCGATCAGCCGCGGCCCCGCCTTGCGGCTGGCGGTCATCGCGACCCGCACTTCGTGGACGTCGGGCTGCGCCAGCGCGACCGCGCGCAGATCCTTCTCGAGCGCCGCGCGCTCGCCTTCCGACAGGCCGGTCGCCTCGACAACCAGGGTCGCCACGCCGTCGACCAGGCGGGACGAGCGGAGCCGCTCGCGGGCGGGACCGAAGATGCTGGGGTCGAGGCTCATGGCCGCTCCCTTGCGACCGTCATGGGTACGGCACAAGGGCGATTGTTCCGCCCCCACTGTTAATCGCGGCGGCGGCATCTATATCTGCCTCCATGAGCATTTTCCCGGGGTGGGCGGCGCGCGGGCGCGGTCTTTTTGCGGACAACAAGGGACCGTGGGGTCCGTCGAGCGGCGGCACTCCGTCGGAGCCTCAAGGCAGCGGGGCCGAGTCGCCTCGTCCGTCGAGCCCGTGGGGCAATCCCGGTCCGTCGACCGGAAGCGGTCCCGGCAGCGTCACCAGCCTCGACGACTTTCTTGCCCGTGGCCGGGCCCGCTTCGGCGGCGGCGGAGGTGGCGGCCGTGGTCCGGCGCTCAACCGCTCGCTCATCCTGTGGGGCATCGCCGCCTTCCTCCTCCTCTGGCTGCTGCTCAGCACCTTCCACCGCATCGCGCCCGAAGAGCGCGGCGTGGTCACCCAGTTCGGCCGCTAC
Source organism: Sphingomonas swuensis (assembly GCF_039538045.1). NCBI lineage: Bacteria > Pseudomonadati > Pseudomonadota > Alphaproteobacteria > Sphingomonadales > Sphingomonadaceae > Sphingomonas > Sphingomonas swuensis. The sequence continues at coordinate 543,258 of NZ_BAABBQ010000001.1, read as the reverse complement.
AGCCGCACCCTCGGCCCCGGCATCGGCATCACCCTCCCCTCTCCGCTCGAGCGGGTGCAGAAAGTCGACGTCGAGAACATCCGCAACGTCGACCTCGGCTCCACCGCCGAGGAGACGGTGATGCTGACCGGCGACCAGAACATCATCGACATCGCTTATTCGGTCCGCTGGAACGTGCGCGATCCCGAGCTCTTCCTGTTCGAGCTTCAGAACACCGAGCAGACCATCCAGCAGGTCGCCGAGAGCACCATGCGGGCGGCCTTGAGCGGCGTGACGCTCAATCAGGCGATCGGCGAAGGCCGCGGCGACATCGAGAACCGCGTTCAGGAGAACATGCAGCGCGTGCTCGACGCCTACCGCTCCGGCGTTCGCATCCAGGGCGTCGCGATCAAGCAGGCCGACCCGCCTGCCGCGGTCAACGACGCCTTCAAGGCGGTCAGCGCGGCCCAGCAGGCGGCGCAGAGCGACATCAACCAGGCCCGCGCCTATGCGCTCCAGCTCGCCCAGCTCAGCCAGGGCGAGGCGACTGCCTTCGACAAGGTCTACGAGCAGTATCGGCTCGCCCCCGAGGTGACTCGCCGCCGCATGTATTACGAGACCATGGAGCGCGTTCTGCAGAACGTCGACAAGACCATCGTCGAGGCCCCGGGCGTGACGCCCTACCTCCCGCTCAATCAGACCCGTCCGCCGACCGCCGTCCTCCAGGATCCGACGGCCTCGGGAACGACCGCGCAGGGAGCCGGCCGATGATCGACGCCATCCTCCGCCGCCCGTTGTTCAGCGGGATCATCGCCCTGCTCGTGCTGGTCACCATCCTGTCGAGCGTCAAGATCGTCCCCGAAACCAGCCAGGCGATCATCGTCCGCTTCGGCAAGCCCGAGCGTATCCTCAACCGCTACCAGGCCAATGCCCCGATCGGCGGGCCCGGTGCCGGAATCGCGGTCAAGGTGCCGTTCGTCGACGACATCGTGTGGATCGACAAGCGCGTCCGCGACGTCGACATGGAGCGCCAGATGGTGCTTTCGACCGACCAGCTCCGGCTCGAGGTCGACGCCTTCGCCCGCTACCGGGTGGTCGACCCGCTGCGCATGTACATCCGCGCCCGCTCGGAAGAGCGCGTCGGCGAGGCGCTTCGTCCGATCCTCGGTTCGGAGCTCCGCAACGAGCTCGGCAAGCGGCCGTTTGCCGACCTGCTGAGCCCCGAGCGGCAGGGCGCGATGGAGAATATCCGCCGCGGCCTCGACCGGATCGCCCGCCAATATGGCGTCCAGATCATCGACGTCCGGATCAAGCGCGCCGACCTCCCGAGCGGAACGCCGCTGGAGAGCGCCTACGAGCGGATGCGGACTGCCCGCGAACAGGAGGCCCGCTCGATCCGCGCCGAGGGCAGCAAGCAGGCCCAGATCATCCGCGCCGAAGCCGACGCGTCGGCCGCCCGGACCTATGCCAACAGCTTCGGCAAGGACCCGGCCTTCTACGATTTCTACCGTGCCATGCAGGCCTACGACCGGACTTTCACCAGCAAGTCGAAGCCGACCAATGTCATCCTTTCCCCGCAGAACGAGTTCCTGCGTGAATTTACGAGCGGGGGCGGACGCTAAAGCGGTTCAATGAGCGTTCAGGCGCTTGACCTAGCACCAGAAGCCGGGGCCTTACGAGACAAGGAAGTTCATCCGAATGACGTCACCGAAGGAGTTTTCCAAAGTGCGCTATGCCTATGGTGTCGCGGCGGCCTTGCTGATCGGCGGAAGCGCCTTCTCGCTCGCCACCGGTCCGGTCGGTGCGCAGGTTGCCCAGAATGCGCCGGCCGTGATGGCCCCGCAGGGCGCGCCCATGTCGTTCGCCGACCTCGCCGCACGGTTGCAGCCGGCGGTCGTGAACATTTCCACCCGCCAGCGGGTGCCGGTGTCGCGCCAGCAGAATGATCCGCTGGCCGAGTTCCTCCGCCGCTTCGGCCAGCCCGCCCCCGGCGGCGGTGGCGGCGGCACGGGCGAAGCCCCTTCGCGCACCCGCGAGACCGGGTCGCTCGGCTCGGGCTTCTTCATCTCGGCCGACGGCTATGTCGTCACCAACAACCACCTGATCCAGGGCGCCGGCGGGACCGGCACGGTCGACAGCGTCACCGTCATCCTGACCGATCGTCGCGAGCTTCCGGCCCGCATCATCGGCCGCGACCAGGCTTCCGACCTCGCCCTGCTCAAGGTCGAGGGCGCCAACTTCCCCTACGTCAACTGGGGTGACAGCCAGCGCGCCCGGGTCGGCGACTGGGTGCTTGCGATCGGCAACCCCTACGGCCTTGGCGGAACGGTCACCTCGGGGATCATCTCGGCGCTCCATCGCGGGATCACCGGCGCCGGCGCCTACGATCGCTACATCCAGACCGATGCCAGCATCAACATGGGCAACAGCGGCGGCCCGATGTTCGATCTCAACGGCAACGTCATCGGGGTCAATTCGGCGCTGATCAGCCCGACCGGCGCGAGCGTCGGGATCGGTCTCGCCATCCCCGCCGAGCTCGCCCGCCCGGTGATCGACAGCCTTCGCCGCGGCCAGCGTCCGCAGCGCGGCTATCTCGGCATCGGCCTGCTTCCGCTCGACGAGAGCAGCGCCGCCGCCCTCGGCATCGCCAAGGATCGCGGCGAACTCGTCCGCTCGGTCGTCCCCGGCCAGCCGGCGCAGCGTGCCGGGCTCCAGCAGGGCGACGTCATCCTCCGCGTCGGTGGCCGTCCGGTCACCCCCGACGAGACCGCCTCCTACCTCATCGCCAACGTCACGCCCGGCCAGCGCGTGCCGATCGAGATCATCCGCGACGGTCGCCGCCAGACGGTCACCGCCACGGTGGCGCAGCGTCCGACCGAAGAGGAACTGGCGCGGATCGGCGGGGCGACCACCCCCGAGGGCACGCCGTTTGATCCCAACGATCGCAACCAGCCGGCGGTCCCCGCCGGACAGGCGCTCGGGCTCTCGCTCCAGCCGCTGACCGCCGAGATCGCGCAGGCGGTCAACGTCCCCGCGGGCACCCGCGGCATGGTCGTGACCAACGTCGATCCGAACAGCGACGCGGCCGAAAAGGGCATCCAGCGCGGCGACGTGATCATCTCGATCAACCGCCAGGCCGTGAACAGCCAGGCGCAGGTGACCGCTGCGGTCGACGCCGCGCGCCGGGCCAACCGCACCGCGGTCCTGCTGCTCGTCCGCCGGGCCCAGCTCCCCGAGCTGTTCATCGGCATCGACCTGCCCCCGCGCTAGGCTCTCGCCTTGAGCACCGTCCCTCGCTAGGCTTCCGCCGCAGCGAGGGACGGGAGTGGGCATGGCAGGAATCTTCATCGGCGCACGCAGCGGCGGCACGGCCCCGCAGCAACTCGAACTTAGGCGCGCCAATCGGCACGGGCTGATCGCCGGCGCGACCGGCACCGGCAAGACCGTCACGCTTCAGGGACTGGTCGAAGGCTTCTCCGCCGCCGGCGTCCCGACCTTCGTCGCCGACGTCAAGGGCGACCTCGCCGGGCTCGCCATGGCCGGCTCGCCGACTTCCAAGACCCATGAGATCTTCGCAGGCCGCGCCGCCGAGCTCGGCATCGCCGACTGGCAGTATCGCGACAATCCGACGGTCTTCTGGGACCTGTTCGGTCAGGCGGGTCACCCGATCCGGACCACCGTCAGCGAGATGGGGCCGCTGCTCCTCGCCCGGCTGATGAACCTGAACGACGTCCAGGAAGGCGTCCTCACCATCGCCTTCCACGTCGCCGACAAGGAGGGCCTGCTGCTGCTCGACCTCGGCGACCTTCAGGCGATGCTCGTCGCCTGCGGGGAGCGGGCCGAGGAGCTGACCCTCGAATATGGCAATGTGGCCAAGCCCACCATCGGCGCCATCCAGCGCAGCCTGCTCCAGCTCCGCAGCCAGGGCGGCGACAACTTCTTCGGCGAGCCCGCGCTCGATCTCGAGGACTTCCTCAAGCTCGACGACAGCGGCCGCGGCATGGTCAACATCCTCGCCGCCGACAAGCTGATGGCGTCGCCGCGGCTTTACGCGACCTTCCTCCTCTGGCTGCTCAGCGAGCTGTTCGAGCTGCTCCCCGAGGTCGGCGACCAGGACAAGCCCAAGCTCTGCTTCTTCTTCGACGAGGCCCACCTCCTGTTCGACGACGCCCCGCCGGCCTTGCTAGAGAAGGTCGAGCAGGTCGTCCGCCTGATCCGCTCCAAGGGCGTCGGCGTCTACTTCATCACCCAGAACCCGATCGACATTCCCGACAGCGTCGCCGGCCAGCTCGGCAACCGGGTCCAGCACGCGCTTCGCGCCTTCACCCCGCGCGACCAGGCCGCCGTGAAGAGCGCCGCCGACACCTTCCGCCCCAATCCCGAGGTCGACGTCGCCAGCGCGATCACCGAGTTGAAGGTGGGCGAGGCACTGGTCTCGCTCCTGCTCCCCGACGGCAGCCCGTCGCCGGTCGAGCGCGTCCTCATCCGCCCGCCTGCCTCGCGCGTCGGTCCGCTGAGCCCCGAGGAACGCCAGATCCTCATCTCGACCGATGCGATCGGCACCAAATACGATCAGGCGGTCGATCGCGACAGCGCCGAGGAGATCCTCCGGGCCAAGGCCGCCGAAGCCGTTGCCGCCGCCGATGCCTCGCGCGCCGAGAAGGAGGAAGCCAAGGCGGCCGCGCTCCGTGCCAAGGAAGATGCCCGGCTGGCCAAGGAACAGGCCCGAGCCGACCTCGCCGCCGAGCGCGAAGCCGACCGCCGGGCGAAGGAGGCCGAGCGCGAGGCCGCGCGCCAGGCCCGCGAGGCGGCACGCCCGACCATGTTCGACAAGGCGGTCCAGTCCGCCGCCCGCTCCGCCGCTTCGTCGGTCGGTCGCCAGCTCGGCAACCGTCTGCTCCGGGGAATTCTCGGCGGCCTTCTCAAATAAGGCGTTCCATGTCCGATCTCGTCATCAGCCCGGTCACCTCGACCGCCGACCGCAAGCGCTTCGTCCACTTCGTCTGGGACGTCTATCGCGACGATCCGGCATGGGTCCCGCCCTTGAAGTCCGAGGCGCTCGGCCTGTTCACCCCCGGCGAGAACCCGTGGTTCGAGCATGGCGAGGCGGCGCTGTGGCTGGCGACCCGTGGCGGCAGGCCCGTCGGCCGCATTTCCGCGCAGGTCGACCAGCTCGTCCTCGAGCATATGGGCGCGGGGACCGGCCAGTGGGGCTCGCTCGAGCTGCTCGACAGCGAGAAGGAAGCCGGCCCGATCCTCATCGCCACCGCCGAGGAGTGGCTTCGCGAGCGCGGCATGACCCGTGCGCTCGGCCCCTTCACCCTCGGCGTGTGGGACGAGCCCGGCGTGCTGATCGAGGGTTTCGACCAGCCCCCGACCGCGATGATGGGTCACCATCGCCCGACCTACGCCCCGATCATTGAGGCGGCCGGCTATGCCAAGGTCAAGGACCTCCACACCTACGAGCTCGACATCCGGATCCCCCTCCGGCCGCTGGTCCAGAAGCTGGTCGATGCGGGCAAGAAGTCCAAGCGGATGCGCATGCGCGAGGTCGACAAGAGCCAGTTCGACCGCGAGGCGCACATCATCCTCTCGCTCCTCAACGATGCCTGGTCGGACAATTGGGGCTTCATCCCGCTGACCGAATCCGAGATCGCCTACGCCGGCAAGAAGCTGAAGACGATCATCTACGAGGACCTCGTCACCATCTGCGAGGTGGTGAACGACGCGGGCGAGTGGGAGCCCGCCGCTTTCATGATCACCCTCCCCGACATCAACGAGCTGACCGGCGACCTCAACGGCCGGCTGTTTCCGTTCGGCTGGGCCAAGCTCCTCTGGCGCCTGCGCAAGCCGCGCGTGTCGCGTGTCCGGGTCCCGCTGATGGGTGTCGCCAAGCGCTTCCAGGGCAGCCGCCTCGCAAGCCAGCTCGCCTTCGTGATGATCGAGCATTGCCGCGAGCGGTCGGTCGCCGGCTATGGCGCCACCCATGGCGAGATCGGCTGGGTGCTCGAGGACAATCAGGGAATGGTGTCGATCGCCGACCTTGCCGGCACCACCCGCAACAAGGTCTACCGGATCTACGAGAAGGCGCTCTAGCCCGCGTCCGGCGAAGGCTTCTCGCGGTCGAACAGCACCCCGCCCTCGCCGTTGAAGGCCCAGCGCACCTGGCCCTCGATCGGCCCCGCGTCGGGCAGGATCAGCGTCACCCGCTCGCCGATCAGGAACACGCCGGCGACCCCGCACCCTTCGTCCGAAAGGTTGGTGACGATCGCGCTGCTGACCCGGCCATCGGCGTGCACGACCTCGGCAACGAGTTCGACAGGCTGGCGGGGATTGCGCTCTGACCAGTAGCAACTGTCCATGGCGACCATAAGGTGACCGTTCAGCAGCGTTCGGTCAACGCCAACTTATCGTCGTTACTTGATTCGGGTTAGGACGCCTCGGGCTGGAGGGTGATCCAGGTCGGCGCATGGTCGCTCGCCTTCTCCTGTCCGCGTGCCCAGCGATCGACTCCCGCCGCCTCGAGCCGGTCGGTCACCAGCGGCGACAGCAGGAGGTGGTCGATCCGGAATCCCGCATCGCGCTGCCAGCAGCCCGCCGTATAGTCCCAGAAGGTGAACAGCTTGTCCTCGGCCGGGTGGAGCGAGCGAAGCGCATCGGTCCAGCCCTGGTGCATGATCCGCCGCCACGCCGCCCTTGTCTCGGGCTGGGTCAGCGAATCGTTCGCCATCGCGGCGACGGAGAAGGTGTCGCGGTCGTCGGGAATGACGTTGAAGTCGCCCGCCAGGATGACCGGCTTCTCCTCCGCCAGAAGCTCCGCCGCGTGCGCCCGGAGCCGCTCCATCCAGCGCAGCTTGTAGTCGAACTTCTCGGTCCCGATCGGATTGCCGTTGGGCAGGTAGATGGAGGCGATGACCACTCCGTCCACCTCGGCCTCGATGTAGCGGCTGTGGCTGTCGTCCGGGTCGCCCGGAAGCCCGACCCGGCGCAGGTCGGGCGAGCGCCCGCGAACCAGGATCGCGACCCCGTTGAAGCCCTTCTGCCCGTGCCACACCGCGCGATAGCCGGCACCCTCGATGTCGAGCACCGGAAGCGCCTCGTCGGCGCACTTCAGCTCCTGCAGGCAGGCGACGTCGGGCTGCTCCTTCTCGAGCCACTCGAGCAGTCGCGGCAGCCGCGCGCGGATTCCGTTGATGTTGAAGGTCGCGATCTTCATCGGGCGGGCTTAGCGGGCCGCTCGGCCCTCGTCATCCCGCCGGATCGTCAGATCCCGAAGCTCGACCCGCAGCCGCAGCCGCTCGCGGCATTGGGGTTCTTCACCTTGAATGCCGAGCCGCCGAGATCCTCGACATAGTCGACCTCGCTTCCCTCGAGCAGGTCGAGGCTGACCGGATCGACCACCAGCCGAACGCCTCCGGTCTCGGCGATCGTGTCGCCTTCTTCCGGATCGCCGAGCGCGAACTTGTAGGTGAAGCCCGAGCAGCCGCCACCCTCGACGGCAAGGCGGAGCACGGGCGGCTTGGCCTGGCGGGCGGCGATCGCGGCGACGCGCGCGGCGGCCGATGGGGTCAGTTGCAGGGTCACGAAGCCGATGTAGGGCGGCGAGGCACCAGCCTCAAGCCGGGGTCTTAGCGCTCGGCGCGCTTGCCCGGGCCGCCGAGGGCGACCTGGTCCATCGCACCGTTGCGGTCGCGGATGGCGAGGATGAAGTCAGTCGAGCGCATGAAGGGGATCGGGTTGACGGCGCGGCCGTCGATTCGGACCTCATAGTGGAGGTGGCTTCCGGTCGAACGACCGGTCGAGCCCATGCGGCCGATCAGCTGGCCGCGCTTGACGCGCTCGCCGGCACGGACCGAAATCCCGCTGAGGTGGCCGTAGCGGGTCTCGATGCCGCGGCCATGGTCGAGCTTGATGAGGTTGCCGTAGCCGCCCGCGTTCCAGCCGCCCTCGGTGACGACGCCGTCGGCGGTCGCATAGATGGGGGTGCCGATCGGGCCGGCGAGGTCGATCCCGGCGTGCATCGCGGCGCCGCCCTTGAACGGGTCCGAACGGACTCCGAAGCTCGAGGTGAAGGCGGCCATCTTGACCGGCTTGTCCGACGGGACGGCGATCACGCCGTCCTGCAGGCTGTCGAGCTTCTTCCAGCTGTTGAACAGCGCCTTGAAGGTCGGGTCAGCCTTGCTGACCGGCTCGAACGGACCACCGACGCCGAGGCGCTGCGGGTTGAGGCCGAGCTTCTTCAGCTCGCGAGCGGCGCTCTTGTAACGGGCGTCCATCTGCGCGGCGGCGGCGCTTTCCTCGGCGGCGAGCTTGTCGGCGGCCCGCTCGAGCGGGGCGGCGACCGCCGCCGGAAGCGGCTCGACCGCGCCGGTCTTGGCGAGCAGGGCGGGATCGACCTCGCCGCCGGCGAGCATCGTCGCGAGCATCATCTGACGCTGCTCGATCGCACGGGCACGCTGCTCGGCGGCGAGCGCCAGCTGCTCGAGCTTGTCGGCATCGCTGACCACCACGGTCGCGGCCTTCTCGCCCGACACGAAATGCGCGGCGGCGAAGGCCGACCAGGCGATCATCACGGCGGCGAGAAGGAAGAAGGCGACCTGCACGGGAGCGGAAAGGCGGATCCGGCGAAGCTTGGTGCCGTCATGCACGAACAGGTCGCGGCTGCGAAGCAGTCCGGACGAGGCGATTGCATGAGCCATTCGTGTAACGCTCCTCACGTCATTCAGAGTTGAACCGGCCCAGTGCCGCGGGCGTGCCGCCGACCGTGCTGGTTCGCAAAATGTCAGAGGCTCCCCAGCCCCCGCCCGAAAGAAGCGATTTGCCCCTCGCCGTTTCGGACAGGCAGGAAAAGACCCGCTAGGGTTAATGAATACAACCTCTTCGTTCCCGCGTCGGGACGAGTCGCGGCGACCAAGCGGTGAACGGAGGCAAAATCGGCAATTCGCCGCAACTTTTTCGGTCCCGCCGCCGACTTATCCACAGAATCGCAGTGCCGCTTGCATGCGCCCGGATAGGCGCTACAGCGGCTGCGGGCCACGCCGTCCCAACGCGGCGCGTGCTCTCTGAAAGGAGAGTTTATATGACTGACATGTTGAAGCCGGACGTCCGTCCGGAACGCCCCTATTTCTCGTCCGGGCCTTGCGCCAAGCCGCCGGGCTGGGCCGCCGACAAGCTCGCGACCGACAGCCTCGGCCGGTCGCATCGCAGCAAGATCGGCAAGGCGCGGCTCAAGCGCTGCATCGACCTGATGCGCGGGCATCTCAAGCTTCCCGACAGCCACCGCATCGGAATCGTCCCCGGCTCCGACACCGGCGCCTACGAAATGGCGATGTGGACCATGCTCGGGCAGCGTCCGGTCACCGCCGTCGCCTGGGAAAGCTTCGGCGAGGGCTGGGTCACCGACGCGGTCAAGCAGCTGAAGCTCGATCCGACCATCCTCCGCGCCGACTATGGCCAGCTTCCCGACCTCGGCCAGGTCGACTGGTCGACCGACGTCCTCTTCACCTGGAACGGCACCACCAGCGGCGTCCGGGTCCCCGACGGTGAGTGGATCGCCGCCGACCGCGAAGGCCTCAGCTTCGCCGACGCGACCAGCGCGGTGTTCGCCTACGACCTTCCGTGGGACCGGATCGATGTCGCCACCTTCTCCTGGCAGAAGGTGCTCGGCGGCGAGGGCGCGCACGGCGTCCTCATCCTCGGACCCCGCGCGGTCGAGCGGCTCGAAAGCTATACGCCCGCCTGGCCGCTGCCCAAGCTCTTCCGCCTGACCAGCAAGGGCAAGCTGATCGAGGGCATCTTCTCGGGCGAGACGATCAACACGCCCTCGATGCTCGCGGTCGAGGATGCGATCGCCGCCCTCGAGTGGGTCGAGAGCATCGGCGGCCATGACGGTGCGATCGCCCGGACCAACGCCAATGCCGCGGCGCTGGACCGCATCGTCGAGTCCCGCCCGTGGCTCGGCCATCTCGCCGCCGATCCCGCCAGCCGGTCGCGCACCAGCGTCTGCCTGACGGTCGAGGGCGCCGACGAAGCCCGCATCAAGGCCATGGCCGCGCTGTTCGAGGCCGAGGGCACCGCCTATGACGTCGCCGGCTACCGCGACGCCCCGCCGGGCCTCCGGATCTGGTGCGGCGCGACGGTCGAGACGACCGACATCGAGGCCCTCGGGCCCTGGCTCGACTGGGCCTACGACCAGACCGCGTGACTGTTCTCCTGCGAACGCAGGAGCCCAGTGCCTTCTTTCTTCAAATGAACTGGCCCCCGCCTTCGCCGGGGATCGACGAGGTAAGACATGACCCAGCCCAAAGTCCTCATCTCCGACAAGATGGACCCCCGCGCCGCCGCCATCTTCCGCGAGCGCGGGATCCACGTCGACGAGATCACCGGCAAGACCCCCGACGAGCTCGCCGCGATCATCGGCGACTATGACGGCCTCGCCATCCGCTCCTCGACCAAGGCGACGCCCAAGCTGCTCGAGCATGCGACCCGGCTCAAGGTCATCGGCCGCGCTGGCATCGGGGTCGACAATGTCGACATTCCCGCCGCGACCCAGCGCGGCATCGTCGTCATGAACACGCCGTTCGGCAACTCGATCACCACCGCCGAGCACGCCATCGCATTGATGTTCGCGCTCGCCCGCCAGTTGCCCGAGGCCGACGCCTCGACCCAGGCCGGCAAGTGGGAGAAGAACCGCTTCATGGGGGTCGAGCTGACCGCCAAGACGCTCGGCCTGATCGGTGCCGGCAACATCGGCTCGATCGTCGCCAGCCGCGCGCTCGGCCTCAGGATGAAGGTCATCGCCTTCGACCCCTTCCTCTCGCCCGAGCGCGCGATGGAGCTGGGGATCGAGAAGGTCGAGCTCGATGCACTGCTTGCCCGCGCCGACTTCATCACCCTCCACACCCCGCTGACCGACCAGACCCGCGGGATCCTCAGCCGCGAGGCGCTCGCCAAGACCAAGAAGGGCGTGCGGATCATCAACTGCGCGCGCGGCGGGCTGATCGACGAGGCCGCCTTGAAGGACGCGCTCGACAGCGGCCAGGTCGCCGGCGCCGCCTTGGACGTGTTCGAGACCGAGCCCGCCACCGCCTCGCCGCTGTTCGGCACGCCCGGCTTCATCTCGACCCCGCACCTCGGCGCCTCGACGACCGAGGCGCAGGTCAACGTCGCGATCCAGGTCGCCGAGCAGATGAGCGACTTCCTGCTGCTGGGCGGGGTCACCAACGCCATCAACATGCCCTCGCTCTCGGCCGAGGAAGCGCCCCGCCTCAAGCCCTACATGGCCCTTGCCGAGAAGCTCGGCCGCCTGCTCGGACAGGTGCTTGGCGACCAGGTCCGGGCCGTCTCGATCGAGGTCGAGGGCGCGGCCGCGCAATTGAACCAGAAGCCGATCACCGGCGCCGTCCTGGCCGGCCTCATGGGCACCTATTCGCAGACGGTGAACATGGTGAATGCGCCCGTGCTGGCGAAGGAACGCGGACTCGACGTGCGCGAGGTCCGGCATGAGCGCGAGGGCGACTATCACACCCTCGTCCGGGTCACCGCCACCACGCCCGAGGGCAAGCGAAGCGCCGCCGGCACTCTGTTCGGCAACTCGGCCCCCCGCCTCGTCGACATCTTCGGAGTCGCGGTCGAGGCCGAACTCGACGGGCCGATGCTCTACATCGTCAACAATGACGCGCCGGGCTTCATCGGCAAGCTCGGGACGACGCTGGGCGAAGCCGGCATCAACATCGCCACCTTCAATCTCGGCCGCCGCAAGGCCGGAGGCGAGGCGGTCGCGCTGGTCGCCATCGACGATCCCGTCACGCCCCACCTCGTCCAGCAGCTGTGCGCGATCGAAGGCGTCCGCGAGGTCGTTCCCTTGAGCTTCTGAGCATCGCGACACTGATGGCCATTGTGGCAGCGTCACCCTGGGCCGCGCCCGGGGTCCACCTGCCCTCTCGCCAATGTCCGCTTACGACCCATTGCAGACATTTGCCGCGACTGCGACACAACAAGGAATGGCGAAGCAGATTGACTTGGAGGGGATTGAGGCAGCCCGCGTGATGGCTGCGCTTTCTCCCGAAACACAACGGCGCTTCGACAAAGCAACGTGGCGACTTACGGGTCATCCCAATGATGTCGCGCACGCCGCCTTCTCGGCCATCGGTGTGGCTGTTGGTTCAAGCAGGCAGCCCGTTCGAAGTTCTGACAAGAAGAAGCTGTTCACTTTCGCAGAGCAACTCATTCGAGATGGGTCTCAGGATTTGGTGTTCAGCGTCGCCAACGGTTTTTTGGTCGCTGTTTGGCAGGCCGCCCAGAATGGCGGCTTAGACTTTGGCGATGTGGATGACTTCTTAGGTCCGGAATCGCGCCGCTATCTCACATGGTGGGACGACACCCAAAGAACACGAACACCGGGTCTCCGACGCGCCTAAGCGGATGTCCGCTTTCCACCCAAAGCGGACAGTCCGCTTGCGACCCATTGCGGTCATTAGAGGGTCGAGGCATTGACCGTGAAACGGTCGAAGAAAAGCGCGGAGACTAAGTTGGGGTATCGCAACTGATTTTCTTGGTGCTCCTCCTCTTTCCTGCAGGGCTTGCGTGGGTGGTCATCCGTGGTCTTCGCAAAGGCGTAGTTTGGGGACCGAACGGCTCCTACGTCCGCTCAGAGGACCCTGTTTTCTTCTGGCTGCAAATGACGATTTGGGCAGGGTTTTCCGGATGGATGTTTTACACTCTGGGCCCGATATCGTTGGACCTATTGAAAAGTTTCATTGAATTCGGTTGGGTGGCCTAATGTCCGCTCTCCACCCATTGCGGCCATATGGCTCTGCCGCCATTCCAGATCGATGAGCGAACTTCCCTGCATCGTTTGCCCGCACGTCTTCGCTCACCAACGGAGCGTTCGAGTACTCATCCATCATTACGACAAGACGTGGCAGGCTGTTTGCGGAGAGCATGATCACCAAGACGATTGCAGTGATTTTCGGCCAGTCGGACTGAACCACATCATTGACCGTCAACCAAACCTGCAACCGCTACAATCATTGCCAACCTCGTCGATCGCAGAGCTCAGCGGTGACGGATGGCAGGTCTCGAGATTTGACGAATGACGGCGACGCCAAGGTCCGCTTTCCACCCAAAGCGGACATTCGGCGAAAAATCCCGGGTCGACCACCCGGCCTGAGCTCCGCTCGACCGCGCAGCCTCAGCGCAGGCCTTTCAGGAAGCGGTCCACCTCCGCCGTGCTCGGATCGCCGGCGGCCCCAAGCTCGCGGTTGAGCGTGGCGTGGGTCTTGCCGGCCTGCGGTACGACCCGCGCCTGCGCTCCTCCCGAACGCAGCGCCGTCGCCAGCTTCTCGCTCTGCGCGGTCGAGTCGCGCCGGCTAGCCACTGGAAGGATCAGCCAGTTGGCCGCATTGGGCGCGGCGGCGTGACGGGTCGGCGACAGCGCCGCCTGCCGCTTCGGATTGTTCGAAAAGGCCTGCGTGTACATCGACGCGACCGCGTTGTGCGGCTCGGCCATCTGCTCGCCGACGTCATAGCCCGCGCCGTCCAGCAGCACGACGCCGCGGATGGCGCTCATCGGCACCCCCGCCGCCTTGAGGTAGGTCGGATCGCTCGCCACCAGCGCCGCGAGATGCGCGCCAGCGCTATGGCCCATCAGAACGATCCCGTCGGCATCGATCCCCGGCTGCCGGCGAAGGAAGGCCACCGCCGCCGCGACGTCGGCCGCCTGCTGTTCGACGCTCGCCTGCGGAACCAGCCGGTAGTTGGTGCTCGCGAAGCCCCACCCTTCGGCCAGGAAATGCGCGCCCTTCTGCCCCGCGCCCATCCTCTTGTCGCCGATCGACCAGCCGCCGCCATGGACGAACAGCAGCAGCGGCACCTTGCCGGAGGCATTCGCCGGCACCGCCCAGTCGAGTGCCTGCCGCGGGTCGCTGCCATAGCGATCCTCGCGCCAGCCCGCGGGGAGCGTTCCGGCCCGTCCCGCCGCCCGCTCGCTCACCGCCTTGCGGCAACTGTCGGGAAGCGACTGCATGGCATCGCGGAAACAGGCCTGCCGGTCGCCGCCCGCGAGCAGGCACTGGCGGAGCGCCGGCACCCGGCACTCCTCGGGCAACATCCGCCCCTGCTGCGCCCACGCGCCGCCGCCCGCGACCGTCGCGGCCCCGACCAGCACCATCATTCCAACCCTTCCCCGTCCCATCCTTGTCACCCCTGAACTGGACCAAACGGCCGGCAATCAATAGGAGCGCCGCTGAACCGCGGCTGATCTGGCCGTTCACTTGTCGCACAGGAATCGTTTCGGATGGGCAACGTCACCGTCATCGGCGCGCAATGGGGCGATGAGGGCAAGGGCAAGATCGTCGACTGGCTCGCCAGCCGGGCCGACTGCGTGGTCCGCTTCCAGGGCGGCCACAACGCCGGCCACACGCTGGTCGTGGGCGAGCAGGTCTACAAGCTCAGCCTTCTTCCCAGCGGAATCGTCACCGGCACGCTGTCGATCATCGGCAACGGCGTGGTGCTCGATCCCTGGGCGCTTCGCGACGAGGTCGAGCGGCTCCGCGGCCAGGGCGTCCGGGTCGAGCCCGACGTCCTCCGCCTGGCCGAGACCTGCCCGCTGATCCTCCCCATCCACCGCGACCTCGACGCCCTGCGCGAGGATGCCTCGGGCGCCGGCAAGATCGGTACCACCCGCCGCGGCATCGGCCCGGCCTATGAGGACAAGGTAGGCCGCCGCGCGATCCGCGTCTGCGACCTCGCGCATCTCGACAGCCTCGATCCGCAGCTCGACCGCCTCTGCGCCCACCATGACGCGCTCCGCGCCGGCTTCGGCCATCCCCCGGTCGATCGCGAGCGGCTGAAGCGCGACCTTTCCGAGATCGCCGACTTCGTCCTCCAGTTTGCCCGCCCGGTCTGGCTCGACCTCGACGAGGCGAAGAGCCGCGGCCGCCGGATCCTGTTCGAGGGCGCGCAGGGCGTCCTGCTCGACGTCGATCACGGCACCTATCCGTTCGTCACCTCGTCCAACACCGTCGCCGGGACCACCGGAAGCGGCAGCGGCATGGGTCCGGGCGCGGCCGGCTTCGTCCTCGGCATCGTCAAGGCCTACACCACAAGGGTCGGCTCGGGCCCCTTCCCGACCGAGCTCGACGACGAGGTCGGCCAGATCCTCGGCACCCGCGGGCGCGAGTTCGGCACCGTCACCGGCCGCCAGCGCCGCTGTGGCTGGTTCGACGCGGTCCTCGTCCGCCAGGCGGCGGCGGTCAGCGGAGTCACGGGGATCGCCCTGACCAAGATCGACGTGCTTGACGGCCTCGAGACGGTGAAGATCTGCGTCGGTTACGAGATCGACGGCAAGCGCTTCGACTATCTCCCGCCGCACGCCGCCGACCAGGCCCGTGTCCGCCCGATCTACGAGGAGATGCCCGGCTGGGCCGAGAGCACCGCCGGCGCGCGCAGCTGGGCCGACCTCCCCGCCCAGGCGATCAAGTACATCCGCCGGGTCGAGGAGCTGATCCGCTGCCCGGTCGCGCTAGTCTCCACCAGCCCCGACCGCGACGACACCATCCTCGTCCGCGACCCCTTCGCGGGGTGAGCGCAGGAACCTCCCCGCGGCAAAGCCGCAGGGAGGTCCTTCAGCCCTACTGCCCGACGCTCGTCGCGCTCGGATCGAAGTCGAACCCTTCGGGCCGCTTCTTCGCGCTGCTGCCGCCGAAATTGTAGGTCAGGCCGAGGAACAGCGCGCGCGAGTTGACCTTGAAGTCGAGCTCGTCGCGGAGGCTCGGCGTGCGGATCACGACCTTCTGCCGAGCGGTTCCGAGGACGTCCTGCCCGGTCACCAGCAGCGACAACTTGTCGTTGATCTTGCGTCGGTAGCCAAGGTTCACGATGCCGCCGAGCTTGCGATAACCCTGGGCGATCAGCTGCTTGCCCGGCGAGGTCGCGCTCAATTGCACATAATCCTCCGCCGACGGCTGCCAGGTGATGCTGCCACGCGCCGAGGCGACCACGTCGCTGACCTCGGCGAAGTTTCCGCCGCTTCCGTCCGCATCGATCGTCCAGCGCTGCAGCGTGCCCGAAAGGTTGTAGGTCAGCTTCTTGCTGAGCCGGCCGTTGACGATCGCGTCCACGCCCAGCCGCTCGCCCTTGCCCAGGTTGGCGCGGGTGGTGAGCAGGGTGCCGTCCGGGAGCAGCTCGACGATCTCGCTGAACCCGTCCTTCGACCGCCGGTAGAAGGGCGTCAGCGACAGGAAGGTCGCGTCCTTGCGATATTGCAGTGCGACCTCGAAGGCATCGGTGATCTCGGGCTTCAGCTCGGGATTGCCGCGCCGGATGTTCCGCGGGTCGAGGTAGAAGGTGTAGGGGTTGAGCTCCAGCGGACCCGGCCGCTGGATGCGCCGGCTGTAGCTCGCGCGAAGCTTGGTCCGATCGCTCAGCGCCCGTCCGACGTGGATGGTGGGGTAGAGCCGCAGATAATCCTGGTCGTAGCGGGTCCCGTCGGTGCGCTGGTCGAGATCGAGCTTGACCTGCTCGAGCCGGAGCCCCGGCTGGAACTCCCACTTGCCGCTGTTGAGCTGGAGCGTGGCGTAGGCCGCGTGCACGTCCTGCCGGTAGATGAAGCGGTTGGTCAGTCCCGGCTGGACCACCAGTCCGCCTTCGCTCGGTCCGCGAGCGCCGCTGAAGTCGAGGTCCGCATAGCCGCGCTCATATTCGTAGCCGAGGTTGAGCGAGCGGCCTTCCTTGCCGAGCGGCTTCTTATAGTCGGCCTTCAGCCGGGTTTCCCTGCGATCGATGTCATTCTCGATCCGCTCGAAGCCGGTCGGCACCGAAGCGCCCGAAGTCACGCTCCTGATCACCCGGTTCATGCCGCCCTGGTCGCGCTCGAGGTCGACACTGAACGCATGGTCCTTGCCCGGCAGCGTCTTGCGCCACGACGAGCGCAGGCTGAGGACGCGCTGCTCCATGTCCTGGTCGCCCACACGGGTGAAGCTCGGCTCGACCCCGTTGCCGACGTAGAGCTCCTCGCGGTCGGAAGTGATCTCGGCGCGGCGATAGCCGATCTCGCCGGTCAGCCGATTGGTCTTGTCGAGATCCTTCTCGACCGTGATCCGGCTGTTGAATGCCTGCGCGACATTCTCGAACTCCGATTCCTGTCGGCTGAGCAGAAGCCCGCCGCCGGGCAGGATCCGCTCGCGTTCCTGGCTGACCTCGATCTCGTTGGTGAAGCGGCGGTACCCGGCCTCCGCCGAGATGTTGAGGCCCGGCTTGCTGTTGGTGGCATTGACCGAGAGGCTTCCGCGCCCCTTCGCGCCGATGTTTGCCCGCACCGTCCCCGAAGTGCCTGCCTGCCGCTGCTTCTTGGTGATGAGGTTGATGACCCCGCCCGACCCTTCGGGGCTCACCGCCGCCGACGGGTTGGTGATGACCTCGACGCGCTCGATCTGGTTGGCCGGCATCGACAGCAGGGCGTCGCCCCGGCCTTCACCCCTCAGCATTCCCGAAGGCCGCCCGTCGACGAGGATGGTGACCCCCTGGTCTCCGCGCAGGCTGACCTTGCCCTCGAGGTCGACCTCCACCCCCGGCACGTTGCGCAGCGCGTCCGCCAGGCTTCCGGTCTGCGCGCCAAGGTCGTTGGCGACGTTGAAACTCAACCGGTCGGGCGCGTCGATCACCTGCGGACGGCTGCCGGTGACGACGATCGGCTGACCCGGCCGCGATGCCTTGGGGGCAGCCGGCGCAGGGGCCGGTTGCGCATCCTGGGCGAGGGCCGAGGTGCCCGCCAGCAGCGCGGTCAGGAAGGCGGCGGCCCGGAAGGTGGAGGAAGACGATAAACTCATGACGAAGCGACCCCTGTGAACGGATGCACCGCGGGCCTCTGCGGACCCGTCGGTGCCTGGCGCTGCATGGAAGAGGGCGAGGTGAGCGGCATGAGCGATCGCTGAGCATCTCATGAGAAATGCCATCGTCCCCTCATTCGCCCCGTCCCGGACGGCGCTGGCGTCGAGCTAGGAGCCATCCCTGAGCGGTTGCACGCCGGCTTCGACGAACAGGCGTGTTACTTCTATAACACGCTGCGACGCTCGACGAACGGTGACCGCCGGGCGTGCTTGAACAATAGGATTTCGCATGATGTGGTCGGCGCCATGGCCCGGTCCGCCCAGCTCACCCGTACTCGCCCTGGTGGACCCGATGTGCGCGCGCGTCGTCGCCGACACCGCGAACAGCGCGCACCCGGGGAACTTTGGTAACTTCGGCTACCCCGTCGATGGCGAAGCACAGCCGCACCTGGGTAACTTCGGTAACTTCGAGCGCGTGGACAGCCCACAGCAGGGTAACTTCGGTAACTTCGGCGCGGCAGCCGCCGGCTCAGACGGTGGCGATGTCCGGTGCGTCCTCGGCCTTCATGCCGACGACATTGTAGCCCGAATCGACATGGTGGATCTCGCCCGTAACCCCGCTCGCGAGGTCGCTCAGCAGGTAGAGGCCGGCGCCGCCGACGTCCTCGATGGTGACGTTGCGGCGGAGCGGGCTGTTCAGCTCGTTCCACTTGAGGATGTAGCGGAAGTCGCCGATCCCGCTCGCCGCCAGCGTCTTTATCGGCCCCGCGCTGATCGCATTGACCCGGATCCCGTCCTTGCCGAGGTCGGCGGCGAGATATTTGGTCGCGGTCTCGAGCGCGGCCTTGGCGACGCCCATCACGTTATAGTGCGGGATGACCTTCTCGGCGCCGTAATAGGTCAGCGTCAGCAGGCTTCCGCCCGGCTTCATCAGCCGCGCCGCGCGCTGCGACACTGCGACGAAGCTGTAGACCGAGATGTTCATGGTCAGCAGGAAGTTGTCGAGGCTGGTGTCGACGAACCGCCCGCGAAGCTCGTTCTTGTCGGAAAAGCCGATCGCGTGGACCAGGAAGTCGAGCCCGCCCCAGCGCTCCTCGAGCGTGGCGAAGGTCCGGTCGAGCGCGTCCATGTCGCCGACGTCGCAGTCGAGCAGCACCGGTTCGCCGAGGCTCTCGGCGAGCGGGCGGACCCGCTTCTCGAGCGCTTCGCCCTGGTAGGAGAAGGCCAGTTCGGCGCCCTGCTCGGCCAGCTGCTTGGCGATCCCCCAGGCGAGGCTCCGGTCATTGGCGAGGCCCATGATCAGTCCGCGCTTGCCTGCCATCAATCCCGTCATGCGACTTCTTTCCCCTGCACCGGCTTGGCCGTCACTTTCTCCTCCGGATCGGGGGCCTCGACCTCGAGAGTCTCGGCGTGCGGTCCGGAATAATGCTCGCCCTCTAGCGCCACCGGGTCGGTCTCCGCCAGCCCGGCATTGAGCTCGGCCCCCATCACCACGCCCAGGCCCACGATGAAGAAGAAGAGCAATGCGATCATCACCCCGGCAAGGCTTCCGTAGGTCAGGTCATAGCCCCCGGCGAGGCCGATCGCGGCGGGGAGCAGGGTCGCGGTGGCGATCCACCAGCTGGTCACCAGCAGCGCCCCCGGCCACTTGCGGCATCCCCGCTTGCGATAACGGGACGGGGTCAGGACGACGAACACGAGGTAGACGGTGAGGTAGAGCGCCAGCGCGGGCACGATCCGGACCAGCGTCAACGTGTTCTCGAGCTCGGCCAGTCCGGGCAGCTTGGCGACGATGAACGCCTCGATCGAGCTCAGCGCGACGGTCATCGCAAGCGAGGTCATCAGCAAGAGGACCAGTCCGAGCATGAACATCGCCGAGATCAGCCGGTACTCCCAGAAAGGAGCGGTATATTTGACCCCATAGGCCCGGCGCAGGATGTCGCGGATGGTCTCGATGAAGCCCGACGCGGTCCACAGCCCGACGATCGCGCCGAACCACAGGAGCGGTCCCTGGCGTGCGGTCAGCACCTCGGTGACCGGTCCGCTCAGCACCGAGGCGATGCTCGGCGGAAGCGAGCGCAGCACGTTGAACACTGCGGCCTGCGCGCCGTCCGACGATCCCAGGAGCTGCGCTACCGCCGCCGCCAGGATGAAGAAGGGGAACATCGACAGGAGGCTGAGGTAGGCGAGGTTGCCGGCGTGGATGAAACCGTCGTTATAGACCCCGACCGCGACCCGCTTGGCGACCTCGAACGGCTTGGTGCCCGGCTTGAAGCGTTCCACGACCCGCGACCCGAAGCGGGCCTGGATCGCGGCCAGCCGCTTGCGCCGGGCCTCGGGACTCTGGGGGGAAATGTCCTGCATCAGTGGCGACTAGACGCCGAGACCCGCCCGCGGGTTGCCACCCGCGTCCCATCCTTCGACAAACCGCTCGAGCGCCGCGTCGCCGCTGGGGACCTCGACCATCAGCGTCACCAGCAGGTCGCCCCGGCTCCCGTCCTTGGCCGAGAAGCCGCGGCCCTTGATCCGCAGCACCTTGCCCGAGCTCGTCCCCTTGGGAACGCTCAGCATCACCGCTCCGTCGGGGGTGGGCACCTTGACCTTGGCGCCGAGCACCGCCTCCTTAAGGCTGAGCGGCAGGTCGAGCCGGACGTTCTGCCCGTCGCGGGTGAAGAAGCGGTGGGGATCGATCGCGACGGTCACGATCGCGTCGCCCTTGCCGCCCGGCCCCGCCTCGCCCCGCCCAGCAAGCCGGATCTTGGCGCCGTCCTCGAGGCCCTTGGGAAGCTTGAGCTCGATCGTCGCGCCGTCCGCCAGCGTCACCCGCTGCGGGGCGAGCGTCGCGGCGTCGGTGAAGGGCACGGTCAGCCGGTAGGCGACATCCGCGCCCTTCGACGGCGCCCGCGATCGGCCGCCACCAGCCGCTCCGCCGCCGAACGGCGAACCCTGCGCGCGGCGTCCGCCCGCGCCTCCGAACAGCCCTTCGAACAGGTCAGACAGGTCCGGCCCACCGGCCGCCCCGCCTTGGCTGAATCCCTCGAATCCGCTGGCTCCGCTGCCCGGCCGACCGCCGCCACCGCCATAGCCGCCGCCGAACGGCATCTTGGGATTGCCCTCCTCGTCCAGCTCGCCGCGGTCGTAGCGGGCGCGCTTGTCCGCGTCGGACAGCAGGTCATAGGCGGCGGTCACCTGCGCGAAGCGCTCGGCGGCCTTGGGGTTGTCCTGGTTGCGATCGGGGTGAAGCTGCTTGGCAAGGCTGCGATAGGCCTTCTTGATCTCGGCGTCGGTTGCCCCGCGCTTCACCCCGAGCCGTGCGTATAGATCCATGGTTCCCTTCCATAAGGGCTATTCCTTTTCGCGCTAGGTGGGAGCCTTTGCTTGCCTGCCAAGGTGCGAAGGCCCTACAGGCCGCGGCCATGCCGACCGACCCCTTCGCGCTGTTCGCCGAGTGGATGGCCCTCGCCCGCGAGAGCGAGGTCAACGATCCCGATGCGATGGCCCTTGCCACCGCGACTCCAGACGGCCGGCCATCGGTCCGGATCGTCCTGATGCGCCGCTACGGGCCGGAAGGCTTCGGCTTCTTCACCAATCTCGAGAGCGACAAGGGGCGGCAGATCGCCGCCAACCCGTTCGGCGCGCTCGCTATCCACTGGAAGAGCCTGCGCAAGCAGGTTCGCGCCGAGGGGCGGCTCGAGCAGGTCGCCGCGGCCGACGCCGACGACTATTTCGCCAGCCGCTCGCGCGACAGCCGGATCGGCGCCTGGGCGAGCGACCAGTCGCGTCCGCTCGACTCGCGGGAGACCTTCATCGACCGGATCGAGGCGGTGCGCACGCGCTTCGAGGGCGGCGACGTGCCGCGTCCGCCGCACTGGTCGGGCTTCCGCCTGGTTCCCGACCGCATCGAATTCTGGGAAGACGGCGAGTTCAGGCTCCACCACCGCCGGCTGTTCACCCGCTCCGGCGAGGGCTGGAGCGAAGGGCTGCTCTACCCGTGAGGGTGGTCGGACCCGAGCGGACCCGGCTGACCCAACGCGCGGCGCTCGCCAGCGTCGGCATGGCGACGCTGCTGCTGACCGCCAAGGCCTGGGCTGCGATCGCCACCGATTCGACGGCGATGCTCGGAAGCCTCGCCGACACCGCGCTCGACCTCGTCGCCAGCCTGGTCACGCTTGCCGGGGTGCGCATCGCCGCGCTCCCGGCCGATCACGACCATCGCTTCGGCCATGGCAAGGCGGAAGCCCTGGTCGCGCTCGGCCAGGTCGTGCTGATCGCCGCTAGCGCGCTCGGGATCGGTTGGCGCGCGGTCGACCGGCTGCTCAACGGTGCGCCCACCGCCAATGCCGAGCTCGGGATCACCGTGTCGGTCGCGGCGATCCTCGCGACGCTGCTGCTCCTCACCTATCAGAAGAGGGTCATCGCGCGGACCGGCTCGATCGCCATCCAGACCGACAACCTCCACTACAAGTCCGACCTGCTGCTCAACTCGGCGGTCATCGTGGCGCTGATCGTCGACCAGTATCTGAGGGTGCGTGGCGCCGACGCTGCCTTCGGCATCGGCATCGCGCTGTTCCTGCTCTGGGGTGCGTGGCAAGCGGCCGGCGAGAGCGTCAACCAGCTGATGGATGCCGAATGGCCGCTCGAGAAAAGGGAAGCCTTCCTCGCGGCCTGCGCCGACTATCCCGAGCTCAAGGGAATGCATGACGTCCGGACCCGTACGTCGGGAGTCCACGACTTCATCCAGTTCCACGTCTGGGTGCCCGAGGAATGGTCGGTGCGTCAGGCGCACGACAGGCTCGACCGGGTCGAGGAGGACCTTCAGCGGCGTTTCCCCGGGACCGAGATCTTCCTTCATCTCGACCCCGAAGGACATACCGATCGCGAGGGCATGCTGCCCCACGAGATCACGGAGCGGCGATGATCCTTCCTTTCTTCCAGGTCGACGCCTTCGCGCCGGCCCCGCTAAGCGGAAATCCGGCCGCGGTCATGCCGCTGGAAGAATGGCTCCCTGACGCGACGCTTCAGGCGATCGCGGCCGAGAACAACCTCAGCGAGACCGCCTTCATCGTGCCGCTCGACGAGGAAGACGCCGACTATCACCTGCGCTGGTTCACCCCGACGGTCGAGGTCGACCTGTGCGGCCACGCCACGCTTGCGACCGGCCACATCCTGCTGACGGGAGAGCAGGTCCGCTTCCGCACCCGCTCAGGCGTGCTGTCGGTCTCCCGGCACGACGGGCTGCTGTGGCTCGACCTTCCGGCGAGCCGGCTTCGCGAAGGCAGCGCCGACCAGGTGCTCGCCGCGCTCGGCACGGATGGGAACGTCATGCTCGGCGAGGGTGCCAATGGCGCGATCCTGGTCCGGTTGGCCGACGAGGCAGCAGTGCGCGCAATATGCCCGGACTTCGCGCGCCTCCGCGCGATCGACGCGCTGGTGATGATCACCGCGCCGGGCGACCAGACCGACATCGCCAGTCGCGTCTTCGCCTCCTACCACGGGATCGACGAGGATCCGGTGACCGGATCGGCACATTGCGCGCTCGTGCCCTACTGGGCGAAGGAGCTCGACCGAACCCGCTTCAGCGCCGCGCAGGTCGGCCGCCGCGGCGGCGAATTGCAGTGCCAACTTGCCGGAGATAGGGTGCGCCTCGGCGGGGAGGCACGAACGGTGATCGAAGGCAGTTTCCAGCTTTGAGCCAAGCGGAGCTGCCGAAGCGGGTCGGCCTTGGCGGCGCCATCCTCATTTCCTTCAATGGCGCGGTCGGAGCGGCCATCTTCGCCCTGCCCGCGACGCTGGCCGGCGACGTCGGAGCCTGGGCGCCCTGGCTGTTCCCGCTCGCCGGGCTGGTCGTGCTGCTGATTGCCATCCCATTCGCGAAGGCGGCCGCAAGCATGCCGGGCGAAAGCGGGCCGGTCACCTACGGCTCCGCCTTCGGCCGCGCCGCCGGCTTTGAGGTCGGCTGGATCTACTATGTCGCGCGGGTGTCGGCCTTTGCCGCCAACGTCCATGTGCTGGTCGACTATCTCCTTCGCTGGACCGAAGTGGAGGTCTCCCCGCTCGGCCGCTCGGGCCTTATCCTCGGCGCGATCCTGCTGATCGGCTGGGCCAACATCGTCGGGATGACCCGCGCCCTCCGGCTGCTCGGCGGGATGACGTTGCTCAAGAGCCTGCCCTTGCTGGCACTTGCGCTGCTCGCGCTGGTCACGACTCCCCTCCCCACCCTGGGCCTGCCGCCGCCGCTCGGCGCGGTCGAAGCGAGCATGCTGCTGGTCTTCTACGCCTTCGTCGGATTCGAGAGCTCGGTCGCGGTATCGGGCGAGACTCGCGACTCCTCCCGCTCCCTGCCGCGCGCGCTGCTGCTGACGGTCGGCGGGATCGTCCTCCTCTACCTGATGGTGCAGCTGGCCTTCGTCGCGGTCGATCCCGCCTACCCGAAGGGCGACAAGGCACCGTTGCTGGCGCTCGGGACCGCGCTGCTCGGGCCGCTCGGCGCCCTGATGGTCCTCCTCGCGGCAGTGGCGAGTCTCGCCGGCAACCTCCATGCCAACATGGCCGCGACCCCGCGGGTCAGCCATGCGCTCGCGCTCCGCGGCGACCTTCCGGCATGGCTCGCGGCCGTTCATCCGCGCTTCCTCAGCCCGCACCACTCGATCTTCCTGCTCGCGGCGCTCGCCGCCATCCTCGCTCTGACGGGCGGCTTCGTCTGGCTGGCGGTGGTCAGCACGCTGGCGCGGATGGTCGTTTATGCGGTGACAATCGCGGCGTGGCTGAAGCTCGGACGGCGGTCGACCGGGGACGTGATGCTCGGAGCAGTCGGCATCGCGCTGTCGGCCCTCGTCGCGAGCCAGGCCGGATCGACGGCGTGGGTCACGCTGGCGGTCCTAGCGCTGGCCGGGGCCCTGCTCTTCGCCGTCGCGCGGCGGTCCCGCTAGCTGCTCCTCGAGGGCGGCGAGTAGCGGCTGCTGGCTTGCAAGGATGCGACGCCTGGCTTCCGCCATCCCCATCCACCGCACCTTGTCGAGTTCGGGAAAGCGCTTGATCCGGCCCGAGCGCGGCGGCCATTCGAGCTCGAACTCGTTGCTCGACAGCGCGAGCGGATCGAAGTTCCCCTCGAGCGCGAAGACTTCGACCAGCTTGCCGCCGTTCTGCCGGACGGTCATGAGCGGAACCGGCTTTCCCGGCGGGAGGGGACCGACCTCTTCCTCGAACTCGCGAACGGCGGCTTCGCTGGCCTGCTCGCCCGGCTCGACCGCGCCCTTGGGAACCATCCAGGCGCCGACGTCCTTGCGCGCCCAATAGGGGCCGCCGGGGTGGCCGAGCAGAACCTCGAGAGCCGACGCGCGCCAACGGTAGAGAAGGATTCCGGCGCTGCGCTGCTGCGGCATGTCAGGCGGCGGACGCCAGGGCGCAGTCGGCAGCCATCGTACTTTCGATCCAGCCACCGCCGAGCAGCCGGTCGCCTTCATAGGCCACCGCCGCCTGGCCCGGCGCGACGCCGAACTCGGGCTGGTGGAAGCGGATGGTTCCCTCGCTGATCGTGGCCGGCACCGGCCGGCTGAGCGAACGGACCTTGACCGCAACCTCGCGCTGGTCCTCGGTAAGCCAGTTCCAGTCGGCGACCCGGGCTTCCGAAATCGCCAGCGCCTGCTTGGGTCCGACCACCAGCCGGCGCTCTTCGGGCTCGATCCGGAGGACGTAGAGCGGCTCGGCATGACCGCCGATCTCGAGTCCGCGGCGCTGACCGACGGTGAAGTGGACCACCCCGGGATGCCGGCCGAGGACCCTACCCGAGCGGTCGACGATCTCGCCCGGTGCGTCGGTTTCGGGGCGCATGCGCTTGACCAGCCCGGCGTAGTCGCCGTCGGGGACGAAGCAGATGTCTTGGCTGTCTGGCTTGTCCGCGACGATCAGCCCGGCCTCGGCCGCGAGCGCACGGACGTCGGCCTTCGGCATCTCGCCGATCGGGAAGCGCAGCAGGGCGAGCTGCTCGGCGGTGGTGCCGTAGAGAAAGTAGCTCTGGTCGCGAGCGGGGTCGCGGCCCTTGTGCAGCTCCGCCCGGCCATCCCGGACCACCCGCCGGACATAATGGCCGGTCACCAGCGCATCGGCGCCGAGCTCGCGGGCAAAGGCGTGGAGGTCGGTGAACTTCACCCCCTGGTTGCACAGCGAACAGGGCACGGGCGTCCGCCCGCGGGCATAATCGTCGGCGAAGCGCTCGATCACGCCGGTGCGGAAGCGGCTCTCATAATCGAGGACGTAGTGAGCGATGCCGAGTTTCTCGCAGACCTGCGCCGCGTCATAGATGTCCTGGCCCGCGCAGCAGGCGCCCGAGCGCTTGGCCGCCTCACCATGGTCGTAGAGCTGGAGCGTGACCCCGATGACCTCGGCGCCGCTCTTTGCCGCGAGCAGGGCGGCAACCGACGAGTCGACCCCGCCGGACATTGCGACGACGATCCGCGCACCCGAAGCGGGCCGGTCGAGCTGGAAATCGGCAATCATCGCGGCGGTTCTTTACTCGGCATTCACCCTCTTCCGCTAGTGCCTGAGCCATGGCGCCACGTGATGGAGGGTGACGGCGAGTTGGCGGAGCTGAGCAACAATTGGACCCAGGCGGCCGCGCTTCGCTCTGACGAGCTTGGAACGGTCCTGGAGAGCCTCGGCCCCGTTGGCGATGCCCGGGCACGACTCGATGCGGTGGTCGCCCTGCTGGTGGGTGGCGGCACGGTTCGCAGGGGCAGTCGCCTCGGCGCCTTTGCCGCCGCGGCGCCAATCATGACGGGTTCGTTTACCAGCGGACTTCACAATTGCTTGAGAGGGTCGGCGGTAAGTCAGGGACAACAAGCCACCACGAACCATCGTCGTCCGAGGAAGCAATGCTAGAGAACCAGAAGTTTCGTCCCCATCAGGTGATCGGCCCCCTTGGCGAGCCGCTCACGCTGGAGACGCTTCCTCCTCCCTCCACCACCCGGTGGGTGGTCCGCCGCAAGGCCGAAGTGGTCGCCGCGGTCGCCGGCGGGCTGCTGACGGTCGACGAGGTCTGCCAGCGCTACAACCTCAGCCTCGAGGAATTCGCGAGTTGGCAGCGGGCCGTGGATCGGAGCGGAATGCCGGGTCTCCGGGTGACGCGGATCCAGCACTATCGCCAGGTCTACGAGCGCCAGCAGCGATACTGATCGCACCCGTTACGGAACCGACACGGCCCTCGCGCCGTTCCCTCATCGGAACAAGACAACGCCTTGCCGCGTCTTGATGCCGCAAGAACCGTCCGGCGGGCACGCACGGACGGACTACAGGAGGGAACGCATGGACTGGATTATCATCATCATCGTCGGCGGCATTTTGGGCTGGCTGGCGAGCATCGTCATGCGCACCGACGCGCAGCAGGGCATCCTGCTCAACGTGATCGTCGGTATCCTTGGCGCACTGCTCGGCCGCTTCCTGCTCGCGCCGCTGCTCGGTGGCGGGTCGATCACCGACGCTCCGCTGTCGCTCCCCAACATCCTGGTCTCGCTGCTTGGCGCGATCATCCTGCTGGCGATCGTCAATCTGGTGCGTCGCGGCCGCGTCCGCTAAACAGCACCACATCGATTACCGTGAGGGTCGTGCATCCGAGAGGGTGCGCGGCCCTTGCCGCATGAGGAGCCCCATCGATGCCGCTGACCTGGATCCTGCTTCTGCTTGCCGGAGCATTGCTCGGCTGGCTCGTCAGCGTGATGGTCGCCAGCAGCACGCCGCGCGAAGTGCTGACCATGGTTGGGCTCGGAATCGTCGGCGCCGTCCTCGGTGCCTTGCTGGTGACTCCGATCCTCGCCGGCCCAGTGGAGCCGACCGGCTTCTCGCTTCCGGCGTTACTGCTGTCGCTGCTCGGCGCGATCCTGTTGCTGGCGGCGGGCGTGCTGCTCCGCCGCCTGGACCTTCGCCGGCCCTAGATCAGCGCCGCTTCAGCACGAGGCGGTAGATGAAGAGGATCAGCACCGCGCCGATGATCGCGGCGATCCAGCTCGCTCCGTCGCCCGGATCCCGGTAGACGCCGAGCACGCGCCCGAGCGCGCCGGCGAGCATCGCGCCGCCGATCCCGAGCAGGATGGTGATGATGCAGCCACCCGGATCGCGGCCCGGCATCAACAGCTTGGCAATACCACCGGCGACGAGGCCGATGATGATCCACATAAACCAGCCATGATCGGCAAGCATCACATTCTCCCTGCGGTTGTCAGGAGAAACGCTAACCGCCATCTACGGGGCTCGGCAATGACCTTTTCGCGGTGCCCATCGGACCGTTGGTCGAATGGCGCTTGCGCTTGAAGCAGGGCCGTCCTGTGTTGCGCGTAGTGACTTACTAGGCTAATACAGCCTTTGAGCGGCCAGAGAGTCGTGACCGGAAAAGAGAAGGTGTGGGCATGAATCGCGAGACCCGGTTTGAGCGGGACGAAACGATTGTCGTGGTGGATGACAGCCGGCGCCGCCGGAATCTGATCCTCGCCGCGGTGGTCGGGATCCTGGTTCTTGGCCTCGCCTACTTCTTCTTCTCGCGGGGAAGCGACCAGAGCACCCCGGCCGCCGGGAGCGGCACCGCCGCCGCCGGCCAGGGCAAGCGCGGCGGCCAGGTCCCGACCGTCTCGGTGATCGTCCCCGGTCGCAGCCAGGTCGCGAGCATCATCACCGCGAGCGGCGCCCTCGCCGCCCGCCGCGACCAGCCGGTCGGAGCCGCCGGACAGGGCGGACGGGTGACCGCGGTGCTGGTCGATGCCGGCACCTGGGTGCGCGCGGGGCAGGTTCTCGCCACCGTCGACCGCTCGGTGCAGGCGCAGACCAGTGCCCAGCTGTCCGCCGCGGTAGAATCGGCCCGCGCCAGCGCGGCGCTGGCCCAGAACGAATATGACCGCTCGGCGGCGCTCGTCGGCCGCGGCTTCGTCTCCAAGGCCGACCTCGACCGCAAGCGGGCCGCTCGCGACCAGGCGCAGGCCCAGGTCCGCGTCGCCCAGGCCCAGCTCGGCGCGACCCGCGCGGGCATCGGCCTCCTCGACATCACCGCGCCGAGCGCGGGCCTCGTCCTTCAGCGCAATCTCGAAGTCGGCCAGGTCATCGGACCGGGCAGCCAGGGCCTGTTTCGCCTCGCCCGTGGCGGCGAGATGGAAATGCGGGCGCAGCTCAGCCAACAGGACATCGCCAAGGTCCGGGTCGGAATGCCCGCCAGCGTGACCCCGATCGGGTCGAGTGGAAGCGTGTCCGGCTCGATCTGGCAGGTCGCCCCGGTGATCGACCCGAACAGCCGTCAGGGCGAAGTCCGGATTGCCATTCCGTATGGCCCAGGCATCCGCCCGGGCGGTTTCGCCGAGGCGCGCATCTCGGCGGGCGCGACGACCGCTCCCCTGCTTCCGCAGAGCGCGGTGCTGGCTGACGACGAGGGCAATTACGTCTTCATCATCAACGACTGCAACGAGGCGGAGCGGCGCAACGTGAAGATCGGCGCGGTCGACGACAGCGGCGTCTCGATCCTCGGCGGGCTCAACGGTCAGGAAGTCGTGGTCGTCTCGGCCGGTCCGTTCCTCAACCCCGGCCAGAAGGTCAATCCCAGGCGGCAGGCAGCGGCCAACTGAGCGGCGCGCGCCAACGCGCCCGTTCGGTCCCGATCAGGACAGGAAGACCCATGAGTTTCCGCAACATCTCGGCCTGGTGCATCCGCAACCCGGTGCCGCCCATCGTCCTGTTCATCGCGCTTCTGCTGACGGGCATCTATGCCTTCAAGACAATGGAGGTCACGGACAATCCAGACATCGACTTCCCCGCGGCCAACGTCGTCATCGCCCAGCCGGGCGCCGCCCCGTCGGAGATGGTCAACCAGGTCACCCAGAAGGTCGAGGCGGCCGTCCGCGGGGTCGAGGGCGTCGACGAGATCAACTCGGACGTCCGCGAAGGCAACAGCAACACCTTCATCCAGTTCAAGATCGGAACGCCGACCGACCGGGCGGTCAATGACATCAAGGCGGCGATCGACCAGATCCGAAGCGACCTTCCGGAGGGCATCCTCGAGCCGCAGGTGAGCCGGGTCAATTTCGGTGGCGACGGCTTCGTCTTCATCGCTGTCGAGGCGACCGACATGAGCCTTCCCGAGCTCAGCTGGTACGTCGACAACAAGATCTCGCGTCGCCTGCTTGGCCAGGCCGGGATCGCGCAGGTCACCCGCGAAGGCGGCGTCGAGCGCCAGATCCGGGTCGTCCTCGATCCGGCAGCACTGCAGGCGCAGGGCATCACCGCGGCGCAGGTCAACCAGCAGCTGCGTGCGATCAATCTCGACGCGCCGGGCGGCCGAGCCGAGATCGCCGGCTCGGAGCAGACCGTTCGCGTGCTCGGCAATGCCGACAGTGCCGCCGCGCTCGCCAACACCCAGATCGCGCTTCCCGGTGGCCGCTTCGTCCGCCTTGCCGACATCGCGCAGGTGCGCGACGCCTCGGCCGAACCGCGCTCCTCGGCGGTGCTCGGCGACAATCCGGTGGTCAGCTTCAACGTCGCCCGTGCCAAGGGCGCGTCGGTCGTCACCGCCTATGACAACACCTGGGCCGAACTCCGGAAGATCGAAAAGGAGGATCCCCGGGTCAAGTTCGTCGAGGTCAACAACAGCGTCGACTACACCAAGGGCCAGTACAGCTCGTCGATGCACGCGCTGATGGAAGGCGCGGCGCTGGCGGTTCTGGTCGTGTTCCTTTTCCTCCGCGACGTCCGCGCAACGGTTATCTCGGCCATTGCCATCCCGCTCTCCGCGATCCCGGCCTTCTGGTTCATGGACCTGATGGGGATCAACCTCAACTTCCTGTCGCTGCTCGCGCTGGCGCTGGTCGCGGGCGTCCTGGTCGACGATGCGATCGTCGAGATCGAGAACATCGTCCGCCACATGCGCATGGGCAAGAGCGCCTTCCAGGCCTCGATCGACGCCGCCGACGAGATCGGTCTGGCGGTGCTCGCCACCACCATGTCGATCGTCGCGGTGTTCCTGCCCGTGGCGCTGATGCCGGGGATCTCGGGCCAGTTCTTCCGCAACTTCGGGTACACCGTCGTCCTCGCGGTGTTCATGAGCCTGCTCGTGGCGCGAATGATCACGCCATTGATGGCGGCCTACTTCCTCAAGAGCGGCGGCATCCAGGAGCATGCCTCGGGCAAGTGGATGGACCGCTATCTCGACACGCTCAAGTGGACGCTGCGGCACCGCTGGGTGACCGTCGTCGCGGGATTCGCCATCCTCGGCGCGACCGCCTTGGGCGTCATGACCCTGTCGATGGCCTTCCAGCCCGAGACCGACCAGCCGAGCAGCACCATCCGCATCGGCATGCCCCCGGGAAGCACGCTCAACCGGACCAAGGTGGTTACCGAGCAGGTCCGCGACATCGTCCGCCAGGACCCGAACGTCGAGAACGTCTTCCAGCGCAGCTTCACCGGCGCGGCGTTCCTCAACGTCGTCTACAAGAAGGACCGCGAGCTCAAGAGCTTCGAGATCGAGCGGCAGATCACGCCGCTGCTCGCCAAGGTTCCCGATGCGCAGGTCAACTTCCTCAGCCAGGGCGGCGGCGGACCCGGCGGCGGCGGCCGTCCGGTTACCCTTTATCTGGGCGGTGATGACCCGATCAAACTGCGTCAGGCCGCCAACCAGATCGAGGACGAGATGGGCAGGCTGCGCGAACTGGTCGCGCCGCGCGTCCAAGGCGACAACGTCCGTCCCGAGATTCGGATCAAGCCGCGCTTCGACCTTGCCGCCGACCTCGGCGTGAGCACGAGCGCGCTGGCCTCGACCATCCGCATCGCGACCATCGGCGACATCGCCCAGAACAGCGCGCGCTTCTCGCTGAGCGATCGCCAGGTGCCGATCATCGTCAGCCTCGACCAGTCCGAGCGACGCGACATCTCGACGCTCGAGAACCTGCCGGTGCCGACCGCAAGCGGCGGCTCCGTCCCGCTGAAGTCGGTGGCGGAGATCAGCTTCGGTTCGGGCCCGATCACCGTCAACCGCACCAACCAGCTCTACCGCATTGCGGTCGGCGCCGACCTCGCTCCGGGCCTCGTCAGCGGCGACGCCTGGAAGAAGGTCAACGAGCTTCCGACCGTCAAGAACCTGCCCGAGGGCGTCCAGCAGATGTCGCTTGGCGAACAGAAGTGGCAGGGCGAGCTGATCCAGAACTTCGTGATCGCGGTCATGGCCGGAATTGCGCTGGTGTTCGCGGTGCTGGTGCTGCTCTATCGCCGCTTCCTGGCGCCGCTGGTCAACCTCGGCTCGCTGCTGCTGGCGCCGCTCGGTGCGGTGATCGCGCTCCACATCGCCGGCCAGCCGCTCAGCCTTCCTGTCTTCATCGGACTCCTGATGCTGCTCGGCATCGTCGCCAAGAACTCGATCCTTCTGGTCGATTTCGCGGTCGAGATGATGGACCATGGGATGACCAAGGAGGATGCCATCGTCGAGGCCGGGCACAAGCGTGCCCAGCCGATCGTGATGACCACGGTGGCGATGGTCGCGGGCATGGTCCCGATCGCGCTCTCGCTGACCGGCGACGGCAGCTGGCGTGCGCCAATGGGCGTGACGGTGATCGGCGGCCTCATCCTGTCGACCTTCCTCACGCTGCTGCTGGTCCCGGCCTATTTCAGCATGGCGATCGACATGGAGCAGTGGATCGGGCGCAAGCTCGGGCGGCACCTCCGGGCGAGCGCGCACGAGATGCCCGATTCCGGTGTGGAGATCCGTCCCAAGCGGCCGCCGGCCACGATCGCGCAGCCGGCGGAGTGAACCGGAGCCGCCATTCGGCTATTCTAGTGGCTGAATGACCCGTTCCGGACCACTTGCCCGCTTCAACCCGACCCAGCCTGGTGCCGCCGGGATGAAGGTGGTCGCCACCGGCCTTCTGGTCGTGATGGCTGCGATCTTCATCACCGCGCGCGCTCTCGAGCCGCGCTATCCGTGGCTGTCCTTCGTCAAGGCATTCGCCGAGGCGGCGATGGTCGGCGGGCTGGCCGACTGGTTCGCGGTCACCGCGCTGTTCCGCCATCCCCTCGGACTGCCGATCCCGCACACGGCGATCATCCCGCGCAACAAGGACCGCATCGGCCTCACGCTGGCGGCCTTCATCCGCGACAATTTCCTCGTCGCGCGGGTGGTCGCCCGACGGATGCGCGGGCTCGATATCGCCGCCGCCGCGGGTCGCTTCCTCAGTGCTCCGAGCGCCGACGGCAACCGCATCCGCCGCGGTGCCTCGCGGCTGATCGCGGACCTGTTCGAGGCGCTTGACGACGAGCGGCTCGGCGGGATCGTCAAGGGCGCGATCTCGGCCAAGATCGCCCGGACCGAAGTCGCGCCGCTGCTCGGCGCGGCGCTCGCCTCGGCGATCGAGGACAATCGCCACGTGCCGATGCTCGAGGCGGCGATCAAGGTGCTCAGCCGGGCGCTCGACGCCAACGAGCCGCTGATCCGCGACATGGTCCGAAAGCGGGCAAGCTGGGTGCTCAGGCTGGCCGGGCTCGACGACAAACTGTCGGATGCAATCCTCGACGGGCTCCGCAAGCTGACCGTCGAGATGAGCACCGATCCCGACCATCCGGTCCGCGAGAAGATGGTCGAGGCGCTGACCGCCCTCGCCCACGACCTCCAGCACAAGCCCGAGACAAGGGCGCGGGTCGAAGGCTGGAAGGAGGAACTGCTCGCCAACCGCTCGGTCGCGCAGTGGCTCGACCGGCTTTGGCAGCGCGGGCGGGCGTCAATCATCGCCGCGGCCCGGGCGCCCGAAGCGGTGCTCGCCGGGCGGATGGGCGAAGTCCTGCGCTCGGCCGGAGCGACGCTCGAGGGCGATCCGCGAATCCGTGCTGCGGTCAACCAGTTCGCCCGCCGAGCGGTCGCCGGCATGGCGGCGAGCTACGGGGGCTCGATCGTCAGCCTCGTCAGCGACACCATCCGCGGATGGGATGCGCGAACGGTCACCGACCGGCTCGAATCCGCGGTCGGCCGCGACCTCCAGTACATCCGGATCAACGGCACGCTGGTCGGCGGCCTTGTCGGGCTCGTCCTCCACCTCCTCGACACGCTCTAGGTCGAGCGGCTAGGGCGCGGCGCCATGAGCAGCGAGACCAGCAGCGGCGAGTCCCGCACCTTCACCGTCGCGGCGGACGACGACGGAATCCGTCTCGACCGCTGGTTCAAGCGCCACATGGGCGAGGAAGTCAGCTTCAACCTGGTGTCACGCTGGGCGCGAACCGGCCAGCTTCGGATCGATGGCAACAAGGCAGCTCCGGGCGACCGGATCGAGGCGGGGCAGCAAATCCGTATGCCCGCCGCCGAGGCGGTGCCCGACCGCTCCGCGCGCCCGCAGCGCCCGGTCGATCCCCTGACTGACGACGAGCGCGACTTCGTCCGCGAGATGGTGATCCAGTCGACGCCCGACGCCTTCCTGCTCAACAAGCCGCCGGGTCTCGCGACGCAGGGCGGGACCAAGACCGACAAGCACCTCGACCGCCTTCTGTCGGGGCTGGAGGACGAGGACGGACAGCGGCCCAAGCTGGTTCATCGTCTCGACAAGGACACCAGCGGCGTACTGTTGGTCGCCCGCTCGGCTCGCGCCGCCGCCTTCTTCTCGAAGAGCTTCGCCGGACGGACCGCGCGCAAGGTTTACTGGGCGCTGGTCGTCGGCGACCTCAGCCAGGACGAAGGGCTGATCGACGCGCCGCTCGCCAAGCAGCCGGGCACCGGCGGCGAGAAGATGCACGTCAGCGAGGAAGGCTCGCCCGCTCGCACCCGCTGGCGGGTCATCGACCGTGCCGGGACACGGACGGCCTGGGTCGAGCTCCAGCCCCTGACCGGTCGCACGCACCAGCTCCGCGCGCACATGGCGCACCTTGGGCATCCGATCGTCGGCGACGCCAAATATGGCGGGGCGGAAGCGTTCCTGACCGGCGGGATCAGCCGCAAGCTTCACCTCCATGCACGGCGTCTCAAGATCGACGCACCGGGCGGTGCCAAGCCGATCGACGGCACGGCCGAGCTTCCGACCCACTTCGCCGAGACCCTCGCCACCCTCGGTTTCGAGGCCCGCGCCGGAGACAATATGCCGCTCGACCGGCCCGATCCGGCGAAGAGCCCCGAGGTGCGCGCTCGCCGCCAGGCGGCTGCAGCCAAGACCGCGCGCAAGGAGCGCAAGGGAGAGCGTCGCAATCGCGGTGGCAACAGCGCCGGCGGGGGACGAAGCGGTGGCGGGTCCAAGGGCCCGCGCCGGTGAATCGCTGCGCCATCTTCGACTGCGACGGGACGCTCGTCGACAGCGGCAACACCATCCACCGCGCGCTGGGCCTCGCCTTCGCCGATCACGGACTGACCCTCCCGCCGCGCGAGCAGGCGCAGAAGGTCATCGGCCTGTCCCTCGTCGAGGCAATGGAGCAGCTCGCCCCCGAGCTCGAGAGCGAGCGGCACCACCGCATCGCCGACACCTACAAGGATGCCTTCGTCACCCTCCGCGGACAGCGCGAGGTCGAGGAGCCGTTGTACGAGGGCATCCTCGACCTGCTCGACGCGCTTGAGAAGCGCGGCTGGACCCTAGCGGTGGCGACGGGCAAGTCCGACCGCGGGCTCAGGCACTGCCTGACCAGCCACGGCATCCACGCCCGCTTCGTCTCCCTGCAGACCGCCGACCGGCATCCTTCGAAGCCGCATCCCTCGATGGCCGTCACCGCCATGGCCGAGTGCGGCGCGAGTCCTGAGCGGAGCGTGGTGATCGGCGACACGGGCTGGGACATGGGCATGGCGCGGGCGGCGGGCTGCGGCGCGATCGGCGCCTTGTGGGGCTACCATGACTCCGCAGAGCTCACCGCTGCTGGCGCACAGGTTCTCGCGACGCGGCCGGCCGAGGTGCTCGCCTTTGCCGAGCGGATGGTCGCCGCATGAACCCCGATGACGCGGTCTGGAAGCGACGCTTCGCCCTCTTCGCCCTGGCCCGCATCTCGGGGCTGGCGCTCTTCTTCCTTGGCATGACGATCGCCTTCAGCGCGCTGGTCCGACCAGGCGGTCATCTTCCGCTCGGACTGGTCGTCATCGGCCTCGGCCTATGCGACGCCCTGCTCGGCCCGGTCCTCCTCCGCCAGCATTGGGAGCGGACGGACCGTCGATGAAGCGCTTCTGGAAGGAAGTCGCCCTCGAGCCTGAGGATGGCAGCTGGCGGGTCGCGCTCGACGGACGTCCCGTGCGGACCCCCGCGCGCGCCCTGCTGACGCTTCCCACTCGCGACCTCGGCGAGGCAGTGGCGGCCGAGTGGCGCGAGACCGGCGAGACGATCGATCCCCGGGCGATGCCGCTGACCGGCCTTTCCAACGCCGCCATCGACCGGGTCGCGACCGCCCCCGATGCCTTCGCCGAGGGACTGGCCCGTTATGCGGCAAGCGACCTCCTCTGCTACCGCGCCGAAGGACCGGCGAAGCTGGTCGCGCTCCAGTCGGAGCAATGGGATCCGCTGCTGCAATGGGCGCGGCGGCGGTACGACGTGGACTTCGTCGTCACGCAAGGCGTTCTTCCGGTGGACCAGAGCGTCGAGACCATCGCGAAGCTTGGGCAGGCGACCGCGGTGCTCGATCCCTTCACCCTTGCCGCCATGTCACCGCTGGTGACGATCGGCGGTTCGCTGGTGGCCGGTCTGGCGCTCGTCGAGCAGGCGATCACCGTTGATGCGGCGTGGGAGGCAGTCAGCCTCGACGACCGCTGGCAGCTCGAACAATGGGGCAGCGACGCCGAGGCAGAAAAGGCGCTCGCCGCGCGCGAAGCGGACTTCCGCTCCGGGCATCGGCTGCTGACGCTGCTCGGCTAGTTGGGGCGCTCGACCAGTTCGCGAACGGTCTTGAGGAGATAGGGCTGGCGTTCACGCCGAAGCCGTTCCGCCTCGACGATCGCCCGCACCTTCTGGGTGCATTGATCGACATCGTCGTTGGTCAGCACATAATCATATTCAGCCCAGTGGCCGATCTCGGCGGCGGCACGGCGCATGCGGTCGTTGATGACGCTCTCGCTGTCGGTCCCGCGCTTGCGCAGCCGCTCCTCGAGGATCTCCATCGACGGCGGCAGGATGAAGATCCGCACGAGGTCGGTGCGGAAGGCATATTCGAGTTGCTGCGTGCCTTGCCAGTCGATGTCGAACAGGGTGTCGACGCCGTTCTTCAGCGCCTCCTTGATCGGCTCCTTGGGGCTTCCGTAGCGATGCCCGAAGACATAGGCCCACTCCGCCAGCTCGTCGGTATCGACGAGGTTCTGGAAGGTGGCGTCATCGACGAAGTGATAATCGACGTCGGCGACCTCGCCGGGGCGCATTCCACGGGTCGTGGCGCTGATCGACATGGTGATGGTGGGATCCTCGGCCATCAGCTTGCGGCTAATCGTCGACTTGCCGGCGCCGCTCGGCGAGGAAAGCACGATAAGCAGGCCGCGGCGGGTGC
This sequence comes from Sphingomonas swuensis, assembly GCF_039538045.1. Classification (NCBI taxonomy): domain Bacteria; kingdom Pseudomonadati; phylum Pseudomonadota; class Alphaproteobacteria; order Sphingomonadales; family Sphingomonadaceae; genus Sphingomonas; species Sphingomonas swuensis. The sequence goes on along the minus strand of NZ_BAABBQ010000001.1, from coordinate 506,011 downwards.
GCAGAGGATGATCCATGCGCGCTCTTGGCGCGGAGATGGTGGCACCGTCAATGCTGCAGGTGCGAGAAAGCCTCTTGATTTGTTGTGCACTGCACTATATTGTGCACTGCAACAAGGAAGAGATTTATGACCGACAACGTCACTTTCGATCAGAACGAAGCCAGTGTCGAGACCGCCGATGCGGTCGAGCCGTCGGTCGTGGCTGCAGTCCAGAAGGTCAACGCCCGCCGGGTGAAGACCGAACGCAAGCCCCGCGCACGCAAGGCGGCGACGACGGCTTCCTCCACTCCGCGCGCCGAGCAGCAGGCTGCGCCGCAAGCCAAGGAAATCAGCATGAACTTCGATCCCGTCAACTGGATGAACCAGAACCTCGCCAACCTTCCGGGCGCCGATCGCCTCCAGACCATGTTCGCCGAAGCCGGCAGCAAGGGCCAGGAAGCGGTCGAGAAGAGCCGCCTGGTCGCCGAGGAGCTGACCGACCTGACCCGCGCGAACGTCGAGGCGATGGTCGAGGCGGGCAAGATCGCCGCGACCGGCGCGAAGACCGTCGGCGAGGAGGCGCTGCAGCGCGCTCGTGAGGGCCTCGAGCAGAACGTCGCCGAGTTCAAGAGCCTGGCCCAGGCCGGTTCGCCGACCGAATTCTTCCAGCTCCAGAGCGAAATCGCGCGCAGCAACTTCGACCGCATGGTCGCCAGCTTCAGCCAGCTGACCGAATCGACGGTCAAGCTCGCCGGCGAGGCGATCCAGCCGCTCTCGAACCGCGCCGCGGTCAACGCCGAGAAGTTGAACGAGCTCACTGCCTGATAACCCTCCTCCTGTCAGGCAATCGAGGTGGCCGTCTCTCGCGTATCCGAGAGGCGGCCTCTTTCGTTTGGTCGTGGGACAAAGCGGTCCAAGCGCCTTGGCAATCGCCGCGACCATGACCTATCTAGGCCCGAGCATGTCAGAGCTGATTATGATGGGTCCCGAGGACGACGCTCCCGGCAAGGGCGATGGTCTCGAGGAGATCGAGCGCGGGGTCGCGGTCCGAACCCGTCCGCGCACGCGCAAGCCAAGCAACTACAAGGTGTTGATGCTGAATGACGACTACACTCCGATGGAGTTTGTCGTCCTGTGTCTGCAGCGCTTCTTCAGCATGGGGATCGACGATGCGACCCGGGTCATGCTGCAGGTCCACCAGCAGGGCGTCGGCGTGTGCGGCGTGTTCACCTACGAGGTCGCCGAGACCAAGGTGAGCCAGGTGACCGACTTCGCGCGTGAGAACCAGCACCCGCTGCAGTGCACGCTCGAGAAGGCCTGAACTGACGCCGCCCGGGCGCTCCCCTTGCGCGCCCGCAATGAAGTTCTAAAGCGCCGCGATGGACTCCATCCTCATCCAGGGCGGCAAGCGCCTCGAAGGCATCATCACCATCTCGGGCGCCAAGAACAGCGCTCTGACGCTTCTTCCCTGCGCACTGCTCACCGCGGACAAGGTGACGCTGACCAACCTGCCGCGTCTGGCGGACGTGGACAGCTTCGGCCACCTTCTCAACGGGCTCGGGGTCTCGACCAAGATCGAGGGCGTCAAGAAGGGCGAGATCGGCCGGCGGATGACGCTTCAGGCCGACGAGATCGCGTCGACCGTCGCACCCTACGACATGGTCCGGCGGATGCGCGCCTCGATCCTCGTGCTCGGTCCGCTGCTCGCGCGGGCCGGCGAGGCGACGGTGTCGCTGCCCGGCGGCTGCGCGATCGGCGACCGTCCGATCGACCTCCACCTCCAGGCGCTCGAAGCGATGGGCGCCGACATCGAGATCGCCGCCGGCTTCGTGAAGGCGAGCGCGCCCAAGGGCAGGATCAGCGGCGGCGACTTCAGCTTCCCGGTGGTCTCGGTCGGCGCGACCGAGAACGCGCTGATGGCGGCAGTCACCGCGACCGGCCGGACCCAATTGTTCAACGCGGCCCGCGAACCCGAGATCATCGACCTCTGCGGCCTGCTGGTCGCGATGGGGGCGAAGATCCAGGGGATCGGCTCGTCGCACCTCATCATCGACGGTGTCGAGGGACTGCACGGCTGCACCTATGCCGTGATGCCCGACCGGATCGAGGCGGGCAGCTATGCCTGCGCCGCCGGCATCACCGGTGGGAGCATTGATCTCGTCGGCGCCCGCCCCGAGGACATGCTCGCGACCACCAACGCGCTGGCGCAGTGCGGGCTGATGATCGAGATCCACGACAAGGGCATCAAGGTCACCGCCGACGGCCCGCTGAAGCCGCTGGCATTGTCGACCGCGCCCTTCCCCGGCTTTGCGACCGACATGCAGGCGCAGTTCATGGCGATGCTCTGCCGGGCCAGTGGCGAGAGCTTCCTCGAGGAGACCATCTTCGAGAACCGCTACATGCACGTTCCCGAGCTTCGCCGGATGGGCGCCGAGATCGACGTGCGGGGTCGCTCGGCGATCGTCCATGGCGTCGACAAGCTGACCGGAGCCAAGGTCATGGCCACCGATCTCAGGGCCTCGATGAGCCTGATCCTCGCCGGCCTTGCCGCCGAGGGGGAGACCGAGGTGCTCCGGGTCTACCACCTCGATCGCGGCTACGAGCGGCTCGAGGAGAAGCTCTCGGCGGTCGGCGCGACCATCGAGCGAAAGAGCGCCGGCTAGCTTAGCGCCCTTTCCAGTAGGCGAAGACGTCGGCCTGGAGCCGGCGGATGAGAGCCGCGGCTTCGGGGCCCGTCCAGTCGCCACCGAAGCGATGCTTCTCCCAGCTCCCGATCCACCAGCCCTGCCCGGGCAGTCCGTCCGACTGGCGGACGACCAGCACCGCAAGCTCGGGCTCCCCCGACCCTTCCGCCTGCCCGTCGACCATGGCGAGGGTCTTGCAGACGGCCCGCATCTTCGGCCGGCTGAAACGGTGCCCGAGCCGCTCGAGCAGCTCGCTGTAGGTCAGCGGATGGCCGGCGCGGGCGGCCTCGACCAGGAAGCCGCGAACGACGTCCGGATCCGACAGGCTCACCCCTTGGGCTGCTCGGCGACCGGGGTGAGTTCGTAGACGTCCAAGCGGGCGCCGCTCCGGGGATAGGGGATGGCGAGCCGCCAGCGCATCGGCCCGATCCGCTCGAGCACCCCGGCCATGTCGCGGCTCTTGTCCTCGCCATAGGCCTTGGGCTGGTTTTCGTTGCCGAGCGCCACGCTGCCGAGGAAGATGAGGCGGGTGGCGACATCGTCCTCCCACAGCCGGCCGGCAGGTCGCTCGGAGCCGGTCTGCTTGACGATGGTCAGCAAGTCGCCCTCGACCTCGACGTAGCAGAAGAAGGGCTTGAAGCCGACGAAGGCGGGCGAGCGGCGGTCGGTCTTGCCGAGCCGGACGAGCCGGCAATTGTAGCTTCCAGGGGTCGGCGCCGGCCGGGCCAGTGCGGCGCCGGGGCGGAGCAGGTCGCCTTCCTGCCGGATCCCGGCGGAGAAGCGGCCCGAACGTGCTTCCTGAAGCCCCTCGCTCCATGCCATCGGCAGGCGGCGGAGGCGGTCGCTGTCCTCGGGTCCGGCGATGCCGAGCCAAGTATCGGCCTTGGTCGGCGGCAGCGCCGCGACGACCGTGTTGACCGGACCCGCCTTCGATTTGTCGAGCAGAGTGCAGCCGCTGAGGGCGAGCAGAAGGAGGACGGAGGGGATCAGCCGAGAGCCACGCATGACGTCTCCTTCGCTAGCACAGCGCTCGCCGCCGTCCACCATGGTGAAAGGTCATAAAGGTTAACAAAGTGTTGCGATGGCGGTCCGAGGCCTCCACAGCGCGGCGGATGGATGCTCCCGCTGCTCGCCCCGACCACCATGCCAGGAACGGCCTCGCGCTCGGCATCGGTGCCTATGCCCTGTGGGGGCTGCTGCCGATCTACTTCAAGCTGCTCCAGGGAGTTCCGGCGGTGGCGATCGTCGCCCACCGCATCGTCTGGTCGATGGTGCTGCTCACGGCGCTGCTGTTCGCCCGCCGGGCATGGAGCGAGGTCAGGGCGGCGGTGGCGCATCCGGGAACGGTCAAGCTGCTTCTGGCGACGGCGCTGCTGATCGGGACCAACTGGCTGATCTACGTCTATGCGGTGAACAGCGGCCACATCCTTGCCGGAAGCCTCGGCTATTATCTCAACCCGCTCGCCAACATCCTGCTCGGCCGTTTCGTCCTCGGCGAAGCGCTGTCGAAGCGGCAGTGGCTGGCGGTCGCGATCGCCGCGGTCGGGGTCTCGATCCTTGCCGTCGGAGCGTTGTCCCACCTATGGATCAGCCTCGCCCTGTGCGTCTCCTTCGCCTTCTACGGCCTGCTTCGGAAGGTCGCCAAGGTCGACGCCACCGCCGGCCTCGCGATCGAGACCGCGCTGCTGGTCGTCCCCGCCATCCTCTGGCTGGCATGGGCGAGCCGGGGGACGCTGCCGACCTGGGGTGAGGACCGGACGGACCTCGCCCTCCTCATCTTCAGCGGGGTTGCCTCGACCATTCCGCTCCTGCTGTTCACCGCGGCGGCGCGGCGACTGCCCTACTCGACCCTCGGCATTCTCCAGTTCATCGCCCCGACCCTGCAGTTCCTGGTCGCGGTGTTCATCTATGGCGAGCCGTTCACCACCGCCCACGCCTGGGCCTTCGGCTGCATCTGGACGGCGGCGCTCATCTACCTCATGGCTGCGCTTCGGGGAGCAGATGCTCCCGGACCCGGGGCCAGCCCGAACAAGGAGTGAAGGATGCCCAATCTCGTCGCACTGATCGTCGGCGTCATCTCGCTGCTGCTGGTCGCGGTCGCCTTCATCCCCCTGCTCGGCTGGGCCAACTGGCTGATCATCCCGGTGGCACTGGTCGGCGCAGGCATCGGCCAGCTCAGCGGAGGCTCGAAGGCCGGGCGCAACCTCTGCCTGTTCGTGATCCTCGTCGGGATCGTCCGCCTGTCGCTGGGCGGCGGGATCATCTGAGCTAGCGCGTCTTCACGTAGCGGCCGGGGGCGTCCTCGATCGCCTTGAGCTTGCCCTTGCCGGGTTGACGTGCGCTGGTCGCCGGCACTTCCCCGGGTGCGCGCGCCTTGAGCCACGAAAGCCAGTCCGGCCACCAGCTGCCCTTATGCTCGGTCGCTCCGGCGATGAACTCGTCGAGCGAGCGCGGCTCGCCCTCGTTGATCCAATATTGGTATTTGCCGGCGCTCGGCGGATTGACGACCCCGGCAATGTGGCCCGACCCGGCGAGCACGAAGCGTTTCGGCCCGGCCATGTGGTCCATGATCTTCCACACGCTCTGCGGCGGCGCGATATGGTCCTCGCGCCCGGCCTGAACGTAGAGCGGCGTGGCGACGGTGGTTAGGTCGATGGGGGTGCCATCGACGCTGATCCCGCCGCATTCGACCAGCTTGTTCCCCTTGTAGAGGGTCTCGAGATAGTCGCGGTGCCAGCCGGCGGGGAGGCTGGTGACGTCGCCATTCCAGTGGAGCAGGTCGAACGGCGGCGGCTCCTTCCCCAGCAGGTAGTTGTTGACGACGTAGTTCCAGATGAGGTCGCGGCCGCGCAGCAGGTTGAAGGTCGAGGCCATGACCCGGCCGTCGACCACCCCCGTGTCGGCCGATAGCTGGCCGAGCAGCGCCATCGTCTCGTCGCCGAGGAACAGCTTGAGGTCGCCCGCTTCGGCGAAGTCGACCTGAGCGGTGAAGAAGGTGGCCGAGGCGACCTTGTCAGCCTCGCCGCGGGCGGCGAGCAGCGCGAGCGTCGCGGCGAGGGTGGTACCCGCGACGCAATAGCCGATTGTATGGACTTGCTCGACGCCGAGCAGGTCGCGGACGGTGTCGATCGCGTCGACCTGGCCGCGCAGGACATAGTCGTCGAGCGTCACGTCCCTGAGACTTTCGTCGGCCGACTTCCAGCTGACCATGAACAGCGTGATGCCCTGCTCGACGCACCAGCGGACGAAGCTCTTCTCGGCGGTGAGGTCGAGAATGTAGTAGCGGTTGATCCACGGCGGGAAGACGATCAGCGGCGTCTTCAGCACCGTGTCGGTGGCTGGCGTGTACTGGATGAGCTGGTAGAGCGGGGTTTCCCTGATCACCTTGCCCGGCGTGGTGGCGAGGTTGCGGCCGACCTCATAGGCGCCCTTGGGGACTTGGCTGAGCTGCCCCGCCTTCATGTCGTCGAGCATGTGGCGAAGCCCCGAGAGGAGGTTCTCGCCGCGCGACTCCATCGTCGCCTTGAGCACTTCGGGATTGGTCAGCGCGAAGTTGGACGGGCTCATCGCGTCGACGAAGCTTCTCGTCAGGAACTTGAGCCGGGCCTGCGCCGCCTCGTCGAGATGCTCGGCCTCGTCGGCCTGGCGGAGCAGCTGGTCGGAGATGGCGAGATAGGACTGGCGGATGGTGTCGAAGACCGGATTCTCGCGCCATTCGGCGGCGGCGAAGCGCTTGTCCTTGCGATCGGCCGCGCTGGCCATGCCGCCGAGCATCTGACCCCAGGCCTCGAAGCCCTTGCTCCACGCGTCGGCACCTGCGGTCAGCAGGTTCATTGCGTCGGGCGCCTGGGGGCTCTTGATCCCCGGCCCGGGTTCGCCCGCCTTCCAGCTCTCGGCCCAGGCTTCCATCAGCATCTGCTGGGCGCGGCCGGTGACCAGAGTCCAGTGCTGCCAGTCCTCGAGCGTGGGAAAAGGCGGAACCTGGTCGGTACTCATCGGCGCATCTCCGGGAACGTGATGGCTCCGGACGCGACGTAAACCGGGGGTTGTAACCCCGTGTCACCCCCCTCCTGGCGCATCGCACGGCAGGAGAATCGAGGAGCGCTAAGGCACATTCCGGCACCATGGCACAACCGGGTGGCTGTAGGACAGGGCCAGCGTCGGCGCGGCGCCATCACGCGCATCCCGAAAGTGGTTCAGGGCGAGGGTCCGGGGCGCTATTGGCGTACGCAATGACCCCCGACCTGCCCTCCCCAACCCTGCCCATGGCGATCGAATTCATCGACCTGTTCGGAATCGCGGTGTTCGCCATTTCGGGCGCGCTGCTGGCGGCGGAACGGCGTCAAACGCTGGTCACCTTCATCTTCTTCGCGGTGGTGACCGGGGTCGGCGGCGGGACCTTGCGCGACCTCCTGATCGGGGCGCCGGTCTTCTGGGTGCACCAGAATGGCGTGCTCCTGATCTGCATCGGCGCAGCCGGGCTGGTGTGGCTTGCGAGCCGGCGCTGGTTCGCCGGGCGGGCCCTGCTGTGGTTCGATGCCGCCGGCCTGGGTGCCTACGCCACCTACGGCGCGGCCAAGGCACTGGCGTTCGGGATCGCGCCTGTTCCCGCCTTCGCCATGGGCGTGCTGACCGCCTGCGCGGGCGGAATCATCCGCGACGTGCTTGCGGGCGAGCCGTCGATCCTGATGCGGCCCGAACTCTATGTCACAGCCGCCGCGCTGAGCAGCGGGCTGCTGGTCGGGCTGGCGCTGCTCGGCCTTGGCGGGTTCCCGGCCGCGGTGCTTGCGGCATTGGCGGGTTTCGCGCTTCGCGGACTGGCGATCGCACGCGGTTGGAGCCTGCCGGCCTATCGCGAGTGACAGGCGGCAGGCTCCGTTCCGGGGTCAGGCGTCGGCGGTCTCGCGGCGCTCGGCGAGGGCGGCGAGCAGCGCTTCGGCCGCGGGCTCACTCGACGGTGGGTTCTGGCCGGTGATCAGCAGACCGTCGCGGACGACATAGGGCTTGAAGGTCTCGCCCTTCTCGTAGCGGCCGCCGAGGCGCTTCAGCTCGTCCTCGAGGAGGAAGGGCACGACGTCGGTGAGCTGGACGGCCTCCTCTTCCTCGTTGGTGAAGCCGGTGACCTTGCGGCCCTTGACCAGCGGCTCGCCGTCGGGACCCTTGACGTTGCGCAGCGCCGCGGGGGCATGGCAGACGAGACCGACGGGCTTGCCGGCCGCGAGCGTGGTCTCGATGATCGAGCGCGAGGTCGAGTCTTCGGCGAGGTCCCACATCGGGCCGTGGCCGCCGGGATAGAAGACGGCATCGAACTGGGCCGCGTCGATTTCGGCCAGGCGCCTGGTGGAGGCGAGCTGGGCCTTGCCTTCCTCATCCTTCTTGAAGCGCTCGGTCGCCTCGGTCTGGGCGTCGGGCTCGTCGCTCTTGGGATCGAGCGGCGGCTGGCCGCCGGCCGGGCTGGCGAGGGTGATGTCGTGCCCGGCGTCCTTGAGGACGTAATAAGGCGCGGCGAACTCCTCGAGCCAGAAGCCGGTCTTCTTGCCCGTGTCGCCGAGCTGGTCGTGGCTGGTCAGCACCATCAAAATGTTCATGTCGGGTCCCTGTCGTTTTTCTCTCTCGTCCCCGCCCATGGTTGCAGATAGGAGCGGACGGGTGCGCTTTTAAGACGGACCTTCGACCCTTGCCGCAGTGCAGCAAGGGCGGCACAACACGAAAATGGACACCGACTTCTACCGCATCCAGCGGCTGCCGCCCTACGTCTTTGCCGAGGTCAACGGGATGCGCGCGGCGATGCGGGCGAAGGGCGAGGACGTGATCGACCTCGGGATGGGCAATCCCGACAGTCCGCCGCCGGCGCATGTCGTGGCCAAGCTCGCCGAGGTGGCGGCCAAGCCCGACGCGCACGGCTATTCGGCGTCGAAGGGCATTCCGGGGCTGCGCAAGGCGCAGGCGGCCTATTACCAGCGGCGGTTCGGGGTCGAGCTCGATCCCGACAGCGAGATCATCGTCACCTTGGGGTCGAAGGAAGGGCTCGCCAACCTCGCGCAGGCGATCACCGCGCCGGGCGACGTGGTGCTCGCCCCCAACCCGTCCTACCCGATCCACAGCTTCGGCTTCATCATCGCCGGCGCGGCGATCCGCTCGATCCCGGCGGCGCCCGGCGAGGAGTTCTTCGAGCGGCTCCGGATGGCGATGCGCTACACCGTGCCGCGGCCCAAGGTGCTGGTGATCGGCTATCCGTCCAACCCGACGGCCTATGTCGCCGACAAGCCCTTCTACGAGAAGCTCGTGGCCTTCGCCCGCGAGCACAAGCTGTGGATCATCTCCGACCTCGCCTATGCCGAAATCTATTTCGGCGAGGAGCCGACCCCGTCGATCCTCGCGGTCGAGGGGGCGAAGGAAGTCGCGGTCGAGTTCACCTCGATGAGCAAGACCTATTCGATGGCCGGCTGGCGGATCGGCTTCGCGGTCGGCAACCGCGAGCTGATCGGGGCGCTGACTCGGGTCAAGAGCTACCTCGACTATGGCGCCTTCACCCCGATCCAGGCGGCCGCGGTCGCGGCGCTGAACGGCCCGCAGGAATGCGTCGCAGAGATGCGCGCGCTCTACAAGCGGCGACGCGACGTGCTGGTCGAGAGCTTCGGCCGCGCCGGCTGGGAGATCCCGGTGCCGCAGGCGAGCATGTTCGCCTGGGCCCCGATCCCGGAAGCGATGCGGCACCTCGGCTCGATGGAGTTCGCCAAGCGCATGCTGGTCGAGGCCGGGGTCGCGGTGGCTCCGGGGGTCGGCTTCGGCGAGGAGGGCGAAGGCTTCGTCCGGATCGCGCTGGTCGAGAATGAGCAGCGCCTCCGCCAGGCGGCGCGCGGCGTGAAGAAGCTGCTCAAGAAGGGCTAGGGAAGCACCGTCACCAGCAAATAGGCGGCGAAGATGACGAGGTGCACCATTCCGTGGAGCACCGTGACCCGCCCGCGGGCAAGGCTGAGGCTGCCGACGAACAGGGTCAGGGCGAGGAGCACGATGCTCTTGGGCTCGAGCCCGAGGGCGAGCGGAAGCCCGAGCATGAAGGAGACGACGGTGACCGCCGGGATGGTCAGGCCGATCGTCGCAAGTGCCGAGCCGAGGGCCAGGTTGAGGCTGGTCTGGAGGCGGCCGAAGCGCGCCGCCTTCACCGCCGCCAGCCCCTCTGGCAGCAGGACCACGCCGGCGATCGCGATCCCGACCAGCGCGATCGGGGCACCGGCGGCGGCGATCGCCTGCTCGAGCGGCTTGGACAGCGCCTTGGCGAGCAGCACGACCGCGAACAGGCTGACCAGAAGCAGGGCGAAGGAGCGGGTCGCGACGGCCTTGGTCGGGCGGCACTCCTCGGGCGCGGCGGTGTCCGGGCGGACGAAATAGTCGCGGTGGCGGACCGTCTGGGCGAAGACGAAGGTCAGGTAGAGGATGAGGGCGAAGCCGGCGACGAAGGCGAGCTGGACGTAGCTGAACACCGGGCCGGCGACGCTGGTGGTGAAGTTGGGAAGGACCAGCGTCAGCACGAGCAAAGCGGCGAGCGTGCTCAGCGCGGCATTGGCGCCGGTCCGGATGAAGCGCTGCTCGACCGTCCGGCGGCCGGCGGCGATCAGGCACATGCCGAGCAGAAGGTTGAGGATGATCATGCTCGCGGCGAACACCGTGTCGCGGGCGAGCGCCGCCGCTCCCTCGTTGTTGGCGAGCATCAGGCTGACGATGAGGCCGGTCTCGATAACCGTCACCGCGAGCGCGAGGATGAGGGTGCCGAACGGCTCCCCGACGCGCTCGGCGACGACCTCGGCATGATGGACCGCGGCGAGCACGGTCGCGATCAGCACCAGCGTCGACAGCCACCACCAGGACAGGCCGGCGAACTGGAGTCCGACGATCGCCGCGCCGACCAGCGGCGCGATGTCGCTCGCGCGGTTGTTCTCGGCCGCCATCAGAAGACCAGGTAGCTGATGACGTAGCGGCCGACCAGCGCGGCCATGACCAGGGTCAGCAAGCGGCCGCGCGGAAGGAACGCGGCGAGGATCATCAGCACCCCGAGCAGGCACGTCAGCGACAGGGACAGGGGTCGCACCAGTCGGGGAGCGAGCTCGGGAAGGGAGGCGTACCAGGTCATCTGCACGATCAACAGGACGAACAGGATGCCGATGACGATCCGCCGGATTCGGAAGAAATGCTCGTCGAGCCGCTCGATCGCATCGACGTCGCGCGGAAACACCAGCCGCGCGGCCATGTAATAGGCACTGGCGAAGGCGGTCACCAGCATCAGGCTCTCGCCCGACACGCGGACGAGGTCGCGGGTCAGCCAGGCGGCGCCCCAGAAGGACAGGAGGTCGAGCAGGACGAAGGCGGCGAGCAGCGGGGTAAGCCAGCCGAGACGGAAGCCGCGTCGCGATCCGAGCCGTTCCTCGATCGCACGGGCGAGGCCGCTCAGCAGCTCGGCGATCGAGAGGCCGAGCAGCAGCCCGAACAGCGCGAACATGAACTCGAAGTCGCTCATCGCGGCCGTTCATGCGGTCTTGTGGCCGGTTTGACTAGGCCGCAGCACGCCAGCATGGCCGGGTGATGCCCAAGATGCGCAAGAAGGCCGACCTGCCGAGCAAGACCTGCGCTTCGTGCGGGCTGCCGTTCACCTGGCGAAAGAAGTGGGCGCGCGACTGGGAGCAGGTCCGCTACTGCTCGGATCGCTGCCGAGGAGCGGGCGCCAGGAAGCCTGACGAAAAATAGTGCGGCCACAAGCATCCGGAGAGACCGCGGCTTCGTAGCTGCTCGGACGGTTTCGCGTGCGCCTACGCGTCTGATCTCGCCCTCTCCGAGCAGCCCCCGCAGTGTCGGGGAGGGCGGGACCGCTGGCGCGAGAGAGGTGCGGCAGCTATGCCCGCCCGATGCTTCCGACCACCGAAAGCGCGACGCAGATCGCCCAGATCATCCAGCTCGCCGTCGCGCCGGTGTTCCTGCTCGCAGGCGTCGGCGCTTTCCTCAACGTCTGTGCCTCGCGGCTGGCGCGGATCGTCGATCGCGGCCGGGCGCTCGAGCCGATGATCCTCAAGGCGCGCGGCAACGAGCATGACCGGCTGCTTCGCGAACTGCACACGGTCGACCGGCGGATGCGGCTGGTCAGCAGCGCGATCACGCTGACCGTGGCCTCGGCGGTGCTGGTCTGCGCGGTGGTCGTGCTGCTGTTCGCGGCGGCGCTGATCGACCTTCACGCGGGCACCAGCATCGCGCTCCTGTTCATCGGGTCGATGGTGACGCTGGCGCTAGGGTTGAGCATCTTCCTGATCGAGACAAGGGTCGCCGCCCGGGTGATCCGGGTGCGCCAGACCCTGCTCGACCATGAAGTGGATGAAGTGGACGAAGCCGCCGGGGACGAATAGCCGGGCGGGCTAGTTTCGCCCGAGCGAGGGCACGTTCGTCCCGGGTGTCGACCATTCGCGCCACCCCTGCCCCGTGCGCAGCGCTGCCCGGAAGGCGTGCTCGCCCGGTTGCAGGACCAGCCACGCCTTGCCGCTCTTCGATGTCGCCACGAGCAGATCGTCGCGGCGGGTCAGCGGTCCGGCATCGGCCATGGCGTCGCGGAAGCGGGAGGCCTCGGGCCCGAGCACGGAATTGATGTCGACCGTCACGGGACTCTCGTCGAGCAGCCCGCTTTCGAACGGGGTTCGGCCGACCATCCGGTCGAGTTCCGACCAGTCGCCCGGCTGCTCGGTCATGACCTCGAGCGACGGGGTGGCGGCATTGCTGGAGACCTTTTCGTCACCGGAACAAGCCGAGGCGAGAAGGATTGGCAGGACAAGCAGGAAGTGGCGCATCGATCGACCCAACGCGCCGCTGCTTGTTCGGGGCCCGCCCATCCCGTAGCGCGGTCCCAAGCCGAATTGCACAGGAGCTAACGCCAAGTGATCCAAGCCTCGTCCGTCCTCGACCGAGTCCTCGTCCTCGAAATGGTCCGGGTGACCGAAGCGGCGGCGATCGCGGCCTCCACGCTGATCGGCCGGGGCGACGAGAAAGCGGCGGACGCCGCCGCGGTGGAAGCCATGCGCGCCGCGCTCAACGAGCTGCCGATGGACGGCACCGTGGTGATCGGCGAGGGCGAGCGCGACGAAGCCCCGATGCTCTACATCGGCGAGAAGGTCGGATCCGAGCAGGGAACGGGCCCCAAGATCGACATCGCGCTCGATCCGCTCGAAGGCACCACCATCACCGCCAAGGCCGGTCCGAACGCGCTTGCGGTTCTCGCGATCGCCGAGGAAGGCGGGCTGCTGAACGCGCCCGACGTCTACATGGAGAAGCTCGCGATCGGGCCGGGCTATCCCGAGGGCACCGTCAGCCTCGAGCGTTCGCCGGCGGAGAACGTCCGCTCGCTGGCCGCCGCCAAGGGGGTTGCTCCGGACGAGATCATCGCCTGCGTGCTCGACCGGCCGCGCCATGCCGGGATCATCGCCGAGCTGCGCTCGATCGGCTGCGGAATCATGCTCATTCCCGATGGCGACGTCGCCGGGGTCATCGCCACCACCAACCCGGACACGACGGTCGACATCTACATGGGCTCGGGCGGCGCTCCGGAAGGCGTGCTGGCGGCGGCGGCACTGCGCTGCGTCGGCGGACAGATCGAGGGCCGGCTGCTGTTCCGCAACGACGACGAGCGGTCGCGTGCCCGGCGCTGGGGGATCGAGGACCTCGACCGCATCTACCGGCTCGAGGACATGGCCAGCGGCGACTGCATCTTCGCGGCGACGGGCGTTACCGACGGCTCGCTGCTCAAGGGCGTCAAGCGGCGCAAGGGCTGCCTGACCACCGAGAGCATCGTCATGCGCGCGAGCTCGGGAACGGTGCGCCGCATCTCCGGCGAGCATCGCAAGCCGGCTTGAAGCTGTCCGATGCTGCTGTAGTATGCAGCTATGACAGTGATTGACGAGGCGCCGGGGGAAAGCTTGGGCGAAGACGGAGCGCGGCTCCGCCCGGCGGAGCGCGGCTATCTGCATGTGATCCGCGTCAGGACCCTGCTGAGCTGGCTTCCGATCGTCGTCGCGGCGATCGTGGTGGATCGTGCGATCCTGGCGGACAAGCCGGTCGGCGGCCTGCTGCTGGTCGCCGTGCCGTTGCTTGCGGCGGCGTCGATCATCGTCGCGCCGTCGCGGATCTGGTCGCGGCTCGGGCATGCGCTGGAGCCGAGGATGCTGCGGGTCGTGCGCGGCTGGATGTTCCATCGGGACACGCTGGTGCCGCTGGTCCGGGTCCAGCACCTCGACATCGCCAGGGGCCCGCTCGACAAGATGTTCGGGACCGCGACGCTGGTGGTGCACACCGCGGGCACGCACCATTCGATCGTCAGCCTGCCCGGCCTCAGCCCCGCCGATGCGGACTCGATGGCGGCGGTGATCCGGAGCCACATCCAGGCGGACCTCGACTGAGGTGACCGCCGACGAGGCCCCTCCCGAGCGGCTTCACCCGCTGACCCTCGTCAGCGGGCTTGGCCAAGCGCTGCGCAACATCGCCGGCGGGGTCGCGGCGGGCGGCTATTTCGCTTTCCAGGGCAAGTTCTTCGTCGCGCTGATGATGCTCGGCGGGATCGCGGTGGTGACGCTTGGCGGCTTGCTGCTGCACTGGCTGCGCTTCTCCTACCGGGTCGGCAGCGATGCGATCCGGATCGACAGCGGCATCCTCAGCCGGAACCTGCGCACGATCCCATTCGACCGGGTCGCCGACGTCAGCATCGCGCAGGGGCCGCTCCAGCGGCTCGTCGGGGTTGCGCAGGTGACGCTCGAGACCGGTGCCTCGAGCGCCGGCAAGGAAGAAGGCGTGCTCGGAGGCATCGTCCTGGCGCGGGCCGAGGCGCTGCGCGACCATGTGCGGGCGCGGCGGGCGGGCGCGGCACCGGTGGCGGGTGCCGGCGAGGCCGAGGTGGAAGGCCCTCCCCTGTTCGCGATGGACCTTCGGCGGGTGCTGACCTGCGGCCTGTTCAACTTCAGCCTGGCGCTGTTCGCGGGCCTGTTCGGCGCAAGCCAGACGCTCGGCGACGTGATCGACTTCGATCCCTTCAGCCGGAAGTTCTGGCGGCCGATCCTCGACCAGAGCGGCTGGGGCGGATGGCTTCTCGACCACCGCTTCGGCCTGGTCGTAGGCGGACTGACGGTGCTGATCGTGGCCGGCGTGGTGACCGGGGTGATCCGCACCCTGCTGCGGGAATATGGCTTCCGGCTCGACCGGACGGGCAACGGGCTTCGGCGGCGGCGCGGGCTGCTAACGCGGACCGATGTCACCCTTCCCCGGCGTCGGATCCAGGCGGGGCTGATCGCCACCGGGCCGATCCGCGAACGCTTCGGATGGCGGGCGGTGAAGGTCCTGAGCCTTGCCGGCGAGAGCCAGGAGGGCCGGCAGGGCGGTTCGAGCGATCACGTGCTGGCGGCGCTTGCCGATGAGGCGGAGGTCGCTCGCATCGGGGCGGAGCTCGGCTGGACCATGCCCGGCAAAGGGACCGACTGGCGGCGGGTCTCGAAGGCGCATGTGTGGAGCTTCCTGTTGCTGATGGCGCCGCTGTTCCCGCTGCTCCTGCTGTTCGGGCCGCTGCGCTGGTTCGAGTGGCGAAATACCGCTTATGCGGTGGAGGGCGAGCGGCTGCTGCTTCGCACCGGCTGGTGGCAGCGACGCACCCTGCTGCTTCCGCTCGCCAACGTGCAGAGCGTCGCGCTGGCCGAGACCAGCCTGTCGCGGTTGTTCGGCGTCGCCGCGTTGGTGGTCGACATCGCCGGCGGCCCTGCCGGTGGGCAGCGCATTCCCGCGCTTCCGCGAAATGAGGCGAGTCTTCTCGCCAAGGAGCTGCTATCGCGGCAGCCATGAATGTGGCGCTTGGGGTGGAGCGGTCGCTGTCGGGCCAGCCGTGGCGCTGGCGCAGGCCGCAGTCCGACGAGAAACTGGGAACCGAACTGGTCGACGAGCTGCTGCTCGGGCGCGGGGTGCAGCCGCACGAGCTCGAGCGCTATCGCGTGCCGACCATTCGTGACCTGCTGCCCGACCCCTCGGCCTTCCAGGACATGGACCGCGCGGCCGAGCGGCTGGCCGATGCGCTCGCGCGCGGCGAGGGCATCGCAATCTTCGGCGACTATGACGTCGACGGCGCGACCAGCAGCGCGTTGCTGGTGCTCCTGCTGCGCCAGCTCGGCGCCGAGCCGCTGGTCCATATACCCGACCGGCAGGCCGAGGGCTACGGCCCCAATTTGGCGGCGCTTCTCGCGCTCAAGGCCCGAGGCGCGGGGCTGATTGTCACGGTCGATTGCGGCGCGCAGGCGTTCGAGCCGCTCGCCGGCGCTCGCGAAGCAGGGCTCGACGTGGTGGTGGTCGACCACCACCAGTGCGCCGCCGCGCTTCCGCTGTGCCATGCGCTGGTCAATCCCAACCGGCTCGACGAGGGCGAGGTCGGGCTCGCCCACGGCCATGTCGCGGCGGTGGGCATGGCCTTCCTGCTGGGCGTGGCGTTGCTCCGGACGCTGCGGACTCGTGGCTGGTTCGCGGCCCGGCCCGAGCCGCGGGTGATCGACCTGCTCGACCTCGTCGCGCTGGGCACGGTGGCCGACGTCGCCAAGCTCCACGGGCTCAACCGGGCCTATGTCGCGCAGGGACTGAAGGTGATGGCGAGGGGGCGCAACGTCGGACTGAAGGCGCTCGCCGAGGCGGCGCGGCTGACCGCCGACCCGTCGTGCCGCGACCTCGGCTTCGCGCTCGGCCCCCGGATCAACGCCGGGGGGCGGGTCGGACGCGCCGACCTCGGGGTGCGCCTGCTCACCACCAGCGACGCCGAGGAGGCGCGCACGATCGCGCTGGAGCTCGACCGCCTCAACGAGGAGCGGCGCGCGATCGAACAGGGCGTGCTCGACGAGGCGCTGGCGGATTCCGATGCGCAGGCGGGTGCTCCGGTCATCACCGTCGCCCGTCCCGGCTGGCACCCCGGGGTGATCGGGATCGTCGCCGGGCGGCTCAAGGAGAAGCATGGCCGGCCCGCGCTGGTCATCGCGCTCGGCGAGGACGGCATCGGCAAGGGCTCGGGACGCTCGATCAGCGGGGTCGACCTCGGCGCGGCGGTGCTCGCGGCGAAGGACGAGGGGCTGCTGGTGGCGGGCGGCGGCCACGCCATGGCGGCCGGGGTCACGGTCGCGCCGGGCAAAGTGCCGGCGCTTGCGGCCTATCTGTCCGACCGGCTGGCGGCCGACGTCGAGCGGGCGGTCGGCGCCCGTGCGCTGCTGCTCGACAGCCTGTGCGCACCACGCGGGGTCCAGGCGGGGCTGTGCGACGCGCTGGACGCGGCCGGGCCCTATGGAGTCGGCTGGCCGCAGCCGAGGATCGCGGCGGGCGAGGCGCGGCTGATCAACGTCGGCGTGGTCGGAAACGGGCATGTTCGCGGGATCGCCAGCGGAGCCGACGGCGCGAGCTTCAAGTGGATCGCCTTCCGCTCCGCCGACACGCCGCTCGGCAGCGCATTGCTGTCGATGCCGAGCGATCGCCGCCTGTGGCTTGCCGGAACGGTCCACCGCGACAGCTGGAACGGCGGCAACCGCGCCGAACTGCACCTCGAGGACGCCGCGGTCGCTTGACCGAAGACGCCGGCTCGCCTAGGCAGCGCACCGCTTCACAGCGGCCCCTTCGTCTAGTGGTTAGGACGCGGCCCTTTCACGGCTGAAACACGGGTTCGAGTCCCGTAGGGGTCACCACGCCGCCGGCGGGTGACGCGAGGCACAACCATCCGAGAATCGCGAGCGATCTTGACCCCGCCCCGACGCGGGCCGAAGGCGCGTCGCAAAGGAGCAAGCCCGATGATCGAAGCCGAGTGGTGGGAATATGACAGCGTCGCGGAGATGGCCGAAGCGGTCGCGGGCGACGTCGGGTTCATCATCGAAAGCGCGGTCGACGCCCGCGACGCGTCGCTGCTCGCGCTTCCCGGCGGCAAGACCCCGGGTCCGATCTTCGCCAAGCTGGCGGCGCAGAAGCTGCCCTGGAAGAAGGTGACCATCGTCCCGACCGACGAGCGGCTGGTCGAGGTCAGCGACGAGCGCAGCAACGCGCGGCTGCTGGCGCAGAGCTTCATGCGTGCGGGTGCCCGGGTCATCCCGATCGGCGGCGAGAACGCCGATGTCGATGCCGCCGGCAACATTGCCGACGCCCGGCTCCAGGACCTACCGTGGCCGCCGGATCTGGTCTGGCTCGGCATGGGCGCGGACGGGCACACGGCGTCGATCTTCGACGGGCCGGACCTCCAGAAGGCGCTCGACGCGCCCAAGGCCCGCCGCGCGGTCGGGGTGCGCCCCGACCCGATGCCCGCTGACATGCCGGTGGCGAGGGTCACGCTGACCCGCGCCGCCCTGCTGTCGTCGCGCACGCTGATCATCACCATCACCGGCAAGGACAAGCGCGAGCTGCTCGAGCAGGCGATCGCGGATGGCCATTCGAGCAAGCTTCCGATCGGCCGGGTCCTGGCCGAGGCCGAGCAGCCGATCGACATTCACTGGGCGCCCTGAGCGGAGGTTGCCCTCTCACCAAATGGCAGCATGCGGCGGTACCTTCGGGTGCCGCCGTTTTCGTATGGGCCGGTCCCCGGGACGGAGAGAGGCATAAGAAAAGGGCGCCCGGGTTGCCCCGGACGCCCTCCCCTGTTTCGACAGTGGCTGCCGCTTAGAAGCGGAAGCCGCCGCGGACGCCGTAGCCACGGACGTCGCCGAAGTCGGCCCAGCCGCTGAGCAGCGGACCGCCGCCGGTGCCGCCGCCGATGCCGGCCTCGACACGGGCCCAGGTCCCGCGCTTGGCGTCGTCGATCGACGAGCTGAGGTTACCCGAGCGGACGGTCAGGTCGTAGGCGCTTCCGAACTCACGATAGACCTTGCCGTCGATGAACGGCGCCAGCTTGCCGGCGAAGCTCGCCCGGGCCTGGATGCGCCCGCGCTTGCTGGTGAACCGGTCGTTGTCGAACGCGATGTTGCCGAAGCTGTAGTCTTCGATCTTGCTGCGAACGTAGCTGAGGCCAGCACCAAGGTCGAAGTTGACCGAGCCCGGAGTGCCGAAGCGGAAGCCGACTTCACCGTCGATGCCGGTGCTGCGTCCGTCGGGCTCGACCACGGCCGAGCCGATCGAGTTGTTGACGAGGCGCATGTCATAGTCGTCGCGCTTCAGGAGCACGCCGGCATAGAGGCCCTGCTTGGCGCCGAACTGGGCGTAGGCACCGTAGTTGTAGCCCTCGGCATCGATGTCGGTGCCGAAGTCGGTATCGCCCTCCGCATGCTCGTAACCGGCGGTGACGCCGACCACGAAGTTCTGCACGCCGAAGTCCACACCGACCTGAGCGCCGCGCCGGCTCGTCTCGAACCGGTTGGAGCTGTTGAGGGTGGTGTTGAACAGGGTCACCGAGCGATCGCTGTCACCCACGCGGTCCTTCGATCCGTACAGCTGAGCCCACAGGCCGACCGGGCCCTTGCGCTCGTTGCCATAGTCGAGGCGGCGGCTCATCGCGTAGGCCTGATAGGCCTCGGCCGACTGGTGCCACATGTCCTTGCCGATGCGACCGACGAAGAGCTGGTCGAACAGCGCTTCGTCCGGACGCGAGACCAGGAAGACGTCGCCGCCACGGGTCTCGAGGCTGTAGTTGATCAGGCCCTGGCTGTTGCCGCCGCTCAGCACGAAGTTGGTGCTGCCGATGTTGTTGAGGGTCGAATCGACGATCAGCGCGCCGGTCGGATCGATGACCGGGTTGAGGAAGCTCGCCAGCACCTGGGTGGTGCCGGTCGTGGCCCCGCCGATCACCAGGCGGTCGGCGACGTTGACACCGGTGGTGCCGACGACGTCGATGCCGAGGCGGGCGGTGCCCGTCGCGGCATAGTTGCCCGGAAGGGTGAGCGTGTCGTTGCCGGCACCGTCACGCAGGTCGATCAGGCCGCCGTTGTTGTTGAACGTCTCGAGCCCGGCGAGCGTCTGCGCGCCGTTCACCAGCCGCAGCGTGCCGGTGTTGTTGAAGACGTCGGTGTCGGCACCGAAGTCGAACGCCGCAGCCGAGCTGAGGTTGAGCGTGCCGCTGTTGTTCAGCGTGTCGTTGCCCGCACCGAACTGGACGACGCCAGCATGGGTGAAGGTGCCCGTGTTGTTGAAGGTGTCGTTCCCGGCGAGGAAGTCGATCGTTCCCGACTGGGTGTAGTTGGCGGCGTTGTTGAAGGTGTCGTTGCCGGCGGTGAAGGTCAGCGGACCGACGATCGAACCGGTCGCGCCGAGGGTCAGCGTGAGCGGACCCGCACCGGCAAGGACATAGGCCGGAGCACCGGTGGTGGTGCTGCGGATCGTGCCGTTGACGGTCAGCGTGTTGCCGGTGGTGCCGCCAAGGGTGACCGCGGTCGGACCCTGGACGGTGACGCCCGAGTTGACGACGACGGTCGCCGCACCCGCGGTCTGGGCCCAGATGCCCGAGCCGGCGGTCGCCGAGACGTTGCCGGTGGCCGTGACGGTGACCGGCGCCGCGCCCGAAGCGACGACGCGGGCGGCGGCGAAGCTCGGAACGGCGGCGGCGTTGGCCGACGTCGAGGTGACCACGCCGGTGTTGACCGTGACCGCACCGGTGCCGCTGGTGGCGACGTCGATGCCGATCGAGTCGGCGCCCGAGACGGTGGTGGTTCCGCCGGTCATGCTGGTGGTGCCGGCGGTGTTGACGACGTTGATGCCGTCGGCGCCCGCACCGGTGGTGGTGATGGTGCCGCCGGTGACGGTGGTGTTGCCCGCCGAGGAGACGTCACAGGCGGTGGCGCCGGCACCGGTGGTGCTGATGCTGCCGCAGGTGACGTTGGCGGTGGTGGCACCCGAGATGGCGACGCCGCGCGAGCCTGCACCGGTGGTAGTGATGGTGCTGCTGTTGCTGAAGGTCACCGGAACGCCCGCCGCCACGATCTGCACGCCGTCGGCGCCCGCACCCGTGGTGGTCGCGCCGGCCACGGTCGCGATGATCGCGCCGGTGCCGCCGTTGATCTGCAGCGCGTCGGCGCCGTTGCTGGTCTGGCGACCGCCGGTGAAGCTGATCGCGCCGGTCGAGTTGATGACCGTCCCGGTCGCGCCCGCCTCGGTCGCGGTGACCGCGCCGGTGGTGAGGGTGACGGGGTTGGCGCCGGCATTGACGGTGACGCCGTTGCCGGTGGTGCTGACCGCGCCGACCGTCAGGTTGACGACGCCCGGATTGACCGAGTTGATCACAGCGCCGGCCGAGCCCGCACCCGTGGTGGTGACGTTGCCGAGGTTGCCGCTGATGCTCGCGCCGTTGACGAGGGCCGCGGTGACCCCCGCGCCGTTGGTGCGAACCGTCGAGCCCGCGCCGTTGAGCGTCACGTTGCCCGCATTGTTGACGAGCAGCGCGTTCGACTGGCCGGTGCCGCTGGTGGTGAGGTTGCCGTAGGTCAGCGAAACCGCGCCCGGCCCGCCGAGCACGAAGATGCCCGCCGAATCGTTGCCCGAGGTCGTCACCGCACCGGTGGTGGCGGTGGTGGCGACGAGGTTGCTGATGACGAGGCCGTCGGAGTCATTGCCGGTCGTGGTCAGCGCTCCGGTGGTGACGTTGACCGCTCCCGACTGGCCATTGATGCTGACCGCATCGCTGCCAGCGCCCGCGGTCGAAACCGTGCCCGAGGTGAGCGTGATCGGGCCCGTGCTGAAGAGCGAGATACCCGGTGCCGCCGCCTCGGTCGTCGACACGTTGCCGGCGGCGAGAGTGATCGCATTGGCGCCGTTGAAGATCGCGATCGCGGACGCGGTGGTCGCGACGTTGCCGACGGCGAGGTTCACCGCGCCGCCGGTGCCGGCGGTGTTGAACACCAGGCCGCGCGAGTTGGCGTTGGTGCCGGTGATGTTGCCGAGCGTGCCGGTCAGACCCGAGCTGTTGATCGTGGCGCCGGTGTTGTTGACCGCCTGCAGGCTGATCGAGCCACCCCGCAGATTGACCGGACCGGTCGAATTGATCAGCAGACCGGTCATGTCCTGACGGGTCGTGGTGATGCTGGTGAAGCCGGCGTCGATAAGGCCGGTACCGGCGCCCAGGTCGATCCCGGCGAAGCCGCTGCTGGTGACCGCACCGGCATTGGTGGTGATGGTGCCGGTGCCGTTCGTGCGGGCATAGACGGCCGAGAAGGCGGTGTTGCTGGCCGAGGTCAGATTGACCACGACGTTGCCGCCGTTGCTCTGCGCGAAGACGGCGTTGTTGCCGGTCGAGGTGACCGCGCCGCAGTTGATCGTGACCGACCCGGTGCCGTTGGTGTTGGCGAAGATCGCCGCGCTGCTGGCCGAGGCGTTGGTGACGGTCGGGCAGCCGCCGATGTCGATCGAGCCTGTCGGAGTCTGGTTGGTCGCGAAGATCGCGTTGCCGTTGGTCGTGGTGACGGTGCCCGAGCGGATCACGATGTTGCCGGTGCCGACGACCCCGAGGCTCTGCGCCGCGATGCCGAAGCCGTTGGTCGACACGACGTTTCCGGTGGTCACGTTGACCGACCCGCCGGCGTCGGCCGAGGCGAGGATGCCGGTCGTGCCCGACAGGTTGCCGCTGACGACGGTGACGCTGCTGCCGGCACCCGAGGTGCGGGTGCTGATCGCGCGGTCGGTGGCCGAGACGTTGCCGGTCGTGATGTTGACGTTGCCGGTCTGCAGGCTGGCATCAATGCCGCGGCTGGCAGTCCCCGCGACGGTGATGTTGCCGGTGCGAAGCGTGAGGTCGCTGCCGCCGGTCGAACGGACGCCGTAGGAGCCGGCGCCATTGGTCGAGATCGTGCCGACCGTGACGGTCGCGGCCTGGCCGAGCGTGTTGAGACGCAGGCCGTCGGCGGCGGCGCCGGTGGTGACGAGGTTGACCGGAGCAGTGGTCCCGGCCGGGGTGAAGGTCAGCGCGCCGCCGGTCGAGGTCAGGTCGACGGCAGGAGCGGCGGTGGTCGAGATCGGACCCGTCGCCGTGTAGCTGATGGTCGACGGCGTGGTCGCGTTGACCGTGACGAGGCCCGGGCCCGCGACGGTCGTCGTGGTCGCGTCGGTGCCCGCGGTCAGGACGGTGGTCGCCCCATCAACGCAGGTGATGGTGGTTCCGGTCTGCGAGCAGGTGGTTGCCTGGGCCGCGGCCGAGCCGGGCAGTGCAAAAGCTGCGGCAGCGGCGGACGCAGTGCTCAGCAGCGCAAGCTTGGTCATACGTGTTGTCACGAGATACTCCCCTTTGTGGGGACGTGCGACAACGCTGCCCGCCCCCGGTTAATTCGGCACGCCAACAACGAGAGCCCCTCGTCGGCGGTTTCGCCTTTGTGTCTAGGGTGAAATGACGTGGCGGGAAAGCCACAATCTAAGTCCGATATTGCTACCGGTCCAACCGTTTCGGACTATCCTATCAACCGAGGTGCGCGGCGTGCCAGGCGAGATGCTCGCCAAGGAAGCTGCTGACGAAGAAGTAGCTGTGATCGTAGCCTTTTTGCACCCGGACCGTGGCCGGAATGCCGCTTTGCTCGCAGGCCTCGACCAGCAACTCGGGCCTGAGTTCCTTGTCGAGGAAGGGGTCGCTGCCGCCGACGTCGACCAATAGGTGGTCGACCCGGGCGCCGTCCCCGATCAGCGCCACGGCATCGTGCCGTCGCGACAAGTCCGGATCGCCGCCGAAGTAACGGTCGAACGCCTTCTGTCCCCACGGCACCCGGGTTGGGGCGACGATCGGTGCGAAGGCGCTGCAGCTGCGGAAGCGGCCGGGGTGGCGAAGCGCGACGGTCAGCGCGCCATGCCCGCCCATGCTGTGACCCGTGATCGCCTGCCGGTCCATGTCGAGTTCGGCAAACTCGGTTGCGACCAGCGCCGGCAGCTCCTCGGTGACATAGCTCCACATGCGATAGTGGGACGACCAGGGCGCCTCGGTCGCGTCGACATAGAAGCCGGCGCCGAGCCCGATGTCCCAGCCTTCCTCGTCGGCCACGCCCTCGCCGCGGGGCGAGGTATCGGGCGCGAGGAAGGCGAGGCCATGCGCGGCGCAGGCTGCGCGATACTCGCCCTTGGCGGTGACGTTGGCGTGGGTGCAGGTCAGCCCCGAGAGATAGGTGACCAGCGGCACCCTCCCCTGCTCCGCCTGCGGAGGCAGGAACAGCGAGAAGGTCATCCCGGTCGCGGTCGCGGCGCTGTCGTGGGTGAGCACGAGCTGCCGGCCGCCGTGACTGCGGACTTCGGAGACGACCTTCATGCCCGGCCTACTTGGCCGGCCGGTAGAGCCCGCACAGCTTGTTGCCGTCGGGATCACGCAGGTAGGCAAGGTAGAGCTGGCCGAAGGCGTTGGAGCGGATTCCAGGCGGATCCTCGATCGCCGTCCCGCCGGCGGCAACGCCGCGCTGGTGCCAGGCGTCGACCTCCTCGGGGCTGTCGAACGAGAAGCCGATGGTGCAGCCGTTGCCATGGTTGGCGGGCTGGCCGTCGATCGGACTGGTGACCATGAAGACCGCGCCCCGGCGACCGTAGGTCAGGCGTCCCTTGTCGTCCTGGTGGCCCGACTTTTCGAACAGGGCGTCGTAGAAGCCCTTGGAGCGCTCGAGATCGTTCGATCCCACCATCATGTGCGAATACATGGCTGTTCCTCCCGTCAGTAGACCACGACCGCGCGGATGCTTTCACCCGCGTGCATCAGGTCGAACCCCTTGTTGATCTCCTCGAGGCCGAGGACATGGGTGATCATCGGATCGATGGCGATCTTGCCGTCCATGTACCAGTCGACGATCTTGGGAACGTCGGTCCGGCCCTTGGCTCCGCCGAACGCGGTTCCGCGCCAGTTGCGGCCGGTGACGAGCTGGAACGGACGCGTCGCGATCTCCTTGCCGGCCTCGGCAACGCCGATGACGATCGAGGTGCCCCAGCCGCGGTGGCAGCATTCGAGCGCGGTGCGCATGACCTCGGTGTTACCGGTGCAGTCGAAGCTGTAGTCGGCCCCGCCATCGGTCATTTCGACGATCCTGGCGACGGTCTCGTCGCGGCTCATGCCCTTCGTATTGAGGAAGTCGGTCATGCCGAACTGGCGGCCCCACGCTTCGCGGTCGGGGTTGAGATCGACGCCGATGATCTTGTTGGCACCGGCGAGGCGCGCGCCCTGGACGACGTTGAGGCCGATCCCGCCGAGGCCGAACACCACGACATTGTCGCCGACCTGCACCTTGGCGGTGTTGACCACCGCGCCGACCCCGGTGGTGACTCCGCAGCCGATGTAGCAGCTGGTCTTGAAGGGTGCGTCCTCACGAATCTTCGCCACGGCGATTTCCGGGAGCACGGTGAAGTTCGAGAAGGTGGAGCAGCCCATGTAGTGGAAGATGGTCTGGCCCTTGTAGCTGAAGCGGCTTGTCCCGTCGGGCATCAGCCCCTTGCCCTGCGTCGCGCGGATCGCGGTGCAGAGGTTGGTCTTGCCGCTGAGGCACGACTTACACTGGCGGCATTCGGGGGTGTACAAGGGGATGACGTGGTCACCCGGCTTGACCGACGTGACCCCTGCCCCGACCTCGCGGACGATCCCGGCTCCCTCGTGGCCGAGGACCGAGGGGAAGATGCCTTCGCTATCGAGCCCGTCGAGCGTGTAGGCATCGGTGTGGCAGATGCCGGTCGCCATGATCTCGACCAGCACTTCGCCGGCCTTTGGCCCTTCAAGGTCGAGTTCGACGATCTCGAGTGGCTGCTTGGGGGCGAATGCGACGGCGGCGCGGGTCTTCATGCGGGTGGGGCTCCGATGCGATTGGCGGCTTCCGTGGCATAGCCGCGCAGGCTTGGCAAAGCCGGGATCGGCCGCGACCAACAGTTTCAATCAAGCGACCTTTTGGCTTGCACGGGCGACGTTCACCCGTAAGGTACCGCGCTTGCATCATTTTCCGGGGCTGGGGAGCCCGGGGCGGGGAGGCAAGACACTGTTGACGTTGCGACGCGCTCCGGCGCGCCTGGCCTTATCTTTGCTGTTCCTGCCGCTCGGCCTGCCGGCCGTGGCGCAGGTCCCCTCGGTCGTCGAGGAAGTGAAGACGGTCACCGTCGACGAGAATCAGGCGTCCTTCCTCATCCGCTTCTCGCCCGCCGAGCCGCAGACGGCGGCGCTCAACAACAATCCGACCCGTCCCGAGCTCTTGATGCGGGCGACCCTTCGCGCACCGCGTGTACCGCAGCGCGACAATTATCGCGGCATCGTGCGTTCGGCGGTGTTCGAGACGAGCGACAGCGGGCTTCTGTGGCGGTTCGACACCGCAGCCCCTGCGCGGGTCAGCGTCCAGCCCGCCGGCGATCGCACGCTTCAGGTAGTGGTTCAGCGCCTGTCTGGTGACGAGGCGATCGGAGCGCGTCCGATCGGCTCGGGTACCGAGTCAGTGGCGCCGGCAAGCGAGCTTCCGGCCTATGTCGAGCCGGGCATCGATGGTGACAGCTACGAGCTGGTCCCACTCAAATATGCCGACGTGAGCGAGGTCATCGGCTTGCTGGTCGAAGGCGAGACCATCCAGCCCAACAACGTCTTCATTCGGCGCGAACCGGGCTTCGGATCGATCGCGACCGCCTCGTCGCAGCAATATGTAAACCAGAACCAGAACCAGCAGCCGCAGAACCAGCAGCCGCTCGGGCAGGCCTTTCCGGGCCGCGGGCTGGCGATCGATCGGCGGCTCAACGCGATCTGGATTACCGGCACGCCCGACCGCATCGCGCGGGTCAAGGCACAGATCGCCGCCATCGACATCCCGGTCGACTCGGTCATCCTCGAAACGCAGTTCGTCGAGCTGACCGAGCAGGGCGTCCGCAACCTCGGGATCGACCTCGCCAACCGGGACGGGCAGATCGCCTCGGGCTCGATCACGCTCGGCAGCAACACGCCGTTCGGCAACGATCCGCTGACCGCCTTCAAGTCGGGCATCGTCCAAGCCGCCATCTACGCGCAGGTGCAGCGCGGCGAAGGCCGGATCGTGTCGCGTCCGCGGATCGCCGCCCAGTCTGGCTCAACCGCCAAGATCATCACCGGCGACGCGCTCCCGATCCTGACCTCGATCACCCTCTCGGGCGTCAACGGGGTCAGTCAGCAGGTGCAGTATGTCAACGTCGGGGTGACGCTGCAGATCGCGCCGCGGGTGTCGAGCGACGGCTTCGTCACCAGCCAGATCTACGGCGTGGTGTCGTCGGTCACCGGCTACAGCCAGGGCTATCCGACGATCAGCCAGCGCGAGGCCGAGACCAGCGCCAGCGTGCGCGACGGCGAGACCTTCGTCATCGGCGGGCTGACCCAGGAGAACAACCTCAAGACCAAGGGCCGCCTGCCGATCCTCGGCGACATCCCGCTGGTCGGGTCGGTCTTCCGCAACGAGCGCTCGACCCGCGCCAAGACCGAGCTCTACATCGTCATCACGCCGCGGATCGTTCGCCATCGCCGCAACGAGCCGCCGCTCCAGCCTGCTCCCTCGCCAGCCGTGCCGGGTCTGACTGGAGGTGCCGTCCGGTAAGCGGCTGAAATCGCTCGCCTCAGACGGTTTGCTCCGTAGCCGGATCACCGGCACGAATGGACGGACTCATTCCTGAAAATGCTAGTTAACTCACTGTATTAACTAGATTTTTCTTCTTTACAGACGTCAAATCATGGATAGCTTGATCGTTCAGGTCAGCGACAGATTTGCTGATCATCGAAGAAGGGGAAGGGCATCCATGAAGACTGTTCTGCTGGCCTCCGCAGCAATCATGGCGAGCGTCGCCATTGCCGGACCGGCCGCCGCCGAGCGTCCGGGCGACAAGATCGAAGGCAGCTACATCTGCGTGTTCAAGGCGCGCGAAGTGAACCGCGGGCAGGCGCAGGCCGAAGCCAATCGCGCCGCCCAGTCGGTTGGTGCGCGCGTCAAGCATGTCTACAGTGTCGCGCTCCGCGGCTTCGCCGCCGATCTTCCGGCACAGGCGGTCGAGCGGATGCAGGCCAACAATCCCAACATCGAATATTGCGAGCAGGATCAGGTCGTCACCACCGGTCCGATCCGCGCCGACGCCCCGCCGAGCGGCGGCGGTGGTGCCCAGCCCGCGCAGGAAACCCCGTGGGGCATCGCCCGCGTCTCGGGCGGCGCGGCCGGCACCTTCGGTACCGCCTGGGTCATCGACACCGGCATCGACTTCACCCATCCCGACCTCTCGGTCGACACCGCGCGCAGCCGCAGCTTCCTCTCTCGTGACACCTCGCCGGTCGACCAGAACGGCCATGGTACGCACGTTGCCGGCACCATCGCGGCGCTCAACAACAGCATCGGCGTGATTGGCGTCGCCCCGGGTGCCCGAGTGGTCGCGGTGCGGGTGCTCGATCGTCGCGGTTCGGGTTCGAACTCGGGCGTCATCGCGGGCGTCGATTATGTCGCGGCCAATGGCCGGGTCGGCGACGTCGCCAACATGAGCCTTGGCGGCGGAGTCTCGGCCGCCCTCGACACGGCGGTGATCAATGCCTCGGCCGGCGGCGTCAAGTTCGCGCTCGCCGCCGGCAACGAGACCGACAATGCCAACAACCACTCGCCGGCCCGCGCCAACGGTCCGAACATCTACACCGTCTCTGCGTTCGGCGTCGGCGACAAGTGGGCGAGCTACTCGAACTACGGCAATCCGCCGGTCGACTTCGCCGAGCCGGGCTCGGCCATCAAGTCGACCTGGCTGAACGGTGGCTACAACACCATCAGCGGCACCAGCATGGCCACTCCGCACCTCGCGGGCATCCTGCTGGCGGGCGCGCCCAAGGTGAGCGGCACCGTCCAGGGTGACCCGGACGGCAACGCGGATCCGATCGGCACCCGCTGATCGCGTTCGAACAAGTCAGGGGCGGCTCGGGAGACCGGGCCGCCCTTTCCTTTGCCTGCCGTCCCGCTAGGCTCGTCCCATGACCTTCGCGACTGGCAAGCATGCACTTATCACCGGCGGCGGCACGGGCATCGGTGCCGGTGCCGCCCGCGCCCTCGCCGCAGCGGGGGCGAAGGTCTCGCTACTGGGACGGCGAAGCGACCTCATCGAGGAAGTGGCGCGCGAGACGGGCGGACGCGCTTTCCCGTGCGACGTCACCGATCCCGAGGCGCAGGCCGCTGCCTTCGCCGCCGCGCGCGAGGCATCCGGCCCGTTCGACCACGTGATCCTCAATGCCGGGATCGGGGACAGCCGGCCCTTCCTGCGCACGCGCCGCGAGACGTGGAACGCGATCATCGCGACCAACCTCACCGCACTGTTTGACGGCGCCCAGCTGGCGCTTCCGGACCTCCAGGCACCGGGCAAGCGGCTGGTGATCGTCGCCTCGGTCGCGGGATTGAAGGGTGGCGCGATGGCGGCGCCCTACGTGGCATCCAAGCATGGCGCGGTCGGGCTGATGCGCAGCCTGGCGCTCGAGTTCGCGCGCACGGGCCTTACCGTCAACGCCATCTGTCCGAGCTTCGTCGACACGCCAATGGTCGACGACAGCGCCGAACGGATCGCCGGAGCGACGGGGAAGAGCGTCGCGGAGGCGCGCGCGCTGCTGGCGAAGACCAACGGCAACGGCCGGCTGATCACCGTCGCCGAAGTAACCCACGCGATCATGCAGCTGCTCCACCCCGACGCGGGGGGAGTGAACGGCGCGTGCGTGACGATCGACGGCGGGACGAGCGCCTGAGGCTTATTCGAACTCGACGATGACCTGATCGACCGCGAGGCTCTCGCCGGCACCGGCCGGGGTCGCCTTGACCGTCGCAGCCTTTTCGGCGCGGAGGATGTTCTCCATCTTCATCGCTTCCATCACCGCGATCGGCTGTCCGGCCTCGACCTTGTCCCCGGCCTTGACGTCGAGACGGGTCAGGAGACCCGGCATCGGCGCGAGCAGATATCTGGAGAGGTCCGGCGGGACCTTCTCGATCATGTGCCGGGCAAGCTCGGCGACCGACGGTGTCATGACCCTGGCGCGATGGGTCGCACCGCGGGTGGTCATCTTCCAGCTGCGGCCGTCACGGGCGACGAGCACGATCCGCTGGCGACGGCCGATGCGGGCGCGGACGAGGCGCTGGCCGGGCACGTAGTCGGCGTCGAAGGAAAGCGGTTCGGCACCGTCGACCGTGACCTTGTCGAGCGCGAAGGAGACGCGGTGCTCGGCCCCGCCGTCCAGACGGACGACATGGTCGCGGGCCGGCCGCACCCGGCCCCCGAGCTGCTGGTCGACGAGGCTCGCGCGGGTTTCGTGCACCGTGCCGATGAAGGCCGCGAGGGCGGACAGGTCGGCGGTCAGCGTCTCGTCGAGCGGAGCGCCGGTGAAGCCCTCGGGATATTCCTCGGCAATGAAGCCGGTGGTGATCGCGCCCGAGCGGAAGCGCTCGTGCTGCATCAGCGCGGAGAGGAAATCGACATTGTGGCCGATGCCCTGGATGTCGAAGCTGTCGAGCGCCTCGACCTGCGCGTCGATCGCCGCCTCGCGGGTCGGACCCCAGGTGATCAGCTTGGCGATCATCGGGTCGTAGAACATCGAGATTTCGCCGCCCTGGCGGACGCCGTCGTCGACCCGGGTCCGGATGCCGTCGGCGTCGGCTGCGGCGCCGGGCGGCTGGTAGCGGACGAGGCGCCCCGTGCTGGGGAGGAACCCGCGATAGGGATCCTCGGCATAGACGCGGGTCTCGACGCTCCAGCCGTTGAGCCGGATGTCGTCCTGGGTAAAGGCGAGCTTCTCGCCCGCCGCGACCCGGATCATCTGCTCGACGAGGTCGAGGCCGGTGACCTCCTCGGTGACCGGATGCTCGACCTGAAGCCGGGTGTTCATCTCGAGGAAGTAGAAGCTCTTGCCGCTGGTGTCGGCGCCCGAGACGATCAGCTCGACCGTGCCGGCGGAGAAGTAGCCGACCGCCTTGGCGAGCGCGACCGCCTGCTCGCCCATCGCGCGGCGCATCTCGGGGGTGACGAAGGGGGGACGGCGCTTCCTCGACCACTTTCTGGTGGCGGCGCTGGATGCTGCACTCGCGCTCGCCGAGGTAGAGGACGTTGCCGTGCTGGTCGCCGAGCAGCTGGATCTCGATATGGCGCGGGCTCTCGATGAACTTCTCGATGAACACCCGGTCGTCGCCGAAGCTGGCGAGGCCCTCGCGCTTGGTCGCCTCGAAGCCGTCGCGCACGTCCTGTTCGGACCAGGCGAGGCGCATGCCCTTGCCGCCGCCGCCGGCCGAGGCCTTCATCATCACCGGATAGCCGATCTCGCCCGCGATCCGGACCGCATCGTCGGTGGTGGCGATGTCACCGAGGAAGCCCGGGACGACATTCACCCCGGCCGCCTGGGCGAGTTTCTTGGATTCGATCTTGTCGCCCATCGCCGCAATGGCATTCGCCGGCGGGCCGATGAAGGCGATGTTCTCGGCCACCAGCGCCTCGACGAAGGAGGCGCGCTCGGACAGGAAGCCGTAGCCCGGGTGCACCGCCTCGGCGCCGGTCTCCTTGCAGGCGGCAATGATGAGTTCGGGCTTGAGATAGCTTTCGCTTGCCGGCGCCGGACCGAGGCGAACGGCCTCGTCGGCCATCCGCACGTGCGGGGCGCGGGCATCGGCATCCGAATAGACCGCGACGGTCTTGATGCCCATGCGCTTGGCGGTGCGGATCACCCGGCAGGCGATTTCGCCGCGGTTGGCGATCAGGATCTTGGAGAACATTGAACCTCGAATCCGAACTCCGGAGGAGCTGCTTGTGCGGGTGGCAGGAGGAATTGCAAAGCCTGCGCTTCGACCTGCTGGTAAATGGTGGCGTGGGTCTGGTCGGGCCGGGGCGCGACGCAGAGATCGGACTTCGCCGCGCGCGCCGCCGCGATGACGCGGTTGGCGGCGGCGGGCGTCTCGAGCTGCTCCTTGGCGAGGGCGACGTAGAGTCGCTTCCCGCGCTGCGCGGAGCCGATGCTGGCTGCGCGTGTGGACAGCGCTTCCTTGTCCCACCACAGGCTGGGATCGATCGCGGCATAGCCGTCGAACAGGCCGGGTTCGACCATGAAGGTCTCGACGATGAACAGCCCGGCGAGCGATTCCCCGATGACCACGTCCGTGCCGGAGGTACGATAGTGGCGCTCGACCAGCGGTTTTACCTCGTCGCGGAGAAAGGCGCGGAAGGCGGCCGAGGCACCGGCGGTTGGATACTTCTTCAGAAGCTCGGGGTCGCTGGTCTTGCCGACCAGCTCGCGGCGACGGTCCCTCGTCTCGACTCCGACGAGGATCGCCTCGCCCATCCGGCCCCAGATCGAGCCGAGCTGGACCACCCCGGCGACATGCAGCAGGTCCTGCTCCACTCCGCCGTCGATGAGGTAGATTACCGGGTAACGCTTCGCGGTCGCCTTGTCGTAGCCGGCGGGAAGGATGACGTTGAGTGTGCGGTTTTCGCCAAGCGCCCGCGAGGCAACCGTCCGGCTGACGCCGATGGTGATCGGGCTGGCGGTCTGGGCCACGGCCGAAGCGGGCAGCACCAGGGCGAGAAGCCCGGCTGCGACCGCAATCAGTCCTGGCAGCCGCCTGCCGGTCACAGGAGGAGCTCAAGCCATGACACGAGAAACGCTCCGACGCCTGCGCCGAGGAAGGCCATCGAGCCGCGGATGTAGAGCCACACGGCGTTGCCAAGCGGCTGGCGGCGCTGCCGCGCCTGGAGGATCGCCGAACTACCCGACAGGGCGAGCACGCCACTGACGGCGAAGGCCAGGAGGAGGCCCGCAACCGCGATCGACGGCAGCGACTTGCCGAGCGGCGACTGGAAGATGGTGATGACTCCGCCGATCGCCAGAAGCGCCAGCGACAGCAGGTGCTTGGAATAATCGTAGAGCAGGAACTCGCGGTCGCGGTCGTGATCGGCCGGCTGTTCGGCAAGTGTCGTCACGTCGCTCATTCGGCCGCCTCGTCGATCGGCGGCTTGTTGTGGCCGAGGAGGCGGAGGACCTCGTCGGCGGCGTCGGCGAGGTTGGTGCCCGGGCCGAAGATCGCCTGCACTCCGGCGGCGCGGAGCCCGGCATAGTCCTGCGCCGGGATGACCCCGCCCGCCACGACCTTGATGTCGGGGCGGCCCATGTCCTTGAGATGACCGATGAGCTCGGGAATGAGGGTCTTGTGCCCGGCGGCGAGGCTCGACGCGCCGACCACGTCGACGTCGCCGATGATCGCGAGCTCGGCGGCTTCGCGCGGGGTCTGGAACAGCGGCCCGGCAATGATCTCGAAGCCGAGGTCGCCAAAGGCCGAGCTGACGAGGTTGGCGCCCCGGTCGTGGCCGTCCTGGCCCATCTTCGCGACCAGCATGCGGGGCTTGCGGCCGAGGCGGCTGGTGACCGCGACCGTGCCCTGCTTGGCCTCTTCCCAGCGGACGTCGGCGCGCTGGCCGTAGATGCCGCTGACAGGTTCGGGCTTGGTGGCGTAGCGCCCGAAGGCGCGTTCGAGCGCGTCGGAGATCTCGCCCAGCGTGGCGCGGGTCCGCGCCGCCTCGACGCTGAGCGCGAGGAGATTGGCGTTGCCGCGCGCACCCTGCTCCAGCGCATCGAGCGCGGCCTGCACGGCGCCCTCGTCGCGACTGGCGCGGATGCGCTGCAGCCGCTCGATCTGCCCCGCCCGGACCTTGGCATTGTCGACCTCGAGGATGTCGAGCGCCGCTTCCTCGGGGAGGCGGTAACGGTTGACGCCGACGATGACGGTCTCGCCCGTGTCGACCTTGGCCTGGCGTCCGGCCGCGGCTTCCTCGATCCGGCGCTTGGGGAGACCCGACTGCACCGCCTTGGTCATGCCGCCGAGGCCTTCCACTTCCTCGATCAGCGCCCAGGCCTTCTCCTCAAGCTCGCGGGTCAGCGCCTCGACATACCAGCTGCCGCCAAGCGGATCTGCGACCGCGGTGACCCCGCTCTCCTCGGCGAGGATCAGCTGGGTGTTGCGGGCGATCCGGGCGGAGAAGTCGGTCGGGAGCGCGATCGCCTCGTCGAAGCTGTTGGTGTGGAGCGACTGGGTTCCCCCGAGCACCGCCGCCAGCGCCTCGATCGTGGTGCGGACGATGTTGTTGTAGGGATCCTGCTCCGTGAGGCTGACGCCGCTCGTCTGGCAGTGGGTGCGGAGCAGCTTCGACTTCTCGGTCCTGGCACCGAGGTCGGTCATGATCCGGCCCCACAGGGTGCGCGCGGCGCGCATCTTGGCGACCTCCATGAAGAGGTTCATGCCGATGCCCCAGAAGAAGCTGAGGCGTGGCGCGAAGGCGTCGATGTCGAGCCCGTTGGCGACCGCCGCACGGACATATTCCATTCCGTCGGCCAGCGTGAAGGCAAGCTCCTGGACCGCCGTCGCCCCGGCCTCGTGCATGTGGTAGCCCGAGATGGAGATCGAGTTGAACTTGGGCATCTCGGCGCTGGTGAAGGCGATGATGTCCGAGACGATCCGCATCGAGGGTTCGGGCGGATAGATATAGGTGTTGCGGACCGCGAACTCCTTGAGGATGTCGTTCTGGATGGTCCCGGTCAGCGCGGCGCGCTCGACCCCCTGCTCCTCGCCCGCGACGATGTAGAAGGCGAGCACCGGAAGCACCGCGCCATTCATGGTCATCGAGACCGACATCTCGCCCAGCGGGATGCCGCCGAACAGCAGCTTCATGTCCTCGACGCTGTCGATCGCGACGCCCGCCTTGCCGACGTCGCCGGTGACGCGCGGATGGTCGCTGTCGTAGCCGCGATGGGTGGCGAGGTCGAAGGCGACCGAAAGCCCCTTCTGACCGGCCGCGAGGTTGCGGCGGTAGAAGGCGTTCGATTCCTCTGCGGTCGAGAAGCCCGCATATTGGCGGATGGTCCACGGCCGGCCGGCGTACATCGTCGCATAGGGACCGCGGGTGTAGGGCGCGACGCCGGGGAAGCCGGGGGCGATGCCGTCGGTGTCCTCGGGACCGTAGACGGTCTTGAGCGTGATGCCCTCGGGCGTGGTGCGGCTGAGGTCGGCCCCGCGCGCTTCCTTGGCGGCGAGGGTCTTCCATGCGTCGTGCTGGTCGGTGGACATGCCCCCTCCTCTACCCCGCCGGGCCCGGCGGTCCAGTGTTAAGGATGGGACGCGTGGCGGTCAGCCCGCCGCGCGCACCTGAGGCTGGTCCTTGGCGTAATGGTCGCAGACCTTGGCCCAGCCCTCTTCTGCGGTCTCGCACCAGGTCAGCAGATCGAGGTCGCGCTCGGAGATGACGCCCTCCTCGACCAGTGCCTCGAAGTTCACCACGCGCTCCCAGAACTCGCGGCCGTAGAGGAGGATCGGAAGCGGCCGGACCTTGCCGGTCTGGATGAGCGTCAGCAGCTCGAACATCTCGTCGAAGGTGCCGAAGCCGCCCGGGAACACCGCCACGGCGCGGGCGCGAAGCAGGAAGTGCATCTTGCGCAGCGCGAAGTAGTGGAACTGGAAGGAGAGCGAGGGAGTGACGTAGGGATTGGGCAGCTGCTCATGCGGGAGCACGATGTTGAGCCCGATCGACTCTTCGCCGACGTCCTGAGCACCGCGGTTCGCAGCCTCCATGAACGAGGGTCCGCCGCCCGAGCAGACGACGAAGTGGCGCTTGCCCTCCTCGTCGCGGTCGGTCTTGCTGACCATCTGCGCGAGCTCGCGCGCGACGT
Source organism: Sphingomonas swuensis (assembly GCF_039538045.1). Classification (NCBI taxonomy): domain Bacteria; kingdom Pseudomonadati; phylum Pseudomonadota; class Alphaproteobacteria; order Sphingomonadales; family Sphingomonadaceae; genus Sphingomonas; species Sphingomonas swuensis. The sequence goes on along the minus strand of NZ_BAABBQ010000001.1, from coordinate 470,761 downwards.
CGTAATAATGCGACTTGGCGACCAGCCGCTCGGCGATCAGCTTTTCCTTGTCGCTCTTCGCATTGGCGAGCAGCGCCTTGGCCTTCTCTGGCTCGGGAACGCGGGCCGAGCCGTAGAAGACGAAGGTCGAGCCGATCTTCTGCTCGTCGAGGAACAGCTCGGGCTTGAGCAGCTCGAGCTGGAAGCGCACGGGGCGGAGGTCCGGACGGAGGAGGAAGTCCTTGTCCTGGAAGGCCAGCTTGTAGGCCGGATCCTCGGTCTGCGGCGAGGACGGAATGTGCTTGGCGGCTTCGGCGTCGACCTTGGCGTCGGGGAAGATGCTCTTCGGGGGGATCGGATCAGTCATAAGCGGTCGCGCCTAGCCGATCCGAGTTCGTTTCCCAACCATTTCGCGAGGGTCCGGGAAGCGGCATCATCGCCGCCCCCTTCGCGTTCGGCCCCACATCGACTAAGCGGCGTCGCATCGACATTGAACCGGCGCGACCGCGGCCGGGCAGGAGCCACTCGTTGTTTTCCGAAAGCCCCACTCCCGGCGAGCAGGATCGCCAGGGCGACCTCTCGTTCAGCGCGCTCGAGCGTCGCACCTTCGCCATCATCTCGCACCCCGACGCCGGCAAGACCACGCTGACCGAGGGACTGCTTCACGCCGCCGGCGCGGTCCACGAGGCGGGCGAGGTCAAGGCGCGCGGCGACCGCAGGCGGGCGCGCTCGGACTGGATGAAGATCGAGCAGCAGCGCGGGATCTCGGTGACGAGCTCGGTGATGACGTTCCAGCGCGGGGCGATCCTGTTCAACCTGCTCGACACGCCGGGGCACCAGGACTTCTCCGAGGACACCTATCGCACGCTGACCGCGGTCGATTGCGCGATCATGGTGATCGACGCGGCCAAGGGGATCGAGCCGCAGACCCGCAAGCTGTTCGAGGTCTGCCGGATCCGGAACGTGCCGATCGTCACCTTCGTCAACAAGGTCGACCGCGAGGGAAAGAGCCCGTTCGAGCTGCTCGACGAGATCGCCGAGGTGCTCCAGCTCGACGTCTCACCGCAGAACTGGCCGACGGGGATCGGCGGGCTGTTCCACGGCCTCTATGACCTGCGGCGCGCGCAGTTCCTGATCGCCGACCGCCGCGACGGCGTCGTCCCCGGCAAGTGGATCGACGCGGGGAGCATCGACGATCCGGCTATCGGGAAGGCCATCCCGGGCGATGCGGCCGCGAGCCTTGCCGAGGAAGGTGGGCTGGCGCTCGCTTCCTATCCCGAGTTCGACCGCGAGGCCTTCCGGGCGGGCGACCTCACCCCCGTCGTCTTCGGAAGCGCGCTGCGCGGATTCGGGATCGAGCAACTGCTCGACATCCTCGCCACAGACGGGCCGCCGCCGCAACCGCAGCCCGCTCGCCCGGCACCGGTCAGCCCCGACGAGCCGCGGCTGACGGGCTTCGTCTTCAAGGTCCAGGCCAATATGGACCCCAATCACCGCGACCGGGTCGCCTTCGTCCGGGTCTGCTCGGGCAAGCTGACGCGCGGCATGAAGGTCCAGAATAGCCGCGGCGGAAAGGCGCTGGCGCTGCACAATCCGATCACCTTCTTCGCCCGCGATCGCGAGCTCGCGCATGGCGCGGTGGCGGGCGACATCGTCGGCATCCCCAATCACGGCACACTAAGGGTCGGCGACACGCTGACCGAAAAGGGCGATGTCACCTTCACCGGCCTTCCCGACTTCGCGCCCGAAATCCTGCGCCGGGTGCGGCTGGGCGATCCGCTCAAGGTAAAGCAGATGCGCCGCGGCCTCGCCGACCTTGCCGAGGAAGGCGTCATCCGGCTGTTCAAGCCGGTGATCGGCTCGGCCTGGATCGTCGGGGTCATCGGCGAGCTGCAGCTCGACGTGCTGCAGACGAGGCTCGAGCAGGAATATGGCGCCAAGCTCGAGTTCGAGCCCTCGCCGTACGAGGTCGCGCGCTGGGTCCGGTCGGACGACCCGGCCGAGCTCAAGCGGCTGACCGAGACGCTCCGCTCGAATATGGCCGAGGACCAGGACGGAGTGCCGGTGCTGCTGATGCGCAACGCCTGGGAGCATGGCCGCTTCCAGCAGGACTGGCCGGCGATCACCTTCAGCGCGGTGCGCGAGCGGAGTTGAGGCGAAGCAAGAATGGGGCCGGGTCGCGTCACCCGGCCCCATTCCGGTCAGGACGTCAGGCCGGCATCCCTTCGACGGTGCCGGTGCCCCGCCCGGCCCAGTCGAGGTTCCGGGTGACATACATCACCCCGGCAAGCGCGACGAACAGCAGCAACGAGCCGATCAGCAGGCTGAAGGCCTCGAGGCTGAGCAGCACGTAGAGCACGGCGTAGAGGCCGATCAGCAAGGCGCCGATCACATAGCCGCGCCGCCAGCTTTTCAGCACCGCCGCCGAGTATGCAGTGTTGAGCCCGGCGATCGCGGCGGAGGCGAGGATGTAGGCGGCGGTGAAGCCGATGACCTCGGCGAACGCCAGCAGCAGGACGAAGAACAGCACCAGCGCCGCGCCCATCAGCAGATATTCGACCGTCGATACGGCCACCCCGCCGATGATGTCGAACATCAGGAGCGCAAGGAAGGTGAAGGCGATGAACAGGAAGCCGTACTTCGCAGCGCGATCGACCTGCGCGTAGAGATCGACCGGCTGGATCAGGCTGATCCGCGCCTGTTCCCGCCGGGCCGGATCAGAGTCCGACGTCGCGATCGGCGGCGGCGGTCCCTCGAGGCGACGTGCGCCGGGTTCGTTGGTGGAGACGAGGGCGCGGCCGAGCGCGAGATTGCCGACCCGGTAAGTCGCCGAGAAGCCGTCCTTGCTCACCGAGCGCTCGGCGGGAAGGAAGTCGCCGGTGAAGGACGGATGCGGCCAGCTCGAACGCACCGTCCAACGCGTGTCGCCCGCGTCGGGGCTGAGGTCGAGCAGGGCATTGCCGCGAAATTCGAAGGCGAAGTCGACCAGCATGGGCTGGGCGGCGAGCGGCGCGGCGTCGACGAAGGCGAAGAAGCCGCGGCCGCCGCTGCTGCCGCCGCCGGGCTGAAGGCGAAGCGGGCGGCCGCCGACCGAGATGCGCGGGTTGGCGCCGAGGCCACGCGGATCGCTGAGTCCGAAGCGGAGCTCGGCGCGGGCGAGGACGAGTGTGCCCGGCTGGACTCCGAAGCGCTGCAGGTCGGGCGGGAGGACGAAGCGCGCCTTGCCCTTGTTCGAGGCATCGTAGACCACCGCCTCGTAGATCGACCGCTTGCGCCGGTCGGGCCTGAGGGAGGTGTCGAGCATGACGACCTCGGGCGACAGCTCGAGCCGCCGCTCGATGTCGCGGGTGCGGGTGACGCTGCGACCGTTCTCGATCACCGTCTCGGAGGTTGTGGCGCGATAGGGAATGATCAGCAGGGGGCCGTCGAGCGACTGCGGACCGCCCCACCCCTCGGTGATCGACGAGCGTGCCTGCTCGGATTGCGACTGGCGGTCGTAGACCAGCATCCAGGTGATGAAGAGGGGAACACTGAGGGCGAGGCCGACCAGGATGGCAAGCATGAACTTGCGCCCCGGCGAGCGCTCCTGCGCACGTGAGAACATGGGGGTACTCCTCTGACGTGAGCAGCTCGTCTACAAAACAGCACGGTTCGTCGTCAACGGTTCATCGACGTTTTTGCACATTTCGTCGTGCTTTTCGCTGTTGCTCGCCTCCGCGTAAGCGACCAAGACTGTCACTGACACAAGCCAGGCGCTTGTAATTCGCACGACAGAAGCGCAACACTGAACTTGATGGTTCAGTTTGATTCTCTTGCCCTCGATCATTCCTTCGCGGCCTTGGCCGACTCGACCCGACGCGGGGTGATCGTGCAGCTCGGCACGGAAGAGGCGTCGGTCACAGTGCTGGCGGAGCGCTTCAACATGACGGTCACCGGCATGAAGAAGCACATCGCGGTGCTCGAGCGGGTCGGACTGGTCGCGACCGAAAAGGTCGGACGGGTCCGGATCTGCCGCCTCGGTCCGCACAGCCTCGCCGCGGAAGCGCGGTTCATCGAACAGGTACGGGCATCGTTCGAGGCGCGCTTCGACGCCCTCGACCGCGTGCTCGATGCGTTGAAGCAGGAGGAAGAGCATGGACGCCCAAGCGACTAAGCACTCGATGTTCAAGGACACGATCGTCGAGCGGAAGGGGGACCGCGAGCTGGTCGCCACCCGCCTGTTCGATGCGTCCCCGGCGCTCGTATATCGAGCATGGGCCGAGGCAGACCTGTTCCGCCAGTGGTGGGTGCCAGAAGGTTTCGGCATCCGGCTCGTCGGTTGCGAGATGGATGTTCGGACCGGCGGCAAGTACCGGCTCGAGTTCGACGGCGGCACCGGCGAAAATGCCGCCTTCCACGGCAAGTATCTCGACGTCGTCCCAGGAGAGCGGATCGTCTGGACCAACGACGAAAATGGTGAGGAAGCGGGCGCGGTGACGACGGTCACCTTCGCCGACGAGGGCGGCAAGACGCGGCTGACCTACCATGAGCTCTACCCGACCCCGGCGGAGCTCGAAGAAGCACTGCAGGGCTCGGCGCAGGGCCTGCCGGCGCAACTCGATCAGCTCGGCGTCCTGCTGCAGACCCTGGGCTAGCCGTCGGCGCGTCGCTCGGGTGCGCGGTGGGAGGCTTGAAGCCTTACAATCGCGCACTTCGCGGCATTTGACGCTGGCTGCTGCCGCGCGCACTCACCGACAAGAAATGTCGGCGCGCGCGCCGCGAGGATCAGTACACTCGCGCCTTGGGCTTGATGTACTCGACCTCGTCGGTGAGCGTGTAGTCGTGGACCGGGCGGTAATCGATGCCGACCCGGCCACCCTTGCCACCCCAGCCCTCGAACCAGGCGATGGTGTGCTTCATCCAGTTGGCGTCGTCGCGGTTGGGGTAGTCCTCGTGCATGTGCGCGCCGCGGCTTTCCTTGCGGTTGGCGGCGCAATGCATGGTGACGACCGCCTGCCCGAGCATGTTGTCGAGCTCCATCGTCTCGATCAGGTCGGTGTTCCAGATGAGGCTGCGATCGGTCACCTTGATGTCGCCGAGACCGCTGTAGACGCGGTCGATCTTCTCGACGCCTTCGGCCAGTGTGCGCTCGGTGCGGAAGACCGCGCAGTCGGCCTGCATCGTCCGCTGCATCTCATTGCGGAGCCTGGCAGTCGGAGTCGCGCCATCGGCATGGCGGAAGTGATCGAGCCGGCCGAGCGCAAGCTCGGCGCTGTCGGCGGGAAGCAGCTTCTGCGCCTGGCCGGGCTTGAGGATCTCGCCGAGGCGGAGGCCGGCGGCGCGACCGAAGACGACGAGGTCGATCAGGCTGTTCGAGCCCAGGCGATTGGCGCCGTGGACGCTGACGCACGCCGCCTCGCCGACCGCGAAGAGGCCGGGGACGACGCTGTCGGGCTCGCCGTCCTTCAGCGTGACGACCTCGCCGTGATAGTTGGTCGGGATGCCGCCCATGTTGTAGTGGACGGTCGGCGTGACCGGGATCGGTTCGCGGGTCATGTCGACCCCGGCGAAGATCTTGGCGGTCTCGGTGATGCCCGGAAGGCGCTCGGCGAGGATCTTCGGGTCGATATGGTCGAGGTGAAGGAAGATATGGTCCTTCTCCTTGCCGACGCCGCGACCTTCGCGGATCTCCATCGCCATCGAGCGCGACACGACGTCGCGGCTGGCGAGGTCCTTGGCGCTAGGCGCATAGCGCTCCATGAAGCGCTCGCCTTCGGAATTTGTGAGATAGCCGCCCTCGCCGCGTGCACCCTCGGTGATGAGGACGCCGGCGCCGTAGATGCCGGTCGGGTGGAACTGCACGAACTCCATATCCTGGAGCGGGAGGCCGGCGCGGAGCACCATCGCATTGCCGTCGCCGGTGCAGGTGTGGGCCGAGGTCGCCGAGAAGTAGCAGCGGCCGTAGCCGCCGGTCGCCAGCACCACGGCCTGGCTGCGGAAGCGGTGGATCGACCCGTCTTCCATGCACAGGGCGATCAGCCCGCGGCACTCGCCGTCGACCATGATCAGGTCGAGTGCGAAATATTCCACGAAGAAGTCGGAATTATACTTGAGGCTCTGCTGGTAGAGCGAGTGGAGCATCGCGTGACCGGTGCGGTCGGCGGCGGCGCAGGTGCGCTGCGCGGCGGGCCCCTCGCCCATGTTCTGCGTCATGCCGCCGAAGGCGCGCTGGTAGATGCGGCCGTCCTCGGTCCGGCTGAACGGAAGGCCGGCATGCTCGAGCTCGTAGACCGCGGCGGGCGCCTCGCGGCAGAGATATTCGATCGCGTCCTGGTCGCCGAGCCAGTCGGAGCCCTTGACGGTGTCGTACATGTGCCAGGTCCAGTGGTCCGGACCCATGTTGCCGAGGCTTGCGGCGATCCCGCCCTGCGCCGCGACGGTATGGCTGCGGGTCGGGAAGACCTTGGTCACGCAGGCGGTCTTCAGCCCCTTCTCGGCCGCGCCCATGGTGGCGCGGAGACCCGCGCCGCCGGCGCCGACCACCACCACGTCGTAGACATGATCGATAATCTGATAGGCCTGGCTCATCAGGAAGCGGCTCCGAAAGCGATGCGAAGAAGAGCGAACAGGGCGAGCGCCCCGGCTCCGACATGGAGGAAGAGGCTGGCGATGTGCCAGGTCATGCGCCCGGCCTCGTCACCCTGATAATCGTCCGAAATGACCTTCATGCCCTCGAAGCTGTGTTCGAAGCTGAGGTAGACGAACAGCGCCATCGGAACGAAGGCGAAGGGCTCGGACAGCCACGACTTGATCGTGCCCTGGCTGAAGTCGGGCAGCAGCAAGAGCGAGACGAGGAACCAGGTGCCGAGCAGAAGCAGCGCCGCCGAGGACACGCGCTCCTTGATCCAGTGCTCGCCGCCGTGGCCGGCCGAGCCGAGCCCGCGGACCCGACCGAGCGGGGTCTTGCCGTCCGGCACCGCATTGCGCTCGTGCGCGCCCATCTGCTTCGGACCGGTCATGCCGCCCTCCCCAGGATGACGGCCCAGAAGGCCGCGGTGAGCAGGAGCGAGCCGATGATGGTGGCGATCGCCATGCTCTTGTTGGTCTTGAGCTCGAAGCCTGCGCCAATGTCCATGATCAGGTGCCGGATGCCCGAGAGCGTGTGCTGGAAGAACGCCCAGGTCAGGCCGACGAGGCCGATCAGGATCAGCGGCACCGGACCGACCTTCCAGCCGACGAAGTCGGTGAAGGTCTGGTAGCCCTCCGCGCTTCCGGACAGGGCGAGCAGCCACCAGGTCAGCAGGATCAGCCCGCCCACCGTCAGCGCCACGCCGGTGGCGCGGTGGAGGATCGAGACCAGCATGTGCGGTCCCCATTTCCAGATGGTGAGATGGGGCGAGAGGGGTCTTGCAGTGTTGCGCGCCATGAGACGGACGATTGCTCCGGCAGAAGTGCTTGGAAGATGTGGGTTGCCCTAAGCCGCACGCGCCCATGAGGCAAGGCAGTCCAAAGTCCGCCGAGCCGCAGGCGCCTAACCGCCTTTTAACCAATCAGCCCTAGTCCGGTGTGCAAGCGACCTTTTGTGACCAGGAGCAGTACGAGCTTATGCCAGCCAGCGATGCCAGCCACCAGCGCCGCCTGCGCGCGTTCGATCCTGCCGGCGACCTCCCGGCGCGGGCCGCCGCCCTGTGGAGCGCGATCGCCGAGCATGAGCGCTCGGTGGCACGCGCCTTCTGGCTCCGTTACCGCGAGCATAGCGACGGCAAGCAGCAGTTCGACGACCGCAAGCTCGAGCAGCTGGCCGAGCGAATCCTCCCCTATCTGCGCGAGAAGTTCCTGCGCCTTCCCGAGGCCGGCTGGGTCAGGATTGCACAGGGCTATGTCGAGGATGCGATGAAGGCGCATGTGTCGCTGACGACCCTGCTCGCGGGGCTGTCGGGCGAGGCGGACGCGCTGATCGCGGCGATGCGCGAGACCTTCTCCGACTCGGTCGAGCGCGCCGCCGCCGCGCACACCATCCACGAGCTCAACATGATGGAAGTCGACGTCTTCGTCGCGCACGCCATCTCGTTCCAGCAGACCGTCCACGATCGCGAGCAGCAGGCCAAGGCCGAGGAGTTCAACCGCCGGATCGTCGCTTCGGTGGCCCGCGCCAGCAGCGACAGCGACATGCTTCGAAGCCAGGCGAGCGCGACCGCCAACGCGACCCGCGGAATGCTCGGCAAGACCAGCGAAGTCGCTGCCGCGGCCGAGCAGTCGGCGGTGGCGATGCGCGAGGCGGCGCATACCGCGGCCGGCCTCATCCGCGCGATCGAGGATGCCCGTTCGGAAGTGGAGACGGCGGCGACCGTCTCGACCCGCGCTGGCGACCAGGCGGCGCAGGCGGTCAAGGTCAGCCAGGCGCTTTCCTCCCATGTCGAGGCGATTGAATCGATCCTCGGCCTGATCCGCGACATTGCCGGCCAGACCAACCTGCTGGCGCTCAATGCCACGATCGAGGCGGCGCGCGCGGGCGATGCCGGCCGCGGCTTCGCGGTGGTGGCGCAGGAAGTGAAGAGCCTCGCCAGCCAGACCGCGCGGGCGACGGACGACATCACCGCCAAGATCACCGCGATCCAGCAGGCGACCCGCCAGACGGTCGAGGCCAACGGCTCGATCCAGGGCACGGTCGAGGAAGTCCAGGTCTCCGCCGACCGGATCCGCCAGGCGATGGAGCTGCAGGCGCAGACCGTCACGATGATCACCGCCGCGGTCGACGAGACGGCGCTCGCCGCCGACTCGATGAGCTCGACCATCGCCGCGATCCGCTCCGACACCGAGAATGTCGCCCGCGACATCGACGGGGTCGAGCAGGGCTTCGGTCGCTTCTCCGAGCAGATCGGCGAGTTCAAGAGCGCGACCGCCGAGTTCATCGCCCGCTTCGCCGCCTGACCCCACGCTTCGTCATTGCGGGCGCGCGCCCGCGGTGACAGAGCGGGTCCATGAACATCCTCATCACCGGCGCAAGCCGGGGCATCGGCAAGGCGGCGGCGGACGCGCTTCGGACAGCGGGGCACCGGGTGCTCGGCACCTCGACGAGGGGCGGCGACGACCTGGTAGCGGCCGATTTCGCCAACCCCGCCGAGGCGGAGCGCTGCTGGGTCCATGCACTCGAGCGGCTCGGCCGGATCGACGTGCTGGTCAACAACGCCGGCGTGTTCGAGGGGGTCGACGTCACCGCCGGGATGGACGAGTGGCACGCCGCTTGGGGCCGGACCATGCAGGTCAACCTCCAGTCGGCAGCCGACCTCTCGCGCCTCGCGATCCTCCATTTCCGCGAGAATGGAGGCGGGCGGATCGTCAACGTCGCGAGCCGCGCCGCCTATCGCGGGGACTCGCCTCAGCACTGGCATTATGCCGCCTCGAAGGGCGCGATGGTCGCCATGACCAAGTCGGTGGCGCGCGGCTATGCGGCGGAGAACATCCTCGCCTACGCCGTCACGCCGGGCTTCACCGTGACCGAGATGACCGAGGACTATCTCGCCAGCCGCGGCGGCGAGAAGATACTGGCCGACATTCCGCTCGGCCGGGTGGCGAGCGCCGCCGAGGTCGGGGAGACCATCCGCTGGCTCGCCACCGATGCGCCGCCCAGCGCGACCGGCAGCGTAATCGACGTCAATGGAGCTTCCTATGTTCGCTAGCGCCCTCGCCGTGGCGCTCGCCGCGCAGCAGATCGTCGTCCCGCTCGGCCGCCCGGCGGTGGTGGAGCGCCTTCCCGCTCCGATCACGACGGCCGGCCCGGCCTTCGCCCGAATCTGCGGCGACAGCGACGACTGGGACAAGCCCGCGCCCCCGGTCCGAATCCACGGCAACAGTTATTATGTCGGCACCTGCGGGATCAGCGCCATCCTGATCACCGACAAGGACGGCCATGTGCTCATCGACAGCGGGACCGAAGCCGGCGCCGACCTGGTCGCCGCCAATGTCCGGCGGCTCGGCTTCAAGCTGTCGGACGTGCGCTACCTGCTGCAAAGCCACGAGCATCACGACCATGTCGGCGGGCTGGCGCGGCTGCAGCAACTGACCGGCGCACAGGTCGTGGCTTCGATCCCCGCCGCCGCCGTTCTCCGCACCGGTCGCGGCGACGAGGCCGATCCGCAAAAGGGCCTGCTCAAGGACTTTCCCGGGGTGCCGGTCGCGCGCACCGTCGGCAACGGCGACAAGGTCCGGAGCGGCGGCATCCAGCTGACCGCGATCGCGACTCCCGGCCACACTGCCGGCGCAATGAGCTGGCAGTGGGTCAGCTGCGATGGCGGGGTCTGCCGCACGATGGTCTTCGCCGATAGCCTGAGCCCGGTCAGCCGCGACGACTTTCGCTTCTCCGACCACCCTGCCCTGGTCGCCTCGTTCCGCGAGAGCATCGCGAAGGTCGCGGCCCTCGAGTGCGACATCGTCCTGACGCCGCACCCGTCGGCGAGCGCCATGGGGGCCCGCTTTGCCAAGGGCCAGCCGCTGCTCGATCCGTCGGGCTGCAAGGGATATGCGGCATCCAAGACGAAGCAGCTCGACGAGCGGCTTGCGAAGGAGGCCGCGGGCAAATGAGCTGGCGGGTGACGTTGTCCTGCACGCGGGCACAGGGCGAGGCCGTCGGCGAGATGGACGAGCCCTTCGCGGACTTCGACCAGCCGCCGGTGATCGTTGCCGACGAGCCCGACGAGCATCGTCCGGACGACTGGCTGATCCACGCCTATTTCGAGGAACGCCCGAGCGATGCTGTGATCGCCCGCCTGCGCACGCTCGCCAGCGGCGAGCCCGAACTGGCCGAGCTCGAGGACGAGGATTGGGTGACCCGCAGCCAGGCCGGGCTCGAGCCGATCCGCGCCGGCCGCTTCTTCGTCCGCACGCCCGCGCATCCCGCGCAGGACGGCGCGATCAACTTCCTGATCGACGCCGGCCTCGCCTTTGGGACCGGGCACCATCACACGACCAAGGGTTGCCTCGAGGCGCTCGACCGTCTCGAGCGCGAGGGCAAGCGCTTCGCCAATATCGCCGACATCGGCACCGGCACGGGCCTGCTCGCCTTCGCCGCCATGGCGCTGTGGCCGCAGGCGAGGACGATCGCCACCGACATCGATCCGATCAGCATCGACGTTACCGCCGACAATGCCCGGGCCAACCGGATATCGCTTGGGGAATCGGAGGGAGCGCTGGTGCTGGCGGTCGCCGACGGGATGGCACATCCGGCACTGGCGGAGCGCGCGCCGTTCGACCTCCTGATTGCCAATATCCTCGCGGGACCGCTGATCGAGCTTGCCGGGGACTTCGTCGCGGCGACGGCGGCGGGGGGAAGGATCGTCCTTGCGGGCCTGCTCGACACGCAGGCCGAGGCTGTGGCGAGCGCCTATCGTGCGCTCGGCTGCGAAGTCGAGGATAAGGGCACCGGCGAGTGGCCGGTGCTGGTCCTCAGCGCGAGGCCAGCCGCGGGCTGAGCTGGTCGAGGCGCGGCGCGACGCTCGCCCACGTCTCGGCCCGGCACTTCATCGCGTCGGTCGGCTCGACCGCGGAGAAGCGGCTCGCGTCGCACAGGTCGGCGATGGCGAAGGCGACGCGGGTGCGAAGCTGCTCGCGACCCTGCGCCGAGGCGAGGCTGAGATCGTCATAGCGGACGGCGCGCTGGCTGTCCGACATCATGCGGCTTCCCTGCACGACCAGCACCGACTCGGGCTCCGCAGCGGTAGCCGGCAGACTGGCGGCAAAAGCGGAAGCAGCGAGGATGAGAAGGGCGCGCATGGATGATCTCCTGTCTGTCATCGACAGGAAATATGAATGTCACCGATTTGTCAAAGTTCCGTCACCGCGGAGTCATGCTTCGGCGACGATCCGTGCCCATTCCTCCTCGGTCGCGACCCGGATTCCGAGCTCCTCGGCCTTCTTGAGCTTCGAGCCGGCACCGGGTCCGGCGACAACGAGGTCGGTCTTGGCGCTGACCGAGCCGGCGGCTCGCGCACCGAGACGCTCGGCCTGCGCCTTGGCCTCGTCGCGGCTCATCGTCTCGAGGCTGCCGGTGAAGACGATGGTCTTCCCGCTCCATTCGGTCTCGCGCGCCTGGCTCACGAACGGAGCCGGCCTCGCCAGTTCGAGCAGCGCCGCGACCTCCTCGCGGTTGTGCGGCTCGTGGAAGAAGTCGTGGACGGCTTCAGCCACGACCGGACCCACACCCTCGACCGCGGACAGCTCGGCGATTCCGGTCTCGCCCTGTGCAGCAGATTCGAGCGCCTCGATGGTGACGAAGCATTTAAGCAAATCGCGCGCGGTGACGATGCCGACATGGCGGATACCGAGGCCGAACAGGAGGCGGGCGCCATCGAAGCCCTTACGGCCCTCGATCGCGGCGAGGAGGTTGTCGACGCTCTTCTCCTTCCAGCCCTCGCGGCCGAGGATCTGCTCGCGGCGGAGCCGGAAGATGTCGGAGGGCTTCTCGACCAGCCCCGCCTCGACGAACTCGACGATCGTCTTCTCGCCCAGGCCCTCGATGTCCATCGCGCCACGGCTGACGAAATGCTTCAGCCGCTCGAGCCGCTGTGCCGGGCAAATCAGCCCGCCGGTGCAGCGAATGTCGACCTCGCCTTCCTCGGCGACCGCTTCGGAGCCGCAAGCCGGACAGTGGTCGGGGTAGACGAAGGGCGCGCGTGGTTCGTCGGGGGTGAGGTTCTCGACCACCTGCGGAATGACGTCGCCGGCACGCTGGATCCGCACCCGGTCCCCTTCGCGAAGGGCCAAGCGACCGATCTCGTCCCGGTTGTGGAGGGTGACGTTGCTGACGATCACCCCGCCGACCCCGACCGGGGTGAGGCGGCCGATCGGGGTCAGCTTGCCGGTCCGCCCGACCTGAATCTCGATCCGCTCGAGCGTGGTCTCGGCCTTCTCGGCCGGGAACTTGTGCGCGATCGCCCAGCGCGGGGCGCGTCCAACGAAGCCCAGACGCTCCTGCCAGTCGAGCCGGTCGAGCTTGTAGACGACGCCGTCGATATCGAACGGCAGGTCGGCCCGCTCATGCTCGATGGCGGCATAATGGGCGAGCGCGGCGTCAGCGTCAGGACAGCGCACCACCCGCTGGTCGATCGGGAAGCCGAGTGCCCGGAGCCGGTCCACCGCCTCTGTCTGGGTGGTCCCGAGCGGCTCGGACAGCTCGCCCCAGCCGTGCGCGAGAAAGCGCAGCGGACGCGCGGCGGTGATCGCCGGGTCCTTCTGGCGGAGCGAGCCCGCGGCGGCGTTGCGCGGATTGGCGAAGACCTTTCCGCCGCTCTCCGCCTGACGCTGGTTGAGCGCGGCGAAGTCGGCCTTGGACATGTAGACCTCGCCGCGGACCTCGAGGATCTCGGGCGCGCCGCTGAGCTGCTGCGGGATGTCGCCGATCGTGCGGACATTGGGGGTCACGTCCTCGCCCACTGCCCCATCGCCCCGGGTCGCGGCGAGGACCAGCTGACCCTTCTCGTAGCGCAGCGAGCAGGACAGGCCGTCGATCTTGGGCTCGGCGGTGAGCGCCACCGGCTCCGCTTCGGCCAGGCTGAGGAAACGGCGGACGCGGCGGACGAACTCGTGGACGTCCTCGCCCGAGAAAGCGTTCTCGAGGCTGAGCATCGGCCGGGCATGGGTGACCTTGGCGAGCACGGTCGAGGGCGCGGCGCCGACCTGGCGGCTCGGTGAATCGGCACGGATCAGCTGCGGATACTCAGCCTCGAGCGCCGCATTCTCGCGCAACAGCGCGTCGTAATCGGCGTCGCTGATCTCGGGCGCGTCCCGATCGTGGTACAGGCGGTTGTGGCGCGCGATCTCCTTCGCGAGCGTGCGCAGCCGGCGGCCAGCCTCGACCTCGTTCACGCCATCGTCTCCAGAAGGGCGGCGATCTTCTCGACGCTGTTGCGGTTGCGGGCGGTCCGGCCGTTGGGATCGGGCAGCTTGAGCTTGCTGGTGCCGATGCCCTCGCCATAGGCGATCGAATATTCCCGGGTTCCAAGCGCGATGCGCTCGTCCCCGCGATCACGGACCTTCTCGAGGAGGTCGGCGGGCGGGGGGTCTGCCAGGAAGAAGACCATGTTGCGGCTGCCCTTCTCGTCGGGGAAGGGGTTGGTGTCGGCGATCATTCTCATCTCCGCGGCCGAACGCACGAACACGGGCACGCGCTTCCCGAAGAAGCGCTCGAGCCGCTGCTCGAGGATTTCGCGAACCTCCTGCTCCGCGGCCTCGCTGACGAACAGCAGATTGCCGCTCGCGATATGGGTGCGGACCTGGGTGAAGCCGCACGCTTCGCCCATCGCCCTGAGCTCGGCCATCGGCAGCATGCCGGTCCCGGACACGTTCACCGCCCGCAGGAGCGCGACATAGGCCGGCATCTTAGCCGAACAGCTCGTCCAGATAGTTGCCCAGCGACGCCCAGCTGCGCCGAGCCGCCGCCTTGTTGTAGGCGACCCCGTCGACCCCGATGCGGTCGGCGTTGGGGTTGGTGAAGCCGTGACCGACATGGCCGTAGCCGTGGATCTGCCAGTCGGCGCCGGCTTCGGTCAGCTCGGCGGCAAGCGCCACCACCGCTTCGGGCGGCACCATCGGATCGTTCCAGCCGTGAAAGGCCACGACCTTGGCCGCGATCGGCCGCGGGGGCAGGTCGGGAGCATCGAACAGCCCGTGGAAGCTGGCAACGCCGGCGATCGGCGCGCCCGAACGGGCGAGGTCGAGGACGCAAAGCCCGCCGAAGCAGTAGCCGATCGCAGCGATCTTGTCGGGGTCGGTTCCGTCCTGCGCCTTGGCTACTTCGACGATGTCGAGCAGCCGGTCACGGAGCGCCGCCCGGTCGCCCTTGAGCTGGCCCATATGTCCGAACGCCACGTCGCGCTCGTCGGGCATGGTGTAACGGCGGCCCCAGAGGTCGGCGACGAGGCAGGCATAGCCGCGGCTGGCAAGGTCGCGGGCAAAGCCAAGCTCGAGGTCGCTGATCGCGGCCACGGTGGGGACGATGATGACGGTTCCCCGAACCGCCCCGCCGGTCCCGACGTGGACGCTGCGCAGCTGCTCGCCGCGATATTCGTGCTCGATCGTCCGTTCGGTCATGTCGTCTCCCTGTTCAGGCCGTCTCGAGCAGCCGGGCTGCCTGCGCCCGCGCCTCGTCGGTCACCGCCGCTCCCGACAGCATGCGCGCGATCTCCTCGCGCCGCTCGTCGGGATCGAGCAACCGGATGGTGGTCCGTGTGCCCTCGGCGCCGTGGCTCTTTTCGATCCTGTAGTGATGCCGCGCCCGTGCCGCCACCTGCGGACTGTGCGTGACGACCAGAAGCTGGCTGCGGCTGGCGAGGCGGTGGAGCCGTTCGCCGATCGCGCTCGCCACCGCGCCGCCGACCCCCCGGTCGATCTCGTCGAAGATCATGGTCGACGCCCCGCCCTCTTCCGCCAGCGCAACCTTGAGCGCGAGGATGAAGCGCGACAGCTCACCGCCCGATGCGATCTTGGTCAGCGGGCCGAAGGGCGCGCCGGGGTTGGTCGACACTTCGAACTCGACCCGGTCCGCG
The DNA here is from genome assembly GCF_039538045.1 of Sphingomonas swuensis. Taxonomy (NCBI): domain Bacteria; kingdom Pseudomonadati; phylum Pseudomonadota; class Alphaproteobacteria; order Sphingomonadales; family Sphingomonadaceae; genus Sphingomonas; species Sphingomonas swuensis. Next base: position 455,264 of record NZ_BAABBQ010000001.1, on the reverse strand, counting down.
CCGCTAGGCCCGGCCTCGGCGGGCGCGACGACGGTCTTGAAGCGCGCGGCCTCGAGCTTGAGCGGGGGAAGCTCGCTTTCGACCGCGGCGTCGAGCCGCTGCGCGGCCTGGCGGCGCGCCTGGCTGAGCGTCGCGGCGGCCGCGGCATAGTCGGCTTCGGCGGCCTCGAGCGCCTGCTGGAGCTCGCCGAGGCGCTCGTCCCCCCGGTCAAGTGCGGCCCGCTCCTCCTGCATCCGGACGAGCAAGGCGGCGAGCTCGTCGGGCTCGACGCGGTGCTTGCGGGCGAGACCGCGCAGGTCGAACAGCCGCGCCTCGGCCTCGTCGAGGTCGGTCGGCGAGTAGGCGAGTTCCGAACGTGCCCGCTCGACCTTGTCCTCGGCGTCGCCGGCCTCGATCAGCCCGCGGTCGAGCGCTGCCAGCGCTTCGGACAGCATCGGGTGTGCATCGGCAATCCGCTCTAGCCGGCGCGCGGCCTGGCGGAGCTGCGAAAGCCCCCCGTCGGCGCCGCCGAACAGGTCGGCCAGGCCATCGAGGTCTTCCTGGATGCGGGCGAACTGCTTCATCGCCGCCCGCCTCTCGGCAAGCGCGGCTTCCTCGCCTTCCTCGGGCTCGAGCTTGGCCAATTCGGCGATGCTGTGGTCGAGCCACTCGCGGTTCTTGTCGGCGTCGGCCTGGACCGCCTCCACCCGGGCGAGTTCGGCGCGGAGCTCCGCCAGCCTCGCCCATGCCCTCGCCACGGGGCCCCCGTCGACCCGCCCGAAGCTGTCGAGCAGCGCCCGGTGCCCCTTGGGATTGAGCAAGCCGCGGTCGTCGTGCTGGCCGTGGATCTCTACCAGGCCCGAGCCGATTTCGCGAAGGGTGGCGGCGGGGACCGGTCCGCCGGCAAGGAAGGCGCGGCTGCCTCCATCGGCCTTGAGGGTGCGGCGAAAGATGAGCGGCTCGCCGGGATCGACCTCGACACCCGCCTCGTCGAGCAGGGTGCTCGCGGCATGATCGGAGCCGAGCTCGAACTCGGCGGTGACGGCGGCGGCGTCCTGCCCCGCCCGCACCAGTCCGCTGTCCGCGCGCATGCCGAGGGCGAGCCCGAGCGAATCGAGCAGGATCGACTTGCCGGCGCCGGTCTCGCCGGTGAGGGCCCCGAGGCCCGGTCCGAAATCGATGGTCAGCCGGTCGATCAGCACCACGTCACGGATGACGAGCTGCCTCAGCATCGCGGAGTCCCGGCCCTCCGGCTCAGGCTGCGCTCTGCGGCGTGCTCGGCACGTGCTTGCGCACGAGGCTGTACGCCCGCTCGTACCAGACGGTCCCCGGATAGTTGCGGCCGAGAGTCGCCGCCGACTTCACCGCCTCGGCGGGAATGCCGAGCGCGAGATAGCTCTCGGTCAGGCGCATCAGCGCTTCGGGAGTGTGGGTGGTGGTCTGATACTTGTCGACCACCTCGCGGAAGCGGTTCACGCTGGCGAGCCAGTTGCCCGAGCGCTGGTAGTAGCGGCCGACCTCCATCTCCTTGCCGGCGAGCTGGTCGTTGATGAGGTCGAGCTTCAGGCGCGCATCGGCGGCGTAGCGGCTCTCGGGATAGCGGCGGATCAGTTCCTGGAAGGCATCGCCGGCCTGGCCGGTGATCTTCTGGTCGCGGGTCACGTCACTGATCTGATTGTAGTAGCTCATCGCAATCAGATAGTTGGCGTAAGGCGCGTCCTTGTTGCCCGGATGAATGGTGAGGAAGCGCTGGGCCGAGCTCACCGCTTCGGGATAGGATTCGGCCATATAGTAGCTGAACGCGCTCATCATCTGCGCGCGGCGGGCCCAGACCGAATAGGGATGCTGGCGCTCGACCTCGTCGAACAGCTTGGCCGCGGTCGGATAGTCGCGGCGGTCGAGCCGCGCCTTCGCCAGCGAGTAGAGCGTGTTGACGTCGCGGGCGACGTAGGCCGTGTCGCCCTTGGTCTTGTTGGCGGCGCAACCCGCGACCGGGAGTACCACCGCGAGGCTGAGGAGGAGGACGAGCGGACGGGTGGGCTTCAGCATGGACGGCCTTCTAGGATGTTCGGAGTGGGGAGCCAAGCGTCAGATGGGCCGGGCAAACTGAACCCCGGCTTACACCATCGCCCCGTCGCTGCCGCGCAGTTCGGTGCTCTTCTCCTCGACCCGAAGGAAGCTATCGGGCTTGACCCCGAGCCAGACGAGGATCGGCGCCGAGATGTAGATCGACGAATAGGTGCCGACGAACGTCCCGAGCAGGATGGCGACGGTGAGGCCGAAGATCACGTCGGGGCCGAAGATGAGCAGCATCAGCAGCGCGAGCATGATCGATCCCGAAGTGACCATGGTCCGGCTGAGCGTCTCGTTGAGCGACAGGTTCAGCAACTGCACGATCTGCATCTTGCGATACTTGCGCATGTTCTCGCGGATCCGGTCGTAGATGACGACCGTGTCGTTGAGCGAGTAGCCAACGACCGCCAGGAAGGCGGCGACGATGTTGAGGTCGACCTGCAGCTGGGTCAAGGCGAAGAAGCCGAGGATCATGCTGACGTCGTGGAACAGCGTGACCAGGGCTCCGATTCCGAACTGCCATTCGAACCGGAACCAGATGTAGATCGCGATGCCAAGCATCGCGAGGCTGATGGCGAGAAGGCCATCCTGCGCGAGTTCGCCCGAGACCTTGCCCGACACGGCCTCGCCGGCGCCGACCTTCACGCCGGGATATTGCTGCGTCAGCGCGGTCCGGACTTCGCCGACGATCCGAGCGGATTCGGCGGCGTCGCCCGGAGGGCTCGGCAGGCGCACCTGGTAGGTCCGGCTGTCGCCGAAGTCCTGGATGCTCGCCTCGCCGACGTTGAGCGCATTCATCCGCCCGCGCAGGTCCTCGATGTCGACCGGCTGGGCGAAGGTCGCGCGAACGACCTGGCCGCCGACGAAGTCGATGCCGAGGTTGAGGCCCTTGACCGCGACCAGCGTGAGGCTGGCGGCGGTGACCAAGATCGACAGGATGAGCGCGAGGTTGCGCCACCGCATGAAGTCGATGTTGGTGTTGTCCGGGACGAGCTTGAGGAGTTTCATGGGTTGGTCCCCGGGCCTAGATGTGCAGCTCGCGCGGGCGCTTGCGCTTGACCCACAGAGCGACGAGCAGGCGGGTGAAGTTCACCGCTGTGAAGACCGAGGTGATGATGCCGATCAGGAGCACGATGGCGAAGCCGCGCACCGGTCCCGAGCCGAAATACCACATCAGCGCGGCGGCGATGACGTTGGTGATGTTGGCGTCGAAGATGGCGGTGCTCGCCTCCTTGTAGCCGGTGTCGATCGCGTCGAGCATCTTGCGGCCGCGCCGCTGCTCCTCGCGGATCCGCTCGTTGATCAGCACGTTGGCGTCGACCGCCGCGCCGATGGTGAGAACGAAACCGGCGATTCCGGGCAGGGTCAGGGCCGAGCCGAAGATCCCCATGATTCCGAGGATCAGGAAGGCGTTCACCACCAGCGCGATGTTCGCATAGACGCCGAAGCGGCCGTATGTGATGATCATGAAGGCCATCACCGCGAGGATCGCGATGGCCGAGGCGATGAGGCCGCTCTCGATCGAATCCTTGCCGAGATCGGCCGAGACGGTCCGCTCCTCGATCACGTTGAGCTTGACCGGAAGCTTGCCCGACGAGAGCGAGATTGCCAGCTCGCTGGCGGTGGCGACGGTGAAGTTGCCGCTGATCTGCGCCGACCCGCCGAGGATCGGCTCGTTGATGTTCGGCGCCGACAGCACTTTGTTGTCGAGGATGATCGCGAACGGCTTCTGGACGTTCTCGGTGGTCGCGCGGCCGAAGCGGCGCGCTCCCTGGCTGTCGAAGCGGATCGAGACGACGGGCGCGCCCGACTGCTGGTCGAAGGTCTGGCTGGCCTGCGCGACCTGCTCGCCGGTCACCATGACCCGGCGCTGGACCGCGATCGAGCCCGAGCCGTCGGCCATCGGCAGGACCTGGCTCCCGGCCGGGGCACGGCCCTGCGCGACCTGGTTGGGATCGGCATTCTGGTCGACCAGCTTGAACTCGAGCCGGGCGGTCTGGCCGATCAGCCGCTTCAGTGCCTCGGGATCCTCGATCCCCGGCACCTGGACCAAAATCCGGTTCTGGCCCTGGTTGATGACGGTGACTTCCTTGGTCCCCGACGGATCGATGCGGCGGCGGACAACGTCGCGCGCGACGCTCATCGCATTCTTGAGCGCCTCGGCCTGCCCGCTCGCGGTCTGGGTCATGAAGACCCGGTTGCCGTCCTGCGTGGTGACGTCCCAGGTGCGGGCACCGGTCAGTCCGACGCCCTGGGTCAGGGTGCGGACCCGCTCGACGGCATCGTCGATCTGGGTCGGGTCGCGCAGCATGAAGCTGATCCGTCCACCCGAGGTCGAGATGTCGCCGACCGCGATCCGCGGTGCCCGGCGAAGCTCGGTCTGGACACTGTCCTCCATCGCCGCGAGCCGCTGGCGGGCGGCGTCGGCGAGGTCGGCCTCGAGCAGCAGCTGGCTTCCGCCGGCAAGGTCGAGCCCGAGCGCGATCTGGGTCCGCGGCGCAAGCGCCGGCCAGGTCGCGACCTGGCTCTTCGGAAACAGGCTCGGGATGGCGAAGGCGATCCCGACGATGATGGTCAGGAAGATGCCCCAGATCTTCCAGCGCGGAAGCTCGAACATCAGTCGTTGGCCGGGTTGGTCTGCGGTGTCAGCACCTGGCTCAGCGTCGCGCGGACCACCCGCACCCGGACGCCCTGCGCGATCTCGACCTCAAGCTCGCGCTCGTCGACGACTCGGGTGACGCGGCCGCGGATACCGCCGGCAGTCACGACCTCGTCGCCCTTCTTGATCGCGCCGATCATCTCCTGATGCTGCTTCACGCGCCGCTGCTGCGGGCGGATCATCAGGAAATAGAAGATGACGAAGATGAGGAGCCAGGGCAGGATCCCGAGCAGGAAGGCGGGACCGGAGGCGGGAGCGCCGTTGGCGGCCGCGGCACTGAACATCAGGTTGCTGTTGATCATGGGATCGAGCGGCTCTTACCTAAGCGAAGAGAAAATGGTCGGGGCGACAGGATTCGAACCTGCGACCCCCACACCCCCAGTGTGATGCGCTACCAGGCTGCGCTACGCCCCGACCGATGCCGTCTTGGGTAAGACGACGAGCGGCGCAGATAGTTGGGGCGGACCATTTAAGCAAGGCGGGGGACACGGGGTTGGCACGACGACGAGGCAAGCAAGGCAAGTGGAGGCGTCTGGCATGGGTGCTGGCGGCGGTCCCGCTGCTCTATCTGGCGGCGGCGCTGGCCGGTTCGCTGACGCCGGTGAACGCCGCCTGGAAGGAGCCCGACGAGGGCACCACCATCTATCTTCGCTCGAACGGCGTGCACCTCGACATCATCATGCCCGCCCGCGCTCAGGGGCTCGACTGGCGGCCGCTGATCCGGGCCGGCGACTTTGCCGACGCGCCGGATGACCCGCGCTGGTTCGGCTTCGGCGCCGGCGAGCGACAGGTCTATCTGGAAACTCCGACATGGTCCGAGATCAGGCCCGTCACCATCTGGTCGGCGCTCGCCGGAGGGACCCGCGTCCTCCATGTCGACCGGACCCGGGAGCCGGGCGCCGACCTCTACGCCCTCCGCCTCCGTCCCGCGGAATATCGCCGCCTGTGGGCCGCGGTCCGGGCCGAATTCGACGGCGTGCCGCGGCGCATCGAGCACCCCGGATACGGACCGGATGACGCCTTCTACCATGGCCGCGGAAAGGCCAGCGCGGTCAGCACCTGCAACAACTGGGTCGCGGACAAGCTCCGGCTCGCCGGTGTCCGCACCAGCCTGTGGAGCCCGTTCGCGCAAGGCATCACCTGGCGCTACCGACCGGTCGAAGCGCGCTAGCCGTCACAGCACGTAGCGCGACAGGTCGGTGTTCCGGGCGAGGCTCGCGAGCTGGCTCTCGACGAAGGCCGAATCGACCGTCAGCTCCTCGCCGCGCCGGTCCTCCGCCTCGAAGCTGATGGTCTCGAGCAATTTCTCCATCACCGTCTGGAGCCGCCGCGCGCCGATGTTCTCGACGCTCTCGTTCACCTCGGCGGCGATCCGGGCAAGCGCCTGGATCCCATCCTCGGTGAAGCGGATCGTCACGCCCTCGGTGCCGAGCAGCGCCTGATACTGCTCGGTCAGGCTCGCCCGGGTCGAGGACAGGATGCGGACGAAGTCGGCCTCGGTAAGCGCCTGGAGCTCGACCCGGATCGGCAAGCGACCCTGGAGTTCGGGCAGCAGGTCGGACGGCTTGGCGACGTGGAACGCCCCCGAGGCAATGAACAGGATGTGGTCGGTCTTGAGCGGCCCGTATTTGGTCGAGACGGTGGTGCCCTCGATCAGCGGCAGGAGGTCGCGCTGGACGCCCTCTCGGCTCACTGATCCGCCGCGCACATCGCTGACCGCGATCTTGTCGATCTCGTCGAGGAAGACGATCCCGTTGGCCTCGGCGTCGGCCAGCGCGACCCGGCTGATGTCGTCCTGGTCGAGGCGCTTGTCGGCCTCTTCCTCGGTCAGCTTGGCGAAGGCGGCCGGGACCTTGAGCTTGCGCCGCTTCTTGGGCGCGCCGCCCATCGCCTTGCTCATCATCTCGCTGAGGTTGATCATCCCGACCCCGCCCTGCCCCGGCAGGTCGAACGGCATGGCCGGCGCCTCGCTGACCTCGATTTCGACTTCGGCCGTGTCGAGGCTCCCGTCGTAATGGCGGGCGCGGAAGGAGGCGCGGGTCGCCTCGCTCGAGCCCTTGCCGGTCAGCGCGTCGAGCAGCCGCTCCATCGCGGCCTCCTCGGCGGCCTTGCGGACCCGGTCGCGGCGTCGGTCCTTCTCGAGCCGGACGGCTTCCTCGACGAGGTCGCGGGCGATCTGCTCGACGTCACGGCCGACATAGCCGACCTCGGTGAACTTGGTCGCCTCGACCTTGACGAAGGGCGCGTCGGCAAGCTTCGCCAGCCGGCGGCTGATCTCGGTCTTGCCGCAGCCGGTCGGCCCGATCATCAGGATGTTCTTGGGCGTGACCTCGTTGCGCAGCTCGGGACCGAGCTGCTGGCGCCGCCAGCGGTTGCGCATCGCCACGGCGACGGCGCGCTTGGCGTCGGCTTGGCCGACGATGTGCGAATCGAGCGCGGCGACGATGGTCTTCGGGGTGAGATTGTCATTCATACGACGTTGGGTGCCTCGAGGGTCGGGCGCTCGCCGGGCTTGGCGGCCAGCGCATTGCTGATCGGCTGGTCGACCACTCGGGTGACCCAGGCCGGATAGTCGGGAACAGGAGCGGTCGCCTCGTCGAGCGCGGCCACTTCCTCGGTGCTGAGCGCAAGGTCGGCGGCCGCCAGATTGTCGTCGAGCTGCTCGATCCGCGAGGCTCCGATGATGACGCTCGACACCGCTTTCTTCGCGAGCAGCCAGGCCAGCGCGACCTGCGCGACGCTGACCCCATGACCCTCGGCAATGCCGCGCATCTGCTCGACCAAGGCAAATCCCTGCTCCTTGTCGAAGGGGATCATGTCGAAGCCTGACAGGCGGAAGTTGGGGTCGTCGAGATTCTCGCGGGTGTACTTGCCGCTCAGGAAGCCGCCGGCGAGCGGGCTCCAGGCGGTCAGCCCGAGACCATAGTGGGCGAGCATGCCGGTCATCTCCTGCTCGATGCCGCGGCCGAGCAGATGGTACATCATCTGGACGTGAGTGAAGGGCGCCCAGCCATTGGCGCGCTGGAGCTCGAGCGCCGCGGCGACCTTCCACGGCGCCCAGTTGGACACGCCGAGGTAGCGCGCCTTGCCCGCCTTCACGATCGCGTCGAGCGCCTGCAGCGTTTCCTCGAGCGGCGTCTCGTCGTCGGTGCGATGGGCGATGTAGACGTCGGTGTAGTCGGTGCCGAGGCGTTTCAGGCTCTCGTCGATCGACAGGTGAAGGTGCGCCGCCGAGAGGCCGCTGCGGTGAAGCGGCTTGCCGCTCCGCCAGCCGGCCTTGGTGGCGATGATCAGGTCATGACGGCGGCCCTCGATCAGCTGCCCGAGCATCTCTTCGGACTGGCCTTCCGAATAGACGTCGGCGGTGTCGATGAAATTGACCCCCGCCTCGATCGCGCGGTCGAGGATCCGCCCGGCCGCAGCCGGATCGGTCTTGGCGATGGCCTTGTTGCCGCCACCGGTACCGAAGGTCATGGTCCCGAGGCTCAGACGCGAGACGATCAGGCCGGACGTGCCGAGCCGTGAGTAGAGCATAAGTCGCTTCCTTTGCGGGTCAGACCGTTTCGACGGTCAGCCGGTCGTTGGTGAAGACACAGACCTCGGCGGCAATCGCCATGGCGCGCCGGGCGAGCTTCTCGGCATCGGCCTCATATTCGGTGAGCGCCTTGGCGGCGGCGAGCGCGTAATTGCCGCCCGATCCGATCGCCGCGATCCCGCCCTCGGGCTCGAGCACGTCGCCGTTGCCGGTGATCACCAGCATGACCTCGCGGTCGGCGACGATCATCATCGCCTCGAGGTTGCGGAGAAATTTGTCGGTCCGCCAATCCTTGGCGAGCTCGACCGCCGCTCGGAGCAATTGTCCGTGGTGGGTCTCGAGCTTCTTCTCGAGCCGCTCGAAGAGGGTGAAGGCGTCGGCCGTGGCACCCGCGAAACCGCCGATCACCGCGCCGTCACGCCCGAGGCGCCGGACCTTCTTGGCGTTGGGCTTCATCACCGTGTTGCCCATGCTGACCTGGCCGTCGCCGGCGATCACCGTCTGCCCGTCCTTGCGCACCCCGAGGATGGTGGTGCCGTGCCAATGTTCCATGCTGTTTCCGCTCATGTCCTTGGCGGGGAAGTGGGAAGCTCCAGGGCCGAGCGCAAGAAAGAGACTGCGTCGGCGAGCACCGGATGGCGGCTCCGGAAGGGTCGGCTCAGCGCGACGACGGTGCCGGCATGGTCGCAGCCGGGATAGAGGCGAAGCTCGTGCGGGGCGCCGACCCGGGCCAGTGCCGTATCGAGGCTCTTGCTGTTCTTGGCATAGACCAGCCGGTCCGAACTGCCGTGCTGGAGGAGGAGCGGCGGAGCGTCGGCCCGGACATGGTTGATCGGCTGGGTCTCGGCCGGATCGTGATAGCTTCCGAAGGTCGCCCGCCCGCGCCACTCGCGGAACGGCGCGAAGTCGAACGGGCCCGACAGGAGCACCCCCGCCTTGATCGTCGAGGGCGGAAGCTGGACCGATGTCAGCCAGCGCGGGTCGAGCGCCAGCATGGCCGCGATGTAGGCACCCGCGCTGTGCCCGCCGACGGTGATCTTCGCCGGGTCGCCGCCGTAGAAGGCGATGTTGCTCCACACCCAGCGAAGCGCCAGCGCGGCATCCTCGAGGAAGTCGGGGTAACGCACCTCGGGCACCAGCCGGTAGTCGGGAACGACCGCGACGAAGCCCTGCGCGGCGAAGGCGGCGGCGGCGAAGCCGTAATCGACCCGCTCGCCCGAATGCCAGCCGCCGCCATAGAAGAAGACGATTACCGGAAGCCTGGCCGAGTCCGGGTGGCTCGGCACCCAGACATCGAGATGGTGGCGGGCGTGAGGACCGTAGCGGACTGCCTCGCCCGCCTTGCGAGCGCGATCGCCGCGGCCGGGATAGAGGCGGTCGACGGTGTTGAGCAGCGCCACCGGGCTCCAGCCGAAGCGGTCGACGAGGTCGGCCGCGACCCGGGGGATGTTCTGCCAGCGGCGCCGCTGGGACGAGCGGGCCATCAGACCGGCAGCTTCTTCCCCCGTCGGCGAAGCGCTTTGAAGCGGCCGCGCAGGGGATCGAACAGGGTGCGGCGGGTCATGCCTTCGAACATCGCGTCGGGGCTCTTGGGATCGAGCAGTTCGGTCTCGGCGATGAAGCAGGCGGTGCCGTCGGGCTTCTCGTAGGGCAGTGGCTCGAGCCGCCGCTCGCCCGGCCGGGTCAGTTCGGCGATGGTGGCGCGGAGCGAGCCGGTGCGTTCGAAGACCTCGCGAACTTCCTCCTCGCTCGCCCCGAGATGCTCGGCCATCAGTTGTTCGCGCACGGCTCGGACGCAGTCGCGGTGCCGCTCCTCGTCGACCAGCGCGAGGTCGCACTCGCTGTCGAGACCAAGGCTGCGGTTGTTCATGTTGGCCGACCCGATCTTGAGGAAGGCGTCATCGACGATCATCACCTTGGCATGGACGTAGATGTCCTGCCCGCCTTTGGTTTTCGGCGTGTAGATGCGGAAGCGGTCCTCGGGATCGACCGCGCCGATGATCTTCATCAGCCGCAACCGGGTCGCGTCCATCGCCACCTGTTCGAGCCAGCCGTCGGCGGTGATCGGGGTGACGAGCACGATCTCGGGCGGCTCGGGCGCCTCCATCCGCCGCATGATCGCCGCGGCGATCCGGGGCGAGGTGAAATACTGGTTCTCGAGGTAGATGAAGCGCTTGGCGCTCTCGATCGCATCCACGAACAGCGCCTCGATCTCGCGCACTTCCTCCCAGTCCTTGTAGGGCGCCTGGGTCCGGGCGATGGCGAAGCGGGCGTCGGTGAAGTGCGGGTCGAGCTCGTCGGGCCAGAGATCGTCGCGCGGCTCGATCTTGGGCAGTTCCTCGCCCGTCGCGCGCCGCCAGCGATCGCGGCTGAGTTCGGCCAGCGCCCGGGCGAGCGGCCCGTCGACCGCCATGGTGACGTCGTGCCACGGCCCGTAGGGCTTGCCGTTGGGACGGACCCGGCCCGGCTCGTCGTCGAGATGGGCGGACTTGTCCCAGCGGTCGCCGGTCATGTCGATCCCGCCGCAGATGGCGAAGCTGTCGTCGATCACCACGATCTTCTGGTGGTGGCTGCAGCCCGCGGGATGGGCATGGTCGAGGGTGAACTTGATCGACTTCTGCCAGGCCAGCCGGGCGAGCCAGCCCAGCGCCTTGCCGCGGACCAGCAGCTTCAATGCGCCGAGGTCCCATTTGAGGATCCGGATGTCGACGTTGGGCTTCTTGCGGGCGATCCCGAGCAGGAAGTCGCCGAGGCTTTCGCGACTTTCCCCGCGATCGAGCAGGATCCGCGGATCGAAGTCCCAGCCGATGATTAGGATGCGGTGGTTTGCCCGCTCCATCATCTGCCGGATGATGTGGTAATAATCGCAGGCGTCGACGATCACCGAGGCGCGACCGGCCTGTTCAATCCTCCAGCAATTGCTTCCGGGTTCGAGCTGAGGCCCCAAGTCGACGATCCCTCCTGTCCGCCGTCATAGAAGAGCGGACGGGAAGGATCGTTCCACGAGCGAAGCGAGCGGGCAAGGCCCCTGCCCAGCCCCGACGCTTATTCGACGCCCTTGACCTTCCCCCAGGTCCGGGCGGCGGTGTAGCCGAGATAGCCGGTCCCGAAGAGGGTGTAGAGCTCGCTCGGGAGCCCGCGCAGATAGGCGGTCATCCCGGTCGCGATGGCTGCCGCCTTCGACGGGTCGGCGGCGGCGATCAGTCCCATCGGGATCGACCAGAGCATCAGCGTGTACATGACGTAGAGGAAGCTTGGGCGGGCACGGCTGGTCCACGGGTCGGACGAGTTCGCCTCGGCGATGATGGCCTGCATCTGCTGACCGATCTGGTTCGCTTCCTGGTCGCCCTGGAGCTTCAACAGCTCGAGCTTGGCGCGATCTCGGGCTTGGGGGTCGGGGATGATCTTGTCGATCAGCTTGGCGAGCGGAGCGACGATGGCTTCAATCAGCGGCATTGCGGTCTCCTCGAAGTTCTCGAAGTTCTCGAAGTTCACGGGGTGCGGGGATCAATCGGCGTTCGAAGTTCCCGAAGTTCACAGGGTGGCGGGGTTTCGCGTGGTCCGGGCCGTCACCCACCGGTCACAGCCGGTGGCGGTTCGGCAACTCTTCCTGACCGATGCGGTTCGCGAGCCATCCGTAGAGGAAGGCTTCGTTGGCGGGACGCTTCTCGGCCAGGCGGAGGTAGCGCTCACCCTGCAGCGCCTCGAGCGCCCGGAGCAGGACCAGTTCGCCACTGCCCTTGCGGAGCGAGAGGAAGGCGTCGAGGGCCGCCAGCGTATGCTCGCCGATCCGGCCGTCGGGCTCGATGTCGGGATAGTCCTTGCCGTTGCGGTTCAAGGCGGTGAGCGCGCGCTGGAGGAAGGTCGAAGCGACCGCCGGGCCCATGTTGGCCCCGGTATCGAATAGCTCGGCGGCGAGGCGCGGGGCTCGGCTGGCGACGGCGTCGAAGCGCGGCCGAAGCCAGTAGAGCCGCCGGTAGATGGCTGCCGCCTCGCCCCTCGGGAAAAGCGCCATCGGTCCGCCGTAGCCATGCGCCCGGGCAACCGCTTCGGTTACTCCCCAGCAGGTCGCACCGCCACGATCGGCCGGATGGTCGACGAACCCGCCCTCGCGAGCGATGAGATCGTCGACGAGCTGGTCGACTGTCGGCGGCGCATCCTTGGACATGCTTGGTCTCCTGGGCAGCGAAGGTCTTTCGATTCGCAGAAGAGCTAACCTATATGGTTGTCTGTAGGACAGCTTTTTCTATGGTCTGGGCAGCCTCGTGTCGGGTTCGGCGAAAGGCCTTGTCGCCGCGCATCGGCGGGCGCATGCTGCGCGCCGTGCTGTTCCTCGTCGTGGTTCTCGCTCCCGACCTGTCCGGTGCCGTCACCCGCGAGGTCGCACGGCAGGAGTGCCGGTCGCGCGGCGAGGATGCCGAGGTGCTGGTCTGCGGCCGGCGGGCGCAGGCCCAGCGCTATCAGGTCACCCCGCCCGACGCGCCCTATGATCCGGGCGGCAACGTCAAGGGCGTGATGACCGAGCGGATGGGCTGGGTCGGCGAAGGCGACACCGGGATCGGCAGCTGCGGCCCGGTCGGACCCTCGGCAGGGACGGGCTGTTTCGTGAAGAGCTGGCGGCGAACGCTGCAGCAACAGGGCTGGCTGGTACGCTGAAAGTCGCTGGTCGTGGAGATGAGCGAGGAAGGGCTGGCGCAGTGAGCGACCCGGTTGTCTGCTTACGGCCCATTGCGGACCATAGCAGCGCCGGACAGAGTGCGGAGATGAAGACCTTCCTGCTGCTCGGCGTGGTCGCGCTATTCTCAACCTCGACTGCGCTGGCTGCTCCCCCGCAAACTAACGAAACGCTCGCGCCATCTGCGCAAATCGGTGTGCCTGCCAGTCCGTCGAAGCTGTTGCTCGTCCGTCGATTTCTCCGGGCGATTGGTCTTCAGCAGCAGCTTGATAGCGGCAGCTTCCTCGAACGTTATGCGGTTCCGGGTGGCCCGATGTGGCAAGTCACGAGCGGCCAAGACATGCGGGAGGGCCTCAAGAGCGGCTTCGAGAAGCGGATGGCCGCTTTGACGAACGCCTACTCTAAACATCGGAAAGAATATCAGCAGGCATACGAGGACCACGTGAACTGGGAGTTCACCGAAGCTGAACTCGCCGAGATAGTAGGGTTCTTGGAACGCCCTGTAGGAAAGCACTTTCTTGATGGCCGTTGGCGGATGGAGGCTTATGTCGGCACCGAAACTGAGCAGATGGAAGAGCAACTCTTGAAAGACGCCATGGCCAATCTCGCGAAGCCATGAGTGTCCGCGTTCCACCCGTTTGCGACGTTCTGGACGAAGGTCTGACTCCGACTCATTGCGGAAGTTTAGCCCGTGCTTCATTTCATTGCTGTGGATGAGATCGAGTTCGAGAAGCCCGAGGCGGGTTCGTGCGCCTGCTGCGGTGCAAGCCAGCAGATTTTGACGCGATACGTGACTCGGCACGGCTCACCGTTTGCTATCTACAAGGCGGCGCTGATCTCTGAGCACCAGCCACCTCGAGCCCAAATGATTGTAGGCTTCGGCCGTTGGGACGAGGCGGAAAAGCCCTCCGCGCGGATAGCGTTCACTTTCGACCTCTGGTCGGATGAGCTGAACACGAACGTGACTCTTGTCGACGCTCAGGACTCCGCGTGGTCGTCCGGATACCTCGGCACGGTTTTGCCACGCGACGAGGCTCTCCAGCATCCCCTGGCCAAAGAGGTATTCAGCTTAGCTGAGCATGTCTTGCGCTGTGACGAGCCCGTAAGATCCTATTTTGCGTGAGGACGCGAGTGTCCGCTCTCCACAAATAGCGGACCTTTGCGCCAGGCCGGCTGCCGCAACAGCCACGTGATTACTGCGAGGTTCACGCGCCAGCCCTAGAAGGGGTGGCCAGCGGTGCGCGTGGGGTAAGCTTGTGGTGCAATGGAAGTTTATCGGCGCGGCTGCGCTCCTGCTGGTGAGTGGCCGCGCGGCGGCCGCGGACCGCCAGCCAAGTGCGAATCCGGCGATCGACATGATCATCATCGATGCCGGCGCGATGCCGCCGGAGCCCGAGCTTGCCCCCGATCAGCCGGAGATCGAGGACGTGAGCTGGAGTGGGGCGCCGATCGACCTGCTCAAGCCGATCCATCACCTCTACACCGATCTCCGTCGCCAGCTGCTTCGATACCAGCGCGACTGGAGCAGCCTGCCGCAGCTCCGGGTTCCGACCAGCGGCGGCCCGCTGACACCCGGCGCCGACAACAGCCGGGTTCGTCTCCTGCGCGAGCGGCTGGGCCTGCCCTCTGCAGGGACGGTGGATCCCGCACTCGAAGCACGAGTATCGGAATTCCAGCGCGTCCACGGCCTTCCCGTCGACGGCAAGCCGGGCCCCACGACCATCGCCGCGCTCAATCAGGGGTCCGCCCTGTTCGAGCGCAAGTTGTTGCTGAACATGGAACGGGCGCGACGGCTCCCCGCGCCGAACGCGGCCAAGCGCTACATCCTGGTCGATGTGGGCTCGGCTCGGTTGTGGATGTATGAGGATGGCCGGCCTGTCGACAGCATGAAGGTCGTCGTCGGCGCGCCGAGTTCGGCGACCCCGATGATGGCGGCGATGATGCGCTATGCCAGCGTCAATCCCTATTGGAACGTGCCGGTCGATCTGGTCGCCAAGCTGATCGCCCCGCGCGTGTTGGCCGAGGGGTCGAGCTACCTTGCCGAGCGTCGCTATGAAGTGCTGGACGGATGGGAACGCGACTCCAAGCTGGTCGACCCGGCGACCATCGACTGGGCCGCCGTCGCGGCCGGCCGCTTCGAGCAGCGGGTCCGCCAGCTGCCCGGCGGTGCCAACAGCATGGGGGCCATCAAGTTCATGATGCCCAACGAGTTCGGCATCTATCTCCACGATACACCCAGCAAGGCGCTGTTCGCCCAGGACGACCGGTGGGTCAGCAACGGTTGCGTCCGCCTCGAGGATGCGGCGCGCCTGGCCCAGTGGATCTTTGGCGCCGTGCCTCGACCCGCCGATCCGGACCGGGAGGACAATCTCGCCCTGTTCGAACCGATGCCGGTCTACCTGACCTACCTGACCGCCTCGCCGGACGGCGGTTCCGGCACCCTGTTCCGAGCCGACCCCTATCGCCGCGACACCAAGGTGCTCGCCCAGTTCATCGCGAAAGAAGACAGCCGCCGCCCGGCCCGACCGACGCTGGAGATCGATTTCGACGCGGTCGGCGGCGATGATCCGCTCGCCCCCAAGCCCGTCGCGGCGAAGGCCAAGGATCCCGCAGAGAGAACCACCGAGCCGCTCGCATCCGCGAAAGCGAAAGCGAGGCCGGCAGTCTCCAAACTTCCCGCCAGGAAGAAGCCCAAGATCGCTGGCTGATCAGCGCTTGGGCGTCGGAACGAGTGCATGGGCAAACGGGGCGCCTCGCTCCCCTTCAAGATGTCGACGAGAATGGCTGCTTTCGACCCATTGCGGACATTGGGGCGACTGGAATACCTCTCCACAATGTTTGATTTTCATCGCTGGTCGGATTGGTCACGTGAGCAGGGTGCGGCGCTGAGTCAGCAGGGCTTGAAAGCTGCCTTTACGTTCACCGCAGAGAGCGAAGCTTCAGGCAATCCATCGTTCTTCATCGACGTGGACACCGCAGACAACGTCAGCCGCATGATTGTGTGGTCAACTGGGGACTGCGACATCACGGTGATTCGAAACGGCTCTTCAGAGGCTCTGCCACTGCCGGATATGCCCAACGAGGTGACCGATCATACCTTCGAGGACGCTTTCGAACACTTCATTCGACACGCCGCAAGCTAACGTCCACTTTCCACCCATAACGGACATCTGCCGCTGATCCGCTACGCTCCGCTGCGAGCCTGGGTGCCGCAGAGGAGTCAGCTCCGCGCCGTTCGGTCAGGTCCAATAGAGGATGCGGGCGTGCGGGAGCTGCTCGGCGATCTCGGCGAGGAAGAAGGTCTTGAGTTCGGTCATGAGCTCGGGCGGGTAAACGAACTTGGTGCCGGCGAATTTGGTGCGCTTCTCGGCCCGGCGCTCGGGGTCCATCTCGAGGTCGGAGCCGGGGTACCAGCTCGCCAGGACCGCGCGGCTGCCGGGGGTGAAGCGGTGGGTAATGAGCTCGACGGTGAGGTCGAGGCCGTCGATCCCGTCGAGCGCGCGCGCCGCCATGGCGATGAGGTCGCGATAGGCGTCGCGCCAGCCCTCGGCGGCGATGATTGGCGCGATGGTCAGCCCGACCCGGTAGCCCGCACGGCCCATCGCGGCGAGGGCGGCGAGGCGCGCTTCGACGGGGTCGGTCCCGGCCTCGAAGCGGTGCCATGCGGGCGGGTTGATCGACGACCGCATCCGGGTGCGTCCGCCGTGGGGCAGGTCGAGGAGCGCGGAGACGTCGGCGAACTTGCTGGTGAAGCGGAGCTGGACGTCGGCGTCCCAGCGGCCGAACCAGCGGATCAGTGCCGACAGCGACCCGGTCAGCGGCTCGATCGCCAGCGGGTCGGTGTAGCAGCTCGCCTCGAAGGTGGTGCCCTCGTGCGCCCGGGCGCGCGAGCGCGAGGTGATCCGCCCCTGCCCGAGATAATCCGGTAGAACCGCGGTGATCTCGTCGAGATTGGCGTAGACGCGGGTGATCGGCGGACCGCTCAAGGAACCGGCGAGATAGCAATAAGCGCAATGGGCGGGGCAGCCTTCGGCGAGGTCGACCCGCCAGTCGGCGCTGGGCGCGATCGGCTGGAGCTTGAGCCGGGAGGGCGGCGCGGTGACGACCGCGAGGGTGGCCTTGGCCTCGGCATAGGCGCGGCGCGGGTCGGGCTGGGGCGGAAGCCGGACCTGGTTGCCGGATAGCTCGGTGATCGGGATGTCGAGCGCCTCGGCCCGAGCGACGATGGCGCGGCCGTGGGCGTGCTCCCGGGCAGCGCTGGTGACGAGCAGGCGCCTGGGGCGCCACGGCCGCCGCCGGGAAGATGCAGGATCGGCCATCGTGCCTGAACGAAGCGGAGGGCCGATGGTCGCGTCTGCCGATGGCGACCGGGTGTTTGCCCCGGGCGGGAAGGAAGCGCCGAAGCGCCCTCTATAACGAGGGCAACAGGCGGCCGGGCGCGGGCCGGTGCGAGGACATAGGGCGGGACCATGGGCAGGCTGTTTGCAGACAGGGGTGACAAGCGAACGGCAATCGCCGCTCTGCTGATGCCGGCACTGGCCGGAGCCGGCGTCGCGGTGGTCGGTTCCGCCCAGCCTGGCGTTCCGACACTCGTCGCCGGGCTGCTCGCCACGGGCAGCGCGCTGGCGCTTGGCTACCGACTGATCAAGGTCAGCCTGCTGCATCCGCTCACCGACCTCGAGGAGCGCGCGGCGGGGCTTGCGGCGGGCGATCGTGCCAGCGACATTCCCCATTGCGGGCGGAACGATCCGATCGGCGCGATCGGCCGCTCGCTTGCCCGCTTGCGCGACGAAGCCGTGAATCGGACGACCCCGGAGGCATTGAGGACTCCGGACGAGGAGCAGCAACGCGCCGGCCGGATCCTCGCCAGCCATCTCGACCGGCTTGCCGCGGGCGACCTGTCGGCACGGATCGGAGAGGACTTTCCCGCGGGCCAGCGCGCGCTGCGCGATTCCTTCAATAGCGCGGTGGAGGGCCTCGGCGGCCTGATCCGCTCGGTCGCGCAGAGCACCGGAGCGATCCGGACGGGCAGCCAGGAGATCGCGCAGGCAAGCGAGGACCTCGCCCGCCGGACCGAGAGCAATGCCGCGGGCCTCGAGGAGACCAGCGCGGCGATCCAGCAGATGGACGGCCGGCTCAAGGCCTCGGCAAGCGCGTCGACCGCGACCGTCGGACGGGCCGACCAGGCGATCGCGACGGTCAGCGGGGGGCGGGCGCTGGCCGACGAGGCGGTGTCCGCGATGGGCCGGGTCAGCGACAGCGCGCGCGGCATCGACAGCGTCATCGAGGGGCTCGACAAGATCGCCTTCCAGACGCGGGTGCTGGCGATGAACGCGGCGGTCGAGGCCGGCCGCGCGGGCGAGGCGGGACGCGGCTTCGCGGTCGTCGCCGATCTCGTCAGCGCGCTTGCCATGCGTGCCGAGGAGGAGGCGAAACGCGCGCGCGGCCAGCTGACGGTGACGCAGACCGACATCGTCGCCGCGGTGGAAGCGGTCGAGAAGGTCGACCACGCGCTCCAGAACATTTCGTCCGACGTCGACGAGGTTCACCAGCTGCTCGGCCAGATGGCAAGCGACAACCAGGCGCAGGCATTGGCCATCACCGAGATCAATGCCGCCATCGCCAGCATGGACCAGTCGACCCAGCAGAATGCGGCGATGGTCGAGCAGACCTCGGCGGCGGCGCGCAACCTTCTCGCCGAAGCGAGCAGGCTGGCCGAGCAGGCCGGGCGCTTCCGCGGCGCCGATGCGGGGCCTGCGCTGGTCTCACCGCCGACCGGGGAGGCTCCTGCACCAGCGGCCAAGGGACCCGTCCCTGTGGCGGCGAAGGCGAAGACTGCGGCTGCGGAGGAGACCCCCGCCAAGGCGCCTGTGTCCCTTCCGAAGCATGGCAAGGAAGGCAGCTACCAGTCGCCGGTCCGGTCGCTGCCGGCGGTTTCACTCCACGCGCTGGCTTCGGGGAGCACCGTCTCCCCGGCGATCGTCGGGGCTACCGCCGGCGAAGACGACGACTGAAAGGAATTCTGACGCTCGGCCCTTCTCCCCCACCGGGTCGGCGTAGAGCCCGGCAGCGAGGATGCTGCCGGGCTCTTTTGCTTAGGGGTGACGAATAGAGCGGCGGCCCGGTGCGGACCGGCGCCGCTCATGCCGCGAGGTGATCGCCGTCGGGGCGCCGGGTGGCGGACACGGGAGCAACCGGGGCGAGGTCGGATAGTGCGACGACCTGGGTGGCGCGATTGTGCGCGGCGCGCGGGTCGGGAAGGATCCCCGGTGCAGGTGCGGCGGCCCTGGAGCGACGGCTGGCGATGGTCGGGGCATAGTCGGCCATCACCCGGAAGCGCGGGTTCTGCTCGGCCAATTCGGCCATGGCTCGGGCGGCGCGCTTGCCGATCTGGCGGACCTGCTCGCGATTGAGGCCGCTGCCCTCGGGCGCGTCATAGTCGGCCAGTTCGCCGAACACGCGTTGCTCGAGGATTTCGCGATCGCGCTCGAGCCGGGCCTCGATCCCGTCGAGCGCCTGCGGGTCCAGCGAGGCGCGGCCGCCGGCCTTGAGCGCCCGGGCAAGCTCGCGCTTGGGCTGCTTGCGGCGGAGCGTCTCGAGCGCGGCATGGCGGCCCTTGGCGACGAATTCCTCGATCAGGCACTGGGCGGCGGCGCGGGCGAGATAGTCGCTGGCCGCGCGCTCCGTGCGCTCGAGCGCCTCCTCGTCCTCGACCAGGCTTTCGAGCGAGCTTTCCTCGCCATCGTCGCCGGTGACGAAGGAGTGGAGCGAGACGGTGGTCGCCGAGACCTTCTGCGCAGAGGGGCGCTGGTCGGTCATCAGGCGGAAGCGGAGCGACTGCAGCTCACCACGAATCTGCCAGTTCACGAAGGTGGTGAACTGCGCCTTCTCGGGCTCATAGGCCTCCACCGCACGGTGGACGGCAATGGCGCAGCACTGCTCGGCATCGTCCCAATGGTTGCCGAGCCCATATTGGCGGATGAAGTGGCGGAAGCGGGGGCTCAGCAGCTTGAGGATGCGGGCGAAGGCGCGGTCGGTCGCGACCCGCTGCCGCGGGCTCGGCCGAGTTCCGGCAGGGGCACGGACGTGGAGCAGCTCGGCGACTGCGGCTTCAAGCGCGGCGGTGGTCTTCGACATGGGTCCCCCCGGACTTCGGCGAGGGGACAATTCCCGGCCCGCCCGATGCCTGGGAGAAGGCGCTTGCGGCAGTTAATCGCGGTAAACCCGTGCCTCCGAAGCGGAGTTAATGGTGCCTCGCGAGAGAGAGCGAAGGGCAGATGCCTCAACTTTGGAGGGAGTTCGTCAGGCCGAAAGAAAGCGGGTCGGACGGACCCGGCGATCGACATAGGCGAGCAGCCAGTCGCGGTGCGCCTCGGCCGCGCTGCCGGCAGCGGCGATCCGGCGGCCGGCAGCGGCAGCCCCGACCTGCGCGGCGAGCAGTCGCCCGGCCCGGCCTTCGTCGATCCCGCGGCCGAGAAAGCGCAGCGCGTCGCCGAGCCCGAGATGATGGGCGAGATAGGCGGCGCGAGCCTGGGCAGGCAGGTCGTCGCTGCAAACTCCCTGGGCGCGCAGACGGCGAAGATTGCTCGCGGCATGGTCCGCGACGGCCTCGATCGAAGCCCGGGGATCGAAGCGAAGCGCGAGCAGCGCCTCGCGCGCCTCGGGGCGGACCGCGCCGGCCGGCGTCAGCCAGTCGCGGCTGCGCGCGGTTTCGAACAGCCAGCTTCCCGGGCGGCGTGCCTCCCCGAGCCAGGTGCCCGCGAGGAACTGGCCGAGACCGGCGGCAGTGCTGCGCGGGTTCCGACTGACGGGATCCCACTGCCCGCCCCCGGTCTTGGCGGCCTCTGCATCGATGATGGCGGCGAGCAGGGCCGGATCGAACCCAGTGCGTTTCGCCGCCTGCTCAAGCAGGGGCTGGTAGGCGGCATTGGCGCCGAGACCGGGCAGGTCGGGCGATCGCCCCACAGTCGGATCGGACGAAGCGCCGGCGAGGCGCGGCGCTAGCCGGTCGTCGGTGCTCAGCGCCTCGACCAGGGCCTCGAGGCGAAGCGGGCTTGCGGCGGCCTTGAGCTCGGTGGTCGTGGCCAGGCCCGCGGCGCGACCAAGGGCTGCTTCCCACAAGCGCGAATCGAGGTCGGTTCGGGCGAGCCGGTAGATGAGGTCGGCGCGCTCGGCCGGAGCAAGGCCCGCGAGTTCCGAAGAGATCACCGGGACACGCTCCAGCTGGCGCCGGTGCGGTCGTCGAGCGCGTCCTGCTTCGCCTTGTCGCGGCGACGTTGCTCGGCGACGCGCGCGGCGTGGTCGGCATCCTCGAGCAGCGAGAGGCGGGCCCGGGCCTCGGCGGCGGCGGCGCGAAGTCCGGCGAGACGCTCCCCGGACAACTCCTTCTCGGCGGCGAGGTCGTCGAGCCTTGCGGCGGTGACGGCGAACCAGCGATCCGGATCGAAGGGCGACGACGATGCCAGGCGACGCTCGGCCATTCGGCAGTCCCGGAGCGCCTCGCCGGCGGCGGCGAGTTGGTCGCTCCTCCGCCGTTCTCCGGCAATCGCCAGCGCGAGCTGGTCGAGGGCACGGCGGCGAATCCGCAGCGCCGTCACGAAACGGCCGCTCATCCGGTCTCGCCGAGGATATCGGCGAGGTCCGCGAAAGCCTGCGCGGGATCGCCACGATCGTCCTTGCCCTGCGCGACCATCGCCTCGATCCGCGGAGCGAGATCGATCGCGCGATCGACTTCGGCGCTGGCCCCGGGCGCATAGGCGCCGAGACGCACCAGTTCCTCCATGTCCGCCCATGTCGCGAGGACCTCGCGGGCCCGAAGGCGGGTCCGGTCGGCCTGCGGATCGAGGCAGTGCGGAAGCGTTCGGCTGACCGACCTGAGCAGGTCCATGGCGGGATAGCGCCCGCGCTCGGCGATTCGGCGGCTGAGGACGACATGGCCGTCGAGGATCCCGCGCACGGCATCGGCGATCGGCTCGTCATGATCGTCGCCGTCGACCAGCACGGTGAACAGGCCGGTGATGCTCCCCTGCCCGGCAAGGCCCGGCCCCGCCCGCTCGAGAAGCCGGGGCAGTTCGGCGAAGACGGAAGGGGTGAAGCCGCGGGTGGCGGGCGGCTCGCCGCAGGCAAGGCCGATCTCGCGCTGGGCCATGGCGAAGCGGGTGACCGAGTCCATCAGGCACAGCACCCGCAGGCCGCGGTCACGGAAATGCTCGGCCAGGGCGAGCGTGGTGAATGCGGCCTGGCGGCGGAGCACTGCCGGGGAGTCCGACGTGGCGACCACGACGATCGAGCGGGCAAGGCCTTCGGGCCCGAGGTCGTCCTCGATGAACTCCTGCACCTCGCGGCCGCGCTCGCCGACCAGCCCGATGACGGCGACGTCGCAGTCGGACCAGCGGGCAAGCATCGACAGCAACACCGACTTGCCGACTCCCGAGCCGGCGAACAGGCCGAGCCGCTGGCCCTCGCAAAGCGGGGCGAAGCAGTCGAGCGCGCGCACGCCGGTGGCAAGCAGCGGACCGACGCGGCCGCGCGCGGCGGCCGGGGGCGGGGTCGACCGGAACGGCGCCGGGACAAGACCGAACGGCAGCGGGCCCCCAGCGTCGAGCGGGCGCCCAAGCCCGTCGACCACCCGGCCGAGCCAGGCATCGCACGGACGCAGCGCGGAAATGCCGGGGAGAAGCTCGACCCGGACTCCGGAGACGAGCGCGTCGGTCGCGTCGAATGCCATTGCCGACACCGTCTGGCCGTCGATGGCGGCGACCTCCGCCTCGACCGGGCCATCCCGGCCTTCAATGCGGAGGCGACTTCCAAGGGTCGCCGCGCCTCCGAGGCCATCGACCTCAAGCAGCGCGTCCCGCGCCTTGCGCAAGGTACCGAAGCGGCGATGCGGGTCGGCTCCGCGGATCCGGCCTGCAAGGCCGGACAAGGCGGCAAGGCCGTTCAGGCGGCGACTTCCGTCACCTGCGCGAGGGCGTCATGCTCGAGCCGCATCAGCGTCCGGCAGTCACCTAGCGCGCGGTAGTAATCGGTAAGCGCGGCGCGTTCGGCGAAGCGGGCGGTGGCCGCCCTGCCCTGCTCGCACGGGAGGAGGCGGGAGACCGACTGCAGCGTGTCGACGATTCGGCGGTGATGCTCCTCGAGCCGCTCGGGGTCGAGATAGGCCATCATCGTGTGGAAGTAGAGCGCGCGCGCAGGGGTGCTGGCCTCGGCCGGAGTCATGATCTCGCGGCCGCGGAGGATCGTCACCTTGCTCTCGATCGCGAGATCGGTCCGACCCGAGGAGCGGATCACGGCGCCGTTGATCACGACCTTCTCGCCGTCGCGAAGTGAAATCCTGAGCGTCATTGGCCTGTTCCCTCACCAGTTGGTCCCTCCCTTCTAGGTCGCGGCAGGGCGTGGCGGGCGCGAGGGCGGCAAATCTTGCCGCCTGCGCGGGGGGTCGGACGGCGCTCCTATAAGGAGGCCATGAGCCCGGCCGATGCCGGCGCAAGGATGGGAGGCAGCAGCCTTGAGTCTCTATTCGGCCCTTTACGCCGGCGTGTCCGGCCTTGGCGCGCAAAGCTCGGCGATGGCGACGGTCGCGGACAACATCACCAACATCAACACCATCGGCTACAAGGGCGTCGCGACCGAGTTCCGGACGCTGGTCACCGACGGCCGGATGAAGTCGTCCTATTCGGCGGGCGGCGTCGCCGCGGCCCCGCAGGCGCTGATCAGCAAGCAAGGGCTGCTCCAGGCGTCGAGCGGCCAGACCGACCTCGCCATCGACGGCGCCGGCTTCTTCGTCGTCCGCACCGGCGCCGATCCCGCAAGCGAGGTCGCCTTCACCCGAGCGGGCGCGTTCAAGCCCGATCTCCAGGGCTTCCTGCGCAACACCAGCGGCTATTATCTCCAGGGCTGGCGGCTCGATGCGACCGGCAACTTCGTCGACACCGGAAACCTCAACGCGCTCGAACCGGTGCGCCTGTCGGAGCTGACCGGCTCGGCGGCGGCAACCAGCCGGCTGCAGATGCGCGCCAACCTCCAGTCGGACGCGGCGGTGTTCGCCGGCGCCTACACCGCCGGGGACATGAGCGCGGGAACGGTCACCCCGCAGTTCCAGCGCAGCTTCGACATCTACGACGCGCAGGGGGGCGCGCACCGGATCAGCCTGTCCTTCCTCAAGACCGCCGCCAACCAGTGGGTAGCCGAAGTCGCCGCGGTGCCGGCCGGCGACGTGACCGCGCCGGGCGGACTGCTGGCGAGCGGGACAGTGCTGTTCAACCCCGACGGAAGCCTCAACGTCGCGGGGTCCTCCCCTGCCCTCTTCGGCAGCCTGACTCCGAGCTGGACCAACGGCGCGGGGTCTCAGCCGATCGACCTGCAGCTGGGCTCCGACGGCGGGCTCGACGGCCTGACCCAGTTCGGCGGGCAGAGCGCGCTGATCAGTTCCAGCGTCGACGGCGGGCTGCTCGGCAACATCGCCAGCATCGAGGTCGACGACACGGGCGTGGTCAGCGCGATCTTCGACGACGGCACCGCCCGCAAGGTATTCCAGCTGCCAGTCGCGACCTTCCAGAATCCCGATGGGCTGACCCGGCTGACCGGCAATGCCTTTGCGGTGTCGAGCGCCAGCGGATCGGTCGCGATCAATCCGCCGGGTGCGCTCGGAGCGGGGATGATCTCGAGCGCGACCCTTGAAGCCTCGAACGTCGACCTCGCGCAGGAATTCACCAACATGATCCGCTTCCAGCGGGCCTACAGCGCCTCGTCCAAGATCATCACCACGGTCGACGACATGCTGCAGGAACTGTCCAGCCTGAAGCGCTAGGCAGGGCTGAGCGGTGAGCCTGTCGGAGATCCTCGGCTCGGCCCTGTCGGGACTGAACGCGTCGCAGGCCGGGCTGCGCTCGGCCTCGAACAACATCGCCAACGTCAACACGCCCGGCTACGCCCGCGAACGGGTGCCGCTGGAGACCGGCGTCACCGCGGCGCAGGTCAGCGGGGTCCGGACCCTCGAGGCGGTGCGCGTCGCCGATCGCTTTCTCGAGGCCACCGTCTACCGCCGGGCGGGCGACTGGGGTTCGGCCGAGGCGGTCGCGAACTCGCTCGATCGGCTGCAGTCGCTGCTCGGCGCGCCCGGCGAGGCGAGCGGGCTCCCGGCGCGGCTCGATGCGATCGGCGCGGCGGCGGTGGCGATGACCGGCGCGGCCGGAAGCGAACCCACGATCCGCGGCTTCGTCGGCGCGGTGCAGCAGGCGCTGACCGCGCTTCAGACGCTCGATCAGGACGTCGCGGGGCTACGCGAGGATGCCGAGCGCGAGTTCAGCTACACGGTCGACTCGATCAACAACCTCCTCCGACGGATCGATGGGCTGAACGACGCGGTGGCCCGCCAGGCGTCGAGCGGACGTGCGGCCAACGGGTCGATCGACCAGCGGATGAGCGCGGTCGAGGAGCTTGCCGGACTGATCAAGATCGAGGTGCGCGAGGGCGCCGACGGGAGGCTGACGATCGACACTGCCGGCGGAGTGACGCTGCTCGACCGGCGCCTCCGGCAGCTCGACTATCCGCCGAGCGAGGGCAGTGCCCAGCCGCTCTATCCGCCGGTCAAGCTGCGCTTCGTCGAGGCCGACGGGAGCCTCGGGGCCGAGACAGGCGAACGGCTCGACAGCCCCGCGATCGGCGGCCGGCTGGGCGGGCTGATGGACCTGCGCGATCGCCGCCTGCCGAGCTTCCAGGAGGAGATCGGAAGCCTGTTCGGTGGGCTCGCGGAGGCGCTGAACGCGGTCAGTAACGCCGAGACGACGGTGCCCGCGCCCAATCGCCTCGATGGCGCGACCACGGGCTTCGGAACGAGCGACCGGCTCGGGTTCAGCGGCAAGGCGGTGGTCGCCGCGCTCCAGCCCGACGGGACGCTCGCCGCCAGCTTCACGCTCGACTTCGCCAGCCTCGGTCCCGCAGCCACGGTGCAGGACGCGATCAACGCGATCAATGCCGGCATGGGCGGGCTGGTCACGGCAAGCTTCGCGCAAGGGAAGCTCAGCCTCGTTGGCGCCGGGGCGCTTGGCGTCGCGGTGGCGCAGGATCCCGCCAGTCCGAGCGACCGTGCCGGGCTCGGCTTCGCCCAGGCGTTCGGGCTCAACGACCTCGTCAGCGGACCGCGCAGCTACGGCCCGAGCGGCTTCACCGCCGCCGACGCGCATGGCCTGGCAGCGGGCGGGAACACAGAGTTCGTGCTTCGCGGGGCCGACGGACGAGTCCTCGCCGAGGCGACGCTCACCCCGGTCGCGGGCGGCACCTTCGGCGATCTCGTCAATGCACTCAACGCGGGGCCATTGGCCGCCTATGGCAGCGCGTCGCTCGATGCGCGCGGGCGGCTGGCCTTCACTCCCGTCGCCGCCATGCCGACCGCGACCCTCAACGTCGTCGCCGACACCACCGACCGCCTCGGCACCGGACGATCGCTTTCTTCCCTCCTGCTGCCCTCGGGACAGGAGACCGGGCTCGCGCTGGCGCAGGTCAGGCCTGACATCGTAGCCAGCGGCAAGCGGCTCCCGCTCGCGCGGCTGGACACGGCCGCCGCGGTCGGAAGCAGAGCCGTCGGTGGGGCCGACAGCCGCGGCGCGAACGCCTTCGTCGACCAGCTGACCGCCGCGGTCGACCTCGGGCGCGGCCGGATCAGCGGGATGGAAAGCTATGCCAGCTTCGTACTCGGCCAAGCCGGGCTCGACGCGGCCGGGGCCAAGGACCGGCTCGACGACATGGGGGCGCGGCGGGCCGACGCGATCAACCGCCGCGACAGCTATTCGGGGGTCAACATCGACGAGGAACTGGCGAGCCTGGTGACGCTCCAGAACAGCTATTCGGCGGCGGCGCGAGTCATGACCACCGCGACCCAGATGTATGACACCTTGCTCGGGATGATGCGCTGATGGCCGACTGGAACCGCGTTGCCACCATTCCCATGCAGCGGACGCTGTTCAGCTCGATCGCGGCCTCGCAGCGGCGGCTGGCCGAGACCCAGCAGCAGATGGCGACCGGCAAGAAGGCGCCCGACTTCGCCTCGCTCGGGATCGAGACGATGCGCAACCTGTCGGCACGGACGCTGCTTGCGCGGCAGGAGGCGCATGCCGCGGTCGGGGCGCGGGTCGGAACGACGCTCGCGCTGATGGACACGCAGGTCGCCGGGATCGAGGAGGCGATGAACAAGCTTCGCGACAATCTGCTGCAGGCGACGGGCACCAATCGTGCCGAGGGCTTGCAGGAAGTCGCCGAGGAAGCCTTCCAGCGCTTCCGCACCGGACTCAACAGCGACGAGGCGGGAAGCCATCTGTTCGCCGGGTCGCAGGTCGGCACCCCGCCGTTCGTTCCGGCGAGCCTGGCGGCCACTGCCGGACTGCCGACCGCGGCGGCCTTCGCAAACGACTCCGTCAACGCAAGTGCGCGTGTCTCGGACGGGCTGGACGTGACCTATGGCGTGACCGCGAGCGAACTCGGCACCGGCCTGTTCGAGGCGTTCCGGACGCTTGCCGACAGCGGTGTGATCGGCGACGTCCCGACCCCCGCGCAGAAGGCGGCGATGGATCAGGCGATCGGGCAGCTCAACGACGGTCTCAAGACGCTCCGTGCCCATCATGCCGAGAACGGGCGGCGGCAGGCACAGGTCGAGAGCCTGACCGAGCGTGCCGGCGAGCGCAGCCTGATCCTCGAGCGGCTGGTCGCGCGCAACGAGGATGCCGACATGGCCGAGGTCGCAAGCACCCTGGTCCAGCGCCAGACCGCGCTGGAGGCGAGCTACACGCTGTTCGGCCGGCTGGCGAACCTCAGCCTTGTCAATTTTCTGAAGTGAGGCGGGTGCCGGCGGGTGGCCCCGGCTCCTCGTTCAACGCGCCCAGCGCTCCGCTTCGGCGGGCATGGCGACCGTAGAAGAGTTCGAACAGCGGCGATGCCATGAGGGTGGTGACGATCGCCATCAGGACGAGGATCGAGAAGAGCGCCGGACCGATGACCCCGCGCTGGAGCCCGATGTTGATGATGATCAGCTCCATCAGGCCGCGCGCGTTCATCAGGCTGCCGATCCCGGCGGCGGTGCGGTGGTCCTGTCCGGTGGCCCGGGCGGCGAGGTAACAGGCACCGCCCTTGGCGACGATCGAGCCGACGAGGATCACCGCCGCAAGCAGGAGGAGGTCGGAATTGCCGACGAGGCTGAGCTGCGTGTTCAGCCCCGAGAAGGTGAAGAAGCAGGGCAGAAGGACCACGGTAGTCAGCGGCTCGAGCATCTTGCGCAGGTCGGTCGCGAAGGCTCCGCGCGGCATTACCGCGCCGAGGATGAAGCCGCCGAACACCGCATGGATGCCGATCGCGTCCATCGTCCAGGCCGAAGCCATGAACAGGATCATCACGACCGACAGCAGCTGATGGTCGATGTGCCCCTTCCTCGCGTGCCAGCTTCCGAGCCTGGCAAGCAACGGTGGCGCGAGCGTCAGCATGACGAGCGCGAAGGCGACCCCTCCGCCGATGGCCAGCATGGCGACGTTCGGGCCGTCGCCGAAGCTGGCCAGGACGATCGCCAGCACCATCCACGCGCCGGCGTCGTCAATCGCTCCGGCCGAGAGGGCAAGCGTGCCGAGCGAGCTTCCGCTGATCCCCCGCTCATGGATGATCCGGGCCAGCATCGGAAAGGCCGTGATGGCGATGCAGGCGCCCATGAACAGCGTCGCCTCGGCCTGGCTGATGGTCGGCGCGAACAGGCCGGGCGTGGCGAGCAGCCAGGGAGTCAGGGCCGTCGCTACCAGGAAAGGAGCCGCGATGCCCGACAGCGACACGGCGGCGGCGCTGCGCGCATTGCCGCGGAAATGGTCGAGGTCGAAGCCGAGACCGACGATGAACATGTAGAGGCCGACGCCGAGCTGCGCGACGACGAACAGGATTGGCTTGCTTTCGGGCGGGAAGAGGAAGGCCTGCGCCTCTGGCGCGAGCAGCCCGAGCAGCGAGGGCCCGAGCACCACGCCCGCGATCATCTCCCCGACGACCTGAGGCTGTCCGAAGAAACGCTTGGCAAGCCAGCCGACACCCCGGCAGCAGGCGATGATCAGCATCAGCTGCAGGAAGAAGGCGACAGATAGCTGGGCCGGAGTCATGGCGCCTTGCGTAAGTCGCTTGCCCGCCGGTGACTAGCGCACCGAGGACACAGGGCGAGACGGCTTGACCTTGCACCCAAGGGGAGCAAGGCAGGGACGATGAAGGTCGAGGTTCGCTTCTATGGCCGGCTGGCCGAACTGGGTGGGCGGACGCGGACGGTCGAGGTGGCGGAGGGCTGCACCCTGGCCGACCTGAGGCGCGAGCTTGGCGGCGCCTGGCCCGCGCTCGCCGATCGCGGCGTCCGGGCATGCCTCGACGACTGCCTCGCCGCCGACGATGCCGTCATCCTCGAGGGTCAGGCGGTCGAATTCCTGCCGGTGGTCTCGGGTGGCTGAGCCGCGCATCATGGTGGAGGTGGCGGATGCGCCGCTCGTTCCGGCCGAGCGGCTGGCGCGGTTCGAGGCGGCGCTCGGCGGTCGGGCGGGAGCGATGGTGACCTTCACCGGACTGACACGACGCGAGGCATCCGACGGCAGCGCCGTGAGCGCGCTGTTCCTCGACCATCATCCGGTGCTGACCCTGCGCTCGCTCGAGGACATTGCAGCGGCCGGCGCGGAGCGGTTCGACCTCGTCGCTCTGGAAGTCGCGCATCGCCGCGGGCAGGTCGCGGCGGGCGAGGCGATCGTGTGGGTCGCCGCCGCCGCGCCGCATCGGAGGGCTGCGTTCGAGGCGGTCGACCTGATCATGGACCGGCTGAAGACCGAGGCCGTCTTCTGGAAGCGCGAGGACGGCCCGGAGGGCTCGCGCTGGATCGAGCCGACCGCGCTCGATCGCGAGAGCCGGTCGCGGTGGGGCTGACGATGACCGGACGGATCGACGAGACACTGCCCTTCCATCCGCTTCGGATCGCGGTGCTGACGGTGTCCGACACGCGCTCGCTCGAGACCGACACGTCGGGCGGACTGCTGGCCGAGCGGCTGACGGCGGCCGGGCACGCGCTCGCCGGACGCGCGATCGTCACCGACGATGTTGAGGCCATCCGTGCGCAGGTCCGCAACTGGGTGGCCGACGCCATGGTCGATGTCGTCATCACCACCGGCGGGACGGGATTTGCGCCGCGCGACGTCACGCCCGAGGCCGTCCGGCCGCTGCTCGGGCGCGAGATGGACGGGTTCGCGGTGGTCTTTCACCAGGCCAGCCTCGGCACGGTCGGCCTCTCGACGCTGCAGTCGCGCGCGCTTGCGGGCCAGATCGACGAGACCTTCATCTTCTGCCTCCCGGGCTCGACGGGAGCGTGCCGCGACGGCTGGGACCTGGTGCTCGGCCTCGAGCTCGACAGCCGCTACCGGCCCTGCTCGCTGACCGAGTTCATCCCGCGCCTTCGGCGGCAGCCATGAGCGACCTCAGCCATCTCGACGACCAGGGCCGGGCACGGATGGTCGACGTGTCCGAGAAGCCGGCGACGGCGCGAATGGCGGTCGCGCGGGGGCGCCTGTGCTGCTCGGCCGAGACGCTCGCGCTGGTCGCCGACGGGAGGGCCCCGAAGGGGGCGGTGGTGCAGACCGCCGAGCTGGCCGGGATCATGGCCGCCAAGCGCACCGCCGAGCTCATCCCGCTCTGCCACCCGCTGGCGCTGACCAAGGTGGCGGTCCGGATCGCGCCGGACGATGGCGGCTTCGCGGTCGAGGCGGAAGTGCGGACGAGCGGGCCGACCGGCGTCGAGATGGAGGCATTGACCGCAGTATCGGTGGCCTGCCTGACCCTCTTCGACATGCTCAAGGCGGTCGACCGGACGATGGTGATCGAAGGCATCGCGGTTGCCGAGAAGAGCGGCGGGCGGTCGGGAAGCTGGCAGGCGTGATCGGCTTCGACGAGGCGCTGGCGCGGGTCGTCGCGCTGGCCCGGCCGCTCGGGACCGAGGAGATTCTGGTCGAGGAGGCGCACGGGCGAACGCTTGCGCAAGAGGTCGTCGCAAGGATCACGGCTCCCGCCGCCGACGTCTCGACGATGGACGGCTATGCGGTGCGGGGGCGCGACCTTGTGCCGGGGGCGATGCTTCGGGTCGTCGGCGA
Organism: Sphingomonas swuensis; assembly: GCF_039538045.1. Lineage (NCBI taxonomy): Bacteria > Pseudomonadati > Pseudomonadota > Alphaproteobacteria > Sphingomonadales > Sphingomonadaceae > Sphingomonas > Sphingomonas swuensis. The sequence goes on along the minus strand of NZ_BAABBQ010000001.1, from coordinate 424,209 downwards.
GCTGTTCCCCGGTGGCGGCGGCGGGGCGATCGGCGCCGCCGAATGCGCGCGGATCTTTACCGGTGCGCCGCTTCCCGAGGGCGCGGACCGGGTGGTCATGCAGGAGGAGGTGGAACGCGACGGCGAGATGGCGCGCCTCGCATCCTCGCTGTCGAGCGACTGCTTCGTCAGGGTAGCGGGCTCGGACTTTCGTGCGGGCGAGACGCTGCTCCCGGCCGGAAGCCGTCTCGGACCGCGCGAACTGGTCGTCGCGGCGGCGGGCGATGTCGCTCGGATCACGGTCCATCGGCGGCCGCGGGTGCGGATCCTCGCCACCGGCGACGAGCTCGTCGCTCCGGGCGAGGCGCTGGGCGGAGCCGGGATCCCGGACAGCATAGGGATCGGGGTCGCCGCGATGGCGAGGGAGCATGGCGCCGAGGTCTTCGGGACCCAGAGGGTCGGCGACGATCTCGCGGCACTCCGGCGCAAGGCCGGCGCGGCGCTCGGCGAAGCGGACGTGGTGGTGGTCACCGGCGGTGCCTCTGTCGGAGAGCGCGATTTCGGGCGCGCGATGTTCGCGGACCACGAGCTCGAGCTGGTCATCGACAAGGTCGCGATGAAGCCGGGCAAGCCGGTCTGGGTCGGGCGTGCGGGAGACCGGCTGGTCGTCGGGCTGCCGGGCAATCCGACCAGCGCGCTGGTCACGGCGAGGCTGCTCCTAGCCCCCCTGCTGCTCGGGCTCTGCGGGGCGCGGCCGCAGCTCGACTGGCGACTGCTTCCGCTTGCTGCGAGGCTGCCAGGGGCGGGTCCAAGGGAGACCTTCTCGCGCGGTTTTGAGAAGGGCGGCTCAGCCCACCTGCTTCATCCCCAGGACAGCGGTGCGCAGCGGATCCTGGCACAGGCGACGCTGCTGATCCGGCGACCGCCGGGCGAGGAGCCGCTCGCCGCCGGGAGCGAGGTGGCGACGCTGTCCTTCTAGTCTTCGCATCGCCCCTCGCAGCGTGTAGGCTTGCCGCTTGGAACCGCCACCCCCTTCCGCCTCTCCGGGTCGGGTGATCGACCGGCACCGGCTGTCGACCCGGCTTTGGCACTGGCTGAGCGCGCTGGCGGTGATCGTCCTGCTGATGAGCGGGCTGATGATCTCCAACGCACATCCGCGGCTCTACTGGGGCGAATATGGCGCGAACTTCGATGCCCCATGGCTCGAGCTTCCCAACTTCCCCGGATGGATCACCATCCCCTCGACCTACGACCTCGCCGGGGCGCGGCGCTGGCACCTGTTCTTCGCCTGGGTCTTCGGGCTGAGCCTGTTCCTCTATCTCCTGTGGTCGCTGGTGAACGGGCACCTTCGGCGCGACGTGGTGCCGGGCGCGAGGGAGCTTGCGCCTTCGCATCTCTGGCAGGACATCAAGGACCATGCCCGGCTGCGCTTCCCGACCGGCGAAGCGGCGGCGCGCTACAACATCCTCCAGAAGCTGAGCTACGGTGGCGTGCTGCTGGTGCTGCTTCCGCTGCTGCTGCTGACCGGATTGGCGATGTCCCCCGCCATGGGCGCGGCCTGGCCGTGGCTGAACGAGCTGTTCGCCGGGCGGCAATCGGCGCGCTCGATCCATTTCATCTGCGCGTCGCTGATCGGCCTGTTCATCATCGTCCATGTCGTGATGGTGGTGCTGGCCGGGCCGATCAACGAGATGCGCTCGATGATCACCGGACGCTACCGCCTGCCCGACGGGCCGGTCGAGCCGCAGGAGCCCGCCCATGCTGACTAGGCGCGGACTGATGGTCGGGGGCGGTGCCTTGCTGCTCGGCGGATGCGACCGGCTCAACCAGAGCGCGGGCTTCCGCGAACTTCTCCGCTCGTCCGAGGGGCTGACGATGCGGGCGCAGCGGCTGATCATGAACCGCAATGCGCTGGCGCGGGAATTCAGCGAAGCCGACATGTCGCCAGTGTTCCGCTCGAACGGAACGGCCATGCCCGACACGCCCGACTATGCCCGGCTGCTGGCGGAACGCTTCGAGAGCTATCGGCTGCGGGTCGACGGGTTGGTCGCGCGGCCGCTGTCGCTGAGCCTGGGGCAGCTGCGAAGCCTTCCAATTCGAACCCAGATTACCCGCCACGATTGCGTCGAGGGCTGGAGCGCGATCGGCAAGTGGCATGGGCCGCGTCTCAGCCGACTGCTCGAGGCGGCGGGGCTGAGCAGCCGGGCGAAGTACATCGTCTTCCACTGCATGGATCGCTACGGCAGCGAGCCCTATTACGAGAGTATCGACCTGATCGATGCCTTCCACCCGCAGACCATCCTCGCCTGGGCGATGAACGGCGCGCTGCTGGGGGTCCCGCACGGAGCGCCGGTGCGGCTTCGGGTCGAGCGGCAGCTCGGCTACAAGCAGGCCAAATATATCGAGCGGATCGAGGCGGTTGAAAGCCTCGCTTCGGTGCAGGGCGGCAAGGGCGGCACCTGGGAAGATCGCGCCGACTATGAGTGGTACGCCGGCATCTGACGGTCAGAAGAGGCCGAGCAGCTTCACGCCCGCGACGACCAGCACAAGGCCCAAGGCCTTCAAGATCAGCGGCGCCTCGAGCCGGATGCCGAGGGTCGTCCCGGCAAGCCCGCCAAGCAGCACCGCGCCGGCATAGAGCGGAAGCTCAGCCGGAAGTCGCCCGACCGAGGCCAGATTGCCGAGCAGTCCCGCGGCCGAATTGGCGAGGATGAAGAGGGAGGCGACGCCGGTCAGGGGCTTGGGCATGCTCCAGCCCAGGAACAGGAGCAGCGGCGAAAGGAAGATTCCGCCGCCGGTCCCGGTCAGCCCGGAAAGAAGCCCGATCCCTGCACCGATCGCGATCGCCAGCCAGATGGGAGGATCGCGGCTTTCGTGCATCGCCCTTATCTCGCGCGGCCAGAGCAGCCGCACGGCCGAAAGCAGGAGCACGATGCCGACCAGGGGCTTGTAGAGATCGGCCGGCAGGTGGATCGCGCCGCCGGCGACGGCGAAGGGCATGGCGCCGACCAGGAACGGCCACAGCGTTCGCCAGCGGAACTGTCCCGCGCGCAGGTAACGGAGCGACCCCAGTCCGGCGACCAGCAGGTTCAGCACCAGCGCGGTCGGCTTCATCACCGCCGGCGGAAGGCCGAACAGCGCCATCAGCGCGAGATAGGCCGACGCTCCTCCATGACCGACGGTCGAGTAGAGCATGGCGCCGAGCGCCAGGCAGAATGCGAGCAGGAGCGACGTGTCCAAGAGGTCAGCCGCCGGTGACACTCATGTGGCGGTCGACGGCGGGACGCTCGGCAGCGATCCGGAAATCGTGGCGCCGCGGCTTGCCGGCGACCAGCGCGTCGAGCGCGGCATCGACCGTGCCCGCGGCTCCGGAGCGGAGGAGGTCGCGCAGCTCGACCTTCTGGTCGTGCCCGAGGCAACCATAGACGGTTCCGGTGGCCGACACGCGAATGCGATTGCAGCTGTCGCAGAAATTGTTGCTGAGCGGGGTGATGAAGCCGAGGCGGCTGCGCATTCCCTCGACCTCGAAGTAGCGCGCCGGCCCGCCGCTCCGCTGTGCCAAGGGGAGGAGGCGGAAATGCTGCTCGAGATCCCGGCGAACCGCATCGAGGGGGAGGTAATAAGCGGTGCGATCCTCCTCCACCGCGCCGAGCGGCATGGTCTCGATCAGCGTCAGGTCATGCCCTTCGGCGTCACACCAGCGAAGCATGGTGGCGATCTCGTCCTGATTGACCCCGGCGAGCGCGACCATGTTGATCTTGACCTTGAGGGCAGCAGCCTTGGCCGCGGCGATGCCGCCGAGGACTTGGCCGAGATCACCGGTGCGGGTGATCCGCCGGAACCGCTCCGGATCGCGCGTATCGAGGCTGACGTTGATCCGGCGAACGCCGGCCGCGAACAGGGCACCGGCAGCCGCGCCGAGCCGCGTTCCGTTGGTCGTCAGGGTAAGCTCGTCGAGGCCATGGCCGATCCGCTTTCCGAGACGCGCGACGAGACCGAGCACCCCGCCCCGGACCAGAGGCTCGCCACCGGTCAGACGAATCCGCCGGACACCTCGCGCGACCAGCAGGTCCGCAAGACGTTCGATCTCATCGAGCGTGAGCAGGCGCGAGGCTGGAGCGAACTCCATCCGCTCGGCCATGCAGTAGCGACAGCGAAGATCGCAGCGGTCGGTGACCGACAGCCGGGCATAGGTGATGCGCCGGCCGAAGCCGTCGATCATGCCACGATTGTCCATCACCGTCGCCATTCGCCGCTCCGCTAGCGCACGCGACGCGCTAGCATGGCGGAGCGGCTGTGCCCACGCGAACTGCCGACCTCCTATTTCGGGCGGTAATCGATCTGCGCCTCTCGCAATTGTCCTGCGGCCCTTGCGGCCTGGTCGATGAGTCGGGCACCGGTTTCGGCGGCCGCTTCCGGCGTCATGGCGACGTTGATGCTGTCTGGACCGTCCATTAGGACCTTGCCGTCCTCGGCGATCACGTCGCTCGGCCTGCTGTAGGTTTCCTGGGTCATGGCCGCAGAAGCGACACGACAAGCGTGTCGTTCCAGACCTTTCGCCTGCGCAAGGACCTCAAATCTATCGGTGGCGCTTGATCGGCACGACCTTGCGGTCCCCGTCTTCCACCAGGCGATTGATCGCCGCGGCGAGATCGGCCTGCCGGAAGGGCTTGGCGAGTTGCGGGAGATCAAGGTCGAGATCGCCGCCCGCGTAGCCGGTCACGACGAGCACCGGCATGGCCGGAGACTGCTGGTGAACCCGTGTCGCAAATTCAGCGCCGTTCATCCGCGGCATCATGTAGTCGGTGACGATCACGTCGGCCGCGAGTCCGGACGCCAGAATGCCAAGCGCCTGCGAACCCCCAGACGCTTCGTGGACCTCATGTCCGATGTCGCGCAGCATCTCGGCGGTTCCGGCGCGGACCAGATCCTCGTCGTCGACCAGGAGCACCTTGAGCTTTCGAATCGCCGCGACGCTGTCGGAGCGGGCGATGCTCAGCGGCTGCGCGTCGGTCTGGGCGACCGGGAGGTAGAGGTCGGCGCGAGTCCCGCGGCCGACGGCGCTGGTCAGCTCGAAGGCGCCGCCGAGCTGCGCGGCAAGTCCGTGGACCATCGACAGCCCCAGGCCGGTGCCCTTGCCGATGCCCTTGGTCGAGAAGAAGGGTTCGACCGCCCGGGCAAGGGTTTTGGAGTCCATGCCCTCGCCGGTGTCGATCACCGAGATGCGGATATATTCTCCGGGCCTGAGCTTGTCGTTGTGGTTCGGGCCGACGACCGAATGCTCGGCCGAGAGGGTCAGCGTGCCGACCCCATTCATGGCGTCGCGGCCATTGACGCACAGGTTGAGCACCGCGAGCTCGAGCTGGTTGGGATCGGTCAGGGCCGGCGGGAGATCGCGGCCGAGCACCAACCGCAGCTCGACTGACGGACCGATTGAACTGACCACCAGGTCGCGCATGCCCTCGAGCAGCGCGGCGGGATCGATCGCCCGGGTCTCGAGCGCCTGGCGACGAGCGAAGCCGAGCAGCCGGCTGACCAGGATCTTGGCCCGCTCCGCCGACTGCAAAGCGCCGTCGAGCAACCGAGCCGAACGGGGATCGTCGGCGCCGTAGCGCCGGTTGAGGAGGTCGAGCGCTCCGGTGATCGGAGTCAGCAGATTGTTGATGTCGTGGGCGACGCCGCCCGTCAGCTGCCCAATGGTTTCGAGCTTCTGCGCCTCGTGGAGCTGCGACAGGGCCGCTTCGCGTTCGGCGACGGCATCGGCCACCCGCCCCTCGAGCGTCTGGTTGAGAGTGACCAGCTCGGCCTCGGCACGCTTGCGGGCGGTCACGTCCTGGAAGATGACCGCGACCTCGTTGCGCGATGTCGGATCGACCCGGAAGGCGGCGAGTTCGAGATGGCGCCTGGTCGCCTCAAGCTCGCGTTCGAAGCGGATCGGCGTTCCGGTCAGAAGCACGTCGCGGTAGAGGCGGACCCAGCCCTCCGCCTCTTCAGGGACCATCTCGCGGACTTTCTGCCCGACGACGTTGGGGATGCCAGCGTGCCGCTCATAAGCGGGGTTCGCCTGGATGTGCACATAGTCGCTGAGCGGCCCATGCTCGCTGTCGATGAATTCGATCACGGCGAAGCCCTCGTCCATCGTCTCGAACAAGGTACGGAAGCGGCTCTCGCTGTCGCGTAGCTCCTCGAGGCGGGCACGGGCGTCATACTGCCGCTTCCGGCCGCGGAGCGCGGAGCGGGCGAGGCTGATCAGCGTCGTCGGGTGGAACGGACGCTCGAGGAAGGTGACGTTGCCGAGGACGTCGAGATAGCGGCTGGCCGCGGGATTGCGTTCGAGGCCGCCACCACGGCTGGTCAGCAGAACGAACGGCAGATCGGACCATTCCTGCTGGTCCTCGATCCATGCCGACAGCGCATGGAGGTCGGCACTGGCGATCGCTTCCTCGGTCACGATGACGAAGGCGGCACCCTGGTTGAGCTCTTTGATGAGGCAGTCGAGTGTCTGGCAAGCAGTCGCCTCGATCCCGCCCTCGCTGAGCATGGCGGCGGCGATCTGAGCGTCACGGCCACGCGGCGCGAGGACGAGCGCTCGCTCCGACAGGGTCGTGCGCTTCATTACTGGGGCCGGTCAGTCATGAGGCTCGAAGCATCGGATGCGGTCGGAACCCCGCGCAGCACGCCCTGGAATCCTTCGAGAGGCGGACCCAGCGCAACGCCGTTCGATCCGATGCGATATTCGCGGATGGTGTCCTCGTGGGGCCCGGTCCGCTTCTTCACGATTGAAATGGCGCGGCGAACCCTCCCGAATGCCTCGAAGTAGCGGAGGAGGATGACGGTGTCGGCAAGGTAGGTGACATCGACCGGGGTCTGCATGTCGCCGATCAGGCCATGCTGGGCCACGGTCAGGAAGGTCGTCGCGCCCTGTCGGTTGAGATACTGAAGGAGCTCGTGGACATGCAGTACCAGCGCGTGCTCGCCGGGCATCGCGGCCTGGTAGCCATTGAGGCTGTCGATCACGACGGTTCGAGCACCATGGATCTGAACGCAGTTGCGGACGCGCTCCGAGAATTCGCCCGGAGTCATCTCGGCCGCGTCGATCTGCTCCAGGGTAAGATCGCCCTTTTCGATCATCGCCGTCAGATCGAGGCCGAGACCCTTGGCCCGCTCGATCAGCAGGCCCAGTTCCTCGTCGAACACGAACATCGCCGCTTTCTCGCCGCGCTGGATGGCTTGCGCGACGAAGGTCAACGTCATGATCGACTTGCCGGTGCCGGCAGGACCGAGAATGAGGACGCTCGACCCTCGCTCGACACCGCCTCCCAGCAATGCATCGAATTCCGCCGAGCCGGTGCCTACGGCGCTCCGGTCGAAGGTCCTGCGATGCTCCGCCGAGACCAGGCGCGGGAAGACCCTCACCCCGCCGAGCTTGATCGCAAAATCATGGTAACCACCGCGAAAGCGCCGGCCGCGATATTTGATGACCCTGAGGCGTCGCCGTTCCGAGCCATATTCGGGCGCCAGCTCTTCCAGCCGAACCACCCCGTGGGCGACGCTGTGCACGGTCTTGTCATTGACGTCCGTCGTCAGGTCATCGAGCATCAGAACGGTCGCGTTGCGCTTCGCGAAATAGTGCTTCAGCGCGAGGATCTGCCGACGATAGCGAAGCGAGCTCTGCGCCAGGAGACGGATTTCCGAGAGGCTGTCGAGCACCACCCGTTCAGGGTCGATGTCCTCGAATGCCTCGAAGATCCGCCTGGTGGTTTCGCCAAGCTCGAGGTCGGAGGAATAGAGCAGGCTTTGCTGCTGCTCCTCGTCGAGAAGATTTTCGGGCGGCACGAGCTCGAAGATCGGCAGGTCCGAGAGATCCCACTCGTGCGACTTCGCGGACGAGCGGAGCTCATCCTCGGTCTCGGACAGAGTAATGTAGAGGCACCGTTCTCCCCTCGCGACACCGGCGAGAAGGAACTGGAGGGCGATCGTGGTCTTGCCGGTGCCCGGGCTTCCCTCGAGGAGAAAAACCCTTCCGCGCTCGAGACCTCCGTTGAGGACGTCGTCGAGGCCATCGATACCCGAAACTGCTTGGGTCGTCCCGACCTCCCTCGCCGCACCTCACGAGAACCGCGGCGCCTGCCGCACCAAACCCGCGCGGCGCGGGTTGGTTCCCCGGGGACGCGCAATGATCAGTGCCGGAAGGGCAAGTTCAGGCGGACGGCTTCCTGGCCAGGAGGCAGATGTTGATCATCTCGCCGCGGAGCGGCTGGCAATGCTCGTCGACCCAGCGTGACAGGCCGTGAAGCCCGAACTGAAAGGGGAAGGCGTGAAGCCCCTTTTCGCGGATCACCTCCATCCCGCCCTCGGCAAGCGTTCCGCGCAGCCCGCGCCACGAGCTGAAATTCTCATATCCGTCGAACGGGCGGAGCCGGAGGATGGAGGCGAGACGGACGACCGGCCACCACAGGCGGTTCGGGGTGCTGATCGAAAGCAGGCCGCCCGGCTTCACCATCCGCGCCATCTCCAGCACGGCGCGTTTCGGGTCGGGCGTATGCTCGATGCATTCGGACGAAAGCACGATGTCGAAGCTCTCGGGTTCGAAGGTCGCGGACAGGTTGAGCGCATCGGCGACGACGGCCTTGCACCCGACCCGGGCACGGGTTCGCTCGACCAGCCCTGCACCAAGGTCGCAGGCGGTCACTTCGGCGCCGAGGTCGGACAATCGCTGGCTGAAGTCGCCGAGGCCGCAGCCGACGTCGAGGACCTTCGCGCCGCGCAAGCGCTCGGGGCCGAGGAAGTCGTCGACCAGCACCTCGACCCGGCGATCGGTATCGTAGCGCGACAGGGCGAAGGCGAAGCGATCGCCGAGGCGCTCGTGGGTCAGTTCGCGTTGATCGACATGGCGGTTCATGACCGTGCGTCTTCCTTGTGGGAGCGGGTTGGGCCGAGCGGCGGCTGGGTGGCTTCGTTCGGGAAGACCCACCGGCTGATCAGGATGTAGTTGAGGAGCACCAGAGGCAGCATCGCCACCGGCCAGCCGACGAGCGGCGGCAGCCCGGCGCCGTCAATTGCCGCCGTCACCAGGACGGTACTGACGAGCAGGCACAGGACTTGCGCGACGATGAAGCGGAGCGCCTCGCCGCCGACCCCGCCCGCCGATCCGTCCGTGGAGCGGAAGACCCACTGGCGGTTCCAGAAGAAGGACCAGGCCGTTCCGATCGCATAGGCGACGGCCTGGGCGGCGGGCGTGCGCCAGCTTCCGAGCGGAGCGCCAATCGCCCACACCGCCTGGAACAGCAGCATTCCCAGAAGGAAATTCGACCCTCCGACGAGGACGAAGCGGACGAACTTCCCGTGCTGCGGTGCGAGCAGCCTATCCATGATCGGCACCGGCCGCCTCGATGCGGTCGTGGACCGGCCAGGCAGCAGGCCTTGGCGGCATGTCATAGTCCGGGTTCGCGACGCCGGCATATTCGTCGATGATGAACACCGGCCGGCTCTGCAGCACCGAATAGATGCGCGAGATGTAGAGCCCGAAGATGCCCATGACGGCGAAATGCATGGCGAACAGGAAGGAGATCAGGCCGGCGACCGAGGCCCAGCCCGGGACCCCGGCTCCGCTCATCGCGATGTAGAGGACGTAGAAGAGCTCGGCGATGGCAAGCAGCCCGACCAGCCCCGCGATCCACAGCCCGATGCGCAGCGGCTTCATCGAGAAGGAGGTCATCGCCGTGACCGAGAAGGAGACCATCCGCGCGAGACTGTAGGCGCTGGTTCCCGCGGACCGCTCGCCAACCTGATAGTGGAGGGTCGTCGAGGGGAAGCCCATCCAGTTGACCGAGCCACGCAGGAAGCGGTCGGTGCCGGCGAAGCGGAGCAGGACCGTCAATGCCTTGCGGTCGAGCAGTCGGAAGTCCGACGCGCCCGACCCCATCGAGATGTCGGTCATGAACGAGAAGGCCTTGTAGAAATAGCGCGAGGTCAGGCGCTTGAAGGCCGAGGTCTCGCGCCCCTCCTGGCGGCAGGTGGTGACCACCCGCCAGCCCTCGCGCCACGCCTTGATCATGTCGGGGATCAGTTCGGGCGGATGCTGGAGGTCGCTGTCGAGGCTGACAACGGCGCGTCCCCGGGCATGCGCGAGCCCGGCGATCAGCGCATTCTGGTGCGAGAAGTTGCGGCTGAGGCGGAGGCCGATCACGTGGGGATGGTCGGCGCGGAGCTGCTCCATCACCTCCCAGCTATGATCGACGCTGCCGTCGTCGACGAGGATGAGTTCCCACGCTTCGGGAACCTCGCCCATCGCGGCTTCGACCCGGCGAACGAACTCCGGCAGATTGTCGGCCTCGTTGTAGCAGGCAGCCACGATCGACACGGTGACCATCTGTTGTTGCTTCACTGCCCACCTCTTTCCGGACGGCGCGGGTCCAGATCGTAGTAAATGTCATAGTCGCCGACCGCCTCGCGGCGCCCGGACCATCGCTTGAGCTCCGCCACGAGGGCCAGCACCTCGGGGGTGTTGTACTTGTCCTGGCGGCGATGGATGAGCAGCGCCGGCGGCGCACGGCGAAGCTGGCCGAGCGATCGGCGAAGCGCCGCCTCGTCCTGAAGCTCAAGCGCAGTAATTCCGTGCCGGAACGGCGACCGGCGCTGGGCAAGAAAGTAGAATTCGGGGTTGAACGGTGCGGCCAGCACCCGCTGGTCGCCGGCGCTCCGCTGGTCGATCCGGACGAGGATCTTCGCCATCGCCTCCCGGTCGTCCGCCGTGGTGCGGATCGAGGCGAGCGGATGCGCCGCGCTGGCGTCGAGGGCGAGAGTGCGGCCGGTCAGGGTCGCATCGAGACCACGCGCGACGGGCTGCCCGGCCTGGAACAGAAGGGCGATTCCGCACAGCGCCGCAACCCCGCCTGCCCAGAGGCTCCGTTCGCGCCAAGGCAGGTCAAGCGAGAGGATCCCGGCGAGCGTCAGGAAGCTGGTGTAGTTGAGGTAGATCGGGATCTCGTAGTGGATCGAGACGAGGCCGAAGAAGATCGCGACGACCGCGAGCGGGGTCAGCGCGTCCCCGTCGGACGAGCGGGCGGTGCGGAGTGCCCGCAAACCGAGGACGACCGGTGCGAGCAGCAGCGTCAGCCAATAGGCCAGGTTCAGCCAGCCGAGCATTCCGGCGGAGGGGCTCAGCTGCGCGATGCGCACGAACAGGGCGCCGAAGCTCGCCCCGTCGAAGAAGTCGAGGCTGGTGAGAAGAAACGGCGCGACTAGGGAATCGTGGAGCCACGAACCGACGGTGCCGGTGATGCCATGGTAGATTGCGAGCGGGACGAAGGCAGCGCAGCCGCCCGCGATCATGGCCAGCATGCTGCGGCTGGTGAATGGCTCGTCGCTCGCCGCTGCAAGGACGCCAGAGGCCGACCAGGCCCGCGCCAGAAGGAAGAAGGGCCAGATGCCGAACAGCAGCAGCCCGGTCATGCTGCCCTTGGACACGAGATAGGCGCCAAGCCCGAGGCCGATCAGGATCAGGACGGCGCGCGCGACGCGGCGGTCCGCGACCCCGGCGGGGCGATGCTTGAGGATCAGCCAGCAGAGGACGCCCATGGCGAGGAACACCGCGCTGAGCTGGCGGAAGAGGAAGGCATTGCCGAGGAGGAAGCCAAGCCATGGCGCCATGCTCGCCAGCTTCAGCCGCGGCCATGACAGCAGCGCGATCGTACCCACCGCCAAAAACAGGGCGTACCAGTTGGCGGTCGGATTGACGAACAGCACGAAGGTCAGCGCGGAGGCCGCAATTGCGCCGACGGTGGCGACCACGGGCCCTCGCCCGCGCAGCAGCCAGTAGGTTAGCGCCGACTGGACGACGGTCAGCGCGGCAAGCGGGATACGCATGGACAGCATGTCCACACCCCACAGGCGCATCGCCGCGGCGTTGATGAAGTTGATGTAGCCCGGGTGGACGTCGGCGACGTCCCGGCCAAGCACGTCTCCTTCGAGCAGCCGCCAGGCGACATAGGCGTAGGCGCCGTCGTCGGGTGCCCACCACGAGCGATTGTAGAAGAGATAGAGGATGAGTGCCGACAGCGCGGTCGCGAGGAGCCCAAGCAGCCGGTGTTCGCGCTCCGCCGACACCGACCAGCCGCTGCGCGGTGCGAGCGCCGCCGGCGCGCTCAGCGTCTCGCTAGGCTGCGGCATCGCTCGGCCGGCGATCGGTTGCGATGCACGCAAGGCTGGCGGAATGGTCCCCCCGCCCCGTCATGACGACAGGCCGAGCGTCTTCTGCAGCGGGGCCTTGCGCACCTTCCAGATCAGCGAGTCCACGACATAATGGTGGAAGTTGATGATCTGGAAGATGACGATCGTCGCCGACAGGCCGGCGAAGAACAGCCAGTCGATGCTCCGGATCAGCCCCCAGTAGATGACCGCGGTGATCGCGAGGCAACTGGCGAGATACATCCAAAGTCGCCCGTTCTGGCTGATGTAGGACAGCAGCGGGGAAGCGGGATCGACGCCCTTGTTGAAGCGGCGATTGTTGAACATCCAGACGAACAGGATGTACTGCGCATTGTGCCACATGTTGACGACGAGCCATCCCACCGAGATGTCGTCGATCGCGACGTAACCGATCCAGAAGATCGAGAAATGGATCACCATGTAGGCGGTGTGGAGCAGGGCCAGCCGACCCTCGCGGGCGGCCTGGATGCGGCGCCAGATCCAGATCGCGACCAGCACGGCGGCGGCCGCGGCCGCGACCTGCACGACGATGTCGGCGACCGGGACATAGGCGACCTCGAGGCCGATAAAATTGGGCTGCTTCTGATTGGAACGGTGGAGGATGCCGAGCACGGGCAAGGCGTAGAAGATCGCCTGGTCGAGCCAGCCGTCGTCATAGGCGGCGCCCCTGTCCTTGGCGCGATAGACCCGCGACACGCCCCAGCTCTGGCGGGTGTAGTGCCACCATTGCCAGTAGAAGTAGATGGTGACGATCGCCCACAGGCCGACCTTCCAGGCGATCAGGCCGGTGATCGCGACCACCGCCGGGAACAGGGCCACGATCAGCAACCGGTGCTCGCGGTAGCTTTCCTTGTCGAAGAACAGCCGGGTGTAGGTGGCGATGACGTGATGGTAGCCAAGCAGCCACAGGTCGATCGCCAGGATTGGGTAGAAGAGCCTCGGCTCGACCATGACGACGAGACCGGTGGCGACCGCCATGAAGAAGATGCCGTAGAGGAAGAGCCCATCGAAGGCGGCATTGCGCAACCATGGCAGTCCTGTCGACGGACTGTCCGGCGCCTGCGCCACCACGTGATTGCTCGCCATCTGAACCCCCCGGTACCCTACATTTTTAGCAACCTAGGTAGAGACGGTCTACGTTCCGTTAACGCTGATCCCGGCAGCGGCTCAACGGTCGAATAGGCTTAGGCACGCGCGGGCTCGTCAGACGAGCGGACGGGCGGCGATGGTAGGATCGGCAAAAGGTCCGGGGCATTGACCCGACCGGAAGTGGTGCCGCTTACAGGACTCGAACCTGTGACCCCCTCATTACGAATGAGGTGCTCTACCAACTGAGCTAAAGCGGCCTGCCCGAGCGCGCCCTATCAGGCCGGGTCGCCATGCTCAAGCGCGGCAATTCGCTATTCTCGCGCGCCTGCCCGGCGCTCAGCGCAATTCGAGCGTCAGCCGGAGCGCACCGAACAGCAGCGGGTCCGCGTCGCGACGACCGCCGGGATTGTGGATCCACTGGACGCTTGGCTGGAGGGAGACGGGTCCGAACAGATGGTCCGAGATTGTCAGCTCGAAGCCCGTCTCCGCGCCTGGCTCCTCGCCCGCCGCCCGGGCGAGCTCCCTCTCGCCGGGCGAGAGCCTGGCGTGGTGGACGCCGAACGCGGCCGCGCTGTCGGGGCGGATCGCGAGGAACGGGCGCTTCTCAAGGCCCCCTTGGACGCTGGCGCGGAAGGCGGTGGTGCCACCTCCGGCAACGCCGGCACGGGCGAACCCCGACCAGCTTTCGGCGAGCGGCGCCTGAGCGAGGAGATAGGCGCCGCGGGTGCGACCGAGATCACTCGGGGATGACGCGCCGTGCACCTCGTGGCGCTTGGAGTAGGCCCAGCCACCGATTGCCAGCTTGGCGGCGCCGCGCTCGAAACCGCCCTCGACGATCCCGAGGACACCTTCGCGAAAGCTGGTGTCGATTCCGCCGCGGTCGCCGAGCGTGCCGGCGGCGGCGTTGATCACGGCGGCCCTGACGATTCCGCTCGCGCCAATCCGCACGTCGCCGCGCGCGGCGAGACCGGTGAAGGGGAAGATCGAAGGTCCGCGCGAACCCGTCGCCGACAGCTCCGGCCCGATCCCGTAGGAGGGCCCGACGAACAAGGCCGACGCGCTGGTGGTGTAGAATTCGCTGTTAAGGTCATAGGCGCCGACCCGCAGCGACCCGCCGCCGAGATCCTGCTCGAACCAGGCCTCGAACAAGCGGACGCCGCGATCCGGGACCTCGATGTTGTCGAGCCCCTGGAGCGTCCCGCCGCCCTCGTTAGGCCGGCCGCCGCTGCTGGCCAGGACATTGACCTTGAAGCGTCCGCCGCGCCAGCCGAGGCCACCCGTCTCGCCGGTCGCGGTGAGGCTGAGCTTGTCGAGCCGCTCGATCCGACCGGTGCCGCTGGTCAGGTCGAGATTGTAGACCGCGAACAGCTCGACCTTCCGGCTTGCAGCAGGAAGGGCGCTCGGCGACGTGGCGGGCACGGTATCGGCGCTCGCCAGCAAGGCGAGGAACATGACCGGGGCGGACATCGGGTGGCTCCTTCGAAATGGGTCGCTTGGACCCATAATAGAGGGCTCGACGGCCTTCCCGGACGCATCGCCCTATGATGGTTAAGCGCGGGCGTCGGCCCGCCAACCTTGAGACAGACGAGCGGGGACGATGATGTCGCTTGACCGAATGACCGACCGGGTGCGCTGGCTGATGCTCGGGCTGCTTCTGCTGTGCGGCGGGCTCGGCATCGGTGCGACGATGCTGCTGCGGTGGTCGAGCAGTGCGCAGGAGCAGGCGACCACCCTCCTCCGCCACCAGATGACCGCCGACATGATGCACGACGCGATCCGCGGCGACGTGCTGGCGATCCTTGCCTCGCGTGATCCGATGCTCGCAATCGATGGTGAGGGCGCTCGAAGCAGCCTCGATGAACGCATCACCGAGTTCCGCGCCTCGATGGCAAAGACCCGTGCCTTTCGCGACAGTCCCAGCGTGTCCGCGGCCGCGGCCGCCGTGCAGGAACCGTTCGAGGCCTACAACCAGGCGGCGGTCGAGATCGCCGGCCGCGCGATCGTCGATCCGGCGGGTGCGGCCCGCCTTCTTCCCGGCTTCTTCGAGCGCTTCGAGCAGCTCGAGGTTGGCATGGAGAAACTGACCGAGGCGATCGAGCAGCATGGAGCGTCGACCAGCAGGTGGGCACGGCTGCTCGGACTGTTCGCGATCGGAATCATCTCGGTGGCGCTGCTCGGTGCGCTGGTGGTCGCCGTGCGTGTCGCCCTCGCGATGCGCAGGCAATTGATCGAACCGCTGATCGCCACGTCGGCGGCGATCGAGCGGCTTGCGGCGGGCGACCGGACGCAACAGGTCGAAGGGACCAACCGCCCCGACGAACTCGGCACGCTCGCCCGCGGCGTCGAGCAGCTCCGCACCCGGCTCGACGACGCAGAGAAGCAGGCCGCGGCCCAGACCGAACTGATTGTCGGGAGCATTGGAGAGGGCCTCGAGGCGCTTGCCCGGAGCGACCTCAGCAGGCGGGTCGAGGTCCGCAGCGGCGACGCGCTCGCCGCGCTTACCGTCAACTTCAACCGGGCGCTCGACAGCCTCTGCGGGGTCGTCCGCCAAGTCGCCGATAGTGCCTCCACGCTTCGTGGCGGAGCCGGCGAGATCGCCAGCGCGACCCAGGACTTCGCCCGCCGGACCGAACATTGCGCCGCGAGCATCGAGCAGACCAGCCATGCGCTGGTCGAGGTCGACAACCGCATTCGCGGCGCGGCCGAGACCGCGGCGTCGACGGTCGCCCAGGCCAATCAGGGCATCGCCGTGGTCGAGCGCGGGCGCGCCACGACCGACGAGGCGGTGGCGGCGATGGAACGGGTCAGCGACAGTGCGACCGGAATCGACAGCGTCATCGAGGGGCTCGACAAGATCGCATTCCAGACCCGCGTGCTGGCGATGAACGCGGCGGTCGAG
The DNA here is from genome assembly GCF_039538045.1 of Sphingomonas swuensis. Taxonomy (NCBI): domain Bacteria; kingdom Pseudomonadati; phylum Pseudomonadota; class Alphaproteobacteria; order Sphingomonadales; family Sphingomonadaceae; genus Sphingomonas; species Sphingomonas swuensis. Next base: position 408,032 of record NZ_BAABBQ010000001.1, on the reverse strand, counting down.
GCGGGTCATGCCGGAGAGGCGGGCAAGGGCTTCGCGGTGGTCGCGGACCTCGTCAGCGCGCTCGCCATGCGGGCCGAGGAGGAGGCCAAGCGGGCGCGTCACCAGCTGACGGTGACCCAGGGCGAAATCGCGGGCGCGGTGACCGCGGTCCGCTCGGTCGACGGCGCCTTGAACGAGATCGCCGGAAGCGTCTCGGGAGTGCACCAGCTCATCGCGACCATCGCCGCCGACAATCAGGCGCAGGCCGGATCCATGAGCCAGATCCGCGAGGCGATGGCCGCCCTCGATCGCGCGACCCAGCAGAATGCGGCGATGGTCGAGGAAAGCTCGGCCGCGACGCAGGAGCTTGCGCAGCAGGCCGATCGCCTGACCCGCGAGGCCGCGCGCTTCGTGCTGCCCGAGGCGGGCGCCGCACCGCGGGCCGGGCCTGCGCTGGTCGCGCGCGCGGCCTGAGCCAGAACAGGTCCACTCCCGCGGCCTTGTGCCAGGCCTCCTGCCCGCCCTAAGCTGGCGGCGGGGGTTCTTCCATGACGACCATGCTGGTCCTGTTGCTGCTGGGCTATGTGATCTACCTCGACCGGCGTGTCGGCAAGCTCCAGCAATGGGTCGCCGTGCTCGAGACGCGGTCGTGGGACGTGCCGCGCGCGCAGCCGACGGCCGAGTGGGCGCCCGAGCCCGAGCCCGCGGACGACGTCGAGCCCGAGGTGGAAGCGCCCGGTCGCCTGCTGCGGGCCGAGACTCGCCCAGGCGAGCAAGTGGTCGCCGATGAGCCAGAGTACGAACCCGAAGCGGATTTCGAGCACGAAACGACCTCCGAGGCCGGAACTGAGCCAAGGCCTGAACCCGAGCCGGTGCTGGCGGCGGATCGATCGCGCACCATGGCCTGGGATGATCAAAGGCCGGTCCGCGGCCTCTCGTTCGAGGAATTGTTCGGGCGCAAGCTGCCAATCTGGGGTGGCGGGATCACGCTTGCCGTCGCGGGCTTCCTGATCGTCAAATATTCGATCGATGCCGGCCTCTTCTCGCCGGGTCTGCGAGTGATCGCGGGCCTGCTGTTCGGGCTTGCGCTGGTCGCCGGAGCCGAGTGGGCACGACGGCGGGAAGATTTCGTGCAGGACGAGCGAGTTGCGCAGGCGCTCGCGGGGGCCGGAATCGCCAGCCTCTATGGTGCCGTGCTGGTCGCGGCCAACGTCTACCAGCTCATCGGCCCGGGACTGGCGATGGTCGGAATGGCGGCAGTCACCGCGCTGGCGCTTGCCCTTGCCACTCGCTTCGGCAGCCCGAGCGCACTGCTCGGCCTTGCCGGCGGCCTCGCCGCGCCCGCGCTGATCGGGTCGGCCGAACCCAATGTCCCGTTGCTGATGGTCTATCTCGCACTCGCCGTGGGCGGGCTGACAGCGGTCTCGCGGCGGCAGCGCTGGGCGTGGCTCGGCATCGGGGCGCTGCTCGGCGGCTTCGGCTGGAGCCTCGTGCTGCTGCTGACCGGTGCGCTCGATACCGTCTCGACGCTCGCGCTCGGCCTGTTCGTGCTGCTGCTCGGGCTGGTGTTGCCGGGCATGGCGCTGGCCGACGGGAACAGGGGACGGCTGCGGCTGGTGGCGGCTGCCATCGCCGCGGTGCAGATCGCCGCATTGGTCGCGACCGGCGGCTTCACCCCGCTCAACTGGGGCCTCTTCGCGCTGCTCGCCGCGGCGGTCCAGTGGCTCCGTCGGCACGAGCCCGAACTGGCGCTGCTGCCGCCGCTGGCGCTGACCGTCGGGCTGCTGCTGGCCTTTGCCTGGCCGGAGCCAAGCGCGCTGGCGCTCGCCCTGGTGGCGGCCGGCGGGCTGCTGATCTTCGGGCTTCCAGCGGCGCGACGGCTGTGGACGGCTGGCGGCGGACTGGTCGAGGCCGGGCAGCTTGCCGCGCTCGGCCTCGCCCTGCCGCTGCTCTGGCATTGGCAGCAGGCGAGCAATCCGTGGGACGCGCATCCGCCGAGCGGGCTGCTCGGTCTCCTCGCCGGCGCGGCGCTCGCCGCGCTCGCCTGGCTCGGCTGGAGCAGGCCGGAGCGGCAGGGGGACAGCCGCTTCGCCTTGCTGTGCAGCACTTCCGCCGCCTGTCTCGGCCTTGCCGCCGCCGACCTCCTGCCGTTGTGGGCGGTCGCGATCGGGGTCGCTGCAATCGCCGCCGCGGTCCTCGAAGTTCGCCGCCAATCCGCCGATCCGCGGCTGGAGCAGGTCGCCTGGGCTTTCCTGTTCCTTGCGAGCCTGGCACTCGTCCCCGGCCCGTTCGAGACCCAGCTCAATCGCGCGATGGGAAGCGACATCGGACTTGGCCTGCAAGGGCTGCTCCGCTGGCTCGCAGTGGCCGCTGCCGCGGCTCTGTTCGCGTGGCGCGCGAGCGAGCTGCCGCTGCGCAAGGTGGCGCAAGGGACGAGCCTGCTCCTGGCCTATGTCGGGCTGGCGCAGCTGTGGCCGGCCGACTGGCTGCCGCTGCTCCCCCCGCTCCTGCTGCTCGCCGCACTTCTGCTGGGCAGGAAGCTGCGCATCGCACTGCTGCCGGCGCTGGCGAGCGCGGCCTTGCTGATCCTCGGCTGGGCACTGTGGCCGCTGGCGAGCTGGGCGATCCCCGCAGGCGGCGCGCTGTTCGGCGATCCGCTGCTGGCGAGCGACTTGCCGGTTGCGGGCGAGGCGCTGTGGCGGCTGGTTCTCCCCGGCGCGGCGCTGCTGCTGGTCCGCCACCGCGCCTTCCGCATTCTCGGCGGCACGCTGGTGCTGGTCGGCGCGCACAGCCTGTTCAAGCAATTGTTCGGGCTTGCCAGCCTCGCCGACTTCGAGGCCCGGGGACTTGCCGAGCGACTGGTGTGGGACGGGCTGCTGCTCGCCATTGCTGCCCTCGCGTGGCGCTGGCGGGAGGCGCGCTGGGCCGCGCTGCCGCTAATCGGGGCGGCGGCGGCGCACCACCTGCTGTTCACCCTGCTCCTCCACAATCCCTTGTGGGCGAGCCAGCATGTCGGCTCCATCCCGCTCTTCAACTTGCTCCTGCCTATGTACCTGGTCCCGGCCGCCGCACTGTTCCTTGCCGACCGGCGCGGACTGGTCCCGGCGCAGTGGCGGGTGGTCGGGCACGGCGCGCAGATGCTGCTCGTCTCGCTGCTGCTGCTGTCGCTGCTCCGGCAGGCGTTCGTGGGCACGCTGCTGACCGTGCCGGGGCTTTCGCAGTCCGAGGATATCGCCCGCTCGATCACCGCGATCGCGCTCGCCATCGGCTTCCTGCTGTGGGGCATTAGGACGGGCGAGCGGTCGTGGCGGGTGGGGTCGCTGGTGCTGATGATCGGCGCGGTCGCCAAGGTGTTCCTGCTCGACGCCTCGGGGCTGACCGGCCTCGTCCGGATCGCGAGCTTCGTCGCGCTCGGCCTCAGCCTGATCGGGATCGGCTGGCTCTACTCACGGCAGCTGAGCCGCGCCCCGGCGAACTAGCTCGCGAAGCTGGGATCGAGGCGGTAGGCCTTGCGGAGCAGGGCGGGCCAAGCGAGGAACTGGGCGGCGGCCTTGAGGCCCATCGCGCCCTGCTCGGCGGCGACCTCGGGCGTGCCCTGCGGCGGATTGTTGACCGCCTCGCCCGCCGACAGCGCGTAGATCTGCGCCTCGCAGGCGCGCTCGAGGAAGTAGATGCGGATGAACGCCTCGCCGACGGTCGAGCCGACGCTGAGCGTGCCATGGTTGCGAAGCAGCATGGCGTTCTTGGTGCCGAGGTCGGCGACGATCCGCTCGCGCTCGTCATGGTCGGTGGCGACGCCCTCATAGTCATGGAAGGCGAGGTCGCCGCGGATCAGCATCGCGGTCTGGGTCAGCGGCAGAAGCCCCTCGGAGTGGGCGGCGACTGCCTGCCCATGGGGCGTGTGGAGGTGGATGACCGCATTGGCATCCTCGCGCGCCATGTGGACCGCGGAGTGGATGGTGAAGCCCGCGGGATTGGTGATGAAGGGCGAAGGCTCGACCGGATTGCCCTGGAGGTCGACCTTGACGAGGCTGGAGGCGGTCACTTCCTCGAACATGAGGTTGTAGGGGTTGAGCAGGAAGTGGTGCTCAGGCCCCGGAATGCGGACGCTCATGTGGGTGAAGATGAGGTCGTCCCAGCCGTAGTGCGCGACCAGCCGGTAGGCGGCGGCGAGGTCGACGCGGAGCTTCCACTCCTCGTCGCTGACCTTGCCTTCCATGCTCGGGATCTCGACTTCCTGGAGCGTACGGACCTTGTCGAGGCCGGCGGTCATGTTGTCGACACGGTTCATGCGGCGGACTCCTGGGCATCGGGATGGGCGGCGGCGAAGGCGGGCAAGGCGAGCGAGGCGGCCTCGGCGCGAAGCAGCGTCGGATAAGCGTCGAGCGGGACGTCGAAGCGACGGGCGTTGAACAGCTGGGGCACGAGGCAGATGTCGGCCATGCCGACCGTATCGCCGTAGAGGAAGGCGCCGGCGCGCGGCGCTGCAAGCGCCTCGAGCGCGGCGAGGCCTTCCACGACCCAGTAGCGATACCAGGCGTCGACCTCGGCCTGCTCGTGGCCAAGCTCGTTCTTGAGATATTTGAGCACGCGCAGATTGTTGAGCGGGTGGATGTCGCAGGCGATCGTCAGCGCAAGCGAGAGGACGTGGGCACGGCCATCGGGGTCGCCCGGGACCAGCGGCGGCTCCTTCACGTGGCTGTCGAGGAAGTCGAAGATGGCGAGGCTCTGGGTCAGCCGTTGCCCATCCCATTCGAGCATCGGAACGAAGCCCTGCGGATTGATCGCGCGATAGGCCTCGCTCTTCTGGTCGCCATTGAGCAGGCTGACCTCGTGACGCTCGTAGGCGACGCCCTTGAGGTTGAGCGCGATCCGTACCCGGTAGCTGGCCGAGGAGCGGAAGTAATCGTGGAGGACGACCCGGGTCATGCGCGGTCCGAGCCCCGGCCGAAGTTACCGAAGTTACCCTGGTGCGCACCCCGCGCGCATTCGCGATCCGGAGCGAAGTTACCGAAGTTACCCTGGTGCGCAGGGTTGCGGTGCGATGCCTTCGTCAGGAGGTCGGCCATGGCGTCGCTTGTGCCAAAAGGGCGCCGTGTAGGACAGCGAAAACTCAGGCCAGGAAGGGGGCGACGATCTCGCGCGTGATGCGCTGCGGGCGGCCCGTCGCCTTGTCGAGCATCGCCCAGCTGGTGCGGGCGCGGACCAGCAGCTTCCCCTCGGCGGAGGTGAACTCCATGAAACGATCGAACCTGGCACCGCGCGGGGCTTCGTCGACCCAGGTCCGCCCGGTGACGATGTCGCCGACCAGCGCGGGCCGGAGATAGTCGATCTCGTGGCGGATCACGACCCAGACGAAGGCGTCGCGATATTGCTCGGGCGCGGTCGCATACCAGTCGCTGGTCGCGACATGCTGGATCCACTGGACCCAAACCGCATTGTTGACGTGGCCGAGCTCGTCGATGTGCTCGGGCTCGGCGGTCAGGTCGAGGGTGAAGACGGGCATGGTCACAGCAGCCCCGGACGTCCGTCGGGGCCGGGAGCGGACGGTACGCCGGCGCTGGCGAGGAGCGCGGTCCACCCGGCGGGCGTCGCCTGCGGGCCGGCCAGCAGCGGGCGGATCCGGACCCCGAGGCCGCGTCCGGCCGGATAGCTCTCGAGCAAGGCGATCCATTCGGCGGTCGAGACCGTCCGGTCGTTGCGGTTGGCGGCAATCAGGCGGCGGACGAAGGCCGGATAATCGCCGCCCGCGACCCGCTCGGCAACCAGCGAGAGGATCGCGCCGCAGTCATATTTGACCTGGAAGTCCTGGCGCTCGGCACCGTCGGCGACGCCGCCCTTGGCCGAGGCCGAGAGGCAGCCCGTGAGCGAGGTCTGAAGCGCCTTGCGGGCATCGAAGGTCGGATCACTGTCTGCCAGGGTCCGGATCGCGAGCAGCTCGGCACCACCCTCGACGATCCAGTTGTCGGCAACCCGGTCGTAGTCGATCGCCTGGCCGAGCCAGAAGTGGGCGCTCTCGTGGGCGATGTAGCGATGGGCGAGCGCCCGGACCGGCGGGTGGGGCCGGGTCGCGGCCTGCCCCGACATCCGCATCAGGACGAGGCCCTTGAGCACGCCGCCGTTGAGGCTGGCTCCGGGCTTGTCCGCGCCAGCCCAGCTGGCGAGCACGGTCGGGCGAAGCTCGCCGGGGGAGCCGAGAAGCCGCCGGTACCGGCCGAGCACCTGCGGGGTGAAGCTGCGGATGTCCTCGGCGAGCCAGGCGGGCATGGCGGGATCGACCACGGTGGCCATGCCGTTCCGCTCGACCGCGTTCGCCACCCCGAACAGGCCGTAGGTCCCGGCGCTGCTGGCGCGGCGGTAGCCGGCGGTGTCGCCCGCCAGCCGGAGCGTGCCGCTCGGCGCACGAAAATCGACGCGCGTGCCGCTGTCGCCGATCCCGCCATCCTGCGGGTCGAGCCCGAGCCGGTCGAGGCGGTCGGCGCTGCCGATCGAGAAGAGCGAGAATTGCCCGTCGAACAGGGCAATTCCGCCGCCACCGAGCCGAAGCGCCGGGACATAGTCGCTTAGCACTTCGCCGGCATAAGGCGCGATGCGGACCTTGACGGTGCCCGGAACCGCGGCGCCACCCTCGCCGACCAAGGCGTCGTAGCTCCCCCGCCGCTCGAGCCTGACACCGGGCGTGAGGATGGTCCAGCTGCGCGGCCGCCAGGGCTGGCGATCCTCGGCGGCGAGGCCCGAGCGGAAGAAGCCCCAGGCGGGCGCCGGGCGCGGCAGGACATAGGTCGCCTCGAACGCGTCGCCCTGGCGGGTGACGGTCACCTCGACCGGACGTTGCGCCGGAGCGGCGGCGGCCAGCGCCGCGGCGAGGAAGAGGCTCATTGCGCGACCTTGAGCTGGGTGAGGACGAAGGCATAGTCCTCGGCGGTTTCGCGGAGCGATTCCCAGCGGCCCGACTTGCCGCCGTGGCCCGCGCCCATGTTGGTCTTGAGCATCAGGAGGTTGCGGTCGGTCTTGTTCGCGCGGAGGCGAGCGACCCACTTGGCAGGCTCCCAATAAGTGACGCGCGGATCGTGGAGTCCGGCGGTGACCAGCATCGGCGGATAGGCCTGGCGTTTGACGTTGTCGTAGGGGCTGTAGCTCAGCAGCAGCTTGAAGGCCTCGGGATCGGTGATCGGATTGCCCCACACCGGCCACTCGCCGGGGGTGAGCGGAAGCGTGTCGTCGATCATGGTGTTGACGACGTCGACGAAGGGCACGTCGGCGATCACCGCGCCCCACAGGTCGGGGTCGGTGTTGACCACCACCCCCATCAGCTTGCCGCCCGCCGAGCCGCCCTGGATCGCGATCCGGCCCGGCCTGGCGAAGCCTGCCGCGTTGAGGCCCTTCGCGGCGTCGACGAAGTCGTGGAAGGTGTTCCAGCGGTGGGTCGCGGTGCCCTGCAGATACCAGTCGTAGCCGAGGTCGTCGCCGCCGCGGATGTGGGCGATGGCATAAGCGAAGCCGCGATCGAGCAGCGAGAGCCGGGCCGAGGAGAAGCTCGGCGGGATGGCATAGCCGTAGGCGCCATAGGCGTAGAGGAAGAGCGGCTGGCTGCCGTCCTTCCTGTAGCCCTTCTTGTAGACCAGGCTGACGGGGATCTGCTTGCCGTCGCGGGCAGGGATCATCAGCCGCTCGGTTGCATATTGCGACGGATCATAGCCCGACGGAATCTCCTGCACCTTGAGCGTGGTGAGTGTCCGGCTCTTCGGGTCGTAGTCGTAGACGGTGCCCGGAGTGACCATCGACGAATAGCTGAGGCGATAGGCGGGCGGGTCGAACTCGGGATTGCTTCCGAGCCCGGCATTGTAGCTCGCCTCGGTGAACGGGATCCGCTCCTGCCCGCCGTCGCGGTAATTGGCGAGAACCAGCTGGTCGAGGCCGTCCTGGCGGGTGGTCAGGACGAGATGGTTGCGGAAGGCGGCGAGGCCGCGGATGTAGGTCCGCTCGGAGCCGGGAACGACCTCGGTCCACTCGCCGGGATGCTTCGGATCGGCGGAGACGACGCGGAAGTTGACGTGGCGGTCGTTGGTCAGGATCCACAACCGGCCGTGCGCGGCGTCGGCTTCGTAGAGCCGGTCCTTCTGCCGCGCGCTGACGAGGGTCAGGGGGCCAAGCGGTTCGGCGGCGGGGACGAAGCGGACCTCGCTGGTGCGGTTGTCGCCGGTCGCGACGAAGATCAGGCTCTTGTCCTGGCTTTCGCCGAGGCCGACCGAGAAGCCCTTGTCTTCGGTCTCCTCGTAGATGGTGCGGGCATTGGCCGGATCGTCGCCGAGCCGGTGATGGCGGGCGCGGTAGCTGCGCCACTGGTCATTGACCTCGGTGAACAGCACGGCCTTGCTGTCGGCGCTCCACACGGGGGAGCCGATCCCGACTTCGGTGACGGTCTCGAGGTCCTTGCCTGTCGCGAGGTCGCGGATCTTGAGCTTGAAACGCTCGGAGCCGTCGTCGTCGGCAAGTACCGCAGCCAGCCTTCCGTCGGGGCTGACTTCGAACGCGCCGAGGCGGAAATACTGCTTGCCTGCGGCCTCGGCGACCTCGTCGAAGACCAGCTGGTCGGCGCCGCCCGCGACGGGCTTGCGATACCATTGGCGATACTGGGCGCCGGGCTCGAAGGCCCACCAGTAGAGCCACTCGCCGTCCTTGACCGGGACCGAGCGGTCGTCCTCCTTCTGGCGGCCCTTCAACTCCTCAAAGAGGGTATCGACGAGCGCCTCGTGGGGCTTCTTCCAGGCGTCGAAATAGGTGTTCTCGGCCTTGAGATAGTCGAGCACCGCGGTGTCCTCGACCTTGGGATAGCCCTTGTCGCGGAGCCAGGCGTAATCGTCGGTGACGGTGATCCCGTGGCGCTCGAAGCGGGTCGGGCGGGCCTCGGCGCGGGGCGGCGTTGGGAGCTGGTCGGTCATCGGGGCTTTCGGGGCTGTGGCGGGGACGGCCGCGAGGATCAGCGCGGCAAGCAGAACGGACGGCATCGTTGCTCCCCCCAGATGGGCTCGCCACGCAGTTGCGCCAAGAGATGAGGTTTCGTCCAGCCCCCCGCCCGCGCTAAGGCGGGGTCATGACCGTTCATTCCGACCGCCTCGCCGCCCTCCGTGCCACCCTCGCCGCCGACGGCCTCGACGGCTTCGTCGTCCCGCTGACCGACGAGCATATGAGCGAATATGTCGGAAGCTACGCGCAGCGGCTGGGCTGGCTGACCGGGTTCGAGGGCTCGGCGGGGTCGGCGGTGGTGCTGGCCGACAAGGCGGCGATCTTCACCGACGGGCGCTACACGCTGCAGGTGCGAAGCCAGGTCGACGGGGCCGACTGGAGCTACGAGGCGGTGCCCGAGAGCAGCCCCGCCTCGTGGCTGAAGCTGCATGCGCCGGAGGGCGGGCGGATCGGCTACGATCCGTGGCTCCACCGCCGCGACTGGGTCCGGCAGGCAAGCGAGGCGCTGAAGGCGCGCGGGGCGAGCCTCGTCGCGGTCGGCGACAATCCGGTCGACCGGGTGTGGCGCGACCGGCCGGCGCCGAGCATCGCCCCGCTGACGGTCCAGCCCGAGCGCTTCACCGGCCGTTCGAGCGCCGACAAGCGCCAGCAGGTCGCCGAGTGGCTCGACCAGAACAAGGCCGACGCCGCGGTCCTGGCGGCGCTCGATTCGATCGCCTGGACCTTCAACGTCCGCGGGACCGACGTCAGCCACACGCCGGTCGCGCTGGCCTATGCGCTGGTCCATGCCGACGGCACCGCCGACCTGTTCGTGGCGGGCGAGAAGGTAACGCCGGAGCTTCGCCAGCATCTCGGGAACGGGGTCCGGCTGCACGAGCGGGCAGCGTTCGAGAAGGCGCTCGCAGGGCTCGAGGGCAAGACGGTGGCGGTCGATCCCGAGCGGTCGGTCGCGGCGATCTTCGAAGCGCTCGACAAGGCCGGCGCGACGATCGTCGAGCTGCGCGACCCGACCGTCCTGCCCAAGGCCTGCAAGAATGCGGCCGAGCTCGCCGGCCACCGCGCCGCGCAGGCCCGCGACGGCGCGGCGATCACCCGCTTCCTCAAGTGGGTCGAAGAGACGGACGACCTCGACGAGCTCAAGGCGTCGGGCCGGCTCGAGGCGATCCGCCGCGAGGACCCGGCGATGCGCGACCTCAGCTTCGACAGCATCTCGGGCTATGGCCCGAACGGCGCGATCGTCCACTATCGCTCGAGCGAGAAGACCAACCGGCGGTTCGAACCGGGCTCGCTCTACCTGATCGATTCGGGCGGGCAGTATGAGGACGGAACCACCGACATCACCCGGACGGTGGCGATCGGCGAGCCGACACAGGAGATGCGCGACCGCTTTACCCGCGTGCTCCAGGGCCATATCGCGATCGACCGCGCGGTCTTCCCCAAGGGCACGCGCGGCGGCCAGCTCGACAGCTTCGCCCGGCGGCCCTTGTGGGAAGCGGGGCTCGATTATGCCCATGGCACCGGCCACGGAGTCGGAAGCTTCCTCGCGGTGCACGAAGGCCCGCAACGGATCGCGCCGGTCGGCGGCGCCTATGCCGGGGGCGACGAGCCGCTGGCGGCGGGCATGATCCTCTCGAACGAGCCCGGCTACTACAAGGCCGGCGAGTATGGCATCCGGATCGAGAACCTCGTGCTGGTGGTGCCGGTCGAGGTCGAGGGCGCGGAGAAGGAGATGCTCGGCTTCGAGACCCTCACCTTCGCCCCGATCGACCGCCGGCTGATCGTGGCCGAGATGCTGTCAGCGGGCGAGCGGCAGTGGCTCGATGACTATCACGCCGAGGTAGTGCGGAAGATCGGGCCGGGCCTGGGAGCGGAAGAGCGCGCCTGGCTCGAGGAACAGTGCGCACCGCTGTGAACGAAGGTCTGCTTACGACCCATTGCGGACATTCAGTTGCACATTAGAGCCAGTGCACGATGGTCACGCTACAAGTTATTGCCGGAGTCGTCGTGTCCCTGGTGATGGACTGGTCCATCTACACGCAAGTCTCAGTTTTCTTGCCCATCCGCTACCCAAAGTGGCAAGTTGCAAACTACGCTGAGCTTTCGAAGGGCTCACCTCTTGCCCGCATTCGAACTTTGACCGTCATTCTCGCAGGCGGGTTGGGAGGACTTTCGTTCTCCTTCAGAGACGGCTCATTATGGCTTGTCACTTTCGGCGTATTCGCAATCGCGCATGTGACTCTATACATCCTGCTCTATCGGCAACCCCGACTTCCATAGCGTTGAAGGTCCGCTTTCGACCCTCGCGGACAGGTCGTTACTGACCCATTCCGGACCCACATGCGCCTGCTAGCCTTGTGGCGTGCCGGTCGAGAACCTCCCCATTGCTCCGCAACGGGGAGGTTCTCGTTTGTCCGCATCCTCGGCGTCAGCGGCTTTCCTCGCTCGGCGGCGGCTCGGTCGGGGGCTTGGCCGGGGTCGCCCCGGCCTTCCGCTTCCTGAGGTTCTCGCGCAACGCGGCGGCGAGGCGGGCGTCCTTTTCCTGCTTATCCATTCTCTTCCCTTGACACTGTGCGGGGCCAACCGCCATAGGCCCGCCCGTCTCCGGACAGTGCTGCCGTAGCTCAGTGGTAGAGCGCATCCTTGGTAAGGCTGAGGTCGTGAGTTCAATCCTCACCGGCAGCACCATCATCCAAGAATGACCGTCCGGCGGACGGTTATTCTTGGATGATCCCCCGGAGGGCACCCCGAAGTCATGCGCTTCTTCTCCGACAATGCGGCCGCCGTTCACCCCGCGGTCTTCAAGGCCATGGCCGAGGCCGACCGGCTCGACACCGCCTATGACGGGGACGAGTGGAGCTGCCGCCTCGACGCGGCTTTCTCGACGCTGTTCGAGCGCGAGGTCACCGCGCTCTGGGTCACCACCGGCACCGCCGCCAACTGCCTGGCGCTCGCCGGGATGGTGCCGCCCTATGGCGGAATCCTCTGCCACCGCGAGGCGCACATCCAGGTCGACGAGGCGGGCGCGCCCGAATTCTTCACCGGCGGGGCGAAGCTGCTGCTGGTCGATGGGCCCGGCGCCAAGCTGACGGTGGACGCGCTCGAGGAGGCGCGGAGCCGGATCCGGCCCGACGTCCACCAGGTCCAGGCCGATGCACTGTCGATCACCAACGCGACCGAATATGGCCTGACCTATTCGGCTGCCGAGACCCAGGAGCTGGGCGACTGGGCGAAGCGCCACGGGCTCCGCTTCCATCTCGACGGGGCGCGCTTCGCCAATGCGGTCGCCTCGACCGGGTCGAGCGTCGCCGACCTGACCTGGCGCGCGGGGGTCGACGCGCTGTCGTTCGGCTTCGTCAAGAATGGCGGGCTGTCGGCCGAGGCGCTGATCCTGTTCGATCCCGAGCTTGCCGACGGCATCCGCCGCCGCCGCAAGCGCTCGGGGCACCTGCTGAGCAAGGGCCGCTACCTGGCGGCGCAGCTGCTGGCGATGGTCGAAGACGGAATCTGGCTCGACAATGGCCGCAAGGCCAATGCGGCGGCGCGGCGGCTGGCCGAGGCGGCGGGCGAGCGGCTGGTGTTTCCGGTCGAGGCCAATGAGGTGTTCCTTCGGGTCACCGCCGATGAGGCAGAAGCGCTCCGAGGCAAGGGCTTCGACTTCTACGACTGGGGGATCGGCGAAGCGCGGCTGGTGACCAGCTGGGACCAGGACATGGACGCCGTCGAGCGGCTCGCCCGGGCGATCGAGGCGCTGTGAGCGCCCCGCTCGGGCGCGGCACCGTCCTCCTCTTCTTCTGCATCATCACGCTGATCTGGGGTTCGACCTGGATCGTCATCCGCGACCAGCTGGGGGTCGTCCCGGCGCACTGGTCGGTCGCCTACCGCTTCGTCATCGCGGCCGCGGCGATGGCGGCCTATACGCGCTGGCAGGGCAGCGGCCTCAGGCTTCCGCCGGGCGCGTGGAAAGTCGCGGCCTTGTTCGGCTTTTGCCAGTTCTGCGTCAATTTCAACGCGGTCTATCTCGCCGAGCATCACATCACGAGCGGGCTGGTCGCCTGCGTCTTCGCGCTGCTGCTCATCCCCAACAGCCTGCTCGCCTGGGCCTGGACCGGGCACAAGCCGGGGCGGAGCTTCATCCTTTCGGCCATTCCCGCGATCGGCGGGATCGCGCTGCTGTTCGTCAACGAGGCGCAGAGCGCGCGGGCACCGGCGAGCGAAGTGGTGCTGGGGGTTGGGCTGACCCTGCTGGGGGTGATGGGCGCGAGCGTGTCGAACGTGCTCCAGACCACCGAGAAGGCCAGGGCGGTGCCGCTACCGACCATGCTGACCTGGGGGATGATCTTCGGCGCCGGCTTCGACGCGGCCTTCGCGCTCGTCGTGAGCGGGCCGCCGGTGTTCGATCCACGGCCGGGCTACTGGCTCGGGCTCGCCTATCTGGCGCTGTTCGCCTCGGCGCTGGCCTTCAGCCTCTACATGCCGATCATCCGCACCATCGGGCCGGGCCGAGCGGCCTATTCGAGCGTCATCGTGCCGATCATCGCGATGGCGCTGTCGACGCTGTTCGAGGGCTACCGCTGGACCCCGCTGGCGGCCGGCGGGGCGGTGCTGGCGATGGCCGGGATGGTCTGGGCGCTGACCAGCCGGCGCGATCCCGAGCCGGTGCCGATCGCCGACTAGTCCTTCGGCGGAAGCGGCGCCGGGCGAACGATGGCGCGCTTCTCGGGCGGTAGCTCGGCAAGGTGCCGGGCCTTCCACTCCATCGCCATTCGGACGCGATTCGCGCCGCTCGGATGGTCGAAGAAGACGATCTCCTCGAGCGGACCAGCCTCGAGCTTGCGATATTCGCCGAGCATCATCGAAACCGCGGCAAAGCCGTCGGGCTCGCGCGCGGCGTCGAGGCCGAAGGCGTCGGCTTCGATCTCGTTGACCCGGATGATGCTCTTGGTCGCCGGGGTCAGCAGCAGCATGACGACCGCGGTGATGGCGGCGAACAGGGGGAGCACCGCCGGGTCGGCGACCCCCTCGACCTTCCAGCGCGCGCGGTGACGCTCGAGCAGCCGGGGCGAGAGCCACCACAGGGCGAAGAACAGGACCAGGAAGATGGCGGCGAAGGCGGCGATCAACCGGGGAATATGGTTGAGGACGTAATGGCCAATCTCATGGCCCATCACCGCCTTGATCCCTTCGGGCGGCACGCGGCGGAGAAGATTGTCGTTGAGCGTGATCCGGATCGTCGGCCCGAGACCCGAGACATTCGCCGAGACCCGGTCGCTCTGCTTCGAGGCGTTCGAGACATAGACGTTGTCGGCGGGGATGTGCTGGGCGTGCGCCATCGCCAGGATCTGGTCGCGCAGCGGACCCTGCTGCATCGGCGTGAAGTCGTTGAACAGGGGCGCGATGAAGACGGGCGAGAGCAGCGCCCCGAAGGCGGTGAAGGCGGTCAGCACGCCGGCTCCCCACAGCCACCAGCTGCGCGGCGCGCGGCGGATCACGGCGAAGATGGCGGCGAGGATCAACGGGCCAACGACCAGCGAGACGATGAGGCTGGTGACTTCCTGCGTCGCCCAGCCGCCGAAGCCGAGATTCGACAGGCCATATTGATGCTCGCGGAAGAAGTCGGTGTAGATGGTCCAGGGCAGCAGCAGCAGGCTCGTCGCGAGGATGTAGGGCAGCGCGTAGAGCATGGTGCGGAGCCACGGCCGCGCGGTGCGGCGGCTTGCCCAGGCGCTCCACCGCGCCGACCAGCCGAAGTGCAGCAGCGCCCAGTTGACCAGCACGCTCAGCAGCGTGCCCCACAGCAGCAGCCAGTAGCCGCCTTCGAAATAGGCGTCGGAGCGGGCTCGGGCGGGTCCCTGGACCATGGCCAGATAGGCGCGGGTCGCGGCCTCGACGTCGAAGCCGGACGCGGTCGCGGCGGCGATGCTGTGCGTGATCATCGTGTCTTCCCCCCGGAATATGCCCCGGCATAGCGCCCCTCGGGCTTGTTTGCACAGGGGGCGGGATGAGCAGCGCCGAGGGCGGCTTGTCGCTGGCCAGTGCGCCCGATACGGCATTGGTCATGCTCGACATTCGTCCTGGCCTCGAGGCCGCCGCCGCCGCTCCCGCCGCCATTCGCCGCGAGGATTATCGGGCGCCCGACTGGCTGGTGCCGGAAGTCGCGCTGAGCTTCGAGCTCGATCCGGCGCGGACGATCGTCAAGGCACGGCTGAGCGTCACCCGCAACGGCGAGCACGACCGGCCGCTTCGCCTCGACGGGGAGGAACTGGAGCTACTCGGGGTGCGGGTCGACGGCGCGGCGGTCGAGCCTCGGTTCGAGGACGGGCGGCTGGTGGTCGACCTGGCCGGCCCGGCCGCGGTGGTCGAGACCGAGGTCGCGATCCTCCCCGATAAGAACAGCCAGCTGATGGGGCTCTACGCGTCGGGCGGGATCCTCTGCACCCAGTGCGAGGCCGAGGGCTTCCGGCGGATCACCTTCTTCCCCGACCGGCCCGACGTGCTCAGCCGCTACACGGTGCGGCTCTCGGCCGACCAGCACGCATTCCCGATCCTGCTCGCCAACGGCAATCCGGTCGACAGCGGGATCGGCCCGGGTGGAAGTCACTGGGCGCTGTGGGAAGATCCCTTCCCCAAGCCCTGCTACCTCTTCGCGATCGTCGCGGGCGACCTTGCCTGCAACCAGGACAGCTTCCGGACCGCGAGCGGACGGACGGTCGATCTCGGAATCTGGGTGCGCGAGGCGGACCTTCCGAAGACCCAGCTTGCGATGCAGGCGCTCAAGGACGCCTTCGCCTGGGACGAGCGGGTCTACGGCCGCGAATATGACCTCGACCGGTTCAACATCGTCGCCGTCAGCGACTTCAACTTCGGAGCGATGGAGAACAAGGGCCTCAACATCTTCAACACCCGCTACGTGCTGGCCGACCCCGAGACCGCGACCGACGCGGACATCGACGCGGTCGCGGCGGTGGTGGCGCACGAATATTTCCACAACTGGTCGGGCAACCGGGTCACCTGCCGCGACTGGTTCCAGCTCAGCCTCAAGGAGGGCCTGACAGTCTTCCGCGACCAGGGCTTCAGCGAGGACATGGGGTCGGAGGCGGTGCAGCGGATCGACCAGGTGCGGACCTTGCGCGCGGCGCAGTTCCCCGAGGATGCGGGACCACTTGCCCACCCGATCCGGCCCGACAGCTACATGGAGATCGCCAACTTCTACACCGCGACCGTCTACAACAAGGGCGCGGAAGTCATCCGGATGATGCGCACGATCCTCGGCCCCGAGCGCTATCGAAAGGGCACCGACCTCTACTTCGAACGGCACGACGGGCAGGCGGTGACCTGCGAGGACTTCGTCCGCGCGATGGAGGATGCGAGCGGGGTCGACCTTGGCCAGTTCCGCCGCTGGTACAGCCAGGCCGGGACGCCGAAGGTCCATGCGCGGCTCGAGCAGAAGGACGGCAAGGCCGCGCTTCACCTCCGGCAGGACGTCCCGCCGACCCCCGGGCAGGAGGCCAAGAAGCCGATGGTCATTCCGCTCCGGGTCGCGCTGATCGGCGCCGACAGCGGTCGCGAGCTCGGGCCTGAACGGACCGTGCTGCTGACCTCCGCCGAGCAGGTCGAACCCTTCGCGGAGGTCGGCGAGCCGGCGTTCCTTTCGATCAACCGCGGCTTCTCGGCCCCGGTGGTGATCGAGGCCGAGCGCCGCCCGGGCGAGATCGAGGCGCTCGCAGCGAGCGATCCCGACAGCTTCGCCCGCTACGAGGCCGGGCAGGAACTGATGGCGCGCGACCTGCTGGCGGCGATCCGCGGAGCCGATCTGCGGACCGACGCGGTGGTGGCCGCGGTCGGCGCGACGCTTCGCTCGAATCAGCTCGACCCGGCGTTCAAGGCCGACGCCATCGCGCTCCCCGCCGAGAGCCAGCTGATCGAGAAGCTCAACCGGGCGGACCCGGGCCGGGTGCACGACGTCCGCGAGGCGATGCGCCGGGCGATCGGACAGGGCCTGAGCGACGACCTGTCGCGCGCGCACATGGCGGCGGGCGGAGCCGATCCGGCCAGCCTGTCGGGCGAAGCCAAGGGGCAGCGTCGACTGCGCGGCGCGACCCTTGCGCTGCTCGGGGCGGGCGACCCGAAAGTGGGCGAGGCGCTTGCCAGCCGCCAATATGCGGGAGCCCGCACGATGACCGAGCGACAGTCGGCGCTGATGACGCTGGCGATGCTCGGCGGCGACAAGGCCGAGGAGGCGCTCGGCGACTTCTACGCGCGCTTCGAGGACGATGCGCTGGTCATCGACAAGTGGTTCGCGGTGCAGGCATCGGTGCCGGGCGAAGCGACGCTCGAGAAGGTCGAGGCGCTGATGCGCCATCCGGCCTTCACCATGACCAACCCCAACCGCCTGCGCGCGCTTGCCGGCAATTTCGCAAGCACGCCCTCGGCCTTCCACCGCGCCGACGGGGCCGGCTACGACTGGCTGGCCGAGACGATCGTCGCGGCGGACAAGCTCAATCCGCAGACCGCGGCGCGGTTCGTCGCCCCGCTTGGCCGGTGGCGCAGGATCGAGGAGGGCCGCGCCGCGAAGATGCGCGCGGCGCTGGAGCGGATCCTGCGCGAGCCGGGGCTCAGCAAGGACGTGTTCGAGCTGGCGAGCAAGAGCCTGGGGTGATCAAGATCCTCCCGGTTGCGGCGCAATCGGGAGGTTCTTGCTAGCCTAGCCCCCGATCCATCCTGCGAACTGGCGGGCGACGGTGTTGGCGGCCGAGTTGAGGGCCGGGCCGACTGTCGCGGCGGTGCCGTCGGCCGGGGCCGAGGCGGTGAAGCGGCGGGACTGGACGGTGACGCCGCGGGTCGCGGTCGCGTCGTAGGTCACGACCACGGTCCGCGAGGCGCTGTCATAGCCGAAGCGCTGGAGCACGCCCGAGACCCGGGTGCCCGGGTCGACTCCGGTCTGGCGCGGGTCGACGACCACGCGTCCGGTCGTGCGCTTGACCGTCTCGCTCAGCAGCTGCTGGAACAGACGGTCGGGGCTTTCGACATATTGCAGGTTCTTGACGTAGGTGACCTGCCCCGGCGCTTCCTGGACGGGCACGCGGACCTGCCGGATCTCCTTCGAGGCGACCGGGACTTCGATCGAGATCGCCTCTCCGGCGGCGCTGGTGCGGTCGAAGGCCGCGTCGGCCACCGCCGGGCTGAGGGTCAGCAGCGTCGGCGGGACCTTGGCGCCGCCGAAGCAGCCGGCGAGCGCAAGAGCGGCGAAGGCGGGAACGAAGCGGCGCATCAGCGGGACTTTCCGGGATTGTGGTCGGGGAGCTTGGGCGCGCCGAGCACGCCCGTGACGCCGCCCTGCTCGAGCCTGCTCGACACCCCGTCGAGGCTGGTCGTCAGGTCGCGCAGGTCGCGCACGAGGCGATTGACCTCGGGCAGCGTCGACTTGGAGAAATTCTGCACGCCGGGCTGCGCATCGGCGACCAGCGAATCGATCTTGGCCGAGGTCTGCTGCAGCGACTGCAGCGTCCTGCGGAGATCCGCCGCGGCCGGCTGCACGTCGCGCTGCACCACCACGTTGCTGCTGTTGGCGAGCTTGGCGACCTCGTCGGCGGCACGGCCGGCGTTGCGCGCGGCGACCCGCGCTTCGGCCAGCGTGTCGGCCATCTCGGGCGCGCGATCCGCCAGCACCTTGCTGGTCTTGTCGATGTTCTCGAGGATGTCCGAGATCGCATTCTGGTTGCGGTCGCTGAGCAGTTCGGTCAGCCGCTCGGTCAGGCGCTGGATGCGCTCGAGGAGCTCCGGGGCCGAATTGAGCAGCGCGCCAAGGCCGCCGGCCGAGCTCGGCACGACCGGGCAGCCCTGCGGGCCGACCGAGGTCAGCGGACGAGCGCCCTTGACCGCACCGTCGAGCTGGATCTCGCTGACGCCGGTGAAGCCGACGCCCTTGATCTGGGCGGTGGTTCCCTGGAGCACCGGGGTGGAATCATCGACCTCGATCCGGACCCAGACGAACTCGGGCCGGTCGGGAAGCAGCGAGACCTTGGTGATCTGGCCCACGGGAACGCCCGAGAAGCTGACGTTGGAGCCGCGATTGAGGCCGCCGACGCCCTGGCTGAAGTAGATGTCGAAGCATTTGCGCTTCTCGGTGTTGAGACCGACGATCCACACCGTGAAGAACAGCAGCGCGACCAGAAGCGCGAGGACGACGGTGCCGACGAGCACCTGATTGGACCGAGTTTCCATGAGCGCTCGCTATGCCGCCGCCGCGGCGCGGCCGCGGGGTCCGTTGAAATATTCCTGGATCCAGGGATGGTCCAGCTGAAGCAGCCGGTCGATCGTGTCGACCGCGATGACCTTGCCGTCGGCCAGCACCGCGACCCGGTCGCAGATGGCGTAGAGGCTGTCGAGGTCGTGGGTGATGAGGAAGACGGTGAGGTCGAGCCGATTCTGCAAGCCCCGGATGAGCTGGTCGAAGGCCTGCGCGCCAATCGGGTCGAGGCCGGCAGTCGGCTCGTCGAGGAACAACAGCTCGGGGTCGAGCGCAAGCGCGCGGGCCAGTCCGGCCCGCTTGCGCATGCCGCCCGACAGCTCGCTCGGGAACTTGGCCCCGGCGTTGTCGGGAAGGCCGCTCATCGCGATCTTGTAGCCGGCGATCTCGCCCAGCAGCGGCTCCTTGATGAACGGGAAATATTCCCGGATCGGAACCTGGACGTTCTCGGCCACGGTCAGGGTCGAGAAGAGCGCACCGTTCTGGAACAGGATGCCCCAGCGGCGGCGGATGTTCTTGGCCTCGTCCTCGGGACGCCCGACCATATTCTCGCCGAGCACCTCGACCTCGCCGGCGGACGGCGTCTGGAGGCCGATGATCGAGCGCATCAGCACCGACTTGCCGGTGCCCGAGCCGCCGACCACGCCGATGATCTCGCCCCGGCGGACGTCGAGGTCGAGGTCCTTGTGGACGAACTGGTCGCCGAACCGGTTCTCGAGCCCGCGGACCCGGATGATCGGGGTCTCACCGTCGGGCAGGATCGGGCTGGACTGGGGGAAGTCGGTGCTCATCAGATCCAGCCGATCGAGCTGAAGAAGACCGCGAACACCGCGTCGAGGACGATCACGAGGAAGATCGACTGGACCACCGCCGCGGTGGTCTTGAGGCCGACCTGCTCGGCGTCGTTGGCGACCAGCATGCCCTGGAAGCAGCCGGCGAGCGCGATGATGAAGCCGAACACCGGCGCCTTGATCAGGCCGACCCACAGGTCGGTCGCGGGGACGACTTCGGAAATGCGCTGGATGTAGGTGAGCGGCGGGATATCAAGCCCGATCCAGCAGAAGACGCCGCCGCCGACGATCGCGGTCAGCATTGCCCAGAAGGCGAGCAGCGGCATGATGAGGATGGTCGAGAGGATGCGCGGTACCACCAGCGCTTCCACCGGCGGGACGCCGATGGTGCGCATCGCGTCCACTTCCTCGGTGATCTTCATGGTCCCGATCTGCGCCGCGAACGCCGAGCCAGAGCGGCCGGCGACCATGATCGCGGTCATCAACGGCCCGAGTTCGCGGACCGTGATCCGGCCGATGAGGTTGATGGTGTAGACCTCGGCGCCGAACTGCTGGAGCTGGACCGCGCCCTGCTGGCCGATGACGATCCCGATGAGGAAGCTCATCAGGCCGATGATCCCGAGCGCGCGGACTCCGACGACGTCGAACTGCTGGACGACCGCATTGTAGCGGAAGCGCTTGGGGTGGGTCAGGACCGACGCGAAACCGATCAGGGTCGCGCCGAAGAAGCCGAGCAGGCCGGTGAAGGTCCGGCCGCTGGCGATCACCCATCCGCCAAGCTCGCCGACGGCGCTGGTCTTCTTGGGACGCTTGGTGTCGACCGCGCGATCGGCCTCGGCAACCTGCTCAAGGAGCTTGCCGACGTCGGCGCTGGCGCCGGTGACCGCTGCCCCGCGATCGCGCACCGAACGATGGATCAGCCAGGCTCCGACCGTGTCGATCCGCTCGACCCGGGCAAGGTCGATGGTCAGCGGGTCGGGAGTGGCGTCGAGCTCGCGCTGGGTCGAACCGGCACGCGCGATCGTCAACGCGCCGCTGGGCGCGAAAACATGTCCATCCGTCTCGGGCTGCGCCGCTGAAGCCATCAGGCCAAAGCCATGCCTTCAAAGCAGTCGTTGGGCAAGGTCGCGGGGTCGGTCACCGCTGTGAAGCGCATGGCGGCGGGGGTTGTTCCGGCGCAAGAACGAACATGTGCCTTGTTCTTGCCAAGCTTTGCCGCTTTGCCCCACGCGACCATGTCCGAGACCCCTGCCCAGCCCGTCCAGTTCATCGCCGAAGGTGACCCCGAGGTGCGCCTGTTCGGGCGGACCGCGCGGGCACGGGCCGAGCAGGTCGCGGCGAAGGCCGGGCTTGCGGTCGGAGAGGTAGAGGATCCCTCGCGCAGCCGGATCCTCGCCGACATGGGCTTCGCCTGGGACCCGGCCTGGCTGGCCGAGCTCAAGCAGCGGCCGGGCGCCGCGCTGATGCTCGACGGCAAGCCGGTGCTGGTGCACGTGCCCGCGGGCACCGGCCCCGACGCCGACCTGTCGGGCTTCGAGCAGCTCGACGCGCGTACCGCCTCGCTGTCCTATTTCGAGCTGCGCAAGCGCGAGCGGCCGTTCGTGCTCCCGCTCGATCCCGCCAATCCGCTGCCGGTCGAGCGCGCGCTATACGATGCCGCCTACAAGGGCGTCACCGACGTCCTGACGCTCTACCTGTGGCGCCGTCCCGCCTTCTGGCTGACCCGCTGGGCGGCGCAGGCCGGGATGAGCCCCAACCAGGTCACGCTGATCGGCTTCGTCTTCTGCCTCGTCGCCTTCTGGCAATTCTGGCAGGGGCATTACTGGAGCGGTGTCGCCACCGGCTTCGTATTCATGGTGCTCGACACCGTCGACGGGAAGCTCGCCCGCTGCACCGGACAGTCGAGCAAGTGGGGCGACGTCTTCGACCATGGCATCGACCTCATCCACCCGCCCTTCTGGTGGTGGGCGTGGCTGCACGGGCTGGGCGCCGCGGGGCACCAGCTCGAGGAAGTCTACAAGGTCGGGCTGCTGGCGGTGATCGTCGGCACCTATGTCGCCGGCCGGGTCATCGAGGGCTGGTTCAAATATCGCTTCAAGATGCACATCCACGTGTGGAAGCCGATCGACAGCCGCTTCCGGCTGGTCACCGCGCGGCGCAACCCGAACATGGTGATCCTCGTCGCCTGCCTGATCTTCGCCCGCCCCGATCTCGGGATCGAGCTGGTCGCTTTGTGGTCGGTGCTGAGCCTGATCTTCCACGCGGTCCGGCTGGCGCAGGCGGAGAATGTCCGGCTGCGCGGGGGCGCCATCGTCAGCTGGCTCGACGCGGCATGAGCAGCGAACGCTGGACCGTACTGCTGCTGGCGGGCTCGCGCCCTGGCGGCGATCCGCTGACCCGAAGCCTCGGAGTCGACTACAAGCCGCTGCTTCCGATCAAAGGCGAGCCGATGCTGCTTCGCCCGATCCGGGCGCTGCTCGAGGTCGAGGAGATCGCGGAGATCCGCGCGCTGACCCAGCAGCCCGAGCGGCTCGAGGGCGTGCTTCCCGACGACCCGCGGGTGGTGGTAGTCCGCTCGGACCAGACCATCGCGGCGACACTGACCCGGATCTGCGATGACCCGGCGACCCCCTTTCCGCTGCTGGTGACCGCGGCCGACCATGCGCTGCTGACCCCCGAGATGATCCGCGAGTTCCTCGCCGCCTCGGCCGATTGCGACGTGTCGGTGGCGGTGGTCAGCAAGACCAACATGCTGCGCCGCTTTCCCGAGGCGCAGCGGACCTGGCTTCGGTTCGGCCGCGAACTCTACAGCGGCGCCAACCTGTTCGCGCTCAAGACCCCGGCCGCCAAGGCGGGGGTAGAGCGGTGGCGGGCGATCGAGCAGGACCGCAAGAAGGGCTGGCGGGTGCTTCTCCAGCTCGGCCTGCCGCTGTTCCTCGGCGCGGTGCTGCGGGTGCGCGACATCCACAAGACCGCGCGTGGCCTGGGCAAGGTGCTGAAAATCCGCCTCAAGGCGGTGGTGATGAGCGATCCCATCGCGGCGATCGATGTCGACAAGGCGGCCGACTACACGCTGGTCAACGCGATCCTCGACGGACGCGCGTAGGTGGACCTCGCCATCTACGACATGGACCGGACGGTGACCCGCCGCCCGACCTACACCAGCTTCCTGCTCCATTGCGCGCTCCGCCGTGCCCCGTGGCGATTGCTGTTCGTGCCGATCGTGTTGGGGTCGATGCTGGCCTATGTGCTGAAGCTGATCAGCCGGGCGACCCTGAAGGAAGTGAACCACCGGCTGCTGCTCGGGTCGAGCATCGCGCCTGCGGACCTCAAGCCGCTGGTCGACAGCTTTGCCGACGCCCAGGTCGCCACCAACATCCGTCCGGGTGCGCGCAAGGCGATCGCCCGCGACAAGGCAGAGGGGCGGCGGATCGTCATGGCGACCGCCAGCTACCGCTTCTACGCCGCCGCCATTGCCGAGCGGCTCGGATTCGACGACGTCATCGGGACCAACACGCTGCTCGGACTCGACGACCATGTGATCTGCCGGATCGACGGCGAGAATTGCTATGGCGAAGCCAAGATGCGGATGGTCGCCGACTGGGTTGCGGCCTCGGGCCTGACCGGCAAGCATGGCCATGTCCGCTTCTACAGCGACCATGTCACCGATGCGCCGGTCTTCGAATGGGCCGACGAGCCGGTCGCGGTGAATCCGCACGACAAGCTCGCCCGGCTCGCCACCGAGCGCGGCTGGGCGCGAGAAGACTGGGGCTAGGACCTCCGGGCCTCAGTGGGTCCAGTCGAGCTTCAGATTGTCGAAGTGCCAGCGAAGCTGAGCGGGGGTGGCGCCGTCGACGTCGTTGACCCGGCGGAGGGTGGCGGTGCCCTCGTAGCGCACCGGGCGGCCGTCGCGGTCGGTGCCGGTGATGGTGATCGGTGCTTCATAATAGAGCGAGCCCGCGGCGCCCTCCATCGTGCCGCCCGGAACGGCGACGGTGATCTTGCCGAGATCGGCGAAGTTGGCGGCGAACGCGCTCCTGCTCCAGCGCGCCTTGTCGCCCGGGGAGAGCATGGCCCAAGCCTGGCCGAACTGCTTGAGCTCGATCGCCCGAGCGAAGGACAGGAGGACGTTGCGCGCGCCCTTCTCGCCCCGCTCGGCCTCGGGAACGAGCGGCGGCGGCGACAGGTCGGGCGCCTGCTCTGCGGTATTCGCGGGAGCTGGCGTGGTTGGGGCCGCCGGGGCTGGTGCGGGGGCCGGTTGCGGGACGGAAGGGAGCGCCCCGGCCGGGTCGCCAGCGGGTGCGTCGGCCGGCGCGTTGGCGATCGTCGCCGTGTTCGTCTGATCGGCGGAGTTCGACCCGCAGGCCGCCAGGGTGGCGAGGCTTGCGAGCGCCGCGAGGACAGGAGTGGTCTTCATTCCAAGCCAATGCCCGGCTCGGCGCGGCGTTCCGGGACGACGGGTGAGCCGCCGTCCCGGAACGACGGTCAGACCGCCTGGAGCGCGTGCTCGAAGTCGGCGATCAGGTCGTCGGCATTCTCGACGCCGATGCTGATCCGGACGAGGTTGTCGGTGATTCCGAGCGCCTGCTTGCGCTCGTCGGGAACGCTGAGGTGGGTCATGGCCGCCGGCGCGCTCGCCAGCGTCTCGGTCCCGCCGAGGCTGACCGCGAGGTGGGCGATGGTGAGGTTGTCGAGGAAGGCGAAGGCCTCCTTCTCGCCGCCCTTCAGATAGAGCGAGAAGGTCGAGCCGGCGCCGGTGCAGTGGCGATTGTAGATGTCGGCCTGGCGGCTGCCTTCCTCAAGGAAGCCCAGATAGCCGACGCTCTCGACCTTGGGATGGGTGCGGAGGAATTCGCACACCTTGGCCGCATTCTCGCCCGCCCGGCTCATCCGGAGCTCGAGCGTCTCGAGGCTGCGCAGAAGCATCCAGGCGGTGTTCGGATCACAGATGGTGCCGATGGTGTTGCGCATCATCCGGATGGGATCGAGGAACTTCTTCGAACCGACGAGGCCGCCAGCAACGAGGTCGCTGTGCCCGCCGGCATATTTGGTCAGGCTGTAGACGGTGATGTCCGCGCCCTGCGCCAGCGGCTTGGCCCAGAGCGGGCCGAGGAAGGTGTTGTCGATCGCGATCGGCGGCACGTCGCCGCCGGCGAAGGCGGCATCGCGGGCGGCGCGGACCGCCTCGACGTCGACCAGCGCGTTGGTCGGGTTGGCCGGGCTCTCTAGATAGATGAGGCTGAGCCGGCCCTTGGCCTTGGCCGCCTCGATCACCGCGGCGATTTCCTCCTGTGTCGAACCCGCCGGGAAATCGAGCCAGGTGATCCCGAACTGGCCGAGGATCTTGGCGATCAGAGTCTCGGTCGCGGCGTAGAGCGGACCCGAGTGGACGATCACGTCGCCCGGACGGGCGTAGGTCAGCAGCAGGGTGGCGATCGCCGACATGCCGCTCGAGAAGGCGAGTGCCTCCTCGGCCTCTTCCCACAGCTTGAGGCGGGCTTCGAGGATCTCCTGGTTGGGACCGTTGAAGCGCGAGTAGACGAGGCCCTCGGCGCCGCCCGGACGCTTGCCGGTGATGCCTTCGAAGAAGCGCTTTCCGTGCGCCGCGGTCTCGAAGACGAAGGTCGAGGTGAGGAAGATCGGCGGCTTGAGGCTGCCCTCGGACAGGGCCGGATCGAAGCCATAGCCCATCATCAGGGATTCGGGGCTGAGCTGGTGGTTGCCGATCGCGGTCGGGCTCTTCTTGGGGCGGCGGCTCGCGGGCACGCCAGTCATCTCGGCTTCGTTTTCCATGACGCGCCCCCTAGCCCTTCTGCCGATGCGGCGAAAGGCGGGCTTGCGTGTTTCATCAGGCATGAAGAGCCCAGCCCTCCTTGCCGCCGCCCTGATGCTCGCCGCCTGCGGGAGCAACGTTCCGCCCCCGCCTGCCGAAGGGAATGGCATGGCGGCGATGCCCGGTATGGGCATGCCCGCGCCGACCGGCGACCAGGACCGCGACTTCGCGCGGATGATGATCGTCCATCACCAGGGCGCGATCGAGATGGCGCGGCAGCAGCTCGCGCGTGGTCGCGACCCGGGGCTGCGGAACCTCGCCAACGAGATCATCGCCGCGCAGGAGCGCGAGATCGCGGTTCTGAACGCCTATCTCGATCGCACCGGCGGGCGCTAGGATCCCATCAGGGGCCGGAGCAGCCACACCGTTCCGACCAGCAGCGGCACGCCGGCGAGGTCGAGCCATAGCCCGGCCTTGAGCATCCGCGGAAGCGCGATGTGGCCTGTCGCCCAGGCGATGGCGTTGGGCCCGGTGCCGCTCGGCAGCATGAAGCCCCAGCTTGCCGCCCAGGCCGCAGGCAGCGCGAGCAGGATGGGATCGATGCCGGTCGCGGCGATCAGTCCGGCGACGACCGGAATGATCCCGCTCGCGGCGGCGACGTTGCTGGCGAACTCGGTGATGAGAACGACGAGGCCGACCAGGGCGAGGGCGATCACCAGCGGATGGACCGACTTCAGCGGCGCGAGCGCGGTGCCGAGCCACTGGTCGAGGCCGCTCTCGCCGATCCCGGCGGCGAGCGCGAGGCCGCCGCCGAACAGCATGATCACGTCCCACGGCGCGCGATTGGCTTCCTGCCAGTTGAGCAAGGGGCGACCGCTTCCGTCGGGGATGACGAACAAGGCGAGCGCGGCGAGGATGGCGACGGTGCCGTCGACCAGCACGTCCTTGGGTAGCCGGTCGGCGACGAGCGGGAGAAGGACCCAGGCGAGGACGGTCAGCAGGATGACGGGGACGAGGCGCTTCTCGGCGGGCGACCAGGGGCCCGCCTCCCCGAACGCCTCGATCGCCCGCGCGGCATCGAAGTCGGTCGGCGCGACCTTCTGGACCCGCATCAGGATCCACCAGCAGAGCGGGATGGCAGCGAGCACGAGCGGCACGCCGAAGCTCGCCCAGGTGAGGAAATCTATCCGCAGGCCGACCGTCCGCTCGATGATGCCGGCGGCGATGGCGTTGGTGGGAGAGCCGACGAGGGTCGCGAGGCCGCCGATCGAGGCGGCGAAGGCGATGCCCATGGCGAGTGCTCCGGCGAAGCCGCCGGTGTGGCCGGGCTCGATCCGCGCGGCGTGGAGCACCGCGAGCGCGATCGGCATCATGATCAGCGTGGTCGCGGTGTTGCTGACGATCATCGAGACGATCGCGGTGGCGGCCATGAAGGCGAACAGCATCGCGCCCGGGGTCGCTCCCCCGCGCCTCACGATGGCGAGCGCGAGGCGGCGGTGGAGCCCGGTGCGCTCGATCGCCAACGCGAGGATGGCGCCGCCGAGCACGAGAAAGAGGATCGGACTGTAATAAGTCGCCGCGGCGTCGGTCGCGGTCATGATCCCGAAGGCGGGCAGGAGCAGGAAGGGCAACAAGGCGGTGGCGGTGAGCGGAAGCGCCTGCGTCATCCACCAGGTCGCCATCAAGGCGGCGAGCGCGACCACCCGCCAGGCGGGAAGCGGCATGCCTTCGGGCGGCGGCAGCAGCAGCAAGGCCGCAATCAGCAGAAGCCCGCCCCAAAATCCCCAACGCTGCGCCATTATAGTCCCCTGCCCTGCCCTCCCCTGTCATCGCGGGCGGGAGGAAGCGAGGCAATCCCCGTTCAGGGGCGGGGCAGACCGATCAGGCTGATCTGGCGGCCGTAGCTTGGCTCGTCCCGGTGCGTGGAGCGGCGGTAGCTGTAGAAGTCCTCCTCGCGGGCATAGGTGTCGAGGCCGAGCGCCTCGATCCGGGTGAGCCCGGCTGCAGCGAGGCGCTGGAGGAGGTAGGCGGGCAGGTCGAAGTGCGGCTTGCCCGCGGGCCCGTCGGCGAAAAAGCGCTCGTTGTCGGGGTCGGCCTCGCAGAAGCGCGCCATGAAGCCGTGGTCGACCTCGTAGCTGGCGCGGGCGATGGTCGGGCCGATCGCGGCGACGATCCGGCCGCGGTCGGCACCGAGCTTCTCCATCGCGGCGATGGTGGTGTCGGTCACGCCGCCCAGCGCCCCTTTCCAGCCCGCATGGGCGGCACCGACCACGCCCGCCTCGCTGTCGGCGAAGAGGACGGGAGCGCAATCGGCATTGAGGATCCCGAGCAGGATGCCCGGCCGGTCGGTGACGAGCGCATCGGCATGGGGCCGGTCAGCGTCGGCCCAGTCGCCGGCCTCGAGGACCTCGATGCCATGGACCTGGTAGGGCGAGACGATCGGCGCACCGGCAAGAACCGCGTCGGCGGCGCGGCGGCGGTTCTCGACGATGAGCGAGATGTCGTCGCCGCTCCCCCAGCCGCAGTTGAGGCTCGCCATCGCGCCCTTGCTGACCCCGCCGGCCCGGCCGAGGAAGCCGTGCGGCAGGTCGCCGAAGCTTCGGGCACGCCAGACCGGCGGGTTCACAGCGAGGCTTCCCACACACGGTCCTCGTCGGGATGGTTGCCGACCATGAAGGTGACGGGTCCGCGATCCGCAAAGCCGAAGCGGCGGTAGAAGGCCTGCGCGCGCCAGTTCTCGCTCCACACCGACAGGGCCATCCGCCGCGCCTGGCGGCGACGCGCCTCGGCAAGCGCCCATTCCATCAGCTGCGCGGCGAGGCCCGAGCCGTGCGCGGCCTTGAGGAGGTAGAGCTGCTTGAGTTCGACCGTGCCCTCGGACTCGACATGGGGAAGCTTGTTCGGGCCGAGCTTGGCATAGCCCGCGATCTCGCCGTCGATCAGGCCGACCGCGAAGGCATATGCGGGGTCGGTGAATTCGGCCGTCCAGCCCGCGGGCGTGAAGCCGCCGAGAAAGGCCGCGAGATCCTCCGCCTGGTAGAGATGGGCGAAGGTGTCGCAGAAGCTGGTGCGAAAGATCCGGTCGATCTCGGGGAGGTCGGCGGCCGTCGCCGGGCGGATCGTGGGCGCGTTCATAGTCCGGCGGGTCTTGGCCAATCGGGCGAGTGGATGGCAAGCACCTTGAACAGGCTGCCCATGGCGTCGGGCCGGCACAGGCGGGCGCGGGCCGCCTCGATCTCGCCGGCGCGCCCGGGCGCTGCCTGGGCCAGCCGCCGGGCGCGGGCCTGGATCCCGAGACGCTCGAGCCAGCTGCCCTGCTCGGCCGGCGCGGTCACGAAGGCACCCGCCTCGCGGGCAACGGCCGCGACCCGCTCGAAGTCGACATGGCTGGTGAGGTCCTGCTCGCCCGGGCGGTCGAGGGCGGGCGCGAAGGCGTGGCCGCGGACCGCCTGGAGCGTGTCGCCGGGCGCGCTGCGTTCATGGCCATAGTCGATCAGGAGGGCGACTCCGCCGAGCGCCACCAGCCCTTCGGACAGCGCCGAGACCGCCTCGTCACGGGCGGGCGAGCTTTCCACCACCTCGCCGTCACGGTCGAAGGCGAGGCCGTCTCCGATCAGCTCGACGTGACGCTCGATCCCGGCGACATGCTGGCGGATCGGAAGCGCGTCGAGAAACTCGTTGGCGACAACCAGCAGGGGCGCGTCGCCGGGCAGGTCGCCGATGCTGTCGTGGTGGGTCGCCCCGGGCACCGCGGCAAGCTGGGCCTCGCGAAGCACCGGGCTGGTCTCGACGAGGTGCACGGGGGGCGCGAGGCCGGCCGAGTGCATCACCCGGAGCGCGTCGGCGGCGAGCGTTCCCCGCCCCGGCCCGATCTCGACATAGCGGACGCTTGCCGGTGCTCCTGCGCGCCGCCAGACATCGACCAGCGCAGCGCCGATCAGCTCGCCGAACATCTGGCTGATCTCGGGCGCGGTGGTGAAGTCGCCGCTGCTCCCGAGCGGATCGCGGGTGGCGTAATAATAATCGTTGCAGGCGCCCATGAAGGCTTCGAGCGTGATCGGTCCGTCCGCCCGGAGCCGGTCGAACAAGGCGCGCTGGAAGGGCGTCAGGCGACGCTCTCCAGACCCACGGTCGGCTCGATCCGCTCGCGCCGGCCCTTGGCGGTCGCCATCAGGTAGAGGCCGCCTAGGATCATCGGCACGCACAGCCACTGGCCCATGTGCAGCCCGGTCGCCTCGGCGAACTGGCGCAGGTGATTGTCGGGTTCGCGGATGAACTCCACCCCAAAGCGGAACAGGCCGTAGAAGAAGAGGAAGGCGCCGACGAGCAGCCCCGGCTGGTAGCGGGCACGGGTCCGCCAGAAGAGGATCGCTAGGATGGCGAAGAGGAGGATGCCCTCG
The DNA here is from genome assembly GCF_039538045.1 of Sphingomonas swuensis. Lineage (NCBI taxonomy): Bacteria > Pseudomonadati > Pseudomonadota > Alphaproteobacteria > Sphingomonadales > Sphingomonadaceae > Sphingomonas > Sphingomonas swuensis. The sequence continues at coordinate 377,876 of NZ_BAABBQ010000001.1, read as the reverse complement.
AGCGCGGCCTCGTAGAGCTGGCTCGGGTGGCGCGGCGGTCCGAGCACGACCACGCCGGCGACCACTTCAGGAAAGCGGACGGCCCAGGGCACGGTGGTCGGAGCGCCCCACAGTTCGCCATTGACGAAGTTGGCGAGGCGCCCGGTGAAGAGGCCGATCGGGACCACGCAGGCGACATAGTCGTGGACCCGGAGCCACTGCAGTTTCTCCTTCCAGCTCATGTAGATGATCCCGAGGCTGGTGCCGATGACGCCCCCGTGAAAGCTCATCCCGCCGTCCCACAGCTTGAAGATCTCGAGCGGGTTCTCGGCGTAGAAGCCGGGGCGGTAAAAGAGGACGTAGCCGAGCCGGCCGCCGAGGATCACGCCGAGCGCGGCAAAGAAGACGAGGTCGTCGGCATGGCGCCGGGCCATCGGCGCACCCGGCTGGCGGATCAGCCGGAGCAGGTACCAGTAACCAAGGAAGATGCCGGCAAGATAGGCAAGGCTGTACCAGCGAAGCTCGAAGAAGCCGAGGTCGAGGGCCACCGGCGACAAGCCCAGCTTGGTAAAGTCGATGCCGGCGGATGATACACTGTTCATTATCGTCTTTCCCTTGGCCCCGCGCGTCTCATAAGAGGGGGCAAGACAAAGTCCAAGGAGGCCGTTCCATGCCGAGTGAGCTCGACCAACGTTACGACGCCGTTCTTGCGGCGGTCACGGGGCCGGGCGGTCGGGTGGTGGTCGGCAAGGATCCCGAGGGACGGACCGCGGTCACCAACTTTCCCGCGACCCTGCCCGCCTTCTTCAAGACCTTCTGCACCCTCAACGGCCAGGTCGAGGGTGTCATCGCGGGCGACGAGCGGCTGACCTTCGCCGAGCTCGACCGGGTCTCGGACGAACTCGCCCGCGCGCTGGTCGGGATCCACGGAATCGCCAAGGGTGACCGGGTCGGGATCGCGATGCGCAACTGCCCGGCGTGGATCGTCAGCCACATGGCGGTGCTCAAGGCGGGCGGCATCTCGACGCTCCTCAACGGCTGGTGGCAGAGCGCGGAGATGAGCCATGCGCTCGAACTGACCGAGCCCAAGCTGATCATCGCCGACGAACCGCGGGCCAAGAGGATCGCGGCGGCCTGCGGGCCGTGGCCGATCGTATCGCTGCCGATCGAGCGGCCGATCGCCGAGGCACTGGCACCGCTGATGGAGGGTGATGCGAGCGGCGCCGAGCTGCCCGAGATCGGTCCCGACGACGACGCGACCATCCTGTTCACCTCGGGCTCGACCGGCGGTGCCAAGGGCGCGCTGTCGACGCACCGCGCGGTGACCCAGGGCGTCTACACCTATGCGACCAGCATCATGTGCCTGCTCGGAATCATGCAGAGCATGGGGAACGAGCCCAAGAATCCGCCCAAGACACTGGTCAACGTGCCGCTGTTCCACGTCACCGGCGAGGTTCCGGTGCTGCTCAACAGCTTCGTCATCGGGCGGGGCATGGTGCTGCTGCCCAAGTGGGACGCGGGCGAGGCGCTGCGGCTGATCGAGAAGGAGAAGGTGACCTATTTCGTCGGGGTCCCGACGATGAGCCTCGAGATGATGAATCATCCCGACCGCGACCGCTTCGACCTGTCGAGCCTGACCGACATCGCCGCCGGCGGGGCTCCGCGGCCGGTCGCGCACGTCGAGCGGCTGAAGGAGAGCTTCGAGACCGCGCAGCCCGCGCTCGGCTACGGCCTGACCGAGACCAACGCGGTCGGCTGCGGCAACTATTGGGGAAATTACATCGCCAAGCCGGCTTCGACCGGCCGCGCGCTGCCCTATGTCGAAATTGCAATCCTCGGTGCCCAGGACACGCACCTGCCGCAGGGGGAGCGCGGCGAGGTCGGAATCCGCTCGGCCGCCAACATCAAGGGCTATTGGAAGAACCCCGAGGCGACGGTCGACGCCTTCTCGTCCGACGGCTTCTTGAAGACCGGCGACATCGGCTACCTCGACGAGGACGGCTACCTGTTCATCGTCGACCGCAAGAAGGACATCATCATCCGCGGCGGCGAAAACATCAGCTCGGCCGAGGTCGAGGCCGCCATCTACGCCTGCGAGGAGGTCGCCGAAGCCTCGGTGTTCGGAGTACCCGACGAGCGGCTGGGCGAAATCCCGCTGTGCGTGGTGGTGCCGGCCGAGGGGAGCGACCTCGACGAGGCAGCGCTGCGGAGCTTCCTCGCGCCGCGACTGGCGGCCTTCAAGGTGCCCGACCGCTTCGTCTTCGCACGCGAGAGCCTGCCCCGGCTGGGCACGGGCAAGATCGACCGGGTAGCGCTCAAGGCCCAGTTCGCGGCTTGAGGATCGACCGCCGGACATTGCTGGTCGGCACCGGCGCGGGGGTCGGGCTGGCCCTCGCTTATGCCTGGTGGCCGCGGGGCGAGGCCGCCGTGCTCCGTCCGGGTGATGGCGAGCACCTGCTCGGACCGGGGATCGCGATCGGCCGCGACGGGCGGGTGACGGTCGCGGTGCCGCAAGTCGAGACCGGCCAGGGAATCTGGACCGGCCTCGCGCAGGAAGCGGCGGACGAACTGGGCGCGGCGTGGGAGCGGGTGTCGGTCGTTCCCGCCCTGCCCTCCCCGCTGTGGGACAACCCGCTGGCGAAAGGCGAGGGCTGGACCGACGCGCTCGGCCCATGGCGGCGCTGGCGGCTGGACGAGGGCGCGCTCCGGATCACCGCCGGCTCGACCTCGATCCGGGCGATGGCGCCGGTCATGCGCCAGCTGGGTGCCGCGGCGCGGGCCCTTCTCGCCGCCGAGGCGGCGTCGCGCTGGGGCGTCGCGGCGGCCGAATGCGACACCGCCGACGGCATCGTGACGCACGAGGGCAAGGCGCTGGGCTTCGCCGAGCTGGCGGAAGGCGCGGCGTCGCGACGACTGCCCGACAGCGCTCCGCTACGACCGCGACCGGGCAAGCTCGCCGGCCAGCCTCTGCCAAGGCTGGACGCGCTGCCCAAGACGCGCGGAAGCCTTCGCTTCGCCAACGACGTCCGCTTGCCGGGCATGGTCTATGCCTCGCTTCGCAGGTCGAGCGGCGGAGCGGCTCGGGTCGACACGCCGCCGCCGCTGGGCGTCGAGTTCGTGAGCGGTCCGGACTGGGTCGCGGCCCTCGCCGCGGATTGGTGGTCGGCCGAGGCTGCACTGGCCGGGGCTGGCGTCCGCACCTTCGGGCCGGGCGGCGGAGACGATGCGGCGGTGGAAGGGGCCCTCGACGCCGCGCTCGGGAGCGAGGACGCGGAGACCCTCTTCGCGCGTGGCGATGTCGAGCAGGCGTTTGACGGAGTCCGACCGCTCGCCGCGAGCTATTCGGCGGCGGCGATGCTGCACCACGACCTCGAGCCTCCGAGCGCGACCGCCCGGTTGGCGAACGGCCTGCTCGAAGTATGGGCTGCGACCCAGGCGCCCGAGCTCGTCCGCCGCAGCATCGCCGCCACGGGACCGGAGCGAACCGTCCTCTACCCGATGCCGGTCGGCGGCCAGGGCGGACGGGCACTGGATGACGAGCTGGCGGGGATCGCGGTGACGCTCGCGCGGCGCACCGGCAAACCGGTGCAGGTCACGCTCAGCCGGACCGAGCAGGTGCGGAGCGATCCCGTGCGCTCGCCGCTCAAGGCGCGCATGCTGGCGCGACCGATGCCCGACGGAAGCATTGCCGGCTGGCGAATGCGGCTGGCGGGGGTGGACGGGACCGGAGCGGCGATGGCCCGGCTGCTCGGGGGCGAGAGCGGGGCCGTCCGCCCGGCGCTTCTTGCCACGCTGCCTTATGCGGTTCCGAACGTCGCCATCGAGGTCGCTTCCGCAAGCCTTCCGATCCGCACCGGCTACCATCGCGGCGAACTGCTCGGTCCGCTGACCTTCTTCACCGAAAGCTTTCTCGACGAGCTCGCCCGGATCGGCGGCCGCGATCCGCTGGGTCTTCGCATCGGGCTGCTCGGCGGCAATCCGAGGCTTGCGCGCTGCCTCGTCCGGGCGACGGCGCTGGGCGGCTGGGACGGCGGCGGCCCGGGAAGCCAGATGGGGCTGGCGGTCGCAAGCGTGCTCGGAAGCCACATCGCGCTGGTCGCCAGCGCGTCGCTCGGTCCCGGCGGCGCCGTCGCGCCCGATCGGCTGGTCGCGGTGGTCGACTGCGGGCGGATCGTGAACCCGGCGCTGGTCCGCCAGCAGGTCGAGGGCGGACTGATCGCGGCGCTCGCCCAGGCTTCGGCAGCGGCACCTTCCTTCCGCCACGGCCGAGTCCTCGGCCCGCTTCCGCCGCAAGCCCCGGCGATGGCCGCCCAGCCCGAGATACTGGTCGAAATACTGGCTAGTGGGGCCGAGCCCGGGGGTGTCAACGGACTGGGGTCGGCCGTCGCCCCCGCGGCGGTCGGCAATGCGCTGGCGGCCGCGACCGGTCGGCGCTTGCGCTCCCTTCCCTTCGCGCCGATGGCCTGATCCGATGCTTCCTCCTTCCGACCATCCGACCATCCCCGCGCCGAAAGTCGGCGTGCTTCTGATCAACCTCGGCACGCCCGACGCACCCGAAGCCCCGGCCGTGCGCCGCTATCTTGCCGAGTTCCTTTCCGACCCGCGGGTGATCGAGATTCCGAAGCTGGTGTGGAAGCCGATCCTGCACGGGATCATCCTCCAGGTGCGGCCGAAGAAGTCGGCGCATGCCTATTCGCAGGTGTGGACCGAGGAAGGCTCGCCGCTGGCGGCGATCACCCGGCGCCAGGCCGAGAAGCTGCAGGCACGGTGGGGCGAGCGGGTCATGGTCGACTGGGCCATGCGCTACGGCAATCCGGGAATCCGGCCGGCAATCGACAAGCTCAAGGCGGCCGGGTGCGAGCGGATTCTCGTCGCGCCGCTCTATCCGCAATATTGCGCGGCGACGACGGCGACCGCCAACGACAGCGTCTTCGCGTCGCTTGCGCTGCAGCGCTGGCAGCCGGCGCTTCGGACGCTTCCGCCCTACCATGACGATCCACGCTATATCGACGCGCTCCAGCACAGCCTCGAACAACAGCTGGCGACGCTCGACTTCACGCCCGAGCGGCTGCTGCTGAGCTTCCACGGCATGCCCGAGCGGACGCTGATGAAGGGCGATCCCTACCACTGCCACTGCCGCAAGACCGCGCGACTGCTCGGCGAGCGGCTGGCGATCCCGACCGACACCGCCTTCCAGTCGCGCTTCGGCCGCGACAAGTGGCTCGAGCCATCGACCGAGGACGTACTCGCCGGCTATCCCGCCGCGGGCGTGACGAGGCTGGCGATCGCCGCCCCGGGCTTCTCCGCCGACTGCATCGAGACGATCGAGGAGCTCGGCATTCGCGGCAAGGAGACCTTCATTGCTGCCGGTGGAACGCACTTCGCGCGGCTCGACTGCCTCAACGACGGCGAGGAGGGAATGGCGATGCTCGATGCCATCCTGATGCGCGAACTTGCGGGCTGGGTGACGCCTGCCTAGGCTCCCCTCCGATCAGGAGGAGATCAGTATGGCGCGCGTTGCAATCGTCACCGGGGGTACACGAGGGATTGGCGAGGCGATCAGCGTCGCGCTCCGCAACATGGGCATGACCGTCGCCGCCAATTACGCCGGAAACGACGAGCGCGCCCGCGACTTCACCGAACGCAACCGGATTCGGGCCTTCAAGTGGGACGTGTCCGACTATCAGGCCTGTCTCGCGGGAGTGCGCGAGGTCGAGGACGAGCTCGGACCGGTCGACGTCCTGGTCAACAATGCCGGCATCACTCGCGACACGACGATGAAGCGGATGGACCATGCTAAGTGGCAGGAAGTCATCGACACCAACCTCGGTGGCTGCTTCAACATGGCCAAGGCCTGCTGGGACGGAATGAGCGCCCGCGGCTACGGACGGGTCGTCAACATCGGCTCGATCAACGGCCAGGCCGGCCAATATGGCCAGGTCAACTATGCCGCCGCCAAGTCGGGCATCCACGGCTTCACCAAGGCGCTCGCCCAGGAAGGCGCGCGGACGGGGATCACCGTCAACGCCATCGCGCCGGGCTATATCGACACCGACATGGTCGCGGCAGTGCCCGAGGAAGTGCTCGGCAAGATCGTCGCGCGGATCCCTGTCGGACGGCTCGGCCGGGCCGACGAGATCGCCCGCGGCGTCGCCTTCCTGGTCGACGAGAATGCCGGCTTCGTTACGGGCTCGACCTTGTCCATCAATGGCGGCCAGCACATGTACTGACGGTGGAGACCGTCACCTACTCGCCGCCCGTCAAGCGAAGCGTCCTTATCCGCGGCCACCAGACCAGTGTCAGCCTCGAGCCGCTGTTCTGGCGGGCACTGGAAATCGCGGCGCGGGACTCGGCAATGCCGGTCAATGCGCTGGTGGCCGAAGTCGACGAAGCGCGGCTCAAGGTCCGCAATCCGCCCAATCTCACCAGCGCGCTACGCCAGTGGCTGTTCGGGCGGGCGCTAGGCGGCTGAGGCCGTGGCGAGCACCGCCTCGGCGAAGCGCTGCTCGGCCGGGGCATTGCCTTCAAGGAACAATGCGGGCTCGATCAGCTCCATTTCCATCAGCAGCAGACGGCCGTCGTCACCGCGAATGAGGTCGATCCGGGCATAGGTGGTCGCCGCGGGCGCCACGCCGAGGGCGGCTTCGGCCACTGCAAAGGCGCCGTCGGGCGGGGCGGAGGCTTCGGTCGAGCCGCCATGGTCGGGCTGGACCCGGAAGTCGCCGATGCGCGGACGCTTGGCGACACAGTGCGAATAGCGGCCGCCGAAGTAGAGCAGGCTATACTCGCCCTCGTCCTGAACCGAGCGCAGCCACGGCTGGATGAGCATGCGCTCGCCATGCACCTCGCCCGGGACGGGGTCGCCGGGACCAAGACGGAAGGTACCCCAGGCTCCTGCCGAGACCGGCGGCTTGATCACCAGCTGGTCGGTCCCGAGGACGCCGTGCGCGGCGGCGAGCGCCGCTTCGTTGAGGTGGTCGACGGCGAGCGTCGGGACCGTCGGAACGCCCTTTTCGGCAAGCTCGGTCAGATAGACCTTGTCGCTGTTCCAGCGGAGCAGCGCGGCGGCATTGGCAAGCGGCATGCCGCTCGCCTCGGCCCGGTCGAGGAAGGCCAGCCACTTGGGCAGGCGGAGGTGATAGCCCCAGGCGACCAGAGGAAGAACGAGGTCGACCGCGTCCAGCCTTGCCACGTCGGTCCACGGCATCGCCACCACCTCCGCCCCGGCGTCGCGCAGGGCGCGGGCCTGGTTGTCGAAGGCCCAATCGAACGGCCACCCGTAGTCGGGCGCCGGGACCAGCATGGCGATCCGCATCGGCTAGCGCGACAGCAAGATCCGCGCCTGACCGGCGACCTGCGCCAGCATCGGCACGGTGGCGACACCGCCACGGCGGGCCCGCCCGACCAAGCGGCGGAACTGCTCGATCCGCGGAGCCTGGCGCTCGGTCCAGCGCTCGACCGCACCGACCGGATCCTCGCCGCGGGTGCGCGACAGCCAATCGATCCGAAGTTGCTCGAAGTCGCGGGCGAGCCCGGCGACGACCAGCCGCTCCCAATGGTCGGTCGGAGCGAGGCGGACAGCCTGGCTCTGCGCCCAGTCGATCCCGAGCACTTCACCGAGGCGGACATAGGCCTGCGTCAGCGCAAGCTCGTCGACGTCCTTGCGCTGCGCCAGCGCGGCCAGCCCGAATACGCCGTAGAGCTCGTAGAGCTTGACGAGGCCGCGCACGATCTCGGGCCCGGCACCGAGCGCCTCGAGGCTGTCGCGGCGGGCGGCGGCCTGGGCCTTCACCTCGTCGCGGATGATCCGCCCGGCGGCGGCGTTGACCTTCATCAGCCCCGGCTCGAGCATCGCGACCAGCGTCGATATCTCGGTCTCGCCGCTGCCGGCGCGAAGCACGTCGGCGATGTGGCTGCGGACGCTCTGCGCGGCCATGGCGAAGAGCTGGAGCCGCACCGCCTCGGTCACCGGCGCGGCGTCGATCCGGGCCCAGAGGACGTCGAGCTGGAGCAGCCGTTCGACCGTCAGGAAGGCCGCGACCACCTGGCCGAGCGAGCTGCCCTCTTCCTCGGTGAGGTCGAGCGCGATGCTCGGTCCCAAGCGGTTGACGAAGCGATTGGCGATCTTGGTGGCGAGGATCTCGTGGCGCAGCCGGTGCGTGAGGATGGAGTCGCGATGCGCCTCCTGCATCGGTTTGGGGAAGGCCGCGAGGAGCTGGTCCTGAAGCAGCAGGTCATCGGCGAGGCGCAGGTCCTCGGCGGCATCCTGAAGCGCCAGCTTGGACAGGCTGAGCAGCACCGACAGCTCGGGGCGGGTGAGCCCACGATTGTCGGCCATCCGGCGAAGCAGGTCTTCGCTCGAGGCGAGCCCCTCGACCCGACGGTCGAGACGGCCCGAGGCCTCGAGCAGTTCGAGCGTTCGGACCTGTGCCGGGACCGAGGCCGGGCCACCGCTTTCCGCGACCGACAGTGCGAGAGTCTGCAGGCGATTGTCCTCGAGCACCAGGTGGCCGACCTCGTCGGTCATTCGGGCGAGCAGCGCGTTGCGATCGTCAAGCGCGAGCTTGCCCTCCAGCATCTCCTGGTTGAGCGGGATCTTGATGTTGACCTCATTGTCCGAGCAGTCGACGCCCGCCGAATTGTCGATGAAGTCGGTGTTGCAGCGCCCGCCAAGCTCGCTGAATTCGATCCTGGCGGCCTGGGTGATGGCGAGGTTCGCGCCTTCGCCGATGACCCGCGCACGAAGCTCGGAGGCGTCGACCCGGAGCCCGTCGTTGGCGGGATCGCCGACCGCGCTGTGCGCCTGAGAGCTGGCCTTCACGTAGGTGCCGATGCCGCCGAACCACATCAGCCCGACGGGGGCCTTGAGGATCGCCGAGATGAGGGTTGAAGGATCGACGGTTCCGGGCTCGATCCCGAGCGCCGTCGCCGCCTCCTTCGTCAGCTCGATCTCCTTTTGGCCGCGCGGCACGATCATCGCACCGGGGCTGAGCTTCGAGCGGTCGTAATCGTCCCAGCTCGAGCGCGGCAGGTCGAACAGGCGCTGGCGCTCTTCCCAGCTTGTCGCGGGGTCGGGGGTCGGGTCGATGAAGATGTGGCGGTGGTCGAAGGCGGCGACGAGCTGGATCGCCTTCGACAGCAGCATGCCGTTGCCGAACACGTCGCCCGACATGTCGCCGCAGCCCGCCGCGGTGACCGGCTGCGTCTGAACGTCGATGCCCATCTCGAGGAAGTGGCGCTGGACGCTGATCCACGCGCCCTTGGCGGTGATCCCCATCGCCTTGTGATCGTAGCCGTTCGACCCGCCCGAGGCGAAGGCGTCGCCGAGCCAGAAGCCACGCTCGAGCGCAATGGCGTTGGCGACGTCGGAGAAGGTCGCGGTGCCCTTGTCGGCGGCAACGACGAAGTAGGGATCGTCGCCGTCGTGGACCACGACCTGGGCCGGATGCACGACCTTGCCCTCGAGGATGTTGTCGGTGACCGACAGCAGCGAGCGGATGAAGATGCGGTAGCTTTCGGTGCCCTCGGCAAGCCACGCCTCGCGGCCCGCGGCGGCGCTGGGGAGCTGCTTGGGATAGAAGCCGCCCTTGGCGCCGGTCGGGACGATCACCGCATTCTTAACCAGCTGCGCCTTCATCAGCCCGAGGATCTCGGTGCGGAAGTCGTCGCGCCGGTCGGACCAGCGAAGGCCGCCGCGGGCGACCGGCCCGCCGCGCAGGTGGATGCCCTCGACCCGTGGGCTGTAGACCCAGATTTCCCGGTAAGGGATCGGCCGGGGGAGACCCGGGACCTTGCTCGGGTCCAGCTTGAAGGCGAGCGCCTCGTCGGGCTTGGGCGCAAAGGCGTTGGTGCGCAGCGTCGCGTCGACCACGCTTCGGTAGAGGCGCAGGATGCGGTCGTCGTCGATCGCCTTGACGTCCTGGAGCGCGTCGTCGAACGCCGCCTTCTCGTCGCGGACTGCCTGCTCGCGACCGTCGCGGGCCGGATCGTGCGCGGCCGAGAACCAGCCGATCAGCGCCTTGGTCGCGAGCGGCGAGCGCTTCAGCGCGTCGGCGAAGGTGATGAGGCCGTAGGCGACGCCGGTCTGGCGGAGGTAGCGGAACCAGGCGCGGAGCCAGACTACCGGCTGGGGATCGAGCCCGGCGAGCAGCACCAGCTGGTTGAACTCGTCATCCTCCGAGTGGCGCTGGAGGACGGCGGCGATCGCGCCTTCAATGACGTCGGTGCGGGCGAGGATGGCGTCGATGTCGGCGCCGGCCAGCTCGACCCGGAAGTCGTGGATGTGGCCAACCTTGCTGTCGTCGCCGAGCTGGGTCGGGCGCTCCTCGATGACCTCGAAGCCGAAGTTCTCGAGCACCGGGACAGCTTCGGAAAGCGGGATCAGCCCGCCCGCGCGATAGAGCTTGAGGCGAAGCTCGCCCGGACGATCACGCTCGTCGCGGAACAGGCGGACGTCGCGGTCGTCGGGACCTTCGAGCGCAGCCAGCCGCATGATGTCGGAAGCCGCCTCGGCGGCCGAGGCACGGCTCCGATAATCCTCTGGGAAACCCGGGAGGTAGGTAAGGGCGAGGCGCGTGGCCCGGCCTGTTCCGGCCTGCTCGGCAAGCCCGGCCTCAACCGCCGGAGCCCAACCGCGCACCTTCTCGACCAGCTGCTTGTCGAGCTGCGCGACGTCAGGAAGCGGCCGCGATGCGGAGAAGCCGAGGGTGAAGCGGATCATCGCCAGGTCGCCGTCGCCGAGCTCGACCGCCCAGCTGGTGACCGAGGACAGCACCGCTTCCTCGATCATCTTGGCGATCGCCTTGCGGCGCGCGGTGGTGAGCTCGTCGCGGTGGAGCCAGACGAAGGCGAACAGGTGCCGGCGAAGTGCGCCGGGAAGCAGCAGCAGCGCCGGGCGCGGCCGGTCGGCAAGGCTCATCGCGGTCAGCGCGGCGGCACGGACCTCGGCCTCGTCGAACGAGACCAGGAGGTCGTGCGGGAGCGTGGAGATGGCATGGGCCAGCGCCTTGGCGCCGTGGCTGACCGGGGCGAAGCCAAGCAGCCGGTCGAGGTCGACGAGGCGCTGGCGGATGACGGGGATCTCGGCCGGCGGGCTGCGCAGCGCGGCACTGGTCCAAAGCCCGGCATGGATCGACATGCTTCCGTCCGGAAGGTGGACGATGACGACGTCGAGCGGCACCCGGCGGTGGACCGGTGACAGCCGGTCGGCCTTGAGCGCGAGCACCGGCCGGGCCTCGGCCCTGGCGGCCTCGAGCAGGCTGCGTGTGTCCTCGCTGCTCCACAGGTCGAGTTCGGCTCCGGAAAGGATGCCGAGGCCCTCGACCCGCTCGTCCCCGGCGGCGAGCTTCTGATATCCGAGAAGCGTGAAGTTGTTGTCGGCGAGCCAGTGGAGCAAAGCGGCGCTCTCGGCATCGACCGGTTCGACGGCGGCGGCATCCTTGCGCATCCGGTCGCGAAGCGACTTCCAGTCGGTGACCGCGGCTCGGACGCAGGCGAGCACCGAGCGCAGGTCGGCGACCAGTTCCTGCCGGCCACGCGCGTCGGCGCGGTCGAGCTCGACATAGATGACGCTTTCGCCGGTGCCCTGGCCGAGGCCGGTCAGCCGGTCTCCGTCGCGGGTGACCGCAACGATGGGGTGGAGCAGCCGGTGGACGGTCAGCCCGTGGCCGGCGATCACACCCGCGACGCTGTCCACCAGGAAGGGCATGTCGTCGTTGACGATGGCCAGCCGCATGATGCGCTTGCCGATTTCGCCCGGGAGCGACTGGAGCTTGAGCGCCACCTCGCCCGGCTGCCGCACCGCCGCCACCTCGGCGATGAAGGCCGCGGCCTCGGCCTGCTGCGCCGGGTCAAAGCCCGCCGTCTCCCCCGGCAACGCGCCAGTCAGAAGGGCATCGGAAAAGGCGTCCTGCAACAGCAGGGACGCGCGGGGGTCAGCCGCCATGATCGTGATTTGCTCCGCCTCGTGAGATGGCGGGCGTCTAGACCCCGGAGCCCTGCGTCACAACCCTAGCGCACCGAAGCGGAGAGATCAGGCGACCCGGCGAAGCGCCTTTTCGAGCAGCGCAAGGTCGGTCACCGCAGACACCGGCTCGACCCGCCCCTGCGCGTCGCGGCGGACGAGGACCAGCGTGAACTCGTCATTCCCGGCGAGGCTGGAGAGCGGCTGGGCATGGGCGGAACGAAGCCGACTGCGCGCGCGGTCGGCCCGGGTGTCGGTGCGCGGCTCGGGTCGGCGGGCATCGCGCTCGGCCGCGACCACGCCCTTGAGACCGCCAGGGAAGGCCTCGATGAAGGGTAGGAAACCCTCGAAATCGATTTCGAGCCGCTCGGCATGGGCGAGCGCGGCGGCGAACTCGGTCAGGCGCGCCTTGTCATAGTCGACCCCGAAGACGAGCTTGACGATCGGGGTCATCGGCGCGCGGGCCTGCGCCTTGACCCCGGCATCGTCGAGGATCTCGGCATAGTCGTCGGGCACGCGGCGCGCGGCGACCGAGAAATCATAAGCCATCGAGAGCGCCCGGTAGAGCGCGATCCGGCTGCGGCCGTCGGCAGCCTTGAGCACCTCGGCGGTCTCGCGCGCGGCCGAAAGCCGGTCGGCAAGTCCGCTGTCGTCGTCGAGCACCAGAGCGGGCTCTTCCTCCTCGACATCGAGGGGCTGGGTCAGGTCGAGCACGTCGCCCTGTGGCACGGGGTCGGGGCGCGGCTGGGGAACGGCGCTGCCGTCCTTCCAGTTGATCACGCCGTAGATGAAGTCGATCGTCTCGCCGTCCGACGAGAAGGGCATCAGGATGCCACGGTAGCAGAGGTCGCGGCCGCGCTGGTTGGTGAACTCGGCCTCGAAGCCGATCGGGGCGCGGTTGGCGATGATCTGCATGTAATGGTCGGTCAGCCGGCTGAGCAGGCTGCGCGGCGGCACGTCGGCGATCGTCCGGACCTCGTCGGCGAGGTCGCACTCGTCGCGCAGAGCGGCGCCGATGTAGCTGGTCGCCGGATCGGCCGAGCCCGCGGTGAAGTCGAGCAGCAGGCTGTGGTTCGAGAAATCGCGGACGTCGGTCGGGTCCAGGTCCTCGATCGACGGGAAGTCGCGGCCCGCCAGCAGCGACGCCCAATAGTTGTAGGCGCGCACGTGCATCCGCCGTTCGTCGGTGCCGATCACCTGGTCGATGTCCTGCTCCGGCTCGGCCGTGGCACTCGAAGGAAGATAGCCGTCCATGATCCCCCGTTTTCCCCCAATCCGGAGTGAAATGCGCGAAGAGCCGTTACCATTCGGTTAAGTATATCGGTTCGACTCGCTTGGGAATCCTCTCGTCCGAGGCGGCGAGTCGAACAGCGGCGGGCAGCGTTGCGCGGGGGTGGACAGCAGTCTCATCCAGGGTGCGCGCTACTGGCCGGACCACCGGGCGCTCGAACTGTGCCTGTCAAGCGGGCGGCGCTACCTCTACCTTGGGGTTCCGGCCGAGGTGGCGGAAGGATTTGCCGCGGCCGGGTCCAAGGGCGCGTTCTTCAATCGGGCCATAAGGGGCCGCTTCGACTGTCATCCGCTGCGCGACGAATTCCCGAAACGACGCGGCGTCAACGACTGATCCGGAACAGCTGACCGCAGGAGACGTTCGTTACGCCGCAACAACAGGAGTGAGCGTGATGGCTGACGTGAATGGCGATGGCATCGATGACGGCCCGGTGGTGGAGCGCACCACGGTGGTCAACACCGACCGGGGCGGCGGAAGCGGTGGCATCGTCGCCATCGTCGCGCTGCTGGCGATCCTTGTGATCGGCTACCTGCTTTATCAGAACGGCGTGTTTGGCGGGTCCAAGACCGAGATCAACGTCCCGGACAAGATCGAGCTCAACGTCAACTGATCGGCTGAGCAAGGCTGGGCTCCCGGTGCTTCCATCGGCAGCGCCGGGAGCCTAGAGCTTGCCCATGCTGACTTCATCCACCCCTGCCTACCTGCCCGGGCTGGGCGGGCATTTCGCGACCGAGGCGGTGCCCGGAGCGCTGCCCAAGGGTCGCAATTCCCCGCAAAGGCCAGCCTTCGGCCTCTATACAGAGCAGCTGTCGGGCACGGCCTTCACCATGCCGCGGCACGAGAATCGGCGGTCGTGGCTATATCGACTGCGGCCGAGCGCCGATCACCGGCCCTTCGTCCGCTACGAGGGCGCGGCAGGGCTGCGCTGCGAGACCGATGGCGCCCCGCTGGCTCCGAACCGCTTGCGCTGGGACCCCCTGCCTGAGCCGGCACAGGGCACCGACTTCATCGACAGCCTGACGACCGCCGTCTTCAATCGCGCCCCGGCCGAACTCGAGGGAGTCGCGGTGCACCTTTACGCGGCGAATGAGGAGCGTCTCGACCGGGTGTTCGTCTCGGCCGACGGCGAGCTGCTGGTTCTTGCACAGCAGGGCCGCCTCGACCTCATGACCGAACTTGGTCGGATCGAGATCGCGCCGGGGCAGATCGCGCTGATCCCGCGCGGGGTGCGGTTCAAGGTCGCTCTGCCCGACGGCGCCGCCCGAGGCTATCTCGCCGAGAATTACGGCGCGCCCTTCCGCCTGCCGGACCTTGGCCCGATCGGCGCCAACGGCCTTGCCAACCCGCGCGACTTCGAGACTCCGATCGCCTGGTTCGAGGACAAGGACGAGCCGACCGAGCTCATCCAGAAATATGGCGGCAGGCTGTGGACGACGACCCTCGACCACAGCCCGCTCGACGTCGTCGCCTGGCACGGCAATCTCGCGCCGTGCCGCTACGACCTGTCGCACTTCAACGCGATCGGGACGGTCAGCTTCGACCATCCCGATCCGTCGATCTTCACCGTGCTGACCTCGCCGTCGCACATGCACGGCCGCGCGAACGTCGACTTCGTCATCTTCCCGCCGCGCTGGATGGTCGGCGAGGATACCTTCCGGCCGCCCTGGTTCCACCGCAACGTGATGAGCGAGTGCATGGGGCTGCTGACCGGCGAGTATGACGCCAAGGCCGAGGGCTTCCAGCCGGGCGGACTGTCGCTCCACAACATGATGAGCGGGCACGGCCCCGACGTCGAGACCTGGCGCCGGGCAAGCGAAGCGGAACTCAAGCCGATCAAGATCGACGGGACGATGGCATTCATGATCGAGAGCTGCTGGCCGTTCGAGGTCGCGGGGGAGGCGCTCGGCCGCGCGCAGCCCGACTATGACCTTGCCTGGGCCGACTTCCCCAAGGCGCGCCTGCCATGACCATCGACGCGACCCATGATCCGGCGCTGACCTCCTGGGTCGAGAGTGCCAACGGCCACCGCGACTTCCCGGTGCAGAATCTTCCGCTCGGCATCTTCAGCGCCGAGGGCCTCGAGCGCCGCGCCGGAGTCGCCATCGGCGACTTCGTGCTCGACCTTCCGGCCATTGCCGAGGCGCTCGGTGACGCGTGGCTCGACGAGCTTGCGCAACCGGTGCTCAACGGCTTCTTCGCCCTGGGGGCGGAGCCGCGGCGGGCGCTTCGTGCACGATTGTCGGAGTTGCTCAGCGATCCCGCCAATCGCGATCGCATTGAAAGCGCGCTGATCGGCCAGTCGGAGGTAACGATGCACCTGCCGGCGATCGTCGGCGACTACACCGACTTCTACGTCGGCATCCACCACGCGACCAATGTCGGACGGCAGTTCCGGCCCGACAATCCGCTGCTGCCCAACTACAAGTACGTCCCGATCGGCTATCACGGTCGCGCGTCGAGCGTGCGCGTGTCGGGAAAGCCGGTGGTTCGTCCCTCGGGCCAGCGCAAGCCGCCCGAGGCCGAGGTCCCGGTATACGGCAAGTCGCGCCGGCTCGACTATGAGCTCGAGCTCGGCGTGTGGATCGGTCGCGGCAACCAGCTCGGCGAACCGATTCCGATCGGCGAGGCAGCCGACAGCATCGCGGGATACAGCCTGCTCAACGACTGGTCGGCGCGCGATCTCCAGGCGTGGGAGTATCAGCCGCTCGGTCCCTTCCTCGCCAAGAACTTCCTCACCAGCGTGTCGCCTTGGGTGGTCACCCCGGAGGCGCTGGCACCCTTCATGACGGCGGATTTTGCCCGGCCGGACGGAGACCCCGCGCCACTCGACTATCTGGCGGGCGGGTCGGACAAGCCTGGCCTCGGGCTGACGATGGAAGCGTTCCTGACCACCGCCGCGATGCGCGAGCAGGGCGTGGCGCCGCTTCGGCTGAGCCGTGGCAGGGCGGCCGACGCGATGTACTGGACGGTCGAGCAGATCGTCACCCACCATGCGAGCAACGGCTGCAACCTCCAGCCAGGCGACCTGATCGGCACGGGCACGCTGTCGACCGCGGCGGCCGACGGGCTGGGCTCGCTGCTGGAGATCAGCGCGGGGGGTAAGTCACCGCTGACCCTGCCGACGGGCGAGCAGCGGAGCTTCCTCGAGGATGGCGACGAGTTGACCATAACCGCCCGGGCCGAGGCTGACGGCTTCGTCGCCATCGGGCTCGGCGAATGCCGCGGCGTGGTGTTCGGGTGAAGTCGGGCCTGCTGCTTGCCGGCCTGGCGCTTCTCGCCGCGCCCGCCCATGCCCAGCTGACTTCTGCGGAACGGCTGATGAAGGCGACCGTCGAGGCCGAGCAGCAGCGCACGCTCGGCCTGCTCGAGCGTATGGTCAACCAGAACAGCGGCAGCCAGAACCCGGAAGGCGTCGAGAAGGTCGCCGAAATTGTTCGCGGCGAGCTCGAGCCGCTCGGCTTCGCCGTGCGCTGGATTCCGCTTCGCGAAACCGGGCGGGCCGGGCATCTCGTCGCCAGCCGCGTGGGTCGGGCGGGGACGAAGAAGCTGCTCCTCATCGGCCATCTCGACACGGTGTTCGAACCGGACTCGCCCTTCCAGCGCTGGGTGCGCGAGGGCGACAAGGGTCATGGCCCGGGCGCCGCGGACGACAAGGGCGGGGTCGCGGTGATGATCGCGGCGCTGCGCGCGATGCAGGCTGCGGGCACGCTCCGGAACAGCAACGTCACGGTCTTCCTGACCGGCGACGAAGAAGATCCGGGGACGCCGCAGTCGCTTGCCCGGCGCGACCTGATCGCGGCCGGCAAGGCGGCCGACGTGGCGCTCGATTTCGAGGGGCTCGCGCAGGAAGACGGCCGCGACATGGGCTCGATCGCGCGACGTTCGGTCAACGACTGGCAGCTGACGATCAAGGCGAACAGCGCCCATTCGAGCGGCGTCTTCTCGGCGGCGAGCGGCTATGGCGCCAATTACGAGCTGGCGCGGCTGGTCGACGCCTTTCGCCGCGAGGTGGCCGAGCCGAGCCTGACCTTCAACGTCGGGCTGATCGCGGGGGGAACGACGGCCAGGCTCGGGCCGGGTGGAATTCGCGCCGAAGTGACCGGCAAGACCAACATCATCGCCGGCGAAGCGGTCGCCCGCGGCGACCTGCGCGCGCTCAGCCAGGAGCAGATCGACCGCGCCAAGGCCAGGATGCAGGTGCTGGTCGCCAAGCCGCTCGCCGGAGTGGTGTCAGCAACCCTGACCTTCGAGGACGGCTATCCGCCGATGGCGCCGACCGCCGGCAACCGGGCGCTGCTCGACCGGCTGAACGGGATCAACCGCGACCTCGGCCTGCCGGCGATGGCGGCGCTCGACCCGCTCAAGCGCGGCGCCGGGGACATCAGCTTCGTCGCCGCCGATGTCGACGGGCTGGTCGGGCTGGGCCCTTCATCGAGCGGCGACCATACCGACCAGGAACGTGTCGACATTCCGTCGATGTCGCGGCAGGCGACCCGTGCGGCGATCCTGATGAGCCGGCTTGGCAGGGAGCGACGCTGATGGACGTGGTCAACAACGAGGCCGAACAGAGGTTCGAGATCGCGCTCGAGGACGGCTCGGTCGCCTTCGCCGAATATCGGATGCTCAAGGGCAAGGTGATGTTCCCCCACACGGTGGTGCCGAGCAAGCACGAAGGCCAGGGGCTCGGTTCGCGCATCGCCAAGGTGTCGCTCGAATGGGTGCGCGAGCAGGGCCTGCTGGCGATCCCCGCCTGCACCTTCTACCTGCGCTACATGCAGCGGCACCCCGAGACGCACGACCTGCTCGAACCCGAGCTTCGCGGGCAGTTCGCCACCTGAGCAAGAGCGGCGCGGTGTGGCCGCGCCGCCACTTGTCATCCTCCTGTCCCGCTTGCCATAGGTTCGGCAACCGGCTTCGCGCCGGATGGGAGGGAAAAACACATGATTAAGCGTCTCGCTTCTCGCGCCCTGATGGCTGCGACCGCCCTTGGTGCCGTCGCCGTGGCGAGCCCCGCGTCTGCCCAGCGGATCGACCGCATCGTCACCTTCGGCGACAGCTATGCCGACGACGGCAACCTGTTCCCGCTGATCGGGCAGAGCCCGCTGACGTTCCAGAGCGGCATCTACCGCACCGGCCGCTTCTCGGGCGGGACCAACTATATCGACACATTGTCCTTCCTGCTGAATGCCCCGGTCGACAATTTTGCCATCGGCGGCGCCTCGGCGACAGGCACCGCGACGGGCTCGTTCAGCTTCCAGTATCAGGTCGACCAGTTCCTCAACGTCGGACCGCAGCGCGACGACGTCTTCCCGGTCACGACTCCGACCTTCGGCAAGGGCGACCTCCTCACCGTCTCGATCGGCGGCAACGACGCGCGCTATTTCCAGCGCGGCGAATATGGCACGCTGACCGTCAACGACGCGATTCTTGCCGCGCGCACCCAGCTCAATCGGCTGGTCGCGGCCGGTGCCCCGACCATCAGCTTCCTCGCCGGCAACACCGCGCTGCTGCCCGAGGTCGCGACCAACCCGTCGGCGCAGGCGGTCCGCAACACCTTCTCGACGACCTACAATGCGGCGTTGCAGACGACGCTCGCCGGCTATGCCGCGAACGGCGTGACCGTCCATTATCTCGACCTCACCAAGGTGCTCGAGCGGGTCCAGGCCAACAGCGCCGCCTACGGGCTTCCCAACGGGGTCGTCTGTCCGGCAACCACCGCCAACGTGCTGAGCGGCTGCGCGGGCTATCTCTTCTACGTCGACGCGCTGCACCTCAGCTCGGACGGCTTCCGGGTGGTCGGCCAATATGTGCAGCGCCAGCTTCAGGCGCCGCTCAACCTCGGCGCGACCAGCGACATCGCGCTCGACAATGCCCGCCAGTTCGGGCGCACGCTCAACAGCCGGATGGATCTCGGCAGCCCGCGCGACGGCGAGGTGCTCGAGGGTGCACGCGTCTTCGTTATCGGCGACCACTTCAGCCGTGACGTCGGCATGAGCGACGTCACCGATGCCTTCGACGTCGACGGTGTCGGCGCCACTGCCGGTGCCGAGTTCGGCTTCGGCGGCAACGGCCTCGTCGGCATTGCCGGCAATGTCAGCCGGGTGCGCGCCAAATTCGGGATCGACAGCGCCAACGTGCGGGGCCACGCGCTCCAGATCGGCGCCTATGCGACCTACGCCATCGGGCCGGCCTTCATCCAGGCGCATGCCGGTGCCGGCCGCACCAACTATGACATCACCCGTCGCGGCGTGATCGACGACCTCAGCGCCGATCCGGACGGCAAGCATGTCCTCGCCGGTGCCAAGGCCGGCTACCTCGCCCCGATCGCCGGCTTCCGCGTCGGCCCGGTCGTGTCGCTCGACTATGCCCGGGCGAGCGTCGACGGCTACACCGAGGAAGGCGATGCCGCGCTTGCGCTCAACGTCGGCAAGCAGCGCTATTCGGCGCTGGTCGGCGGCGCCGGCCTCGAGCTTCGCGGCGACCTCGATGCCGGCGGCACGTCGCTTCGCCCGTTCGCCTCGGCAATGCTCGAGAAGGACTTCAAGGGCGACGGACGGACCCTGTCCTACTCGCAGACGGCCTCGCCGATCATCGTCAACAGCTTCGACCTCGGCGAGCGCGACAAGGGCATGTACACGCGCTTCGCGGGCGGTGCCTCGGCGGCGATCACCCAGTCGGTGCAGCTCGATGTCCTCGCCAGCACCACCGCCGGCAAGGATCAGGGCAATGAGGTCAGCGTCCACGCGGGGGTCCGCGTCGGCTTCTGACCTGCAGGCAAGCATGAGAGAGCCGCTCCGCCCTTAACGGCGGGGCGGCTTTTTCGTGTCAGGCGGCGATCCGCACCAGCTTGTCGAGCGGCAGCGCGACACCACCGAGCCCGACCCATAATTCGCCATCGCGCGAGAGGACTTCGCGAACCCGGCCGATGCTGGTGAGGTCGGCGGTCATCGCTGCGCCGCCTGCATCCTTGGCGGTCAATCGAAGGACGTAGGCCCCCTCTCCGGCCTTGCCACCGTCGGCGAGCGTTCCGTCCCATTGGAGCGAGCCGGTGCCGGCGCCCGTCACCGCGGGCCTGGCGACGACCCTGCCGCCGCTGTCGAGGATCTCGGCACTGACCGAGCTCGGCGCCGCCGGAAAGCTCCAGCGCCATTCGGCGGGACGGTCTGCGCTCAGTCCGCTGACCGAGGAGCGGAACTCGGCGGTTCGGTCGATCAGCTGTCCGGCACGCGAAAGGTCGTCGCCCGACAGTCGCGACAATATGTCCTTCAGCACCGAGGTCTGCTGAAGCGCCTGCTCGACCTGCGAATATTGGACCAGCTGCTGGGTGGTCGAAGGCGGGCGGGTCGCTGCTCATCCCTGCATCAGGTCCTGGATCAGGACGTCGCGAACCGAGCCGACCCCGAGCGCCTGGTTGGAGCGGATCAGCAACTCCTCCTTGACCCGGAAGGTGGCCGCCGAGCCGGCGAGGTCCTCCGGCCGAAGCTCGCGGAGAAAGGGCTGGTAGCGGTCGATCAGCTGCGGCAGGCGATGAGTCAGTTCCTCCTCGGTGAGCGAGCCGGGGACCAGCATGACATGCAGCTTGAGCATCCGGCTGCTTCCGTCCGCCGCCCGCATCGACACCTGGATCGGAGGAACGTCGACGAAGGCCTCAGGCGCTTCCTCCGCTTCATGGTCGGCGGTCTCGGTTTCTTCCCCTCCCGAGAGGAAGTACCAGCCTCCGCCTCCGCCGAGCGCAAGCACGACGACCGCGGCGATGATCAGGATCAGGCGCTTCTTCTTGCCGGGTGGCGGCGGAGCTTCAGCCGGAGCCTCCTCCTCCTTATCCTCCGGCTCGGTCGCCGCCTCGCTCATCCCGTGTCCCCAGCGCTTTCAATGGCTCGCGACCGGCAGGGCCGCTGTCCAACTATCATTGAGGAAGGATGCGACGGGCGGTCGCGGTGTGACGAGGAGCCCTCATGGACATTCCCGCCTATGTGCTGCTGAGCCACGACACGGCTCTGAGGCGGCGGATGGACGTGGTCGCGAACAATCTCGCCAACGTCAGCACCACCGGCTTCAAGCGCGAACAGCCGATGTTCGAAGAAACCCTGCGCCGCAGCGAAGGCACCGATGCCGCCGCTCGCGACGTCTCCTTCGTGCTCGACTTCGGCGCCATCCACGACACGGCCGAGGGGGCCTTCACCACCACCGGCAACCCGCTCGACCTCGCGATCGAAGGGCCCGGCTACCTGTCGGTCGGCCTGCCCGACGGAAGCACCGCCTTCACCCGCGCCGGCAACCTCGCCATCCTTGAAGACGGGCGCATCGTCACGCCCGCCGGCCTTCCCGTCCTCGGCGACAATGGCCAGCCGGTGACGGTCCCGCCGGAAGCGCAGGGGCGTCTCCGCATCGGGCGCGACGGTTCGGTTGACGGTCCCGACGGCCCGCTCGGCCGCCTCGGGATCACGGTGTTCGCCGACGAGCGGAGCGTCACCCCGCGGGGCGACGGGCTATTTAACGGCAACGGCGGGCGGCTGCTCGCCCCGACCGAGACGCGGCTGCGCAGCGGCGGGCTCGAGGCGAGCAACGTGCAGCCCGTCGCCGAGACGACCGCGATGATCCAGATCCTGCGCGCCTACCAGTCGAGCCAGCGCATGGGCGACGCACTCAACGACCTTCGCCGCACCGCCATCCAGCGGCTCGGCGCCTTCCGCAACTAACCACCAGCCCGGGAGAGACCGCCATGCGATCGCTGTCCATCGCCGCCACGGGAATGCTCGCGCAGCAGACCAACGTCGACGTCATCTCGAACAACATCGCCAACATGAACACCACCGCATTCAAGCGGCAGCGGGCCGAGTTCCAGGACCTGCTCTACCAGCAGGTAGAGCGACCGGGCGCAGCGGCGGGAGGGGGCGACAGCCGCTCGCCCTCGGGCATCCAGATCGGTGCCGGCGTGCGGACGGCGGGCGTCTACCGGATCGCCGAGCAGGGCGCGATGACCACCACCGACAATCGATACGACATCGCGATCGAGGGGCCGGGCTATTTCCAGGTCACGCTGCCCTCGGGCGAGACCGCCTACACGAGGGCCGGCTCGTTCCAGGTCAGCGACCAGGGCGAGCTCGTCACCGCCGATGGCTACAAGATCGAGCCGGGGATCACCGTGCCCGCCGAAGCAGTCGACGTCAGCGTCGGGCGCACCGGCGTCGTTTAGGTCAAGCTCGACGGGCAGGCGGAGATGCAGGACGTCGGCCAACTTCAGCTCGCCACCTTCGTCAACGAGGCCGGGCTCGAGGCGCGCGGCGGCAACCTGTTCCTCGCTACCGCCGCAAGCGGCCAGCCCAATGTCGCCTCGCCCGGAGATCCGGGTTTCGGCCAGCTCCGCCAGGGCTATCTCGAAGCCAGCAACGTCAACCCCGTCGCCGAGATCACCGCGCTGATCACCGCCCAGCGCGCCTACGAGATGAACAGCCGCGTGGTGAAGACCGTCGACGAGATGCTCGCCACGACGAGCCAGATGCGGTGAGCGCGCTGCTGCTTGCCCTGGTGCTCGCCACGCCAGACCCGCTCGCGCCGATCGCCGAGACGCCGCCTGCATCCGCTCCGGTCGAGGAACGGCTGGTCCGCCGCGGGCAGCCGGTCACGCTTCTCATCCGCTCGGGCGCGCTTCGCATCGCCACCGCGGGTCGCGCGCTGTCCGACGGCCAGCTCGGCCAGCGGATCCGGGTGGTCGCGCTTGCCACCCGCCGAACCCTTGACGGGGTGGTCGAGAACAACGGCGAGGTTCGCCTCTTCACCCCCTGATTGCTTCCCATTGAAAGGCCGCTCGATGCCCCGCTCCCCCTGTCTTCTCGCCGCCGCAAGCCTTGCCCTCGGTGGCTGCAGCATCGCGGGCAAGGTTGCCAGCATCGGCCGGCCCCCGCGCTTCTCCGTTCCGACCGACGTTCCCGCCCCCGCGGTCGAGCGGTCGATCGCCACCGCGTCGGTCCCGGTCGCCCCGGCCCCGAGCGCATCGCTGTTCCGCGAAGGCGCGGCCTCGCTCTTCTCCGACAATCGTGCCCGCGCCCGCGGCGACCTGCTGACCATCCGCATCTCGGTCGCCGACAATGCCTCGTTCGACAATCGCAGCGAGCGCCAGCGCGGCGGCGGAGAGAATGCCGGGATCGCCGGCCTGCTCGGCCTCGACAAGCTGCTCGACCGGATCGTCCCGGGTTCGGCCACCTCGGCCTCGATCGACGGGACTTCGGACAGCCGCTCGTCTGGCGCGGGCAAGATCACCCGCGGCGAGACGATCAACATGACCCTAGCCGCGCTCGTCACCGAAGTCCTTCCGAACGGCAATCTGGTGGTTCGCGGCCGACAGGAGATGCGGGTCAACAACGAGCTTCGCGAGCTGGTCATCACCGGAATCGTGCGGCCTTCCGACATCGCCCGCGACAATAGCGTGCGGCACGACCGGATCGCCGAGGCGCGGGTCCTGTACGGCGGCCGCGGTCAGCTCAGCAGCGCGCAGTCGGCACGTTGGGGTCAGCAGCTGTTCGACGCGCTCTTCCCCTTCTGACGACCGCCGCGCGCGCCGTTAACCTGCTGCCAACCATCAAAATACGCCTCTTGCGACCGAACCGGCGGGGAGCCCTCCACAAGGAAAGGACAGGCCGTCCTGGCCTGCCATCCCCAGGCCGCAGAAGCGGCCGTAGCTTCCAGAAGGAACCCACAGCATGTCCTTTACCGTGAACACCAACGTCGGCGCGATGGCCGCCCTGCAGAGCCTGGCTTCGACCAACAAGGGCCTCGCCCAGACGCAGAGCCGGATCAACTCGGGCTACAATGTCGGCTCGACCAAGGACGACAGCGCCGCCTTCGCGATCGCCCAGACGCTGCGTAGCGACATGAATGGCCTCAAGGCCGTGTCGAACAGCCTCAACCGCGCCAAGTCGGTGACCGACGTCGCCGTTGCCGGCGCCGAGCAGGTCTCCGACATCCTGATCGAGATGAAGAAGAAGGCCTATGAGGCCGCCGACACGATCGACCAGGCCAGCCGCGACGCGATCAACCAGGACTTCGTGGCCCTGCGCGACCGCATCACCACGGTGGTCAACTCGTCGGACTTCAACGGCACCAACATCCTCAAGGCGGGCGGCGGAAGCGTCGCGGCGCTCCAGTCGGTGCAGGATGGCGATGGTACGACCGCGGGCTGGCAGCCCGATGCGCTGAGCGTCGCCAACCAGGGGCTCGACCTTGGCGGTTCGGTCATCACCGTCGCCGCTGCGGGCGACATCTCGACCCAGGCCAATGCGCAGACGATGGTCGAGACGCTGACCACCAGCCAGAACAACCTCAAGACCTCGCTGTCCTCGCTCGGCTCGGCCGCGCGCCGGATCGACTCGCAGCTCGCCTTCTCGAGCAAGCTCAGCGACGTGGTCGAGGCATCGGTCGGCAACCTCGTCGACGCCGACCTGGCGAAGGAGAGCGCGAAGCTGCAGGCCCTGCAGGTCAAGCAGCAGCTCGGCATCCAGGCGCTGTCGATCGCCAACCAGTCGCCGCAGGCGATCATGTCGTTGTTCCGCTAAGCGGAACGCATGCCTCACCGGCCTCGCGGTCGATGATGCGGGGGCCGGGGCGACGACCATCGCTCCGGCCCTTCGCGTCCTAGGTTCGCGCGACGCCTGACAGGGAATGTGACATGCGCATCCGAGACATCGTCCACGCTTCCGGGCGTCGACTGCGGATCGGCCTCGACCGCGGCTCGGCCGACGAGGCGATGGTCATTCAGCTGAGCGATCCCGAGCGCCCCGGCAAGGAACCGGTCCTGCTCGACCTCTACGGCGCTGAATTGCTCGCCGGCTTCCTGATGAATGCCCGCCTCGCGACCAGGGGTGAGCTGGCCGACGAGATGTGCGGTGGCCTGCTCGGCTGCCGGCTGCGGCTGGCCTCCGACGGCGGCGAGGCCGCGGTGGAGCTGTTCCAGCATGCCGAAGCACTGCGCGTCCCGCAGCCCTTCTGGGACCGGCTCTATGCCGAGCTGACGCTGGCCCTTGCGCACGGCCGCCATCTCGCGACCGCCGCGACCGGCGGCCCCGTTCCGGCCGAGGGATTCCAGCGCCTCCTCCACTAGGCAGGCGCGTCAGTCTTCCTTGGCGTGGAAGTCCAGGCTTGCCGAGTTGATGCAGTAGCGCAGGCCCTCAGGCCCCGGCCCATCGGGGAAGACATGGCCGAGATGCCCTTGGCAGCGGGCGCAGCGCACTTCGACGCGGTGCATGCCGTGGCTGTCGTCCTCGATGTTCGCGACGGCCTGGTCGGCGACCGGAGCAGTGAAGCTCGGCCAGCCGCTGCCGCTCTCATATTTGGTGTCGCTCTCGAACAAAGGCGCCCCGCAGCCCGCGCAGACATATTCGCCCTTGTCCTTGTTGCCGAGCAGTTCGCCGGTCCACGGCGCCTCGGTGCCGTGCTGGCGGAGGATACGGTAGCGCTCCGGACCCAGCTTCTCGCGCCATTCGGCCTCGCTGGTCGGCATGTCGGCGGCCGTCGCGGCCTTGTCGTGCTGTTCGCTCATCGGGTTGGATCTCCTTGCCTTCAAATATGGTGAGCAGGCGCGGCCGCGCCAATGGTTAGCGCCGGGTTTACCGAACTTACACCAAATTGGAGCTATCGCGGGAGCATGTGGAGGCTCCTCCCCCTGCTCGGTCTAGCCGTGAGCCTGTCGGGCGCGACCCCGGCGGCGGCGCAATGCCGCCTGTGCAGCGGCGGCGAGAGCCTGACCGCGCCGGGTGACGTGCCCACCGGGCCGGTGGCGCTCGAGGTACAGACCAGCCTCGACTTCGACCAGGTCGTGCTGACCGGTCCGGCCGGGGGGACCGCCCGCCTGACCCCCGACGGCGGCCGCGGAACCAGCGGTGCGCTCGAGGGGCTGACCGCGAGAGCGATGAGTGGGGAAGTCATCATCCGCGGCGAGGCCGGGCGGAGCATCCGGGTCGACCTGCCGGGGCGGATCGACCTGTTCGGGAACAGCGGCACGCTCAGCATCGGGCATATCGTCAGCGATCTCCCGGCCGCTCCGCGGCTCGATGGCGAAGGGCGCCTTCGGGTGCGCTTCGGCGGCGAGCTCAGCGTCTCGGGTGATGCCGAGGGCCAGTATCGCGGCGACGTGCCGATCACCGTCGAATATCTCTAATTCGGCATTAACCATAAGATGAGACAGGTCGGTAAGCCGCTGGGGTTAATGCACCGGTTACGGTGTTGTCTCACCGGCGATTGTGGGGATCGACAATGAGCATGGCAAAGCGTTCGGCCCTCGTTGGCCTGGCCGCGCTCGGACTGGCGTCCGGGCAAGCCCTCGCCGCGCCCGTCAGCGTGAGCGGCACCAAGCCGACCGCCAACGTCAAGGTGTTGAAGCCGCTCCAGCTGTCGGTCGTGCGCAATTTGAACTTCGGCACCATCGTGATGAGCAGCGTGACGACCAACCAGACGGTGCGGGTCGCGCCGGCGGGGCGGACCTGCGGGACTGGCCCGGCGCTGACATGCTCGGGCACCTTCTCGACCGCGCAATATCGGGTGAACGGGACCAACAACCAGCAGGTGATCATCAGCTCGAGCAGCCCGACCTACGCATTGACCGGATCGAACGGTGGCAGCCTGACGCTGACCCCCACCTTTCCGACGTCGGTGACGATCGACAACAGCGGCAATCCGGGCGTGCTGTTCGAGGTCGGGGGAAGCTTCGTCATCACGCCGACCACCCCGGACGGGCTGTACAGCGGGACGATCGATATCCAGGTCGCCTACCAGTAATCGTCAGCTCGAAACGGTGTTGCCCCCGTCGGGGTGGAGCACCTGCCCGGTCATGTAGCTGGAGTCCTCGCAGGCGAGGAACAGGAAGCTCGGCGCGACCTCGTTGGGCTGGCCCGGCCGGCCCATCGGCGTGTCCTTGCCGAACTCGGGCATCTTTTCCTTGGGCTGACCGCCGAACGGATTGAGCGGGGTCCAGATCGGCCCCGGCGCGACGCCGTTCACCCGGATCCCCTGTTCGACGAGGTTCTTGGCGAGGCTTCGGGTGAACGCCGTGATCGCGCCCTTGGTCGATGAATAGTCGAGCAGGATCGGGGCGCCCTTGTACATCGTCTCCGACGTGCAATTGACGATCGCCGCACCTTCCTTGAGGTGCGGCATTGCCGCCTGGACCATGAAGAACATCGAGAAGATGTTGGTCTGGAAGGTCCGCCGGAGCTGCGCCTCGGTGATGTCCTCGATCTTCTCGTCGGGATGCTGCTCGCCGGCATTGTTCACCAGCACGTCGAGCTTGCCGAAGGTGTCGACGACCTGCTGCACCGCCTTGAAGCAGAAGTCGCGGTCGCCGAGGTCGCCGGGAATGCAGATGGCGCGCCGGCCTTCGGCCTCGACGAGCTTCTGCGTGTCGCGGGCGTCGTCATGCTCGTTGAGATAGAGGATGGCGACGTCGGCGCCTTCTCGCGCATAGAGCACCGCGACGGCGCGGCCGATGCCGCTGTCGGCGCCGGTGACGATCGCCACCTTGCCTTTGAGCCGACCCGAACCCGGGTAGCGGGGCTGCCACTCGGGCTTGGGATCAAGCTCGCGCTCGGAGCCGGGAAGCGCCGGCTCTTCGCGGGTCGGCGGATCGATCGTCTCGGCCATGGATCAGCCTTCCTTGACGACCTGACCCGACTTGCGCGCCGGGACGCGCTGGACGGCCGCCGGGCTCTTGGCCGACTGGCAGCGGGCGAGAAGGGTCGGGAAGTCGAGGTCAGTGCTACCCGCCAGGACGTTCATCGTATTGGCTTCGCAGGCGGCGGCGCTCTCGTAGCGGGCGGGCGCAACGGCGACCTGCTGGCAGGCGGCGCCGCCGTCGGCGCAACCCAGGATGGCAATGACGTAAGAAACCGGACCCATGATGCTTAACCCCGTGAGGTGACTTGCAACCGAGAACGGGGGAATAACCTTGTGGTTCCAGTCATTTCGGCTGGCGATTTGGCGGCAGGCCGGCGACTTCCTACGTTAGGCGTCGATGCCCCCCGCCACCGAACAGCAGACTGGCCCCCGCGAACGCAGCGGCTTCAAGGTCCTCGCCCGCTTCCTGCCCTATCTGTGGCCGGAAGGCGCGCCGGGCCTCAAGCTGCGCGTCGTCGTCTCCTTCCTCATGGTGGTCGCGAGCATCCTGCTCACCACCCTCGTAATGCCGCGTGCATTGGGAATGGCGGTCGACCGGATGACCGCAGGCCAGTCCGGGGCGGCAAGCGTCGTGATGGCGCTGGTCGCCGCCTATGCCGCGGCCCGCTTCGGCGGGGTGCTGCTCGACAATCTGCGTAACGGGATCTTCGAGACCGTCGGGCAGGAAGCGACGCGGATGCTGTCCGAGCGGACCTTCGCCCACCTCCATGGCCTGTCGCTCCGCTTCCACCTCGAGCGGCGGACCGGCGCGGTGACCAAGATCATCGAGCGCGGGAGCAAGAGCATCGACATGATGCTCTATTTCCTGCTGTTCAATCTTGCCCCGACCCTGCTCCAGCTGGCGATCGTCGCGGTGCTGTTCTGGACCGGCTTCGGACCGGGCCTTGTGGCGGCGACAGCGGTGGCGGTGGTCGCCTACGTCTGGTTCACCAAGGCGGTGACCGACTGGCGGGTGCGGCTGCGCGAGGAGTGGACCAGCCACGACACCGCAGCCACCGCCCGCGCGGTCGACAGCCTGCTCAACTTCGAGACGGTCAAGTATTTCAACGCCGAGGAACGCGAGCGGCGCCTCTACGGCCGGGCGGTCGAGAGCCTCGCCCGCTCGACGGTCAAGATCGAGACCAGCCTCGCGGCGATGAACATCGGGCAGAGCCTGATAACCAACGCGCTGATGGGCGGGGCGATGGCCTATACCGTGTGGGGCTGGAGCAGGGGCCAGTTCAGTGCGGGCGACGTGGTGGTG
This sequence comes from Sphingomonas swuensis, assembly GCF_039538045.1. NCBI lineage: Bacteria > Pseudomonadati > Pseudomonadota > Alphaproteobacteria > Sphingomonadales > Sphingomonadaceae > Sphingomonas > Sphingomonas swuensis. Next base: position 348,737 of record NZ_BAABBQ010000001.1, on the reverse strand, counting down.
GTGAACGCGCTGCTGATGCAGCTCTTCCGCCCGCTCGACATGCTCGGTACCGTCTATCGGACGATCCGCCAGGGGCTGACCGACATGGACGAGATGTTCCGGTTGCTCGACACGCCGGCCGAGGTCACCGACCGGCCGGGGGCGCCGCCGCTGGCCGTCGGCAGGGGTCATGTCCGCTTCGAGGACGTGCACTTCGGCTATGAGGACGGGCGCGAGATCCTCAAGGGACTGACGCTCGACGTCCCGGCCGGGCAGACGGTGGCGGTGGTCGGGCCGAGCGGCGCGGGCAAGTCGACCCTCGCCCGACTGCTGTTCCGCTTCTACGACCCTCAAGCCGGAAGGATCACGATCGACGGCCAGGACATCACCGACGTCACCCAGGCCTCGCTTCGGGCGGCGATCGGGATTGTCCCGCAGGACACGGTGCTGTTCAACGACACGCTCAAGTACAACATCGCCTACGGCCGCGACGAGGCGAGCGAGGCGGAGGTGGTTGCAGCCACCCGCGGCGCCTCGCTCGACCGCTTCGTGGAGGCGCTTCCCGACGGATTCGAGGCCAGGGTCGGCGAACGCGGGCTGAAGCTTTCGGGCGGCGAGAAGCAGCGGGTCGCGATCGCCCGGACGCTGGTCAAGAACCCGCCGATCCTGATCCTCGACGAAGCCACCAGCGCACTCGACAGCCGGACCGAGGAGGCGATCCTCGCGACCCTGAGCGCGGTCTCGACCGGGCGTACCACCATCACCATCGCGCACCGCCTGTCGACGGTGGTCGACGCCGACCGGATCGTGGTGCTGGACGACGGGCGGGTGGCCGAGGAGGGCAGCCACGCCGAGTTGCTGCGCCGCAACGGGCTCTATTCCGAGATGTGGGCGCGCCAGCAGGCCGAGCGCGAGATGGCTGAGGCAGCCGAGTAACAGTCGGGCCGGCGAAGTTCTCGAAGTTCCCGGGGGGCGAGGGTTCGGCCCGGTCCGAAGTTCTCGAAGTTCACAGGGTGCGGCGGTCGAAAGCGCCTGCTCCCCCTTTCTGTAGGATGCCGGCGGGCCACAGTGGCGGCGCGCACGCGACACGCCCCGCGATGACCGCCAATCCGATCGAACATAACCATAACGGTTACTAGACCGATCGAAGTCCTACATTGCAAGCGGGTCGGGCGAGCGCCCTAGAGGCGGTCGCGCATGGTCGTAAGCAGCCCTGTCAGCAGCGTGTTCGCATGGCGAAGTTCGCGCGTGCTGACGATGGTGACGAGGGCCAGCGCGCTGGTGCTGAGCAGCACCAGGAAGATGCCGGCGAGGGCGAAGATCTGGAAGGTCGACACGCCGGCGACCTTCAGCACGGTGACGTTACGGATTTGCTAAAAATGCGGGCCGGCAATCCGACCAAGGTGGAAACAAGGAGTGGTCCGGCGATCAGGCCGCCGCCGTGCTCCAGCCGAGGCGCGGGATGGCGATGCTGCGCTTGCCCGAGAGGTCGGTGCGGGTGACGATGAGGTCTCGGCTTTCGATATAGCTGAGCAACCGGCGGGCGCGGCCGAGGCTGGCGGTGCCATAGCTTTGCGCGATCGCCTCGTCGGACGGGGTCGGAGCCGAATCGCGGGCCGCGCGGGCGAGCAGCAGGAACGGGCCGAGCATGTCCTCGGGAAGTCCCTCGGCGGCGTCGAGCGCGGGCTGCCAGTCGGGATCCTCGGTGAAGATGCCGGCGCGGGCCATGGCGAGGCGGCGGGAGAAACCGCCAAGGTCGAGCGGCGCCGGCGCGACCCCGGCCATGCGCAGGCGGACACTGAAGTCCTGGTAGAGGACCGCCGCGGAGCGGCCGCTGCTGTCGCTGTCGGCGACCATCGCCTCGAGCACGGTGGCGACGGCCTCGGCCTGCTCGTCGACGGACTTGGCCGGAACGGCTGGTGCGCGCGGCGTCACAGTGGCGGCGAGCTGCTCGAGCAGCGTTTCGCTCGGCGATGCGGCGGCTTCGCGTGGGGTGCGGGCGACCGGGGCCGGCTCGTCGAAGTCGAAGCCGGTCTGGAACAGGAGTTCCTGCAGGCCTTCCGACGGGGCGCTCGGCAGAGGCACCAGCTTGGGGCTCATCGAGCGGGCACGGGTCTCGACCTCGCCGATCGCGACCGACAATGGCCGGCGCGAGATCGCGGGACCGAGCGCGAGAAAGGTCCCGCGCGGCAGGTCACGGATCGCCTCGGCCTGGCGGCGCTCCATGCCCAGAAGGTCGGCGGCGCGGGCCATGTCGATGTCGAGGAAGGTCCGCCCCATCAGGAAGTTGGACGCTTCGGCGGCGACATTCTTGGCGAGCTTGGCGAGGCGCTGTGTAGCGATGATGCCCGCCAGACCGCGCTTGCGGCCGCGGCACATGAGGTTGGTCATTGCCGAGAGGGACGCGCGGCGGACTTCCTCGGCGACCTCGCCGCCGCCGGCGGGTGCGAACAGCTGGGCCTCGTCGACCACCACCAGTGCCGGATACCAATGGTCGCGCGGGGCATCGAAGAGCGCCGAGAGGAAGGCCGCGGCGCAGCGCATCTGGCCCTCGGCCTCCAGCCCCTCGAGGCTGAGGACGACCGACGCGCGATGCTCCCGGATACGGGCGGCGGCGCGGGCGATCTCCTTCTCGTCATGGTCGGAGGCCTCGATGGCGAGATGGCCATAGGGGCCCGCAAGCGTGGTGAAGTCGCCCTCGGGATCGATCACGATCTGCTGCACCTGGCCCGCGCTCTTCTCGAGCAGGCGGCGGAGCAGGTGCGACTTGCCCGAGCCCGAATTGCCCTGAACGAGCAGACGGGTGGCGAGCAGCTCCTCGAGATCGATGGTGACGGGCGCGCCTTGCGGCGACAGGCCCATGTCGACGGCGACGGTCATGCGGCGGCGGGTCGAACCTCGGCTTGTGGTCCGAGCGGACGCATGAAGGCGAGCGAGTAGAGATAGGCGAGGACCACGACGGCGCAGATGGCGGTTCCGGTCCAAGGCGCAGGAACGAGGCCGTAGGCAAGGTAGCAGCCGATGCCGCGGGCGACCGCGTGGACGGTACCGGTCTGGTCGTCGGCGGCCCAGCCGAACGGGATCCAGACCACGCCGGCGAGGATCGCCATGCCGAGCAGGACCAGCAGGGGCTGTCCGCCCTTGGCACCGATCACGGCAAGCGGGACGGTCAGCGCGACCATGATGATCCCGCGAAGGAACAGCATGACGAGCGGATTGTCGCCGCCGCCGAACAGGTTGCGGCCGCGTGCCCGGTCGATGACGAAGGCGAGCGGGAGGATGACGGCCATGATGTAGAGCGAGGCGTTGGCGACCGTCCGCTCGGGCAGTGCGGTCGCGGCGATCCCGAGCGCGGCCCAGGTGATCATGCCCGCGATCGGCATCGCGTTGGTGCTGCTGGCGCGAAAATCGGCCTGGAGTTCGGCAAGGCTTCGGTTCGACATGGTCATGTTTCTGCTCCCCCCAACGATCCCTCGACTGCGCTCGCGACGAGCGGAGCGGAGGGCGCTCCCCCATGCTCGCCAAAGGGCGAGCGACGTCGCGGCACGTTTGACCGCCGCCCGCGCGCATTACAAGGTTGCGCAGCTCGGGACCGACCGCCAAGGCGCCCCTGTGACCGACCCGCATCAGCTTCTGAAACAAGTCTTTGGATTCGACCACTTCCGCGGGGTGCAGGAAGAGGTGGTCGAGCGCGTGCTGGCGGGCCGGCCGACGCTTGCGATCATGCCGACGGGCGCGGGAAAGAGCCTCTGCTACCAGTTGCCGGCGCTCGCGCTCGAGGGCACGGCGCTGGTGATCAGCCCGCTGATCGCGCTGATGCACGACCAGATCCGCTCGGCCGAGGCGCTCGGCATCCGGGCCGCCTCGCTGACCAGCGCCGACGACCGCGACACGGTAGTGCGCCGCTTCCTCGGGGGCGAGCTCGACCTCCTCTACGTCGCGCCCGAGCGGGCGACCACCGACGGCTTCCGGCGGCTTGCCGACCGGGTGCCGCTGTCGCTGGTCGCGATCGACGAGGCGCATTGCGTCAGCGAATGGGGACACGACTTCCGCCCCGACTACCGGCTGCTGACCCGACTGCTCGACGACCATCGCGAGCTTCCGCGGCTGGCGCTGACCGCCACCGCCGACCCGCGGACCCGCGCCGACATCCTCGTCCAGCTCGGCATTCCCGAGGACGGACTGATCGTGTCCGGCTTCGACCGGCCCAACATCCGCTACCATATCCTCCCGCGCGAGCAGACCGGACGGCAGGTATTGGGGCTGCTCGCCGAGCGGCCCGGGCCGGCGATCGTCTATGCGCCGAGCCGCAAGGAGGCCGAGAGCCTGGCGGCGCAGATCGCGGCGAGCGGGAGGCCTGCCCTGCCCTATCATGCCGGGCTGGAGCCGCAGGTGCGGGCCGCCAATCAGGCGGCGTTCGTCGGATCCGAGGAGATGGTGATGGCGGCGACGATCGCCTTCGGCATGGGGATCGACAAGCCCGACGTGCGGACGGTGATCCATGCCGGCGCGCCGAAGTCGATCGAGGCCTATTATCAGGAGACCGGGCGCGCCGGACGCGACGGTGACCCGGCCGAGGCCCATCTGCTGTGGAGCGCGGCCGACTTCGCGCTGGCGCGGCAGCGGATCGAGCGCGAGATGCCAGCCGACCGCCAGGCCGACGAGCGGGCCCGGCTGCAGTCGCTCGCCGGGCTGGTCGAGGCGACCGGCTGCCGCCGCGCGATCCTCCTCCGCCACTTCGGCGAGGATCCCGCGCCGCAGTGCGGCAATTGCGACAATTGCCTCAACCCGCCGGCGACGGTGGAGGTGACGGAAGTCGCGAGGAAGCTGCTGTCGGCGGCGTTCCGGACCGAGATGCGGTTCGGGGTCGGGCATCTGGCGGACGTGCTTGCGGGCAAGGAGACCGACAAGGTCTTCTCCAACAACCATCACCAGCTGAGCGTCTTCGGTATCTGCTCGGCCGAGGAGATGGCGATGGTCCAGCCGGTCGCCCGGGCGCTGATCGCGCGCGACGCGCTCCGGGCGGACGCCTATGGCGGGCTGAGCTTCGGCCCGGGCGCGCGCGGGATCCTCAAGGGCGGCGAGGAGGTGCGGATCGCGCTTCCCCCGCCCAGGCGCGCGCGGCGCCGGCGGGGCGCGGCGGCGGACGGTCCGCACGATCCTTTGTTCGAGGCCCTGCGCGAGGCGCGGCGGTCGCTGGCCAAGGAAGCCGGGGTGCCGCCCTATGTCGTGTTCCACGATTCGACCCTGCGCGAGATCGCGGCGGTGAAGCCCGGCACTATGAGCGAGCTTGCCGGCATCCAGGGCGTCGGCACGGCCAAGCTGGAACGGTACGGCGCGGCGATGCTGGAGGCGGTCGCCGCTTTCGCCTAAGCCTTGCCCCATGACCCTGCCCGATCCGGTCATCCTCGCCATTCCCTTCTTCCTCGCCACGCTGGCGCTGGAGACATGGTGGCTGCGGCGCGCCGGGCGCGGGCCGGACCTGAGGGACTCGGCGACGAGCGTCGGACTGGGGCTCGGAAGCCTCGCGGCGGGCGCGCTTACGGCGGGGCTGGTGTTCGCGCTCGGGCAGTGGCTGCACGGCTTCGCGCCGGTCGCGGTGCCGATCGCCTGGTGGAGCTTCCTCCTCTGCTTCGTGCTCGACGATCTCGCCTATTACGCCTTCCACCGCTCGGCCCACCGGGTGCGCTGGTTCTGGGCGAGCCACGTCGTCCACCATTCGAGCGAGGCCTACAATCTCTCGACCGCGCTGCGGCAGACCTGGACCGGCTTCGTCAGCCTCAACTTCCTGTTCCGGCTGCCGCTGTTCCTGATCTTCCCGCCCGAGCTGATGCTGTTCTGTGCGGGGGTGAACCTCGTCTACCAATATTGGATTCACACCGAGACGATCGGGCGGATGCCGGGCTGGTTCGAGGCGGTGATGAATACGCCCTCGCACCACCGGGTCCACCATGCGGTCAATCCGCGCTACCTCGACCGCAACTATGCCGGGGTGTTCATCGTCTGGGACCGATTGTTCGGGACCTTCGAGCCCGAGCGGGCCGACGATCGGCCGCGCTACGGAATCGTCACGCCGCTCAGGTCGCGAAACATCCTGTGGGCGGCGCTGCACGAGTGGGTCGGGATCGCGCGCGACCTGAGGGCCGCGCCGGGCGGGTCGCGGCTCGGCTATCTGTGGCGCGAACCCGGCTGGAGCCACGATGGAAGCCGGGAAACCAGCGACAGCATCCGCGCGACGTGGCACAAGCGCGCGGCTGACGAGGAGACGAGGAATGACGATATTCAAGCCGCTTGACGAGAGGACGCTCGTCGCCGGGCAGATCGACGTCGCCGACCTCGAGGAAGCGCGCCGGCAGGGCGTGACCATGGTCGTCAACAACCGTCCCGACGGCGAGGACGAGGGGCAGCCGACCAGCGACTCGTTGCAGGCGGCGGCCGAGGCGGCGGGGCTCGACTATCGCCATATCCCGATCGCGCGCGGAATGGGCCCGGCGCAGATCGAGGAGATGCATTCGGCGATGAGCGAGCTTGGCGAAGGCGGCAAGATGCTGGCCTTCTGCCGCTCGGGCATGCGCTCGACCCTCGCCTGGGCGGTCGCCTGCCGCGAGAACGGCGTCGCCCGCGACGAGCTCGAGCGGCGCGCCGCCGAGGCCGGCTACAGCCTCAGCGCCGTGGACCATCTGCTTTAATGTTCGGTCGTCGCGGGACTAGCCCGTCCCGCCGACCGTCAGTCCCTCGATCAGCAGGGTCGGCTGGCCGACTCCCGCGGGCACGCTCTGTCCGCCCTTGCCGCAGATGCCGACGCCCTCGTCGAGCTCGAGATCGTTGCCGATGCCCTTGACCCGGGTCAGCACGGTCGGGCCGTCGCCGATCAGGGTCGCGCCTTTCAGCGGCTCGGCCAGCTTGCCGTCGCGGATCCGGTAGGCCTCGGTGCAGGAGAAGACGAACTTGCCGCTGGTGATGTCGACCTGCCCGCCGCCGAAGCTCTTGGCGTAGATGCCGTCCTTGACCCGCGCGGTGAGCTCGGCAGGATCGTCGCGGCCGCCGAGCATGAAGGTGTTGGTCATCCGCGGCATCGGCGCATGGGCGAAGCTCTCGCGGCGACCGTTGCCGGTGGGAGCGACTCCCATCAGCCGCGCATTGAGGCGGTCCTGGAGATAGCCGACGAGGATCCCGTCCTCGATCAGCGTGGTCCGGCCGGTCGGCGTGCCCTCGTCGTCGATGGTCAGGCTTCCGCGCCGCTCGTGCATCGCGCCGTCGTCGACCACGATGACGCCCGGCGCCGCGACCCGCTGGCCGAGCATCCCGGAGAAGGCGCTGGTGCCCTTGCGGTTGAAGTCGCCTTCGAGCGTATGGCCGACCGCTTCGTGGAGGAGGACACCGGGCCAGCCGGGGCCGCACACCACGGTCATCTCGCCCGCCGGAGCGGGGACCGAATCGAGGTTCACCAGCGCCTGCGCGAGCGCGATGTCGATCGCCCGGTTCCAGGTGCCTTCGTCGAACAGCCGGTTCATGTCGTAGCGACCGCCGAGCCCGTGGAAGCCCATCTCGCGGCGGCCGTTCTGCTCGACCACGATCGAGACGTTCAAGCGGACGAGCGGGCGGACGTCGGTCGCGACGAAGCCGTCGGCCCGGACGATCTCGACCACCGACCAGCTCGCCTGGAGCCCGACGCTGACCTGGACCACGCGCGGATCGCGGGCGCGGGCGGCGGCGTCGATCGCCTGGCAGAGGGTCACCTTGTCGGCGAAGGCGAGCTGTCCGAGCGGATCGTCGCTGCCATACTGCGCCTGGTTGGTGCGCGGCGGAGCGGCGGCGGGCGCCTTCCCGGGGGTGAGCAGCTGCAGCGTCTCGGCGGCGCGGTCGATCGCGGCGGCGGAAAGCTCGTTGGCATGGGCGAAGGCAGTGGTCTCGCCCGACACGCCGCGCAGCCCGAAGCCCTGCCCGACATGATAGTCGGCGGTCTTCAGCCGGCCGTCGTCGAAGCCGAACGCTTCCGAGCGGCGATACTGGAGGTAGAGCTCGCCATCATCGTGCGCGGAGAGGTGGCGGGCGGCGAGGCGACGGGCCTCGTCGGGGTCGAGCGCGCCGGCATAGAGGAAGCGGCGCGGGTCGGTAATGCTGGTCATGACGGCCAATATAGGCGCGGAGTGCGCCCCGACCAGCCTCAGGCGGCGGGCTGGTCGTCCGCCGGGCCGCCGATCAGCACGAAGCGGCGATCGCAATAGCCGCATTCGACGAAGCCCTTCTCGTCGATCCGGAGATAGACGCGCGGGTGGCCGAGCGCGGGACTGACGTCGCCGCTGCCGTCGCAGGAGACGGCGTTGGTCTTCACTCGAAGCACTTCGGGAGGCGGTTGCATGACCTGTCGGTAGCAACCGCCTCCCGTCGCTTCAATAAGCTGTGGGGTGCTTATTGAAACTGGGCGTCGACATAGACCTTGCCGGTGTACTCGCCGGGCGCCTGGCCGGCCTTGACGTCGATCTGGCCGCCGACGAACACGGTGAAGAGCCCGTCGGGACGAATGTTGAAGGTGCCCGCGCCGTAGCTGCTGCCGGCGAAGGCGAGGAAGTCGCCCGACCCGCTGCTGTGGAGCAGGTTGCTGTCCCAGGTCACGGTGACGCTGACTTCGCTGTCCGGCGTTCCGTTGCCGTTGAAGGTGCCGCGGCTGGCGCCGGTCACGGCGGTCGCGCCGCCCGTATCGCTGACGAGGATGCCATTGGGATCGGGATTGACGGTGACGGTGCCGGCCGCGTTGCTGGCGACGACGGTGCCGAAGTCGAGGCGATTGCCGGCGACGATGGTCGCGGGCTGAAGGATCAGCGCACGGCTCTGGATCTCGGCCGAGCCGCTGGTCGGAGCGGCGACCTGGGCAAAGGCCGGGGTGGCGAAGGCGGTGGTGGCGGCAAGCGCCGCGGCATAGACGGTGTAACGCATGATTTCTGGTCCCCACATTGGTTGGAGCCCAAGAAATGTCCGTTTCGGTGTGAATAGCCGTTCACCAAGGCACGCTAATTGCGCCTTAACCCTGCCCTTTCAGAAACTGCCGTCAGGGATATTGGACGAGGACGTCAAATGTCCCGGTGTAGATGCCCTCGGCCTGGCCGGCATTGACGACCAGCGTCGCGCCGACGTTGAACTCGAAGCTTTCGAGCCGGGCGAGGGTCCTCTTGTCATTCCCCTGGAGAGTGAAGTTGCGGACCTGCATCGTCTCGGTCCCGCCGACCCTGGTGAGGGTGATCGGCTGGTTAGGGACCCGCAGATTGACCACCGCCGCGCTTCGCGCCGCGCCGGCGAAGGTCGCCGGGCGAGGGCTTCCGCCCATCGGGGTGATGCCTCCGCTGACGGACAGCGCGCTGGTGTTGGGATCGATGATCGCCTGCCCCGCGCCGAGCACCGAGATATAGCCGAAATCCATGTTGTTCTTGGTCACCACGGTCAGCGGGTAGACCAGGACCGACTGGGCATTGGCTCGCGGCACGGCCGACTTAACCGTCTGGGCGTCGGCCGCCGCGGCGAGCAGCAGCAGGGGCAAGCCCAGAAAGGTGGTTCGGCACATGGCGACCATTTAGGAGGGTTAACGTCAAATCCACTTTGCCAAGTAAGGTAAACGGCAGCTTTACCTTCGCGCCTTTCGCGCATTGCAGGGGCTCGCTAAGCGCTTTGGTCATGAACAATGACGCGGCGGCGATCCGAATCGAGGGGCTGGGCAAGACCTATGCCGGTGGCAAGCGGGCGCTGGACGGCATTTCGCTGTCGATTCGCCCGGGCGAATTCTTCGGATTGCTGGGGCCCAACGGGGCCGGCAAGTCGACCCTGATCAACATTCTCGCCGGTCTCGTCACCAAGAGCGAGGGCCAGGCCGAGATCTGGGGCTTCGACATCGACAAGCATCCGCGCAACGCGAAGCTGTCGATCGGCGTGGTCCCGCAGGAGATCCTGTTCGATCCCTTCTTCACCCCGAGCGAGGCATTGGAGATCCAGGCCGGGCTCTACGGCATCCCCAAGCCCCAGCGGCGCACCGCCGAGCTGCTGGCGGCGATGCGGCTGACCGACAAGGCCAATGCCTATGCCCGCACTCTGTCGGGCGGAATGAAGCGGCGGCTGCTGGTCGCCAAGGCGATGGTCCATTCGCCGCCCATCCTGGTGCTCGACGAACCGACCGCGGGCGTCGACATCGAGCTTCGCCAGCAATTGTGGGCCTATGTCCGCGAGCTGCATGCGGCGGGCACGACGGTGATCCTGACCACGCACTATCTCGAGGAAGCCGAGGAATTGTGCGACCGGATCGCGATCATCAACCATGGCAAGGTCGTCGCCGACGAACCGACCCCCACCCTCCTCGCCCGCGCGCAGGAGAAGAATGTGGTGGTGACGATCGACCGCGACCTCGATGCGGTTCCCGAGAACATCTGCTTCGACAAGGTCGAGCTGAAGGGCGAGCGGCGGCTGGCGATCACCTACCGCAAGGACAAGGTGAACGCCGGCGAGGTGCTCGCCGCGCTGCAGCGCGACGGGCTGGGAATCGTCGACGTGGTGACCAAGGAGCCCGATCTCGAGGACGTGTTCCTGAGCCTGGTGCGGGCAGATGGATGATCTCTCCTCCCGCTCGCGGGCAGGGGCTTAAGTGAGCTCCTACGACGTCCTCGTCATCGGTTCGGGCGCGGCGGGGCTGACCGCGGCGCTCAACCTGGCCGAGCACAAGAGAGTGGCGGTGATCGCCAAGGGCGCGCTCGGCGAAGGCGCGACCGGCTGGGCGCAGGGCGGGATCGCCGCGGTGCTCGAGGAAGGCGACAGCTTCGAGGCGCATGTCGAGGACACGATGGTGGCCGGGGCGGGCCTCAACGACCGCCATGTCGTCGAGCATGTGGTGAGCCACGCCCCCGCCGCTATCGCCCGGCTGATCGAACTCGGCGTGCCCTTCGCCGAGGAGGATGGCGCGCTCCACCTGACCCGCGAGGGCGGGCACAGCCACCGCCGGATCGTCCATGTCGCCGACGCGACCGGATGGGCGGTGCAGCAGGCGCTGGAGAAGGCCGCCGCGGCCAATCCCAACATCGTGCTCCTGCCCGACATGGTCGCGGTCGACCTCGTCACCGGGCGCCACGGCCTGCGCTTTTCGACCGAGGGCGCGGTCCACGGCCTCTACGCCTTCAATCGCGCGAGCGGGAAGGTCGAGACGCTGACCGCCCGCGCGACGGTGCTGGCGACCGGCGGCGCGGGACGGGTCTATCTCTATTCGACCGCGCCGCGCGGGGCGACCGGCGACGGCATCGCCATGGCCTGGCGCGCGGGCTGCCGGGTCTCCAACATGGAGATGATGCAGTTCCACCCGACCTGCCTCTACCATCTGGAAACCAAGAACTTCCTGATCACCGAGGCGGTCCGCGGCGAGGGCGGAATCCTCAAGCACCCGCTGACGAGCAAGCGCTTCATGCCCGACTATGACGAACGCGGCGAGCTTGCGCCGCGTGACGTGGTGGCGCGAGCGATCGACAACGAGATCAAGCGCGACGGCCTCGACTTCATCCATCTCGACATCAGCCACCGCGATCCGGCCTTCGTCCGCGAGCATTTCCCCAACATCTACGACAAGCTGATGTCGCTCGGGATCGACATGACCCGCGAGCCGATCCCGGTGGTGCCGGCGCAGCATTACACCTGCGGCGGGGTGGTGGTGGACCTCGACGGACGGACCGACGCGCCGGGCCTCTATGCCGCGGGCGAAGTGACCGAGAGCGGTCTCCACGGGGCCAACCGATTGGCCAGCAACAGCCTGCTCGAATGCCTGGTATTCGGCGAGGCGGCGGCGCGTGACATTCTGGCCCGCTGGGACGAGCTGCCGGCGCTCGCCAAGGTGCGCGAGTGGGACGAGAGCCGGGTCACCGACAGCGACGAGGAGGTCGTCATCGCCCAGACCTGGGGCGAGATCCGCCGCTTCATGTGGAATTATGTCGGCATCGTCCGGACGACCAAGCGGCTCGAGCGGGCGAAGCGGCGGATCGACATGCTGCGCCAGGAAGTGACCGACTATTATTCACACTTCCGGGTGACGCCCGACCTTATCGAGCTTCGCAACCTGGTCGAGGTCGCCGACCTCATCATCCGCTCCGCGCTCAACCGGCGCGAGAGCCGCGGGCTGCACTTCACCCGCGACTGGCAGCGAACCCTCGCCCAGGCCCGCGACACGGTGCTGGTGCCGTGAGGCTGCCGCTGCTTGCGACGGTGCTGGCGCTCGCCGTGCCGGCAAGTGCGCAGGGACTGTGCGGAAATGGCGAAGCAAGGATGGGAACTGCCGAGCTGTCGGTTCTCATCACCGATCGGGACCCTCCCGAGCGCCCCTATGTGCGACTGCAGGCGCCGGGCAGCGGGAACTTCGTACTCGACCTCACCTTCCGCACGGCCGACCGGAAGATTGGCGCGATCGGCGTGGCCTCGCTCCGCGCCAAGGTGCTTCCCGGTTCCGACCGCTTCGTCCAGCTCGAGTGGCGCGAGGCAGGCGCGGCAGAGTGGTTCAACGAAGGCTATAAGTTCCAGCCGCGCTTCTACCCCGGCGATCCGCTTGGCCATGTCGACACGCGCATGGGCCAGGGACCTCCGCTTCCTTTCCGAGCCGACCTGCTCGAGGCACTGCAGCGCGGAACGACCTTCGAGGTGCGCAGCCTGACGGACACGGGCGCCGTGATCGAAGCTGGCAAGGTGGCGCTGCCCGCTCCGGCACTGGTCGAACAGGCCTATGCTTCGGCCTACGCGTCCGCGATGAAGTCGCTTGGGCCCTGTGGTGCACCCATGATCATTGTGCCCGCCCGTCCGCCTGCCAAGAGCTAGAACGTCCCCCGTGCGCTGAAGCTGAGGATGGGGCCGATCAGCCGGTCGCGGGTCTCGACGAAGTCGATCGGGGCGACGTTGCGGCGGCCGGCGTAGACCGTCCGGTCCCAGCGGCTGCGCGCGTTGAGGATGTTGTTGATGCCGGCGCGCATGGTCAGCCCGGCCACATCCTTGTTCTCGACGAAGAGGCTTAGCCAGACTGGGCCCTCATACTGACGCCCGACCTCGGTCAGGCGGTAGGCGAGCGCGTCGCGGCTGTAGTTGGCGTTGAAGCCATAGGCCCAGTCGCTCCTGGGAATGTCGTGGCGGAAGCCGAGCTCGAGCAGGCGGACGGTCTGCCCCGAGTAGAGCCGGTTGCGCCCGGTCAGGGGATCGCGGACGCGGCTGGTCTGGGCGAGAGCGCGGAAGTCCACCTTGGCTCCCTTGAGGCCGAGCGGGTCGAGCTGGATGGTGCTGTTCCAGTCGATCGAGAAGGCGCGGCCCTTGTCGATGTTGCCCGGGGTCTCGCCATCCTCGCCGACCGGCACGATGTCGATCAGGTCCTCGGCGAAGGAGGCGACGAGGTTGAGCCTGGTCTTGCCCCACCGCCCGAGGTCGCGCGCCTGCTCGAGCTCGAAGCGCCATTGCTGGGTCGGCACGAGGTCGGGGTTGCCGGCATTGGCATTCTCGTTGTCGAGGAAGACGCGGGCGAGGAAGTCGCCGAAGTCAAGCTGGCCGACCCGGCGGATGATCTTGAAGTTGAGGTTGTAGCGCGGGGTCAGCTGGGCGGCGATGTTGAGCGAGCCCTTGGGCCGGAGGAAGGTCCGCTCCTTGCCCGCGGGGCCTTCCTGGATGATCGTCGAGCGCTCGGCCCCGACCACCAGCTGCGCGGTGACCTTGGACGACAGCGGACGGCCGATGGTCAGCAGCCCCTCGTAGCGGTCCTCGCTGACCTTGCCCGAGCCGAACGGGAAGAGCAGTTCCTCATAGTCGCCCGCGGCGTTCAGCGCGTAGAGCCGGCTGGCGCTGTCGAGGCTGTTGAAGGCGGCCTCGCCCGACAGCTGGAGGTCGGTCCGGCCCATCTTCCAGCGATATTCGGCACGGCCGATCAGCTCCTTGCTGCGGCCGTCCTGGACGAAGCGGTTGCCGCTGTCCGCACTGCCGTCGTCGAAGGCGGTCCGGACCTCCTGGAAGAAGGGCTCGTCGGACGACCGGTTGAGGCCGATGAACTTCAGCCGCCCGCCGAGCAGCGCGACCTCATAGTCGCCGCCGATCTCGTAATTCTCGCCCTTCTGGCGGATGCTCGTGCGACGGAGGAGGTCGGGGCCGCTGACCCGGTCGCGGGCGCTCCGCTCGTCGTAGCGGTAGCGGAAGTGGCGGCCGAGCAGGTTGAGGTTGCCGACCGACGAGCCGGGCCCATCGAGCTTGAACTGGGCCGAGACCTGCGGCTGGTCAAAGTTGCCGCGCCAGACGTCGTCGCGGGTCTCGAACAGGGTGTTGCCGCCACGCTCGATGAGGGTCGGGCCGCCGGCCGAGCTCCGGCTGCCGTCGTTCTTGAGGCTGAGCGTATATTCGACCGGCCCGCTCGCGCCGCTGACCGAGACGTCGAAGCGGGTCAGGAGCGGATCGGCATAATGGGCGCGGAACTGCGGCTGGTAGCCGAATTGTCCGCTGAGCTTCTTCGCCTCGTAGATGACGTTGGCGACCTGGCCGGTGAGGCCGGGCACATCGACCTCGGCCGCGTCGACGATCTCGATCCGGGTGACGTTCTCGGCCGGGATCGACTGCAGCGCGTCGACCGGGTCGGCCGACTTGCCCGACAGGCGCTTGCCGTTAAGCAGGATGTTGCCAGTCGCCTGGCCAAGCCCGCGCGAGCCGCTGTCGGTGCCCTGGATCCGGAAGCCTGGGACCTGGCCAAGCATGTCGAGCGCGCTGCGCGGGGCGAAGCGGGCGAAATCGGCGGGGGTGAAGACCTTCTTGCCGTTGACCGGCGTCGCGACGGGGGGCGGCGCATCGCCGGTTGCGGGCACCGTCTGCGCCGCGGCAGGGACACTCAAGGCCAGCAGCGATGCCCCCAGGCAAAGCGCCCCGATCGACCCAACTCGCAACATCAAACGCCCCTCGATACCCCTGAGCCCGACCCGAGTGTCTTGCTCACCTAAGACAGTGGCGTGAATGACGAAGGCTGGCAACGGATCGCCTGACGAGCGGTGCTGTCCGTTCGACAGACCGCCAGACGTCGGTGCTTCCTAGCGCAGCTTGGCGATCCCGATCTTGAGCTGCTTGGCCTGCGCCTGGGTGCTTTCCTCCGAGCGGGTCAGCGCCTTGGCGATCGCCTTCAGCCCCATGCCCTTGGCGGCAAGGGTCCGGAGCTTGCCGGTTTCCTCGGGGGTCCAGGGCTGACGGTGACGTGCGAACTTCTCGGCCATGGCACCTCATCGACCCGCCGGCTGCCGCTTGCAAGCCTTGAGGCGGCGCTGGCATCGGCTAGTCTGCGGAGGCGATGACCAGCAGCCCGCTTGCCTGTGCCACCTGCCCCGTGCGCGATCGCGCCGCCTGCTCGGCGCTCGGCGGGGAGGAGCGCGCCGACCTGGCGCGGCTCGGACGGCACCGGACGCTTGTCCCGGGTGAGGTGCTGTTCGCGGCCGACGAGGACAACGATCGCTGCGCGACACTGGTTCGCGGGGCGCTCAAGATTAGCGCGACCGAGCGCGACGGGAGCGAGCGGATCCTCAGCCTCGTCCACCCCGCCGGCTTCGTCGGGGAATTGTTCGCGCCCGTCGCCCGCTTCGAAGTGGCCGCACTGACGGCAAGCGAAGTCTGCCTCTTCTCGCGCCGCGAATATGAAGCGGCGGTGGAGCGCTATCCGGCGCTTGCCCGGGCCCTGCTCCGGCGTTCGTCCGAGGATCTGTTCGACTTGCGCTCGCTGGTCGGGATCGTCGGACGCCACTCGGCGCGCGAAAAGATGGCGGCATTCCTTCTGGCAATGGCCCGGGCGGCGAGCAGCTCGCCCTGTCAACCGGCCGCCAGCTTTGACCTCCCGCTGAGCCGGGCGGAAATCGGCGGGATGCTCGGCCTCACCATCGAAACGGTCAGCCGCCAGCTGACCGCGCTGGAGAAAAGCGGCGCGATCCGCCGCGTGGGTCTGCGCGGCATCGAACTGGTCGACGCCGCGCAGCTGGGGAGCTGAAGGGTAGTCCGCCTTCCCCCGAAGGCATCAGACCAGCGCCGCGATGGTCGTCGTGGCCAGTCCCCAGAACAGGATGCAGGCCGGAAGCAGCAGGACCAGCGTGGTCGCCTCGCCCGCCGACGTCTGGCCGGTCGCGGTCTCGATGCCGTGGCGACGGAAGCGGTCGAGATCGAGCGCACGGTCACGATGCGCGGGCTTCATCGTCGCCCACTTGGACGGCACGAAGGCGAAGGCGGCGACGAAGATGACGTTGACCACCATCGGCAGCACCAGTCCTTCCGCCGCGAAGCCGACCCACATGACCGCGAGATAGGCCATGAAGAAGGCGAAGACGCCGAGCAGGAGGGGCGCCGGCAGTCCGAAGTTGCGATCCTCGCAACAGGGCCGGTCGTCGATGGGCGGCGGCGCGACGACCTCGCCGCGGGCGAGCAGCATTTCCTTGGCGAAGCGATCCGACATCGAAACTCTCCTGGCTGTTGCCGGGGAGAATGACGCCGCGCCGGAGGCCACGCATTGATCGCGATCAAATGGCTAGGCGTTTCCTGCGGGAGCGAACCTGCTAAAGCCGTGGGTTCATGCCTGACACCCAGCCCCACCTCTACCTCGTCGACGGATCGAGCTACATCTTCCGTGCCTATCACCGGCTGCCGCCGCTGACCAACCGCCACGGGATGAATACCGGCGCGGTCTATGGCTATACCGCGATGCTGTGGAAGCTCGCCGACGGGCTGAGCAAGGCCGACGGCCCGACCCACATGGCGGTCATCCTCGACAAGGGCTCGTCCTCGTTCCGCAACGAGATGTACGACCAGTATAAGGCGCATCGTCCGCCCGCGCCCGAGGACCTCGTGCCCCAGCTGCCGCTGATCCGGGTCGCGACGCGCGCCTTCTCAATCCCCTGCATCGAGCAGGCCGGGCTGGAAGCCGACGACATCATCGCCTGCTACGTCACCGCCGCCACCAACGCGGGCTGGAAGGTGACGATCGTCAGCTCCGACAAGGACCTGATGCAGCTGATCGACGACGGCAAGGTCGACATGCTCGACACGATGAACGACCGTCGCTTCGATCGTGCTGCGGTGATCGAGAAGTTCGGGGTCGGGCCCGAGCTGCTCGGCGACGTGCTGGCTCTGATGGGCGACAGCGTCGACAATGTCCCCGGCGTGCCGGGGATCGGGCCCAAGACCGCGACCCAGCTGATCCAGGAGCATGGCAGCCTCGAGGCGGTGCTGGCCGCGGCCGACGGGATCAAGAAGCCCAAGCTTCGCCAGAACCTTCTCGAACATGCCGACAATGCGCGGCTCAGCCGCGAGCTCGTCCGGCTGGTGTGCGAGATGACCTTGCCCGAGCCATTGGACGCGCTCGAGCTCAAGAACATTCCCGAGGCGCCGCTTCGCGAGTTCCTCGAGGACCAGGGCTGGAAGACGTTGCTCAACCGGATGGTCGGCCAGGGCGCGCGGCCGAGCGAGGGAACGCGGCCGGCGGCGCCGGTGAGGCCGGCCGGACCCGGCGAGGCGGAGGCGATCAGCGTCGACCGTGCGGGCTATGCGACCATCACCGATGCCGCGACGCTCGGGGAATGGATCGCCGAGGCGAAGGCGCAGGGGCGGATCGCGATCGATCTCCAGGGCGACGGCGGGCATGGCCTGGCCGAGGGGCTGGCCGGGATCAGCCTCGCGCTGGCGCCGGGCAAGGCGGCCTATGTTCCGCTCGGCCACGGCGAGAAGGACCTGTTGAGCGAAGGGCCGGACCAGCTCGGCCTCGGCGAGGGGCTCGGATTGCTCGAGCCGCTGCTCGAGGACGAGAGCGTGCTCAAGCTCGGGCACAACCTCAAGGACCAGCTCAAGCTGCTGGCGGACCGTGGGATCCACGTGCGGCCCGCCGAGGACGTGATGCTGGCGAGCTTCGCGCTCGACGGGGGGCGCTTCGGGCACGGGCTCGACGAGCTGGTGAAGAAGCATTTCGAGCATGACTGCCTGCCGCTCAAGGCGGTGTGCGGGACCGGGCAGAAGGCGATCCGCTTCGGCCAGGCGCCGGTCGCCGCGGCGACCGAATATGCGGCCGAGAATGCCGACATGGTGTGGCGGCTGTGGCACCGGCTCGAACATCGCCTCGCGGCCGAGCACGCGACCCGGGTCTACCGGCTGGTCGACCTGCCGCTGATCCGCACCGTGGGGGCGATGGAGCGCGAGGGCGTCAAGGTCGACCGCACCTATCTCGCCGACCTCTCGCAGACCTTCGCGACCGAGACCGCGGCACTGGAGGAGCGGATCTTCGCCGCCGCCGGCGGATCCTTCACCATCGGCTCGCCGCAGCAGCTGGGACAGGTGCTGTTCGATCGCCTCGGCCTCAAGGGCGGGCGCAAGGGCAAGAACGGCAACTATTCGACCGACCAGAGCGAGCTCGAACGGCTCGAGGCCGACGGGGTCGAGGTCGCCCGGCTGGTGCTCGACTGGCGGCAGCTGACCAAGCTTCGGATCACCTACACCGACGCGCTCCAGGCGCAGATCGACCCCAAGAGCGGGCGGGTGCATACCCGCTACGCGCTTGCGGCGGCGCAGACCGGGCGGCTTTCGTCGACCGATCCCAACCTGCAGAACATCCCGATCAGGACCGAGATCGGGGCCAAGATCCGCAATGCCTTCATCGCCGAGGACGGGCACAGCCTGCTGTCGGCCGACTATGGCCAGATCGAGCTCCGCCTGGCGGCGCACATGGCCGACGTGCCGCAACTGAAGGAAGCCTTCGCGCGCGGCGAGGACATCCACACCATCACCGCGCAGGAGCTGTTCGGCGACGCCGGCAAGGACAGCCGGAACAAGGCCAAGACGATCAACTTCGCCATCCTCTACGGCATCTCGAGCTGGGGCCTCGCGGGCCGGCTCGGAATCTCGACCGAGGAAGGCAAGGCGATGATCGATCGCTATTTCGAGCGCTTTCCGGGCATCAAGAACTACATCTCGACCACGCTCCAGAAGGTCCGCGAGTGCGGCTATTCGGAGACCCTGTTCGGGCGGAAGACGCATTTTCCGAACATCAAGTCGGGCATCATGAACCTGCGCCAGGGGGCCGAGCGGGCGGCGATCAACGCGCCCATCCAGGGGACCAGCGCCGACATCATCAAGCGGGCGATGGTGCGGATGCCGGGCGCGCTGGCCGAGGCCGGACTGACCGGCACGCGGATGCTTCTCCAGGTCCATGACGAACTGGTGTTCGAGGTCCCGCACGGCGACGAGGAGAAAGCCGCCGCGGTGATCCGTGACGTCATGGCGCATGCCGCCGAGCCGGTGGTGGCGCTCGACGTGCCGCTGAGCGTCGAGGTCGGCTGGGGCGACAATTGGGGCGTCGCGCATTGAGCGCTGAAACGTCGGAAGCCGGGAGCCAGGACCTCGCCGCGCTCGCGCGGGGCGGTCGGATCAATTTCCTCGGCTTCCTGCTCCGGCTCGCGGCGCGGGTGCCGTTCCTGTTCATCGCGGGGCGGATGTACGGCGCCGAGGCGCTTGGCCGCTTCGCCTATGCGGTGCTGGTGGTCGAGTTCGTCGCGCAACTGGCGACGCTCGGGCTCAAGCGCGGGCTCGCGCAGCAGCTATCGGCGACCGACAAGCCGCATGTCTGCGTGACTTGGGACGCGCTCCTCGTCGCCCTGATGGCGAGCGTGCTCGGAATGGCGCTGCTGTTCGCCTTCCCTCGCGCGATGTTCCCCAATTCGGAGATCCACGGACTCGAATGGCTGCTCCCGGTGGCGGTGCTGGCGCTGGCGTGGAGCGACGTCATGCTGGCGGCGCTCGCCTATCGCCACGACGTCGGCGCGACCGTCCGGGCACGGGCGATCGTCGAGCCCTGGACGATCAGCATCGCCGCGCTGGTGTTCGCCTTCGTGTCCAAGCGCGACGGATTGATCTTCGCCTATGCGCTGTCGATGATCGGGGCGCTGGTCGCCTCGGCTCTCCCCTTCTTCCGCACCTACGGCCGGGCCGCGGGATGGCGACCGAGCCCCGCCGAAAGCTGGCGGCTGGCACGCCGCTCGATCCCGATCGCCGCGGCCGACACGGTCGAATGGGCGAGCCGCCGGATCGACCTCGCCATCCTCGGCCTGTTCGCGAGCCCGGCGACGGTCGGTATCTATTATGTCGCGCAGAACGTCGCCTCGCTGCCGAGCAAGCTCAAGACCAGCTTCGACCCGATCCTCGGGCCGGTGATCAGCCGCAGCCTCAACGAGGGCGACCGCGCCGGTGTCGCCCGCCAGATCCGCCAGGTCGGCTTCTGGGTGATCGCCGCGCAGGCGGCGGTCGCGCTCGCGCTCGGAATCCCCGGCGAGGGCGTGATGGGGCTCGTCGGGCCGGCCTTCGTCGCCGGAACGGCCGCGCTGATCTTCCTCTTGGGTGCCGAGGTGATCGCCGCCACCGCCACCACCAGCGAAGCCGCGCTCATCTACATCGCGCGCCACCGCAACATGGTGCTGAGCCTCGCCATGCTCGCGCTCCAGGCGGTGCTGACGGTCGCGCTGATCCTGCTCTTCCGCCACCTCGGCTGGCCGATCGAGTGGCAGGCGACCGCGCCGGCGGTGGCACTGTGCCTCGCCCTCGCCTTCGCCGCGCTGACCAAGGCGCGGCTTGCCGGCAAGCTGCTCGGCGCGCCGGTCAGCGGATGGCGCTGGCCATTGCTGTGGGCCGCCGCCGCCGCGATCGTGGTCGGTCAGCTCGCCATGCTGATGCCCGAGTGGATCGAGCTCAGCATCGGCATTCCGGCGATCCTCGCCGCCTTCGGCTGGGTCATCTGGCGTCGCGGCTTCGGGCCCGAGGACCGGCTGTTGTTCAAGATGCGCAAGAAGGACATCGAGGTCGACCTGCCCGCGCCGGGGACGACCAGCGACGCCGCCCGCTAGGCGCTCCGAGCCGCGCCGAAACGCGAGCCGTCAGTGCCGGAAGTGGCGCATGCCGGTGAAGATCATCGCCAGGTTCGCCTCGTCGGCCGCGGCGATGACCTCGTCGTCGCGGATCGAGCCGCCCGGCTGAATGACCGCGGTGGCGCCGGCCTCGACCGCGGCGAGGAGGCCGTCGGCGAAGGGGAAGAAGGCGTCGCTGGCGACCGCCGACCCGGCCGTCCGGGGGCCGTCCCAACCGAAGGTTTCGGCCGCCTCGCGCGCCTTGGCGGCAGCGATCCGCGCCGAATCGCGCCGGTTCATCTGGCCCGCGCCGATGCCCGCCGTCGCCCCGTCCTTGGCATAGACGATCGCGTTCGACTTGACGTGCTTGGCGATTGTCCAGGCGAAGCGGCAGTCGGCGACTTCGCGCTCGGTCGGCTGGCGCCTTGTGACCACTTTGAGGTCGGCCGGACGGATGATCCCGTTGTCGCGGCTCTGGACGAGCAACCCGCCGGCGATGCTCTTGACCTGCAGCCCCGGCCGGCTGGCATCGGGCATCCCGCCAGTCAGCAAAAGGCGGAGGTTCTTCTTGGCGGCGAAGACCGCCAGCGCCTCGCTGTCGGCGTCGGGCGCGATCACCACCTCGGTGAAGATGTCGGTGATCGCCCGTGCGGTCTCGCCGTCGAGCGGCTGGTTGACCGCGACGATCCCGCCGAAGGCGGACACCGAGTCGCAGCGGAAGGCCGCGGTATAGGCGTCGAGCAGGCTCGCCCCCTCGGCGACCCCGCAGGGATTGGCATGCTTGACGATGACGCAGGTCGGCTTCTGGTCGCGGAACTCGGCGACCAGCTCGAGCGCGGCGTCGGCGTCGTTGAGGTTGTTGTAGCTGAGTTCCTTGCCCTGCACCTGCCGCGCGCCCGCGACCCCGGCGACCGAGGCGACCTGCGGACGGTAGAGCGCCGCCTGCTGGTGCGGATTCTCGCCGTAGCGAAGCTCGGCCGCCTTGGTCATCGCCAGCGGCAGCGTGTCGGGGAGCGACTGGCCCTGGTCGGAGAAGGCGAACCAGCTGGCGATCGCGCTGTCGTAGGCGGCGGTCCGTGCGAAGGCCTTGGCGGCGAGGCGACGGCGAAGTCCAAGTGACGTCATTCCGTCATGCTCGCCAAGTTCGGCAAGCAGCGCCGGATAGTCGGCGGGATCGGTCACGATCGCGACGAAGGCATGGTTCTTGGCCGCCGAGCGCACCATGGAAGGGCCGCCGATGTCGATGTTCTCGATGATGTCGGCACGCTCGGCACCGGCTGCGACGGTCTTCTCGAACGGGTAGAGATTCACCACCACCAGGTCGATGAAGCCGATGCCATGCTCGGCCGCGGCCGCGGCGTGGGCGGCGTCGTCGCGCACCGCCAACAGTCCGCCATGGACCGTGGGGTGGAGCGTCTTGACCCGTCCGTCCATCATCTCGGGAAAGCCGGTCAGCTCGGACACGTCGCGCACGGCATGGCCGAGCTCGCGAAGTCGTGTCGCGGTGCCACCGGTCGAGACCATCTCGACCCCGCGGGCGGCGAGGCCCGCGGCGAGCGTGTCGAGCCCGCTCTTGTCCGAGAGGGAGATGAGAGCGCGGCGGACGGGGACGAGGTCGGTCATGGGGATCCTAGCTGGAGCGGCGGAACTGCCAGCCGATCTCGCCGCCGAGGCTCGAGACCTCGCCGACCAGCACCAGCTGGAGGGTGGAACGGAGCTGGCCGGCGCCGTCGACGACGACGCTTTCCTCGATCCCGAGCTGGGCACCGCGACAGCGGAAGGTCCAGGGCGGCGCGCCGGGCGAGCGGATAAGGGCACCGAGCCCGTCGGCGGTCGGGCTTGCCTCGACCCCCGCCCCGAGGTGGAAGCGGATGGCGAAGGGCACGTCCTCGCGCAATTTCTTGCGGCCGCGAGCGATCAGCCGGTCGAGCCCGCGCACTTCCTTGCCGTCATTGCCGAGGCTGAGCGCGCGGCTGTGGGCCAGCCCGAAGCCGCGAACATAGCCGTCGTGCGTCGCCTCGAGCCGGCTCGCGTCATTGTCCTCGCTGCGTTCGACCGCGACGTCGGTCACGCCCTTGCCGAGCGAGCCGTCGGGAAGGATCGCCGTGCTGTTGGTGTCGGCGAGTGTCAGGGTCGAGTGGGCGGCGGTGGTGCGAAGCGCCTCGGCGAGACCCTCGGGGAGGCTCCCGGCGAGGCGACCCGCGCCGCCGCAATTGACCACCAGCTTCTGCTGTCCGTCGCTGAGCTCGATCGCGAGGGTCGAGGCCGAACCGACCCGCGCGAGCTTGGCGCCCGGGGGAGGCGCGGCATCGATCACCAGCGCGGTGCCGAGCGCGCTCAGCCGGTGATAGCCCCACCCGCGCGGCACCCGGAGCGGGCGGGCGCGGAAGCCGCAGCCCTCGACGATCGCGGCAAGCTCGGCGCGGCTGCCTTCGTTGCCGCCCTGCCAGCTCGACAGGGTGCCATCGCCCATGGTGACGCCATGAAGCGCCGCCAGTGCGGCGGCCCCGGCATCCTCGAAGCCTTGCGGAAAGTCGTGGCGCGCGGCGGCATAGGCCGAGCGGAGCAGGCCGAGCCGGTCGACCAGCATGGCCTGCTCGGCCGGCGAGCGGCTCATCAGCCCGCCGTCGTCATGCTGCGCCGAGGCGAGGGCGCGGGCGAGCCCGCCCTCGGCCCGGGCGAGCCGGGCGGTGCCCGACGAGAGCAGGAGGCACGATGCCGTCAGCCCGGCCCAGGCGGTGATCCGCGGCAGGCCGGGCGAGGCCTCGTCGCCAACCGAGGCGAGATGCCGCGCCGCCCGCGCCATCGTGTTGAGCAGGGCCTTGCGATAGGCCGCATCGCGCCGCGACAGGAGGTAGGGCGCATAGGCCAGCCAGAAGAGCAGCCGCTCGCCCCACAGCGCCGGCGCCCAGGCCGGGTCGATCTTCTCGCCATGGGTCGCAAGCCAGCGCGCGGCGAGGCCTTCGGCAAGCGCCGCGCCCTTCTCGCGGGTGGTGGCGGCCGCGAGGTCCCGCAGCCAGGAAAAGCCGTGCAGTTCGACCGCGAGCGGGCTCGACGTGCCGAGCGCCGACCAGTCGAGCTCGGCAAGGTCCATTGCCTCGGCCCCGGCGACGAACCGGCCGCCAAGCAGTTGCTCGCCCGCCGCCTTGTTGCCGGTGACATGGTCGCGCGCCACCGCTACCAGCCGGAGCGGCGGCTTGCCCCTGGTGGCGAGGCGCTGGAGCAGAGGAACCCGCGCCAGCCGTTGCAGCGCGTGTCCCTCGCTCATCCCTCGCCCTTCAGCGCGGCGATGTTGGCGGCATAGGCCGACGGCCCTCCGCGGAAGGCGGCGGTGCCGGCGACCAGCGCGGTCGCGCCCGCGTCCACGCACTGGCGCGCGGTTTCGGGATCGACCCCGCCGTCGACCTCGATGGTGACGTCGAGCCCTTCCTTTGCGACGCGCTTGGCGATCGCCTCGATCTTCTTCAGCTGCGAGACGATGAACTTCTGGCCGCCGAAACCCGGATTGACGCTCATCACCAGGACGAGGTCGAGCTCCTCGAGCACATAGTCGAGCATCTTGGCGGGAGTCGCCGGGTTGAGCGACACGCCGGCCTTCTTGCCCAGCCCCTTCACCCGCTGGATGGTGCGATGAAGGTGCGGCCCGGCCTCGGGGTGGACGGTGATGATGTCCGCGCCCGCCTCGGCGAAGGCGTCGAGCATCGGGTCGACCGGGCTGATCATCAGGTGGACGTCGAACGGCTTGGCACTGTGCGGCCGAAGCGCCTTCACGACCATCGGGCCGATGGTGAGGTTGGGCACGAAATGCCCGTCCATCACATCAATGTGGATCCAGTCGGCCCCCGCGGCATCGATCGCGCGGACCTCGTCACCGAGGCTTGCGAAGTCGGCGGAGAGGATCGACGGGGCGATGATCGGCGCGGCCATGGGACCGATTAGACGGGGTCAGGCCGTTCGGACAAGGCGCGCCGTGAAGAAGCCGTCCATTCCGCCATTTTCTTCCTGTTCGCCGGGCACCACGCGGCGGCGTTCGGCTTCCTCGAAGTCGGGGTGGTCGGCGAGGAAGGCGGCGATGCGCTCCTCGCCCTCGGGCGGCTCGAGGCTGCAGACCGCATAGACGAGGCTTCCGCCGGGCCGGAGCCAGGTGGCGGACTTGGCGAGCAGCCGGGCCTGGAGCTCGGCGCTTTCGGCGATGATCCGCGGCGAGGCGCGATAGAGCACCTCGGGATGGCGGCGAAAGGTGCCGGTGGCCGAACAGGGCGCGTCGAGCAGGACCGCATCGAACAGTTCGGTCGGCGTCCAGTCGAGCACGTCGGCGACGACTACCTCCGAGCGCAACCCGGTCCTGGCGAGATTGGCCAAGAGTCGCGCGAGACGACTCTCCGAGCGGTCGAGCGCGGTCACCTGGTGCCCCGCGGCGGCGAGCTGGAGGGTCTTGCCGCCGGGCGCGGCGCAGGCGTCGAGCACGCGAATCGCGTCTCCGGGGACCATTCGCGCCGGCAGGGTCGAGGCAAGGTCCTGCACCCACCAGTCGCCCTCGGCGAAACCCGGCAGGCTGGTCACGGAGCGCTGGTCGGACAGGCGCACCTGCCGCTCGGCCAGCCGCTCCCCGCCTTCGGCAGCGGCAAAGGCCAAGGCGGCCTCGTCGGTCTTGAAGCTGAGATCGAGCGGCGGCCGGCGCACGATCGCGCGTTCGGCGGAGGCGGCGGCCTCGTCGCCCCAGCCCCGCGTCCAGCGCTCGTGCACGGCTTCAGGAAGCGCGCCGACATCGGCCTCGGGGAGATCTCCCCTGAGGAGGGTGCCGAGAACGCCGTGGACGAGCCGACGCGGGCCGCCCTCGACCAGCGGCAGCGCGGTCGCGACCAGCGCATGGTCGGGCACATTGAGCGCGATCCGCTGGGCAAGCGCCAGCCGTAAGACCATCCGCGCTTTGCTGTCGTCAGGCAGCAGCTGGCGGGTGGCGCTGTCGATCAGCCGGTCGAGCAGGGGCAGCCGGCGAAGGGTCTCGCCGACGATCGCGAGGGTCAGCGCCTGGTCGCCGGGCGTGAGCCTCGGCCCACCCTGCGCGGCATTGTCCATCGTCTGTCCGCCGCGAAGAACGCGGTCGAGGATCCGCAGCGCGGCCCGGCGCGGATCGACACCGGATTCAGCCCCTCTTGGCGTCGGCTGCCTCATCGCCCATCTTCTCCGCCATGCCGCGTCCCGCCGATCACCAGCCGCCCGCCTACCTCAGCAAGTCGCCGCCGGTGCCCGAGCCGCAGGAGGCCGAGCCCGCACCGCCGCCGTCGGGCGACAAGCCGCGGCCCGAGCCCACCCGCTACGGCGACTGGGAAAAGAAGGGCATCGCCTGGGATTTCTGAGGCGCGGATCATGCGCGTTCGGGCCGAAGCGGACGGCTGAGCAGCCTTCCGAGAACCGAGTCGACGTCGGCCTGTCCGGCGAGCAGGTCGTCGACCGCCGCCACGATCGGCATCTCGATCCCTTCCGCCTCGGCCAGCCGGCGAAGCACCGGCGCGGTGAAGGCGCCCTCGGCAACGGTCCGGCGATCGGCCATCAGCTCGGATGCGGGTCGCCCCTGGCCGAGCCCCTTGCCGAGCGAGAAGTTGCGGCTGCTGGTCGAGGAGCAGGTGAGGACGAGGTCGCCGAGGCCCGACAGCCCGGCGAGCGTCTCCGCCCGGGCGCCGCGGGCGAGACCGAAGCGGGTCATCTCGGCAAAGCCGCGGGCAATCAGCGCGGCCCGCGCATTCTGGCCGAGGCCCCGCCCCTCGACCACGCCGCAGGCGATGGCGAGGACATTCTTGACCGCGCCGCCGACCTCGGCACCGGCGACGTCGTCGGTGAGGTAGATCCGGAAGGCCGGGCGGGCGAGGCGGCTGCGCACCGCTTCGGCCTCGGCCTCGATCTCGGCGGCAAGGGTGAGTGCGGTCGGAAGCCCGGCGGCGACCTCGTGCGCGAAGGTCGGCCCCGAAAGAACCATCACCGCGGCCTCGGGGCAGGTCTCGCGGGCAATGGTGTGAAGCAGCTGTCCCGAGGCTTCCTCGATGCCCTTGGAGCAGAGCAGCAGCGCGCCGCGGAAGGTGGGCAGGGAGGCGAGCACCGAGCGCATGTGCTGGGCCGGGGTGACCACCAGCAGGACGTCGCAGTCCTCGAGGTCGGTCAGCGCTCCGGTCGGACGGATCGCCTCCGACAAGGGCACGCCGGCGAGGAACAGCCGGTTCTCGCGCGCCTCGGCGATGCTTGCGACGACGTCGGGCTCGCGTGCCCAAAGCAGCGTCTCCCCACCCTGGGCCGCGACCTGCGCCAGCGCGGTACCCCACGCGCCGCCCCCGATGACGCCAACCTTCATGCCTTCACTCCTGCCCCGCGGACGGCTTCGGCCAAAGGGTCGAGCGGCCAGCGCGCGCGCGCCGGCGCGTCGAGCCCGTCGACCAGTCCGGATGAAAAGCGCTCCGCCCCTGCCCAGGCGATCATCGCCGCATTGTCGGTGCAGAGCCAGCCCGGCGGAACCGAGAAGGCGCGCCCTTCGCCTTCGGCCAGCGAGGCGAGTGCCGAGCG
This sequence comes from Sphingomonas swuensis, assembly GCF_039538045.1. NCBI lineage: Bacteria > Pseudomonadati > Pseudomonadota > Alphaproteobacteria > Sphingomonadales > Sphingomonadaceae > Sphingomonas > Sphingomonas swuensis. The sequence goes on along the minus strand of NZ_BAABBQ010000001.1, from coordinate 321,321 downwards.
GATCGCGCCATTGGCGGCGACCCCGCCGGCGACCACCAGCGCCGGCGCGTCGCTCATCCGGAGCGCAAGCCGGGTGCGATCGACCATGCAGTCGACCACGGCCTGCTGGAAGCTAGCCGCGACATCCTCGGGCCGGTGGATCCCCGCCGCCACCGCGCGCTGGACCGCGCTCTTGAGGCCGGCGAAGGAGAAATGCGGCTCGGCCGACCCGATCAGCGGGCGCGGCAGCGGCACCGCCTTGGGATCGCCCCCCGCCGCGAGCTCTTCCATCGCGGGTCCGCCCGGATAAGGCAGGCCGAGCAGCTTGGCGGCCTTGTCGAAGGCCTCGCCGGCGGCATCATCGATGGTGGTGCCGAGCCGGCGATAGTCGCCGACCCCGCGCACCTCGAGCAGCTGGCAATGGCCGCCGCTGGCGAGCAGCAGCAGATAGGGGAAGCCGAGAGCCGGATCGACCAGCCGCGGCGACAGCGCATGGCCCTCGAGGTGGTTGATCGCCAGCAGCGGCTTGCCGCTGGCGAGCGCCAGGCCCTTGCCGGTCAGAAGCCCGACCATGACCCCGCCGATTAGGCCCGGACCGGCGGTGGCGGCGATCGCGTCGACCTCTCCGACCGTGATCCCTGCCTCTTCCAGCACCTCGGCGACCAAGCCCGGGAGGACGTCGACATGCGCCCGCGCGGCGATCTCGGGAACGACTCCCCCGAACGGCGCATGCGCGCTGTTCTGCCCGACCACGCGCTGGGCGACGATCCGCCGGTCGGAAGTGACCAGCGCGACCGCGCTGTCGTCGCAGGAGGATTCAAGGCCGAGGATCAATGCCATTCGCGCCGCCTTTGCCTGATCGGCGGTGCATGCACTAGGGGTCACGCCGATGACCCCGCGACTGATCCTCGGAACCCGTGCCTCCCCGCTTGCCCTCGCGCAGGCCCGCCAGACCGCCGCAGCGCTCGAACGGGCGCATGGCTGGGTACCGGGCAGCGTCGCCCTCCACGAGGTGCGGACGACCGGCGACCGGATCCAGGACCGGCCGCTGGCGGAGGTCGGCGGCAAGGCGCTGTGGACCAAGGAGCTCGACCAGTTCCTGCTCCAGGGCGCCACCCATGCCTCGGTGCACTCGATGAAGGATGTCGAGAGCGAGCGCCCCGAAGCCCTGGCGATCGCCGCCTGCCTGCCCCGCGCCGACGTCCGCGACAGGCTGATCGGAGCGTCGTCGCTCGACTCCATCTCGGCCGGTGCGACGGTCGGCACTTCCTCTCCCCGGCGGACGGCGCAATTGCTCCGCCTGCGCCCCGACCTCCAGGCGACGAGCATCCGCGGCAATGTCGCGACCAGGCTCAACCGGGTCGCGAACGGCGAGGTCGCGGCGACCTTCCTCGCGGCTGCCGGGCTGGACCGGCTCGGCATCGACGAGGGCTGCCCACTTGAGCCGGCCGAGTTCCTGCCCGCGCCCGGACAGGCCTGCATCGCGATCGAGTGCCGCTCGGACGATTCGGCGACACGGGCGCTGCTCGACGCCATCGACCATCGCCCGACACACCGCGCGGTGTCGGCCGAGCGCGCCTTCGCCCGTGCGGTCGGCGGCTCCTGCCACTCGCCGGTCGCCGCGCTGGCGCTGATCGAGGGCGACGAGCGCCTGTGGCTCCGCGCCGAGCTGCTCTCGACCGACGGTGCGGACCGGGTGGCGGGCGAGGTGCGCGCCTCGGCGGGTGAGGAGGAGGCCGCGGCGCAGGCGCTCGCGGCGGAGCTGCTCGGCCGCGCCCCGACGTCCATCCGGATGCTGTTCGCGGGCGCATGAGGGCGCTCCTGATCCTTCGGCCCGAACCCGGCGCTTTGGCGACCTCGCTTCGCGCCGAGGCGCTGGGCATGGTCGCGGACAGGCATCCGCTGTTCCGGACCGAACCGGTGGCCTGGACGCTCCCCCCGGGCCGGTTCGACGGGCTGCTTCTGACCAGCGCCAATGCGGTGCGCCATGCCGGTGCGCTCCCGGCGCTCCCCATCCATGCGGTCGGCCAGGCCACCGCCGAAGCTGCGGTCGCCGCGAGCGGCACCGTCGCGACCATCGGCGACGGTGGGGTGAAGGAGCTTCTCGCCGCGCTGACCGCGGACCTTCGGCTTCTCCACCTCGCCGGCGAGGAGCGGATCGTGCCCGCATCGCCGGCGCAGGAGATCGTGGCCGTGCCGGTCTACAGGACCGTCGCCCTCGACGATCCTCCCGCGAGCCTCGTCGATGGCCGCGTCCTGCTGGTCCATTCGCCTGCCGCCGGGCGACGGGTCGCGGCGCTCGCCTGCGATCCCGCGACCGTCCGGATCGCGGCGATCAGCGAGGCGGCGGCAGCGGCCTGCGGAGCGCGAGGCTGGAACAGGGCAGAGGCAGCCGAGCGGCCCGACGACGGCGCCTTGCTTTCCCTCGCCGCCTCGCTGTGCAAGGATTGAGGCGATGAGCGGCAATCCATCCCGGGGCATGAGCTTCAGCAGCGTGCTGCTGCTCGCACTGCTTCTGCTGCTCGCTGGCGGCGGCGTCGCGATCTGGATCCTCACCCGCTACGATGCGGCGGCCCGGTTCGTCGGCCTCGCCCAGCCCGTCGCGGTTGCCGCACAGGCGCCCGTGCCGCTGGTCGCACGGCCGGTTCCCGCCGCCCCCGCGATCGTTGCCCAGCCGGCGACCGCCGCCCTTGTCGAGAGCCTCGAGGCGCGGATCGCCCGGGTGGAGAATGCGACGGCCCGCGCCGAAGGAAGCGCCGGCCGCGCCGATGCGCTGCTGGTCGCCTTTGCCGCGCGCCGCGCGATCGATCGCGGGGTGGCGCTCGGCTATCTCGAGCCGCTGCTGAGCGAGCGCTTCGCCGCCACCCATCCGCAGGCGGTGGCGACCATCGTCACCTCGTCGCGTCGGCCAGTCCGGCTCGACCAGCTCACCGCCGACTTCACCGCGCTCGCGCCCCGGCTCAAGGCGCCGAGCCCGAGCGCCAGCCTGTGGCAGAACATCCGCGGCGAGATGGGATCGCTGGTCAGCATCCGCCGCGCCGACCAGCCGAGCCAGCGGCCCTCGCCGACCTACGACCGGGCGCTGGCGCGGCTCAACGCGGGGCAGGTCGACCAGGCGCTGGCCGAGGCGATGCGGCTTCCGGGGATCGGCGGATCGCCCAAGTGGGTCGCCGACGCGCGCACCTACATCGCCTCGCACCGGGCGCTCGACGAGATCGAGAGCGGGGCCCTGCTCTCCCGCTAGAGGGTTGCAAGGCGCGCGGCGCTTTGCGATTCTGCCGCCCTGCGAGGGAGCGTGGAGGTAGGCGTCATGACGTCACGGGGTTTGGCCATTGTCGCGGCGCTGGCCCTCGCCGTCGGGCTTCCATCGACCGCCGACGCCCAGCTTCCGACGACGACCCAAGGCGCGCCGCAATCGCTGGCGCGGCGGGTGGACCAGCTCGGCGCCGCCTTCCCGGGACGGGTCGGGATCGCGGTCCAGTCGGTTGAGCGCGGCTGGCGCACCGGCTGGAAGGAGGACGAGCTCTACCCGCAGCAAAGCGTCAGCAAGTTCTTCGTCGCGCTGACCGCGATGGACGCGATCGATCGCGGCCGGCTCAGCCTCGACGGGCCGGTCACCCTCAGCCGGAGCGACCTCACCCTGTTCAACCAGCCGATCGCCCAGCAGGTGCTCCGCCAGGGCACCTACACCACCACGGTCGAGGTGCTGCTGGTCGATGCCATCACCAAGTCCGACAATACCGCCAACGACAAGTTGATGCGGGTCGCGGGCGGTCCGGCGGCAGTGCGCCGCTTCATCGCCGACCGCCGGCTTGGCGCGATCCGCTTCTACGAGGGGGAGCGCGCGCTCCAGTCAAGGATCGCCGGGCTCAGCTGGAGCCAGAGCTATTCGATCGGCGATGCCTTCTACCGGGCCCGCGACGCGCTTCCGCTGACGCTGCGCCGGAGCCTGTTCGAACGCTACATCGACGATCCCTACGACGGCGCATCGCCGGCCGCGATCGCCGGAACGCTTGCCCGGCTAAAACGCGGCGAGCTGCTGTCGCCGGCCTCGACCGCCCGCCTGCTGACGATCATGAGCAATACCCGCACGGGCAAGAACCGGCTTCGCGGAGGCCTCAGCCCCGGCTGGACGCTCGCCCACAAGACCGGGACGGGCCAGATCCTCAATGGCATCCAGGCGGGCTACAATGACATCGGCGTCCTGACCGCGCCCGATGGCCGCAGCTACACGGTGGCGGTGCTGATCAAGCGCACGTCGGCGCCGCTTCCCGTCCGCATGGCGCTGATGAACGAAGTGGTGCGCAGCGTCATCGCGGCGCACCAGGCCGAGCCGCTCGAGCTTACCTTCCGCTAGCCGCTCACAGCCGGCCGAGCAGCCGGTCGGCCTGGCGCAGCGCGAGCGCGATGATGGTGAGGGTCGGATTGGCCCAGCCGCCGGTCGGGAACAGCGACGAACCCGCGACCCACAGATTGGGAAGGCCATGGACCCGCCCGAAGCCGTCGGTCACTCCTTGGCGCGGATCGTCGGCCATCCGGGTCGTCCCCATGTGATGGTAGCCGCCCAAGGGATGGACGCTGACCAGCGGGTCGCTCACCCAGTCGCGTGCGGGATCGTCGAGCCAGGGCTCGGGCATCACCTTGCCGAGGTCGAGCGCTTCGATCCGCCGCCCGAAGGCATGGACCAGCTCCGCCGCGCTGACCCGGTCCAGCGGGGTCATCCGCCAGTCGAGCACCGCGCGAGGCATTCCGGTGGCATCGAGTTCGTCGCGGTTCAGCGTCACCCGGCTGTCCGGGTTGGGCGCCTGCTCGGCGCGCAGGACGAGCGCCAGTTCGTTGCCACGGCGATGGCGGAGCCACCACATCAGCGGCCCGACATTGTGCCGGATCACCCGCCCCGCGCTCTTGTACAACCGCCATGCGCTGCGCCCGCGCTTGGTCGGGTCGAGGCGGTGCTTGGCGGCGAGATAGGCGCTGGTCAGCAGTGGTTGGCGGCTTCCCGCCGCGGGCCGGACCGCGAGCGCGAGCGCGCTGTTCAGCACCCGGCGCTCGCGCTGCAGCGCATCGGACGGGCGGACCAGCGAGGCGCTCTCATAGTGGCCGATGCTCTGCTTCTGGAAGGCCTCGATCAGCGACCACAGCCTCTTGCCGCTCGCGACCATGTGGCCACCGCGGCCATGCGGATGCTCCATGAAGAAGCGCCCGACGAGGTCGTGGTCGTTGCCGAGTCCGGCAGGCTTGACCGAATTGGAGGCGAGCAGGAGCCGCGGGTTCTCGAGCCCGCCGGCCGCGACCACATAGTCGTGCGCGACGACTTCCACCCGCTCGCCCGATGGAGAGACGACGTCCAGACCTACGATCCTGCCGCCGTCATCGGCGCAACGGATCTCCCGGACGGTGGCATGGGTGACGAGGGTCAGTCGCGGATGCTCGAACAGCGCCCGCTGCGCCTCGTGGCCGAAGCGGTCGAACTGCGGGTCGATCAGCCATTCGCGCCGCTCGACCTCGGGGCCGTCGACCTGGTCGAGCAGCGAGGGAAGCGGGTCGGGCGCGTCGGCCGGAAGGTCGAGCAGGGTCCGGGCATCGCGGTAATAGCCGGCGAGCGCCTCCAGGCCGAACGGCCAGCCGCTGTGCGGAACCCACTCGCGTCGCTCGAAGTCGATCGCGTCGAATTCGGCCACCCGCCCGCCCCAGATGGCGGTGGTCCCGCCAACGAAGCGCAGCCGGCTGTCCTCGAGCGGATAATAGTCCTCGCCGACGCTGAAGCCTCGGTTGAGGTCGGCGGTGGCCGCTTCATAGTCGAGCCCGCCGCTTTCGAGCAGCAGGACCGAGCGGCCACCCTCGATGAGCCGGCGGGCGAGGGTCAGCCCGGCGACGCCCGAGCCGACGATGGCGACATCCGCCTCGAGCCGCCCGGGCCGGTCCTCGCCGAGGTCGATGTGCATTCGCCGACTGTCACCCAATGCCATGAAGTCCCGCTGTGGTAAGGCCACGGCAGGCGATATCGTTCCCGCCGCGTAACACGCAAGCGCATCGATGATGATCGCGATGGAGGATCGCTGGAGCGGGCGAAGGGATTCGAACCCTCGACCCCAACCTTGGCAAGGTTGTGCTCTACCCCTGAGCTACGCCCGCTCTGGCGTTTGGAGGCGGTGGTGATCGCCTCGGGTCGCGGGCCATTAGCAACGGCTCGGGGGGCTGGCAACCCTCGTCTTGCCGCCCGCGCCTGTCACCCTTGGCGGAGCCGCGCCAGTGGCCCATATGGCCCTCCTACTCACAGAAGGACGATCCGCCACGTGGCCACACTGGGAATGAGCGCCGACGAGCGGCAAGCGATCCAGAGCTTTCAGGAGCGGGTGCTCCAGCCCTCGCTCGAGAATCTCGTCATCCTCGATTTCTGGGCGGAATGGTGCGGGCCGTGCAAGCAGCTCGGCCCGGTGCTCGAGAAGGTCGCCGAGGACTATGCCGACAAGGGCGTCCGGCTGGTCAAGGTCGACGTCGATCAGGAAAAGGTGATCGCCGCCCAGTTCCAGATCCGCTCGATTCCGACGGTCTACGCCATCTTCGGCGGCCAGCCGGTCGCCGACCTCACCAACTTCCGCAGCGAGGGGCAGATCAAGAAGGCGCTCGACCAGCTACTCGCGCAATTGCCGGTGAAGGGCGATGCGCAAGCGCTCCAGGCCGAGATCGCGCCGTTGGTGGAGATGGCGGAGAAAGTGCTGGCCGACGGCGATTCGGCTGGGGCCGAGAGCATCTTCCGCCAGCTCGCCGAGATGGACCCCGAGCATCCCGAGGTGGTCGGCGGACTTGCCCGGGCGCTGCTGGCGCAGGGACGCGCCGACGAGGCCCGCGAACTCCTCCAGAATATTCCGGCCGACAAGGCGGGTGACCCGGCGATCGCCCGGGCCCGGGCCGCGCTCGACGTCGCGGCGGCCGCCTCGCCCGAAGCGGATACGAGCGCCTTCGAGCAGCGGCTTGCCGCCAACGGCGACGACCATGAGGCCCGCTTCGAGCTGGCCGGCGCGCTGATGGCCTCGGGACGCCGCGACGAGGCCGCCGATCATCTGCTCGAAATCATCGGCCGCGAGCGTGGCTGGAACGAGGGTGCGGCGCGGACCCGCTTCCTCCAGCTGCTCGGGGCGGGCGGGCTCGAGGATCCCTGGGCCAAGGCGCAGCGCCGGCGCCTGTCGGCCCTGCTGTTCACGTGAGCAAGGCGCCCACCCGCCTTCCCCTGTTTCCGCTCGGCGGCGCGATCCTCTTCCCGCGCAGCCACCTGCCGCTGCACGTGTTCGAGCCGCGCTACCGGCAGATGGTTGAGGACGCGGTCGCGGGCGACGGCAAGATCGGGATGATCCAGCCGCGCGCCGAGCCCGACGACGGGCTCGGCCAGCCCGAGCTTTATCGGGTCGGCTGCATCGGCGAGATCGTCGGTCTCGAGGAGCTTGGCGACGGGCGCTACAATGTCGTCCTCCAGGGCACGACCCGCTTCCGGCTGATCGCCGAGGCCGATGTCGGCACCCCCTATCGGCAGGCTGACGTCGTGCCGTCGGGCGAGGACGAGGCGGAGCCCGACGCGCTTGCCTCGATCCTCCGTGCCGCAGTCGAGCAGGAAGCCCGGCTGCTCGGCGACGCGATGGGCCTGACGGTCGACTGGCACGCGGTCGAGCGGCTCGACGACGAGATGCTGGTCAACGCGATCAGCCAGGTGGCGCCGTTCGATCCGGGCGCCAAGCAGGCGCTGCTCGAATGCGCGGTGCTCGCCGAGCGGGCGCAGCTGCTGATCCAGCTGATGCAGTTCCTCCGCGCGGCGCATGGCGGCGGGGACCTCAGCCCCCGCCTGCAATAGTCAGATCGCCTCGCCGAGCAGCAGCCGCGGAAGATCACCGTCGTTGCCGCGCGCGGCGGCATTGAGCCGGTCCTTGACCGGGCCGAGCCGGTCGATCGCCGCCATTCCGAAGCGCCGGATCGCCGATGCCGCGCGCCCGGGGACGCCGTAGAGGCGGGTCAGGCCGTCGGTCGCCAATGCTACACTGAACGCGTCGAGCGCACGCCAACGCTGATAGCGCGCGAGCAGCTGCGGATCGCCAAGGTCGAGCCCCAGCCGGGCGCCCTCGACCAGCACTTCGGCCAGTGCGGCGGCGTCGCGGAAGCCGAGGTTGACCCCCTGCCCCGCGATCGGATGAATGGCGTGCGCCGCATCGCCGATCAGCGCCAGCCGCCGGTCGGTGATCCGGACCGCATGGTGGAAGCCGAGCGGATAGGAGGAGCGCTCGGTCAACAGGCGGATCTCGCCGAGGAACCCGCCCATCGCCGCCCTCGCCTCGGCCGCGAAGCCGGCATCGTCGAGCTTGAGCAGCCCGGCTGCCTGCCGAGTCTCCGCCGACCACACGATCGCCGAGCGATGGGTGCCGTCGGCAAGGTCGTTCATCGGAAGCAGCGCGAACGGGCCCGTGGGATAGAAGATCTCGTAGGCGACATGCTCGTGCGGCCGCTCATGGGCGAGCGTGCCGACGATCGCCATGTGGTCGTAGGACCAGCGGGCCATGCGGATCCCTGCGGCCTCGCGGCTCGGCGAGCGACGTCCCTCGGCCCCGACCAGGATCGGCGCGCGCAGTTCCTCGCCACCATCGAGACGGATCGTCACTCCATGCTCGTCGCGGATGACCTGGCTGGTACGGCTTTGCCAATGGAGCCGGATGTTGGCGCCCGCCTCGGCCCGCTCGAGGAGCGCCGAGCGGAGCAGCCGGTTCTCGTGCATGACCCCGAGCGGCTCGCCGTCGGCGCCCGGCTCGAAGGTCAGCCCGCCCGCGCCGAGCCCGTCGCTGACCCTGATCGCCTCGATCGGGCAGCCCGGCGCGCCGAGGCGGTCGAGTACGCCGAGGGTGCGCATCATCCGCATGCTCGACGAGGAAACGGCGGTGGTCCGGCCGTCGGGGGCAAGCGCGCGCGGATCGGCCGGATCGACCACCGCCACGCGCAGCCCGGCACTGTCGAGCGCGGCGGCGAGTGTCAGTCCGACTAGTCCCCCGCCAAGGATGATGACGTCCGGGGAATGGGCTGCCTGTGTCATGGAAGACGCATGTAGGGCCTCGCGTCACGTCCGTCATCCTTGACCATGGACTCCCCCGGCAGGCAATATGACGCCAGTTTCGAAGAGGGTGGGAAAGCTAAGATGGCGACGGCAGCAGCGCGCGGACGCGCGGACCGGCGGGAGCTGGAGCCGGACTGGCGCGACCGGATGGGCGACGCGGCGCGCGCGCTCACCGTTCGGCTCGCCGGAACGCTCCTGCTGGCGCTCGCGGCGGCGATGACGGTCGCCCTCATCACCTACGAGACGACCGATCCGAGCTGGAACACCGCCGCCGGCGGTCCGGCCGCCAACTGGCTCGGCCTTCCCGGCGCCTATGCCAGCGACTTGCTGCTGTTCCTGTTCGGCCCGGGCGGAGTGGTGCTGCTGCCGGTGCTCGCGCTCGCCGGAATCCGGCTGCTCGGCGGCCAGCATGCCGGCCGGCTCGGCCGTGCGCTGGCGGTTTCCGCCGCCGGTGCCTGGCTGATCGGGATGGCGCTCGGCCTCACCGCCAACAGCGCCGTGTCGGGTCTGCCGGGAGGCTGGGGCGGAGTCCTTGGCTTCACCGGCGCGACCGGCTGGAACGCGCTTATCGGCCTCATCCCGGAGCCCGCCATTGCCGGTCCGGCGCGGATCGCGCTGATTCTCCTGCTCGGCCTCGGCGGGCTTCTCCTGGCGTTCCTCGCGCTTGCCCTCCGGCCCGAGGAGAAGGCGTTCGTCACCGAGCGGCTGAAGCGCGTGCCCGAGCGCGTGCCCGCCCCGCGCCGCACCGCGGCGGAGGCGAGCGAGCCGCGCGGAGTCGCGCCGCCGAAGAACCGGCCCAACGTCGCCGTGTCCGAGCCGACCCGCTCGATCGCACCCGCCGCCGCAGCGCCGCCGGGCAAGAAGAAGGGCGCGGGACAGCAGCAGCAGAGCCTCGCGCTCGGCGACAGCTACGCGCTTCCCCCGCACGACCTGCTCGCCCCGCCAACCGAGGCCGGGCGCAACCAGATCGACCGTGCCGGGCTCGAGCGCAACGCGCGGCTGCTCGAAAGCGTGCTCGAGGACTTCCACGTCCGCGGCGACATCGTCGAGGTCCGTCCGGGCCCGGTGGTGACCATGTACGAACTCGAGCCCGCAAGCGGGATCAAGGCCAGCCGGGTGATCCAGCTCGCCGACGACATCGCCCGCAACATGTCGGCCCTCTCGGCCCGCGTCGCGACCATTCCCGGCCGCAGCGTGATCGGGATCGAGCTGCCCAACCCCAAGCGCGAGAGCGTCGCGCTGCGCGAACTCATCGCCAGCCAGGCCTTCGACGACCAGGCGATGAGCCTGCCGCTGATCCTCGGCAAGAACATCGCCGGCGATCCGGTCATCGCCGACCTCGCGCCCATGCCGCACCTGCTGGTCGCGGGCACCACGGGTTCGGGCAAGTCGGTCGGGCTCAACTGCATGATCCTCTCGCTCCTCTACCGGATGGGTCCGGACCAGTGCCGGATGATCATGATCGATCCCAAGATGCTCGAACTCAGCATCTACGACGGCATTCCGCACCTCCTCTCCCCGGTCGTGACCGAGCCGCCCAAGGCGATCCGTGCCTTGAAGTGGGCGGTCGAGCAGATGGAGGAGCGCTATCGGATGATGGCCAGCCTCGGGGTCCGCGCGCTCAAGAGCTTCAACGAGAAGGTGCTCGAAGCCAAGGCCCGCGGCACCAAGCTCGGGCGCAAGGTCCAGACCGGCTACGACGCCGACAGCGGGCAGCCGGTCTACGAGACCGAGGAGCTCGACTATGAGGTGCTGCCGCAGATCGTGGTGGTGGTCGACGAGCTCGCCGACCTGATGATGACCGCCGGCAAGGAGGTCGAGTTCCTGATCCAGCGGCTGGCGCAGAAGGCGCGCGCGGCGGGCATCCACCTGATCATGGCCACCCAGCGGCCGAGCGTCGACGTCATCACCGGCGTCATCAAGGCCAATCTTCCGACCCGCATCAGCTTCCAGGTCACCAGCAAGATCGACAGCCGGACCATCCTCGGCGAGCAGGGTGCCGAGCAGCTGCTCGGCAAGGGCGACATGCTCTACATGCCCGGCGGCAAGCAGATCCTGCGCGTCCATGGGCCCTTCGTCAGCGACGAGGAAGTGCGGCTGGTCGCGGACCATTGGCGCAAGCAGGGTACGCCCGACTATATCAGCGCGGTGACCGAGGAGCCCGAGGACGGCGGCTTCGCGCTCGACGGCGCCCCCGAGGGCAACGACAATCCCGAGGATGCGCTCTACCGCAAGGCGCTTCAGATCGTCGCCGAGAGCCAGAAGGCCTCGACCAGCTACGTCCAGCGCCAGCTGCGGGTCGGCTACAACAGCGCGGCGCGGCTGATCGAGCGGATGGAGAAGGAAGGCAAGGTCGGCCAGCCCGACCATGTCGGCCGCCGCGAAGTGCTGATGGACACCGACGGCCATCCACTGTGAGCCTGACGCCGCCGCCGCAAAGGCGGCGGCGCGGCTCATGAGCGATCAGGCCAGCGTCAGCAGCACCTCGTTGCGGCGCAGCGGGGGCGGAATCATCGGGGAGTTGTAGAAGGCGAATTCGGGCTGCGCCTTGCTGCACTCCTCGCCGTGCCGCGCGAGCCAGCCCCGAAGCCGGTCCTCGGCAGCCTTCAGGCGGTCATCATGCGCGGTGCCGTGGAAGGTCGCGGCGCCAACCCGCCGGGCGGAAAGCGGGACCAGCGTGATCCCGGCCGGCGGCTCGGGCAGGTCGTGGCCCTCGGGCATGACGAAGCGGACCCGCCAGCCGCCCTCGACCTCGTCGTCGAACATCGGCGGATCGCTCTCCATCGGATTGCCGCCGTCCTGCAGGACCGGCACCGTCATCGGCAGTTTCTCGCCCGAACGCGACTTGGCGAAGATATAGTCGGCGAGGATTTGGAAGCCGTCGTTCAGCGCCTCCTTGCGCGGACCCGCGACCACCGTCTCGGCGACGGTGATCGCCGGATAGCTGCGGATCTGAAGGTCGCCGTCGCTGACCAGGACCCGATAGTCGGGCCCGGGGGTCGCCTTCTCGCGCAGCACATAGGCCACGCCGAGACCGACCAGGGTCGCCGCGGTGACCGCTCCGGCGGCCTTCCAGTTCACTCGCATCGTTGCTGTCTCCATGGCCTGACAAAGGTTCAGGCGGCCGCCTGTTCCTCGGCCTCCGGATAATCGGTGTATCCTTCCGGACCCGCCGAATAGAAGGTCGCGACATCGGGGGTGGCGAGCCCGTGCCCGGCGCGCAGCCGCTCGACGAGGTCGGGATTGGCGATGAACGGACGCCCGAAGCTGATCGCATCGGCGATGCCCTCGTCGATCCGGGTCGGTGCGGTCTCGCCGTCATAATCGCTGTTGAGGATGATCCCGCCCTTGAAATGCGGCCGGATGAAGGGGCTGACCGCGGGGACATCGGTGGGCGAGAAGGTCGACTGCGGCCCGGGCTCGCGCAGTTCGAGGCCGGCGATCCCGAGCTCGCCGAGCATCCGCCCCGCGGCGGTGAACAGCGCTTTTGAATCGCTGTCGTCGCAGCCCTGGACGAGGCCGATCGGGCTCAGACGGACGAAGGTCCGTCCGGTCCCCGCCTCCGAGATCAGCGCCTCGGTCGCTTCCCTGAGCAGGCGCAGCCGGTTGTCAATCGAGCCGCCATAATCGTCGTCGCGATGGTTGGTACCGTCCCGCAGGAACTGGTCGACGAGATAGCCATTGGCGCCGTGCAGCTCGACCCCGTCGAAGCCGGCCCGGAGCGCATTGCGGGTGGCAAGGGCATAGTCGCCGAGGACCCGCGCGATGTCATCCGCGGTGAGCGCGCGCGCTTCCTCATAGGGCTGCTTGCCGTCGTAGGTGTGGACCTTGCCCGGCGCGGTGCTCACGCTCGCCGAGACCGGCTGCATGCCCGTGACGCTCGAATGGACCAGCCGGCCCATGTGCCACAGCTGGGCGATGATCTTGCCGCCCGCGCGGTGCACCGCCTCGGTCACCGGCTTCCAGCCCTCGACCTGCTCCTCGGTCCACAGTCCCGGGGCATTGGGCCAGCCGAGGCCCTCGCGGCTGATCCCGGTGCCTTCCGAGATGATCATCCCGGCCGAAGCGCGCTGCTCGTAATAGGTCCTGACCGTGTCGGTCGGGATTCCAAGCGGGCCCGAGCGGCCGCGGGTGAGCGGGGCCATGACGATTCGATTGGCGAGGGTCAGGTCGCCGAAGGTGACGGGGTCGAACAATGAGGGCATGAAATTTCCTGCGAACTGGGGGCGAGCACGTGGCCATAGATAGGCCGACACCCCCGCTCATCAATCGGTCGGCCGTCCGCGAGGGTGGAATATCGGGCGTCTGCCCCTAGGAGAGAGCGGGTGTCCGCTGTCCCGCCTCGCGCCTTTGCCGCCCTCCTGATCGGCAATGCCGCGCTCGCCTTCGGGCCGTGGATGGTCCGGCTGAGCGACGTCGGACCGAGCGCCGCGGGCTTCTGGAGGCTCGCGCTCGCACTCCCCTTCCTGCTGGTCCTCGCCCGGGTCATGCGGCAGCCCGCCCACTGGCCCGGTACCGCCGCCGCCGGGGTGATCGGCGGCGCGGCCTTCTTCTTCGCCGCCGACCTTGCCGCCTGGCATGCCGGGATCCACCTCACCAAGCTCGGCAACGCCACCCTGTTCGGCAACATCGCCAGCTTCGCCTTCGCCGCCTGGGGGCTGTGGCTGGCCCGCTCGCTCCCGACGAGGCTCCAGGCGACCGCGCTGCTGCTCGCGGCGGGAGGCTCGGCGCTGCTGATGGCGGGAAGCGCCGAGCTCAGCCCGCGCTATCTCCACGGCGACCTCCTCGCCCTGCTCGCCGGGCTGCTCTACGCCGGCTACCTGATCGCCATCGAGCGGGTCCGGGGCACCCTCCAGCCGCTCCCGGTGCTGATCCTCGCAAGCGCCTTCGGGGCAGCGATGCTGCTGCCCTTCGCAGCCGTCACCGGCGAGACCATATGGCCGACCGACTGGACCGCGCTCCTCCTGCTCGCGCTCGGCAGCCAGGTCGTCGGCCAGGGCTGCCTCGTCTACGCGCTCGGCCAGGTGCCGCCGCTGGTGGTCGGCCTCGCCCTCCTCACCCAGCCGGTCATCTCCGCCGCGATCGGCTGGCTTGCCTATGGCGAAGGCATGACGTCACTCGACCTTGCCGGGGCGGTCGCCATCGGGCTTGCGCTGGTGCTGGTCCGCTTGCCTGCCCGCCCGGCAACGCCCACATCATCGCCATCATGACCGACCAGCCCGACTCGCCCCTTTCCGCCATCCGCCTCCAGCTTGCCCTGCCACTGGGCGAGAATGCCGCGTTCGACGGCTGGACCGCCGCCGCGGTGGAAGCGACCGCGCTGGCCGAGGGGGTCGACCCCGAACTCGCCGCTCTGGCCATGCCCAAGGGCGCGGTCGGGCTGATCGACCTCTATGGCGAGGGCGTCGACCGGGCGCTGGCCGAACGACTCCCGGCGGACCGGCTCGCCGCGATGAAGATCCGCGAGCGCATCCGCAGCCTTGTGTGGGAGCGGATCCGGATCCAGGAGCCCGCCCGCGAGGCGATCCGCCGGGCGCTCGCGATCCTCGCCATGCCGCAGAACCTGCCGTCCGGGGCGCGCCTCTCGTGGCGCAGCGCCGACGTCATGTGGCGGCTCGCGGGCGACACGGCGACCGACTACAATCACTACAGCAAGCGCGCGATCCTCTCGGCGGTCTACGGCTCCACCCTGCTCGCCTGGCTCCAGGACGAGAGCGAGGGCTCGGCCGATACCGCCGCCTTCCTCGACCGCCGGATCGACGAGGTCATGCGCTTCGAGAAATGGAAGGCCGGCATCGGCAAGTCCGAGCGGCCGAGCCTGACCCGTTTCCTCGGCCGGCTGCGCTATCCTGCGCATTGAGCGGCTCGCAGCCGCCGCTGGCGCGTTGACCTGCGATGACTGACTCCGGACCGGCCGAGCAGCTGCGCCAGGCGATCGCCGGCGGGGTGATCGGCTTCTTCAACGATTCCAACAAGGGACAGCGGCCGATCGTCCGCTCGCCCGACGCCTTGTGCCCGCCCGGCGGGGTCGCCTGGCGGGTCCATGGCGACGTTGCCGGGATGATGGTCGGAGGCGCCGCGGCGCTGTTGTGGCAGATGCTCCACCCCAAGGCACTCGCCGGGGTTTGGGACCATTCGGACTTCCAGCGCAACATGCACGGGCGGCTGCGCAACACCGCCCGGTTCATCGCGGTCACCACCTATGGCGCCCGCGCCGACGCCGAGGCGGCGATCGCCCGGGTGCGCGGCATCCACGACCATGTGAACGGGACGCTCGAGGACGGCACGCCCTACGATGCCAACGATCCCCGCCTGCTCGCCTTCGTCCACCTTGCCGGATCGGCGATGTTCCTTGCCGGCTACCGGCGCTTCGTCGAGCCGGGGATGGGCCTCGACGACCGCGACCGCTACTGGGACGAGGTGGCGGTGATCGGTGACCTCCTCGGTGCCGACCCACTCCCGCGGAGCGAGGCCGAGGCCGAGGCGCTTGCCCGCGCCTTTCTGCTCGAACTGCGCTCGGACGAGCGATCGCGCCGGGTGCGCGACATCATCCTCAACGCCCCACCAGAAAAGCTCCGGCTGCTGCCGCTTCAGAAGCTGCTGATGCGGGCGGCGATCGACCTCCTTCCGCCCAACGTCCGCCGCCTTCACGGGCTGCGGTCGTCGGCGCTTGCGAAGCCCGCGACGACCGCAGCCACCTTCGGCCTTGCCTCGACCCTTCGCTGGGCGCTCCGGCCGGCCTAGCGGCGCCGGCCGCGAAGCTCGGCGACGAGGTTGGGCGCCGGGTAGATCTTCTCCAGCGCTTCCTGCACCGCCGCGGTCGAGACCACCACGGTACGGTTGAGCGTTCCGTCGTAGCCGTAGTTGCCGCCGAGGCTGTGGATGTTGCCGTCGAACGCCGCGCCGATCACCGTTCCCGCCTTGTCGATCACCGGCGAGCCCGAGTTGCCGCCGATGATGTCGTTGGTGGTGACGAAGTCGTAGGTGACGTTCTTGTCGATCCGCGCCTGGTTGGCGACGAACGCCTTGGGCAGGTCGAACGGCTCGGCACCGGTCGCGCGGTCGAAGGTCCCGCCGAGCACGGTTCGGGTCGGGACCGGGCGACCGGCTTCGGTCCAGCCCTGGACCTTGCCGTAGCTGATCCGAAGCGTGAAGGTCGCGTCCGGATAGTTGCTGTCGCCATAGGCCGCGAAACGGGCATCGGCGAGCTTGGCGCGGGCCGAGATCAGCGGCGCATCCACCTCGGCGTCGTAGCGCTTCTGCAAGGCACGGGCGTTGGCGTCGATGCTGCGGGCATAGACGATCAGCGGATCGGTCGAGGCGGCCACGGCCGCCGCGCCGCCGTCCCACAGCGCCTTGCGGACCGACGCGTCGCCGAGCCTGGTCCCGGACACCAGCCGGGCCGACAGGGCCTCGGGCGACTCGCGGCCGAGCAGGAGCTTGGTCTGCGGATGGTCGGCACCGAGATATTCGCGCGCCTTGGACAGCGACCATTCCATCCGCAGCTGCTCGATCCACGGAGTGATCGGACGTTCGTCGGTGACGCTCTTCTCGAGCAGCGGGAGGGCCGAGGTCGAGAAGCCCGGAAGGCGCTCGGCGTCGGGCTTCTGCCGCTCCGAAGCGGCACGGACCAGCGCGAGCGCATAGCCGAACAGCTGGCTCGACGGGGTGGCGAAGCTGCGCTCGATATGGCTGTTGCGCTGCGCGACCGTGGCGGCGCTGATCGCCGACCAGGGATCGCCGATCGCCGCATTGCCGGCGCTGCGCCGCTTGAGGTCGGCCTCGGCCGCGGCGAGGCGCGCGGTGAAGGCCGGGTCGTTGAGCGCCTTGACGCGCCCGATCGTGACCTTGAGGCCATTCTCCAGCCCCGACAGCGTCTCGGCGCCTTCGCGCGCCTTCTCGGGGCTTTCCTTCATCGCCGAGATCAGGCGCCCGCGCAGCTCCGACTGGGTGGTCAGGCTGATCGGCAGCGCCACCTCGCGCTGGAAGGCGAGCTGGTCCATCGTCAGCAGCCGCTGGGTCGAGCCGGGGTTGCCGACGACGAAGGTCGCCTCGCCGTCCTGCGGCGCGCGCGGGTTCCACTTGAGGAAGGCCGGGGTCGTGACCGGCTTGCCATTCTCGTAGGCGCGCAGGAAGCTCGCATCCATCGAGTAGCGCGGGAAGTTGAAGTTGTCGGGGTCGCCACCGAACTGCGCGGCCTGCGCCTCGGGCGCCCAGACCAGCCGAACGTCGCTATACTTGCGATAGGTGTAGAGCTTGTACTGGCCGCCGCCATAGAGGCTGACGACTTGGCAGCGGGTGGTCGCCTTGTCGGTGCAGCCCTCGGCCTCGAGCCTCGCTGCCGCGGCGTTGCGGGCGGCGACTGCCGCGGCGCCGCTGGCGGTGCCGATCGCGCCCTTCACTGCCGCCGTGACGTCACGGATCGAGGTCACGACCTCGGCCTGCTGGCCGGCGCACTTCTTCTCCTCGCCGGGCGTCCGGGCCGTGAAGCCGGTGACCAGGATGTTGTTGCTGCCGGTCGAATTCTCCTCGACGCAGGTGGCGACGCAATGGTGGTTGGTGAGGATCAGCCCCATGTCCGAGACGAAGCTTGCCGAGCAGCCGCCGGTCAGCCGCACCGCGGCGGCGCGGGTCTTGTCGAGCCAGGCCTGGTCGGGCGCCCAGCCATAGGCCTGCTTCATCCGCGCGGCGGGGAAGGCGTCGAAGGTCCACATGCCCTCGTCGGCCCGGGCGACCCCCGGAAGCATGACGGCGAGCGCAGCAGTGGCAAACAGACCGGACTTGAGACGCATGTGGCGGTTCCTCGAAGGTGAATAGGTCGGGCACGGGATTAGCGCCCCGCCCGAAAAGAAAAAGGGGCCTCGACAGCGATGCTGCCGGGCCCCTTCCTCATGGTTCGCGCGCGTGGCGGAAAGATCAGCCGCGAAGCTGGCCCTGCCGCTGCTGGCGAAGCAACTGGCGCGACTGCTGCCGCTCCTCGCGGGTGACCTGGCCGTCGCGGTTGCGGTCGGCCTGATCGAAGCGGCGGAGCGCCGCGGTCTCGGCTTCCTGAAGCGTGATCCGCTGGTCGTTGTTGGTGTCGGCCATGCGGAGCATCGCCCCGCCCATCCGGCCGCGCATCGCCATCCGGTCGCCGCCGCGCATCCGCTCGCCACCGCGCATCCGCTCGCCGCCGGCACGATGCTGGCCGCGGAGCGCTTCGGCCCGGGCCCATTCGTCGCGGCTGATGACGTTGTCGCGATTGGCGTCGAGCCGCTCGAACATCTGCCCGCGGCGCGCCGGATCGGCCTGCCGCATGCGCTGGCCCTGCGCCATCCTGGGGCCCCTGGCCTTGCCGCGAAGGCTCTGCGCCTCGTCGCGGGTGATCGACCCGTCGCGGTTGGCGTCGACCCGCCCGAACATGGTGCGGACCCGCTGGACCACCTCGGTCCGGGTCTGGACGCCGTCACCCTGCCCGGGCGCTCGCGGAGCCGGTGCCATCTGGGCAGCGGCGGCGGTCGCGGTCAGCAGGAGGGCAGAACCAATGGCTAGCTTCTTCATCTGCAGTCTCCAATCGTCTCGTGGAGGAAGCCTTAGAGGCGATCAGATGAGCCGAGATTGAATGAGCGGCGCATGAACGAGGGTGACAGTGTGCGCGGTTGGTGCAAGGGCATTGTCCCGAGATGATCCCGCCCGCCGCTCCCCCGACTGCCCCCGGTCAGCCCCGGCCCTGGTGGGAAAGCCGCGCTTTCGTGGTGGCGATGGTGCTGCTGGCCGCGGTGCCGTTGCTCTATCCGCCGATCCCCCCGCTGGTCGATCTCCTCGGGCACATGGGGCGCTACCGGGTCGAGCTCGACATCGGCACCTCGCCCTTTCTCAAGACCTATTACGCCTTCCGCTGGTCGGTGATGGGCAATCTCGGGGTCGACCTGCTCGTCTGGCCGCTCGGCAAGCTGATCGGGCTCGAGCCGGCGGTGAAGCTGATCGTCATCGCCATCCCGATGATGACCGTCGCGGGCATGCTGTGGGTCGCACGCGAGGTTCACCACCGGCTGCCGCCGACGGTGATGTTCGCGCTCCCCTTCGCCTACGGCCACCACTTCCTGTTCGGCTTCGTCAACTATGCGCTGAGCGTCGCGCTGGCGCTGCTCGCCTTCGGGCTGTGGCTCCGGCTCGGCCGGCTGCGCAAGTACCGGCTCCGCGCGGCGCTGTTCGTGCCCATCTCCTTCCTCGTCTGGACCTGCCACACCTTCGGCTGGGGGATGCTCGGCCTGCTCGCCTTCTCGGCCGATGCCGTGCGCAACCACGACGAGGGCCGCGGCTGGCTCCGCTCGGCGTTCCGGGCCGCCCTCCATGCCGCCGTCCTCAGCCTCCCGATCCTGCTGATGCTCGCCTGGCGCGAAGGCGGGGGCGGGATCACCACCGACTGGTTCAACTGGCGCAACAAGTGGTTCTCGGTTCACACCGTGCTGCGCGACCGCTGGCGCGAATGGGACCTTGTCAGCTTCGCACTGACCGCGATCATGCTGCTGTTCGCGATCGTCCACCCGCGGCTGACACTGTCGCGGATGCTGACCTTCACCGCGCTGGTCCTGCTCGCCGCCTTCGCCCTGCTTCCGCGGCTGATCTTCGGCTCGGCCTATGCCGACATGCGGCTGATGCCCTTCGTGGTCGCCTTTTTCCTGCTGGCGATCCGCTTCCGCCGCGAGACCGACTATCGGCTTGCGCGGGTGCTCGCGGTGGTCGCCCTGACCTTCCTCCTCGCCCGCACCGCGAGCGTCACCGCGAGCCTCGCGATCGCCGCCGACGACCAGCGCGAGAAGCTCGCCGCGCTCGACAAGGTGCCGATGGGCGCGCGGGTCCTGAGCCTGGTCGGGGTGCAATGCCGCGACCGCGGCTGGGCGCTGTGGCGCAACGGGCATATCGGCGGGATGACGATCGTCCGCCGCGAGGGACTGACCAACAACCACTGGGAAAATCCCGGCGCGCAGCTGCTCGTCAACGTATACGAGCCGGCCGGGCGCTTCCGCTACGATCCCTCGCAGCTGGTGCGCGATCCCCGGTGCCGTCTGGCGCTGCCGCGTCCGGTCAACGTCTCGCTCGCCAACTTCCCGCGCGAAGCCTTCGACTATGTCTGGCTGGTCGATCCGCCGGCGTTCAACCCGCGCCTGCTCGGCGATGCCGAGCTGATCCACCAGGGTCGCGGAGTCTATCTCTTCCGGCTCAGGCCGCCGGCCGCCGAAGCACCGCCACGAGGCTGACCCCGAACGGCAGCGGGAGCTTGCCGACGAGATGCTTCTCCAGTCCGAAGATGCCCTGGAAGAGCTTGTTAACGGCAGCGCCGGGCATGGCGTCGTCGGCGCTCTCGCGGCCGGTCAGCTTGCCGAGCAGCCGGACCGCGGCGATCGGCGGGAACAGCAGGGTGTTGAAGGGGCTGAGCAGGGAGACCTCATAGCCGGTCTCGCGGGCAAGGGTCGCGACCTCCTGCTTGGTGTAGCGGCGGTGATGATGGTGCGCGGCATCGTGCGCGGTCCACATCCACTTGTTGATCGGGACAGTCACCAGCAGCGCGCCGCCGGGCTTCAGCATGCGCAGGATCGCCGTAAGCGCGCCGCGGTCGTCCTCGACATGCTCGAGCACGTCGAGGAGCGCGATGAGGTCGAAGCCCGAACCGAGCTGGTCCGCAAGCCCAGGAAGCGCCCCGTCATGGACCGGCTTGCCGAGCCGCTGCGCCGCCAGCCGGCGTGCCTCGGGGTCGAGCTCGGCCGCCTCGACGTCGCCGAACTTCTGCAGCATCGCCAGATTGTGGCCGGTGCCGCAGCCGATCTCGAGGATCCTTGCCGGACGCGGCGGCCGTACCTCGCGGGCGATCAGCTCGGCCAGGATCTCGCGCCGGGCGACATACCACCAGTGCGCTGAATCAAGTTCCGCCATACGGTCGAACACGGCCCGGTCCATCAGTCTTTGTCTCCAAGCCGCTCACGCACGACATACAGGGGTCGACCCTTGGCCTCGACCAGGATCCGCCCGACATATTCACCAAGGATGCCGAGGCTCAGCAGCTGGAGGCCGCCGAGGAACAGCACCGCCACCAGCATGCTGGCGTAGCCGGGGACGCTGATCCCGAACAGCAGCGTCTTGACGACAATGTAGATGGCGTAGCCGAACGCCAGCAGGGCGACCGCGCCCCCCAGGTACGACCAGACCCTGAGCGGGACCGTCGAGGCCGAGGTGATCCCGTCGATCGCGAAGGTCCACAGCTTCCAGTAGTTGAACTTGGTGGTGCCGACCTCGCGCGGGACCCGCCGATACTCGACGCTCGACTGGCGGAAGCCGGCCCAGGCGAACAGGCCCTTCATGAAGCGGTTGCGCTCGGGCATCTGGCGGATCACCTCGACGACCTTGCGGTCGAGCAGGCGGAAATCGCCGGCATGCTCGGGAATCTTGTCGCTCGAGAGCCAGTTGTGCGCGCGATAGTAGAAGTCGGCGGTGATCCGCTTGGGCAGGCTATCGGATTCGCGATTGGTGCGGACGCCGTAGACGATCTCGAAGCCGTCGCGCCACTTGGCGAGCATCTCGGCAAGCACCTCGGGCGGGTCCTGCAGGTCGACGTCCATCGGCACCACGGCTTGTCCGAGGGCATGGTCGATCCCCGCCGACAGAGCCGCTTCCTTGCCGAAGTTGCGCGACAGGCTGAGCGCCTTGATCCGCGGGTCGGCGGAATGCGCGTCGCGAAGCACGGCGAGGCTCCTGTCGGTGCTGCCGTCGTCGATGAACAGCATTTCCCAGCTTCGGGAGGCGGGGTCGGACAGGCCGTCGAGCACCGCGCGCACCCGCGCGATGCAGATCGGGATGGCGTCTTCCTCGTCCTTCACCGGAACGATGATGCTGAGGACCGGCCCCGTCACGCGTAGACCCACCGGCGATGCAGGACGAAGGTCAGCCACGGAGTCACCAGGATGAAGGGAAGGATCGGCCACCAGGTCGGACCGCCGAAATGCTTGACCAGCAGCCATACCCAAAATTGATTGGCGACAAAGCCAATAATGTTGACGATGAAGAAGCGCGCCACCCGGACATGCTGCCGGTCGCGCTCGCCATGGCCGGCGAAGCTGAAGGCGCCGTGCGCGAAGTAGCTGATGCCCGAGAAGATGACGAACACGATCCCGAGCGCGAGATTGGGATCCATCCCCGTCAGCTCGGTCACCAGCCAGTAGGCCGCCGAGAAGGCGAGAGTGATAGCGACGCCTGCGACGGCATAGCGGATCGCCTGGATGAGGACGGCCCGGCGGTCGGGGTCTGAAACGAGTGCGGCGAGCATTGCCCTTGCCCTCTAGCGACGAGTGCCTAGAGCGGCAAACGACTTGAGGGCGGGAGACTGAGGCTTGGCCGAGCGGCTGTTGGCGTGGACGGAGCGGCACTGGCGACTGGCCGTGCTGCTGATCTGGCTTTGTGCATGCGCCGTCTTCCTGTGGCAACGCTGGGGCCAGATCCAAGCGTTCGGCCTGTCCGACACCGACGACAATCTGCGGATCGCGCAGGTCCGCGCCTGGCTCCACGGGCAGAGCTGGTACGACCTGCGCCAGTACCGCTTCGACCCGGCGTTCGGCGGCGCCAACATCCACTGGAGCCGGATCGTCGACCTTCCAATCGCGGCGCTGATCACGGTCGGGCGCTGGTTCATGAGCGGCGCCGCGGCCGAGAAGATGGCGGTCGCGGTCGCGCCGATGCTTCCCTATCTCGTGCTGCTCGGCGCGCTCACCGTCACGGCCCGCCGCCTGGTCGGTCCGGGCGCTTTCGTCGCGGCCCTCCTCGCCCTCTATTTCGCCGGCTCGACCAACGGCATGTTCATGCCGACCCGGATCGACCATCACGGCTGGCAGCTGGCGATGCTCGCGCTGGTCATCGCCGGGCTGGCCGATCCCGACCGTCGCCGCGGCGGTCTCACCACCGGCCTCGCCGCTGCCTTCAGCCTGTCGATCGGGCTCGAGATGCTGATCTACATCGCGCTTGCCGCCGCCGCGCAGGTGCTGATGTGGGTCGCCGATCCTCGCCAGCGCGAGCGCATCGCGACCTTCGGCATCGGTCTCGCCGGGGGCTGCTCGCTCGGCTTCCTCCTGTTCGCGAGCAACGCCAACTGGCTGGCGGTGTGCGACGCGCTGTCGCCGGTCTGGCTGTCCGACGCGCTCGTCGGCGGCGCCCTGCTGGTCCTGCTCGCCTGGAAAAGCCCGAAGCAATGGCCGGCGCGGCTTGCGCTTGCGGCGGCCGCGGGACTGGTCGTCGCCGGCTTCCACGCGCTCGCCTGGCCGCACTGCCTCAGCCGCCTCGAAGGCGTGTCGCCCGAGGTCGAGCGCTTGTGGCTGAGCAACGTCCGCGAGGCGCGGCCGATCACCCGGCACCCCTGGCGAACCGCGCTTGCGATCGGCAGCCTGCCCGCGGTCGGCCTCCTCGGCTGGCTGCTGCTGATCTGGCATCGCCGGCGTGATCCCGAGCGGCTTCCCGCGACGGTGGCCGTGGGCATGGTCGCGGCGACCGCCTTCGCCCTGCTCTTCTGGCAGACCCGCGCAGGACCCGCCGCGCAGCTGCTCGGCACCATCGGCTGCGCCGCGCTGGTCACGACCCTGCTCCCTTACGTCTGGAACCACCGCAACAGCTTCGTCACCGTGCTCGGCAGCACGGCGGTGATCCTGCTTGGAAGCGGGGCCGCGGTCCCTGTCGCGATGCGCTTCATCCACGATCCCGAGGTCAAACCGCTGACCGAGCGCGACAAGCTCAACAACCGCGCCAACCGGCTCTGCCCGACCATGTGGGCGATGCGGCCCGTCGCGATGCAGCCGAAGGGCAATGTCTTCACCTTCATCGACCTCGGGCCGCGGCTGATCGCGGTCACCCACCACAGCGCGCTCGGCGGGCCCTATCACCGCAATGGCCAGGCGATCGCCGACAGCATGAACGCTTTCCGCGGCTCGCCCGAGCAGGCGCGAGCGCTGATCCTCAAGCACCGCAGCGACTATCTGCTGGTCTGTCCGCACATGAACCAGGCGACCGTCTTCCGCGCGGCCGCTCCCAAGGGCTTCTACGCCCAGCTCGAGAATGGCGCGTCCTTCCCGTGGCTGCAGCCGATCGACCTCGGCAAGGACAGCCCGCTCAAGATGTGGCGGGTGGTGCGCTAGGCCGCCCGGCCGGGAACGTCCTTGTCGTCGCTTAGCCCGCCAGGCCGGGAAGCGAGCGCTCGAGCCCGTCGAGCACGAACTGGACCGCGAGCGCGGCGAGGATCACGCCGAGGATCCGGGTGATCATCGCCTCGAGCTTGGCCCCGATCAGCCGCATCAGCGGACCCGCCGCGAGCAGGGCGAGGAGCGTCAGGACGATGACGCTGGTCATCGCGCCGAGCACCACAAGCTGTTCGACCGTGCCGTCGGCGCGGCCCGACAGGAGCATGATCGAGGCGATCGAGCCGGGGCCCGCGATCATCGGGATGGCCATCGGGAAGACCGAGATGTCGTCGGCCTCGGGCGTGCCCTCGATTTCCCGCGCCCGCTCCTCGCGCCGCTCGGTGCGCTTCTCGAACACCATGTCGAGCGCGATCATGAACAGCATGATCCCGCCCGCCAGCCGAAAGGCCGAGAGGCTGATCCCGAGCGTGCTCAGCAGCGGCTCGCCGAACAAAGCGAAGAAGGTCAGGATGCACCAGGCGACCAGTGCCGAGCGGATCGCCATCCGCCGCCGATGCGCCGCCTCGGTGCCCTTGGTCAGGCCGGCGAAGATCGGCGCACAGCCCGGCGGATCGATGATCACTGCAAGCGTGATGAAGGCCGAGGTGAACAGCTCGATCATCAGCGCGGGCGTACCGTCTCGTCGACCACCGGCTCAAAGCGGCGGCCGGTCCACAGTTGGACCCGCGAGTGGCGGATGCCGTCGGCGGCGACGGTCCAGTTGAATAGGAGCGTTCCATCGGCCGAGCGGCTGTAGCCGCTGTCGCCCGGCGCGGCGGCGCGGTTGGCTGGGTTGGCGTAGGAGGCGGCGATCTGGCGCCGGCGAAGCTGCGGATTCTGGCAGCTCGCCCGGCGCACCGTGACCCGCGACGTCATGGCCGCCGGACGTGCTGCCGGGCTGCCGCCATCGATGGTCCAGCGCCACTGGCCCGAGGGCTGCCGCATCCACAGCGTCAGGAAGCGCCCGCCGCCGGCCTTGCCTGCCATTCGATAGGGTCCGCTGTTGACCGCCGTCCGACCGTCGCACGAGGTCCAGCTCCGGTCGGGCCACCAGCGGACCGACGCGGGAGGATCGCGGCGGCCTGCCAGATATTGCTGAGCCCACACCGCCTGCGGATCGAACATCACCGCGGTCGGGTCGGCCCACTTGCGAAAGGCGGTCCACTGGCCGAGGCGGCGGGCATCGGCGGCGAAGGCGCGCTCGGCATCGACCGCGCTCACCGGCGCCGCCGCGGCGAGGAGAAGAGTGAGGATCACAGTCCCTCCGGGGCTTGGAGGCCGGCGCGGCGGTGCGCGGCGACGAGGGTGTTGCGGAGCAGCATGGCGATGGTCATCGGACCGACCCCGCCCGGCACCGGGGTAATCGCGCCGGCGACCTCGGTTGCTTCGGCGAAGGCGACGTCGCCAACCAGGCGGGTCTTGCCGGGCTCGTTCGCGGGAACCCGGTTGATGCCGACATCGATGACGCAGGCACCGGGCTTGATCCAGTCGCCCCGCACCATCTCCGGGCGGCCGACCGCGGCGACGAGGATGCCGGCGCTGCGGCAGACCTCGGGAAGGTCGCGGGTCCGGCTGTGAGCGATTGTGACGGTGCAGCTCTCCGACAGGAGCAGCATGGCCATCGGCTTGCCGACGATGTTCGAGCGGCCGATCACCACCGCGTGGCGACCCGAGAGGTCACCGAGCGTGGCCTTCAACAGGTGGAGGCAGCCGAGCGGGGTGCACGGCACCAGCGCCGCCGGATCGCCAACCGCGAGCCGGCCGGCGTTGACCACATGGAAGCCGTCGACGTCCTTGTCGGGATCGATCGCGGAGATCACCAGTGCGGCATCCATCTGCGATGGAAGCGGCAGCTGGACAAGAATCCCGTCCACCGCCGGATCGGCGTTCAGCCGCTCGATCAGCGCCAGCAGCTCGGCCTGCGACGTGTCGGCGGGAAGCGCGTGGTGGAGGCTCTCCATTCCCGCCTCGGCGGTCGCCGATCGCTTGGAGCGGATGTAGACCGCGCTCGCCGGATCCTCGCCGACCAGTACGGTGGCAAGCGCCGCGGGGCGGCCGGTCGAGGCGCGGAAGAAGCCCGCGACATGCGCCAGCCGCTCGCGGAGGCTCGCCGCCGCCGCCTTGCCGTCGATCAGCGTCGCCGCCATCCGCTCAGGCCGAATAGGTGACGACGAGGGAGCGGAGATAGTTGAAGATCGGCCCCGTGATGATCTGGATGAGGATGATCACCACCAGCGGCGACAGGTCGAGGCCGCCGAAGTCCGGGAGGATCCGCCGGATCGGCCGGTAGAGCGGCGACATCAGCCGGTCGAGCGCCATCACGAAGCCGGCCATTCCGCCGCGCATGTTGATGACGTTGAAGGCGACCAGCCAGCTCAGGACGGCCTGGAGGATGATCAGCCACATGACAGCCGTCAGGATGATCGTGGCGATGTCGAGCAGCATGAGGAAGAACATGCGATGCTCCCTAGCGGTCCGGCCGGATTGCTTCAACTCGGGCCGGAGCGCCTCCGCTCACGTCCGCGTCGCCCCCGGCTGCCACAGGAGGTCGCCGCCCTCCTCGTTCGCGACGTGGCGGGCCATGACGAACAGATGGTCCGACAGCCGATTTAGATAGGCCAGCGCGGCGGGATTGAGCGCCTCCTCATCGCCGAGCGCGACGGTCCAGCGCTCGGCCCGGCGGACGGTGGCGCGGGCGAGGTGCAGCGCCGCTACCGCGGTCGACCCGCCCGGCAGGACGAAGCTGGTCAGCGGGGCGAGGTCGGCATTCATCGCGTCGATCTCGCTCTCGAGCCGCTCGACCTGGCTTGGCAGGATGCGCAGTGCGCCCTCCATCTCGCCCGGCGTGGCGAGATCGGCACCGAGATCGAACAGTTCGTTCTGGATCCGGCGGAGCATGCTGCCCCGCTCACCCTCGACCGACGTCGCGGCAAGCCCGACGGCGCTGTTCGCCTCGTCGACCTCGCCGATCGCGTGCATCCGGGCCGAGGCCTTGCTGACCCGGCTCCCGTCGACCAGCCCCGACTGGCCCGCGTCACCCGTGCGCGTGTAGATCTTGTTGAGCTTGACCAAGGTTCAGCGGCCGCCGCCGCTGCCGGCAAGCACCAGGATGATCGCCGCGATGAAGATGGCGATGCCCTGGTAGAGGACGCGCTTGCGCATCCACTGCTGCTGCTGTTCCTGGTTGCCGACCTTGCCCGAGGCCATGGCCATGACCCCGCGCACGAGGACGTAGGCGGTCAGGCCCATGAAGACGACGAGCAGGATGATGAGTGGTGCGGTCATGATCGTCCTATCTAGTCGCTCGACAGCCGGAAACCAGTAGGCAGGAGGCCCGTAGCAAGCTGCCGCGCGAGCACCGGTCCGTCCACCCCGGCTTCGCGCATCGCTGCCAGCGTCGGGGCCTGGTCGCGCTTGGCCAGGCGGCGCCCGTCCTCGTGCGTGACCAGTGGATGATGGAGGTAGGTCGGCTCGGGCAGGCCGAGCAGTTGCTGGAGCAGTCGCTGGACGGGGGTCGAGGGCCTCAGGTCCTCGCCGCGCACCACCAGCGTCACGCCGCTTGCGGCATCGTCGACCACGCAGGCGAGATGGTAGGAGGAGGGCGCGTCCTTGCGGGCGAGGATGGCATCGCCGATCTGCGACGGGTCGGCGGGGAAGGTCCGGCCGTCCTGCTCGGTCCACCCCGGCGTCCCGCCCGCGACGGTAATTGCCCGCGCCGCGTCGAGCCGCCAGCTGTGCGGCACCGCGGCGCGGCGCTCGGGATCGTCGGGCAGCCCGCGGCAACTGCCCGGATAGCCGCTCCCCGCGTCTCCGTGCGGCGCGGTCAGCGAGGCGGCGATGTCCGCGCGGGTGCAGAAGCAGGGATAGACCAGCCCGGCGGCCCGCAACCGGTCGAGCGCCGCGGCGTAGAGCTGCGTCCGCGACGACTGGACCAGCGGCTCCCCATCAGGCTCGAGCCCGAGCCAGTCGAGGTCCTCCATGATCCCCTCGACATGCTCGGGCCGGGCCCGCCCGGGATCGAGATCCTCGATCCGCAGCAGCCAGCGCTCGCCCAGCCTTCGCCCGAGCACCGCGCTATAGGCATGGCCGAGGTGAAGCCGCCCCGTCGGCGACGGCGCGAAGCGGGTCGTCGTCATGGCCGCAAAGGCCCTTGACCCGGCACCGGCAAGTTGCGATTCATCGTCGTGTCACATCGGCTTGGCATCCGGTGGGCACAAGGGAAGCGGCCGAAAACGGTCTCTCCTCCTTGCGTGCGACGAGGCCGGAGGGGCGCGTTCGGCAGGACCGAACGGAGACCTGAGCGCTCGTGTATCATCCCGATGTCATCCGCCACCCCGACAGCTGTCCGGCGCTGGTGCTCAATGCCGACTATACCCCACTCTCTTATTATCCCCTGAGCCTGTGGCCGTGGCAAACCGCGATCAAGGCGATGTTCCTCGAGCGGGTCGACGTCATCGCCCATTATGACCGCGAGGTTCATAGCCCCAACCATACACTCAAGCTGCCGAGCGTCATCGCGCTTCGCCAGTTCGTCCGGCCGAGCGAGAACCCGGCCTTTACCCGGTTCAACCTGTTCCTCCGCGACCGCTTCCGCTGCGTCTATTGCGGCAGCCACCGCGAGCTGACCTTCGACCATGTCATCCCGCGCGCCCAGGGCGGCCGGACGACGTGGGAGAATGTCGCCACCGCCTGCGCCCCATGCAACCTCCGCAAGGGCGGACGGACTCCGCGCCAGGCGGGCATGAGCATCGCCCACTGGCCCGAGCGGCCGACCAGCTGGCAGTTGCAGGACCATGGCCGGGCCTTCCCGCCGGGCTATCTCCACGAGAGCTGGCGCGACTATCTCTACTGGGATGTCGAGCTCGAGGCCTGAGCGCGACGGCAATCCTAACGAAGCGTTAACCATTCGCTCCCACATTGGAGCAATGGCACCGGCTGTAGCCCGCACGCGTCCGCGTCTCCTCGTGGTCACCCCCAACAAGGGGCACCTTTCGCTGCTCGCCCGGCGGCTCGGCGACGAGGGCTATGCGATCGCCGCCGCGTCCGACGGCGCCGCCGCGCTCGGCGAACTCCACCGGAGCACGATCGACCTCGTCCTCGCCGAGCTGGTGATGGAACCGATGAGCGGACCCCAGCTGACCCGCGCGATCCGCGAGCAGGTCGCCTTCGCCCACCTTCCCGTCCTCCTTCTGGCCGGCCGGGCCGAGCCCGACCCCGCGGTCCGCGCCTATGCCGCCGGGGCCGACGACGTCATGCTCAAGCCCTTCCACTTCGAGCTTCTGGTCGCGCGCATCGAGCGCCGGCTCGCCGCCGCACGGCAGGTCGCCGCGCTTCGCGCCGACATGCAGGCGATGGACGCCCGAGCGGCGATGAAGGCGATCGAACTGGGCGAACTCAAGCACCGCATGTACGCGCTCGAGGCCGAGCGCCGGCGGGTCAGCGCCTAGAGGCCTTTGAGCGCCTCGCGCACGACCGGGCCGAGGTCCTCGCGCTGCAGCGCCAGTGCCAGCGTCGCCAGCACATAGCCGGTGCGATCGCCGCAATCGTGCCGAACCGCATCGACTTCGACCGCGTGGAAGGGCTGGCGGCCGATCAGCTTGGCCATCGCGTCGGTCAGCTGGATCTCGCCGCCCGCGCCCGGCTCCTGCGCGTCGAGCACCCCCATCACCTCGGGCTGGAGGATGTAGCGGCCGATGACTCCGAGCCGCGACGGCGCGACCTCGGGCTTTGGCTTCTCGACCAGGCCCTTGACCTCGGTCAGCCGGCCGCGGCTCTCGCCTGGCGTGACGATCCCGTAGCTCGCGGTCTTCTCCGCCGCGACTTCCTCGGCGCAGACGATGTTGCCGCCGACCTCGTTATAGGCCTCGACCATCTGTTTGAGCGCGCTTGGCGTGCCCGCCATCAGGTCGTCGGGCAGGAGCACCGCGAAGGGCTCGTCGCCGACCACGTGCCGGGCGCACCACACCGCGTGGCCGAGCCCGAGCGGCTGCTGCTGGCGGACGCTGATCAGCTGGCCGAAGTCGGCCCGGCTGAGCTCGAGCGCCTCCATGCTCTTGCCCTTGGCCCTCATCGTCGCCTCGAGCTCGAAGCTGACGTCGAAATAGTCGACCAGGCTCGACTTGCCGCGCCCGGTAACGAAGATCAGCTGGTCGATCCCGGCCTCGCGTGCCTCGTCCACCGCATATTGGATCAGCGGCCGGTCGATGACCGTAAGCATCTCCTTGGGCATGGTCTTGGTCGCCGGCAGAAGCCGGGTGCCGAGACCGGCGACAGGAAAGACGGCCTTGCGGACGGGCTTGAAGGTCGAGGTCACTGCGGCTCCTGCACTCGGGTCGTGTCGCCGGTCGAAGCGTTGCTGTCGGCTTCCGGTTCCGAGGCGCCTTCCGCGCCCGAGGGCGGAGGCAGGTCGAAGCGGTCGGGACGGCGCGGTTCGGAGCGGGTCAGGATCTCGTCGACCCGCACCGGCCGGGCATAGGGCGGCGGGGTCAGCAGTTCCTCGGGGGTCGGGGTGGTCACCGCCAGCTTGGGCTTGACCGGGAGCGGCTGGCCAGGGGGCGGCTTCAGTTCGCCGACCTGCCCGCAACCCGCCAGCGCGAGCGCCAGAGCCGTGGCCCAAAGACCACGCTTGCCCTGCAAGGGAGCGCTGCCGTAGCGCGATACCATGCGCATCGTCCTCCTCGTCGCCGCCGTCGTCGGCGGACTCCTGACCGCCGGCTGCGATAGGCAGTCGGACCCGCAAAGCCAAGCCGCCGACAAGGCGGGTGACGCAACGGGCCGTGCCGCCGGGCCGGGGGTGGACAAGAGCCAGGCCGGCACCGCCGCGCCCGACGTCGCCTTCGTCGACGGGGACGGCGAGCAGACCAGCCTCGCCGCCTTCCGCGGCAAGCCGCTGCTGCTCAACCTGTGGGCGACCTGGTGCGCGCCCTGCGTCAAGGAACTGCCGACGCTCGACGCGCTGGCTGGTCAGCCGGGCGCGCCGCAGGTGCTGGCGCTGAGCCAGGACATGCAGCCGCAGCCGACCGTCGCCGCCTTCCTCGACGAGCGCAAGGTCGGGCTCGAGACCTACCAGGACAAGGAGATGGCGATGTCGAGCGCCCTCGGCGTCCAGATCCTCCCCACCACCATCCTCTACGGCTCCGACGGCAAGGAGATCTGGCGCTATTCGGGCGACCTCGACTGGACCGGCCCCGAGGCAGCCGAGCTGCTCAAGCAGGCCCGCTAGCCGCCGGGTCGCAACAAAAGCGACAAGGAGCAGCAGCAAACGTCGGCTTTTGCTGGATTTGTGTCGGCGCCACGGTCACATTCAAGCCCTCACAGGGGGTGAATAGTCGTGGAGATCCTGCTGAGCCCGGCGAACTTGCCGTTCACCGTCGCGCTCATCCTTATGATCCTGATCGGCCTGGCCGAAGCGATCGGTCTCGGCGCGGGGGCGGTCGGGCTCGAAGCCGATGTTGATGGCGACAGCGACATGCTTGGCTGGCTCGGCGTCGGGCAGGTGCCGCTGCTGATACTTTTGGTCGTCTTTCTCGGCCTGTTCGCTCTGATCGGCTTCAGCCTGCAGCAACTTGCGACCGCGCTCACCGGAGGATCACTGTCCGCGGTCCTGGCCGGTGTCGGCGCGGCGCTGCTCGCCCTTCCGCTTCTTGGCCTGACCGCACGCGGCGCCGCCCGCATTCTGCCACGCGATGAGACCACCGCGTTCCGCCGCGACAGCCTCGTCGGCCGCCGCGCCGCGATCGTCATCGGCACCGCCCGGGTCGGCTCGCCCGCCCGCGCCGAGGTCCGCGACGAACACGGCCAGCGCCACTTTGTCATGGTCGAGCCGACCGACGAGCGGACTGACGCCGGCGAAGGACAGGTGCTGCTGCTCGTCCGCCGCGAAGGCGACATCTTCATCGGCCTCGCGGAAGGCGAGGAACTCAGACTAGATATCGACGAGCGGATGTTCGGCCGCCGTCTCAGCCAAGGGGGCCCCCAGTGACCGCATATATCGACATAGCCATTCCGGCGGCGATTATCTTCGTCGCGCTGATGACCATCGGCCTTATCCTCACCCGCCTCTACAAGCGCGCGTCGAAGGAGATCGGCTTCGTCCGCACCGGCTTCGGTGGCGAGCGGGTGGTGATGAACGGCGGCGCGCTGGTTCTACCGGTCCTCCACGAGACCATGCCGGTCAACCTCAACACCGTCCGGCTCGCGGTCGAGCGCAAGAACAGCGACGCGCTGATCACCCTGGACCGCCTGCGCATCGACGTGAAGGCCGAATTTTACGTCCGGGTCCGCCCCGATTCCGAAAGCATCGCGATTGCGGCGCAGACGCTTGGCCAGCGGACCATGCACCCTGACAGCCTCAAGGAGCTGATCGAGGGCAAGTTCGTGGACGCGCTCCGCTCTGTTGCCGCGGGCATGACCATGGCCCAGCTCCACGAGCAGCGCGCCGAATTCGTCCAGAAGGTGCAGCAGGTCAGCGCCGCCGACCTCGCGATGAACGGCCTCGAGCTGGAATCGGTCTCGCTGACCGGACTCGACCAGACCTCGATCGAGCATTTCAACGCCAACAACGCGTTCGACGCCGAGGGTCTGACCAAGCTCACCGAGCAGATCGAGCTGCGCAAGAAGGCGCGCAACGACATCGAGCAGGAAACCCGGGTCCAGATCGAGGCCAAGAATCTCGAGGCCGAGCGGCGCAGCCTCGAGATCAGCCGCGATGGCGAGTTCGCCCGGCTCGAGCAGGAGCGGGAGGTCGAGGTTCGCCGCGCCGCCCAGTCGGCCGAGGTCGCGCAGGAGCAGGCGGTCCGCAGCCGCGAGGCCGAGCAGGCGCGAATCGAGGCCAAGCAGCAGACCGACAGTGCGCAGATCGAGGCCAATCGCCTGATCGAGCAGGCCAAGATCGCGCAGGTCCAGGCAGTCGAGATCGCCCGTCAGGAGCAGCAGATCGCGGTCCAGAACAAGAGCCGCGAGGAGAGCCAGGCACGGGCGCAGGCCGACCTTGCCCGGGCCGAGGCGGTCGCCGCCGAGGAACGTGTCGGCACCGCCCGCGAGACCGAGGTGGCCGAGCGTCAGAAGAGGATCGAACTGATCGACGCCAGCCGCGAGGCCGAGCGCGCCGCGATCGCCATCAAGGTCCAGGCGGGAGCCGACAAGCAAGCCGCTGCCGATCGCGCCGAAGCGCTGCGCCTCGCCGCCGAAGGTGAAGCCGAGGCCGAGAAGCTCCGCGCTGAGGCCGCCCGGGTCCGCTTCGAGGTCGAGGCGGCTGGCCAGCGCGCGGTCAACGAGGCCGCGAACCTCCTCTCCTCCGACCAGATCTCGCTCCAGACCAAGATGGCACTGCTCAAGGTGCTGCCCGAGGTCGTGCGCGAAGCGGCCAAGCCGCTCGAGGCGATCGATTCGATCAAGATCGTCCAGGTCGACGGCCTGAGCGGCGGCGGCGCGGCGGGTCTCGGCGGTGCTGGGGGCACTGGGGATGGTGGCAATCTCGCCAGCAGCGCCGTCAATGCCGCGCTCCGCTACCGGGCGCAGGCGCCGATCGTCGACGGGCTGATGAAGGAGCTCGGCTTCGACGGCCAGAGCCTCGACGGGCTGGTTGCCGAGGCCGGGCGGATCGGCACGGCCGCGCCGACGCCCGCCGTTCCGGCCGACGACCCGGCACCGCTCAAGCCTGCCGAGTGATCTTGATTTGAGCCCGGCGCTTCGATGCCGGGCTCACTTCAGTCTCGGAGCAGCTCGTTGATGCTGGTCTTGGAGCGGGTGCGTTCGTCGACCCGCTTGACGATCACCGCGCAGGCGAGGCTCGGGCCTCCGTCCTTGCCCGGGAGCGCGCCCGGGACCACGACCGAATAGGCCGGCACCCGGCCGTACATGACCTCGCCGGTGGCGCGGTCGACGATCTTGGTCGAGGCGCCGAGGAAGACGCCCATGCTGAGCACCGCGCCGCGCTCGACCACCACGCCCTCGGCGACCTCGCTGCGCGCGCCGACGAAGCAGTCGTCCTCGATGATCACCGGTCCGGCCTGCAAGGGTTCGAGCACCCCGCCGATTCCCGCGCCGCCCGAGATGTGGACGTTGCGGCCGATCTGCGCGCAGCTTCCGACGGTCGCCCAGGTGTCGATCATCGCGCCCTCGCCGACATAGGCGCCGAGGTTGACGAAGCTCGGCATCAGCACCGCGTTGCGACCGATGAAGGCGCCGCGGCGGACGATCGCCCCGGGCACCGCGCGGAAGCCGGCGGCGGCGAACTCGTCGGCGCCCCAGCCCTCGAACTTGCTCGGCACCTTGTCCCACCAGGGCGCCCCGCCGGGCCCGCCGGGGATCGCTTCCATCGCGTTCAGCCGGAAGCTCAGCAGCACCGCCTTCTTGAGCCACTGGTTGACCGTCCAGCCGTCCTCGCCCGGCTCGGCGACCCGAGCCTCCCCGCTATCGAGCAGGGCGAGCGCCTGCCCGACCGCGTCGCGGACCTCGCCGGTCGTCGCGGTGGAGACGCCATCGCGCTCGTCCCAGGCGCGGTCGATGATGGCGGCAAGGTCGGTCATTGGTCCTCCAGAAGGTCGTGAAGCCAGTCGGCGACGTTGCTGATACGCAGGTCGACATGGGCCGGATCGAAGTCGTGATTGCCGCGCTCGGAGCCATTGTCCACCCACACGGTCGTCATTCCGAGCGCCTTCGCCGGCCGCAGGTTCTGGGCCATGTCCTCAACCATGCAGGCGCGGAAAGGATCGATCCCGAAGCGCGCGCACAGCAACTCGTAGCCGTGGCGGTCGGGCTTGGGGCGAAGCTCGCACTCGTGGATGTCGTGGAGATGCTCGAACTGGTCACCGATGCCGATCGCCGCCAGCACGCGGCGGGCGTAGGGCGCGTCGCCGTTGGTGAAGACGAACTTGCGCCCGGGAAGCCGGCCCAGCCCCGCCACCAGCCGCGGGTCGGCGCCGACCCGGTCGAGCGCGATGTCGTGGACGTCGGCGAGGAAATGGTGCGGGTCGACCCCATGCTCCTTCATCAGCCCCGCGAGCGTGGTCCCATGGGTGTGGAAGTGATGCTTCTGGATGCGCCGCGCCTCGTCCGCTTCGACCCCCAACAAGCGCTGGATGTAGGCGCCCATCCTCTGGTCGATCAGCGCGAACAGCCCGGTCGAGGCCGGGTAGAGGCAATTGTCGAGATCGAAGATCCAGTCGGCGACCTCGCCGAACTGCGCTATAAAGCGGGGAGAGATGGACGAACCCGGCATAATGCGTCCGCCCTAGCTTCGGTTCCGTCTTTCAGCAAAACGAAAGGTTTGCAGACATATACGATTCGGCTGAAAGTCGTTCTTTTGCAGCGGTTTGAGCAGAGGGTTAGGGATGAACAAGGCGCTTCTTGGAACCACTGCCTGCAGCCTGGCGCTGCTCTTGTCGGCGTGCGGCGGTGGCGGCGGTGGCGGCGGCGTCACCTCGACCCCTGCTCCGCCTCCGCAGGCCGCACCGACCCCGCCACCGACGCCCGCCCCCACTCCGCCCCCTCCGCCGCCGCCCCCGGTGGTCCCGACCAACTATGACACGAGCGAATATCGCCTCAGCAATGCGGCGGTCACCTCGGGCGCCATCGCCGCCTACAACCAGGGCGCGACCGGCCAGGGCATTAAGGTCGCGGTGATCGACAGCGGGATCAACCCGGCGCTGCTCGACTTCGCCGGCAAGATCGATCCCGCGAGCCGCGACGTCACCACCGCTGGCCGCGCGCTGGCCGACGAGTCGGGCCACGGTTCGGGCGTTGCCGGCGTCATCGTCGCCAACAAGGACGACAAGTGGATGCACGGCGTCGCCTTCAACTCGACGGTGATCGCGCTCCGGGCGGACTCCCCCGGCACCTGCGCCGACACCAGCGAGGACGGCGGCTGCAAGTTCGGCGACTCCGCCATCGCCCGCGGCGTCGACGCGGCGGTTGCGGCCGGTGCCCGGGTCATCAACATGTCGCTCGGCGGCTCCAGCCCGGGCCCGTCCCTGCTGACCGCGCTCGGCCGCGCGGTGAACGCCGGGATCGTGGTCGTGGTCTCCGCCGGCAACGATGGCGAGGATGCGACGCTCGGCGTCACCGCCGATGGCTTCGCCGCCGCCCAGGCGAGCCGCTATCCGACCAACGTCATCATCGCCGGCTCGGTCGGCACCTACGATCGCACCACGCAGACCACCGGCGGGCTCGACCAGCTGTCGGTCTTCTCCAACCGCGCCGGAAGCAGCGCGAGCAACTATCTGGCGGCGATCGGCGCCGGGGTGTTCACCGTCGACGAGACCGCCCGGAGCGACGGCTACGGCACCCGGGTCGCCTACAGCGGCACCAGCTTCTCCGCGCCGACCATCTCGGGCGCGGCGGCGCTGCTCGCCTCGGCCTTCCCCAACCTCACCGGCGCGCAGATCGTCGACATCCTGTTCCGAAGCGCGGACGACCTCGGCGCGACCGGCACCGACGCGATCTTCGGACGCGGCCGGCTCAACATCGCCCGCGCGATGCAGCCGATCGGAACCACTAGCCTGGCCGGTTCGGCCGACGTCATCGACGGCGCCGGCTCCGACGCGCCGCCCGCCTCGGGCGACGCTCCCCCGGTCGGCGGCAACGGCCTCGGCGCAATCGTCCTCGACGGCTATTCGCGCGCCTTCGCGGTCGATCTCGCCCGCACCATCCGCAGCGCTCCCCAGGGCGAGCCGTTGCGCCGCGCGCTCGAAGGCTCGGTCCGCGTCGGCGGCGCGCAGGCGGGCAAGTTCAACATCGCCATGACCGTCTCCGAGCGGAGGGGCGCCACCGGCTATCTCGTCCAGCAGACCGGGATCGGCCCCGAGGACCTGCGCAAGTCGCGGCTGATCGCCGGCTCGGCGGTCGCCAGGATCGACGATTCCACCGCCGTCGCGCTCGGTTTCGCCGAGGGGGCCAAGGCGATGGAACGGCGCCTGTCGGGGGTCGAGTCGGGGGCCTTCCTGATTGCCCGCGACGTTGCCGGAAGCCCCGGCTTCGACGCCAAGCGCGGCGGCGCCGTTGCGCTCCGTCGCAATCTCGGGCCCGTGGCGGTGAGCCTGTCGGGCGAGGATGGCGAGGTGCAGGGCGACCTTCGCACCGCCGCCACCGGCTCGCCCTATCGCTGGACCAACATGGCGGTCGACCGCAGCTTCGGCCGGACCTGGCTGTCGCTCGGGGTCGGCCGGCTCGACGAGCAGCGCACGCTGCTCGGCGGGCGGATGAGCGGCAACCTCGGCGGCGGCGGCGCGGCGACGACCTTCGTCGACCTCGAGGCGCGGCGCTCGCTCGGGTCCGACTGGACCGCCAGCCTTTCGGCGCGGCGCGGCTGGACCAGCTTCGCCGGCGGCGCCTTCACCACCGGTGCCTATGGCGTCGACCTCGCCCGCAGCAACTGGCTGAGCGAGGGCGACAGGTTCGGCCTGCGCCTGTCGCAGCCGCTCCGCATCGACGGCGGCGGCTTCGCGATGAGCCTTCCGACCTCGTTCGACTATGCGACCATGTCTCCGGGCTACAGCATCGTCCGCTCGAGCCTGGTGCCGAGGGGCCGCGAGCTCGACGCCGAGCTCAGCTATTCGCGGCGCATGCTCGGCACCGGCTGGATCGGCGGCAACCTCTACGCGCGTCGCCAGCCCGGACATATCGCCGCCGCCGGTACCGACGTCGGCGCGGCGGTCCGCTTCAGCCTGGGCTTCTGAGCCACGCTGCGCGGCCGATTAATCCCGCGCTTACGCAGGCGCTTGCAAGCATTCTGAATGCGCGCCACTCTTCCTCCCGATACAGGGGGAGAGTGGCGTGAACTACCAGGGTCCGCATGGGGCGGCCGGTGATGACCGGGCGGTCCGGTTCACCGGCAATTGGCGCGAATATCTGCCGATCGCGGCGACCAACGTACTGCTGATCATCGTCACCCTCGGCATCTACCGCTTCTGGGCCTCGGCCCGCGAGCGCCGCTACCTGTGGTCGCGCACCCATGTCATCGACGACAGCCTCGAGTGGACCGGCACCGGCAAGGAGATGTTCTTCGGCTTCCTGATGGTCGTCGCGGCGCTGCTGCCCTTCTACATCGCGATCCAGTTCCTGTTCCCGGCGCTGCTCACCCGCGGCCATGAGGGCGCGGTCCTGCTGATCGGCTTCCTGCTCTATGTCGCCTTCTTCTGGCTGACCGGCTTCGCGCGCTTCCGTGCACTGCGCTACCGGCTGAGCCGGAGCTGGTGGCACGGCATCCGCGGCGGCAGCGACGACAGCGGCGTCGACTATGCCAACCAGCAGCTCTGCTACACCGCCGCCTGCGCCTTCGCCGCCTTCATCCCCTTCCCCTGGGCCCAGTCCAAGCTGTGGAACCTGCGCTGGTCGAAGATGAGCTTCGGGCCGCACGGCTTCCATGCCGACCTCGACAGCGAGGGGCTGTGGCGCCGCTGGCTGTTCATCTACGCCGTGCCGGTGATCATGCTGGTCGTCGGCGGGATCCTCGGGGGCCTCGGCTACGCGATCTTCTCCGACGGCTCGAGTGGAGCGGTCGGCTTCGCCGCCATCTTCGTCGGCTTCTTCGCCCTCATCTATCTCGCCATCCCGCTCGCGACCCTCCACTGGTACGCCAAATTCTACCGGCAGGCCGCCGCCAGCCTGCGGGTCGGCGATCTCGAGTTCGGGTTCGATGCGCGCACCCGCGACTGGCTCAAGCTGTTCCTCGGCAACATCGGCCTGGCGGTGATCACGCTCGGCCTCGGCATCGCCTACTGGGGCTATCGCAACTGGTCCTTCCTGGTCCGTCACGTCCATCTCTACGGCAGCGTCGACCTCGATTCGCTGACCCAGTCGCAAACCCACGCCCCGCGCGAAAGCGAGGGCTTCGCCGATGCCTTCGACATGGGCGCGATCTGACCCGGCCGTGACCAGCGCGATCCTCTACGACGGGACCACCGCGACCCCGCACCCGGTCAGCGTCCGCGCCGACGGCGACGCACTGCTGATCGAGACCGCGAGCGGCTACGGCCAGTCGGTCCCGCTCGGTCAGCTCAGCCGCGACGGCGAGGGCCGCGACTGGCGCTTCGCCCGGCTCGATCAGCCCGGCTGGCGGCTGCGCTTCGCCGAGGCCCCGCCGGCCGAGCTCGCCGCCCACCTGCCCGGTCCGGCGCGCTACGGCCACTGGGTCGACCGGCTCGGGCTCGGCAAGGCGGCGCTCGCCTTCGGGCTGGTCGCCGCGGGCGTGGTCGCCGTCGGCTATGCCGCCCCCGCCGCCCTCGCCCCGATCGTCCCTGACCGCTGGGAGGAGAATGTCGGCGACGTGATGATCGGCGACTTCGGCGAGCGGCGCTGCCAGGCTCCCGCCGGCAATGCCGCCCTTGCCGCGCTGGCCGAGCGGGTGGAGCCCGGCGCGACCCGCGGATCCGCCGGGGTCGACCTCGCCGCGATCGATCTCGACCTCGTCAACGCCGCAGCCTTGCCCGGCCGCCACGTCGTCTTCACCGACGGCATCCTCGACAAGGTCACCAACGCCGATGCGCTCGCCGGGGTGATGGCCCACGAACTCGCCCATGTCCGCCGCCGCCACGTCACCGAGGCGCTGCTCCGCGAGCTCGGCATCGGGGCCCTGATCCAGCTGTTCAGCGGAAGCATCGGGACCAACGCCCAGCAGTTGCTGTCGCTCTCCTACACCCGCTCGAACGAGGCCGAGGCCGATCGCGACGCGGTCGCCGCGCTTCGCCGGGCCGGCATCGACCCGCGCCCCACCGCCGACTTCTTCCGCCGCCTCGACCCGCCGGGCAAGGCCAGGATCGACGCCCGGATCGAGTGGCTCGAGAGCCATCCCGGAAGCGAGGGCCGCGCCCGGCTGTTCGCCGCCTCCTACGATCCCCGCCGCACCTACCGCCCGGCGCTCGATCCGGCCGCGACCTGGGCGCTCCTGAACCTGTGCGACCGGCCCGTCTTAACGGACCGGCAACGTGCCGCGACTAGGCCGGAGCGATGAGCGACCTCGACCCCGCCGCCACCATCTCGCCCGCTGACCTCGCCCGCGCCAAGCGCGAGCGCATCCTCGCGGTCAGCCGGACGGTCCACCAGGTGCCGGTCGAGGAAGGCGGGATGCTCCGCCGCCCCGCCCCGGTCGCCGCCGTGGCGTCCGACCCGGAGACCGACGCGCATTTCTGGCGCCGCGCCGCGCTCGCCGCGGGCGGGGTGGCGAGCCTCGCCGTCGGGTTCGCCGCCGGCCTCGCCTTCCACCGCCGCCGCTAACCCGCTGGTAAGGCCCGGCCGCTATGCCGGAGCCATGGCCAGCCCGCTTTCCAGTGCCAAGAAGACGGTGGACCTGTCCGCGCCGCGCCGGACGGGCTCGAGGATCCGCCGCGATCCCCCGCCCCCGCCGCCGCGCAAGGTCACCAGGGGCGAGCTGCGCAGCCAGGAAGCACGGATGATCCTCGCCGGAATCGCCCTCTTCGGCCTGGTCCTCGCCGCGCTCCTCTTCCAGGGCAGCCGCGTCGCCGGCGCCTCGCTCAGCAACTACACCGTGGTGATCGAAGCCGACTGAGCGGCGCTGTCCATAGGCGGCCAGCCCGTGAGCAACCTCCCCGTCGCGAAGCGATGGAGAGTGGACCGCTGCCGAAGGTAGTGGTGGAGGGGTTAGCCACATGCATGCCCCGCCGCATCCTTAACCTCTTCATGGCACGGCCTGATGTCCGCTTACGACCCATTGCGTCCATCAGACGATCTCACCAAGGTGCCGTCGATGAACACTCTGACGCCGCTCGAAAACGCCGCTCTGACTGCCATCTTCAACGAGACGCCTGAATTGGCTGCTGAACTTGAAGAGCAGCGAAAGGCCGCAGAGATCATTTCTCGCGAGAATGATCGTGGCGGCTTTTTCACTTACTTTTCCGTGCCGGAGCGGCTTGCGCTCTCGGAGGAGTACCTGCCGCTTGGCGACAATGTCTACGCAGCCGTCGAAGGTTTGGAGTACGGCTTGGGTTTTCTCTTGATCATCAGGGATGGCCGAATGCACGTCCTCGACGGCTACACGATCGGGGTTGAAGACACGGGTCCAATCGATTTCGAAACGGCTGCCTTCAAGGTGCGCGACACCCCATTCGAGGATGAATAGCGCATTTCCGCTTTCCACCCATTGCAGACCCTTGCAGCCAACGTCCGCCTTCGACCCATTGCGGACATTCGAGGGCCGCTTAGAAGAGGTGAGCAGCAGTAAACTGTTGGCAGGTGTGCGGTGAGAGAGTCGGCCGGCACGCGAGTTAGGAGGCGCGGAAATGAGCGAACATCACGGAAGCTGCCACTGCGGCCAGATCCGATTGACCTTGCGCGATGAACCGACCGAGGCCACCGAATGCAATTGTTCGATATGTCGGCGGACAGCCGGACTCTGGCACTATTGCGCTCCTGATGCTGTGGTCGTCGAGGGACGAGGCATCTCCTATCAGCAGGGCGACCGCGCACTGGACCTGTGGCATTGTCAGCGCTGTGGCTGCACGACGCACTGGACCGCCACTGACCCTGGTTACGGGCGCATGGCGGTAAATCTCAGGATGTTCGAGCCAGCGCTTTTGCAGGATCTGCCACGCCGCGAGGTTGATGGGGCGAGCTTCTAGCGCGTTGGCCGAAGTCCGCTTTCCACCCATAGCGGACATCCCAGAGCCGCCTGCAATGTAGGACTTGGCTTGCTCTACTAACCGGAGCGGTTCGCTGCTGGGCTCTTTCTCTCTGTCGGTGCCGCTGTGGCCGGTCGGCCATCAATCGTTGCGTGCGCGCCTCCTGTCCGGAGACAGCTTAGCCGCGCGCAACTCCCGCACCCTGTGAACTTCGAGAACTTCGCCGGTCCGTCAGACCCCCGCCCCCTGGGAACTTCGGGAACTTCGCCGCCTCAGGAGAGGCTCGGGAGCCACAGTTGTTGCTCGCGGGCGCAGTCGAGGGCTTCCGCATAGCCGGCATCGGCGTGGCGCATGACCCCGGTCGCGGGGTCGTTCCACAGGACCCGCTCGAGCCGCCGCGCCGCTTGCGGCGTGCCGTCGGCGACGATCACCATGCCGGCGTGCTGACTGTAGCCCATGCCGACCCCGCCGCCATGGTGGAGGCTGACCCAGGTCGCGCCGCTCGCGGTGTTGAGGAGGGCGTTGAGCAGCGGCCAGTCGCTGACCGCGTCCGAGCCGTCCTTCATCGCCTCGGTCTCGCGGTTGGGGCTGGCGACGCTGCCGCTGTCGAGATGGTCGCGGCCGATGACGATCGGGGCGCTGACCTCGCCGTTCCTGACCATCTCGTTGAAGGCGAGGCCGAGGCGGTGGCGCTGGCCGAGGCCGACCCAGCAGATGCGTGCGGGAAGGCCCTGGAAGGCGATCCGCTCGCGCGCCATGTCGAGCCAGCGGTGGAGGTGCGGGTCGTCGGGGATCAG
Organism: Sphingomonas swuensis; assembly: GCF_039538045.1. Taxonomy (NCBI): domain Bacteria; kingdom Pseudomonadati; phylum Pseudomonadota; class Alphaproteobacteria; order Sphingomonadales; family Sphingomonadaceae; genus Sphingomonas; species Sphingomonas swuensis. The sequence continues at coordinate 278,687 of NZ_BAABBQ010000001.1, read as the reverse complement.
CTCCTTGACCCGCTGGTCGGTGCGATAGATGTCCTCCGGATCGCCGGACAGCGCGACCCAGCGGAACGGGCCGACCCCGCGGCAGAAGAGCGGGCGGATATAGGCGGGGACGAAGCCGGGGAAGTCGAAGGCGTGCTCGACGCCGGTGTCGAGCGCTTCCTGGCGGATGTTGTTGCCATAGTCGAAGACCGGGATGCCCATCGCCTTGTAGCTCAGCAGCGCCTCGACGTGCCGGGCCATCGAGATTCGCGCCGCGGCCGCCGTCCCTTGGGGATCGCGCTCCCGCCGCTCGATCCACTCGGCGACGGTCCAGCCCATCGGCAGGTAGCCGTTGACCGGATCGTGGGCACTGGTCTGGTCGGTGATCGCGTCGGGGCGGATGCCGCGGGCGAGCATCTCGGGGATGAGCTCGGCGGCGTTGCCGAGCAGGCCGACGCTGGTCGGCTCGGTCGCCGCGGAGATGATCTCGAGCGCCTCGTCGATGGTCGATGCGCGGCGGTCGAGGTAGCGGGTTTCGAGGCGCTTCTCGATCCGACTTTCCTGGCATTCGATCGCGATGCAGTGCGCGCCGGCCATCACCGCCGCCAGCGGCTGCGCCCCGCCCATCCCGCCGAGGCCGGCGGTGAGGATCCACTTGCCCTTGAGATCGCCGCCGAAATGCTGGCGGCCCATCTCGGCGAAGGTCTCGTAGGTGCCTTGGACGATGCCCTGCGTGCCGATGTAGATCCAGCTGCCCGCAGTCATCTGGCCGTACATCATGAGGCCCGCGCGATCGAGCTCGTTGAACTTTTCCCAGGTCGCCCATCTGGGCACCAGGTTGGAATTGGCGAGGAGCACCCGCGGGGCGTCGGCATGGGTGCGAAAGACCCCGACCGGCTTGCCCGACTGGACGAGCAGGGTCTGGTCGTCCTCGAGGGCATCGAGCGTCGCGACGATCCGGTCGAATGCTTCCCAGTTGCGCGCGGCGCGGCCGATCCCGCCGTAGACGACCAGGCTCTGCGGGTCCTCGGCGACTTCCTCGTCGAGGTTGTTCATGAGCATCCGCACCGCGGCTTCGGTCTGCCAGCTCTTCGCCACCAGCTCGGGCCCGCGGCGGGCGCGGATCCGGCGGCTGTTGTCGCGGCGGTCGGTTGTCATTGGTCCACTCCCCTGTAGATGCGCCGCTCGGGGGCCAAGCCGATCCAGTAGCCGAGCTCGGCCGGCTCCGCGATCCGCCAGGTGGCGAGGTCGGCGGCCTTGCCCGCCTCGATCGTGCCGATCTCCTGCGCGAGGCCGAGCGCCCGGGCGGCGTTGATGGTCATCCCGGCGATCGCCTCCTCCGGAGTCAGGCCGAACAGGGTGCACCCCATGTTCATCGCCAGCTGGGGCAGCAGCATCGGCGAGGTGCCGGGATTGCAGTCGGTCGCCACCGCGATCCCGACCCGGTGCTCGCGCAACAGGTCGACCGGCGGCTTGCGGCTTTCCTGGAGCGCGTAAAAGGCGCCGGGGAGGAGCACGGCAACCGTCCCCGCTTCGGCCATCGCGCGGGCCCCGGCCTCGTCGAGATGCTCGAGATGGTCGGCCGACAGCGCACGGTAGCGGGCGGCCAGCGCGGCGCCCTGCTGGTTGGAAAGCTGCTCGGCATGGAGCCGGACGGGCAGGCCGAGGCGGTCGGCGGCCTCGAACAGCCGCTCGGTCTCCTCGCGCGTGAAGGCGATGGTCTCGCAGAAGGCGTCGACCCCGGCGGCGAGCCCGAGCCGGGCGGCGGTCGGGAGCAGCTCCTCGATCATCTGCTCGACGAAGGCCGCCCGGTCGGCGCCCTTGGGCAGCGCATGGAGGGCAAGCAGGGTCGGCACCACCCGCATCGGCTCGCTCCGCGCAAGCGTGCGGATGACGTTGAGCAGCCGCAGCTCGGACGAGGGATCGGAGCCGTAGCCGCTCTTGATCTCGACCGTGGTGACCCCGCCGCGGGCAAGGGCGTGGAGGCGCTGACGGCCCTGCGCGACCAGTTCGGGCACCGAGGCAGCGGCGGTCGCGGCGACGGTCGAGGCAATGCCGCCGCCCGCCCGCGCGATTTCCTCATAGGTCGCCCCGGCACGACGCATCGCATGCTCCGCCGCGCGGGTGCCGCCGAACACGAGGTGGGTGTGGCAGTCGACGAGGCCGGGGGTCACCCAGGCGCCGCCGAGCGGCACCACCTCGCGGGCCTGGGTCCCGGCCAGCTCGGTCCGGCGCCCGACCCGGACGATCCGCTCGCCGACGATCCCGATCGCCGCGTTGCGCACGAGACCGAGGGGATCCCCGTCGCGGGGCACCATCGTCATCACGTGGCAGTCGGTCAGCAGGCGGTCCCACATGGGACAGGCGCTTACGGCTTTGCTAGGGGGAGTGGCAATGACCTCCGCCTGGCCCAACCTCTCCGAGCTCCTCATGCCCTCCGATGCGGAGGCGGCGATCGGATGGGTCGGAGCGCCGCTCGGCACGGGGTCGGTCAGTGAAGGCCGCTGCGACCTCGCTCCAGAGGCGCTGCGCAAGGTCCTCCGGCGGATCGGCCGCTACGACATCGACACCGGGCGCGAGCTTGCCGCTGCGATCGCCGATCGGGGCGATGTGGCCCTTGCCGGGATGACGATCGAGGCTGCGACCGATCCCCTCCGCGCGGCGGTGGCGGCGAGCGTCGCGGACCACGCGCTGACTCTGCTCATCGGCGGCAACAATGCGGTGACCCGCCCGGGGCTGCTCGGCATGGCCGACGCGCTCGGCTTGCCCCTCGAGCGCTGCGGCCTCGTCACTCTCGACGCGCACTTCGACATGCGCGGGCTCGAGCAGGGCTTGAGCAACGGCAATCCGGTCCGCGCCCTCCGCGAGGACGGCTTGCCTGGCTCGAACGTGGTCCAGATCGGCCTCGCGCCCTTCGCCAATTCGAAGGCGATGCACGACGATGCGCTCTCCGGCGGCCACCTCGTGCTCACCGCACGGCAGGTCCGGGAGCAGGGGATCAGCGACGCCGTCGACCAGGCGCTGGAACGGCTCGAGGGATGCGACGCAATCCTGGTCGACTGCGACATCGACGTCATCGACCGGGCCCAGTTCCCCGGCGCTCCGGGCGCGCGTCCGGGCGGCATGCGCGCGCTCGACTTCTTCCTTGCCGTGCGCCGCCTCGCCGCGCGACCACAGGTTCGAGTGATCGACCTGACCGAATGGGACCCGCCGCTCGATCCGACGGACCTTTCGGCGCTGACCGCGGGCCGCTGGCTGGCCGAGGCCCTCGCCGGCTTCGAGCGCCGCCCCGCAAGCGTCTAGTCGAGCATGTCCTCGATCGCCGCGAACAGGGCCGCCGCCCCGATCGGTTTCCTCAGCACCTGGGCTCGGCCGTCGACCGCGGCATCGATCGCCTGGCTGTCGGCATAGCCCGACAGGAAGAGCAGCCGCACGCCCGGTCGAAGCTCGATCGCACGCGCCGCGACCTCGGCGCCATTCATTCCGGGCATGGCGAAGTCGAGCAGCATGACGCCGATCTCCTCGCGCTCGAGTTCGAGCAGGGCATGCGCCCCATTCTCCGCAGCGGTTACCCGGTGGCCGCGTGCGACCAGCATGTCGGCGACCGCCGAACGCACCTCGGGATCGTCGTCGACGAGCAGGACGTGCGTGGTCCGGACTGGCCGATCAGTGCCCGAATGCTCGTCCCGGTCCGCGCCCTCGCCGTCGCCGGACAGTTCGAGCGGAAGGAGCATGGTCACCGTGGTGCCCTCCCCGACCTTGCTGTCGATTTCCAGCGTGCCGCCGGCGGCGGTGGCGACGCCATAGGCCATGGACAGGCCGAGACCGGTGCCACGGCCCGGACCCTTGGTCGTGAAGAAAGGCTCGAGCGCGCGCTCCGCGACTTCCTGACTCATTCCGATGCCGGTATCGACGATGGCGATCGCGACCTTGTCGCCGCGCCGACTGGCAGTCACCTGTAAGGCTCCTCCCGACGGCATCGCGTCGCGTCCGTTGATGGCGAGGTTGAGGATGGCGAGCTCGAGCTGGGTCGGGTCCGATCGCACCGCGCCAAGCTCGTCGCTGACCGAAACCGAGAGGTCGACCGTCGGCCCGACCGAGTTGCGGAGGAGTTCGGTCATCCCCTCGATCAGTCCGCCGACGTCGACGACCCGCGTATCCAGGCGCTGCCGGCGCGAGAAGGTCAGAAGCTGGCCGGTCAGCTTGGTCCCGCGCTCGGTTGCCTGGGTGGCATTGGCCGCCCAGCGCGCGACCTTCTCGGGCTGGTCCGGGGCAAGGCCGATCAGCTCGAGATTGCCCGAGATCGCCTGAAGCAGATTGTTGAAGTCGTGCGCGATGCCACCGGTGAGCTGCCCGACCGCTTCCATCTTGTTGGCCTGCACCAGTGCCGCCTCGGCCTTCTGGCGGTGAACGACCTCGTCGCGCAGTTGCGCGAGCACCCGGTCGCGTTCGGCCAGGGCATCCGCCAGTTCGTCATTCTTCTTCTGGAGCATGGTCGGCGAGGGGATTGCAAGCATCCTGGGCAACAAGGGCCAGAGGAGGATGGCAGTCGGGACCGAGGCGGCGGCGGTAATCGCCTTAATCACCGCCTCGAGCGCATAGTCGCCATTGTAGAGGTTCCAGATGCTCATCACGTGGGTCATTCCGCACGACAGGATGAACAGGGCGAACAGCCAGAACATCCGCCCAAACTCGACGTCGGGTCGTTTGCGGACGAAAGTGACGAGCGCGATCGGGATCGAGAAATAGGCGGCGGCGATCAGGACGTCTGAAATGATGTGTGTCCAGACCAGTCCCGGATCCCACAAGAGGCAAAAGCCGTGAGGCGCGAAATCCCCGGCAAAGAAGTCTGTGACCCTGTCGAACATTGGATAGTCCCGCCCGGCGCGACAAGTGTCCGCCCCTGAACCCGAAGATTACGGAAAATAAACCAGATTGCGAGTCACGCGGCTGGGGGAAGTTGTCCATAATCGAGCAAGTGATGGATTGGCGCAACGTCCGCGCCAACCTCACTTGGAGCGAAGCAGTTCCTCCAATTGCACCGGGGTTAGCGGGTGACGAAGCTGTTCGCAGCGGCACTGGTCGGGCCGCTTGTCCGGCCGCACTCGGAGCAGCCGGGTGGCATGGCGGAAGCGCCCCGAGGTGACCTGGTCGTAGCGAACCTCGACCACGATCTCGGGGCGGAGCGGCTGCCACGCCGTCGTCCGCTCCGTCGCCCAGCGGCTCGCCTTGTCGGGCCGGTTGCCGGTGAAGCCGGGCTCCTCGATCAGCGGCACCAGCTCGGCCGTCCACCGCCGCCGCTCCGCCGCCTTGAGGCCCGAACAGAAGCCGACATGGTGGAGCAGGCCCTGGTCGTCGTAGAGGCCGAGGAGCAGTGAAGCGACCGCGCTGCCCTTGGCCTCGGTCCGGAAACCGCCGACCACGCAGTCGGCGCTCCGATGGCGTTTGACCTTGCGCATTGCGCGCTCGCCGGCCCGGTAAGGATCCTCGGCGCGCTTCGCCACCACGCCGTCGAGCGCGCCGCCGCTCCGCTCCAGCCAGTCGCGCGCCTGCGTTAGGTCGCCGGTCTGAGGAGAGAGGAGCAGGCCCGCGTTCCTGGCCTTGGCGTGCCACCGTTCGAGCGACCGGCGGCGCTCGGAGAGCGGCTTCATCGCGAGATCCTCGTCGCCGCGCTGGAGGAGGAGGTCGAAGGCGACCAGCCTAGCCGGCGTCTCGGCGGCAAGCTTTCGGATCCGGCTCTCGGCCGGGTGGAGGCGCTGCGACAGGGCGTCGAAGTCGAGACCTTCCGCGGTCTCGACGATCAGCTCGCCGTCGAGGAGGAGATCGCCCTCGGGGAGACCGGCGACCATCGCCACGATCTCGGGGAAGTAGCGGCCAAGCGGCTTGCCCGAGCGCGACCAGAGCATGACCTCGGAGCCGATCCGCTGGGCGAGACAACGGAAGCCGTCCCACTTGGGCTCGAAGCACCAGCCATCGTCCTCAGGCAATTGCTCGACAAGCAGCGCCTCCATCGTCTCCGGCGCGGTCATGCGAGCTCGATCCACACCGGCGCATGATCGCTGGTCTTCGGCATCGCCCGGACGCTCCGGTCGACGCCGACGGAACGCAGACAACTGGCCGCGGCGGCGTTGAGCAGATGGTGGTCGATGCGAAGTCCGGCATCGCGCGCGAAGGCATTCCGGAAATAGTCCCAGAAGGTAAAGATGGGCTCGTCGGGGTGAAGGTGGCGAAGGGCATCGATCCAGCCCTCTCCGCCAAGGCGAGCGAAGGCGGCACGGACTTCGGGCGCGAACAGCGCGTCCTCGGTCCAGCGCTCGGGCTTGGTGACGTCGCGATCGGTCGGGATAATGTTGTAGTCGCCCGCCAGAACGACCGGCTGCTCGAGGGGCAGGAGCTCGGCGGCGAGCGCCTCGAAGGCCGCGATCCAGCGCAGCTTGTAGTCGAACTTGGGACCTGGCCGCGGATTGCCGTTGGGGAGATAGAGGCAGCCGATCAGCACCCCGTCGATCGCGGCCTCGAGGTAGCGGCTCTGTGTGGGATCGGGATCGTCGGGAAGTCCGCGGCGGGTTTCGATCGGGACCGCATTGCGGGCGAGAATGGCGACACCGTTCCAGCTCTTCTGTCCGTGCCAGATCGCGCCATAGCCGGCCGCCTCCAGGGCTTCGGCGGGAAAGCGCTCGTCGGGCGCCTTCAACTCCTGCAGGCAGACCACGTCAGGTGCTGTCGCGGCGAGCCACTCGAGCAGGACCGGCAGGCGGCCGTTGACCCCGTTGACGTTATAGGTGGCGATACGCACCCCGGGAGAACCATCCGCCCTGGCGCTTGGCTCCCAAACGCAAAAAGGCCGCCCCGAAGGACGGCCTTATTGTTGGTTGCGGGGGTAGGATTTGAACCTACGACCTTCAGGTTATGAGCCTGACGAGCTACCGGGCTGCTCCACCCCGCGCCAATTTTCAAACATCCGCGGACGGATGTCTTGAGACAAGAACGCCGCCGCTACCCCAAGGGGCAAGCGGCGGCGCACTTCAACATGTGAATGGGTTTCTCTCGTGCCCGCCGGCTACAAAGCCTGGCGACGACCTACTCTTCCGCAGCTTAAGCTGAAGTACCATCGGCGCTGCCTGGTTTCACGGCCGAGTTCGGGATGGGATCGGGTGGGTCACAGGCGCTATGGTCACCAAGCTATGAAGCCGGCGGGACGAGAGTTCTAGAAATCGATGCGGGACCAAATCTTGGCGTCATCTAGCTGAGTGACACACCCACCGATCAGCAATGCTGTCGATGATGGTGGGACTCTCAAGCGCGAACAGAGCAATTAGGACCGGTTAGCTCCATGCATTACTGCACTTCCACACCCGGCCTATCAACGTGGTGGTCTTCCACGGCTCGATGATACCTTATCTTGAGGGAGGCTTCCCGCTTAGATGCTTTCAGCGGTTATCCCGTCCATGCATAGCTACCCAGCTGCGCCGTTGGCACGACGACTGGTGCACCAGAGGCATGTTCACCCCGGTCCTCTCGTACTAGGGGCAACTCCTCTCAAGTATCGACGCCCACGGCAGATAGGGACCAAACTGTCTCGCGACGTTCTGAACCCAGCTCACGTACCACTTTAATTGGCGAACAGCCAAACCCTTGGGACCTGCTCCAGCCCCAGGATGTGATGAGCCGACATCGAGGTGCCAAACAACCCCGTCGATATGAGCTCTTGGGGGTTATCAGCCTGTTATCCCCGGCGTACCTTTTATCCGTTGAGCGATGGCCCTTCCACGAGGGACCACCGGATCACTATGACCGACTTTCGTCTCTGCTCGACTTGTCAGTCTCGCAGTCAGGCAGGCTTATGCCATTGCACTCTAACAGACGGTTTCCAACCGTCCTGAGCCTACCATCGCGCGCCTCCGTTACTCTTTAGGAGGCGACCGCCCCAGTCAAACTACCCGCCACAGAGGGTCCCTGCACCGGATAACGGTGCGAGGTTAGACTGTAGAAAACAACAGGGTGGTATTTCACATTTTGGCTCCACTCGAGCTGGCGCCCAAGTTTCAAAGCCTCCCACCTATTCTACACAATTGTTTCCCACAGCCACTCTGAAGCTGCAGTAAAGGTGCACGGGGTCTTTCCGTCTAACCGCGGGTACTCCGCATCTTCACGGAGAATTCAATTTCGCTGAGCATCTCCTGGAGACAGTGGGGAAGTCGTTACGCCATTCGTGCAGGTCGGAACTTACCCGACAAGGAATTTCGCTACCTTAGGACCGTTATAGTTACGGCCGCCGTTTACCTGGGCTTCAATTCGGTGCTTGCACACCTCCTCTTAACCTTCAGGCACCGGGCAGGCGTCAGACCCTATACGTCGTCTTGAAGCCGACTTAGCAGAGCCCTGTGTTTTTGTTAAACAGTCGCTACCCCCTGGCCTGTGCCCCCTCAAAGCGGTTGCCCGCAGTGAGGGCCTCCTTCTTCCGAAGGTACGGAGGCAATTTGCCGAGTTCCTTCAGGAGACTTCTCTCAAGCGCCTTGGTATACTCTACCTGCCCACCTGTGTTGGTTTCGGGTACGGTCTATAAGATGGGGCTATTTCCTGGAACCACTTCGAAGCCTGGACCAATCCGATAAGGCCAGACAACACACGTGATCCGTCACACACCATCAGGTACAGGAATATTAACCTGTTTCCCATCGACTACCCCCTTCGGGCTCGTCTTAGGG